>NZ_FOMA01000002.1 GCF_900112495.1 Bacillus sp. OV322
CGAAGAAATGTTCGACTTGCTCATTTGCTTTTAGAGTGTGTGCTCACTATTTTAAAACGTTGGCGCTTAGTTTTGTTCAGTTTTCAAAGAGCAATTTGTCGTTTATCTCGTAAGCGACTTTAATATCATACCATGCATAGTTTACAAGGTCAATAACTTTTTTAAAAGAAAATATCCTGCAATCCTCTTCTGGTGCAACTTCGTTATTATAAAGGCAAAGGACAAGAAAAGCAAGGGGGAAATCTCCCCCTCTGAATAATAGATTCCATGACTAATAGATTAAAGGCCTTGGTTTATATCGATCCTTTACCTAGAGTTCGTGAGGAATGTTTACAGGATTTCCTCAATAAACAACTCCCGGGTTTTACCAAGATTAATGATTTCCCCGCTGTCTGCAGCTTTTACGAGAGGCCGTGTCTGAGAATGTGCATCTATGAAAATGATTTCTGCCGTGTAGCCATTTGAGAGCCTTACCCGGCTTCCGATGGTGTAGGTTGTCACACATTCAAGAAGTGTTTTAACTACTGTAATATCAAACTTTCCAAAGTCATCCTGAAGGATCATTTCCATAACCTTAAACGGCGATTGTTTATTCCTGTATATCCTTTCAGAAGTCATTGCATGATAAACATCAGCAACTGCCACAATCCTTGAAAAGGAATGTGGCTCCTTTCCATTCCTTCCAGCGGGATATCCGCTTCCGTCCAATCTTTCATGATGCTGAACAATTGCATATTTTACTGTTTCTTTTAGTATCGGGGTATTCTGAAGCATTCTCAGGCTATATATGGGATGCTTTCTGATCTCTTCGTATTCCTCAGAAGTCAGGCTCGTTTTTTTATCGAGTATTTTTGGAGGAATCTTTGCCATTCCGCAGTCTGCCAGACAGCCTCCCATCGTAATCTGCATGATGTCTGCCAATTCGTAATTCATTTTTTTTGCGATAAATCCGCAGATGATGCCCATTGAAATAGCATGATGATATAAATAGTCCTCTTTGCTGCAATAATGATGAAGCGAAACAAGCTCCTGAGGATTTTCCAAAAACTTTTCAAATAAAGGAATAATTATACTGCGCACTTTTGCCACATCTGCTATGCTTCCTGCCTGCCAGTTCTTAAAAAGCTTCTTATAGGCTTGTACCGCTTTTAAATATTGAGTTAAAAATGTTGAATCGCTGCCCTCTTCTTCTGATTCCTCATCAATGATTTCCTTTGGAGAAAACCAGCTTCCGTCAATCAATGTCTTTTCAACACTGACATCAGTGACCAAAAAGGCCTGCAGCACTTCCAGCATTTCGTTTGTAATGATGGTTTTTTTAGTTATGATGGGGCGCTTTGTCATTCCAATAACATCTTTTGAAAGGATGCAGCCCTCTTCTAAATAATGTGTTTTTACTCGCACTTTGTGCACCTCTAGAACGCAATTTTTGTTTTTACCATAATATTACTTCACTTTTTCTGAAAAGACTATATATTTTCTCAGAATGCAAAAAGGAGGAGCATGGCATCCATGCTCCTCCTTTTTGCATTTATTATTCTTCACCGTTTTCAGTGTCTTCGTGTGCTTCTTCCGGTGTACTTCCTTCTTCTCCTATTTCATCCTTAAATGGTTCAACAGGAGGTGTTTCAGCTATATCTTCAATAACTTCTTTTTCTTCATCACGTTCTACCATAGCAACTGTTGATACATACTCATTTTCAGAGTTTTCCAGGCGGATAAGCTTAACGCCCTGTGTGTTTCTTCCGGTTCTGGAGATATCCTCAACAGCCATCCTGATTAAAACACCTGCTGCTGTGATCAGCATCAGATCTTCTTCTCCGGTAACAGTTTTAACTGCAATAAGTTCACCGTTCTTGTCGGTAACATTGCATGTTTTAATTCCTTTTCCGCCTCTATTTTGAATACGGTATTCGTCAGCAGGCGTCCGCTTTCCGTAACCGTTTTTAGTGACAATCAGCACTTCTTCGCTTTCTTCCAGTATTTCCATGCCGACAACTTCATCATTATTCCGCAGTGTGATTCCTTTTACTCCTGAAGCAGTCCGGCCCATTGAGCGGACATCTTCTTCAGGGAAACGGATCAGCATGCCGTTTTTCGTGCCGATTACGATGTGCTTCGTACCATCGGTCAGCCTTACTGAAATCAGTTCATCCTCTTCTCTCAAGCCAAGGGCAATCAAACCGTTAGTCCTGATATTTGCGAAAGAGGATAGTGGAGATCGTTTTGATATCCCATCCTTGGTGGTGAAGAACAGGAACCAGTCATCCACAAAGTCTTTTACAGGTATGATGGCATTTATCCATTCTCCTTTTTCAATTTCAAGGAGATTAATGATTGGAAGCCCCTTCGCTGTTCTTCCATACTCAGGGATTTCATATCCTTTAGCACGGTATACTTTTCCCTTATTCGTAAAGAAGAGGAGTGTATCATGCGTAGATGTTGTCAGCAGATGACCGACAAAATCATCCTCATTTGTGCCCATTCCCTGAATGCCTCTTCCGCCGCGCTTTTGGCTGCGGTACGTGGAAGCAGGAAGACGCTTGATATAGCCATTATGAGTCAGTGTGACAATAATGTTTTCCTCTGGAATCAAATCCTCGTCTTCAATGCTTTCAAATCCGCCCAAAACAATCTCTGTGCGTCTTTCATCATTAAAGCGTTCCTTGATTTCCAGCAGCTCCTCACGGATGATGGCTAATACTTTTTCTTCATCTGCCAGGATTGCACGCAATTCTGCTATTAACTTAACCAATTCCTGATATTCTTCTTCAATTTTCTCCCGCTCCAAACCGGTTAGACGCTGAAGGCGCATATCCAGGATGGCCTGTGCCTGCTTTTCAGAAAGGGAGAATTCCGTCATTAACCCTTCACGGGCAATTTCAGTAGTCTGGGAACCGCGGATTAAACTGATGATCCGATCCAGGTTATCAAGAGCGATGCGCAATCCCTCTAAAATGTGGGCACGTGCCTCAGCTTTCCTTAGTTCAAATTCCGTCCTTCTTCTAATTACGACCTGCTGGTGCTCAAGATAATAATGCAGAGTCTGCTTCAGATTCAGTACTTTAGGCTGTCCATCAACAAGCGCAAGAAGGTTGATTCCGAAGCTTGTCTGCATAGCGGTATGTTTATATAAATTGTTAAGAAGCACATTCGCATTTGCATCACGGCGGACTTCAATGACGATCCGCATTCCGTTCCGGTCAGACTCATCGCGGAGATCTGTTATGCCGTCTATTCTCTTGTCGCGGGCAAGCTCGGCTATCTTTTCAATCAGCTTGGCCTTATTAACCTGATAAGGAAGCTCCTTAACAAGAATGACCTGCTTGCCGTTTGATTTTTCTTCAATTTCAACCTTTGCACGAAGCAGGATGGAGCCGCGTCCGGTTTCATACGCTTTTCTAATGCCGCTGCGGCCAAGAATCATTCCTGCAGTAGGAAAATCCGGACCTGGAATAATTTCCATTAGCTCAGGAATGGTAATTTCAGGGTTCGTGCTTAACGCAAGCACACCGTCAATGACTTCTCCTAATTGATGCGGAGGAATGTTTGTCGCCATGCCGACCGCGATGCCCGAAGAGCCATTTACTAGCAGGTTCGGAAAGCGGGCAGGCATAACTGCCGGTTCTTTTTCGGAACCATCATAGTTTTCTTTATAATCAATGGTGTCTTTATTGAGGTCGCGAAGGAGCTCCATTGATATTTTTGACATTCTGGCTTCAGTGTAACGCATGGCTGCTGCCGGGTCGCCGTCTACAGAACCGAAATTGCCGTGGCCGTCTACAAGCATATAGCGATAGTTGAAATCCTGCGCCATCCGCACCATCGTTTCATAAACGGCACTGTCGCCATGCGGATGGTACTTGCCGATTACTTCGCCGACGATACGGGCAGACTTTTTGAATGGCTTTTCAGCTGTCATTCCTAAGTCGTTCATGGCATAAAGGATACGGCGGTGAACAGGCTTTAGTCCATCCCTGACGTCAGGAAGGGCACGCGATACAATAACGCTCATGGCATAATCCAAAAAGGAAGTGCGCATTTCGGTGCTTATGTTAATCTCTTTTACATTTGATTGCTGATTTTCTGACATGGAGCCAACCTCCTTTTATAAAGCAAAAAGCTTTTTGTAAAAAAGTATAATGAGAGCTATAACAGGTGATTCTCCCTGGTCCTCATATTTTCCGGAAACAAAAATGTAAACAACAGGATAGAAGAATGGTCATCTATCCTGCTGGAATTTAAATATCGAGGTTCTTTACATAAATGGCATTTTCCTCAATAAAGTTGCGGCGGGGCTCTACTTTGTCGCCCATAAGTATCTCAAACGTTTCATCCGCTTCTATGGCATCACTCAGGCTGACCTGAAGCAGTGTCCTTGAGTCAGGATCCATGGTAGTTTCCCAAAGCTGTTCAGGATTCATCTCGCCAAGACCTTTATAGCGCTGCAATCCCGGTTTTGGCTGGCTCGGAAGGCTTGCCGTGATTTCTTCAAGCTCACGGTCATTGTACGCATAAAGCACCTTTTTGCCCTGTGATACTTTATATAACGGCGGCTGTGCGATATATATATAACCGTGCTCGATAATTTTTCTCATGTACCTGTAGAAGAATGTCAGCATAAGCGTACGGATATGCGCACCGTCTACATCTGCATCTGTCATGATGACGACTTTATGATATCTTGCCTTTGTGATATCAAATTCCTCTCCAATACCTGTTCCAAGAGCCGTAATGATGGTCCGGATCTCGTTGTTGGAAAGAATTTTATCCAAGCGCGCTTTTTCTACGTTGATAATTTTGCCGCGCAATGGCAGGATTGCCTGATAATGACGGTCACGCCCTTGTTTCGCAGAACCGCCCGCAGAGTCACCCTCAACGATATATAATTCGCTTATTGCAGGATCCTTTGAGGAACAATCTGCAAGCTTTCCGGGAAGGCTCGACACTTCAAGTGCACTCTTCCTCCTGGTTAATTCACGGGCTTTTTTCGCTGCCAGACGTGCTCTCGCAGCCATTAAACCTTTATCGACAATCTTCCTGGCAACTGAAGGATTTTCATACATGAAGGAATCCAGCTTTTCAGAAAGAATGGAATCTGCTACAGTTCTCGCCTCGGAATTGCCAAGCTTCGTCTTGGTCTGGCCCTCGAATTGAGGATCTGGATGTTTGATGGAAATGATGGCTGTCAAACCTTCCCTTACATCTTCACCGGATAAATTGGTATCGCTGTCTTTGAAGATACCGCTTTTGCGGGCATAATCATTAATAACCCTTGTCAGGGCCGTTTTGAAGCCGGACTCATGCGTTCCGCCCTCGTAAGTATGAATATTATTGGCGAAAGAGAACAAATTACTGATATAGCCGTCATTGTATTGCAGCGCAATTTCAACAGATATGCCATCTTTCTCGCCTTCCATGAAGATGGTTTCGTGAAGGACTTCTTTTGATTTATTCAAATGTTCGACGTAAGACTTTATGCCGCCTTCATAATGGTAGGCATTCGTGCGTCCTTCTCCGCGCTTATCTTCAAGGATGATCTTGATTCCTTTATTCAAGAATGCAAGCTCCCTTAAACGGATGGCAAGCACATCATATTCATAAACAAGCGTTTCGGTAAAAATTTCGCCATCTGGAACAAAATGAATGGTTGTTCCTGTATGGTCCGTTTCTCCGATTATCGAAAGATCTTCCTGTGGTACACCGCGCATGAATTTTTGATAATAAATATTGCCATCGCGATGGACAAATACTTCCAAAATAGTGGAAAGTGCATTAACTACAGAAGCACCCACTCCATGAAGTCCGCCGGATACCTTATATCCGCCTCCGCCGAACTTTCCGCCAGCGTGAAGGACTGTCATGATGACCTCGACTGCGGGACGTCCCATTTTTTCATGTATTCCTACTGGTATGCCCCGTCCGTTATCCACGACAGTAATGCTATTATCTTCTTCGATCGTTACTTTAATTTCATCACAAAAACCAGCAAGGGCTTCATCTATGCTGTTATCAACAATTTCCCAGACAAGATGATGGAGGCCTTTTGAAGCAGTTGACCCAATATACATCCCGGGACGCTTGCGGACAGCTTCCAGGCCTTCTAATACCTGTATCTGATTCTCATCGTACGCTTGATTTTGAGCTTCTTTTTGTTCCATTGACACGCCTATCACCTACACTTTTCTATTGGCATTCTATGCTTGTATGTTAATTGTTCAGTCCAGGACTGAAAAAAGGATAGTTTTAGCTGGCAATCTTTGCAGCGGGTCATCAGTCATTCAAAACGGACAGCTGCTGCGACCTTTTTTTTAACGTACCTGAAGCAAGAGGCGAATAAAATACATGCTTGTCTGTAATAACAACCGATTTTATTGACCCTTTTGCCAGGTTGGAGATGATGCTTTCTTTCTTTTCCAGGAATTCCTGGGTAATGGCTGAAGAATGGAGGATTTGTTTATCCAAGATGGCAATTACATCATCCGTTTTAACAAGTATATCCTCCCCGATATGCAGATACATGAACTCACCTCATCATTTGACCTTTGTTACATGTCCCTGATTCACTGTAAAGGCTGCAGCTTCACGCAGAGTCTGATGGTCAATCCCCTCTACAGAAGTGGTAGTAACAAATGTCTGCACCTTCCCTTGGATGGTATTTAACAGGTGTGACTGCCTGAAGTCATCCAGCTCTGATAAGACATCATCCAGCAGGAGTATTGGATATTCGCCGATTTCGGCGTGTATTAATTCAATTTCAGCAAGTTTCAAAGAAAGGGCAGTGGTACGCTGCTGCCCCTGAGATCCAAAGGTCTGTACATCCCGTCCGTTCACATAAAAGACCAGATCATCCCGATGGGGCCCGGTCAGTGTCACACCCCGTTCAATTTCTCTTGCTTTTATTTTAGCAAATTTTTCTTGGAATTCTTCTATCATTTTCGACAAATCCATAGATTCTGATACATCGAGAGAGGGCTTATATTCTATTTTCAGAATTTCTTGTCCTCTTGATATGCCGGAATGTACCGGTTCTGCCCATTTTTGCAGCAAAAAAAGGAACTTATACCGGCGCAGCACAATCTTTGCAGCGTGGTCAATAAGCTGCTCTGTTAAGACATCCAGCATGGTGGTGTCTGTCTGTTTTCGGATTTGAAGAAGTTTCAAATAATGATTTCTTTGTTGAAGTATTTTTTGATATTGACTCATATCATGAAGGTAGACGGGAGAAACCTGCCCAATTTCCATATCTATAAAACGGCGTCTCACCTGAGGACTTCCCTTGACCAGATTCAAATCCTCCGGAGCAAACATAATTACATTCATATTCCCGACATATTGGCTTAGCCTCTGTTGTTCAATATGATTGCTTTTAGCTTTTTTACCCTTTTTGGAAATGAGTAATTCAAGTGGAATAGAATTATTTCTCTTTTTTACCCTACCTTCTATTTTAGCATATTCCTGGTCCCAGCGAATAAGTTCTTTATCATTGGATGTCCGGTGGGATTTTGCCATGGCCAGCACATAGATGGACTCCATGACATTTGTTTTGCCCTGGGCATTTTCTCCAAGGATAACATTCACCTTGTTTTCGAAAGATAGTTCAAGATCTTCATAATTCCGGTAATTCTTCAGTTTTATGTTTTCTATATGCATATGTTCTATCCTTTGCTTAGGAAGTGATCAAGAAACGGCCGCTGACCTGCGGGATCTCTATTTTATCACCTTCCCTAAGCTTTCTGCCCCTCCGGACATCCAATTCACCGTTTATAAATACTTCATGCTCACTCAGGAACCATTTCGCCATCCCTCCGCTTTGGATGACATCAGCCAGCTTCAAAAATTGACCCAGTGTGATATATTCCGTTCCAATCTGAATCTCTTGCATATCGCTCACTCATTTCTCAGTAGTCTCTAATATTTTATTTTACTAAAAAAAACGCAAATAGACAAAGTATTGACGATACAGCCAGGGCATTTTTCGCAATGACGGCTATTTATGTGTGCTGAAAGCTGTCATTGCGATTTTACGCTGATCATACTTGCTTCTCTTTTTTTAGGCTGACTATAGCATTCGATCCTCCATGACCCCTTAGAAAATATGTACGTAATTTGGGCAATTTCCCTTAAGCCGATCGTAAAGCATGATAAAAAGAAAAAGGCCCGCAAGACAGACCTTTACTTTCACAGAACTAAATACATATATTGCCCTTTACGCTGTTTGTGCCGCAAAGCTTTGAAATGTGTGTTATTTGCTTTTTAGTATGTCCTTACAGGCAGGATTAATTGCAGCATTGTGTCATCGTTTAGCGAGCGGATGACAAATGGCCTCATGGCGCCAGTGAAATTAATTGTAATATCCGTGCCTTCCAAAGCCTTTAAAGCATCCATGACAAACTTTGCAGAGAAGGATATTTTAAGATCTTCGCCTTCAATCGATTCAGCAAGCACTTCTTCAATGACTTTCCCGATTTCAGGAGTATTGGAAGATACTTCAATGATTTTTCCATCATGTGTAGATAATTTGACGACATTGTTTCTGCCTTCTCTAGCAAGAAGTGACGCCCGGTCAATCGCCTGCAGAAAATCCTTGGCGCGGACGGTGACATCAGTTTTGCTGTCGTTTGGAATCAGTCTGGATGTGTCAGGATAGTTTCCTTCAAGCAGCCTTGAGTAAAACAGCAGGTTTTGAGCTTTGAAAAGCACCTGGTTTTCTGTAATAACAATTTCGATCGGATCGTTCGTATCATCCAGGATCTTGCTTAGCTCATTTAAGCTTTTTCCGGGGATGACCACACTATGTGATCCTTGGATGCCGCTTTCTATTTTTGCTTTTCTCATTGCCAGGCGGTGGCTGTCTGTTGCAATACAGGTTAATTCGTCCGTTTCAACCTTCAAGTTTACACCTGTCAAGATGGGCCGTGTTTCTGACGTGGACACAGCAAAGACAGTTTGGCGTATTAGCGTTTTAAGGAGATCCGCTGGAATCTTAAAAATGTTTTCTTCTTCAATCATTGGCAGGTGAGGATATTCTTCCGCATCTAATCCATTTAAATTAAATTCAGCTTTTCCTGAACGGAGAATTGTCTGGAAATGGTTTTGCACTTCAATTTCAACCGTATCCATGGGAAGTTTTTTAACAATATCGCTGAAAAAACGGGCATTAAGGACGATTGCCCCGCTTTGTTTGACTTCAACAATCTCATTGCCCTCATCTTCTGCCGGAATAAAAGATTGAATGGAAATATCCGAATCACTTCCGGTAAGTGTGACACCTTCGCTTGTAACATTGATTTTTATCCCAGTCAGAATAGGGATTGTCGTTCTGGATGTAACAGCCTTTAGAACTTCCTGGACGCTATGGACCAAACGATCTCTTTGGATGATAAATCTCATTTTATTTTTCCTCCCGTTAAGTGATATTTTCAGCCTGCTAAGCATAGTGTTTTAGTTATTATTTTTTTAAAAAAGATAGTAGTAATAGTAGTAGGGCCTGTTAATATGTGGATAACTGCGATAAACATAAGGAAAAACAGTCTATCCACATGTGGACAGACTGTGAGTAAGTGTAAAGAAGTTATCAACACTATTCGCATGTCAGACTTTTAGCTGCACCTGTATTTCCTTAACCTGTCTTTGCAGCTGGGAATCTGTTTGAAGCAGTTTTGAAATTTTTTCATGAGCATGAATGACGGTGGTATGATCTCTTCCTCCGAATTCATCTCCTATTTTAGGAAGAGAAAAATCTGTCAGCTCGCGGGATAAATACATGGCGATCTGCCGCGGAAAAGCGACTGACTTTGTTCTCTTTTTAGCTTTGAAGTCTTCAAGCTTAACACTGTAATGCTCTCCGACTGTTTTTTGAATATCAAGGATCGTAACGATTTTAGGCTTTGAGCTTGGAATGATATCTTTTAATGCTTCAGCTGCAAGGTCTGCATTGATATCTTTATTAATCAATGACGAATAAGCGACAACTCTAATAAGTGCCCCCTCAAGCTCACGAATATTCGAATCAATCTGGTTTGCGATATAAAGCATCACTTCATTTGGGATATCAAGGCCCTCTGCTTTAGCTTTTTTGCGGAGTATCGCGATCCTGGTCTCAAGATCAGGCGGTGTGATATCTGTAATCAGCCCCCATTCAAAACGGGAACGCAGCCTGTCTTCGAGTGTAGGTATCTCTTTAGGAGGACGATCACTTGAAATGACAATTTGCTTGCTTTCTTCATGGAGGGTATTGAAAGTATGGAAAAATTCCTCCTGTGTTTGTTCTTTTCCGGCTAAAAATTGAATATCATCAATAAGAAGAACATCTACATTCCGATATTTGTCGCGGAAGTCACCCGCCTTGTTATCACGTATGGAATTAATGAATTCATTGGTGAACTTTTCCGAAGAAAGGTATACCACCTTTGCCCGCGGATTATGTTCCAGCACATAGTGGCCGATAGCGTGCATTAAATGCGTTTTGCCAAGGCCCACTCCCCCGTATATAAACAAAGGATTATAGGCTTTAGCTGGAGCTTCGGCTACTGCAAGCGATGCTGCATGGGCAAACCGGTTGCCTGAACCAATGACAAATGTATCAAATGTATTTTTAGTATTTAACATGTGCTGCGGAAAATCATTTTGATCATCGTCTTGTTTCTTTGGCTTTTTGGCAGGAGGCGAATCAGCAAAGTCATCTTCTCCCTGATTAGGGGGAATGATAAATTTAGCTTCTAATTCTTCACCTGTCAGCTCTAACAGAACATCTGATATAAGCCGGGAATAGCGTTCTTCCAGCCAATCACGGGCAAACTCATTGGGAGCCGTTACAGTTAATAGGTCTCCCTGCAGCATATGGGCTTTTGTCGATTTAAGCCATGTTTCAAAACTTGGCTTTGAAATCTTCTTTTCAATCTTTGATAAAGCCTGGTTCCATAAACTATCAATGTTCTCCATCTAATCCCTCCTTTGCTAAGGATATTTCTATAAAAAATGAAAATGAATACGCAAGTTCAGGATTGTATTCTAACTCCGCATTTTCTGGTTTCTGACCCTGTTTCCATTCTTGTGCAACATTTGTATAAGCGGAAATACATTAAAATACGTAGACAGTATTTTTATGCATCAACAGGGATGGGAAAAAAATATATAATAAGAAGTAAAACAGTTTTCGACAATATCCACCGATTGTGGACAAATTTATATTCACAGCTAGAATAATTTATCCACATGTTATACACATTTTGTGGATAAGTGCTAAAATGATTGAAAGTTATTCAGAGTGAAAACACAAATATAATATCAGATATTTGCCTTAGTTGCAATGGATTTAAAAACTTTATCCACAAGACCACACGCTGCGGGAAAAACTTTTCCACAGTCCTTTTTTATGTGCAAAAGTATAACTGGAAGGCTGTGGATATTGAGAAAAATGTCGAAAAAGTATCCACAGCTGTAAATGTAAGCTTATAAATGGACAAGCGGTTCAATATGAAGAGCTCTCTATTAATACTGAAATAATGAAAAAAGCTGAGGGGTAGATCAGCAATTAATGAAGTATTACTTTTTGGCTCTTTTCTTAAATATCGTTGTTTTTTAATAAGTTCTGTGAGGCGTCCCATTGGTAAGTCAGGCTGATTGGAATGTAAGGCAAGACTCCTGCGGGATTAGCGGCACAGCCGAGGAGACTCACCGGCCGCCTCGCGGAAAGCGAGCATCCTGAAGCGGAAATCAACCCCTTGTTCAGATAGCAGCAAAGTTTACGAAAACAGCCTGATTTTTCAATCGGAAAATATGCTGAGCCAAAATTTTCTATGTTCCAAAGCAGTAAAATGATTTACAATAGGAGAATACGAACAAAAAGATCACTTGGCTTTTTTGATATAAAATTGATTTTTTTTTATAGAGAGGTTGACTTTTTAGTCCTGCCATCTATATAATTACGAAGACTGTCTTTAACTGTTATTCCTCAGGGAGGTGTCATATAATGAAAAGAACTTATCAACCGAATAAGCGCAAGCACAGTAAGGTTCACGGTTTCCGTAGCCGCATGAGCACGAAAAACGGACGTAGAGTGTTAGCTGCACGTCGCCGCAAGGGCAGAAAAGTATTATCTGCATAGACCACTGAAAAGTCTCAGTGGTCTTTTTTTTCAATAGAAGGTGTTTTTGGGGTTGCCCAATTTCGTTTAATGTAGGTGTAAAGAATGAAAAAAAAGCTAAGGATTAAGAAGAATGATGAATTCCAGGATGTTTTTAAAAAGGGTGAATCATTCGGAAACAGGCAATTTGTAGTGTATGTCCTTGAAAAGCCGAATCAGGACCATTTCAGGATCGGCCTTTCTGTCAGCAAAAAAATCGGAAATGCCGTAGTAAGAAACCAAATTAAAAGGTACATAAGGCAAGCCTTCCTGGAACTTATAGAAGACATCGGAATTGGCAAGGATTATGTCATAATTGCCCGCAAGCCTGCATCACAAATGGACTTTCTTGAAGTGAAGAACAGTCTGATCCACGTTTTAAAACGTTCCAAATCATTAACCCTAAATAAAGCAAGCAATAAATTCACCAAATAATGAAACCATTTAGCCTGCATACCGTAATATATGTGACCGAAAGAGAATCATGACCTGCCGGTGCTCTGGCCTTTGGCCTGAAGATAGCCGGACAGGCATGCAAAAAAGCCTTTGCAGGCAAGCTTGAGGATCTTTCGAAAGATAGGAGGAAAAAACGCTTGAAAAAAAGAATATTTCTCATTATGGGGATCGCTGCCATTATCATGCTTCTTTCCGGCTGTACGGAAATCAAGCAGCCGATTGATTCAAGCAGCACAGGATTCTGGAATCACTATATTGTGTATCCATTATCGGTGCTTATCACAAGTGTCTCTAAATTCTTAGGAAATAACTATGGCCTTGGAATCGTAGTGGTTACCATACTGGTCCGATTAGTGATCCTGCCATTGATGATCAAACAGACAAAAAACTCTAAAGCTATGCAGGCCCTGCAGCCTGAAATGGCCAAGCTTAAAGAAAAATACAGCTCTAAAGATGCTGCCACACAGCAAAAGCTGCAGCAGGAAACCATGGCTTTATTCTCTAAATATAATGTAAATCCTTTAGCGGGCTGTTTTCCGCTATTAATACAAATGCCTATCCTGATTGGCTTTTACCATGCAATCAGCCGAACGCGGGAAATCGCTAACCACAGCTTTTTGTGGTTTGACCTTGGAACACCAGATCCGCTGTACATTTTGCCGATTGTTGCGGGAATAACAACGTTCATTCAGCAAAAGCTTACAATGGCAGGGAATACGACAACCCCTCAAATGGCAACTCAAATGACAATGATGCTCTATATCATGCCGGTAATGATCGTTATCTTTGCGATAAGATTCCCAGCTGCCCTGTCTCTGTATTGGGTAGTCGGCAATATTTTCATGATTGCACAAACCTATTTCATTAAAGGTCCGGATCTGAGAAAAACAGCTTCCGGTGATGCGGGAGGAGCTAAGAAAAAGTGAAAAGGATAACTGCTACAGGACAATCAGTCGAAGAAGCAGTAGAATCAGCTTTATCTCAGCTAAACACCACAAGAGACCGCGTAGAAATTGAAATTGCTGATCAGGGAAAAAAAGGTTTTTTGGGAATTTTCGGAGCCAGACAGGCAGTGGTAAATGTCACATTGCCTCCTGATCCTATTGAAGAAGGCATTCGCTTTTTGAAGAATGTGAGCGAAAAAATGGGTGTAAGTGCCGAAGTTGCTGTGAAACGTAATGGCAGGAATATTTCCTTTCAGGTTTCAGGCGATAAAATTGCGCTGCTGATCGGAAAAAGGGGACAGACACTCAACTCTCTCCAGTATCTTACACAGCTGGTTGCTAACCGCTATTCGAAGCAGTATTTGACAGTTGAGGTAGATGCCGAAGATTACAGGCAGCGCAGAAGTGATACATTGGTCCAGCTCGCGGAAAGAATGGCAAATAAAGCCATGAAAACCGGGAAAGAAGTTGCTCTTGAACCGATGCCTTCTAATGAGCGCAAGGTGATTCACAACGCCCTGATGGGAAACCGGAAAATCAAAACCGAATCAAGCGGTGCAGAACCATACCGCCATCTGTTGATTAAACCTATAAAATAATGGAATGCCCTCTGCATATGCAGGGGGCATTTTTGTGTCCTCTCAAAAATATTGAAGCAGACAGAAGCAAGTGAATGATGAGGGAAGGTCGGGCTTGCTTGTTATTCACATGTGGATAAGTTAAAATAAACGGTAATGAAAGTGAATTTTCAGCGCGTTGTGGATAACATCACGCGCCAAAGGTTATGTGCTTTTTTTCAATGGCTGATTGTGTTATTGTAGTTATTTGGGTATAAAAACGAAATTTTTTTTTGATATAGATGAAAAGATACATTTGCGGGGTGACAGGAATGGAATATGATACGATTGCGGCTGTATCCACACCCATGGGAGAAGGCGCAATAGCGATTGTCAGGCTCAGCGGCGAAGAAGCAATAGCGATAGCGGATAAGATATATAAGGGCCCTGGCAGCAAACGTTTAGCCGGGGTGGATTCTCATACCATACATTATGGCCACTTAAGGGATCCTAAAACAGGCAATACAGTGGAAGAAGTCATGATCTCAATCATGAAAGGCCCTAAAACCTTTACACGGGAAGATGTTGTGGAAATTAACTGTCATGGCGGCATCGTTTCTGTAAATCGGGTGCTTCAGCTTGTCCTGTCCCAGGGCGCGCGGCTTGCTGAACCTGGCGAATTCACAAAACGTGCCTTTTTAAATGGCAGAATCGACCTCTCTCAGGCTGAGGCGGTCATGGATCTGATCCGTGCCAAAACAGACAAAGCAATGAATGTAGCATTGGGGCAAATGGAAGGCAGGCTTTCACAGCTGATCCGGAAGCTAAGGCAGGATATATTAGAAACCCTCGCTCAGGTCGAGGTGAACATTGACTATCCTGAATATGATGATGTGGAAGAAATGACACATCGGCTATTTATGGAGAAAGCCCATTTTGTCCGCGGAGAAATTAAAAAAATCCTCAGGACTTCCGAACAGGGGAAAATCCTCAGGGAAGGATTGTCCACGGTCATTATCGGCCGCCCGAATGTCGGCAAGTCCTCCTTGCTGAACAGCCTGGTTCATGAAAATAAAGCGATTGTGACGGACATACCAGGAACAACAAGAGATGTTATCGAAGAATATGTGAATGTGCGCGGAGTGCCATTGAGGCTCCTTGATACGGCAGGTATCCGCGAAACAGAGGATATTGTAGAAAGAATAGGCGTGGAACGTTCACGTGCTGTTTTAAAGGATGCAGATTTAATCCTTCTTGTGCTGAACAATTCTGATGAGCTGAGTGAGGAAGATGAATTGCTTTTTCAGGCCGTTGAAGGCATGGATGTAATCATCATCATTAATAAAACAGATCTTCCGCGTAAGATTAACATAGAGCGGGTGAAGCAGCTGGCACCGACACAAAGAATCGTTTCCACTTCTTTGCTTGAAGACGAGGGCATTGATGAACTGGAAGATGCCATATCCTCCCTGTTTTTCGAAGGGGCAATTGAAGCTGGCGATTTGACGTATGTTTCTAATTCGCGGCATATTGCATTGCTTGGACAAGCCTTGCAAGCAATAGAAGACAGCATTGATGCCATCGAGTCGGGCACACCTGTTGATTTAGTGCAGATTGATTTCACGAAAGCATGGGAGCTGCTTGGCGAAATCATTGGAGAAAGCGTCCATGAAAGCTTGATTGACCAATTATTCTCCCAATTTTGTCTTGGTAAGTAATGTGAAGCACCGGGCGGGACAGTTATAGCCCCGACAGCTGGATATAAATATATATTTTGAAAGTGGAGGTAAAAAGCTATGCAATATGATGCAGGCAGCTACGATGTCATTGTCATAGGAGCAGGTCATGCAGGCAGTGAAGCAGGTCTGGCAGCAGCAAGAGTCGGCGCGAAGACCCTCATGATTACTATCAATTTGGATATGGTAGCATTCATGCCTTGTAACCCTTCTGTCGGAGGGCCGGCAAAGGGAATCGTGGTCAGGGAAATCGATGCATTGGGCGGAGAAATGGGCAGAAATATCGATAAAACCCACATTCAGATGAGAATGCTGAATACTGGAAAAGGACCAGCCGTACGTGCATTAAGGGCACAAGCGGATAAGTTTCTTTATCAGAACGAAATGAAGAAGACGATTGAAAATGAGCCGAACCTGACATTAGTTCAGGGAATGGTAGAGCAGCTGATTGTAGAAGATGGCGTATGTACAGGGGTTATTACCCAAACAGGTGCTGTATATAAAGGGAAAACCGTGGTTATTACAACAGGGACCTTCCTGCGCGGAGAAATCATTCTTGGAGAATTGAAATATTCAAGCGGCCCGAACAACCAGCAGCCTTCCATCCGATTGTCAGAACACCTGGAGGAGCTTGGTTTTGATTTAGTCCGCTTTAAAACAGGGACGCCTCCTCGTGTGAACAGCTCAACCATCGATTATTCAAAAACGGAAATACAGCCTGGAGATGAAGTGCCAAGAGCGTTTTCCTATGAAACGACAAAATTCATTACAGACCAGCTTCCATGCTGGCTGACTTATACAAATGAAGAAACACACCTGATCATTGATAACAATCTTCACCGTTCACCGATGTACTCAGGCATGATCAAAGGAACAGGACCGCGTTATTGCCCGTCTATTGAGGATAAAGTAGTCCGATTCAATGATAAACCCCGCCACCAGATTTTCCTGGAGCCGGAAGGACGCAATACCCAGGAGGTTTACGTGCAGGGACTTTCCACAAGCCTGCCTGAGGATGTGCAGCGAAAGATTCTTGCATCCATTCCTGGCCTTGAGAAAGCGCAATTGATGCGTGCCGGATATGCCATTGAGTATGATGCGATCGTTCCGACACAACTATGGCCGACCCTCGAAACCAAGAAAGTGAAAAACTTGTATACAGCGGGGCAGATCAACGGAACATCAGGCTATGAAGAAGCTGCCGGACAGGGATTGATGGCTGGTATTAATGCCGGTCTGAATGCTTTGGATAAAGAGCAGCTGATTCTTGGAAGAGCAGATGCATATATTGGGGTATTAATAGATGATTTAGTAACTAAAGGAACGAATGAGCCATATCGTTTGTTAACCTCCCGCGCTGAATACCGCCTTCTTCTGCGCCATGATAATGCCGATCTTCGCCTGACTGAAACCGGCCATAAAATCGGGATGATAAAAGAAGAGCGATATCAAAGGTTCCTCGCTAAAAAAGAAGCTGTGGAAGCTGAAAAAGAGCGCTTGAATAGCCATTTTATCAAGCCGACCAAGCAGGTGCAGGAAATTATTACGGAAAGTGGCGGCAGTGAATTGAAGGATGGCATAAGGGCATCAGATTTGCTTAAACGACCTGAAATGAATTACAGCCACATTCAGCTTCTTGCTCCAAGTGAAACAATGCTTAGCGGAGAAGTGACTGAACAGGTAGAAATCCAGATTAAGTATGAAGGATATATTGAAAAGTCCCTCCAGCAGGTAGACAGGCTTAAAAAAATGGAAAATAAAAAAATTCCTCAAAATATTGATTATGATGCCATTAACGGCCTTGCATCAGAAGCACGCCAGAAATTAAAAGAGGTTGCCCCGCTTTCAGTAGCACAGGCTTCCAGAATCTCTGGGGTGAACCCGGCTGATGTTTCTATCTTGCTTGTTTATTTAGAACAAGGCAGAATCGCACGTGTTTCTAAATAGAGGAAATTCCGAAAAAGGATTGAAAACCTATGAATATTGAACAATTCCAGCAAGAGCTCAAGGGTCGGGGAATTGACCTGAGTGAGCTGCAGCTCCAGCAATTTGAAACCTATTATTCCCTATTGGTTGAGTGGAATGAGAAAATGAATCTGACAGCCATCACCGACAAAGAGGAAGTGTACCTGAAGCATTTTTATGACTCAATCAGTGCTGCTTTTTATTTTGATTTTACTAAGCCTTATAAATTATGTGATGTAGGGGCAGGTGCAGGATTTCCAAGCATTCCGCTGAAAATCTGCTTCCCCGGGCTGCATGTTTCCATTGTGGATTCATTGAATAAGCGGATTACCTTTTTGGAACAGCTTGCAAGCTCGCTTAATCTTTCAAATGTATCTTTCTATCATGACAGGGCTGAAAGCTTTGCACAAAACCCTGAACATCGTGAAAAATACGATGTAGTAATGGCCAGGGCCGTGGCAAGAATGTCTGTCTTAAGTGAATTGTGCCTGCCGCTTGTAAAGCCTGAAGGCCATTTTGTCGCGATGAAAGCTGCAAGCACTGGCGAAGAAATGGAAGCGGGAAAAAAAGCAATTTTCCTTTTGGGCGGAAAAGTGGAACAAATTCATCCTTTCCTGCTTCCTGAAGAAGACAGCGAAAGAAATATCATCACAATTAAAAAGGTGAAACCGACTCCGAAAAAGTATCCAAGGAAACCAGGGACACCAAATAAGACGCCGATAGAATAGCATTGTTTCCTGAATTATTGGCGGGACCATGGGATTTTTATCCTGAAATTCCTGCCGCATGAGACGGCTGGCAGGCTTAAGCTGATAGTTTGGGTTGAATTTCTTATAGCACAAACCCTGATTTTCTTTTACTATTAAAGGTAGCGGATTATGAATCAAAGGAATTGTTTAATATTGTCAATATTTAAGCAGGACATGTCATTTCTGTAGAGAATATGTTATATGGGAGTTCCTTAAAGGTGGTGTAGGGAGATGAAGCATCCTTTTTCGCGGTTCTTTGGGTTAGGCGAAAAAGAAGAACAGCAAATAGAGATGGAGGCACCAGTTAGCAGCGAAGAAATAAAAAAAATCTCCATTTCTGACATTGTGCCGAATCGATATCAACCAAGAACGGTTTTTAATGAGAATAAAATTACGGAGCTGGCCCAGACCATTCATACACATGGGATCATCCAGCCGATCGTAGTCCGGGAATATGAACCCGGCAAGTACGAAATCATTGCTGGAGAGCGGCGATTCCGGGCCATTCAGAAACTTGGCTGGGATACTGCACCAGTCCTGATCAAAGACTTCAATGATACTGAAACAGCTTCAGTAGCACTTATAGAAAACCTGCAGCGTGAAGAGCTTACGCCTGTAGAGGAGGCTCTGGCCTACAGCAGGCTCCTCCAGCTTCATGAGCTTACCCAGGAGGCGCTTGCCCAAAGGCTGGGAATCGGCCAGTCAACAGTAGCGAATAAACTAAGGCTTTTAAAGCTTCCGCAGGAAATTCAGGATGCCCTTCTTCAAAAGCATATAACAGAGCGGCATGCGCGCTCGCTGATTCCCCTGAAGGACCCTGAAAAGCAGGTTAAGCTATTGGAAGAAATCATCGAAAAAAACCTGAATGTTAAGCAGACCGAGGAACGGGTTGTCAAGATGCTCACTAGCCTGGAGAAGAAGCCAAAACCGAAAAGAAAGGCATTTTCAAAGGATATGAGAATTGCCGTTAATACAATCAGACAGTCTTTAAGCATGGTTACCGATAATGGCATTAACCTTGATTCAGAAGAAGAGGAATTTGAGGAATATTATCAGTTCACCATTAAAATACCAAAGAAAAAGCCCTAATAGATTTTTTTGCGCCTGGCAGCTGCGGATTGCCGGGCTTTCTTATTGTCTCGGGGAAATTGCCGGTAACGGCCGCTGCAGCCGTCTCTGGAGAGCAGGAAGCTTGGTCGTGCTTTTTGGCAAAGCATGTATGCTTAGTTTTTTTCCCGGAAAATAATATCAACTTTATTTTTTCATGATAAAATAGATAGCGAAACTTCAATTAATTGGAATAAGGTTTGCAATATAGGTTTTGATAAAATGCCATGCTTCCATTTTGATTGGCAGCAGGCAAGTTTAACAGATCCTTTACATGAAAATTTTTGCGGTATTTTAATAGATTGTTACTAGATTTGTTAGGAAAGTGGGTGACTTTGTGGGAAAGATTCTCGCCATTGCAAATCAAAAAGGCGGTGTGGGAAAAACCACTACTTCCGTGAACCTGGGGGCCTGTTTAGCTTACATAGGCAAGAAAGTGCTATTGGTTGATATCGATCCGCAGGGCAATGCGACCAGCGGAGCAGGGATTGACAAAGCGGACGTGGAACAATGTGTATATGATGTGCTTGTTGATGATATTGAGGCACGGGAAGTGATCAAGGAATCAAGGGTCGAGAATTTATTTGCCATTCCGGCGACAATTCAGCTTGCCGGGGCGGAAATTGAACTGGTCCCTACTATTTCAAGGGAGGTTCGCTTGAAACGGGCATTGGAAGAAGTGCAGGAACAATTCGATTATATTATCATTGATTGTCCTCCCTCCCTCGGATTGCTGACATTAAATGCTTTGACAGCAGCCGATGCAGTACTGATTCCTGTTCAATGTGAATATTACGCATTGGAAGGGCTCAGCCAGCTGCTGAATACAGTCCGGCTGGTCCAAAAGCATCTTAATCAGGATCTGAAAATTGAAGGGGTCCTGCTTACCATGCTGGATGCAAGAACAAATCTGGGCATACAAGTCATCGACGAAGTGAAAAAGTATTTTCAGGACAAAGTATATAAAACAATTATTCCGCGAAATGTCCGTTTAAGCGAAGCGCCAAGCCACGGAGAACCTATTATTATATATGATCCCAAGTCAAGAGGTGCGGAGGTTTATCTAGAACTGGCAAAGGAAGTGGAATCACATGGCTAGAGGACTTGGCAAAGGAATCAATGCTCTATTTACAAATATGGAGGCAGGAAAAGAAGATACGATCCATAATATCAATATAAAAGATTTACGGCCGAACCCCTATCAGCCGAGAAAAATATTCCATGCGGAGGCAATCAGCGAATTGAAGGAATCGATCGAGCAGCATGGTATCCTTCAGCCGATTATTGCCCGGAAAAGTATTAAGGGATATGAAATTGTCGTTGGGGAAAGGCGTTTTCGTGCAGCGAAGGAAGCAGGACTGACAACTGTTCCTGTCGTCATCAGGGAGCTGTCTGAGCAGCAGATGATGGAGCTCGCCATCCTTGAAAATCTTCAAAGAGAAGATTTGAATCCTATTGAAGAAGCAGTGGCCTATCAGTCTCTTTTAGATAAACTGGATGTAACGCAGGAGGAGCTGGCGAAGCGCCTTGGCAAAAGCCGTCCTCATATCGCAAACCATATCCGTCTGCTTTCCCTGCCTGAGGATATACAAAACCTAATTACAGAAGGGAAAATTTCGATGGGCCATGGAAGGGCGCTTCTTGCCCTGAAAAATAAGGATCTGCTGCCTTCTGTGGCAGAAAAAATCTTTAAGGAATCCATGAATGTACGTCAGCTTGAAACTTATATCCAGGGTTTGAACCAGCCTGTTTCACGTGAAACAGTGCAGCCCGCGAAGCCTAAAAAAAATGTCTTCATTAAAGAGCGTGAATCGAGTTTACGAGAGCGTTTCGGAACAACCGTTACAATTAAACAAAATAAGAAAAAAGGCAAAATTGAAATCGAGTTCTTCTCACAGGAAGATCTGGAGAGAATCTTAGATATAATCGATCAAGAAAATCAAAATTTCTAAGCCATCTTGATCAGGTGGTTTATTTTTTTGAACATTAACAGAAGGAAAGAAGCAGCTGACAATGTAAAAAGCCAGTTTTGCTTATATAAAGGTGAAAAGAAAATGATACTTTTAGGGACCATAGTTAATGCTATTTGTATAATCGCTGGAACGCTTCTTGGCAGGATATTGCAGAATATTCCTGAGAAAATGAAGGAAACGGTAATGAGCGGCATTGGCCTTGCGGTAACGGTGCTTGGCCTTCAAATGGGATTTAAAAGCCAGCAATACCTGATAGTAATATTAAGCCTGGTGATTGGGGCGGTCCTTGGCGAGTGGGCGGATCTTGATGCACGCCTTAATTCGCTCGGCCGATATATCGAAAGAAAGATGAAGGCTAAGGAGGGCAATACGATCTCTCAGGGGTTTGTCACAGCCACCTTGATTTTTTTAATTGGTGCGATGGCCATTATCGGGGCGCTCGACAGCGGAATCCGTCATGACCATGACGTGCTGTACACAAAAGCAGTCATTGACGGATTTACTTCCATTATCTTAGCCAGCACGCTTGGCATAGGCGTCATCTTTTCCGCAGTTCCGGTATTCCTCTACCAGGGAGCCATTGCTTTATTTGCCACACAAATTGATAAATGGGTTCCTCAGCAGCTGATGGATTCCTTTATTATGGAAATGACCGCAACCGGGGGGCTCATGATTGCAGCCATCGGGCTGAATCTGATGGGCCTGACTAAGATCAGAGCGGCGAACCTGCTTCCAGGAGTGCTTGTGACAGCTGTACTTGTCACTATTTTTTACTATTTTGATATAAAGCTATGATCTATTGACTTCAAATCAACAAACATAAAAAAGGGAAAGGCGGCTGCCTTCCTTTTTTTCGATATTATAGCGTTTTTTCCTGTTCATAGCTCCAGGTGAATGGAGTGAAGCTGGAGGGGCGGCTAAGCTGGCTTGAAGCCATGTGAATACCGTTTGAAATGGTTTTGGCCATTTTAAGGACAAGGTTCAGCCGAGTGTTCTGAAGGACCATGAATTCCATAAATCCGCTCACATTGACAATCCCTGTAATGTGGGCATCACCCACACTTGGGAGCTC
Organism: Bacillus sp. OV322; assembly: GCF_900112495.1. Taxonomy (GTDB): domain Bacteria; phylum Bacillota; class Bacilli; order Bacillales; family DSM-1321; genus Peribacillus. The sequence continues at coordinate 22,687 of NZ_FOMA01000002.1, forward strand.
CTTATTTACACCGGCACCCGGCTTGACTGGACCTTCGCCAATTTGGACAACTCCTACGCTTTTCAGCTTGCCTAAACATGCATCGATTCCAATGATGAATGGACGGTCATATTTCAGTTTGATTTCAGTTAGTTTTTCTTCGAGATTCATCGCGTGAATCGGATCTTCCAGGGTTCCATAAACGGAAAAGTTAGAAGCGAACGTTTTCTCTTTCAGGAATGTCCCGACAAGAGGGCCGAGCGAATCTCCAGTGGAGCGATCTGTACCGATGCAAACAATAACAATGGACTGAGTCTGAGAGGCAGGAAGCAGGGCGAGCAATTCTTTTGAAATTTGTCTCGGTGCATCTAAATCTTCATGCATGACCCGGCTCATTCGATTTTTATTTTCTAAAAAACTGGGTTTTAGGTTCATCGGTTCCACTCCTCTTTAATAGTAGTAACAGTATACGGAAAAAACACGGATAGTATACATGCAGGCGGTAAGAAACTTATCCCGTTTTTTCAGATAAAGCAGCCGGGAGCTGTACATTATATAAGGAACCAAACGGCAGGATGTGCTTTTTTAAACGTGCAGAAATCTTCGTGAGATATGAAGCAGTGCGTGCCTGGTTTTATTTTGCTTTCCTGTGGTTTATTTGTTCTACCTATATACCCATAGTTTTTTTGTACAAAAACCTATAATTGTTGTTATTATAGTATTTAAGCAGAATTCTCTTGAAAAGCTGGTGAACTATTTGTGGAATATAAAAGGAAAATTTTATAAAAAACTGTCTGATGAAGATACTTGGATTCATATTGGAGAAGGTCTCATCAAGATAATTGCTATTCTAGTCATTTCCCGGATTATCATCGGAGTTTCTAAGGCCCTGATAAAAAAATTCTTTCTGGTCCGTTCGAAAAGCCCGCTGCGGATTTCCGAACGCCGGGAAGCTACTTTATTAAAGCTATTAGAAAATGTGATTACCTATGCCGTTTACTTTATTTCGCTTGTCATGATTCTGGATGCATGCGGAATTGAAGTGAAGGCCTTGCTGGCTGGTGCCGGAATAGTGGGCCTTGCGGTAGGTTTTGGAGCGCAAAGTCTTGTAAAAGATATCATTTCAGGATTTTTCATCATTCTGGAAGACCAATTTTCTGTTGGAGATTATATCAGATTAGGAAATTTTGAAGGAGAAGTGCTCGAAATTGGACTTCGGACAACGAAGGTAAAAACCTCTACAGGCGAGTTGCATGTTGTGCCAAATGGAGGGATTTCTGAAGTCACAAATTTATCTATATTAAATAGTGTGGCCGTGGTAGATGTCAGTATTCCATATGACGGCAATGTCGGGCTTGCCGAAAAGGTTATCAATGATTTGCTGGAAGGCATGCCGGAAAAGCATGAGGATTTAATCAAAGCTCCAGAGCTATTGGGGATTCAGTCGCTCAATCCGACGGAGATTGTTCTGAGGATCGTGGCAGAAACAAGCCCTATGCGCCACTGGAATATGGCCCGCATCCTTAGAAAGGAGATACGGGCTTCACTTGATGAGCACGGCATAGAAAGCCCTGTACCACGGATGGTTATGGTAAACCGCAATGAAGGCGAATAGGGAAATCCTTGAAGGAGGGATGAGGAATGGAAGAAAAAGAGTATGCATTACATGATGTGGTTGAAATGAAGAAACCTCATCCATGCGGTGTAAATCAATGGAAGATCATCCGCCTTGGAATGGATATCCGGATAAAATGTGAAGGCTGCGGGCACAGTGTCATGCTGCCAAGAAAAGACTTTTCGAAAAAAATGAAAAAAATACTGAAGAAACACGAGGAATAGCCCATCCCGTATGGAAATCAAAAGGTGATGGCTTTTCACGGACTTGTCTTTTTTTCGCGCAAAATCTATAATTGTGAAGGGCTTAAGTTGCCCAATGGAATAATACGCAAATTTTTTTGGACAAACATTTTTGATATAGAGAGTATAAGAGGAGTGACATATACATGGCTTTAACAGCTGGTATTGTAGGACTGCCGAATGTCGGTAAATCTACTTTGTTTAACGCAATTACACAGGCGGGTGCCGAGTCTGCCAACTATCCTTTCTGCACAATTGACCCGAATGTCGGTATTGTAGAAGTGCCGGATCACCGTTTGCAGAAGTTAACTGAGCTCGTGCAGCCGAAAAAAACGGTTCCAACTGCTTTTGAATTTACAGATATTGCCGGAATAGTAAAAGGTGCAAGCAAGGGAGAAGGATTAGGAAATAAATTCCTGTCACATATCCGCCAGGTAGATGCCATCTGCCAGGTTGTACGCTGCTTTGCAGATGATAATATTACACATGTTGCCGGAAAGGTCGATCCGATTGAGGATATTGAGGTTATCAATCTGGAGCTTATTCTTGCCGATTTAGAATCTGTAGAAAAACGTATCGAACGCGTAGGCAAAATGGCCAAGCAAAAAGATAAAGAAGCGATGGTTGAACATGAAATTTTAACGATGCTGAAAGAGGCATTTGAAGAAGAAAGACCGGCACGGACTGTCGAGTTTACAGAAGAACAGCTGAAAATCGTAAAAGGCCTGCACCTTTTAACCATCAAACCAATCCTTTATGTTGCCAATGTTGGAGAAGATGATATTGCAGATCCCGCTGATAATGAATATGTTCAGAAGGTTCGTGCATTCGCTGAAAAAGACAATGCTGAAGTAATTGTCATCTGTGCGAAGATCGAATCGGAAATTGCTGAACTTGAAGGCGAAGAAAAAGAAATGTTCCTTGGTGAGCTGGGCATTGAAGAATCTGGGTTAGATCAATTAATCCGCGCTTCATACAGCCTTCTTGGCCTGGCTACTTACTTTACTGCAGGAGTCCAGGAAGTTCGTGCATGGACGTTCAGAAAAGGAATGAAGGCGCCGCAATGCGCAGGCATCATCCATTCAGATTTCGAGCGCGGGTTCATCCGTGCAGAAATCGTCTCCTATGATGATCTGGTTGCTGCAGGAAGCCATTCGGCTGCTAAAGAAGCAGGCAAAGTCCGCCTTGAAGGCAAAGAATATATCGTAGAAGACGGAGATGTTATCCACTTCCGCTTTAACGTATAATAAGTAACCCTGCAGCTGATACGGCTGCAGGGTGTTTCATTTAAAAAGGCTCTTTTCTTAAACTTTGTTGCTACCTGAACAAGGGGTTGATTTCCGCTCCAGGATGCTCGCTTTCCGTGGGGCGGGCGGTGAGCCTCACAAGCAAAGCTTGCGGGGTCTCACCTTCCCGCTAATCCCACAGGAGTCTCGCACCTTACGCTCCAATCAACCCGGTATAACAACAGGATCGCCTCACAGAACATATTAAAAAACAACAATCTTTAAAAAAAGAGCCTTTCTTAAAGATTGTTGTTTTTTTATGTTCAAGCATCCCAGTATTAAATCAGCCACCTTGTTCCATAGCAATAAAGTTTAGAAAAAAGCCTTTAAAAATATCCCTGCAGCGGGCATTGCAAAGAGACGGACACTGTGATATAATTTTGCATTGTGAGTAATTTAAATTTAATTGCTCCTTGCCCAATAGGGCCGCTTAGACCAAAAGGAGGTGACAGAGATGAGAAAATACGAAATTATGTATATCATCCGTCCAAACATTGAGGAAGACGCTAAAAAAGCGTTAGTTGAACGTTTCAACACAATTCTTACTGATAATGGTGCAGAGGTTTCTGAATCAAAAGAGTGGGGTAAACGCCGTCTTGCTTACGAAATCAATGATTTCCGCGACGGTTACTACCAAATCGTGCGTGTTAACTCTGAGGCAGCTGCGATCCAGGAATTCGATCGTTTGGCTAAAATCAGCGAAGACATTATCCGCCACATGGCTGTTAAAGAAGCTTAATGCCAGTATAATAAAGCATATTTGATTGAAAAAGATCTGGAAACTTAGGGGTTGATTCTGATGATGAATCGCGTGATTTTAGTAGGACGCTTAACTAAAGATCCTGAACTAAGATATACACCGAATGGGGTTCCTGTAGCAACGTTCACTTTGGCTGTTAACCGTGCATTTACGAATCAGCAGGGAGAACGCGAAGCAGACTTCATTAATTGTGTAGTTTGGCGTAAACCGGCAGAAAATGTAGCTAACTTCCTTAAAAAAGGAAGCCTGGCTGGCGTGGATGGACGAGTCCAGACACGTAATTATGAAGGACAAGACGGCAAACGAGTGTATGTAACAGAGATTCTGGCTGAGAGCGTTCAATTTCTTGAACCACGAAGCAGTTCAGCGGGTGAAAGAAATGATGGCGGTTCATACGGAAATCAGAAAAGCTACAATAACGATAATCCGTTTGGACAAAATCAGAATCAGAATCAACGCAATAACAACAACAACAACAACTACACTCGTGTAGACGATGATCCATTTGCCAGCGACGGCAAAACCATCGACATTTCGGATGACGATCTTCCATTTTAATGGATGAATGGATAATTTTAAATTGCAGGGAGGGAAATAATCATGGCAGGAAACCGTAAAGGCGGACGTGCAAAACGCCGTAAAGTTTGTTACTTCACAGCAAACGGAATCACTAAAATTGATTACAAAGATGTAGATCTTCTTAAAAAGTTTATCTCAGAGCGCGGTAAAATTTTACCACGCCGTGTAACAGGTACAAGCGCAAAATGGCAGCGTAAATTAACGATTGCTATCAAACGCTCTCGTACAATGGCATTATTACCATACGTTGTTGGTGAATAATCCAATTAGCACATCAAGGCGCTTGCCTTGGTGTGCTTTTTATTTGGCGTGAAAATACACGCTGTTTTTATATGCCTGCACATTGTGCGGATGGCCGAAGATGTCAGCAGGCCTGCTGAATCAACATTTTCTGCCCTTATTACTAGATTGCCCCCTAAATCTAAAAGCAATCGTTTGAATCTGTTTTTTGTAACAGCTACAATAGGGAAAGAATATATAGCAGGCTTTTCTGATTTTTGATGAATGGAAGTGAAGGATTGAATAATGGGAGAAAAGTAGCCGAGGGCGGAGTGCTCCTCGCTTTGTATAGCATTTTATTGTTACTGGTGGTTCAGCTGCCATTTTTGATTTTTTTATTTTTCTTTTTGCCGGCTCCATTTATTCTGGCAGCTATTAAACAAAAGCTGTCATGGTCTTTTGGAATGCTGTTCATGGCCAGCCTTCTAGCAACTGTCCTTGGGATGGTGTCGCAAATTCCGATGGTGCTTGTGACAGGTTTGGTCGGGATTACAATCGGATATCATATCCAGCATGATAAATCTCCTATATTGATGTTTATCCGTACGGTTCTTGTCTTTATAGCGGGCTTTGCCATTATGGCAGCCAGTGCAGCATTATTCTTTCATATTAACTTTATCTCCTTATATAAACAGTTCATGAAACAAGCCCTGCTCCAGATTGATAAGTCAGCAGGACTGCTATCCTCAATGGGACAAACATCTGCCGGGCAGTTTAAAGATCAGTTTATAGAGAGAGCTGAACTTATTATGACCCTGCTGCCAAGCCTTATCGTGACTGCTTCCATATTCATGGTTTTACTTTTTCTTTGGGCAGCACATCCGATTTTGAAAAGGTTTAGTCCTAAAAAGACAGCTTGGCCCCGATTCCGGGAGATTCAGCTTCCTAAAAGCATTTTGTGGTATTATTTAATTACCATGATACTTTTGGCAGTCATACATCCGGATAAAGGCAGCACCTGGTATATTGTGCTGATGAACCTGTTTTCCATCCTGCAGTTCTTTATGACCATACAGGGTCTTTCCTTGTTTTTTTATATCAGCTATATCAAGAAGCTGCCAAAAGCTGTGCCGGTCATTTTGGTAATTGCTTCATTTTTCATTCCAATCATACAGTCTGCTGTAAGATTATTAGGTATAATAGATTTAGGTTTTCCTTTTAGGGAATACATCCGGAAAAAGAACTAGTTTACACTTTCTGCATTGCAGCAGATGTTTTTAGGAGCTGAATATATGCCATCTTATTTAAAAAAGACAGGAAGCTCATCCATATATGGACTATTGGTGATCAGCATCGTATTTCTAGGCGTCCTTGCCTTTTATAATTGGTGGGCTGCAGCATTGGGGTTTCTGCTGCTTGGCGGAATTCTTATTCTTACATTAAGGGCTGAGTCCCTTAAACGGCGTGAAACGGAAGAGTACATTTCGACGCTTTCCTACAGGCTGAAGAAGGTAGGGGAAGAAGCCCTGCTTGAAATGCCGATAGGAATTATGCTGATTAATGAAGACTATTATATTGAATGGACCAACCCCTTCCTTGCGTCCTGCTTTGATGAAGGCACACTGGCAGGAAGGTCGCTCTATGATGTCGCGGAATCTATCGTGCCCCTGATCAAACAGGAAGTGGAATCAGAAACGGTGACCCTTCATGGCAGGAAGTTCAGAGTGATTCATAAAACAGAGGAACGGCTGCTGTATTTTTTTGATGTGACAGAACAGATTGAAATTGAAAAGCTATATGAAGAAGAGCGTACAGCCATTGCTTTTATCTTTCTGGATAATTATGATGACCTGACACAGGGTATGGATGACCAGAGAAAAAGCAGCCTGAACAGCATTGTCACCTCTTTGCTTGATAAATGGGCTAAAGACAATGGTGCCTTCTTAAAACGAACTTCATCAGAGCGTTTTATTGCCGTTTTTAATGAAAGCATCCTGCAGCTTCTTGAAAAAGGGAAATTCACCATTCTTGATGAAATCCGTGAAACGACATCAAAGCAAAATGTTCCGCTCACATTAAGCATAGGAGTGGGCTCTGGCGTTTCCTCACTGCCGGAACTCGGATCTATGGCCCAGTCCAGCCTGGATTTGGCGTTAGGCCGGGGAGGAGACCAGGTAGCCATTAAGCTGCCTAATGGAAAGGTGAAATTCTACGGCGGAAAAACAAACCCTATGGAAAAACGGACAAGGGTACGCGCCAGGGTCATTTCCCATGCTTTGAAGGATATTGTCCTCGACAGCGATAAAGTCATCGTAATGGGGCATAAGCATCCGGATATGGATGCAATCGGATCAGCCATCGGGATCTTAAAAGTAGCCCAGATGAACCAGCGTGAAGGTTATATTGTTGTTAATTTCCAGGAAATTGATACAGCCGTCCGCAAGCTGATGGATGAAACGAAAAATACGAAGCCGGAGCTTCATTCCCGTTTCATCACCCCGGAGGATGCTTTTGAAATACTGACTGAAGATACTTTGCTCGTGGTCGTCGATACGCATAAGCCATCCATGCTGATTGAAGAGAAGCTGCTTGGCAGAATCGATAAAGTGGTTGTGATCGACCATCACAGGCGCGGAGAGGAATTCATCAATAATTCCCTGCTTGTATATATGGAGCCTTATGCTTCCTCAACGGCAGAACTCGTTACAGAGCTATTGGAGTATCAGCCAAAACGAAGCAAGATCGATATGCTCGAATCCACGGCGCTGCTTGCCGGCATCATTGTAGACACAAAAAGCTTTACCCTAAGGACAGGTTCAAGAACATTTGATGCTGCCTCCTACCTCCGTGCACACGGTGCAGATACAGTGCTTGTCCAGAAGTTCCTGAGAGAAGACGTGGATACCTATATTAAGCGCTCCAAGCTTATTGAATCTGCATCCTTCTATAAGGAGGGCATTGCCATTGCGAGAGGAACGGAAGGCGAGACCAAGGATCAGGTGCTGATTGCCCAGGCAGCTGATACCCTATTGACGATGGAAGGGGTCATTGCTTCATTCGTCATTGCCAAGCGCTCTGAGGATATGGTCGGGATCAGTGCAAGATCGCTTGGGGATATCAATGTCCAGGTAATCATGGAAATGCTGAATGGAGGCGGACATCTGACCAATGCCGCAACACAGCAGGTATGCTCCATAGATGAAGCGGAAGCTAAATTAAAGGCCGCTATAGATGAATATTTAGAAGGAGGACAAAAAGAATGAAAGTGATATTCTTAAAAGACGTAAAAGGCAAAGGTAAAAAAGGCGAAGTGAAAAACGTGGCAGATGGCTATGCACATAACTTTTTGCTGAAGCAGGGCCTTGCAGTAGAAGCATCTAACGCCAATGTTAAAACATTGGATGCACAGAAAAACAAAGAAAAAGTGCTTGCAGAAGAAGAGCTGCAGCAAGCGAAGGAACTAAAAGAAAAGATTGAAAAGCTGACTGTGGAGCTTTCTGCCAAGGCTGGTGAAGGCGGCAGATTGTTTGGCAGCATCACGACTAAACAAATTGCCGAAGAGCTTCAGAAAAAGCATGGAATCAAAATCGATAAGCGCAAAATGGAGCTAAGTGAAGGCATCCGCTCATTGGGCCATACAAAGGTTCCTGTAAAGCTTCATCCAGAGGTATCGGCGACACTTACCGTGCAAGTCAAAGAAATTAACTAATTTTAGCTCTTTCAAATCTATGAAAACTTGATAAAATAGAACTAGGGAAAAAAGTGATAGGTCTTTCGCGTCCATCACTTTTTTTCTTTTTGGACATTTATGAATACACCTACTAAACTCTTTAAAGAAGAGTTCACTATAGCAAGAGAAATCCTCTCGAATGGAGGCTGCATATGAACGAATTATTTCAGGATCGGATTCCGCCGCAAAATGTGGAGGCGGAACAGGCTGTACTAGGGGCTATATTCCTGGAACCATCATCTTTGACAGTTACATCGGAAATGCTGATTCCAGAAGACTTTTACCGCAGCTCGCACCAGAAAATATTTAATGTCATGCTCAACCTGAATGATGAAGGAAAAGCCGTGGATTTAATTACGGTCACAGAACAGCTTGCAGCTGCAAAGAACCTTGAAGAAGTGGGCGGTGTCTCTTATTTAAGCGAACTTGCAGCATCTGTGCCTACTGCTGCCAATATTGAATATTATGCGCGGATCGTGGAGGAAAAATCCCTCCTGCGGCGCTTGATCCGTACAGCTACAAATATTGCACAGGAAGGTTACAGCAGGGAAGATGAAGTGGAAAATCTCCTTGGCGAAGCCGAAAAGAATATCATGGAGGTGGCACAGAGAAAGAACTCTGGCGCCTTTCAGAATATCAAGGATGTACTGGTACGCACCTATGATAATATTGAGGTTTTAACGAACCGCAAAGGCGACGTTACAGGTATACCAACAGGGTTCGCCGAATTGGACAGGATGACAGCCGGCTTTCAGCGGAACGATTTAATTATTGTGGCTGCCCGTCCTTCTGTAGGTAAAACAGCATTTGCACTGAATATCGCCCAAAACGTAGCCACAAAAACGGAAGAAAATGTAGCTATATTCAGCCTGGAGATGGGTGCTGAGCAGCTTGTAATGCGTATGCTGTGTGCTGAAGGCAATATCAATGCCCAGAATCTGCGGACAGGATCATTGACCGATGAAGACTGGCGGAAATTGACCATGGCGATGGGAAGCCTCTCCAATGCTGGCATTTATATTGATGACACCCCTGGGGTAAGAATCGGGGATATAAGGTCAAAATGCCGCCGGCTGAAGCAGGAGCATGGCCTTGGCATGATCCTGATTGATTATCTGCAGCTAATCCAAGGAAACGGAAGATCAGGTGAAAACCGCCAGCAGGAGGTTTCTGAAATATCCCGTTCCCTTAAGGCGCTCGCGCGTGAACTGCAGGTGCCGGTCATTGCCTTGTCACAGCTTTCCCGCGGAGTGGAGCAGCGCCAGGACAAACGCCCGATGATGTCGGATATCCGTGAATCAGGAAGTATTGAGCAGGATGCTGATATCGTTGCTTTCTTATACCGCGATGATTATTATGACAAAGAATCCGAAAACAAGAATATCATTGAAATCATTATCGCCAAACAGCGTAACGGACCTGTAGGCACGGTGTCTCTTGCCTTTGTGAAGGAATACAATAAATTCGTAAACCTGGAACGAAGGCTTGACGATTCGCAGATGCCGCCTGGCGCATAATATAATGCAAGATAAAATAGGGCCATTCTTCTATTTAGGGAAGAATGGCCTTATTTTTGGTTATCCTGTAAAAGCGGGCTATTGTACTCATTCACGAACATATAAAGTAATTATGTTGTATATTGTTCGGTTTTTTATTGACTTCTTTCCCGTTAACCTGTTAAAATGAGTTTGTTTGATAAGAACCGGTTATGAGAACCGGTATTACGTGAAATCTTTGGAGGTGCTGTATATGTCATCAGTGGTAGTGGTCGGTACGCAATGGGGAGACGAAGGCAAAGGCAAAATTACAGATTTTTTATCTGAAAATGCGGAAGCCATCGCTCGTTATCAAGGCGGAAACAATGCTGGGCATACGATTAAGTTTAACGGAGAAACGTACAAGCTTCACTTAATTCCATCAGGAATTTTCTATAGCGATAAAATCTGTGTGATTGGAAATGGCATGGTTGTAGATCCTAAGGCGCTTGTGGAAGAGATTGCTTATCTTCATGACCATGGAGTAACAACGGATAATCTTCGCATTTCAAATCGCGCCCACGTGATTCTGCCTTATCATTTAAAACTGGATCAAGTGGAAGAAGAGCGCAAAGGCGATAACAAGATTGGAACAACGAAAAAGGGAATCGGTCCAGCTTATATGGATAAAGCAGCCAGAATGGGCATCCGCATGGCAGACTTATTGGACAGGGAGATTTTTGAAGAAAAGCTTGCACGCAATCTGGAGGAAAAAAATCGCCTTCTTGAACGCTTTTATGAAACAGAAGGTTTCAAACTGGAAGAAATCCTTGATGAATACTTTGAATATGGCCAGCAGGTGAAGCAGTATGTCTGCGATACTTCTGTGGTGCTGAATGATGCCTTGGATGACGGAAAACGGGTATTATTTGAAGGTGCACAGGGAGTAATGCTTGATATTGATCAGGGAACATATCCTTTCGTTACTTCTTCCAATCCTGTAGCGGGCGGCGTAACGATCGGATCAGGAGTAGGCCCTACTAAAATCAATCATGTTGTCGGTGTATGCAAGGCCTATACAAGCCGTGTGGGAGATGGCCCATTCCCTACCGAACTGGATGATGAAATCGGCCATCAAATCCGCGAGGTCGGACGCGAATATGGTACGACGACCGGAAGGCCGCGCCGTGTAGGGTGGTTTGATTCTGTTGTTGTCCGCCATGCACGCCGTGTGAGCGGGATTACAGATCTATCTCTGAATTCCATCGATGTGCTTACAGGCATTGAGAAATTGAAAATTTGTGTAGCATACAATCATAAAGGAACGATCATAGAAGAATTCCCGGCAAGCCTGAAAACCATTTCTGAATGTGAGCCTGTTTATGAAGAGCTGCCAGGATGGGAAGAGGACGTTACGGGCTGCAAATCTCTTGATGAGCTGCCGGTAAATGCGCGTCACTATATTGAGCGTGTTTCACAGCTTACAGGGATTCCATTAACGACTTTTTCAGTCGGCCCTGACCGCATGCAGACTAATGTTGTCAGAAGCCCATGGCGCCAGGTATAAGGAAAATCGGCCTGCTTGTTAAAACAGCAGGCCTTTTCTCTGCCTTACATCCAGTTGAAAATTGATCCGTGAAAAAATAAAAAAATTTTTATTCTGAAATACTATTGCCATAGTTATAGATTCTATGATATTATCAAAAGCGTCGTCACAATAGAGAGTAAAACAGCAAGGGATGCCAAAGAGCGGCACACTCAGGTTGTAACGTTTTATTGATACACTCTTTTATGCCGAGCCATTAGCTCAGTTGGTAGAGCATCTGACTTTTAATCAGAGGGTCGAAGGTTCGAATCCTTCATGGCTCACCATTTCGGCCCATTGGTCAAGCGGTTAAGACACCGCCCTTTCACGGCGGTAACACGGGTTCGAATCCCGTATGGGTCATTAGCAAAAGCGAAGCAGGAGATGGGAAGGATTTCTCTCCCATCCGAAGCTTGCCTTGATGCTAGCAAATAATCAAATGTGGTCCCGTGGTGTAGCGGTTAACATGCCTGCCTGTCACGCAGGAGATCGCGGGTTCGATTCCCGTCGGGACCGCCATATTTGGCTCAGTAGCTCAGTCGGTAGAGCAAAGGACTGAAAATCCTTGTGTCGGCGGTTCGATTCCGTCCTGAGCCATCTCTAAAACGCCTTTAGGGCGTTTTTTTTATTTTCTGATTATATCATTCGGTCCCCCGGCTTACTAAAACTGGGGACTTTTTTTGTAAGGGTGTTTCGTAACCTTTATTTCTGCCCCAACAAGTGGCTGATTTCCGCTGCACGATGCTCCAATCAGCCTGCTTTAACAATGGATTTACCTCGAGGGCTTGTTAAGAACCAACAATCTTTAAGAAAAGAGCCTAAGAAAAAGGGAGCCTTCATAAAGGATTGATGGATTAGCTGAATGAATACAAGAGTGGAAATCTTGTATTTGGTAAATGTTGAGCTGAAAAGTAAAAAGGTGATTTACCGGTAATAAAATGATAAAGTAGAATAGACAAGATATGCGATGCTTGAGGGAAGCATGCAAGCTGCATGCGCTTATAAGTACCGGTGACAAGGCTTGCTATTATGATACAAGCCTTTCTTTCATAAATACAGAGAATGAATTGTAAACAAAGGAGCGGGAGATATGGAAAAGAAAATCCTTGTAGTGGACGATGAAAAGCCAATTGCAGACATTCTGCAGTTTAACCTGAAAAAAGAAGGCTTCGATGTACAGTGTGCGTATGACGGCAATGAAGCGCTAAAAATGGTGGAAGAACTTCAGCCCGATCTTATTTTGCTTGATATCATGCTTCCTTTAAGAGACGGTATGGAAGTGTGCAGGGAAGTAAGGAAAAAATACGAAATTCCAATCATTATGCTGACGGCAAAGGATTCTGAGATTGATAAGGTGCTTGGGCTTGAACTGGGAGCGGACGATTATGTAACGAAGCCGTTCAGCACCCGGGAAATAATTGCACGGGTCAAGGCAAATCTTAGGCGCCAGCAGGCCATAGCGGTTACAGAAACGGAAGATGAATCGAGAGAAATCACAATAGGCTCTCTTATTATTCATCCTGATGCATATGTCGTTTCGAAACGGGGCGAGACCATTGAGCTGACTCACCGTGAGTTTGAGCTGCTTCACTACTTAGCAAAACATATAGGACAGGTTATGACACGGGAACATCTGCTGCAGACCGTTTGGGGCTATGATTATTTCGGAGATGTCCGTACGGTGGATGTCACTGTAAGGCGATTGCGCGAAAAAATTGAAGATAATCCAAGCCATCCAGGCTGGATTGTAACAAGAAGAGGGGTAGGTTATTACCTTCGTAACCCTGAACAGGAGTAAGATGCATGAAAAAGGTAGGAATATTCCGTTCCATACAGCTTAAGTTTGTCTTAATCTATGTATTGCTGATTTTTGTTGCCATGCAGATCATTGGCGTATATTTCGTCGGGAAGCTGGAGAAAAACCTTGTCGGAAACTTCAAAAACTCTATAGAAGGCCATGTTAACCTTCTGGCCTACAGTGTTGGTGAAGAAATGGCGAAGGAAAGAGACAAGGATTCACCGCCGCTTGAGACAGACATCAATAGAATTCTATCGGAAAAAAATAACTCTTCCAATGATATATCAGAGGTACGGGTCATTGACTTGCCAAGCAGACGAATCATCGCAACATCTGATCCTGGCAATCAAAAGATTGTCGGCCGGAAAACAACAGAAGTCATGATCAAGCGGACCCTTGTTTTTGGCACAAATGAAAATAAAATATTCCGTGATCCAAAAAATGGCCGGAGAATCCTGGTGCTTTCCACCCCTATTGAATCAAAAGGCAAGGTGATTGGCGCCATCTATATCATTGCCCAGATGGAAAATGTGTATCAGCAAATGAATGTCATTAACCGCATTTTCATTACGGGGACTGCCATTGCATTAGGCATTACAGCCATACTCGGCATTTTCCTGGCCAAGACCATCACAAGGCCGATGACCGATATGAGGAAACAGGCCATTGCGATGTCAAAAGGGAACTTCTCGCGGAAGGTTAAGGTGTACGGAGATGACGAAATCGGCCAGCTTGCTGTTACCTTTAACAACTTGACGAAGAAGCTTCAGGACTCCCAGTCAAGCACGGAAGGCGAACGGAGAAAGCTATCCTCTGTCCTTTCCTATATGACGGATGGAGTAATTTCGACCGACCGCAGAGGAAGAGTCAATCTGATCAATGAACCTGCAGCAAGGCTTCTCGATGTTTCACGTGAAACAGTGCTTAACCAGCCCATTCTGCAGCTTCTGGGGCTTGAGGATGAGTATACATTTGAGGATTTGCTCGAGCAGCAGGAGTCTTTAATTCTTGATTACGGAAAACAAAATAAGCCTTATATACTGCGGGCGAATTTTTCCGTGATCCAGAAAGAAACAGGCTTTGTTAATGGCCTGATCACGGTTCTTCATGATATAACCGATCAGGAAAAAATCGATGAAGAACGCCGTGAGTTCGTGGCGAATGTTTCGCATGAATTGCGGACACCGCTGACTACCATGAGGAGCTATCTTGAAGCGCTGGCAGAGGGGGCATGGCAGGATGAGGATCTTGCTCCTTCTTTCCTAAATGTTACCCAAAACGAGACCGAGCGGATGATCCGACTGGTTAATGATTTGCTGAAGCTATCTAAAATGGACAGCAGGGATTATAGGCTATCCAAGGATTGGGCTGATTTCGGCGAGTTCTTTAATCATATTATAGACCGTTTTGAAATGTCGAAAAAGGAAGACATCACCTTTAAAAGGCTCATTCCTAAAGAATCCTTCCTTGTGGAAATTGATGAAGATAAAATCACCCAGGTTCTCTACAACATCATTTCCAATGCAATGAAGTACTCACCTGAGGGCGGGCAGATCACCTTTGGTCTGCGTGCTGAAGAAAAGCAGATTATCATCAGCATCAGCGACCAGGGAGTGGGCATACCGAAGAATACCATCCATAAGATCTTTGAGCGGTTTTACCGGGTGGATAAGGCGCGTTCAAGGAACCTTGGCGGAACCGGATTGGGACTTGCCATAGCGAAGGAAATGGTTGTGGCCCACGGCGGGAAAATCTGGGCTGAAAGTGTTGAAGGCAAAGGAACAACAGTGTTCTTTACCCTTCCTTATGAACCGGAACAAGAGGATGAGTGGTCATGAATATAGAAGGAGCAAAGAGCATTATACTGACGCTTCTCATAATGATTAGTGCATTTTTGACCTGGAATATTTGGACATATCAGCCGAAGTATGATCCCATCAGCCAAAGCGGTGACACGTATTCGGTTGATATTGACAAAAAAGGTATTGATGACGTTGTAAAGCCAAGCAGTGTCCTTTTTCATAAAAACGGAAAGCACTATCAGACTTTTGAGGAAGCAGATATATACAATATTCAAAAAGAGCTGTCGGGCTGGACTTTATACAATTTCCGGGACATTTCTTCAACCGTTAACTCTTTAAAATTCAAGGATTTTGTCCATGGGAACGGAAATACGGAAATCATCTTCAGGGATATTGTGCCGCTTGATTTATTTAAAAAAACCCTTGATATCGATGAAGAAAATCTTCCATCCATCTCATTCGACAGAATCGTATTTAAGCCTGCCGATTCGCCTCGCAGAGAAGCAAATGTCTACTTTGTTTCGTATGAAAAGCAGAGGGTATTCGAAGCTAAAGTGAATTCTTCCTTTATAAAAAAATTCAATCAGGCCTTTTATCAAAAGGCAGCTGATTACCCCGAGTACCAGGAGCACGGCAAGCGCAATGTCTTATATGTTTCAAAAGATCCTTCAAAAATGAATCAGTATAAGTACAGCATTACAAGAATCAATACTGAAAAATTCAAGGATGCATTATTCAGCGATCCTAAATATGTTGTCCGCCATGAGTCCGTAATCCAGGGCGATGAGTATTCAGATGGCTTGAGGCTTATGCTTGTAAATAAAGAAAGCTCGATGATTTCCTTTGTGAATCCGGCTCAAAAAAGCAAAGTATTCGGAAGCTCAAGTGACCTTTTGAAAAAAAGCATTGATTTTATCAATAATCACGCGGGCTGGGAAGATAACCGCTATCTGTTTGACGGATTAAATGAGGAAGAACAAAGTGTCCGCTTCCGGTTACTTGTCAAAGGATATCCTGTGTTTAATGATATTGGCAGCATTAATGAAATCTGGGGCAGTGCAGATATCTACCGCTATGAGCATCCTAGCTTCTTCTTGGAGGTGCCTCTGCCGGAAGATCTCTCCATCACCCTGCAATCTGGCGAAGAAGTGTACCAGAGGCTCAGGAATATGCGGAATATCGATATGGATGCGGTCCAGGACCTTGCATGCGGATATATGATGATGAAGGATCCGACTGATAGTAAATTAGTTTCACTGGAGCCTAAGTGGTATTATCGTTCCGGCGATGATTGGATCATGGTTCCCGATGAAGATCCCGGGACCAGGAGGCGATAAGCGTGGATTGGAATAAAACCAAAACGATATTCATTATGGTATTTCTTATTCTCGATATCTTTTTGCTGTATCAATTTATTGAAAAAAGAAACAGCAGCAAATACGACCTCATGTCAAAAACCTCTACAGAGGATTTGATTAAAGAGGATGACATTAAATACGTAGATATGCCCAAGGAAAGCCTGAAGGAAAAGTTCCTTATTGCCAAGAGCAAGGTCTTTGAAAAAAAGGATATACAGGAGCTTCAAAATCAGAAGGTGCAGATTTTAAGCGGAGGGACCCAGATCAGGGGAACATTCAAAAATAAAATCAGCCTGAGTGACAAGTTTCAGTCCAATCAGCTGGACACATATCTGAAGGGGAACATATTGAACGGCGACCAGTACCGCTTTTGGTCATATGATAAAACCAATAATGTACTCATTTATTACCAGTTTGCGGACAACAAGACCTTTTTTAATAATAGCAAGGGAAAACTGAAGTTATTTCTCAATGATAATCGGGAAATTGCTTCATATGAGCAAACATTTCTTGAAGGAATCAATGAACAGTCTAACAAGGAGAAGGAAATTCAGCCGGCAAGCCAGGCGATTGAAAACTTATACATCGATGGCGATATCCCTGCGAAAAGTGAAGTAAAAGCCGAACTCGGTTATTATAATTCACTTCAGTCCTCCTCGGTTTCCAATCTGCTGATTCCGACCTGGAAAATTACTGTGAATGATAAGAAGGATTTGTTTGTAAATGCCTTTGACGGTGAAATCATTGAATTAAATACAGAAGAAAAAATACTATTGGAGTGAGTTTCATGACTATGCATTTTAGTGTTCTCGCAAGCGGGAGTACGGGAAATGCCTTTTTCGTCGAGACAGAGGATCAATCCTTTCTCGTGGATGCAGGATTGAGCGGCAAAGCGATGGAGGGTTTATTCAGCGAAATCGGCCGGGATATGTCCAAGCTATCCGGAATTCTCGTCACCCATGAACATAGCGATCATATTAAGGGCCTCGGCGTTGTTGCAAGGAAACATAATCTCCCAATCTATGCAAATAAGAAAACCTGGGATGCTATGGAGCGTTCCATAGGGGCCATTCCCCTGGAGCAGAAATTCGCCTTTGAAATGGAACAGGTCAAAACCTTTGGCAGCCTTGATATTCAATCCTTTGGTGTTTCACATGATGCAGCAGAACCGATGTTTTATGTCTTTCATCAGGGTGAGAAAAAGCTGGTTTTAATAACAGACACCGGGTATGTCAGTGACAGGGTGAAGGGCATCATTTCTAATGCAGATGCTTATATATTCGAAAGCAATCACGATGTTTCCATGCTGAGAATGGGCAGGTACCCGTGGAGCATTAAACGGAGGATTTTAAGCGATGTCGGGCATGTGTCCAACGAAGATGCCGCGCTTGCCATGAGTGACGTGGCAGGCGACCGTACCAAGCGGATCTACCTTGCCCACCTAAGCCTTGATAATAATATGAAGGATCTGGCCAGAATGTCTGTGGAGCAAACCCTGCAGACACAGGGCATTGTAATCGGCGAGCAATTCTCCTTGTATGATACAGACCCGAAAAAGCCTACAGAGCTTGTACAATTGTAAAATAGCAGGAAGGAATGAGAAGGGAATTTTCTTTTCATTCCTTTTTTTCAGGCTGGTTTCGTAAATTTTGCTGCTATAGAACAAGGGGTTGATTTCCGCTACAGGATGCTACGCTTTCCGCGGGGCGTGCGCTAGCCTCCTCGACTTACGTCTGCGGGGTCTCATCTGTCACGCAGATCCCGCAGGAGTCTCCGCACCTTTCGCTCCAATCAACCTGTTTTAACAATGGATTTGCCTCGAGAATTAGTAAATAACAACGATCTTTAAAAAAGGAGGTAATCGTAAACTTTGGTGCTATGGAACAAGGTGGCTGATTCCGCTCCAGGATGCTCGCTTTCCGCAGGAGTCTCGCGCCTTACGCTCCAATCAACCCGATTTAACAATGGGATTTCCTTACAGAAATCATAAAATCTGCTTAATCGGCCAATTAAAGTATAATTATTTTATAAATAAAGAGTTCTTTGAGTATAATTATGGGTATAAACAAAGACTAGAAATTGCAATTATCGCATGTTTAAACAAGAGAGGATGGAAGGGCTTGGGATATTACGACGACCACGATTTTGAAAATCGAAAACAAAGAAAAAAAGGAAGCAAACTCGGTTATTTCCTGGCGGGGCTTGCGGGCGTCATCATCGGAGCCATTCTGGTACTGAGCATACTGCCGAGTCTTGGGATGTTCAAGAATAACGAGGATGAAAATGTTTCCCAGGATGCAACCGTTCAAAACGGTAAAAGCGTCAATGAACATGTGAACCTGGATGTTACAACCTCTGTCACGAAAGCAGTAGATAAAACAGGAGATGCGGTTGTCGGCATCGAAAATATCCAGAAATCAAGCTTCTGGGACCAGGATAACGGCAAATCCGCCTCGGCTTCAGGTTCAGGGGTAGTTTATAAAAAGGCCAATGGCAAAGCGTACATCGTTACGAACAATCACGTAATCGAAGGTGCCAATGAACTTGAGGTAACATTAAAGGATGGCACAAAGCTTACGGCTAAGCTTAGGGGAAGTGATCCCTGGACAGACTTAGCGGTTATTGAGGTAGATGGAAGCAAGGTCAAAAAGGTTGTTGAATTCGGGAATTCAGACAAGCTGAAGCCAGGTGAGCCTGTAATAGCAATCGGCAATCCGCTTGGGCTGCAATTTTCAGGCTCCATTACACAGGGAATTGTGTCTGGGTTAAACCGCACGATTGATGTAGATATCAATGAAGATGGAGAAGTGGACTGGAATGCCGAGGTCATCCAAACCGATGCGGCTATCAACCCGGGCAACAGCGGCGGTGCACTGGTCAACATGGCGGGGCAGGTTGTCGGCATTAACTCCATGAAAATTGCCGAAAGCGCTGTTGAAGGCATTGGCCTTTCCATTCCAATCGATGCAGCCATTCCAATTATTAACGATATTGAAAAGTATGGTGAAGTGAAAAGAGCCTATATGGGAGTTAACCTTAGCTCTGTAGAGGAAATTTCTCAGTATCATCAGCAAAATACACTTAAGCTGCCTGCTGGAGTCAAATTTGGGGTTGCCATTACAGGTGTGCAGCCAAATTCACCGGCATCCAAAGCTGGCTTAAAGGAATTCGATGTCATCATTAGCATGGATAACAAAGAAATTAAAGACGTGGTAGGATTAAGAAAGTACCTTTATAATGAAAAGAAAATTGGCGACAGCGTAAAAATAACGTTCTACCGTGACGGCAAAAAGAAATCGGCAACAGTCCGGTTATCTGCTGAAACGATGTAATAAAGGCAAATATTCAGCGGGAAAGCAGTTGCTTTTCCGTTTTTTCGTGCGGTAATGACGATTTTTCTTATTTCTGATAGGATAGATACGGTGTGGATAAAATAAATTGAAGGCCATTTATAGAGAATTGTGGATAAAAAAAGGCACAGGCGAAAAACAAGAAATATGTCGAAATTTATGATGGGTAAAGGAGGCCGCCCTATATGATTTATTGTTGCAAGGACCATGTAGAAAAGGCGCTGGATACAGTGGTAGCAGAGCATGAAACAGCTCCATTATTAGAGGAAATACCATCGGAAAAACAGTTATCAACATGCTGTGAATATTGTCGAAACACGGCTGTATATATGGTAGGGAACTAATATTCGCATACAACATGTGGATAGAAAATGTGTATATGTGGATAAGTATTGTGGATAACGTGTTCGTAAACTGTTTGTAACCTGTTTGTAAAGTGGGGATGAAGAATGAATATCAGTATTGTAACAGTAGGAAAGCTAAAAGAGAAATACCTGAAGCAGGGCATTGATGAATATCTGAAACGGCTATCAGCTTATGCTAAAGTTGAAATCATCGAGCTGCCGGATGAAAAAGCACCTGAAACACTAAGTGAAGTAGAAATGGAACAAATCAAAGAAAAAGAGGGAGAAAGAATCCTTCAGAAAATCAGCATCGACGCCCATGTCATTGCCCTTGCGATCCAGGGAAAAATGAAATCATCCGAAGATCTTGCAGAAACCCTGGACAAACTCGCCACATACGGCAAAAGCAAAGTCGCCTTCGTCATCGGCGGATCACTCGGCCTCAGCAAAGAAGTCCTGCAGCGTGCAGACGAATCCCTCTCCTTCTCAAAAATGACCTTCCCGCACCAGCTCATGAGGCTGATACTTGTGGAACAGATTTACCGGGCGTTTAGGATTAATCGGGGGGAACCGTATCATAAATAGAGGCGTTTTTTGTTAAAATTGAAAAACTCCTGGATTATGGGAATAAAAATATAAACTAGGCAAGAGATTTTTGTTTATCTTGTCTAGTATATGTTTCTTGTCTGGAATGCCTGAAGTATTCAATATAGCAAATAGTTTGGTCAACTGAAAAAGAATAATAGACAATGTACTTACCTTCATGATTTTGTAGCTTCCTTCCCAATCTGGCTGATTTGCTGGGATACTTGTTCCCAGTAGGGGGATTTTTACTTAGACTCTTTTAACCAAATCTTTTTTATATTCCTTTGTTTCGCTTGCTGTAAAATAATGACTCTGAATGTTATTAAACCCTTCGAAATGCTTGTTTCGTCCATATTATGTTCATGCTAAAGGTCACCTTGTTCAATCATGTCTAAAACATCATCAGTTGAAAAAACATTTCCTTCTAAAATGTCTTTTTTTTGCTTGAAATAATTTTTGTTTCAATTCAGGATCTCTCCCAACGTCGTCTTTTACTGTTGTTTCGGGTCATCAATTACAGATAAAAAGTATCTCTTTCCACCAATTTCGAAAATCGATTCACCTTCATAGATCATTTTTTTAATTACTTATGCTGCATATCCTCGTAATTTTTTCATCAACTTACCCCGATCATTATTTCTTTATATTCACTAAAGACATGGATATCTTTTATTCCTAATCCACTAATTTATGCTTTACAGCAAAAAGTGCAGCTTGTGTGCGGTCAGCGAGTTCTAATTTTGAGAGTATATTTGAGACGTGTGTTTTGACTGTGCGTTCAGTGATGACTAGTGCATCCGCAATTTCTTTATTACTTTTTCCAGTCGCAATTTCTCTTAGGACCTCCAATTCACGTTTTGTTAATTCATTCATATTCCGTTTCGGATTAGATAAGCGAGTTAATAAGTGTGATGTGGCTTTAGGGTCTAACTCGTTGGATCCGTTGTATATCTTACGAATACACTGAGCGAGTTCATCAGGCTCGATATCCTTTAGCTGATACCCATTTGCTCCTGCCTCAAGTGCCGGTATAACATGATCCTGGTCGGAAAAGCTGGTCAACATCATAATTTTTATAGGGGGATATAATTTCTTGATCTGCTTTGTTGCTTCAATTCCATCCATTCCAGGCATGACGAGGTCCATTAAAATAAGATCAGGCTGCAACTGTTTAGCAAGCTGCACCACTTCCTTCCCATCACTGGCTTCCCCAACAATAGCCATATCGGTTTGTGTACTGAGAAAAAAGGCAAGGCCTTTGCGGACCATATGATGGTCATCTGCGATAAGTACTTTGATCATAACGAGCCTCCTTTATAATGGGATTTTGATATTGATGGATGTTCCTTTCCCTTGTAATGACTTTACCGAAAACTGACCTTGTAAGTCTTCCGTTCTCTCGCGCATAGTTCTGAGCCCCAGAGATGGTAGGTTGAAATCTTTGGAATATGAAAATCCGCAACCGTTGTCCGTAATCGTCAAGGTCACTAGTCGTGAAGTGGTGTGGAGATTGACCTCTACGTGATTGACTTGCGCATGTTTTTTGCAATTGGAAAGTGCTTCTTGGCCAATTCGCAGTAGAGCCTCTTCTATTTTTCCTGGGAGACTAGTTATACCGGTAACCGTCGTATTCATTGTTAATCCAAGTAATTCAGCATAGCCTGTAAGAGTACTGATCAAGCCGCACTCAAGCCCTCGCGGTCGCAGCTGCCAGATGAGAGCGCGCATTTCCCCTAGAGCCTCCTGAGCAAGTTTCTGGATATGGGAAAAGGTTTGGTTGACTTGTTTTTCTTCTGATAGTTCCTTTCCTGCTCGTGCCGTGAGTGAAAGGGAAAATAATAGTTGGTTGACCGAATCATGCAAGTCCCTTGCTAAGCGGTTGCGTTCGGCGAGTAACGCATGTTCCTGCTCGCGCTGTGTTAAGGTAATTCGCTTGAGTGCTGTACCAATTTGATAGGCTACGGATTCCAGTAAATCTAACTCTGAGGCTTCAAAATGAGTCTTGTGCGGTGATCCTACATTAAGCAGTCCAAATCGTTCATCACCCGCCCGGAGCGGTACTGTCGCATGATGGGTAATGCCTAGATGGCTGCCGATGTTATTCTCAATGGCTTCCTCAATCCGTGCACATTCAATGATATTGGTTGCCTTTGTTAAAGTCTTTCTGTTATAACGGTCCACACACCAGCAGTTTCCTTGGCACATGATGCGGTCTTGTTCATTAGCAAGTGCGGGTGGAAGGGACTGATGGGCTGCGAGCCGATGCATGCCATTATCTTCAATTAGGAATACCCAGCCAACTTTGAGTCCAGTAACATCCAGTAATTTTTTAAGAACCTCCTGTAAGACAGGAATTATATCTGTACCCTCATTTAATAGTTCTGCAATTTCTTTTAAAATATGAATCTCTTTATCTATCCTTCGAATGGTCAAAACACCCCCTCCTTTCTGTAAAAAAATAAGGTACTGCTATTATAACTTTTCGAAGATAAAAACAGCACAAGGATGTGCCCTTTTTCTGCTAGGCCCTTTGTAAAAACTCAATGACTTCTCCGCTTGGCCCTTGAAAAAAAACTGTTTGCAGATTCTCTAGTTGAAATGGCCCCTCTAATAGGGGAATGTCCTCTGCTAGCAGTCTCCTAATCGTTTCTTTAAGATAGGGTACTTCGAAACAAAAATGATGTTCACCTAAATCTTTGGGGACTTCTTTCACCAAAATGAGATCAAGCGTACATCCATTAAGCTCTAAAAAAGGAATATCTGAACCTCGGAATTGAACAGTCCGGGAAAATGTAAACCCGAGTATGCGCTGGTAGAAGTCTATGGATGCTTCAATGTCTGTCACTCCAATTGCGATATGATGCAGGTACATGTCCTACCTCCTATATGATTAAGTTCATATCACCAAACTCATGCCACAAATATTGTTCTTTGATGGCAAGTTCATAGGCATTATATAAATGTTCAGCTGACACAAAGGCGCAAAGCATATCAAGGTGACTCGCTTTGGGCTCGTGAAGTCCAGTGATAATGGCATCGACAATCTGGAGATGATAGTCCTTTGTGACATATAAATTTGTCCAGCCTGAAAGTTGCCCCATCTGAACGGCTGTTTCTAGTGCTCTTACTACAGTCGTACCGGCTGCAATGACTTTATGTCCATTTGCCCTGGCCTGCTGAATATCATTCATTGTTTTTATTGGAACTTTGTATTCTTCATGATTTTCAGTGGGATCGTGTTCCCATTTATCGTCGAGAAAATAGCTTAATCCGGTGTGAAGTTGCAGGAACGCTAACTTGATGCCTTTTTTTTGAAGCTTCATGAATTGCTGCCAGCTAAACGGCCGTCCAGCAGAAGGCATCTCAACTGAACCGGGTTTACTGGAAAAGACTGTTTGATAATATTCAAGTTCCCAAGGGGTATTGATATATTCATAACGTACTGGTTCACCTAGTGAATAAATCTCTTCTAATAGAGAGGTCCCTTTTTTGGAAAATCTAAGCCTTGAAATCGGACCATTGCAAGGAATGTCGATAACTGTTGCAAAAAGCGTGCTAGAAAAGTGAAAGGTGTCCCCTGCCTTTAATTGATCGGTGACTGCCAGAACATCCCAAATATCATCATGAACCCTTCGCGCAAGGCGAATTTCTGTTTGATTAGTGAGCGTATTGTTCAATCTGTGGTGACTTGCAATTAAGATGGCTGGCAGCGTTCGGCTATCATTTAGTACAATAACATCTCCTGGCTTGAGATAATCTTCTAAACTATAAAAAACATCATGTCGAACCTGTCCTGTATTTCTGTCAAGCACCATCAGTTTAACGTGGTCCCGGCGTATGCCTCTGCGTTCTGGTGGTGCTGTAGCGTTAAGTTCATCAGGAAGATAGAAATTAATAGAAGTGTTAGAAGTCATGAGAGTCACTTCCCTTTTGAAAGTTTTGTGCCATGAAACGCTGCCCATTTATTTGGCTTGAAGCCTCTGATGCTAGGTATAAAAATACAGCAACAATATCGGCGGGATCGGCTAATTCATAATCTGCATCTGGGATAGCGAGTGCGTGCATCTCCGTATCCATCTCACCTGGATCAACCATGTTAATTCTGACGTTTGTATGGCTCACTTCGTCAGCCCACGTTTGTGTCAGACCTTCGACAGCAAATTTGGATAACCCGTATGCCCCCCATCCGGCATATCCGGTGTGCCCTGCTTCAGAAGTTACATTAATAATCGACCCTTCGTTACGCTGAAGCATTCCTGGGAGAACGCGTTTGCTAACTAGGAATGGAATGAGCGTGTTCACTTTTAATACCTCTGTAAAGTCTTGTTCTGGATAATCCAGCAGATAGGGCATCGGGCTAGGGCCAAGAATGGAGGCATTGTTAATGAGCACATCAATTTGGCCAAACGTTTCCTCTGTAATAGATACAAATTTTTCAACGTCTCGTGTGAGGGAGACATCGGCTGGTATCGCTATTACGGGTGAGCCGAACTGTTCAAGTTCTTTTTGAACCGCAGTAATTGCTTCAGGGTTACGTGCACAAATAGCCAATTTGGCGCCTCCTTTTGCAAACGCGATAGCTAACGCATTTCCCAAACCTTTTGATGCACCAGTAATCATCACAACTTTATTACGAAAATTCATATATCAACAACTCCCTTTACGTTTTTCTTCCTGACTTTATTTTATGATGTAATATTTGTAATTTCTTCCTCAAAAGGAGTGAAGTTTCTCTAATACTTTTGATACAGATACAGTTTTCTAAGCCTCCTTTTCCTCTAAAAATTTATTAATCAATCGAATTGGATCGCAGGGAACATAATGGTATGATTAAAATCAAAAATAGTATGTAAAAAACATGGAGATCCATCAGCAGGTTAAGGGATCGGGGAAAAGGGAGAGGGTAAAATGAACCAATTGCTTCAGATGGGAGCGAATACATCGTTAAGCTCTTCTAAAGGTACGGTTACGGTCAGCTATGATAAGTCTAATTTAATAGATATTTCCTTAACGGCTTTTCTTTTAACAGATTCAGAAAAGGTACAGGGAGACAGCGGGGTTATCTTTTATAATCAGCCAACGACTACCTCTGGTGTAGCTGCACTTATGCCAACGGAGGAAACCGGCCATACAAAAGTACATAAAATTCATTTTGACATGAGTAAAGCTCCACAAGGTATTGCCAAAATAGCTATAACTCTTACGGAGGATAATAGCACGGGGTTTGCTAATGTAAAAAACTTAAAGGCACAAATAAGTTCAGAGGGAACTGTTATTGATTTTGTTCCATCCAGTTTTAAAAATGAAAATGGGATTGTTGCGTTAGAGGTATATGTAAGAAATGGCCAGACAAAGGCGAAATCCATTTGGCGCGGATTTGATTCAGGGCTTGATGGATTATGTAACCATTTTGGTGTTGAGGTTGAAGATGAGCAAAACAAGCCTTCTGAACCTAACACTATTCAGCAGCAGCCGTCCAAGGCTCCCGCTGCAGCAGTTCCTGAAAACAAAAACATGCTTCCGTCAATCAGCCTAGAAAAGGTGAAAGGTAAAATCAGTCTAGACAAAGGGCAAAAATCGGTGATCATTGAAAAAACTCCCGAAATTACGGCTACGGTATCGTGGAAGACGGGTACCGATTACGATATATATGCTTTAGTTTATACAAAGAACGGCAAGCAGATAGATGTTGCTATGTTTGGGGCACAAGGAACTCCTCCCCTCAGAAGCTATGGCAACGGTGCGGTTGAGCATATGGGAGATGTGGGAAGAGATAATAAGTCGATGAAGACAGAGATTATTAAATTAAGGCTAAATAATGATATTCTCGCCGTTGTTCCTGTGGTGTACTCTGCTCAGTCAAATGGAACAGGTTCCTTTTACAGATACAAAGTGTCCATGAGTATAGATAACCACAAAGGAACCTCCGTTACGATATCCTCCAAAAATGCAAATAACAATGATAGAATCTATACCTGTGTGCCTGGCATTCTTCATAATACGCAAGATGGCATTGCAATCACTCCATTGGAGCTGTATAGTGCCCCGAACTCTGAATTCAGGCCCAAGCTTAGGATGGGTGCTTCAAACATGGTAGAAGTTTTGATGGATTCTGGGCCTATAAATGATTACAAGTAGACAAAGACAGCAATTATAGAACAAGCAGAAGAGGGCTTAACCTAAATGGGTAAGGCCTCTTCTTGTTATTCCAGGTAAGAAGACTGCAACCAGTTAGTTGATTTGCTGCCCTTGTATGCAAATAGGAAGGGATTTTTTTATCCTGAACTCTTTAAAGGGGCTTTAAATGAGTTATTATTTGGGTTTTAATGCATAAGGTTGAAACAAATGTCCATTTCAAACGTAAGTATTGTAAAAGACGTAGGCTTGGGAGGCATGAGTATGAGGCAGCTTTATATAAAGCAGAAGGTATTCAGTCTTAGCGGGAAATTTACAGTAAAGGATCAACAGGAGAAGGATGTATATTACGTGGAGGGAAGTTTTATGAGAGTTCCAAAGACTTTCTCTATTATGAATGCATCAAGAGATGAAGTAGCACTCATTACGAAAAAGATGTTCAGCTTTTTACCAAAATTCCTGGTTGATGTGAATGGCCGGGATGTAATTACTATAAAGAAGGAATTTTCCTTCTTAAAAGCACGCTATTCAATTGATGCGGAAGGCATCGAAGTACATGGTAATTGGTGGGATATGGATTTTCAAGTTTTTCATCATGGTAAACTCGCAGGTGAAGTGAGCAAGGAGTGGTTCACTTGGGGCGATAGCTATAAGGTTCAAATAATAGATGAAGAGCTGGAAACCATTATTATTGCACTTGTTGTTGCCATTGATTGTGTAAAGGCTGATCAATCAGCTGCTTCCTCAACAGCGTCAATTTAAGTTAAACAGCTATTAAAAATTCCGCCCAGAATAGGTGCGGTGAACCGCAGTAAAATAAAAGGAAGCACAGGGACGGATTCTGTGCTTCCTTTTGTTATAACCAGCAAAAGTACTTTTTGAAGTTTCTATAAGTTTCCATTAACGAAATAAAAATAACACCTATCCCGTTTGTATCAGAGATAGGATACTTCAAAACCATTAATCTTTTCATTAATGGCAGTCTCTACATCCAAATCCACTGTAAAGCGTAAGTCCATAGATAAACACATCAGTGATATCTTCAAGTTTTGTTCTAGAGCTTCTTCACTGCTCTTCCATTGAAAATCATCAAAAATTAAGAGCCCTCAAGAGTGAGGGTGATGGCACAATCAATTTGATTAATTTTTTACAGCGAGTTCTATATCGAGCAGGGCTACTGTATGGTTTACGCAACCTGACTTTTCTTGAAAAGGAAATTACAAACTTTTTTGTATAAAAAAGTTGACTTCATGTATAGTTTACTTTACATTATGTATATAGTTCTTTACTTTGAAGGGGGTATGGCGGATGACCTATCAAGAAAAGAAAAGCATTATATCGTTAATCAGTTCCATTCTCATTTTTGCTGCGTACTGCTTGTACAGGTACCCGCATTATCCAGGCGGGGGAGCAAGTTCAAGGGAAGTGCTCCATTACTGGGGATCGTTCATACTAATATTGACACTGGTTTCCATCGCAGCTCACATCATAATCAGTATTATTTTCAATATCGTCTTCAGGATGACGACAGGAGAAAAAGAACCTGCATTCGCGGATGAACTGGATCAGCGAATTGATCTGTTAGCATTCCGGAATTCATTTGCTGTTTTTGTCGCCGGTTTTCTTCTGGCTATGGGCTCCTTGGTGCTCGACCATACTTTGAAGGTAATGTTTCTTGTTTTAATTATTTCAGGATTTATTTCAGACGTAACCGGTTCTTTATCAAAACTGTATCACTACAGGAGAGGAGTTTAAGATGAGTAAAGTTCTTGTTGGCAATTACATCAGAAAATTTCGCTTCAATAATAATGAAATGACCCAGCAGCAGTTGGCCGACAAGGTGGGTGTAACCAGGCAAACAATCGTGGCACTTGAAAAGGGAAACTACTCCCCCTCATTGGAGTTGGCATTTCGTATTGCTCACGCCTTTAACTTACCGTTGGAAGAGGTATTCTTTTACGGAGACCATGCAGAAGAGGAGAGATGAGGAAATGGGTTTTTCAACGAGGACAGCATCAAGAATTGCAGGTATTCTGTTTATTATTGCTGCTATTACAGCGATACTAGGTGTCATTTTTTATAAACCGATACTCAATGATTCAAACTACTTAATTCAAGGTCCCGCACATTCTAATCTTGTGGTTCTTGGTGCGCTTATGGAGTTAGTTCTTGTTGTTTCAGCAGTCGGGACTGCAACCGTTATGTTCCCATTCTTGAAAAAATATAATAAAACGATTGCCATATGGCATGTTTGCTTCCGATTTATGGAGGCCATTATTATCACGGTCGGGGTTATCAGTGTATTGTCTCTGCTTACCTTGAGCGAGCATTATATAGCCGCTGGAGGTTCAAATCTCGCCTCTTATCAAGTTTCCGGTATTTTGCTGAAAGCAGTGCATGACTGGACCTTTTTACTTGGACCTAATTTCTTCCTGGGAATCAACACAATGATGTATAGCTATATCTTCTATAAATCTAAACTTGTGCCTAGATTCATTTCAATATTAGGTATGTCTGGTTCCATACTCATTTTTCTAGCTGCCGTTTTAGAAATGTTTGGAATCATTGATCAAGTTTCTGCATGGGGAGGAATCCTGGCACTTCCGGTCTTCGCCAATGAAATGATTTTGGCAGTTTGGCTCATCACAAGAGGCTTCAATATTTCTGCAATGAAGTAACGGTAGGTAAGTCATCAGCCTTTAATAGCAATTGAGATTTTTGTATACAAAAACAGCACCTTCGCAAATTTGAGAGGTGCTTTTTTTATTATATAAGCTGTTTTCATCCCCTGCATCACTGAACTCATTAAAAACAACAATCTTTAAGAAAACAAAATCTTTTCTTTAGTAAGATGAAGGCATTTTTTGCTTTAGTTAGTAAGTGAAATCAAATGAAGATAATAACAGTAAAGATATTGCAAGAATTGAATTTTGTTTATACTCTCGCCTTTATTTTTAAAAATGCTGGGTAAATAGATGTATTTCTGAAATACACAATTGTATCTTTTGGGTGGTAGTATTATAATTGTATAATAATTCAGATAAGTAAAAAAGAAGCGATTTGCTGGAATGGGGGAGTCAAAGTGGCAGCGAAAGAATTAAAGAGAGGCTTAAAATCCCGTCATATTCAAATGATTGCGTTAGGCGGTACAATTGGTGTCGGATTATTTATGGGCTCAGCAAAGACGATTCAATGGACGGGTCCTTCTGTGCTGCTTGCCTATATGATTGCCGGGATTTTTATCTTTTTTATTATGCGGGCAATGGGTGAAATGTTATATGTGGAACCAAGTACGGGCTCTTTTGCAACATTCGGCTATAAGTATATTCACCCTATGGCAGGGTATTTAACAGCATGGAGCAACTGGTTTCAATGGGTGATTGTCGGGATGTCAGAAATTATTGCCGTTGGAGCTTACATGAAGTATTGGTTCCCGGATCTCCCTGCTTGGATTCCAGGTTTAGTTGCCTTTGTCATTCTTGGGGCAGCAAATTTAATTTCCGTTAAATCATTTGGTGAGTTTGAATTTTGGTTTTCGTTGATTAAAGTTGCCACTATTGTAATCATGATCGTTGGCGGATTTGGTCTCATTTTCTTTGGATTTGGCAATGGAGGAACCCCAACCGGATTCGCAAACCTCTGGGAACATGGCGGCTTCTTTACAGGAGGCTGGACAGGATTCTTTTTTGCTCTGTCACTTGTTATTGGGGCATATCAAGGTGTCGAATTAATCGGGATTACAGCCGGAGAAGCAGAAGATCCGCAAAAAACCTTAACAAAAGCAACCCAGAGCATTATCTGGCGGATTTTAATTTTTTACATAGGGGCAATATTTGTGATTGTGACTGTGTTTCCATGGGACCAGCTGCATTCAGTTGGTAGCCCGTTTGTTGCAACCTTTGCAAAAGTTGGCATTACAGCGGCAGCCGGAATTATTAACTTTGTTGTCATCACTGCGGCAATGTCCGGGTGTAACAGCGGGATTTACAGTGCAGGAAGGATGCTGTACACATTGGGCGTTAATGGACAAGCACCCAAAATTTTCACGAAATTGACTTCAGGTGGGGTCCCGCTTTTAAGCACGATTGGTGTATTGGCTGGTTTGGCAGTGGGCATTATTTTAAGTTATATTGCACCAAAAAATTTATTCGTCTATGTTTATAGTGCCAGTGTACTTCCAGGGATGATTCCTTGGTTTGTCATTTTAATCAGCCAAATTCAATTCAGAAAAGCAAAGGGTGACAAAATGAACAATCATCCATTCAAAATGCCTTTTGCCCCTGTATCAAACTACCTGACAATTATTTTTCTGATTCTAATACTAATAGGGATGGGTTTTAATAAAGATACACGCGTATCGCTTGTTGTAGGTATTGTTTTTCTCGCGCTTGTTTCCATCAGCTATTACGCATTTGGCATCGGAAAGAGCGCAGCAAAAGCTCAAACTAAACGCGTTTCTAAGACTTCCTGAACATATCAATATTAGATCCAAACCTATATGCGGGCGTCTATTGTTGTTTATATTAATAATAACTTCTAGTCATAAACAAATGAACTATGGCTGATTTTCTGCTCTAATACTCAATAAAAAAGGGAAACCACTAAGATGGTTTCCCTTTAAAATGTTCTGTCTTATTTAGTTTAAGCTATATTCTTATACTTGCAGAGCAAGGTCAATTATTATCACGATTCCCATTTTTTGAACAATTCATAGAAGCAGAGATGGAATGAGATAAGTGAACTCCTTATACAATAGGAAGCCAGCCAGGGATGCTAGTATAGTACTCCCATATTTTATCAGAAATAGCCAGTTCTTTTTGATCTTTTTTAGATAATGTTGTACGGATTTTGTCTTCTTCACCGGCTTGTACTTTTTGTACCCACTGAGGTTCCATTATCAATTCCCTACCTAAAGCGATTAAAGGTACACCTGTTTCAAATGCTTTCATCACTTCATCGGCTGTCCGCAGCATCCCAACACCCATCACAGGAACACGATTGCCGACACGTTCTTGGATCATAACAACTCGGGATGTCTGATCGTTATCATCACGGATTGATCCTTTCCAAAAGCCGCCGACAGAAATGTGGAGATAATCAAGGTCCTGATCCGCTAACTTGTCCACTAATTGCAACGTGTCTTCCATGGTAATGCCAGGATTCTCTCTTTCTTCAGGCGATAACCGATAGCCGATGATAAAAGGTTTGGCTGCATGGTCTGAAACTGCTTTTTTAACAGCATCAACTACAGCAAGCGGGAAGGACATACGTTTTTCCAGTGTTCCACCCCATTTGTCAGTTCTGCGATTTGAGTGTGGAGAAAAGAATTGCTGAATCAAATACGTATTGGCACCATGTATTTCAACTCCATCATACCCAGCTTCGATTGCTCTTCTGGTTGCTTCACCAAATGCTTTAATAATTTCATCGATTTCGTCTGCTGTCATTTCCCGAGGTACCACAGCATCGTCCCGTTCCGCGGCTACCGCACTCGGAGCAATTGGTTGACCATCGAGCAGTTCTTCAGGAGGGCACATTCTGCCACCGTGAAAAATTTGTAAAATTGCCTTTGAACCTTTTTCCTGTATAGCTGTCGCCACACGTTTTAAACTGGGGATTAGGGAATCGGAATCTGCACCAAATTCACCCGGGAATCCTTTTCCATTCCTGGTGACGTATGTGCATGCGGTGATGACCGCTCCTACACCACCGGCCCGTTCTTGATAATACGCAACTTCTTCGTCTGATACTTCACCATTTTCATGTGCCGCCGTATTGGTCATGGGAGCCATTGTAATACGGTTTTTTATTTCAACTCCAGAACGGAAAGTAAATGGTTTAAAAGCAGCTTCATATTTTGGATTCATTTTTTTCTCCTTTTGTTTACATCAAGTTTGTTAAAGGGTTTTCTATTTAGCAAATAGATAACATAGACTATAAAATGTCTTTGACAGGCACTTTTTTTATATTCTAAACAAAAAAATTTTAGATATACATTAAAAGCTTGCTATTAAGATTGCCAATTTTGACCTATTTTAGCTGAGTAATTTCTGCCAATATTTCATAGGAATGGAGGCGGGCCTTCTGATCATAAACCTGGGCGATTGCCATGATTTCATCGGCTTGACTTTCAACCAGAAACTTTTCCAGCTTTTCTTTTACGGTTTGAGGGCTGCCGACTATCGAAGTTCCTAATTGATTTTTAAGCGCTGCTATTTCATAGTCGCTCGCTAAATCATTAATATTATCCACTGGCGGCTGCAATGGGACTTCCTTCCCGCGCATTAAATTCAAGAACTGCTGCTGCAATGTTGTAGCGAGCCGCTCAGCTTCTTGATCTGTTTCGGCCGCAATGATGTTTAACCCTACCATTGCATGCGGCTTGTCCAGAACTTTAGAAGGCTTAAACGAACGGCGGTACAGCTGGATAGCCGGCAGTGTGTTATGCGGCGAGAAATGGCTCGCAAATGCAAATGGCAGTCCAAGCTCTCCTGCCAGCTGAGCACTGTATCCGCTTGAACCTAACAGCCAAATAGGTATGTTTAATCCCTGACCCGGAATTGCTTTAATACGATTATTTCCTTGTGCCAGGGAAGGGTCAAAGTAATTCCGGAGCTCAGCCAGCTGCTCAGGGAAATCTTCTCCAGAACTTCTCAAGTCACGTCTTAATGCACGTGCGGTCAGCTGATCAGTGCCTGGTGCACGGCCCAAGCCAAGATCAATACGTCCTGGATATAATGATTCCAGAGTACCAAATTGCTCAGCAATAACAAGAGGTGCATGATTCGGCAGCATAATGCCGCCTGAACCTACCCGAATTTTTGATGTACCTGCTGCAACATGGGAAATGACTACCGATGTTGCGGAGCTGGCGATAAATGGCATATTATGATGCTCAGCGAGCCAGTATCGGTTATACCCCAGCTTTTCAGCGAGCCGGGCGAGCTCCAAAGTATTGCGAAAAGAATCAGCCGGCGTACTTCCATCCGCAATTGGAGAGAGATCCAGGACCGAGAATGGAATATTTGTAATTTGTTTTGTATCATTTTCAGGCATATGCACATCTTCTTTCTTTAATAATTTTCTTTGTCTTCTTTTACTGCTTCAATCTAAATCACATTAATTTAACTGATTTAATATCTGCAGAAAATACATCCTTTATTAGACTAATTTACTGCAGCCTGAGACAAAATTTCATAAGAGCGCAGCCGTGCCTTATGATCGAAAATCTCTGTATGAGCCATAATTTCATCAGCGCCAGTCTTTTCTACTAACTCATGGAACTGCTGCTTCACACCTGCAGGGTCCCCGATGATGGAAGTGAAAAGCTGTTCTTCAACCGCCCTGCGCTCATTATCGTTCCAAATCTCGTCCATATTATCAACAGGAGGCAAAATGGGCGAGGGCTTTCCGCGGGTTAACAAAAGAAATTTTTGATACATCGAAGTGGCAAGCCTTTGTGCCTCCTGCTTCTCATCAGCAGCCACTACTTGAACGGCTAACAGTACATAAGGTTCCTTCAAAAATTGAGAAGGACGAAAATAATCCCGGTACAGTCTTATGGCCTCCATCATGTTACCTGGAGCAAAATGTCCCGCGAAAGAGAATGGTAACCCAAGTATTCCAGCCAATTGTGCACTATATAATCCTGAACCTAACAGCCAGATTGGCACATTTGTCTTTTCGCCGGGAATGGCGTGAAAACTAAATGAACTATCCTCAGTGGCTGTTCCTGTACCATAAAGATATGCGATAAGCTCCTGAAGCCGGGCATCAAATTCTGGTTCCCCAGCAACCCGCTGCCGCAATACATTTGCTGTAAATTGGTCGGTGCCAGGTGCCCGCCCCAATCCAAGGTCGATCCGGCCGGGGAAGAAGGTTTCTAATGTTCCAAATTGCTCTGCCACGGAGAGAGGAGAATAATGGGAAAGCAGCATTGCGCCTGATCCAATACGCATCTTTTCCGTGACAGAGGCTACTCGTCCAATTACGATCGGAGATGCTGAACTCGCCATTCCTGCCCAATTATGATGTTCTGCCAGCCAAAACCGTTTATATCCCCACTGTTCTGTTTTCTTTGCTAGATCAAGCGTGTTTTGAAGGGAAAATCCGGCTGATCCTCCCTCGACAATTGGGGAGGGATCCAGTACTGAAAGTTCTATTTTCTTTGTCATAATTTTTCCTCCTTTTATACAGCTTTTAAAGCTGGCTTGTACCTTTATGGGTTGGAAAGTAGGGTAAAACAAATTCTCCAAGCTCCTGGATTACTTCCTCTGGAGGGCGCTTGGAAAAATACAGAACAAACGCCAAATGGTTGACACCAATCGCTTGAAATTGATA
Organism: Bacillus sp. OV322; assembly: GCF_900112495.1. GTDB lineage: Bacteria > Bacillota > Bacilli > Bacillales > DSM-1321 > Peribacillus. Next base: position 57,869 of record NZ_FOMA01000002.1, read on the forward strand.
AAGCAGATCAACTAAATGGTTTCTTCCTACGGAATAGCCTAAGGGTATGGGGACAGGCATTTCATCGGGATTTTCCACTAAATCGATGAACAAGCTTTGAGAGAAGGGTTTAAAAACTCCTGGAGCATGAACTTCAGTTAAAGCACGATAATCCTGGATAAGCTGCGCCTGTTGAATAATGCTTCTTGGGTATTGAAGCCACCCATCCCCATTCCTGGCTATCCAATTGATAGACTGATTGCTAAATCCAGTTACCATGGTCGGAATTGAAGATACAGGCTTTGGGATTAACCTCATATCCGTACCATCGATCAGCCCTCTGTTGCTGTGAATCGTCGGCTGATCCTCTTTTAACAGCCGGTCGAGAATTTCGAAGTTTTCTTTAAATAATGGACCGCTTTCTTGCTTAGATACCCCTAAAGCTGTAAAGTCTTTTTCCCTGTCGCCTGAGGCCACTCCCATAATCAATCGGCCTGGAAACAATTGATCGATTGATGCAGCTTCCTTGGCTACCCTGACAGGGTGGCGCAAAGGGAGAACGACACTTCCAGTCACTAACGCAATGTGCTTCGTATAGGCAGCAAGATACGTCAAATAAATCCATAAATCGTACTTTTGGCCGTTATCGTCAATATTCAAATTCTGCATCGTAATATCACGGAGCCATAATGAAGCAAAGCCAAATTCCTCGATTTTACGGGCAAGCTCCAGCTGATTCTCCATAATCGGATTTTTAGACATCCTGGCAGTCGGGAGGACAAATCCGAGTGTCATTTTGTCTTTCAGGTACATGCTGTTATAGGCATGATGATTTTGAAAACTCACTCTTGGTCCTCCTTAAAGGTTAAATTTTTAAGCCAATATACTTTTCAAACTGTTTAATGGTTTCCTCATTGCGTCGATAATAAGTCCATTGTCCGATTCGTTTCATTTCCACCAGACCGCTTTGCAATAATATAGACAAATACTGGGAGGTAGTGGACTGTGATAATCCTACTTTGCTGTGAATATCACTAACACAAACCCCGCCATCAAAGCCTTTTTCATAGATGACATGGGCTTGCGGGGAAAAATTATTATCAGGTTCTTTCAACATTCTTAATATATTCACTCTCGTTTGATTTGCCAGAGCTTTGAAAATTTCAACTGCCTGTTCGTCTTTTATCATATTTGCTTCCTGATTCAACGCTGCTTGCCCCTTTCTGATTAAAATCTATTTAGGAATACGTATAAACAAACCAAACAAAAGGATATTGATAATTTGCGATATATCTATATTAATTTCCTTTATACCCAAAATCAACTTTTATGCTTTGTTTTAGACAGGGCTGGGAAACGGCTTTAAAGGAACTGCACAAATTAGCTTTGAGAACAGGTGGCGAAGAGTTGAGGATTATTTTGCCTATCTTTTAAATGGTTTGGGTTGGCATACGGGAAGAGAAATCTGGTCCAGTAATTGGCCGAATTTCATCTGAAGGCATTGGCCCAATTAGAATATTATGCAAAATTTGAATTATCGAGTAGGCAGGTTAGGAAGTGATTAACGCAGGATTAGGGTTGAATGGGAATGGAAGGGTAAATGAAATACTTGGTCAAGGACATGCTATCCATGATTCTGATGCTACCTGCAATTCGCCCGATCCAAGAATCATTCCTGTCATATCCCTATAGAATTAAATTCACATCAAGAACAAAAGGCTGTTTCATAATTGGAGAGAGAAACTTTTATTATATTCTTTTCAATGGTCCTCAGAAAGATTCACAATCGTTATTAACAATGTTTCAGAAGTTAGTGAATAACTTGAAGGACAGCAGGATTTATTAGGGGGACCCTATCATAAGAATTGAGGCTGTTATTCTATACAAAAAAATAAATGACACCTAGACTGCACTATGTCTAGGTGTCATTTATTTTGTAATGAGATGTATCCGAGGTCTAAAGAAACTGTGTCAGGAAGCTTTACTCAAGTCAGTTTCATTGTTTGTGTCACTTGATGCAGAGTTAAAATCTTGTTTATCCAAGAATACGGTGGCCAAGGTACCCCCGACCAGACCCCAGAATGGCGCTCCAATATGGAGTATAGAGATTCCAGAGATTGTGATTATAAAGGAAAAGAGGGCGCCTGACTTGAATGGACCAGAGAAACTCATTTTCAAAGAGTCAACCAGTACACTAATCATGGCGATGCCGCCTAGTAATTGTATTAATGAGGCAGGAATGACATATGGGATTTGCGCAGCTATTGGAGAGAATATAGCTAATAAACAGGATAATACTCCTAATACAATAGCAGCGACATACCTATGTTCTAGTTTGCCTGAATCTTTATTAACAAGTAAGCCCGTCATGGGACCTGCAATGCAGGCTGGGTGGCCCCCAAAAAAAGCATTTATAATGGTACCGATTCCGCTCCAATTGGTCATGGCATTGATCGGCGGACGATAGCCATGGGTCTCTAACATAGCAATCCCTTGGGCATTTTGAATGGCAATAACCGTTAAGAGTAATGGTATGACAAGTTCCCCTACAACGGAAAAACTAAATGATGGAATGATAAAATGGGGAATGCCCATTGCTATATGGAGAGGCTGTACCGATACGTTCGGCAAAAATTTAAGACAAAGAATTGCTGCTATAATCGCTCCTAATATAGGAGGGAACTTTTTTGAAAATCGTAAGAAAAAAGAAAGAGCAAGAAAGACAAGTAACGGGATTCCGTTGAGTAACGGATTTTTTACAACCGAGCCGATCATGTTAGTTCCAAAAGGGAGTAAGACACCTGACACCATCCCCATCATAACTGGCATAGGCAAAACCTTCATCAATTTTGTAACAAGGCCAGTTGATCCTAAAAGAAAAATAAGGATCCCGGTTATAATATAGGCACCAACCACTTGGTTGAAAGAGTAATGGGTTAAGCTTGAGCCGACAAGAATGGCTCCAGGTATTGAAAAGGCATAGCCTATGGGCTGCCCATAATATAAGGAGACGATGAGCGTTAGGAGTCCACCCATTCCATAAATGGCGAAAATCCATGAGCTGGTTATGCTATCAGACAAATGACCTTTTGCAGCAGCTTGTAAAACAATTAATAATGGTCCTGCTGAACCAAAAAGCCAGGCCACAAATCCATTTGATATATTCCCAACCGATAAAAGCTTTGGAAATTGTATGGTATTTTTTTTGAACAACAAAGTCACTCCCCTTCACCTTATGAATTACACTACACCTTAGTGTATACTTAATTTATTAATACTTAAAATATCTGTTTTATCTTTTTACTATATCTTTTAGGTATGATGGAGGTTTCATCTTGGATATTAGACAGTTAAAATACTTTGTCACTATAGCAGAAGAAGGTAAGATCACGACAGCTGCAAAGAAATTAAATATTGCCCAGCCCCCTTTGAGCAGACAACTCAAACAAATGGAAGAAGAGCTAGGCGTCATTTTATTTGACCGAGATAACAAAAGTCTTAATTTAACCTTGGAGGGGGAAAGATTACTTCTTCGAGCAAAAGAACTTTTAAATAAACTTGATGAAACAATGGTTGAAGTTCAAGAATTGAGGAAAGACGCCAGTGGGATTTTATCTGTCGGATCCAATCTTTATTGTGCATCTTTAATTCTTTCTAAGGTGATAGATATTCGTGAGAGAAATCCTGGTCTTACTTTCAAAGTATGGGAAGGTGAAACGATTCATCTCATAAAAATGTTATCTAAACGTCAGATTGAGATTGCGGTAACAAATAGTCCAATAACAGAAAAAAGTATCTCTCAAATGAAATTGGAAAGTGACCCATATGTGCTTGTTTTGCCTGAAAAATGGACGTGGAGTGGATCGGAGCAATGCAGCTTAGAGGAAATCATCGATTTGCCATTGATTCTTCTGCGACCAAACTATGGTTTAGGTGCGTATGGACAAATTGTCAATGAATTTCAACGGCTAGATTTAGAACCAAATATACTGTGCGAATGTCAGGATTTAATTATGTTACTTGGTCTCGTTTCATCGGGATTTGGTGCAACGATTTTACCGCTCTCGTTATTATCCCTCCAGTCATTGGGAGGATTGAGGGTCATTCAGCTAAAGGATCAGACTTTAATATCTGAACCCAAAGTGATTTGGAGGAAGAATAGTTATTTATCAAAAGCAGCAAAAGAATTTTTAAAACTTTTTTAGACACCAACACTATTTCTCAAAAGTAAAGGCTGTTTTCGAAAGCTTTGCTGCTATGGAACAAGGGGTTGATTTCCGCTTCAGGATGCTTGCTTCCCGCTAATCCCGCAGAAGTCTCGCACCTTACGCTCCAATCAACCTCATTTAATAATGAAATCTCCTCACAGAACTCATAAAAAAACAACAATCTTTAAGAAAAGAGGCAAAGTAAAAGACTTCAACGTTGGAAAATATCAAATAAAATGAAACAGGTATTAGTTTTCACGCGATTTTCCAATGAATTAATAAAGCACCAGTCCTGTATATGTCTGGTGCTTCTTATGATTAGAGGAAGGTTTGTTTAAATGAGTGAGATCATATTTAAGTAGTAGTTCTTTTTATTGCCCAAATCGGTAATGGTTTGAGCGATCTTTTCCATACCATCTTTTATTTGATGGTCATGCACTTGAGAAATACATAAACGAATGAGATTGTCTTTATTAAAATCGGATAAGAACATTCTGCCTGTATCATCTATTAATATCTGTTGTTCAGAAAGTAGAATAGCGAGTTTTATTGCTGAAATGTGATCTGGTAAATAGATGGAAAGATAAAATCCTGAAACCGGCTTTGTGTATTGTGTGCCATCCGGAAGGAATTGTTCGCAAGCACTTTTTAGCAATTGTATTTTATTTAAATATACATTCTTTATCTTTTTCAAGTGACTCTGATACATCCCGCTTTTCAAATAGATATCTAATGCTCCTTGAGAAAGGACAGGGCTGTTGAAATCTGAACTGAATTTATAACGCAAAAAGCTTTTTATCATTATTTTTGGCAATACAATACTGGCAATCCGCAGCCCGGGAAGAAATACTTTTGAAAAGCTTTGAATATAAATGACTCTTCCAGACGGATCAAAAGCGAAAAACGGGTCAGCTTTTTTATCAGGCTCTAATTCACCTAGAAAATCATCTTCCACAATATATACATCATACTTATTTGCTAATTCCACAATTTTCTTCTTCTCACCATTTGTATAAGAATGTCCAAGAGGATTATGAAATCTTGGAATGACATAGAAAAACTTAATATCGTTGTTTTTGAACATATATTCAAGGTGTTCTAAATCGATTCCTTTCATGGATAATTCGATGCCAAAGGTTGTAACCTGGTTTAAATCAAGAGATTCAATCATCCCGAAATAGGTTGGTTGTTCAATAAGGATATTTTTTTTGCCGTTTGGAAAGGGGATTGCCGTTAATAGATGAATAGCCTGTTGAGAGCCTGAGACTATGACAACACGGTCTATTTCAGTAAAGACTTGCGAAATTTGAAGGTTTTTCACGACTTCTGTACGTAATGATAGAAGGCCTTGTTGATCGGAATATGTAAAAATTTCTTCCTTATATTTTTCAATCGCCTGATTTAAGCAATGCTGAAACTCAATGTATGGCAGCAAATGCTTATCAGGTCCTGCTGACAAGAAATCAATTACATCAGGCTGATTATCAGGCAGTTTGAATTCATTGACAATATAATAGCCGCTTTGAGGTATTGCATAAATTAAGTGTTCTCTTTCTAACTCACTGTAAGCTTTAATGACCGTATTTTTACTGCAGTTAAATTTTTTAGATAGCTGTCGAACAGAGGGTAGTTTATGACCAGCAGCTAAATTTCCATTTGAAAGCTGCTGCTTAATCTCATCTGCAATTTTCATGTACTTTGGATTCAATATTATTTCATCCTCCTTAAACTGTACCCTGACAGATGCAGAAAACAGCCATCATATCCATTATCTGTATCTAGTATTATGTGATTATAACAAAATTATCATCAGATTTTTCAGGACAATTTACAGGAGTTAGGGAGGAAGCTGTGTGGAAAAAGAAAAATTGGGGTTATTGCTTGGGTTGGCGGGTGTTATTTGTTTTAGTCTGACATTGCCGGCTACCAGGATTGCTGTTGAATACTTCGGAACAACGGTAGTTGGTTTAGGAAGAACGGTCATTGCAGGAATCCTGGTTGGTGTAATACTGATTGTTCGAAAGGAAAAAGTACCTGACCGGAAGCAATTTAAAAGTATTGTAATTGTCGCTGCAGGGGCTGTCTTAGGTTTTCCATTAATGACTTCATGGGTGATGAAGTCATTACCCGTTTCACACGGAGCCGTTGAATTAGCATTACTGCCGTTAGCAACAGCTGGTATCGCGCTGTTTAGAGCGGGGGAAAAACCCTCTTTGAAATTTTGGCTGGCAAGTTTCATTGGTGCAGGAGCTGTTATTTTATATGCGTTTAATTTAGGTTTTGGAAAACTTCAATTGGAGGATTTAGGACTCTTAGCTGCAGTCGTTATTTTAGGTTTTAGTTATGCTGAGGGCGGAAAGCTTTCAAAAGAAATAGGAAGCTGGCAGGTCATCGCATGGGCTATTGTAATAGGAGCACCATTCTTTCTGATTCCAGTAGGGATGAGTATTTCTTTGGAAATGTTAAATGCTCCAATACAAGCTTGGGCCAGTTTACTTTACTTAGCTATTGTAAGCCAGTTTTTAGCATATGTTTCCTGGTATGGCGGGATGGCATTAGGCGGAATTGCACGAATTAGCCAACTGCAATATATGCAGCCGTTTCTGATGATTTTGTTTGCAGTGCTCTTTTTAGGAGAATCTATTACAACCGTAACAATAATAACGGCAATCATTGTAGTATTTTCCGTACTCATTGGCAAAAATGCCGCGGTATCTAAAAATGGCTTATCGACATAAATGCAATTGGAGGGAACTGCAGTGTTCAGCTGTAAAGAGTTTAATAGATTGGTTGAATGTTCATAAGTTTAACTGACCTCCAGAGTAAGATGAAATAAGATAATTAATGAATGGCTGCATAATAAAAAGTCCCCAGAAGTGAAGCGGTATCTAGCTTCACTTTTTTGTCCTCTTAATGACAGACCATAAGAGCAAGAATGAGGATGAAATGGATGCCGGATACTTGTTAAAATGGTTTCAATAGCATACTTCAAAGCAATCTTGCTGCGGCAAGCGGAGGTTATCGGAAAATACATCCCCTGTATGCGCACTAGCATTCGTGCAGAAAGGATAGTGGGACCATGGCTAATATCAATCTTTCTTTCGAAGAGATGTGGGAGAAAATCATCGCGTGTGACCGTATGTATGATGGCCTATTTTTTACGGCTGTAAAAACAACGAAAATATACTGCCGTCCTTCCTGCAGATCAAGAAAGCCTAAAAAAGTGAATGTAGAGTTTTACGATGATATCACTGAAGTTGAAAAAGCGGGTTTTCGTGCCTGCAAAAGATGTCAGCCTGAAGCTGAACAATCCCCGCATATGGAGGTTGTTAAGAATGTCATTACGTACCTGATCAACTGTTATAAGCAAAATTTGGTTTTAAAAGATATAGCAGATCAAGCAGGTTTAAGTCCCTTTTATTTGGACCGTTTATTTAAACAAGAAACCTCTGAGACTCCGCGGACTTATTTAGATAAAATACGCATCGATAAAGCAGCCCATCTTCTTAAAAACACGTCCTTGACGAACCTGGATATTTGCTATGAGGCGGGATTTAGGAGCCCTTCCAATTTCTATAAAGTATTCCGCAGCTTAAAACACTGTTCACCTAGTGAATATCGAAAGGAACATATGCATGAATTGGATGGATCATGAATCATATATAGAAATATATCCTCCAGAGGAATTTAACTTTGAAGAGTGTTTGATTTTTTTAAAACGATCTGATCTTGAAGTCCTTCATCATATTAAAGAGGGGGCTGTATATAAACTAATAAAAGTTAACGGATTCCTGATATTATGTAAAATTGAGTTCATCAATAATGTCATGAAAATCGAATTTCCGCTGGGTTCCCCGTCCGCTCAACTTCGCAAAAAAGCAGCAGAATTTATTTGGGAATGGTATGACTTGGAGCAGAACTTAGGGGCATTTTATCAAATGGCAGCACAGGACAAAGTTTTAAAGAATCTTGTTCGTAAATATTATGGGCTACGTATGATGTGTATTCCGGATTTATTTGAGGCGTTAGTGTGGGCGATTATAGGACAGCAAATTAATTTAACATTTGCTTACACAATTAAGAAACGCTTCGTCGAACAATTTGGAGAAAGTCTTACATTCGAAGGTGAAACGTTTTGGCTATTTCCCTCATTTGAAAAAACAGCTTTAATAAACACAGATGATTTGAGGAAACTTCAATTTACTGGCAGGAAAGCAGAGTATATCATTGGCATTGCTGCGGCGATGACAAACGGCGAATTAACAAAGGAATTATTGCTTCAGGAAAAAAATCATCAGCAAATACGCGGGTCATTATTGAAAATAAGGGGTATCGGGCCATGGACAGCAGATTATGTGATGATGAAATGCCTGCATGATATTTCATCCTTACCAGTTGCCGATGTCGGCCTCCATCATGCATTGAAGAATGTATTAAATCTTGAGAAAAAACCTGCTATAAAAGAAATAGAAGCATATGCAGCAGATTGGGAAGGGTGGCAGGCATATGCTGTCTTTTATCTTTGGAGGTCTTTATATGACAACAATATATAAATTAGATTATGAATCACCGATTGGCGTGATGGAAATAATCGGTACGGATAAAACAATATGTTCCATTATGTTCTCTAAAGAGGAAAAAAAGGTGAATCTGCTTCATGCTGAAACTCCCCTAATTTTAGCAGAATGCTATAACCAGCTCGACGAATATTTTAAAGGAAAGCGCTGTGAATTTACATTTTCTTATCAGTCTGAAGGGACTGGCTTTCAAAAAACTGTATGGGAAGCTTTAAAAGAAATTCCTTATGGGGAAACGGGGTCTTATAAGGATATCGCCGTGTCTATTGGAAATGAAAAAGCGATGAGAGCGGTAGGAAATGCGAATGGGAAAAACAAGTTGAGCATTATCATTCCTTGTCACAGAGTAATCGGATCAAATAGGAAGTTAACCGGTTATGCAGGTGGCCTGTGGAGAAAGGAATGGCTGCTTCAGCATGAGAAATCTTTCAAGAGGGCAGAACTCAAATAAATCTGCTATGGGAGAACTCATAAAATAGGCATGGATAAAACACAATTCCCTAAAGGCTACATCCAGCCTTTAGGGAATTGTGTTTAACACCCGGACCCTTTCCTTCATTTGTTTAAACAGCGGGTAACTTATCAGGATTCATCGTCATATAAATTTCCTTAATTTTAGCATTATAAATGTAAAAACTCATTATGCTCTGAAGTTTACCATTCATATAAATCACGATTGCTGGCTGATTATTGACATTTTTAATCATAATATTGAAGTCTTCCGGTACATTTTTTGTGATTCCGTATAATAAAGCCAAAACATTAGTGCGGGACACGATTGGCCGGACAGCTGCCTTGACGATTCCGCCGCCATCAGAGTATAGCGTGACATTTTCAGAGATAAGATGTATTAAGGCATCAGTGTTTTGTGTTTGAAATGCTTGGATAAAGTGATTAACAATGGACTTATTGTCCTCATAGTTTAAACTTTCACCCTCTATTCGTGAGGTTTTTTGCTTAGCGCGGCTGAGAATTTTCCGGCAGTTTTCCTCTTTCTTTCCAATAATTGCAGCGATCTCCGAATAGGGGAATTCAAAAACCTCTCTTAAAAGGAGGACAGCTCGTTCATCTGGTGCTAAATGCTCCATCATTCGTAAAAAGGCAATACTTAACCCTTCCTTTTGCAGCAGCATGTAGGAAGGATCGGTGTTCTCGAGGAGCAAAGGTACAGGATTCCATGGCCCTGTATATTGTTGCCGTCTGTGACGTGCTGACTTTAGTTCATCAAGACATCGGTTAGTCACTATTTTGCAGAGGTAAGCTCTCTTATTATCTATCTTCTGTTCATCCATTTGATATGCTTTTAAAAAGGTTTCTTGCACAATGTCTTCTGCATCCGCAGCCGAACCTAACATACGGTAGGCTATTGAAAACATTAAGGGCTTAAATTGCCGATAATCTTCATTACTGATTTGCACGGAATCCACTCTTTTCCTTTTTAATAATTTCCTCCGCTGCTAGTTTTCCGCTGCTGGCTGCCCCCTCTGACAAAATGGAGTGTGGAGAAGTCCAGTCTCCGGCTATATATAATCCGGGAATTATACTGCTGGAATTCTGCAGCATTTGTTCATCACCCAATTGAGGTAAGCGCTGGTTAACTGTAATTTGTGGCATGTAACGACTGGTGATTTCGTATTTTTCCCATCCTGGCTGCATCTTTTCTAAAAAAAGTTCAAGCTCATTCTTTACCTTTGTTCCATCTAAAGTATCATCAGGGTGGTGATATCTAAATACATGCATAACTGAACTTCCCGGATCATCGGAGAGGCGGGCATAATTTGAATGAACGGAGAAATAAATCGGGTCTGTCAGGCTCATGGCAAACAATTTTTTGGGTTCTGGAAGCTGTGTTAAAGCAACATCAAACGCCGCTCCCTGTACAGGAGTAATTTTGGCAAAAGAGGGGCGGGAGAAAGCAGATTCTTCACCTAACATGTGATGGAGTTCATGAGGGCCAGTTGTACATAATATATATTTCGCGGAAATTTCCTCATCCCCAGATAGAACTAATGAAAAACCACCTTGTTCGATGGGATTAATGTCCTTGACGCTCTTATGTGTTTGCACCTGCACACCGGAGATTACGGCTTTATTGTGGAGCTGATCTATGATTGTCTGCCAGCCGTTATCTACATAAAGTACACCGCTCATGACCGTTTTTAAATGTGATACGATAATTTTTGCGCTAGCTTCAGGAGCATGGCAATAGGCCGCAAGCCTGCCTAATGTATAGAGCAGTGATTGAATGTTTGCTGAATGCGAGGTTTGCTCAACCCACTGTTTGAATGTCAGCTGTGCCAGGTTTTCCGTATCAGTTGTCATCAATTTCATCAAAGCCTTAGCCCATTCAATACGTTCTTTCCAGTTTAATAGACTTGTTGCAAGTATGCCTAAAGGAGTAAATGGTGCCGTATATTCCCGATTGTCTTTGACTATAATGCCGCCTAATTTAGGTGACCTTCCAGAGATCTGTATATTTAATTCTTCGAGTATCGACATGGCTTTTCCTTTTTTATATAGCGCATGTGGGCCTAAGTTGAAATATTGCTGACGTATTTGATCGGTCCTGGCCCTTCCGCCGGCTTTTTTACCTTTTTCAATTAATAATATGGATAAATTGTTTCCCGCTAAATAATTAGCCGCCACCAAACCTGCCAGGCCGCCGCCAATAATAACAACATCCCATTTTTCAGCCATAAGATAACCTCCATTTGTTATTTCATAACGTATGACGATGAAGAGGAAATGTATGTGACAAAGCTTCATGAAATATTAGCGTAAATTAAATATGACAATGCAAAGACTAACTATAAATATTTGATATAGAGTGGCTGTATGACCAGTAGCTGAGAATGATATGAACAAGGAATAGCGCTAATCTCCATAGAATATACCTGTATTATCGTTCAAAGGAGGGCTGCTGTTGATTTTACTGATGATTGGAATATCGGCTGTGCTTTTGATTGGGATTGGATGCATACATGTCTACTGGGCGTTCGGTGGCAAATTGGGCGGTAATAATGTTCTGCCTCAAGGTAAAACAAGGGGGCGGCAGCCAGTGTTTGCTCCCGGTAAAATGGCGACGCTTGTTGTTGCGTTTCTTGTATTTTCTTCAGCATTGCTTCTTATCCTGCAAGGGGGACTATTTCCTGTGGTTCAGCCGAACTTTATAATTAAGTGGGGATGCTGGACATGTATCGCCGTTTTCGGTCTGAGAGTGGTTGGGGATCTCAAGTACTTCGGTCTGTTTAAAAAGGAATGGGATTCGCAGTTCTCCTATTACGATACTTATTTATTTACACCACTTTGCATATGGTTTTGTTTCATTTTTTATGCAGCCATTCAAATGAAATAGGAAAGCACCCCCGATATTTTGAGGGTGCTTTCCTGTTCTATCAATTTATTAAACAATCAAGCTAAGAAGTAAAGTGAATCCCAGCCCGCATACAGAAATAATGGATTCAAGCAGTGTCCAGGTAGCAAATGTCTCTTTCATGCTTAAACCGAAGTACTCCTTGAACATCCAGAAACCTGCGTCATTTACGTGTGAAGCAATCAGGCTTCCAGCTCCAGTTGCAAGCACAACCAGTGCAAGGTTGACGTCAGAATGTCCTAACAGCGGAATGACCAGTCCTGCAGTCGTAAGGGCTGCAACAGTTGCAGATCCGAGGGAAATACGCAGGATCGCTGCAATCAGCCATGCAAGCAGGATAGGTGACAGGGAGCTATGTTCAAATATCTTGGCAACATAGTTTCCGACTCCCCCGTCAATCAATACCTGTTTGAAAACGCCGCCACCTCCGATAATCAGAAGCATCATTCCAATTTGGGTGATGGCTGTTGTACAGGAATCCATGACCTTGCTGATCGGAATCTTTCTGCCGATTCCCATTGTGTAGACTGCTACTAAAAGGGAAATCAGCATGGCAGGTGATGCGTCTCCAATGAAACGGATGGCAACAAGGAGGTGATTGTCTGCAGCTCCTGTTGTTTTTTGAATCAAAGTAATGATTGTCGCAACGGACATTAAGATAACTGGAAGCAAGGCAGTGAATACACTGATGCCGAATCCTGGTGTTTCTTCAAGCTTAAATGTTTTTTGTTCTCCTAGTGAAGCAATGCTGCCGGTTTTCTTGAAAGACTCTGGCACGAGTTTTTTAGCAAGCTTCGTGAAAACAGGTCCAGCAAGAATCACGGTTGGTATAGCTATAATAAATCCATAAAGAAGTACTTCTCCAAGGTTTGCTCCATATTCGCCTGCAATCGCTGTTGGTCCAGGATGAGGCGGAAGGAAGCCGTGTGTAACAGATAGTGCAGCAGCCATCGGAATGCCAAGGAACAGGATGGATACTTTCAATTCTCTTGAAATCGCAAATACAATTGGAATCAATAGGACTAAACCTACTTCAAAGAACAAAGCAATACCGATAATGAAAGAAGCGATTACGATTGCCCATTGAATATTCTTTTCTCCAAATTTGTTAACGAGAGTCATAGCGATCCGCTGTGCGCCGCCTGAGTCAGCAATCAGCTTGCCGAGCATGGCTCCCAGGCCGAAAATCAGTGCTAAGTGGCCGAGAGTGGCGCCGAGTCCGGTTTCAACGGTTTTTACAATATTTTCTACAGGTATCCCGAGTGCTAAAGCCACTCCGAATGATACGATGATCAGTGAAACAAATGTATTGAGCTTTAAGCCCATAATTAACAGCAGCAATGCTAGAATACCAGCTGCAACAATGATTAATGGCATGATAATTTCTCCTTATAAGTTAAATTTATTTGGCAATTGATTTAAACACGGTTGTTTGGAATCGGTTTCAATGGTATGTGCGTTAAGCCTGTTCACCCTGGCCAGCACCTTTAGCCAAGAGCTGCTGAGACATCCACAGGTCTTCGACTTTTCCTTGAACATCATCAAAATTCTGGTGCAGGGACTGAATCATTAAGTTTCTTTCTTTTGTTTTAATGGCATCAATATATAGCTCATGATTTTTAAGAATTCTTTGAAAGTCATCGTATTTCTCCTTGAAACGCACTCGCATGGATAAGAGAATTAAGCTTTCCATAACAGGCTTCAAGTTATTCCAGATCATCAGAATATAGGAATGATTGATAAAACGTATAATGGTTTCGTGAAAGATGACATCCTGGCAGGAAAAATCATCTGCATCGCCATATTTGACGGCAACTTTCATCATTTCCAATATTTTGCTGAGATCTTTTACTAAATCACCGGTATCTGCTTTTACGATTCGTTCAAATACAAACGACTCGATCATCAGCCTGACATCATAAATTTCCTCTATGTGCTTATCTGTTAAACCAGTGACTGATGCACCCATTCTCTTTAAGTGGACCATGTTTTCAGATGCCAGAATTTTTAATGCATCACGGACGGGAGACCGGCTTACAGAAAAGTCTGCAGCAATTTTATTTTCAGATAGTATGGTACCGCTTTCAATCATCCCTGAAATAATCGATATTCTTAGCTCACTTGCGATTCTCTCGCCGGCTGAAGCCTTTAAAAGCCACTTTTCAGGATATAAAAACTCCTCTTTGGCCATGAACTCCCTCCCTTTAATTTTTCGAAGTATACTTGTATACAAGTAGTATAACGGGTATTTCAAATTATGCAAGCGCTTTTAATAAAAAAATAGTTCTTTTGGCTTGCAAATCTTTTAAGGTGAGAGATGATGTGAGAATAATAGAGTCATCTTTATATGCATCATGCAAAAAAGGCCACTTTCAAAGCGGCCTTTTTAGCGTTATGTCAGGTAATCGATACGTCAATATGCTGAAAACTCTCTGCATCAAACAGGCCGGTGTCGGTTAACTTTAATGCCGGAATGACAGGCAGGGTTAAGAATGTAAGGGTAAGGAAAGGATTAAATGCCCCAGCAAAGCCTAATTGCGATAAAGCAGATTTTAGCAGATTCAGTTCCGCGTTTACTGATTGGTAGTCTTTATCGGACATTAATCCCGCGATTGCCAATGGGATGGAGGCGAGTATATCTCCATTCTTGATAATGGCTAGTCCGCCATTTAATTCTTTTAAGACCCGTACTGCTGTTAAAAGGTCGCTGTCATTGGTGCCTGCTGCAACTATATTGTGGGAGTCATGGGCAATGGTTGTCGCGATGGCTCCGCCTTTTAGCCCAAATCCTTTCACGATGCCTTTTCCAATATTCCCTGAATATTTGTGCCGTTCTATCACTAATATCTTCAGCTGGTCCTCATCACCAGAGGGAGAAAAGCAGCCATTCTTTACATGGACGGTTTCTATTCGCTTATTGGTTCTCAGCTGATTGGGGATGATTTCAATGATGTTCGCTCTGCCAGTCTTCCCGATTGGGATTTGGATATCCTTTTCCTCTATGTGAGGGATATGGACGGTAGCAGTGAGCTGAGATAGCGGTTTTTCCTTTACAATGGACTCCCCGGTATATTTTCCATCTTTCGCAACAAGCTTTCCGGATTTAAATACTTCCGAAATCGCAATGGACTCCAGTTCATCCAACAATAAGAAATCTGCTTCAAAGCCTGGAGCGATTGCCCCTTTTTTAGACAAACCGTAGCATTCGGCAGCATTTAATGAGCCCATCTGGATCGCTGTTAGCGGAGAAAGGCCGCATTGGATGGCTAAACGGATATTATGGTCAATGCTGCCTTCTTGCATCAAATCATCCAAATGCTTATCATCCGTGCAAAATAAACAGCGGCGAGCATTATGGATATTCACTGCTTTAATGAGCGACTTTAAATCCTTTGCAACAGATCCTTCGCGAATCAATAGATACATGCCGCGCCTTAACCGCTCTAACGCCTCAGAAGTTGTACTGCATTCATGGTCGGTGCTGACCCCGGCTGCCCTGTATATATTAATTGCATTGGTATCCAATCCTGCCAGGTGGCCATCTATCTGATTTCGGTGCTTCAATGCAGCCGCAATTTTATCCATCATGGCATCCTCTGTATTAGCTAAAGAAGGGTAGTCCATAATCTCTGCCAATCCCAGCACCCTTTTATGGGCATAAAAAGGTTCCAGGTCCTCTGCTTTCAGCACGGCTCCTGAGTTCTCAAAGGGAGTGGCAGGTACACAGGAAGGGAGCATGAAAAATGTATCCAGTGGAAGGCCGCTGGAGTTTTCAATCATAAAGCGTATGCCCTCACTTCCCGATACATTAGCAATCTCATGGGGGTCGGCGACAACGGCTGTAACCCCATGGGGAAGCAGGACCTTGGCGAACTCAGCAGGGCTCACCATGGAGGATTCGATATGAACATGCCCATCAATGAATGCAGGGCAGACATACCGGTTTTTTGCATCGATAATTTGCTTTCCTTCAAACTCTCCAATGCCAACAAACATACCCTCTGAAATAGTAAGATCAGCTTCGATTATTTCAAGGTTGAAAACATCAATAATCCGTCCATTCTTAATCACAATATCTGCAGGTGTCTGTTTGCCGGCGGAGGCTATTTGTTTTCTTAATGTTGTTTTTTCAGCTGTCATTTTCATCTCTCCCTAAAAAAAATAAACCCTAGATTTATCTAAGGTTTAACATGGAGAAGGAAAAATAGAGTCATAGCAAAAAAAGAGTGCTAAAACTTAGATCCTTCTCGTAGTCAAACCATTTACGGCGGTTTGGTAGAAACTTTTGGACCCTATCTCCAATATTATACGAGTGGACTATATACATTTTTTTGTTGGAATTTTATTATTTTACATTCTAACTATCATCAGCAGAGAGGTCAATGGTTATGGGGAATTTTAAAAATTCTGCCAACTAGCTTAGAAGAAGGTAACTAAGGTTTATATAAAGCTAAAGTGGGTAAGGAAAATATGGTAAAATTAAACATTAGAAATATATATTTCTAAATTAATGATCAGATATGGGAGGTAACTATATGAAATTATTAAACAGGAAATCTAAAAAAACTATCGTGATCTCGGCGATTGCAGCATGCAGTCTTTTTGCTGGTTCAATGGGAGCTGGAGCAGAAAGCAGCGCTGCAGCAAGTAAAACAGGGCAAGCTCAGCTATATGCCAGTTCAGTAAAAGCAACTGCAACTGTATCGAAAAAGGGTGTCATGTCATTTCCGAAAAGATTCAGCAAAAAAAATGTCATCAACGAGCTGAAGCCAGAAGCAGTCAATCTAATAAAAACCTATGCTTCAACCCTTCAGACAGGGAGTACCAAGAGTTTCAATGCATATGTAGATAAACACATGATGAACAGCACTTCAAAAATATTCGTAGGCGGCCGTGAAGCTACTAAAAAATCCTACAAAACAAGGGTTAGCACAACTAAGAAGTATAATTCAAAGGAAAGAGTGAGCAGTTTTTCAAAAGGTTTGAAAAAAGCAACGGCTTCAAAGCTCAAAGTAGAACAAAAATATATTAAGGATTATTCTGCGCAGATCACATATGAATATAAACCAGCCGGCTCTTACATATCTGCCAAGGTAGCATTTACATTCATTTTGCAGTCAAATGGGAAATATATCATTTCAGCGATTAATTTTTACTGATTTATAGGATCAGCGGATAAATAGTCTCAAAAGCCGGGGAAGCAGGATCCAAAGTCCAGCTTCCTTTTTTCATTTGGGCTTTGTTAAAGTATATGGCTGTTTGCAGTGGAAGAGGCTTAACTTCTTTGGGATTAGAGCTGTAACGAGACCCGCGGTGGTCTCCCCCCGTCATAAACGGGCGGTCAGCAGGCTAGGGTTAGCAGCACCTTATTTTTTCTTTGAGGGACGGATTTATAATTTGTTTAATCATGCCTTTGGATTATGAATGTGTATGATGAATATTCCTTAACATACATCTTTCATAACACAGGGTTTTTAGAATCCCCGGACAAAGAAGATTGATATTCTTATTATGGTTATTAATGCTGGAGAATGGGTTTTTCGCGGAATCATCCTTGTTTGCCTGGCTGTTTCTTTGATGGTAGGGCAGCAGACAGACTGTCAATTCTGCTGCCCCAATCCTTAGTCTGCCAGACTATGCAGGCGCAAAATTTCGTTAAAGATATGAATTCCGGTAAATAGTGAATCAATCTCAAAATGCATATCAGGATGATGCAAACCAGGCTGAAGATTGCACCCTAAACCAATCATTGTGGCTTCTAATTCCGGCATTTTCACTTTATAAAAATGGAAGTCATCACCGCCTGGAGTCACGACAGGGGGAGCTGTTTTTTCAGGTCCCAAAATATGCTGTATGGCCTTGTCTGCAATGTTCTGCGCAGTCTGGCTTGATTCTGCAGCAACTATTCCATGGTCACTGGTAATCTCAATATCTGTTTTATAGATTTCCTGTGCATTATGGATGACATCAAGTACGCGTTTATGGAGTTTTTCCATAAGTTCATTTGTTTGTGCCCTCATATCAATAGCCAGGGAAGCTTTTCCGGGAATAATATTTGTATTCCTTCCTCCAGAAATAAATCGTGTAACCTTCGCGGAATGCGGAATATTGGGATCGAAATACAGAGAATGAATCGCATTCATAATATAGGCGCCAATTTCAATTGCGCTTTGTGTGAGGTGCGGCCTTGCGCCATGGGCATCCTCTCCATGTATTTCAAACTCGATGGAGCGTGTCGCACTGTGCAGAATGGCAGGAGCGGCATAACCGGCCGCAAGCTCCTGTATCGGCCTGAGATGGACTCCATATAAGTAATCCGCATCAGCAACGACGCCCTTTTCAGCCAGTCTCATGGCGCCAGCTCCAACCTCTTCTGCAGGCTGGAAAATAAAACGTACACCTATTTGTTTTTTCAGATGTTCATTATGCTGCAGGCTCCATAAGACACCTAACACAAGTGTCATATGGGCATCATGCCCGCAGGAGTGATTGTTCTGCATTTTACCGTTTACTTCCTGGTACAGGGCATCCATATCTGCCCTGATGGCAATGACCGGACAGTCTCCGCTGAAATTCCCCATGTCTCCAATCACACCTGTACAGTCGTCAAATGTGATTACCCTGTGGCAGCCTGCATCCTTTAAAATGCCTTCAATATATTCGGTGGTTTTCCATTCTTCCCAGCTAAGCTCCGGGTTTTTATGAAGATGGCTGAAAGTTTCATAGATTTTCCTTTTAAATAGTTCCGAAAAAGTCTGCGTTTGTGAATTCAAATGTTTCATCCCTTTCTTTACTTGATGTCATGCTTATTAAGTGGATTAACTCTTTTGAGCGATATGAAGAAGAATTAAATGCATTGGGGAAATGGGTACGGGCCTGTTATCGTGTATGAAAATTATTAGAATTTTAGACAGAGTCTTACAAAAGATAATATTATTAGAATACTATAATTATATATATTAGTGAATGATCTGCTTTGTTTCAATATGAATCAATGGAGAAAACAATTTATTGAAAGTATGGCGGGTGTTATATAGCGACATTGCGCCTGTGGGAATTTTTCAGCCTCATTGAAAAACATCAGGAATTTTCTTACACAATTTTCCTGGAACAAGAAAGTCTAAAATGGGGATTATCTTTTCAAACTGGGGGGTTAATTTGCACAGGCGTCTTTTCTTTGCATGCATTTTCTATTAAATCCAGCTAATTATCCTTGTTCTGTCTAACAAACATTGATAGAATGTGAAATTATATTGAAAATTTTAATTAAATAGTTAACAAGCTATGATTGCTGGGGATCAGACTTTAGCAGGAGCAGTTTCTGGAGAGACCGCACATTATTGCGGCGCCGAAGGGTTCACTATCTCAGGCAAAAAGAACAGAAGTTTAATAAAACGTAAATTTTTTATTTTCTTAAAAGATAATAAAAAAACATTTATTATTCTGCCGTATGAGATTGGAGAACTCCAGTCTCTTTTTTTATTGGCTTTGCAGTGGTGGTTGGAATGGCGTTATAAGGGAGAGCAGCAGGCACGTTTAAAAGAGTTTTCTTAACTAATATGAGCGGGGGAATGCAGCATGGAAGAGCAGGAGTTAAAGAGAGATCTGAAAAATAGGCATGTACAGCTGATTGCGATTGGCGGCACAATCGGGACCGGTTTATTTCTTGGCTCAGGAAAAGCGATACAATTAGCTGGCCCTTCAATCGTACTGGCCTATCTCATCGTAGGGATCGCTTTGTTTTTCGTTATGAGGGCACTGGGAGAACTGCTTCTGTCTAATGCCGGATATCAGTCCTTTACGGATTTTGCCGAAGATTATATCGGCCCGTGGGCTGGCTTTGTGACAGGATGGACCTATTGGTTTTGCTGGATCATGACTGCTATGGCCGACATGATAGCGGTTGGCGTGTATGTACAATACTGGTTTCATATTCCGCAGTGGGTTCCTGCTGTCGTCTGTTTAGTCATTTTATTGGGGCTTAATCTGCTGACTGTTAAACTGTTTGGAGAATTGGAGTTTTGGTTTGCCTTAATCAAGGTGATTACCATTCTTGCTTTAATAATTATCGGGATCGTTTTGCTTTTTATTGGGTTCAAAACAGATGCAGGAACGGTTTCTGCAGGAAATCTGTGGAATTTTGGCGGGATATTTCCGCATGGGATATCCGGATTCCTGCTTTCGTTTCAGATGGCAGTGTTTGCGTTTGTGGGGGTCGAGTTAATTGGTGTTTCTGCAGCAGAAACAGCAGATCCTAAAAAGAATATTCCGTCAGCCATAAACAAAATTCCGCTGAGAATTCTCTTTTTCTATGTGGGTGCATTAATAATACTTTTATGCATTAATCCGTGGAACCAATTGTCTGCAGACAATAGCCCTTTTGTAAAAACGTTCAGTTTAGTGGGCATTCCCGTTGCCGCCGGAATCATTAATTTCGTGGTATTAACCTCCGCTGCCTCGGCCTTTAACAGCGGATTGTTTTCAACGAGCAGGATTTTATATAATTTAAGCCGGCATAACGCCGGGCCTGCTAAACTGGCTAAATTGAATAAAAACCATGTCCCCGGCCGTGCTCTATATACATCAGCGGCTGTTCTCTCCATTGGGGCCCTTTTGAGCAAGCTCATACCTGGCGAGGCCTTTGGCATTGTGACAACCATTAGTGCCATCTGTTTCATTTGGGTATGGAGCATCATTTTGATTTCTCATATAAGGTACAGCAGAAAACGTCCGGATTTAAGAAAGAAATCAAGCTTTAAAGCACCCCTTACTCCTTTTATTAACTACGCTGTTCTACTATTGTTTATTTGCATTCTAATCATTATGCTGTTTGCTGAAGCAACCCGCTTGCCTGTATTGCTGACGCCTTTATGGTTTGCGTTCTTAATTATCGTGTATTTATCTAGAGCAGCTGGCAAAAAGTAACCCGGGGAGATGGCACACTCCCAAAAGAAAAAGCTGAACCAAAAGGAGTTCTTTCCTATTGGTTCAGCTTTTTTGCAGGTTGCACTGAAATTATAAAAACTTCTCTTATGGCTTTTCTTATGGATAAGCCTGATCGTTTCAAATTTTTTTATGGCGGCTGGGGAGGGAATCCAGCCGGAAAAACGGGTAATGGCAGACCATACAGCCGGAAAATGAGCGCCTGAATAGTAATCAACAGGCAAGGACAAAGCCTTAAATAAAAGAATTTTCTACAAAAGCTAAATAAACTGGTTAATCGCGGGTATAACACTAAGGGAAGATGAGCCATTTTTTTATTAGTTTATTGTGAATAGTGTAAGAGGAGGAAGTATTATGAAATGGAAAGGGAGACGAGAAAGCTCCAACGTTGAGGATAGAAGAGGGATGGGCGGCAAAACGCTTGTTGGAGGCGGTATTGGCGGAATTGTCATTTTGCTTCTTGTGACTTTGCTTGGGGGAAATCCGAGTGATCTTTTAAATGGCATGATGAATGCTCCAGAATCAGGGACAAATGCACCTTATGAGGAAAGTGCACAGGAGAAGGAGCTTTCACAGTTTGTATCTGTAGTTCTCGCAGATACAGAGGATGTCTGGACAGATGTATTTAAGAAAGAAGGCCTAACCTACAAAAAACCGACGCTTGTTCTGTATTCCGGAAGTGTAGACTCTGCTTGCGGCACAGCAGGATCAGCGGTAGGACCTTTTTATTGTCCGGGTGACCAGAAGCTGTATATTGATTTGAGCTTTTATGAGGAATTGAAGCAGAAGTTCAAGG
The DNA here is from genome assembly GCF_900112495.1 of Bacillus sp. OV322. Lineage (GTDB taxonomy): Bacteria > Bacillota > Bacilli > Bacillales > DSM-1321 > Peribacillus. Next base: position 79,745 of record NZ_FOMA01000002.1, read on the forward strand.
CTCCAGGCGATTTTGCCATGGCCTATGTAATTGCCCACGAGGTGGGCCATCATGTACAGACACTGCTCGGGACAACAGAAAAGGAAATGCCAAATAGGCAGCAGGTGAGCCAAAATGAATATAATAAGTATTCAGTCAGGCTTGAACTGCAGGCAGATTATCTGGCCGGTGTCTGGGCCAGCCATGCAAAGGATATGAATTTGCTGGAAAAGGGCGATCTTGAAGAAGCATTAAATGCAGCGAATGCGGTCGGTGATGATAATATTCAAAAAAAGGCTCAAGGCTATGCGGTGCCGGAGAGCTTTACACACGGAACATCCGAACAAAGGAAGCGCTGGTTTAATAAAGGCTTCCAATCTGGCACGATAGAAGGCGGAGATACGTTTTCTGCTAAAAACCTTTGACGCATGAAAAAAGCTGTCCCGAAAAGGCTGAAATGAGACCTTTTTAGGACAGCTTTTTTTATTATGGGTGAATATACTTTTCGGCATTTTGAGATTCACTATGCCGTGTAACGGAGAAGATGGAACAAAGCAAAGCGATTAAAACAAAAATGGCCCCGACCCAGGCATTATATATAATCGAGGTATGTTCAATAACAATGCCTCCGATGAATGATCCCAGCGCAATGCCGAGATGGCTGGCGGTCGTGTTCAAGCTTAACAGGATGTCTGAATTATGCGGTGCCATTTGGATAATAAAATTGTTTTGGGCAGGCGAAATTGCCCAGCTCAAAGCGCTCCATAAGATAATGACTGCGGTGAACAGATATATGGGCCACTCGACACTAAACGGAATCAAGAGCATCATCACGAAGAATAAAGTAATGATGGTTAAAATCGATTTCTTTGATCCCCACTTATCAGAGCTGAAGCCCCCGATTCCGCCTCCCGCGACAGCCGCCAGTCCAAAGACAAGATACATAGCTGTGACCATTGCTGTATTAAGATGCAGGGCGGTACGCAAGAATGGAGTTAAATAGGCATACAAAGTCAGGTGTCCGGCTAATAAAAACCCTGATGAAAACTGGGTTGCGACAATTTTACCTTCTTTTAATGAACGAAGCTGCACGCGCAGGGAGATGACTGGAGGCGGTGCGGCCTTTTCAAGCATGGCCTGGACACCAATCATGATGACTGCAGTCAGCAAGGCAATAAGAATGAAAACCGCACGCCAGCCATAAGCATTACCCACTAAAATGCCAATCGGTATTCCTAGAACAAGGGAAGCGCTGATTCCCATGAAAATGGTGCCGATTGCCCGGCCTTTGAATTCCGGTGCTACCATGCGTGATGCCATTGTGGTTGAAAGGACCACTAAAAATGACCCGCTCATGGCAGCCAAAATCCGCCCTGTAAAGAGCATTCCGTAATTGACACTAAAGGCAGACAGGATATTGCTGAGAAAAAAGGCAAATAAAGTCCATAAATATGTTTTCTTCCGTTCAAATTTAGCTGTTGCATTTAAAAGGATGGGAGCGGATAGAGCAAAGAAAACCGAATAAATCGTAATAAGATTGCCCGCTGTACTTACAGAAATCCCTAAGTCCTTCGAAATGATATCTAAAATTCCGCCGATAATGAGCTCCACTGTTCCGATTACGAAGCACGAAACGGCTAGAATATAAATTTTTGGATTCACACTATGTCCTCCTTTAAAAAGTTACTACAGGAATAGTAACCTTTTTTAACTGTAATAACAAGAGGAAAATAAAAAAGAAGCAAAACGCTCTTAAAGAGAACATTTTGCTTCTTAATTTACATTCTCAGTAACGCAAACGGGTCAAAAGTTTCTTTGTCACTTCGTCATGGACAAGCTGGTCATGGAAACGCTCGGTAATGGTCGTTAGAGCCGCATCATGATAAAAGAAATCTGTAAAAAACTTAACAAAAGGCTGGCTCATGGTTTTGATGGCCTTCCATTGATCGTGTTCAATACCAGCAAAGACGGCATCCTGCTGATCAATTACAAGCAGGTGGGATTTCTCCAGCCGCTCATGCTCATCTAATGGCACAAGCGTATGAACTCGGGATAAGGAGGTTTCAATATTCCCGATCGTGAGAATTTCGACCTCGAGACCTTCTCGTTCCTTTTTCTCCAGGATAGGGAGATAAGGAACCAGATTTTCACTCCAGGATGACATGAGAATAGAGGTATGCGCCTGCTGGAGCATCGTTTCAATTTGAGCGAAAATTGTAGAGCGGGCCTTTAAGCTCCAAACACGGTCATCTGTATAAGAAGGCTGGATTTTCTTCTGCTTTAGCGATTCAACACTTTGTTCAAACTCATAGGTTAATTTTTTTATCACTGTTTCAAGCGGGACAGCGTAATACAGCTTCTTCTTTTCAGAAACGGTATTCATGATCAGTCCTTTATCAATCATTCGATTCAGCACTTCATATACCTTAGCCTTTGGCACCTGTGAATGTGTGACAATGGCGGTTGCATCCATAGATTCCTGACTGGACAAAAGAGTTTCATATACTTGGCTTTCATATTGGGAATAGCCGAATTTCTGTAACATATTGCCTCCTAAACAAAAATGGGACCTTTTTCTATTATCTAGGTATTATACTATCAGAATTCAGAAACAAGAAATATCTGCTGTGAAGGCAGCGTGAAAAGGAACCAGGTTGACTTAAAAGGATATTTCAATTATTATATGTTTAAATGTTTGAACATACGAACTCATATAATAGATGAATGAACTTAATATGAAAAACAACACTTACTACAGGGACAACAAGCGGTTTGGGCTATGATTGTACAATTGTTTGCAAAAAAGATGGATATAATCTGGTTTTAGTCGCAAGAAACAGCCAATGTCGCCAAGTATGTTGCGGGTGAAAAGTAAGGAAATGAAAGGTGGAGGAAAGAATGGAAACCAAAGCTATTGATGTATTCCGGGCATGTATACCGCTATTTAATGCACTGAGTGACCCGGCAAGGCAGGATATCATCCTTTTGCTGGCAGAGAGGGAGCGCTTGAGCGTAAATGAAATTGCTGAGCAGTCCAATTTATCGAGGCCGGCCATTTCACATCATTTAAAAATCATGCGGGACAATCATCTTGTTGAAATTGAGCAAAAAGGCACACAGAGATGCTACTCGCTTTCTTTAGACCAAAGCGTAGCACAGCTGAAGCAGCTGATCAGAATTGTTGAGAGCGAGTGCCTGCTGTAACTAGAGATTGTAATTTCTAAATATTGACACATTCCGGCAGATATGATATTTAATTAGTGAAATGGGTACTTAACTGGCTAATTTATTCTGCCAGAAGGTTTTGAGAGGGGAAGGAAAAAATCAAATGGAAAAAAAGCAATTTAAAGCAGAATCTAAAAGATTGTTAGAAATGATGATTAACTCCATCTATTCAAAACGGGAAGTATTTTTGAGAGAGCTGATTTCAAATGCCAGTGATGCTATCGACAAAATCTATTATCAATCATTAACGGACGATTCCTTAAGCTTCGAACCAGACAGCTATTACATAAAAGTGGCAGCAGATAAGGAAAGCCGCACCCTGAACATTACGGACTTCGGAATCGGCATGACAAGGGAAGAGCTTGAAAACAATCTGGGAATCATTGCGAAAAGCGGATCTTTGGCTTTTAAAAGCGAGAATGAACTGAAGGATGGCCATGATATTATCGGCCAGTTCGGAGTCGGGTTTTATGCAGCCTTTATGGTAGCTGATGTAGTTACCGTGATCAGCAGGGCATTAGGCAGTGATGAGGCTTATAAGTGGGAATCTACAGGCTCTGACGGGTACACGATTGAGGCCTGCGCGAAGGATTCTGTGGGTACAGAAATCATTTTAAATATAAAACAAAATACTGAAGACGAAAACTATGATGAATATCTCGACGAGTACAGATTGAAAGAAATCATTAAAAAATACTCAGACTTCATCCGCTATCCTATCAAAATGGACGTAACAGAAAGCAAGCTTAAAGATGGCAGCGAAAATGAATATGAACAAGTTACGGCAGAGCAGACCATCAACAGCATGGTGCCTATCTGGAAAAAGAATAAAAGTGAGCTGACAGCTGAGGATTATGAAAAATTTTATGCTGAAAAGCACTATGGCTTCGACAAGCCGCTAAAGCATATTCATATCAATGTGGACGGATCGATCCGATATAATGCTATTTTATTCATCCCGGAAAAAACGCCTTATGACTATTACACAAAGGAATATGAAAAAGGGCTCGAGCTATACTCCAATGGCGTCCTGATCATGAGCAAATGCAGCGATCTTCTGCCTGATTATTTCAGCTTTGTGAAGGGAATGGCTGATTCAGAGGACTTATCTCTGAATATTTCAAGGGAAATGCTGCAGCATGACCGGCAGCTGAAGCTGATAGCTAAGAATATCTCAAAGAAAATCAAGAGCGAGCTGCAAAGCATGCTGAAAAATGAAAGAGAAAACTATGAAGAGTTTTATCACTCATTTGGCAGACAGCTGAAATTCGGCATGTACAGTGATTATGGAAGCCACAAAGAAGTTTTGCAGGACCTGGTGATGTTTTACTCATCTTCTCAAAAAAGGCTGGTTACACTGGATGAATATGTATCGCGGATGCCTGAAAATCAAAAGTATATCTATTATGCATCCGGGGAATCTGTTGAAAGAATTGAAAAGCTGCCGCAGACTGAGATGGTATCTGAAAAAGGGTTTGAAATCCTGTATTTTACAGATGATATCGATGAATTTGCAATCCGCATGCTGATGAGCTATAAAGATAAAGAATTCAAGTCTGTATCAAGCGGGGACCTTGGTATTGAAGAGGAAGAAAACCAAAATGATGACAGCGCAAAGGACAACGAAAACAAAGATCTTTTTGATAGTATGAAAAAGATTTTATCCGGAAAAGTGAAGGATGTCAGGGTATCCAAACGGCTGAAGTCACACCCTGTATGCCTTGCTGCTGATGGCGACTTGACCATTGAAATGGAAAAGATTTTAAATGCCATGCCGGATAGCCAAAATGTCAAAGCTGACAAAGTTTTAGAAATCAACATCCATCATGAAGTATTTGCATCCTTGAAGAATGCCTTTGAGTCTGATCAGGATAAACTGATTTTATACACCAATCTGCTGTATAATCAGGCACTTCTGATTGAAGGGCTTCCGATTCAGGATCCGGTGGAATTCACGAATGAAATCTGTAAAATTATGGTCTGAATGCCATCTGAGAAAAAAGCGCGGGATTATCCTGCGTTTTTTTTTTTTTTTTTGGAATACTTAAAAATAAATATTTGAATATTCAGCATATTTTATCGGATGGACTTGATATAATATTTAATGTATAAGCCTTTATATTTTTTTCTTTTCATTATGCGGTAAAAGGGGGGAAAGATTAAATTTTCTTCATAAAACGGTTATTAAAACATGAGGGGAGTTTTTCAGATGATGAAATATCTTCAAAGGATGGGCCGCTCCTTAATGCTTCCGGTTGCTGTATTGCCGGCAGCGGCAATTTTAATGGGAATCGGGTATTGGATTGATCCTTCAGGATGGGGTTCGGGTAATGAAGCGGCTGCCTTTTTGATTAAAGCAGGATCTGCCATTCTTGATCATATTGCCATTTTGTTTGCGGTAGGTTTGGCTCTTGGCATGTCAAAGGACAAAGATGGATCGGCTGCATTGAGCGGGCTTGTAGCCTATCTGGTGATTACCACTTTGCTCTCGAGCAGTTCAGTAGCTATGCTGCAGGGTGTGGACGTAGCAAAGGTCAACGCAGCTTTTATCAAAATTGAAAACCCTTTCATAGGGATTATTTCAGGAATTGTTGCTTCAATCATGTATAACCGGTTCAGCCATGTGAAATTAGTAGATTTCCTGGCCTTTTTTAGCGGAAAGCGCCTTGTCCCGATTATGTCGGCCGTTGCGATGCTATTTGTATCGCTGGTGCTGTTATTTGTATGGCCCGTTGTTTATACATGGCTTGTTACATTCGGCACATCGATCTCAAAGCTTGGTTTTGCGGGAGCCGGGCTTTATGGTTTTTTCAACCGGCTGCTGATTCCTACCGGTCTGCATCATGCGCTCAACTCCGTATTTTGGTTTAATGTAGCAGGCATTGATGATATCGGAAAGTTTTGGTCAGGAAAGGGAACGAAGGGTGTAACAGGCATGTATCAGGCAGGATTCTTCCCTGTCATGATGTTCGGTTTGCCTGCGGCAGCCCTTGCCATGTATCACACAGCTAAAACAAAAAAGAAGAAACAGGTTGCTTCACTGATGCTTGCTGCAGGGTTCGCTTCCTTCTTTACAGGAGTAACGGAGCCCATGGAATTTGTCTTTATGTTTACTGCGCCGCTCCTTTATCTTGTTCATGCAGTTCTAACAGGCCTGTCACTGGCCATAGCGGCATGGTTCCACTGGACGGCTGGATTCAGCTTTAGTGCAGGTTTAATTGATTTTGTCCTGAGCTCAAAGCTGCCGCTGGCAAATGCCCCTTATATGCTGCTGATTCAAGGGCTTGTCTTTGCGGTTCTGTATTATTCAATCTTCCGCTTTTTGATTACCAAATTCAACCTGATGACTCCGGGTAGAGAAGAAACGGACGATTTTGATGGAGCGAGTGCCGAAGCGGCTTCCGCAGCGAGCACATCAAAGGAAGATAAATTCACTGCAATGGCTGCTGTTATATATGACGGACTAGGCGGAGATGCCAATGTAACATCCGTAGACAATTGCGTCACACGCTTGAGGGTCGAGGTAAAAGATATGTTTGCGGTTGATCAGCAGAAAATCAGGTCAACAGGCATACCTGGCATAAACATTGTCGGTACCAGCAGCATTCAAGTAATCATTGGACCATCCGTCCAATTTGTAGCGGACGAAATCGAGAAAATCCGTAAATCTTAAGAACAAACCTAAAAGCCGTGATTTTAAAAATCATGGCTTTTAGGTTTGTCATATTTCAAGCCGAGTGAACGTAATTTCCTCAGTGCTGCTTGTTTGGCAGTTTTTTAGTAGGCTTACCTTTACCCTGGCGTTTGCGGTTCGCCTCATCCTTCTCCTGTTTGTCATGAAGCTTCTCAACAAATTCTCCGGTATTATCCATCATGTTATCCCTCCATCTTCTATCCGATTTGTTTATAAATTCACCCATCGGCCCGCAGAACATGCAAGCCTATTTCATAGGATGCTTCCAGGCGATTCCCTGTATTACAATAAAAAACAAAAAAATAATTGAATAACGTAACAGTGTTATGTTACATTAAAAATACCAAAAAGGGAGTGTCGTCAAATATGAATGAAGACTTGATATCCAAAAAGGAATTGCTGGAAATTAGCGGCATTTCATATGGACAGCTGTATAGATGGAAGAGAAAAGACCTGATACCTGAGGACTGGTTCATAAGAAAATCAACCTTTACCGGGCAGGAAACCTTTTTTCCAAAGTCACGTATCCTTGAACGCATTGAAAGAATCCAAACAATGAAAGAAAGTTTATCACTAGATGAATTAGCAGATATGTTTGCACCGGGAAGCGGAAAGCTACTGAATAAGGAAGAAATAATAAGGAGGGGAGTGGCCTCTGAATATACGGTCCAGTTTTATTTAGAGCATACCGGATTTAAGGATAATTCCTTCCAATTTAACAGCATGCTTGTTTTATATATCCTTGAAAAACTGCTTAAATCAGGGGATATAAGCCTTGAGGAAGGAAAAATGGTGCTTCATCTTCTGCATGATAAGTATGAGTCATCAGATGAAAATAAGGAATTGTCTTTACTGGTCATCAGGAAGTTTGGTATATCATCTTGTTTGCTCGTTTCAAACACAGAGGATATTTATTTTGAAAATGATACAAAAATCATTTCGGCGATTGATTTTTCCAAATGCTCTGAGGAGCTTAAAATTAAATGGGTATGACGGAGGGGATTAAGGTGGAGCTTGCAGAAAAAGGGGTTCTTGAAATAAACGGGTATGGTTCCTCAAATGGAGGCGTGTTTAGAAGCGTTCATGTAAATGGAAGAGGCACTGTGAATGGAGATGTCGATTGCGGATATCTGGAGTGCAATGGATCGGGAACTTTCAAGGGTAACATTGTTTCAAAGAAAACGCGTATAAGCGGTCATAGCACGATGGACGGAGAAATTTCAGGGAATGAGCTGAAGGCAGAAGGAAATGCGAAAATAAAAAAGAATGTACAAGTAGAGATTCTGAAAGTTTCAGGCAATGGAACATTCGGCGCCAATGTCAGGGCGGACAGTGTCATGATTGAAGGGAGGGCATCCATAGCAGGGAACTGTGACGCAGAAGATTTCCTTGTGCAGGGCAATGTGAAAATCCAGGGACAATTAAATGCTGAGAAAATTGCCATCGAGCCTTTCGGGCATTGCCAAATTGCTGAAATCGGCGGCCAAAGCATTTCTGTCAAATACCATCATCATTTTTTCCTTCAATGGTTAAAACCTTTTTTTGATCATATTTTGACTGCGGATATTATAGAAGGTGATGACATTGCACTTGAAAGCACGAAAGCCAAGATTGTCCGCGGCAGAAATGTGAAGATCGGAAAAGGCTGCGAAATAGGCCTTGTTGAATATTCGGGTGTTTTTGAACAGGAAGAAGCTTCGCAAGTGAAAGAGTCCCGAAAAGTATAAAAAAGGAGACAGGATGATGGAGACAGGAATAAGCAATTTAACCATTAATGGATCTGGTTCTTATGGGGGCGGATTGTATCGCAAAGTGAAGGTGAACGGAGAGGCTTCCGTTACGGATCATCTCGAGTGCCAGGCTTTCACAATCATGGGCAGGAGCAAAGTTGAAGGAAATACAAAGGCAGAAACTCTGTCTGTATATGGGGAAGCTGAACTGAATGGGGACTTAAAAGCCGAAAAGGTGAAGATTTACGGTTCTTGCCTGATTAAGGGAGATGCTGTGATCAAAGAAAGTAAAGTGCGGGGTTTGCTGGATATTAATGGGTCTTATCATGGGGAACAGGTTGAAGTAAAAGGAGGATTTACTGTCAGAGGAGATGTTGAAGCGGAAGTATTCAACTCGCAGGGCCAATTCCAAATAGATGGATTGCTCAATGCTGAAGAAGTTAATGTGTCATTAAGATATGATCACAGCTTTGCAGGGGAAATTGGCGGGGAAAGGATCAGCATACGTGCCAAAGGAGGTCTTGGCGAAATATTTCAGCTGAAAAAATCCATGCTGCAGATGAAGGCTTCAGTTATTGAAGGAGATGAAATTTACCTTGAATACACGGCAGCCGAAGTCGTCCGCGGCAGAAATATTGAAATTGGGCCAGGCTGTGAGATTAATATTATCGAGCATCAAGGAATATATAAGAAGTCTAAAGATTCTATTGTTCATGAAGAACGGAAAAGCTAAAGGAGGATCACATGGAACAAACTAACGCTAAATTAAAGCTGATAGTGACGGGCTTGCTGCTGGCCATACTAATGGCTTCAATGGATAATACTATCGTCGTTACGGCAATGGGGACCATTGTCGGCGACTTGAAGGGGCTTGACAGCTTCGTATGGGTCATTTCTGCATATATGGTGGCTGAAATGGCAGGAATGCCGATTTTTGGTAAGTTGTCCGATATGTACGGCAGGAAAATCTTCTTCCTGATGGGGATGATTTTGTTCCTTGCCGGCTCTGCGTTATGCGGAATCGCAACAGATATTACGCAGCTGAGTATTTTCAGGGCTATACAGGGAGTCGGGGGCGGTGCGTTGATTCCCATAGCATTTACGATTGTTTTTGATATTTTTCCGCCAGAAAAACGCGGCAAGATGGGCGGGCTGTTTGGTGCGGTTTTCGGACTTTCCAGTATATTCGGTCCTCTCCTTGGGGCATATATTACAGACAATCTCAGCTGGCATTGGGTTTTTTATATTAATCTTCCGCTTGGCATCCTTGGATTTATTTTAATTGCCTTGTTTTATAAAGAATCAAGCGTCCATAGCAAGCAAAAAATCGACTGGCTCGGGGCCATTGCATTGGTTGGTGCTGTTGTCTGTCTTATGTTCGCGTTAGAGCTTGGCGGCAAAAAGTATGATTGGAATTCCAATGAAATCATAAGTTTATTTTCAGGATTTATTTTATTGATCGTTGCTTTTATTTTTATTGAAAGAAACGCGGCCGAACCGATTATTTCGTTTAAAATGTTTAAAAATCGCTTATATGCAGGGAGTACAATGGTTGGAATGTTTTACGGAGCTGCGTTCATGGGTGCAACTACATATATCCCGATTTTCATTCAGGGTGTGCACGGGGGGTCTGCTACAAATTCCGGTCTTTTGCTTCTGCCGATGATGCTCAGTTCAACAGTAACTGCACAAGTTGGGGGTATATTGGCTTCCCGGATGAGCTACCGGAATGTGATGTTCATTTCTTCTGTCATTACAATAGCAGGCATCATCCTGCTTGGCACTCTGACCCCGGATACCAGCAGGTTTGTAATCACTATATATATGATTGTGGTTGGGCTTGGAGTCGGTTTTTCATTCTCTGTGCTCGGAATGTCAGCCATCCATGGCTTTGGAATGGAGCAGCGCGGCCAGGCTTCTTCAACAAGCAACTTCCTCCGCTCGCTTGGCATGACAGTTGGTGTCACCGTATACGGAACGATCCAGAACAATGATTTCAAGGATCTTTTAAAGGAGGGATTTAAGAAGCTAGGGGCAGGTGCAGGGAATACTGCGGCTCCCGGATTCCAATCCGCTGACCCGAATGGGCTATTGTCTGAACATGCACGCAGCATGATGCCGCCGCAGGTTCTGCATAATATTATCGATGCTCTGTCAAGCTCGATTGTCCATACCTTCCTCTGGGCACTTGTCCCAGCCGGAATGGCCTTTCTGTTCATTTTCTTAATGGGTAATGAGCGCCTGGTTATAAACAGGCAGCAAGGTGCTAAGGGAGATAAAAAAACGGCTCTGAAACCGGCCACTGACAAAGGCATATAATGGCAGGGAACAAGGTACAGTACTTTTTATAGCTACTGTGCCTTTCCTTTTCTCACGAAGTTTTGCTTCTGTGTTTTAACAGGCATGAAACGTGGAATTAATTTACTTTAAGGCATCTTGAAGATGGAGGGGTATTTTTGAAAGATACAGAATACAGGAATGAAGCAGGGCATTTAAGCGCTGATGAATTGGATAAATATTTTTATTATGATGGAAGCGATCTGGGATGCAGGTATGATGCTGATAAGACACAATTCCGGGTATGGGCCCCGGCGGCATCCGAGGCACTGCTTGTGACATATGGAACCGGGGATGATTCTGTTAAAAAAGAAATCCCGATGGCCCGTTCAGTAAAAGGAACATGGACAGCAGAATTGGCCGGTAACCAGGACGGCCTTCTATATACGTATAAAGTCAAGGTGGAAGGAAAGTGGAATGAAGCGGTTGATCCGTATGCCCGTGCCCTCACAGCTAATGGAACCAGGGGGGCAGTTGTTGACCTGGAAAGCACCAATCCGGAAAATTGGAATGATAAAAAACCGCTGCTCGCTGGACCGGAAGATGCGATTATCTATGAAATGCATATACGCGATTTATCGATCCATCCACTTAGCGGCATAAAGCATAAGGGGAAATTCCTTGGCGCTGCTGAATCTGGGACCAGGGGCCCGGATGGCGTGAATACCGGCCTCAGCCATATTATCGATTTAGGCGTGACCCATGTCCAGATCCTGCCCTTTTTCGATTACGCGACGGTCGATGAAACCGAATTGCAGAATCCTTCCTATAACTGGGGATATGACCCTGAAAATTATAATGCACCTGAAGGCTCCTATGCTACTGACCCGTTTGCTCCGAAAACCAGGATACGCGAGCTGAAAACAATGATTGGGACCCTGCACGAGAAGGGGCTTAGGGTCATTATGGATGTGGTTTATAACCATGTCTATTCTGCCGCTGAGTCCCATTTCAGCCGGCTGGTGCCAGGCTACTATTTCCGGACAGGTGAAGACGGGACCCTTTCAAATGGAACGGGTGTCGGAAATGATACATCTTCAGAGCGGAAAATGATGCGTAAGTTTATTGTGGATTCTGTTGTATATTGGGCCAGGGAATACCATCTCGACGGGTTTCGATTTGACTTAATGGGCATCCATGATGTAGAGACAATGAATGAGGTGCGCAGCGCTCTTAGCCGGATTGATCCTTCCATCATCATTCTTGGTGAGGGATGGGATCTCGATACCCCGCTGCCCCCTGACAAAAAGGCAAACCAGAAAAATGCGGCGTCCATGCCCGGGATTGCCCATTTTAATGATCACATCCGGGATGCTATAAAAGGAAGCGCACTAGAAGATAGTGACCAGGGATTTATCAACGGCAAAAAACACCTGGAGGAAGAGATAAAAAAAGGAATTGCAGGAGGATTGGGCTATGACTCCTCGCTTGCTTCCTTTCAGTCTCCGCAGCAGGTGGTTGTGTATGCAGAAGCCCACGACAATCATACCTTATGGGATAAGCTTGAGATTGCAAGTCCAGAGGCTTCTTGGGAAGACAGGAAAAAAATGCATAAGCTCGCTTCTTCCATCGTCCTCACTGCACAGGGCATTCCGCTTATTCATGCAGGCCAGGAATTCATGCGGACAAAAGGCGGGGAACATGACAGCTATAAATCACCAGATTCCGTGAATGAGCTGGATTGGAATCGGCGTGCTGCATTTAATGAAGAAGTTGAATATATGAAAGGGCTAATTGAAATAAGGAAGGCATATCCTGCATTCCGGATGAGCTCTTATCAGGAAATTCATGAACAGCTTACCTTTATGGATGCCCCAGCCCAGGCTGTTGCTTTTATGATTGAAAGTGAAAAAGAGAAGTTCATCGTCATTCATAATGCAAACCAGCATGAAGTGAGTATTGAACTGCCCGGAAATGACAGCTGGGCTGTTTTATCTGATGGAAATAAATCCGGCACTGTTCCTCTTTCAGTGATTACGGGGAAAACAGCATCTGTTCCGGCCATTTGTTCATATGTACTAAAAGCTGAGGAAGTTCCTTCATAAAGCAAGGCGTTTTCATAAGCTTTGCTGCTATAAAACAAGGTGGCTGATTTCCGTTCAGAAGATACTCGCTTTCTGCGGGGCAGGAGTCTCGCACCTTACGAATTAGCCTGACTTGACAATGTGAAAAGAGCCTAAAACAAAAAGCTAACCCCCGGGTTAGCTTTTTGTTTGCATAGATACTGTCAGGAGTTTGTCAATGTGCAGCTTTTTGTTCAAATAGCCTGGCAATTTCAACTATCACGCTGACAGCTTTCATCATGCTTTCAACAGCGACAAATTCATATTTTCCGTGGAAGTTTTCTCCGCCTGCAAAAATGTTCGGAGTAGGCAAGCCCATGTAGGAAAGCTGGGAGCCATCCGTGCCGCCCCGGATAGGAGATATTTTAGGCTCGATATCAAGATTCTTCATAGCTTCATAGGCAATATCCACAATTTCCTTAACAGGCTCAATTTTTTCCTTCATATTGTAATATTGATCAGTCAATTCCAGGGTAATGCTTTCCTGCCCGTATTTTTCTTTAAGCTCGCTTGTGATTCTTTCAAGATTGGCCTTTTTGTTCTCGAACTCCCGTTTATCAAAATCACGGATAATATAGGAAAGCCTTGTTTGCTCAACATCACCAGTGATGGACAGCAAATGATAAAACCCCCCATAGCCTTCCGTATTTTCGGGTGACTGTTCTGCCGGAAGCATGCTTTGGAGCTCCATCGCGATTTTAGCGGAGTTGACCATCTTTCCCTTCGCAGATCCGGGGTGGATGTTGTTCCCCTTTACCGTGATTTTTGCACCCGCTGCATTAAAGCTTTCATATTCAAGCTCTCCCACAGGACCTCCGTCCATTGTATATGCATAATCAGCATTAAAAGCAGCCACATCAAACTTATGCGGCCCTCTGCCAATTTCCTCGTCCGGAGTGAAGGCGACACGTATTTTGCCATGCTTGATTTCGGGATGCTGAATCAGGTAAGCCATGGCTGTCATAATTTCAGTGACGCCTGCCTTGTCGTCTGCCCCAAGCAGTGTGGTTCCATCTGTCGTGATGAGTGTCTGTCCCTTGTAGTTGGACAGATTTGGATAGCTTTCAGGTGAAAGAACAATATGTAGATCTTCATTAAGGACAATATCAGAGCCATCATAGTTTTCGATCAGCTTTGGATTGACATTTTTGCCTGAGAAGTCAGTGGCAGTATCCACGTGGGCCAGGAACCCGATGGTTTCAACCTGCTTATCTGTATTGGAGGGAAGGGTGGCCATGACGTAACCATTATCATCGATTGTTACATCATTCATGCCGATTTCCTTAAGCTCTTCTGTAAGCATGTTTAAAAGTGTCAGCTGTCCTGGGGTAGAAGGGCATGTTTCGCTTTCTTCACTGGATTGTGTGTCGACCTGCACATAAGATGTAAACCTTTTGATTATTTCTTCCTTCATTTTAATCAACTGCCTTTCTTGAGTAATATCTCTATCTTATCACGCGAGGAATTTCTTCCATAAGGTTAAGTTTCTAATTATTTGCTTTTCTATCTGTTCTCTGAAAGGAATGCACAAAAAAGAAGCAGCATGCAAGCTGCTTCCTAATGCTAAACGGCAACGGCTGCCGCTGCTTTTTTTCTTTCCCAGGGCTTAGAGAGCCAGCGCTTGAAGGCAAAGCATCCCCGAAGCCATTCATCCATGCCGGTTGCGATCCAGACTCCGAGCAACCCTAAGCCAAGGTGGACGCCAAGCATGTAACTGAAAACGACGGAGATTCCCCACATGGAGAAAATCCCAATAACAACAGGGAAGTTCACGTCACCAGCTGATTTTAATGAATTCATCAGTACAATATTCATTGCCCTGCCTGGTTCAACAAATACGATGGCCCACAAAACAGGAAGTCCCACTGTCATGACATTCACATCATTTGAAAAAAGCTGCAGAACAGGTTTTCCGCACAGGGCTAAAATCAGCGATGCGGCCAAAGAGGCACCCATGGCGATTTTCAGTGTCCCTATTCCGCGCTTAAATGCCCGTTCATAATGTTTGCCCCCTATATAGCGTGCAATAAGGAGCTGTGTGCCCTGTGCAATTGCGAGGGTAAATAAATAACAGACCATGGAAATATTCAAAATGTATACCCTTGCTGTCAGTGAAGGGGCCCCCATCGTAACAACAAATCCGGTTATGAAAAGCTGTGACAGCTGATAGGACAGGTTTTCACCAGCTGAAGGAATTCCGATTGCCAGAAGATTCTTAATGTCTGCTTTTCTGGCATGAAAGATATCGGCAATCCCAAGCCTTAATGAAAGCCTGCGGTACACAAGAAATAAGAGGGCTGCAACCGCAAAGGCGCGGGCAGCAAACATAGCCCAGGAAACGCCTGCAACACCGGTCACCGGCAACCCGAAAATCCCCGCTGTCGCCACCAGGTTTCCGCCTGCACTGATGACATCCATGATAACTGTCACCATCATAGATTCCTTTACATGTCCATGACTTCTAAGGACTGCGCTTAATGCAAGAGAAATAGATTCCAGGAATAGAGAGATCCCGCAGATGCGGATGAAAGTCAGGCCGTAGCCCAGAACTTTCCCTTCTATGCCGAACAGCCGCAAAAAATGCTCTCCGAACAAAAAGACAAAAAATGCAACGCAGAGGCCTGCCCAGAAGTTCAAGCCGAACACAGATCTGGCAAGATGGCGCGCTTCACTAAATTGCTGAGCCCCTAGTCTTTGTCCAATCAAAATGGTTGCTCCCACGGATGTAACGGTGAACACCAGAATGAAAATATTTAATAACTGATTGGCAACACCGACGCCGGCCGCAGCGGAATCAGAATAATGACTGAGCATAAGGGTGGCAACCATACCCATGCCCATATGAAGGGCTAATTCTATTAAAATTGGCCAAGTAATATTGAAAAGAGTCTGATCTTGAAAGTTATTGCTTTTGTAGCCCAAAATGATTCTCCTTTATGTATTTCGAGTAGGGAAATAAAAAACACAACCTCCATTCTACTCAAAATATGGGCAATGTAAAGGGAATAGGAAAAAATGTCATAAAAAAATATTGCTTTCTTTAAGAAAGGCTGTTTTCGTAAACTCTGCTGCTGTCTAAACATGTGGCTGATTTCCTCTCAGGATGCTCCGCTTTCCGCGGGGCGTGCGCTGAGTCTCCTCGACTTGCGTCTGCGGGGTCGCAGCTGTCACACAGATCCCGCAGGAGTCTCCGCACCTTTCGCTCCAATCAGCTTGCTTTAACAATAGGTTTGCCTCGAGAATTTATGAAATAACAACAATCTTTAAGCTAAAAAACTGGCAGTGTATTCGTTTTTACTGTCGCTATATTTTTCAGCAGCCAGGATTTATCTTCTTCCTTTGAAATTGTTTCAGCCATCTGGATAGCTAAATCTGTGTATCTTTCCATGTTTTCCTGATTTTCCGCCACTGTGAACGCTCTTGCCATTGCTTCAAAAGCAAATCCGGTATCAAAAGCGCCTAGTTCATTCTCCCTGCACAGCTGAAGCGACCTCTCGGCATGATGAAGCGCGGGCTCGTGCCGTTTGAGAAGGGCATATACTCTGGAAATCTGCCATTCACCCCGTGCAAAATGAAGCGGCTCCCCGGCAATTCCCCAATGGTAGCGGGAGCCATTTGCTGCATAAAGCATCAGTTCTTCGTCTTCTGCTGTCCGGTCTTGTTTCTCTATTAAATCCCATGTTTGATTAAAAAGCTGGATGGCCAGCTGCTTATGTGTATCAATATCAATGCTTTTACTTCTGGTGCTCAAGTTTTCACGCCCTTTTTTTGATAAGCTCTTTTCTTAAAGATTGTTATATTTTTAATGAGTTGTATGAGAATCACCGCTGTTAAATCAGCTGCCCTGTTCCAAAGCAGCAATGTTTACGAAAACAGCCTTTTGATGATATCCCGAGTTATATTGTAAAAACAAAAAAATTAAAACGTCAATAATTCAATGCCGGAATATATCTCCGCATAAAAATCCCTCCCCGGAAAAATTACCGGGGAGGGATTTTATTACGCTTTAATAGTTATTCTCCGCCTGTTTCCAGCTCAGCCCAAACGGAAACACTTCCTCCGTTTACAGGGAAAACTGCAAACCCGCCGTCATCAATAGTTATGCTTTCCTCACGTGTGCCCGTCAGATCCACCCAGGTCTGTCCTGACCGGTGTTCTCCAACGTTCATCCGCTTTTCTCCTTCATCACCGTTAGAAATAACCACAGCACATCCGGAATGGGGAATTTCCTCCGTTCCAAACCTTACCCATCCAATGGTATTAGGATGATCAAAATAATCCTCCTGCTCGCCGTATGCCTTATGATATCTCGCAAACAAAAGGGGATCGAGCGCTTCTTTTTTCCCCGGCTGGGGTGCAGGTCCGCCGATTCCATA
Organism: Bacillus sp. OV322; assembly: GCF_900112495.1. Taxonomy (GTDB): domain Bacteria; phylum Bacillota; class Bacilli; order Bacillales; family DSM-1321; genus Peribacillus. Next base: position 97,149 of record NZ_FOMA01000002.1, read on the forward strand.
ATAATCTCCATAAAATACACAAGGATATCCATCCTTGCGAAGAAGGATTAATGAATAAGCGATTTGCTTGAACCAGTCTTCTATCCAGGATTCCAGGGACTCGTGAGGCTGTGAATCATGGTTGTCCACAAAGGTTACCGCATGAAGCGGATGCGATTGTACCAGCGTATCATCGAAGATTGTTGTCATATCAAAATCCCTGCCAGCCTGTGAAGCCGCATGCAATTTATAATGAAGTGCAACATCAAATAAATCGATTTGATAGTCTGTTTCATCCAGGAAATTCCGGCAGGCATCAAGATCAGGATTCCAAAACTCGCCAAGTAAATAAAATTTCCCATTATTGTGTTCCAGCATTTCCTGTGCAAAGCGCCTGATAAATTCATGGTTGATATGCTTTATGGCATCAAGCCGGAACCCATCGCATGAAGCATTTTCACAAAGCCATTTTCCCCACGAAATCATTTCTTCAATGACTTCAGGATGATTGTAATCAATGTTGGCAAACATCAGATAATCGTAGTTTCCAAATTCATTATCGACATTTTCATTCCAGTTTTTGTTTTCTCCTAATATCCTGAAGACACCTGTTTTATCTGTTTTGGCATCATAATCAGTACCATTGAAATGCTGGAAGTTCCACTTGAAGTCAGAATATTTCCCTTTGCGGCCTGGAAAAGTAAATTTGGTCCATCCTTCTATTTCAAAAGGCTCTGATATCTCTTCATTCCGGTTCATGGGATCTACTTCAACGACCTGAAAGGCTTCTGTTTCATCTGCGCCGGCTTTATGGTTCATCACCACATCCACATAAACGCAAATCCCCTGCTCCTGGCAGGCTGCAATGGCCTCCTGTAGCTCTTCTTTCGTTCCATACTTTGTCCGGACTGTGCCTTTTTGATCAAATTCGCCAAGATCATACCCGTCATAAATTCCATACCCGGTATCTTCTGCAGATTGGCCCTTGGTAACCGGCGGGATCCACACTGAGTCAATCCCGATATCCTTTAATTGAGAAGCAGAATCTCTCAATGCGTTCCAATGCGAACCATCGGGCTTAATATGCCACTCGAAAAATTGCATGATGGTATGATTCCTGTCCACTAAACATTACCCCCTGCTCCTGATTTCTTTTTATCATCTGTCGTCATCTAATGAATGAATTCAATTTACCCAATAGTCTAAGAATGTAAACAACTGGCCTGCCCCTTGAAACCGGACTGTCATGACTGGTGAATCTTAAGAAACTCTTAAGATTTATACTAAATAATTGTTAAGAAATTTTGCTTAAAATGTAAATAACTTCAAGGGAGATTCTGTTATATTTGAGAAAGGAGTGTGAGGTTAGATGAATCAGGATTTCACCGTGGTGATTGCAGATGATGAAAAGGAGATCCGCGATGCCATTGAAATATACCTATCTTATGAAGGAATCAAGGCGGTACAGGCCGCAAACGGATCCGAAGTTCTGGAGATCCTGGAGAAGCAGACCGTCCATCTGATCATTCTTGATATTATGATGCCTAAGATGGATGGAATAGCTGCAACCTTTAAAATTCGCGAGCAAAGAAACATCCCGATCATATTATTAAGTGCAAAAAATGAAGATACAGACAAAATTCTTGGCCTTCAGGTAGGAGCGGATGATTATGTTACAAAGCCGTTTAATCCGCTGGAATTGATAGCCCGGGTAAAATCCCAGCTCAGGAGATATGTGCTGCTTGGTACATATGAAGGTGCATCAAGAGTCATCGATCTTCATGGTTTGACGTTAAATCAGGAAGAAAAAGAAGTGGCTGTAAATGGTGAGTCGGTGAAATTGACGCCGATTGAATATAAAATCGTCGAGCTATTGATGGTCCATGCAGGGCGTGTATTCTCCATTCACGATATCTATGAACGTGTCTGGAAGGAACCTGGATATAATGCAGAAAACACCGTAGCTGTTCATATCCGCAAAATCAGGGAAAAGATCGAAATTGATCCGAAGAATCCAAGATATTTAAAGGTGGTATGGGGAATTGGATACAAAATGGAAAAATAGGACGCTGGTCATCACTTGGATATTGCTGCTCGCCCTGGGCATTAATGGAGTTGTATCCGCAATTGCGTACGGAAGCAAGTACATAGGAAAAAGCTACTTTCAATCAATTGACTTCTCAAGCGAGTACGAGCAATTCACATCTCTTCTGGCTGCTTTTGAAATAACGGAGCATGATAAAGATGCCCTGATTAGAGAAATTAAGGTAACGCCGGATGAAATTCAGGAGCACCGGTATAGATATGGAAGCCTTACACAGCAGATCACGAATATAAAAAATCAATATGAGTCAAAGATTGCGGATGCAAAGGCTGCAAAAAATAAAGAAGCCGCAAATTTATATACAGCAGAAAGAAACCGGAAAATCAATGATATCACCAGTAATTTTAAAAGTGACAAGTATGTGGAAAATAAAATCATTGAACAAAAAAAACAGACGATTATCGATTATTTCAGAAAGCTGGGAGATTACCGGTCAGACTATAACCAAATTAAAGCAGTATTCAGCTACTATTTGAAGGATATGGCAACAGGAAAGACGTACACCAACCTCAATATCAGCAGTGATGATAAGCCTGAAAGCTACTTTAGCAGTAAAGACATGCTTTTTGTAAAGAGCTATCCGTCATCAGCCGGCGGGCAGTACTTCCCTGTGGAAAAAGGCTATTTCGATGCACCGGATAGTATAACTGAGCTGCCTAAGCATTATTTAAAAGGGAAAATCGGAATTGTTAAAACTGCTCCTGAAGATACTGCTGTTATGGCAAACTATCAATCTTATAAGAAAACCCAAATATGGTACACAGCCCTTCTTGCAGGAGGAATGGCATCACTTTTGATTTGTTTGTTTTTATATAAAAAAACTGGATTAATGAACGGAATTTCCTTTAAAAGTCCAGAAGTTTATTATAATCGTATTCCTATTGATGTCAGACTGCTTTTGTTAGCTCTGTCAGGCTTCTGCACTTTTATGGTTTTTTTGGAGGAGAGCATATACATTTATGAACCGGATGATTCCCTTTCCATTGTGAAAAGAGTGCTGATCCAAACACTGATTTCTGCTATCCCGTTAACAATATTGCTGCTGCAGGCAGTTTTTTGGAAAAGAAGGGACAGCAGAATCAGCATGGAGCAGGAATATCAGCAATCGCTGATTTATAAGGTTTTTACGAATACGGCCAACACTTTCCTCTATCGAAACACAGGGATCCAATTATTTATCATGCTTGCCATTGTCTTTTTTGCCGGAGCAGGATTTGCAGGTGTGATAGCGGTCAATCATTTAATTGTTATATATATACCGCTTCTGCTGCTGGTTGCTTTTCCGGCGTTATTCTTCCTTGTAAAAAAAGTGAGCTATCTAAACATTATAGCTCAATATGCAGGCAGGGTTGCTGACGGCCTCAATGAACCGGATTTAGCCGTAAAAGGAAGCTCGGTACTCGGACAGCTTGCTGCACATATTAATACGTTTAAGCATGGAGTTAAAGCCTCCAGAAAAGAGCAAGCGAAAAGCGAGAGGCTTAAAACGGAACTGATTACGAATGTGAGCCATGACCTCCGCACACCATTGACTTCGATCATAACGTACGCTGAGCTGCTGAAGAAAGAGGAAACCTCAGGGAAAAAAAGAGGAGAGTACATTGAAATCATTGATAGAAAGTCCAAAAGGCTGAAATTACTGATTGATGATTTATTTGAAGCATCTAAAATGGCGAGCGGTTCCATTGAGCTTGTTAAGGAAAAGGCAGACATTGTCCAGCTACTGCAGCAGTCCCTGGCAGAATATGACGAAGTTATTCAGAAATCATCTTTAACCATTCGGGTAACCTGTCCGGAAAAACCAGTTTATGCTTTAGTGGATGGACAAAAGCTATGGAGGGTTTTTGATAATCTGATAGGCAATATCATGAAATATTCACTGGAAAATACGAGAGTCTACATTTCCCTTAATGAAACTAACGGCCGTGCAGTTATTGTCTTTAAAAATGTCACTAAATATGAGCTCGGTGATAATGTCGATGAAATGTTTGAACGATTCAAGCGCGGAGACACCTCGCGCCATACAGAAGGATCCGGCCTTGGCCTCGCAATTGCAAAGTCAATCATGGATTTGCATGATGGCAGCATGGATATTGAAGTGGACGGAGATTTGTTTAAGGTTTCCATCATAATTGAGTCCATTTAAATCTGAAGTGTTTCTCATGAATTATTGTTTATTGCCATACACTGGTGCTAAAAGATGCTTAGAAAAAGAGCTTTAACGGGTTATCAAATCTTATGAATGATTCTATGGAAGAATAGGAGGGCGAAAATTGAGGCGAATTACTATAGGCATCTCCTTTTTGATTATATGGATATTCATAGGCGGCTGCAGTTCAGGCGATAAAGAAAATCATGATATATTTCGGTATAAAGGCTCATATGCAGGAGACAACAGTGCGATAGTGAACATTATCAGGGAGCTCCCGAATGGTAAACATGTCAAAAAAATTGAACTTAAAACAAAGGAAAAACCTTATGGAATGGTCATTAAGTATGGAGATATAGAGGCAATATCCAAAGGAGATGCCATTAAAGAAACGGTCATATATAATGCTGCATTTATATTTGCTTTAGTTAAAAGTGCAGATTGGGTTAGTTTTGATGTTAAAGGCCAGGCATATAAAGTAACAAGAAATGAATTGCAAAACTGGTACGGAAAAAAATTAAGCAGTTTTACAAAAGAAAGAGATTTGAAAAAAATCACCAAAGAATACCTTGAGGATGAGAAAAAAATGAATGGATTTATTTTGAAGGCCTTTTCTTAAAGTGTTTTAAGAGTTCTGTGAGGCAATCATATTGTTAAATCAGGTTGATTGGAGCGTAAGGTGCGAGACTCCTGCTTAGATTAGCGGGAAGGTGAGACCCTGCAAGCGCAGCTGAGGAGGCTCACCGCCCGCCCCGCGGAAAGCGAGCATCCTGGAGCGGAAATAAACCACTTGAATAGCAACAAAGTTTACGAAGACAGCCATTTTGAAAGATAGTTAGAACCTGATAAAGAAACAAGGATGTCAGCTGGAATGAATCCAGCTGGCTTTTTTTAATCCAGCTTTATACCCCCCATGTGAAGCTAAGCCTTCCCTATAAATTATTTCCATTTAATTTTGTAAGAAATCTCTATTTCTAAATAGTGTTTTTTAAATAATAAAAAAAATATATATTGATTTACCAATGAGTTAAGCGCTTACTTATTTTTCTAAGATAAAAAGGTACTTACATTGTCAGAATATTTGTGATATTATTGCCCATAAGTTAAGCAAAGAGAAACAACTTATCAAAATTGACACCTGTATCACACAAAGATATGATTCTTTTATTGTCTTAAAAAAGAAATCCATTCTTTCTCTTAGATGAAAACCAACAGGTATTAATTGGAGGTCCTGCATACATAGTAAATGGTAAGAAAATTTGATATTTTAACTGAAAATTCAATTAATTAAATGAAGCAACAGGAGCGTGAAGCATATGAAAGCTTATATTGTTGAAAGAATGTATAAAGCATCAGCAGGGGTTGCCAATGCCGTGCTGGTAACACTGGGAATTGGCCTGCTTTTTGAATCTATCGGAAAATTTACGGGCTGGGAAATATTCCTGATTATCGGCGGCACTACGAAGGTTCTCCTGGCTCCTGCAATAGGTGCTGCAATTGCTTATCAGCTTGGCGGCAATACCCTGGTCCTTTTTAGCGCTATGGCCTGTGCGGCCATCGGGGGCAACGCTATCCATCAAACACCGGATGGAGTGTTCACGCTAGTTACAGGGCAGCCAATCAGTGCCATTTTAGCTGCCGCAGTCGCTACGTTTGTAGGCAAGAGGTTAACTGGACGCACCAAGCTTGACATGATGGCTATTCCACTTGCCTCCATTCTTGCCGGAGGGATAGCTGGTGTGGGGCTTGCTGCAGTGACAACTCCTTTATTACAGTGGATCAGCGGAGAGATTACTTCCTCTGTCCAGGGAAGCCCGTTTATTGCTTCCATGGTGATATCGCTTGTGTGGAGCATCCTTCTCATGACACCCGCTTCTTCTGCGGCGATTGCCATCGCTCTTCAGATGGATCCGGTCTCCAGTGCTGCTGCACTAATAGGATGCACGGCACAGTTTGTAGGGTTCACAGCAATGTCTCTTCGCCAAAACGACCTGGGAGGTTTTCTTGCCCAGGTGCTGGTGACACCTAAGGTTCAGTTTCCGAATTTAATTAAAAATCCGCGGCTGGCCATTCCGACATTTGTTTCGGCAATTGTATGCGCGCCTATTGCAACACTTGCTTTTGGATTTCATGCCACCTATGAAATTGCAGGGCTTGGCTTAAATTCCATGATTGCACCAATCAACATCCTTGCTACACAGGGAATAAGGGTTTTTCTGATTTATATTGCAGTAGGGGTCATACTTCCAATTGTCATTTCTCTGGGTTTGTACCAGCTAATCAAGGCTTTCGGCTGGGCGAAAAAAGGGGACTTGCATATGGAAGTCCAATAAAAAAAAGCGCAATCTGCTGAGATTGCGCTTTTTTACTGTTTTGTCCGTTCTCTATAGCTGCTGCTGCAGTTTCTTTCTTTGTTAATTTCTAAGCTGTTCAAGGACGGTTTGTGCCTGGTAACCTTCTGAAAAGCCGATAATGATGCTTTCTTCACCCTTTAATGCCCTGACTATATGATCAATAAGTGCTTCGTTCAAGGAAGAATCCTGCTTGATTGGAGCAAGGGATTCACCAAGCTTGCCGCCTTCGAGATCAGACCAGTTTAGCAGCGAAAGCGTTCCTTCCGTTCCGTATGCGGTTAATCGGATTTCCTCATCTCCTGCAATACCGCTCATTCCGTCAATGATGACAGGAGTTCCGTCACAGAGGCTTAATTCCGCAACAATGCCCTGTTCGCTTGCGAGTGTGTCCTCTGGAAACTCTAAAACGCGGTTTTTCACGGTTAATGGTCCAAACAGCATGTGAATTTGCTGAATAAAATGGATGCCAACTTCAAGGACGAATCCGCCCTGCTCCCTGCTTGCCACCCAGTTATTCTGCTGCCAGGCTCTTGGCCACTGCGGAAAACGCATATGCAATTCTACCCTCCGAAGCTTTCCTATGTATTCTGAACGAATAAGATTTGCAAATGTCCTGGCACCCGTGCTGTAGTTAAGGGGAAAATTCATGGCTGAAACCAGTTCTTTTTCCTGTGATCTTCTAAAAAGATCTTCTGCTTCCTCCAGAGAATTTGCCAAAGGCTTTTCACAAAGGATATGTATTCCCCTATCCATGACAGAAGCTGCTATCCCGTAGTGATGTTTAGGCGGAACGGCAACATAAACAAGATCCAGTTCAGCTGTTTCAAGCATCTCTTTATAATCAGAAAAAAATGGGATGCTTCCAAGATTATCAGAAACCTGCTGTGCAAGAGTCCCATCCCAATCGCATACCGCTGCAATTTCGGTTTCCGGATGGCTTTCAAATTGTTTAATCAGGCGCTGTCCAATTGCCCCTAACCCGATAATCCCTGTTTTAATCATATTACCCCGCCTTATCTTCCATGTTTTATGATTATTATAGTATGAAATGTAAATATTCAAAAGGTTGAAATAAAATGCCGCACTATTTCTTTGCATGGATGCATGAATCCTTAAAAAGCTGCATGATTCCTTCAAAAAGCTGCAAGATTCTCAAGCACTAGCCAATTGGAGCACAAGGTGCGAGTCTCCAGCAGGCTCACAGTACGCCACGCGGAAAGCAAGCAACCTGGAGAGGAGGATCAGAAGGCCAAATTTCAAAGCGTGGCCTCGAATATTCAGCTCTTTTTCATTGTTTTTTTGAAACAGCGGGGGAGATAGGGTAAAGTAGAGCTATACTAAGTCTGGAAACACGTTTGAGGTTTCCGTAAAGTAGAAGGATGGTCTGCATGAAAACTGAGATTGTGTTACAAGTGAAACAGGAGAATGTCCATAAATTTCAAAAGGGATTTCCGCTGATCACCAAAGATGCGGTTGTTAACATCGGGGATTTAAAGGAAGAAGGATGTGCCGTAAAGCTGGTGGACCGGGGCGGAAATTTCCTGGCAAAAGGGTACCATGGGAAGCAGAATAAAGGAATTGGCTGGATTTTAACCAGAAATAAAAATGATATTTTCAATCAGGCGTTTTTTGATAAAAAATTAAATACTGCCGTAACTCACAGAAAGAACCTCTTTAATGACGAAGGCACCACTGCTTTTAGAGTCTTTAACGGTGAAGGTGACGGGATCGGCGGGGTCACGATTGACCATTATGACGGACATTATGTAATTAGCTGGTACAGTCAGGGGATTTATCAATATAAAGACCTTATCATAAAGTCGCTGTGCAATACGGCCGAAGTTAAATCGATCTATCAGAAAAAACGATTTGATGCAAAGGGCCAGTATATGGATGAAGATGATTTTGTAATGGGTGAAGTGCCGGAATTTCCGCTGATTGTGAAAGAAAATGGAGTCCGCTTTGCCGTTTATTTGAATGATGGTGCCATGGTGGGTGTATTTTTAGATCAGCGTGAGGTGAGGAAGACAATCCGTGATAAATATGCTTCTGGCAAAAAAGTATTAAATACCTTCTCGTATACAGGTGCTTTTTCCGTTTTTGCGGCCCTCGGCGGTGCAGAAAAAACAACAAGTGTAGATCTTGCCAACAGGAGCCTGCCGAAAACAACTGAACAGTTCCAGGTGAATGGCATCGATTCTGCTGAACAGGATATAATCGTCATGGATGTGTTTAATTATTTTAAATATGCTGCCAAAAAAGAAATCAAGTATGATATGGTCATATTGGATCCTCCGAGCTTTGCCAAGTCCAAAAAATTCACCTTCAGTGCAGGCAAGGACTATAAGAACTTATTAAAGGATGCCATTTCCATTACTGAGAAAGATGGCATGATCGTAGCATCAACCAACAGCAGCTCTTTTGATATGAAGAGATTCAAAGGATTCATTGCAGCTGCCTTTAAAGAAACAGGCGGCGCATACAGGCTGATGGAAGAGTTTTCACTGCCGGAAGATTTTAAAACGATTCCTGAATTTAAAGAAGGCAACTATTTAAAAGTTGTGTTTATAAAAAAAGTAAACTAAGGGAGCAGTTTTTTCTGCATGAGATTAATAGATAAAACGGAGAGTGGGAAAATGGCGAACAAGCAAAAAAATAAAAATTCAGTGCACAAGCAAAAGAAGTCCAATACTGCTTTATATGTTGTACTCGGAGTGGTGATAGCTGCCATAGTCGTCTTTATCATCCTGGCAAAGACAGCGCACAATGACTCCAAGATCGATTATAGCGGCCAGCCAGTTTTGGGAGATAAATCAGCATCTGTGAAAATCGTAGAATTCGGCGACTATAAATGTCCATATTGCAAAAATTTCACATTATCTGCTTTTCCTCAAATTGATAAGGAAATCGTTAAAAAGGGAAAAGCATCGTTTTATTTCTTCAACTATCCTTTCATTAATAATGATTCTACACGGTCATCAAGGTTCGCAGAGGCTGTTTATAAAGAACTTGGCAATGATGCATTCTGGAAATTTCATGATAAGTTATATGCGGCACAGCCGGATGACAGAAAATATGAGCAGATTGACTATTTCACAGAAGATAAGCTTGTTAAGGTATTGAGAGAGACAGCAAGCAAAGAGGATGCAGACAAAGTATTGGCTGCCTTCCGTGCAGGAAAGTCAGCAAAAGCTTCTGACAAAGATGTGGAAATTGCAAACAAACTGGGAGTAGAAAGCACCCCGGCCATATTTGTCAACGGAAAGCAGTTCAAAGGCAAAACTCTCGAAGATTTGAAGAAAATGGTTGAAAAAGCATCCGAATAACGAGGCACTGCAGAGTAAATCTAAGGAGCCAAGTGTTAAAAAACTCGTCAATATTGGCGAGTTTTTTTTAGTAAATAAACTGGGGAAATTTGGTATTGTAAAGCTGTCAGGGGGAAATGTATATGAATGATATGTTAACGTCAATATTGTTTCTCGCAGTTATGATTTATGTCATCAATAGGAATAAAAGCATATTAAAAAAATTAACAAAACTACAAATTCTAGGTGCCGCAGTTTCATTTTTTGTCACATTACTTATAGCCTTTATGATTATATACTTCATCGGAAATTCCCTTTCCGGGTATTTTGAGAATAAGATTCTTAAAGTAACTAGCGAACTGTTTTTGGTAATCATTACGTTATCTCTCTGCGGAAAGGGTTTAAGGATACTCCTCCAAAAGATTACCAAGGGTGCGTTAACGAAATAAAATTTCATCTGAACGAAAGACTTTCATAAGATGCACTCCATAGTGAAGCCCTCTTGAATTGAACGGGGGCTTTTTTTTGGCTGTTTTCGTAAACTTTGTTGCTATGAAACAAGGTGGTTGATTTCCGCTCCAGGATGCTCGCTTTCCGCGGGGCAGCCGTTGAGCCTCCTCGGCTGCGCCTGCGGGGTCTCACCTGTTCTGCTTATCCCGCAGGAGTCTCGCACCTTACGCTCCAATCAACCTGACTTGACAATGGGAACGCCTCACATAACAAATTAAAAAAACAACAATCTTTAAGAAAAGAGCCTTTTTTAAAAAATGGCGGTTTCAGTGCTGCTGCATAAGATTAATTTAAGTAAAAAAACATATATTTTTTACTAAAAAATAATTGACTCTAAAATCCGCTGTATTATAATAAAACTGAAGGCGCTTTCAGAACGTGGCTGATGAGCGGCCATAGCAGAATAAAAAAATAGAAGCAGCTCGATTATGGGCTGGGGAGGAATCGTCATGGATGTAAAGGAGCTCCGTACCTTATATAAGGAAATATTTCATGAAGAAAGCCCGCGTGTCTTTTTTGCACCGGGAAGAATCAATCTTATTGGAGAGCACACAGATTATAATGGAGGACATGTATTTCCATGTGCCATTACAAAGGGGACATATGCCCTTGCTTCAAAACGCAGTGACAAAAAAATCCGCATGTATTCCGTTAACTTTAAGGAGCTTGGCATAGTTGAATTCGAACTCGAAAATCTCGATTACGAGGCGAAGCATGAATGGGCGAACTATCCAAAGGGAATGCTCCGTTTTTTTAAGGAAAGCGGCTGCAGCATCGGCAGCGGATTCGATGTGCTGTTTTACGGGAATATTCCCAATGGTGCCGGATTGTCATCTTCCGCATCCATTGAACTGGTGACCGGTGTGTTATTGGACAGTCTTTTTGAACTGAACATGGACCGGATTGAAATGGTTAAAATCGGCCAGCAGGTTGAAAATAAATTTATAGGGGTCAACAGCGGGATCATGGATCAGTTTGCAATAGGGATGGGCAGAAAAAATGCCGGAATCCTTCTAAATTGCGACACCCTTGAATACGAATATGCGCCTATTGAGCTGGAAAAGCATAGCATCTTAATCATGAACACCAATAAAAGGCGTGAGCTGGCTGATTCGAAGTATAACGAGAGAAGAGGCGAGTGCGAGCAGGCATTAGCACAGCTTCAGAAAAAAGCGGATATACAGGAATTAGCAAATCTAACTCCAAGTGAATTTGATGAATATCAGTCTATAATTGACAGTGAAGTGCTCAGAAAAAGAGCAAAGCATGTGGTTTATGAAAACAGCCGCACACTTGAAGCACTAAAAGAGTTAAAGAGCGGAAATCTTGAAGCATTCGGAGAGCTTATGAACCAGTCTCACTTATCTTTAAAGGGTGATTATGAGGTTACAGGGACAGAACTTGACACACTTGCTGAAACAGCCTGGAAGGAAGACGGTGTTTTGGGTGCGCGCATGACCGGGGCAGGATTTGGCGGCTGTGCCATTGCCATTGTTGAAACAGACAAAGCGGAAGCGATCATGAAGGCAATAGGAAAAGTGTATAAAGAAAAGATTGGTTACGAAGCAGAATTTTATCAAGTGCTCATCGGTGACGGAGCAAAGGAATTAAAGGAGGTTGAAGGAATATGAGTATTCTTGTATTTGGAGGAGCCGGCTATATTGGCTCACATGCGGTATATCAGCTGATTGACAGAGGTTTTGAAGCGGTGGTCGTCGATAATCTTCAAACCGGCCATAAAGAAGCCATTCACCCGAAGGCGAAATTTTATCAAGGTGACATTCGTGACCGCGAGTTTTTGCGCAGTGTTTTTGACCAAGAGCAAATTGAAGCTGTCATCCACTTTGCGGCTAATTCCCTTGTTGGGGAATCCGTGGCACTGCCTCTTAAATACTATGACAACAACGTTTTTGGAACCCAGGCAATCCTAGAGGTCATGGAAGAATTTAATGTGAAGAAGATTGTCTTCTCATCATCTGCTGCAACGTATGGAGAACCTAAGCAGGTGCCGATTACAGAGGATATGGAAACCAATCCGACGAGTCCATACGGTGAAACTAAGCTTGCTATGGAGAAAATGATGAAGTGGACGGAAATTGCTAATGGTATGAAATTCGTATCTCTTCGCTACTTCAATGTGGCAGGCGCCAGATCTACTGGAGAAATTGGCGAAGATCATGATCCTGAAACACATTTAATTCCAGTTGTCCTGCAGGCTGCATTAGGAAAAAGAGAGAAAATCATTATTTTCGGTGAAGACTATGAAACAGAGGATGGTACATGCGTCAGAGACTACATCCATGTCGAGGATTTAATTGATGCTCACATCCTTGCACTTGAGTATCTGCAAAATGGCGGAGAAAGCAATATCTTCAACTTGGGAAGCAGCCAGGGTTTTTCAGTTAAGGAAATTGTCGAAACGGCTAAGGCTGTAACTGGCCGGACCATTCCTGTCGAGATTGGCGAGCGGCGAGCAGGTGATCCAAGCACATTAATTGCTTCCTCTGAAAAAGCGCGCCAAATACTTGGATGGGAGCCTAAGAAAACATCAGTCGAAAAAATTATTGAGGATGCCTGGAACTGGCATGTAAACCATCAAAACGGCTATGAAAGCTGAGGGAGAGATCATCATGAATATATTCAGCACTGTCCAGCAGCTGCTTAACAAGGCAGAAGAGGTTTTTTTACTAAAAAAAGAAGATGAGATTTACGCAAGAAACCAGATTCTTTCTCTGCTTTCTATAGAAGATTACATCCCGGTGCAGGCAGGCTCTGATAGGGGAATTCCTGATCTTCTGGATGACTTGACTGAATATGCGTGTGAAAAGGGAATTATCGGGGATTATCTAGATGCGCGGGAAATTTTTGCGAGCAAAATAATGGATGTAATGATCCCTTTGCCGTCTGCCGTTAATGAATCCTTTTACCGAAAGTATGCACAAGACCCAGCTGAAGCAACTGATTACTTTTACGAATTAAGCAAAAATAGCAATTATATTCAAATGAACAGAATCTCTAAGAATATTGTTTTTCAAACAGAATCCGAGTACGGAAACCTTGATATTACAATTAATTTATCAAAGCCTGAAAAAGACCCTAAGCAAATTGCCATGGAACGTCAGGCCAAACAGCCTGAAACAAAGTATCCCAAATGCCTTTTATGCATTGAAAACGAAGGCTATGCAGGAAGAATTGGACATCCGGCAAGATCCAGCCACCGCATGATTCGAGTAAATGTTCCACGTGAAACATGGTATCTGCAATATTCGCCATACGTTTATTATAACGAGCATTGCATCCTTCTTTGTGAAGAGCATCGAGATATGAAGATCAGTAAAGCAACCTTTGAAAGGCTGTTGTCCTTTGTTGAACAATTCCCCCACTATTTCATCGGTTCAAATGCAGATCTGCCAATTGTAGGGGGATCGATCTTAACTCATGATCACTATCAGGGCGGGCGCTATGAATTTGCCATGGCTAAGGCACAGGAAGAATTCCCGTGCAGATGGGAGCGTTTTCCAGATCTGGAACTTTCAATTGTAAAGTGGCCGATGTCTGTCCTGCGGTTAAAAAGCAGGGATGCCTCCACACTTGCGGATGCAGCCGATATGGTTCTTGCTTTCTGGAAGGATTACAGTGACCCTGAATTGGGTATTTTAGCAATGTCTGATGGGTCTTTGCATAATACCATCACCCCTATAGCCCGAAAGAGGAACGGAATGTTTGAATTAGATCTTGTGCTGAGGAATAACCGGAGCAATGATGAACATCCTCTTGGAATATTTCACCCGCATGCCGATGTACATCATATTAAAAAGGAAAACATCGGACTGATTGAGGTGATGGGACTCGCTGTATTGCCTGCACGTCTGGAGCAGGAGCTTAAAGAAATCGAAAGCTATCTTGCCGGAAACCCTGATGCAGCGGTGGCTTCTTACCATTTGGATTGGGCAAAAGAGCTGAAAATGAGATACGAAAAAGATTTGAATGAAAATAATGTGTCCGATATTGTGAAGAAGGAAACTGGCCTTAAATTTCTGAGGGTGCTTCAGGACGCAGGAGTTTTTAAGAGAGACAGTGAAGGAAAAGATGGTTTTCTGAGATTTATTGATTCATTAAAAATGATCTAGGTCAGGAGAGATTGGATGGAAGTCAAGGTTATGGAATTTGGGGAAATCAATGGCGAAAAGGTTCAGGCCTATACAATCAAAAATAACCGCGGCATGAGCATCACTTGTTTGAATTACGGCTGCATCATCACGGAAATCAAGACGCCTGACAGCAGCGGAAAGCTTGAAAACATTGTCCTTGGTTTTGACAGCATAGAGGAGTATATAGAGCATTCCCCTTATTTCGGGGCCATAGTTGGACGAGTGGCCGGCAGGATCAAAGAAGGGGAATTTGAATTGGATGGCACTTCGTATACCCTTGCTAAAAACGATGGTAACCAGCATCTTCATGGAGGAATAAAAGGCTTCAGCAATATATTTTGGAATGCTTCCTTATTTGAACGCGAAGATGCATCAGGCATCACATTTACACGGATAAGCGCGGATGGTGAAGAAGGATATCCCGGCAATCTAAAAGTGGCAGTCACATACAGCCTGAATGATGAGAATGAGTTTACGATCGAAACAAGAGCTGAAACCGACCAGAAGACGCTGATTAATACAACAAATCATACGTACTTTAACCTTTCAGGAGAAATAAAGCGTAATGTGGAAGAACATATGCTGACACTGAAAAGTGAGCAATTTCTTGAGCTGGACGAGGAGCTTCTTCCTACCGGAAAACTGCTTGATGTGGAAGGAACTCCATTCGACTTCAGGAAAGAGCGCCAATTATTTGAGGAAAAAGCCTACCGGCATCCCCAAAACCTGGTTGCTGGCGGAGGCTTTGATACTCCGTTCTGCTTGAGTGAAAATAATAACCGGGAAATTCATCTGGCAGATCCCGAGTCAGGCCGTACACTGACTATTGAAACAAACCAGCCGGGCGTCGTTGTTTACACGAGCAACATGCTGGAAGGGGACTTTTCCATCAGAGGCGTCAAGGCCAGCAACCATTTGGCCATCTGCCTGGAGACACAGGGTTTGCCAGATGCTATCCATCATTCCAATTTTCCTTCTATTGTGCTGGACAAGAATGAGGAATACCGTTCTCTTACAAAGTACGTATTCAGCGTGCAAAGCTAAGAAAACCGGACGGGAGACATTAGATGGCAACCATTAAAGATATTGCTGAAAAAGCCAATGTATCAATTGCAACGGTTTCAAGGGTACTGAACTATGATACAACGCTGTCTGTAGGCGATGAGACGAAAAAGAAAATCTTCGAAATTGCCGAAGAGCTTTCCTATAAAAAACGTCCGTCAAAAAAGGCCGCTGCCCCAAGGATTGCCATGATCCACTGGTATTCTGAGCAAGAAGAGTTGAATGATCTGTATTATATGTCAATCCGCTTAAGTGTCGAGCAGCAGTGTATGCACCAGAACCTGCAGCTGGTAAAGTTCTTTTCTTATAATACCGAGCAGATAAAATCATCAGACATACAGGGAATCATCGCTATCGGCAAGTTCAGCCAAAAGCAGGTAGAAGAGCTTTCAAGTGTTTGTGATACAATCGTTTTCGTGGATTCAAGCCCCGATGATGAGAGATTCGACTCTGTTGTAATTGATTTTGATAAAGCGGCAAAAAAGATACTGAATTATTTTATGAATAAAGGCCACGAAAAAATCGGCTATATCGGCGGTCATGAGACGTTTAAAGATCAGACAGCCGAAATAGAAGACTTGAGGGAAAAAACCTTCAAGGAATATATGTCCCAGAAAAATATGTATGATGAGACCTTTGTCTATACAGGGGAATTTACCGTTCAGGATGGCTACCTCCTTATGCAAAAGGCCATTGAAGATTTCGGTGATGCCCTGCCAACAGCTTTCTTTGCCGGGAATGACCTGCTTGCAATAGGCGCATTAAGGGCCCTTCATGAAAATGGGATTGCTGTTCCTGAGAGAGTGAACATTATCGGCGTAAACGATATAAGCGTATCTAAATACGTATACCCGCCTCTCAGCACGGTGAAGGTGCATACTGAATTAATGGGAGAGACAGCTGTCGACCTGCTTATAGAAAGAATGGCAGACAGGAAAATCGCGAAGAAAATTTTCATCGCAACAGAATTGGTAATTAGAAATAGCAGCTTTTAATTTCGGGGACCGCTTATATAAGCGGTCCCTTGTTTGTTTTAATGGGCCATGGGCCTGCATAGATTTAGTGGAGGAAGATTTCTGTGAATTGGAGGAAAGAGCTGTGCTGATCATGATAAATGATGAAAAAAAACAATTTCACTTATGCAATGGCAAGGTAAGCTATATTTTTCATGTGATGGAAAATGGCCAGCTTGGGTCTTTGTATTATGGAAAAGCGCTTCATCACCAGCAAGACTTTTCGCATATGCAGACATATGGAGTTCCTGCCACCTATACCGCCCAATATCATGGGAAGCGGGCGTTCAGCCTTGAAACCCTGCGCCAGGAATATCCAGCCTACGGTACATCAGACTTCAGGGAGCCTGCCTACAGTATCCGCCTCCAAAATGGCAGCCATATCACAGATTTTACTTATAAAACCTATGTCAGATCCTCCGGCAAACCTCCGCTTGCAGGACTGCCTTCTACGTATACCGTGAATGAGGGGGATGCTGAGAGCATCCAAATCATTCTTGAAGATAGAGAACTCCAGGCTGAGCTGATCTTATGCTACACCATATTCAAAGACTTTCCTGTGATTGCAAGAAGCGCCTATATTTTTAACAAGGGGTCTGACCCCTTTTACCTCGAGCGCTTCATGAGTATGTCAGTGGATTTTCCAGATGCAGACTTCCGCATGCTCCAGCTGAGCGGGGCATGGGCCCGGGAGCGCTATGTGAAGGAGCGCCCTCTTGAAGCGGGCATACAGTCCATCTCCAGCATCCGCGGGGCAAGCTCGCACCAGCATAATCCGCTCCTTGTGCTGAAGAGGCCGGATGCGGGAGAAAGCAAGGGGGAGGTTTATGGTTTTAACTTTGTCTACAGTTCAAATTTCATTGCTCAGGCAGAAGTAGACCAGTTTGGGGTAACAAGGGCGACGATGGGCATCCATCCTTTCCGTTTTTCCTGGAAGCTTTCCGAGAATGAACACTTTCAGGCGCCTGAAGCTGTGATGGTATATTCGAGTGATGGCCTGACAGGCATGAGCCAGGCTTATCATGATCTGTACCGTAAGCATCTCCTTAGAGGAAAGTGGAAAAATGACGTGCGGCCCATCGTCATTAACAACTGGGAAGCAACTTACTTTTCATTCAATGAAGATATTCTATTGAAATTTGCCAGGAAGGCAAAGGAGCTTGGTGTTGAGCTGTTTGTCCTCGATGATGGCTGGTTTGGCAAAAGAAACAATGCTTCTTCATCTCTTGGCGACTGGTATGCTGATCCTAAAAAGCTTCCGCATGGCATGAAATCACTGGCAGAAAAGATAGAAAGAATCGGTTTGAAATTCGGGCTTTGGTTTGAACCTGAAATGGTCAGCCCGGATAGCAGGATGATGAGGGCCCATCCCGAGTGGGCAGTCAAAACGCCCGGGCGGCCTGCTTCACTGGGCAGAAATCAGCTTGTACTGGATTTTTCGAGAAAGGATATTGTTAAAGACGTATACAGTAGAATGGCAGATATCATTAGGGAAACAAACCTTTCATATATCAAGTGGGATATGAACCGCTATATTACTGAAGCTTTTTCCAGGGGGCTGGGCGCTGACCGGCAGGATGAATTTTTTCACCGCTACATATTGGGTGTGTATGAGCTGTATGAACGGCTTACCTCTGAATTTCCGCAGATTCTTTTTGAATCGTGTGCAGGAGGCGGGGGCAGGTTTGATCCTGGATTATTTTATTACGCGCCTCAAGCATGGGCAAGCGATGATACGGATCCTGTGGAACGGCTGAAAATCCAATACGGATCTTCATATGCCTATCCCATTTACAGTATAGGCTCCCATGTATCAGCTGCACCGAACCACCAGACACAGCGCAGTTCTCCGCTATCTATGAGGGCAAATGTGGCTTATTTTGGAACATTCGGCTATGAATTGGATCCTGGAGCGCTTTCTGATGCGGAGGAAAAAGAAGTCAAAGAACAAATCCGTTTTTTTAAACAGCATCGCCATCTAATCATGACAGGGGATTTTTTTCGCCTTAATAGCCCGTTTGAAGGGAACGAAGCTGCATGGATGGTGGTCAGCAAAGATAAAAAGGAGGCGCTTTGCGGGTGGTACAAAATCCTGGCAGAACCGAATCCCAACATCCAGCAGAAACTGAAACTGGCCGGCCTGGCTCCTGCTGCTAAATATATGCTTGTCCAAACAGAAGAGATCTATAATGGGGATGAGCTCATGTATCATGGCCTTACTTTGCCGCTAGAATTCAATGGCCCTAACAAAAAGCGGGCAAAACGGGCAGGAGATTTCCAGTCGGCAGTATTTTATCTGGCTAATAAGTAAGGATTAAAGGTTTTTCTTATTCTATGAATATAAAAAGCTCCCTATCCTGCCAGGATAGGGAACTTCAGAATACATATTATGAAACGGTTTTTTCCCGGTTAAGAGACCGCTTCATCCAATTTTTCCCCTCGACTAGGCGGGTTACCATCATGGCACTTACGGTATTGCCTGCAGAGTTTAGAAGAGTCGCAGGTGCATCAATAATTGTACTGATGACTGCAATGATCGGCAGCACCTCTGCTGGAAAGCCGAACACACTCAGGATCAGCATTTCGCCAATCATGCCTCCTCTTGGGATGGCACCCATGACGGCTCCCACGAGGAAGGAGACGGCAAGAATGCTGAGAATGCTTGAAATACTCGTCATATCCTTGCCGAATAAGCTGAACAAAAAGACGATTTTTAATACTCCGCCAAAAACGGATCCATCTTTATGCGTGTTGGCGCCAAGCGGAACAATCGTTTCTGCGATGTCCTTTGGCACGCCCATTCTTTTTGTATATTCCAGATTGACTGGTATGCAAGCTGCACTTGAACAAGTGGCAATAGCCGTAATGGAAGGTGTCATCGCGTTTTTCCAGAATACCTTCACTCCTTGGCTTCCGCCGGCAAAAAATGCGTATAAAGTGAAAAAGCCAAAATAATAGATAACAGCCAGGATTAAATAAAGCCCAAAGCTTCTTGCGTATCCTTCCAGAATTTGCGGTCCAAGCTGCCCGATGATTGCTGCAAAATAACAGCCCAATCCAATTGGAGCGTAGTACATGATGATTTTCACCATGCGCATCATGACGGTTGTTCCTGCTGACAGGAAGGCAGTAACCGGCTTGGCTTTTTCCCCTGAAAGTGCAGCAGAAAGTCCGAAAAGAACAGAAAACACAATAAGTGCCAGCATATTGCTTTTAGACAGCAGCTCTGTGAAATCAGAGACAGTAAAGGTTTTGACAAGCTGCCCTAAAAAGGTTACATCTTCTGTATCTGCGGAAGGATCGCTTTTTGACATAAGTTCTTTTATCGCAGATGTATCCGTATGCTCGAGCGGATTCATAACAGATGTGCCTGCAAATCCCAAAACGGCAGCAATGGCAGCCGTTGCTAAAAAGACAAGGACCATGCTTCCCATAATTTTGCCAAGCCGCTTCATTTCACTCATATTGGCAATGGCAGAGGAAATGCTGAAAAATACTAATGGAACAATGATCATAAACATTAAGTTTAAAAATAAATCTCCAAGCGGCTGGACAATCGACGTTTTAGTGCCAAAGATAACGCCTGCAGCCCCTCCGATAAGAATCGCTCCAAGAAGGAAGATCGTGGTGCGGTAATTTTTAAAGTAATTCATTTTGTCACGCCTTTCTAAGATTGCTTATAAGTGCATAAATTTTATTATCAGGGCTGTGACATAGTTTGACAACCTCTATTTCTATAGTGATTGTATAATGATCAAAAGATAGGCTGCCGCCAGAGGGGATATTTGTTTCCCCAAATACCGCTTAGATAGGTGAAATCATCCAGGAATTACCGCCTGAAATTCTGCGGGCAGGCTAAAAACCGGGTGTGAACTAAAAGCTCTTTTCTTAAACATTGTTGTTTTTTTAATTTGTTATGTGAGGCGTTCCCATTGTCAAGTCAGGTTGATTGGAGAGTAAGGTGCGAGACTCCTGCGGGATGAGCAGAACAGGTGAGACCTGAGCAGGCGCAGCCGAGGAGGCTCACCGGCTGCCCCGCGGAAAGCGAGCATCCTGGAGCGGAAATCAACCACCTTGTTCCATAGCAACAAAATTTACGAAAACAGCCTAACTAAAGGAGGAATAGAAATGCCGTTTATACATATTGAAAAGGATACAGAGCTGTATTATGAAGAAAAGGGCCAAGGGAAACCCATCATTTTCCTGCACGGAGTTTGGATGAGCAGCCGCTTTTTTGAAAAGCAGCTTTCCTATTTTTCGAAAAATTACCGGACTATTTTAGTGGACTTTAGAGGACATGGCCATTCTTCCCCAGTCCATCATGGCCACACCGTAGCTAATTATGCCCGTGATTTACATCACCTGATACATGAACTTAATCTTCAGGATGTTACACTTGTCGGCTGGTCGATGGGAGCGTTCGTAGTCTGGGATTATCTGAAACAGTTTGGCGGTGACAATATAAAGTCATCTGTTATTGTGGATGAGCTTGCATCTGATTTTAAGTGGCCAGGCTTTGATATTGGCGCGTTTACAATGGAAACATTAATTGCCTTTATGACGGAAATCCAAATGAACCGGACAGAGTTTTTAAGAGGATTTTTGTCCTCCATGTTTAAGGAAGAATGCAGTCCGGCTGACACCCGATGGATGCTGAGGGAAGTGACGAGAATGCCTGAGTCCACAGCGAGTGCGATACTGTTTGATCAGTCCATTGTGGATTACAGAGACTTTCTGCCGCAGATCAGCGTTCCAACCCTGCTTTGCTTCGGGAGGGAAGAGAAAGTCATACCGGTTGCGGCAGGGAAACATTTAAATCAGCATATAACTTCCTCAGAGCTAGTCATTTTTGAGAATAGCTGCCATTGTCCTTTCCTGGAAGAACCGGACCTGTTTAACGATACAGTAGCTGCATTTCTTAAGAAAAATGGAATTTGACTGCAGGATGAATTTTATTTCCTTTTCAAGGACCAGCAGGTACAATAAGGAAGTAAATTAGGGGATGTAACTTTCGAACAGGGGAGATTAATAAAATGACCAATGAAAATATCCAGCAGACATTGCCGCCAAAAACTTGCAGTATTGACCGCTTAGTGACCGTAAAACAGGATATCGAAAAAGTAATTGCCGGCGAAAAAACAGCGGCACGGAGAAATGGCCGGTATGCAGATGCCGGGGAAGTGATGGTCCTTGACGGCAAGGATTTTACAGTGGAAAAAGTCTATCAGCAGACACTTGGAGAAATGACGGAAGAACATGCGGTTTCAGAAGGATATGAAAATCTTGAGAGCTACAAAGAATTCATTCTTTCCATGCATAAAGGCATGAAATGGCTGCCTCAAATGAAGGTATGGGTGCACGAATTCCGCCAAGCATAGGATCAGGGTATGTATATTTTATATAAAGTGATTTTATATATTCATATTTTAAGCGTAATTTCTTCTATCGGCCCGTTTGTCATTCTTTTCCCTATTGCAAAAAAGCTCGAAGTGCGTGAAGATAGCGGAAATGAAGGATATTTGAATGTGTTTCAGTCTGTGGTGCGGCTGGCAAAGCACGCAGGCCATGTCCTCGTGGGATCAGGAGTCGTGCTAGTCATAATAGGTCCCTGGACCTGGAAGACTGCCTGGATTGACATGACGCTTATTATTCTTGCTGCTTCCCTGTATTTTCTTGCGCGTGCTTTTTCACCAAAGCTGCGAAAATATAGAGAGCAAAAGGAAGGATTCAGGGAAACAGCAGATTCCCTGAGAAATGCAGTTTACATTTATATGGCTTTGCTGCTGATCATGCTCTGGTTTATGGTCGCAAAACCGGTTTTATGGTGAGCAGCCTGCAGCGATTATTCTGTCAGGGAATAATCGTTTTTTTTGTGCCGCACTAAATATATAGGAAAAGTAAATATGAACTAAACATCTTGTGAAATTTAGTGTTATATTGAATAAGAAAGACGAACGCAAGAAAATGAATGATGTAATTGAAACTGCCTTTTAGAATGCCATGAACATGAACATCACACAATAAGAGCAGTAAGGCGCCCCTCACTTTTCTGAGGCGGCATTTTGATGGCTTTTTATCACCTGAAATTTTAGTTTCTTCGGAGAGAGATGAATGGAAAAACAAATGAACAATCGATATGACATTATAGAGGTATGTCTGCTGGCGGGGAAAATTATGCTGAGAAGCGGAGCAGAAACCTACCGTGTGGAAGACACGATGACACGCATTGCCGCCTCATTTGGAATTACCAGTTCCCACAGCTTTGTCACGCCGACAGGCATCATTTTTTCCGCGGATGGAGCTGATCCAAGCAAGCTGGTCAGAATTTCCGAACGCTCGACTGACCTGCAGAAGGTTGCCAATGTCAATAGCATTTCGAGGCGGATCTCTGCTGGAGAACTGTCTGCAATCGAAGCATATGGACTTTTAAAGGAAGTGGAAAAGGCCAGCCATGCTTATGCGATTTGGGTACAGATTTTTGCTGCTTTTATTTCAAGCGGCTGCTTTACAATCATGTTTCAGGGCCAGTGGCACGATTTCCTTGTAGCATGCATGGCAGGGGCATTGGGCTTTTCGTGCTTAATTTACTTGCACAGGCTTCTTGAAATAAAGTTTTTTGCAGAATTCATAGCTGCTTTAGTCGTTGGAGTATTTAGCATTTGCATTGTAAATATGGATCTGGGGCGTGAAGTGGACAAAATTATTATCGGTTCTGTAATGCCTTTAGTTCCGGGATTATTAATAACTAATGCAGTGCGGGATTTAATTGCAGGCCACTTGGTATCAGGGATATCAAAAGGTGCTGAGGCCTTTCTGACAGCCTTTGCCATCGGGACGGGAATTGCCGTTGCATTTATATTCAACTAAAAAAGAAAGGAAATGAAGATGTTAGCACAGCTTATCACCAGTTTTATCGCATCAGCATCCTTTGGAATTATCTTTAATGTTCCTAAAAACTCAATCGTTAAATGCGGATTGGTCGGGATGATTGGATGGCTTCTTTATTATGCCCTTGTTGAAAATAGCGTGAACAGTGTGATCGCAACACTTGCCGCAGCTTTTCTGGTAGCGGTGATCAGCCTGGTTTTTGCTAAGGCTTATAAAACACCCATCATTATTTTCAGCGTATCCGGCATCATCCCGCTTGTGCCTGGAGGAATGGCTTATGATGCGATGAGGCATTTTGTCCAAAATGATTATAATGTCGCCATACAGCTTGCGGCAAAAGCCTTTATGCTCTCAGGAGCCATAGCCATGGGTCTGATGTTTGCAGAAGTAATGAATCAGGTATATATCAAATATAATAAAAGAGTGAAAGCATGATGGGATTATAGCAGGCAGCAGGAAATGCTCTTGTTAGCATCCTGTCTTTTTTGTTTTCCTGAAGAAAAAGGAATTGTTCTGTAAAGTGTTGAATGTTTATGTAAGCGCTTAAAAAATGGTGCATTCAGACAACATTGGTCCATATTCTTTCTGACAGAAGTTCACTAGACTAGTTTATCTCCATCAGCATTGCAAACTGAGCGGCTGTATATGGAACTATAGCGGCATAAGCTCTGTATTATACACGGATCATATTTCCACTGAGTTTTGACTGATCTCTCGTTGTTTCGCTTAGCGACAGACAGATGGGGAGGAACTGAAAAAACATGAGTTAAAGGAGGAGGACGTATGAGTATAGGCAGGCTTCAGGAAGATCAAGGCTATTATTCGGAAAAAGATTTTGAGACAACGCTGCTCACTCCCGGCTACCGGATTGATTTGCGGAATGCGGGAAATGAACATCTCGACCAGTTTTTTAATGCAGATATGGTCACTGACTGGCCACAGTTATCATGGAAGGAAGCAGGCAGGCCCTATGAAGTAAAGTCTGTCGCAAAGTCCAGGCAGAATTGGGAAAAAGAACATGGAGAAATGTCTGTTAAAACTTCCTGGGAGTTTTTTAACCGTTCCTTTCATGAATGGTTTATTAAGGATGTCCCAAAAGAGCTTGACAGGTCAAAAAAAGAGCTGAAAAAATACTTATCACGTTTTCAGTTGCGTGATGTAAAAGCGGCCCTTGGAGAGACCATCCAATTATCGCTTTGGAATTATGCCCACAGGGTGGAGGATGGAATCTGGGATCCGCGGGGGAAAAGGGCCCTTTTTGAAGGGCTTGATGTAAGGAAGCCGAGGATACTCTTTTTGGGTGCAGCGGAAGGATATGAAGCCATGCAGCTTTATGCCATGTATCCGGAAGGAGAAGTTGTGATGGTCGATTATGATGACTTCTGCCGGACAGACCGCTTTGGGCATTTTCCGGATAGTTATCCCTTCCTAGGATCAAATCCAGTATCAGGGCATCCTAAAGTCTGGCATAAAAGTGAGATGAATATTCACTATGAAGTGAACGACATTAGAAACCTTCCGTTTGGCCATGAATTTGATATTGTTTTAAGTGTTGGTTTACTGGAGCATTTTCCTGATGAGCATAAACATGAAGTGATGGAATGGCACAGGAAATTTTTGAAACCCGGGGGATATGTCATCATGACTACTCCGAGGCTGCAGTTCAAATCCAAACTTTTCTATACCATCATGGCAGATGTGATGAACCATACCTACAGAGAACTGATGGATGTGCGGCAGATGGGGTTATATGTGTATGAATCAGGCTTTGACATTCTTCGCCATGGCTATATTAAGGTTCATAACGGAATCGTTGCAAAGCCCAGGTAATGAAAAAGGCCGAAGCGCTGATTTTTGCGCTTCGGCCTTCAATTTGCTTATTTTTCATTTTCCCATTTCAGCCAATCGTGGGCTTCCAGGATTTCAAGAAACTTTACAAGCCTTGGCAAGGAAGGGTCTGCTTCTTCTCCGAAATGCAGCAGCATGTCATTTGAAATTTGCTCGACATTTTTGTGATGCTGCATTTGGCCGATTGCAAAAGCCCCGAATTTATCCAGCTTAATCCGGCGGAAGCCTGGCTGCTTAAGGAATTTAACCGAAAAACGTTCGATGAGGTTCGTCCTGCTGATTACAAGAAATGAATCAGCGGAGTCACTTTCAAGTCTGACACGGTCTTCTAAAAGAGGGACCATAGTAAGCAGGTTCTTCTTTTTTGAATTGCGTTTATTAGACATTCTGGTTTTTCCCTTTATTTGAAACGAACCAGAGCAGTCCTGCAAGGATTAAGAATAAAATGAATGGAAGCAGGTTACTCGCTGATTTTGCAGCGTCAGGTATTGATATGCCGGCCGCAATTAAAATGGCAATCACAACACCAATCAGGGATTCACCTGCAATTAAACCAGATGCGAATAATGTACCGCGATCTACACGCAGCTTTCGTTCTTCCTTCGATTTTGCAGAGCGTTCCACAAAGTAGCGAACAAAACCGCCAAACATAATTGGAGCGCTTGTATGGACAGGAAGATAAATTCCCACAGCAACAACCAAAGAGTTCAGACCAAAGAATTCAAGTGTAATGGCAATGGCTGCACCGATAAAAATCAGTGTCCATGGAAGGTCGCCGCCCAATACACCTTCAGCCAGGATTTTCATCAGGGCCGCTTTAGGAGCAGGCAGAGCTGGAGAGCCCATTACATACGCCTTGTTCATTAAAATCAGGATAAATCCAATGACAGAAGCAGAAGCAACTACACCAATCATCATGGCTACCTGCTGTTTCCATGGAGTACCGCCGACAATATATCCCGTTTTTAAATCCTGTGAAACGTCTCCTGCAACTGCCAGGGCCGTACAAACAATTGCAGCAACCGTCAAAGCTGCCACCATACCGTTCATGCCCGTAAACCCAGTCGCTTTATAAATCAGTGTAACGATCAATAAAGTGGCAATCGTCATACCTGAAACAGGGGATGATGAGCTGCCGACAACTCCGACAATACGTGATGCCACGGTAACAAATAAAAATCCGAAGACGGCAATGGCGATAGCACCGATAATGCCGACATCAGTAAATGGCGTGAAAGCAATAATTAAAATGATAAGAAGGATGCCGATCCAGACATATTTTGCCGGCATATCCTTTTCAGTGCGCAGTGAACCCGCCTTTAATTGGCCTCTATTGGCCTGTACACCTTTAATAGTGGCTACAGCGGAACCAACCAGAGTAGGAATCGTTTTAATGAGCGTGATCAATCCGCCTGTAGCAACGGCACCTGCACCGATATACCGGATATAGCTGTCCCAGATTCCCCATGCATCAAGCTTGGAAATAGGAACATCTGCCGGGAATATAGCATGAGCACTGCCGCTTCCGAAAAAGCTGATGGCCGGAATCAGGACAACCCAAGCCAATAAACCGCCGCCAAGCATTTCCCCTGCTACACGCGGTCCAATGATATATCCGACACCCAATAGCGAAGGAAAAGCATCAAGGCCGACTACAGCATTTTTAAAGTGTGAGATTCCTGTTTCTACCTCAGTTTTGAAGAGTTTAAAACCGTCTCCAAGTGCTTTTACAACACCGCCAATGGCTAAGCCGATACCAATCAGCTTGGCACTTGTGCCGCCTTCCTCACCTGACTTAAGCACTTCTGCACAAGCTGTGCCTTCAGGATATGGAAGTGTTTCATGTTCTCTTACAATCAAAAGCTGGCGAAGGGGAACCATCATGAAGACTCCCAGAAATCCGCCTGTTAATACGATAAACATGATCAGTCCCTGACTGACCGGAACCTTCCAGAGAAACAAGGCAGGAAGTGTGAAGACTGCACCGGCTCCAATCGCTTCACCGGCTGTTGTCATGGTTTGGACAATATTGTTTTCCAGGATTGAATTTCTGCGGAAAACCCCCCGAAGAATGGCCATGGAAATAACAGCAGCCGGAATGGAGGCTGAAACAGTTAAACCGATGAGCAATCCTAAATAGGCATTTGCTGCCCCGAAAATGACCGCAAGAATGATCCCGAGAATAATTGCAGTTACAGTTAGTTCAGGAAGAGATCTGGATGCGGAAACGTAAGGGACGAAATTACTTTCTTTCGAATTATTAGACAATTTTTCCACCGCCTGTTTGAACTTTTAAAAACATAAAAAACATTATAGCACTCTAATTTTAAGGTATGCAATGAAAACTTTATATTTGCTATTTTCTGATAGTTGGCCACGCTTACTTTACTGCATTAAAGGGATTTGACAGAGATCCATGCGTGAAACGGTTCATTCCGTTATTACTATTCTGTCACAACTTACAGCAATATATTTAACCTGGAAGGTTATTATTGTCGTCAATTGCAGGGAAGTAGAAGCCTGGTTGTCAAGAATTATTCCGGCTTAAATGAAGTTTTAATTTTACTGCACTTACATGAAGCCAACTGCAAAATTTTAGTTTGACGATGTTTAAAGAGTTTTGCTACAGGGTAAATAGCAGTAGCTTTATACATAATGCAGCTTCAATTTATTCTCAATAATTAAAAAATTCAATTATTGGATCCAAGGGGGAAAGACTTTTGAAGAAAATAGGAGTATTAGGTTTATTTTTTGCGTTGATTATTGCACTGTCTGCTTGCGGAACTTCCGATGACGGAGGAAGCGGGAAGAACAAGACATACCGTGTGGGCATAGATACGACATATCCACCATTTGAATATGAAGAAGGCGGGAAGTATAAAGGGATAGATATTGATGTAATGAATGCAATTGCTAAAAGCCAGGGCTTTAAAGTGAAATACAGTGCCATGGACTTCCTTGGAATCATTCCTGCTATGCAGGCGGGAGATTTGGATATGGCCATTGCAGGCATGAGCATCACAGATAAACGGAAAAAGGTAGTTGACTTTTCAGATCCGTATTTCAATGCGGGCCTTAGCCTTGTTGTAAAGAAGGGCAATAAGGATATTAAGACTATCAATGATTTAAAGGGCAAGCAAGTGGCTGTTAAAAAAGGGACAACCGGTGCGGCATTTGCTGCAGAAAAGGCAGATAAGATAGGATTTAAGGTTGTTCAATTCAATGACAGCCCCTCCATGTTCCAGGAAGTGTCAAATGGAAGTTCAGATGTCCTGATCGAAGACTATCCGGTTATTGCCTACGCTATTTCCAAAAAAGATCTTGGGCTTGAAATTGTCGGGGACAGGCTGAATGGAGATAAATACGGCATTGCTGTTTTAAAAGGGGAGAACGGTGACCTTTTGAAAAAAGTCAACAAGGGCCTGGCTGAATTGAAGGAAAACGGAAAATACGATGAAATCATCAAAAAATATCTTGGTGATCAAAAATAGAGAAGAGATTGTTAAGGCGTGCATACCGCGCGTCTTCTTTTTGGGGGGAGCGGAATTATGGATGTAATCAGTGAAGCCTTTCCTTATTTAATGAAAGGGCTGCAGACGACGCTTTATATTTTTGTTATTGCTGTCATTCTTGGTTTTATCATTGGTCTGATTGTTGCATTAATGAGGCTTGCGCCTCTTAAGCTGTTAAATGGGATCGCCCTGGTCTTCATCAACGCTATCCGGGGGACGCCATTCATCGTGCAATTATTTTTTATCTATCAGGGTTTAAACACTCTATCTTTCATTCATTTAGATAGAACAACAGCCGGAATTGTGACGGTAGCCATTAATGCAGGTGCATACTTTGCGGAAATTATCCGTGCGGGCATCCAGTCAATAGACAAAGGCCAGACAGAGGCGGCAAGGTCGCTTGGTTTAACGAGCAGACAGGCGATGACCTCCATCGTTCTCCCGCAGGCATTCCGCCGGATGCTGCCAACGATCACGAATCAGGCAATTATCAGCTTAAAGGATACCTCGCTGCTTTCTATAATCGGCATTGCTGATTTAACACAGAGAGGCCAGATTCAGCAGGCGGCAACATTCGAAGCCTTTAAAATCTGGCTGGCAGTCGGAATCATCTATTTCATCATCATCTATCTCTTAACACTGCTTGCCAATTTCCTAGAGAGGAGATTTATAGTCAGATGAGCATGATTTCAGTGAAAAATTTAAAAAAGTCATTCGGTGAGCTTGAAGTGCTGAAAGACATCAATACGGTAATTAACGAAAGAGAAGTGGTGTGTGTCATCGGGCCATCCGGCTCAGGGAAAAGTACATTCCTCCGCTGCCTGAACAGGCTTGAAGATATTACAGGCGGACATGTAATCGTGAATGGTCATGACATCACTGACCCCAAAATTAATATTAATGAAATTCGCCAGGAAGTCGGGATGGTCTTTCAGCAGTTCAATCTTTTTCCGCATAAAACAGTCCTGGAAAATATAATGCTCGCGCCCATGAAAGTGCGGTCGGCGGAAAAGGGAGCTGCTAAAAATAAAGCATTGGAACTGTTAAAGAAGGTAGGATTATCGGACAAAGCCGAAAATTATCCTGCTCAATTATCAGGCGGACAGCAGCAGCGGGTAGCCATCGCAAGGGCACTGGCTATGAATCCTAAAATCATGCTGTTTGATGAGCCTACCTCAGCCTTGGATCCGGAAATGGTGGGAGACGTGCTGGATGTCATGAAACAGCTTGCACAAGAAGGAATGACGATGGTGGTTGTTACCCACGAAATGGGATTTGCACGTGAAGTGGGTGACCGTGTTTTATTTATGGACGGCGGATACATCGTGGAGGAAAATAAACCGGAAGCTTTATTCGGAAATCCCCAGCATGAAAGAACAAAGTTATTTTTAAGCAAGGTATTGTAAGAGAAAATGCAGAGATGGATCAGGTGAACGTTGACCTGGTCTTTTTTTTGTTTACGAATTACGTAAAGGAATAAAGATAGAAGTGATTTTTCCGAAAAACCAAAAAAGCCAATGATAAAAAAAGCCGCTGAAGCAGCTTTTTTTATTTCAAGCTCTGGATGTTGCTGTTTCTCTGCTGGCAGGCAATCCCGACATTTCTCTTCTTTTCACCATAGCATTTACATATAGGGCATCGATCAAGCTCAACTGTGTGATCAGGGATGCCAGGTCTTCTGGTCTGTATTCGGTTTCCTCCGAACTTGTGCAAAGTGAAACATGTGCCCTCCGAGCCAGAGGGGAGTTGGGAAAGCCAGTAATGGCAATTGTTTTTGCTCCTTTTTCAAGCGCCGCATCCAGTATCTTCAGGCTCTCTTTATCAGACCCAGAATGAGAAATGATAACAGCTGTATCCTGGCTGTCAAGCTGGGAAGCAAACATTGACTGAGAATGTGAGTCCATAAAAGAGTACGCATGAAATCCAGCAGAGATAAACTTCTGGAATGCATCCATTGCAATAGAAGATGAACCGGAAGCTCCATAAAAAGAAATTCGTTTTGCTAAAAGTATCCATTCAGCTGCTTTTTCTACGGAAGCGCATTCATTTAATTGCAGCGTATTTGCCAAAGAACGTATATTGGACTTGAAAATTCTTTCGGTAATGTTTTCTCCATCGTTAATTAATTCACTGGCTGGCTGAACGGCTGTCATGGATTCAGAAGCAAGTGCAATCTTCATGGCCTGGTATCCCTTGTAGCCGATCCGCTTGCAAAAACGAAATACGGTTGCTTCTGCAACTTTTAGGTCTTCAGCCACTTCATTTATGGAGCAATGAATAATTTTACCGGAATTTTCAAGAATATAATCAGCTATTATTTTTTCTTTATCGCTGAATCTCGGATAATAGGAACGTATTTTACTCAAACAATTTGTATTCATGTAAAATTTCCCTTCTGCGTTATTGAGTGGTGTTTTCCCTATCTTTCATGTAAAAAGGTTTTCTGCTATAAAAAAATGTAAGCGTTATTAAAAAAATTATAGCACAAATATCGCCGGAAATATTTTTCGGAAGCTATACAAGTATGAAAAATTTTTTTTCATATGATAAAATGTTAGGGAGATATATGTGCGCCTAAGGGATTCTTATGATTATAAGGGGATTGCTGCTTCTTTCGGGATTTTTTTGAAGTGCTGTGATTTTCTGCATGCAATAACGGGAGAGACTTAAATTTAAGCGCATTCTTTTTTTCATTGCGACGGATGAAGCGGAATTATGCAATGAACAGCACATGATGCCTTTGCATTCAATTTATTCTCATATAATAGAACCTTAGTTTATTCTTGGAAGATATATACTTTTAAGATTGGGCCAGGAAGGCAGCTAATGTCTTCTTTTATTTGGACATGCATGATGAGTTAAAAAAGTTAGATGCAAGGAGGCAGCATAATGAGCGAAAAATATCTAATTGGTGTAGACATAGGGACAACGAGTACAAAATCTGTGGTATTCGCAAAAAACGGAAGAATCATTTCCAGCCATAGCCAAGAGTATCCGTTGTATTCCCCTACTCCAGAGACGGCTGAACAAGATCCGGAAGAAATTTTCCAGGCCGTAATTTCCACAGTAAAAGTAGCCGTAAAGAAAAGTAATGTGCATCCAGAGGATATTCTGTGTGTATCTTTCAGTGCGGCCATGCACAGCCTTATTGCTGTGAACAAAGATGGAAAGCCGCTTACAAGGTGCATTACCTGGGCGGATAACCGGAGTGCAGAATGGTCAGAGAAGATTCTGAGTGAAATGGGCGGACACGAAATTTATCTCAGGACAGGCACGCCAATACACCCAATGTCGCCGCTTTCGAAACTAGTCTGGCTGCAGAATGAACAAAGCAGCCTATTTTCAATGACATATAAATTTATTTCTATCAAAGAATATGTCTTCTTTAAGCTGTTTGGACAGTATGTTGTAGACCATTCTATAGCTTCTGCAACAGGCTTGCTGAACCTGAAAGCCATGCAATGGGACGAGGGTGCATTAAATGTGGCGGGCATTACCAGTGATCAGCTGTCACAGCTTGTGCCGACTACTTACAGCCTGACTGGCCTTGATGCTGGCTATTCAGCTGAAATGAATTTGCCGCAAAGTGTGCCGTTTGTCGTTGGCGCCAATGACGGCGTTTTGTCAAACCTTGGAGTGAACGCTATTAAACCGGGGGTAGTGGCAGTTACAATCGGTACAAGCGGTGCAATCCGCACAGTAGTTGACCGCCCGATAACAGATCCAAAAGGAAGGATTTTCTGTTATGCATTGACGGAAAATCATTGGGTCATCGGCGGGCCGGTCAACAATGGCGGCATGATTTTCCGCTGGGTAAAAGAACAAATCGGTTCAGCAGAGGTTGAAACGGCGAAGCGCCTTGGAATGGATGCCTATGAAGTACTGACATCCATTGCGGCCAAAGTAAGCCCGGGTTCTGAGGGATTGCTGTTCCATCCATACCTTGCTGGAGAAAGGGCTCCATTATGGGATGCTAATGCACGAGGCTCATTCTTTGGTCTTGGGCTCCACCATAAAAAAGAACACCTTATCCGGGCTGTATTGGAAGGTGTAATTTTCAACCTGTATTCTGTACTGCTTGCACTGAAGGAATTAATCGGAGAACCAGTGAAAATCCAGGCTACAGGCGGTTTTGCTAAATCGGAGCTATGGAGGCAGATGATGGCTGATATTTTCAACCATGAAGTATTTGTCCCGGAAAGCGTTGAAAGCTCTTGCCTGGGTGCAGTTATTCTTGGCTTATATTCTTTAGGAGAGATTGACTCGCTTGATGCTGTATCCGATATGGTGGGAGCAGACCATTATCATAAGCCAGTTCCTGAAAATGTGGAAATTTATGAAGAACTTGTTCCAATTTTCATTAGAATGTCCCGTTTACTGAAGGAAGAATATAAAGCTATCTCAGATTTTCAGCGTAAAATGAGTTCGAATTCTTAAGTCCAGAAAATATACATTTACAGTCCCCAGTTTCCTTTCTGCCGTGAAAGGAAACTGGGGATTTTCTTTATATATTAGACTGATTTCGTAAATTTTGTTGCTATCGAACAAGGTGGCTGATTCCAGCTCCAGGATGCTCGCTTTCCGCGGGGCGGGCGGTGAGCCTACTCTGCTGCGCCTGCTTAGGTCACACCTTCCCGCTAATCTAATAAGCTGGAGTCTTGCGCCTTTCGCTCCAATCAACCTGAATTAACAATGGGATGCCTCACAGAACGCAAAAAAACAGTAATCTTTAATAAAAGAGCCATATATTATAATCAGCGGAGGTCAAGGCGCTCCCGCATTTTTTAACAATTGATCATGTGTACAGGTCCCATTGGGGTAGCCTCGTTCATCTGTACACCAGGACTGCGAAAGAAATGCTAAAAACACGGCCGTCCAATGTGAATCAAATTGAATGAGGATGCCCCCATCATGATAGATCCCATTGTCCCTGGCCCAGTCCTTTTCGTTTCCAGGTTTATCTTCATTTCCCTGGTTCATATGAACATTATGCATCCCATTTTCCGGGCGGAACCCGAACACTTTATCAGTGGTATTTTCAGGCCCGAATCTGGATCCGTAGATATATACGGCAGCCTTCTCTGTTTTTGCTTTTTGAATATAAGCATCAAGCCTGTCATTCAAATCATCATTTGGACCTGCTGCATCAAAGGGCAATGCTTTCATTAAAGAAGGGTCAAATAGTCTGCCTCGTACATAATCCAGCCCAGGAATGCTGCTTTCCTTGTCAATTCTTGTATATCCCGGCTTCATGGCAAGGAGGGCACTCAAGGAAGTATCGTTAAAATTTTCATCTGCCATATACAGCACCTCGGACTGCTGTGAGCTTGACATCACATTCACTGCAATTCTGTAATGTATGCCTTCCTCGCCAATCATATGGATTTGGTAATGGGGAGTATCGGCATTCCGTTCAGGACGGCCTTCTAAAACAATTCCCTTCAGTACACCATAATTCTGAACTGGCATAAACATCCTCCTGACATTTTTAAGAATGTAACAATGAGAGGGACTAAACATGGCTTTATATGCGCGTAACAGTTTCCATAAATATCTGGCGTTTGCGAAATGTCCGCTCTTTATTTATACCACATTTTAAGATGAATTCACTAAATATTCCGTTTACTTTAATTAAGTAGAGGTTTTTCCTGGATTGAATGGGAAAGCGGTCATTGTTCCCTTTTTTTACGTTCATTGTGAGGAATGTCCTATTTTAAGTTGGCTTTGTTAAAGTACATTGTTGATTGGAGTGCATTCGAAAAAAAGAAGTAGCACTTTCCAATATTTTTGGTAGAATAATGTTAATTCAATTAGGTGAGCGGGTGTGCTTTATGGATGATGAAAAAATCAAAAAAATTATCGAGGCGGCTAAGCTCTATTATTTGCATGATTATAATCAAAACGACATTGCCAAAAAGCTTGGGGTGTCAAGGCCTACAGTATCCCGCTTTTTGCAGCAGGCAAAAACCAAGGGAATTGTCCAAATCACCATTATGGATCCGGCAGAAAATTCGGCTGACCTGGCAAGAAAGCTACAGCATAGATATCAGCTTAAAGATGCCATCATTGTGCCGGTGCCCTTCAATGATGAAGAACTGATAAAACGGAGGCTTGGTGAAAGAGCAGCGGCTTATTTGCATGAAGTTGTTGCGGACGGCGATATTGTCGGAGTTACGTGGGGAACAACACTTTACCATATCGCTTCTGAATTAAAGCCCAAAGCAGTGAGAAATGTTAAGGTGGTACAGCTAAAGGGAGGCGTCAGCCACTCCGAAAAAAACACATATGCATCTGAAATATTATTCCTTTTTGGCAAGGCTTACAACTCAGTGCCTATCCAGCTTCATCTTCCTGCTATTGTTGACCATATGGCTGTCAAGCAAGCCATGGAGGCAGACCGCCATATACGCAGGGTGCTGGATACAGGCAAGGAAGCAAATATTGCTGTTTTCACGGTCGGTTCAGTTGAAGCAGAATCGCTATTATTTCAAATGGGCTATTTTACTGAGGATGAAAAAAGGCACCTCTATGAGCATGCGGCAGGTGATATCTGCTCCCGGTTTTATGATAAAAGCGGGAAAGTTTGCAATGAAGGAATTAATCAGCGGACATTAGGTATTGAACTGGATTGCCTGAAAGATAAGGATCAGTCGATTCTGGTAGCCGGGGGTTCTGCCCGGATTGCTGGAATCAAAGGTGCTTTAAGCGGAGGATACGCCAACATTTTAATAACCGACCAATATACTGCACAGGCTCTGCTTGGATAGCGGAGATGAAAAAACTGATCCTATAGCGGGATCGTTTTTTTTTGCCTGGTTTATTTTTTGGCTCTGTTTTTAACCCCTTTTCTTAAAAGTGTTGGTTTTAATAAGTTCTGGGATGCGATCCCATTGGCCACCATGTTCCATATCAATAAAATTTACGAAAAAAATTATATACCAGAAAAATTTTTTTTACATTTGTTCAATTTCCTGTTTACAATTGTTCAAGTCCTGTTGTAGTATAAAAGTGTTAGAAGTACGTACCTCTTTGTATGAGTTTACGAGAGGGTCTCTTTTTTTGAATTCGATGAAAGCGTTTCCTGTAATAGATGCAAAAATAGTATATTTTAGGATGAATGCGTTCCATATTTGAAGAAACGGAGTGTTTTATATGGATAAAAAAACATTAATACAAGAAGCAATAGAAGCAAGAAAGCAGGCATATACACCGTATTCGAAATTTCAGGTGGGAGCAGCCCTCCTGACTGCCGACGGCCGTGTTTATCAAGGGTGCAACATTGAAAATGCTTCATATGGCCTGACAAATTGTGCAGAGCGGACAGCTATTTTCAAAGCAGTATCAGAAGGCGCAAAAGGTATCCAGGCCATAGCGGTGGTTGGTGATACAGAAGGCCCGGTTTCTCCATGCGGAGCCTGCAGACAGGTAATTGCAGAATTCTCAGATGAAAACACAAAAATTTACCTGACCAATCTTAAAGGCGATGTCACTGAAACAACGATTAAGCAATTGCTACCAGGGTATTTTGCTGCATCAGATTTGAATCAGTAATCAGTTATAATTCAGGAAGTCAGTACAAAGAATAAACAAGATATACGTAAGCATGCTTTTGGCATGCACATACAGTAATTTAAATCATCCTGCGGAGGTACATCATGAAATATCTAATTGCGATTGCCGGCCTGATTGTGGTCTTTGGACTTGCATTCCTTGCAAGCAGCGACCGTAAAAAAGTGAAAATCAAGCCTATCATAACGATGGTCATCATCCAGATTGTTCTTGCCTTTCTCTTATTGAATACTAAATTCGGTTACATTATTATAAAAGCCTTTGCGAATGTTTTCTCCAAGCTCCTCGAATATGCAGGAGAAGGAATTTCCTTCGTGTTCGGCGGAATTGCCAATAAAGGGGAAGGGCCATTCTTCTTGAACGTGCTGCTTCCAATTGTTTTCATTTCTGTACTGATTGGAATCTTCCAGTACTTTAAGATCCTGCCTTTCATCATGAAATGGATCGGGTTCCTGCTGAGCAAAGTAAACGGTATGGGCAAGCTTGAATCTTACAATGCGGTAGCTTCTGCTATGGTAGGCCAATCAGAAGTTTTCATCACTGTGAAAAAACAGCTGGGCCAATTAACATCTCAGCGTCTATACACGCTATGTGCTTCTGCCATGTCCACAGTATCTATGTCCATCGTTGGTGCATATATGACAATGATTGAACCTAAATATGTGGTAACGGCCATTGTAATCAACCTGTTCGGAGGATTTATTATCTCTTCTATCATTAACCCTTACACGATTGCTGATGAAGAGGATATTCTTATTGTTCAAGAAGAAGAAAAACAGTCCTTCTTTGAAATGCTGGGTGAATATATTCTTGACGGCTTTAAGGTTGCAATCATTGTTGCTGCCATGCTAATTGGTTTCGTAGCATTAATGGCTGCGATTAACAATCTGTTTGACATGATTTTCGGAATCAGCTTCCAGCAGATCTTGGGGTACATCTTCTCTCCATTTGCCATCCTTATGGGAATACCGGCAGGAGAAGCAGTTAAAGCTGGCGGAATCATGGCTACAAAGATGGTAACCAATGAATTCGTGGCAATGCTTGACCTAAGCAAAACTGCTTCACAAATGAGCTCAAGAACTGTAGGAATCATTTCTGTCTTCCTTGTTTCTTTTGCCAACTTCTCTTCCATCGGAATCATTGCGGGAGCTGTAAAAGGGCTGAACGAAAAACAAGGTAATGCAGTAGCTCGTTTTGGATTAAAGCTTCTATATGGCGCTACACTTGTAAGTGTATTGTCATCAATCATTGTAAGTCTTATAATCAAATAATAAAATACGGCAATTCTCCTTCATGAAAGAAGGAGAACTGCCTTTTCTTTTTTTAGCAATATAATTATGGAATAATAAGGAGGGATTGTGAAAAGGCAGCTTTTCACAGTGACATATGGGTACAATAGGATTATTTTTATCAGGCGCAGTTTTATTTTTAAATGGACTAATGCTGCTTGGAAAAGCAGATGGAAAAAGCGTTGCATATTTCAACTTATTCGTAGGGGCGATTCAAACTGTTTCTCCGTTTTATTTGGCGGTTGTTTCGGATCAAAGCAACTGGGAGCTATACAATAACGCCAGTATCTTTTTATTCGGGTTAACGTATCTCTACGTTGGTGTTACTACGATAAAGGACCTGAATGGCAGCGGACTTGGCTATTATTCGCTGTGGGTAAGCATTGCAGCCATTGTATATGCTGCTGTTTCAATCATTCACTTTGGAGATTTATCAAGTGCATTGACATGGATAATGTGGGCATATCTCTGGTTCTTGTTTTACCTGTCTATGTCCCGCGGCAAAGATATTGATGAGTATGTCGGAAGAGTCGCTATCGTGTTATCATGGGTCACACTGACAATACCCTCATTACTCAATCTGACAGGAGTAGCAGCAGAAACAGTGGCTCTAGTAAATTATGTCATCTCACTTGGTGCCATCGTATATTTCTGCTATCTGACCTTCAGCTGGCAGCGCAGAAAACAATATGCTTCTTAATGTCCCGGCAAACGGCAAGGAATGTTCATTCCCGCTCGTTTGCCTTTTTAGTTTGGATGAGCTGTCTGGTTTAATTTGCAGAAACATACCCTTTATAATAATAGTGAAACTCCAGCGTTGCTCAGTATTGAAATAACGGGGCTTATGCCTGTTTGTGTAAATAAAGGATGAAGAGGAGGGAAAATCATATGATATCAGCTCAGCATGAACGCTCCGCTGAAAGGGCCATATTTGCAGGGGGCTGTTTTTGGTGCATGGTTGAGCCCTTTGATGAAAAGGAAGGGATTATCCGGGTCATATCGGGATATACAGGCGGTTTTGCAGAAAACCCAACATATAAACAGGTAACATCAGAAGTGACTGGACATCTGGAGGCAGTGGAAATTCTATATGATCCCAATAAGATTACCTACAAAGAACTTCTTGATGTGTATTGGAAGCAAATTGATCCTACAGATGAAGCTGGCCAGTTTTCAGACCAAGGGCATTCCTATTCGACAGCTATCTTTTATAGTAATGAAAACCAAAAAAGGGAGGCTGAAGCCTCTAAAAGGCTGCTTCAGGAAAGTGGCAGGTTTAAAAAAGAAATTGTCACTAAAATTTTACCGGCAGGAGTCTTTTATCATGCTGAAGAATATCACCAGGATTTTTATAAAAAGAATGCTTTTCGCTATGCCCTCTATCGCAGGGGATCAGGGAGGGAATCATATTTAAAAGAGCATTGGCCCAGGGATCTTTCAGCTTTAAAAGAAAAACTTACAGAACTCCAGTTCCGTGTCACGCAGGAAAACGGCACAGAACCTCCCTTTGAGAATGAATATTGGGACAATGAAAGAGAAGGCATATATGTGGATATTGTTTCGGGAGAACCGCTGTTCAGCTCCCGGGACCAATATGACAGCGGGTGCGGTTGGCCCAGCTTCAAAAAACCCATTATGTATGCAAGTGTAAAAGAAACCGTGGACCTGAGCCACCGGATGACGCGGACAGAGGTTAGGAGCAGGGAAGGGGACTCACACCTTGGCCATGTGTTCCCAGACGGACCAGGACCTGAAGGACAGCGCTACTGTATAAATTCCAGCGCTTTAAGGTTTATACCAAGGGAAGAGATGGAACAGCAGGGCTATGGGGATCTGCTGCTGCTGTTCCGGATCAAATAATAAGGACAGAAAAAAGCCTGAATCCCGGCAGCTGGAGATTCAGGCTTTTTACTTGTCTTATGCTGCCGCAGGACGCGGCACTCTTAGTCTTTGTTCCTCTGACCAGGAGCTTCTGCTTTATTTAATCCAGCTGCAGTGCCTAGCCTCTCGAGGTCATAAGCCACATCAGAATTGAAGGTAAAGTGCGCCTTCTATTCTGATGCGTCTTATGCTTGTCAAGGGCCCCCAGGATGGGGGTCACAAAGACGTTGCCGCAGGACGCGGCGTTCTTAGTCTTTGTTCCTCTGAAAAGGCGCTTCCGCTTTATAGTTTAAATGAGCTTTTCAGTTCTACTATTTGGTTGAAGACGATATGGTCTTTTGTTGTGTTTTTCGGATCTGCGTTAAAGTATCCGTGCCTGAAGAACTGGAATTTGTCCTGAGGTTTTACTTCCTTCATGTTTGGTTCTACAAACCCGTTAAGGATAGTCAGGGAATTAGGGTTTACTCGTTCAAGGAATGTTTTTTCCTCTTCTTCCTCTGTTTCATCATCTAAGATTAAAGGCTGATAAATACGGAATTCAGCAGGAATCGCATGTTTGGCATCTACCCAGTGAAGAGTTCCTTTTACCTTCCGTCCAGTGAATCCTGTACCGCTCTTTGTTTCAGGATCATATGTGCAGCGGAGCTCAATAACATTGCCTTCATCGTCTTTGATTACTTCTTCGCACTTAATGAAATAAGCATGCTTCAGGCGGACTTCATTGCCCGGAAACAGACGGAAGTATTTCTTTGGAGGATTCTCCATGAAATCATCGCGCTCTACATATATTTCACGTGAAAATGGAATCTGGCGTGTGCCCATTTCAGGATTTTCCGGGTTGATTTCCGCATCAAGCATTTCAACTGCATCTTCAGGATAATTTGTGATCACTACTTTTAACGGATCAAGAATACCCATTGTACGAGGTGCTTTCAGCTTTAAGTCTTCCCTTACAAAGTGGTCCAGTACCTGTGAATCCACTGTTCCATATGCTTTGGAGACGCCGATTTCATGGCAGAACGCACGAATGGCTTCTGGTGTATATCCTCTGCGCCTAAGACCGGAAACAGTCGGCATACGCGGGTCATCCCAGCCGTCTACATATCCTTCTTCAACAAGCTGTTTCAGTTTGCGCTTGCTCATTACGGTGTTGGAAAGATTCAGCCGGCCAAATTCATACTGCTGAGGCTTGTTTTCCATTTCGCATTGTTCAATGATCCAGTTGTATAGCGGACGCTGGTCTTCAAACTCGAGCGTGCAAAGAGAATGGGTCACACCCTCAATGGCATCTTCAAGCGGATGTGCGAAGGCATACATTGGATAAATGCACCACTTATTGCCTGTGTTATGGTGCTCCGTGTGTGAAATTCGGTAAATAACCGGGTCGCGCAGGTTGATATTAGGCGAAGACATATCAATTTTCGCGCGCAGAACCTTTTCTCCATTGGCAAATGCGCCATCGCGCATTTTTTCAAACAGTTCCAGGTTTTCATCTGCTGTGCGGTTTCTGTAGGGGCTGTCTTTTCCAGGTTCAGTCAGTGTTCCGCGGAATTCGCGGATTTCATCTGCACTCAAGTCATCCACATAAGCCAAGCCCTTTTTGATTAAAAGCACGGCTCTGTCATACATTTCGCCAAAATAATCCGAAGCAAAGAAGAGTCCGTCCCAATCATAGCCAAGCCATTTTACATCTTCTTTGATGGAATTCACATATTCAATATCTTCTTTTAAAGGATTAGTATCATCGAAACGCAGGTTTGTTTTTCCGTTGAACTCATCCGCCACGCCAAAGTTCAGGATAATGGATTTAGCATGTCCAATATGTAAATATCCGTTTGGTTCAGGAGGAAAACGAGTGACAATTTTCTCGTGTTTTCCAGTCTCTAAATCTTCTTGGATGATATTTCTGATAAAATTCGAAGAGTTATGTTCCAACTGTTTCGACCTCTTTCGTGTTTAAGGATATATATCATGATAATAGGATCTCATAGCGCCGGGCATATGCATGCGCCTTTTAAATTTCGTAAAGGGAGCAAATCTATATCATATAATTTTACCTGTATATATACCATAAATACAGACTTTTTTCCATGTTCTGAGCTGAAAGTCCGTCAGCCTTGACATTTTCTGTTTAAAAGCTTTTTTTTCTAAAAAAAGAGGCTGTTCCAAAAGGTCCTGTAAATGGGACCTTTTGGAACAGCCTTATAACTTTTACTTAAGAGATGTAGTTTGAAGAAACTCTTTTGTGCGCTCTTCTTTTGGGTTATCAAAGAATTGGGACGAGCTATTGCTTTCTACGATTTTGCCTTCGTGCATAAAGACAATCCAGTCAGCTACTTCCCGGGCAAAGCCCATTTCGTGCGTAACAACAACCATTGTCATTCCTTCATCGGCAAGCTGCTTCATGGTTGCAAGAACCTCGCCCACCAGCTCCGGATCAAGCGCGGATGTAGGTTCATCGAAAAGGAGAATGTCAGGCTTCATGGCGAGAGCCCTGGCAATGGCAACGCGCTGCTTCTGTCCGCCTGAAAGCTTGCTTGGATACACATCCGCCTTATCT
Source organism: Bacillus sp. OV322 (assembly GCF_900112495.1). Taxonomy (GTDB): domain Bacteria; phylum Bacillota; class Bacilli; order Bacillales; family DSM-1321; genus Peribacillus. The sequence goes on from NZ_FOMA01000002.1 coordinate 139,323, forward strand.
TCAAGGCCAACCTTTTTTAATAGCTCATGTGCTTCCTGAATGGCTGTGTCTTTTGATACCTTTTTGACATGAATGGGAGCTTCAATTACATTTTCAAGGACGGTCATATGCGGGAACAGCTGAAAGTGCTGGAATACCATGCCGATTTTTTCTCTTAGTTTATTGATATCCTGTTTGCCGGGATTGATTTCCTTGCCTTCAATGATAATTTGGCCGCTGTCCTTTTTTTCGAGATAATTCAGGCAGCGGAGCAGGGTGCTTTTTCCGGAACCGCTTGAACCGATCAGACAAACTACATCACTTTCAAGGACCTTCATATCTATATCTTTTAAAACGTGCAAGTCACCGAAGGACTTGTTCAGGTTTTTAATTCTTATCATCACTTTTTGTTCCATGTAAGCATCCTCCTATCGGTCGCTGACTGCCAGTTTCTTTTCAATCAGGTTCACAGCAATCGTTAATATCGCAACCAGAATTAAATAATAAACGGCCACGATCAGCAAGTACGTCATTTCGTCAAAATTATTGGAACCGAGCGTTGTAGAAACGTTAAACAATTCATTCATTGAAATGAAGGCGGCCAGTGATGAATCCTTCAAGCCGATGATGAACTGGTTCCCAAGCGGCGGCAATGCCCTGCGAAGAGCCTGAGGAAGGATGATCCTGCGAAGCGTAAGTGACTTGCTCATTCCCAGGGATCGGCCGGCTTCCATTTGTCCTTCATCAATGGATTGTATCGTTCCGCGGAAAATTTCCGCTATGTATGCGCCGTTATGAAGGGCAAGAGCCAGTGCAGCTGCCCAGAAATCAGGAAGCAGGAAAATGCCGCTGATTCCGAAGTATAGGATAAAGATCTGCACGATTAACGGTGTTCCCCTGATGAGATAGATATAGGCGTTGGAGATATACTCCAGAACTTTAATATTTGAAATTTTAAGAAGTGCAAAAAACAGGCCGATCACAATACCGATTAAAACAGATACGACTGTCAGCTCCAAAGTCAGGAGCATGGCATCGACAAATACATTGGTCGAGCCAAATAAAGTGTCGAAAAAATGAGAAAAACTAGGCAAATGGACAACTTCCTTTCTTTCTGGACTTTTGGTTCACTCAGGCTTCTTTGTGATATCCTCACCAAAGTATTTCTTTGAAATTCTGGCAAGAGTTCCGTCTTTGCGGAGGTTCTCAAGCGCTTTGTTAATATCTTTAACAAGCTGGGGATTATCCTGCGGAAGAACGACAGCCTGTTCGCTTCGTTCGATCAATTGGCGTCCCGTAATTTTGAACCCTTCCTTGGCAGCGGTTTTTCCTGTTACGAAATCTGTAATTACGGCATCATGCCTGCCGCCGCTTAATGCTTTCAAAGCAGTTATGTCACTGTCATACATTTTTATGTTGCTTGTGTACCTTTTTGCTGTATCAGCATATGTAGAACCCTTTGCAACAGCCACTTCTTTTCCTTTTAGATCCTGGACCGTTTTAATTTTGCTGTCCGGCCTTACAAAAATCTGCGGTCCGGAGTAGTAATAGGGCGTTGAAAATGAAACATGTTTGCTCCGCAGCGGATTAATAGTGTGGCTGGCTACCGCGGCATCAGCCCGGCCTGTTTTAACTCCTTCTACGATTCCCTTGAACTTAATCCTTTTTTCGACTGGCTTCAGATGCAATTCCTTGGCAATGGCACGTCCTACTTCAATGTCGAATCCGGTTAAAGACATATCATCCTTTACATAGCTGAACGGCTTAAATTCGCCGGAAGCCGCAAATACGAATTCACCTTTATGGATGAGCTTGGCGCCATCCGGCAACTGATCTTTCTCAGCACAGCCTGCCAAAAGACCCAGCAGGAGAACGGTAGAAAGAAAAAATGTCATTTTTCTTTTCATGCTGTATAATTAGCCCCCTTTTTACATAAATTTTCAGCTTAGTTATTTCCATACCCCTAATCTTTCCTTGGTAATCCGCTAGTTAACTAATTTCCATTAATTGATAAGCCAATAGGGAAGATGGAGACTTGAGAAGGAAGGGGAAGTACAAAAAAACCTGCATTCATCCATGCAGGTTTTTCGAATTAAAGATTATGAAGTTCATGTAAATTGCTTGATTTTTCATGCACATTTTCCACATTTGCAGCTATTTCCTGGAAGGTTGCTGAAACCTGCTCGATGGCTGTAGCAATTTCCGTGATGCTGCCGTTGTTTTTAGCATGCTTTTCCCGAAGATCACCCATTGATAGAGAAATAACACTGCCATTCTGTGATAGCTGATTAATTGAACCTGCCATTTCCTGCAATTGAGCATTCATCACCTTCTGGAGGCCTACTAATTCATCGTATCCGTCTATAGAGGCGGTGATGGCTGTGACATTGGAATCAACTATGGAGTCTGTTTCATTGAGTGATTCTATGACTTTATCTTTTTCATCCATTATTTCCTTCAGCAGCAGCTGAATGAACTGGGAAGACTGTGAAGATTGCTCAGCAAGCTTGCGGACTTCATCAGCAACGACTGCGAAGCCTTTCCCTTGTTCACCGGCTCTTGCAGCTTCTATTGCGGCGTTCAAGGCCAGCAGGTTCGTCTGACTGGCAATTGCAGAGATGGAATTCAGCGCCTCCGTGATATCGCTTATTTTATGATCAAGAGCTGTAACCGCGTATTTGGACTTTGTTGATGCCTGCTTAACTTCCCCGATATGGACCGCGGTATTTTCAAGAGCTGTTTTATTTTCTTCCGCCATTTTTGAAACATGATTGGTATAACTTTTGATTTCAATTGCTTTTTCAGAGTTTTCCCTTAAACGTCCGATGATGTCATTTACCTTCTCCTCTGTATCTTCAATGATATGCGAGAAGTCCTGGCTTTCCGTATGGATCCCCTGGACAGATCCGTCTATTTGCTGAAGGGCGCCGGTTGAATCGGATATGTTTTGATTCAGGCTTGAAACATTCTGATTAAGCTGAATGGAGGAATTTTTAACGGTTTCCAGGACAGCCTGGATATCCGCTGCAAGCTGCTCGCTATTCTCAAGAGTTTTTCTTGCCCGTTTTGTGCTGTTCAGAAAAATAATACCTACCAATATAAATTGAACGCCATAGTAGACCGAAGTCAAAATGGAGCGGTGAATGCTTGATTCGATAATCATCCGGTCTGCAAAATAGTAATGTGTGAATTGAGACAGAACCAATAGGGGAACTGTTAAAAATAATGTCTTTTTAATAAGAGAATAATCGGCATATAAACTGGCAAGGCCTAAGGGAATCAGCCAGACAAATGGAACATTGACCCAGGAATCAGTATGCAGGATAAAGGCAAAGAGAAGCATGGAAATTAGTGATAAACTTTTGAATTTCCTGGCGTCCCTGCCTAATTTATAATACATAGCCGGCACAAGGAACAAAATGAACTGAAGATTATAAAGAACATTCATGACCTTAAGCTTTGGCATACCGTAAAGTACAATTTGAAAAACATCGTTTAGCGCCATGAGTACGGCAGCTGCCAGGAATATACGAAAGATGATCTTGTTTACCATTTCCTCACTTCGAACAGCAGTTTTATTTTCCATGTTAACGCTCCTGTATGACTTAAATTTTTGAACTATTTACCATTTTAATATAGCTGTTATGATAAATATAGTAAATTATACATATTCATAGTAATTAAGGTATTATAAGGAAAAATATATTTTGCAGGAGAGACGCATGAAAAAGAAAAGTGGATATGTAGTATTAATTACTGTATTACTCAGTATCATCCTTATCCAATGGGTGATTCCCCCCGTATTGCTTCAGCTGTCTAAAGCAGATGCATCTCAGGAGGTGGGGGATGGGAAAGAATTATCGTATTATATTAATACCTACGATCAGTCACTGAACCGTTTTCTAAACTATGAATCAATGCTTAAGAAAACCTGGAAAAGTGTTCAATACAAAAAAATCCAGGTAGGAAAAACGGGCTTAACACAGGATTATATGATGGCTGATGCAAATGGAACACGGAAGAACCTGATTGTGCTTACAGCAGGCGTGCATGGAATCGAGGGCTATCAGGGATCTGCCATGCTCGATGTATTTCAGCATGAATTTTTATCAAAGATTAACCCTGAGAACACGGGAATCGTGATTGTACATTCGGTAAATCCATGGGGAATGAAAAATTTCCGGCGCTATAATGAAAATAATGTAGATCTTAACCGCAATTTTATATATAACTGGAAAACATTCAATCTTAACAAAAATAAGGATTATAGTGATCTTGCCGCATTTTTTGAAAAAAACAGCGGGCTTGGCAACAGTACACTGCATGAAATTGGGTTTTATGCTGGTCTCGGAAAAGAAGCGGTCTTTTCAGGTACAGGAAAAATTCAGGATGCTTTGCTGACAGGGCAATATACAAATCCTAATGGTGTTTATTTTGGAGGGAACAGCGATACTGATTCTACTAAGCTATTAAAGAAGCTGTATAAAAGCATTCTTAAGGGACCGTATAGCAATATTGTTCATGTGGACCTCCACACAGGGTATGGCCCGCGCAGCCAAATGAGCATTTTCAGCTCCAGCAATGAAACGATGAATCAAAAAGAGGCAGAGAAGGCCTTTAACTATCCATTGGTTTTAACACCGGATGCTGAAGATTATTATGTGACAAATGGCGATAATACTGAATACTTTAATAAACTGAAACAATCCATTGCACCTCATAAAACGCTGTATTCCACAACATTCGAGTTTGGAACATTAGGGGAAGATATGCCCGCCTCCATACAATCTCTAAAAAATACAATTGATGAAAATCGTCTATATCAGCATGGTTCAACGAGCAAGATAACAGAAAAAATAATCAGGAACAGGTATCTGCAGATGTTTTACCCAACTGATGAAAAATGGCGCAAAAAAGCAGTAAGGGATTTCCGTCAAGGCCTTACCGGAGTGCTTGTAAACCGCGGGATTATGAATCGTTAATCAAAAGATGCAGTGTATGTGGCATGGAGCCAATTACACTGCATTTTTGTTTCTTATTGGTACGTATAGTCCGCTTTGGCTGATGCTGAAATAAGCAGTTCTCCCTGCTGGATGGGAGCACCGGGGCTTTTGGAGAAAACAGCACTTTGATAGGAAAATGGCTGAGGGGACTGGGAAAGTTCCTGGACATGTACAGGTTTTTCGTTAAGGGAAACCCTTAATGTTTTTGCTGCGGCTTCTGCCTTACTCCTTGTTTGCAGCAATGCAAGGGTGAATGCCTTATTATAATACATTTCCGGGTTTTTTAAGGTGAAGCTGACACTGGCAACCGCATTTGCCCCATGCTGGACAGCTGTATCTACCAGCTCTCCTGACTGTTCAATATCATCGGTTATGATCCGGATCATGTGAGTCACTCTGTAGCCGGCAGGAACCGTTTTTCCTTCCGCATAATCATAAAGAGGTTCTACTCTATACTCAATGGTCTTCATGTTTTCCTTCTTAACTCCCTTAGCGGCCAAAGCAGAGAGGATGTCTGTGATAGACTTATTGTTCTCTTTCTGTGCGGATGCCGGATCCTTGGACTCTGTGACCGCACCGAGTGTTATGGCAGCCTGATCAGGTACTGCAGGCACAGAACCTTCTCCTGAAACAGAAATCAGCTTATGTTCTTTTTGAGGCATGCATATTCCACTTCCTTTTATGGAGGTATATTAGTATACGGCTTGAGCTGGAACAGCATTCGCTTTTTCGAGTTTAAGTGCCGGATGTGTTACAATGAACGTAATTTTAGTGATATAAGGAATGTGAATAGATGAGAATTAATAAATTTATTAGTGAAACAGGCTATTGTTCCAGAAGAGAGGCAGACAAGCTTGTTGAGGCAAAAAGAATAACCATTAATGGCAAGCTGGCAGAGCTCGGAAGCCAGGCTGGGCCAGATGATGATGTCAGGGTTGACGGCAGGCCTCTTGGAGAAAAGAAAAAGCCGGTATACATTGCATTGAACAAACCGGTGGGTATCACAAGTACGACTGAGCTTCATGTCCCGGGGAATATCATTGATTTTATCGGCTACCCAGAGCGGATTTTTCCAATCGGGAGACTTGATAAAGATTCGCAGGGATTAATTTTGCTGACAAATGACGGGGATATTGTTAATAAAATTTTGCGGGCTGAAAATAACCATGACAAGGAATACATTGTCACTGTTAATAAGCCTATCACTGATTCTTTTTTAAAGGGAATGGCAAGCGGAGTGGAAATTTTGGATACAGTTACAAAGCCCTGTGAGGTATACAGGATTAATAGCAGGACATTTAAGATCATTCTGACACAGGGTCTGAACCGCCAAATCAGGAGAATGTGCCAGGCATTTGATTACCGTGTAGACAAGCTTGAACGGGTCAGGATCATGAATATTCATTTAAATAAACTTAAATCTGGCAGCTGGCGCAATCTTACTGCCGGCGAACTTCAGGATTTGATGAATAAATTATAAAGAAAAAGCATTCAGATGACATTCTGAATGCTTTTTACTTTAAGGCTGCTTTTTAATTTCCTGTACTCTTCCCACTTGGCCATCCGTGAGCCGGACTTTAATTCCGTGCGGGTGAAATTGGGAATTTGTCAATATATCTTTCACAATGCCGCTGGTAAGTTTTCCTGTTCGCTGGTCTGCCTTTAAGACAATATCCACTGCTGTTCCGGGGATAATGTCTTTGCGGTTCTGTCCATTCATTTAAACACCTGTTCTTCTTCGCTGATTATTTGCTTTTTTTGTTTGCTGGCTTTTCATTTTTTTTGTTGTTTGGGAAGAGTTGATAGTTGATTTTCCAGAATCTCCCTGATTTTTCTTGCTTTCCAGCTGTTTTTTAATGGCCTCTTGCAGGCTTATTTTCTTTTTAGGTGCTGATTGTTCTGATTCACTCATATAATATCCCTCCTGAGCAGGTATGCGGTAACTACAGTATAATCGATAATGCCTGCCAGCTGTGAGTTATTTTCACTACCCATGCATTTTAATGAAGGAAAGGACAATTAGTCAAGGTCCTGATGATTTTGGTTTTCTATAACATTCAGTGGCTCTACAGCAGGACCTTCAAGGACTTCCCCTGAAACCGAGAATCGGGACCCATGGCAAGGGCAGTCCCAGGATCTGTCGCCGCTGTTCCATTCCACCTCACAGCCCATGTGTGTACAAGTGGAGTCGACTATATGAAGCTTTCCTTCTGGATCACGATAGCAGCCAGCTTTCTGTCCATTAACCTTGACGATGGCTCCCTCGTCATTCGCAAGGTCTTCTGGATTTTTGTGTACAATAGCAAATTTGCCCTGAACCAAATGCTTCGCAACATCTGCATTGTCCTTGATGAGATTTTTAACCCCTTTAACACGGCTGGGATGAAATAAGTCTGCATATCGATTTTCTCTTTTTAAAATATGATCAGTAAGAATCCTTGCTGCTGCAGTTCCATTGGTCATTCCCCACTTGGCATAGCCTGTAGCTACCAATATATTATGATGGTTTACGGTTATCGGGCCAATATAGGGGAGATGGTCTGGAGTGATTAAGTCCTGCGCTGACCATCGGTATGGAATTTCCTTTACGCCTAAGTGGTTTCTGCTGAACTTCTCCAGTTCTTCGTAATGCTGGTGTGTTGATATGCCCTGTCCTGTTTTATGACTTTCCCCGCCGGCTAAGATCAGCTGTTCTCCATCCACCATAGTGTATCGCAGTGAACGTGAAGGGCTGTCTGCACTAACATACATGCCTCCAGGATACTCCTCATCCATTTTTACACCAAGCACGTACGATCTTTCTGCATGCATTCTGGCAAAGTATAGTCCCATTTCATCATTAAAAGGGAAGTGTGAAGCTGTAATCAGATAACTGCAGCGTATTTTTTTCTTGTTGTCGGTAATGATGACGGGATTGTCGCCATCCTCCACTTTCATAGCTGCTGTATGCTCAAAAATTCTTCCCCCCGACTGCTCGATGGATGGAATTAATCCGGCAAGATATTTTACCGGATGGAATTGAGCCTGGTTTTTCATCACAACTGCACCTGTGCATGGAATGGAGAAAGGAAGCGATTCAACAAACTCTCCGGGAATGTCCAGAGATTTATATGCTTTTAATTCATCAATAATACGGTCTGAATACTCCTTTGATTGTGCGTATACATAAGCATCCTCAATGGTTAAGTCACAATCAATATGCAGCTCTTCTGATAGATTTTTAATAAAGTTCATTGCTTCATGATTTGCTTCATAATATAATTTTGCGCATTCCTGGCCATGCTCCTTTATCAGGCGATCATAAATCAATCCATGCTGTGCAGTCACTTTAGCTGTTGTATGGCCTGTGGTACCGTTCAGCAGTTCCCCTGATTCTATAAGAACTGTTGGAACTCCTGCCTTGGTTAGAAGATAAGCAGCTGTTATGCCGGTTATTCCTCCTCCTACAATCGCTACTTCTGTCTCTATATCTTCTTCTAATTTAGAAAAAGACGGAATGGTAATATGATCTCTCCAATAAGATTCCGGGTACTTCGGCAGGCTTTGCGGCTTGTCAGCCATAAATAACCCCTCCTGTATTTTTAATCAGATTAAGTCCATTTATTACCATACCCATATTGGAAATTTATACACGGTTTTTACAGAGTTAAATGTTCATCGCTTCTTTAAGAAATACCAATTACCATTTTATTGAATACGTGTCTTTCGTCATTTTATTTTGCAGGGGGATAAGGAAGGAGGGGAGGACAGGAGGACAGCACCTAAATTTTGTATGTTTACAAATTTGTATACTTGTAAACATTTTTGTGTGCGTTGTATACAATTATTGTTTACATGTGTACAAATGTGTATACATGTTGATACGACGGGATGTATACAATTTTAAATATCTTGTACACGAATTTGTTTACATGTATACATAAAAGTATGCAACTAAAGAAGTATTGACCAAACGTGGTATTTTTTTTATTCTTAGTGTAAGAGTTTTTCTGTAAGTAGAAAAAGCTCATAAAAAAAAGATGGCCGTGTAAGGCCGATAAAAAGTGAATAGAGCATGTTAAGAGTTTTATCATTTTTTATAAGGGAAGGAATGGTTTGATGAGTAACTCAAGAATCGCAGCAGTTGATGTAGGAAATGATGCAATTAAAGCTTTGTTTGGAAAAATGGATTCTGAGCTTTACATACCGAATGTCATCGCAAGAGATATAGAAGACCGCCCGGTAATCGGTATTGAAGATTTGGATGACAATGATCCTATTGAAGGTATTCATATTAGGGTCCACTCCCCTGCCCTTCAGGATAACAATGCCATCTATCGTGTGGGTAACCTGGCTACAAAAGCTGACAATCCATCTGAGTTAGATCCAGGAAGCAGCAAGTCGGAAGAAGACCAGACATTAATCATGCTTTTTGCTGCACTTGCACTTGATGCAGTGAAGGAAGAGAATAATCAAGTTTTCAAGTCGAATAATTCCGTTGTTGAAGCAAATTATACATTAGGAACAGGATTGCCCCTTCGTGAAGTAAAGGAAGGAAAGGATGTCGGCTACCGCTCCCGTCTACTTGGGTCTGTCCATCAGGTTGAATTCCTTGTAACTCCTAAGTATCAGGGGAAAAAGGTGAATATCCGATTTGATGAGGTCAAAATTTATCCAGAGGGCTTTGCAGCATTCATAAATCTGGTTATGGACAATGATTCAAATATCATAAACAGAGATTTAATAGACAAAAGAATTCTTATTCAGGATATTGGCGGATTATCTACAGACATCGCTGTAATCAAGAACCGCAAAGTGGATGATGATAAGGCCCAGGGATTTAATCTAGGTGTGGCGGAAGCGCTCGAGGCAATCAGAGAAGAAATCCGCTCCAAGCATGGAGTTGAATTGGATAGCAGAAGAGACGTGGTTGAAATCATTACAAAGAAGAATGATAGAAACCATATTATGGTGCGGGGAAGCAGGACAAGTGTACATGATATCACTGACCGCATACTCGGCGAGCTTGCAAAAAAACAGTACCGCCACTTGCGTAATGTCTGGCAGAAGAATTCCCAGACTGAAATCTGCTACTTTGTTGGTGGAGGAGCTATTGTACTTAAAGATTATCTAAAGACATTGAACAACAACTTGGATGGCTATAATATTGACTTTTTTGAAGATGAAAAAGAGAGCATCTGGATGATGGCAAATGCTTATTATAAGCTGATCTCAGAATTCGCCAAGAGAAATTCAAGAGCTGCAAAAGCAGATACCAAAAAGGAAGAACAAAAAGCCGGATCTGCTAAATAGGTGATAAAATGAAAAAACCAAATTCTTCAGAAATTCAAAGGGGACAAGCCATCACATTCCGCATCCCCTCTGATGTGCCTGATCATATATTAAGGCAGCTGCAGAAGTTAAAGGAAAAAGAGAAAAGAAATTTTTCCAGTAAAGTGGCTGAGTATGTTTTAGATGGAGTGGGAAATGAGTCTGTACAGGACAGAGAGATGATCTCCATCCCTCTCCCGCAGAAACTGAATAAATCTCAGCGTGATTGGCTGAAGCATGCCCATTCTGAAGCAATGCTTGGAAGCATCCTTTTTCAGCTGCTGTCAGATCCGCTGAGGGCAACATCTTTGCTTGCATCTTTGAACAGCAGCGCTCTGGAAATTGATGAAGCACTTTACTTGCAAGACCATTTTCCATCTGTTTCTCCTTCTGAGGCAGAGAAAGAGACGGTTGCGCAGAAACCGCAAAAAAACAATAATGATCAGGACCTGGACGATTTTGATTGGTCCTCTCTTAATCAGGATTCTTCTGGCAAGTTAGAAGAGGAACAAGAACAGGAAGAAAGCCTTGATGATTTATTAGGTGACTTTCTGGCTCAAATGAATAAATAACATTACTAAAAGCGTCTGTTCATTGCAGGCGCTTTTGTTATTGGCTCATTTATTATAGTTTTTTTTAGAGACTGCCCCGCTTTTAATCAAGCCGCCTTGTTTCATCGAAGCAAAGTTTACGGATACATCCTGGTTTTTTCATAAGGCTCTTTGCTTAAAGATTGTTGTTTTTTAATTGTTCTGTGAAGCGATCCTGTTGTTAAACCAGGTTGATTGGAGTGTAAGGTTCGACAGTGTGGTATTAGCGGGAAGGTGAGACCCCGTAAGCATTGCTTTATGAGGCTCACCGCCCGCCCCACGGAAAGCGAGCATCCTGAAGCGGAAATCAACCCCTTGTTCAGGCAGCAACAAAGTTTACGAAAACAGCCTTTCATAAAAAGCCGATTTTTCTATGCAGAAGGTCGCCTAATGGCAGGTTATTTGAATGATTTTATAAGCTATTTATGAAGTGATATCCTTGGAATGTGGATGATATTAACATCTTTCTAGTAAAATAAACTCTATTAATCTCCAATTTGGTCCATATCGATGATATAATTGGGGAAGCTTTCATGCTGGAATTTTTCCTGTTTGCCGGTCTTTTAATATTTGCATGCACTCGTGCAGGCAAATGGGTACTACATGGAACGATATGCTTGGAGGGTAGTAAAATGAGATTCTTGCCGCTGGTATTAGCGCATGTTACTGCAGATGCCCACGTGGAAAATGATTTTCAGCTATGGCTTTTGCTTGTTTGCAACCTCTTTATGGTGATAACTGGATTCATTTTTATTTATAAGCTGTTCAAACAAAGAACTGGGCGGAAAATTGCTATCATCTTCGGGATTTCTTTGCTGGTTAACTATGTGCTGGTTTTAATTTTTGGAAGTGCTTTTGATTTGTTAGGCTAGAAAGAATAGGAGGCTGGAATTTTGAAATTCTACCGATTATGGGTTATCGCTTTTTTTCTGAAATTTGCGGGGTCAGCCTGGGATGCTTCTTATCACTTTAAGTATTTATTTGAGAAATACTCTATCCCTCATATTGTTAATTTTGCTGGTTTTGCGATTGGCGCTTTTTTGCTTTTTCAGGAGTGGAGAAAGCTAAAATATATGGACGGTTTATCAAGAAATATTGCTACAATTGGCTATGTTTTATTCCTGATTGGAATCCCTCTGGATTTCAGCTATCACATTGCTTATGGAATTGATCTTACAACATGGAGCCCAACGCACTTTGTTTATTATATAGCGACTGCAATCATGATTGCTGGCGTGTGGCGCGGCTATCACCTATATACTAAAGGCACTAAGCCTGGATGGAAATCCTATCACACATGGTTTGCTATGTTCCTGCTTGAATGCCTTGTTTTCCCGAATATGCAGCAGGAAAACGGATCTATTTCTTATGATCAATATATCCATGGGAAATCCATTGCTTCACAGGAGATACTGGATTTGCTGTCTGATCCGGCATCGCAGATCTTCGGCGGAATTGCGCCATGGCTGTATCCGCTCTATTCAACGGCTGTAGTATCTTTATTCACTGTTTTTGTGATCCGGTATTTCCGGAATTCCCGAATTCCGCTCGCAGCAGCTGCCTTGTATATAGGTTTAAGATTTATCGGCAAGCTGATCTTTTTTGAAGTCGGCTATCCAACGTCATATGTGCCTATTACCCTATTATTCATTCCTTTATGCTATTTGCTCATAAAAAAAATTCCTTGGGCAGCAGGGTTGGCAGGAAGTGTTTTATACTTCGCCGCACTTTACGCTATCTGCAAGTCAGGAGTGCTGATAACGCCGCCGGCAGTTCTGTGGGAGATTATTCCCGTTGCTCTTATCGGCGCCATTACACCGCTTATCCTGACTTTAAAGCATGGACAATCCGATCAAGAGAGCCTGCAGGAACAAAATGCAGGCTAAAAAAAACCGTTCGCTGTAAAAAGCGAACGGTTTTTTGCCTGTCAATATTCAGTTACCTCGTGATGAATATCAGCTGGTATAAAAATAAAATGGCAAAAATGTAAACCAGGGGATGGACCTCGCGATACTTCCTTTTGGCAAGTTTCATAATCGGGTATGAAATGAATCCAAGTGCGATTCCGTTGGCTATGCTTGATGTTAAAGGCATGCTGACAATAACAAGGAAGGCTGGAAATGCCTCATCGAAATCATGCCAGTTAATTTCTGAAATGTTTTTTATCATAAAACTGCCGACTATGATCAGGCTGGGCGCCGTAATGGCCGCGACACCTGAAAGCGCGCCGACCAAAGGACTGAAAAAAGCGGTAATCAAAAATAATACGGCAACTGTAATGCCTGTCAGCCCTGTTTTGCCTCCTGCCGCGACACCGGCAGAGGATTCAACAGTGGCAGCTGTCGGGCTTGTGCCAAACATGGCGCCAATGGCTGTACCAATTGAATCAGCAAAAAAGGCGCTTCCTGCCTTCTCTAATTTTTCGTTTTTAAGTAATCCCGCCTGCCGTACAATGCCAAGCAGCGCGCCGGTCGTATCGAAGAGCATGACGAGCAGGAAGGAAAAGACGACTCCATACAGCCCATAATGAATGACATCATTAACAGAGGTGATAGGGTTATAAACGACAATGCCTTCTGGCAAATGAGGCAAAGCAATAATGCCTTTAGTGAAATGCAGCTGTCCTGTAAAGTAAGCAATTGCCCCGGTAATAACCATCCCTATAAACAATGCCCCCTGTACATTTAACGTCATTAGGATAATGGAAATAACTAAACCGATCAGTGTAAGTGCCACCTTAGGGTCGCTGAAGTTTCCAAGGGTCACTAAATTAGTAGGGTGATCGGCTACGATTCCGGATAAACGGAGACCGATGAAGGTGATGAATAATCCGATTCCTGCGCTGATTGCATGTTTTAAGTTATTGGGAATCGCTGCAATGAGCTTTGAACGGAAAGATGTCAGCGATAAAATTAAGAAAATGATTCCTGTCACGAATACGGCAGAAAACGCAATGGCATATTGAATATGGTGCGTTCCCAGAACAGAGTAGGCGAAGTATGCATTTAATCCCATCGCAGGCGCGATAATAATTGGGTAATTTGCAAAGAAGGCCATGCTCAATGTACCAATTAAGGTAGCGATGATGGTTGCTGAAAAGGCCTGGTTAAAAGGCACGCCAGCATCGGATAGGATCATTGGGTTGACGACAACCACATAGGCCAGAGTAAGAAATGTCGTAATCCCGGCTAAAACCTCAGTCTTAACCGTTGTTTTTCTTTCTTGAAGTTTGAACATGCTGCCACTCCTTTTAAAATAGAAACCTCCTTGCATATAGCAAGGAGGAAAACGTTACTCCAAAGCTTGAATATTGTTAGTTTGTTCAAAAATGAAAAATCCTATAAATTATAATCAATTACAGTGAAAAGCACAATCATGTAAAGGTTAAGTGTCACCGATTATCGGCGTGTAAACGCTTCAAATCAAAAAATAAATTTTGTTCCCGGGAAAAAACGCGTTAAAAGGGATATTTTAAAGGTGAAGTGCTGTTTTCGAAACATTGGACAAACAAGGAAAGTTTCAAAAGCAAGCTTATAATGGGAATGTTATACTAGACAAAAATCATTATTAGAATAGGCAGGTATGATATGAAATTTAATCAGCTTGGAATCAGCCCGGCATTTGAAAATATATTGAAGGAACGGGGCATCATGGAACCCACACCCATTCAGGAACAGGCAATTCCTGAAATACTGTCAGGAAAAGATGTTATTGCCAAAGCACAGACTGGAACGGGAAAGACCTTTGCTTTTTTGCTTCCGATATTGGAAAAATGGAATATAGAGTCTTCGTCCATTGAAGCATTGATTGTTACTCCTACCAGGGAGCTTGCCCTTCAGATTACACAAGAACTGAATAACTTTGCAGAGCATATTGATGGCTTTGAGGTCTTGGCAGTTTACGGGGGCCAGGATGTTGAGCGGCAGATGAAAAAGCTTCAGCGCAATATATCTGTGGTGGTTGCCACACCAGGCAGGCTTTTGGATCATGCCAGGAGGGGTACGATTGATTTGTCCCATGTAGAAAAGCTGGTTCTGGATGAAGCAGATCAAATGCTTCATATCGGATTTTTGCCGGAAGTGGAAGAAATTATAGAACAGCTTCCATCTGACAGGCAAACGCTGCTGTTTTCTGCAACAATGCCGGATCAAGTGAAGTCATTGGCAAGAAGATTCATGAGCCAGCCGATTACGGTGGCAGTGAAATCTCAGCAGATAACGGTAGAGAAGATCAGGCAGCTGGCAATTGAAACAACAGATCGTGCCAAACAGGATACACTTATTACAGTGATGAATGAAGAACAGCCATTTTTGGCTATTATTTTCTGCAGGACTATAAGGAGAGTATCCAAGCTGAATGAAGCTTTAAAGGGAGCAGGCTATAAGTCCGAGGAGCTTCATGGTGACCTTTCCCAGGCGAAAAGAGAGCGTGTCATGAAGAATTTCCGCAATGCTTCCATTCAATATCTGGTAGCGACAGATGTTGCAGCACGCGGATTGGACGTTGAAGGAATTACACATGTTTTTAATTATGATATCCCTGAGGATGCTGAAAGCTATATCCATAGAATCGGCCGGACTGGGAGAGCTGGTGAGAATGGATTGGCTGTAACTTTTATCGCTACCAAAGATCTTCAGCTTCTGGGTGACATTGAAAAAGGCATTTCCATGAAAATTCCGAGAAGGAAAATTGAAGGAATTCATATGAATCAGCCGGATGAGGTACAAAAAAAGGCTAGACAGGGATCAGGAGAAAGAGGACGGAAAGAATTCTCCCGTGAAAGCAGCGGAAGCCAGAGAAGCCGGGGCAGCCGCACTGATGGCGATAGTTCCCGTTCAGAATCCCGCAGCGGCCAGCGCAGGGCCGATAAGCGAAATGGCAGTGAAGACCGGAGGAAAAGGCAGGAAACTTCAAGTTCCCGTCCTGAAGGCCGCCGCGGCAGGGAAAGCGGACGATAGGATAGAAGCGGCAACGGGTGCAGAGGAAGATAGGGTTTTTAACCAGTTAAATGGCGCGTCTGCAGAAATACCGGAAAAGATTAACAGAGCCACTTTGAAAAAAACATGAATGGAGAGCATGCCTATGAATAAGCCATGGCAAGCCGAATATCCCGTTAGTGCTGACACCGCAAGGAGCATTATTCATAATCAGTTTCCTGAGCTTTGTCCAGCGAATGTTACAATACTGGGCAAAGGATTCGATAATACTGTTTTTGGAGTAAATGGCGAATATGTATTCAGGTTTCCGCGCCGTGATATCGCTGTGCCGCTGTTAAGCACAGAAAGTAAGCTGCTTCCTGCTCTTGTTCCAGTGCTGCCTCTAAAAATACCCGAGCCCATTTTTCTTGGAAAGCCTGAAAAAATTTTTCCTTTTCTTTTTACTGGATACCGTCTTGTAAAGGGGAAGCTGCCTGTAGATGAATCACACCAGGCACGGGCAGTTTCAGCTAGGAAATTGGCATATTTTCTGAGAGCCCTTCATGATTTTCCTGAAGAAAAGGCCCGTGCCCTGGGAGTCTTGCCTGATTCTATGGGACGGATTAATATGCAGGTGCGAAAGCAAAAGCTCGCCTCCAATATCAAACAACTTTTTGATGCCGGATACACAGATGACGCGAAAATTGCAGGTGAGTACCTGTATCATGCAGAAACAGTAAATAATAATAGTGGAAATCAATTAGTTCATGGAGACATCCATGTCCGCAATGTCATTTTAGATGAAAAGGGCATGCTTTATGGAATCATAGATTGGGGAGATGTTCATTTAGGAAATGCGGCAGTGGACATTTCCTTTATTTATAGTTATTTTCCTCCAGATACACGCAAAGAGTTTTTCTCGATTTACGGAGAAATAGATAGGGAAACAGAAATATTAGCACGCTTCAAGTCAGTATATACGCTTATTAACCTGTTCCTTTACGGCCATGATCAAGAAGATGATACTCTGATTGCACTGGCCAGAAAAGGGCTGAAGCTGTCAATGCTTGATTGAAACATAACTCGGCGGATGCCGGGTTTTTTTTATTGGCTGTTTTCGGGAACTGAGCTGCTATGAAACAAGGTGGCGGATTTCCGCTTCAGGATGCTCGCTTTCCGCGGGGCTGGCGGTGAGCCTCCCTCAGCTGCTCCTGCGGGTTCTCACCTTCCTGCTTATCCCGCAGGAGTCTCGGCTTTACGCTCCAATCAACCTGACCATGCTTTTTAGTGACTAGTAAAAGGCACATTCGCAAATAGTACGCCTCAAGCCTTATATGAAAATATGGCCAGAGCTCATTATGAAAAAGGGGGAAGGCAGGTAAACTTGGAGTATAGATTGAAAGGAGGAAAATAAATATGAAAAAATTCGGATTAGCAGCTGCGGGTGTTATTGCGGCGATGATACTGCTTGCGAATGTTGGCCCACTGGCTGGCTTGGCAATAAGCCTGGTGATTTTATATTTTGTGTTCAAACAGTTTATTAAAGCAGAATCCGCATGGGGAAAAGTAATTTGGGCAATCATTTCCCTCGCTGCACTTTCTGCGGCGATCGCAAATATTCCATCTGTTATTGGCATTGCTGCCGCCCTTGTTCTGTATTTTTTTTATAAGAAATGGAACGGAACAAAAAGTGAGCAAGTTAGCGGAGAAAAAGATCCTTTTATTAATTTCGAGAAACAATGGGCAGATTTAAATAAAAACTAATATGAAAAGGGAGAGAAAAAACATGAACGTATTTACAAGATTAAAAGAGACAATTGCTGCTGATTTTCATGAACTTCTGGATCAAAAGGAAAAGAAGAATCCAATTGCCGTCTTGAATCAATATATGCGCCAAAGCGAACAGGAAACAGAAAAGGTACGCAAGCTTGTAGAGCGCCAATACCAGCTGAAGGAAGAGTTTACACGGGAATTGGCATATGCGCTTAATTTAGCCGGCAAACGGAAGCATCAGGCAGAGGTAGCTGCCAAGGCCGGGGAAACCGGTCTGCAGGAGTTTGCTGAGCGTGAAATTGATCAATACGAAAAGCGTGCTGAGCGCTTAAAAACGGCTCTTCATGATGCAGAGAATCAGCTGCAGGAGCTTGAACAGAAGTACGAAGAAATGAAGCATAAATTAAAAGATATGAATATCAAACGCCTGGAGCTGATGGGGCGCGAGAATGCTGCCAGAGCACATTATAAAATCAATAGCGTGCTGGATACAGAAAGCAATGCGGATAAGCCATTTATGCGGTTTGAAGAAATGGGGCAATACCTTGAAAGGCTCGAAGATACGGTTAATTCTTCTTATCACCATCAAACCATTGACGGCAGGATTGCCCGCCTTGAAAAGGAATTGAAAAATAAAGAAACCCATTCTATTTCTTAAAGCAATCGTGGTATTCTTAAAGAGGCGCAGAAATCTGCGCCTCTTTTGAAATATATGCAGCAATGAAAAAGCAGTATCAGCGAAGGGAGAGGCCCTGTGTTGAATAAACATAGAACAGAGTGGATTGGCTGGGTTTTTTTAACTGGCATTGTACTGCTATTTTTAGAATTAGTATTTTTTGATGGGGATTTATTCATCTCACTTCCTCTATCCTTCGGGTGTTTATACCTTGGCAAAAAAAAATATCATCGTGCAATAGGGAAAATGCTGTTTTGGATCGGACTATTCAGTACGGTTGTAATTGTGCTGCAGATGATGGTCTTTAAATTTTTCATTTTAGCTATTCTTGCTTATCTTTTATACACTTTTTATCAATCGAAAAAGAATCCGGATTATATCAGTCCGGTACTGATAGAGTCTAAGAATCGCGGCCAGGAGCCGCTGATCAAGAAGAATTCCCTCTTTGAAAACAAGCTGTTCGGAGGCAGAAAGACGCCTGACCATGTATATGAATGGAATGATGTGAACATACAGACCGGGATTGGTGATACTGTCATTGATTTGAGCAATACGATTCTTCCTAAAGGGGACACCTTTATTTCCATCCGGGGTATTGCGGGAAATGTCCGCATTTTAGTTCCATATGATATGGAAGTGAGCATTCACCACTCTGTCATTGCTGGAAGCACGTCGGTGTTCAATAACACGGACAGGAAAATTTTCAATAGTATTCTTTCTTTTCAGACACCTGGATTTAATGATGCAGAACAGAAAATTGCCATCATCACCTCGTTGCTTATCGGAGATTTAGAGGTGAAACGGATATGAACATTCTTACCAGGCAGATTATCAGGAGTGCAGCCATTTCTTTCGCTATGTCAATTCTATTGCCTTCGCTTGTTTTTTTTATATATCCGCTGTACGATTGGTCACTGTTATGGAACAGGAAAATCATGAATTTCCCGTTTGCGCTGTTTTTGCCGATCGCGAGTATTATCCTTGGTGTCCTTTATGGATCCATTTCAGGTGTTTACTGGAAAAGGCAGCTTGCTGAAGTGGGTGACGAGTTATATAAAATATCACAAGGCTCTGCATCTTCATTTGAAGGAAACACACAAGTCCAGGAGTTTGCCAGAATTTCAGCACAACTTGAAAATGTGCGCAGGCATATCGCTGAACAGGCCAAATCAGTTCAAAAGCTGGCCAATGAAAAAGTGAAGGATCAGGAAAAATATGTTCAGGAAATTATTTCTCAGGAAAGAAACCGCCTGGCAAGAGAGCTCCATGATTCTGTCAGCCAGCAGCTGTTTGCCGCCTCGATGCTCATGTCCGCCATAACCGAAAGCAGGCAGGATACCGACAGCAATGAAATGAAGCAGCTTAAGCTAACAGAGAGTGTCATTCATCAGTCACAGCTTGAAATGCGGGCACTTCTCCTCCATTTGCGCCCGGTGCCGCTAAGAGGCAAGTCCCTTCAAGAGGGCATTACCTCATTGCTTGGGGAGCTCGTTCAAAAAGTTCCGATGAAAATCACATGGAAGATAGAACCTGTCTCTATGGACAGGGGGATAGAGGATCATTTATTCCGCATCCTTCAGGAGTCTGTTTCCAATACTCTAAGGCATGCAAAAGCTTCATCACTTGAGGTTTCATTAATATCAAGAGACGGCCTGATTATCTTTATCATTGCAGATGATGGCTGTGGCTTCCGCTCAGAAAACTCCAAAGCAGGTTCTTATGGGCTTCTTAATATGCAGGAGCGTGCAGCGGAAATTGGCGGCACAATGAAAATAGTCAGTGTGATCAATAAAGGAACAAGGCTCGAAGTAAAAGTGCCATTAATTTCTTCAGGAGGTGAAGATATTGATTAAAGTATTGCTTGTAGATGATCATGAAATGGTAAGAATAGGGGTATCTTCTTATTTATCTATGCAGGCTGATATAGAAGTGATCGGCGAGGCAGATGATGGCGGTGCAGCAGTAAGGCTGGCACTTGAACTGCGTCCGGATATTATATTAATGGATCTGGTCATGAAAGAAATGGACGGAATTGAGGCAACCAGATTGATAATTGATAAATGGCCGGAAGCAAAAGTCATTATTGTCACAAGTTTTCTGGATGATGAAAAGGTATACCCGGCTCTCGAAGCAGGAGCTTCCAGCTATATGCTGAAAACCTCCAGGGCGAGTGATATAGCAGAGGCAGTGCGTTCTACTTTCCATGGCCATTCTGTGCTGGAACCGGAAGTGACAGGCAAGATGATGAAAAAAATGAGAACACCAGCTGTGCGGCTTCTCCATGAACAGCTCACAAACAGGGAAATGGAAATTTTGCTGCTGATCGCACAGGGGAAAACCAATCAGGAAATCGCAGACGAACTATATATTGCCCTGAAAACCGCAAAGGTGCATGTCAGCAATATTTTGAGCAAACTAGAAGTGCAGGATCGCACACAGGCCGTCATTTATGCATTCAAGCATGCACTGGTGAAATAACAGGGGAAACTGGAGATTCTTTATAAAAGGGCGTCTTTTACATAGGCTGTTTTCGTAAACTTTGCTGCTATGGAACAAGTGGTTGATTTCCGCTTCAGGATGCTCGCTTTCCGTGGAGCGGGCGGTGAGCCTCCTCGGCTTTGCCTGCGGGGTCTCACCTTCCCGCTAATCCCACAGGAGTCTCGCACCTTCCACTCCAATCAACCCGGTTTAACAACGGGATAGCTTCACAGAATATATTAAACAACAATCTTTAAGAAAAGAGCCTTACATAATAGGAAGATTCTCTAAGCGGAAATATATTGCCCGCTATAGCAGGATGAGAACGAAACAGGCTTTGACAAAAATGGGGGATAGGAAATGGAAGACAACACTTATTATAAGGGCATCCTTCACATAGGCTCTCTTTTAAACCATGCGGGAATACCCTATGAGTTTACCGGGGCTTCAGCACTTTTGCTTCAGGGGGTCATTTTGGAGGATGAAGATAGAATAACCGTAAGCGTACAATGGGATCTTCTTCAGCAGGCATATAGCCTTTTTGAAACCTTCCAGCCTTCTGAACTCGTGAAAACGCCGGAAAAAGCAGAGTTTTATCTTAAGATCAACCAAATAGAAGCGGTAATAAGCTTCTTTTACAATACCACTGTTAAAACGGATCCATACCGGATAGCCATTCAGCATGGCGGCGAAGAGATCTGGTGCCGTTCACTTTACAGCCATTTATACGATAAAGAAATGAATAGATTCAGCAGCAGCATCCATGCGCATCTATTGAAGCAGCAGCAGGGGTTCACCGAGCATAATGAGCAGGCCTGGAACCAGAATAATTATCTGGCGCTTATTAACAGGTACGGGCGCCCGGAAGATATGGCAGAAAAAATCAGGCAGAATCCTGCTTGGAGGCTGCATCCCTTCTATAAATATTTAGGTGATCTTAATGGAAAGAAAGTAGCCCATTTGATGGGGTCAAATGGAGTGAAAGCAGCAGCACTGGCATTACTGGGTGCAGAGGTTACGGTGGCTGATTTCTCAAAAGAAAATAAAGCATTCGCAGAAGAACTGGCAGCTTCCTGCGGAGTCGATATAAACTATATCGTTTCAGATGTTCTTTCGCTGCCGCAAGCAGAGCTTGGCGGAAAATATGACCTTGTTTTAATGGAGCTTGGCGTTCTGCATTATGTAATCGACCTTCAGCCGTTAGCAGAGGTTATCAGGGCCTTGCTGAAGAAGGGCGGAAGATTTGTCCTTCATGAGTTTCATCCTATTTCAACGAAGCTGATTTCCTCTTCAGGAAAAAAGCATAAAGTAACCGGCAATTATTTTGATCCGGAGATTGAAAATAATAGGGTGGCATTTACCAAGCATATGCCCGAGCAAGAGCAGGAAAGCCTGTCAAATGTTGTCCAAAGAAAATGGACCATAGGCGAGCTGATTACGGCAATTGGCCAATCAGGACTTGTAATCAAGGTGCTGGAGGAGGAGCCGAATCATAAAATCCACGATATCGGGCTTCCAAAAACCTACACACTTGTCTGTGAAAAAACATATTAATGTATTATTGAAAATTATCTAACAATAAAGTTGACGGATAACCAAGGTTCGTAGTAGGATTAATTTATGTGAAAATTGAATAGTACTTATCGAGAGAGGTGGAGGGACTGGCCCTTTGAAGCCCGGCAGCCGCTGACATAGTCAGAATGGTGCCAATTCCAGCAGAGTCATGCACTCTGGCAGATAAGCAGGGGATAAATCGAAACTTCTTCTTATCGGGGGAAGTTTTTTTGTTTTCTTTTATTCAAGATGCAGGCAGAATTGAATGGAAAAGGAGATAGAGAGATGAAATTTGGATTTTGGCTTCCCATCTTTGGCGGATGGCTTCGAAATGTAGATGATGAAAACATGCCGCCAACCTTTGAATATGCAAAAACTGTCATCCAGGCTGCAGAACAGTGGGGATATGATACGACGTTGATTGCTGAACTTTACTTAAATGATATAAAAGGGCCTGAACAAGATTCCCTTGAGGCCTGGACTACGGCAGCAGGGCTTGCTGCAGTGACCGAAAAAATTGAAATCATGACCGCTGTCAGGCCTGGATTCCATAATCCGGCTGTTACAGCAAAAATGGCAGCGAATATCGACCAGATCAGCAATGGCCGATTCACGCTGAATATTGTTTCTGCCTGGTGGGAGGAAGAGGCTCGCCAGTATGGGGGAATCTTTACGGCCCATGACGAACGATATGACCGCACGGAAGAATTCATTGATGTTATTCAGGGCTTATGGAAAGAAGATATCTTTTCCTATAAGGGAAAGTACTATGATATCAAAGACGCCCATTTAAGCCCAAAACCGGTGCAGCGGCCTAATCCAATCCTATATGCCGGCGGTGAAAGTGAACGCGGCAAACAGGTGATAACCGGCAAATGTGACGCATATGTGATGCATGGCGGGACAGTTGAGGAAATCAGAGGTAAAATTCAGGGAATGAAGGAAAGACGGGCAGAATCAGGAAAACAGCCTTTCTCTTCTTTTGGATTGGCCGCATATGTAATCTGCAGGGACAGTGAAGAAAAAGCACAGGAAGAACTTAAGAGAATTACGGATGTTAAAGAATCCAGTGCTTATGCCGGATACAATGATTTCGTTAATAAGTCGCAGCTTGAGCAGCAGGTCAAGCTTTATGATTATTCTGTTTCCAACAGGGGATTGCGCCCGAACCTTATTGGGACTCCAGAACAGATTGCGGAGCGTATCATTGAATTTGAAGAAGCGGGAGTAGATTTGCTTTTGCTTCAGTTTTCACCGCAGCTGGAAGAAATGGAGCGATTCGCGAAACAGGTAAAACCGCTTGTGGAGAAAAAACGCCAAAAAACAAAAGCCTGACGGTCAAGTTTTGAAGCTTATAACAGGAGGCTATAATAATGAGCAAAATATACATCATTCACGAAAACAGCGAATGGACAGAGCATCTGACAAACAGATTGAACGAACTGAACCTGCCTTATGAAGAGTGGCATCTTGACCATGGACTGGTGGACTTATCCCAGGAGCCGCCGGAAGGCGTGTTTTACAGCAGAATGAGCGCTTCTTCCCATACAAGGGGCCACCGTTTTGCGCCTGAACTTACCGAGTCGGTCTTGGCATGGCTTGAGCAGCACGGACGGAAGGTCCTGAACGGCAGCCGTGCTCTCCGATTGGAAGTGAGCAAGGTCAATCAATACACAGCACTAGCCAGCCATGGCATTAAAACGCCTAAAACCATTGCTGCAGCCGGGAGAGATATGATTATAGAAGCAGCCGGGAAGCTGGGTGCAGAATCCTTTATCACCAAACATAACCGTGCCGGAAAGGGACTTGGGGTCCAGCTGTTCCATTCCATTGATGCATTGAAGCAATATGTGGATGGCCCTGATTTTGAAGAACCGGTCGATGGCATTACATTGATTCAGGAATATATCAAATCCCCTGAGCCATATATCACCCGCTGTGAATTTGTTGGCGGAAAATTTGTGTATGCTGTCCGTGTCGACACTTCTGAGGGCTTTGAGCTATGCCCGGCGGACGCATGCCAGATTGGCGATTTATTCTGCCCTGTTGGGGAAGAGGTTCCTGAAAAGCCTAAATTCCAGGTTATTGAAGGTTTCCGGGAGCCCATTATCGAGCAATACGAAACGTTCCTGAAAGAAAATCAAATTGCTGTTGCCGGGATTGAATTTATCAGAAACAGTGAAGGGGAAATCTTCACATATGACATTAATACAAATACAAATTATAACAGCGATGCAGAAAAAGCGGCAGGGAAATTTGGCATGCTGGAATTAGCCAGGCTATTGGGCAATGAATTGAAAATAGTGGAACCAGCCCGTTTATAAGATATTCATATACAGCAAAAACCATCTTTGGGGCACCCAAAGATGGTTTTTGTTTATAACAGTTAAGGCTATTAAAAGAGTCAGCTTTGGCCTTCATTCGCCCAATCTTCCACGTTCCATACCTTTGTCACCCAATCCTCATAGAAATCAGGCTCATGGCAGACAAGGACAATAGTGCCTTTATAGGCTTTCATGGCGCGCTTAAGCTCTTCTTTAGCTACAATATCCAAGTGGTTGGTCGGCTCATCAAACAAAAGCCAGTTGCTTTCTGTCAGCATTAGCTTGCATAAGCGGACCTTTGCCTGTTCACCTCCGCTCAGCTGGTTCAGCGGGCGGGTTATGTGATCATTTTTCAAGCCGACCCTTGCAAGGATTCCTCTTACCTGAGGCTGCTCCAGACTCGGGAATGCATTCCAAATTTCGTCAAGCGGCGTGGTGCCTGCAGCTTTCACTTCCTGTTCGAAATAAGAAGGGAAAAGGAAATCGCCAAGGATGACCTTGCCGCTAATGGGCTTAATTTTGCCGAGAATGGTTTTTAGCAGTGTGGACTTCCCGACACCGTTGCTACCGACCACTGCAATTTTGTCTCCGCGTTCAATCGTTGTTGTAAGCTTAGGGAAGAGCGGGCGGTCATATCCAATTTCTAATGCTTCACCCTCGAACACAAACCTGCTGCTCCCTCGCGACTCTTTAAAATCAAAGGTAGGCTTCATGGCCGTTTCAGGACGGTCGATTCGTTCGATTTTTTCAAGCTGCTTCTGTCTGCTCTTTGCGCGGCCTGTTGTTGAATAGCGTGCTTTATTTTTCGCTATGAAATCTTCCTGCTTCTTGATGAATTCCTGCTGTTTTTCATAGGCATGGATATGCTGATTTTTATTGATTTCAGCTAATTCCAGGAATTTTTCATAGGTAGCTGTATAACGAGTCAGTTTGGAGAATTCGAGATGAAAGATAACGTCAACTACGCCATTCATAAATTCCGTGTCGTGGGAAATTAAAAGATAGGCATGCGGATATTCCTTCAAATAGTTGCTTAGCCAGCGGATATGCTCGACATCCAGATAGTTGGTAGGTTCATCTAATAAAAGAACCTCAGGCTGCTCCAATAACAGCTTGGCGAGCAGAACCTTAGTACGCTGCCCGCCGCTAAGAGCAGAAACATCGCGGTCAAGTCCAATGGCATCCAGGCCAAGTCCGCGTGCAGCTTCTTCTACCTTGATATCAAGATTATAAAAGCCGCCTGCTTCCAGCTTGTCCTGAATGACACCCATCTGTTCCAAAAGCTCTTCAAGCTCTTCCGGAGAAGCTGTCCCCATCTTCTCTGTAACTTCATTCAGGGCCTTTTCCTCTTCAAACAGCGGAAGAAAGGCAGCTCTTAAAACATCACGGATGGTCTTTCCCTTCGTAAGCACGGTATGCTGATCCAAGTATCCGTATACGACGCCCGGAGTCCATTCCAACCGTCCTGTATCATGAATTAAATGTCCGGTAATGATATTCATTAAAGTAGATTTGCCGACGCCATTCGCGCCGACCAGGCCAACATGTTCACTAGCCATTAAACGAAAGGAAACATCCTTGAACAATGTACGGTCGCCGAAGCTATGGCCCAATTTATCTATAGAAAGTAAGCTCATTATTTGTGAACCTCCAATATTTATTAAAACATCCATAGTCCATCTTACTAAAATCCGTGATAGATTGCTATCCTTGCTTGCCAGCCCGCCCAAAAATACCAGAAACAGCAAGGAAGCACCAATCGACAAATTTCTCGGGAAATAATTGTTGAATTATATGTTTGTAAATGTGATTTGCTGATTACAGGGGTACACTTGGCTGCAGGGAGCTCGCCGGGCTGGCCTCAAAATGGAAGCTTTCGTACCGGAAATCAGCAGACAAGTATAACAGACCCAAGTTATTGTGAGCCATGTAAGTTACATCCCATATCGTCGCTCTCCAAAGCAATTTATGAGATAATGGAAGGGAACAAACATTTCTTGAATTTTAGGAAATTGAAAGGATGTTATGATGAGTAAAACACTTATACTGGCTGAAAAACCTTCAGTCGGAAGAGATATAGCTAAAGTGCTGAATAGCCATAAAAAAGGAAACGGTTTTTTTGAGGGAGATCAATATATTGTCACTTGGGCGCTGGGACATTTAGTTACCCATGCAGATCCTGAGGCGTACGATGAAAAGTATAAAGCTTGGAAGCTAGAGGACCTGCCGATGCTGCCCGACTCTTTGAAATTGGTAGTCATCAAACAGACCTCAAAGCAGTTTCAGGCCGTCAAAACCCAACTGAACCGGAAAGATGTTAAGGATGTCGTTATCGCGACAGACGCCGGCCGTGAAGGAGAGCTTGTCGCAAGGTGGATCCTTGAGAAGGCCCATGTCAAAAAGCCCGTCAAGCGCCTGTGGATTTCATCTGTGACCGACAAAGCAATCAAAGACGGATTCCGCAAGCTAAAGGATGGAAGGGAATATGAAAACCTTTATGCTTCTGCGGTTGCAAGGGCGGAAGCCGACTGGATCGTAGGCATGAATGCGACAAGGGCGCTTACAACCAAATATAATGCCCAATTATCCTGCGGCAGGGTACAGACCCCGACACTTGCCATGATTGCGAAAAGAGAGGAAGAAATAAAGAGCTTCAGCCCGAAGCCTTATTACGGGTTAAAAGCGGTTGCCTCTAATATGCATTTGGTCTGGCAGGATGGAAAAACAAAGGATACCCGCACATTTGAAAAAGAGAAGGCAGAAAGCATCCTGGCTAAGGCAAGAAACCAAAGCGCCGAGGTGGCAGACGTTGATAAGACGACTAAAAAATCCTTTGCTCCGCAGCTTTACGATTTGACGGAGCTTCAGAGGGATGCGAATAAAAAGTTCGGGTACTCTGCAAAGGAAACACTGTCCATTATGCAGGGGCTGTATGAAAGCCATAAGGCCTTAACCTATCCGAGAACCGACTCAAGGCATTTATCTTCGGATATTGTTGATACCTTAAAGGAACGGCTTGAAGCTGTTAGGGTGAAGCCGTATGCCATGCTCGCTTCCAAAATTCTCAGAAGCCCCATTAAAGTGAACAAATCGTTTGTTGATGACAGCAGAGTATCAGATCATCATGCCATCATACCGACTGAACAAACGCCTATCATGAGTAAATTAAGCGACAAGGAATATAAAATATATGATTTGGTTGTCAGAAGATTTCTTGCTGTGCTCCTGCCACCTTTTGAATATGAGCAGACAACCATCAAAGCAATAATCGGAGGAGAAGTTTTTGCAGCCAGGGGCAAAGTGGCGTTACATTCCGGATGGAAGGAAGCATATGATCATCAAACAGATGAAGAAGACTCTAATGACGGTCTCCTGGAACAAATGCTGCCTTCCGTGACAAAGGGCGATGTGCTGAAGATTACAAACCTCTCTATGACCAATGGGGAAACAAAGCCGCCTGAGCCGCTGAATGAAGCCACCCTGCTTTCTGCCATGGAAAATCCATCGAAATACATGAGCGGTGAACGAAAGGATCTTATAAAGACACTGGGTGAAACCGGCGGAATCGGAACCGTTGCAACCCGTGCAGATGTGATTGAGAAACTTTTTAACACCTTCTTAATTGAGAAAAAGGGAAAAGGGATATTTGTCACCTCCAAAGGCAAACAGCTTCTTGACCTCGCACCGGATGAACTGCGCTCGCCGGCGTTGACAGCCCAGTGGGAGCAGAAACTGACTGCCATTGCAAAAGGGCAGCTTCCTAAGCAGGCATTCATCAGCGAGATGAAGGCATACGCCAAGGATATAGTCACAGATATCAAAAACAGCAGCAAGAAGTTCAAGCATGACAATCTGACAGGAACTAAATGTCCTGATTGCGGAAAACTGCTGCTTGAGGTAAATGGGAAAAAAGGAAAGATGCTCGTCTGCCAGGACAGGGAATGCGGATACCGAAAAGGAGTTTCCCGGGCGACAAACGCAAGATGCCCGCAATGCCATAAAAAGATGGAAATGCGCGGCCAGGGTGAGGCACAGACCTTTGTCTGCAAGTGCGGCTATCATGAGAAGCTTTCCTCTTTTAATAAAAGAAGAGGCAAAGGCAAAGACCAAAAAGCATCCAAAAAAGACGTATCAAGCTATCTGAACAAGCAAAATAAAGATGAACCAATCAATACGGCTCTAGCCGATGCACTTGCTAAACTAAAGTTTGATTAACTCAAAAAAGGATGGAGCAGATTTGCTTCATCCTTTTTTTATCGCGTCAGGGATCAGATTGGGCCCCTACAGACTGTGATACATAAAGGAAAAGCCTTATGCCTTATCATCTATTCTTTTGCGCCTGGGCCAAAGTGAATAGCTGAAGCTGTATAGGAAGTCGATTGCAAGAGCAATAGACCACCATTTAATTAGCTTCTGTATTTCTTCAGTACTGTCAGAATCGCCAATATATAGAATCATTCCGTACATCAGTGCAATGCCGATCATCCAGGATAAAAAGTGCCTGAACCATCCTATGCGTTCAGCGCGTGCATGCCCGGATCCGAATTTAGGAGCTTTTTCCGGTATGGGACCATCAGCCATCCAATAAGAGAATCTCTGATCCATCCATTTAATCATGGAATGGCCAAACCCTGCTGTTACACCTATATATACAGCAGATAAGGCATGGAATATAGTTGCCGGAGCTCCATTTTTTAAGTCGATCACTGTGAAAATAAGTAAAAGCAAGTCTATGATGGGTGTGCATAATAAAACCATTCCGCCTATTTTTCTCTGTTTAAGGACATAGCGGATAAACAGCCCTCCAAGGACTATCAGCCAAAATCCAGCTTCACAAACTAAAATGAGCCAACCAATCAATATTCCTCACTCCTTTTTTAATACAAATGTATTAAAAACATAATAGCACAGCTGTATTAAAACAATCAATGGTGATATAATAAAAATATGCCAAAAATAGTTGATCATCAAAAACAAAAAGAAAAATTAGCCGAAGCAGCCTGGCGGATCATTGCTGAAGAAGGGATGGAGCATGCTACCGTCAGAAGAGTCGCTAAAGAAGCAGGCATCTCGCTTGGGTCGCTGCGTCATTATTTTCCTACACAATCAGAACTGCTCCTTTTTTCAATGCAGCTAGTATTGGAACGAATAAGAAAAAGGGCAAGCAGCTTGAAACTTGACGGCCCGCCGGTAGAAGACATGAAACTGATCTTAAGAGAAATCCTGCCTGTGGATGAACAAAAAAGGTATGAAACGGAGGTATGGCTTGCTTTTACAGTGAAAGCGATGAGTGAACCCTCACTCCGCAAATTCAGTAATGAAATCTATGAAGAAACGAAATCTGCCATTTTCTTCATCATACAATCACTTGAAAACCTTGGGCTTGCATCCCCCAATCTCGATGTATTTCTTGAAACAGAGCGGCTGTATGCTCTTATAGATGGACTAGCATTACATCACCTGCAAAAGGGAGATGAAGTCACACCAAAGCTTATGGAGTCTGTAATTGAACTTCATCTAGAAAGTCTTTGCAGAAGAAATTCTTGAAAGGAAAATCCAGGGCATCACTAAGTTTCATAACTTGCTTATACGGGAAGTAAGGATGAAATGAGATGGTGTTATACGAAAAAGACTCTGGCTGTTAATCGGCAACTTTGGACATTAGTCTGGAGAAGCTGGATGGGAAGGCCTATCGCTCCATAGCTCAGCTCCGAAAAGTCGGAGAACAGCACGCGGCGTATTATGGTTCAACTCCCAATGAAGCAATTTGCCAATCAGTTTATGAAATACTCAACCATAAAAATGTGAAATAGATAAAACAAACACTCGCATTGGCGGGTGTTTTTGTATGCTTGCTAACAAGCGTGCTGCTATGATAGATGGAGCATGCATTTTAGTGAACAGATCTAATAACTGTATGGTATGATTTTTATTAGAAATAAAACTGACGGGGGTAGAATATGGACGCAAATAAAGAGCTGCACGAATTTTTATTGGAGAAAACCTGGGGTTTAACCGAAGAATGGTATGCTTCTTTGGATAAAAGCGATCCCGCCGGTGTATATTCGTCTACTGATCCTGAAGTTATTAAAGCCGTTAAACAGCAAAATTATGAATTTCATATTCATTTTTGTGATCTTTTTATAAAAGATGAATCTAGTTTTATAGAAAACTTCGAATCCTGGATTCTGGAAATTGCCCAGGATGAACAGCATCTAGGTACGCCTATCCATTTCATATTAAGGGAGTTTTTCAGGACACAGGAACAGTATTTGGATTTGCTTCAGCAATTTTTTTCACTTCATAAAGGGAATTATTCAGAGGATGCAATTTCCTCATGGGAACGGAAAGTTATTAAAATATTTAGTAAGGTCATGATTTGGTTTGTACAGGAAAACCATAATTATTCCATGAAAAGGCTCGAATCGCAGCAAAGAATGATTAATGAATTGAGTTCTCCTGTCATCCCGATTGGCAGCAGTACCGCCTTGCTTCCGCTAGTGGGGGATATTGATACGGCAAGGGCTAAATTCATTCTTGAAAATACACTGGAACAATGTGCCGAGAAGCTGATTAAATTGCTGTATATTGATTTATCTGGAGTAGTCATTATGGATACCATGGTTGCCCAGCAGATTTTTCAATTAATCAAAGCTCTAAGCTTAATTGGAGTAAAATCTATCTTATCCGGTATCCGGCCGGAAATCGCTCAAACAGCCATCCAGCTGGGGCTTGATTTCAAAAATGCAAATATAAAAAGAAATCTTGAACTTGTATAGCATTGTCAGCCGCCTCTTTCTCTAAGGGCTTCAGACAAACCTGGAATGGCCTGCGAGAAAGCTTAAATATTAGAAATGGATGAAACCGCCTGGATTTTATGGGCGGTTTTTTGAAGTGGTTTTTTTCGAATAAATCTGCAGGTTTGGAAAAGAAGGATAACAGCTTAGAGTTGTTGAATTTTCACCTTATAAGTAATTTTAAGGTATGTGCTGGATAAGTATAAGTGCAAATAAGGTTCTACAAAGCCAGAAGTTTTGGAGGCATTATGGAAATTTTAATAAAAGACTTTGCTAGTAACTGTTCTTTAAATTATTTTGAAGTTAGCTTAATTGAACAAAGCAATGAGGTTTCATCGATCAAACCTATCAAACCTTTAAATTTCTTAGAGGTGATTTTTAAAGGCTTTTCTTAAAGATTGTTGTTTTTAATGTGTTATGTGAGGCTTTTCGATTGTCAAGTCAGGTTGATTGGAGCGTAAGGTGCGAGACTCCTGCGGGATGAGCAGCAGGCCACTGAAAAACTATATGTTATGGAAAAAAGATGAGTTTATAGGGGGTCAAAAATGATTCCTGACCCTCTTATCGTCGCTTAGAAGCGATTCTAGAGCTTCGTTTTTTGTACATCATTTTTCACTTTTGAAATTCCTGACTTTTTCAGTGGCTTCATGAGCAGAACAGGTGAGACCCCGAAGGGCAGCCGAGGAGGCTCACCGGCTGCCCCGCGGAAAGCGAGCATCCTGGAGCGGAAATCAACCACCTTGTTTCATAGCAACAAAGTTTACGAAAGCATTCATTTTAAATTAAAAAATGTAATAAAAAGGCATAATTTAGAAAATGAAGATATGATAATTTATAAATTATATGATGAACAACTTACTGAAACCAATACAGTTCCAATAACGAAAAATAAGTTTAGAGGCATTAATGCCTGAATTAATGAAATGAAAGGTGGCGTTGTATTATGAAAATGGCAATTATACTTAATGGGGTTAAATTGATTATAGGGTAAGCGTATCATTCCCCCTATAAACTGCGTGTTACCTAAATAATAGGAGGAATATGATTTTGGGATATATAGAGCAACAACAACAGAGCCGATATACGATAGAAATTGGCAAAGTGACATTCCAGTTAAAAGAGCATCATGATTTTTTATGGCTAAAAAAAATCGGGGATGTTTTTTGTGTATTCGATGAACAGGATTCTGGGAATATTTGTTTTGGAGTAGAAATTAACAATAAAAAGCTTTTTGTCAAATATGCTGGAGCTAAAACGCTGGAATTTTCAGGTGACACAAAAGATGCAGTTGTTCGCTTAATAGAAGCAATACCAATTTATAAGAAATTAGAGCATCCAAATTTAATAAAGCTGGTTGACCATTTTTCTGTTGGAAAAGGTTATGCAGCAGTATTTGAATGGATCGAAGGTGAATGCCTGCATTCTCATTGGTCTTTTGGGGGAATGGCTAAGTATACAAACCCTGAGTCTCCATTCTATAGATTTAAAAGCCTTGATATTAGAAAACGTTTGGACGCCCTTGATACAATTTTCTCTTTTCATACTTTTGTAGAATCACAAGGTTTCATTGCAGTAGATTTTTATGATGGAAGTATATTATATGATTTTAAATATCATAAAACGAAAATTTGTGATATAGACTTTTATCGTAAATCCCCTTTTGTAAATAATATAGGGGAGCATTTCTGGGGTGCTAAAAGATCTAAAGCTCCAGAGGAATTCACTTTATGGGCCACTATTGATTCAAGAACCAATGTTTTTACAATGGGAGCCATTGCATTTGGTCTGTTAGGCGGAGAAACGGATCACACCTTGTCAAAGTGGGAAGCTGACAAGGAATTATATGAAGTAGCCTTTAAAGCTGTTGAAAAAGAGCGAAATAATCGTTATGCGACTGTGAAAGAATTTTATGAAGCGTGGAACAAAGCATTAAAATAGTTTTTATTAAAGGCTTTTTTCTTAACGACTGTTGTTTTTTAAATTTTTCTGTGAAGCGAATTAGTTGCTAAACAGGGTTGATTGGAGTGTAAGGTGCGAGACTCCTGTGGGATTAGCGGGAAGGTGAGACCCCGCAGGCGAAGCTGAGGAGTCTCACCGCCCGCCCCGCGGAAAGCGAGCATCCTGGAGCGGAAATCAACCCCCTTGTTCCATAGCAACAAAATTTACGAAAACAGCATTATTAAACATAGACAACACTTTGAAGAGACCAATATTAACTCAATAACAAAAAAACCTCCAAACCCTTAGGGCTTGGAGGTTCTTATTAGCGTCCCAGATAGGAATCGAACCTACGACCTACAGCTTAGGAGGCTGTCGCTCTATCCTGCTGAGCTACTGGGACATGTTGAAGCATCTGTTATATTATATGCCGGCCGCAGTCACTTTTCAAGTATATTGATTAAATAATTCTCTAACCAGCTATTTATAATCTCGGATTTGATGAAATTAGAAGGAATTCTCAGAGGAAATGACGGGGGCTTTTTAGAATATATATGAAGATGGCATAGATCATAAAGGAGAAGAGATAGATGGAAAAATTACAAAAAGTAGTACCCTGCATTACCCTGACTGCTGCTCAGCTTGAAGAAATTAAGGAACTTGAGCTGATTTGTGTGAAGCATGATGGAATCGAGATGAAATTAAATTGGAGTATGCTTTGCAAAAGGCGGGGCAGTGAGGTAAATGACCTTTTATATTATGAAGATGGGAGGCTGGCGGGTTTCCTGGGTATTTATTTCTTTGGCAGGACAGAGGCAGAAATAAGCGGGATAGTACATCCGGACTTTAGAAGGAGAGGGATTTTTTCTGCTCTTTTGAAAAAGGCTGAGGATGAATGCAGGAAGAATAAGTTTCAGCGAATTCTTTTGATTTGTCCCGGCAATTCATCAACAGGAAAGGAATTTGCCCTTGCGAAAAAAGCAGAGTATTCCTTCTCGGAGTATTTTATGGAACGTAAAGATGCGGCTCTCCCTGCCTCGTCAGGATCTATTTCTTTAAGGAAAACCGAGCCTGGTGACTTTAAAACATTAGTCACGCTTAATCAAGAAGGATTTTCCATTTCAAAGGAGGAAGCGGAGGAGTTCTTAAAAAACATGATGGAAAATAGCGGGGATATTACACTTATTGCCGAAATAGAGGGGATGCCGGTCGGTAAAATCGGTCTGAAGCTTGAGTCGGACAATGTTTTTATATACGGTTTCAGCGTTATGGAAAAGCTGAGAGGCAAGGGCTATGGACGGCAAATCCTGCAGCAGAGCATCCAATACACACAAGAAGTGCTGAAGAAAAAATATAATTCTCTCGAAGTGGCCGCAGAGAACGAAGGCGCATTGCATTTATATCAATCGTGCGGATTTGTAACAGTAAGAAGCATCGACTACTATGCCAGCCCGCTTTGAAATATTTTTAATAAAAAAAAGGGTCCGTTAAACTCGGGACCCTGTTTCTTTGATTAGTTTACTGTCTTTTTGAAAATAAAATATGAGTAGACAATGGGGAGCAGGGCGATTGCCAGGATGATGGGAATCATGACGGATGTGAGCAGTGTGGCAGGCAAAAAGGCAGAAGCCATCAATAAAACTCCGGCAATCATAAAGGTTTTGGAGCCAAATCGGTGGGTTTTCTTCCAGACTGTTTCATTACTCAGTGTCCAAGGTGTTTTAATTCCGACAAAATAATTAGGCTTCAAAGAGTTTGTGTAGTTTCCGATGACGATAAACAATAGGCCCACAAAAATAGTGACTAGATGGCTCATTGGCAGCTGATAGCCAAGACCGGATAAAATGGTAAATATATTGATGAAAAAGAAAAACATCAGCAGACAGTAGGTGATAATTCCATAACTTCTTTGGAAGTACTTGTAATTTTCTTTTTTTGGATCAAGTTTTGGACTAAAGGCGAGGATGACATACAGCAGAATCATCATCCCTGTATTCATTAACATCGCATCCAGTTTGGTTCCATAACCGTCCGCTCCGTCTGTGCCCCAGTGAACGGGAATCTTTCCGGGAAGGTCCCGGTAAAAAATGAGCCAAACCATGACAGTAGCTCCTATGATTACTATTGGAATAAGATGCTTTTTCATACAATCACTTCTCCTCTTTTTCTACAAAATTAAAAGCCCAGCTTATTAATTCCTGGAAGACGGTGGTGTTCAATGAATACACGATGAATTGTCCTTTTTTTTCATCATTAACGAGCCCGGCGTTCTTTAAGATTTTCAAGTGCTGAGAAATACTTGGCTTACTCATGCTGAAGTGATCTGAAATTTCTCCTGCACTTAAATCCTCCTCTTTCAGCAGGTCGAGGATTTTCCTTCTTGTAGCGTCTGACAGGGCTTTGAATGCATCGTTCATAACAAAAAATTCTTCCCTTCCTGGTTTTTCAATTAAGTATTTAGTTATTTAACTAAATTATAAAACGTCCGTTTTCAAAAGTAAATAGGCTGCTCTCATGTTTTACATATAAAGTTTTTTTATGAAGTGAAATAATTCATTTGGATTTTAGCCAAGCAAGTGTTATTTTAGATACGCAGGTTTTGTTTTCACATGCACTTATTTGATATAAATGGGAGTACGATTAATGGCCAATAAATTATTGCGAGGTACAGTCCAGCTTTCTTCTGCATCCTTTATCTCCAAGATTCTCGGATTTATCTATATGATCCCGCTTGGAATGATGATTGGAAGTACAGGGAACGCGCTGTACAGATATGCTTATGGACCCTATGCCATCATGATCAGTTTATCCACCATGGGCATTCCGCTTGCCATCTCCAAAATGATATCTAAATATAATGAATTGGAACGGCAGGATGTGGTGCAGAGAATCTTTAAATCAGGCATCCTTTTGATGCTGGCTTCCGGATTTACCGCCTTTCTCGTTCTCTATATGCTTTCCCCTTTAATGGCCAGAATTGTCGTGAATGACAGCAGCAGCGGAAATTCGCTGGAAAGTGTCATCTTTAATATTAAGCTGGTGAGCTTTGCCTTGATTATTGTCCCGCCGATGAGTTTTCTCCGCGGCTATTTCCAGGGGCACCAGACGATGGGCCCTCCAGCTGTAAGTACGGTAGTGGAACAAATTGCAAGGGTTATCTTTATTTTGGCAGGAGTTTTTGTCACAATAAAATTCCTGCATCTGTCCGTAACGGCTGCAGTGGGAGTTGCCACCTTTGCTGCGTTTATCGGAGCTGTTTTTGGAATTGCTGTACTTATTAAACAGGTTTGGAAAAGAAGGGATCATATCTTCAGTCCATCTGCCGCGAGAGAGGGCAGCCCCTACATTTCCATCAGGGAAATTTTCAAAGAAATTATTCAGCATTCGATTCCTTTTGTTGTGATGGGAATGAGTTTACCGCTATATCAGAATATCGATTCATATTCGATTAATAGGATTTTAATGCATATCGGCTTTAAGCAGCATGATGCTGAGGATATTAATGGTGTAATTTCATATGCCCAGGTCCTTGTATTGCTTCCAGTTTCAATCACGACGGGTCTCAGTGTATCAATTATCCCGAATATGACGAAATCCTTTGTTGCCAATAATTATAAAATGATGAGAAAGCAGATGAATCAGTCCTTCCTGGTGCTGATGACCATCATGCTGCCGGCAGCATTTGGAATGTTTGCTTTAGCAGAGCCTCTTTATTACATTATGTTTCCTAATGCAACTCCTGAAATGGGGGGTGGGCTCTTGAGGGTTTATGCTCCGGCAGGTCTCCTTATTGCCATCTATGGTGTTACAACATCCATCCTTCAGACCGTGAATCAGCAAAAAAAAGCAATCGCTGGTCTTGCAGCTGGTCTCATTGTTAAGCTGGCCTTGAACTTCATTCTGCCAAACTTCTATCCTGAGTCCGGATTCATCATTGCAACATACTTTGGATATCTTACATCTCTGACTGTAAATATCATCGTTATAAATAGAAATATTGGCATCAATCTCAAAAATATAAAATTCAGGCTTATAAGTCTCATCGCTTCCACCGCCATTATGGTACTTGTCGTATCAGCGCTGAAAAACCTTTTGATAGCTTTGTTTTTTCCAAAGGCGACTTACGTGAATGAATTAATTGTTGTGATTATCGGAGTTCTTGCTGGCATACTTGCATTTGGCGGTGTGCTATATGCACTGAATTTTACCAGGATAAAAAAATATATTAAAATGAAACAATAGATGGCGGCGGCACTCCCAATAGGGGTGCTGCTTTTTTTGACACAAAATTTTCAGATAATTCAGCGTTCCAGCAAGAGGGCGGGTGGTATAATTCAAGAAAGATAGCAAGCCGAAATAGGAGGGATGACATGAATTCCAATAATGAAGGCCCAAGAGACTTAATGTCAGAGATTTTTAGAGAATATGAAAGAGATGAAGCCGGATTAAAATCGAACCCGGGATACGGAAAGCCTTTACCCAAAAAGCTGTTTACGGGAAATGTGTATGATAACTTTGTCAATACAGCAAAAAATGCAGGATACCTTCCTCCATGGGTGAAGCTCCAGCAGGAAATAAGAGATCTTCTGCAAGAAGCGGTTGAGCAGGATAAAGCTGACGTTCTTCTTGCTGGTATTAACGAAAAAATAAGAAAGTATAATAGTCAGTGCCCGGTCAGTATGCAGCGGGGACTGATTGAGAAGAACACCATCAGGACACAGATGAAATCCTGGCTATAGAGATTATGACTTGAAAGAGGGCGCAGCCAATTTATTGGCAATCCGCTCTTTTTTTGTTTGGCACTATTAGAGGATTTCCTCTTTTTTAAACAGCGGTTTTATGGCTGAATGATTGATCAAATCCTTTTCCCTGCCTTCCGCTCTATGAATTTTCTAAACATTTGCATGCATAAACAGCAAACATCTCTTTTTTTCAATAATGTTTGGTGTATAATCGATATGAACAAAATAAATGTGAAAACAGTACTGGGTGTCTTTTTTAAGACTTAAAAGGGAAGCTGGTGAAATGCCAGCGCGGTCCCGCCACTGTAAATGGGAGTAAGCAGCAATATGCCACTGTACATGCTACGGGAAGGCGCTGCAGACAATGACCATAAGCCAGGAGACCTGCCTGTAACTGTACACCAATAAACCCGCGAGGATGGGGAGGTGTGTGGCGGACAAGGTTAATATTTTGCCATGCAGCTATCTCCAATGATTATTGGAGTTTTTTTTGTTTTCAGGAAAAATGAAGAAAGCGGAGGTTGTGTAGAATGAAGAAAATTTTTTCACTGCTGTTTTTAATAACTCTGGTTGGCATGCTTATGGGAGGGTGCGCCCCGGAACAGAAGAAAACGGAGAATTCAGGAGAAAGCAAAAATAAAACGGAGCAAACCGCAGTATTTCCGCTGAAGGTAAAAGATGCTTCCGGAAATGAAGTAACGATTGAAAAGAAGCCTAAGAGGATTGTTTCCATTATCCCAAGCAACACAGAGACTGCCTATGCTTTAGGCCTTGGCAAAGAGGTTGTGGGAGTCTCTGATTTTGATAACTATCCAAGTGACGTGAAGAATAAGGAAAAAATAGGCGGCATGGAATTCAACGTCGAAAAAATCCTTTCCTTGAAGCCGGATTTGGTGCTGACTCATGAATCTATCATAAAAAGTGCAGCTGACCTGCATAAACAGCTGCAGGATGCCGGAATTCCTGTTGTTGTGGTAAACGATGCCCAAAGCTTTGACAAAGTATATCAAAGCATCGAACTGATTGGAACGGCAACAGGGGAAAAGGTCAAAGCGGATCAGCTTATTGACGGCATGAAGAAAAAAATAGCAGGGATAGAAAAAAAGGCTGAGGGCATAAAGGAACAGAAGAAAGTTCTTTTTGAAGTGTCACCTGCACCGGAAATCTATACAACAGGCAAAAATACTTTTATGGATGAAATGACAGACATCATACATGCTAAAAATGCAGCTGGAGACCAAAATGGATGGGTTAAACTGGATCAGGAAGCTATGATTAAGCATAATCCGGATGTCATTATCACAACATATGGCGGAAGCAAACAGGTCTTGGACAGAAAAGGCTGGCAGGATGTGAATGCAGTTAAGACCAAGCAGGTGTTTGATGTGAATACAGATCTTCTGACACGTTCAGGCCCGCGTCTTGCTGAAGGAGTAGAGGAACTTGCTAAAACAGTCTATCCGGAAACGTTTAAAAAATAATCGGGGGCTTGCCTATGCCGCGGCAGCTGCTTTTTTAGTTTGGGCTGCCCTCATGGGTATTTCCATAGGCAGTGTTTCAGTTCCTTTTTTAAGCATTCTCCAAATCATCGGGAAGGGTGTATTTCATCTTCCCCTTGATTATTCAGATTCCATGTACACGAATATAGTGCTGAACATAAGGCTTCCGCGCGTTATTTTAGCAGGGCTTGTCGGGGCTTCTCTAGCTGTTGCAGGTGCCTCATTTCAGGGGCTGCTGCGGAACCCGCTGGCTGATCCGTATACACTCGGTGTTTCTTCAGGTGCTTCTGCCGGCGCAGTCCTTACTTTATTCTTTAACATATCCATCCCTTTTTTAGGGTTGTTCACTTTGCCGCTTCTCAGCATCTTGTTTTCAATGATTACGATATTTATCGTGCTTTGGTTTTCGCGCAAAATTGACCCGGCCATGAAGGTTGAGACCATTATCCTGACGGGTATTATCTTCAGTTCCTTTTTAGGGGCGGTCATCTCACTGATGATTGCCTTGAGCGGGGAGGAGCTGCGGCAGATCATTGGCTGGCTGCTTGGAAGCGTCTCGATGCGGGGATGGGATTACATCGTGATCCTGCTGCCATTTTTTATCATCGGCGCATTATTGCTGGTGCTTAATGCTCGGGAACTGAATGCCATGTCTTTTGGCGAAGAAAAGGCCAGTCATCTTGGTGTGGATGTTCAGAAAAGGAAGCTGATCATCCTGATTGCAGGCTCCATTTTAACAGGAGCTGCTGTAGCGGTCTCAGGGACCATTGGGTTTGTCGGGCTGGTCATTCCTCATCTTGCCCGGCTTCTTTGGGGACCCGACCACAAGCATCTGCTGCCGCTTTCGATGCTTTCAGGGAGCGGTTTTCTAATATTGGCCGACCTTATTTCACGCACTATTATTGCACCGGCCGAATTGCCGATTGGTGTGATTACAAGCCTGATTGGCGCGCCGGCATTTGCGGTAATTTTATTAAAGAGAAGAGCAGAAAGTAGGGGATGAAGATGCTGAGTGCGGACAGCTTGGAGGGCGGCTATGGAGGCCGGTCCGTCTTGCAGGATATATCCTTTGAAGTTAAGCAGGGAGAGCTGTTTGGAATACTTGGGCCAAATGGAAGCGGTAAGACTACTTTGTTAAAAATGTTGAGCGGGATTATTAAGGCACAAAAAGGAAGAATTGAAATAAAGGGCAAAAACCTGAATGAATATTCAGCTAAAGAACTTGCCAGAATTGTGGCTGTATTGCCGCAGCATTATGATCAGAGCTTTGCCTATTCGGTGAAAGAAACAGTTTCTCTCGGGAGATATGCCCATCAAAGAGGATGGCTGCAGTCATGGAATGAAAAGGATGAAGAAATTGTTCAAAAAGCCATGGCTGATACAGGAGTGGACTCCTTCGAGAATAGGTACATACAGGAGCTTTCGGGAGGAGAGAGACAGCGTGTATTTCTCGCGCAGGCCCTCGCACAGGAGCCTGAGATCCTGCTATTGGACGAGCCCACCAATCATCTGGATCTTTCCTTTCAAAAAGAACTCCTGGATTTGCTGAGAAAGTGGACATCCCAAGGAGGCCTTACGGTCATTTCCATCTTTCATGATTTGAATCTGGCCGCCCTTTATTGCGACAAGCTGCTTCTTATGGAAAAGGGAAAAATGGACCTGCTTTCTGTTCCGCATCATGTACTGCAGGAACAGCGGATCAGCAGGGTATATAAAACAGAAATTCTTAAACAAAGCCACCCTGCTCTCGATAAGCCTCAAATGGTGATAATGCCTGAAAGAGCCGCCGGCAATGATAGCTGCTATAAAATGAGCAGAGAATTTCTGCACACTGAGCCCGGCGTCGTTGAGTTTCAATCTCCCATTCCGCTGAAAACGGTATCTACTGAGCACGGGATAAGCTGGTACAGCCGATTTTTAATGAAGACTGAACACACTCATGATGGCAGCTTGGAAGTTGGTTCAGGAACCTATTGGTCTAGTACAAATGCTGACCGTCTTAATGTGAGCACTGGGCGCACACAGGATGATTCTGTATTTGCGGTCATGATTCACAGTACAGGAGAGCATAGGGAGCAGCGGGGGATATGGGTGTTTATCGATGCCGCATTATCAGAAGCAGCGATGATAGAGTGTGTTGCTGTCTGTGCAGATGCACAAGCAAGGGCACATTCAGGAAACGGGACCCAAGATCCTCATACAGAGATTTTAGTTGCTTCCACTCAAAAAGGAAAAGAAATCAAAGAGCGCAAGCAAATCACTTCTTTAAAGGAGCTGGTTGCTGACAGCATACAGAGCTGTCTGCTGGAGCTGTGAAGGCAGTCTCTGCCATACTGGAGCATCTTCAATTATATTTGGAGGTGTTTTTTTTGAAAGGTCTCTGAGGAAAA
The DNA here is from genome assembly GCF_900112495.1 of Bacillus sp. OV322. GTDB lineage: Bacteria > Bacillota > Bacilli > Bacillales > DSM-1321 > Peribacillus. The sequence continues at coordinate 181,292 of NZ_FOMA01000002.1, forward strand.
CAGAGATTTCTCCAATGCTTAAAACGACAATTTAGCTTAGTAAAAACCTTGTATGGATACATAAAATGAAAATAAAGACAAAAGAATATGCAGCCAGCCATTCGTTGTCCGCTTTTTTTGAAATTCCTCTAAGCCCATAACCAGGAATGCTAGACCTATGAACAATACCGTTATAGAACTATACTCAAAATTTTTCGTGATTACCCCTATGCTGCTAATAAGAGAACTGGAACATATATAACGAAGTACTTTCAGCAAGATTATCGCACCTTTCTTTTGAACATGTCTTGTTCATTTAATGGACTCTGCAATCTTACCTATCATAGGTACGGGTGATTTCACATACAAAATTTTCAAAAAGCTGGTTTGCGGAGGATTTAGCCTCTAAAATGGCGAAACTCTAAAAAGGAAGCCTGCATTGCTTTATAAAAAAGGCTCTTTTCTTAAAGATTGTTGTTTTTTAATATGTTCTGTGAGGCGATCCTGTTGTTATACCGGTTTGATTGGAGTGTAAGGTGCGAGACTCCTGTGGGATTAGCGGGAAGGTGAGACCCCGCAAGCTTTGCTTGTGAGGCTCACCGCCCCACGGAAAGCGAGCATCCTGGAGCGGAAATCAACCCCTTGTTCAGGTAGCAACAAAGTTTAAGAAAACAGCCATAAAAAAAGGAAACGTTTTGCATAAACCTGCAAGGGCTATTTAGGATTTAAAAAGTTTGGCAGGGGCTTGGGAATGTGATGTCAAAATCAATTGAGTTATAAAATAGGGAGGAAAGTAAATGAAAATTTATACACGAACAGGCGATAAGGGGAAAACAAGTGTAATCGGGGGACGCATTGATAAGGATGACATCCGGGTTGAATCCTACGGGACAGTGGACGAGGTGAACAGTTATGTAGGACAAGCTGTAACAGAACTCGATCCGTCTGTATTTGGAGATGTACTGGAGGATCTGGAAAAAATCCAGCATGAGCTTTTTGACTGCGGAGGTGACCTCGCGACTGTCTCTGAAAAGGCACCAAAAAAGCTGGCACCTGGAAGCATTGACTATCTTGAGGAACGCATCGATAAATTTATTGAAGAGGCTCCGGAACTGGAAAAATTCATCCTGCCCGGCGGATCAAAGCCAGCGGCATCGATCCATATTGCTAGGACGGTAACCAGGAGGGCAGAACGGCTTGTAGTTTCATTAATTAAAGCAGATAGCAGTGTATCAGAGCTGCCGTTACAGTATTTAAACCGTCTATCTGATTACTTCTTTGCCCTGGCACGTGTCATAAACTTCAGGCTTGGCGTGAAGGATGTGGAGTATATTCGCAGCGCAAATGTATTCAGGGGCGGAAAAAGAAAGGAACGGAGCGATGAAAAAAAGGAGTGAGAGAAATTGGGGATCACCAAGACCAATGCCATGCGGATTCTAGAGTCTAAAAGTCTGGAATACAGTCTGGAAACCTATGATGCAGGGGACGGAAAGATTGATGGGGTATCTGTTGCGGAAAAAACAGGGCTGGCGCCTGGAACGGTATTTAAAACACTGGTTGCCCGCAGCGGAAGCAGCCATTTCTATGTCTTTGTTGTTCCTGTCGAAGATGAGCTGGACTTAAAAAAGGCTGCACAGGCTGCAGGAGCCAAAAAGGTAGAAATGCTTCCTGTCAAAGAGCTGCAAAAAGTAACAGGCTATATCAGGGGCGGCTGCTCTCCTGTGGGAATGAAGAAGCTTTTTCCAACCTTCATTGACTGCCGTGCTGAAGCATTGGAAAAAATGGCAGTAAGCGGGGGCAGAATCGGTGTCCAAATTATCATAAGTCCTGCAGATTTAAAAAAGGCTGTAGAAGCACAATTTAAACAGCTGACTAAAAATATTACTACGGATAACTTGTGGGGGAAGTGATACCCTGCAGGCATTGCTGAAAACTGCACACCCCGCGAAAAGCGAGCAGACTGGGGTAATCACCTCCTTGTTCCAAAGAAGCAAAATTTACGAAAACAGCCTTTCAAAAGAAAATTAAATGCGTAATCATCCTAAAAACTTTGTTTAGGCATTCACCCAGGCGGGGAGAGCTGCATACCTTAGTCAATGTAGAGAAACACGGAACAAAAGGGAGTGTTTGATCTTGACAGGTAAAATTAAAAACTATTACGCCGGGGGAAATACAGCAAGAGGCTTTTATAGTTTATATGATTCCAATCTTAAGGGACTTGAAAAATTATTTATCTTAAAAGGCGGGCCGGGAACAGGTAAATCTACATTAATGAAAAAAATAGGTGAGGATTGGGTTAAAAAAGGCTTTGATATTGAATACCTTCACTGTTCTTCAGATAATGAATCAATTGATGGAGTCATTATCCCTGCCTTTAAAATCGGGATTGTGGATGGCACAGCTCCGCATGTCATTGAACCAGCAGCACCAGGGGCCGTTGAGGAGTATGTGAACTTGGGTGTTGCCTGGGATTCTGCACTTCTGGTTTCCCAAAAAGAAGAGATTGTAAGACTGACAAAACAAATCGGTTCATCCTTTAAATCGGCTTACGGTAAATTTGCCGAGGCCCTGTCCATACATGATGAATGGGAAGAAATCTATATTGAAAGTACAGATTTTGGAAAGCTTAATGTGCTGGCGGCTAAATGGAAGGAATCCTTCTTTGGCGACATTTTCATTAACAAGACTGCTGACGTAAGGCATCGGTTCCTGGGTGCCGCGACTCCTAAGGGAGCCCGGGACTTTATTCCGAATTTAACGGAAGACCTGCCGAAGCGGTACTTTCTTAAAGGACGCCCGGGATCAGGAAAATCAACCCTGCTTAAAAAGCTGGCATCCGCCGCCGAGCAGAGAGGTTTCGATATTGAGGTGTACCACTGCGGATTTGATCCTGAAAGCCTGGACATGGTCATTGTAAGGGAAATTGGCATCGCTATTTTTGACAGTACAGCACCACATGAATATTTCCCCAGCAGAGCGGGCGACGAAATTATAGATTTATATAAAGCGGCTGTCAATCCGGGTACAGACGAGATATATGCAGAAGTAATCAGTGACATCTCTGCAAGGTACAAGGGGAAGATGAATGAAGCAAATGCATTTTTGGCAAGGGCAAAGTCTCTTCATGATAAGCTTGAGGAAATATACGTAAAAGCAATGAATTTCAAAAAAATAGAAGAAATCCAGAACAGCATTAAGTCTGAAATCGAATCGCTCGCAGGGGAATTTTCAAAAAGTTAGCAAATTAGAAAAGGAAAAAGACAGGATTGTCTTCTTCCTTTTCTTGCTTCTATAGCCGCATCGCCTAGCCAAACTTTAAGGCACTTGGTTTTTATGGCAATCTGCTGCCTCTGGAAGATACATAAAGGGAATACCATTCTTCGCGGGTCATCTGTTTTGACATCTCGATGGCATCCGTGCAATTTCTGATTCGTTCAGTGTTTGTTGTGCCGATAACAGGCTGTATCATTGCAGGGTGGCGCATAAGCCAGCCCAAAACGATTGCTTCACGGGACGTTCCCTTTTCAGCCGCCATCTTCTGCACTAGCTCCCTTGTTTTGAAATCAGCTTCAGACAGCTTTTCAGAATCATTTCCTGAGTAGATTCCTTTTGCCAAAGGAGACCATGCCTGGATTTGGATATCATGAAGCATGCTGTGCTCTAACAGACCTTCACCAAAGTGAGTTCCAGTTCCTTCCGCCTGGTTCACATGAACCCCCTGATCTACCCAGTCAAGCTTTTTCAGATTTAATTCTAATTGATTAACGATAAGCTTTTCTTCCGTAAAAGCCTGAAGAAGCTGAATTTGGCCTTTATTCATATTGGAGACTCCAAAATTGCGGACTTTTCCTGAAGACTTCAGCTGCAAAAAGGCTTCAGCCACTGCTTCCGGCTCCATAAGAGGATCAGGACGGTGAAGGAGCATAATATCCAGGTATTCGATGGACAGACGCTTTAAGATTTTATCCACAGAGTTCAGGATATGTTCTTTTGAAAAATCATATCTGCCAGGACCTATTTCATCCTCAAAGCGAATTCCGCACTTGCTCTGGATGACCATCTGATCTCTTAAACCAGGACGGGAATTCAGCACTCTGCCAAAGACTTCCTCTGCTTTTCCCATTGTATAAATATCGGCATGGTCAAACATTGTAATTCCTAAAGAAAGGGCCTCATCGATGGCTTGCTCTGCTTTTGCAACATCTTCATCAGATATCGGGCTGCTGTCCCAGCTGCCCCCAAATCCCATGCAGCCTAGTACTAATCGGCTTGCTGTAACCTCTCGTTTCTCTAAAGGCATCACGCGCATAAAAATAACCCCTTTCGTTATATCATTTAGTTGTTATGTAATCGTCTTCATCTGCAGAACTACTAAAGCATACAACTTTTCATGGCAAAAAAAAAGAAATCCCTCTCGATGATCAGCAGTACAAATACATTTTGTTTATATTTAATTTGTTATGTGAGGCGGTCCTATTGTCAAGTCAGGTTGATTGGAGCGTAAGGTGCGAGACTCCTGCGGGATGAGCAGAACAGGTGAGACCCCGCAGGCGCAGCCGAGGAGGCTCACCGGCTGCCCCGCGGAAAGCGGGCATCCTGGAGCGGAAATCAGCCACCTTGTTTAATAGCAACAAAGTTTACGAAAACAGCCTTTTTAAAAAGAGCATGTGCTGCTGCATAAAGAACAAGCAAAAACCCGGCAAAGCCGGGCTCAGGAGGAATCGCTCCCTGTGATGGATATCCTGGTTTATTTAATCCAGCGCTTTGCGCCAGCGTATGCTTTTGACCAGTATTTGGTGTTAAGCTTCTCCATTGTTACGCCTTTGCTTGTTACAGCATAAAACGTGTTTTTGCCTGTGTAAATACCGGCAAAAGTAGGTGTTTTTCCATTGAAACTGAAGAATACGACATCACCTGGCATTAAATCCTTCATCGACTTCACAGTCATGCCTTGTTTATATTGCTTGGCTATTGTTCTTTCCACTTTTATTTTTGAGGGGTTTGCATGGGTGTAAACATAGGAAATATAACCTGAAGCATCAAATCCCTTCAGAGATTGACCGCCATATTTGTATGGCTTTCCTTTAAGGGAAGCTGCATACATGGCTACATTTTTCCGGATGGCATCCGCATCCATCTTTTTGACGATTTCCATAGCAGGCTCTTTCGTCCCTGCATGTGCTGCAGCGGCAGGCTGTGCTGAAGCTGCACCAAATAATGCTGAAAAGGCCAATGCTCCTGAAGCAGCCATCATTGATAAGGATTTCTTTGACGTCATAGTATCTCCTCGCAATCTTTTGGATTTTCAATCACTTTTCATGTACCCGTTTGCCTTAAAAGAAAACGCAGCAATGCCGTCAGGACAAAAAACTCCGCGATGAGAAGACAATATGTTATAGTGTGTAAAAAAAGCATATTAGTGGAAGTATGTTAATAAAAGCTGTTTCTGAAAGATAACAATGGGGAACTTAATACAGTGCAAAAGAAAAAATGCGGGGTGTATTCATTGATTCAAACGATAGCAATTGATATGGACGGAACATTATTAAATAAGCAGCAAAAAGTAAGTGCGGAAAATAAAAGAGCTATAGAGCATGCACAGAAAGAGGGAGTGGAAATCGTTATTGTAACAGGGCGTTCTTTTCAGGAAGCCCGGTTTGCTTTGGACGAGGCAAATATCGTGTGCCCGGTGATCTGTGTAAATGGTGCCGCCGTTTTTTCTGAAAGCGGCGTGCCTGCCTATTCAAGTACACTCGATGTCAAGGACGTCATATTTGCTGCCAAAACCCTTGATGAGAAGAAAATTTACTTTGAAATTTACACGGATAAAGGGGTATACTCCAGGAACTACGAGAAATCAGTCAATGCATTGATTGATATCTTTATAACGGCCAATCCAGAACTTGACCGGCAAACAGCCACAGATCATGCCATGGAGCGCTTGACGCTGGGACATGTCATTTCGGTTGAAAACTATGACATATTATATAATAACCCTGAACTTCAGTATTTAAAGCTTCTTGCATTCTCAAATGATGATAACAAAATGAATGCCACAGCTGAATTTTTGACTGAAGAAAACCGTTTTGCAGTCAGCTCTTCCGGATTTGACAACCTGGAAATCACAAATAAGCAAGCCCAAAAAGGAATTACTCTCAGGAAATACCTGGAGAGCAAGGGGAAATCCCTGGAACAGGCAATGGCAATCGGAGATAATTATAATGATATCTCCATGTTTAAGGCCGCCGGAATTTCTGTTGCAATGGGGAATGCACCGCATGAAATTCAGCAGCAGGCTGACTTTGTCACAAAACGCAATGATGAAGATGGCGTAGCACATGCTATCTTAAGCGTGCTTGAGGGCCGGGAAATCTAACAGCCGGAAGCTTCCTGGTGCTTGGCTTGGCATCTGCGGGCATATTTTTTAATAATTTTTATGAATAAAAAAAGCAAAAAGGGGCTATCCTTAAAGCATGATGAATTTTTCATAGTAATCCCCCTTTTTTAGAGCCTGCTGCATGCAGGCTATTTTTTATGTAAAAAAACCTTCAAGGCGGGAATGTTTCCTGCTTTGAAGGTTTTATAAACGATTATTTTTTGGGCCACTGATAGGTCCAAAGCCGTTCATTGCGGATCCAGGAAAGAAGCTGCGGATCGTTGTTCTTCATTTTGTCTGCCCATGTGGCAAGCATGGATTCAGTCTGGGAGCGGTGAGCTTTCATGGCTGCCAGCTTTTTATCCTGGACAGCAGTGACATCATGGGTGATGTCAGCCTCACCGAGTTCATCTGTACAATTATTTGAAAATGCGGCGCAATACAGCTTTGGCCGGCTTGCTTCATCAATGCGTTCTACAGCACGGACCACTGCTCTGCCTGTTGCTTCATGATCGGGATGGACACTGTATCCGGGGTAGAATGTGATGATTAGAGAAGGATCCAATTCGCTGATTATAGCGGAAATTTTTCCTGTCAGCTCCTCATCGTCCTCGAATTCAACTGTTTTATCACGAAGTCCCATCATGCGCAAATCCTTGATGCCTATTGCATCTGCAGCATCCTGCAATTCCTTTTTGCGGATTTTAGGAAGCGATTCTCTTGTTGCAAATGGCGGATTGCCCAGGTTACGGCCCATTTCGCCCAATGTCAGGCAGACATAGGTTACAGGGGTGCCCATTTCTGCGTAAGAAGCAAGTGTTCCGGAAACTCCAAATGCCTCATCATCAGGATGAGGAAATACAACTAGTACCTGACGTTCTTTTTCCAATGTATGTGCTCCTTTCTAATACCTATCCCGCTTTAACGGCAAGTTAGGCCTCTGCCTGTTATTCAAAAGGGAAGGGACTGATTTCGAGTGCTACTGCAAGCTTGCCTGTGAAATCAAGCCCGGCAAGCAGCAATCTTCCCTGATTATCAATTTCATAGTGGGTCAGGCCTTCAGCATAGACCCAGCCTATCTCAAGCTTCAAACCAACCCTGTAGGGATCGGTTCCTGCTATTTTCCCATGTTCATATTGAACGAATGCATTGCGTATATAAGCTCCTGCTGAGAAAAAAGATTCATCATTATGAGTGGCATATGCACCGTTCGTTGTTTCAAGATGCAAATACACATCTTGTTGGGCAAACGAATCTATAGCCTGCTGCACTCCTGTGCGATCGATTGGTTTCATTGCAACTCCTCCTTCAATAGCCCGGCAATCTGAATATCTATAGCTAATGTATAGTATCTTTCTATCTTACTAAAAACATAAGCAAAAAGCGAAAGGATGAGATTGAGTTTTCCAGAAAAGCTTTCACAGTTCAAAAAAAGAGCCTTGTCCTAAAAGGAACAAGCACTCTTTGCGCATCTTATTTTTCAGTTTCCGGACGGCCTGCACCATAGCTGCGGTATGCACCGTGCATAACAGGGCCGACATACTGGTTTAGCTTCCATGAATGGCGGATTGCTTCGGAAACGAATTCCTTGGCAGTATAAATGGCTTCCTTCACAGATTTTCCTTTTGCTAGCTCCGCTGTTATTGCAGCAGAATAAGTGCATCCGGCTCCATGCGTATAAGCAGTTTCAACCTTTTCTGACTCAAGGATTTCAAACTCTTTTCCATCATAAAGCAAGTCAATTGCTTTTTCATGTTCAAGCTTGCTTCCGCCTTTGATCAATACATATTGAGCACCAAGTTCATGGATTTTTTCAGCGGCTTTTTTCATATCATCAACAGTTTTAATAGGTCCAGTTTGTGATAATTGCCAAGCTTCAAAAAGGTTCGGTGTTACAACAGTCGCACGCGGAACCAATACTTCGCGAAGCGCCACGGCTGTTTCCGGATTCAGAACCTCATCTGTTCCCTTGCACACCATAACTGGATCGATGACAACATTCTTTAATTGATTTTCATCAATTGTACGGGCGGCGAGCTCAATGATTTCCACTGTTCCGAGCATCCCGGTTTTCATGGAATCAATGCCGGTTGAAAGAATTGTATCTAATTGAGCCTTTAGTGCATCTATATCTTGGGTGAATACTTTATGGTTCCAATTATCCTTGGGATCCATAGTTGCAATAACTGTTAAAGCGGTCATTCCATAAACGCCAAGCTCCTGGAATGTTTTTAAATCTGCCTGGATTCCTGCTCCGCCGCTGGCATCTGAGCCCGCGATGGAAAGTGCCTTTTTCATTGTCATTATACGTGCCTCCCCAAAAAGATCTGCGGTATTTCTTTTGAAATATCTTATGATTAGTATACCATATTCGGCTAAAACTACATGAAATGAGATTTCCGAGGACGGCAATAACTTCAAGTGCATGAATAAGGAAAATGGAGTAATCTTGTACAATAGCCGATAATAAAGTCCGGCAGGTACCATGTGAAGGAGAATGATTTATGAAGGACACAGAAAAGAGAAAAAGTGAAACAACAGCTATTCTTCTGGCCGGCGGGAAGTCAAGCAGGATGGGTGTAAATAAGGCTCTCTTAAGTATGTCACATGGAGTTAATATTGCTGCCATTGCCGGGGAATTAGAGAAAGAAGCGGGTGGCGCGCTGCTGATTACAAATACCCCGGAATCTTACAAATTCCTTGGTTTGCCGATGATTGCAGACCGCTATAAAGATTCTGGCCCTTTAGGGGGAATTCACGCCGGGCTGTGTGCTTCAAAGACTGACATCAACCTTATTGCTGCTTGCGACATGCCATTTATTAAGGCTGAAGCTGCCCGTGAGATGGTTATGCATATAGGGGAATATGACGCAGCAGTTCCTGAGATTCATGGCCAGATGCATCCTTTATTTGCTGTGTACAGAAGATCTTGTCTGCCCGTATTGCAGGCATGTCTGGAGGAGGGGCAGCTGAGAGTGCGCCAATTCTTAAATGGAGTACGCGTAAAAGTGCTAAAGGAAACTGATTTTAAACTATTCCATCAGCAGCCTGAATTTTTCCCCCACATCTTCTACAATATGAATGACCGTGAGGAGTATGAAAAGGCAAAAAAGCTGGAACGGGAATACCGGCATTTCCTCAATTAATAGCTGGATGAAATGCTGTATGTTTTATAAGTAATGGTTTAGAAGCATACAGCTTTGTAAACAGAGTTCAATAGCATATAATTTATATGATACATCTTGGTAAGCAATTTTTTATAAAAAGGATGAAATTCATGAATTATGAAATATCAGGGACTCCTATTCAAATACAAGACGTGATTGATAAAGTAGCGGATCGAAATGCAGGAGCAATCACTACTTTTATCGGAACTGTCAGGGAAATGACCAAGGGAAAGAAAACCTTGCATTTAATATATGAAGCATACGAAGCGATGGCTGTGAAAAAGCTGGAGCAGATTGGGCTTGAAATCAAGGAACGCTGGCCAGATGCGAAAACGGCCATTACCCATCGTACCGGCAGACTTGAAATAACGGATGTGGCAGTGGTCATTGCTGTAAGTACGCCGCACCGGAATGATGCCTATGAAGCCAACCGCTATGCCATAGAAAGAATTAAGGAAATTGTTCCGATCTGGAAAAAGGAACATTGGGAAGATGGAGAAAAGTGGATCGGAAATCAAAAAGAGACCATCAGTTATCCATCCGGAAAACCTGAAGGAGTGGATTTGAATGATTAAGGTTTTATTTTTTGCTCATTTAAAGGATGCAGCTGGAAAAGATGAAATTTCTATTGAGGGAAGCGGCATGACAGTTTCCGGCCTTAAGGACAGAATCGCTTCTGAATTTGGCATTGACACGCTTGATTCTGCCATGACAGCCATCAATGAAGAATTTGCCGATGAGGATACAGTTCTTCAAGAGGGAGACACCGTTGCTTTTATTCCGCCGGTCAGCGGGGGGTAATGAAGGATGAATGAGCGCTATTCCAGACAAACTCTATTCGCCCCTGTCGGTGAAAAAGGGCTTGATAAAATCAGGGAAAAGCATGTATTGCTGATTGGGGCAGGTGCTCTTGGGTCTGCAAATGCGGAAATTCTGGCAAGGGCTGGCATCGGCAAGCTAACTATTGTGGATCGTGATTATGTGGAAGAAAGCAACCTGCAGCGCCAGCAGCTGTACACGGAGGAAGATGTGAAAGAAAAGCTGCCTAAAGCTGAGGCGGCCAAAAAGCACTTGCAGCTCATAAACAGCGAGGTCGATATAAGGGCTGTTATTATGGATGCGACAGCCGTGAGTCTCGGGGGATTGCTGGAAGGTGTATCACTGATCATGGATGCGACAGATAACTTTGAAACAAGGATGGTTATCAACGATCTTTCCCAGAAACATCGGATACCCTGGATATATGGAGCTTGTGTCGGAAGTGTGGGAATGAGTTTCACTATAATCCCGGGTGTGACTCCTTGCCTGAATTGTCTGCTGAGATCGATGCCCATACAGGGTATGACCTGTGATACCGGGGGCATTATTTCTCCAGCGGTCATGATGACGGTTGCCCATCAGTCTGCCGAGGCTTTTAAGATTCTAGTAGAGGATTGGGAAGCTGTTTCTCCAGGCTTTTCTACCTTTGATGTTTGGAGAAATCAATATCAGACTATAAAAATGGGCAAGGCAAAGAAAAAGGATTGCCTTTCCTGCGGCGAAAATGCAGTTTATCCATTTTTACAGCTTGAAAATGCCACAAAGTCCACAGTTCTATGCGGCCGGGATACGGTTCAGATAAGGCCGCCCCGTTCACTTGCTATCAAGCTTGATAAGCTTGCTTGTGATTTGGCAGGAAGCGGGTATCAAGTGAAATCGAATCCATTTTTAGTTTCCCTGGAGCATGAGGGAGAAAGAATGGTTGTTTTTGGGGATGGACGGGCATTGATTCACGGCACAAAGGATCTTGCACATGCCAAAGCCTTCTATCAGCGGATTATGGGCTGAAAATTAAAGAGGTATAAAAAAATCCAGCGCCTTATGGCCCTAAGAGGCTAAGGTGCTGGATTTCTTTATGGAAAAGGGCTGCAGTCTGCAGCCCTTTTTGTGTTTCATTTATTGGATCAATCAGCATCCTTGCTTGCTACTAGCACAACCTTGCCTTTATCCAATTCTTTTTCATATTGGGCAGCTTCTGTTTCTGTCAGGCCAAGATTGCCCATTCTATTGCGAAGCTCATCGCCGCGTGATTTGAATAGATTTCCCACTGAATCCAGAAGGCCTTGTTCTTTAACGCCTACTGATTCTGTGTCAGTATTTTCCGTTAAGTGCTCTGAACGGTCTTTATCATGTGCAAAAAGATAAATATCTTCATTTGTAAAGCCTGAAGTTGTCAACTCATCAATCTTTTCTTTTGCCTGAACGCCATTTTCTAATACATGTACTTGATACATAATGAAATTCCTCCTTAAGATTTATCCGTTTTGATATTTTTAAATGATATGGTGAATAGCTATATTTTATATGTAGCCGTTTAGATAGAATCTAAAACATCTATTTTCTGCCATCATTAAAATCCCGCCAGCAGAACCATGGTCTGCGGCAAGCTAAAGTTCCTTTCTTATCGTATAATGTTAGAAGACAACGTACGGAGAAAGGAGATAGGGGAAATGACTGCAAAAATTCTTCATAATGACTGGGAGCCTTTGCTGGCAAGTGAATTTGAGAAGCCCTATTATTTGGAACTGAGAGAGTTCCTAAAGAATGAATATGCACAAAGGACGATATATCCTGAGCAAAATGATATTTTTAACGCCTTGCATAACACGTCCTTTGAAGATGTAAAGGCTGTCATACTTGGACAAGATCCTTATCATGGACCGCATCAGGCTCATGGGCTAAGCTTTTCAGTTAAACCGGAAGTACGGATTCCTCCTTCTTTGAAAAATATATTCAAAGAGCTGAGAGACGACCTCGGCTGCAGCATTCCAAATCATGGCTATTTAATACAATGGGCGAAGCAGGGAGTACTTCTCCTGAATACGGTATTAACTGTCAGGGAGGGTGAAGCGCATTCCCATAGGGGAAAAGGGTGGGAAACGTTCACCAATAAGGTGATTGAAACTCTGAGCAGCAGACAAAAGCCCATTGTATTTGTGTTATGGGGCAAGCCGGCTCAAAGTAAAATACCTTTAATTGACACCAGCAGACACAAAATCATTACATCAGTTCATCCAAGTCCGCTTTCAGCCAGCAGAGGTTTTTTTGGCAGCCGGCCATTCTCTGCCGTAAATGCTTACCTTAAAGAAGCAGGAGAAACGGAAATTGACTGGCAAATCCATGATTTAGACAAATGATAAAAATCGACAATGTTCCACATGAAACATTTTGTGAATCATAATTTCCAATCAAGTTTTGAATGGAAATGCCATTTTTGTTATGCTGAAAAAGGAAAATGATCTGGCATCTGAATGAGGTGGGAAAAATGAATATTTCATCAGGAAGAGTATTGGCTAAAATGGAAGATATGATTACTAAGGCAAAGTTTGCTGAATCACAGGATAAGCTGATAGGCTATGCAATAGCCATCCAGGCATTGTGCGAAGTTCTGATCGATGACAAAGAGCATACAGACAAGAGGCATGAAGTCACTGCCCGTGCAGATCAGCAGCTCAGTCTTTATACAGGCACCCAGGTTACGCAATCACCTTCACCTGTCTCTATGCCGCAAACAAAGCCTGTAAAAATGGAAGATGCAAATGGTGATTCACTATTTGACTTTTAAGAACAAAGGAGAAAAAGCATGAAAATATTCTTGATTTTAGGAGCTATTAACGCATTTGTTGCAGTAGCTTTAGGTGCCTTTGGAGCGCATGGCCTTGAGGGCAAAATTCCGGATAAATACCTGGAAGTCTGGAAAACAGGTGTTACATACGAAATGTTTCATGCCCTCGGTCTACTGGCACTCGGTATACTTGCAGGAAAAATATCAAGCCCGCTAATCAACTGGTCAGGGTGGCTGATGTTTGCCGGCATCATCTTATTCTCCGGCAGCCTGTACGTATTAAGTGTCACTCAAATTAAACCGCTCGGAGCCATTACGCCCCTCGGCGGAGTATCGTTCCTTGCGGCCTGGGTCCTGCTGATTACAGCTGTATCTAAGCATTTATAAAAAAAAGGAAGGCAAAAGCTAATGAAAATGCTTTGCCTTCCTTTTTTTATTTTGCGCGCCTTATGCTGGTCAAGGCTAAACAAGGCGCTTTCGCTTTTTAGCGTGGAGGGTAGGAGGCGAGGTTTGCTCCTCCGCCGTATGGATATTCATATTCGATTTCTTCTTCAAATGTAACATAATCCAGATAAACCATAGGTATCAGGTAGCGTACTCCTGTTTGCGGATCACTGAGAATAAGGTGATCACGTCCTGCTGCTTCAATAATGCCTTTGAAAATTTTGGCGTTCCATTCTTTGTTGTTTTCAAAAGTGGTATATACGGTTGCCAGCTTCCCTTTGTTGAGGCGGAGAATGTTTTCAATGTAAGACTCCTCGACAGGAAGCATGCCAGGAACCTGGGGTCCTCCCGATCCCTGTGATCCCCCGGCACTCACAGGAGGCATTTGGGGCTGCTGCGATGGATACGAAATTGGCTGCTGATAGCCCTGCTGCCCCTGCTGCTGGCCTTTGTTCTGAGATGGGTTTACATTTCCGTATGGAGTGTAAGGTGTGCCGTAATTACCATAGGGATTATTATAATTTCCTTGATTCATTTCATTCCCTCCAAGTATCGCAAAATATGAACGTGCCCAGAAAAAGCTTTTCGGCTATGTTGAAAAAATCCACCTCACATGATGCTGAAGAAGATGTATGAACGAAATTTATTAAGCCGGTGAAATGAATTCATCACTATTTGAATTGTATGGGCTTAGCTGAATATTTATTCCAAAAAGGGAGGAAGTCAGTATGTACGGGGAAACAGCTTGAAGAGACAAAAGGAAAAGCCCCCGGGATACCGGAAGCTTTATGTTTTAAACGTATAAAAAAGCAGGGATGTTTTCTTCAGGAAGCAGATTACCGACGAAGAATGAACCGAATTCGCCATAGCGTGCACTTACTTCATCAAAACGCATTTCATACACAAGCTTTTTGAATTGAAGCACATCATCAGCGAATAAGGTAACGCCCCACTCATAATCATCAAAGCCCACAGAGCCGGAAATGATTTGTTTAACAAGGCCGGCATACTTTCTGCCTATCATGCCATGAGAGCGCATCAGGCTGCGGCGTTCGTCCATCGGAAGCATGTACCAGTTGTCATTTCCGTCACGGCGCTTGTCCATCGGATAAAAGCACACATGCTTGGACTTAGGCAGAATCGGATACAAACGGGCACGTACACCAGGATTCTGGTAAGGATCTTCTCCGCCAGGGAGATAGTTGCTCAATTCAACTACTGAAACATATGAAGAAGCTGGAATTGTAAACTCAGCCAATTTGGATTTGTTGAATTCCATTTCAATCTGATTTAATTCTTCCATCGTCGGGCGTGCAAACATTAACATGAAATCAGCTTTTTGTCCTACTATGGAATATAGGGCGTGGCTGCCTTCGTTATTGCTTTGTACGGTATTCCATTTATCAAGCAATCCCTGAAATTCGGAAATTGCCAGTTGACGCTCGTCGCTGGAAATCTGTTTCCATGATGTCCAGTCAATCAGGCGGAAATCATGAAGGCAATACCAGCCATCAAGTGTTTGTGCTGCTTCACTCATACAATCACTCCTAATCATTCAAAACGTATATCCTTACTATACCATAGTTTGATTTAAAGAAAATTTATAAGAACACCAATCCGTAAGGAACAGGGACTATGTTCAAAAAAAGTTCATATTTACAGCATTTCCAAGGGGAGCTGCTTTAAACAGGCCTTTTTATTCGTTTTATTTCTTCATGGAAGCTTGCTGCAGATAAATTCGATGAATGACGCTTATAAACACGGAACCCATTGTCCAAGGATGGTGAAAATCCGAAAAACTCTTATTCTGGTCTTTTGGATTCAAAGGAATTCATATAAAAGGATTAAGATGCTGAAAAAAAGGAAATTATCAATTTAGGGAAACTTCCATAGGGGTTTTTCACCCCTGCGCTGTTTAGATAAGGCTCTTTTCTTAAAGAATGTTGTTTTTTAATGTGTTCTGTGACGCAATCATATTGTTAAAATCAGGTTGATTGGAGCGTAAGGTGCGAGACTCCTGCGGGATTAGCGGGAAGGTGAGACCCCGCAAGCGCAGCTGAGGAGGCTCACCGCCCGCCCCGCGGAAAGCGAGCATCCTGGAGCGGAAGTCAACCACTTGTTGAATAGCAACAAAGTTTTCGAAAACAGTCTTAGATAAAGAAATTAGTTTAAATTGAATACTATTAACTGCAATAAAGTATTTGAAGAAGGATGGTTGCAGCCGGTTAAGGCAAGGTAAAGCCAAATTCTTCTTTTTGCTTCTGAATATAGCTGTTATACTTTTTTGAAAATAGAGGAGATGTGTATATGAGAGATTTATTTGACGTTTTAAAAGAAAAGATCACCGGCAACAATTTAAGGATTGTTTTTCCGGAAAGCATGGATGAAAGAGTGCTCAGGGCAGCAGGAAGGCTTGCGGAAGAAAAACTGCTTACTCCTATTTTAATCGGCCCAATTGAAGGGGTAATGGACAAAGCAAAGGAATTGGGGATATCAGTGGAAGCCTGTGAAATTTATGATCCCTCCAACTATATAATGGCGGACGAGCTGGTAGCTTCCTTTGTGGAATGCCGCAATGGCAAGGCAACCGAAGAATCTGCCCGTTCAATCCTTTTAGATGAAAATTACTTTGGCACGATGCTGGTTCATACAAACAAAGCAGACGGGCTGGTAAGCGGGGCTTCACACTCTACTGCTGATACAGTAAGGCCGGCACTTCAAATCATCAAGACCAAGCCGGAAGTGAATAAAACCTCTGGTGTGTTTATAATGGTCCGTGATGATGAACGTTATGTGTTTGCAGATTGTGCCATCAATATTTCTCCGGACAGCCACGATCTTGCTGAAATTGCCATAGAAAGTGCTAAAACTGCCCGCATGTTCGATATTGAGCCGCGTGTAGCAATGCTTAGCTTTTCGACGAAGGGTTCAGCCGTATCGCCGGAAACCGAAAAGGTGTCACATGCTGTTAGGGAAGCACAGGCAAAGGACCCAAGCTTGATCCTTGATGGTGAATTCCAGTTTGACGCAGCCTTTGTACCTTCCGTTGCACAGAAAAAAGCACCGGATTCCCTTATTCAGGGAGATGCAAATGTATTTGTTTTCCCAAGTCTGGAAGCGGGAAATATCGGATACAAAATTGCTCAGCGTTTTGGGAATTTTGAAGCGGTAGGACCGATTCTGCAGGGGCTGAACCGTCCTGTAAATGATCTGTCAAGAGGCTGCAGCGAAGAAGATGTCTATAAGCTGGCTCTGATTACCGCTGCACAGGCTTTGCATCATTAAAAGAAGAAAGCAGGCTGCAGGTTAACAGGCAGCCTGCTTTTTTGACTTTTCATTGTGGTCTTCTCCTGTCATCTCGAAGTGGCGGATTGCCCATGCTATAATAAAAAGCGTTCTATAGATCACTATTTAAATTACATCGCTAAAGGAAGAATACTTATGAATGATACAAGTTCATTGCTCAAACAGCCGCAATGGCGGATTATTGATCAATCATCACTTGGGGAAGGCTTTCACGCCCTGCAGTCCTTTGCCATGGATGATACACTTTGTGCTTCTGTTGGCGGGGGGGATTCCTCTGCATCCGCTAGAGCATGGGTTCACCATCGGACCATAGTGCTTGGGATTCAGGATACTAAGCTTCCTTTTCTGGAAAATGGCCTGAAAATACTTGGCGAAAAAGGATATCAGGTGATTGTCAGAAATTCCGGCGGACTGGCAGTGGCCCTTGATGAAGGGGTATTGAATCTATCTTTAATATTCCCTGAGACGGAACGGAAGATAGAAATCAACAGGGGCTATGATGCGATGTTTGAGCTGGTCAAATGCATGTTTTCCGATTTTGGCGCAACTATTGAAGCCAGAGAAATTACAGGTTCCTATTGTCCAGGGAGCTATGATTTAAGCATTGCCGGAAAAAAATTCGCAGGTATTTCACAGCGGCGCATCCGCAATGGTGTGGCTGTGCAGATATATCTGTGCGTAAATGGCAGCGGATCAGACAGGGCCTCCCTCATTAAAGACTTCTACAAAGCTGCTAAAGAAAATGAGGAAACGAGGTTTTCCTATCCTGAAATTAAGCCTTCAGTCATGGCATCTTTAACAGAGCTGCTTTCTGTACCTTTGACCATTGGCGATGTCATGCTGAGGTTTCTGAAATCTTTAAAGGAAATGGGAGGCCCCGTAGCCTCCTCTCAATTATCAGGAGAAGAATGGCCGCTATATGAAGCATATCTGACAAGAGTGACGGAAAGAAATGAAAAAGTCTTTCAGTCACTTTGAGGTCCGGAATAAATCTGTTTTTGATCCCGAGCTGGGTTCAAAAACAGATTTTTTTATTTTTATAGCTAAGGATATTAATGTTTCAGTTAAAATAAAGGTTATTTGGTGAAGTATAACGAAAATAAGCTCATTTTCAATAGGATCATGAGGGAACGGCATGCAGTTTCTGAGGATAATTACCATTTATTTGGAAAATCAATTTAAATCAGCGGCGATTAGAGCCAAATTCTCTCTGATTAGAGCGAAATACGCTATGATTAGAGCCAAATCCCGACCCATTCGAGCCGATGCGGGATTCTTGGGATTTTACTGCCTCAAATTGTCCCGCTGCCCATAAGAAAAAGGCTATGTTAAAGCTTACGCTAACAGAGCCCTTGTATATCAATATACCTTGTCCATTATTCTGCCAGTTTTTCAAGATTTCCATTTCGGTCCATTTTGAACTTAGTGGCAGGACGATCATCTTCCTCCAGTAAAACTAACTTTCTGGCCCGGTTCATGATTTTCATTAAAGTTTCATAATCTTCCTGGATAAGTCCTGTATTTTGCTCTAGACTTGATACCTTCTTTGCCAATTCCTGATTTCTTGCTTTAAGCTCCTGAATTTCCAGGTGAAGCCGTTCGTTTTCGGATTTCAGGACCTCTGCCTGAAGCACTGCACCGTTCATGGATTGAAGATAAGAAATAACAAGATCAAGAGACAGCGGGCTGCCTGCAGCTGCATAAGGCCGGCTTTGAGCAGCGGCTTTCGGTTCAGGCCTAGCTTCGGCATAAATAAGCTCTTCAGCCTGATAATTGATAGTTTCGGATTCTTCCTGTTCGTCTATATCCGGCTGCACAGTGACGATATCCTGGATGGTCGGTGCAGGAGGGGTATACAGGAGGCGCTTCTTTCCTCCCTGATCTTTTCCTAAAATGCGCTGGCGCTGCTTTCGCTGTTTTTTTGCCAATTGAAGCGCTTTGTCATAGGTATGGCGGACAACGGCATTCCAGCGGAACCCGCAGGCTGCCGAGGTTCTGTTAAGTTTATCTCCGACTTCTTCAAATGCATTCAATTGAGTGCTTCCTTCACGGACATGTCTCAGAACTGTTTCTGCCAACAATAAATCATCTTCATCGGTCCAAGCATCTTGACGGACTTTCATACTGCCAACTCCCTTTCCTCTAGCATCCAAAAACAAAATTGGTAACATACTAAATTCGTTTTTGCGTTTGCCTGTAATGTATTTGCTTATCTACATGTTTGACACCTATTGGACTTTTTATACAGAAAACTAAAAGGATAATAGTTTTTATTTCAGCGGACTTTTCAGCCGCAAATGTAAGGCAGCATTGTTTTCTAACAGTGCAGGCAGGGTAGAATGTTAGAGAAAAAAATTCTTATGTGCAAAAAATGTCTTTTTTTGCTGCAGCCATCAGGTTTTCACCTGTTTTTGATTGAAAAGGAGAAAGGTTTAGGCATATTTTTTTTGTATGAAACGAGCTATAATAACAGCATGATAGAATAAAAAATCATGTACAGCTTGAAAAGCCATGAAGCTGTACAAAGAAAATAAAACAACATTTCAGTTCACCTATACAAATTTTGAATCTATAAAAAAGAGGGTCGTCCATGGCATATTCCCGCGAAAAATTAAGCGAAGAAAAAGTGTTTAAGGATCCGGTCCACCGTTATATTCACGTGCGTGACAGGGTCATTTGGGATTTGATAGGAACAAGGGAATTTCAGCGTCTCCGCCGGGTCAAGCAGCTCGGAACGACTTACTTGACCTTTCACGGAGCTGAGCACAGCCGGCTGAATCATTCGCTGGGCGTGTATGAAATCGTCCGCAGAATCATTGATGATGTTTTTGAAGGAAGGCCGGAATGGAATGGGGACGAGCGGCTGCTTTCCCTGTGTGCAGCACTTCTGCATGATTTGGGGCATGGCCCGTTTTCCCACTCTTTCGAAAAGGTTTTCGACACAGATCATGAACATTTCACCCGTGAAATCGTTCTGGGAGATACTGAAGTAAATCAGGTCCTGCAAAGGGTTTCGGAGGATTTTCCGAAAAAAGTTGCAGAGGTTATCGCCAAGACATACGGAAGCAAACTAGTAGTCAGCCTGATTTCTAGTCAGATAGATGCCGACCGCATGGATTATCTGCAGCGTGATGCATATTTCACAGGGGTAAGCTATGGCCAGTTTGACATGGAGCGGATTTTGCGTGTCATGAGGCCGCGCGAGGACGGCGCTGTCATCAAGCAAAGCGGCATGCATGCGGTGGAAGATTATATCATGAGCCGCTATCAGATGTATTGGCAGATTTACTTTCATCCTGTTACCCGAAGCGCAGAAGTCATTCTTACGAAGATACTGCATAGAGCAAAGCACTTATTCGAGGCAGGCTATTCCTTTAGGCAAGACCCGGTGCACTTCTACTCTCTTTTCAAAGGGAACGTCACGCTTGAGGATTACTTGAAGCTGGACGAAGCTGTGATGCTGTATTACTTTCAGATGTGGGAAGAGGAAGAGGATCCGGTGCTGAGCGATTTGTGCGACCGTTTTATGAATCGCAGGCTTTTCAAGTACACGGAGTTCCATCCATCAAATGATCAAATGAATAAGTTAATGGAACTGAACAGGCTGTTCAAGAAGGCAGGAATCGATCCGGATTATTATCTGGAGGTCGATTCTTCCTCTGATCTGCCATATGATTTCTACAGGCCGGGCGAAGAGGAAGAGCGACTGCCCATACACCTGCTGAAGAATAACGGTGAAGTCCGCGAACTATCGCGTGAATCGGAGATAGTCGATGCCATTTCAGGGAAAAGGCGTACAGACCACAAGCTGTATTTCCCCGCCGATTTACTGAGGGACGAGTCATCGAAAAAGAATATAAAAAGGCAGATCCGCGAGCTGCTGGAACTGCCGGAATGAGAATGATGCTTTGTTTTGGGAACATTTTGGGTGAGGAGTGATGAGCCTTGTTTAAGGATCATGCCAAGATTATGCATGCTGTTTTTGCTGCGGGAGAAATTTCTGGAAGGAAAAAGCTGCAGAAAATTATATATATAGCAAAAAAACTGTCCTTTCCTTTTCATGAAAAATTCCATTTTCACTTTTACGGGCCCTATTCAGAAGAACTGACTCTCAGAATTGAAGAGCTGTGCAATATGGGTTACCTGAATGAGGTAAAAGAAAAAAAGGCCGGATATTATCAATATTGTTATTCTATTACAGATTCGGGCAAAGAATTTATGAAAATGCACGATATGGAGATTCCAACCATGGAGGTCTGCCTGGTGGATATGAATGACCAAAGTGCACGTTTTTTGGAACTGGTGTCGACCGTATTGTACTTTGAGGAGCTGGAGAGGGAAGAAGTAGCTGAAAAAATCTTCACCCTGAAAAGCAAACAGAAGTATACCCTTGAAGAAGTTGACGAGGCCTATCTTTATATAGAACAATTAAAAGGAAAAGCTAAGCCGCAATAGGGCTTAGCTTTTCTTTTTGATATCTGCACCTGTTGATACCCTGCGGCAGGATGCGGTGTACTTAGTCGACAGGCGCTTTTTATGTAATCCAGCTCCAGCGCCTAGCTTGCTGTGCAAAAGATGTTTCGGCCATAGAAGGCAAAAAGCGCCTTCCATGGCCGAAACCCTATTTGCTTCGCAAGCTGACCAAGGCGCTTGCGCTTTATATGTTACTGGTCGCTTAGGCGGACTCCGCCGGTTGCGTAGTGGTTTTTGGACATTTCTTCGATGAAGACAGTCACTTTTTCTTTGGATGCTCCGGTTGTTTCGATAACGGCTTCTGTTACTTTTTCGACCAATGCTTTTTTCTGTTCCTCCGTGCGTCCTTCAAGCATCTTGACAGTTACAAATGGCATGTACAAAGCCCTCCTTTCATATTCTATGATTGTAGTGTTTCATACTCATATATGAATTGCAAGAAAAGTTAGATAGAGTCTAGGCGGTCCTTTCTTATACGGCTTACTTTGTGCTGGACGGGGCAGCAAATACGCAGCCGTGCATGGTGTTGTGTGATAAGTCTTTGTTCCTATCAATTAAGGGGCTTGAGCTTTTTACTTTCTGCATGATTTTCATGTATACTATTGTTTAGTAAAAGATGGAGGAGAAGCTGATTGGATTTTTTAAATCAATATTTAGCATTTAGTCTTGATCAAATTCCGTATGTAGTTTTGACTTTGCTGATTGCATTTACATTTCATGAATTTTCGCATGCTTATGTAGCGTATAAATTTGGTGACCCTACGGCTAAGAATCAGGGGAGGGTGACGCTCAATCCTGTTTCGCATCTTGATCCCTTTGGGACCCTGCTGCTTTTGGTTGCCGGATTTGGCTGGGCGCGTCCGGTGCCCGTTAACCATTTTAATTTTAAAAGGCCAAGGCTTGCAGGCATTCTGGTGTCCTTTGCTGGCCCTTTAAGCAATCTGCTTCTTGCTGTTTTTGCCCTGCTTATCTGGTATATTCTTGTGGCTTCAGGGGCGGATGCTGACATGCCGTTTTATGTTACTTCATTTTTCAATACATTTTATCAGCTGAATATTGTGCTGTTTGTCTTTAATATGCTGCCGCTGCCTCCGCTTGACGGATATCGCATCCTGCAGGACCTTGCACCAAGGGATATACGGGCAAAGATGACTCAATATGAAGGATACGGCTCATTGATTTTTCTGATCCTCATTTTGATTCCGCAGCTGAACAGCTACACCATTCAGCCGATTTTCAATGCGGTGCTGCCGTTTTTTATGGATGGATTAAATAATTTCTTCGCATCTTTATTTTTATAGCTTCTGATATAAGGAGGAATATTCGTGGAAGAACAGCCAAAAAAGAAACTGGGTTTTAATATTATTAAAAATGATCCGACAGAAGGCCATGGCGGATATGGTGCCGGTGTACTGACGCTGGATAATATTGCTCCAGTCATCATTGATATTGAAGCAGGAGAGGCTGCTGTAGATATTGGCGCCATGCACGCAAGAAGTACAGTGGAGCGCGGAATTAAATTTTTGAAAACAAAAGAAGAAGTGCCAAATGCCAAACCATACTGGCTTGTATGGGTAACAATCGAACCAACTCAGGCAGGCCCTATGTATGCAGGTGTGACGGCATGCGAGATGACTGTAGACCGTGAAATCAGGCGGGGATACAAATCGCTTCCAGAGCACGTGAACCGCATGGATAAATCCCTTAAAAGAAAGATCATTGTCGGGCACATGGATGATCGTTCGAAGGAAATCCTGGCGACATTCTTGATGAATCATGATGCAGGTATGTGGGAACGGTCATCAGAGGAATTAAAACAGGGACTAACCGTACAATAAATCACTTTGTGTCATTTTTGTGAAATTTCGAAAAATGACTTCTGGAATCTTGTGAAATTAAAGGAATATCAGTAAACTGATAGAAAGCGTTTAAAGCGCTATATAGCTAGGACACGAAAAACCTCGAAGCCCATGTTGGCTTCGAGGTTTTTTGTCTTTAGTGAGTTAATGCCCCCAGAAATGCAGGATCCGTTTATACCAGCTTTTCTTTTGTTTTTCGGGAGATGCCAGTATTGTATTTTGGCTATTCGGAAGGTGCTCTGTGCAGTACTCTTCGGGCTCAGTGCCTTTGACAAAGTATGTTTTCCTTTTGACAGGGCAGTCTTTTGTTGCCAGTTTGCCGTTTTGAGGATTCACATATACCCCGACAACACCGCTGGGTTTCTTGAAAGGCTTTACGGGTGTATCTTCAAGGCTGGTTTCCATAAAATCAGCCCAAATTTTCTTGGCATATACGTTCTCAGCCGGATTCTCCATTTTCTTAGCCTGGTCATAACCTACCCAGACTCCCGCTGCCTGCTGCGGCGCATAACCAATCATCCAGCTATCTGTTGTGGTCGATCCGGATTTTCCGGCATACGGTCTTGTAAGCTCTGGAGCTATTGTACTGCCGGTTACCTTTGTGTATCCATTCAGCTTTTTATCGAAGACACCTGTAAGCATTTCAGTCATGACAAAGGCTTTATTCCGGTCAAGCAATTGTTCATGGTCGTTTTTTTGTTCGAAAATAACATCGCCCTTTTGATTTTCCACCCTTTTAATGAAAATAGGTGTAACATGCTTCCCGCCGTTAGCCAGCAGACTGTAAGCATTGACCATCTCAATCACCCGTACGCCAGAGGTGCCGAGTGCGAGTGAAGGAGAAGCATGCATTTTCGTTGTCAGTCCAAACTTCCGGATGTTTTGGACCAGAGATTTCTCGCCGAGAAAAAGATTGGTTTTTACCGCAAATATATTATCCGAAAGCGCGATGGCCTGTGCCATGGTAATGTCCCCGTTGGCATATTGGCTATTGTAATTATGAGGGGTATATGTCGACTGGCCTCCGTCATATTTAAATGTCGTTGCCTCGCTTTTCAGTGTGGTAGAAGGAGTGAATCCCTTCTCCAGTGCAGAATAATACAGGATCGGCTTAATGGTTGAGCCAGGCTGTCGTATAGCCTGCGTTGCCCGGTTAAATGGCGATTTATCATAGTCCCTTCCGCCTGCAAGCGCCGTTACAGCGCCTGTTTTAGGATTCATAGCCACAAGTGCTGCCTGGACATTGGATTGGCTTGATATAATATCAGAAAAAGATTTTTCTGCGGCGGCCTGCGTTTTTTCGTTTAGGGTGGTATAAACTCGGAGCCCGCCAAGCTCAATCGTCCTGTCGTCCAAATGCAGCTGCGTTTTTAAAGCCTGTTTCACCGCATCCTGAAAGTAGGGAGCAACCCTGCCATGCACCGTTTCTTTCTCTCCATTAAAGGAGAGGGGGGCGCGGCTTGCTGCAAGCTTTTGTTTTGTGCTGATATATTTCTTTTGAACCATGGAGGACAAAACCACTTGCTGGCGCAGCTTTGCTTTTTCCAAGTTGGCCAGTGGCGAGTATCGTGAAGGCCCCTTTGGAACACCAGCAAGCATGCTGGATTCGGCAAGTGTCAGGTCTTTTGCATTTTTGCCATAATAATAAAGGCTCGCTGCCTGGGCTCCGTATGCTCCGTGCCCATAGTAAATGGTATTTAAATAGCCTTCAAGAATATCTCTCTTCGAGTAATTCATTTCAAGGCGGATCGTGTAAAAGGCTTCACTTAACTTTCTTTTCCAGGTTTTATCATGCCCAAGGTAAAGGTTCCGGGCATACTGCTGGGTGATGGTGCTTGCACCCTGCACCTTGGACATGGAGCGCATATCCGCCAAAACAGCGCCCGCAATCCTTTTTAAATCAAATCCCCGATGTGTATAAAACTGCCGGTCTTCAACAGCTACTGTAGCGTTAATCAAATCCGGCGATATCTCTTGAATCGGGACCCAGTACCGTTTTTGCCCATGGCTGGTTTCGCCGATCACCTTGCCGCTTTCGCTATAATACAAGGTAGACTGCGGCACCGCGACTGGAGGCGGCCCCAGAACTTTTGCATACATGAAAAGAGCAAGAAACATTAAAAACAGCAACAGAGCAGAGAGTGCTGTCATGATGATGAACGCGCGTATGTATTTGGAAGATCTCTTGAAACGCTCAGTAATTAGCTCCACTGTTTCCACCTCTTTTTTTGGCTATGATAATATCGTGTTCACTGCAGGCCCCGACCGGTTCTGCCGCATTCATCTGGGGTTAAAATCAGCATGGACTTTAACAGAGCCTAAAAACATCAATCTCCTTTCTTGCAAAGCATGCTGAATTGACGTCATGCCATTTAAGAAAGGAACTTATTAGTAAGTATGAAAAAAAACTTCCTTTTTTAAACATAAGGAAGCTGCAGACAAAAAAAATCTTGCAATTTTGCTGAATTCGTCTATACTTTTTCTAGCTAATCATGATGAAAATCGTGTCGAATTACCGGACAGAATTAAAGTCATTGTTATAGTATTGTTAGGGAATATTAATAATGTTCGTGTAAAATATAGTGAAACTTCCATCAGGGGATTTTCTTTCATCCTTCATGATGAACAATTGCCCGTTAATGCGGGATAAAATAAAAACGGATTCAAGAAAGGAAGCGGAATAATGAGCATTTGGTTTACAGAGAAACAAACAGAGAATTTTGGAATTACAATGAAAATTAACCGCACTTTACATACGGAACAAACAGAATTCCAAAAACTGGATATGGTTGAAACTGAAGAGTGGGGCAATATGCTTCTTCTTGATGACATGGTCATGACATCAACACGCGATGAATTTGTATACCATGAGATGGTGGCCCATGTGCCATTGTTTACGCATCCTAATCCTGAAAACGTATTAGTAGTGGGCGGAGGAGACGGCGGTGTAATCCGTGAAGTCCTAAAGCACCCAAGCGTGAAGAAAGCAACACTTGTGGATATTGACGGAAAAGTAATTGAGTACTCTAAAAAGTACCTTCCGGAAATTGCAGGAATGCTTGACGATCCAAGAGTGGACGTCCAAGTGGATGATGGATTCATGCATATTGCCCAAAGCGAGAACGAATATGATGTCATCATGGTTGACTCCACTGAGCCAGTAGGCCCTGCTGTCAACTTATTCTCAAAAGGCTTCTATGCAGGAATTTCAAAAGCATTGAAGGAAGATGGAATTTTTGTTGCCCAGACCGACAACCCTTGGTTCAAAGCGGACCTGATCAGAGACGTACAAAGAGACGTAAAGGAAATCTTCCCGATCACAAGCCTTTACACAGCGAATATCCCGACTTACCCAAGCGGCATGTGGACATTCACAATCGGCTCTAAAAAACATGACCCGCTTCAAGTAAGCGAAGAGCGTTTCCATGAAATCGAAACAAAATACTACACAAAAGAACTTCACAAAGCTGCATTCGTTTTACCGAAATTTGTACAAGACTTAATTAAATAAAAAGCGCAGGCGCCTGTTTAGCCCTGAATAGCATAAGGCGCGCAAGAATAGGAAGGCGCTCTTTGCCTTCAATCTTGATTGACTTATGACCTCGAAGGGCTAGGCGCAGAAGCTGGATTTAAATAAAGAAAACTGTGATGAAAGGGAGAGCATACTCTCCCTTTCATTTTGAAATGAAGGAGGAAAAATGATGCGTTTTGATGAAGCATACTCAGGCAATGTATTTATTAAAAGCCATTCTAATTTTGATGAAGCGGAAGCTGTCATTTATGGAATGCCTATGGATTGGACAGTCAGCTACCGTCCAGGCTCAAGGTTTGGACCGACAAGAATCAGGGAGGTTTCTATCGGCCTTGAAGAATACAGTCCATATTTGGACCGTGAGCTTGAGGAAGTAAAGTATTTTGATGCAGGCGATATTCCGCTTCCGTTCGGTAATCCGCAGCGAAGCATAGATATGATTGAAGAGTTTGTAGACAGCGTATTAGAGGCAGGTAAATTTCCGCTAGGCATGGGCGGGGAGCATTTGGTTGCCTGGCCTGTTATGAAGGCTATGTACAAGAAGTATCCGGATCTAGCCATTATCCATATGGATGCCCATACTGATCTTCGTGAAGAGTATGAAGGCGAGCCGCTTTCACATTCTACGCCAATCCGTAAAATTGCTGAGCATATCGGCCCGAAAAACGTATATTCTTTCGGAATCCGCTCCGGCATGAAGGAAGAGTTCCAGTGGGCCAAGGAAAATGGCATGCAGATCTCTAAATTTGAAGTTTTGGAGCCATTGAAAGAAGTGCTTCCTAAACTTGCTGGACGTCCTGTATATGTCACAATTGATATTGATGTACTGGATCCTGCCCATGCTCCTGGCACAGGCACAGTGGATGCAGGCGGAATCACATCAAAAGAGCTTTTAGCATCTATCCATGAAATTGCCCGGTCTGAGGTAAAAGTAGTGGGCTGTGATCTGGTCGAAGTAGCTCCTATTTATGATCCATCCGAACAAACAGCGAATACAGCAAGCAAACTGATTCGTGAAATGATTCTGGGCTGGGTGCAAAAACGATAAAATAGAATGAATAGCGGTTTCAGCGTAGAGCTGGGACCGCTTTTACTTTTAACTAGCCGTTTTGCATTTCGCTTGAATTGGGCATGAATTGGCTCGAATAAAGCCCAGATAGAATCGATTAAAATGGAAGATGAAACATCCTAGCCTGATTTTTTTAAGGCTCTTTTCATAAAGATTGTTGTTTTTTAATGTGTTCTGTGAGGCGATCCCGTTGTTAACTCAGGTTGATTGGAGCGAAAGGTGCGAGACTCCTGCGGGATTAGCGGGAAGGTGAGACCCCGCAGGCGCAGCCGAGGAGGCTCACCGCCCGCCCCGCGGAAAGCGAGCATCCTGGAGCGGAAATCAGCCGCCTTGTTCCATAGCAGCAAAGATTACGAAAGCATTTTTTGTAAAAATAATCCATATTTCAGAGGGGATTTTTATTAGTTAGTAGAAACGTTTATAGAGGTGCGATTGTGTTAAGAATAATTCTCTGATACACGTTTTTGATATAGCTATTTTTCCTCCTTTTTAAAGGCTTGCAGCCTGCTTATTTTTCAGGTGTTGAAACTTGCCCAAAGAATATTTATACTTATAGGGTTATAAGTGTAGTGAGGAAGTGTAAAATTGACTCTTCAGGATAGCGGAAAAAAGAATATAAAGGTTACATTGCAAACAAAAATCAGAAATGGATCTGGAACGGAATCGTATGAATTAATCACCTTTGGAGATATGTTTTTCAAAGCGGGATCTCTTTACCTTCAATATGGTGAAGAAAATGAGTACGGAAAAACGCAGACCACCATTAAATACAAAGGGCACGAAGCACTGCTGCTGAGAAATGGCGCTGTCAAGATGAGGCAGTCATTTGTGCCGGAAGAAACTGCACATGGCCATTATGAAAGTGTATATGGAACATTGGGGATGATCACTCATACAAATTCCATTGAATACCATTGGAATGAAGATGAAAAGGAAGGCAAGCTGGTCCTTAATTATGAATTAACCATGCAGGGCAGTGAAAAAGGATATTATGAAATGACGATTGCATTCAGGGAGGAAGCATGAAATGAACATAGTTGAACAGGTTCAGAGTAAATTAAAGCAGGAAATTAAAAATGCCGCCATCAAGGCTGGCTTGGCGGCGGAGGAACA
The DNA here is from genome assembly GCF_900112495.1 of Bacillus sp. OV322. Classification (GTDB taxonomy): domain Bacteria; phylum Bacillota; class Bacilli; order Bacillales; family DSM-1321; genus Peribacillus. The sequence goes on from NZ_FOMA01000002.1 coordinate 210,214, forward strand.
AATTCCAGGTGTCATTCTGGAGCTTCCGAAAGATAAAACTCATGGAGATTATTCCACAAATATGGCAATGCAGCTGGCCCGTGTGGCCAAGAAAGCACCTCGTGCAATTGCTGAAGCGATTATTGAAAACTTTGACCATTCAAAAGCCTCCATTGAAAAAATTGAAATTGCAGGACCGGGATTTATCAATTTTTATATGAATAATCAGTACCTGACTGAGCTGATTCCTGTTATCTTACAGGCTGGCGATACTTATGGGGAAAGTGATTTTGGAAAAGGGGAAAAAATCCAGGTTGAGTTTGTTTCAGCTAATCCGACAGGAGATCTTCACCTTGGCCATGCCCGCGGAGCAGCGGTAGGCGATTCTCTTTGCAATGTGCTGGACAAAGCAGGTTACGATGTTTCCCGCGAATATTATATCAATGATGCAGGCAATCAGATCAATAACCTTGCCTATTCTGTAGAGGCCCGCTATTTCCAGGCGCTAGGCATGGATAAAGAAATGCCTGAGGACGGATATCATGGTGCAGATATTATTAATATCGGCAAAAAACTTGCAGAAGAATTTGGCGATAAATATGTTCATGAAGATGAAAAAAGCCGTTTTGCTTTTTTCAGAGAATATGGGCTTAAATATGAAATGGGCAAACTTAAGACGGATCTTGAAAACTTCCGTGTTCCTTTTGATGTCTGGTATTCAGAAACATCTCTTTATCAAGACGGCAAAATTGATGAAGCCCTTGCTGAACTTAAGGAAAGAGGCCATATCTATGAACAGGACGGCGCAACCTGGTTCCGTTCTACAGAATTAGGCGATGACAAAGACCGGGTTTTAATCAAGCAGGATGGCTCATATACCTACCTGACTCCGGATATTGCCTATCACCGCAATAAATTGGAACGCGGATTCGATAAGCTTATTAACATCTGGGGTGCCGACCACCACGGCTATATTCCCCGCATGAAGGCGGCAATTGAAGCCCTTGGCTACAGCCGTGACCAGCTTGAGGTCGAAATCATTCAGCTTGTCCACTTATATAAAAACGGCGAGAAAATGAAAATGAGCAAACGGACTGGAAAAGCAGTGACAATGCGCGATTTGATTGAAGAAGTAGGATTGGATTCTGTCCGTTATTTCTTTGCAATGAGAAGCGCCGATACACATATGGATTTTGATTTGGATCTTGCTGTTTCCCAGTCAAATGACAATCCGGTTTATTATGCCCAGTACGCACATGCCCGTATTTCCAGCATCCTGCGCCAAGGTGAGGAGCAGAGCATCCAATTTGATGAAACAGCAGACTTCTCGCTTCTTTCATCTGAAAAAGAAGTAGAGCTTCTGAAAAAACTTGGAGAATTCCCGCAGGCTATTGCAGAAGCTGCAGAAAAACGCATGCCGCATCGAATGACGAATTATATCTTTGATCTGGCTTCTGTATTCCACAGCTTCTACAATGCAGACAAAGTGCTTGATCCCGAAAACATGGATAGAAGCAAAGCACGTCTTTCATTGGTAAAATCTGTACAGATTACACTTAAAAACGCGCTTGCTCTAATCGGAGTTTCTGCACCGGAAAAAATGTAAAGTCATAATTAAAGGCAGCCAAGGCTCTAGAAGAGTATGGCTGCCTTTTTGATTATGCCCCGGGTGTTACTTCCACTCAGCAGATCCGCCCGAGATTCTTTTTACACCTCTGATTTTGGATATGTCGTCAACAAGCTTCAGCATGGCCTGGTCCTTTTTTTTCGCTTCAATCATGAAATCAACATCCTGGTTTAGTGTCCTCAGTGCCTTGATTAGAGGCATAAGAAACTCCAAATCGACAAAGTCGGAATGGGAGCGGAATTCCTTTTCGTTTTTAGGTGATGAAACATGTATTTTAGGTATAAGGCCAGTATGCTCCCAGGTTGCAAAAATATCTGGAAGCAGGTCCCCAAAAGGTTTCTCACCCTGATTAGCCATATAGTGATGATAATCAAAAACCATTCGGATGTTTTCATTTTGGCAGACCTTCAATGTTTCATCCGCAGTATATGTTTTATCGTCGTTTTCCAGAGTCATCTGCTGTTTGACATGAAGGGGCAGTGCTGCAATATTTTCATAAAAGCGTGCTGTTGCCTTTGCTTTGTCACCGTAGGCACCGCCAACATGGATATTAATGACAGATTCTTTCTCCACACCCATGGCATTAAGCATCTCATAATGAAATACCATATCCTTTACAGCATTAGCCGTTATGACAGGGTTTGAACTTGTAAACAGGGTAAATTGGTTAGGGTGGAAGCTGACACGCATGCCATACTGTTTGATGAGGCTTCCAAGCTCTTCCCATTCTTTTTTAAAAGGTGCCACAAAATCCCATTGTACCTCGGGATGTGTGGCAAGCGGTACAATCGAACTGGAAAGGCGATACACTTCAATTTGATGTGCAGCATTATAGAGAAGGATTCTTCGTGTATTCTCAATGTTCTGCAGCGTCACTTCATGCAGTTTATTTATTCTTTCATCTTTTCCGAGCTCGCTGAATCGTTTAAAGGTAAGGGATTTTGCCGGTGAAGCATCCCATAGCAATGTTGCGTTTGCAACGTAGCCAAATCTTATCTTCATGTTGTCCTCCTTACAGTCAGCAGCTGTCACAGGAATGGGGAGAGCATTGCCGCAATCCGTTCCTTAATTTTAATAAAAATCCCCATATTCGCGAGCATATCTTCAGTCAATGGCCGTGACTGCTGTATATCTTCTTCAAGCAGCTTTCGGACAATTGAAATGAATGTCTTATCGTAAATAAGGCAGTTTATTTCCTGATTGAGAAATAGGCTCCTTTTATCAAAATTAGCGGTGCCGATATCACAGATTGTATCATCAGCTAACAGGATTTTTGGATGGTAAAACCCTCTCTGATATTGAAAAATGTGTGCTCCTTCCCTTAGCAGCACCCTAAAATAGGGGTATGCCCCTTCTTTTACAAAAAGGTGATCCGCATTTTTAGGCACAATGATTGTTATCTTTATACCCCTTGCAAGGACTTCCCTTAAACCTTTTAATACTCTTTTGCTCGGTATAAAGTAGGGAGTGCCGATTATTATATGCTTTTTTGCAGAGTTTAAAATTTCCAGCATCAGATCTTCAAGCCCAGCTCCATTGGTTGAAACAAACTGCTGCGGACTCTCTCCTTTGCCAAGCATTGGAAAGTATGCTTCGCGGTTTGTTAAGTCCTCTTTGGAGGAAATATTCCAGTCCTTCAGAAATTGAGTCTGCAGATCCTGCACGCCCTGCCCAGTAATCTTTATATGATAATCACGCCATGGAGATAATTTGGGATTGCCATTCATGTACTCCTTGCCGATGTTAAATCCCCCAAGGTAGCCGATTTTTCCGTCAATAATAGTTATTTTCCTGTGGTTGCGGGTCTGTGATGAATAAAAAATGAAAGGAAATTGCGGAACTGCTGCGAAATAAACATAGACCCCCATTCTCCTCAACTCACGGATAAGCAGCGGACTGATATCCTTGCTTCCAATACGGTCCAGCAATAGACGGACCTCGATGCCGGTTTCCGCTTTTTCCATAAGCAGCTGGAGGAAATCCATGCTGAATGCATCCTTTTTGACCGTGAAAAATTGAATATGAATGCTTTTCTGGGCATGCCTGATATCTTCAAAGAAATCGCCGAAAAAAGATGGGCCATTAGAATAGATGGAAAAACTGCTGTGGCGGAAAGGGAATTTTTCCGCGGTTTTGCCGCATGCCGCATGCTTTTTTCTGCCCAAATTAAAATCTGCTGCCAGCCAGCTGAGGACTCCTATCAGCAAAAGCAGGGCCTTTCCAAGTTTTTTCATGTAAACATCTCCTTAAATCCTCGAATATTATGAGGTTAGTTTGCTCTGTGGCATGATGTCTAATCCCCGTTAAATAACGCAGAAGAGGTTTGGCAGGGTGAATGTGATCAGTCATGATAATTTTTTGAAAAAAAGTATGTAAAAATGAAAAGAATTCGTTGACTGAATGCTCATTCATTATATAATGGAAGTAACAAATATCAGAAAAATTTTACTGTTTCAACTATTGTGGCGGCAGGAGTGCCAGCATCAACAAAGGAGGGCGCAAACATTGAATACATTGCTTTGGATTAACTTAATCGCATTCATTCTTGTAACCGCTTACGCAATCAGCCTGTTTGTTTACTTGATCAAAACGAGAATTGCTTATATTAAGCTAGGGAAAAAAGTGGAATTCGATAACCGTGTCAAAGAAAGACTGGAGAAAATTTGGGTGTATGTATTTGGCCAAAAGAAGCTTTTGAAGGATAAGAAAAGCGGAGCGATTCATGTGATGTTTTTCTATGGATTCATTTTGGTTCAGTTTGGTGCGATTGATTTCATTATCAAGGGAATTTCCCCAGGCTCGCATTTGCCGTTTGGGCCAGTATATCCAGCTTTTACGTTTTTTCAGGAAATTGTAACGCTTGTCATTCTTGTTGCAGTAGTATGGGCTTTTTACCGCAGATATATTGAAAAGTTAGTCCGCTTGAAAAGAGGTTTTAAGGCAGGTTTAGTATTGATTTTCATCGGCGGGCTTATGGTATCTGTCCTGCTCGGGAATGGAATGGGCCTAATCTGGCACAATGAAGCTGCTTCCTGGTCTGAACCTGTTGCCTCAGGCATTGCATCTTTAACCAGATGGATGGGGCATTCAGCTGCTATTACCGTTTTCTATATAGCCTGGTGGATGCACTTAATCTTTTTATTATCCTTCCTGGTTTATGTTCCTCAGTCCAAGCACGCGCATTTAATTGCCGGACCGGCGAATGTTTATCTCAATCGCATGGATAACCCGGGCAAGTTAAAGGCGGTAGATTTTGAAGATGAGTCACAGGAGTCATTTGGTGCCGGAAGAATTGAAGACTTTACTCAATACCAATTAATTGATCTTTATGCTTGTGTGGAATGCGGACGCTGTACAAATATGTGTCCGGCAACCGGCACAGGCAAAATGCTATCGCCGATGGATATCATTATTAAAATGCGTGACCATCTAACAAACACAGGAGCAGTGGTTACAGCTAAGCAGCCATGGGTTCCGTCCTTTGTATTCGGACATACAAAGGGAAATCAGCTGGCTCTTGCCGGAGCCCAGGAAGGTGTCCAGGAGTCAGCTGCTGCGACAGAGATTTATAACCCGAGCCTGATAGGAGAAGTCATTACCGAAGAAGAGCTTTGGGCATGCACGACCTGCCGGAATTGCGAAGATCAGTGTCCGGTCATGAACGAGCATGTTGATAAAATCATCGATATGCGCCGCTATCTGGTGCTTACGGAAGGAAAAATGAACCCCGATGCACAGCGAGCCATGCAGAATATTGAGCGCCAAGGCAACCCATGGGGATTGAACCGCAAGGAAAAAGAAGACTGGAGAGAAATAAGGGACGATGTCCATATTCCGACAGTCAAAGAAATGAAAAAGGCTGATGAGGAATTTGAGTATCTGTTCTGGGTTGGTTCCATGGGATCTTACGACAACCGCAGCCAAAAGATTGCCTTGTCTTTTGCAAGATTGCTCAATGAGGCGGGTGTGAAGTTTGCCATTCTCGGCAACAAGGAGAAAAACTCTGGAGATACACCTCGCCGTCTGGGCAATGAATTCATCTTCCAGGAGCTTGCTGCCAAAAACATCGAGGAGTTCCAGAAGAATGAAGTGAAGAAGATCGTAACCATTGATCCTCATGCTTATAATATATTTAAAAATGAATATCCTGACTTTGGGCTTGAGGCTGAAGTATATCACCATACCGAGCTTTTGGCACAGCTTGTCAACGATGGTCTTCTTACTCCAAAGCACGCGGTAAATGAAACCATCACGTTCCATGATTCGTGTTACCTTGGCCGATACAATGAGGTTTATGATGCCCCTAGGGATATCTTGAAATCCATTCCAGGTGTTAAGCTTGTCGAAATGGAACGAAACCGTGAAAAGGGAATGTGCTGCGGAGCGGGCGGCGGATTGATGTGGATGGAAGAGGAAACCGGAAACCGTATCAATGTAGCCCGAACTGAGCAGGCACTCCAAGTGAACCCATCAGTCATCAGCTCCGGCTGCCCTTACTGCCTGACAATGATAACAGATGGTACAAAAGCGAAGGAAGTAGAAGAAGACGTAAAAACGTATGATGTCGCAGAGTTATTGGAGAAATCCGTAATCGGCGAAGGAAAAAGCATGGCTTCATAAATTAAGACAGTCACAAAACGATAGATTTTAATACAAAATGAAGGCCTGTTTCTAAAAATAATATTTTTATTTTGGAAGCAGGCTTTTTATTTAATCCAGCTCCTGCGCCTAGCCTCTCGAGGTCATAAGTCACCTCAGAATTGAAGGCAAAGAGCACCTTCTATTCTGAGGCGTCTTATGCTGGTCGAGGCTACCAAGGCGCTTATGCTTTTTATACTTTATTATTTAAATTTTTCTTTATATTGTGTAAACTGTAGTAAAGCGCTTACATTTGATGAGTTTTTTTGGCTGGATTTCGAGCGAGCGTTCAGTCAACGCTTGCTAATCGGCTAATCTTAGAATTTTCGGCTGGATGAGAGAAAAAATGGATTGAAATTAGAGGAGGAACCCATTATGGCTAAAACAGTTATTGTCAGCGGAGTGAGAACACCATTTGGAAAATTTGGCGGAGGATTAAGCAGTTTTACAGCATCAGAGCTTGGAGGATTTGCCATTAAAGAGGCATTGGAGCGTGCCGGTATTTCAGGCAGCCAGGTAGATGAAGTAATCATGGGGAATGTTCTTCAGGCAGGACAGGGGCAAATTCCTTCCAGGCAGGCAGCTAAGCATGCAGGCATTCCTTGGGAAGTTAAAACAGAAACGATCAATAAGGTGTGTGCATCTGGGCTAAGAAGCGTGACGCTTGCGGATCAGATTATCCGTCTTGGAGATGAAGAGATTATTGTTGCAGGCGGCATGGAATCTATGAGTAATGCGCCGTATTTCCTTCCGAAAGCCAGATGGGGGCTTCGTATGGGAGATGCTCCTTTGAAGGATTTGATGATCCATGACGGCCTAAGCTGCAGCTTTACGGGTGTCCACATGGGAACCTATGGAAACAGCACGGCGGAAGAACTTGGACTGACAAGAGAGGAACAGGATGATTGGTCATATAGAAGCCATCAAAGGGCCATTTCTGCAATAGAGGTAGGAATCTTTGCAGAGGAAATTGTCCCTGTAACAGTTCCTGTCCGAAAGGGAGAGCCGGTTATCGTCGAGCATGATGAAGCACCCCGCAGAGACACTTCTGTTGAAAAGCTTGCGAAGCTTGGGCCAGCATTTAATAACGAAGGCAGCATAACAGCCGGAAATGCTCCGGGAGTGAATGACGGTGCCGGGGCGCTTGTATTGATGAGTGAGGAACGTGCCCAAAAAGAAGGGAAAAAGCCAAAGGCATATATTATCGGCCATGCCGAGGTAGCTGTTGAAGCGAAGGATTTTCCGAAAACTCCAGGGCTGGTGATTAACGCCATTTTAGAAAAAACAGGGAAGAAATTAGAGGAAATTGACCTTTTTGAAATAAATGAAGCATTTGCCGCAGTTGCTCTTGCAAGCGGAAAGCTGGCCAGCACAGATCCTGAAAAAGTCAATGTGAATGGCGGGGCAGTTGCGCTTGGGCATCCAATCGGAGCAAGCGGAGCAAGAATTATCATTACCTTGATGCATGAATTAAAGCGCCGGGGCGGCGGAATTGGAATAGCGGCAATCTGCAGCGGAGGCGGGCAGGGAGATGCCATTATGATTGAGGTCCCGAAAGGCTGATTGTAAGCATAATTGAACGACTATAAAGCTGCATGATGTAAATCCACTCGTTTTTAAGGAGGCATATCTATGAATATTAATAAAGTTATGGTGATAGGGGCAGGGCAAATGGGATCGGGAATTGCCCAGGTCTTTGCCATGAGCGGCTATCAAGTGATTCTGCATGACCTGAAGCCTGAGTTTGCAGAAAAAGGCTTATCAGTTATCGAAAAAAACCTGACTCGCCAAACCTCAAAAGGAAAAATGACAGAGGAAGATCGAGATAAGGCGCTATCCCATCTTGAACTGTCCTCAGATCTGCAAAATGCGCAGCATGCTGATCTCGTCATAGAGGCAGCCATTGAGAACATGGACATCAAGACAAAGCTTTTCTCAGAACTGGACAAAATTGCTCCAGAGCATGCGATTTTAGCTACTAATACATCTTCCCTTCCAATTACTGAAATTGCTGCTGCCACAACAAGGCCGGAGAAGGTAATCGGCATGCATTTCATGAATCCTGTTCCTGTTATGAAGCTCGTGGAAATCATTCGCGGCCTGGCTACTGCAGATGATGTCTACACGCTTATTCATGAAACAGCTCTATCGCTAAAAAAGGTTCCTGTTGAAGTAAATGACTTTCCGGGGTTTGTTTCCAACAGGATCTTAATGCCGATGATCAATGAAGCGGTTTACACCTTATATGAAGGCGTCGCATCAAAAGAGGCGATCGATGATGTGATGAAGCTTGGAATGAACCATCCGATGGGACCGCTTACACTAGCTGACTTTATCGGATTGGATACCTGTTTATATATCATGGAGACTTTGCATGAAGGGTTTGGGGATGACAAATACCGTCCTTGCCCGCTGCTGAGGAAATACGTAAAAGCTGGATGGCTTGGCAAAAAAACTGGCCGCGGTTTCTATAACTATAACGAACAGGCATAGAGTTTGCATCTGAGGGAGGCAAGTATGAACTTTCAATTAAATGAAGAACAAAACATGATGCGGAAAATGGTGCGGGATTTTGCTAAGAAGGAAATCGAGCCGTTTATAGAGGAAATGGAAGCGGGTGTGTTTCCAAGATCAATCGTTAAAAGAATGGGTGAGTTAGGCCTGATGGGGATTCCAATTCCAGAAGAGTATGGCGGAGCTGGAATGGATTATATGTCGTATATTATTGCGATTCATGAAATCTCGAAGGTAAGCCCTACAGTCGGTGTTATTCTTTCTGTCCATACCTCTGTAGGAACGTACCCGATTCTTTATTTTGGCACAGACGAGCAAAAGAAAAGGTTCGTTCCAAAGCTTGCTTCAGGGGAATATCTTGGCGCGTTTGCTTTGACTGAGCCAAGTGCCGGATCTGATGCAGCCAACCTGAAGACGAGGGCATTAAAAGAAGACGGCCATTACAGGCTTAACGGCTCCAAGGCATTTATTACAAATGGCGGGGAAGCTGACATTTACATTGTTTTTGCCTCAACAAGCCCTTCAGATAAAAGCAGGGGAATTTCAGCGTTCATTGTAGAAAAAGACACACCAGGGCTAATCATCGGAAAAGATGAACATAAAATGGGCCTGCTTGGCTCAAGGACTGTCCAGCTTACATTTGAAGATATGAGAGTGCCTGCAGGGAATATGCTTGGAGATGAAGGCGACGGCTATAAGATTGCCATGGCCAATCTGAATGCAGGAAGAATAGGCATTGCCACCCAGGCACTCGGCATTGCCGAGGGGGCATACGAATATGCAGTTCAGTATGCGAAAGAGCGTGTGCAGTTCGGAAAACCAATATCCTATCTTCAGGGAGTGGGCTTTAAGCTTGCAGAAATGGCCACAAGTGTTGAAGCGGCAAGGCTGCTTGTTTATCATGCGGCATATTTAAGATCCCAAGGTTTGCCTTGCGGAAAAGAAGCCTCCATGGCAAAGCTTTTTGCCTCAAGAACAGCAGTGGAGGTTACAAGCGAAGCTGTTCAGGTGTATGGAGGTTACGGCTATACAAAGGATTATCCGGTTGAAAGGTACTTCCGGGACGCTAAAATCACAGAAATCTATGAAGGCACCAGTGAAATACAGCGAATTGTGATCAGTAAGCATCTGTAGAACGGTGACTAAAGCTAAAATTATGATAATGGGGGACTTTTAGATGCAATTCAAACTAACAGAAGAACATGAAATGATTCGTAAAATGGTACGTGATTTTGCAAGGAATGAAGTGGCCCCGACAGCGGCGGAACGTGATGAAGAAGAAAGATTCGATCGTGAAATTTTCGATAAAATGGCTGAACTGGGATTGACAGGCATTCCATGGCCGGAGGAATACGGCGGCATAGGCAGTGACTTTCTTGCCTATTGCATTGCAGTTGAAGAGCTTTCACGTGTATGTGCCTCTACAGGAGTGACTCTATCAGCACACACGTCGCTTGCTGGATGGCCCATCTATAAATTCGGTTCTGAAGAACAAAAACAAAAATATCTCCGTCCTATGGCACAGGGAGAAAAAATCGGTGCTTACGGACTGACAGAACCGGGCTCAGGCTCGGATGCAGGCGGCATGAGAACGACTGCCAGGCTGGATGGAGATCATTATGTCCTAAATGGATCGAAAATTTTTATCACAAATGGCGGCATTGCCGATACCTATGTGGTGTTTGCCCTTACTGACCCGGAATCCAAACAAAAAGGCACGAGTGCGTTTATCGTGGAAAAAGATTTTGCAGGATTCAGTGTCGGCAAAAAAGAAAAGAAACTCGGCATCCGTTCATCACCGACAACTGAGATTATTTTTGAAGATTGCAGAGTGCCGAAGGAAAACCTTCTTGGAAAAGAGGGTGAAGGCTTTAAAATTGCGATGATGACTCTTGACGGCGGAAGAAACGGAATTGCGGCCCAAGCGGTTGGAATAGCTCAAGGTGCATTAGATGCGGCCATAGATTATGCAAAGGAACGCGAGCAATTCGGCAAGCCGATTGCAGCACAGCAGGGGATTGGCTTTAAGCTTGCAGAAATGGCCACGAGCGTTGAAGCTTCAAGGCTATTGACCTATCAGGCAGCATGGCTTGAATCTGAAGGGCTTCCTTACGGAAAGGAATCGGCTATGTCTAAATTATTCGCAGGTGATGCGGCCATGAAGGTTACTACGGAAGCGGTCCAGGTGTTCGGAGGCTATGGCTATACGAAAGACTATCCGGTAGAACGCTATATGAGAGATGCAAAAATCACACAAATCTATGAAGGCACTCAAGAAATCCAAAAGCTTGTTATCTCAAGAATGATCACAAAATAACATCTATTTTAAGTGAAACTTCTGCCAGCGGAAGTTTCACTGTTTAGCTAATGCCGCATGTTTAACGCCTTGGAGATTCATTTTAGGCCGTTTTTAGAGAAAGAGGCATCTATCAAGGCTGAAGGTGGTGCTGTATGAAAAAGAGAGAAGTTCATGCCTCTGTCAAAGATGAGCGCCTCGTCAGTATGAGACGAAATCAAATGATCAAGGGCGCCGTAACACTGTTTAAGGAAAAAGGATTTCACAGGACCACAACGCGCGAAATTGCAAAAGCATCCGGTTTTAGTATCGGTACTCTTTATGAGTACATACGTACAAAGGAAGATGTGCTGTATCTTGTATGCGATTTCATCTATGACGAGGTCAAAGAAAGGCTGCAGAAGGAATTGGAATATAATAGCGGCACCATTGAAAGCCTGAAGCGGACAATTTCTTACTTTTTTCAAGTGATGGATGATATGCAGGATGAAGTGCTTGTGATGTATCAGGAGGTTAAATCCTTAACAAGGGATGCGCTGCCATATGTTCTGAATAAGGAGCTTGAGATGGTGGGGATGTTTGAGAAGGTCATTACCCGATGTGTGGAAAATGGCGAGCTTCAATTATCAGAACAGCAAATAAAAATCGTTTCCCACAACATATTTGTGCAGGGACAAATGTGGAGTTTCCGGAGATGGGCTCTCCATAAACTGTTTTCGCTAGAGGAGTACATTGAACTTCAGACTGAAATGATGATCAAGGGTTTATTTTTAAAAAATGCAGATTCGGAATTTTACCCTAAGGAGGGGCAAAATGAGCACAGTGGAAGCTTATAAACCAAAAAATCATATTCGTTTTGTCACGGCCTCGAGTTTATTTGATGGTCATGATGCTTCAATTAACATTATGAGAAGAATCCTTCAATCAAGCGGGGCGGAGGTCATCCATCTTGGACATAACCGTTCTGTTGAAGAGGTTGTCAGCGCCGCTATCCAGGAAGATGTGCAGGGCATTGCCATGTCTTCCTACCAAGGCGGGCATGTTGAGTATTTTAAATATATGTATGACCTTCTAAAAGAGCGGGGCGCCTCGCACATCCGCATCTACGGAGGAGGCGGAGGCGTTATCATTCCACGTGAAATCCAGGAACTTCATGAATATGGGATTGCCCGTATTTTTTCTCCAGAGGATGGAAGGACAAACGGGCTTCAGGGCATGATTAATAAAATGCTTGAGGAATGTGACTTCCCGACAGTCAATACCTCTATTTCCGGACAGCTCGAGGAACTTAAATCAGGCAATACAGGTGCTGTAGCCAGATTTATAACACTAGCTGAAAACCGGCTGGATGCCGCTGATGAAACAGCAGCTGCTGCTGAAGGTCTTCTTGAGCAAATTAAGAATGCAGCTAATCAAGTTCCTGTTATCGGTATTACAGGAACAGGCGGTGCCGGAAAAAGTTCATTAACGGATGAACTGATCCGCAGGTTCATTAATGAGATTCCCGAGAAAACCGTAGCCATCCTCTCCATTGATCCAACCAAGCAAAAAACCGGCGGAGCACTACTTGGCGACCGCATCCGCATGAATGCTATTTTCTCAAACCGGGTTTATATGAGAAGTCTTGCAACACGCCATTCCAAAAGCGAGCTTTCCCTTGCCATCAGGGATGCCATTTCAGTAGTAAAAGCTGCAGGCTATGATCTTGTTATCGTAGAGACGAGCGGTATCGGCCAGGGTGACGCGGAAATAGCTGATATCTGCGATGTTTCATTGTATGTGATGACAAGTGAGTTTGGGGCTCCTTCACAGCTTGAAAAAATCGACATGATTGATTATGCCGATTTGATTGTCATTAATAAGTATGAGCGCAAAGGATCTGAAGATGCGAAAAGCCAGGTTCAAAAGCAATACCAGAGAAGCCATGTACTTTTTGATGAAGATCCTGGCCGGATGCCTGTTTATGGGACCATTGCTTCGCAGTTTAATGATGCGGGCACCAACGCACTATTTGCTGCATTGGTGGAAAAGGTAAATGAAAAAACGGGAACAAATTGGAGCACATCTTTCTCCAAGGATGCTGATGTTCAAAAGCAGAACATGATTATTCCAAATGACCGAAGATATTATCTGCGTGAAATTGCTGAAGCGATAAGGAACTATCATAAGCAGTCACAGCAGCAGTCACAAGTGGCGAGACGGATCTTTCAGCTGGAGGGTGCCATTGCTGCGGTTAGAGAGCAGGGAAACAGTGAAAGTATCATTCAATCTCTGGAATCACTAAAAGAAGAGACGGCTTCCGGACTGAGTGCAGAATCAAGGAGAATCCTGAAGGAATGGCCATCGTTTAAAGAAAAGTATTCCGGTGACCGCCTAGTTACAAAGATTCGTGACAAGGAGATTGTCACAGAGCTAAAAACAAAAAGCCTTTCAGGCCTCCTTATACCAAAGGTTTCTCTTCCGCGCTATGCAGATTATGGCGAAATTCTGAGCTGGGTGTACCGTGAAAATGTACCGGGCTATTTCCCTTATACAGCGGGTGTATTTCCGTTTAAACGAGAGGGAGAGGATCCGAAGAGGCAGTTTGCCGGCGAAGGCTCTCCGGACCGGACTAACAAACGGTTCCACTATCTTTCAAAGGATGACAATGCAAAACGGCTGAGCACAGCATTTGATTCTGTAACGCTTTACGGAGAGGACCCGGATTACAGGCCGGATATTTACGGAAAGGTTGGAGAAAGCGGCGTCAGCATCTGTACACTGGATGATATGAAAAAGCTCTATGCAGGATTTGACCTTTGCCATCCTTCAACTTCAGTATCCATGACCATCAACGGCCCGGCACCAATCATTCTGGCCATGTATATGAACACAGCTATTGAGCAGCAGGTGGAGAAGAAAGAGGCCGAGCTTGGACGGAAGCTGACGGAAACGGAATTTGCAGAGGTGAAGGCCTTCACGCTTCAAACAGTCAGAGGGACAGTCCAGGCAGATATCCTGAAGGAAGATCAGGGGCAAAACACATGTATCTTTTCTACTGAATTTGCGCTGAGAATGATGGGAGATATCCAGGAATACTTTATCAATCAGAAAGTGCGGAATTATTATTCTGTCTCTATTTCCGGCTATCATATTGCTGAAGCAGGCGCAAACCCGATATCCCAATTGGCCTTTACACTGGCAAATGGATTTACGTATGTGGAATATTACTTAAGCAGAGGCATGAATATTGATGACTTTGCTCCAAATCTATCATTCTTCTTTTCGAACGGCCTTGATCCGGAATACAGTGTAATCGGCCGTGTGGCGCGCAGAATCTGGGCTACAGTGATGAAGAATAAATACGGAGCGAATGAGCGGAGCCAGAAGCTGAAATATCATATCCAGACCTCTGGGCGTTCCCTGCATGCTCAGGAGATTGATTTCAACGATATCAGAACCACTCTCCAGGCTCTGATGGCCCTTCAGGACAATTGTAATTCACTTCATACAAATGCTTATGATGAAGCCATTACAACTCCTACAGAGGAATCAGTGCGGCGGGCGATGGCCATCCAGATGATCATTACAAAAGAGCATGGCCTGTCCAAGAACGAAAACCCGCTTCAGGGATCATTTATCATGGAAGAACTGACAGATCTGGTGGAAGAGGCCGTGCTTCAGGAATTTGACCGGATCAATGACAGAGGCGGAGTTCTTGGGGCAATGGAAACCCAATATCAGCGCGGGAAAATTCAGGATGAATCCATGCATTATGAAATGAAAAAGCATTCCGGGGAACTTCCGATCATCGGGGTGAACACCTATCTTAATCCAAACCCTCCCTCTGAAGAAGCGATGAACTCAATGGAAATTGCCCGTGCGACGCGGGAGGAAAAGGAAATGCAAATCACCAATTTGCGTAATTTCCAAAATGCAAACAGCAGCCAGTATGAAGAGTCGATAAAAAGATTGAAAGCAGCTGCCGTACAGGGTGAAAATATCTTTGCCGAATTGATGGATTGCGTAAAAACAGCAAGCCTTGGCCAAATCACGCATGCCCTCTATGAGGTTGGCGGCCAGTACAGAAGGAATATGTAAAAAGCCATGTAAGTGCCGGCTAAAAAAGTGCGGAGTCCGGCATTGAAGCAGAAAACGGACATCTGCAGCTAAAATCATCAGGTAATTCCAAGTAAACTATATCGATAGAAAAAGCAGTGGAAATTGACTTTCCATTGCTTTTTTTAGACTCTATTAATGTTCTATGTGTTTGTTTGCCCATTGCTGATCTGCCTGCATTGTTTGCAGGCGCCTGAAGCGAAAATAATTACAAGAGGTGCGGAGCCTTACTTATAAAAACCGGGCGATGAGGCAAGAATGAAGATTCAGCATAAACAATTTGGATGGAATGAAGGGTATTGTCCCCATTTAAAGGTGCGGAAAATCACTGAAAGATTAAGATAGAACTAGCATAAACACGATTATATTGTTTATAATGATAAATATGCCTTGAAAATGGGCGAAGAATGGCAGAAATTATATCTTGTATATTATTTTTTATGCAGAAAACATATAGGCTGTTGGAATAGAGAAAGGACGTGCTGGTTTTGAGTTTGAAAAATTTCACAAAAGAGCAAATAAAAGAAATGTCTTTAATAGAAATGACCTATGAATTGCTTGTTGAAAGAAATGAACCATTATCTTTTTCAGATATTATGGCAGAGCTGACTGCTCTTCAAGGAATGAGCAAAGCGGAGAAAGAACGCAAAATTTCACAGTTTTATACAGATTTGAATGTGGATGGCCGCTTTACATCACTTGGAGACTACCGCTGGGGATTGAAAACCTGGTATCCATTCGACCAGATTGAAGAGGAAGTAGTTCATACAGCTAAGCCTAAGAAGAAAAAAGGCAAAAAAGCTGCTGTTGCAGATGATGACTTCGATGAGCTGGAGGATGAAGATCTGGACTTTGAAGAAGATATTGATGATTTAGACGAAGATGAAGATGATCTTCTGGATGATGGCCTCGATGAGGATGAAGATGACGATCTTTTAGAAGATGATGATGAAGATGAAGAAGATATTGACGAAGACATTATTGAAGATGAAGAGTTTGATATCGACGAAGATGATGAAGAAGATGAAGACGAAGAAGATTTGGATGATGAGGAAAAAGAAAAATAAGAAGTGCTTGACTTTTATCATCGAAATTTGTAGAATCATTTTTGGGCTCCTTAAAAAAGGACACGTTGATAAATTATACCGCTCCCTTACTTTTGTAAGCGGAGCGTTTTTGTTTTTCAATATAAGATAAGCAGAAATAGCATGGCTAATCAAATGATGGATGAATGACTGATACATTCAAAAAACATCATTTTTTTGTTTTTTAGAAATGAATTCTCTTTTTATGGAAAAACTATTTGAGAATTCATAATCGGTTTCTTAAGAACAGTCTTTTTTTGGAACAGGCAATCATGGAAAAACTTGAAGGGGGATATATGATGACAAAATATATTTTTGTTACAGGCGGAGTAGTTTCTTCCCTGGGAAAAGGAATTACAGCAGCTTCATTAGGAAGATTATTAAAAAATAGAGGGCTGAATGTTACGATCCAGAAATTTGATCCATACATTAACGTAGACCCTGGGACAATGAGCCCTTATCAGCATGGAGAGGTATTCGTAACCGATGATGGCGCTGAAACAGATTTGGATCTTGGCCATTATGAAAGGTTTATCGATATCAACCTTGGGAAGCACAGCAATGTAACGACAGGTAAAATCTACTCTACGGTTCTTAGAAAAGAGCGCAGAGGAGATTATTTAGGAGGAACGGTCCAGGTTATCCCCCACATTACAAATGAAATCAAAGACCGGGTTTTCCGTGCTGGACATGAAACAAATGCAGACGTTGTAATCACAGAAATCGGCGGAACGGTCGGAGATATCGAATCCCTGCCATTCCTTGAAGCTATCCGCCAGATCAAGAGTGATATTGGCCGCGATAATGTTATGTACATCCATTGTACGCTTGTTCCTTATATTAAAGCTGCAGGAGAGCTGAAAACAAAGCCGACCCAGCATAGTGTTAAAGAGCTTCGCAGTCTTGGCATTCAGCCAAATATCATTGTAGTTCGTACAGAAATGCCGATTTCACAGGACATGAAGGATAAAATTGCCCTATTCTGTGATATAGACACAAATTCCGTTATTGAATGTGAAGATGCTGATACTCTTTATTCCATCCCGCTTGCGCTTCAGCAGCAGAAAATGGACCAGATTGTGTGCGATCACTTAAAGCTGGATTGCCAGGAAGCTGAAATGACAGAGTGGAAGGCGCTAGTTGAAAAAGTGACTTCCCTATCCAAGACAACTAAAATTGCTCTTGTAGGTAAATACGTTGAGCTGCAGGATGCATACATTTCTGTAGTAGAAGCGTTAAAACACGCTGGTTACACGTTTGATTCAGATATTGACATCAAATGGGTGAATGCGGAAGAAGTGACAAGAGAAAACGTGAACGAACTACTTGGAGATGCTGACGGCATTCTTGTTCCTGGAGGCTTCGGCGACCGGGGAATTGAAGGAAAGATTTCAGCTATCGAGTATGCAAGGATCAATCAGGTTCCATTCCTTGGCATTTGCCTTGGCATGCAGCTGGCATCAGTGGAATATGCCCGCCATGTGCTCGGACTTGAAGGTGCGCATTCAGCGGAAATTAATCTGGAAACACCAGACCCGATCATCGATCTTCTTCCTGAACAAAAGGATGTTGAAGACTTGGGAGGCACCCTTCGTCTTGGATTATATCCATGTAAGTTGACTGAGGGCACTAAAGCTCATGCTGCTTATCAGGACGAAGTGGTGTATGAGCGCCACCGCCACCGTTTTGAATTCAATAATCACTATCGCCAGGCCATGGAAACAGCTGGATTCATTTTCTCTGGAACCAGCCCTGACGGCAGACTAGTGGAAATTATCGAATTGAAGGATCACCCATGGTTTGTGGCATCACAATTCCATCCGGAATTCATCTCACGCCCAACCCGCCCGCAGCCGCTATTCCGCGACTTTGTTGAGGCATCCCTGCAATTCAGTGAAAAATAATTCTAACTGATTGAACAGTTTAAAAACACCCCGCATCCAGGAAACTCTGAATGCGGGGTGTTTTTGCGTTAAAACTCCCCATTACGGTGGTAGGCATAAATTTTTTTATTGCGCTATGCAAGGCGCTTGCGCTTTTTATTAAATCCAGCTTCAGCGCCTAGCCCGCTGAGGCCTGCAGGATGCAGGTCATGAAGGCGTTTCTGCAGGACGCAGGGTACTTAGCCTTCGTTCCTTGTAAGATGTTTTGTTCTCAGAAGGCGAAGAGCGCCTTCTAATACCAAAACCCTATTTGCTTCACAGGCTGAACAGGCGCTTGCGCTTTTTTATTCGTACTCTTGCAATATTTCTTCCAAAGTGAACTTAATTCCGTAATAGGCGAATAGGGCAGCCATTAGTGAAGGGTAGCCGTACCTGCCGCCTGTTTCATCAGGGAGGAGCCCTTTTTTTAGTCTTAGATCAACATGAACATCTGTAATTTTCTCTAAAGATTGCTCGATATCTGCCATGATGGAAGAAACGGCTGCGGTTGGAATGTGCTGTTCCCTGAGGGTTTCTGCCAGTGAAAGTGCTTCGGGATCATTGGCATATCTGGTGAAGATGAGTACTCTGTCTTCAATAGTCAGGGCAGGGCTGCCGGATGCCGTATCGTAAGGTTTGGCATGAGGGAAAATTTCAGGTCCATCGAATGCTTCTGCAAGGATTCCTTTCATTTCACCCGTTCCGTGTATGTAAATGGTACCGTCGCCGATGGCTGCTTGAGCAAGCAAACGGGCACTGTCTTCAAAGCTAAAGCTTTCTTCATCCATTAATTTCTTAAATACCCCTGTAAGCTGGGTGGAGAACATTTTAAGCATAGAAAATCTCCTTTAATCTCAATGATGATATTATTATAGAACAAAGGCAATCTTTACGGAAGCAAAGCAGTTTTTATGATGCTCTAATAAATGAAGCTGGAGAACAGCCAGCAGGACAAATCCGCATGATTTCCGCTTCCTGATGTATGGAAAAGAGTTTACTGCCTCTCTTAATATGGGAAAGTGAAAAATATCTAAATTTTTCACTTTGAGGTAGGAGAAAGAAGGAATTTGCTGACAATTGGCGAATTATTTAAAAAGGAATAATACATTAAAAGTAAAATAGCTGGAATTAGCTTCACGTTGCGGCAGCGGGATTTGGTGCATAAAAGAAAATAATGAAGCTAAGGCTGCAAATGAGGTCGTAATTCTTTCAAATAGGCTTTGTTAAGCTGCATTTTTGTTGATTAAGCGGGTTCGTTTGACTCCTGGGGAAATAGCGCGGCAGGAAAGACCCTGCAGGACCCAGGCTGTGAGTTGGCTTGCGCAGCCCCTGAAGTCTTGAGCCGGAAAAATCAGCAGGAAAATTTAGCAGAGCCTTCAAATAAGAAAGAGGTGAGAGAATGAAAGGAAAAATATTAATTGTTGATGACCAATTCGGGATTAGAATTTTGCTCAATGAAGTGCTTCATAAAGAGGGCTACGAAACCTTTCAGGCTGCAAATGGAATTCAGGCCCTGGATGTTGTGAATACCCATTCTCCAGATTTGGTGCTATTAGATATGAAAATACCGGGGATGGATGGAATTGAAATTCTGAAGCGTATGAAACAAGTCGATCCTGATATCAGGGTAATCATCATGACTGCTTATGGTGAACTGGATATGATACAGGAAGCGAAGGATCTAGGAGCAATGACACACTTTGCCAAGCCTTTTGACATTGATGATATCCGGGCAGCGGTAAGGGAATACCTGCCTGTCAAATCTAATTAACCTTTGCCATTCATCGGGAAATAGAAAATATGCTCAAAGCCCGCGGCTCTCTTTTTAAAAGATTGCCGCTTTTTAAGGTTTTTTCTGAATTTAGCCTCTAATATAACAGTTCAGATAATTTGTTGCTGTTTTGGGATCATCTTGATATGCTTAATGTGGAACGGTATTACTCGGCGATTGGCGGTGCCGATAGAAAGCCGGATGTAATATCTAGATAGAATGCTAACTTGCAGGATTAATGACTGGTAGGAGGAAATTACATGCCTTTAGTATCCATGAAAGAAATGCTCAACAAAGCACTTGAAGAAAAATATGCTGTTGGCCAATTCAATATTAATAACCTTGAATGGACACAAGCGATATTAGCTGCTGCTGAACAAGAAAAATCTCCTGTAATCCTTGGTGTATCAGAAGGCGCTGCCCGTCATATGGGCGGATTCAAAACGACGGTCATGATGGTTCAAGGCTTACTTGAAGATATGGAAATCACGGTTCCTGTTGCCATTCATCTAGATCATGGTTCAAGCTTCGAAAACTGTAAAAAGGCCATTGATGCAGGCTTTACTTCAGTAATGATAGATGCTTCCCACCATCCAATTCAAGAGAATATCGAAGAGACTAAAAAAGTTGTAGAATATGCACATTCCAAGAATGTTTCAGTAGAAGCTGAGGTAGGAACGGTTGGCGGACAGGAAGACGACATTGTTGCAGATGGAGTCATTTACGCGGACCCGAAAGAATGTGAGGAGCTCGTTAAACAAACCGGAGTTGACTGTTTCGCTCCTGCCCTGGGATCTGTTCATGGTCCATATAAGGGTGATCCTAATCTGGGCTTTAAAGAAATGGAAGAAGTGCGGGACTTGACTAATACCCCGCTCGTCCTTCACGGGGGCACAGGAATCCCGCTTAAAGACATCCAGAGGGCGATTTCACTGGGCACCTCAAAAATTAATGTGAATACGGAAAACCAGCTCGTGTTTACACATGCTGTAAGAGAAATCTTAACCAAAGATGTGAAGGTTTACGATCCCCGCAAGTATATGGGGCCGGGCCGTGAAGCGATCAAGGAAACTGTTATCGCGAAAATCCGTGAATTTGGTTCTGACGGCAAGGCGTAAATCATTTTATTACAATTCTCGTATATAGAGCCTCTCCCTTCAAGCCTAGGAATTATTGGCAGCCTCTGCACAATTGCTCCGCATCCGGCAGGAAGGGATGGGCTTTTTTATTTTATGCAATCCCGAAAAATGGAAATCCGGCTTCGCATCCTGTACACTTAATTGAAGCAGCTTTTGAAAACGAAGAGGAATGTTTTATCAATGCCTGAATCAGAAAATCGTGGCTGATTTTTGAAGCAGCAAATGCAGAGATTCCTGCTGCCGCAAAAGTATTCAGTGAATGCAAAAGGGTGCAAAGGAAATTTCACTAGTGTGCCGAATGATATATTAATGATTCATTATGTGAAAAGGCAACTTCTTTTCAGGAGATTAGCACTCTCCCTAACATACCCTTCTGTATTTTTTTCTTATATTCTGCAAAAATGTAAAATTTTTTCATTTTTTTACATGACTTTTCTATTTTTGTGTAAACTATTACAATAGAACATGAATGATGTCGGTTTTTGGAAAAAGGTTTATGGGAAAAAATGCCTGATGTTTCAGGCCTTTCATTAGCCTATCTTCTTCAGTGCATAGCGTAGAAGGGAGTATTAACATGGAAAAAATTAAAATTGCCGGAGGATATCCTCTAAAAGGAAATATTCGCGTCAGCGGTGCTAAAAACAGTGCAGTTGCTCTTATTCCAGCTACAATCCTGGGAGATTCCCCAGTTACGATCGAGGGCCTTCCTGATATATCGGATGTACAGACATTAAAGTCTCTTCTTGAAGAAATAGGAGGAGAGGTTGAATTCAAGGATGGAGAAATGACAGTCGACCCGGGCAAAATGATTTCCATGCCGCTCCCAAATGGGCGTGTGAAGATGCTTCGTGCCTCTTACTACCTTATGGGCGCCATGCTTGGCAAGTTCAAGAAGGCAGTGATTGGGCTTCCTGGAGGCTGTCACTTGGGACCGCGCCCGATCGATCAGCATATCAAAGGCTTTGAAGCGCTTGGGGCACAGGTGACCAATGAGCAGGGAGCGATTTACCTGAGAGCGGACGAGTTAAGAGGGGCAAGGATTTATCTTGATGTTGTAAGTGTCGGCGCAACCATCAATATCATGCTTGCTGCTGTGCTGGCCAAAGGCCGCACCGTTATTGAAAATGCTGCCAAGGAACCCGAAATCATTGATGTAGCGACCCTCCTGACAAATATGGGAGCGAAAATCAAAGGAGCGGGCACGGATATTATCAGAATTGATGGTGTCGAATCACTAAGCGGGTGCAAGCATACAATCATTCCGGACCGGATTGAAGCTGGAACCTTCATGATCCTGGCAGCAGCAGCGGGAGATGGAATCCTGATTGATAATGTCATTCCGCAGCATCTTGAATCATTGACAGCAAAGCTTAGGGAAATGGGTGTCAATATAGAAGCGGGAGATGACCAGATTTTTGTTTCACCAGGGCAAAAATTCAAGTCAGTCGATATAAAAACCCTTGTATACCCTGGATTTCCAACGGATCTGCAGCAGCCGTTCACGTCACTGCTGACAAAGGCGGAAGGCTCAAGTGTTGTAACGGATACGATATATGGAGCGCGCTTTAAACATATTGACGAGCTGAGAAGAATGAATGCTTCCATTAAGGTGGAAGGAAGGGCTGCCATTATAAATGGACCCGTACAGCTGCAGGGGGCAAAGGTAAAAGCAAGTGATTTGCGGGCAGGTGCGGCTCTTGTCATTGCCGGCCTTATGGCAGAAGGAATCACCGAGGTAACAGGTGTGGAACATATTGACCGAGGATACAGCCACCTTGTAGAAAAGCTGTCAGGACTTGGTGCCACGATTTGGCGCGAGAAGATGACCGCTCTTGAAGTAGAGCAGCTCAAGCATTAAAGCAAACAAGGTATCTCCTGACTTCCGCTAAATCTATTTGTGTTACAGTACTCGCTTTATTGTGTTATACTAATTTACGTGAAAAATCAGATTAGACATACTTAGGGGGATTCTCACATGGAAAGAAGTCTATCAATGGAGCTTGTACGGGTGACTGAGCTGGCAGCATTGGCTTCAGCACGCTGGATGGGAAGAGGCAAAAAAGACGAAGCGGATGATGCAGCTACTACTGCCATGAGGGATGTATTCAACACGATACCAATGCAGGGCACAGTGGTAATCGGTGAAGGGGAAATGGACGAAGCGCCGATGCTGTATATAGGAGAAAAGCTTGGCTTAGGCACCGGGCCGCTTGTTGATGTTGCGGTAGATCCGCTCGAAGGAACCAACATCGTAGCTGCAGGAGGGTGGAATGCGCTGGCTGTGCTTGCCATTGCAGATCACGGAAACCTTTTGCATGCCCCTGATATGTATATGGATAAAATTGCAGTCGGACCTGAAGCAGTTGGCCAAATCGATATTAATGCCTCGGTTCTGGACAACCTTAAAGCAGTGGCAAAGGCCAAAAATAAAGATATTGAAGATGTAGTGGCCACTGTTTTGAACAGGGACCGCCATGCAGATATTGTCCATGAATTAAGAGAGGCCGGAGCGCGCATTAAGCTCATTAACGAAGGTGATATTGCCGGTGCCATCAATACGGCCTTTGACATGACGGGCGTAGATATTCTGTTTGGCTCTGGCGGAGCACCTGAGGGAGTTATCGCTGCAGTAGCCCTAAAGTGCCTGGGCGGGGAAATACAGGGGAAACTGCTGCCGCAGAGTGATGCAGAGTTAGAGCGATGCATCAAAATGGGACTGGATGTAAACAGCACCTTGAGGATGGAAGACCTTGTGCGCGGTGATGATGCTATATTTGCTGCAACAGGTGTAACAGACGGTGAGCTGCTGAAAGGCGTTCAGTTTAAAGGCCAGCACGGCATCACACATTCCCTTGTCATGCGTGCCAAATCCGGGACGGTTCGCTTCATTGATGGAAGACATAGCCTGAAAAGGAAGCCAAATCTTTCCAATTACTGATTTCCTGAATATACACCTGGCCGCTGCGGGATGTCACTTGATCCTGCAGCGAATCCTTTATATATCAAGACGGGAAGCGCTCCTGCCGATTAAGGGCGCTGTGCCTCCTGTCAAAAAAAAGCGGGCGGATTTTATCGCTCGCTTTCGCTGTAAAAAAATAAAAGTTGAATAATTAAAGCAAAAAAAGTAAAATAGGTTTTGTTTTCAAAAGTTTTCTTAAAAAGAAATTCTGCTTACTACTCCTAACTTCAAGAAGCCTTCAATTAACTTCTTCATTAACATGTAAGAAAGTAAATATCTCTTCTACAAAAAGAAAAAAGCCTTGCCGGCAAATAAAAAATAAATTTTTACTATCCAAATTCTTCTTTTGCGAAGCGGGTGTAAACGTTTTAATTAAATAAAGTGTGGTGTCATAATGAATTTAACAATTTCTAATTTAGAGACGATGAAGCTAAAGGACTTATACGAGCATGCCCGCCAGTATAAAGTTTCCTATTACAGTAAACTATCGAAAAAAGAGCTTATCTTTGCAATACTTAAAGCCCAGGCTGAACAAGACGGGCTGCTTTTCATGGAAGGCGTTCTTGAAATCATCCCTTCTGAGGGTTTTGGTTTTCTGCGCCCAATCAACTATTCTCCGAGCTCTGAGGACATTTACATTTCCGCATCGCAAATTCGAAGGTTTGATCTTCGCAATGGAGATAAAGTGTCGGGGAAAGTAAGGCCACCCAAGGAGAATGAACGGTATTATGGGCTTCTGCATGTTGAGGCTGTGAACGGGGACAACCCGGAATCGGCTAAAGAACGTGTCCATTTTCCGGGATTGACTCCTCTTTACCCAGACCGCCAAATCAAGCTTGAAACCGAGCCGAAACATATATCGACGAGGATTATGGATGTTCTTGCACCAGTTGGATTCGGGCAGAGGGGATTAATTGTTGCGCCTCCTAAAGCCGGTAAAACGATGCTGATCAAGGAGATTGCAAACTCAATCACAACCAATCACCCTGAAGCTGAATTGATCGTTCTGCTGATTGATGAACGCCCTGAGGAAGTGACCGATATTGAGCGTTCTGTTGCTGGGGATGTGGTCAGTTCCACTTTCGATGAAGTTCCTGAGAACCACATTAAGGTGGCAGAGCTTGTTTTGGAAAGAGCCATGCGCCTTGTTGAGCATAAGCGGGATGTCATCATTTTAATGGATAGCATTACTCGTCTTGCGCGCGCTTATAACCTTGTCATTCCGCCGAGCGGACGTACACTGTCAGGCGGTATTGATCCTGCAGCCTTCCATCGTCCGAAACGCTTCTTTGGGGCAGCAAGGAATATTGAAGAAGGCGGCAGCCTGACCATTCTCGCCACAGCCCTTGTGGACACAGGCTCACGGATGGACGATGTGATTTATGAGGAGTTTAAAGGAACAGGAAATATGGAGCTTCACCTGGATCGCTCTCTTGCAGAGAAACGCATCTTCCCAGCCATTGACATCCGCCGTTCCGGTACCCGGAAGGAAGAGCTTCTCATTCCTAAGGATCGTCTTGATAAACTATGGGCCATCCGCAAAACGATGTCTGATACACCGGACTTTGCAGAGAAGTTTTTGCGCCGCTTGAGACAAACGAAGGGCAATGAAGAATTTTTTGCCAAGCTTGAGGAAGAAATGAAAAAGAGTCCTCAAGGAACAAAACGTTCTTAAGTATTCTCTATTAAACAGTTGCAAAGCTAGTTTATAGTTGATATAATGAGTTCATGTGTTTTTACAATATCTGTGAGGATTTATAAATCCTCGCCTTATATAACTCTGTTTCGAATGATTCAGGGCAGAAGGAGCTGAAAAAGATGAAAGCTGGAATTCATCCAAATTATAAAACTGCAACAGTATCTTGCTCTTGCGGAAACAAATTTGAAACTGGTTCAGTAAAAGAAGATATCCGCGTTGAAACTTGCGCTGAATGTCATCCATTCTACACTGGACGTCAAAAATTCGCTGAAGCTGGCGGACGTGTTGACCGTTTCAACAAAAAATACGGCCTTAAGTAATAAGAAGAAACTTCAGAAACAGGCAAGTGCAATTTCTTGCCTGTTTTTTTCATGCAAGATAGAAGACATATGCTACATAAACCACGGGTAAAAGAGGCAAAAATGGGGAGTTTAAGGACTATATCCCCCTTTTGAAGAAACGGCAGCCCTCATGATTTTCTCGCCTTATTCCGGCCTGCCCGGTCGTGGTTTTTCAGAAAGTTTATTACTGTGTGGAAGGGAGAGGCTGTTTCAATGTACGTAATGAAACAATCTGGCTGGATGGAGCTCATTTGCGGAAGCATGTTTTCCGGAAAATCCGAGGAATTAATAAAAAGAGTCAGCCGCGCTCAATTTGCTAAACAGCAGATTGCTGTCTTTAAGCCGGTTTTGGATAATCGCTATGCAAAAGAAGCTGTTGTGTCACATAGCGGTACATCGGTAATAGCAAAACCAATTTCACATTCTACAGAAATTTTTCAATATATCCATGAAGACCTGGATGTTGTGGCCATAGATGAAGTGCAGTTTTTTGACGATGAAATTGTGGACGTGGCGCAGCATCTTGCTGACAGCGGCTATCACGTCATTCTGGCAGGCCTTGACCAGGATTTCCGCGGCGAACCATTTGGCCCTGTGCCGGACTTAATGGCTTTGGCTGAATCAGTTACCAAGCTGCAGGCAGTGTGTGCAGTATGCGGATCCCCTGCAAGCAGAACACAGCGGCTTATTAATGGTTCCCCTGCTTCCCATGATGATCCTGTCATTCTTGTTGGCGCATCGGAAAGCTATGAACCGAGATGCAGACATCATCACGAAGTGCCGGGAAGTTCAGATAGGCTAAAGGAAAAAGAATGGAAAAGCACAAAATTATAGATTACTGCGTGAAGACGAATGTCTTTGTGCAGTTTTTTTTTATTTTATTATAGGGACCAGAATACTCTGCGTTCTTTTTTTCTGATAGAAACTGTTTGAAGGCTGAATAGGACGTATGATGCAGTGGGTAATTTTCACTTCTTTTATGGGAAAGCTAAAAAGAAAATACAGCGATATAGCAAATGGCGGCATAATTAGGCAGAAACGGGCTTTTCTGCTCTATTGATGTGTTTGATTGTCTTTGACGTGTATTCTTCACCTATACTATAATGACACTATATGGAGAAACTGAAATGGCATAGAAAAACATATGCCTTGAACGCCCATTGACCAATCAGGCACCTTTTTTGGCCTAACTCATCGTGAGCGGCCAGAAGAAAAGCCGGAAATATTATGAGGTGAATATTGTGTTTGATCGATTACAGGCTGTTGAAGATAGATATGAAAGATTAAATGAATTGCTAAGCGATCCGGAAATCATTAATGACTCGAAGAAGCTGAGAGAGTACTCAAAAGAGCAATCGGACATTCAGGACACCGTGATGGCATATAAGGAATATAAGCAGGTGAAAGATCAGCATGGGGACGCTAAGGCCATGCTTGAGGAAAAGCTTGATCCGGAAATGCGCGAAATGGTAAAAGAAGAACTCAGTGAGCTTGAAGATTCATTGACAGATTGGGAAGAAAAGCTGAAGATCCTCTTGATTCCAAAAGACCCGAATGATGATAAAAACGTAATCATGGAAATCAGGGGAGCTGCAGGAGGGGATGAAGCTGCATTATTTGCAGGAAGCCTTTACAGAATGTACAGCCGTTTTGCGGAGGTGCAGGGCTGGAAGACGGAAGTCATGGAATCGAGCCCCACAGGACTTGGCGGATTTAAAGAAATTATCTTCATGATCAACGGAAAAGGGGCATATTCCAAGCTGAAGTTTGAAAATGGAGCCCACCGTGTTCAGCGTGTTCCGGAAACCGAGTCAGGAGGACGTATCCATACTTCAACGGCAACGGTAGCGGTTTTGCCTGAGGCTGAAGAGGTCGAAATTGAGATACATGATAAAGATATCCGTGTGGATACCTTTGCATCAAGCGGTCCTGGAGGGCAGAGCGTTAATACCACTATGTCGGCTGTCCGCCTGACCCATCTTCCGACGAATACTGTCGTTTCCATCCAGGATGAAAAATCTCAAATAAAGAATAAAGAAAAAGCGATGAAGGTTCTTCGTGCCCGCGTGTATGACAAATTTCAGCGTGAAGCACAGGCAGAATATGATCAAAACAGAAAGCTTGCGGTTGGAACGGGAGACCGTTCTGAACGGATCAGAACTTATAATTTCCCGCAAAACCGGGTGACGGACCACCGGATTGGATTAACCATTCAGAAGCTTGATCAAATCATTGAAGGAAAGCTTGATGAAGTGATTGATGCTCTGATCCTTGAAGATCAATCTTCAAGACTGGAAAATTCGGATGACTAATTCATTTACGAAAGTATATGAAGCCCTGAATTGGGCTTCTTCTTTTTTAAAGGAAAATGGACGCGATGAAAATGCCGGTGAAATCCTGCTGAAGCATATCTTGGGCATGAGCAGGTCCCAAATGCTCGCCAGCCTGCAGGACTTGCTGCCGAAAGAAGCCGGCGTATCCTTCGAAAAGGCGGTAAAGCAGCATGCTGATGGCATGCCTGTTCAATATATAATAGGATCAGAGGAATTTTACGGCAGGACATTCATGGTGAATGAAGAGGTCCTAATCCCAAGGCCTGAAACGGAAGAGCTGATTTATCATACCATCGGGAAAATTCCTGGAATCTTTCCGGGCAGAAACGACTTGGAGCTCGCAGATATCGGGACTGGAAGCGGTGCTATTGCCATCACCATGAAGCTTGAAGTTCCTGAATTGAATGTTACTGCAACGGATATTGCAGTGCCCTCTCTTGAGGCAGCAAGAAAAAACAGCGAAGAGCTGAAAGCAGATGTAAGCTTTGTTTCAGGAGATATGCTGTTGCCCCTGATCGCAGAGGGGAGGCGGTTTGACATCATCCTGTCAAACCCGCCGTATATTCCGGAAGAAGACAAGAAAGACATGTCTATTGTTGTTACGGGCCATGAGCCGCACCGTGCATTATTTGCAGGAGCGGACGGTCTGGATTTTTACCGGCGATTTATGGAACAGCTTCCCAAAGCTATTAAAAAACCAGGACTCATCGGCTTTGAAATTGGAGCGGGCCAGGGAGAGGCTGTAGCTGCACTTTTGCAGGACACTTTCCCTGCTGCCGATGTTTCAGTCATCAATGACATTAACGGCAAGGACCGGATGGTTTTCGCCGGGATGAAGTAAGGCGGGGAAAAGGGGTCAAATCCCTTTTCCCTTTTTTTAAAAGGCTCATTTCTTAAAGATTATTACTTCTTAATAAGTGGTCAAGGCAAATCCATTGTTAATGCAGGTTGATTGGAGCGAAAGGGCGGAGATTCCTGCGGGCTCAACGCACGCCCCCCCCGGAAAGCGAGCATCCTGAAGCGGAAATCAACCCCTTGTTCAGGTAGAAGCAGCATTTACGAAAACATCCTTAAATTAATCAATTTAGTAGTTTAAGATATCCCTCTTCTGGACAGACTGGCTGTTGAGGGGGAGATGACGTGAAAAGAAAACATTTAGCCATTATCTATCTATTAATCTTAACTTTAGGAACAATCTCAAGTTTATATATGCCTAAAACAGAAACAGCATCCGCTAAGAATTCGGTTGTAATTCCGGATCAGGCAATCAGGCTCCGGATTTTAGCCAACAGTGATAAAGAAGAAGACCAGGAGATCAAAAGGTCTATAAGAGACAAGGTCAACCAGGATATTGCAGGTTGGGTGGGCCAGTTAACCTCCATTAAAGAGGCAAGGAACGTTATTGTTTCACATCTGCCTGATATTCAAAAAAGGGCAGAAGAAATGATGAAAAAACAGGGTTTGGACCAAGCTGTGAAGGTGCGTTTTGGCAAGGCGGATTTCCCGACAAAACTATACGGTCAATATCTATATCCTGCTGGAGATTATGAGGCAGTCGTTATCACGCTGGGTGACGGTGAAGGAGCCAATTGGTGGTGTGTACTGTTTCCGCCTTTATGCTTCCTTGATTTTTCAAATGGAACAGCAGTCAGCCAGAGTCCAATGAAGGAAGATCAAAATGAGCCTGATGTAAAGACGCCTGCAGCAGAAGAAAAAAGTAAATCTGCCGAGGAGCCCGAATTAAAGAAATCGGACAAGCATTCTTCTTCTCAGACAGCTTCTTCTGATGACCGGACAGAATCTGAATCATCGTCAGTCACGCCGCTGAATGCCAATTACCAGGAAGAAAGTGAAAAGCATGACGATGTCTTTGCAAGCAGTGAAGAACAGCCTGTTGTAGTCAAATCCTTTTTTGCCGAAATATTCTCTGACATTTTCTAAAACATTTATTGATTTCTATGCTGGGGAGCAGTGTTGCGGGCGGGAATTAAAGGACGCATGGCTAATGCTCTCCGGGGCTTTGCGTATGCAGCAAAAATAATCGGCAAGCTAACAATATCTGCAGCGATTTTTTGAATAAGATGACAGTGTGTGTATATTCCTTTAAAATGCTATGTATATTTGCCAAAAAAAAGTTATCTACAGGAAAAAGCTGTGGATATGTGTCAAATGATTTAAAATTGTCAAATATCCACATAGTTGTCCACAATATCCTCATAGTTATGCACAATTTGTGGATAACACTTGTATTCCTTTTTTTCTTCTTTTATACTTTCAAAGTACCAAAATGATAAAAATACGTAATTTCTAAGGTAAAATTAACTTTAGTAAGTATTTTTGCCGATGAAATGCACAAATAAAGTGAAGGTGTTAACAATGAAAACAAATATCTGGACGGTGGATAATAATGTGGACAAGTCAGATAGTTATCCACAACTGAAAAATGCCGCTGTTTTGCTGCAGAAAAATGAGGTAGTTGCCTTTCCTACTGAAACAGTTTACGGATTAGGAGCCAATGCAAAAAGCGATGAAGCTGTGAAAAAA
Organism: Bacillus sp. OV322; assembly: GCF_900112495.1. Classification (GTDB taxonomy): domain Bacteria; phylum Bacillota; class Bacilli; order Bacillales; family DSM-1321; genus Peribacillus. The sequence continues at coordinate 241,159 of NZ_FOMA01000002.1, forward strand.
GTTTTCCTGGCAAAAGGTCGTCCAAGCGATAATCCGCTAATTGTTCATATCGCTTCAAAAGAACAGCTCGGTGAAATCGTAGCAGCAGTACCAGAGGCAGCTAAAACATTAATGAATAAGTTTTGGCCAGGACCATTGACTGTTATTCTAGAAAAACGTCAAGGTGTACTTTCTGAAATTGTGACAGCTGGATTGGATACTGTAGGTGTAAGAATGCCGGACCATCCTGTTGCACTTAGCCTGATTGCAAAAAGCGGGCTGCCGATCGCTGCCCCCAGTGCAAATACCTCTGGAAAGCCGAGTCCTACCTCTGCGGTGCATGTGGAATCTGATTTAACAGGAAAGATTGCTGGCATTGTGGATGGCGGTCCTACAGGTGTAGGGGTCGAGTCTACCGTGATTGACTGTACGTCAGATATTCCGGTTATTTTAAGGCCAGGTGGCATTACAAAGGAAGAGATTGAAGAAACAATCGGTACGGTGATTCTGGATTCTTCGCTGAAGGATGCAGCGGCCGCCCCGAAGGCACCTGGAATGAAATATACCCACTATGCGCCAAAAGCACCGCTTGAACTGGTAAAAGGAGATATGGAATTTCTGCAGAACATCGCAGACCGTAAACAGTCAGAGGGACTGAAGGTTGGAATTATAGCTGCTGCTGAACATATCGGATACTATCATGCAGACTATATTCTTTCTCCGGGAAAGCTTGCTGATTTAAGGACGGTAGCTCAAGGATTGTATGATACTTTGAGGAAATTCGATGAACTGGATGCCGATATTATTTTAAGCGAGGTTTTTCCTGAACAGGGAATTGGCGAAGCAGTAATGAACAGACTTTATAAAGCAGCGGGACATCATGTAATTTCACAAAATGATAATTGATGATCGATTTTTTTATCTTAACGTGCAAGCCTCCTGGACCAGCAAAGCTGTCCGGTGCGGCTTGTGCTTTTTTAATTCTTTTTATTCCCGGACATGCATAACATGAAATAGGCACGTCCAAGGGGGTAGGAAGATTGAATGGAATATCAGGGGAATTACTGACATTGCTGATCATGGCATTTGCGCTGGGAATGGACGCTTTTTCAGTTGGTTTAGGAATGGGAATGTTTAAGCTTAGGCTGAAGCAAATCTTATTCATCGGTTTGACAGTCGGCTTTTTTCATATATGGATGCCTATGCTCGGCATGGTTGCCGGCCGGTATATTTCCGGTCATTTCGGCACGATTGCTGCATATGCAGGCGGGCTTTTGCTTGTGATCCTTGGAATCCAGATGTTTATTTCAGGATTAAGAGGGGGTGAGGGCAGTCTGCTTGCTCCTGTAGGAATGGGTTTATTTATATTCTCGCTGAGTGTGAGCCTGGACAGTTTTTCGGTGGGTCTGACCCTTGGAATTTACGGGGCAAGGACAATTTTGACCATTATCTGCTTTGGTGCAGCCGCAACCATTCTTACTTGGGCCGGATTGCTTGTTGGCAGAAAGGTTCAGGGCCTTTTGGGAGTGTACAGCGAGGTTCTTGGGGGCAGCATTCTTTGCGCATTTGGATTAAAACTGCTATTTTCCATTTAAAATTTATAAACGTATAAAGCTTGAGGACAAAGCAATGCTTAGTCTCCGGGCTTTTTTATTTTGGCTCTTTTCTTAAAGATTGTTGTTACTTAAATAGTTCTCGAGGCAATTCCGTTGTTAAAGCAGGTTGATTGGAGCGGAAGGTGCGGAGACTCCTGAGGGATCAGCGCACGCCCCTCGGAAAGCGAAGCATCCTGGAGCGGAAATCAACCCCTTGTTTCATAGCAACAAAGTTTACGAAAACAGCCTTTATTTTAAGAGCTATTTTTGAATTGGCTCGAATGACAGGTGAATTCGAGCTGTTTATCCAATTAACTGGAATTTAACAAAGTCAGTATGCACAAATTTTGGCCCAAACGGCATCATCCTGCAAAAATGTTCATTGATAATTATGAAAAGAGGCGCGCAGACAGGCGTACCAAAAGGTTAATTAGAATAAAACCGCGGGCTTTTGAAGATGAAGCATTATGGATTATAATAAATCCAAAAGGAGGAATGTTGCATGATCCGTGTTTTATTTGTTTGTACAGGAAATACCTGCAGAAGCCCGATGGCTGAAGCCATTTTGAAAAATAAAGGAATTCCTGGCATTGAAGTGAAGTCTGCAGGAGTATATGCGGCTGAAGGAATGGAAGCCTCGATGCATGCAAAACAGGTGCTTGAAGACAATGAAATGGGGCAGGGACATTCCTCATCGCCTCTTACCGCAGATGCCATAAGCTGGGCAACCCATATCTTTACCATGACTGAAGGACATAAATCGATCCTTGTAAATTCATTTCCGGCTGCGATGGACAAAACTTTTACTTTAAAAGAATTTGTTTATGACGATAAATATGATAGAGACATATCAGATCCTTACGGGGGATCGCAAAAAATTTATCGGGAAACATTCGAAGAACTTCAGGAAGCAATCAGCAGGCTGATTAATAAGCTTGAAGAGTAGAATGTCCGCAGGGGGAGCTTTCAGTGCCGGAAAAAAAGCATTATAAGTTTGGTTTGAGAAAACAGTTAGTATTGTTTATTACTTCACTTGCTTTAATTACGTATGCGACGAGCGAATTATTCATTTATTATGTGCATCCGATTTTTTTTAAGAGCATGGATGAAAGAATGTTCACCATCCTGACTCTTTTCATGGGAGTCATTTGGTCTGGAATTCTTGCATTTTTTGCAGCTGCACTCATTGTAAAGCCATTGAAGAAGCTTGAAACCGCCGCACTTAGGGCCTCTCAGGGGGATATTAGCAAAGATGCCGAGCTTCCAAAATCGGATGATGAAATCCGTTCATTAGGACAAGCATTCAATCACATGCTTTTTAACTTAAGAGACATGGTCCAAAATATAGAAACGAATTTTCAGGAAACAAATGAAAAGGTTATATCCATTTCGCATAAGTCTGCAGAGGCATCAACACAGGCAGAAAGCATTTCCAGAACTATTGAGGGAATTGCAAAGGGAGCAGATCAATCGGCCGTTTCTATCCAGCATACAGCAGAATCTGTTGAAGATGTGATTACCATTGCAAAAGAGGTTCAAGATAAAGCGAACTCTTCAGCGGAAACCTCAAGAGAAATGGTGTCAGATCTTTTAAGCAGCAAAGAAGTTATTCACTCGCTTGTGACAGGCATCCAGCAGCTTGCCCATGAAAATCAGGATGCGCTTCAGGCGGTTAGGCGTCTGGAGGAAAATGCGCAAAAAATCGAGCGCATCATTCAGCTGGTAGGAAACATTGCAGGACAGACCAATCTTTTGGCCTTGAATGCGTCCATTGAAGCGGCAAGGGCAGGGGAGCATGGAAAAGGGTTTGCTGTTGTTGCTGAGGAGGTTCGACTTCTGGCAGATGAAAGCGCTAAAGCCGTACAGGGGATTTCTGCCTTGATCCAAACGATTCAAAATGATGTCCAAAGCGTTGTTACGCAAATCAGCGAGCAGGTTGAAACGGCTAACACAGAAGCTGAAAAAGGTTCTGAAACAAACAGGGCAATTGAGGAAATGACTGAAACTGTGCATAGTGTGGCATCAGCGGTTCAGGATATCACTGTATTAGTGGACAGGCAAATGGAAAACATTCAAACAACTTCCCGCCAGTCGCAGGAAGTTGCTGCGATTGCGCAGGAAACTTCTGCCGGTGCACTCGAAGTAACAAGCTCTGCCCAAGATCAGACAAGTGTTATTGAAGATGTGGACAGGCTTGCTTTTGAGCTGAAACAGCAGGCGGAAAAACTGAAGCAGACGATCACACAGTTCCATCTATAGAAGAAAATGAGAACCCTGCTGTGCGGGGTTCTTTTTTGTTTTCAATTGCCTTTATCTTTGCTTTTTTTTGTGCCAAAATAAGGGCAGGAAAATAAATTGCCCCGCTTTAATTGGCTGAGCCATTGCTAAGATCTGATGGAGAAGAAGCCTAAACAGGGATAACTGCCCGAAAAGATTTATCAGGCTAGCCATTAGCGGAGTATGTCACTTTGTGGAAAAGTCAGGGGGAAGAACATGAAAGTAGCAATCGCTTCAGATCACGGCGGAAATCGTATTCGGGAAGAAATAAAAAACTTGATGGCTGAAATGAATATTCAATTTGAGGATTTTGGCTGCAGCGGCTGTGAATCGGTGGATTATCCCGATTATGCGCTTCCCTTAGCTGAAAAAGTGGCCAAGGGTGATTTTGATAAAGGCATCTTAATATGCGGAACGGGAATTGGAATGAGTATTGCTGCGAATAAAGTAAAAGGGATCCGCTGTGCTTTAGTGCATGATGTGTACAGTGCGAAACTGACGCGGCAGCATAATGACAGCAATGTCCTGGCTATGGGAGAGCGTGTGGTCGGGCCGGGACTTGCCAGGGAAATTGCGGCTGCCTGGCTGGCTTCAGACTTTGAAGAAGGCGGACGCCACAGTAATAGACTCAGAAAAATTAAGGAATATGAAGACCGGAGCATCTAGGAGAAGGAGGGGTGTTTTATGGAAAACTATGCTCTTGGAAATCGGGAAATCTGGAGAAATCAATTTCACGATCTGCTGAATGAGTTTCAAGAAGCGGCCAAGCTGAACGAAAATGATTTGCTTGTCATCGGATGCAGCACGAGTGAAGTAACAGGAAATGTAATTGGCACCCAAGGAACCCTCGATGTAGCTGAAATGCTTTTTAGTGAATTGGAGTCCTTTCATCAGCGCACTGGCGCACTTCTGGCCTTTCAGTGCTGCGAGCATCTAAACCGGGCACTTGTTTTATCAAAGAAAACGGCACATAAATATGGATATGAAGAGGTATCGGTCATACCTGTCCGGCATGCAGGCGGGGCAATGGCCGCATATGCCCATCAGCACCTTGCTGATGCTGTCGTTGTGGAGCATATTAAAGCGGACGCGGGAATCGATATCGGTGACACCTTCATCGGCATGCATATAAAGCATGTGGCCGTTCCGATCCGGGCATCCATAAAGGAAATCGGACATGCCCATGTAACCATGGCAAAATCTAGGCCGAAGCTGATTGGCGGACAGCGTGCTGTATATGAACAATCCATAGATAATAATAGCTGTACCTAAAAACTCCTTTTATAAGGGGTTTTTTTTTCAGCGGGATCTTCTATGCTGGATATATACTTTAACAGAGTAAAAGCAAAAAGGAGAAGTGCCCGATCCCCTTTGGAGGAAATGTGAGCTGCTTCTCCAGTAAAGCATTATGAAGCTGTTTTAACAGCCCTATTCTTCGAAATCACCAATGAAATACAAAAGGCGCATATCGCAAGAATGAAGGTGCCGAGAAATATGAGATGTATGCCTGAGGCGAATGTATCACTCACGTTCTCTTGATGAGAGTCAATGGCCAAATGCGGCTGGCCGGCGCCCTTTTGTCCTGCTATGCCTGCTGTAGCCAGGTTGAAGATCATGCCGAATATGGCAGATCCCAGTGTCTGGCTGAATGTGTTAATGAAAGAATTCAGCCCGATTGCTGTACCAAGCTTTTGCGGTTCAACAGTAGACTGAACCAGCAGCATAATGATGGGAGTGACAATTCCCATTCCCAAGCCAAGTAGTCCCATTCCGCAGTATATTGCAATATCGGGAGAGGTGCTGGATATTGAAAATAACAGGAAAGTTGCTCCGATTAAGACGATCGTTCCAATACGTATGATGGTTCTGCTGCTGATTCTTCCTACCAGATGCCCTGCGAGGAAAGAGCCTGCCGTCCAGGCTACAGGCATTGGTGTCAGAATCAGCCCGGCTTGCGTAGCATTCTTCCCGAGTACACCCTGGCTCCATATAGGCAGGTAGACTGTGATGCTGATGACGATCATTCCGGCAAATAGTGTCAGCAAGTTGATAGGAATTAAGCTGCGGCTGCCTAGCAGATTAAGCGGTATGATCGGTTCTGGAGAGCTTTTCTCCACTTTGTAAAAAAGGAAGAAAGACAAAGCTGAAAATATGAACAGAAATATGATAAGAGGGCTGCCCCAATCCTGCTTGCTGCTTCCATTTAATAAAGCGTACAAAATGCTGATTGTGCCAAGCGAAAGGATAGACGCTCCTTTATAGTCAATATGCTGTTTGGTTTTGCTGATATTTTCCTTATAGTACTTCAGAATGATGATGATGGAGCTTATGCCAAACGGAATATTTAAATAGAAGATATAGCGCCAAGATAATTGATCCACGAGAAATCCGCCTATTAAAGGACCGACAACTCCCGAAATTCCCCAAACAGCACTGACCCAGCCCTGCCCTTTTGCCCGGTCTTTTTGTTCTGTATACAGCCCTCCGATAATTGTCATGGTAACCGGCATAACAGAGCCTGCTCCAATCCCTTGGATGGCGCGGCAGATAATGAGCTGTTCCATCGTCTGGGCCATGCCGCACAGAGCCGAACCCAGCAAGAAGATCCCGATTCCATAAATGATGATTTTTTTCCGGCCGAATAAATCGGCAAGCTTTCCGAAGATAGGAGTGGAAACGGCTGTGGCCAGCATGTAAGCAGCATAAACCCAGCTTACAAGATGTATTCCCGAAAGGTCGTTAGTGATGCTGGGAACAGCTGTGCTGACAATCGTTCCTTCCATTGCTGCCAGTGAAGTGGCGAGCATTAATGCAATCATTACCTTGTTTCTCATGACGTGCCCCCTGTTTCTGTTTCTAAATCACTTTCTGTCAGCGGGAAGGAAAAGCCCCGCTGGCAGAAGTTTCACTTTATATAAATGCAGTAAATAAAATGGGCCAAAACATCAGTTTAACAGAGGTGTCTTCAACTGTCCTTATGTTTTATGGAAAAAAAGAAAAAGAGTGCAGAAAATAACGAACGTTTAACAATTTGCTCCTTTAATAGTTCGCTTATGGTGAAGTTATGTAAAGGTAAGACTACCGTTCCCAAATTGAACATGTTAAAATGAAAGTGATTGAAAGAGAGAAATGAAAGGCATTTCTTATGGAATTGTTTACACATAATACATAATGAATGGGCCTATAAGAGGAGGATTTCCAATGAACCGTTTAGCGAAGCAAGATGAGCAGGTTTTTAAAGCGATTCAAGAAGAATTAGGAAGACAAAGAAGCAAGATTGAATTAATTGCATCTGAAAACTTCGTAAGTGAAGCTGTAATGGAAGCTCAAGGGTCTGTATTGACAAATAAATATGCAGAAGGCTATCCTGGCAAACGCTATTATGGCGGCTGTGAATTTGTTGATGTTGTGGAGGATTTAGCCCGTGACCGCGCGAAAGAAATCTTCGGTGCCGAGCATGTCAATGTCCAGCCGCATTCTGGCGCACAGGCCAATATGGCAGTATACTTCACCATTCTTGAGCAAGGCGACACGGTTCTTGGGATGAACTTATCACATGGCGGCCATTTAACACATGGAAGTCCGGTGAATTTCAGCGGCGTCCAATATAACTTTGTTGAATACGGAGTCGACCAGGAAAATCAGCAGATCAATTATGACGATGTTTTGGAAAAAGCGCGCCAGCACAAGCCGAAGCTGATTGTCGCAGGCGCAAGTGCATATCCGCGCGCCATTGATTTCAAACGCTTCAGGGAAATTGCGGATGAAGTGGGTGCCTACTTAATGGTAGATATGGCTCACATCGCCGGACTAGTAGCTGCAGGCCTTCACCAAAGCCCTGTGCCATACGCTGATTTTGTTACGACAACGACCCATAAAACACTTCGCGGCCCGCGCGGCGGAATGATTCTTTGCAAGGAAGAGTTTGCAAAGAAAATTGATAAATCCATCTTCCCTGGAATTCAGGGCGGCCCGCTTATGCATGTTATTGCTGCTAAGGCGGTGGCATTCGGAGAAGCGCTTCAGGATGATTTTAAACAATATTCACAGGATATCATTAATAACGCCAAGCGCCTTGGCAGCTCTTTGGTAAAAGAAGGGCTTACTTTAGTGTCAGGCGGAACGGATAACCACTTATTGCTTCTTGATCTGACTTCAGTTTCCCTGACTGGAAAGGTAGCAGAAAAGGCTTTGGATGATATCGGTATCACAGTTAATAAGAATACGATTCCATTTGATAAGGAAAGCCCGTTTGTAACGAGCGGCATAAGGATTGGCACAGCTGCCGTAACAACGCGCGGATTTGGCCTTGAAGATATGGATGAAATCGCATCAATCATCGGTCTTGTGCTTAAGAATCCTGAAGACCAAAGCAAGCTGGAAGAAGCTAAGGAAAGAGTTTCTGCTCTTTCTGGCAAATACAGTTTATATCCTGAATATTAATACCCCAGCCGTTCCCTTTTTAGGGAGCGGTTTTTTTAAAGAAAAGTGGAAAGTAAATCTCCTGAAGCTTTTGTTGAAGTATGAATTGTTTTTCTGTAAAATGAGTAGAAGTGAATTTTCCCTGGACCATGATGTTTTGGCATGCAGGTAAAACCGCAAGAATGGCACACACAAAATTTCGGAAGTAGAAGGAGAGATCTTGATGGCTAAGGTATATGTTTTTGATCATCCGCTTATTCAGCACAAACTTGCCTATATACGTGATATACATACAGGTACAAAAGAATTCCGCGAGCTTGTAGATGAAGTGGCAACGCTGATGGCATTTGAAATTACGAGAGATCTTCCATTGGAGGATGTGGAAATTGAAACGCCGGTAAGCAAAGCAAAATTCAAAATGCTTTCAGGAAAAAAGCTGGGCATCATTCCTATCCTTCGCGCCGGCATCGGTATGGTTGATGGAATTTTGAAACTCATCCCTGCTGCAAAGGTAGGCCATGTCGGTCTATACCGCGACCCGGAAACATTGAAGCCAGTTGAATATTATGTAAAGCTTCCAAGCGATTTGGCTGAAAGAGAGTGCATTGTTGTTGATCCGATGCTTGCTACAGGCGGATCGGCCATTGAAGCCATTCATTCCATTAAAAAGCGCGGTGCGGTGAATATTAAATTCATGTGCCTGATTGCAGCTCCTGAAGGCGTTGAAGCCTTAAGCGAAGCACATCCAGATGTAGATATCTACATTGCCGGACTTGATGAAAAACTAAATGACCATGGCTACATCGTTCCAGGTCTGGGGGATGCTGGAGACAGATTGTTCGGAACAAAATAAATCATTTTCTGAGGTGTATATGATGACAGGGCCTATCAAGGTTATGACGATTTTTGGGACAAGGCCTGAAGCTGTGAAAATGGCTCCGCTTGTCCTTGAATTCCAAAAGCACCCGGAAGAATTTACACCTATTGTTGCGGTTACTGCCCAGCACAGGCAAATGCTGGACCAGGTTCTTACCCTTTTTTCCATAGAGCCTGATTATGACTTGAATATTATGAAGGACCGCCAGACACTTGTGGATATTACCGTAAAAGGACTTGAGGGCCTTGATGCTGTAATGAAGGAGGCCAAGCCCGATATAGTTTTGGTTCATGGAGATACTACCACAACCTTTGCCGCAAGCCTTGCAGCTTTTTATAACCAAATTGAAGTGGGGCACGTGGAAGCGGGCTTGAGGACCTGGAATAAATATTCTCCATTTCCTGAGGAGATGAATCGCCAGCTTACCGGTGTAATGGCAGATCTTCACTTTGCCCCGACAAATAAAGCCGCCGGCAACCTTCGTGATGAAAATAAAAAAGGCCAAATCTTCATAACAGGCAACACAGCGACAGATGCCCTGAAGACCACTGTCAGAGAAGAGTACTCGCATCCTGTCCTCAGCAAGATAGGCAGTGACCGCATGATTCTTCTGACAGCACACCGCCGAGAAAACCTCGGAGACCCGATGCGCAATATTTTCCGTGCGGTGAAAAGAATTCTTGCGGAACAAAGTGATGTACAGGTTGTTTACCCTGTGCATTTAAATCCGGCAGTCAGGGAATTGGCCAGGGAAATACTGGGGGATGATTCCCGTATTCACCTGATTGATCCGCTGGATGTGCTCGATTTTCATAATTTTGCAGCCAGATCTTATTTAATTCTTACCGATTCAGGCGGCGTGCAGGAGGAAGCCCCATCTTTGGGAGTTCCAGTCCTCGTGCTGCGGGATACGACTGAGCGCCCGGAAGGAATTGAAGCTGGCACACTGAAGCTTGCCGGAACCAAAGAGGATACGATTTTCCGTATGGCCATGGACCTGCTGACAGATGACGATGAACACCGTGCTATGTCAAAGGCGTCAAATCCTTATGGAGATGGCGATGCCTCTCGGCGCATAGCGGAAGCGATACGTTATTATTTCAAAAAAACAGATACGGCTCCTGAGCCGTTTCGGCAATAATTAATTGAGGAAGCTGTCTCGAAAGTCTAAACAAGGCTAATGAGACAGCTTCTTTTTTTTGGTTTCCCGCCAAACAAAAATACCGTTTATGAAGCATACCCAGCTGGAACGATTTATTTCATTTACCATGCATATCCTTTGACCTGGGAGAAAACATAAGGGGAAAAGGGGGACTATTTCTGTGCTGAAAAAATGCTTATTGCTTTTGGTGTCTGTTCAATTTCTTCTGCCGGCTTACTGTCCGCTCGCTGCAGTTGAGCTGCCGCCGCTGCCTGTTGTGTCGCAGTCCAAAGTCATCAGAGCCATCGTAGCGCTCGATAATAAGGCTACTGTATCAGACATATCTTCTGTACTGAAAAAATATCCCTCCCTTCATTTACGGAAAGTCTATAAACATGCAATAAATGGTTTTTCTGTTTCAGGAAAAACCTCGGAAATCTCAAGCCTTAAAAGAGAAATGAAGGTCAAGTTTGTTACGGAAGTATCTATTTATCATGCAGAGGGTGATGAAAGCATTCCTTTCATCGGTGCAGATAAAGTCCGGAACTATTTTGATGATAAAAACCGGAGAATTACCGGCAGCGGAGTGAAGGTGGGGGTTATTGATACAGGCATTGACTATACACACCCCGACTTGAAGAGATCCTACAAGGGCGGCAGGGATCTGGTCGATGGTGACAGAGATCCTATGGAAACGAAAAACCAGGGAGATCTATCTACTATTCACGGCACCCATGTCGCAGGAATTATTGCGGCAAATGGAAAGATGAAAGGTGTTGCCCCTGAAGCCGAAATATCTGCATACAGGGCACTCGGTCCCGGAGGAGCAGGAGACACGGAACAGGTGCTTGCTGCAATAGATGCTGCCATTGAAGATAAAATGGATGTCATCAATCTCTCATTAGGAAATGAAGTGAACGGTCCTGATCTGCCTATTTCACTTGCTCTAAATGAAGCTGTGGACAAAGGAATTGTTGCAGTTACCTCTAATGGCAATTCCGGGCCCGATATATGGACAGTCGGATCTCCTGGAACAGCTGAAAAGGCCATATCTGTTGGAGCCTCCACACCTCCCCTGACAACGCCTGTATTAATGGCAGGCATTGGGAGCGGGAGAAAGGAAATGACCATGCTCCCTCTTCAAGGTTCGGAAAAATGGAAACTTACATCTTCGCAAAGCGTCTTATTTGGAGGTCTTGGAAGAAAAGACGATCTGAAGCATGCGAAAGGAAAAGTGGTCTTAGTCCAAAGAGGAACTCTCACCTTTTCGGAGAAAGTGAGAAATGCTGAACAATCAGGCGCTGCCGCTGTTTTAGTCTACAATAATACAAGCGGCCTTTTCATGGGTAACCTCGAAAAGCCATCACGCATCCCTGCTGCTGCCATTTCGAAAAGAGACGGGGAAATGCTGAAGGTCCTTACAGAAAAAGATAAGAATGCAATGATACGTATTATATATAAGAAAGAACAAGATAAACTTGCTGATTTTTCATCCCGCGGGCCTGTCACTGTGACATGGGGAATCAAGCCGGATTTGCTTGCACCTGGTGTAGCCATTGACAGTACGGTTCCTTCGGGATATCAATCACTGCAGGGAACGAGCATGGCAGCCCCGCATGTCGCCGGAGCTTGCGCCCTGCTTTTGCAAAAGCACCCGGAGTGGACACCAGAGCAGGTGAAGTCAGCACTGATGAGTACGGCAATGCCTCTATATAAAAAGGGGAAAGAGCTATATCACACATATGAACAGGGAGCGGGCAGAATACGGATAGATCAGGCGATTAAGGCTGACACGCTGCTTTATCCCAGCTCGCTCAGCTTTGGGATGTTCACAAAGTCTGAAGGAACGGATGAACATGAAGAAACGATTGTTATCGAAAATACGGGGAGAACAAAAAAGCATTACTCCTTTATCCTTCCGCATAAAGAAAAAGGGCTGACATGGGATCTTCCTTCATCGTTTGACGTAGGCCCGGGTGAGAAGAAGGAAATTAAAACAGGGCTTCAAGTGAATCCCCGGCAGCTGAATAAAGGGATTTATGATGGTTATTTAACGATGCTTGAAGGAACCAATAGAATCAGTATGCCATTTTTATATGTAAAAGAAGAGCCTAATTATCCGCGTGTTATGGGCTTTGAATTCTCGCCCGGAGATAAAGATGGAACATACAGATACGAAATGTACCTGCCGAGGGGAGCCGATGAATTCGGGATTGCCCTATATGATGCAGACAGCTTCAGATTTGCAGGTTATATGGATTGGTCAGTCAATGCTCCGCACGGTCTGATAAAAAAGGAAATCCTGAAAAAAGACCTTCCGGAACCAGGGGTATACAGAGCCATTGTTTTCGCTAAAAAAAGCGGCAGGGAAGACAGGATAGAAGTGACAATCATAATAGAATAGCCTCTGGGAGAGGGGGAATTACTATCATTGCAAAAAAGTCAATAGTATACCAAAAAACTAAATGTGAACATTTAGTTAATTATTCTTGACGCCTGACATTTTTCCCTATACGCACATTGACATTAAATGTCGCCTATTGTATGCTAACAAAGGATATAGAATGGGAGGGTTTACAGCTCTCCATGCAAGGTTGATTGTCCACATTTTACACCGGGATAGCATATTATCCGCCTACAAAAAACGCGAGGATGCAAAGATGCGTCAAACAAATCGCAGCTTCTTTAAAGCCATGAGATTAATGTCCGCTATACTTGCCCAGCTGACCGGTTCCATTTTAGCCGGAATCTTCACTGGAAGGTGGCTTGACTCATTGCTTGATACCGAGCCGCTTCTTTTAGTGGTTGGCCTTCTTTTAGGACTTGCTACAGGCGTATTAGCCATGCTGAGCACAGTTCGACAATATTTCTTGGGAGATTAAAAAACAAAAATGCCAGAATTAGATAAGATGTTCAACAGGCAGAGAAAGTACATAATATACCTTTTGGCTATTTATGTACTGGGAGCTGGTTTCACTCCCTACTACACAATCTTCCTGGGCTTAATACTGGGAACGTCCTTCAGCCTGTTTAATTACTGGTCCATGGTCAAGAAAAACAGGAAGTTTTCCGAAGCGGCAGCAGAAGGCAGGAAAATGAAATCCCTGGGCAGTCTGACCAGGATGGCAGCAGCAGCATTAGCTGCGGTCATTGCACTTAATTATCCCGAAAAGTTTCAAATGGCAAGTGTGGTTATAGGATTAATGACAGGATATTTAGTCATTATGATAGATTTTTTTATCCAAAACTTACGTCGGTAGTCAAGAAGAGAGGTGAATACTGTTGAATCATGAAGCTCCTTACGTGGAATTTATGGGACTGTACTTCAATATGGCAAACGTCATGATGATTACTATTGCAAGTCTCATAGTCTTCATAATCGCTGTAGCTTCCACCCGCCGTCTTGCGATGAAGCCAACAGGAATCCAGAACTTTGTAGAATGGATCATGGATTTCGTTAAAGGCCTAATCAATAGCACGATGGACTGGAATACAGGCGGACGCTTTCTTATACTGGGAATGACGCTCATCATGTACATTTTTGTATCAAACATGTTAGGCTTGCCTTTCTCAGTTGTATTAGGACACGAGCTTTGGTGGAAATCGCCAACAGCCGATCCGGCCGTTACCTTAACTCTGGCAGTAATGGTATTGGGACTAACCCACTATTACGGCATCAAGATGAGAGGTGCAAGAAATTACGGCAAAACCTATTTTCAGCCGATGGGTTTCTTATTCCCATTGAAGATCATTGAAGAGTTCGCTAACACTCTGACTCTTGGATTGCGTCTTTACGGAAACATCTATGCTGGTGAAATTCTTTTATCTTTACTTGCAGGACTAGCAACAAACGGCTATGCCAACTCTGTTGGAAGCGGCATTGTCGGAACAATCGTAGCAGCTGTGCCAATGCTTGCATGGCAAGGCTTCAGTTTATTTGTAGGATCTATCCAGGCTTTCATTTTCACTATGTTAACAATGGTTTATCTCTCTCACAAAGTGAGCGAGGACCATTAATTATAAAAAAGGTTCAACTATTGAACGCTCTATCATTGTTTAAAAATAAAAACTTAATTTTCAAGGAGGAAATTTTATCATGACAGGTTCATTAGGTCTTGTAGCAGCTGCAATCGCAGTTGGATTAGGTGCATTAGGTGCTGGTATCGGTAACGGTCTTATCGTAGGACGTACAATCGAAGGGATGGCTCGCCAGCCAGAAGCCCGCGGTATGCTTCAAACTACTATGTTCGTCGGTGTTGCATTAGTAGAGGCACTTCCAATCATAGCGGTAGTTATCGCATTTATCGTTCAAGGTAAATAATTAATTTCAGGAAGTTCAATAATGGCGAAGATCATTCCATGAGAACCTTCGCCATTGCTTTATGTTTAACGGATAATATAATCTTCTTTCGACCATATAAAATCATAGTGAATTCCATGAAGGGAGTGAACCGAGCGTGTTAACAAGCAGTTTTTTACTTGGGGCATCAGTGGGTGAAGCCCATTTCAACAGCGGGGATATCATTTTCCAGCTTGTCATTTTTATCATTTTGTTAGCGTTGCTTAAGAAATTTGCCTTCGGTCCGCTAATGGGCATCATGAAAGACCGTGAAGCACACATTGCCGGAGAAATCGAAGCAGCTGAACAAAGCCGTGCGGAAGCAGCGAAAATGCTGGAAGAACAGCGCGAGCTATTAAAACAGTCCCGCATCGATGCAACTGAGCTTATCGAAAATGCGAAGAAGCAAGGCGAGATGCAGCGTGAAGATATTATCGTTGCTGCCCGTACAGATGCTGACCGCATTAAAGAATCAGCTAAACGCGAAATCATCCAGGAAAAAGAAAAAGCTGTGGCCGCCCTGCGCGAACAAGTGGCTTCTTTATCCGTACTTATAGCTTCAAAAGTGATCGAGAAGGAATTATCTGAAGCTGATCAAGAGAAATTAATCAGTGAATACATTGCAGAGGCAGGAAAAGAGCAATGAGCGATATTTCTGTAGCTAAACCTTATGCAGCCGCTCTTTTTCAAATTGCCGCGGAACAGAATCTTCTGGAGAAAATAGAAGAGGATGTACGTGCAGTAAAAGATGTCTTCTCGAATGAGGGAGAGCTTTTAGAATTTCTGGAGCATCCAAAAGTAACAAAAGAGGCGAAGCGAGATTTGATCACAGCTTCTTTCGCCGGCCTGAACACTCAGGTTTTGAACACACTTTTCATTATGATTGACCGCCACCGTGCTGATTCGATTGCTGTTATGGCAGAGGAATTCATCAGCAGGGCTAATGAGGAAAGATCGATAGCAGACGCTGAAGTATACACTGTCCGCCCTCTTACTGAAGAGGAAAAAACAGAAGTATCTGCAGTATTTGCAGCAAAAGTAGGCAAAAAAACGCTTAGAATTAAAAATATAGCAGACAGCAGCTTGCTTGGAGGCATCAAGCTCCGCATCGGCAACCGCATTTTTGACGGAAGCGTAAGCGGAAAGCTAGAACGCCTTGAAAGACAACTGCTTCGTTAACATTCACAGATAGGGGTGAAATTCATGGGCATCAAAGCTGAAGAAATCAGTGCGCTGATTAAAAAACAGATTGAAAATTATCAGTCTGAAATAAAAGTAAGCGATGTGGGTACTGTTATCTCTGTAGGGGATGGTATCGCACGCGTTCATGGTTTAGATAATGTTATGGCTGGGGAGCTTGTTGAATTCGCGAATGGCACCATGGGTTTATCTCAAAACCTTGAAGAAAACAACGTGGGTATCGTAATTCTTGGAGCTTTCAGAGACATCCAGGAAGGCAGCGAAGTTCGACGCACAGGCAAGATCATGGAAGTTCCTGTCGGTGAAGAACTAATCGGCCGTGTTGTTAATCCTCTTGGACAGCCTGTTGACGGACTTGGTCCAATCAACACAACACAAACTCGTCCAATCGAAAGCCCTGCAACAGGAGTTATGGACCGTAAATCAGTTCATGAGCCTCTTCAAACAGGCATTAAAGCGATCGATGCACTTGTTCCAATCGGACGCGGACAGCGTGAGTTAATCATCGGTGACCGCCAGACTGGTAAAACATCTGTAGCTATCGATACAATCCTTAACCAGGCTGACCAAAACATGATCTGTATCTATGTGGCAATCGGCCAAAAAGAATCCACTGTCCGCGGAACAGTTGAAACTCTTCGCAAAAATGGCGCATTGGATTACACAATCGTCGTAACGGCTTCTGCATCTCAGCCTGCACCGCTTTTATACCTTGCTCCATACGCAGGTGTATCAATGGCCGAGCACTTTATGTTCAGCGGCAAGCATGTTCTTGTTGTATATGATGATCTTTCTAAACAAGCATCTGCATACCGTGAACTTTCCTTGCTTCTTCGCCGTCCTCCAGGCCGTGAAGCATTCCCTGGTGACGTATTCTACTTGCACTCCCGTTTGCTTGAGCGTGCAGCAAAATTAAATGATACATTAGGTGCCGGTTCTATTACAGCACTTCCATTTGTTGAGACACAGGCAGGAGATATTTCTGCGTACATCCCGACAAACGTAATTTCCATCACTGATGGACAGATTTTCCTTCAATCTGATTTGTTCTTCTCAGGCGTACGTCCTGCGATCAACGCCGGTCTTTCCGTTTCACGTGTAGGAGGATCAGCACAAATCAAAGCGATGAAGAAGGTTGCAGGTACACTTCGTCTTGACCTTGCTTCTTACCGCGAGCTTGAAGCATTCTCTCAATTCGGTTCTGACCTAGATAAGCAAACCCAGGCTAAGCTTGCACGCGGTGCACGTACAGTTGAGGTTCTTAAACAGGATCTGAACAAACCGATCAAAGTAGAAAAGCAGGTTATGATCCTTTATGCATTGACCCGCGGACACTTGGATCAAATTCCTGTATCTGATATCCTTCGTTTTGAAGGAGACTTCTACGTATGGTTAGATAATAATCATCCTGAATTACTAGACCACATCCGTACAACAGGCAACCTGCCTGAAGACGATGCTATCGTTTCTGCAATTAACGAATTCAAAAAGACATTCGTTGTTTCTGAATAACTGGTCTAACTAATATTAAAGGGTGGTGAGAAGCAATGGCCTCTTTGCGCGACATAAAGTCCCGTATTACGTCGACTAAAAAGACTAGCCAGATTACCAAGGCGATGCAAATGGTATCTGCTTCCAAAATGAATCGTGCAGAAGCGAATGCAAGAGCTTTTGTCCCATATATGGAGAAGATTCAAGAAGTAGTAGCCAGTATTGCGCATGGCAGTAATGGTGTGGCTCATCCAATGCTAGTATCCCGTCCTGTCAAAAAAACCGGTTACCTTGTGATTACATCTGACCGCGGATTAGCAGGGGCATACAACAGCAGTGTACTCCGCCACGTCTTTAAAACAATTAATCAGCGCCACAAGTCCTCTGATGAATATGTAATCATTGCAATCGGAAGAGTTGGCCGCGATTTCTTTGTCAGCCGTAAAATGCCTGTGGAACTGGAAGTAATCGGAGTTCCGGATCAGCCGTCATTTGCTGATATTAATGATATTGTTAAGTCTACAGTCGGCTTGTTCCAAAACAAGCAGTGCGACGAATTATATATGTACTACAATCATTACGTAAGTGCCATCCAGCAGGATGTCACTGAGAAGAAAATCCTGCCTTTAACGGATATCCATCCTGGGGGCAAAATGACAGCCTATGAATTTGAGCCGTCACCTGAAGAAATTCTGGAAGTACTGCTTCCTCAATATGCCGAGAGCTTAATTTTCGGGGCACTGTTAGATGGAAAAGCGAGCGAGCATGCAGCCCGTATGACTGCAATGAAGAATGCGACAGATAACGCATCTGAATTGATTGACAGCCTGTCTCTTGTGTATAACCGTGCGCGTCAAGCTGCGATTACTCAAGAAATCACTGAAATTGTCGGCGGAGCAGCTGCGCTGGAATAGATACAATGAACGTAAAGGGAACGGGCAAGACTGGACGATTTGCTTCCCGTTCCGATTAATAGTTAGTCGTCACAGTAATGGTAGGAGGGAAAACGATGAATGTAGGACGCGTTACCCAAGTTATGGGTCCGGTTGTTGACGTTAAATTTGAAAACGGACATCTTCCAAAGATCTATAACGCACTAAGAATCGATGACAAAGCGTCAGGCAAAAGCCTTACTCTTGAAGTAGCCCTTCATTTAGGCGATGATGCAGTCCGCACAGTTGCGATGTCTTCAACAGATGGATTAACACGCGGTGCTGAAACTGTAGATACAGGAGCTGCAATTTCTGTTCCTGTAGGAGATGTAACTCTTGGACGTGTTTTCAACGTATTAGGCGAAAACATCGACCTTGCTGAACCTCTTGCAGCTGATGTAAGAAAAGATCCAATCCACAGACAAGCACCTACTTTTGAAAATCTTTCTACTGAAGTAGAAATTTTGGAAACAGGAATTAAAGTAGTAGACCTTCTTGCTCCTTATATCAAGGGCGGAAAAATCGGTCTATTCGGCGGTGCGGGTGTTGGTAAAACAGTTCTTATCCAGGAACTTATCAATAACATCGCTCAAGAGCATGGCGGTATTTCTGTATTTGCCGGCGTTGGAGAGCGTACTCGTGAAGGAAATGACCTTTTCTACGAGATGACTGATTCTGGCGTTATCAAGAAAACAGCCATGGTATTCGGACAAATGAATGAACCGCCTGGTGCACGTATGCGTGTTGCTTTGACTGGTTTGACAATGGCTGAATATTTCCGTGACGAACAAGGACAAGACGTACTTTTCTTCATCGATAACATCTTCCGTTTCACACAAGCAGGTTCAGAGGTTTCTGCCCTTCTAGGCCGTATGCCTTCAGCGGTTGGTTACCAGCCTACACTTGCTACAGAAATGGGACAATTGCAAGAGCGTATCACATCTACAAACGTAGGATCTGTAACATCCATCCAAGCGATTTACGTTCCTGCGGATGACTATACTGACCCGGCTCCGGCAACTACTTTCGCTCACTTGGATGCAACAACTAACCTTGAGCGTAAGCTTTCTGAAATGGGTATCTATCCAGCGGTTGACCCGTTAGCATCTTCATCTCGTGCACTATCTCCAGAAGTAGTAGGCACAGAGCATTATGCAGTAGCACGTGAAGTTCAATCGACTTTACAGCGCTATAAAGAACTTCAGGATATCATTGCGATCCTGGGTATGGATGAACTGAACGATGAGGAAAAATTAATTGTTTCCCGCGCTCGTAAAATTCAAAACTTCTTATCACAAAACTTCCATGTGGCTGAGCAGTTCACTGGTCAAAAAGGTTCATATGTTCCTGTTAAGGAAACAATCACTGGATTCAGAGCAATCCTTGACGGCAAATATGATGACCTTCCAGAAGATGCTTTCCGTCTAGTGGGAAGAATTGAAGAAGTTGTTGAAAAAGCAAAACAAATGGCTTAACAAAGGGACCAAGGAGGGTATGAAATGAAGACCATAAAAGTCAGTGTTGTTACTCCCGATGGCCCAGTATATGATGCAGAAGTTGAAATGGTAAGCACAAAGGCAAAAAGCGGCGAACTAGGAATTATGGCTGGCCATATTCCAATGGTTGCGCCCCTGCAAATAGGTTCGGTCCGATTGAAAAATGAAGGCCAAACAGACCTTATTGCTGTAAATGGCGGCTTCCTGGAAGTCCGTCCTGATGTGGTGACTATTCTGGCTCAAACTGCTGAAAGAGCTGAAACTATCGATTTAGCCCGGGCACAGGCCGCAAAGGCTAGAGCTGAGCAAAGATTGCAGGACGGCACAGATGCAGTAGATGCAAAACGTGCTGAACTTGCTTTAAAGCGCGCAGTTAACCGGATTAATATTGCAGAACGCAATTTTTAAGCAAAAGGCACATTCCTTACTTAAGGGAATGTGCCTTTTTTTGTTTGGCTGTTTTCGTAAACTTTGCTGCTATGGAACAAGGGGTTGATTTCCTCTCCAGGATGCTCGCTTTCCGCGGGCGGTGGTGAGCCTCCTCGGCTGCGCCTGCGGGGTCTGACCTGTTCCGCTAATCCCGCAGGGGTCTCGCACCTTTCGCTTCAAACAACCTGCCTTAACAATGGAATCGCCTCACCAAACACAGTAAATTAAAAAACAACAATCTTTAAGAAAAGAGCCTTTTGTTTTAATCTATATTCTGATCGTGTTTTGTTTAGAAGCCTGGGACTTAAGTACAGCTCTTTATGCCATTTGGCTCGAATGAACCGGAATCTGGCTCTAATCACCCTGGATTTCGCTCGAGTGGGGAGCGATTTGGCTCGAATCAGGCTAAATTTAATATTATCTTCCATTTTTGTGGAAATTAAAACACTGAAAATGGGAAAATCCTTATTTATTTTGATCTATATAGAGCCATTCTCTTTATTTAATGCTTATTTTTGAAATATTGTTAAATTTTAAGGCGCTTATATGGTCAATTTAGGTTGATTGAAGCGAGCATCCTTGAGCAGAAATCAACCACTGTGTTTTATTGCAACAAAGTTTACGAAAACAGCTTTATTTAAAAAGGCTTTTTCATGCAAACACATTATAAATCAGGGAGATTGGAGCTGAAGGTGTGAAGTTCTCAAAAAGCAGAAATCAGCCATCTTGTTCCCCATCAACAAAATGTTCGAATGCAGCCTTTAAGAAAGAAACTAATGATTAGAAGACACAATCGACACATTACGGTTTCGATGTTATAATGATAGCGTTTACATAATAATAAATAACAGAATAATCAATCATTTTAAAACCGCATACGGGCTTGGAAAGGAACATATATTGTAATTGGACAGAAAAGAGCCGGCATTCAGTTTGTTTAATCGTCAATGAATGGCCAAAAAGGCGAGCAGACTTCATCTTAGTTGACAGCCATCCGCAGCCTTAATTTTGAACATGGGGGATAGCTATGGGAGATTTGCATATATACCAAAACAACTATTTAATAGTCACCGCGTTTTTATGTTTAGGAATCTTACTTCCTGTCATCGCTCTATTTTTCGGAAAACTGCTGCGGCCCAATAAGCCTAATAAAATTAAAAATACGACATATGAAAGCGGAATGGAGCCGTTTCATGATTCGAGGGTACAATTTAATGTCAGGTATTATATATTCGGTCTGATGTTTGTTATTTTCGATGCAGAAACTGTTTTTCTTTACCCATGGGCTGTTGCATATAATAAGCTTGGAATATTTGCTCTTATTGAAATGTTTATCTTTACGGCTATGTTAGCCATTGGTTTAATTTATGCCTGGAAAAAGAAGGTGCTGAAATGGACTTAAATGCTGAGGGTATTTCTCAAGAAGAGATGAATGAATTGAAAAGAAGCGTGTTTTTATCCACGCTGGAGCAAGTAAAGGCATGGGCCAGGAGCAATTCTTTATGGCCAATGACATTTGGACTTGCCTGCTGTGCAATTGAAATGATGGGTGTAGGTTCTTCCCATTATGATCTTGACCGGTTTGGCTCTTTTTTCCGCACATCCCCAAGACAGTCTGATGTGATGATCGTTTCCGGTACTGTCACAAAGAAAATGGCCCCCATCTTAAGGCGGCTATATGACCAGATGCCTGAACCTAAATGGGTCATCAGCATGGGGTCCTGTGCCACTGCAGGCGGGCCATATGTCCGCTCTTATTCCGTGGTAAAAGGCGTTGATCAAATTGTGCCAGTCGATGTATACATCCCAGGCTGCCCGCCTAATCCGGCCGCACTCATATATGGAATCAACAAGCTGAAAGAGAAAATCCGCTATGAGGCAAAAACCGGGAAGAAGGTGATTTAAATGAGCGAAGATAAAAGTCCCGAACAGATAAAAAAGGAAGCAGCAGCTGCAGCAAAAGCAGCCGCCCTGGCTAAAAGGAAGGAAAGAGAACAAGCAACAGATGTGGCAGTGCCAGAGGAGGACAAAGCGAAGAAGAAGGCAGAAGCAGCAGCTGCAGCAAAAGCAGCCGCCCTGGCCAAGAGGAAGGAAAGAGAACAAGCAACAGATGCCGCAGTGCCGGAGGAGGACAAAGCGAAGAAGAAAGCAGAAGCAGCGGCCGCAGCAAAAGCAGCCGCCCTGGCTAAGTGGAAGGAAAGAGAACAAGCATCAGATGCTGCAGTGCCGGAGGAGGACAAAGCGAAGAAGAAAGCAGAAGCAGCGGCCGCAGCAAAAGCAGCCGCCCTGGCCAAGAGGCAGGAGAAGGAAGCTGCGGACAATAGCGGAGACGGAGAAGAGGCTATCAAACAAAAGGCACTTGCAGCCGCGAAAGCAAAAGCTGCTGCTGCAGCGAAGGCGAAAGCGGCAGCGCTAGCCAAGCAAACCAGAAGTGAAACCGCCGGAAATGATGCTGAAAAAACAAAAGCAATTGCCGCAGCAAAGGCAAAAGCGGAAGTAGCGGCAAAAGCAAAGCTGAAAGCAAAAGAACATACATCCAGTGAAACAGCCCCAGAAACAGAAAAGCCATCAAGAAATTTGCCCCTTCTTAAGGAATATGTAAGCACGATCGAAAGCCAGCTAGGCGAACATGCTTTGGAAGATTCCTATATTAATCAGCTATCGAAAGAAGTACCTACATTGATAGCTGCCCGCCATACATATTTTCAAGTTGCCGAATTACTGAAAAACCATGAATCAATGTGCTTTGATTACTTATCGGAGCTGCATGGAACAGACTATGAAACACACATGGAAATCTACGTTCATCTTTATTCCTTTAAATACAAAAGATCCGTTGCCCTCAAGGTAAAGCTTGATCGCGAAAATCCTGCTGCGGATTCGCTTGTGCCGCTATGGCAGGGGGCGAATTGGCCGGAATGTGAGGCCTATGATCTGCTGGGCATTACATTTAACCAGCATCCAGACCTCAAGAGGATTTTACTTGGAGAGGATTGGGTCGGCCATCCGCTCAGAAAAGACTATGAACCTTTTGATGTGGAGGTGTAGCATGATCCGGACAGAAGAAATGCTACTTAATGTCGGTCCCCAGCACCCGAGTACACATGGAGTTTTCAGGCTCGTGATTAAGATTGATGGAGAAACCATAAAGGAAGCAACGCCGGTTATCGGATATCTTCACCGCGGGACGGAGAAGATTGCTGAAGACCTTCAATATACCCAGATTATTCCCTATACGGACCGGATGGATTACCTGGCCGCCATGACGAATAACTATGTATTATGCCATGCTGTTGAGACCATGATGAACATCGAAATCCCAGACAGGGCAGAATACCTGCGTGTCCTTGCCATGGAGCTTGGGCGGATTGCAAGCCATTTAGTATGGTGGGGAACCTATCTGCTTGATATCGGCGCCACCAGCCCGTTTTTATATGCCTTCCGTGAACGTGAAATGATTGTGAACATGCTTAATGAGCTCTCAGGTGCACGCCTCACCTTTAATTATATGCGGGTGGGCGGTGTAAAATGGGATGCCCCTGAAGGCTGGATTGAAAAGGTCAAGGATTTTGTCCCGTATATGAGGAAACAGCTGAAAGGATACCATGAGCTTGTGACAGGCAATGAAATCTTCATGAACAGGGTGAAGGGGATTGGCGTTTATTCAAAGGAAGATGCCATCAATTATTCCTTGAGCGGAGCCAATTTAAGATGTACCGGCGTAAAGTGGGACCTGCGCAAAGATGAACCGTATTCCATTTATGATCGTTTTGATTTTGACATTCCGGTAAGAGAAGATGGTGATGCATGGTCCAGATATCATTGCAGGATGGAAGAAATAGAAGAGTCCCTTAAAATCATTGAGCAATGCGCAGAACAGTTTCCAAAAGACGGACCTATACTGGCCAAGGTGCCAAAGATTATCAAAGCGCCAAAGGGAGAGGCGTTTGTAAGAATAGAATCACCCAGGGGGGAGATTGGCTGCTATATTGCAAGCGAGGGAAAAAAGGAGCCTTACCGCCTAAAGTTCAGGCGGCCGTCTTTTTATAATCTGCAGATGCTGCCAAAGCTTTTGAAGGGAGAAAATATGGCAAACATGATCGCTATATTGGGCGCGATTGATATTGTGCTTGGAGAGGTGGACGGCTAATGATCCATGAACTGCTGCAAAAAGCGCCGAGTCTCATGAACTTTGCAATCTTCTTTCTGCTGGCCCTTATTTTTCTTTTTGTTGTTCTGGGATTTGTCACCTATGCCATTTTGTCTGAGCGAAAAATAATGGGGCTTATGCAGATGCGCATCGGCCCTAATCAGGTAGGCGGAAGATGGGGGCTCCTGCAGACGGGTGCCGATGTCCTCAAACTATTGATCAAGGAAGATACCATACCCAAGCTTGCAGACCGGCCCCTGTTTATTCTGGCGCCAGTCATCGCCTTTGCACCTTCCTTTATGGTGATTGCAGCAATCCCGTTCACCAGCCGGCTGCAGTTTGCCGATATGGGAGTAGGCCTGCTATATTATATCGCGCTATCAGGGATTACCACAGTCGGAGTGGTCTCGGCCGGCTGGGCTTCAAATAATAAATATGCCCTGATTGGCGGCATGCGTGCAGCAGCACAAATGATTTCCTATGAAATTCCGCTGGTGATGTCTCTTGTGGGTGTCATCATGCTTGCCGGGAGCCTAAACCTGAATGATATCGTCCATGCACAGGCTGGGCTATGGTACATCATTAAACAGCCGATTGCCTTCATTATCTTCATGATTTGTGCTGTTGCTGAACTGAACCGGGTTCCATTCGACCTGCCTGAAGCTGAATCAGAGCTTGTGGCAGGCTATCATGTTGAATATTCAGGGTTCCGCTGGGCGTTTTTCATGCTTTCTGAATATGTGTATATGTTTGCCATGGCAGCATTGACGACAGTTTTATTTCTCGGCGGATGGCATGCACTTCCGTTCCTCCATTTCATTCCGGGAGTGATATGGTTCGGGTTGAAATTCAGTGCAGTCATCTATCTGTTAATTTGGATCCGGGTAACTTTCCCCCGCCTTCGTGCAGATCAGCTGATGGAGTTTGGATGGGAAATTCTGCTGCCGATTGCGCTGGCAAACATATTCCTGACAGCTCTGGCCAAGGAGTTATATAAACTGCTATAAAGTAAAACCTCCAAGCAGGATATGGTCCCGCCGTGGGGATGAAAAAATAGCCATAGGAAGCGAGGGACGATAGATGATTGGATTAGCCAAAGGCCTGAAATACACTCTTCAAAATCTGACCCGGAAAAAGGTGACGTATGATTACCCTAATGAACCGCTCCCATTGCCTGACCGTTTTCGCGGCATACAAAAGTTTTATCCGGAAAAGTGCATTGTCTGTAATCAGTGCGTCACGGTTTGTCCGACAGACTGCATCCAATTAACAGGCAAGAAACACCCTGACCCAACTAAGAAAGGCAAGATCATCGATACCTATGATATCAATTTCGAGATCTGCATTTTATGCGATTTATGTACAGAAGTCTGCCCGACTGAAGCAATCGTCATGACCAATAATTTTGAACTGGCTGCATATAGCCGGGACGATCTTTTTAAGAACCTGGAGTGGCTTGATGAAAATGATGAAAATATCCGGCAGGTGAATAAGGCATGAGTCTTTCAGGAGAGCTTGCTGCATTCATTGTGCTTGCCATCATCGCTGTCGGCGGGGGGATTTTTCTAATCAATCTGACAAAAGTGGTTCATATGGTGGAGGCCCTGGTTTTTTCCTTTATCAGCATAGCAGGTATTTATATCCTGCTTTCAGCGGAATTTGTTGCCTCGGTCCAAATTCTGATTTATTCAGGAGCGGTGACAATCATCATGCTGTTCGGCATTATGCTGACCCGCCATAATGATGCCGAGGTCCAGCAAATGGGCAAGGGGCGGAAAATTCTTCTTCTTTTCTCACTTGCCGGATTTGCTTTTGCTGTGTATATGGGCATCTACCGTCTGGATATTCCGGCACAGCCAAATACGCTTCATGTTTCAAATACAGAACAAATCGGAAAAGCCCTATATTCAAAAAATGTCATACCTTTTGAAATAACCTCTGTACTTTTGCTGGTCGCATTGGTTGGAGCAATCGTACTTGCGAGAAAAGATGAGGAAGAAAAGGAGGATGCCAAGTCATGACCTCTGTACCGCTTTCTGCTTATCTGGCGCTGGCATTGGCCCTATTTTGTATTGGACTATACGGGGCACTGACGAAGAGAAATACGGTCATTGTCCTAATCTCAATCGAGCTGATGATGAATGCAGTGAATATTAATCTGGTGGCATTCAGTAAATTAGGTGTCACTCCGTCCATAACAGGACAGGTATTTTCATTGTTTACAATCACGGTTGCTGCCGCTGAAGCAGCTGTCGGCCTTGCCATTTTGATGGCTCTGTACAGGAATCGCCAATCTGTGAATATGGAAGATAACAGCTCTATGAAGCACTGATTTTTTACAGAATTGAAGCTCACAGCATGCTTTAAAAGATGCTGGCATGCAGAGAAGGAGATTTGATACGATGATGGAATTTGCATGGCTGATCCCGCTGTTCCCCCTAGTCTCTTTTGTGTTTCTTCTTCTATTCGGAAACGTTATTAAGGGAAAAGCGGCATATATCGGCATCTTTTTAACTCTTTTTTCATTGGTCCTTTCACTGCTGGTACTGTTTGAACGGTTTCACTCGCCATCATACAAGGCGTCTGCAGAATGGCTGGTGATTGGGAATATTACAATAGACGCCGGGTTTACCGTAAATCAGCTGAATGCCTTAATGCTGGTGATTGTCTCCCTGGTCAGTTTGCTTGTGCAGGTCTATTCAAAAGGATACATGAACGGGGACCAGCGTTTTTCTGTGTTCTACTCTTACTTGGGACTGTTTACATTTGCCATGCTCGGTCTGGTCATTTCGCCAAATCTGCTTCAGCTCTATATGTTTTGGGAGCTTGTCGGGCTTGGGTCCTTCCTATTAATAGGTTTTTATTTTCAAAAAGAAGAAGCAAAACAGGCAGCAAAAAAGGCTTTCATCATGACAAGAATCGGAGATGTGGGCTTGTTAATCGGGATTCTTCTATTATTCTGGCAAACACACAGCTTCAGCTTTGATGTAATTTTTAGCGCAGTCCAGACTGGCAGCATTTCTTCCGGGATGGTAACCATAATTTCCATTTTGATTTTCATTGGAGCGGTTGGGAAATCAGGCCAGTTTCCGCTGCATAGCTGGCTCCCTGATGCGATGGAGGGACCGACACCGGTGTCGGCACTGATACACGCCGCCACAATGGTAGCGGCTGGCGTGTACCTGGTCGCCACAATGTTTCCATTTTTCTCGGGCAGCGAAACAGCGATGTCGGCGGTTGCTGTTACAGGCGGATTTACCGCTATTTTTGCAGCATCCATTGCGCTTGTCCAAAAGGATATCAAACGTATCCTCGCTTACTCGACGATATCGCAGCTAGGCTACATGATGCTTGCACTTGGAACGTCTGGCTACACGGCCGGCATCTTTCATTTAATGACGCATGCCTTCTTTAAAGCACTTCTGTTCCTTGCTGCCGGAAGCGTCATACACGCTGTACATACTCAGGATATCGAGAAAATGGGAGGCTTATGGAGGAAGATGAAGCTGACAGGGCCGCTGTTCCTGATTGGCACGCTCTCCATATCTGGTGTACCGCTTTTCTCGGGATTTTTCAGTAAAGACGAGATCTTTGCCTCAGCCTGGGCAAGCGGACATGATGTACTATTTTGGCTGGCCCTGGTTACTGCCTTTTTAACATCCTTTTACATGTTCCGACTGTTTTTTATGGTGTTTGCAGGCTCTGCAGGGAGTGAACGTGAAAGCATTCAGGAATCTCCGGCCAGCATGACAGGGCCGATGATGATTCTTGGAATCCTGGCTGTGGGGAGCGGATATGTGAATACCCCCTGGTTTGGTTCATTTCTTGGAGACTGGCTGGCCAAAGGGAATACTTCCCTGCCTGGCCCGGTCCATATAGAAGCTCCGAGCTGGATCATGTTTGCAGCGGCTGCTGTTTCCCTGTGCGGAATTTTGCTTGCCTACCTGATTTACGGAAACCGCTCCATTTCGAGAAACTGGCTGATGAATGCGGACTCGCCTATTTTTCAGACGTTATTCAATAAATTTTTTATTGATGAAATCTATTTCTTTTCCATCGGCAAGGCGGTAAAAGGTATTAGTTTATTCCTTTCGGGATTTGAGCGTTTCATCCTGGGAGGGCTTGCCGGCGGCGTGGCGGGTGCCGTGCAAAGTCTGGGGAAAAGCGGCTCTAAGCTTCAAACGGGCCATGTTCAGCTATACGGCACCATTGCCTTCTTTTGTATAGCCGCCATCATGGTGATTTACGCTTTGACGGGAGGCTATATTCTATGAGTGTTCTTTTGCTGACCATCCTTATATTTTCACCTGTACTCGGCATTGTGCTGCTGCTTCTCTGGCCGGCTGATGAGGAAAGAATGATTAAATGGATTGGGGTTTTTGGTACCATTCCAGCTCTTGTTTTGGCATGTTATTTGTACCTTCAGTATCGCTCGGGTACAGACCTATCCAGGTTTTCAATAAACACAGACTGGCTGAAATTTGGGAATCTGAAGCAGTATGGACCTGATTTTTTTGCTGTACATTATGAGCTGGCAGTGGATGGCCTGTCCCTTGTTATGCTGCTTTTGACGGCAGTACTTTGTACAATGGGTGCAATAGCCTCTCTTTCTATTAAAAGTGAATGGAAAGGATACTTCCTTCTCTTTCTGCTGTTAGAGATAGGGATGCTCGGTGTCTTTGCAGCTCAAAATCTGGTTCTGTTTTTTATCTTCTTTGAAATCACACTGATTCCGATGTTCTTCCTGATTGGAAAGTGGGGATTTATCCATAAAGAAAAAGCTGCGTACAGCTTCTTGATTTATAACGGAATCGGTTCAGCCATTCTGCTGATTGTTATCATGATTTTATTTGCCAAAACAGGCACTACAAATATTGAGTACTTAAAAAGTGTGATGACAGCCGGAAGTGAAGCACCATATATGCCGATATCCCAAGCTTTAAAGAATGGACTGTTTTTTGCGCTGCTGATTGCATTCGGCATTAAATTGCCGATATTTCCTTTACACGGCTGGATGGTTAAGGTCCACGTCCAGGCGCCGCCTTCGATTGTGATGCTTCATGCCGGTGTGCTGCTGAAAATAGGCGCCTATGGACTGATCAGGTTTGGGATGGGGATCTTCCCGGAACAATTTGAAAAGTGGGCGTATCTAATTGGGATACTGGGTGTGATCAATATTCTTTACGGTGCCTTTTTAGCTTTGATACAGTCAGACTTTAAAAAAGTGCTGGCCTATTCATCCGTTTCTCATATGGGAATTGTACTGATCGGACTTGCTGCTTTGAATGAAGCGGGGATTCAAGGCGCCATTTTCCAGGTTGTTTCACACGGATTGATCGCTGCGCTGTTATTTTTCCTGGTGGGTGTTATGCATGTGAGGAGCTCTTCCCAGTCACTGATTGAACTTAGCGGGCTGGGTAAGAAAATGCCGCGGATATCCGGCTTATTGCTTGCAGGCGGCATGGCTTCGCTCGGACTTCCAGGCATGTCGGGCTTCATTAGCGAATTTACGGCTTTTCTGGGGATATTCAAGGTATATCCGGTGCTTGCATCGGCAGGAGCCCTTGGGATCATCTTAACTGCAGTTTATATTTTACGGGCTGTTCTGCACATTACGTTCGGTAAAAATGAATCCGGAATCCTGCCATCTTCAGAAGACATAAAGGGTATTGAACTGACGCCTGTAATCATACTGCTCGGACTGATTGTCTTGATCGGTGTGTATCCGGCGGTATTAAGCGGTCCATTGCAAACGGCACTGGATACAATTTTGTTAGGGATAGGGAGCTGATGGGAAATGGATATGCATACAATGCTTTCATATGACTGGAGGCTCATGCTTCCGGAATTTATCATTCTTGCTGCTGCTGTCATTCTCTCCCTGCTCGATTTATTTTTGCCTGGACGTTTAAGCAGGAGGCCGCTTGCCTGGATTGGGATTGCAGGAATTCTGCTGTCGCTGATTTCGCTAATTGGTTTGATGGATGAAAAAGATGCGGGCATTTTATATGATACGTTCCGGCTGGATTCCTTCTCGAAAGCGTTTAAGCTTTTATTGCTAAGCGGTGGTGCCATGGTCTTGCTTTTAGCAGAAAGCTATCATCCCAAGGAAGGAATGAAGGAATACCGCGGAGAATTTTATTATCTTTTTTTAACAGGGCTTCTCGGTGCAATGATGATGGCGTCAAGCGGCGACTTAATCACCCTGTTTACAGGGCTTGAACTATTGTCGGTTTCTTCCTATATCCTTGCAGGCATGAGGAAAAAACACTTGCCATCTAATGAGGCAGCGATGAAGTATATTATCAGCGGAAGCATTGCTACAGCCATTACCCTGTTTGGAATGAGCTATTTATACGGCTTGACGGGCACAACTAATCTAATAAAGATGGGCTCGTATATGGCGAATCTGGCAAACAGCCAATTTCTATACTTAATTGGGCTTGCCTTTTTTATGATTGTTGGCGGTCTGTCCTTTAAACTGGCTTCCGCGCCTTTTCACATGTGGGCTCCGGATGTGTATGAAGGATCGCCGGCACCTGTCACAGCCTTTTTAAGCACCGTTTCAAAAACAGCAGGCTTTGTCATTTTAATAAGAATCATTTGGACACTATTTTTTTATGTCCCCGGAGACGAGCTCGGTGCCCAGACTTTTCTGGAGAAAAACAATGTGTATCTAGCACTGCTCGCGGCACTGTCGATCATTATCGGAAATGTAACAGCACTAAGGCAGCGAAACATCAAACGCTTATTTGGGTATTCAAGCATCGCCCATGCCGGATATCTGCTTGTTTCAATCGTCTCGATAGGTGCACAGCCATTCTTCTATGATGCAACATGGTTTTATCTGCTTGCTTACTTGCTGATGAATATGGGCGCCTTTGCAGTCATTCAGATAATAACCGTCCATACTGGATCAGAAGACATTTCCTCTCTTGCCGGGTTATATAAACGTTCTCCGTGGCTCGCTTGTACCATGGCTGTTTTCGTTCTTTCTCTAGCCGGAATCCCAGGTACAGCAGGTTTCATCGGAAAGGTGTATATCTTCATGGGCGCTTTCTCCGATCAGCCTGCACATTATGTACTGGCTTCCATCTTAATTGGAGGCACCATCGTTTCTTATATCTACTATTTTGGCCTCCTGACCCAAATGTTCTTCAGGCCGGTGCACACAAACCCGGTGCCTAAGGTTCCCGCAGGAATCATCGTGGTACTCGTACTCTGCCTGACTGGGACAATATTGTTTGGTGTTGCGCCTAACCTTGCTATAAATCTGCTGAAATGAAGGAGCATGGGGATAGTTTAAAGGAGTTAACCCTGTGGACTAGTGGCAGGAGTTCACTAGAAAGCTGGATGGAACTGAAGCTCATGTAACCATGGTAGCTGAAAATCTGTATGATGCCTTAAAGGGACCTTGAAAATGAGGTTCTTTTTTTGTGCAGCAGAAGGGCTTCCTTTTCCGGAGGATTTTTGTACAAATTGTGTCTAAATTAAGAATAATTGTTTGATACTTTAGATGCATTCTTCCTTTTTAATTCCAAATCCAATTGTGATCTATGCTAAAATGGTTATGAGTGTATTATAGGAGGTATTTATGTTTACAGATATTGGACAGCAGGCCTTAACGGGTATTGTGGTGCATCTTTTTTTTATTGCCATAACTTGGTGGGCGCTTCAGGCGCTGAACTTTGATAAGCTATTAAGATCGAATTCAGTTTTGAAGGCCAGGGTCCTGTACATATTGCTGACCATTGCAATAGGATCAGCCGTAAGCAAGTTTTTCCTGGATTATCTCGTATATTCAAATCAGCTTCCTTTCATGTTTCATCAGGGATAAGGACTTTTATATGCAGTTCAGATCATGTTTCTTCTTGTGAAGGTTGTAACAACCGTAAAAGCGATGTATAGTTTGTCTATTGCATGTGTCGATTACTGACGAGAAAAACTTAGTATGTGCACACTCTCTTTATGGAAAACATAGAAATAAAGAGAGGGGCTAATGCCATGAAAAATCAATTGAAAAAATTGTTGCCATACATAGGTATTCTGGGTTTGATTATGTTTTTGTTTGGGAATAGTACGATTAGCACAAAAGCGGAACCCGATATCGTCAAAATGACCGGACTTTTACAGCAGGAAAAGAGCATGCATATCGAGGATTGGTCTGTATATGCCAGAGAAAGAATGAAGGGGATTGCGACTGAATCTGAATTTAATCATGAAGTAGAAAAATTAAAGAAAATTTCTCCTGATTTTCAATGGAAAAAAGAAGGAGACAAACAGAGCTGGAAGGCTTCAGCTACTTTTGAACATGTCGAAAACGGTCTAGTAGAGTCTATAAATCTCATGACTACCCACGGAAAAACAAATCAGGTTACGTATATAATATATGAGGTGAAGGGCTCCGTCTGGAAAAAGGATTATGCATCTTTTTTGAAAACACCATTTCAAAAAAGGATTCATGACATTTTTCGAGGAAATCCTTCAATATTCTCTTGTGTAAAGGGTCATTTCAGTGATACTATTGATAAGGTTTTACCCTTAGAAATTACAAGATTATTAGACTTATTTCAAGCAAAGGAAATTGAACATGTAAAAGAGCAAAATTTTATTTCTGTAACTGGACACACAAATGTGTTCGAGCAATCATTGACTAGTGAACATATGAATTTGCAGCTTGCTTTAAGAACAGAAGGATTGGGCGGAAAAACCAGCTTTACAGTTGGCACACCCATCATCACGTTTGAATATTAATATAGAGAAATTGGACGCGGAGGGGAATACTTTTGGAAAAAATCATCGTCCGCGGCGGAACTAGGCTAAGCGGGACAGTTAAAGTAGAAGGCGCAAAAAACGCCGTATTGCCAGTTATCGCTGCAACATTATTAGCAAGTGATGGGAAAAGTATCATTAAAGACGTTCCCACACTCTCCGATGTATATACAATAAATGAAGTATTGCGCAACTTGAATGCAGAGGTTGCCTTTCAAAATAATGAAATCACTGTAGATGCATCTAGAGAGTTATTGGATGAAGCACCATTTGAATATGTGCGCAAAATGCGGGCTTCAGTGCTTGTAATGGGTTCATTATTAGCAAGGAACGGCCGTGCCCGCGTTGCTTTGCCTGGAGGATGTGCTATTGGATCACGCCCCATCGATCAGCATTTAAAAGGCTTTGAAGCAATGGGAGCAAGTGTTAAAGTCGGAAATGGCTTTATCGAAGCAGAGGTAAACGGGAGATTAAAAGGTGCACGTGTATACCTGGACTTCCCGAGTGTTGGCGCTACTGAAAATATCATGATGGCCGCTACTCTTGCTGAAGGAACAACCATTCTTGAAAATGTAGCAAAAGAACCTGAAATTGTAGACCTTGCAAACTTCCTGAATGCAATGGGAGCAAAAGTTAAGGGTGCAGGTACAGGAACCCTTAAAATTGAAGGTGTAGATAAATTATACGGTGCTGAGCATAACATTATTCCAGACCGCATTGAAGCTGGAACATTCATGGTTGCTGCAGCTCTAACCGGCGGAGATGTTGTCGTGCAGGGTGCAATGCCTGAGCACATGACTTCTTTGATTGCGAAATTGGAAGAAATGGGCGTTTCCATTGAAGATGTAGGCGAAGGGCTTCGCGTTATCGGACCTGAAAAGCTTAAGGCTGTTGATATCAAAACAATGCCGCATCCAGGATTCCCGACAGATATGCAATCACAGATGATGGCATTATTGCTTCGTGCTGAAGGAACAAGCATGATTACAGAAACGGTATTTGAAAACCGTTTTATGCATGTTGAGGAATTCCGCCGCATGAATGCTGACGTTAAGATTGAAGGGCGTTCTGTTATCATTAATGGACCGTCAGATCTGCAGGGTGCTGAAGTGGCTTCCACTGATTTGCGTGCAGCTGCATCTTTAATCCTGACTGGCCTTGTTGCTGAAGGAATCACTCGTGTGACAGAGCTTAAGCATCTGGACCGCGGATATGTTAATTTCCACGGCAAGCTTGCATCTCTTGGTGCAGACATTGAACGTGTTCAAGACGAAACGGAAACAGGCAGCGAAACAATCGCCGCTGATTTGAACGCTTAATCAGAAAATAATCCGCATAGGATTACATGGGGCCAGTTCCCGTTTCAGTATGACTGCTGAAACGGGAACTGGCCCTTTTGCTTTCAAACAGGAGGTTTTATAAACCTGCAGAAATCATCGAAAGGCTGTCATAAATGCTTGTCCAATCCCATACATTTTTATAGAAGACCTGCCAAAGCACGAGATTCTATAGAGCAGAAAATGCATAGGGAGGACCGCCAATCTTGAAAGCCATTAAACCGTTCATCGCACTTTTTATTGCAGCTGCATTTGTACTAATCATGGTTCCAGCACTCCTTGTACTGCCATTCTCCGGTAAGGAGGAAAATGGCAGGTTATCACAGCATTTAGAGGGGCAAGTCAGGCATGAAGGAAAGAAGGTGAACGCTATTTCAGAACCTGCTATAGAGGTTTCCGTATACCGGGCACAATCCAGGCAAATTCAGAAATTTCCGCTCGAATCCTATGTTGCAGGCGTAGTGGCAGCTGAAATGCCAGCCGATTTTAAAATAGAAGCGCTTAAGGCGCAGGCCCTGACAGCCAGAACGTATATCGTAAATCAGCTGATGGCTCATGAGAAAGCTGGCTTGCCGGACGGCGCTGATGTTTCAGATACAATAAAACATCAGGTGTTCAGAAATGACGAAGAATTAAAAAAAGAATGGGGCTCCCAGTACAAAGATAAATTAAGTAAAATAACAAAGGCAGTTGCAGCAACAAGCGGGCAGATCCTGACTTACAACGGCAAGCCCATACAGGCCCTGTTTTTTTCAACAAGCAATGGCTATACAGAAAACTCAGAGGATTACTGGTCCAGTTCTATCCCTTATTTAAAAAGTGTATCAAGCCCATGGGATAAGTCATCTCCTAAGTTTTATTATAAAAAGACCATTCCGGTATCTGAATTCGAACGGAAGCTCGGCATCCATTTGTCTTCCGGGAATGCAATAGGCACAGTTACTAAACGGACTCCTGGAAAGAGGGTCGGAACCGTTGACTTCGGAAATAAAAAACTGACAGGAAAACAGATCCGGGAGACCCTTGATCTGAAATCTTCTGATTTTGAATGGGTCCGAAAAGGCAGCGACATTGTCATTACCACAAAGGGCTTTGGCCATGGAGTGGGGATGAGCCAATATGGAGCAAATGGCATGGCAGAGCAGGGAAAAGATTATAAATCTATTGTCAAGTACTATTACCGGGGTGTGGAAATACAATCATCAAACAATCTTCTTCATACATTAACGGCCAGAAAATAAAAAAGAGATGATCACAGCTGATGTGATCATCTCTTTTTTATGTGTTTAATTTCTCTATCTTGGTTAAAAAACCGCGGTGGTGCTTGAAGTAATGGTAGCCGACATGAAAGTATACAGCGGCAATACCGATGAAATCCTTCACAATATCAATCAAGCTTGCATCCCGTGAAGGAACGAAGGACTGATGAAATTCATCCAGCAGTGCATAAAGGGCCGCGATGACAGCAGCAAATAAGCTGGTTCGTGCCGTTAATTTTGTATGGGCAGCAAGGGCTGCGGCGAAAAGTGCATACAAGATGGCAAATTCAATTAAATGCATGGCCTCTTTGATGAATCTGTCTGCAGAGGATGATGGCAGCTCCATCACCAGATTATCTGAGTGGCTGGATAAGAACCAGATCACACCCATATAGATAAAAGGCAGGATGGTTAAAATGATGCGTGCGTAATTTTTCATGGCAATACTTCCTTTACTTGATCTCACATCAACGGGCAGCAGGCGCCTTGATTGGCAACTTTACTTAGAAAGAGACAACTAGCCCATAAATGCCCATTGTTTGAATCTAGCTTCATTCGAAATAGAGAGATGGAGATTCACTAGATATACTAGCCATTTTATCAGTATTAGCAGGAAAGGGAAACACAAGGAACAAGGCCAAATCGCATTCCTGAACAAAAAGAAAATAATGGATGTATAATTAAATGCATCAAAACAAAAGATACATGTAAAAAAGTTTTTATCCCTCATGTATATAATCCTTGCAATCTGTTCAAAATGTTAGCAGAGGTGATAAATATGAGAGAGGAAGAAAAGAATACTTCCAAAAAAACAAACATACAGCGCCTAAAAAACCGGCGTTGGGCTTTACCGGCAATTTATATCGCAAGTGCAGCAATTATCCTGGCAGGAGCATTTTGGATGCAGAACAGCTATAATGACTCTGCTGACAAAAGCAAAGAACAATCACAGACCACTGGCAAAGGATTCAAAGAGCCTGCAGTTGAGGTAAACAGCAAGTTAGAAACAATTAAGATGCCTGTTGCGGATTCCACTGACTCTGTTATCAAAAAACAATTCTATGATGCAAAAGCAGACGCAAAAGAACAGGAAGCAGCATTAGTTTCCTACAATAACAGATTTGAACCCAATAAAGGCATAGATATTGCCATGAACGACGGAAAGACTTTTGATGTAGTTGCTTCATTCAGCGGAAACGTTACAAAAGTACAAGATGATGCATTGCTTGGAAACGTAGTTGAAGTTGAACATGACAATGGTGTGGTTACCCGTTACCAATCAATCACAGATATCAAAGTAGCAGTTGGAGATCAAGTGAAGCAAGGACAAACCATTGCAAAAGCTGGCAGCAGCCTGATCAATGAAGAAGCCGGCACACATGTACACTTCGAAATCCGCAAAGACAACGTAGCCTTGAACCCGCAAGATTATTTTGAGAAACAAGTATCAGCTATCCAATCTGCTTCTGATGAAAAAGCAACTTCAGAAAAAGCTTCTTCTTCTGATAAGAGCCAAACTGAGGAAAACGATCAGCTTGATAAGAACTTGGATCAATCCGGCGAGCCCGGCCAAATCTTAGATGGAACTGACAATGAAACAGACGGTTCATCTCTTGATACATCTGACGAAGGCTAATAACAAAATCAACTAAACGCAACCATATATCGTACCCATTAACACAGCAAACTGAAAATTTGGTAAAGAAACCCTCCATACGGCGGGTTTCTTTTTTTTGCATTGGGTTTGGTTAATCTTTATTAATCCAGCTCCAGCGCCTAGCTCGTTTTGCAAAAGATGTTTTGTTTTGTCCTCAGAAGGCAAAGTGCGCCTTCCAAGGCCAAAACCCTATTTGCTTAGGCCCCCAGGATGGGGGTCACAAAGACGTTGCCGCAGGACGCGGCGTTCTTAGTCTTTGATCCTATGAACAGGCGCTTCCGCTTTTTGCTTACTCGACAAATTTCTTGGGAAATAATAGTGATTTTCATAGAGTTAATAGAGATTTGCAGTTTTTGAGGGGTTTTTTTTGGTTTATGGATGTTTTTCGGCAAAAAATAAAATTGCCCGTCCTAATTGAGCAAATTGTGCATAAATTTTTAACCAAGCTAATAAGATGTTAGAAACCATACAAAGAGAGCGGTTGAGGTGAGTAATCGTTTTGATTAAATTATAAATACAGTTGAACATATATTTGTTTGTAATTTCCGGGGCAGCGGCTTATTTCAGCCGAAAGCGAATCTCATTTCATACTTCTCACATCCAATTTGGGGAGGTAGAGGGTGTGCACGATTACATCAAAGAAAGAACTATCAAGATAGGAAAGTATATCGTGGAGACAAGAAAAACGGTTCGCGTAATCGCGAAGGAGTTTGGTGTATCCAAAAGTACTGTCCACAAGGATCTGACAGAAAGGCTGCCGGAAATCAATCCGGAGCTGGCAAATGAAGTAAAGGATATATTAGATTATCATAAATCGATCCGCCATCTGAGGGGCGGGGAAGCAACCAAGTTAAAATACAAGCGTTCAGAAAGAGAGGAGGAAACCGTAAAATAAAGAATTTAATAAAGAAGAATGCTAAGCCGGTCCTTTATGTGAATACGTTCAAATAAAAGGGGTTTAAAAAGGAAATACTTTGAAAAAAGTGTTACCTTAAAAAATGAACCTTAATTGAATGTTCACTGAAGACCGGTTTTTTGCTTGTTATTATTGCACCTTTAGGAAAAAATTTACTTAATTTATATTTCTCACTATTTCTGGACTATTCAATATGATAAAATATAAAATTAGGACAGAAAGTGGTTTTTCGATGAAAAGTGCCGAATCTGCAAAAAAAAATTCATTCTAAAAACATCCTGTTATGGGTTCGGAATATAAAAATACGAACGTTTGTTATGAGAGACATTCAAGGAGGAAATGAGTATCATGTTTGCTAGGGATATTGGGATAGATCTCGGTACAGCTAATGTGCTGATACACGTCAAAGGTAAGGGAATTGTGTTAAACGAACCTTCTGTTGTTGCGATTGATAAAAACACTAATCGTGTTCTTGCAGTCGGCGAGGAAGCAAGAAAAATGGTAGGGCGGACCCCTGGGAATATAGTAGCTATCCGGCCGCTCAAAGATGGAGTCATCGCTGATTTTGATGTAACGGAATCCATGCTCAAGCACTTTATCAATAAACTGAATGTGAAAGGCTTTTTATCGAAGCCGAGAATTTTGATCTGCTGCCCGACGAATATTACCAGCGTTGAACAAAAGGCCATTAAGGAAGCTGCTGAAAAAAGCGGCGGCAAAAAGATTTACCTTGAAGAAGAACCTAAAGTGGCTGCTATCGGAGCAGGCATGGATATCTTCCAGCCAAGCGGAAACATGGTCGTTGACATTGGCGGCGGAACAACGGATATTGCCGTTCTCTCCATGGGTGATATTGTTACTTCTTCTTCCATCAAAATGGCTGGAGACAAATTCGATGGTGAAATTTTAAGCTATATTAAGCGCAAGTATAAGCTTCTTATCGGAGAAAGAACAGCTGAAGACATTAAAATCAAGGTTGCTACTGTTTTTCCCGGCTCGCGAAATGAAGAAATAGACATCCGCGGACGTGATATGGTTTCCGGTCTTCCAAGAACCATTACAGTGAGATCTCAAGAAATAGAAGAAGCACTGCGCGAACAGGTAGCAGTTATCGTCCAGGCTGCCAAGAGTGTATTAGAACGTACTCCGCCTGAGCTTTCTGCTGATATCATAGACCGCGGTGTTATTTTAACCGGCGGCGGAGCATTGCTTCATGGCATTGACCTGCTCCTTGCAGAAGAGCTGAAGGTTCCAGTCCTTGTTGCAGAACAGCCGATGGATTGCGTTGCAATTGGTACAGGCATTATGCTCGATAACATGGACAAGCTTCCAAGACATAAATTCAGCTGACAATGAATGTAAAATACTAATAGCCAAAAGGGTCTCAATGTTCAGATAAACATGAAGGCACAACAGTGTTTGTGCAAAAAATGATTGTGAACAATGGGCCCTCTTGTATTTTTTTAACACAATTCCTTTGTATTTGAATAATTTTCCCCTTTTTAAAAACCGGTTTTAAAGGCACTTTCGGTTTTTATGTAATTCAGTCAAAGAGCGCCTTCTATTCTTACGCGGCTTATGCTTGTCAGGCTGAACAGGCGCTTGCGCTTTTTATGTATTTCGCTAAAGAAGCTGATTTTCCTTCCGATATTTATTATATTACCGAAAAGAATCCGGATTTTGCTTTTATTGCCCTTCAGGATGACTGGGCTTTTATATATTTTAGGTGAGGTGCAGGAATGTTAAGAGGTTTTTATACAGCTGCTTCGGGCATGATTGCCCAGCAAAGAAAAACAGAAATGCTGACGAATAACTTATCGAATGCTGATACTCCAGGATTTAAAACCGATCAGTCAAGCCTGCGGTCATTTCCCGACATGCTTCTTGAACGGATCGACCGAAATGCCGTCCCTGCTGAAAATGGCCTGAGTCTTCCTGTCAGCAGTACGGTTGGGAACCTTTCAACGGGTATCTATATGCAGGAAGCCACTCCGCTTTTTTCACAGGGAGATACAAAAGAAACGCAAAGAAATACAGACGTTGCCCTTGTAGATGGAGACATGCCTGTTAATGCCGCTAACGGCAAGAAAGGCAGCATCTTTTTTACGGTTGAAAACGCAGACGGCCAGTCGCGTTATACCCGCAACGGAAACTTTGCTCTTGATGGACAGGGGTATTTAACAACCTCAGCAGGTGACTATGTGCTGGATGATAATAAAAAACGCATAAAGCTGAACAGCGAAAATTTTACGGTAAGCGACACAGGATACATTGAGGAAAACAGTCAGCCTGTTGCCCGTCTGGGGATTTCCTTTTCTGATAATCCCTATCAGCTTGTTAAAGAGGGAGACGGCTTGTTTAAGGCTCCTGCAGGTACGGTGCTGAACAGCGCTTACACCAGCCCGAACGTAAACTTTACTATGAAGCAAGGCTTTATTGAGAGCTCGAATGTAGATCAATCACGTACCATGACAGATATGATGTCTGCTTACAGATCCTTTGAAGCCAATCAAAAGATCCTGCAGGCATATGACCGCAGCATGGATAAAGCAGTAAATGAAGTCGGGAAACTGGGATAACGAAAAGTCCCTGAATTCTTATGTCAATGAAGCCCAGAGAAATCCGGCATAGCCAGCAAAAGGGGAATAGCAATGAATCGGACAATGATTACCTCTACAAATACAATGAACCAGCTTCAGCAGAAAATGGACATTATTTCAAATAACATGTCCAATATCCAGACAAACGGCTATAAACGAAAAGAAACCTATTTTAATGACTTGCTTGTTCAGCAGGTTGATAACCAGACCAACAAATCTAAAGAAATAGGCAGGCTGACACCACTTGGCATCCGACAGGGAAACGGGGCCAAGCTCAGCCAGTCCCAGCTTGTTTTGACACAGGGAGCCATCAAGAACACAGACCGCAACCTGGATATAGCACTAAAAAAGGAAGATTTGTTCTTTAAAGTGCGGGTTTCTGACGAAAAAGGGCAAAATATACGGTATACTAGAGATGGCGCTTTCTATCTGTCACCAGCCGGAGGGAATGCTGTACAGCTTGTAAACGGAAGCGGTTATCCCGTTTTGGATTCAGCTGATCAGCCAATTGTAATTACCGGTGATGTGAAAAAACTGACCATCTCAGAAAATGGCCAGATAGCGGCAGAGAAGAATAATGGAACGGTTCAAAACTTTGATCTTGGAGTCGTTTCTCTTAAAAAACCTCAATTCATGGAACAAATCGGTGAGAACTTATTAGGCATGCCTGCTAATCTGAATCGACTTGGAGCTGCACCCGCGGATATCATGACCTCCTTAACTGGCGGCCTCCGCTCAAATATATCCATGCAGCAGGGAGCGCTCGAAACGTCCAATGTGGATCTGTCTAAGGAAATGACAGATCTTATGGGTGTGCAGCGCCAATATCAATTTCAGTCAAAAGCGGTTACAGTGGCTGACCAAATGATGGGATTAATCAACGGAATCCGTTAATTGAGGAACATGTCGGGCTAAAAGGAGCTTTCAGTCATTAGTATGCCAGAGAATAACTTAACCAGAGAAGAATATAAACAAAAGGCCGGTAAAGAAAAAAACAAGAATAAAAGGATCCGCATTAGGCTTTTGCCGATCTGGCTGAGGCTCCTTATTGTGGCTG
Organism: Bacillus sp. OV322; assembly: GCF_900112495.1. GTDB lineage: Bacteria > Bacillota > Bacilli > Bacillales > DSM-1321 > Peribacillus. The sequence continues at coordinate 283,085 of NZ_FOMA01000002.1, forward strand.
GTCTAATAGCGGTATGCACCATTTCTGGAGCCATTGTCGGCTATAGTGTAATAGGCGGCGGCAGTGCAATGGATGTTTTCCACAAATCAACATGGACACATATTACAGACATCGTAAATAAAGATACAAATCCCGGCTAAAGCAGTCCGGGATTTTCTTTTGCCTGCTTGTGCGCTAGAATGTTTCCTTATATTCGTGTTATCCTAGTAAAGGAAACCTTATGAAGGAGTGAATGCTTTGTTAGATATTACACAAATTAAAGAAATTATTCCGCACCGATATCCTTTCCTGCTTATTGATAAAATCGTTGAAATCGAAAATGGAAAAAGAGCGGTAGGCATCAAGAACGTTACGGCAAATGAAGAATTTTTTAACGGCCACTTTCCTGAATATCCGGTAATGCCTGGCGTTTTGATTGTAGAGGCTCTGGCACAGGTGGGATCTGTAGCAGTTTTAATTCAAGAAGAATATAGAGGCCGTCTTGGATTTTTTGCGGGGATTGACAGCTGCCGTTTCAAAAGGCAGGTAAAGCCCGGTGATCAATTAAGACTGGAAGTTGAACTGACAAGGCTTAGAGGGTCAGTCGGCAAAGGCAAAGCAGTTGCCACTGTGGATGGTGAAATTGCCTGTGAAGCAGAAATCATGTTTGCCTTTGGAGATAAAAAATAAATACATAAACAATCCGGATGTGTGTCTATATGCGCACATCTTCTTTCGTATATTCACGTGAATTCAGAAGAAGATTTGGTGATATAGGCCTGTTTTTCTTAGAGAAGGTTTATTTTATGTGAAAATGTGCAATGATATAAGTGGAAGCAGTATTCTATGCAGCATTGCATAGGATTTTTGTTCATTAATTCATTTGAATTTTTTGGTTTGGTAAACCAATCTTTATTTTCTCCCTATGGAGGCCGGGCACATGTGTCCGGCCATTTTTTTTCTTAAAGGGAAATACAGGCGCCGTAAATTTATAAAAGCTGATTCTGCTCTTGCAGAATCAGCTTTTTTGCAGGGACGCTTTTACGGTTATTTGTTAGCAGTCAGTTTTGGACGGGAGCGGATTTTCTCTTTGAATTGTTCCACAAGTGCTTCTCCGGTCATTCCTTGCTGGATCAGATCTTCAAGAAGCAATTCGGCATACTTGCTTCGGGATCGCTGCAGATGGCCTTCAAACATGATGCTTTTATGGCCTTCTAAATCTTTGATGATCCGCAGAATGGTTTTAAAGGAAGCCGGATCGTTTTCTTTTTTGGTAATGACAGCCTGGATGTTCACCTCTCCGTTCACTGGCGGGAGAGCGTCCTTGATTTTTTTGAATTGTTCGTTCTCAATCAAAGCCTCCAGCAGCCATGTGCTCTGGTCATCTTCTTTATTGATGATCAGCCCATCCGTAAGCTCTGCTTCAATTAATTCCTGTTTTTCATCCGCTATCTGCAAAGAAATTAATTTAAACGTTTTCATACATTCCCTCCCTTTCTCTTGTCCATCTTTCTCTAGCATACCCGATTACTATTCAGTATTAAAAGCAAAAGATTTAGAGAAAAATGGAACACGAAAAAAAGTTTGAAAATGATCAAAATCAAGTTTTATATCCAAACCCTCAACTAAATCGCCCTTTTTCTTCAGGAAAAAATACAGGAATGCAGCAGCAAAAGGGTTTTGCAGGGTTCTTTTGCTGATTTTACGGAGGTCTTTGAATTCAGTATGATAAAGGCACTCAGACAGAAAGGAGCTGATTTATTGATTAATCAAGTTACGCTGGTAGGAAGGCTGACCCGTGATCCCGAGCTGAGATATACGCCCGAAGGTACAGCTGTTTCTAATGTAACGCTTGCCGTGAACCGGAATTTCCGGAATGGAGATGGTGAATATACAGCAGATTTTGTACAATGTACGCTATGGAAAAAAACAGCAGAAAACACGGTCCAGTATTGCCGGAAAGGTTCTATAGTCGGAATCGTCGGGAGAATCCAAACGCGCAGCTATGAAAATCAGGATGGAAAAAAAGTCTACGTTACAGATGTTGTAGCAGAAACCGTGCGTTTTGTCGGTACTAAGCAAGCTGAGAATCCAAAGCAGGAATATGAAGCAATCAAGTTTTAATTAAACTAAGTAGAGGTGAAGATAATGGGAGAAAATGAACGTCAGGAAAGCTGCAGATTATTTGAAGATGAAAAAGGGGAGTTCCCGGCTCTCGACCGGCTGAATTTTCAACAAAAGACAGAGAGGACAGATCAGCTTATCGGCGACCTGATCCGATATATTGCCAAGACGCATGTGAAGGTTTCCAACAGCGAATATCAAATGGTTCAGCTGGAAATTATACTTGCCCGGGTAGAAAGCGAATCGAAAGCTTTACGCGCCCAAAATGAATCACTTATCCAAAGGCTTTCTGAGCTTGAACAGGCAGCCATTCCTCAAACAATCAGAAGAAAACAATCATTCTTCATGGAAGGAGGATCGCTGCACTTCCGCTCACAGCACACACTTCTTTAGTCTTTGCCCCTCCATTATCCAAAAATGACTGATATAATCCTTCTTCGGCCCAAAGAATGATTACTCCGCAAAACCCCCAAAATTCTGCGCATGTTTCCCCTATAAAATACAAAATAGACTCCTTGCACAGTGGCTGCTCCCCGCAGCCCTTTTTTTCGTCCAGCAAAGCACATTATGCAAACCTGCAGACTAATGTGTGAAGTCCAAATGACAGCAGATTATGCAGCGGAGTTACTTGCTTGTGAAATTATGAGTATGCCCAGTTATCTGTAAAAATAAAATATTCAAAAAATAGTTATTGTCAAATATTTAGAAAAATGGCATAATTCAATGAGACTATTTATCTAGTTTTACAACATCCAGATAAGGGAGGGTGATTTATGGTCAATCCGATTGTGGAAGTAAAAGGCTTGAAAACAAGCTTTATAACAGATGACGGCGAAATTCCGGTGGTAAATTCAATCGACTTTCATATTAACCCGGGAGAGGTCTTAGGGATTGTAGGCGAATCAGGATGCGGAAAAAGTGTAACCTCACTTTCCATAATGGGACTGGTTGATCCGTCCGCAGGGAAGGTAGAAGGGGAAATTCTTTTTAAAGGCAATAACCTGGCAGATGCGTCGGAAGCAAAAATGAGAAAAATACGCGGAAATGAAATTGCCATGATCTTTCAGGAGCCGATGACAAGTTTAAATCCTGTATTTACCATTGGGGAGCAATTAACAGAGTCGCTCCGGATACATAGAAGGTGGAATAAGCAAAAGGCAAGGGAACGTGCAGCTGACATGCTGAAGCTTGTTGGCCTTGGACGGGCGGAGGAACTGCTGAATGAGTATCCTCACCAGCTTTCAGGAGGCATGAGGCAGCGTGTCATGATTGCGATGGCCATGATCTGCGAACCTGAACTTCTGATAGCGGACGAGCCGACAACGGCCCTGGATGTGACCATTCAGGCGCAAATTCTGGAACTGATGAAAAAGCTGAATAGAGAAACAGACACGGCCATAATGATGATCACTCATGATTTGGGTGTTGTAGCAGAAATCTGCCAGCGTGTAGCTGTTATGTATGCAGGGCGAATTGTGGAAGAAGGGGATGTCAGGTCTATTTTTAAAAGTCCAAAGCATCCGTATACGATTGGCCTGATAGAATCTGTGCCAGATATGAGAGAGAAAAAGGATAGGCTTTACTCTATACCTGGAAATGTTCCTAAACCTGGAGGTGCCCCGCTTGGCTGCCAGTTCGCCCCAAGGTGTGCACACGCCATGGACAGATGCCTGAGTGAGACTCCGCCGCTTCATGCCTTTGAAAATGGGCAGCAGGTCAGATGCTGGCTTCATGAAGACGGGAAAGGAGATAAAATCCATGTCACAGCCATTAGTTAAGGTAGAAAACCTGAAAAAGCATTTTCCGATCAAAGGCGGGCTGCTCGGGAAGAATGTCGGCGAAGTGAAAGCTGTCGACGGGGTATCCTTTTTCATAAAAAAAGGAGAAACGCTCGGGCTGGTAGGTGAAAGCGGGTGCGGCAAGTCAACAACGGGCCGGATGCTGCTCAGGCTTCTCGAACCGAGTGAGGGAAAAATTTACTTTGAAGGAAAAGACATTACCACCCTCTCACAAGGAGAAATGAGGAAAATGAGGCGGGAAATGCAGATGGTTTTCCAGGATCCGTTCGCCTCGCTCAATCCACGGCACACCGTGGAAAAAATTCTGGAGGAGCCTTTAATTGTCCATGGAACAGCGGATAAGAAGGAACGAAAACGCCGGGTAAAGGAACTGCTTGAAATTGTGGGCTTAAGCAGCTACCATGCCAAGCGCTATCCGCACCAATTCAGCGGAGGGCAGCGCCAGCGGATAGGAATTGCAAGGGCACTTGCCGTAAACCCGAAGCTGATCATTGCCGATGAACCGGTCTCTGCACTCGATGTATCCATTCAGTCACAGGTGCTGAACCTTCTTCAGGATCTTCAGAAGGAATTTGATTTAACATACCTATTCATTGCGCATGACCTCGGAGTCGTAAGGCACATCAGCGACCGTGTCGGTGTCATGTACCTTGGGCATATTGTGGAACTGGCTGACAGCGAAATGCTGTACCGGAATCCGCTTCACCCGTATACACAGGCCCTGCTTTCTGCCGTGCCGATTCCTGATGTGGATTACAAGAAGGAGAGAGTCCTGCTGCAGGGTGATGTGCCAAGCCCGTCTAACCCGCCAAAAGGCTGCCCGTTCCATACCAGATGCCCTAATGCAATGGAGGTATGTTCAACGGCCAAACCGGTCATGCAGGAAATTGAAACAGGCCATTACGCTGCATGTCATTTATATCAATGACAAAGCGTAGATATATAAAGGCATATAAATTAGATAATTGGGGGAAAACGCATGAAAAAAGCATATTGGCTATTTTTAATTAGTGTACTTGCCTTATCGATGGCATTATCCGGCTGTTCATCTTCGAAAAAGGGCAATTCCAGTGCAAAAGGCGGAGATGTAATGATTTACGGCAAGGGAGGAGATGCAGTTTCCCTTGACCCTGCCGTTGTAACAGACGGGGAATCCTTCATCGTCACACACCAGATCTTTGAAACCCTTGTGAACTATGGAAAAGATAATACGAATATTGAACCGGGCCTTGCTCAAAAGTGGGACATCTCACCGGATGCATTAACCTATACCTTCCATCTGCGTGAAGGCATCAAATTCCAGGATGGAACAGATTTCAATGCAGACGCTGTCGTTAAAAACTTCCAGCGCTGGGCACAAAGCAAAGACCCTGCAAAGTTTGCCTACTATCCTTCCATGTTTGGAGGATTTGAAGGAGATAAGGGCCATGTAATCAAAGAGGTTAAGGCAGTCGACGCGAAAACTGTTCAATTTACATTGAACAGGCCTCAGGCTCCATTCCTTAAAAACCTGGCAATGAGCCCATTTGCTATCGCAAGCCCTACAGCTTTTGCGAAAGCTGATTTCGGGAAGCATCCTGTAGGAACAGGACCATTTAAATTTGTGTCATGGAAACCAGGCGATACAATCGAAGTTACTAAAAACGATAAATACTGGCAAAAAGGCCTTCCTAAGCTTGGCGGCGTGAAATTCAAGGTCATCAAAGACAACTCTGCACGATTGAATTCCCTTGTTAAAGGCGAACTCGACTTGATGGATGGCTTGAATCCAAGCGACATGAGCAAGGTTAAGTCTAACAGCAAATTGCAATTGTTCGAACGCCCTTCCATGAATGTGGGCTATATCGGATTTAACAACCAAAAAGCGCCTTTTGATAAAAAAGAAGTGCGCCAGGCGATCAGCCACTTAATCAATAAAGAAGATATTATCAAAAACTTCTATGAAGGAACGGCTGAACCAGCGAAAAACCCAATGCCGCCTTCTGTAGGCGGATATGATGATGATATCCAGGATTATGAATATAACGTAGAAAAAGCTAAAGAATTACTGAAAAAAGCAGGATATGAAAAAGGCTTCAAAATGGATCTTTGGGCAATGCCGGTGCCTCGTCCGTATATGCCTAATGGACAAAAGGTGGCAGAAGCCATTCAAGCAAGCTTAAAACAAGTAAATATTGATGCTAAGATTGTGACGTTTGAGTGGGCAACATATCTTGAAAAACTTCAAGCTGGCGAAGCTCCAGTATTCATGATGGGCTGGACAGGCGATAACGGGGATGCCGATAACTTCCTTTACACATTGCTTGATAAGGACACTATCGGATCCAATAACTATGCACGCTATTCAAATAACGATGTTCATAAATTATTACTAGAAGCACAGTCTACTGCCAATGAAGCAAAACGCAGTGAGCTTTACAAAAAAGCACAAGAAATTATCCACGAGGACGCACCATGGGTACCGCTTGTACACTCTAAGCCACAGCTTGCAGGAAGCAGCACAATCAAAGGCTTTGTTCCGCATCCAACAGGAACACAATCCTTTATCGATACTTCTATGAAATAATTTCAGCCGTACAAAAGGGAAGTATGGATCCTGCATGCTTCCCTTTTGTTTCGCAGACTGAAAGCCTAGGAGAATAAGTGATTACAGAAATCCTTTCGGAAAAAATGCAGGCTTATACAAAAAGTAACGGTGTCTAACTCCAGCGTCCAGCTTACTGTGCAGAAGATGATTGCCCCATAAGGCAAAAAACGCCTTTTGGTTCAATCCCTTTCTGCTTCGCAAGCTGACCAGGACGTGTGTGGGACAAGTTTTGCAAACCAACAAGAATGGTGTCTAGCTGCAGCGCCTGGCTCCCTGTGCAAAAGATCCCTTGCCCGAGAAGGCAAAGAGCGCCTTCTGCGGTCAAGTGCCTATTTGCTTCGGGAGCCGGTCAAGGCGCTTCCGCTTTTCATTAGAGAGGTGATGTTATGTTTTCTTATGCTATTCGGCGTTTAGGGGCGCTTGTGCCGGTTTTGTTAGGGATGACGTTAATTGTTTTTATGATGATCCGGGCGATTCCGGGGAATCCGGCCCAGATTATTTTGGGGCAGCAGGCTACGAAGACGGCTGTTGCTGCACTGACTGAAGAGCTTGGCTTGAATAAGCCGTGGCATACTCAGTTTTTTGGCTATCTGGGAGGGTTATTGAAGGGTGATCTTGGGGTTTCGATCAGGACCAAGGAGCCAATTGCCCATGAGATCTGGCCATATTTGGCCGCTACTCTTGAACTTGCTCTTGTGGCTATGCTGATTGCCGTTGTTATTGGCGTGAATGCAGGAATCATTTCTGCCTGGTTCCAGAATTCCTGGTTCGATTATTTAGCGATGATCATTGCGCTTGTAGGCGTCTCGATGCCGATTTTCTGGCTTGGTTTAATGGAACAGTATGTAATCGCGATTCATTGGGACTTGCTGCCGACAACAGGGCGCGACAACATAAGGGATCCGGTGGCGGCCATTACCAATCTGTATTTGATTGATTCACTGCTGGATGGCAGATTCGATCAGTTTATTGAAGTGATCAAGCATTTGATTCTTCCTGGAGCGGCACTTGCGACAATTCCGATGGCTATCATCGCAAGAATGACGCGGTCTTCCATGCTTGAAGTAATGAGGTCTGACTTTATCCGGACAGCGCGTGCGAAGGGAATGAAGATGTTTTGGGTGGTGTATAAGCACTCCTTGAAAAATGCCTTGATTCCTGTTGTTACCGTAATCGGGCTTCAGACAGGGCTCCTACTTGGAGGGGCAATTTTAACAGAAACGATATTCGGCTGGCCGGGCATTGGGAACTACATTTATGATGCCATTGGCTCTAGGGATTATCCGGTTATTCAATCTGGGATACTTGTGATCGCTTTTATATTTGTCATGATCAACTTGATTGTTGATCTGCTGTATGCAGCAATTGATCCGAGAATCAAGTATAAATAGGAGGAATACATATGGCAGAATTGGTTAACAGCACGCCTCCGCTTATGCCGTCGCCGTCGCAGGCGGCAGAAGAACTGGCTGTTTCCCCCTGGAAGGAAGGGTGGAAGAGCTTTAAGAAAAATAAGGCAGCCGTTATTGGCTTAGGCATTGTTATATTTTTTATCTTGCTTGCAATCTTTGCAAATGTAATTGCGCCGCATCCTTTTGATAAGCAGCATCTGTCCGATAAGCATCTGTCCCCATCGGCAGCGCATTGGTTCGGAACCGATGAATTCGGGCGGGACATCTTAAGCAGAATTATTTTTGGAGCGCGCCTGTCTCTTGGCGTTGGGTTCTTATCTGTCGCAGGCTCCGTTGTGGCAGGATCCTTCTTGGGCATCATTGCAGGCTATTACGGAAAGTGGATCGACACCATCATCTCCAGGTTCTTTGATATCCTGCTTGCCTTTCCGAGTATCCTTCTAGCGATTGCGGTTGTGTCTGTACTGGGGCCGTCGCTTAGAAATGCTTTAATTGCCATTGCCATTATCAATGTGCCTACTTTCGGGAGGCTTTTGCGCTCAAGGGTGCTATCTGTGAAGGAAGAGGAATATATCACGGCTGCCAAAGCTATCGGGATGAAAGATGGCCGGATTTTACTCCATCATATCCTGCCAAATAGCTTAGCACCGATAATTGTCCAGGGCACATTGGCTATTGCCACAGCCATTATTGAAGCGGCCGCTCTTGGATTCCTTGGAATGGGAGCCCAGGCACCTGCTCCGGAATGGGGCAAGATGCTGGCAGATTCCAAGGACTTCATCATCGAAGCCCCGTGGACGGTTATCTTTCCAGGGCTGTCCATCATGCTGACCGTTCTGGGCTTTAACCTGATGGGTGATGGCCTGCGTGATGCACTGGATCCGCGGATGAAGAAGTAAATAAAGCATCTATAAAACCCATTCTGTGTTTAGCAGATTGGGTTTTATAATTTTAAAATAGTAAAAATAGGCCAAATAGACTGGTAATATTATAGTGCATCAAAGACTAATTTACCTTAAAATAACAATATTAGGTATGTTGTGTTTATTTTAGTAAGAAAATTTTGAATTATTATAAGGGGGAAAGACATTTTGTTAATGAAAAGAAGCTTTGCCATTCTATGTATCTTCCTGCTATCATTCACGGCAGCCGTCTCGGCGGCACCGATTCAAAAACAGAACAGCGTGTCCCAGACAGGATCAAACAATAAGGATTCAGCCTCTTTGAAAAAGGCAAAGCTGGAAAAGAAATATAAAGCCAGTGATAAAGTCCGTATTTTAGTAGAAATGAAGGAAGCCCCTTCAATCGTTTATGCCCAAAAAAAGCATACGCGCTTTAAAGATCTGCCGAGCAAAAAGAAAAAAGAATTGAAGGCAGAAAAGCTAGCCGGACATAAAAAGGTAAAAGCAGAGGCCAAAAAAAAGGATGTAAACATCAAAGAACTTGAGAATTTTACAACGGTTGTCAACGGCTTCAGCACAACAGTCCCTTTTGGCGATATTAAAAAGCTTGAAGCGATACCAGAAGTAGGCGCTGTACATATAGTTAATGAATACAAACGCCCTGCAGAAAAGCCTGATATGCTTTACAGCAAGGAAATCGTCCAGGCTCAGGAAGCATGGCGCGACTATGGCTATAAAGGCCAGGGAATGGTAGTCGGAATCATTGATACTGGAATCGACACTTCCCACCGCGATATGGTATTGAGCAAAGATACAAAGCCTGCCTTGACTCAGGATAAGGTTAATGCCTTAAAGGCCGCTCATAATCTTCCGGGAAAATTTTATACAAGTAAGGTTCCTTACGGCTATAACTATGCCGATGAAAATGACCAGATTCTTGATTTAGGTCCTGATGCAACCATGCACGGCATGCATGTGGCCGGTACAGTAGGTGCAAATGGTGATGAATCAAATGGAGGAATCAAGGGGATTGCTCCTGAAACCCAGCTTCTTGCACTTAAGGTATTCGGAAATGACCCGAATATGCCATCAACTTATGCAGATATTTATGTAAAAGCCATTGACGATGCAATTGTCCTTGGTGCGGATGTATTGAACATGAGTTTAGGATCGACAGCTGGTTTTGTTGCTCCTGATGAACCAGAACAGCAAGCTGTATCACGTGCCGTGCAAAATGGTATTTTAATGTCCATTTCAGCAGGCAACTCCGGACACTTCGGCGACGGGTTTTCAAGCAATCCATTGGCATCCAATCCGGATATCGGTGTTTCAGGTTCACCTGGGGTAGCGTATGATTCCCTTCAGGTCGCTTCAGTAGAAAATAATTTCCTTGATCTTGATGATGTGGCCTATGATACAGGCGGCGAAAAAGGGGACTTCCCTTACATGTCAGCAGGAAATGTACACCCTAAAAATCTTCAGCAGAAATCCTATGATCTTGTATACGCTGGCCAAGGAAGCAAGGACGAGCTTGCGAAGGTTGATGTTAAGGGGAAATTTGCCCTGATCAAACGCGGCACGATAAGTTTTGTTGAAAAAACAGTAAACGCCCAGGAAGCTGGAGCGGCAGGCGTTATCATTTATAATAACGCAGATGGCTTCATCTCCATGGCCACAGATCCAAGCATCGTCATTCCTCAGCTATTTATGCTGAAATCAGACGGTGACAAGCTTCAAAATGCGCTCAGCTCAGGCAAGCCAGTATCTATCAGCTTCACTGGCGGGAAAATCAAAACAGCAAACCCTGAAGCGGGAAAAATGAGCACGTTCTCTTCATGGGGATTATCGCCAAATCTGGAGCTGAAACCGGAAATCACTGCTCCAGGAGGACAGATTTATTCAACATTAAATAATAATACGTATGGAATGATGAGCGGTACTTCCATGGCGGCGCCACATGTTTCAGGAGGATCTGCACTCGTTCTAGAAAGAGTTAATAAAGATTTCAAATTAAAGGGTCTTGACCGTGTGTACATGGCTAAGAACATCTTAATGAATACTTCACAGCCTTTGATTGATAAAGGAACTGTCAATACAGAACAGCAGTGGGGGATTCCTTACTCTCCACGCCGCCAGGGTGCAGGCGTCATGCAGCTTCATTCTGCGCTAAGCACACCGGTCATCGTAACAGATGCTGCTAAAAATGAAGCTAAAGTTGCACTTAAAGAAGTCGGATCTAAATTTTCTTTCACGCTTAAAGCACAAAACGTAAGCGATAAAGATGCTGCTTACGATGTAAAAGGAAATATCCAGACTGACTTGGCTCTAAAAGGAAAGCTGGGATCTTCAGCAAATGAACTGGAAGCACAGAAAATCCTTGATTCCACGATCAAAATCAACGGAGGAGATACAGGGTCAATCAAGGTTCCTGCAAAAAAATCTGTGACATTTACAGTGAGTGTGGATCTTTCAAAGGCTAAGGTTGTCGGTGATGATAAGAAAATACCAGTCAGCATTGATAAGGTCTTCCCGAATGGCTATTTTGTGGAAGGGTATGTAACGTTAAAGGATCCAAAAGATCAGAATCCTGAATTGCATGTCCCCTATGTAGGTTTCAAAGGAGACTGGAATAAGGCGCCAATTCTGGACGGCACGGTATATGACATCAGCTCGTACTATGGCACTGCCGGCGCTGTATCTACCGCTGGAGATGACTTTGGATATCTTGGCTATGATCCGGCTGCTGACACCTATAATTCTCTTAATGTAGCATTCTCGCCAAACAGCGACGGCCTCCAGGATGATATCATCCCGGTTACTTCGTTCTTGAGAAATGCTTCAAAAGTAGAGTACAGCATTACAGATTCTTCAGGCAAAGTACTAAAAGTACTGCGGACCGAAGAGAACGTCACAAAAGACTATTATGACAGCGGTAAAGGCACAGCTTATACACTGGATCCTGTACGCAAATGGGATGGAAAAGTGAATAACCGTGTTGCAGGGGATGGCCAGTATTATTACCAGATTAAAGCGGTCATCAATTATAAAAATGCTGCATGGCAGACCTTCAAAATCCCTGTAAAAGTTGACACTGCTGCACCAAGTGTTGCCGTATCCAAGCATGGAAATGTTCTGGAACTTGCAGCATCCGACAATGGGGGCGGATCAGGAGTTGCTTATTACGATATTGAAATTGACGGAAAATCGATCCTAAAAACACCTTTATCTTCATCAGCGAAGGAATTCAAGCTTCCGGATACCAAAGGAGAAAAGTATGAGGTCATTGCCGTCGATTATGCAGGAAATGAAACGGAGGCAGAAGGAAATCTTGATGAAGATACAACAGCAGATACAAAGATTCCTGCTGTGTATATCTTAACTCCAGAAGCGTTAAGCGTTTCTGATAAAAACACTGTGAACATTGCCGGTTATATCGAAGAGCCGTCAGGATTGAAGGAATTCACCATTGACGGAAAATCTGTTCCATTGACATATGACCAGCAAAAGAAACGCTATTCGTTCACAATGACAAAGAAATTTGCGGACGGCGTTCAGTTCTTTGTGACCAAAGCAACCGACAATGCCGGAAACACGATTTCCTTCAAGCGCCAAATCCTTGTGGACGGAAAAGATCCAATACTATCAATCTCAGGTTTGCCTAAGAAGAATACAGTAGGCGCAAAAGAAAAGTACCCTAAAGTGAGCGTGACTGCAGAGGATAATTTTGATGAGATCCGTTTAACTCTTAACGGCAGTGAAGTGTACCATCATTCATTCAAAGAGCCTTATGCAATGCGCAGCATCAAGCATACAGTCAAAAACCTTGAATTGCCGCTTGCTGCGGGCAAAAATACCTTCACGTTCGAAGTAACTGATCTTGCAGGACACAAAACTTCAAAAACAGTCAAACTGACAAAAGAAACAAAGCGAAAATAACAAAAGAGGCAGCTTCCTATTTTATTGGAAGCTGCCTTTATCGTTTTTTCATGCCTTTTACCATTATTTCCAGAAACTCTGTGATTTGCTGCTGGTTTTTAAATGGATGCTGATCCATTTCGAGGAGAATTTTCTTTAACTTTGGATTGCTTGCAAATAGCTTTTGCAGAATGAGAAGTTCGGAATCTCTTGTTTTTGCATAATAGGAGGTTCTATTTTCCTTGCCAATACCGGTAAGTTCGGATAACAGCAGGTTTTGGCTCACTCCGAAAAGGTCGGCATATCGCATTAATACATCCACAGTAGGAGCCTGCCGGCCAGTTTCATATTTTGAGACGGCAGATCTGCTGATATTCAGCTTATTGGCAACATAATCCTGGTTCCAATTCTTGCTTTGGCGCAGCTCTTTTAATTTAGAGGGTAAGGACATAGTTTCTTCTCCGTTTTCCGCTTTTCTTAAAAGTACAACGTGCCGAGGGAAAAAAGAGCTGATGTTCTAATTGGGAACAAAAGTTATTGTTCAAAAATAGAACAAAGGGGAGCGGGCGAAGAACCCCCCCATTTACCAAAGGATTATTCATTTGGGACAGGAAAATTTATTTTGTTGAAAAAGAAGGGATATTGTAAAATAAAGTCAAATATTAATAGGAATAAATTACTAGTTTTTGACAGGAGGAGTGTATGAATTTTAGCATGGAAAACGAAGATCTCTGCTATAGCAGCAGAGGAAGCAAAAGCGTTAGAGTGATACTGAAAAAAACCGGACAAGGAGGAAAGCAGCCCTCACTTTCAAGGATGACATTTTTTGATAGCATACAGTATACGGTTCCGCCCTTCAATAAAAAACCCCAGTGCCAGGACGGCTACCAGGAATATTCCCTTCGTAAACCATTGAAACTTACATTTATGGTGCCAGGCTCACAGGATGAAAGGCATATCACTGTAGAAAAGAAAAAAGATAAAATAATGATCGCCGAAAAAAGCGGCAATGCATCAGCAGCTTTTGAAGCGCTTCAGCATATGATGTTCAAAAGAGAAAGCAGCTATGCGTTTTTAACGGTAGTACCTGATCACTTAAAGGTGCGTGTAGAAGAGAAGAAGAACAAAGGAAATTGCCAAAAGCAAAAGGTATGAATTCCATACATAGAAAAATCCTCAGCTCACAGGGCTGAGGATTTTCGTTAATCTAATGAAGGGCAACCAGTTCTTTGATCTCATCGGTTGAGAGCTCGGTGATCCAGTTGTCACTTGAGATGATTTCGTCATTCAGCGCTTGCTTTTTATCAAGCATGGCATCAATTTTTTCTTCCAGTGTACCTGTGCAGATCATTTTATGGACATGCACAAAGCGTTTCTGGCCGATACGGTATGCACGGTCAGTAGCCTGGTTTTCAACAGCCGGATTCCACCACCGGTCATAGTGGATCACATGGTTGGCTTCTGTCAGGTTCAACCCTGTTCCGCCTGCCTTCAGTGAAAGAATGAAGATCGGAAATTCCCCGTTCTGGAATTTTGCAATCATATCATCACGCTGTTTTTTATTGGCGCTTCCGTTCAGGAAAGGGATCTCGATTCCGTAGCGCTTGGAAAGCAGATCCTGCATCATATTCCCCATACCGATATATTGGGTGAAAATCAGGCAGCTTTCATTTTGTTCCCTGACCGCGTCAACGAGCTCTGTCAGTTTTTCAAGCTTGCCTGAACGCTTGGAAGCCTGCATAAGATCTTCTTTTGCTTCTTCCTTCAAATAAAGGGCAGGGTGGTTGCAAAGCTGCTTCAGCTTATTCAGCATGGCAAGGATGATGCCTTTCTTTTCAAAGGCCGAAAGGTTTTCAATATTTGCAAAGGTATCCTTGATCAGCTGTTCATACAGCGAAGCCTGTTCTTTCGTCAGCGGCACAAACTCTTTTTGTTCCTGTTTGTCCGGAAGGTTAAGTGCCACATCTTTATCCTTTTTCGTCCTACGCAATAAGAAGGGCTGAATCAGGCTTTGCAGCTCTTTAATCTTTCCTTTTTGCTCTTCGCGTTCAATAGTGGAAACATACTTTTCCTGAAACTGGGCAAGGGAGCCGAGATAGCCTTTATTAATAAAATCAAAGATGGCCCATAGCTCGCTCAGCCTGTTTTCCATTGGAGTTCCGCTAAGGGCTACGTGATGCCGCCCATTAAGTTTGCGGACAGCCCGCGATTGTTTCGTTTGTGCGTTTTTGATGTTCTGCGCCTCATCAAGAATAATGCTGTTCCAGTGAAGGGAAGTCAGCTCCTCGGTATCCTGGTGTGTAAGGCCGTATGAAGTGAGCACCACATCATATTTCGCCATTATAGAAGCGAAATCTTCGCCTTTTGTCCGGCTGGATCCGTAATGCAGATGTACCTTCAGATCAGGCGAGAAGCGTTCAAGCTCACGCTGCCAGTTCCCGAGTACGGAGGTCGGGCAGACAATGAGAGATGCAGAAACAGATGGCTTAACAATGAAGTCACTTTCAGTTTCTGTGACTTCGGAATCTGTTTCCGTGTAATCGCTGCTCTCCTCTGCGCTTTCGATGATGGCAGCATGCTGGTTTTCCGGCTGTACCTCAAGAGCTGGCGCAGCAAGGCTTTCCTTTTGCTTTACATGCAGGAGATAAGCTATCATCTGAACCGTTTTCCCTAGCCCCATATCGTCAGCGAGGCAGGCGCCAAAGCCGTTTTCGCGGAGAAAAAGGAGCCAGCTCATGCCCTGCTGCTGATATGGCCTGAGATCTCCCTGAAGGGCTTCGGGTGATGGGACGGCCGGAATATTCTTAGATTCCCTGAGGCGGTTCACCAGCTTTTTCAGGTCCTTATTCAGCTCAAACTGAATCCGAAGCATATCTTCTCCATCTTCATCTTCTTCATCATTTCCTTCGCCTAATTCGCTCAAAAGCTCCTGCTGAAGAAGGTCATTGAGCTGCAGGCCTTTTTCGTTAGCGGTTTCCATCAGTGTCTGAATTTGCCTGATGAAAGCAGGATCGAGCTTCACCCACTGGCCGCGGATATAAACAAGCCTTCTTTTTTCATCCACAAGATTCTGGAATTCCGCTTCTGACAATTCTTCTCCGTTCAGAGAAAAACGCCAGTCAAAGTCCATTAAAGCCTGAAGGCCGACATAAGAAGGCCCGCGTGTTGATTGGCTCTTCACCTTCGCTTTGACCTTTAGATTGGATTCCTTGAGTGCTACCCACCAGGAAGGAAGCATGATTTCAGCACCAAGGAAAATCAGTTTTTCACTGGCTTCGGTTAAAAACTCCCAGGCTTCAAATTCAGAGAGCTGTTCTTTTAAGGTGCCGCTTTCACTGAGCCATGGAACCACCTTTGCCCAGCGAGTGATCGTTTTATCGATTTCTTTCGTATATTTATTCCAGCCGCGCGGCAGTTTTTTAGCCGGGTAGGTTTCCGCAACAGTTTCATCCTTTTTGGAACGAAGAACGGTTGTCAGCTCCCAAGGGCCTTCACCGTCAAGCGGCTCTGTAAGCTGCAGCCCGATGACAAATGGCTTAGGATCTTCTTCAAGGCCAAGCCAATCCAGCCAGCTTTCCTGATTAAAGAAGCTTTGAAGTTCTTCAGGTGACAGCCGGGTATCCTTCAGTGCCTGAAGGGCTTCTCCCCATTTATGGCTGATGGGTGAATGGTCTTTCAGAAACGTATTGGCTGCGTCGTTATACCATTTGCCAATAAAGGCTTCCATGCTTTCTTCATTACCGTCACTGCCAGGAGTAACCGTTTCTTCCCAAAAGCTCGGGCCGAATTCCTCTTTTACCTCTTGAGGCAGCTTCCAGCCGATCTTTTCTTCCTGAAGACTCGCAAAGTCAGGAACCGGAATGCCGGAAGAGATGGTTTCATGAAGAATGGGTGCAGATGATAACAGGGTAGAGGAAAGGTCGGACCATTCCCAATCAATAAATGAGTTAAAGCTCTCCTTGGCAAACAAATTCAGAAGGCCCCATGCATCCAGGATGAAAACCGGGATATCATCAATTTCAGAGTATTCCAGCCTTGTGCCGTAAAAGCTGGATTCATCCCAGGTAAACAGCAGCTTTCTGATTTTCTGCGGATTGTAGTATTCACCGTGCTCATCACATACTGAAATACTAAAGCTTCCATTTCCGATAGAAGCGGTTTTTACGATCATTTTTTCTCTAATTTGCATCAGTCAGCTTACCCCTTTGCAATTCTTCTTGAAATGCGCGCAACCGTTTTGTGGACTGCGCTACATATTGGATGTACCTGTTAAACACGTCTTCTTGCTTCATTTTTTTGTAAAGCGTACGCATCTTCTTCAAATAGCGCACAGCCTGTTTATAAGCAGACCTGTTTTTTTGGCTGACCGTTTGCTGAACGGCATGATAGTACAAGGGCAGAATGAGGGAAGGATCTTGTTTAGAGACCTCTTTAATCATATCTCCGCTGATTAAATCGATGCTCACGTCCGTATAGATATGCATCTCTACCCATTTTTTATATGAACCTTGTTCGAACAGGAAGTGTGAGTAATTCCAATAGCTGTACGGAAGGCATTCACGGTAAAATTTATCGAGCAGGTCCATGCGCTTTGTTTTATAGCAGTAGTTACTGACTGGTCCTGAAGAGGTCCGGACAAAATCGGTTGAATAATAGTAATCGGATTTATCCTTCAGGTATTCCCTTACATGGGCAACAAGGAAATCAATGAAAGGCGCTGCCTGTTTTTCATTTTCATTTTCTGAAAAGGAGCGGATCCAGTAAAACATATATGGACATGCCTCAAAATTGAGTCCTTTCAGCAGGGAAGCTGCCGTTTCGTTCTCGCTTGAAAGAAGTGAGAGGTGAATCGCCGCAACCGTATAGGTCATTTTTTCCTCAGGATGCCTGGCATTTTCAAGGGCATCGCTGACGCGCTTTTGTTCTTCCTTGCGCCAGGCGGAATTCACCAGCAGGGAACTCCAGATGGAACGGTACAGATCGGTTTTTTCATAAGACAGCATATCCCGGCCCTCAAGGAGTTCTGCAGCATCCTCCTTAATACCAGTGATGAATGGATCAAAGGCGAAGGGGCGGGCCTGCCTGCTTAACTGCTGGACGGCAGCCTGCAGATCTTCTGCAAGATTTTCTGCGGCCGAATGAAACATGCGTGCATGCATATTCTTTTCAGGATGCTTCCTTATGAGATTCAGGATATTCATAAGGGAGGTGAAATCTGTGACAAAGTGATATAAAAGGCTCCATTCTCTTTCCATGGGCGCCTTTGCTTCTATTTTTCTAAAGAATTTTGTTAGATGGTCATCGAGTATATAGGGAGCGAGGTTCAAGTTGTTTTCAATGCTTTTGTTGAAGTTCGCTGTCACGAAATCCTTCCATGCTGAATAGCTTTTTTCAATAGGAGAATCCGTATCCAGCAAGTCCTTTGCTGTGATGATTCCAAGATCCTTCATAAATGTATTCATTGGTGAAGGATCCTGCCTCCACTCAGAAACCCACTCATTCACACTACGGATTTTTGAATAAGCAGAAAAGAAAACAGCTGCCATATGCTCGCAGACAAAATCGTGATCACAATCGCAGGATGAACGCTCAGCCTTATCTAGGTCAAGTTCCACCTTATAGCGGATAACATCCTGCACCTCAGCAATGATCATATCAGGAGACTCAATACTCCTGAACACCATCCCCTGGCGATACAGCCTCTGCCCAATCTGGACTGCCCTAACAGCCTCACTATCCTCAGGATCAAGCATATTCCCAAAATGCTCCTCAAACCGCAGCAGCTCCTCCATCACACAGCCTCCTCTAATGGGAAATGGGGTCAGACCCCATTTCCCAAAAACAAATTATTTCCTATAATGTATACATAACAGCATTTATAACCATGCGGCAGCGGGGTCAGACCCCATTTCCCGCACCAAATTAAGTAGAAAGGATGATTTTCAATATGGCAAGAAAGGCGAGGGTTTGGTATCCGGGTGCGGTATACCATATAACGTGCCGGGGAAACCGGCACAGTGACATTTTTATTGATGACAGGGACAGATTTCGGTATCTGCATTACCTTGAAGAAACGAAGGAAAAATATTATTTTCAGCTTCATTCCTACTGTTTAATGAGCAATCACGTACATTTGCTCCTTGAAACCAAGGATTACCCCATCAGCTCCATTATGAGAAAGCTCAACTCCAGATATGCCATCGCTTTTAACAAGAGGCATGAACTGGATGGCCATGTCTTTCAAGGAAGATTCCACTCCGTTTTAATCGAATCCGCAGAACAATTCCTCATAACAAGCCGCTATATTCACCTAAATCCCTATAAAGCCAATATGGTCGAAAAACCAGAACAATATAAGTGGAGCAGCTACCCGGCCTTTGTCCTAAGCAAACCTGATCCCCACGTCACCACCCGGCACATCCTTCACTACTTCCATACCCCAGAAAACTACAAAACCTACGTCACAAGCAAAATGATGGGGCCAGACCCCATTTCCCAAAACTCCACAAACGCTTAAAACCCTTATTGCTGTACATGTTGGTAACATGGGAAATGGGGTCAGACCCCATTTCCCGA
Source organism: Bacillus sp. OV322 (assembly GCF_900112495.1). Classification (GTDB taxonomy): domain Bacteria; phylum Bacillota; class Bacilli; order Bacillales; family DSM-1321; genus Peribacillus. The sequence continues at coordinate 302,379 of NZ_FOMA01000002.1, forward strand.
TTTTTGATCATCTTTTTATTATACTTCATTTTGGCTGGAATTTTGAGTGGGGAGTTGGATTTGATGTGGAAGTTTGGTTTGGTGTGCAAGAAAAAAACCATTCCTGGAGTCTGGAATGGTTTTAGGTGGTGATGGAGCTGAGTTTTTCTATTTTTGTCAGAATGAAGTCTGAAAAGCGTTCGTCGTTGCGAAGCTCGAATATTAACTGGGCTTTTTTCATGTATTGCAATGCGACCGCGTAATTTTCCTGAAGCTCGAGATTATAGCCTATATGGTAATGCAACTCACCGAGCAGATATAATTGGTCCTGCTCAATGCACCATTTAATGGCATCCTCGCAATACTCGATAGATTCATGATAATTCTTCAACCGTGTCAGTACCCGGGCGATATTATAATATAAACGTCCTTTAATTGTTTTATCTGTCAGGTAGGGGATGAATTTCAAGTGATCTTTTGCTATATGGTAGGTTGAAAGGGCTTCCTGATATCGTTTTTCTTCAAAATAGATAACACCCATGCTTAAAAGACATTCAATTTCACGTTCAGAATACACTTTTTCGGTGGACCGGGATAGAGATAGGGCTTCTTTCAGATGGCCTAGGGCCTTTTCGGTATCCTTTTCAATATTATATTCATAAATTCCCTTATGCCAGAGAAGCAGCTGATAATTCTTTGTGTTCTGCAAAAACAGCGGGTTGTTTTGCTCGGTCTTAACGATCTGTTTCATTTCCAGGTAATTCATTGTCCTTCTTGTAAGCTTTAGCTGATGCGTCACTTCTTGTACATAATCCAGACGCGGAGTCATCCCGATATCGAAAAAGTAGTTCACATCCACTCCAAGCCTTTGCGAAATTAAATAAAGGGTAGAGGCGTAAGGGTACACGTCACCTTTTTCAATCTTTGAGATTTGTGCTTGAGTACATATTCCTGAAGCCAATTCACCCTGAGATAGCCCCATTTGTTTTCTTAGTTCTTTTATCTTTTGTCCGACCGCAGAAAAATCCATAGTAACTCTCCTTAAATATTCCTAGAGTTATATTTTAGTGAATAACAGCAGGTAAACATTGGGATACCTGACCAATTTTAATTATGAATGCATGAGAACCCAAATATGTGGTTTTTTTGATTGTGGTTAAATATAACTATAGAAGTTAATTCTATTAAATCCAATGTTTTTAAAAGAAAAAAGGAGGAATTACCTATGAAAAAGAAATTTTTAGGATTTATGGTGGCTGCTCTTCTTGTTGCGGGATTTGGATTGGTTGGAACTTCAAGTTCAACGCCTACTCACGGAAATGTTGGAGTTACTGAGTTACCATCACTATTTTAATAACTACTACACTTAATATTATACTCCTACAAGAAATACACTTCCATTCCGGCGGTGTATTTTTTTGATTATTTAAATAAATTAGTTCTATAGTCATGCATTGTTTTTGCATAAATATTCTTATAGGCATATTCCTAGAGTTATATTTATTTAGAAAGGGTGTATATAGTATGATGATTTATATGGTACTTGCGCCCAGGTGCAAAATAGTAGGCCATTCCTCCTTTGTGGTATTTTGCTATAGTTGAAATAACAAATCGGAGAGAGGTGTAAGGATAAATGGATATTAATATGAAAGTTCAGCCCTCTTTTTTTGATGAAGAATGTGCCATTGTGTTTTCGTTCTATTTCGATCAGGAAGCGAAGAAGATTGGGGAAGCGGTTATTTATACATGCGAAGAGGAAGATTGCCTCAAGAAGGATTGCCAGGCTGACTCGAAGGAACTGAAAGAGAAAGTGGCTTATGTGGAGCAGTTTTCTATCGTAAAAGAATACCAGAGTGCTTCAATGGAGAAGATTACTCAGTTCTTAAATATACTTGGCATTAAGAAATGCAGGCAGCGCAGGATAGAGGAAGTTTTAAATTAATAAAAAAATCCTCACAGCGCAGAAGCTATGAGGTCGTTAAAGAACACTTGATTTTTTTCTCTTATATAAAAATTCCTTCATTTGCTTTCGTTCGTTTACTGCAGATGGTTTATAACCTGCACGCGGTAACACGGGTTTATTAGCCGGCTGCTGGCACAGTTTGAATTTTTCGATTTTCATTGAAGTCGCCCCTTTGCGGATAACTATCTTAACTATCTATGGTACCTAATACCCAGCGAGTTATCGCATAAACCACTTTTGTGAAAATAAATTAAAAAACGTAAAAAACGATAGGGATAATAAATTTGTTAGCGAAAATGACGTTTTACTCCTTAAAATATTCTTTTAGTTATATTTGAGTAGGAAAACCATGTTTTATATTGACAAAACGGCTGATAATCGCCTTTAAACGTCTATAAAGGCGTTTTTTGGCGTTTTGTCAGGTACGCTATAAATGCTTAAATAAGACTATTCCTGCTATTAATTTTAGGTGACAAGCATATTCCTCATCAGTTTATGCGGAGTCCTTTATTAATAGCACAGCAGGTTATTTCAACTGCCCGAATTCCTGGAAACCCTTAGTTTCTAGTACCCGAGAGTGAAGAGTACTTCGAACATACTCTTCTTTGGCCCGCTGGCTTATTGCCGGCGGGATTTTTTTTATGATCAAGCTTCTGGCCTTCTTAATTTTCATCCATCATCCACCAGTTTAGTTTGGGCTCCTTCGGGTACATTAAGAATTAGACTGTGTGCCGGAGGAAACTGAATGGAGCCTAAAACGTATTCCGATATGACGAAAGACTTAAAAACGGAAAGTGCTTACCTGCAGTTTTTATTTCCTTTTATGTTAAAAGAGGATAAAGTGGAGCTTTTTGCAGAAAAGCTTCTTGAAGATGACTTTATTTTCTTTGATTTGAAGGATATGAAGCAGCAGGACGCCTTTTATGGCGGCAAGAAAATCCATCATCGCACACTTGAAAGCTACTTTATGCCTAATATAGAACGTTTTCTTTTTCCTGGATCTTATAGGGATAAAGAAGGTTTCCGCCGCTTTACCAATAACCAGAAGCGTGATTGCCTTTTTACATCAGACCGTCTCGTTACCGAATTTACCGTTGATTCCTTCGATATTTTTCTTTGTCCTTTTCATATCGGCCTCATTAATATCCGTGTGACACTTCCTGACCATATGGATTATTCGGATGTTCTTTTCTTTGGGGATACCTTCCGAGTGCTTGAACCCATTGATGATGATGAAGAAACGGTGCGGATTGAATGCTCGGATGAAAGCTATAAGCTGGTCAAGGACTTTATCTTTAAGGAACTGTCTCCTATTATGAGGGATTATATTGACGAAGATGAAGGAGAAGCTGCTTCATACTTTGGAAGTTTGCCCTTTTTCATTGATGAAAGAATGTATGTAATCAGCCAGATAGCAATTCCGCCTGAAAGCAGGGTCACCAAGACAGATTTATTCCGGGCGGGACAGCTGAATGGCTATGACCGGAAAGGAAAACCCTTTGTCGGGGCAAATAATCCGGATTATATCGACCGTTATTATACCAATAATGTGTATGACCGATGGGGAGACGAAACGTATTATGTGATGAGCGAGTATAATTTTGCCTGTGTGACGAGGGCGGGCAAGGAATTTGAAGGCCAGATTTCCAGCCAGATGTACGGCAAGGACTTTTATTCGCTGCTGCTGTTTTTTTATTACAAAATCGTCTTAATGAAGCTCACCCACGCTCATGCGAAGCTTGATATCGAAAAAGACCAGTCAAGCACCGAACTGCTGATCGTCATGATCACGGAGTTTTCCGCCAAGTACCTTTTTCCTGAAGTGAACAGCTCTACATCCGGACGTGAGATTTCACAGATTTTCAAAGTGAACTTTGGTATCGACAGGCTTTATAATGATGTCAAAAAAACCCTCGCGTCACTGTATCAAAATCAGGATAAGTTATCCGGCAAGCGGAATAATTATCTGCTGCAGATCTTAACCATCTATACCGTGATTTCAGGTATATACGGAATGAACCTGGTAATCAGCGACTGGAAGGGTGAAGTGAAATGGGGCAAGCTCGCCCATTACACGATTTTTGAGTATCTATCCTTTTTCGTGGCAATAAGCGGCATTATCATTTCCATCGTCATTGGTATGGCCTCGCTAAAAAGCTACCTGAGAGAACGGAAAAGCCGCAGAAAGAAAATATGACGTCTGCAGTCCTTCATCATTGATGGGGGCTTTTTTGTTGGACCCAAAAATCCTACGGCCTACGTTTCCAATCCTCATAAAAGTCCTGGATTGTAGAATGTATTCCGTTCAGGGCAACTAAAATTAAGAACAGCATCATGACCGTAGCGATTTCACCTGTGAAATAGGCAATGACAGCAATTAGCAATATCCAAAAGATATTCGTATTTGTTTTCAAATATTTTTCACCCTCTCTTATCAATACCCAAATTTTAACATATTTGTTTGTGAGAAGTTTTTTTCCAAGAGAGAAAAAACAAGTGTTTTGAATAAAAATCATTCTTCTTAACCATAACGTCCAACATTTGTTAAAATGAATAAGTAAATAAAATCCAAGATAATAGGAGGAAGTCATGAAGAAACTTCTATTAGTTTCCAGTCTCATTCTAACAGGCATCCTGCTTTTGGCAGGCTGTTCAAATAATGATCCGAAGCCGGAGGACCGGCTGGCGGCATACACCAAGCTTTGGAATGAAAAGAAGTTCGACCAAATGTACAGCTACCTTTCAGACGATACAAAACAAAAGGTAAGCAAAAAGCAATTTACCGAGCGTTATACCAAGATTTATAAAGGTGTAGAAGCAGAGAATCTTAAGGTGACCTATAAGAAGCCAAAGGAACCGAAAGACCACGGCGACAAAAAGAATGTAAGTTTGCCAATCTCTGTGAAGATGGACACGATAGCAGGACAGGTCAGCTTTGAAAAATCTGCAAAGCTTGTCCAGCAGGAAAAGGACGATAAAACAAACTGGTACCTGGATTGGAATGCATCCTATATCTTTCCTCAGTTAAAAGATGATGAAAAGGTATCTGTCCAGACATATCCGGCAGTCCGTGGGGAGATTGTTGACCGCAACGAACGGGGACTTGCCATGAACGGCACGGCAGGTGAAGTCGGAATTGTCCCTGAACAGCTAAAAGGGAAGGAGTCAATCGTTCTTCCTCAGGTTGCATCCCTTTTGAACATGACAACAGATGAAATCAAGAAAAAGCTGAATCAGCCATGGGTACAGCCGAATTATATTGTGCCAATCAAAAAACTCCCTGCCGATCAGACAGCGCTGATGACCAAGCTGTCAGGAATTACATCTGTATCGGTGCAGGAAATAAACGAACGTGTATATCCGTATAAAGAAGCGACGGCTCACTTAATCGGCTATATTGGCCCTGTATCAGCTGAGGACTTGAAAAAGCTGAAGGGAAAAGGCTACACTGCCAACGATACAATCGGCAAGCGGGGTCTTGAACAGATTCTTGAAGACCGGTTAAAAGGATCGGCAGGAGCGAAGGTTTATATTAAGGGAGACAACGGACAGGAAAAGGTCATTGCCGATCATCCTGCCAAAGAAGGCGAAACTATTACACTGACGATTGATGCAGAGCTCCAAAAAAGCATTTATAAGCAATATAAAGGAGAAACAGGATCTGCAGCGGCCATCCAGCCTATGACAGGAGAAGCACTGGCTCTTGTCAGCTCTCCGTCATTTAATCCTAATAAATATGTGCTGGGCATCTCAGGGGAAGAGCAAAAGGCGCTGGAAAATAATCCAGGGAAGCCGCTGCTAAACAGGTTCAGCTCCACCTATGCACCGGGTTCTACCATTAAAGCCATAACAGCTTCCGTTGCTCTTAAAAATGGAGTGAATTCAAATAAAGCTTTGGACATCAAGGGCCTTCACTGGCAGAAGTCCAACTGGAAAGACCATAGTATCACACGTGTTTCTGATCCCGGCAAGCCGGTTAACATGACAGATGCATTGATTTATTCGGATAATATTTACTTTGCACGTCAGGCACTGGATCTCGGAACGAAGAAGTTTACCTCAGGCCTTGAGTCATTCGGCTTTAAAGACAAGCTTCCTTTTGAATATCCGATAACAGGCTCGTCTTATGGAAGCATTGACAGCGAAGGGCGCCTAGCAGACAGCGGTTATGGACAGGGGCAGGTTCAGATGAGCTCGCTTCACGTCGCACTTGCGTATACAGCCTTCCTTAATCAGGGGAACATCGTTTCACCATACCTTATAGAAGGAAAGCAGCCAGCCCAGAAATTCTGGAAGCAAAACGCCGCATCGCCAAAAGAGGCAGCCCAGGTGCTGAATATGCTGAAGCAGGTAGTGAATAACCCGCACGGCACCGCACATGCTGCCAGCAAGCTGAAAATACCGCTCGCAGGCAAAACCGGGACTGCAGAATTAAAAATGTCCCAAGGAGAAAGCGGAACGGAAAATGGCTGGTTTGTTGCCATGAACACCGATCATCCTAAGCTACTGATGGCCTGGATGATGGAAGGACTGCAGAACAAAGGTGGCAGCCATCATGTTGTAGATAAGATGGAGCCTGTACTGAAAAAGTATTTGAAGAAATAAAGAGAAGCAGCAGACTATGATGGTCTGCTGCTTCTCTTTGTGTAAAGCGGGGTGTTTCGACAGATTCCTTTATAAAAAAGTTAAACAATAAATAATTGCTCTCTTAAAATACAGATAATTCCGACAAATTAAACTAACTCTTCTAATATACTAATAACCATATAATGTATATTTTCTTGTATTTCTAGTTCGCCAGCACTGTAATAAACTTTAGCATGTAATTAGGAGGATTGACTGATAAAATCTTAAATAGAATTTCCATTTATAAATATATTTTCCAATAACATTTTATAGAATAATTGTAAGTAATTTCTATAAAACTTACAATTATGATACATAGTTGGTAAATTTTATTAAAAATAATTGGTAAATATTTAAATAAAAAGCTAGAAATTTCTAATTAGTTGTATTATTATAGGACTACAAGAAGGATTTGGAAATAGTCCAATTTCCATTTTTGTGTGCTTTTAGTACTAGTTTTAAGCAGTCGGGCATACATAGTCAAGTAGACTTCGAGTGTGGCTGGTACAAACGTTGTTAGTTGTGTAAGCCATTGGAAATCTTTGGTTCTCCAGAAGCAAAGGATCACAATGCACTACTTTTTATATTCGAAGGGAGATTTTTTACCAGATGAGCAAAAAGAAAGCAATCAAACTAGTTACAGCATCTGCTATCGCTGCTTCCGCATTCGCAGCAGTTGCACCAACACAATCTCATGCAGCTACAAGCATCAACACGGTTGTTGCTAACGCACAAAAATCCATGAGAGCACCATTCGACAAATACTACCAAACTGGTATCACTAAGAAAACTGTACCGGCTATTACGGTTCAAAACCTGATCAATGCTGGTCAAAAAGCTTACACTGATGCTTCTGCAGCAGTTAAAAAAGCTGGCGGCAAATACGCTAAAACAAATCAAGCTAAACTTGACAGCTACAAAAAATACCTAGAGCGCTCTAAAGCATATGTATCTGCTTTGAACGAAATCTCTCTTATCTACAAGCAAGCTGACGGTGCTGTAAAAGCTGAAAACCTTGGCGACCTTAAATCAGCTGAAGCTGTACTTAAGAACGCTAGCAACAAAGGCTTTGTGGGCATCTCTAAAGTATACGGCCCAGCAACACGCGACGTATTAAAAGCAACTTTCACTAGATTGTCTGCTGACAAACTAGCAAAAGTCCAATACACAATCGCAAAAGTAACTTCTAAAGTAGAAAGCGTAAATGCAATTAACGCTACTACTGTTGAAGTAACAATGAAAGACGCGGTTAATGCTAAAAACTTAGATAGCCTTCACTTCACTATCGATGGTTTGACAGTTACAAACGCAGCTGTAAAACAAACTAACGATAAAGTTGTTGTGTTAACAACATCTGTCCAAGATGGTGCAAAAGAATACTCTGTTAAATTGAACGGTGACACTCTTGGTTTCACTTTTAAAGGACGTTCTGCTGTTCTTCCTACATCAATTAGCTTTGTTTCAAGCTCACAACAAGCTAAAGTTGGCGGTCAAGTAACGGTTAAAGCTGATATTGGCCAAAAAGTTGCTGGTGTACCTGTAACTTTCAATATTGATGCTGATGCTGATATTGCTAAAGGTGGATTCAATAAGGATCAAGTAGTAGAAGTATTAACAAATGCTGATGGAGTTGCTGAATATTCTTATACACAGTATGGTAATGGTGTAGATTCAGTTAAAGCTTACGCAACAGGAAATCCAAATGTATATTCTAGTGGGAAAGTTTACTGGGCATCTTCTTCTCAATTATCAGTTAGCGAAATTACATCTGGTAATGAATTAGCAAATGGTACTAAAAAATCTTATAAAGTTACTGGGGCAGCAGATACCACTTACTATGTAGCAATAAAAGAGAATTTAGCTATCAATCCAGATAAAATTACGAACGTTAAAGTACAAGATTATAGAACAAGCAGTTTTGTTACACCTTACGAACTAAATACTGGATCAGATGTTTATGCAACAGTTCATACTAATTCTGCTGGTGAAGGTTCATTCACTGTTTACGGTGATAATTTAACAGCAACACCAATTGTATACTTACCATCTTCGGTAAATACGAACTCAACTGATTATTCATATTCTGGACTATCATTACAATCTCAGGCACCAACAGTAAAATTTTCACAGGTGAATTTACTAGCTTTAAATGTAGTTGCTGAAGGTGTTGCAAATTCTGCAGAATACCAAAGTACTCCATTGGCTTATGACGGAAATTCTACTGGTGGTCGCACTTATACAGTTACTGTAAAAGATAAAGATGGTAAATTAGCTCCGGAAGGCACAACTGCTTATGTTACTTTTGAAGATGGTAATATTAATGGAAACGTGTACTTCTCAACTGGAACAAATAATTTCCAATCTGTCTCAACAGGGTCTGTTAAAGCAATTACTGTGGGTAAAAATGGCCAAGCGACATTCCGAGTAGCGGGAACTGGTTCAACTACTTTCGTGAAACCTACAGTATTCCTAAATACAGCTGGTAGTGTTAGTCCAGCTCTAGATAAAACTGATGTACAATTTGTTGCTGATGCAACATACTTCAAAGCACCAGTTGTAACAAATGCAGTATTATCAGTAACTGATGCACAAGGTAATGATATCACTTCATCAACGGCAGGTACTGATGCATACGTAACTTACCAGTCTGTAGACCAAAATGGTTTCAATTACCATCCAGCTCTAAACCGTGCAACTGGTACTTATAGTTATGATTTATCATTTGATGTAACTTCTACATTTGGTGATGCTAAAGTAAAAGATGCTTCTGGTAATGTATTAAATGCAACTCAAAATTTAGGAAACACAAAAACTTACAAAGTAACTTCAGATTCAAATGGTCAAGCAGTTATTCGCGTAACTACAACTTCTGCTGATACAGTATCTGTTAATGTTACAGGTGCAAGTGGAATCCTTCCAACTAAGACAGCAACAGTATCGTTCGCTGGTTATGATGGAATTCCTACCAAATTAACAAGTGCTAGAGTTACTTCAGTTGATACTGCTAACAACAGACTGAAACTTGATGACAATGGTACAGATACAGCGTGGATTTCTTACACTAACGCTTCCTTCTATAAAGCGAATGGTGATGTTACTACCCTTGTCCAATTTGAAGATTCTATAAATACTGGCGATGTGGTTACCTTCGAAAGAGGTGCAGATGGAAAACATATTTTCCGTTTTGTGAATGACTATGCTGTTGCGGCTGCTGCAACTAATCCATCTTTTACAGATACTGATGCGGATAGAGGAGAAGTTGCAGGAGAACTTACTTTCACTGGTACTGCCGGTAATACTTACAAAGTATACGTTGGTAATACCCTGTTAGGAGACGCTAATGTTAATGCATCAACTGGTGCTGGGTCATATACAGTTGCAAATAATACAGTTTATAATGGTAGTCTTAAAATTATAGCTACAAATAGCAATAGTTTAACAACTGCTACAACTACCGTTAATTTAACAGATTTATCTACAAATAATGAAGCTTCCGCTGCTCTTTCCAAAATTAATGCTGCAGCAAAAGCTAAAGTGTGGGACGATGTGACAATTGGGGATTTTACAACTGCAGGGGTTACTGGAGTTACTCAAACGAATTTTCTTGATGTTAAGTCAGGTGTTCAAGATAAACGTGCGTTAAAAGGCTCTTCATTAACAGTTACAGAACTCCAAGAAGTAGTAGACTCTCTTTAAGGAAATAAAACATTGATTTATTAGTAAAGCCTCTGTAGGGAGAAATCTCTTCAGGGGTTTTTTTAATTTATTTTTTCAATATTAGTAAAATATTTATAATACTTATCCTAATATTTTTGAAATGAATCTAATCTCATTTATGAGAAGTAGTTTGAACGGGTTAGAAAGTTCGCATTATAAATATTTCAAGTATTTACTATATTAAGAGGGCGTAATTTTTCTAATAAAGAGAGTATATAATACAAAACATTAATAGTCAGAGTAACGAATTATAAATTAATTTGGTTCGTTAGTATTTGGTGAATATCATAAATTTATCCTCTGGGACAATTGTAATCAGAAATTCTTTGTCATGGTCGTGCATATAAAGTATCAGGCTTATGATAAAGAAAAACCGGCCAGTCTCTCAAAAGTAATTATTCAAGACCTGCTCTGCAAAAAGCTTGGATAGAAAGGAGTAGTCATAACAGATGATCTTGAGATGGGAGCAGTGAATAAGTTTTACTCCTTTAAGGATATGGGGGAAGACGCCATCCAAGCGGGGGGAGACTTATTATTAGACTGCCATGAATACTCCCACCAGTTAGAGGTATACAATGGTTTGATTGATGCAGTGAACAGCGGTGAAATACCTGTCATAAATATACAAACATACATCGAATAGAAGTGAATCCGAAGCGTGCAGAAAAAACCGTAAAAAGCCAAAACAGCCTTAATTATATTAATGCCCTCAAACTAAAATAGCTTAAATTCTTAAAAGCCGGCATAAAATTGTGCCGGCTTTTTCAGTTGGTTAATTCGTGGGAGTATTTATTGCATGGGTACTTCAAATGAAGTAACCATGCCGATCTTTGGTTCTATTTAACCAGGTTTCAAGTGATTTATCATACAGGGAAATGAATAATTTGGATGTAATATTTTAATAGTGTTACAGAACGAATTATGGACTATCGCTATTTGAAATGATTGTAATTTTTATTGGGTGAACCATCCAAAAAAGAGGGTAAAAATGTTTCGGGACATAAGTAACAGTATATGGAATATTTTTCTATAATAGCTATTTACATTTAAAACCAAATATATCTAAAACAACCCATACATGTAATAAATTGTAATTAAAAATATGTGTTGGAAAAATATACTAAGTACTTTTGTTAAAAAAACTAGAAAAATACCTAGATTTTAGTAGAAAAATGTATTATATTTCTATACATGAAGTATATGGAATTTGTTCCTGCTGCTTCTTAAGTTTAGTTTTTATATACTAGGTTGTTTACAATTTAGTATTTTTATCCTGATTTCGTCTTGCGTAATCTTGTAAATGTTAGAATTAGGATATTATTGTAATAAAATGATTCTAACGAACTAGTTTTTTAATTTGAAGGGAGAACACCAAACAAATGAATAAAAAGAAAGCAATCAAAATTGTTGCTGCTTCCGCAATAGCAGCTTCAGCATTTGCAGCAGTTGCACCTACACAATCTCAAGCAGCTACAAGCGTAGCTACTACAGTTTCAAACGCTCAAAAAGCAATGAAAGCTCCATTCGACAAATACTACCAAACTGGTATTACTAAAAAGACTGTATCAGCTGCAACAGTACAAGCTTTAATCACTACTGGTACTAAAGCTTATAACGATGCAACTGCACTAGTTAAAAAATCTGGCGGCAAAAGCACTAAAACATATCAAGCTAAACTTGATAGCTACAAAAAATACTTAGACCGTTCTAATGCGTATGTTGCTGGTCTAACTTCAATCTCTAAAGTTTATAAAAATGCAGATGCTGCTCTTAAAGCTAACACTGTAGCTGAACTTGAAAAAGCTCAAGCTGAACTTAAAGACGCTAAAAACCAAGGTTATGTTGGAATCAGCAAAATCTACGGTCCAGTAGTTCGCGAAGTATTAACTTCAACTTTCAAAAGATTATCCGAAGGAAAACTTTCTCTAGTAGAAGCAGCTCTTGAAAAACTTGCTACTCCGACAGTAACGGGAGTAAGTGCGATTACTACTAAAAAAATAGAAGTGAAATTTAGCAAAGCAGTTGATGGCACGAAAGCTCAATTCGCTGTTAAAAAAGGAACTTCTTCTATCGGTGTTGCAGCAACAACTTGGTCTGATGACAAGAAAACTGCTACATTAGAATTGAACACTAAAATTTCTGAAGGTACTTATGCAGTTACAGTTAGTGGGTTAACTGAAGCACCGCTAGTAGGATCAGTAACAGCTGAAAACGAAAAGGTTGGAGAAGTTAAAATCCTTTCTGATAAAGCTGTACTTGAAACAGGTAATGCAACAGCTACAGTTGGATATCAAGTATTAAACCAATACGGTGAGGATATTACTTCTTCTTCTTTAGCTAATGAGTCAAACCTTGTAGTTTCAACTTCTGCTAAAGATGCAAAAGTAGATAACAAAGGTACAGTAACACTTACCTCAGCATCTACTTTCAAAGCAGATGACAAACTATCTTTAACAATTGTTGATAAAGCAACTACAAAATCAGCTACTACAACAGTTACTATCGTAGGAGAATCTAAAGTAGCTGAAACAGCAGTTACTGGAATCTTTAATAAAGATAACAAATCTTTAAATGAAGATACACTAACTTCAGATTTCTATCTACTATTTAATGCAACTAACCAATATGGAAATGCAGTTACAAATGTTAAAGCCCTTCAAGATGACCTTACATTTGTTGTATCAAACCCAGCGGTTGTTGATGCTTCTGAATCAGATATTTCGAATGCTATTGAAGTTGGCACTGACAAAAAAGTTGGTATCAAATTAACACCAAAAGCTAAAGGTGAATCAACTGTCACAATCATCTCTAATACAACTGGTAAGTCTACTTCATACAAAGTTACAGTCGGAGAAGGAACAAAAGCTGACACAGTATCTATCTCAAGCCCAGAAGGAACTATTGCTGGTGGAGAAGAAGTATTAGTACCAGTTGAAGTAACTGATAACAAAGGTACTGCAGTTACAGATCCAAAGAAACTAACTGGTGTAACTTTCAAAGCTACTCAAGGTAGTGCAGATGTAGACACTGAAGCAGTTGCAAAAGACGGAAAATTATATGTTAAGTTAACTACTAAAGATGTTGCTGCTAACAACCTTGGTACTCTTGTATTAACTGCATCAACTCCTACTAACAAAATTGCTACTAAAGTAATTGAAGTTAAACCTAATGCAAAACCTGTTGCAATTACTGGCTTGAGCTCTAAAGTTAGCACTTCTATTTACAAAGGATTATCTAAATCATTAGATTGGGCTAACTTCAAATTTGAAGACCAATACGGTCGTGCATTTACAAAAGCTGAAGATGCTGCTTCTTACACAGTTTTAGCTGAAGATGCAACACCTGAAGTAGGTACCTCTGCAGTTTCAATCGCAGATGCCAATAACGATTCATCAGATACAGATGGTATCTCGGTAAAAGGTGAAAACAAAGGTTCTGAACTTGTTACATTTACTTTAGTAGATGTTAAAGATTTAAATAAAAAAGTTTCAAGCTTTGACGCTAAATTTACTACAGTTGAGCAGTCAGAATTTGCTTCTTATAAAGCTAAAGCTGTAGGTGCAACATTCTATACAAACGATTCTGATTACGCTAAAGATTTAGAAGTATATGGTGTAACAGCATCTGGACAAGAAGTACAATTACCAACTGATGATTTCCATGTTTACGCTGGAGCGGGATTAAGCTTTGATTCTGAAACAGGTAAATTATCTACAGTAGCTGATATTGATAGTGTTACGCCCGGTAATCAACCGCTTGTTGATACTAGCTCTGCAACAACAGATATTCCAGTATCTAAAGATGTAGCTGTAAGAGTAGTTATCAACAATACTGGTGATGAACTCAATCTGACAGTTCCTGTATCAGCTGAAGCTCCGAAAGTTAGCACATTCGAAGTACGTCTACCTGATGCTGACGGTAGTCTTGACTATGGTACAGTTGCATCTGCTTTAGATTTGGCTGCTACTAATGGAGATTTTGCTTTAGCTGATCTTGATCAAAATGTATATGTTGTTGACCAATATGGTGTAGATGCTAAGGATGTAACAGGTTCTACAATTACATTTGCGGATGACACTACAACTGCTGTAACTCGTTTAACAGTATCTAACCTAGTAAATGCAGATAAAGATGCTCAACATGCTCCTTCAATTGCAGACAACGGATCTTCATCTACGGATATTTCTGGCTTACAAGTTGGCGATACTTTCACAGCAAAGGTTACAACTGGCACATTTACTTCAACTGTAAATGTAACTGTTACAAGCACTCCTGCTGAATAATAAAACGAAACGTTACTTTATAAACTAAATTTCTAGTGAAAAAAGTGAAAAGACACCTCATGTTTTGACTTCACGGTTGATACCGTGAGGTGTTTTTTTCAACTATTGTTACCATATTGTGGGTGAAATACCTACACTTGCTAAATAGTTAGGAGCAAGTACCTAATCCTCCTGCATCCAATGAGGTTCTAACAAACCGAAGGGGTGAAGTCAGGTGAAGTCGTACTCATGAAGTTGAGGCGGGGTTCCATAAAAGGTGGCTATGGTTAGGAGACGAATCCATGCTTAGGCAGGGTGAGGTAGTGAACATTAAGAATCGCTAGGAGTTTGGTGTTCATCCTTAAACCTGAAATGGTTTAACGGGGATCAGTGAATTGACTATTAACCTGATCTTTCTCATACCTGAATAGTGGAGACCTACGGTCATCAAAAAGAGGGATGGTAACAATGGAACGTTTGAAGTCTTGCTAGAAGAGGTGGGTTAGCACCAATGAGGCTAGTAGGATGGCGGCGCACTCGTAGTAGTGTTGATCATCTGCCGGTTGAATCTCTATGGTAACATAGGGAGAGGGTAAAACAGATGGGAGCGAAGGGGTGCAGTCAGTAGTAGATTCTCTAGACGACTTATTTTCCCAAAATAGTGTCGTATTTCAAATTAAATACGGACCAATCAGAAATGATTGGTCCAACATTTTGCGAAATATATAGGTATTTAGGATTATTAATTTCTAAACCTGTTAGTGAGAATTGAACTATTGGTGGCACGCCGTGTGCGCTGAAAGGCGCCCGCACGGTGTAGGCTCGAAACGAAAGCCATGATTTAATGGTATAAGTCGAGAATAGCGCAGCATCATTAATCAATCAAACAAGTGGAACTTATGTAGGTGACTTAAGTCTAAATGCAACTGGTTCAACAACTATTAACTATGGTCCAGCTACTGGTTCTCGCACTATAGATGGCGATGTAAGTATTACTGGTAATGCAACAGGCACTATTAATCTCCGTAATTTAGTAATCACTGGTAATTTAACGGTTGATGTTCCAGGAGCAACAGTAAATAACGGTGCAACCGTTAATGGAAATGTAGTTATTAACAATGTAAGTTCTTCGACTTGGAACGAGAATGCTAACGGGAATAAACTACAGTTTAATGATCCTAATGCTGGTACACACTTAAATATTGGAGCAGGGAAAACAGTAGCAAGTCTTACACTTAACAAACCTGCTGAAATAACTATTCCAGCGGCTTCTACTGTAACAGCTTTAACAGTTGGTAGCGAAGCAACAGGAACTGAAATAGTTGCAAATGGTACTGTATCAACTTTAACAAATAATGCAACTGGTACTACATTAACTGGTGCAGGCACTATCTCAACAGTTAATGGTAATGGTAGCCTTACTCCTGCATCGGTTACTTTTGGTGCAGATAGTAATGAAAATGATTTTGCATTATTAACAGAGAAACAATTTTCTGTTAAAGCTAATTTAGACCCTAGCTACGATGCGGCTGGTCAAACCCTAAGATTTAAAGCTGTTATTACAAAAGATGGTCAACCAGTAAGTGGACTTGAAATTAAATACAATGAAGCCCCAAGTGTTGATTTTTCTAATAAATTTACAACAGATGAGACTGGTACTGCATATTTCGGACCATCTGGCGGTTTAAGTGTTCTAGCTATTGGTGCATTAAAACAATCACCAGGAGTAACAACCCCGTTTAAGGTAACTTTAAAAGTAGCAGGAAACTACTCCGTTGTAATTACATTGGTAGATACATCAAACCATGATGCTACTGTTGAAGAAGCAACTTTTAACTATAGTGTAAACTAATTAACAACATCTAAAGCCGCACTGGTATTCATACCAATGCGGTTTTTACTTTAAAAAAAGACTTTATTGCAATATTTTTCAAAATAAATTATTTTTGAAAAAATAATTGGTGTTAGACACCGTCAAAAGACAAAAACTTTAGATTTGTATATACGGAATGGAAGGCTAAGGCCAACGGTTCGTTTTGAGGAAGCTTAGTCGCCCACCTCCTACTCGATTCCCTACCATTGCTGCGATATTTGTTGCCCCCTTCACGCATACACATAATTGTGGGGTGTATTAGAAAACAGAGGGTCTTGCGGCTCACTGTTTTTAATTTAGCTTAAATTCCAAAGTTGGAGAAAATATAAATTGAGGCATAACCCATGAAAATAGAATTTTAGCTATTTGAACCATTTTTTTCGTAATTCTCGAAATAGCAAGTTATACTTAAACATTATAATATAGCTAAAAGCTAGTACAAACAAAGACATTGTCTCAATTGGTTGTTGGGTAATCAACTTCACAATTAATGTATAGGTAGAGGCGACGGGGAAACAAATCCCTAAAATAAATATGTATAAGACTATCTTATTGAGATTCACTAACATATCCCCCTTTATAATGAATCAATTTTATCCTCTCCATTTAACATATCCTTAAAACAATTTTTTTATCGAATGATTATTTTCTCTTTAAAATGTCTATAATCGTATTAAGACTCTTTCAACATAATTCAATTTTAGTTGAAAGAGTCAAATGGGATACTTTGAACAAAAAAACAAATGCTAAGTATAAAAATATCCTTGTATATATGGTAGCAGAAAAGTTAAGATACATACCTTAGGGTTATCGCGGTCCAGTGCGGTAGCTCTTTTTCCCGTGCTTACGTTTAGAAATGGAATATTTGATTACACTGATACTATTACATTGATGTCGGAAGAACAGCAAGTGTAAAAAGAAAGGAGATTAATAGTGATCAAATCGGAAAAATATTGGCAAAGTATCCATGAAGGCTTACCTTTGCAAACCAAAACGATTTTAAATGAGTACTTGTTAAGTTTGAAAATCTCCAACAAAGCGGAAGCAACCATTACGAAATACCGATCGGTATTAGAGCGTTTTTTCAGTGAATGTAGATTTTCGCTTGAGGAGATAACATCAAATCATGTTCAAGAGTGGCTCAATGAATTTTCTCAGGGTAAAAAAACCAGGACAGTAGACTTGTTTTTATCTGTTCTCTCTTCCTTTTTCAAATTCTGCCTGGCTGAAGAGTACAAGAAACAATTTGTCATTAAGAAACGATGGAGACCAAAAATTCCTCAATCACTACCCAAATATCTGAATGAACAGGAATATGCCAGGGTTAAAGTTGAATCAGAAAGCCTTTCGCTTCGTGATCGGGCGATTGTGTTATTCCTCTTCTCCTCAGGATGCCGTAAATCTGAATTGACGAATTTATCCATTGAAGATGTCGAGCTAGACAGAAGAACAGCCAGAGTGAAGGGAAAAGGAAAAAAATTCGAGACATCCATTTTTCTCAAGAGTGTGCCCTCGTTTTAAAAGAGTATTTACAAACAAGACAGGATAATGGTGAGGGGCCCTTATTTATGGGACGATACGGCCCTCTTCAGGGAAATGGAATCTATGACATTATTAAAAAACTAGGGGAAAAAGCAGAGCTAAACCAGTCATTACACCCCCATGCATGCCGTCATACATTCGCAACCACCTTGCTGGCAAGGGGCGCAGACCTTTAATTTATTGGGGATAAAATGGGGCATGCCGATTTAAATACAACCCGTGTGTATGAACGTATTCCCACAGAGGATATGATTTAGGCTTATCAAAATATTATGGGGTGAAATTCAATGAGTAATGAAGCAATTCAGTCTTTTATTACCGATAATCTGGCTCGTTTCAGTCCGGAAACGGTTCGGAGCTATAAGAGTTCTCTTACCCAATTTTTCTCCTTTTGCAAAAAAGACTTGAACGATGTAAAAGCGGCTGATGTTCGGGCATGGCTGGCATCATTAGAAGAGCAGGGACTGAAGCCTCGTACTATCCACGTGAAGCTGAGTGCGTTGAAGTCGTTTTATCAATATTCTATGGAAGAAAATCTAACGAAGAAAAATCCGACTTTAACCGTACACACTCCAAAAAAAGACGATTCCCTTCCATATTACTTGAGCAAGCGTGAAGTGGCTCTTTTTCAGGAACTGACAAGAAATGATCTTCGAGATAGGGCCCTTGTGGAAGCTCTTTATACCACAGGAGTCAGGATTAGCGAATTACTCAATATCAAGCTGGAAGATATCAAATTGGAGACTAGGCAAATCTGGATACGAAAAGGGAAAGGAAATAAAGAAAGGTTTGTCCTCTTTACACATGATTGTGCTGAGCGCCTGAAAGCGTACCTTGAAAGTCGAAAAGTAAATAGTGAATTTTTGTTTTCAAACAGTAGAGGAGGACGGTGGAATCGTACGTTGATTGAAATCCGCTTCCAGGAATTTTCGGAAACGTTAGGCTTTAAAGTTACACCGCACACGATGCGCCATACGTTTGCTGCGCACTTGGCTGAAAAAAATATGTCACAGAGCTACATACAGGAACTTCTCGGTCTTGTGAATATCAACACAACAAGCATCTACACACGTTTAATGAACACGCCCGAAAAAAACAATATGTCCGATATCAGGGATAAATAGTAGAAGGAGATTAAAGTAAACTTGAGCTTTTTTCCAAGCCACTTGTACAACTTACTTAATTTTATCAAAAAAACCGGACATCTAAAAAGTAGCTCCTTAATTCTTATGCATAGATATACCTAGTTTAATATAAATTTGTAGATTTTTGACTGTTTTCAAAAATAATGGAGGGGCTTGATTATACTTATTCCGTTAATGATTTATATTTTTTTAATATAATATACATCCAATTTTATTTAAGTCAATTAAACTAGTTAAGATCTACTTAATAACTTCCTTTTTCTTCTATAAAATATAAAAAAATTGGAAAAATGCCTCGCAATTTCACATAAATTGTTATATTCTTATTTAGAAGAGAATTGGATGGGTTTCAGGTATAATCATTTTATTAAAATAATTCATTATCCCTATCTTTCCTGATATTAAAAAGGAGTGTTCTAGATGAAAGCTGTACTAAAAAACTCTGGTGGATTAACAAAGGAAGTGAAAGTTGGTTTTAGTTGGACTACTTTCTTCTTTGGTTTTTTACCAGCATTATTCCGTGGGGATTTAAAATGGGCTGTTATCATGTTTATCATTGAAGCAGTACTTGGTTCATTTACTCTGGGGATTGGTTCGTTTGTAACTGGGATTGTATTTTCTTTTGTTTACAATAAAATATATATAAAAGAACTAATCGAAAAAGGTTACCAGCCTGCCAATAATGAGTCAAGGGCCTTATTAGAAAATAGTCAAATTATTTCCAAAGTCGCATAATTCTAGTGAGTGCCAGACTAAAAGTCAGTAAGATTTTTCTGGACATTGAGACGATTTTAAACTAGAAATGTTTAAAAAATAGGCACCTTCATAGGATTTCTTATCCTATGAAGGTGCCTATTTTCAATTATAAATCAATCTTCAATATCTTAATCGCTGCAACACTTTTTGCTGTTGGCGTGAATAGTTTTCCGTCACTTCTTGAGGGGAGTAATTGGGACAGCGTATATAGGGGGTATTTTTTTTATATCTATTTCGTTACAGGAAACCTGTGGACCTGCATTTTACTTCACTTCTTTATTGATGTGAGAATGGCATTTACATCCAATAAGAGTAAAGGGAATTCTGGTGCCGAACTTAGGATTGAATAAGATACAATAAAATACCCCCAAGCACAAACAGGCTCACCTGTCTGCACATGGGGGTTTCAATCTCACTATTATTTCGTAATCGTAATCGCACCAACCGATTTATCAGTTGCTTGCTCATCCACAATTACTTTTAGGCCGTAGTGGCCGATGTTGCGTCCTGCGTCAGGCATGTAAGGGTTGTTGTAGTCTTTGCTGTCGTTGAATAAGGCAATTCCTCTTTCGCTTGGAAGCGTCAGGGTTTGTTCAGGGTAGTTAAGGTTTAGTCCTGAAGTAGGCAGGAAGTTGAATGCCGCATCTGCTAGGTGATAGCGGGTTGATGCTTCCTGTCCGGTGCTCCAATGCAGGTTGGTGTCATCGTGGGCATCTACGACTCCAAGGAAGCCGTCGCCAGGATGTGTGCCAGTCCAGTTATCGTTAAAGCTGTCATCCACGTACCATACGACTAATCCGCCGTCATAGCTCATGAGGGAGTTTCCGCGGGCGATGTCAGCAAGCCCTTGGTCTACACCTTGGTGATTTCTCCACTCAAGAAGGTAGTAGTGGTTTGTCAGTTTGTTACCGTCCATTTTTGTGAAGCCGTTAAGCGTGAATGGAGAAGTTCCATTTTCGCCGCCGTCATTGATCAGTTCCTGTCCGTCAGCTGTTACTTTAATGTTATCAGCAAAGAAACCGGTTAATGAGCTGCCCCAGTCTGTTGCACTGCGGAGACGAAGCTGGATGTTTTTGCCGGCATATGCAGAAAGGTCGAAGCTTTCCGCTTGCCATCCGTTAGAATTGCCAGTGAATCCAGGCATAGAATTTATGATAGTTGGATACCCCTCAGCAACAACATCGCTTCTTGTGTGATTATTGCCAACGGATTTCCATGTTTTCCCGCCATCCTCAGACACCTGTACGAATGCATAATCCCACTGCTCTTCCATGTCATACCATGCATCAAATGTTAGAGTAGCAGATTTCTTGCCTGTTAAATCAACATTTGTGACCATACTGTTATCCATTTCATCCTTTTGGCCGCCCCAATATTCATATGTTCCGGCTGCAGGAGTATTAATTGGTGTTTTCTTTTGAGGCAGATTCACTTGGACAGCCTGCTGATTTTGGCCATTTGGTGAATTTGCCTGGTCAAGCAAGAAGGACGTGCCTTTTTTCGTAACGTCTGCTAAATCGACAACAGTTGGATTTGTCCAGTTTCCTCCCATGGTAGATTGGAAGTAAGACTTCGCCCATGGAGAGAATCCTGTAGGCTCTGCTCCTGGAATCTTTCCTGCCCATGAACCTGAAGCCATGATAGACCAGTAGCCAATCGCTTCACCAGTTCCGGTGTATTGTGTATCATACTCATCTGGCAAACCAAGGTCATGGCCAAATTCGTGGGCAAATACGCCAGTTGCCCCGTCTTCCGGCATCATCGTGTAATCATAGAATCCAGGTAATCCTTTTTCTCTGCCATCGGGATCATACAAAACAGCTGAACGGTGAGACCAGATGGCATCATCGCCAAGTGTGCCGCCGCCTGCTTCTTGCCCCATTCCTGAATGGATAATTTGAAGGTGATCAACTAAGCCATCTGGCTCTTTTAAATTTCCATCTCCGTCTAAATCATGCGGATCTTCTAAATCATAATCCTGCAAGGGAATGCCAGCTGCTTTTGCAGCGTTGTACGTGTCAGCCACCAATTTACGGGCTCCGCCAGGTGATAAATTATCATGGCCACCATTTCCGTTATCTGCTCCGTAATATTTCGCTGTACCTGGGACCTTCAGCCATCCATATGCTTTTCCTTCAACAGTGAAGGTTCCGCCGGATTGCTGCTCGTAATACTGCTTTTGTGATACTAAATTTTCTCCATTTGGACCTTTGACACCATTAGCACCAAAAATCATATCTTCGTAATGCTTCGTATCGTAGTCTTTATAATAGTTATCTGTTTCACCAGGCTGGATTTTGTTGTGCTCAAAATTAGAGTACTCCACCATTAAGGTTAAAACCTTCACAGACTGTTTTGCTCCTGTGTAAGGAGTTTCTTTGACAGGATCAGGATGGTTCTTACCCTTTAGATTGGTCTTGCCTTTGTGTCCTTTATTGTAGTTTTTAAATTTATTGCGTTTTTCAGCTTCGGCTGCTTTTGCTTTTGGCGCAAGAGGATCAGCAATCTGAACTTTATCTGCTTTGCCCTTGAATGCAATGTAGTTTTTCAGGGCTTTCTGTTTATTTGCTTCTGAGGCATTTTTGGAAATAACTCCGCGTTTGATGAGAGCGTCTATCAATTTATCATCGTTAACGATGGAAAGATCCAGCGAACTTTGTGATTGAGAGACTTGAGATTGTGCAGAGTCCTTAAGCTGATTGGCATTGACTGGTCCCGGGGAATGTACCGGGAAGCCGGAGAAGAAAGTACCGGCAAAAATGGCGGCTGTGATACTAGACTTGAAAACTCTTTTCAATGGAAAACCCCCTACTGATTATTTGTCACAATATTATAATATTTCATAATATTTAATAGTGGTAGCAGAGTTATTCAACAAATTTCTACATAGATGAAGATACTCTCTCTTTATTTTTAGGAGATTTAAAGAGTTGATTTTGTAAAAAATTAGGAGGTTTTCTTTTGTTTTTTCTTGATTGAGAACATGCCACGCTTGTTTTCTGGGACAAAAGTCTCTTGAGGGGTAAAAATGGTAAAAATACTGCATGAATTTTGTAGAATAAAGTCGAATAAAAATAATTTATTTTTTAACATTGACTATACTGCGAAAGTTTAGTAGATTTGTCATATAGAGTTGTTCTTTATTAAGTACAAAACGGGGTGATATATTGAACAGAAAGATTTTTAGAATCATATTTTCATTGTTTATGGCAGCTGCTATCCTTTGTATCGCTTTTCTCGTATTTGCCACACACCAGGCACAGGGAAATCCGGATAAAATACCTTCATTTGGGGGATATAAGCCATTTACAGTCCTAACAAACAGTATGCAGCCGAAGATTAGCGCAGGAGATATGATTTTTGTGAAAGAGAAGAAAGCTGCCAACATTAAAAAGGGTGACATCATCACCTTTAAAATATCAGATGGAAAGCTCATCACACACCGGGTTGTTTCAGTAACAAAGCAAGGGTTAATGACCAAAGGAGACAACAATAACGTAAGAGATAAGTGGCTGGTTAAACCGGAGAATATAATAGGGACTGCGGCTGTGATCGTACCGAAAGCAGGTAATATCGCAAAGTTTCTCGCAAGTCCAGCCGGATTTTCCATCTTCATTATCCTTCCGCTGCTGCTCCTTCTATTGATTGAAGTGTATCAGAGAATTTTAAAGGCCTTGAACAGAAAAGAAGATCCTGCTGTTACTGAGTCCTGAAATTCAATTCTTATTGGTTTCACCTAAATGCATTTATAAATATTATTTTCAGGAGGAATGGTTTAATGAAGAATATTAAAAAGGCATTAATAGCAACATCAATGGCAGGGGCTGTATTGGTAAGTGCAGGCTACGGCACATATTCCTGGTTTACATCTGAAACACAGGCAAGCGGAACAATCCAGGATGGCACCTTGTCTGTAAATAATGGCCAGGCAATTACGACTAAGCTGTTTGACGAAAAAAATCTGGCGCCTTCTGAATATGTGTCAGGAAACTTCATCACACTTGATAATACAGGAAGCCTTGATCAGGTGCTGAAGCTTACATACTCTGCATCCGTTGATAAAGCTCCGGCCTCACCTTTTAAAATCTACTATGTTGCTTTTAAATATAAGAGCAAGCCAAGCGGTGATGTTTTGAAGAACTGGAAAATCGAGTGGGAAAAAGGCTTCTTTAAAGGAAACCATAACCCGGCACCAGCACAAGCCAGATCTTTAGCGGCGGCACCTGCATTGCCTGCTCTTCCTGCAGGAGTGGAAGTTGTATCAGGTGAACTATCTTCTGCAGACGTACAGGCGGTGGCTGCAGCTGCTGCAACTAAAGCAGCAGGAGATGGCAGCAAGCAATACACAATCGGGGATAACAATTTCTTCACTTTGAAATCTGACCAGTACATTGATATCGCATTTGATGTAAAGCTGGATGAAAATGCAGGAAACGAGTACCAGGCAGCTACTTATTCAGCTACTCTTAAAGCTGAAGCAAAACAAACAGATGATGGTGCAAAGTATGCCTCTGAAATAAAGTAATAGAAGACAAAAGAAAAAACTGTGATGCAGCTCATCACAGTTTTTTCTTTTGTCTATATTCTCTCTGACCAATAGGCCCTCTGTTTTATATAGCATGTTTTTTTCTTCCTATATATAACTTATCTAATTCTTCTAATATTTAATTACAAATATTGTATAATAAAGTAAATGTTTCATTTTACTGGATCGGAAGTAAGCTAAAAGCATCCATGAATGAAAATCAGATACATAGATAAGGAGATTTTATTTTATGAAAAAGAAATATTTCGCACCGCTGCTGGCCGTCATTCTGCTGATCGGACTTCTTGCCCCGTTTCCCGCCCACGCTGGCACTGCAGTTTACACCGTCACACCCGACAGTAAGCCATATGATAAGAAGATGCTGCTGTTCAAGTCTTATAACAAATATACCAAACAGTATTATCTGCTCCGTTCTTACCTTGAACTCCTGGAGAAAAAGGGAGGGGGGACGCTGGTCCTTAAAAAAGGAACCTATACAATTACCAACACCCTCTATGTTCCGTCCAATGTCACCATACTGATGAAGGATGGTACCAGGCTGGTGAAGGGAGTCAATACAGGCACAAAAATATTTGGCCCATCAAAGTCTCTCTTTCAGCTGATCCGTCCAACAAGGGCTGCGAAGTCTGGTGTGTACGGAGGATATAATGGAGAGAAGAATATCAGCTTTATCGGTGAAGGTAATGTTCAGATGGATTTGATGTATGTCCCGGACAGCCTGGCGATCATTATGGGGCACAATAAAAATCTGAATGTGAAAAATATCGGGTTTTATCATATGAATTCTGGCCACTTTATTGAAATGGATGCTTCTCAGAATGTGAGAGTGGAGAACTGCAAATTCATAGATTCTCTTCCATCTCTTAAGCAAAATAAAGAAGCCATCAATCTTGATACGCCGGATCATGCAACATTAGGCTGGAGCCAGAAGTGGAGCAAGTTCGATAAAACAGCAAATGACACGGTGAATATTGAGAATAACCTGTTTCAGAATTTGGACAGGGCGGTCGGCACTCATAAATATTCAGAGGGAATGCTCCACAAGCATGTCACAATCAGCAACAATATTATAGAGAGAACGCGTCTCGATTCCATCCGGGTGATGAACTGGTCAGATGCTGTGATCGAATATAATACCATTTCCGATGTGGCAGATGGCGTAAGCAAATATCGGGGGATGCTTGTGAGCGGCGCAAGCAATCCGGTGATCCAATACAATACATTTATCCGTGCAGGCCGGCCGATTCAATTTATCGTTCATCAAAACACTGGACCTGGCGAACAATATGCTGAGATATATAATGAACTTTCAGACGAAAATTATACCGCCCTTGAAACAAATATTGTCATTGATACAAAAGAAAGCTTCATCCGATATAATCCTTTTCTTAATGATTACAGCAAAGAAAACACAGTGCTCATACCGTGCATTGTGGAGGAAGAATAGAGTGAAAGGCAGAGACCCTGGTGTTTCTGCTTTTTTTCATGTTAATCAAACGTTTGATTAAATTTTTTACTATGTTTTACATACTCATCACATCTATAATAAAATGAAGCTAGCAAATATTTTTAGAGAATACTGGAAATCACAGAAACATATTGTAGTATTGTGTGTTTTTGTGAGTGGAATGCCAATTACATAAAAGGAGAAATCTATGAAAAAATTAAATAGCTTAGCGGCGGTGCTGACGGCAGGTGCCATTTTGCTTTCAGCGCTTCCTGGTTCGGCAAAGGCGGATGAAGAGCAGGATCGGAGAAAGGCGAGTTTGTTCGGAGGAAGTGCATCTCGAAGCGGCACATTGGCATCATTGTCGGAAAACAGCAGTGAAATTGTGGTGAAAACCAAAATAAGTGCTTCCCAATTAACTAAGAAGTTTGGTGTAAAGCTTTTAGCCACGCCGGAAGTGTTAAAGGAACAAGGGATTTTTGCTGTGAAGGTACCGAAGTCTAAAAACTTCAAATCTGTTTTATCGGATATGAAGAATTCAAGCTCCATTACTTCTGCTGAGGAGAATATGAAGGGGGAAGGAAAAGGGTTTGGCTATACTCTGCCCAACGATCCTTATCTTAATAACCAATGGCATCTTTCTAAAATTGGCATGCCTGTTTTATGGAAGAACTATTCTTTAAAAAACAAAGTGAAGGTAGCAGTGGTAGACTCAGGAGTTGATGCCACGCAGCCCGATCTTTCAGGTCAGCTGCTGAAGGGGTATGATTTTTACAGTAAAGACAGTAACCCGAACGATACATTAGGACATGGAACGGCTGTTGCAGGTGTCATTGCGGCCAAAGCCAATAATGGGGTAGGTGTTGCAGGTGTTAACCCGCTTGCGCAAATCATACCAATCCGGGTATCGGCATCTAAAAGCATTAATTCCGTTGATGCGCTTGCAGGGCTTTCTTATGCGATTAAAAGCGGGGCCAAGGTCATTAATTTAAGCTACGGTTTTCCTGCTCCGAACAGTATAGAATTCGACATCATCTATGAAGCATACAGAAAGGGTATCGTGGTTGTAGCGGCATCAGGGAACGATGGAAAATCCGTCAATTATCCGGCTGGTTATCCGACGGTCATCAGTGTCGGGTCAACCGGAAAAAATGATGCTGTTTCAAAATTTTCAAGCTATGGTGGAGCACTTGATTTGGTAGCACCTGGAGAAAATATCGCTACTACCATGATGAATAAACGCTATGGCATAGGATCAGGCACCTCCTTTTCTGCACCGATCGTTACAGGTGTGGCTTCACTGGTTTTATCTGCGGCACCAAACCTGAATCCCATAGAAGTAGAGTATCTGCTTGAAAAGGGAGCAGCGAAGCTCAGCAGCAGCAAAAACGGCTGGAGTACGAAAGCTGGCTTCGGCAGGGTTGATGCAGCCAGGACGTTCCAGACGGATTTTCCTTCTATAAAAAATGATAGCGGCAATGTGCGCTCAAAAGCACGTAAAGTTACGCTAAACAAAGCGTATAGTGACCGGTACGATTATTCAGGAGACAGCGACTGGTACAGCCTGAAGGTGACGAAGAATATGAAGGTAAGAGTGGATGTATCAGGTGTTACAAACATCGACAGTGATGTATGGATGGATCAGTATGCAAACGGGAAATCGGTTTCTCCCGTCCAATATGACCGGGCAAAAATAAGCGGCAAGGAATCTTTTACCCGCACACTAAAGCCTGGAACCTATTACTTTGAAGTTTATGACGCGAACAATCACTGGTCACAGCAGAATTACTCATTTAAGGTGACAGCCCTTGATACAACAGCTCCAAAAACACCGATTGTTTATAAAGTAAAAAGCAGAGATTTAATAATCAAGGGGAAAGCGGAGAAGAACAGTTCACTGTTGCTTAAAAAAGGAAGTTCAGTGCTTGCTAAAGGCACGGCAAGCAGTACAGGAACCTTTTCGGTAAAGTTGAAAACAAGGCAGGCAAAGGGAACGGTTCTTTATCTGACCGCAGCAGATAAATCAGGAAATAAAAGCAAGGCAACAAAAATTGTGGTACAGCCATAACAAACAAAACCCCCGTCTCAATTCTTCGTTTGAGACGGGGGTTTTCGTATTACTTCTTAATAACCACTCTGTTAGGAATGGAGATGTTGCCGGCAGCATCCTTTGCTTTTACATAGATAGCGTGGCCAGCTTTTTGTTTCTTGATCTTGATTGCATAGTTGCCTGTTTTGCTTGCTGTAGTCCAGCCGATCGTCTTATTCGATGAACGGATGTATACATATGAACGAGGCTCTGCTTTTCCGTATACAAGTGTAGAGCTTGTTTTAAGCGGGTGTACACTTGGCGATTTTGGCGCTGTTTTATCTTTTACAGTAACGACAGCAGGTCTGCCCATGTTGCCGGCTTTATCCGTTGCTGTGACAGTTAATAATGTGTTTGCTTTTTGGGTCTTGATGGAAACAGAGAATTTGCCGTATTTATCGGCCATTCCCACTCCGATTATAGTTTTTCCTGCCCTAATTGTAATACTTGAAGCAGCTTCTGCTTTACCTGTCACATATCTATCATGATCTGTTACTGAGCTGACAGATGGAGCCTTTGGCGGTGTTGTATCGCCATGTGACGGTGCAGGAGTGAATGACTGAGGAGTGATGGAGTATGAACCCCAAGTTCCTTTATCATCTGTTAGTGATGCAAGGTACTTAATTGTTTTCGTTTGTGCAGCTGCTTTTTCTGCGTCTGGCGAAGATTTGAATGTAAGTGTAACGTCTTTATTGATTGGCTGGATCGACCAGTTGCTGTCTGCAGACGGATTGATTTTTCCAGTTGATGAGATGTAATCCATTAATACTTGACGGTTTTCATCTGGTGAATCAACGACAATCTTGGCTTTTCCGCCAGCGAGTCCCGGGAAGTTTCCGCCGCCGCTTGCACGGTAGTTATTTGTTGCAACGATGAATTTTTGATTAAGATCGATCGCTTTTCCGTCAAGTGTAGTCAGATTTTTGATGCGGTTAGCATCAGGGTTCACGACTTTTCCAGAAAGATCATATTTAGCCGGCTGTGTTACATCAATTTGATATTTCACGCCATCGATAACATCATAGTTAAATGGCTCAAAGCCGTAATTGATTAGCACCTGAGGATCTTTTTTCGCTGGATCGATTTGGTTGAACTGTCCGGCAGACATTTCGAGCCATTCTTTCACTTGTGCGCCAGTAAGCTCGATTGCCTTTAATGTATTTGGATACAGATACAGGTCATTTGCGCTTTTGATGGAAAGATCTCCAGCTGCAATGTTTGTATAATCGCTTGGTCCCTGGCGTCCTGCCTTGAAAGGGGCACCAGCAGATAATACCGTTAAGCCTTTATATTCTGGAAGCTTAGTGTCGATATAATTTTTCACGTAAGCAATTTGTGCATTGTTCACGATTTGAATGGTAGGGTCATCCTGCACACGGGCAAAATAGCTGTCCATTGGTGCGCTTGTTTCCCCGATTTTGCCTCTTACATAAGTAAGAGTGCCTTCGTGCGCTTCTTTAACTGCATCCACGATTGTTTGGTCAGCATCAGCTTTAGATACTTTAACACCGTTCACAGTTTCCATGATTGGCCTGTTAACCGACTGGGAATCCTTGACCTTCCATTGGCCGTTTTCATTTTCAAGCGTGATGTCCATAACTCCAAGGTTATTTCCCCAATAACCAGCTTCAAGGGAAGGTACTCCGTTGATGGTTCCTTTTGCCTGGTCAATGCCTGGTTTGCCGGCAAACTCTGCTGCTTCAGGGAATGTTACATGCTTGTGGCCAAATAGGATGGCATCTATTCCGCTGACTTTGCTTAGGGAATACACTGCATTTTCCGCATCTTCAAGGCCATCCGCCTGTACGTCACAGCCTGAGTGGGCAAGTGCAATGATAACCTGTGCTCCATCGGTGCGCATTTTAGGAATGAACTTTTCAGCTGTTTTGACGATATCCTTCGTTTTCACTTTTCCGGCAAGATTGTCTTTATCCCAATCCATGATTTGCGGAGGGACAAAGCCGATAACACCGACCTTAATCGTTTGTTCGTTGCCATTTGCGTCTTTTACTTTTTTATCTAAAATCTTATATGGCTCAAATTCATTTACATCATTTGAATCATCATTGTCGCCATCCACTTTGTAGATATTGGCATTCACATACGGGAAGTTGGCGCCTTTCTTTGCCTGATCCAAAAAGTCTAAACCGTAGTTGAATTCATGATTTCCAAGAGAAGCGGCATCATAATTAAGAGTATTCATCGCTTTATAAACAGGATGCACTTCACCGGGCTGAAGCTTCTTCACTTTTGCAACATAATCTGCCAAAGGGTTACCTTGAAGCAAATCTCCGCTGTCAAACAGCATGGAGTTTTCAGGGTCCACTTCTTTTCTGGCTTCCTTAATCAGGGTAGCCGTTTTTGCCAATCCGAACTCTAAAGTAGGAGCATCCTTGTAGTAATCGTATGGCATAACATTTGCGTGGATATCTGTTGTTTCGAGGATGCGAAGCTTTACTTGTCCTGGTGCAGTTTCTCCTTCTGCGTTAGCTGATAGGGATCCGATTGGTGAAATCAATGTACCGAATAAAAATGCCGAGGCAGTTGCTTTACTGAATCTAGTCAGTTTTTTTGTCATTCTGGTATACACCTTTCCTTTTCCTAAAATTAAAAGCCAGTTTAGCGATGAAATCTAAATAAAAACTACCAACTCCTTCTGCCGGATACGACATATCGCGAGGCAATATATCAAAACAATACTCTTAATTATTACTAGGAAGAGAGAAGGAAATATATAGGTAAAAAGTACTGTATTTATGAAAAATTTCAATTTTGCAGATAAAATAATAATTTCTTAATATTTGGTATTGTTTAAGCTATATTTGATTGACGAATTATTGATTTCCCTCCAGGATGCTCGCTTTCCGCTAATCTAAGCAGGAGTCTCGCAACCTACGCTCCAATCAACCTGACTTAACAATAAGATCACCTCACAGAACAGATTAAAAAACAACAATCTTTAAGAAAAGACCCTTTATTAATAGGAAAAGATGTGTATATCGTTCCGGAAATGACTTTATTTTATGTTTATCAGGCAGGAGGATTGGCACCTGCTAAATTCCCCGGCAAAGTATCCGATAAAACAAGAGGATATTTTAAATAAGAAGGAGTTTTTCAGCATGATGAGAAAATACGGAGCAGCGGCAGCGGCCCTGCTTCTTTCAGCGAGTATGCTTGCGCCAAAGGCAAGCGCAGCAGCAGCCTACACAATTACACCTAGCAGCAAGACTTTTAGCGGAAATATGATGAACTTCAGCACCTACAATAATAATACCAAGCATTATTATCTGCTTCGCTCTTATCTGGAGCAGCTGGAGAAAAAGGGCGGCGGCACACTGACCCTAAATGGCGGCACATACACCATTTCGAATACCCTATATGTTCCTTCAAATGTCACCATACGTTTGAAAAACGGTGTCAGACTAGTGAAAGGGACAGTAAGCGGAACGAAGCAATTTGCCGCAGCTAAATCCATGTTCCAGCTGATTAGGCCTTCCCGTTCAGGAAAAAAGGGTGTATACGGGAAATATAATGGTGAAAAAAATATCTCCTTCATCGGTGAGGGAAATGCTGTAATTGATATGAAGTATGATAATGAAAGCATCGCGATCATCATGGGCCATAATAAAAATGTGAAGGTGCAGAATATACATTTTCAGCATATGCAGTCAGGACATTTTATCGAAATGGACGCATCTGATCATGTGTCCGTTATCAACAATTCTTTTGTTGATTCCAAGCCTTCCCCGAACCGGAACAAAGAGGCGATCAACCTGGACACCCCAGATCGTTCGACTAAAGGCTGGAGCCAGGAATGGAGTACATATGATAAAACGCCAAACAGGTATGTGACGATAGAGTGCAATACATTCCGTAATCTGGACCGGGCCATTGGGACACATAAATACTCCGGAGGCTCGTATCATGAACATGTGACTATCCGGAAAAACAGCATAACGAATACCCGTTTGGATGCTATTCGGGTCATGAACTGGTCGAATGCCGTAATCGAAAAAAACAGCTTCAAAGACGTGGCTGCAGGTGATGCGAAATACCGCGGAATTCTTGCCAGCGGAGCATCCAATCCAATTTTCCAGAATAATACGTTTGAACACACAGGGCGCCCGATGCAATTTCTTGCGGCAAAAAATGACGGTCCTGGCTCTCAATATGCGATAACGTATAATACACTCAGCCAGAAAAACATGGACGCGCTTAAAACAAATATAGTGAAGAATACGAGCGAAACTTTCATCCGTATCAACCACTTCTATAATGTGTACAATGACACGATTAAAATTCCTTGTGTAATAAAGGAATAAGCTTAGACACACCCGCATGGTTCCTTTAAAGAGCTGTGCGGGGTGTTTCATGTTTTGTAAGGTTTTTATGACAAGGATGTTTTCTTAAAATTTGCTGCTTTTATCTAGTGTTGGCTCTAATAAGTTGGCATTTCGCTTGAATGACACTGGATTTGGCTCGAATGGGAGCAGATTTCGCTCTAATCAGCGGGAATTCGGAACAATTATCCAGATAAATGGAAATCACACCCTGCTTTTTTGAACCCGCACTGATATTCTTCATGAAAATACCTTGTTTTTTCCTCTAATTCAATATTATTGGGCATGAAAAAAAGATATTTAAAGATGATGAATGGCATTAAACATGATATAGTACATTATGTAGTTTTTGCTGTTATTTTGGAGTTTTTTGCAAACCATAAAGTAAAGAAATTCATTAAAAATTAAATACAGAGAGATGGTATTTAGATTTGGATAATTCACGAAGCACAAGACATAAAAAGAAAAAGAAGAAGAAACGGGGATTAAGAAGGTTTCTTACTGTTCTTGTTCTGCTGCTTATTGCAGCTGGTGCCTATGTTTATTTTCAGTATAAGCAAGGCATGTCAGAGGCTCTGGACGGGGCAGGCAAGGAGAAGGCCGCGAGTTACGACTTTAACGGTAAGCTGCCGAATAACGGGCAGATTAATGTTCTCTTGCTGGGAAGTGACTCCCGCGGTGAAAAGCATTCCCGGACAGATTCCATTTTAATCGCCCACTATAATCAAAACACGCATGAACCGAAGCTTGTATCGATCATGAGAGACAGCTATGTTGATGTTCCAGGGCACGGCAAGCAGAAAATTAACGCCGCTTTCGCATTTGGCGGGCCAGAGCTTCTGCGCAAAACCATTGAAGAAAACTTCGGGATCAATATCAACTATTATTCGATTGTTGATTTTAAAGGATTCCCTAAAATTGTGGATACGATTGCCCCGGACGGCATCAAGGTCAATGTGCCGCATGATATGTCATCAGGCATCGATATGACGCTCCATAAGGGAGAACAAACCCTCCACGGCAAGGAGCTGCTCGGATATGTCCGTTTCCGCCATGATAATATGAGTGACTTCGGCAGGGTGCAGCGGCAGCAGGAGGTCCTTGGTAAGTTAAAGGATAAGGCAACAGAAATCAATAATGTCGTCAAATTGCCAAAAATTCTTGGCATGACAGCACCATATATTGATACAAATATCGACACGAAGACCATGCTGATTTTAGGCAAGGATGTTATTACAGGACAAGCTAAAAGTGTTGATAAGCTGAGAATTCCGCTTGACGGCACCTTTGAAAATGAAAGAATTCCCGGAATCGGCGCAGTGCTTGCTGTCGATCTTGAAAAAAATAAAGCCGCACTTCAGCAATTTTTGTCATCCTCCAAATAATTTGGGGGATTTTTTTTGTTTTGTGGAAAGTTCGTGCAGCATATAATTTTGATACATTAAAAGTGCAGGGGGATAGCGGATGTTAAATTGGAGCGTGAAAAATTGCAGGAAGCTGATGTTACTGTTTTTTCTTTTGGTTCCTGTTTTGCTTGTTTCAGCATATCCTGTTAACGCGAAAGAAACCGCAGCAAAGAAGACCGTATACCTTACCTTTGATGACGGTCCAGGCAAATATACAAATAGCATCTTGAACATCCTCCAGAAATACCATACGAAAGCGACGTTTTTCATGATCAGCGGAAATATGAAAAATAACCCTAAAAATGTACTCCGCATTACCCGTGAAGGACATTATCCAGCACTGCATAGTGTCAGCCATGATGCTCATAAGCTATATAAAATCAACTCAACAAATTTTGCGAATGAAATGGTCACTGCACAGCAAACTCTGTATAAAATCAGCGGCTTTAAAAGCAGGTTAATGCGGGCCCCTTACGGAAGCACGTATACAACTAAGGTGATGAGAGATTATGCGGTCAAAAAGGGCTTTAAAATGTGGGATTGGACAGTGGATCCAAGAGACTGGGCGTTGGCCCGGCATCCGGAGAAAATCCTTGAAAATATTAAAGCTCAAACAAAGCGGACACGTGAGGTAATCATTCTTCATGAAAACAGCCAAACCGTGAAGGAGCTGCCGCAGATTCTGGATTATCTCCGTAAAAGGGGATACGAGATGAAAGCCTATGATCCAAAGCATCATTTTACTGTGAACTTCTTTAATGATAAAAGGCTATAAAAATAGCCCAGGCACCTTGATTGAAGGGGCTTGGGCTTCTTGCAGCTGAAGTTGTGTTATCTCAGCTTAACCATTTTGTTCGAAACATTATTGTAGAAGTAGAGGCTTGAGCCTTTTACAGATAAAAAGCCCGCCTGCGTATTTTTGATTTTTTGTTTAGAAGTGCCCCCAAGCTTCATCTGATAGACAGAATTATGGTCTGCAAGATTAATATAATAAAGCGTGCTTCCAATGATTTTCAGCGAGTAGATGGGATGGTTGTCTACTTTAGTAACCGAAGATCCTGTCAGAGTCATCCTGTAAAGCTTGTGATCATTTTGATTGGCATAGTAGATGCTTGAATTATACCGGACAAAATCAGATAGGGAATAGAGCTTTTGATATTTGGTGCTGCTTGCTTTTGGAAGCTTACTTTTATTCCAGACATGGTCCTTTGCAAGCTTGCTTTCCGGAACAAGCAGGTACTTGTACGTGAGCACGTCGGAACGGTCGTTTGTCACAGGGTCATCAAAGGTGCTGTCGATATAGTAATAGCTTCCACCTGTTTTCACCATGTTCCAGGCGTGGTCTCCGCTGCTTACTGTGCCGTTCACCTTAATTGCCCAAATGCCTGCTTTATTCAAGAGGAGCCTCAAGGCTTTGGCGTATCCGTCACAAACCGCTTTATGGGAAACGAGCGCTCCGTAAGCTGTGAAGGAGCTTTGCGGCAGGCTGTTTTTTACATAATGATCATAATCATAGGACGTGCTGTTCACAAGGAAATCATGAAGATAAATGATGCGCTCAAGTTCGGTTTTCTTTGTTTTTGCTGTTTTTACAGCAGCGTTCACCTTGCTGTTAAGGGACGCTTGCATTTTGGTGATTTCACTTTTGGAGCTGATATATTTCGGATAAAAATAACCGGGTGACCACTGAAAGTAGTACTGGGTATAAAAGATTTCCGGATGGTTATCAAGCACCTTTTGATAGGCGGCAGTAATCTTGCTGCTTTCCTGGCCATATTTGCCGAGAGAAATTTTAGATTGCATGTGGAGAATTCCGTTGTAGATCGAGTTATACAGAAAATCATCAGAAGAAGCTGCACTGGCTTTTGGGGCGGAAATAGGCATAAGCAAGGAAAAAATCAAAATGGCAGGCAGCAGCGGCAGAAATAGTTTTCGCTTAAACATTCTCCACATCCTATACATAATTTGTATTTCCTATTTTAATAGATGTAACATAGATTTGCCATTATTAGTGAGCACAAATAAAAACACCATCCCGGTATGGCGGGATGGTGCTGATATTATCTTTTTACGAAGATTTTAACTGTTTTTGAGGTATTGCCTGCTCGGTCCTTTGAAGACACATACAGTGCTGTTCCTGCTTTTTGTTTTTTCATTTTCACAGTAAAGGTTCCGTTTTTGCCTACATATGCATAGCCGATTACTTTATTGTGGCTTTTTACATAAACCTTGGAATATGCTTCTGCTTTACCTGTTACCCAGCCTTCACCTGCTTTAACAGCATGAACAACTGGTGCTTTAGGCGCCGTTGCATCCTTAACGATAAGCTTTACAGAAGAGCTGATGTTTTTGCTTTTGTCTGCAGCGAATACATAAAGCAGGGTTCCTGCTTTTTGCTGTTTGTCCAGTTTTACAGAGAACATACCTTTACGGTCTGCAACTCCTGTCCAAAGCGTTTTGCCTCTTTTAACAGTAACGGTTGATCCGGCTTCTGCTTTACCTGTTACCTTTTTATCATAATCTCTTACTATATGAACATATGGAGCATGCGGAGCCGTTTTGTCCAGAACGGTAACTGTTGTTTTTTCGCTATCGTTTTCAGCAGCATCTGTGATGCTTGCAGATACGGTTGTTCCTGCTTTTAAGTGTAATGTCTTAATTTTGAATGTGCCATTTGCACCGATAAGAACATCACGTTTAAATTCTTTTCCATTAATCCAGACTGTAAGCTTCGATCCTGCTTCAGCTTTACCAGTAATGAAAGAGTCATGATCTGTAACCGGATTAACAACTGGAGCATCAGCTGTAATGTCTGTTACTTTTTTGATTCTTCCTTCGATGGCTCCTGAAACTGGGGATTGTGCTTTCAGGTAGTTAAGCAGGGCATTAAAATCAACAGGGCCAGTCACTTTGTTTTTGCCGCCGGTAAAGGCTGTGTAGCTGTCTCCGCCTGTTGACATGAAGTTATTGACTGTTGCCGTATATTCAGCATTCGGGTCAATTTTCTTTCCGTCAGGGAGGAAGATGTTCACAACTTTTTGCCCTTTTGGAAGTGCATCGGACCATGTATAGGTCAGCCCAGAGATCTGAAGCATATTGGTTTTTTCAGGCTGCCATTGCTGATTTAATACATCGCGGATCTGCGCACCTGTCAGGGTCATTTTCACAAGGTCATTGCCGAATGGCTCAACCGTGTAAACCTGGCCCCAGTTGATGGTTCCTTGATCGATGTTGGCGCGGATTCCACCTGGATTCATGAATCCAAAGTCTGTTTTCATTTCAGTGCGCATGCTGTCTGCAATCACATTTCCGAGAACAGATTCGCCTGATTCATTTTGGTCTCTTGTAAGAGGCATGCTGGCTGTGCCGATTTCTTCAGAAATAATCGGTTTGATGTCGTTCAGATATTTATCTACCAATGCCTGTGCTTCAGCGTCAGGTTCGATGCCTGTGTTCAGTGTATTCACGATTTGTGCATCTTTTTTTACGATATCATGTGTTGCAGGGTCTATCTCCAGATTCACATCAGAGATAGCGGCACCGCTAGAATAAGCTTGAACAAGCAATTTTCCGTCTACCGTTGAGTTCAGGTATTTATGGTCATGAGCTGCAAAAATTACGTCCACTTCATCATCTACGGTATTGGCAAGGTCGATCGCTTCACCTGTGGGATTTGATCCATCCAGATTGGAGGTTCCGGGATTATGGGCTAATACAACGATAGCCTTGACTCCTTGATCCTTTAATTCTTTCGTATATTTATTGATTGCTTCTGCTTCGTCTGTGAATTCAACACCCTCAACACCGCTTGGAATAACGATGCTTGGTGTATCAGAATAGGTAACCCCGATAAAGCCGATTTTTTGTCCAGCTTCTTCTTTAATGATATAAGGATCAAAGATCGGTTTTCCGGTTGACTTGTCGATTACGTTTGCGGAGATGTATGGGAAGTTTGCTCCTTCAAAGGTGCCGTATTGTTTGGTTTTCGGATGCTCTCCGCCATTGACAAGGCGCTTCATTTCAGCAACACCTTCATCGAATTCATGGTTGCCAAGAGTGCCGATATCAAATTTCATCAAATTCAAAAACTTGATGGTTGGCTCGTCCTGCAGCAGGGCGGAAACCGGCGAGCTTGCGCCGACAGCATCTCCAGCCGAAACCTTGATGGTATTCGGATTTGTCGCTTCAAGCTTCTTTAGATAGGCAGCCAAATAGGCAGCCGTTCCAGTGACTTGTCCATTAATCTTCGTTGTTTTATCAAGCTGTCCGTGAAAATCATTGATGCCAAGAATTTGGACCTTTACATTTGCGGCTGTATCTTCAGCATGAGCAAGCTTTTGTCCTGCTGGAGACATGAAGGATCCGAATAGAAGGGCAGAGGCAGTAATCTGGCCGAGCCTGGTAAACTGTTTCTTTTTCATCAAGGTTACACCGTTCCTTTTCACAAATTAGTAGATTAATAGAAAAATAAGTAAAACAAGGGCGCAGCTTGCTAGCTAACATCTTAATTATTATATATTTCTATTAGTTATGTGAAAAGGTAATTTTCAGAAAAAATATAAAAGCCGCCATGAAAATTCATGGCGGCTAAACAACTAACGTGTTTTATGCTGTCCGGGAACAAAGGAGATATGTGCAGCTTTCATGATGATCTTTGATATGTCTGTATTATCTATGACACCTTTGAAATTCTCGCTGCCTGGTCCTTCTGCAAAAACGGCAATGCTGTTAGCTGTATGTCCTCCGGTTGTTTTGCTTGCTGCCCGGATGCTGCGGTCCTGGGCCCCTGCAAGATTATGAAGAGCGATGACACTTCCGATTTCCCAGCCGGTAATTTGTGAAGGATAGATGGATTTGCCTGGAGACTGAAGATTTTTAATCAGCTCCTGAGTTTCCTGCGGTGAAAGCTTTATATTGGCATACTTATGAAATACCTCTAAAAGGCTTTCAGGAATTATTTCTCCATCGCTTGTTTTTTTAAGCTGTGAAGCCATGTATTCAGATGAAGCTTTTACATTTTTCAGTCCGCTGACATTCATGGGTTCTGAAGACGAAATGCCCATCGTTTCATGATCGGCAAGCACAACAACAAGTGTATCTCCGCGTTTTTTTGCCCAGGATGTAACCTCTTTGACTGTTGAATCAAACTCGGCTGTTTCCTTCCAGATTCCAGTGAAATCAGCTGCGTGTGAGGCATGGTCAATGCGCCCGCCTTCCACCATCAAGAAAAAGCCTTTGTCAGAGCCATCAAGAACACCGAGTGCTTTCTCAGTCATTTCATTCAAAGTGGGCTCATTTGATTGATAAATATCCCGGTCATTAACAAATTGCATATATCCCTGATTGAATAAACCTATAAGCTTTCGATTAGAAGGAGCTGCCCGCAGCTGATTTCTGTCAGCAGCAACGGTATACCCGGATTGACGGAATTTATCAATCAAATCTGTTCCGTTCTGTTCTTTTGGAGAAAAGTATTTAGCTCCGCCGCCGAGGATAACATCCAGATTATGCTTGTAAATTTGCCTCGCAATATCGGCATTTCCTGTCCACCTGTTTACAGCGCTTGCACTAAAGGCTGCTGGTGTGGCATCGGTGATCATGCTTGTTGAAATGATTCCGGCCCGTTTTCCATTCATCTGTGAGGCGTCAAGGATGCTGTCTATTTCCTTTCCGCTGGGATCTGTGGCGATAGAACCGTTATTGGTTTTCACCCCTGTTGCAATTGCTGTTCCGCCGGCAGCTGAATCTGTTACAGAATTGTTCTCAGAATAGGTATGCATCAAAGCCAGATGCTCCATTTTCTCCATATTCAGCACGCCCTTTTTTCCATATTCCAGCTGCCTCGCTATTTCCATCTGCCCGATTCCCATTCCGTCACCAATCATGATGATAATATTTTTTGGAACAGAACTTTGTTTGGCATCCGTTTTTAACGGGAGCCCGCAAAAACTGCCAAAAAGCAGAGTGGCTGTTAAAGTGAAGGCTTTGATATTGTGAGGCTTCATCAACCATCAACCCCCTTTCAGTTACCAATAGGGTGCGTGATGCGGCTTGAATTATTCATGATGCTCCATAAGAAAAGTGGAGGGAAGGGGTATAAAACAAGGAGGGGAATCCATATTAATTATGTTCGTTATCAACAATCTGGGAGGGAATTTATAATGATGCAAAACCAAGATCAAAATCAGGGTCAAAACCACCAAAATATGCATACAGGCAGCGTGCCTCCTCATTTGAACCACGGAGGACATGAAATATTTGATGTCAGAGAAGTGCTCATGGGAACGATTAATACGTTAAATTCTTTTATGCTGCTCCGCCAGCATGTGCAGGATCCTGAGCTGCTGGGAATTTTAGACCGCCAGTGCCAATTTATCCAGAATGAATATAACATTACACTGGATTGCTTTAAAAGCGGGCAAGATCCGGCCCAGCCGACTCAAAGCTATAAAATGAACCAGGGAAATGACTTCATTTACGGCTTAACACCAACATCGCCAACAAAGCCGATGCAAAATGTTTCCGAAATGACGGACTCAGCCGTTTCAAGTTGTATGCTCGGTGCACTGAAGTCGAGTGCTTCTGTGAAAACCGTGGCTGCCCTTGAAACAACAAATCCGGTTGTTCGCCGCGTGCTTGCAGATTCACTTCCAAATTGCATTGAAATGGCCTATGAAGTTTCGATTTATCAAAATAAGCATCATTACTACCAGGTGCCGCAGCTGGCAGAGCAGGATGTGCAGCAGATGCTGAATGCATTTGCACCTGCAGCAGCCACTGGGCAGCAAATGGCACCATTACCGAATCAGAACCAGATGCCAAATGGCGGAATGGCTCACTAAGATTTCAAATAAAAAATGCCCTTAAGCATATTGCTTAAGGGCATTGCGTGTTTTTAAGGGTCCTGCCTGATTACGCAGCAGCTTTTGCAGTGTGAGCAGGTTTGTTTCTTTTAAATAAAACGATAGCTGTTGTTAATAGGGAAAAGACTACTATAAAGAGGGCCAGCGCAGCTATATTTCCCCAAAAAGATGCATAGTTATCAAGGTTGATGACAGCTTTGAATCCACCGATTGAATAAGTCAGCGGAAGGAATTTGCTTAATGTCTGGTAGCCCTGCGGCAGCATATCAATAGGCAGGCTTGAGCCAGTTATTGAAAGCTGCAGAACCAGAAATGCCAATCCCGCAAAGCGGCCGATATTTCCTGCAAGCACCGTCAAAAAGAAGACGATCGCCAGGAATGCCAGACTTGTAAAAATAGAAAACAGCACCATGCTGATTCCGTTCATAAAATTAGAATGAATAAAGAATAAAGTAAACAGGGAAACAATGGCTGCCTGGGCGGCAGATAGCATTGCCATGGTTCCTAATTTGCCTCCGTAAAAACGGAACTTTGAAACTTCAAGGTTTTCCGGCAGCTTCAAATCAAATAGAAGAGTCAAGAGCAATACTCCTGTAAATAGGGCCAGTGACAAGATATATGGAGCATTCGCATAGCGATATGCCTTGAATTTATGGATCGCTGTTCCAGCAAGCTTGACTGGAGCGGAAAATTGCTCGATGTTTTTATCTCCTGCATGGATGGCGCCTGTTTGTTCAGCACCGCCTGCCAGTCCAGTAGTGAGTTCGTTGGAACCGCTTTCAATTTGTCCCACCCCATTATCAACTTTTTTCAGGCCAAATGACAGGGCATCCCATCCTGTTTTAACAGATTGTGTTCCATTTGATACTTGAAGCATCCCGTTATCGAGTTTGTTAGCACCGAGTGTTAAGGCGCCCCATCCAGTTTTGACTGTCTGGTTTCCGTCAGCAACCTGTTTTGTGCCATTTGCGAGTGTGGAAACACCGGAGGTCATGTCTTTCCATCCGCTCTCAACAGTACGATTGCCTTTATTAACAGAAGAGATGCCACCATTTATGGCAGCCACTGAATCCGTCACCTTTTTCCAGGAAGAGTTAACAGTTTCGTTTCCTGCAGCAAGTGTTTCTGTCCCGGCAGCAAGTGTGCCTGCTCCTACCGATAAGGTATTTGCTCCTGCTGAAAGCTTTTTCGCACCTGCATTGACTGAGGTTTGGCCTTTTACCAAATCACTCAATCCCCCATTCAGGGTTTTTGAACCGGTTTTTGCAGCAGCAATTCCAGTTGACACCTGTTCAGCTCCCGCTTTAAGTTCAGGAGTTTTTGCTGCAAGCTGACCCAGTCCGCCAGAAACTGCTTTGCTTCCCTCTAAAAGCTTTTTAAAGTCAGGGCTTTCTTTAAGGCCAGGCACTTTCTCAGCCAATTGGTCAAGTCCTGCAGCGACTGACTGCGCTCCGGCAAACAAGGCTTTTGCATTTTTGTTTACCTCGCCTGCGCCGTCAGCAACCGCCTTGCTTCCAGGCTCAAGCTTGGCCAAACCGCTGTCCAAAGAAGTGCTTCCGGATGCTGCATCTTTTAAACCGTTAAGCACCAGTACAGAACCCGCTTCAAGGCTTCCGGCCCCAATAGCTAAATCACGTGCGCCTCCTGCAACCTTTTTCGCGCCTCCGTCGACCTGCTTTGCGCCATCAGCTAATTGGCCGATGCTTCCAGAACCGTTCTTCAGAGACTTCAAAAGAAGACCAGATCCGTTTTCAAGCTGCTGTGTTCCGTCCGCCAGCTTTGAGATATCTGAAGACTTTTCCTTCAGTGAAGATAATAGAGTGTTTGTTCCGTCGTTCACTTGCATAGAGCCATCTGCAAGCTTTGAGATATCATTTTGTTTGCCGGAAAGAGAGCGGTATAATTCGCCTGTTCCTGATTTAAGCTCTTTGGAACCATCTGCTAATTTTGAGATATCAGGCGCCTTTTCCGATAGGGAAGAAAGGATTTTTCCTGTTCCCTTATGCAGCTCCTCGGCACCGGCATTGATTTTTCCTGAACCATCAGCTCCGTCTTTGAAGCCTGAAGAAATATCTGATAGCTTAGCGAATAATGTCTTGGTGTATGTTTTGGTTATCTGGCTATCAAGCTGTTCATGAATCGTGGCTGCTGCATTTTTCGTGACCTGTGCCGCCATAAAATGAAGCCCTTCATTTTGTGTATATTTCAATTCCGGCTTCTTGGGATCTTCATCCAAAACAGTTGTTGCATTTTTGGAGAAATCACGGGGAATTTCAATGACCATGTAATACTTTAAGTCCTTCAGTCCCCGAGCTGCCTCGTCTGAGCTAACAAAATCCCATCCGAGTGAATTGTTTTTCTTTAAATCTGCCACCAGATCACTGCCGACATTAATCGGCTGATCTCCTGACATGCCGCCTTCATCCTGGTTTACAATGGCTACCGGCACCTTTGATAAGTTGTCATAAGGACCCCAATTGGCAGTAAGGATGATTGCCGCATACACAAGCGGTACTAATAAAACAGCGATAAGTGCAATAATCCATCCCTTTCTCCCATTAAGTCCATTAGACTGTAATGCATAACCTTTCATTTTATCCCCCCATTGACTCTTTTTTACGCTCAGAAAATGAATAGGTATTCACTTTTTGAGCGTAAAGTATAATATTCTGAATATTGGTACTTAATACCTGCTAACTTTATGATGGTTACAAATATTTTTATTCGCTATTCAACAAGAGGTTGATTTCCGCTTCAGGATGCTCGCTTTCCGCGGGGCAGGCGGTGAGCCTCTAAAGCAATGCTTGCGGGGTCTCACCTTCCCGCTAATCCCGCAGGAGTCTCGCACCTTACGCTCTAATCAACCTGACTTAACAATGGAATTGCCTCACACAGAACACATTAAAAAAAGAAAAGATCCTAAATAAAAGAAGTTACGACACGGTTCACAAAATTGCGCGAAAAGAAAATATTTCCAATAATGTAAAAATAACTTATGATAGAGATGATAAAGAAATAGGGGGAACGATATGACGATTGCGAAAAAAATTCTATCACTTGGCGTAAGTTTGTCTCTAGCCTCAACACCGTTTTTTTCTCATCATGAAGTTTTGGCAAAGGGACCGGCAATCTCTAAAGCAGCTTTGCCGCTGAAAAGTGCCCGTGCTTCTCTAAATGGCAAGCTGCAGAATGCCAATGCGGGGAACTACAGCGATGATACACTTATTGTGAAATACTCGAAGCCATTATCAGCAGCAGATCATCAGCTCGCAGGAGGGACTGTCATTCGGCATGTGAGCGGACTGAATTATGTTGTTGTTAAAGTAAAAAACAAAAAAGATTTTAAGAAGGCACTGTTAAAGTATCAAAAAAATAAAAAGGTTGTGTCTGTCAATGTCAGTCCGATTTATAAACCCTTGGCTGCAGCTGATCCTAAAATGGACAAGCAGTATTCACTGAGCCTTCTGCATATTAATGAAGCTCAGAAGCTCGCAGGAAAGAACAAAGTGACGGTGGCAGTCATCGACGGGGGAATTGACCGCAATCATCCTGAACTGAAAGGATCCTTGCTTCCAAGCTATAATGTTGTGAATCCGATGAATCCGGCCAATCCAGATCTTCACGGTACACATGTAGCAGGAATCATCGCTGCCAAAAAAGGCAATGGAATCGGCGGGTATGGAGTCAACCCGAATGTAAATCTTCTTTCAGTCGATGTGTTTGACAGCCAAGAAGGCACCTATGATTATAATATTGCCCAGGGTGTTTTGTATGCAGCTGAAAAGGGGGCCAAGGTGATTAATCTTAGTCTTGGAGGAGGATTTCCCTCGCCGGTTCTAGAAGAGGCTATCAAAAAGGTAATCGCTAAAGGAGTGGTAGTGGTAGCCGCTTCCGGAAATGACGGGATGGAAATGCGGAGTTACCCTGCAGCCTATGAAGGGGTTATCAGCGTCGGCTCAGTTGACAGCAAGAAGAAGCTCAGCTATTTTTCCAACTACGGAGCAGCAACAGATATTGTGGCGCCTGGAGAGGATGTATATGCGCCTATCTATGATAAAGAGAAAAAATCAGCATTTGGGACGTTGAGCGGAACAAGCATGGCTTCGCCGGT
This sequence comes from Bacillus sp. OV322, assembly GCF_900112495.1. Taxonomy (GTDB): domain Bacteria; phylum Bacillota; class Bacilli; order Bacillales; family DSM-1321; genus Peribacillus. The sequence continues at coordinate 347,044 of NZ_FOMA01000002.1, forward strand.
CGTGGCCGGAGCGGCATCACTGCTTCTTTCCAAATATCCGAAGCTTACTCCGGCACAGGTTGAGTACATTTTGGAACAAACATCAACAGATCTTGGAGCATCTGGCTATGATATCAAATATGGAAACGGGCTTGTCAATCCAGTTGCAGCCTTGAAATATGATATAAAAAAACTTCCGGCTTTCGTAAAAGAAAAGTGGTCAGAGGACGAAATTTTCAAAAAGGCAGAAGCCATCAAACCCGAAGCAGGAGAATCGAAAATCTCCGGATCGATTACAAAGCCTTATCAGCAGAACTGGGTGAAGTTTCATGTGGAAAAAGGGGAGTATATCCAGACAAACCTTTCTAGCAGCTCTCCGTATGATTACAAGGTAATGGTCAATTTCTTTGGAGATATTTTTCATAAACAAGAGCTTGAAATCAATGATGTGGTACAAGGGAAAAATGAAGCAAAGCTGATTCAGGCACCATTTACAGGAGATGTCGCTATCGGGGTGAAGGACGTGAACGGAAACTTTGATAAAAGCCGTTCAAAGTACTCGTTATCCATCATCAAAACAGACAAGCTTCCAGAAGATGAATCAAGCAAAGAAGCACCAATCGATATGAAAAGCGTTCCCCAAGCCTTGCATCTTACAGGCGAAGAAGGTGACGACGACTATTTCACCTTTAAATCCGGAAATACTGCGCAGCTGATGAAATTCAGTGCTTCAGGAATTCCGGGAGTCAATATCGGGCTAGAAGTTTACGATAAGGCTTCCCTGTTTCCTCCAGCTGACGATGGTTCCGGCAGCGGAGAAGGAACAGATCCAAAAGAAGGAGACAAGGGATCTGATTCTAAAGAAGGAGATAAGGAACCCGCTTTAACAGAAGATGAAAAATCCGCTTCGGGTGATACAGTTCCGGCCAAAGAGGAAGAGATCCCGTCTCTATACTCAGCCAACAATGGAGGCACGGGAGATGGTGAAACCATCACCTTTATGTCTGAACCTGACACAGAGTATTATGTGAAGGTGACGAGCAAGAAGCTGATGATGGATGATTCCATGAGTTTCATAGAATTCATTACCATGCTGCTGTTTGGAATGTCCCAGAGTGAGCAGGAACCGGGACAATCCCTGCTTCCATATCAGGTTCACCTCGACAGCAAAACGCTTCCTGAGGATGAAGATGGCCTTCCTGGCGAAGAGCCGGATGGGGAGGATGATGGCGGAGACTATGATTCTGATAAAGAATATGAGAAAATTTCCAGCGCAGCACTTCCATATGAATTAGGGAGCACGTTAAGCGGCTATATTCAAAATGAGGGTGATGAGGATTGGTACTCCTTCACGGCAGATAAAACCGGGATTTACAAATTCGACCTTCCAGGAACAGATGGGACGCCGCTGCTGCAGATTTCAGAAGTGATTGAGTCAAAGAATGAAGATGGGAAAATACACAAGTTTCTAAACCCGATTGGCTATAACGTGGAAGGCGATTTCTTTTCGATGGGATTGTCACATGAAGTTTATACAGGTTTGAAGGCAGGAAAAACGTATTATTTAACGGCTGCCATGAATCCATTTTCTTCGAATCTTTCCTTTGATCCGTATCAAATTAAAGGAGAGTTCTTTACCAAAGCACCAGGTGATGCTTATGAAGAAAATGACACACCTGAAAAGGCGAAAACACTGCCAAAAGGGCCGATTGAAGGAAACTTCGCCATGCCGAATGATACTGACACTTTTTATCTTGCGCCTTCCAAAACCGCCATTTACGGAGTGGACTTTCAGCGTAAGGAACTGACAGATTCCTTGAAAGCAAAATATCCTCAAGCATTGCTGGCTCCTTTTTACGGATTGGTAGCCATCACCGAGGATACGAACCTGAACCACAAGCTGGATGATGATGAATATGAAAAAACTACTTATGTAGAAAAAATGGATCAATCCGGCTTTAATTACGGTTCCTTTAAGGCTGAAAAAGGAAAAAGGTACTTTGTCACATTGCAGAGCTATATTGATAGTGCCTCACCGCTGACATTATGGCCATATAAGCTGACTGTGGCACCGGTGAATCTAAAAGATGAAGATGCTTCTTCTAAAGTGCGGCATAATACACCATCTAAGCCGCTGCAGTTTAAAAAGGTTAATAGCAAAACCTACTCTGCGAGCGCAAGTTTGAATGCGGGAGTCGGAGAAGGCGATGAAGACTGGTTTGCCTTCACATCCGATAAAACTCAAACAGGATTGATCACACTAAAAGCAGGCAATGAAATCGACGGGGTAATCGAAGTTTATAAAAACGGAAAACGAGTCGCCTATAGTGATTACTACGCACAGGGAGACAGCGAAATCTTATCGCTTAACCTAGCAAAAGGCACGTATTACATCAAAGTCCGTGACAGTAAAGGAAACGCATCTTTCAATCAGTACGGTTTAACAATTGCATTGAATTAGATACCTTTTAAGCAGCTCTCCTAAGGGGGCTGCTTTTTTCTGCACGATTCTCATGAGAAGGTGCATGAATCTGGGTAGTTGCAAGATTTTATGGGAAAGTTGCATGATTATCATGGAAAGTCGCATGATTTCGAGAAAAGTTGCACGAATTTGCTGTAAAGGTGCATGATTATAGCTAAAAGCCATATGATTTCTGGAGTAATCCCTGATTATAAAGCATCAGAGCTGTGAGGAGAGCCTTAAAAGAGCGTATCAAACCTTAAGATACCCTTAAGTGCATTCAGAAAGACCCTGAAAACAAGACAGGTTTCAAAACAAACATAAAAAACCCCCTGCTTCTAAGAGCCAGGGGGCTTAATTTCTTATAGTGTCTTACAGCCCATATATCTTGGTTTCCAGTAGGAGTTGCTTAAGCTGGCGATGCTTACTCCGTGGGAAGAAGATGAGTTGATGAACTGATTGTTTCCTATATATATGCCAACATGTGAGACGCCTGAGCCGCCAGTGTTGAAGAATACGAGATCTCCTTTTACAGGGGCAGAGGTTTTTAGTCCGATGTTAGAGTAAAGCTGTGAGGAAGTCCTTGGAAGGATGATTCCTTGTTTTTGATAGACGTAATAGATTAAGCCTGAGCAGTCAAAGCCGGATGGAGTCATTCCGCCCCATCTGTAAGGAACACCCATGTATTGTTTGGCAGTACTGATAAGTCTAGGGACGTCTACTTTGTATACACCCATGGCATTGTATGTATTGCGGCCGGATATTCCGTCGGCAGTCAGTCTTTTTGCGGATTGAAATCTTTTAACGGCACTAGTAGTTGAAGAACCGTAGTATGTAGTATATGAACCTGAATAGCTATAATAGCCTTTAATTTTTAATAGATTTTGGAGCTGCCTGACATCTGTACTTGTCATAGCAGGTTTAAGAGTTTTGTCTCCGATATTTGCGGAAGCCTGATGGCTGAAAAGCGGCGATAGCATAATGGCGGCAGCGGCTGCAACAGAAGCGATTACTTTTTTCATGATGTGTGTTGTTTCCTCCCGAATAATATCTTGGATAACTTGTACAATCATGGTAATACAGGAATGTTACAATAAACGTGCAATAATATTACAATTGTATTACAATTTTGAAATAGTAATCATTGGCAAATTTAATATAGGTAAATTTTGACACATGAACATATAATTTCTTAATATGATATAATTCGACTAGATGTTTATTTAATGGTAACAGGGGAGAATCGCATGATATCTAAAGTTAAAGAGCTTTTTAATGAAAGTTCAAAAGATTTGAAAAGACTATTTAAACTAACAGAAAAAGTAAATAAATTAGAGAAAAAGTATGAGAAATTGTCAGATTCAGAGTTAAAGGCATGTACAGAGGACTTTAAAGAGCAGCTGAGATCCGGCAAGACTATTGAGAATATTCAATCAGAGGCGTTTGCGGTTGTAAGGGAAGCTGCTAAAAGGGTAATGGGTCTCAGGCACTATGATGTGCAGCTGATTGGCGGAGCTGTTATGAATGAGGGCAGTATTGCCCAGATGAATACAGGGGAAGGAAAAACACTTGTTGCCACTCTTCCCAGCTATCTGCGCGCGCTTGAAGGAAAAGGAGTGCACATCATTACTGCGAATGAATACCTTGCCAGCCGCGATAAAGAACTAATGGGCCAGGTTCATGAATTTCTTGGCCTGACGGTAGGATTGAATATCTCCCAGATGGAAAACGCTGAAAAAAGAGCGGCCTATCAGGCTGATATCACGTACGGAACTGGAACAGAGTTTGGTTTTGACTATCTTCGTGACAACATGGTATTCCGTAAGGAAGATAAGGTCCAAAGGGGCCATCATTATGCGATTGTCGATGAAGTGGACAGTATTTTGATTGATGAAGCGAAGACACCTTTGATTATTGCCAACCAGTCCAGCGAGGGAGCCGAGCTGTTCAGGATTACCGCTGAGATTGTCAGGAATTTTAAAAAAGATGAGGATTATGATTTATTCCAGGATACGAAGCAAACCTTCTTAAGTGATGGAGGTTCGAAAAAGATTGAACATGCTTTTGGAATAGACAATCTGTATGAAGCAGAGCACCAGGAGCTTCTTCACCATGTGATGCAGTCTCTGCGTGCTTCCGTCATCATGAAAAAAGACGTGGATTACATTATCAAAGAAGGAAAGATTGTCATAATCGACCAGTTCACTGGAAGGGTTATGGAAGGCCGTACATTCAGCGAGGGCCTTCATCAGGCGATCGAAGCAAAGGAAGGCCTTGAAATTTCCGAAGAAAATGAAACACATGCAACGATTACTATCCAAAACTATTTCCGCATGTACAAAAACCTTTCCGGAATGACAGGCAGTGCCACACCTTCTAAAAAGGAATTCTGGGAAACGTACCGCTTGAACGTCGTCACCATCCCTACAAATAAAGAAGTCCGCCGCATCGATTATGAAGATCTGGTATATAAGGATCAGCCTTCAAAAATCAAGAAAATCATTGAAGAAGTCAGTGTGATGCACGGCAAAAAACGTCCGGTTCTGATCGGGACGACTTCTATTGAGCAATCTGAGAAATTATCGGCACATTTGAAGAAGGCCAAAATCAGGCATCAGATATTAAATGCCAAAACAGAAGAAGATGAAGCAAAAGTGATTTCAATGGCCGGCCAAAAAGGGCAGGTTATGCTTGCGACGAACATGGCTGGACGGGGAACGGACATCCTGCTTGGCGAAGGAGTCAGGGAACTTGGCGGCCTTCATATCATCGGAACGGAAAGGCATGAAAGCAACAGGATCGATATGCAGCTGAGAGGGCGTTCAGGACGCCAGGGAGATGAAGGTTCATCACAATTCATTATCTCGCTTGAAGATGATTTGTTCCTTTATTACGATGAAGAAGAAAAAGAACGCTATATGAAAAAAGTAAAAACAGACACTAACGGCCTTGTGCTTACTCCGGATCCCGTAAAGTTCACGAAAAAGGTCCAGGAAATGATCGAAAGCACACACTACAGCTCCCGCAGCCATCTGCTGAAGCTTGAAAATGTGCTGGATCAGCAGAGTAAGGTTGTATATTCGATGAGGGACAGGGTTCTTGATTTGCAAAGCGATGAAATGTTCCAGGAGCTGCTTCAGTATATGGAACGTTATATCGTTCAGATTATAGACAGATATTATCCGGAAGATCCTGCCGAATGGAATCATGAGGGGCTTGAATATGAACTTTCCATCTTGTTCTTTGCCCAGCATTTCCCGCAAGGAAGTCTGGCTGAGCTTGAGAAAGCTGAGGCAGAGAGTCTGATATGGAGCGAGTTTGCCCATTTGAAAGAAATGATTTCCACTCTCGAAGAAGATGAAGGGTTAAGCATGCAATTGAAGCAGTTCATGCTTTCGGCCATCGATACGAACTGGATCACCCATTTGAATCTGATGAGCCAGATTAAAGATGGAATCCATCTTCGCAGCTATGCACAGGATGATCCTTATGTTCAGTTTGAAAAAGAAGGAATGGCAGAATTCAAACAGCTGATTGCCGATATCGAGTCAGAAATCAGCATCCGCTTCTCCGAGTTCATGAAAAATGCCTATGATTATACAAATGAAGATGAAGAAGGTGAAGAGTGATGGGATTATTCAAGAAAAAATCACCTATGCCAGTTAAAGAACCAATCGCACAAACCCCAGAGAATCTGTCTGAAACACATGCTGACTTAGGGACGGATACAAGTTTGTATTTTCATCCTGATTGGGAGCTTAGCGCTTCCGAACAATATGTATACCGTTTCCGCCATCAGCAGCTGGAAGCTCTGAAGCCTAATCAATTATCAATTACAGGACTGAATATGGCAGAGCTTGACGGCGATATCATGGTTGTTGCATTTTTGCGCAACACTCTTCCGAAAGCCGTAAATTTTGAAGAAGTTGATCTGCTGCTGATTGATAAAGACGGAAAAGCATTTGCCAAGAAACAGTTCGAAATGGATGATATCGGTGAAATGCCGCCGATGTCCTGCATGCCATGGAGATTTCTGTTTTTGAAGGAAGACCGGGTATCCGAGGAAATTCCTGAAGACGGCTGGAAGATTGCCTTTCAGCTGAAGCAGCCCCAAAAGGAAGCTTTAGAGCTTGATAGTACATGGGAAAATCAGATTTCCGCCGAACAGCGCAAGTATCTGGAGGAAATGGTCACGAACCTTCCTAAACTGAATCCCGGAGAGATTAACTTAATGGGAATAGAAGCCACTATGAAAGATGATGGAACACTTGCTTGCGTGGTTCTTATCCGCAATGGAAACGATAAGAACATCAAGCTTGAGACCATTCCTCTAGTTGTGGAAGACGCTGATGGCGACATTGTCTGCCAGGGCGGATTTACACTAGAGAACTTTGAAGTGAAAGCAAATACCAGTAAGCCATGGACATTCATTTTCCCGGCTACGCTTATTACAAAGCCTCAGCCTAATTTTGAAAGGTGGAAGGTATATCCTCCGCAATCTTAATAAAGACGCAAAAAAACCTGTTCTTTTTGAACAGGTTTTTTCGTGCTTACTCTTGTTCTATGTATACTGTCGCCAGAAGGCTAAGCTTCCGCCGTTTTCTAGCCCTTATGTAAAGTCCGGCCAGTTGATTTGTATCTGGTCGCCTTCTATTTTTTCAAGTGTCCGGTATTTGAATGGAAGAAGATCGCTGTCAGGCTTGCCGATGAATTCTCTGATCAGCTCAAACGGCAGAAGTTCAAATTGATCGGATGCTTCGGAGATAAAGTATACCCCGGCAATTTGTCCGCTGCTGCTCATATCTAGTGTGAGAAATGCAGGATAATAAGTTTGGTCTTTTGCTTCAAGGATCCCTTTTGCAGTGATCTTGCCATCTGGCTCAGTTTCAACAGCATCGTTGCTGATTTTGTCCAGAACCTTTAATGCCCAGCCCGGCTTTTTGTAGCCGCCAATGATCTTGGGTGGGGTATTTTTTAATTGTTCTTTGAGATGGTTGATCTGATTTTGGTTATTATCCATGATCTATTCCTCCTTATAGTGAATACAAGTCCATGTCAGGCAACTTGCATACTCCTGATGTATATGTCAGGCACCGCCAAAAAGGCGGAAGCGGTGCCTGAACAGAAGCCTTGTCCTTTAAAATGCCGGATGATGGAGGCATTTTATACAGTGTAGGAGCCTGATCATCTTAAGAATGAAGAAATTACTGATTCTCTCCATTTCCTGGATCATTATAATTCGTTAAGCTTGGTGTTACGTAGATAGAGTTCACATTATGAATAATCATAACATACTTTATTTTATTTCTTTTAATATATTCATTCACCGTCATTTTGCTGTAGTGCCTTAAATCCAGGACTCTCGTTTCGCTAAAATGCCGGGAGAAAAATTGAATAGTAGGATTAGCATAGGAATCTTTAATAATCAGCAGACGCTGCGTTTTGTCTTTAACATTCGGGTTTTTCACTACTGATTCTGGATGGTCGCCGCCCATGTATGCGGCATACCTGTTTGTATATAAATCAGGAGCTGTCAGGAACTTTTCTGTGTAAAAGCTCTGGCCGCATTTGCCGTTGTAGCAGACATCAAGCGGTTTTTCTTTGAATTTAGGCTTCGCTACCGTGATTGTGTCAGGATGCTTAACAAAGGCAGCTGTAGTCTTTCTGGCATCCGATCCATAAAATTCTTTACCGCTTTCCGTCCAAGAGTAGTCTTCGAGATTGTGTGCCTTGGCTATCCCGCTTGCATCCTTCACCATTTTATTGATTACATACTGATAGGCATAAAAGGCTCCCTTAGCTTTCCAGTGATGGTCGGTATAGTAATACATATTATCTTCGTTAATATGCTTATTCACCGTCTCAAGAGGGCTGATGGGATTTGCAGCAGGATCAATCTGTTTCATTAAAAGCTGTGTGTCCTGCCGGCCATAGCTTGGGAAGTAGTCCGGGAATTTATCTTCCATGATAGTAGACTTATTCGGCATAAGCACAAAATACGTTTTAACGCCGAGTTTTTTTGAAGAAGCAGCAAAGGCGTTTATCCGTGCTGCAACCTCTTTCGCGCGATCTTCAGTGAACTTTGGCACTGGAGAGATAAGGTATCCGTCTTTATGGACATACACATCACGTACAACATTTTGTCCAAGAAGGTATTTGTTAAGCTTTGAATTAGCTTCAACAAATCTTTCTCTTGCAGGAAACTGATCGTTATAATAGGTTTCAAATCTTTTTGTATATTTTCCTGAAATGACAGAGTCAATGGTCGCGTCAGGCCGCTGTGCAAGCGCACGGTTTTCAAGCACTGATGAAGACAGATCTTCCTTGGTCCAGATCCAGATGGTGAAAAAGCAGAGCAGTCCCAAAAAGAAGAACAATAATATATAGTCATTGATTTTATGATTCATGAAACGTAAAGCCCCCAAATCTTATTTTAAAACTGGAAGTAAATAAACGGGTTGAATGAACTGGAAACAACCGAGAAAATCGCGATTAAAAGAACGATCATATAATAAGCTGTCTGTGTTGAGCTCCAGGCTGCAGCTGCAACACTTGAATTCGTTTTAGCTGACTGAATTTTTCCGATTGTCTTTCCATTAATAGCTTTTAATACTGGTGCCGCTCCTATTATGGCGAGCAGGATCAAAATACCATATTCGGAGAAATAGTAGGCAGCATTTCTGTCCCAGAAGCCAATTCCGTTAAAGCCGAACATCGTTTTAATATAACTTGCCGCATACGTGAATGTTTCGGCGCGGAAAAATACCCATCCGACCACTACGACAAGCAGCGCATATACATGCTGGATGAAAACAGGGACCGCTGCCAGCCATTTTCCGAGAAAAGCTTTCTCGAGCATAATAAATGCACCGTAGTATAATCCCCAGGCGATGAAGGTCCAGCTTGCCCCGTGCCATATTCCTGTTGCGAGCCAAACGATAAATAAGTTGCGGTATACCTGGAATGTTGTACCGCGGTTTCCGCCTAACGGTATGTACAGGTAATCCTTGAACCAGGATCCGAGTGAAATATGCCATCTTCTCCAAAATTCCGCAACGGAACGGGAGATGTACGGATAATTGAAATTTTCAAGAAAGTGAAAACCGAACATTCTGCCAAGCCCGATTGCCATATCGGAGTAACCGGAGAAGTCAAAATATATTTGCAGCGAGTAGGCAATGATACCGATCCAGGCCATCCCCGTTGACATGTGATCTGGGTCCATGGCAAAAACATGGTCGGCGACCCATCCGCAGTTATTGGCGAGGAACATTTTCTTTCCAAGTCCAATAATGAAACGTTTTGTTCCATATGCGAATTTTTCCAGTGTCTCTTCACGCACGGTAATCTGTTTGGCTACTGTCTGATACCGGACAATCGGCCCGGCGATCAATTGGGGGAATAGAGAGATATAAAGCGCCATATTCAGCGGGTTCCTCTGCAATGCGCCATCTTTGCGGTAAACGTCGATCACATAGCTCATTCCATGGAATGTGAAAAATGAGATGCCCCATGGAAGCGGAATATCCGGAACATCAAGTGATGAGTGAAATATCGAGTTAATGTTCGCAACCACAAACGCGGCATACTTGAAGATTCCAAGCAAGGCCAGGTTAGCGGTCACCATTGCGGCAATGATCCATTTGACGGTGGTTTTCTTGTTTTTGTTCGAATTGACGATTAAAGCAAAAAAGTAGTTAAGCACAATGGAGAGAAGCATGATTAAAACGAACTTTGGCTCACCCCACGCATAAAATAGCAAACTTGCACCGAGCAGCCAGATGTTTCTGAGTTTTCTCGGGATAATAAAATAGCCTAATAGAACAATGGGCAAAAATAAAAATAGGAACACTGTAGAACTAAATAGCATGATTTTTATACCTTCCTAGTAAAAAAAGTCTGTTTACAATCTCATACATTTTACTAATAATCGGTTGTATGTACAAGGGCATTCATAGAATTGTCAGTCAATAGAGTCATTGAAAAATATGGAATTCGAGTAATGTCATCAGATGAAAAGGTTATCCATTCTGCTAATTCGGCTGAAGAGATTCAAAAAGCTTACGCCGGAAAGAAGGCGTTTGCATCCTCTGTTCCTGCAAAAAACCAGGCAGCTGAGGCCGGCCTGGTTCTTCAGGTTTTATAAGCTTCTATAACCTGCGAATCTGGTTTGATAGTAAGACATGCTGAGTGAGCTGATTTGCACGCCTTTACTCGAGCTGGCATGAATGAACTGTCCATTTCCTATGTAAATCCCCATATGCGAAATGAGGGCCGAGCTTGCCGGATTGGTAGAAAAGAAAACCAAGTCGCCGGGTTTAGGAGTTGCTACGGATTTGCCAAGGTCATAATAAGTGGCTGCAGAAACTCTTGAAATCTGGTAGCCGGAATTTTTAAAAACGTAATAAATGAAACCGCTGCAGTCAAAGCCGTCAGGTGAAGCTCCAGCCCATGAGTATGGCACACCGATCATTTTCTTTGCCATCGCAATTACAGAGCTTGCGTCCTTGGCTGGAAGCGGATTTGGCTTTGCTTCAGCAGGAGGAGCCGGTGCTGGTGCAGTTCCGCTTTTAGGAATCAGCAGGCTTTGCCCTACAGTGAGTGCATCAGTTTTTAAATGATTGAAATCAATGATGCTTTGCGGGGAAGTTTTAAATTGAGAAGCGATTTTCCATAAGCTGTCGCCAGACTTTACAAGATATGCAGAGCTTTCGGTCTTGCCTTCTGTATTGGCAGGCTTCGGCAGTGTCAGCACGGTCGTTTGTTTAGTTTGTGAGATAATCAGTTTTTGACCTATGTATATACTGGCTGTTTTAAGATTGTTTAGTTTTTTCAGTTCAGCCAGAGTGAGAGAATATTTATTGGCAATTTTGATTAAGGAGTCTCCCTTTGCGACTGTGTATGTAACTGCATTGGCTTTCTTTATTGTGATCTTGTTATCTGGAACCGTCAGCTTCTGATTGATGCGCAGGCTATCAGAAGTCAGTTTGTTCATTTGTTTAAGCTTGGTAACGGTTATATGGTGAGCGCTGGCGATTTTTGAGAGGCTGTCGCCGCTTTTTACGATATATGTATCAGCAAGTGCCGGGGAGGCGAATGCGGATGATATAACCGCTGCAGCTGACAGTGTGACAATGCCCTTGTTCATTAATTTCCCACCTCGACGTCTTTTTTCCTATTCTACCAAATAAAGAATTGCAAGATATATTACAATTTGATTACAATTGGCGATTTAACAATTTGTATGCTGAATTTTAGTTTAATTGCTTGATATATGTAAAATAGCGTCATTTTAGTGGTGCTGCAGTTGGGTGGAGGCGTCTTTTGGGAATTCGCTCGAATGGAGGCGGATTTGGCTCTAATCAGAAGGAATTTGGCTCGAATCGGTGTGTAACTGGCTCGAATCAGGCCCTATTTGGCACTATTATCCATTAAAATGGAAATTATGAGCGTTTCCGATGTCGCTGAAGTTGGGCGGGAGGAGCGGTCTTTTGGAATTCGCTCGAATGGAGGTTGATTTGGCTCTATTCAGAAGGAAATTAGCTCGAATGAGGCCTAATCGGGCACTATTATCCATTAAAATGGAAATTATGAGAGTTTCTGAGCCGCTGAAGTTGGGCGGGAGGAGCGGTCTTTTAGGAATTCGCTCGAATGGAGGTTGATTTGGCTCGAATCAGAAGGAATTTGGCACGAATCGGTGTGTAACTGGCTCGAATCAGGCCTAATTCAGCACTATTATCCAATTAAATGGAAATACCGAGCGCTCCCCGCCAAAAAAAAGCCAATGACAGCGGCTGTCATTGGCTTTTCACATTTACTAGTTTAAAAGTAGAACTAGTTTTAGTACTTTTATTGCCGGCATTATCAACCGCTTTAACCAAAAACCTGTAACTTCCGTTCGAAGCTTGTGCGTTGGCAGCGTGCTTCCCATCCCAGCCGGCGGTGGATATTCCTTGCGGGAGGGATTTTCCGGAGATCAGTGTTTTAATCGTCTGGTTTTTGCTGTTCATGATAGACACACTTGCTTTTGCTTTTTCATTCAGGCCGATCTTGACAGATATCCTGCTGCTTCCTGACGGTTTAAATGTATGAGCCGATTTCAGGGAAATAGAAGGAGGCGTGCTGTCGGCAATCAGCTTCAAGCTTACAGGAGCACTTTCTCTTCCTGCTGTGTCTTTTGCAGACATTGCTAACGTATAGGAGCCGTCAGGAACGGTTTCGCCCTTGCTGTTTTTCCCGTCCCACTTCAGCGTAGTTTTTCCGCCGTTTAAGGTCTTGTTTGACAACAGCGTTTTTACGGTTTTACCTGTTTTGTCCGTGACTGCAGCTGTAAGGGCCGTGTTTTTATTCAGCTCAATAGGCACGATCAATGTCTTTTTTGCGGCCGGTGAAAAGGCTGGGATTGTGCTGCTGGCACTCACACGGGGAATGACAGAGTCGTTAATGGTGATATAAGAGCTTTTGAATAGAGTATGCTTCCCGTTCGTGACTCTTGCCGTCATTTTATATCTTCCTTGTGGTGCAAATGCCCCGCTGGTCAATTTCCCGTTCCATGTGAAAGAAAGAGGAGTATCAGAGAGAGTTTTATTCCTGGTTATTATGCTGACTACTTTATGATTTTGATTTGTTACATAAAGGGATGCTTTTGTCAGCTGTTGAGCTGAAAACTGCACAGATATCGTGTTCTTTCCGTTCTCGTTAAGGGTGCTGCCAGAAAGCTTTAAACTGGACACGGGACTCGGAGTGTTTATTAATGCCTGGTTTGCATCAGGAAGTCCGTATCCGAAGTATTTGTCCCGGCCTTTTTCGCCAAGGTCAGCTGCGGATTTCTTTAAAATGCTGATGACCCCATCCGGCTTTAAAAAAGGATTTTTCGATAAAATCAGGGCTGCTGCACCAGCAATAGCAGGTGAGGCCATGGAGGTTCCGCTCAGGTATCCATAAGAACTATGAGGCATTGTTGAGTAAATATCTGTTCCTGGTGCAGTGAAGTCAATATAAGTTCCGTAATTAGAAAAGGGTGCGGCATGCTTTTCTGGATCAATGGCACTAACGCCGACGACAGATTTCAAGGCTGCAGGATAGCATAGTTTGCTTGTATGATCATTCCCGGCCGCTGCAGTGATGAATACTCCATGTGAAGAGGCGTATTTCACGGCGTAGTCCATGATTGATGAATAGTCGCTCATGGTCAGGCTAAGGTTGATGACATCGGCTCCTGCTTTCACTGAGTGGATGATCGCATCTGCAATATCATAGTCGCTTGAATCATTGCCCGTGAACACATTGACCGGCATGATACTTACTCCAGGCGCAATGCCGACTGTACCGCTCTTATTGACAGCGGCGCCGATTATTCCGGCAACATGTGTCCCGTGCTCATCAGCAGGAATGGTTTTAGTGCCAGTCACCGCATTATAAGGAGTGATGATTCTGCCCTGAAATTCAGGGTGTGTCACCTGCATTCCCCCGTCGATGACGGCCACTTTAATATCACTGGAACCGCGTGTAGTATCCCATGCTTGTTCAGCATGCATCATGGGAACATTCCATTGCTTGCGGTATCCGCTGTCGCTTGGAATGTAACTTGCTTTCACAAGATAATTCAGCTGAACATCCTTAATTCGGCTGTCCTTTTTAAGCATATTGGCCGTTTTCATTAGGTTTGTATGTACAGGGAAGGCCAACCTTGAAAAACCCCCTGTTTGCAGTTCGTCATTTTCAATGGCTCCGTATGTTTTCAAAATATCCTCTTTTTGCTGCGTGTTTACAGCATCCCGAAATTTAATGATTAAATGATTTTTGCTGTATGAGCTGTCCGTCTGGAAAAGCTGCCGGGAAGAATTCTTGTGCAGCACATCCTTGTTAGGTGCAGCATCCGCATCTCCTGCACTCATGAAGCTGAGTGAAAGTGCACAAATAACTGAAAGTAGAGGTTTCATCTTCAGTCTCCTGTCTGTTTCTGCATAGTTTGTAATCTTTCAAACCTGCAATCTATCATCATTTTATCATGGCAAAACAGCAAATCACATTGGCCTACAGAGCCATTTTTTAAGAAAAGAAAAAGGATGAATTTTAATATAATGTAAAAAAGTGTTAACAATAATGTGGGTTTCTAGGATAATAGAAGTGCGGACGCGGAACTTATGAAAAAATTACCATGTAAAAGGTGAGTTATAGCTTCCGATATTACTATAAGATGCTAGTGTTTTACCAATTTAATAAGCACTGCAGGCTATTAGCATTGTGGAAATGAATCAAAGGAATTAAATTTACAGAATCAACAAACTATTAAAGGTCTGGAAAGGATGTCATGATGAAGAATATCGGCAAGGCGCTGATTTTATCAACAAGTATTTTTGCTGGAGCGGCGGCATATGTAAATTCAACGGGGAATCTGCAGGCAGAGGCCAGCAGCATCACTTCAATCAGCAAAACTTCATTTCAAACTACAGCCAATTTAAATATAAGAATGTCAGCCAACTTAAAGGCCAAGCTGATTGTCACTGTTCCGAAGGGCAAGATCGTGACGGCCACTCAAAGAATAGGAACCTGGTACAAAATTTCCTATACCTATAAATCAGGCGGGAAGAATGTTACGAAGTCAGGCTGGGCAAGCGGCAATTACCTGAATGGTGTGAAAGTCCCAATCTCACCCGTCTATCTTTTTACAAATAAAACCTCTAAGCTTTATTCCTCACCGGATACCAAAAAGAAGGAAGTTTACTCAGTTGCTAGCAATACCGGTTTTTATTCAAAAATAAAAGTGGTAAATAGCGCAGGACAAACATGGTACCAGATTTCCTATAAAGGAAAAACTTTATACGTAAACAGCAGTTATACTGCAAAGAAAACTGCTTCATCATTCTCGCAGACTAAATATACTGCTGAAAAGGATACCTATATCTATCAAAGCTACGGAAGCTCTTATACTAAAATCATTAAAGTGCCAAAGTCGGCAATCGTCACCTCCAAAAGCAAAGTTGGAGATTGGTATGCGGTTTCCTACGGCGGAAAATCCGGATACACCATGAGTGCTGATCTTGCTAAATATAATGAAGTGACCTTCAAGCTGATTGATACAGATGAAACCTATTACTTTTCTAAATCATCCATTAAACTCTATTCAGCACCGGATTCCACTAAGCAACCCGTCTTATCCTCAGGAGCTAACGAGGGCTTTGTGTCAAAGAAAGAGGCAGTGAACAGCCTTGGCGAAACTTGGTACTCTGTGGAGATGAACGGCAAAAATTATTACGTAAAAAATTCAGATGTGACCAGTGAAGCCTTTATTCCGGTATCAGCATCCAAATTTAAACTAACGGCAGCGTCCAGCTTGTATGTATTATTTGGGCCTCAATATAAAGTGCTCGCAAATGTGCCAAAGGACACCATTGTTACTCCTGATAAAAAAATCGGCAGCTGGTATCATGTTTCCTTTGAAGGGCAGTCTGGATATATTTCTGAAAGTGAATTGGCTCCGTATACCGATTATACTGAGCAGAAAATTACGCAGACAACATTTGTGACAACCTCCGAACTGAACATCAGAGGGTCTGCTGATGCAGCTTCCGGACTTTTGTCGGTCATTCCTGCCAGCACCCTTGTTGCGGCGGATTATAAAACGTCAAATGGCTGGTATAAAGTAGCCTATGATGGAAAAATAGGTTATGTTTCAGGAAGCTATCTGAAACAGGTAGTTACTGGAGACCCGCTGACAAGCCATGACAGCTACCAGTTTATTGACCTGCGTACAAAATCTAATGTTACGGCTGCACAAATCAATGGCTATATTGCGAAAAACTTGAAGGCTGGACAGGTTAGTGTATTAACGAATAAAGGCCAGTCATTCATTGATGCAGGAAATAGATATGGAGTGAATGCTCTGTACCTTGCCGCACACGCCATACATGAAAGTGATTTTGGCAGATCTAACATTTCGCTGGGTAAAAATAATTTATTTGGCTTTGGAGCATTCGATATTTCTCCATTTGTTGCTTCATACCGTTTTTCGACGATAGATTTGTGTATTAATTATATTGCTGCTGAGATAAAATCCACGTACTTAAATAAGGCCAACTGGAAATATAGTGGAGCATATCTTGGATTCAGTACAAAAGATATGAAGAATACCCGCATCAATCAAAATAGTGAAGGCATGAACTTTTACTATGCGAGCGATCCTAACTGGGGAAAATCGATTGCAAGGCATATGGAAAATATGCTTCCTTATGATAAAGCTTACTACAAAAATGCAGTGATTAATCCAACTGTTCCAGGCCAGCCTGGCATACCGGGCGGAAGCGACGTTTTTCCAGCAGGCATAACCGCAGTAGCAAAACAGGATCTGGTTTTAAACAGCGCTAAGGGCGTGAACGATAAAGTAAAAACTATCAAATCTGGATCATCATTCAATTTGCTGGAAAAAACGAATGATTACTGGGTAAGAGTATCAGTCAACAATGTGGAATATTGGATAAACACTATCAAATTCGATAAATATAAAAACTATCTTGCCGTACAGAATCTGGGCAGAATCACCGGTGCAAGCTCTGTTAACATCAGGAAAGACGCAACTGTGTCATCTGATATTCTTGGTTCTTATAAATTGAATAACTATGTTTCGATTGTTCCGCAAAAAGATGGCACTGCCACAATGAATAGCACAAAAACATGGTATAAAGTACAGCTTTCCGATGGAACTTTTGCATGGGTCAGCGCCACATATGTAGCACGTGAACTTCAATAAACCACATGGACTCCGCAAATGCGGGGTCTTTTGTTGTTTTAGCGGGTATGTCGTGTTCAATAGTTTAGAGTGAAAAAAGTGGTTTCAGGCAGGCGCTCTAAAAGTGAAATCTCCAAATAATTGGATAATAGTACCGGATTAGACTGGATTCGAGCCAATTCATTGTTAATTAGAGCCAGATTCCTGCTCATTTCGAGCGAATTGCCGGATTCGTCTAAAATAGGGCATAAAAAAGCAGGCCCCCATTTTATCAGGGTGCCTGCACCGTCTTTTACTTGATTAAATATGTTGGAACGTCGAGCTGCATGGTGTATTTGGATAGCTGGGCATACATTTGTGAGATCCTGGAGGTTTGTTTGAACGCCCACCCAATATCAGTAGCGTATTGGTGTGTGGCATAGCCTTTTGTGACCATTCCATCTGGATTCCAGCGCATTTTGTAAAGTGTATCCTGTCCGGCATTTACATAGCCGTCACCGATGAATTTCGCTCCTCCGATAATTGCTGCTTCCGGAGTGAACCAGCCTGCGCTATAGGCGTACTCGGAGCCGCATCGTTCCGGACAGGAATCCTTTGCCCCGATTCCGTACATATTATAAACCGTTTTAGGAGTCACGGCCTTGCCGTTTACACTTTTAACAAGAATACCATTGGATAACGTAGAACTGCCGTTTCCTGTTTCAAGCAGCGAATGGCTGATTAAGTAGATTTCATTGACTCCGTATGTTTTGCTTGCTGAAAGATAGGAAGAAGCCTTTCCTGTAAGGATTCCTTTACTTTTTAAAATTGTGTTATTAATTTCAGATGCATCTGTTCCTGCTGGTTTTGATAGTGTTAGAAATTGATAAAATGAGCTGGATGTTTGAATGAAGTTTCCTGGATCAACATAATATTTCACCTGGCTGCTTGAAGCTGTCTTCCAGGAGCCGGATGAGTCAGTCTGCGGATTCACCTTCATTTGCAGGGAAACTGCATCATCATAGGTTAAATCATAGTAAGATAATCCCTGTACATCACTGCTTTTAATATAGCCAGTAGTTTTTACGCCGCTGATATAGACGCTCGTTTCGAACCAGTTATCTGAAAGAGTGCTGTATTTCAGGATTGAACGCTCGCTGTAGCTTTTCAGAACCTTGGATACAGCTGCCGCCTTGGAATAAATCTTAGTCGGACTCTTCATAGCCACCCCGCTTAATGACTGTTTGGTGCTCCATAGGTTTTCGAGGTCGCTTTTCTTGATATAGCCTGTCGTTGCTTTTCCGCTGATAAAAATATTGCACTCCATCCAGCTTGCAGAAAGAGTTTTATACTTTAGAATTGTTCCCGCCTCGTAGCTTCTTAACACCTTAGAGCCTGAATAGGCGGTGCTGTAAACTTTGGTCGGGCTGCTTTTTCCGATGCCTTGCAGGTTTTTTTGTTCATCAGCAAGTTTTTCAGCATCGCTTACACTCAAGTAACCGGTTTTTTGAATGCCATTCACGTAGAATTTGGCTTCATACCAGTTTTTCGAGAAGGTTTTAAAGACTAAAACCTTTCCTGCCTCATAGCTTTTGAGGGTTTTTGAACTTAACGAAGCTTTTTCATGCATGATTGTAGGGTTTTTTAATGTTAATCCTTTTCCCGATTGCTGTGATGATAACAGGTTTTCTGCATCACTGGCCTTCAGGTATCCAATGACTGCCTTGCCATTTACATAAAATCTGGCTTGATACCAGCTTGAAGTAAAGGTTTTATATGTTAAAACAGTTCCCGGCTGGTAGGTTTTCAGCACTTTAGAGCCGGCTGATGCACTGGAATACATATTGGTGGGGGTTTTTAATGCGATTCCGCGAAGAGTTTGCGGATTATCGGTGACATTTTCAACATCACTTGCGCTTATGTAGCCAATTGTTGCTTGGCCATTTATGAAAATCCTTGCCTTGTACCAGCTGGAGGTATACGCCTGATATTTTAACGCAGTTCCCTGGCTGTAGCTTTTAAGTGCTTTTGAACTTGTTGAAGCAGAGGTGTATATATGTGTAGGGCTCTTTAGGGCAATACCCTGAGTCAGTGGCAGTGATGAATCCCATACCGGGTCTTCTGCAGCAAAAGCCGCGGGGCCAGTTAGAGACAATAAAGACAGCAATAATGAAAGCGACAAGATAAACATACAAGCTTTTCTCATTTTTTTGATAACATCCCCTGTTTTAATAGTTTAAGGAAACTATGGTTCTATCTATCTTTAATCCCTCAATTTCCCTTTTACTATTGTAACATACGATTTTATGGTTAAAAGACCATATTTTTCTTTGGCATAATTTACATGTTTAATTTTTAGGAAGAGTGAATACAAAGAGCAGGCAGGGGAGCATGAAAACAGAAAGCTGCATGATATTCTTAAAAAGTTGCATGAATCTGGAGGAAAGCTGCAAGATTATTTGAAAAGTTGCATGATTCTGGAGGAAAGCTGCACGATTTCTTTAAAAAGTCGCATGATTTATAGGGAAAGCTGCATAATCAGGTCGGTAAACTTTTGCTTATCACGAAATATTATTAAGTTCACGAAATAAAAGGCTCTTTTCTTAAAGATTGTTGATTTTTAATAAGTTCTGTGAGGCGATCCTATTGTAAGACAGGTTGATTGGAGCGTAAGGTGCGAGACTCCTGCGGGCTCACCGGCCGCCCCGCGGAAAGCGAGCATCGTGGAGCGGAAATCAACCACTTTGTTTAATAGCAACAAAGTTTACGAAAACAGCCAATTAAAAAAACGGAGAAGACCCGACACGAGTCTTCTCCGTTCATTTTTTGAATAGAAAGTCCACTAGCTTTTTGCTGGAGTTTCCATCAGAGTATTCATTCCATTTTTCTTTAAATTTTTTGATGCTGCCGTAATCAGCAGATGCTGTTTTTATTTTTTCGATAATCTCTTGCGTTGTGTAAACGACTGGCCCGGGCATTTGTGATTCATAGTCTTCCCAGAAGCCGCGCTCTTTTTCGTAATGCTCCAAGTCATAGGCAAAGAAGATCATTGGTTTTTCCAAAAAGGCGTATTCAAAAGGAATGGAAGAGTAATCTGTTATCAGCAGGTCCGTGATAAGCAAAATCTCATTTACATCATGATAATTTGTAAGATCATAAACGAATCCCGGAAATTGTTTCTCCAAATCGTGTTCACCAGATACAGCTGGGTGGAGCTTAAGCAGGAGAACATATTCATCTTGCTGAAATTCATCATAAAGTTTTTGAATATCGAGCCCAATAGAACTTGTTTTCAGCTCATTTTCCCTAAAGGTAGGAGCATATAAGATCGTCCTTTTCTCCTCAAGCCCCGGAAAGTGCCCCAGCAGTGACTGATAGGCGACTGATTTTTTTTCTTCATCAAAAAAGAAATCGGTTCTTGGAACACCTGTACTCAGTATATTTTCGTCAGGCAGCCCAAAGCTCGCCTTAAAGATGCCAGACATGGTATCAGATCCGGAAACAACGTAATGGAACTGGTTGTATACACGCTGAAAGCGCTCCTTCGCACGCGGGCTGCGGTTTGCGGCAGAAGGGTCTTTTAAGCCGAATTGCTTTACCGCCCCAGCAGCATGCCAGACCTGGACACAAGTGACGGTAGGCCTGAACGAGATGGCAGAAAGAAAGCCGAAATAGTTGTCTATGATCACCACTTTGGATGTAGCCAGATGGTAAATAGAGAGCAGGTAGTGCAGAAGATGTTTGATTTCAAAGTGAAAGACGATGGTTTTCCCATCGCCTTTAAAATCTGCTCTGCTATGATTCCCTTTTATGATGATTCTTTTGCCTTCAATTCCTTGTGCGTTCATTTCATCGAGGATATAGCGTGCATTATCTCCGAATGACACAACAAAAGCTGTTTTCTTTTTTAAAGGAAAAAGGCGGAAGATAGAAAAGAGAGCCTTAAATATAAACAGATACAGCTCTATTGCCAGTTCTCTAGCCATTATTGACTGTTAGAAGATCGTCTTTGATCTTGCTTGTAGAAATTCCGATGGTTCTTGGAAGATAGACAACTTCACAAACCTCGTTCAATTCATCAAATTTGCCCTTCCAGTCATCGCCCATGACAAACACATCCACGCCTTCACGGATGATATCTTCTTTCTTTTGTTCCCAGCTGTTTTCGGCGATTACTTCATCCACATAGCGGATGGATTCAAGGATCATTTTTCTGTTTTCAAAGCTGTGGTAGGCTTTTTTATTTTTAAGTTCATTAAATTCGTCAGAAGAGATGGCAACAATCAGATAGTCGCCAAGAGCTTTAGCGCGCTTCAATAAGTTGATATGCCCCCAGTGAAGCAAATCGAATGTACCGTACGTAATAACCTTCTTCATGCGTAGTATTCCTCCAGTCTAATCTATTAATCAATCGTTTGATTAAATTTAAAGCAGTCTATTTAAACCAGCGTAAGCAGGCGCTTGCGCTTTTTATCTCATGGCTCTATGCATAATAAGGAAATAGAACATTTTAATAGTGTAAACTCTACCTAATTATAACCTATTTGATTTACAAATAAACAACAAACATTTAACAAACATGTGTTGAATTCTTATAGACTTCCGGCAATGTGATTTATTTTACTTGGTTTTTATATTCCATACAAGGGATTAGAGGGAATTTATTATAAAAGCTACGGAAGAACTATTGTAAATCCTGACAAATTAAGGATAGGAGCATAGGCCATTTTGCTTCTTTTTTGAGCGAAAAAAGGGGTTTAGAAAGGGTGGCCCTCTATAAATGATGCATGCTGCTGAAAAGCGGGGGGAGAATAGGAAGAAAATCTTAGAAACTCAAGCGGGGCACATGCTATTCATTGTTGAGAAAAAAGCTGAAAACGTATATGATTTTATAATGGTTGTGATGAAAGAATTTCTTTTTTTCATCAGTGTGCAAGTTGAATAAATGCGAGTGTTTTTTCCGGTTTATTCTAAACAGCAATTTTTTCATAAATATTTAAATTCCAGGTGGTTATTCATGAAGATGAAATTATTTCGATTTTTAAAGCGCAGCAAGAACAAAATCAGACTCAAGCATAAGCTGTCTGTTTCACAGGAAAATGGAACAATCTTCATCCAGGGAGCATTCTCCAAGGAGTTTTATTGTGCAAAAGAGCTGTGGGTGAAGGTAAGGGAAACGGGTGAGATGCACCAGGCTGCAGAAATAAAGCCTAATCCTTCTTTTGCCTTTGGTATCAGCCTAGATGAACTGCTAAGCCATCTTAGCGAAGAAGAACAGGCGGCATTGGATCTTTTCATCAAGGTCAGTGTCCGTGTTGATAGCTTAGAAAAGGAATTGGATCAGGATGCAGCAGAAATTGCTGTTAGAGATGGCGTTGAGTACGCAGAGTACCTGATCAGGCTTGGGAGGTTCCAGCATACTTCCATTAAGTATCCTGCTCCATATCGTACAGATGATAATAAAACCGTCCACCTTTTTGTTACCAAAAAAGGGAATGTTTCCATCCTTCTAAACCAGGAACCTGCACCTTCCATACGATCTCAGATAGAAAAGATTTCGTATGAGCAAAACAAGATGATCGTTGAAGGCCGTGTTTTTTCAAGGAACTCACGAATTACGCACGGCGAAGCCTTCATTAAGGGAAGGAAAACTAATCTGGAGCTCTACGGACAGGCGAGGTTCACTCTTGACGATGAAGGTACAGCAAAGAAATACGGCTTGAACCGCTACACATACCGGGTGGAACTTGATATGGAAAAGCTCCATGATGCCCGTCCTGCCGAGGATGACATTTACGACTATTATTTCGACTTAAATCTGCATGATCAGCTTGAAGTGAAAAGGGCCAGAATCGGGAGGCCGACTGGCAGGGTTAAGCTATTCCTTAAGGAGACATTTATTAAAAAAGGCAGCGATGCGTATGTGATCAATCCTTACTTTACCTTCAAAGCAAAGAACCTATCCATTGAAGTGTATGGTTTCCCTGTAGATACGTTCAACTATTTGAGGAAAATGCGGCGTTTTGCTCCGCTGTACAGAATGTTTAATAAAAGCAAGGATGTTTGGCTGATTGGCGAAAGGTCTTATAAGGCCCAGGATACAGGCTACCATTTCTTTAAATACGTGCGGGAGAACTTTCCTGATAAAAAAGCCTACTATGTTATTGAAAAGGATTCTCCAGAGGCTGGAAATGTGGAACCGCTTGGAAATGTCCTTTATTTTAAATCAAAAGAGCATATAAAGAACACCGTAATTGCATCAAAGGTTATTTCTTCTCATCATCCTGATTATTTATACCCTGTGCGGACCCGCAAGTTTAAGCGGAACGTGAAGGCGCTGAAGATCTTCCTGCAGCACGGTGTCATGGGAACGAAGAATATGCTTGCCAATTACGGCAAAAAAGCGTCCGGTTTTGATACAGATCTGTTTCTGGTCAGCTCTGAGTTTGAAAAAGACATGATCATAAGTGATTTCGGCTATGACGAAGATCAAGTATATGTCACAGGGTTATCGCGCTTCGATTCTTTATTCAAAGAAGATGTGGAGATCAAGCGCCAGCTGCTCATCATCCCTACATGGAGGGACTGGATTACTTCGGACGAAGTATTTATTGAGAGCGAGTATTTTGAAAGATACCGGGACCTGATTCATCATCCCAAGCTCCATGCTATGGCAAAAGAAAGAAATCTTGAGATTGTTTTCTGCCTGCATCCTAATATGCAGAACTTTACTTCTTACTTTAAAGATGCACCTGTCCGGGTAATCTCGCAGGGTGAAGTGGATGTTCAGCATCTGATCAAGGAAAGCGCGATGATGATTACCGATTACTCAAGTGTGGCATTTGACTTCAGCTTCCTTCATAAACCAGTCCTTTATTATCAGTTCGACCGGGACCGTTTTATTGGAAAAAGAAGGTCGCATCTGGACTTGGATAATGATCTTCCAGGATATATCACGGATAATCTTGAAGACCTGCTTAATGAGGCGGATGTGTACAGCAGCCAGGATTTTGTCATGCCTGAGCTGTATAAAGCAAGAGCGAATAAATTCATCAAGCATCGTGACCAGCATTCAAGTGAGCGCATTTATGAAGTGGCAGAGCATGCAGTGCTCCAAAGAAGCTTCTTCCAAAAAGTGGCCCAAACCGAATATTATCAGCTGTTCTTCAGGCAGTTCAGGAAAAGCAAGCGCTACTTCCCGACCATGAAGCTGTTATATAAAATCATGATGAAGACGGTGAAGGTTGATAAAAACCTTATTCTGTTTGAAAGCGGAGTAGGAAAGCAATATGGAGACAGCCCGCGGAACATTTATGAAGAAATGCTAGAGCGGAAAATCGACATGAAAAAAGTCTGGGTGTACGGCGGAATGATGCCAGTCAGAGACAGGAATACCAAAAAAATCAGCAGGCTGAGCCCGCAGTACTATTATTACCTCGCCAAGGCAGGATACTGGGTTAATAATCAAAACTTCCCTACGTATCTTGATAAGCGCAAGGAAACTACGTACATTCAAACATGGCATGGCACGCCGCTTAAGAAAATGCTGTTTGATATTGAAAATATCCAGGGAAGAGATGAAGGGTATTTAGAACGTGTGTATCATGCAACCCAAACCTGGGATTACCTGGTGTCACCGAGCCCGTATGCATCGGATGCATTCAGGAGCGCCTTTCGCTATGACGGGGAAATCCTTGAGACAGGCTATCCGAGAAATGATTTATTCTTTAAAGATGATAGGGAAGCAAGGGCTAGGTCAGTTGCTGAGAGACTGAACATTCCTGAAGGCAAAAAGGTCATCTTATATGCACCGACATTCCGGGATAATCAAACCTCAAATAAAAATAAATTTGTGTTTGACCTTCAATTCGATTTGGAAAGGATGAAGCAGGCCCTTGGCGATGAATATGTTCTGCTGCTGAGGATGCACGTGGTCATCTCCAATTCCTTGAAAATCCCGGAAGAGTACCGTGATTTTGTAATGAATGTATCGAAGTATCCGGATATCCAGGAGCTGTACTTGATCAGTGATATCTTAATGACGGATTATTCTTCGGTTATGTTTGACTTTGCCAACACCGGCCGCCCAATCTTGTATTACACCTATGATATTGAAGATTATCGGGACAATATCCGCGGCTTTTATATCGATTTTGAAAATGAAGCACCAGGGCCTTTCATGAAAACCACTGAAGATATCATAGAAGCAGTCACAAATATAGAAGAAACGACTAAAGCATACAGCAGTAAGTATAAAGACTTCAGACAGAAATATTGCGGCTTGGAGGATGGCAAAGCTACAGCAAGGATCGTGGATCGTTTCTTCGGAAATTGATCCATGGCCCTGCCATTCACCGGCAGCATGCAGACGTGCTAAACCGCAGGCCAACATTCTTAAAAAATAATTTAAAATAAGGAGTTCATTATGAAAACGATAAGTAATCCATATTTTATCTTAAATACTATTGCGGTTAAACGAAGCGGATTAACAAAGGCCGTTGTGGCGAGATTGAATATGATGTGTGAAGAAATGCCCGAAAGAATGATTTCCTTGCTTACCATCTCCTATCAGCGGACATTATGGGGAGATGTCAGATCCATGAAAAAAGAGGGGATCCTCCATCAAAACATTAAGGTAATGAATTGCCTGTATGATCTGGATCCTTCAAAGGATATGAGTGTACAAAAGGATTCCCATGCCTTGCAGGCAGAGGAAGAAGGACTCGTTGCTTTTCAGGATCACAGCCAAAAGGAAAATCCTTCATACCGGTATTTTAAAAATGGGGATTATGTTCAATATAAACGTTTTGATAGGGAAGGCCGGCTTATTTTTTGCGACAAGATGAACGAGGCACGCATCCGGACGAAAAGGCAGGAATATTCTCCGGATGGCTATCTTGTCAAAGAAATCATCTATGACACGGGCTCGAAGCATGAGCGGACACATAAATACTTCGGTAAAGACGGCAAATGCTATTTATCGATCTGGCTGGATGCTAAAAAGAACTGGACGAAATGCCAGTACTTTGGTGATGAAAATAAAGAGTTTGAAGATATGGCTGATTTATACAGCTACTGGATAGAAAAAGTGATTGCGGAAGATGAAAATCCAATCATCTTCGCTGAATTCAGGGACCGGCTGTATAATCTGCCAAACAAGAATCTTGATGATGCAGTTCTTGGCGTGCATCATCCGAACGTCCGCAAAGTAGGTTTTGCACACAGCAGCCACTTTACCATTCCGTATTCTGACGGCGCACCTGTCAGCGGTGTGTGGAATTCCCTTTATTCCAATCTTGACCGTTTTGACAAAATGATTTATCTGACACATGGCCAGAGGGAATCGGCTGCTTTATTATATGGAGACAGACCGTCCTTTGAAGTGATTCCGCATTTTGTCAAACCTGCCCAACATGTGCAGGGGGTAAAGGCAGATCCTAACTTATTCATTTTGGTCGCGCGGATTCATTATAAAAAGCGGGTCGAGGATGGAATCAAGGCCTTTGAAAAGGTTGCGGCAAAGAATCCGAAAGCAAGGCTTGAAATCTACGGATTCGGCTACAGCGATGACCAGGAAAATGAAACAGTTTCATTGATTAATGACTTAAAGCTTGAAGATAACGTGATTCTTAAAGGATTTGCTGCAGATATGTCAGCTGTCTATCCTGGTGCATATGCAACACTTATGACTTCGCGTTCAGAAGGATTCGGCATGAGCATGACAGAAAGCCTTTCATACGGTACTCCTGTCATTGCCTATGACATTAACTTTGGACCCCGGGACATCATACGTGATGGTGTGGACGGGCTTCTCGTAAAAGACGGCAGCGTGGAGGAAATGAGCGAGAAAATTATTTCTCTCATGGAAAATCCGGAGCTCAGAGAAACACTTTCCCGCAATGCTAGAGAGGTTACAAAGCGTTTTGGCTACGATAAATTCATAGCTGAATGGAAAACGCTATTTAGGGAGCTTGATGAAAGTGTGCCTAAGATTGCATCACTTCCGCTCGAGAGCCACCCGCATGCTGTTCTTGAACATATGAGCAATCAAGATGATGCTGTCACAATAGAGTTTAAAATAGCAGGGATGGAGAACATAAAAGAAGTTTCTGCTTATATCCAGGAGCGGGAGGGCACAAACACTCTCTTATTTTCCGGGACTGGCGAAGGAGTATCCTGGAAAGTTATTCTGGATAAAAAAAGCCTCGTTTCAATAGAGAAAATCAGTGATGTTTTCATCCGTGTTTCGGACGGCCATTATACAAAAAATGTGCGTGCAGAAAATGGTAAAAAACTTGAAGTGAGCTTTGCTGAAGGCAGCAAAAAAATAAGAGTGTACGGCACAAAAAACGGCCTGCTTTCTGTGAAGCCAATGAAAGCTGCGCCTGTACAGCCAGAACCGCAAGCTGAAAAAACGCCTGTCAGGGAAGAGCCGAAAAGCAAGGAAACCGGTCTCCTGAAGAAGCTTTTTCGCTAAAAATATGTCCGCTGATTACATTTTGAAATTTCATCAGCGGAAATTGTGGTAAACTTATTTCTAAATGTTTGGATCAGAAGTGGGGAAGAAGCATGCAATTAACAAAAGAAGCGGCTGCAGCGGCACCGAAGGCAAAGAGCTTGTCGCTTTCAGCCATTAAACATAAGGTGAAATCCCTGATTACAGGAGCCTACAAAGCAGCCTTCAGGGTCTGCGGTGCCATCCTGCCTGCAGACAAAAAGCTGATTGTGTTTGAAAGTTTTCTCGGAAAGCAGTACAGCTGCAATCCAAGGGCGATTTATGAGTATTTGCAGAAGACGCACCCAGAGTATAAGATGTACTGGAGTGCGGATAAGAAATACACAGCTAATTTTGAACGCGAGGGAGTGCCGTATTTGAGGCGCTTTTCTGTGGAGTGGATGTTCAAGATGACGAGGGCTTCCTACTGGGTTACAAACAGCAGGATGCCGCTTTGGATTCCAAAGCCAAGGCACACCACTTATCTGCAGACCTGGCACGGCACACCGCTGAAAAAGCTTGCTGCTGATATGAAGGAAGTTTACATGCCTGGAACTGACACAGAAAGCTACAAAAAGAATTTCCATCAAGAATCAAGCAAGTGGGATTATTTGATCTCGCCAAATCCTTATTCTTCGGAAATTTTCTCAAGAGCTTTTGCAGTTGATCCCGGCAAGGTCATTGAAACAGGGTATCCTAGAAATGACATGCTTTATAATGAAAATAACTCCTCTTCGATTTCGTCGCTGAAAAAGAAAATGGGGATTCCTGATGATAAAAAAGTCATCCTGTATGCTCCAACCTGGAGAGATGACGAATTTTATTCAAAAGGGCGGTACAAGTTTTCTTTAAGGCTTGATTTGAATGAAATGAGAGAGAAGCTTGGAAGCGAATATGTAATCCTGCTTCGCCTCCATTACCTGATTTCAGAGAATCTGGAGCTTTCCGATTTTGAAGGATTTGCCTATGATTTCTCAAATTATGGTGACATCAGCCATTTGTATCTGATTTCAGATATGCTGATCACCGATTATTCTTCAGTATTTTTTGATTATGCGAATTTAAAACGCCCGATGCTGTTTTTTGTATATGATATTGAAAATTACAGAGACAGGTTGCGCGGTTTTTATTTTGACTTTGAAGCCTCGGCGCCCGGACCGCTCGTGAAAACGACGGATGAGGTGATCCGCGAAATTAAGGCCCAGGAAGAGAAGGGATTTGTCCCGGATGAAAATTCTGCTGCTTTTTATGAACAATTTTGCGGATTGGAAGACGGACATGCTTCACAGCGGGTGATAGAAAAAGTGTTAGGAAGGTCTGTATAAGATTATGAGATCTGCTTTGACCGTATTAAACGAACAAATAAAGAATTTTTATTTAGTCAGGCGATTATCAGCCTACGAAATGAAGAGCAGCAATAACGATAATTATTTAGGCATACTTTGGGAAATTATAAACCCAATGATACAAATCGCCATTTACTGGTATGTTTTCGGCTTTATTATGCGCCGCGGTGATATTGGGGGCGATCCTTATTTCCCTTGGCTGCTTGCGGGGATTTCGGTGTGGTTTTTAATCAGCCCGTCGATTACACTCGGGTCAAAGGCCATCTACTCAAGGCTTAACATGATTTCAAAAATGAGCTTCCCAGTGAGCGTCATCCCGACGTATGTCATTTTGGCGAAGTTTTACCAGCATTTAATGCTGCTTGCGGCTGTCATCATCATCCTGGCTTTTTCAGGATATCCGCCGACTTTTTATATTGTGCAATTGCCATATTTCCTGTTTGCGACGCTTGCCTTTTTGGTATCACTGTCGCTGATTACCTCAACACTAACCACAATCATCAGGGATGTTCAGATGGTCATTCAATCGCTGATGAGGGTATTATTGTATTTAACACCGATCCTTTGGTTTAAAGACAAGTGGAATCCGGCATTTCTTGGAGAGATCATGAGAGCCAACCCTCTTTATTATATTGTGGAAGGCTACCGTTCCGCCTTGCTTGGGCATTCCTGGTACCTTGTTGATCATTATAAATACACGCTGTATTTCTGGGTGCTGACCATCGTATTATTTATCATTGGTTCTGCTCTTCACTTAAGGTTCAGGGACCGCTTTGTCGATTTCAAGTAAAATTGGAAGTGAGAAATTTGGATAAATCCGTTGTTGTTAAAAATGTGAATAAACGCTATAAGCTTTATAATAAAAACTCTGAAAAACTGCTGGACCTTCTGCTTCCAAAAAGCTATGGAGAAGATTTCTTTGCGCTTCGCGATATCAGCTTCGAAGCGGAAAAAGGCGATGTAATTGGATTTGTAGGAGTCAATGGCTCAGGTAAGTCCACACTATCGAATATCATTGCAGGTATTATTCCCCCAACTGGAGGAAGCGTAGAAATCGATGGAAAAACAGCGCTCATCGCCGTGGCTGCCGGGCTGAACAACCAGCTTACAGGACGGGAAAACATTGAGCTTAAGATGCTGATGCTCGGCTTTGATAAAAAACAGATCCGCAATCTGGAGCCTGAAATTATTGAGTTTTCCGAGCTCGGCAAATTCATCGACCAGCCTGTCAAATCGTACTCAAGCGGAATGAAGTCGCGGCTTGGGTTTGCGATTTCCGTTCATATTGATCCGGATGTGCTGATCATCGATGAAGCATTGTCAGTCGGTGACAAAGCATTCGCCGATAAATGCCTTGAAAAAATGAATGAATTCAAAGAACGGGGAAAAACCATGTTCTTCATCAGCCATAGCTTAGGCCAGATGAAGCAGTTCTGTGATAAAGCCCTCTGGCTTGAATATGGCGAGGTCAAGGCCTTTGGCCCGATTACCGAAGTCATGCCTAAGTACGAAAAGTTCCTCAAGGATTACAAGGCCATGTCTAAGGCAGAAAAGAAAAAATACCGTGAAGACGCGACAGAGAAACGAAGCAAAGCTACTGTCTGAGAATAGAAATGCGGGAGGGAGGGCTCTTTTTAAAGGCTCTCTCTTTTTTCTGTTTTAGGAGCTGGAATTCGATTTGGCTCGAATCACCTGGAATTTGGCTCGAGTGGAGTGGGATTTCGCTCTATTGGACAGGGATTTGGCTCGAATCAGGGTTAATTAGGCTTATTATCCATTTAACTGAAAAAAAACTAAGTCGAATTGTAGTGAGGAGTTTTTTCAAGGGGCCGCTTAACAGGTGCATCATGCTGTATTTTTGAGGCTGGAATTCGATTTGGCTCGAAACACATGGAATTTGGCTCGAATGGAGCTGTATTTCGCTCTAATGGAAAGGGATTTGGCTCGAATCAGAGCGTAATTAGACTAATTATCCATTTAACTGGAAAAAGAAAGGCCTGATTTGTTCTGAAAAAGTAATGTAATGGACCTTTTTTCTTATGGAGAACATAAACACATGGACAAAGAGCCATTTTTTTGAGAATATCACTATTTTCTTTTCTTCAGGGTGCTTTTCGACGATAATGATGAGAGAGAATTTACATATTCTTAATAATAGGCATAGTCATGAGAAAGGCTGAATATCTATAATGAGTTCAATTATTAATGTGTTATCGATACCATTTTTTAATACAAATAAATCGTCATTTATTAGGGATGTTCTTGTACCGAGAATCCTGAAGCGAGAAAAGACGTTCATCGTTACTGCAAATCCGGAGATTGTGGAGTATGCAAATGAACATGAAACCTACAAAGAGATCATCCTTGGAGCTGATTACATAATCCCTGATGGAGCTGGGATCATTCTTGCTGCCAAGATGCTGAATACACCCCTTGAGGAGCGTGTGCCGGGCTTTGAAATTGCAATGGAGCTGCTGAAGGTGGCCAATGAGCATCATCTTAGCGTTTATATGCTGGGAGCGGCAGAAGACGTGATTGAGGCTGCGGCATCTGAGGTGCACAGGCAGCACCCGAATATCCGGCTGCACCATCACCACGGATATATAGATATTAATGATCAAGATTTAGCGCGTGAAGTCGCGGGGCATAAGCCTGATATTGTCTTCACTGCTCTTGGATTTCCGAAGCAGGAGGAATGGATTTCGCAGCATTCACATTTATTCGATTCAGGCGTGTTTATGGGTGTCGGAGGAACCTTTGATATCCTTGCCGGGACTGTTAAACGGGCGCCTGAATTCTGGCAGAAGCTGAACCTGGAGTGGCTGTACAGACTCATTCAGCAGCCATCGAGATGGAGAAGGATGCTGGTTTTGCCTCTTTTTGTCGTTAAGGTCATGCTTTCAAAGAAAAGCCGGGCTTGAAACTAATCCTTGCCTTTAATCGTCTAATTAGTGCTCATTCATAAAGGATTGAATTTAGGTTACCTTAAGACTAGGGGAATTTGCAGACTGCGGTTCCGACAAAAGCAGAAGGACTTTTACAAAATTCTTCAGGCATGAAAACTTATTGTAGTGTTTTCTGTTGAAAACATATATAATTTGTAGTTGAGAGTGATTTATTTATTGAATTTATGTAAATTTTGTAAAGCAAATATATATGTGTGGTTTCGACATTGTAAAGAACAGGGTATTACACGATTATGATGAATGCAGAATGAAGAGGTGGGTCATATGTTGATAGGAGCCTTGTTGACAGCTTTTTTCCTGTCAATAGTACTGACTCCGTTTGTATCTAAGCTCGCCTTTAAATGGGGAGCTACCGATAAGCCGAATGAACGTAAGGTCCATCAGAAGATCATGCCGCGGATGGGCGGCTTAGCGATATTCTTAAGCTTTGCGATTTCGTTTCTTATTTTTCGGCCGGATGTTCCAAATGAAAATTATTTGCCAATTTTAGCAGGCGCGTGCCTGATTGTCCTAATCGGAATTTTTGATGATATTTATGAATTAAGCGCTAAAATGAAGCTTGCCGGACAGGTGGGCGCAGCCCTCATCATTATCTTCTGGGGCGGCATCCAGGTTCAGTTCATCAATCTTCCTTTCGGAGGAGAGCTTGAATTCGGGGCGCTGAGCATTCCAATTACAATCATCTGGATTGTAGGAGTCACAAATGCCATTAACCTTATTGACGGCCTGGACGGGCTGGCAGCAGGTGTTTCATCCATTGCACTGGTCACGATTTCCGTCATGGCGCTTGTTATGGGAGACATTTTTGTCGCAACAATCTCCTTAATTGTAACAGGCAGTTCACTTGGCTTTTTGAAATACAATTTTCACCCTGCCAAGATTTTCATGGGTGATACAGGATCGCTGTTCCTTGGATATATCATTGCTGTCCTTTCACTATTAGGATTTAAAAATATTACAGTCATTTCATTGATTGTACCGATCATTATACTTGGTGTACCGATTTCAGATACCATTTTTGCCATCATCAGAAGACTGGTGAACAAAACTCCGATTTCGGCACCGGACAAGTCCCATTTGCATCATTGCTTAGTAAATGTCGGATTTTCGCATAAACAGACGGTTGTCCTTATTTATGCACTTGCTGCATCATTTGGGCTAGCGGCCATTATCTTTTCCTTCGCTACCCAATGGGGGGCATTGCTGATTGTTGCGATTCTATTAATCACAATTGAAATAATAGTAGAAAAGGTAGGCTTGATCGGATCGAACTACCAGCCACTGCTGAAGATGTTTGCACCGAGAAAAGAGAAGCCTTAATAAAAAAGCGCCCTAATCTTCTTGTTCAAGAACGAGCTGATTAGGGCGCTTTTTTATATTAGATATACAGACATTTGGCCTGGAAGGCAAACTGCTTTTCATGTTTATAGCTCCCCAGTGTTCTCCCATTTTAAAACCAAAATCTGGTCTTGTGAAGATAGGTCAATATTTTTAAATAGCACTAGGTTGATTGGATAGCGAAGCATCCCTACGTTCCAATCTACCGGCAAGTTTAAGAGGCCTATAAAAAAAACCCTCCGCAGTCTTTGCGGAGGGTTTCGCCGTTTAGTAGGAAGAGCTGTCTGCTGAACCGTTTGTGTCATCTTTAGAGGTGACATTCAAATGCTTCTGCAGGGTCGCTTTCACTTCTTCGACAGATGTTTCATCAAGCTTATAATAGTAGATGCCGTCTGTATAGTTGTCGGCGCCTTTGAGTTTGATAGTTTCAATGTTAAGTCCTGCGCCGCTTGTTACATAGCTTAAGAACGACTTCATTTCGGTGAACTTAAGATTTGTTTCCATGTTGTTTCCTACTGCCTGAATGACGTCTGTATATTTGGTAACAGCGCCGACAGATGTTGCCTT
This sequence comes from Bacillus sp. OV322, assembly GCF_900112495.1. GTDB lineage: Bacteria > Bacillota > Bacilli > Bacillales > DSM-1321 > Peribacillus. The sequence continues at coordinate 380,903 of NZ_FOMA01000002.1, forward strand.
TGTCATGATCGCTTTTAATATCTGCTGCTGGCGTTCGCCGCGCTGGATATCGCTGTCATGGTGTCTTGTTCTGGCAAGTGCGAGAGCTTGTTCACCGTCAAGGGTTTGCATGCCCGGCTTCAAATGAATGGCTTCTTTATGGTCTTTAGAGTCTTGTTCGCGTAAATCATACGGTACATCGACATCAATGCCGTTTAAAGCGTCCACTACATCGATGAAGGCATTGAAGTTCATGCGGACATAATAATCAACGGGTACGTCCAGCAAGTGCTCTATAGTCTGGATAGTGGTTTTTGGTCCGCCGTATGCATGGGCCGCATTAATTTTTGTATACCTGTCTTTGCCTGGAATGTATACATAAGAGTCACGCGGGATGCTGAGCAGTTTAATCGATTTCTCTTTTTTATTAAAAGTGGCAAGCATAAGGGCATCAGATCTGGCATGGCCATTAAATTTACGCTTAGTACTGTCATCTACCCCAATGAATAGAATGGACACATTGTCCGCCATTGGATTGACAGCCGTTTTGCGCTTATCTGAGGTGCCGATAGATTTGTAGGAATCGTCCATCACGCTTTTTGCCTTCACATAGATGGAAGCCGCATAAGCGGAAGCTCCTAAGCCAAGGATGAATAGGGGAACGAGAAACAGTAAAAGTTTTCTGCGGTTTTTCTTTCTTTTCCTAATCTTGTACACACGCCTTCTTGCCATTGTTACTTCTCCTTTAAAAAAACAGCAGCTCTAAAACTGCCATCTTCATTTTCTAGATGATATAGTTGTAAATCAAAATTCATTTTACCTTGAATTTCACCATCCGTAAAATAAAATTTTCTTTACAAATAAGGAGTGACACTGTAATAAATGAAATCAAGGCTAAACATCTGTCTCAAGATAGATGGTTTCCCCTTCAGTAATGATTCCCTGCCCGTTCGTCAATTCTGTCATCCATTCGATGAATTGCTGTTTCTCGCTTGTGCTGACATAGGTCTGGAAGATGACTGAATCAAGATATTCTATCTCTTTAATAGGAAACGATGAAGACCGGAGCTCATTTTCCACTTTTCCAAGCCAGGTGTATTCTAGCTTTGTATGCATGACGGCCGTAAGTGTTCTCTCAACAACGCCGATTGCCTCAATACCTTCGGATGTGCTATTGCTGTAGGCGCGGATCAGCCCTCCTGCCCCTAGCTTAATGCCGCCGAAATAACGGGTCACTACAACAGTGGTATCCTTCAAATTCTTTTTCTTCAATACTTCTAAAATTGGCACCCCAGCCGTCCCTGAAGGCTCACCGTCATCATTCGCCTTTTGAATCAGGTTTTGTTCGCCGATCATATAGGCTGAACAGTTGTGAGTGGCATCTCGGTATTTTTTCTTGATTTCCTGGATAAATGCTAAAGCTTCTTCCTCTGTTTCAGTTCGGGCGATGGAGGCAATGAACCGCGACCGCTCTATTACAATCTCATTTTCGCCTTGTCCCTTTACAGTCAAATATTGTGGAAGCAAAATGATTCTCCTTTCCATTGGGGTTTCCCCGCATATTGAATTATGGCAATGGGCCTTTTTTGTTATTGTTCTAAATATCATTAGTGAGTATTTAGACCTATCGAAGTGGTTTTTAGTGATAAGACTATTTTACTATAATGAATAGTTTCCTTCATTTATCGGTCGAATGTAATGTAAAGGTAACGGAATGTAAAAGAATTTTAATATACTCAAGAAAATTGCATGATATAATTAGTACTAATGTTCAATGAAACTACTATCGTAAAATAGTGTTGTATGCTTAAAAGAATATTTTCCATAAAAAATCAAGAAATGTTTTTCGACATTCATGGCTCTTTACCCGTTTTTGCAGGGATATCAAAGGTTTTAACTGCATAATAGCCTCAGGGTTTTGAAATATATGGACGAAATATAAAGATTCTTCCATTTGATTCTTTTGTATAGAATGGATTAGGATAAAGGATATACTAATCTATTTCTATGCATTGTGTGCGATGTGTTTTTTACAAAATATATCGCTTCTTGTATCGTATCTCTTTTCTTAATATTTTTACAGTAATTCGCCGTATTTGCTCTGATATTTGTTACAATGAAGAGGAAATAAGTGTAAAGTCAGCTGTCAACAAAGGTTGTTTTTCATTGATGGGTTTACTGAATACAGCGAGAATGGATACGATCACTTACATAAACCAATTTGTTCATATAAGCGGAGGAATCCTGATGTCCATTAACCAATTAGATATAAATTCTTTGGACATGATATTAGAAACCATGGTGAAAACTGTAGGTGACAGCAAATCTGAGATCTTCGAAATTGAAGAACAGTGCCGCCGTGACTTTGAAGAGTCTTCTAAAGAGCTAGAAGAAATCAGGGTGCGGGTTTCGACAGTCATTGACGAAAGTGATTCTCTGGACACAAAAGCCCGTTATGCCAGAAAACGGCTTTCAGAGGTTAGCATGTTCTTTAATAACTTTTCAGAAGAACAGGTTCGCGATGCCTACGAAAAGGCGCATAAGCTGCAGATTGATCTGCAAATGAACCGTCAGCTCGAAAAACAGCTTCGTGTACGGCGCGATGATCTTGAAAGAAGATTAAAAGGCTTGCAGCAAACGATCGACAGAGCTGATCATCTTGTTTCGCAAATATCCGTTGTCCTTAATTATCTGACGAGTGACCTTAAACAGGTTGGCGAGGCTCTTAAGGATGCACGGCGGAAGCAGGACTTTGGACTGAAGATTATTGAAGCCCAGGAAGAGGAACGAAAGAAGCTTTCCCGCGAAATCCATGATGGCCCTGCCCAAATGATGGCGAACGTGATGATGCGTTCTGACTTGATCGAGAGGGTCTACCGCGACCGCGGTGCCGGTGAAGCCATGACAGAAATAAAGAGCTTGAAGGTCATGGTCCGCAATGCGCTTTATGAAGTCCGCAGAATCATTTATGATTTGCGCCCGATGGCACTGGATGATCTTGGTCTGATTCCTACCCTAAGAAAATATCTGCAGACAACCGAAGACTATAATGAAAATGTTACATTAAGCTTCATAAATCTCGGGGAAGAAAAGCGGCTGCCTCCGAAGATGGAAGTTGCGTTATTCAGGCTTGTGCAGGAATCCATCCAAAATGCCATCAAGCATGCCAGTCCGAAAAACATTTCGGTCAAGCTGTCGATGACACGCGAAATGGTCATGGTCATGGTGAAGGATGACGGCAGCGGATTTGACGCCTCACAGCAAAAAGAAGGCTCGTTCGGCCTGATGGGAATGAGAGAGCGTGTGGATCTTCTTGAAGGAGAAATCACGATCAATTCCCAGCCTGACATAGGCACGCTTGTCATGATCCAGGTACCTTTAAAAGTATAAGCAAAGCATAACTTAAAAAAACAGAAAAACGTAGAATTAGGGGGGCGAAGCCCATGACAACAAATATAATCATTATTGATGACCATCAGCTTTTTCGTGAAGGTGTAAAAAGAATATTAGACTTCGAAGATTCTTTCGACGTTGTGGCAGAAGGCGACGATGGCAGCGATGCAATCAGCCTTGTTGAAGAACACAATCCAGATGTTGTATTGATGGACATCAACATGCCGACAGTAAACGGAATCGAAGCTACAAAGATGCTGATCTCCCAATATCCGGAGACAAAAGTAATCATCCTGTCCATCCATGACGATGAAAACTATGTGCAGCATGCTTTAAAAACAGGCGCACAGGGATATCTTTTAAAGGAAATGGATGCAGATGCATTGGTAGAGGCAGTCAAGGTTGTAGCAGACGGAGGTTCTTACCTTCATCCGAAGGTCACTCATAACCTGGTGAGAGAGTACCGCAGACTTGCTACAGAGCCGAACTCTGACAGCGGCAAGTCATCTTTTGGCCCTGAAATCCGAAGGCCGCTGCACCTGCTTACACGACGCGAATGCGAAGTGCTTCAGCTATTGGCTGACGGAAAAAGCAACCGCGGCATAGGCGAAACCCTATACATAAGCGAAAAAACCGTCAAAAACCATGTGTCCAACATTCTGCAGAAAATGAATGTAAACGACCGCACACAAGCCGTAGTCCTTGCGATTAAAAACGGCTGGGTGGAAGTGAAATAATATATTATGTTAGAAGAAGTCTGGCTCCCTATGGGGCTGGGCTTTTTTTATGGTTTTTTTGGTTTGCTGTATCTTTAAGGTTTGGCTCGAATCAAGGGGGATTTCGCTCTAATGGAGGGTGAATTGGCTCGAATGGGACTCGATTTGGCTCGAATCAGGGCCTAATTGAATCAATTATCCATTTGACTGGAAATTATATACTGTTTTTAAACAGTTCTTCAGAATAAAGCTGCTTTTTTAAAGAGTGATATGTTCTTAGAGTGACTTTTTAAGAAAACGTCATTCATTTAATGAAAAGCGTAACTTAAGCAGGGTAATACGGCTGCCAAGTCAGCAAAAATTCAAAAACCACCCAGGGATAACTATATAATGCATGATGGATGGTTTTCAGATAGAATGGTGTATATATATTTATAGAAGCTCATTATTTTTTATAAGGGATGGTTTTATTCTATGAAAACGGCAGTTGTAACGGATAGCACTGCATATATACCGAAAGATGTGCGTGATGAGCTTGACATACATATGGTTCCGCTTCAAGTTGTTTTCGGGAACGAGGTTTACCTGGAAGAGGTGGATTTGACATCGGAGCAATTTTACGAAGAAGTTAAAAAGGCAGACAAGCTTCCGACCACTTCGCAGCCTCCGACCGGAAAGTTTGTGGAGAAATTCGAGGAGCTAGCGAAGGACTATGACAATGTAATCAGCATTCATCTGTCGAGCGGCATCAGCGGTACCTATCAGGGAGCCATTGCGGCAGGGGACATGGTCGATAATCTTGATGTGTATGCGTTTGATACGGAAATCAGCTGCATGGTGCAGGGCTTTTATGCTATTGAGGCAGCCCGCATGGCGAAGGACGGCAAAAGCCCGCAGGAAATCCTGAAGCGGCTTGAAGAGATGAAAGCATCGGCACGTGCGTACTTTATGGCTGACGATCTCCGCCATCTGCAGCGGGGAGGAAGGCTGAACAGTGCACAGGCATTAATCGGAAGTTTGCTTCAGGTTAAACCTTTGCTTCACTTTGTAAATAAGGTGATTGTGCCTTTTGAAAAAATCAGGACCCGAAAAAGAGCACTAAAGCGCATTTCGGACCTGCTGGCCGAAGACGCAAAGGATGGCGGGCAATACAAAGCAGTCATCATTCATGCTATGTGTGAAGAAGAAGCGAAGCAATGGCGTGATGAGCTTCAGGCAGAGATCCCGAATGCTGAATTCGGCATTTCCTATTTCGGACCGGTCATCGGGACCCACATCGGAGAAGGCGCGATGGGGATGGGCTGGTACAAAGTATAATGTTTTGGTGCAAGCAGTCCTTTTAGGACTGTTTGTTTTTATTAGGCAGGAATTTCAATAGAAGACACCGAATGGATTTCCTGGAGGTGTTACATGAAAAGAGATTTTCCTTTTTTAAAAGAACTGCAGAAGCATTTATATGGCCGCTCGCTTCTTGCTGAAGAAATTCCCTTCCCGCTTGAAACGATTGGGTATCATCAGGAACAGGGTTATGTTTCGGGTATTCCAGGTGTTGAAAGGGAAAAGGGCCGGTTTGTTTGCAGGAGGTGCGGGTGCCGCGAGCAGAGGCTGTTTTATTCCTTTCCCTGCAAACGCTGCGGAAAGATATGCAGCTATTGCCGTTCCTGCATCATGATGGGACGGGTGAGCGAATGCTCGCTTTTGTACAGCTGGGCTGGCGACCATTACAGTTTCTCTGTACCGGAACATCCTATGCTATGGGATGGCACGCTTTCCCAAGGACAAAAAACAGCATCCCAAGCAGTTGCCGAAGCGGTAACCAGAAATGAAGAGGTTCTGGTTTGGGCAGTCTGCGGTGCAGGGAAAACTGAGGTATTGTTTCAGGGGATAGAAACAGCCCTGAAATCAGAAAAGCGTGTTTGCATTGCCACTCCGAGAACAGATGTCGTTTTAGAGCTCGCTCCCCGGCTGAAGCAGGCCTTTCCAGGTATTGATGTGGCTGCCCTATACGGAGGCAGCGAAGACCGGCATATGCTTGCCCCTCTAACAGTCTCGACCACCCATCAGCTATTCCGCTTTCAGCAGGCCTTCGATACGATCATCATTGATGAAGTCGATGCCTTTCCTTACTCGATGGATCCCTCTCTTCAGTATGCTGCCGACAAATCAAAAAAAACTCAATCCTCAACCATTTACCTCACCGCCACTCCTTCAAAAAAGATGCAAAGTTCAGCCAGGTCAGGCAAGCTCGCACATGTCACCATTCCGGCGCGCTATCACCGAAAACCGATTCCTGTTCCGGAGATGAAGTGGTGCGGCAATTACCCTAAACAATTTTTAAAAAAAGTAATTCCGGCCGCTATCAAGGAATGGGTAAAAAAACGCCTTGAGGCAGAAACACCGATTCTGCTGTTTTTCCCGAGCATTGTCATGATGGAAAGTGTTCTTCCACTTTTTCAGCATCTTCATGAAGGGCTAATTTCCGTTCACTCTCAGGATCCAGAGAGAAAGGAAAAGGTATCCGCTCTTCGCAAAGGTGAAGTCCCTGGGCTTTTAACAACGACCATCCTCGAGCGCGGTGTTACGATTCCAAGGCTGGATGTGGCGGTAATTGGAGCAGAGCATGAGGTGTTTTCAGAAAGTGCGCTTGTCCAGATTTCCGGCCGGGTCGGCAGGAGCTCCCAGCATTACAGCGGCAATGTTACTTTTTTTCATTATGGTAAAACAAACAGTATGGTTTCAGCAGTCCATCACATTTCACACATGAACTCTGAGGCGAGGAAAAGAGGACTGCTTGATGAGTAATTGCCTGCTGTGTGACACTGAAATGAAGCAGCCTATAACATGGAATAGTCTATTTTTGAACAAAGAAGAAAGTGTCTGTACAACTTGCAGGGATCAGCTGCAATTCCTTAGTGGTGAAACATGCTCTATGTGTGGCAGGGTGCTGGAAGATGATTTCAGGGAGGGAGATGTATGCAGTGACTGCATCAGGTGGGAGCAGGACCCGGAATGGAATGGTATCCTGAAGAGAAATGTGTCTCTGTTTCACTATAATGAGTTTTTAAAGGAAACAATCGCGAAGTATAAATATCGGGGCGATTATGCGATTGCTTCTGCGTTTTCTTCTTATATAAAGGCTGCTTTGCCGAAATTGGAGTATGATCTGCTTGTTCCTGTCCCGTTAAGCAGGGAACGATTGTTTGAGCGTGGGTTCAATCAGGCAGAAGCCCTCGCGGAATGTGCGGGTTTCAGCTGCAATGATATTCTGGCAAGAGTGCACAGTGAAAAGCAGTCAAAAAAATCGCGAAAAGAACGGATGATTATTAAGAAAATTTTTCAGGTAAAAAGTCCTGATTTTGTGATTGAAAAAAATATATTGCTGCTGGATGACATATATACAACCGGCTCGACAATTAGGAATGCAGCAAAAGAATTGATGTTAGCGGGGGCAAGTTCGGTTCAGTCATTCACGCTTGCCAGATAATTTTAAAAAACTTCTTCACTTTTCCCTAAAACTGTTCGATATAAAAATCAGAGAATGGTACATGAAAAGGGGAATAGAGATGGAATTAAGCAATTGCCCAAACTGTGATTCACTGTTTGTGAAAAGCAATTTTCGTGAAGTTTGCGATAGCTGCTATAAAGAAGAAGAAGCAAAGTTTGATAAAGTATATCAATTTATCCGGAAAAGAGATAACAGAACCGCCACCATGGCGCAGGTAGTGAAAGCTACTGAAGTGGAAGAGACGCTGATCATCCGGTTTATAAAAAGCGGGAGACTCCGGGTTGCCCAGTTTCCGAATCTTGGCATTCCCTGTGAAAGATGCGGCAAATCAATCCGTGAAGGCAAGCTTTGCGGGGACTGCACAAAGTCCCTTCGTTCTGATATTTATAACCTTGAAAAAGAAGAAAACCGCCAGCGCGAAATACAAGATCGTTCAAAAAAAGCCACGTATTATACCAAGTGAATTCATGGAGCTTGCAGATATTTCTATATCGATCTGCAGGCTTTTTTCGTGAAACTCAAGTAAAATAGAAGGATGAAGAGATATTATGACAAAGGTCCCTGTGTTGTAGGATAAAAGACCTTATTTCGACAACAGGGTAAAAATTTTGTCAATAATAAATTTATAAAATGTGATAAAAAAATTTTAATGGTGTCCGATAATACTTTTAGGGAGAAAATATAAATCGGCTGAAAGAGAGGGTTACGTAATGAAAATTAATCATACTTTTGGTGCTTCAGGGGTAAACCCTTACAATCGCCAAGCAAACAAAATCGACCAAACAAAACAGGCAGTGAAGGCGTCTGATAAAGTAGAAATTTCATCAACGGCTAAAGAACTGCAGCAGACTTCACAAATTCCTGCCCAAAGACAGGCAAAGGTAGAGGAATTGAAGCTTCAGGTGCAAAATGGTACCTACAAATTAAATGCACAAGAAACCGCTAAAAGCATCCTAAATCACTTTAAAAAATAAAGAGGCGGGAAAACCGTCCGTTTACCAGACCAAAAATTAACACATCAGCAGGGGAGGGAAAACAATGTCCGCCGCAAATATCATCACAGCGCTCCAAAAATTAATCAAGCTTCATATAAGCCTGAATAACCTGGCGCAAAGAAAAACAAACATCATCAAAGAAGGCGACATGGACGCCCTCAGCCAGCTGCTGATGGATGAACAAAAGCATATAAAAGCGATCGAGCTTACCGAGAATGAAAGAGAAAGAGCGGTTCAAAGCTATTTGCTGAAACAAGGGCAATTACAGAACACAGCGACCATTACAGATGTGATAGAAACTTCTTCAGATAAAGAAAAAGCACAGCTGGAAGCATTAAAAGCACAGTTGCTTGAGGAAGCGCACATGCTAAAGGAGAATAACTATCTGAATCAGCAGCTCATCTATCAATCTCTGCAGTTCGTCAATTTAACATTAGATATGCTGAGGCCGAGTAATCAGAATTTCAATTATGAAAAGCCGGTCCAGCAAAAATATAGTCAGGCATCAACTGGGATGTTTGATTCAAAAGCATAAGAAGAAGACATGTGCCTGTTTGCTTCCTGGCTTAATAGGCACCGCGTTACATACAGTTAGGAGGACAAACACTCATGGTTTCTACATTTATGGGACTTGAAACAGCACGCAGAGGCATGACAGCCCAGCAAAGCGCGCTTTATACACTAGGCCACAACATCTCCAATGCGAATACCCCCGGATATACAAGACAGCGGGTGAACTTCACACAAACCACTTCTTTTCCTTCTGTAGGGATGAACGCCCCGCAAATACCAGGCCAAATGGGAACCGGTGTACAGGCAGGCGCCGTGCAGCGGATTCGTGACAGCTTCCTGGATACCCAGTACCGAGGCGAAAGCAATAAAGTCGGTTATTATGGAACGCTAAGCGATTCTCTTTCTAAAATGGAAGGCATTATGAATGAACCTTCTGACAGCGGGCTGCAAAGCACAATGGAGAAGTTCTGGAATTCACTCCAGACACTATCGAGCAATCCGGAAAACTCCGGTGCACGTGACGTTGTGGCAGCAAACGGCCAGATGGTCGCTGATACCATTAATTATTACTACAACTCGCTCTCAAGCATCCAGACTGATATCGGGAACCAAATTGATGTAAAAACAAGCAGCGTTAATTCGATTATTGATAACATAGACCAGCTCAACCACCAAATCGCATCTGTCGAGCCGAACGGCTATCTGCCTAATGATCTCTATGATCAGCGGGATGCGTTAGTGGACCAGCTATCTTCTATGATCAATATCAAGGTTTCATCTGTTAAGCCAGCTAATTACGGAAACGCAAAGCCTATCGCAGAAGGCTTGTATAACATAGAACTGATAAATAAAGAAGGAAAGCCATATAGTCCAGCCATCGAACTGATTCCTGTTACTTCTGAAGATGGAATGAAGGCAGTAAATAAGCTGACTGTTAATTATGAAAAATCTTCAGATCCTAAGGGTGCTGTTACAGGTGTGACAATTGGAGCCCAAACAGTAACAGACATGAACTTTTCCGGTGAGCTTGCCGGGGCTATTGAAAGCTATGGCTATACTAGCAGCACGGGCGAAGCAAAGGGAACATACCCTGATATGCTGAATCAATTGAATAAAATGACAGAGGCTTTTGCGAATGAATTTAACAAGATTCATAGTGAAGGATACGCTCTTGGTGCTTCGACGAAGTCAGGGATGAATTTCTTCAGCTTTACTGCGGGAGATGCAGCGAAGTCTATCACTGTTTCTAAGACAATTTTAGATAATCCCGTCAATATCGCAGCAGGAAAAAACAGCGGAGCTTCCGGAGATAACGGAAATGCCCAAGTTCTTGCTGATTTAAAAAAGGTAAATTTCAGTGATTATGCTTTTTATAAAGATCCTGCCAATAAATTGCCGGATGGCTTAACAGGAAGCTTTGATTCTTTCTACGCCGGGCTTATCGGCAAGCTTGGGGTAAACTCCCAGAGTGCTCAAAAAAACTCCTCAAACTCACAGGTGCTTGCTGACTCTGTAGATAAAAACAGGCAGTCTGTAAGCTCTGTATCGCTTGATGAAGAAATGACAGATATGATCAAGTTCCAGCAGGCATACAATGCTTCTGCAAGAAACATTACAATCGTCGATGAAATGCTCGATAAAATAATCAACGGCATGGGAACAGGCGGAAGATAAAGGAGTGAACTAAGATGCGTGTAACACAATCAATGCTTACAAGTAATATGCTGCGGAACTTAAGCAGCAGCTATGACCGGATGGGGAAACTGCAGGAGCAGATTTCCACTCAAAAAAAATTCTCCAAGCCTTCTGATAATCCTGTTGCCGTCATGATGGGCATGAACTATCGCAAAGGCTTAAACCAGGTACAGCAGTTTTCACAAAACATCGGTGAAGTGAAAAACTGGGTAGACAGTACAGACGGCGCTCTAGATCAGGCGACATCTGTTCTTCAGCGGATTCGGGAGCTGACTGTACAGGCAAGTAATGGCACCCTTGAAGGTGACCAAAGAAAAAGCATTAATGAAGAAGTAAAACAGTTAAAAGAGCAGCTTGTAAATATTGGGGATACCCAGATTGGCGATAAATATATTTTTAACGGCCAGCAAACGAATGTCCGTCCCTCTGATACCGGTAATTACGGCAGCGGAAGTATTGAGCTTGAGGTGTTTTCAGGCATTAAGCTGCAGGTAAATACTGATGGATCTGCACTTTTTGGAGATTTGAAAGATCCTAATGGCAGCATTAATAAGTTAATTGCCGGTTTAGAAAATAATGATCCAAACATCAGCAATATGCTTAAGGGCATTGATGATAAAATTAATCAGGTGCTTTCTGTCCGTGCACAGGTTGGTGCAAGGCAAAATAGGGTGGAGCTGATGGAAGACCGTCTCAGCCAGCAGGAGACCTTCGCTACACAGGTTCTTTCGAAGAATGAAGACATCGATATTGAAAAAGCCATTATGGACCTAACCACTCAGGAAAGCGTCCAAAAGGCAGCCCTCAGTGTTGGTGCCAGAATCATTCAGCCGTCACTAATGGATTTTCTAAGGTAAAAGCTATCTTTCATGAGATAGCTTTTTTTATAAGGGAGGAAAGACGATGCAGCTGCCTCAGATCAGATTGCAGTCACAATTTGTACAATTAGGATTAAACATACAGCAGCCAAAGCAGGAAATAGAACAGCCTCAGGCCATACAATCCATAGAGCAGCCTCAGGCTATTGTGACAATGGAGACTACACCAGGGCAATTGACCATTGATCAGACAAAAGCAAGAGAAGATCTGGATTTAAAAAATCTATCAAAAAGAGTGGAAGAGTTTGCACAAAATGGCTACCAGGACTGGCTGAGCGGATTAGCGAGGCGTGCAGAGCAGGGGCGTGAATTAGCCTCCATTGAAAATGGAGGAAATCCAATTGCTTCTCAGGCTAGGCAAAATAGCGAAAGGCCAGAAAAGCAATTTAACATCGGCTGGATTCCTTCTTATGGGAGTGTTAGATTAAACTACGAGCCTGGGAGAGTTAATATTCAAGTAGAACAGCAAAGACCTGTCATAAGTGCAGAAACTAGAAAACCAATCCACACGTACACACCAGGAAAAGTAACCCCGGAAATTTTGCAGAATAACAGCCTTGATATAGATTTTATAAATATATTTCCAAAGAAAAGTGAGTGAAGGGTGAAAAAATGAACATTACAACAAAGTATCACGGAGAGCAAGAAATTAAACAAGACGATATTTTAACCTTTGAATCAGGGATACCAGGATTTATCGAGGAAAAGGGTTTTTGTGTGCTGCCATTGGAAGACAGTCCATTTTATGTGCTTCAATCAATCAACTCTGCAAATACGGCATTTATTATGGCTGATCCTTTCACTTTTTTTAAAGAGTATGAATTCGATTTAGCAGATGAAGTAATGGAGAACCTGAAAATCCAGTCAAATGAACATGTTGCAGTTTTTGTCATTCTTACTATTAAAGAGCCTTTTAATAAAACAACTGCAAATCTGCAGGCTCCAATTATCATCAATACAAAAAGTCAGCTGGGCAAACAATATATTATCAATCGGGGTGCCTATACAACCAGACATAAAATTATCTGTTCCTCAGAACGAATCAATGAGGTGGGCTTATAATGCTAGTTTTAACGAGAAAAACGGGCGAATCAATCATGATAGGCGATGATATTGAAATTACAATAGTCGCTGTTGAAGGAGAACAGATTAAACTTGGCATCCAAGCACCAAAAGATATTGACATCCACAGGAAAGAAATTTATTTATCCATCCAGCAGGAAAACAGCGCTGCCATGAATGCGAAGTCTAATCTATTAAGCAGCCTAAATGATTACTTTAAGAAAAAAAACAAATAAACTCTTTTATTTGCTAAATAATTATTAATTACAGACGATATTATCTATGTAAGGGTGAGCAGTGAAGAGGCGGCCGACTTAATCACTGTTCCCCTAAAATTAAACCACATGGATGTGGGCTAAAACTCAAGGAGGAAATACAAATGCAAATCAATCACAATCTTGCAGCGTTAAATACTTTCAATAAATTAAACTCTGCAACAAATGCTCAATCTAAATCAATGGAGAAACTATCTTCAGGTCTTCGTATCAACCGTGCTGGTGATGACGCAGCTGGACTAGCGATCTCTGAAAAAATGCGTGGACAAATCCGCGGACTTGACCAAGCTTCTCGTAACGCTCAAGACGGAATCTCTTTGATCCAAACTGCTGAAGGCGCTTTGAATGAAACACATGACATCCTACAACGTATGCGTGAACTAGCTGTACAAGCAGGTAACGATACTAATACAGGTTCAGACCGTGGAGAAATCCAAAAAGAGATCAACTCTTTAACTTCTGAAATCAACCGTATTGGTAACACTACTGAGTTCAATACTCAAAAATTACTTAACGGAGATCATGATGGTGCTGCAGTACCGGCTAAAGATGCTGTTGCTGGTGTATACACGATCAAAACTGGAGATCTTGCTACAGTATCAGGTGGAGTTACCATCACATTAGATGGTCAAGCTCTTTCAGGTATTTCTACATCTGGTTCTGGTAGTGTAGATGCAAATACAATCAAGGCTGCAATCTCTGGTAACAGTGGATTATCAGCAAAATACACAGTTAGTGTTACTGGTTCAGGTGCAAATGCAACTGTTACATTAACTCAAAAATCAGGTCAAGAATCTTCATCAGCTCCAACTGTTTCTGGATCAAGCCTATCTGTTTCTACAACAACTGCTGGTGCTGCAGCTGTTTCAGGTGTTGCTGCAACTCCGGCTAAGAGCTTAAAATTCCAAATTGGAGCTAACGAAAATCAAAGCTTAACTCTTGATATTTCCGATATGAGGGCGAAGGCTTTGGGTATCTCCACTTCAGGATCAGCTGATGCTACATTAGCTGTTACAAACGGTACAAACAACACAACAACTGAGCAAGCTCTTAATGTAAGCTCACATTCTAGTGCTGCTTCTGCAGTAACTACAATTCAAGCTGCTATTGATAAAGTATCAGCTGAACGTTCTAAACTTGGAGCTAACCAAAACCGTTTAGAGCACACAATCAACAACCTTGGAACATCTTCTGAAAACTTGACTGCTGCTGAATCTCGTATTCGTGACGTAGACATGGCGAAAGAAATGATGAACCAAACTAAGAACTCTATTCTTTCCCAGGCTGCACAAGCAATGCTTGCACAAGCTAACCAACAGCCACAAGGCGTACTTCAATTGTTACGTTAATAGCCTTTTATTAGACTGTAGACAATCTCGAAAAGACGAGGTTGTCTACAGTCTTTTTTTGTTTAAAAAACTCATTAGATTCCTAATCGAACAATTCAAATTAAAGTAATTAACTTAATTAACTTAATTAACTTGTTACAGTGAACCCTTATTTAATTGCATTTGTTACAAAAGAACAAAACAGTTTTACTTCCTCAAGATATAATTGGTATTGGTAGTTATCAGTGTGGAATAAATTACCTAAATGTCTTGTTGTGAATAAGATGAAAAATTAAAAAAGAAAACCGATATATTAAATGAATAAAATATATAAATAATGAGAAATTAATTCTTTGATAAAGAATCAATGGAGGAATTTTTAGTGGAGTTACAATTTCAAGATAAAAAAGTATATTATGATAAAGTACCCTCTGTGGAAAATGTTTTAGAAAAGATTTATCTTTGGCTGGGGAAATCATATTATAGTCATATAGTTGCCGATGGAATAGAAATATATGAGGAATTAAACCAATTCCTTGAGAAAAGTATTAGTAGAGTACAAAAAATAGAGGTAATTGGCAGGACAGAAGAAGAGTATATTTTCGATTTTTTAGTAAGTACAAATAATTATTTAAAAGGTGCAATCCCAGAAATTTCTAATTTAACGAATGGGTTTTACAGTAATCCAAATATGCAAACCTGGGAACAATTTAATAACCTGCTGGAGGGAATACAATGGATTGACCAAGTATTCGATAGTATCAGCAAATTGGAAAGTAAGCCAATAAATTGGAATAGCTACTTGGAAATTAGTGATATTATTAGTGGGGAAGTAAAAAATTTAGCAAAGGCAATTGAAGTTGCCGACTACATTTTAATAGCGGATACTCTTCAATATGAATTATTGCCAGGTTTTGAATTACTTCAAAAGAAAATTAATATGACAATAGATGTAAAAGGAAATGTTTGTAATGCTAATTGAAAATCGTAATTATTTGAGATTACACCATCGTATGCTTCTTGAACAAATAAATAATAATATTGAAGAAGGAAAAGAAGTTATTATTGAACCATCAAAAAATGGAAGTCCAACTATGAAAATTTGTTTGAATAATAATAACCATAATTATATTCATAGCCGCTACAACCCTGAAAATGAAGCGATCAAAATGATAGATCAGTTAGAGGGGCTCGATGAATATAATCATATTATTTTTGTAGGCACAGGACTTGGCTATCATATTAAGGAATTTTCAAAAAGATATCCAAATATTTCAATTTCAATATTTGAACCTAATTTAGAGGTGCTGCATAATTTTTTAGCATTTCAAAGTTTGAGTGATTTTACAAAAGGTCAAATAAAGAGCTTCATAACTTCACAAAATAATGACGCTATACGTCTGGAGTTACAGAAAATAACTAATAAAAAAGATGAAAAAATTTTTGTCTATACATTGCCATCTCTTTCTAAACAGTATAGTAATGAAGAAAAGATAATTTTGAATACTTTAAAGGAATTACTTAAAGGTAAAAAAAGTAACTTGGCAACTAATGTTTCATTTCAAAAACGCTGGACCATCAATTCTATTAAAAATTTTCCTGTGGTTATAAAAACGCCAAATATTTTACAAGATATCGATAAAACAGTCTTTAAAGATAAACCTGCTATTATAGTTGCAGCTGGGCCATCTCTAAATGAAGAAATAGAAAACCTGAGATATATAAAAGAAAATGGTTTGGCATATATATTCTCAGTGGGTTCCGCTATAAACGCGTTAATTGAAAATGGTATTTACCCAGATGCTGCCTGTACATATGACCCACAGGGCCATAACTACAAAGTTATACAAATTTTAAAAGATAGAGGCATAAAAAATATTCCTCTTATTTTTGGAAGCAGTGTTGGATTTGAAACACTAGACGGATATCCTGGAAATATGCTTCATATGATTATGAATCAGGATTCAATTTCTCAAATATTCTTTAAGGATTATAAAGAAATGGATATTGTTTTAGATGCGCCTTCTATTGCAGTAGTGATGTTTCAAGTATTATGCAAGCTAGAGTGTAATCCCATTATTTTAGCAGGACAGAATCTTAGCTTTCAACACAATAAGCGATATGCAAATGGTATCAAATATGATTTTATTTCAACGGAACTATCTGAAGAACAACAGAAAAAATTAATAACAATTAAGGATGTTAATGGTAATAGTGTTTATACAGATGACGGATATAATAGTATGCGTAGAGAATTGGAAATGTATATAGGGTTCTTTCACAAGATTGATGTTATCAATACAACTAAAGGTGGGGCAAATATTCAAGGGGCGTCCTTTAAAACTCTTCAAGAGGTGATTTCCACCAAATTGACACAAAAAAATACTATTGATAAAGAGTGGTATAAAGGGAATTCTAAATATAATCTCGATTATATTAATATAAAGAATCAACAACTTAAGGAAACGGCCGGTTTATTTGAGAAGCAAATGAAGATGGTTGCTAGTGACTTATTAGAGATTAATAGTTATCTTCAAAAGAAACAACTAAAAAATATGGAAAGAAAATTCAACAAGTTTGATAAATCATTTAATGAATTTTGGAATAATGAATTTTATAATTCATTTATTGCCCCGATATTTAGAGTTCATACGAAACGATTAGAAGAGGAAATTCAAACAATCAAATTTGAAGGTAATTTAGAGAAAAAAGGTCTATCTGTGGTTGAGTTATTTAGTAATTTTTTAAATGAATGCCAAGCGATATATCAATTTGTGCTTCCTTTCTTTGAGGAGCTTAATAAATCTATAAACGATCATTGTTTAGAAAATAGCATAAAAATGTGAGGTTTAATTATGATAATAGGAAAAACAATATTAATAACAAGCGGAACAGGATCTTTTGGACGTAAATTTATAAAAAAGGTGTTAGAGCAAGATGTGAAAAAGTAATGGTGCGCAAAATATTATAGTGGCAGCAATTGATCGGGGAGTTGAAAAGGTAATTGCGCTAAGTACTGATAAAGCAGCTAGTCCAATAAATCTCTACGGCGCTACTAACCTTGCATCAGATAAGCTCTTTGTAGCAGCAAACTCCTATGTAGGTGAAAGAAATACGAAATTCTCTGTTGTACGATACGGAAATGTAGTTGGAAGCCGAGGCAGTGTGGTGCCATTTTTCAAAATTAGAGAAACAGGGTACCTTCCTGTAACAGATGAAACACTGTCCACATCATATCAAAAATTAATCAGAGAAATAGAATGTCTTTTCAAAAAGGTTTGGCCGGATATCCGTGTTTAAAAAAATAGACGAGTTATCCAGAATGGAAAAGGTAGTTATCATAATTCAAAGGATAAAGAAAGATATATGCATTTATTACAAACAGGGTGGGACACACCCGTTATTCATTTAATCGGGGCAACGAAATGGGGAAAATGAAATGAAAGATATTAAAGTAGGTGAAATGATAATTGGCGCTTCACATCGTCCATTTATTATTGCTGAAATGTCAGGAAATCACAACCAGTCATTAGAACGTGCGCTTGATATTGTCGACGCTGCTGCAAAAGCGGGAGCCCATGGCCTGAAAATTTAAACCTATACAGCAGACACGATGACGTTAAATGTTGAAAATCAAGATTTTGTAATAAGTGATGAAGAGAGTTTGTGGAAAGGTAATTCTTTATATCAATTTATATCAGCAAGCTTATACTCCGTGGGAGTGGCATAAACCAATATTTGACCGAGCCCGTGGACATGGAATGGTACCATTCAGTACCCCATTCGATAAAACTGCAGTGGGCTTTTTGGAAGAGTTGGATGTTCCACTTTATAAAATTGCTTCATTTGAAAACACCGATATTCCGTTAATAAAAAAGGTAGCTAGTACTGGGAAACCGATGATTGTTTCTACGGGAATGGCAACAGTTGCAGAACTGGATGAACTTGTACGAACAGTAAGAGAATCAGGTTGTAGTGAATTGATATTATTAAAATGCACAAGTACTTATCCAGCATCACCTGAGAATACAAATATTTTAACGATTCCACATATGCGTAAATTATTTGACGTACAAGTGGGGTTATCGGATCATACAATGGGTACTGGCGTTGCAGTGGCAAGTGTTGCATTAGGAGCAACGGTTATTGAAAAACATTTCACTCTCTCACGTTCAGATGGGGGTGTGGATTCTGCGTTTTCGATGGAACCTGGAGAAATGAAATCCCTTGTGTTAGATTCTGAAAGAGCATGGCAGTCATTAGGGAAGGTGACATATGGTCCTACAGAAAAAGAAAAAGCTTCTCTGAAGTTCAGGCGTTCGATTTATGTAGCGAAAGATATTAAGGCAGGAGAAATGTTTACTGAAGGTAATATTAAAGTAATTCGTCCAGGATATGGGCTAGCTCCTAGGTATTATGAGCAAGCGTTAAAAACTGTAGCAAAGAAGGATCTTAAGGCAGGTGAGCCACTTTCTTTTGATAAATTATTTTAATTAAATAATTTATCAAAAGAAAAGGGTAAGTCTGCAATTCAAATAAGAACGTGAAAACGACTATATATGCTAGTCGTTTTAATTTTGTGATTTAACATCATAGTTAAATCACAAAATTATACTAAGCTTTTTAAATGAAAAATAAAAAAAATGTATATTCATATGTTGATGATTCCTTTTTGATATTCAGTCTAAAATTCACAAGAAATAGGCCGATATATAAAGTATTGTTATCTAAATTGTTTATTTGGAGGAAAAAGGATGCTTGATCGTCTTTCGGTAAATAACCTATCCTCTCACCTAAGAAATACTAACGCAGAAGGAATCTCAAATAATAATCAAAAGGAAAATGACGCTGTTGTCAGTCCTGAAATAAATCAGGATCAGGCCGATAGTCCAGTTAAGAAGGAAAAGGTTGAAGAAGTAGTAGATAGTTTGAATCAGTTTCTCGAGCCTACACATACTTCGTTAAAGTTTAAACTTCATGAAAAACTGAATGAATATTATGTGACTGTTATAGACGATAAAACGCAAGAAACAATCCGCGAAATTCCTTCTAAGAAGCTGCTCGATTTTTATGCGGCGATGACGGGTTTCGTTGGGATTATGGTAGATAAAAAGATATAGGCGGTGAAGGTTTTTGGTACGTATAAGCGGGTTGGCGAGCGGGATGGATATTGATTCGATGGTAAAGCAGCTTATGACTGCTGAGCGTATGCCTCTTGATAAATTAAATCAAAAGAAACAGACCATGGAATGGCAGCGCGATGATTACCGGGATATGAATAGTACTCTATTGGATTTGGATACAACCATTTTTAATGGAGTAGGAAAACAATCATCGTTCATTAAAAAGAATGTAACGATTTCCGATTCTAATATGATTTCTGTAAGGAATGTTAATTCTACCAGTGACTTTTCTGGAAGGATAGAAGTGAAGGAGCTGGCGTCACCTGCCTCTATCACCAGCAAAACTGCAACAAACGTCACAGATTCTACAGCAAAGCTTACAGTCTTAGCAGGCAAAACCATTACCGTCCAAGCAATTACAAAAGACGGTACATTAGAAGATAAGCCTTTTTCATATACGATTAAAGCAGATGATACATTAGACAGTGTTATTTCACAAATTAATTCAAACTCAGGTGTAACAGCCTTTTTTGACCAAAATACGAAACAAGTTTCTTTTACTGCAAAAAATACGGGACAAACTTCTGGCGGCAAGGAAATTATTTTTACCGGAGATGAATTTTTTAAAAATACATTAAACGTTGATCTTGATAATGCAACTAGTACTTTGGGGAATTCAGTACAAGGAAAAAATGCTACCATTGTTTATAATGGGCTGCAAACCACCCGCTCCTCCAACACCTTCCAAATCAATGGTGTGGAAATTACATTGAAGCAAAAAACAGCTGTGAATACC
Organism: Bacillus sp. OV322; assembly: GCF_900112495.1. Lineage (GTDB taxonomy): Bacteria > Bacillota > Bacilli > Bacillales > DSM-1321 > Peribacillus. The sequence goes on from NZ_FOMA01000002.1 coordinate 401,161, forward strand.
CCGGTGACTTTCTCATCGGCACCGGACACAGATGCAATCCTTGATACGATTACAAAGTTTGTCACCAAATATAATGACACAATCAAAAAGATTAAAGACAAAACAGATGAGCCCAAGTACCGGGATTATTTGCCACTGACCCAGGAGCAAAGGACGTCTATGAAGGATGATGAAATCAAGCTTTGGGAAGATAAGGCGAAGAGCGGTACCTTGAGAAATAATTCTGTGCTGAGCAGTTCTCTTACGAAGATGCGGTCTTCACTTTATACTAGTGTGCCTGGTACTCAAACATTCAGCCAGCTAAGTGCGATCGGCATTACAACTACAAGCAATTATTTAGACGGCGGCAAGCTCACCATTGATGAAGATAAGCTTCGTGCTGCGATAGCGAAAGACCCTAATGCTATTTATAATTTGTTCAATAAAGACGGTGCCACCTCTGCGGATAAGGGCCTTGCCCGCCGCTTAAGAGATGATATCAAAGGGACAATGACCGATATTGAAAGCAAAGCAGGAAAAACATCTTCGGTTAATAATACTTTTACAATCGGCAAGCTCTTAAACTCAATCGGCACTCAAATTACAAGCTTTCAAGATAAGCTGACTAGTACGGAAACCCGCTATTATAATCAATTCAATGCCATGGAACAAGCCATTCAAAAGGCTAACTCACAAAGCGGCTATTTAACACAAATGTTAAGCAAATGATTTTTCTAAAGGAAGTGTAAATGATGGCTCTTGGTAATCCTTATCAGGCGTATCAGCAGAACTCGGTAACAACGGCATCACCTGGAGATTTAACTCTTATGCTTTATAACGGCTGTCTGAAATTTATCACATTAGCCAAAAAAGCAATCGAGGAAAATAATATTCAGGAGAAAAATACGAATTTAATCAAAGCGCAAAAAATCATTCAGGAACTAATGGTCACTCTCAATATGGACGTTGATGTATCCAAGGATTTGATGTCTCTATATGATTACTTGAACCGCCGTTTGATTGAGGCTAATCTAAAAAGTGATTTAGCCATCCTCCAGGAAGTGGAAGGCTTTGTGACAGATTTCCGCAATACGTGGAAGGAAGTTGTTCAGCTTAACCGCCAAAAACAATTTACTCAAAACGGACAAGCCTAATGGAGGCATTGTTTGCATATCACACTCTTTCACTTAAATTAATTGGTCTGTTAGAAGAGGCTCCAGCACACGAGCGGGATGAAAAAATTGCCGGGATACAGGAGCTGCTGAATCAGCGGGATGAAGTGATGAAGCATATTTCTCCGCCGTTCTCTTCTGCTGACCAAGAACTGGGAAGAAAGCTGAAGGTGCTTGATGCCAGGGTGATTCAGCTGCTGAATGAGCAAAAAGCAATTATTCAGAAAGACCTCAAGCAGCTTAGCGCTAAAAAAGAATCTTCCCGTAAATATGTGAACCCCTATCAATCTCTTGCAACAGACGGGATGTTCTACGATAAAAGAAAATAATCTTTCAAACCGCTTTAGACAAGCGGTTTTTATTTTTGGGTTCCTTTAGCAATTACGGCAAAAATTCGACAATTTTTTATTATGCGTTTGTGAAGGAATTGTAAAGGGTATTGAAGAATATAACAATTATAGCTTTATTTTTTTGAAGGAGGACTCGTTTTATGAATTATAACGTTCGCGGTGAAAACATTGAGGTAACTCCAGCAATTAGAGAGTACATTGAAAAGAAAGTCGGGAAATTGGAGAGATATTTTAATGACGCTCCGAATTCCAATGTTCTTGTGAACTTAAAGGTGAACAATACCAATTCCTCAAAGGTGGAAGTGACCATCCCAATGCCGAATCTGGTATTGCGGGCAGAGGAAGAAAATCCCGATATGTATGCAGCTATTGATTTGATCAATGATAAACTTGAACGTCAAATTCGTAAACATAAAACGAAAGTGAACCGCAAATTCCGCGGTCCAGGCGGTGCGACACAGGAAATGTTCGCTACTACTCTGGAGGAAGCGGAAGCAGTCCCTGCTGTTGAAGAAGATGAAAGCGATCTTGAAGTTGTCCGCAACAAGCGCTTTGATTTAAAGCCAATGGACAGCGAGGAAGCAATTCTTCAGATGAATATGCTCGGTCATAATTTCTTCGTTTATACAAACGCAGAAACAAATACAACCAATGTGGTGTACCGCCGCAAAGATGGCCGCTACGGACTGATTGAGCCAAGCTGATAAATAAAAATAAGATACCAGAAGCCCTGCACACTGCTGCAGGGCTTCTTTATGTTTGTTGTTATGTACCTGGAATCTGAGTACCGTTTGGCTTGAATCTCTGGGAATCTGGCTCGAATGGGACTTGATTTCGCTCGAATGGAAGAGGATTTGGCTCTAATCAAGGCGTAATTGAATCGATTATCCATTTAAATGGAAATTTTTAAGGCAGTTTCGTTTAGAAAATGTAAATAAACATACTTTTTTTGAGTTAGAGATTCTAAACAGGGGAAAAAGTGGCCATTTTCGTATTCTTCTCCGCTCATTATTTCAATTTCGCACATATAAAATTCACAATAAAGAACAAAAAGAAATAATAAATAAATATATCTGAGGAATTTTCTCTTTTAAAACTGGTTTGTTTGTAATATACTCAACATATAATATATTCTTTATAAAGAACGAAAATAGTGCGATATTAAGAATGAATGGCGGTGGAATATTGGTTCTATCCCGAGTGAAGACGCATCAGAAACTGAGGAATAAGAAGAAAAAGCGGTACAGGGTTTATGCAGGCACGGTTTTGCTGGCGGCGATGATTCCCTATATGTCTGTCCCGACATATGCTTTGCTGACAGATCAAGTCCAGGAAACGGGACAGGGAGTGCAGGCTGCTTTTGTTTTTCCGGTATCAATCAAGGAACTGGCGGAAAAGGCCGCGGAGCTTAAGGAGAAAATGGATACATACGCTGCAGAGGCAGAGAGCACTGCCGGAACGATTTCATCCTCGGAGACGGCAGAAGGAGCAAACTCTCTTGTTGATTCAGTAGCTGCCAAGAACACAGCAGCAGAGAAAACCAAAAAAGAGCTGGAAAAAGTGGTAAAGCAGCTGCAGGATTATTATGACCGGGCTCAAAAGGAAAAGGATGAAAGCAAGGCGATATTTGATCAAGTAAAAAGCAGTGATCGTCTGACAGGAGAAATTCTTAAACAGGTTCAGTCGTTACTTGGTGACGCTGCTTCCCGGAAAAATTACGGTGATGAATCTGTTGCAGTGGATTCAGATTTGCTTGAGAAAATCGGAAATAAAGTGAAATTCTATGATCGTGTTTACAACTATGTAGAATCAGGCTTCAAAAAGGCAGATAAAGAAAACACGGATGCCGAGGAAACACTTGCACGCATGGATTCGATATTATCGAGTGCACAAGCTGCCGCAGCTGGTGTAGAGGAACGGATTAAGGAAGAAGAAAGAAAGAAAAAAGAAGAGGAAGAAGTAAAAAAACAGGCTGAAGAAGCGAAGAAGCAAGAAGAAGCCAAGCAAAAAGAAGAAAATCCTCCAAAAGGAGAGAAAATTGACAAGCCTGAGAGCGGCGGCAATGGGCAAGGAGCTAAACAGGGAAATGACAATGGCGGGCAGGATGCATTAAAAGGACCGGCTGGAAGCGGTGATACCAGCAAAGGAAATCCTGATCCAGGAAAAGAAGATGATTCTGCAAAAGGAACCTCAGAAACTTCTCCTGCGCAGCCAGGAAATGATGATTCAGCGGCTGGCACTGATAATAGTGCTCCTTAAAAGCAGCAGGGAGTGGAATCGTGAAAAAAATAATCGGAAACACATTGACTGTTTTATTAGCAGGGGTACTGATTGTCCTTGGGTATACAGCTGTTTCTTCAAAAATTACAGGCAAGGCCCCGAGCTTATTCGGATACGAAATGCTCACCGTTCTTTCAGGTTCCATGGAGCCTGTATTAAAGACGGGATCTGTGATTGCTGTAAAGTCGCTTGAGAATACAGAAGCGCTTAAAGTGAAGGATGTAATTACCTATCGTGCTGTGGATCAGCCGGATATGCTCATTACCCATCGAATTAAAAGGATCATCTCTGAAAATGGCAAAAGAGTTTTTATCACTAAAGGGGACAGCAACAATATAGAGGATACCATTCCTGTTCCTGAAGATCATGTTCTGTTTCAGTACAAAGGGCTGATGATTCCCTACGTTGGAGAAGCGTTGGCTTTTTCAAAAACGAAAACAGGGATTTTATTTTTATTAATCATACCGGGAATATTCATATTTTTGTGGCAGTTCCTGAAAATATGGAATGATGATCATGCAAGCGGTAAACGGAAAGAGCAGATTTCCTGATTAGGAGTTTACTACTGCGGAAGAAAGGAAGAATGCTATGGGAAAGAAATCGAAGGCGGGATTATCCATCGGGGCCATTATGCTTGCAGCCGCATTGACGGGGGGCGGGACATTTGCCTTTTTCTCGGACTCTGTCACGCAGTCCGGCAGCACATTCACTGCTGGCGTAGTGAAAATTGAGGATGTTTCAGAAACAAAGGGCTTTTCTTCATCACAGTATATTTCCGCTCTTGCACCTGGAGATACTGATACCAACACGGTTACGGTCAAAAACACCGGAAATCTTGATGTTTGGGTCAGAATTAATGAAGTGGCTTCGAATGCTACTAAAACAGGCGCACTTTTCGGCGGTGAAACACCTGTTGTGATTACCTATGACAGCGGCGCAAAGAAGCTTGCCCCTAATGAAACGGCCACTTTCAAAGTGACCTATGAATTCCCTTTAAAAGCAGATAAAACCTATCAAGAAGCACAAGGAAAATTTGATGTGGTGTTTGACGCTGTCCAGTCGCGGAATAACGATGAAGGAAACGGACCTAAAACTTGGAATTGAATGGATCTATAATATTAGGCTCAGTTGCCTGGTGATTTCCGATCCAGACGCAAGACCGCAGGGGCGTTCGCCGAGCCTCCTCGTCGCTATTGCTCCTGCGGGGTCTCGCCTGTAACGCTAATCCCCCAGGAGTCAAGCGTCTTCCGCTCCAATCAACAAGGTGTATAGCAACTATGTTCTTTCACTAAACTAAATTCCTTTTTCTCAAAAAACTGCAGACCTATCTCTGTAGTTTTTTTAATTTTTAAAATTTTTAGCCTTTTTCTGTGGATTTATTTTACACTTGAGGTAAAGTAGTGTTGTGAACAATTAATTATATTTGAATAGAGGTGCCAGCATGAATTTCGATTATCATCATCACCCATATCCATCTCAAAGGTCAACAGTCATGGCCCGCAATGGCATGGTAGCGACATCGCAGCCGCTTGCAGCACAGGCTGGACTTGATATTTTGAAAAAGGGAGGCAATGCGATTGATGCAGCGATTGCAGCAGCCGCCGCTTTAACGGTTGTAGAGCCGACTTCAAACGGAATTGGCGGGGATGCTTTTGCCCTTGTATGGACAAAAGGGAAGCTGCACGGCCTGAATGCGAGCGGACCGGCCCCAGCTTCCATATCCATAGAGGATATTAAAAAGAGAGGCTTCGATAAAATCCCTGTTCATGGATGGATTCCTGTTACGGTTCCTGGTGCACCCTCGGCATGGGCAGAGCTTTCAAAGAAGTTCGGAAAGCTGTCATTAAAAGAGGTGCTTCAGCCTGCTATCGAGTATGCTGAAAAAGGCTATCCGCTTTCACCGATTTTGGGCAAGTACTGGGAATATGCATATAGAAGATTTCAGCAGACATTAAAAGACGATGAATTTCAGCATTGGTTTGAAACATTCGCACCGGATGGCAGGGCGCCTAAAGTCGGCGAAATCTGGCATTCAGAAGGACATGCTGCTACATTAAGGTCGATTGCCGAAAGCGATGGGGAAAGCTTTTACCGGGGAGAAATTGCTGAGAAAATTGCCGATTTTTCAAAGAAATATAATGGATATTTATCGAAAGAGGATTTGGCATCATTCCAGGCGGAATGGGTCGAGCCGATCTCTGTCAATTACAGGGGATACGATGTGTGGGAAATCCCCCCGAATGGACAGGGTCTTGTTGCGCTGATGGGCTTGAATATTGCAAAAGGATTTGAGTTTAACGAGAAGGATACAGCAGATTCCTATCATAAACAAATAGAAGCAATGAAGCTTGCTTTTACAGATGGCAAGGCATACATAACAGATCCGGCAGATATGGCAGCTGCAGTCGAGGAGCTCCTGTCCGGCCATTACGGGGAATCAAGGAGAAGCGAAATCGGCGATTCAGCCATTGAACCAGAGCCTTATCAGCCGGCTAAAGGTGGGACCGTTTACCTGGCAGCAGCGGATGGAGAGGGAAATATGGTGTCCTTCATTCAAAGCAATTATATGGGATTTGGTTCTGGGCTTGTTGTGCCGGGAACGGGGATTGGCCTGCAAAACAGGGGGCATGATTTTTCCTTGAATCCGGATGATGCGAATGTGCTGAAACCTGGTAAAAGAACCTATCATACTATCATTCCCGGATTTCTGACAAAGGATAATGAGGCGGTTGGGCCATTCGGTGTGATGGGAGGTTATATGCAGCCGCAGGGCCATATGCAGGTTATCATGAACACGGTTGATTTTCATTTGAATCCGCAAGCGGCACTTGATGCACCGAGATGGCAGTGGATTTCCGGGAAAAAGGTTCAGGTAGAGCCGCATTTTCCTAATTATATCGCCCAGGCCCTCAGCCGAAAAGGGCATCAAATTGAAGTGGCACTTGATACGGGCGGTTTTGGCAGGGGCCAGATCATTTGGCGCGATTCCAAAACAGGTGTCCTGATGGGAGGAACGGAGCCGCGTACAGACGGAAGCATTGCCGCATGGTAAAATGGAAATATGTTAGATTTTAGAGAGGAACTGCGGTGAATCAACATGAAACAAACGGATATTTTTATGGCTTTTTTCAGAGTGGGCATGCTAGGCTTTGGCGGCGGCCCATCAGCCATTCCTCTTGTACAGAAGGAAGTTGTGGGAAAGTATAAATGGATGGATCAGGATGAGTTCGGGGACGTGCTTGCTTTGGCCAATGCGCTGCCAGGGCCGATTGCGACCAAGCTTGCGGGATATATCGGCTACCGTGTCGGAGGCTTTTGGGGCATGCTCAACGGTGTTGCGGCAGCGATTGTGCCGACCATTCTTCTCATGGTTTTACTTCTGAATGTGTTAAATACATTCAGGGATCAGCCATGGGTAGGGGGGATGACAAAAGCGGTTGTCCCTGTGGTTGCCGTCATGCTCCTTACAATGACCTGGGATTTTATCAAGAAATCAAAGAACTCAAATCTTGGCTGGCTCTGGACCATCATTCTCGCCCTCATTAGCCTGGTGCTGATGCAGGTGCTGCATGTACATCCTGCGATTATTATTTTCGTGCTGCTGCTCGGGGCGCTTCTGAAAAAAGATGCACCTTCTGATAAAAAGCAAAAGGGGAGCACAACACCATGATATATTTTAAGATTTTCTGGGCCTTTTTTGTCCCGGGCATTCTTGGATACGGAGGAGGGCCTGCTTCCATTCCGCTTGTCGAAAAAGAAGTAGTTGACCATTATCATTGGCTGTCAGTGAATGAATTCAGTGAGGTGCTGGCACTGGGAAACGCATTGCCTGGACCGATTGCGACTAAACTAGCGGGTTATATCGGGTACCAGCAGGGCGGAATCCTGGGTGCGGTTGTCGGGGAACTCGCTTCAGTAGGCCCATCGCTTCTTCTCATGGTGGCCCTTCTCAGCCTGATTATGAAGTATAAAGAATCGCCGAAGGTAAAAAGAATGACCATGAGTGTACGTCCTGTCATAGCCGTGCTGCTTGGAGTTATGACATACGACTTCTTTTTTTCTTCGTACAAAGATTCAGGGCTTCTGCAGACTGCTGCAATTGCGGCCATCAGCTACGTGCTAATGGAAAAACTGAAGGTCCATCCAGCATATGTTATTGCAGGAGCGCTGATATACGGCGGACTTGCACTATCCTAAAAAATCTCCAGTTACGGATGTGCCGTAATTGGAGATTTTTATTTTGGCTTTGCTTCAATCACATAACGTTTCGGGGCATGGCCGATATAGGAAAAGGGATAGCAGGTGCTTAACGTAAGAATTTCTTCAGGGTCCGTGCTGCGAATGACCATAGTATCATCTTTATCCACAATGTACGTTCGGTAAATGATATAGGTATAGCTTTTATTATTTAACTGGACAGTCAGTTCATCAGATTTCCTGAGGGTTCCAATCCTTCTGAAAACAGTATCTCTGTGTCCGGAGAGGACAATTTGGCTGTGCCCTCCTGGAAGTGAGGTCGAAGAAACATGGCCAACACCTTTTTCCAAGTCGTTTTCATCTGCTCCTTCCACGATTGGCAGCTCCTTATTCAAAAGAGGAATTTGCAGAATTCCGATAACCTCTCCATTTTTTGCGTGCGGCTTTGCTGCAGACTTTATTTCTGTCTGCTGGATGTGCTGCTGAGCGATCATTGACTTTGCTTGTGCCAAGCTTTGTTTTTGTTCTTTGTGCTGGATATTAATTTTATAAAGAGAGAAGCAGAGGCAAAGCATTCCGAGTACCATGATGATAATCCCTGTCTGTTTCATTCCGTTTTTGAACTCCTTTTGAATTTTATAAATTCAATCCAGGAGCTGAGTTCCTCCTTGCTTGCCCCCGAGGAAATGGCTTCCTGCAATAATGCCGCCCATTCAGGATCAAGCTCTTCCTGTTCCTTGGATTCTCCCATTAAATCCTCAACAGTTGTCTCCAGAATATCTGCAATTTGAGATAAGATTTTTATGGAAGGGTTTTTCTGGATCCCCCTTTCAATATAGCTCAAATAAGATTTTGAGATTCCTATCTCATTAGCCAGCCGATTGAGTGAGTAACCTTTCTCCTTCCGAAATTTCTTTATTTTTTCACCAATCATATCGACTCTCCTTATGAAATATTCTTCATATTTATTTTACACTATTAAGAACATAATGTTCTTAAAAAAATACAAGATAATGAGTAAATGGAAGAATATTCTTAAAAAAGAACGAAAATAGTTCTTTTTGCGGAACAAATGGACGATTTCAGGATTTTAAAGATTCCTACCTTTGTACTATACTTCAAATATAAGTTCTATAAAAAGAACGAAAATACCGAAATATACAAAATATTATTCTTTTTAAAGAACTAGTTCTTTAAAAAGAACATATTACTCATCAATAAAAATAGGCAGGTGTTTATTTTGAAAAAAATGATTAAGTTCATGAGTAATGCATTAACTTCTGTGCTCGCGGCTTTATTGATTTTGATGGCCTTTTTCGTGGTTTCGTCCAAAGCTTCAGGCGGCACTCCGCAGGCCTTTGGATATCAGCTGAAATCTGTACTTTCCGGCTCCATGGAACCGACATTCCTGACCGGCTCAGTGATTGCTGTTAAGCCCCTGAAAGAAGATGAAAAAACACAGCTCAAAAAGGGCGATATCATTACCTTCCAGGCAGGCCAGGATAAAACCATCACACATAGGATCCAAAAGGTCATGAAATATGGAGCAGATGTTTCTTATCAGACAAAAGGCGATAACAACGATGCTGCTGATCTGGAACCCGTGCTTTCTGCCAATGTAGTAGATAAATATAACGGATTCACAATTCCTTATGCGGGATATTTCATAAATTACGCTTCATCGAAAACAGGTTCAGCTCTGCTGATGATCATTCCAGGCTTGCTGCTTCTGGCTTATGCAGCAGTTTCCATCTTAAAAGCCCTTAAGGAAATTGACCCTAAGAAGAACGGGGACAAAACAAAAACAGCTTAAAATGGTTGCATTTCCTGCAGTAATGCAGGAATCAATATAAAATTACATACCCAATAGGGTCAGGGAGGAAGAAAGAAATGAGTCTTAAGAAAAAATTAGGTTTAGGAATGGGTGCAGCTGCACTAGGTTTGACTTTAGTCGGCGGAGGAACATTTGCCTTCTTCAGTGACTCTGAAACAACAAATAATACATTTGCAGCAGGAACTTTAGATTTAAATGTTGATCCTGATGTCATCATCAACGTGAACAACATTAAACCGGGAGACTGGATGAACCGTACATTTAAACTGCAAAATAATGGTTCTTTAGATATTTCAAAAGTGTTGTTAACAACCACTTATGACGTTGTAGATCCACAAAAAAATAATGCAGATGATTTTGGTAAGCATATTAGAGTTAATTTTCTGAAAAATGAAGATAAATCTAGCGTACTTGGATCAAGCAATGTAATTGCGAGCAAAACTCTTTACGAATTGAAAAACATGACTCCTGATCAAGTGAAAAATGTAAGTCCAACATTCTTTGGATGGCAGCTTGGAGAGAAGAGCGGACTCAAAGCCCATACTCAGGATAACTTATATGTACAATTTGAATTTGTCGATAACAACGCAGACCAAAATCAGTTCCAAGGAGATTCTATAAATCTTCACTGGAAATTTGATGCTCAGCAAACTGCTGGTGAATCAAAATAATGAAATAGTTAAATAAAGGCGGGAAATCTATTCCCGCCTTTATTTAAATTAATTGTGATGCTGATTTAAAACTACATGGTGATTGCGGGGTAATGCCGTGCATAATAAGAGGCTATTGGCAAAGCCTGTTTTGATTGTTGCTGCTTTATTGGTGATATACAGCTTTATCTACCCAAGTGTCTCGGAAGCGTCGGAGCAGGAAATTGATATTGCAACAAGCCCTGATCAATTTTTATTTAAGGTAGGCAACTTAAAGCCAGGTGACTGGATGCCTCGTGAAATTACCATTAGCAACGAGGGGAAAAGGGATTTTAATTATTATTCTTTTGTTGAAAAAAAGCATTCGGAAAAAGAGTTATTTGAAAACCTGACATTATCCGTTCAAGACAAGAATAATCATTTCTTATACAAAGGGAAGTTAGCTGATTTTAAGGGATTTCCTCCCCGCTTCTTAAAAAGCGGCAAATCAGAAACTTTGCTATTTACCGTCAAGATGCCAGATGAGCTTGGGAATGAGTTCCAGGGTTCTGCGGCAGCAGCTCTATTTAAATTTTATGCTGAAGAGCCGGATTCCGTTGTAACACCGCCGCCAGGAGATAACAATGATCCAGGTACGCCTCCGGATCAAACAGGCAGCAATCCCGGGCAGCCTGGAAGCATACCTGAACAGCCGCAAAATGCGGATACAAAGCACACTGACCATAACCAAACAGGAGAAAAGCTTCCGGATACAGCAACTGATACTTATAACATCCTGCTGGCTGGAGTATTTCTGACCCTTTCAGGCGGCACATTGCTTATTCTGCAGAAACGTAAAAAACGAGAACGGCATTAAATAATAGAGGAGTTGTCAGTATGTACCGGAAAAATTGCTATAAATGCCACAGGCCTTCTTTTAGCAGTGCGGGTGATGGCCAATGGATATGCCCTGTCTGCGGGGCTGACTTAACGGATCAAAAGCTGTTTCAGGCTGTTTCAATAGAAAATAGCCAGCATAAATATGAATCTGTTAAAAAAAGCTACTCGTCAGGAAATAAATAAAGAAAAAAACTCTATTTTCGACATGAAGTGCAGCTGCTTCTGCCATAGGCACATTTCCATCCTTCTAAAAAATGCGGTTTGTTAAAATTTAGTATAAAATGTAAATAAATAGTTGGGAAATTCCTGAAATAATCGACAAGAAACAGCATAGGTTAACCTGCTTAACTATTATAATAAGAAAACTAGCTGATTTTATATGAATGCAGAAAAAGGCAAACCTATTGAAAGATAGGGACGCAAAGTCACGGGTCTAAGGGTGGAATAATGCTATGGCGGCCGGTCTGCCTGAAATACAAAGGTATTTTGGGAGGTTAATGATGGGAAAGACTGTATTGGATCTAGAGTGGGTTGAATTAATTAAGGAAGCTAAATTAATTGGAATTAACAAGGACGAAATCAGGCAATTTCTCTTATCAAAGCAATCATTATTCAATCAGGGCGGACCAGAGACTTGTAAAAATACATATAGGGAAAGCTGATGTAATTTGAAAGCCCTTAAACAAACGGCCATATTGCCGGTTGTTTAAGGGCTTTGTCTTGGTGAATTCTTTCTAGTACATACTTAATTTGCTTTTAGTTCTTGCTTATGATTACTATTCATCTTCTTTTTTCAATCTCCACTTGTTGAATTCAATGAACTCACGGAACTGGTCTTTGGTCACTCCAGAATCCATGGCTTCCTGAATGATGTTCAGCCAGTCGGCATCCAGGTTTTCGGTGTCAGGCTCATCATGCAAAAGTGAATCTACCGGCACCCCTAGCACAGCAGATATTTTTTCAAGAAATTGAATAGAGGGGTTTGTTTGCAGGTTTCTTTCGAGTGAGCTTAAATATGATTTGGCTACTCCTGCTTTGTCAGCGAGCTCTGTCATGGACATTTTTCTTTTTTCTCTTAAATTTTTCACGCGGATTCCGATCATGTCACCACATCCTGAAACTTTTTCTTTATTTATCATATATATGTTATTTAATCTAGTCTATTTACATTTTACCAGCAATTATGCTATATAATCCATCTTTTCTTCAAATACAGTAAGTTGTACCTGCCATATAGAAATGGTAATATAAATTGTGGGCCTATTAGGCAGTTTTTTTGTAAAGCAGCCTATAAGAACGGCTGTTAAGAAACATGCCCATCTTCTATTTAAAATCAAAAATGGCTTGGCTTTACTGCCAGGACAGTTGAAATAACAAATCTATCATTAAGTCAGCAAGTATTATTGATTCTATCGATAAAGAGGAGCGTTAATGAATGCTTAATATATTAAACAAAGTATTTGATCCAAATAAACGTGATGTAAAGAGGCTTCAGCGGATAGCTGATCAAATCGAGGGCCTTGCACAGGAAACGGCTGCTCTCTCTGACAGCGAGCTTAAAGCGAAGACGGAAGAATTCAAGCAGCGCTACCAAAACGGTGAAACGGTGGATGATTTGCTTGTTGAGGCATTTGCTGTTGTGCGTGAAGGGGCCAAGCGTGCCTTGGGGCTTTATCCTTTCCATGTGCAGCTGATGGGGGGGATTTCCCTTCATGACGGAAATATTTCTGAGATGAAAACCGGGGAAGGTAAAACCCTTACCTCCACATTGCCGGTATATCTGAATGCAATCACTGGTAAAGGTGTTCACGTGGTTACGGTCAATGAATACCTGGCCAGCCGTGATGCTGCCGAAATGGGCAAGCTTTATGAATTCCTCGGCTTGACTGTCGGCTTGAACCTAAATGGCTTATCACAGGAAGAAAAGCAGGAAGCGTACCAGGCAGACATCACCTACAGCACGAATAATGAGCTTGGCTTCGATTATCTTCGCGATAACATGGTGCTGTATAAAGAGCAAATGGTTCAGCGTCCGCTTCATTATGCAGTCATCGATGAAGTTGACTCCATCCTGATTGATGAAGCGCGTACACCGCTCATCATTTCCGGTTCAGCGCAAAAATCAACCGCCCTGTATATCCAGGCGAACGCTTTTGTGAGAACGCTGGTAAAGGATACTCATTATTCGTATGATGAAAAAACAAAAGGTGTCCAGCTTACGGAAGAAGGAATCAACCGCGCTGAGTCAGCCTTCAATATTGATAACCTGTTCGATATCAATCATATTACCTTGAACCATCATATTAACCAGGCATTAAAGGCCCATGTAACCATGCACCTAGATGTCGACTATGTGGTGCAGGAAGGCGAAATTGTCATTGTTGACCAATTTACCGGCCGTTTAATGAAGGGCCGCCGCTACAGTGAAGGGCTGCACCAGGCTATTGAAGCAAAAGAAGGCCTGGAAATCCAGAACGAAAGCATGACTCTTGCGACAATCACGTTCCAAAACTACTTCCGTATGTATGAAAAGCTTTCCGGAATGACTGGTACAGCTAAAACGGAAGAAGAGGAATTCCGTAATATTTATAATATGAATGTTATTGTCATACCGACAAACCGCGACATTGTCCGTGATGACCGTGCAGATTTGATTTATGCTTCCATGGACGGCAAGTTCAGGGCAGTTGTCGAGGATATTGCGGTGCGCCATCAAAAAGGGCAGCCGATACTTGTCGGTACAGTTGCCATTGAAACATCAGAAATCATTTCAAATTACTTGGCTAAAAAAGGCATCCGCCACGATGTCCTGAATGCGAAGAATCATGAGCGTGAAGCGGAAATTATTGCGAATGCCGGCGAGCAAGGTGCTGTTACAATTGCTACAAACATGGCAGGACGCGGTACTGACATTAAGCTTGGTGAAGGCGTGAAGGAATTGGGCGGCCTTGCAGTCATTGGTACGGAACGCCATGAAAGCAGGCGTATCGATAACCAGCTGCGCGGACGTTCAGGTCGCCAGGGAGATCCGGGTGTTACACAATTTTATCTATCAATGGAAGATGAATTGATGCGCAGGTTCGGATCTGACAATATGAAAAATATGATGACACGCCTTGGCATGGATGATACCCAGCCGATACAGAGCAAAATGGTATCAAGAGCGGTGGAATCAGCACAAAAACGTGTTGAAGGAAATAACTTCGATGCCCGTAAACAGCTGCTTCAATATGATGACGTGCTTCGCCAGCAGCGTGAAATCATCTACAGACAGCGTTTTGATGTCCTTGACAGCGAAAATCTCCGCAGTATAGCAGAAAACATGATCAGCTCTTCTATCCATAGGGCGGTTGCCGCATTCGGCACGTTCGGTGAAGAAGAAGAATCATTGAATACTGCTGGAATCGTTGACTATGTGAATGCAAATCTTCTAAGTGAAGGCGACATTACAGAGGAAGATCTGAAAGGCAAGGATACAGAAGAAATTTCTGAGTGGCTTTTTGAACAAGTGAAAGTGCGCTATGATGAAAAAGAAGAGCTGCTTTCTTCTGAGCAAATGCGCGAGTTCGAGAAGGTTATCGTGCTTCGTGCTGTTGACAGCAAATGGATGGACCATATCGATGCGATGGAACAGCTTCGCCAGGGAATCCATCTTCGCGCATATGGCCAGATCGATCCATTGCGTGAGTACCAGCAGGAAGGCTTCGCAATGTTCGAAGAAATGATTGCGTCCATTGAGGATGAAGTGACTCAATACATCATGAAAGCGGAAATCCAGAACAACCTGGAGCGCCAGGAAGTGATCAAAGGACATGCCGTGAATCCTAAAGAAGATGGAGAAACGGTTAAGAAAAAGCCTGTCCGAAGCAAATCCGATACTGGCCGCAATGCTCCGTGCCCTTGCGGAAGCGGAAAGAAATATAAAAATTGCCACGGCGCTATGGAATAATAGCATCTAATCCGGGCATATAGTACAGACCTGTCATGAAAGAGGCTGGGCAGCTTCCGGTGCCGCCTCTTTTCGTGCGTTTTGATTAGAGTTTGCTTATCGGCCGTTTTTTGCATATAGTTATCTAGAAATGAACGTGCACGTTTTTAAAATGAAGAATATCCTTTTATAAAGGATTTACTACTTATGAGGTGAAGAATATGGAATTGTCAGATATTAGAAATGAGCTTGAAAAAACCGCGGGACGTTTAGCGGACTTTAGGGGGTCTCTTTGACTTAGAAGAAAAGGAAGCCCGAATTGCAGAACTTGATAATGTCATGACAGATCCTGATTTCTGGAATGACCAGCAAAAAGCGCAAACAGTCATTAATGAAGCGAATGCGCTGAAAGAACAGGTGAATCAGCTTTCAGAACTCAATGAGTCCTATGAAAACCTGGATTTGACGTATGAACTTGTGAAAGAAGAAAGTGATGCAGAGCTTCAGGCTGAGCTTGAGCAGGAAATCATGGAGCTTTCTCAGAAAATGAATGACTTTGAGCTTCAGCTTTTATTAAGCGAAGAATATGATAAGAAAAATGCAATCCTTGAATTGCATCCGGGAGCTGGCGGAACCGAGTCACAGGACTGGGGCTCCATGCTGCTTCGCATGTACACCCGCTGGGGCGAAAAGCGCGGCTTCAAGGTGGAGACGCTGGATTATCTTCCTGGCGACGAAGCGGGAATCAAGAGCGTTACTCTCTTAATTAAGGGACATAATGCTTATGGATACCTGAAGGCGGAAAAGGGGGTGCATCGATTGGTGCGTATTTCACCTTTCGATTCATCGGGCCGCCGCCACACATCCTTTGTTTCCTGTGATGTTATGCCGGAATTCGATGATAATATCGAAATTGAAATCCGTACGGAAGATTTGAAGATCGATACGTACCGTGCGAGCGGCGCGGGCGGGCAGCATATTAATACAACCGATTCAGCCGTCCGGATTACCCATCTGCCGACAAATACGGTTGTTACCTGCCAGTCCGAGCGTTCACAGATTAAAAACCGCGCCCAGGCGATGACGATGCTGAAGTCTAAGCTTTATCAGCGTGAAATTGAAGAACAGCAGGCACAGCTTGATGAAATCCGCGGCGAGAAAGACGAAATTGGCTGGGGAAGCCAGATTCGCTCATACGTATTCCATCCATATTCCATGGTGAAGGATCACCGCACAAGCACAGAAACAGGTAACGTCCAGGCTGTTATGGACGGAGACATTGATGTTTTCATCGATTCTTACCTTCGTTCAAAGCTATAAGAAATATAAAAGTCCAGGCTCGCAGAAGCACATTTTTGTGCATTTGCAAGTCTGGATTTTTTTTATGGGCAAACTGTTGAATACCGTTATATTGCATTTCTTCAACGCTTTATCAGAGTGCCATTTACATACCTAAGCAGGGAATGCTATACTTCTTCTGTTCTTTTTCTTTTTTTACAATAATGTTAAAAAGCAGGAAATGTTTGAAAACAGCAATCTTTAATAAGGGCTGTTTTCGTAAACTTTGTTGCTATAGAACAAAGTGTTGATTTCCGCTACAGGTTGCTCCGCTTTCCGCGGGGCGTGCGCTGAGCCTCCTCGACTTGCGTCTGCGGGGTCTCACCTGTCACGCAGATTCCGCAGGAGTCTTCGCACCTTTCGCTCCAATCAACCTGCGTAATCAATAGTTTGCCTAGAGAACTTATTAAGTAACAATAGTTTTTAAGAAAACAATCTTAATAAGAGATAAAAACATGATTTTCAAGGAGGATACGATGAAAAAGAGATACAGAGATCCAAAGCATCCGCTGGCCGATAAACTGACTGAATATCTATTGGTGCTGATTGGTGCTGGAATTGTGGCGATTGCCTTTAACGTGTTTTTATTGCCGAATCACATTGCTTCCGGCGGAGTGAGCGGTATCAGTACCATATTGAATGCAAAGCTCGGCTGGGAGCCTGCGTATGTGCAATGGGCCTTTAACTTGCCGCTTTTCATTGCGGGCCTGCTGCTGCTTGGCATGCAGTTCGGTGTGAAAACACTTGTCGGCACGGTCTTTTTGCCGTTTGTCGTGTTTTTGACGAAGAACTGGGAGCCATGGACACATGATGCCCTTCTTGGTTCGATTTGCGGAGGGCTGGGTGTAGGGCTCGGCCTTGGGATAGTCTTCAGGGGGAAGGCATCTACAGGCGGAACAGATCTTGCCGCGCAAATCATCCATAAGTATACACATTTTTCCCTTGGAGCCTGTGTAGCTATCATTGATGGATTGATTGTTTTGAGTGCGGCGATTGTTTTTGATATAGAAAAAGGGCTATATGCCCTGATTGGATTATATGTAACAAGCAAGACTATTGATTTGGTGCAGATCGGGCTGAAGCGTTCCAGAATGGTGCTGATCATCACGACCCGCGAGCATGAGGTAAGCAAGGCCATTCTTACTGAAGTGGACCGCGGAGTAACCAAGCTTTCCGGAGTGGGCGGCTATACGGAAGACTCACGGCCGATTCTTATGTGCGTGATTGATCAATCGGAGTTCACTAAATTGAAACAAATCGTCCAAGCCGCTGATCCCAGGGCGTTTGTCATTGTCACTGATGCTTCTGAGGTATTGGGCGAGGGTTTTAATCACGCTTAGAGCTGGTATAATAAAGGTATACTTGCAAGTTGGTTTAGGAGGAAATGTTTTGAAGAAAAAGCTATTTGCCTTATTGGCAGGAACATCAATCGTTCTTGCAGCCTGCGGCGGCGGAAATGACAGCAGCAAAAACGATACTTCCAGTGCGGGTGCAGGGGATGCAGCGAAAATTTTTGAAAATAAATGCTCTGCATGCCATGGACAGAACCTGGAGGGAGCAGTGGGGCCAAACCTTACGAAAATCGGCTCCAAGCTTACAACAGATCAGATTAAGAAAACAATAGCGAACGGAAAAGGCAACATGCCGGCAGAGCTTATCACCGGCAAAGATGCTGACAAAGTCGCAGAGTGGCTTTCAAAGAAAAAATAAGCAAAAGCGCAGGCTCCCCCTGAAATAAATAAGGGTGCCGCGCTTTTTTTTATGGGACAAACTGCCCCCAGCTGTTTAGAGCTGTCTATTAGTGCAATCACAAAATTGAGGGCAAGAAAGAGGACGCCAATTGGAATTATAGCGGGCACTATATCAGGTATGATCGTCTGCAGCAGGACTGCAAGGGGAAAATCATTTAAATATCCAGCGGAATTCTATGCTGAAGAGATGGGAGACGCATGGCCCAAGCCTTTTTTCCTCGTTATTAAAATTCAGAATATTTCAATCCCAATGAAATGAAACTGTAACATTTTTATTCTTATTTTGACAAATTTTGATGTTATAATGTTTCTGTGCTTCATAAACAGGGTAATACCTGTTATTTTTTCGCATTTTTATTCCAAAGCTTGTCGAAAAAATGCAGTATCCTTAAAAGTGGAAATACAATAGGTTATGAAATACATAGCTAATTAGGTGGTTTTTAAATGATTGAAATGACAGACGTCTCGAAAACTTACCCTAATGGCGTGACTGCTATTAGCGGACTCAATGTAAAAATTAAGCAAGCTGAATTTGTGTATGTGGTAGGGCCGAGCGGTGCTGGCAAATCTACCTTTATAAAGATGATGTATCGTGAAGAAAAACCTACAAAAGGCAATATCATTGTAAATGGCCTCAGCCTTCCAAAGCTCCGTAATGCAAAGGTGCCTCTTTTCCGAAGAAATATCGGAATGGTCTTCCAGGATTTCAAATTGCTGCAAACCCTAACTATTTATGAAAATGTGGCATTCGCCATGGAAGTTATTGAAAAGCATCCTGACGAAATCAAGCGCCGTGTAATGGAAGTGCTCAATCTTGTCGGTTTGAAGCACAAAGTAAGAATGCTTCCTGCTGAGTTATCAGGTGGAGAGCAGCAGAGGGTTGCGATTGCCCGTTCGATTGTCAACTCGCCTAAAGTGGTGATTGCAGATGAGCCGACTGGTAACCTGGATCCCGAAACATCATGGGAAATCATGAATATTTTCGAAGAAATCAATAAGCGCGGAACGACAGTCGTCATGGCGACTCACAATAAAGATATTGTAAACAACATGAAGCATCGTGTAATTGCCATTGAAAATGGGAAAATTGTGCGCGATGAACAGCGGGGTGAATACGGATATGAAATTTAGAACCTTGCGCCGCCACTTCAGAGAAAGCGGAAAAAATCTCGGCCGGAATGGCTGGATGACCTTCGCCTCCATCAGTGCCGTTACCGTTACACTGCTTTTGGTTGGTGTATTCTTTGTCATCATGATGAACTTGAACCATATTGCCGGCAACGTAGAGAAGGATGTTGAAATCAGGGCTCACATTGATACAGCCGCTAATGAACAGGACAAGCAGCTGATCGGCAAAAAAATTGAAAGCATTCCACAGGTAGCGTCCGTTACTTATTCTCCTAAGGAAAAGGAATTGAACAACTTAATAAGCGACCTTGGCGAAAACGGGGATTCATTTAAGCTGTTTAAGCAAAATAACCCGCTTCGTGATGTGTATGTCGTTAAGACAAAATCGCCGAAGGATGTTATCAAGGTAGCGAAAGAAATTGAAGGCTTTAACTATGTCCAGATGGTGAAATATGGACAAGGCTATGTTGAGAAGCTATTTAAAGTAGTCAACATTGCACGAAACATCGGAATCGTCTTAATCATCGGGCTGCTGTTTACAGCAATGTTCCTGATTTCCAATACAATAAAAATTACAATAGTTGCAAGAAGAAAAGAAATCGAGATTATGAGACTGGTAGGGGCAACAAACACCTTCATCAGATGGCCATTCTTCCTTGAAGGATTATGGCTTGGCATTTTAGGCGCTTTGGTGCCGATTGTGCTCATCGGAGTTTCCTATCACTACTTATACGATTATATGAAACCAAGGCTTACGATAAAATTTGTGGATTTGCTGCAGATGAATCCTTTCATATATCAAATCTCTGCTATCCTGATTGTTCTGGGAGCATTGATCGGCATATGGGGAAGCGTCATGTCTGTAAGGAAATTCCTGAAAGTATAGATGGTCTGCAAAGCCTGAAGGGCTTTGCGCCTCTCTTTTAAGGTCCATTAGAGAGAAGCCTTGCTTATAAAAATAGCAGATGGTATCACATCTGAAGGGGAAAGAAAGGGGAACTTGGGAATTGAAAAAGAAATTTATCGCGCTTAATACGACGATCATGCTTGGACTTGGCAGTGTGTTTGCACTTCCGAACGTACATGCGGAATCGATTTCGGATATGAAGCAGAAGCAGCAGGACATACAAGATAAGCGTGCAGGGGTACAATCTGGCATACATAATGCGGAGAAGAAAATCAACCAGCTTCAAGATAAACAGGAAACTGTAGATCAGCAGCTTTCCCGCCTCGAAGCAGCCATTGATGATTCCGTCAAAAAAATTGATGAGAAAAATAGTCAAATCGCTTCTACTAAGGCAGATATTGAAAAGCTAAAAAAAGAGATTGCTGTTTTAAAAGAAAGAATTAAACAAAGAAATCAAGTATTAAAAGAACGTGCTGTATCCTTCCAGGAAAGCGGCGGCGATGTCAGCTATCTTGAAGTAATTCTTGGCTCATCAAGCTTCAGCGATTTTGTGGGCCGTGTTAATGCGGTTGCTACAATTGTAGATGCTGACCAGGAAATCCTTAAGCAAAATGAACAGGATAAAAAAGATCTCGAGGACAAACAGAAGTCTGTAGAAAAGAAATTGGCAGATCTTGAAGGAATGCTGGCAGATCTTAAAAATATGCAATCAAACTTGATCGTGCAGAAAAAACAAAAAACTGTGCTGATGGCACAATTGAAGAAGAAAGAAAGAGATACTGACGAAGAAAGAATGGGCTTGAAGGAAGAATCAGAAACTCTTGCAGCCCAGGAGTCAGCTATTAAAAAAGCAATTGAGCTTGAAAAGACCCGACAGGCAGAGCTTGCTGCAGCAAGGAAGCGTGCAGCTGAAGAAGCGGCAAAACGTGCAGAGGAAGCAAAGAAAGCAGCGGCAGCGGCAGCAGCTTCTCATCATGCGAAAAGAAGCAGTTCAAGCCATAGCTCCAGCCCGGCACCAGCACCTGCTCCAGCTCCAGCTCCAGCTCCAAGTGAGAGCGAGCATCATGATGCACCGGCTGTTTCATCTGGTATGTTCACCCGCCCTAGCGCTGGTGTCGTTACCTCACAGCTTGGATCACGCTGGAACAAGTTCCATGCGGGAATCGATATTGCAGCACCAGGCACAAATCCGGTAGTAGCTGCAGCTGACGGCGTAGTAATCCGGTCATATCTATCAAGCACATACGGAAACTGTGTCATGATCTCCCACTCTATCAATGGCCAGGTGTATACAACGGTTTATGCGCATCTTCGCTCAAGAAATGTCGGCAATGGACAAGTTGTTGCAAAAGGACAGCAAGTCGGCATCATGGGCAACACAGGACACTCAACAGGGCAGCATTTGCACTTTGAACTTCACATCGGACCTTGGAATGTTGGAAAAACAAATGCAGTCAATCCATTAAACTACTTGAATATGTAAGATACAATGAAACCCTGAAAAGCCTGTCAATTGGCCTTTCAGGGTTTTTTGTTTGGATTTTTCGGGCCTATTTTTAATTCTGCTTCGATTCCAGTCATCATCTCAAAAGCTCCCCCCGACTTGTTGGAGCAGACTACGACTTTTGCAGAAGTTTCAGGATAATAAGCAGAATGGAAGCTTACTCCAGGGTCGTACCCCATTACATGGTATTTTAGTACATGATTATCCGTTTTCTTAATCCATATACCATAACCATAGAAGTCACTTTCATTGACTTGAATATGAGCTTTTATTAATGTGCTTGTGTACTCTTCACTTAAAAGCTGAAAGGTAAAAAGCCCCTCCCACAGCTTCTCCATGTCTGCTGTAGTTACAAATGCTCCGCCATCAGCCCCGCCTTTGACAGGTAAGGAATAAATATTTGTCTTCCAAGTACCATCAGGGTGATCGATATATCCTAATGCTGTATTTGGAGGGAGTGAGTCGAATGTAAAATATCCCGAGTCCGTCATGTTAGCTTTTTTGAAAATATAGTCTTGGACATATTCAGAGAACTCAAGCTTTGTTGCCTGTTCAACAATAAGCCCCAATAAAATATAACCCGCATTGTTGTAGTGAAAAGATTGTCCTGCTTGAAATTTCATCCGCTCGTTTTGAAATAATGGAAGGAAATCTTTTAACCTCCTTAATTGATACATAGGATATGTAATCCAAAGTTCCTCGTAGTCTGTCATAACTTCTTCATCAAAGTAATCAGGTATTCCTGAAGTATGTGTCAGCAAATGATGGACAGTTACATCTTTGTCAAAGTACGGAAAATCAATATCCAGACAATCGCTTAATTTTGAATCAAAAGAAACTTTACCTTTTTCTGCGAGCTGACATATGGCAATAGCAGTAAAGAGTTTGCATCCCGATGCTATTCCAAAGCGGGTTGATGAATTGTTTTTTCGCTGTTCAGAACGGTTAGCGTAACCAAAGGATGCATCTAACACCAAATCCTCATCTTTAACTAATACGGTGCCTGAGAAATCATTTTTCCTCTGAATATTTGAAATTACATCAGCCACGTTTACATTCATAGAATTCTCTCCGATTTCATTTTTATAGTTTGCTATTGTACAAGGTATTGATTTCCGCTCCAGGATGCTCGTTTTCCGCGGAGCGAGTGATAAGCCACCTCTGCTTCGCCTGCGGTTAAAAAATTGTTTAAAAAGAACGAAAAGGAATGGTTTTAAACTTCGTATTCTCATTTTACATATAATTCCACTACAGAAGATTGAAAATTACTCTTTTTTTTGAAAAATCGGGCAGTTTTCCTTTTGAAATACTGCTATATGCCTTAATTCTCATCTTTAATTTCCAGTTAAATGGATAATAGTTTCAAATTCGCTTTGATTAGAGCCAATTCTTCCTTGATTCGAGCGAAATCTCTGGTGATTAGAGCCAGATAGCCTCTCATTAGAGCGAATTGGTAAATGAAGGCTGTCGGATTGGAGATTGAGCAGCATTTTTGGCGCAAAAAAAAGCAGCTCCGTTAAAGGAACTGCTTTTTAATAGTTATAGAATTAACATGCCGGCGAGTCCGCTCAATATGCCTAGAACGACAACGGACGAAACGACAAACAGAAGTACTTTCTTTGGAAAAGATCTTCCGACGATCAATAGTGATGGCAGGCTAATTGCAGGCAATGTGACAAGCAATGCAGCAGCAGGTCCGCCGCCAAGCCCGAATGACATCAATGTTTGGATGATCGGAATTTCAGCAGCTGTTGGAATGACGAACAGCATGCCTGTGATCGCAAAGCCTATGACTGCCAGAATTCCTACAGCAGCTGCACCGCTCAGGTTAGGGAACAGCCAGACACTGACAAATCCAAGCAGCAGTACAGACAGGATATATGCAGGCACAATATAAAGCAGCATAGTCCCTAAAGCCTTGGCCCAGCGTGTAAAGAATGAGCCTGTTGGCTGGTTTTCCTCGGTATGGGAGATTACTTGTTCCATATCCAGAGGCTTTGTATCTTTAGCAAAACGGTTTGCAAGGTAGCTGACACCGAATGTCAGAATCAGCCCGAAAAACAGGCGGATCAGCGTGAATTTCCATGATAGAACGAAGGTCATGAAAATTAGTGTAGCAGGATTGATTGTGGGATTGCCCAGCCAAAATGCAAGACTTGCCCCCACTGATACATTTTTCTTCCGCAGGCCGACAGCCATCGGAGCGGCGCAGCATGTGCACATCATTCCTGGAACGGCAGCCAGACCAGCAATTGCTGTGCTTCCAAAGGATGTTTTGCCAAGTACCTTAAGAAGCCAGTGCGCAGGCAGCAGAACCTGAATAAGAGACCCCAGCAGGATTCCAAGTACAGCAGCCTTCCAGACAGAATTGAAATAGGTTACAGCATAACTCCAGGCAGCATGCCATGATGGAGTGGATGAAGCATGTTCCCCCAGTATGGATGGGCCGATGGAATGAGTGGCGGCAGCCAGAAATGTTTTCTGGTAATAAGGCCACCATTTTACATACGATAGACCGGCAGCAGCGATTATTAGAAAGATAACAAGGAATATAGCAGCTTTTTTGCCGCTCATAGATTCCTGTTGAACCGAGTGATTTGATGCGTGAGCCATGAGTTGCCTCCTTTTAGTATAAATCCAATTTTTAATTATAGCACAAAGAGGAAATCTGTATAGATATTTCAGCCTGAAGAAATAATGGATATCAGCTGGACCACAGGAAATAATGTTTGCTGGAGGGGGGTTTTTTACCCCCGGACTAATGCAATCCCTGCTGACGAAAGTTCTGCTTTATGAAATTTTTCGGAATGTGTTTTATAATAAGAAGTAAACAGTCTTCATAATAGAAAGGTAGATGTCTTATGACACAATCAATAAAACTTACTTCATTATCAACAAAAGGGGGATGCGGCTGTAAAATCGGGCCGGCAGACTTAGCACAAGTTATCCGCATGCTTCCGCCGGCTGCCCCGGATCCTAACCTTCTTGTAGGATTGGATACGAGCGATGATGCAGGAGTTTACCGCCTTAACGATGAAATGGCTCTTGTTCAAACGCTTGATTTCTTTACGCCAATCGTAGATGATCCTTATTCATTCGGACAGGTAGCTGCAGCGAATGCCATCAGTGATATTTATGCCATGGGAGGCAAACCGCTGACTGCCCTTAATATCGTGGCATTTCCAATTGCTGTACTTGAAAAGGAGATTTTGGCAGATATCTTGCGCGGTGCTGCTGATAAGCTGAAGGAAGCAGGAGCAACACTCGTGGGCGGACACTCGATTGAAGATAAAGAGCCGAAATTCGGACTTGCGGTTACAGGTCTCGTACATCCGGATAAAATCCGTGCGAATACTGGAGCAAAGCCTGGCGACAAGCTGATCCTGACTAAGCCAATTGGAGTCGGCATCCTGACATCTTCCATTAAAAAAGGCCTGCTTTCTGATGAAGAAATTGAACGGGTAACTGCAGTTATGGCTACACTGAATAAAACAGCGGCTGAAACCATGGAATCGTATGATGTTCATGCCTGTACCGACGTGACTGGATTTGGCCTGCTTGGACATTCATCTGAAATGGCAAAAGGAAGCAGTGCCGGACTCCGTATTTTCAGCGATCAGGTACCAGTACTTGAGCGTGCGAGAGAGCTTGCTGAAAAAGGTGTGATCCCGGGCGGAACAAGAAACAATTTTGCACACCTGGAGGGTTCTGTGACATTCCCTGAAGCAATGGATGACATTGATCAATTGATTTTGTGTGATGCTGTTACTTCAGGAGGCCTGCTGATTTCGGTTTCAGGTGAAGAAGCAGAAGCACTGTTTGGGGAATTGAAGTCTGCGGGTGTTGAAGCGGCAATCATCGGTGAAGTTACTGAAGAAAATCCGGGACATATAACAGTTATATAAGTAGAAGCAGTGAAAGGCGGAGAATAATTTGTTCCAGGATATTACTGTAGATGAGTTGTTGAAGCTGCAGGAAAAAAAAGAATTGATGCTTGTGGATGTACGGTCTCCTTCTGAATATAGAGATTCTACCATACCCGGAAGTTTGAATATCCCGCTGTTTAATGATGCGGAAAGAGCAGAAATCGGCACCATTTATAAACAGGACAGCACAGAATCGGCAAAAAAGCGCGGACTTGAAATTGTGTCCGCTAAGCTGCCTGAATTTATCAGGGAGTTTCAGCAAATAGATGCGAATAAGGCAGTCTTTTGCTGGCGCGGAGGAATGCGCAGCAAAACCTCTGCCACTGTCCTCGACCTCATGGGCATCCGGACATACCGTCTGCAGGGCGGTGTCAGGGCGTACCGCAAATGGGTCGTGGAAAACCTTGAACATATCGACTTCAAGCCGGAGGCATACGTGCTGAATGGCTATACAGGTTCAGGGAAAACCCTTATCCTCCAGCAGCTCCGGGAAAAAGGATTTCCGGTGCTGGACCTTGAAGGAATGGCCAGCCACAGAGGCTCGATTTTCGGGCAGATTGGTTTGCGCCCCAATAATCAAAAAACCTTTGAATCTCTTTTGCTTCAGGACCTGATGGCCTACAAAGATTCACCGTATGTATTATTTGAAGCGGAAAGCAAGAGAATCGGCAAAGTGGTGCTTCCTCCATTTTTTATTGAAAAGAAAGAGCAGGGAATGCAGATTTTCATCGATATGCCAATGGAAGAAAGAGTCCGTCATATCCTTGATGATTACAAGCCTTGGGAGCATAAAGAAGACTGCATAGAGGCCTACGAGAAAATCAGGAACCGGATTCACACTCCGGTTGCTGCTGAAATTGCGGCTAATCTCGAAGCGGAGGATTATGCATCTGCTGTAAGGCTGCTGCTGGAATTCTACTATGATCCGCGCTATGAGCATACAGCAAAGCAGTTTCCAGAAGAGCGCAGAATCACCATCTCCGTAAAAAATGCAGAAGAAGCGGCTGAAACCATTCAGGAAATCCTGATTGGGCAAAAAGCCAATATCAAGTAAACATCACGGTCTGGCCAAGTGCCAGGCTGTTTTTTTGTTTTTATTTAAGGATCTGTTAAAGTCTGTTGTTGATAATTCGATTTACGGAAACTTATGTTCAATAATGGGGTTAACTATATAAAAGTTGGTGATGAACGTGAGAGCAATTGATATTCTTAAAGCCATTCAAAAACTATATCCAGCTGAAAAACAACGACTACGAGAGTATTTAATTGATGCACTTACTGCATCTTCTTCGACAGGAACTGTTCTGCAAGAAATAGCTGAACGCAAAAATAAGAGCGGTTATCATTGTCCTGACTGTGAATCAGAACATATCGTTCGGTATGGCACATACTCACGATTGTTGATGGCGATGAAGTAGGAAAGCAACGTTATCGCTGTAAAGCGTGTAAAAAGACATTTACTGACCTAACAAATACTGCTCTATATCGAACACGCCATCTCAATCAATGGATTAAATTCATCGAATGTATGATAGAGGGATATTCTCTGCGTAAATCTGCTGAATTAGTTGGTAATGTTACTCACATTACATTGTTTTACTGGAGGCCCAAACTCTTATCATCATTAAAACAAATGGAAATATCTAATTTTGAAGGTATCGTTGAAATGGACGAGACCTATTTTCTATACTCAGAAAAAGGACAAAGAAAGATAAAAGACAGAAAACCCCGCTAACGTGGAGGTTCTGCTAAGAAACGGGACATAAGCAACGAACAAGTTTGTGTCTTAGTCGCAAGAGACCATGAAAAGATGACTTTTTCGCAAACATTGGGAATGGGTCGATTAACAAAAGAGCAGTTAGACAAGGCTATCGGACATAAACTTTCAAATGAAAATGTTTTATGCACCGATTCTTGCGTTCCTTTAAAACATATACTGCTGAAAAAGGGATGGATATTTATCAATTCAAGTCTGATGGTAAGGTTCGCACAAAGGGTCTATACCATATCCAGAACGTTAACAATTATCACCGAAGGCGTAAAGGGTGGATACAACGTTTTAATGGAGTTGCAACTAAATATCTGAATAATTACCTTGCTTGGTTTCAGGTGTTAGAATCCATTCAACATCAAAGGAATCCTATTAATATGAATGACTTGATGATTAAAGGGAATTTAATACAAAATATGGTAAAAAATGATACAATTAGGTTATCTAAATTCACGATATAAATGTTACTGCTTGTTCAACACGGGCAGTTTAGTTCCACAAGAATACCTAGCCGAAGTTTTTGCTCTGTTTAAGAATAATGGTGATTTTTGATAACGCTTCGAAATCTTACTTTCAGTTACCTGTCAGATGGTAAGAGAAATAGGAATAGTATATTACTGGATTAATAAAATTGAAACAGGAAGAAAAATGAGGTGATTTTATTTTAGAAAAACTCAGGAAAATTAATATGAAAACTGCTGTATTTATGGGAATTATTTTTTACACTTTGACTATCTTAATCCACTTTCTTATTATAAGCAAAAGTATTCCATTCACATGGGTTAATGGTGGAAGGTCTGAATCATTCGCTGAACAGCTGCCAATATCTGTTATAAATATCGTTATTTCTATTATTGGAGTAGTTTTTACGTTGATTGTTGGTAGAATTAAACTATATAAATACAAAAGAGGAATAACCGTTATAAGTTGGTTTTTTGTTGTACTTTGGTCTTTTGGATTTATACAACAATTGTTTGGAACACCTTTTGAAAAAATGGTTTGTTCGTTAGTATTGCTTATTGGAGTTATCTCGAACTTGCGTATGGCGATTGAAAAAAAATAGATGTAACTATTTAATTAATAAGTTTGTGAACAATTACACTTAAACAAGCAAATATTATAAAAATGGAACTTTCACAAATTGGGAACTTCCATTTTTATAAGTAATATCAATATTAAACTTTAACAGAGCCTTATCTTAAAAAATTGTAGGACTCAGCGTACTTGTCTTTGTTCATTTAAACAAGGCGCTTCCGCACTTTATGTAATCCAGCTTCAGCGCCTAGCCTCTCGAGGTCATAAGCCACGCAAGAAAAGAAGGCAAAGAGCGCCTTCTTATTCTTACGCGTCTTATGCTGGTCGAGGCTTTCGAGGCGCTTGCGCACTTTTATTCATATTCTGGACAGGCTTTTCATATAGTGAATTACACTAGATGTGGGGTCTGACCCCATTGATTGAAAAGGGGATTATTATGGCTAAAAAATGGGCTCTTCCTCTGGCGATTGCCGTTTCGTTATCTGCTGGGGCCGGCGGGGGTTATCTGGCGAGTTCGAAGTTTGGGAATCAGCAGGATTACAGCGGAACCAATGGGATCAATACGAATGAAGCGCGTGACCGGTCGGGTTTTGGGAAAACCGAAGAGTGGACAAAGCTTGAGCAGGCATATGAGCTGATTCAAAGCCAATACGTAGAAAAGGTCGGCAATAAGCAGCTGATAGAAGGTGCCATTACTGGAATGCTGTCTTCCCTGAAGGATCCTTATTCTGTTTATATGGACAAGGAAACGGCCAAGCAGTTCAATGAAGCGCTGGATAGCACGTTCGAAGGTATTGGAACAGAAATCGGCATGGAGGACGGACATATTGTCATTGTCTCTCCTTATAAAGATTCTCCTGCAGAGAAGGCTGGCCTTAAACCGAAGGATCAGCTTTTAAAGGTGGATGGAAAAAGTGTGGAAGATATGGATTTATATAAAACACGTCTCCTTATACGCGGCAAAAAGGGAACCAGTGTTAGCCTCGAGATAAAGAGGGCTGGCATATCCCGACCTCTTACAATGGATATTGTCCGTGATGAAATTCCGCTTGAGACGGTGTTTTCCTCTATAAAAAAGGTACACGGAGAGAAAATCGGGTATATTGAGCTGTCTTCTTTCTCTGAACATACGTCCGAGGATTTCAAGAAGCAGCTGGGGGCAATGGAAAAGAAAAAAATAGAGGGTCTTGTCATTGATGTACGCGGTAATCCAGGAGGGCTTTTGACAAGTGTGGAAAGCATCCTCGGGGAATTCATTCCGAAGGATAAAGCGTATCTTCAAATCGAGCAGCGTGACGGGGAAACACAGTCTTATTACACAAAGCTGAAGGAAGAAAAAAATTATCCGATTGCAGTTTTAACGGATAAAGGAAGTGCTTCTGCAGCTGAAATCCTGGCAGGAGCAATGGAGGAAGCTGGCGGATATGCACTGATCGGAGAAAAAACATTCGGGAAAGGGACCGTCCAACAGCCTGTACCCATGGGGGATGGCAGCAATATCAAGCTTACTTTATTCAAATGGCTGACTCCTGAGGGACACTGGATCCATAAAAAAGGCATCGAGCCGACGATTGAGGTCCATCAGCCCCAGTATTTCAATTCACAGCCGCTTAATATCGAGCAGCCGCTTAAATTGGACAGCAATGATGAACAAGTTGGCCATGCCCAGAGAATTCTACGCGGTTTGGGGTTCGAACCGGGACGGGAGGATGGCTATTTTGACGAAAAAACGGAAATTGCCGTTAAGGCTTTTCAGCAGCATGAAGGTATAGAGGCGACAGGAGAGCTGGATAAGAAGACCGCTGCCCATATGGAAGCTGGCATTATCGAAAAAATCAAGAATGAAAACAATGATATCCAGCTGCAGACGGCACTGAAGTATGTAGCTGAATAGAAATAAGGCCCGGGAACATGCTCCCGGGCCTTGGGTTTGTTATGCTCTATTCCTTTGTTTTATGATAAAGGATGCAAATGTCAGGATAAACAGGATAATCAGGCATACAAAGGTTCCAACTGCATTCTGGCTGCTCAGAATGAATGAGCAGAAAATGAAGGAAAGAGAAAGAATCGCGAATATGGATGGCAGCGGATGCCACAAAACCTTAAATGACGGCTTCTCCGGATACTCGCTGCGGAGCTTCAGCTGTGCAGCAAGTATGGCGATCCACAATAAAAGGACCGTAAAGCCAGGAATGGTCATCATATAGCTTATTATTTGTTCTGGTGCGAGGTATGCAAGAAATACGCCTGCTCCAATGAATAGACCTGTCAGAGAAATTCCGAAAACCGGTACAGAGCTTTTTGTTGTCCGAGAAAGGAACCGCGGTGCTTCCCCAGTTTGTGACATGGAGAATAATGTTCTTGATGTCGCGTATATCCCTGAATTGGCAGCAGAAAGAACAGCTGTCAGCAATACGAAATTCATGATGCCTGCAGCTCCCGGAAGCCCGGATGTGCTGAATACCTGCACAAAAGGAGAACCGGCAGAGGATACCTTATCCCAAGGCATAATTCCGCAAATGATCAAAATAGGCAGCACGTAAAAGAGGATGACTCTCCACACGGTTCCTTTGATAATCTTTGGCAGGACACGATGTGCATCTTTTGTTTCCGTCACAGCCACACCAATCAGTTCTGCTCCCCCGTAAGAAAATACAACCACTAAGAAGGCACTGAGAATTCCGTTTGCACCGTGGGGGAAGAAACCTCCATGTGCGGTATAGTTGGTAAAAGGATGATCAGGCGAGCCTGGAAATAATCCGAATAAGATGCATGCTCCTAATATGATAAAAGCAATTAGTGCGATAATTTTGATGCCGGCAAACCAAAATTCAAATTCACCGTAATTTTTGACTGAAGTCAAATTGATCCCGATAATCAAAGCTCCGCATACCAGGGCGAGCAGCCACAGCGGCAGAGACGGGAACCAATACTGTAAAAAAGAGCCGGCTGCCAATAATTCAACAATAGTAACGATGATCCAGTTAATCCAGTACAGCCAGCCAGCGATAAAGGATACTTGAGATCCGAACGCATGATGAATCAATTTCTGTACATTCATATCCGGAAAAACCATCGCCATCTCCCCGAGAGCTGCCATAACGATAAACAGCAGAAGCCCCCCGATTAAATATGCGATGATGACGCTGGGTCCTGCAAGATTCAATGTATCTGAACTGCCTTTGAAAATCCCTGTGCCAATCATACCTGCCAATGCTATTAACTGCACATGCCTCGATAATAGGCCTCTATTTAACACTTGCTCATGCTTCTTCATGATGTGACAACCTTTCTCTCAAAATAGTAAACAATCTCAAATGATTGCATGAATTTACGCTTAAACGCTTTTAAGCACTAAAGTAACATTTATAAATATAGCACAAATCAGCGAAATCCTCAAATTGCTTTTATAAAGGCTCTTTTCTTGAAGATTGTTTTTTTTATGAGTGCTGTGAGGCGGTCCCATTGGTAAATCGGGTTGATTGGAGCATAAGGTGCGAGACTCCTGCGGGATTTGCGGGAAGGTGAGACCCCGCATGCGAAGACGAGGAGGCTCACCGCCCGCCCCGGGGAAAGCGAGCATCCTGGAGCGGAAATCGAAAGAAGAAGGCAGTACATATATTCCGAATAGGCAGGATACCGGCATTTTGTTAAAATAGAACATAGCCATGTGTACATGCATCGTGATTAAGATTGAGAAGGATGGTGAAGAGGAATTGAGGGAAGATTGGCTTATAGCATGCTTGCAGGGAATAGTGAAAATCTTTCAGCATCCTGTTTTATATATTGCTGTTTTAGTGAGTCTATTAACAGGATATCTCCGTGTGAAAAGAGAGAGAAAGGATTTTCATGTCCGCATTTTTGATGTGTCACAGGAATTGCGCTATCTTTTTCCGCAGGGAATAGTATGGGGATTGATATTGTCCCTTGTTGCCCTGGGATGCGGTATTGTCATCCCGGAGGCATCCGTAATATTGATTGCTTTCATTACCATCGTGCTCGCGGCAACGACAAAGTTCAGGCTGCTTTCGCCTGCATACAGCATTGGTCTGGCATTTTTAGGCCTGTTTTTTATCTACGACCAAAATGTTTCGGTTCCTTATTTTCATGAAGCATTTTCCGCAATGGGCCAGTCGAAATATCCGTCTCTTGCTGTGCTGCTGGGCCTCCTTTTAATAAGTGAAGGATTTTTAATTGGAAGGAGTGCCATTAGACGGCCTTCTCCCAAACGGGCAGTCTCGAAGCGCGGGCAGACAGTTGGTGTATATGTATCACGCAGAGTCTGGCTGATTCCGATGTTTGTCCTTATTCCAGGAGGGAACCTGCCGGCAACCTTTGACTGGTATCCCGTTTTTTCCATCGGCTCAGCACACATTATGCCGATTGTGCTTCCATTTCTGCTCGGCTTTTCGCAAAAAGTCCGAGGTATGCTCCCATACATGGCCATCAAGGCTCACGGTAGGCAGGTTGTGCTCTTGGGAGTGATTGTCACACTGATTGCAGCCGGGAGCACATGGTACCCGAATTTGTCTATCATTTCAGTTGTGCTGGCGATGCTTGGCCGGGAGCTGATTTCCTACCTCGTAAAAACTTCAGATGCGAAGAGGTCATTTTACTTTTCCCCGAGCAAGCTTGGTGTCCGGATCCTGGGTGTTATACCAGGTACTCCAGCTGATAAAATGGGACTTGAAATGGGAGAAATCATCAGCAAAGTGAATGGTGTGACAGCCGGAAACGAACTGGAGTTTTATGCAGCACTTCAAAAAAACCGTGCCTACTGCAAGCTTGAGGTTATCGGCAATAATGGAGAAATCCGCTTTGCTCAAAAAGCCCTCTATGAGGGAGAACACCATGAGCTCGGCATTCTATTCACTGAGGCCGCAGACAGTGACAGCGGAAAAGCGGTATAAATTTGTAAGTTTTCAATAGCGGTGATATTTCACCTGCATTTTCAGAGAAAACATCCTATCTTTTATAATATAGAATGAAGACAAACCCCTTTTCCAAAGGTTATTTGTGGAAAAAGGGTTTTTTTCTTTTGCGGCACCATATTTATTGGCTCTTTTCATAATAACTACTTTATGCAGATGAGCTAGTAACTATAAAAAAACGCCTCAAACATCTATCTTTTATAGATGTGATTTTTTGAATCATCCACCGATTAATTTATTAAGATACCAAAATCAGTATAAAAATTATGGGCCGGTAATCCATAAACTATATATAGATCTGAAAAAGTTAAAACATAACAATATTTATTTTCTATTCCAATCTTACTTTTTTCTCTTTACCAAACCGCGCTCTCTGTCGATATAAGAAAAAAGAATGATGGAAAGAATTTTTCTAGGCATAGGGGGTATATGAATTTGTTTTTACGCAACATAAACATTGGGGCGAAATATTTTATAGTTTTTGCGTTAGTGGCGTTAACCTTTATTGGCAGTATTGTTTTTACATTCTTATTGCTGCAGAAAACAAAGGATGCGATGGGAACGTCACAGCAGAAAAATGATGTCGCTATCTATTCAGCCGAACTTGTAACGCTTTTTGAGAAAAAGTACATACAAATTCCGCAATATCTGATTTTAACAGATGAAAAGCTTTTAGAGGAATACTTAGATGACAGTAAAAAATTTGTTAGTGTGGCAAAAAATCTGCAGCAGAAGCTGAATGATAAAGAGCAGATTTCTTTGTTCAATCAAATCATCAAAAATAATAATGAATTAGACCAGTACTTTTTCAGCACAATGGTTCCTAGGGTCAAGGAATTTAAATCAAATGATTTCAAGGATTTACAGCAGGCTGTCAGCAAACTGAAAACAGATACTGATCAAGTTGCAGGGCAGCTGAAGGAGGCAGCGAGTGACTCCAATTATCGAACAATGTCTGGTGCGATGAATGATATTGGAATGACGACTTCAATGCTTCTTATTTCTGGAATCGCTTCCATCACCGTTTCTTTTTTGCTGCTCATTTATATCAGCCGGAAAATTAAGAAAGAGCTTAGCCATGTAGTGGCTGTAAGTTCTGAAATTGCTGAAGGAAATCTTAATTTTTCTGAATTGAAGTATGAAGGGAAAGATGAAATCGGAAAGCTTTCCCGTTCTATTAATCATATGGGAGAAAGCCTCCGGCAAATGATAGTAGAAGTTTCCGATGTTGCAGGAAACGTAGATAAATACAGTGATTCTCTTGCGGAGTCATCAAAAGAAGTAAAGCTCGGAAGTGAACAAATTGCGCTTACAATGGAAGAGCTTGCGCTAGGGGCGAGCAGCCAGGCTAATGAGTCTTCTTCCATTTCTCAAAGCACGAAAGCTTTTCAAGATAGATTGCTTGAGGCAAAGCAGTACAGCAGCAGATTATCTAGCTATTCGCAAGAAACTCAGCACGTATTGGCAGCAGGCAGCAGGCAAATGGAAGAATCATTAAAGCAAATGAACATTATTAACAAAGTAGTCAAGAATGTTGTTGATAAAGTAGATAGCTTCGATAAACGAATCGGATCGATTACAGAATTAATTAATGTCATTAAATCAATTGCTGATCAAACAAATCTTTTGTCTTTGAATGCTTCAATTGAAGCCGCGCGTGCTGGTGAAGCAGGGAAAGGTTTTGCGGTTGTAGCTAATGAGGTCAGAAAGTTGGCAGAAGAAGTAGGGCAATCTGTTGCTAACATAACAGGAATTGTTGCCAATATCAGCAAAGAATCTGGTGTTATGAAGGAAGAATTGAATGTTGGCTTTACTGAAGTTGGCAAAGGATCGGAACAAATTAAAATGACAGATAACAGTTTTACAGAGATTAAGGGAAAAATGGAACAAATGAACAGCAATGTAGTAAATATTACTGAAGCCTTTGAGTACTTTTATAAAGCAGGGGAGCAAATCAATGCTTCTGTTGTAAATATAGCCGCAATTATAGAAGAATCAGCAGCGGGAACTGAGGAAGTATCTGCTGCGGCACTTCAGCAAAACCATTCTATAGAGACCATTTCCGAAAGTGCTGAGGATTTGCGGTTAATGGTCCAGCGGATGGGCGAATTGATTCATCAATTTAAAATTTAATGACAAAGAGGTAAATTCGGTGAATATATACAGAAAATTATTGATTGGTTTAATCGCTGTTTTTTTTATCCTAGCAGGAACTGCATGCTCCAAATCTGGGATGGAAAATAAAACGTTAGGCAAAACAAAGCTAATTGCTGATAAGGATAAGATATATGTGGGCTTTATGCTAGATACTCTTCAAGATGAAAGGTGGTACAAAGATAAAAAACTATTCGAAGAGCAGGTTAAGAAATTAGGTGCAGAGGTTAAAACACTTGCAGCAAACGGCAACAGTAATGTACAGATCAGCCAGGCTGAACTTCTTATTGCTGAAGGTGCAGATGTTTTAGTTGTTGTTCCCTATGACGCAGATGCTGCAGCAAAAATTGTGAAAATCGCTCATAAAGCAGATGTGAAGGTTGTCTCTTATGACCGATTGATTAAAAACGCAGATGTGGATTATTACGTCTCGTTTGATAATGTAAAGGTAGGAGAGCTCCAAGCTGAACAGGTGTTAAAAGAGAAGAAATCCGGACAATTTGCTTATATAGGCGGATCTAAGACAGATAATAACGCAATCCTTTTCAGGCAGGGGACGATGAATACCCTGCAGCCTTTTATTAAAAGCGGAAAAGTGAAGTTTGTGTATGATCAGTACACAGAGGAATGGAATCCGGATAAAGCAGAAGAAAATATGAGAGCAGCCTTAAAGCAGACCGGGAATAAAATAGATGCTGTAATTGCCGCCAATGATGGGCTTGCGGGCGGCGTCATTCATGCCCTTACCGGAGCGGGGCTAACAGGGAAAGTCCCGGTTACAGGACAGGATGCCGAATTGGAAGCGATAAGAAGAGTATATTCCGGAAAACAGACCATGACGGTATATAAACCAATTTCCCTTCTTGCAAAAAAATCTGCTGAAGTGGCAGTGAAAGCAGGGGAAAAGAAACAGATTCCTACAGGGACAAGCATCGACAACGGGAAAATTAAGGTCCCTTCTATTCTGCTGGATCCGATTGCTGTTACAAAAAATAATATAAAAGATACAGTTATTAAAGACGGATACCTTCAGGAAAAGGATATTATAAAAAGATAGCTGGCTAATACTAAATGGGAAAACTGGAGGATGTGAAATCCGCCAGTTTTTTTACGAGACAGTGTTAATAATCACCTAATATATAAAAATCCTATAAAGCGATGAGTGACAGGGGGCGGCTATTTTTTTTAGGAATAAACTTTAGCTTAGCCTCAAAAGCACTTTCGGAGTATTTTTTGGGTTGTTATAGTAAAATACTGGGTACATATAGCTGCGGGGTGAAAATATGAGTATTTATGATGATATTGAGAAAATTAAGCAACAAATAGAAAAGGAAGATGAAGTGCCTTTAAAGATTGCGCTGTTTGGGCAGCCGGGTGCAGGGAAATCATCCATTATCAATAAGCTGTTCGGGGAGCAGGTCGCTAAAACCGGAGCCAGCACAGATGTGACGGTGGATGCGGATTTTATTCCTTATGAAGGATTGCTCCTTGTCGATCTCCCTGGATACGGAACATCCAA
Source organism: Bacillus sp. OV322 (assembly GCF_900112495.1). Classification (GTDB taxonomy): domain Bacteria; phylum Bacillota; class Bacilli; order Bacillales; family DSM-1321; genus Peribacillus. The sequence continues at coordinate 438,394 of NZ_FOMA01000002.1, forward strand.
GTTTCCTCCCAATGAGTGGATGAGCAGATTCGATCCCAAGGACTTTGATTTGTTTTTGTGTGTGTTTTCCGGCAAGTTCCATGATGCAGACACGGCTTTTTTCAAGGAATTAAAAGAAGAGGGCAGGGTTTGTTTATTTGTCCGCAATATGGCAGACCAATTATGGGAAGACGGAAAAACCCTTGAAGAGTTGGAACAGAATATCAGGGATGATGTTGAAAAGCAGGTAGGGTCTAAAGAAAAGGTCTATTTTACAAGCTGCAGGAATGCTACAGGCTTTGATGTTCTGCAGGAAGCCATTACACAATCCCTTAAGCCTGCCCAAAGGGAAAAGTATACGCGATATGCCAAAGCATATACAATGGATCATCTTGAGGCAAAGAAAGAGGAATGTAAAAAGCTTGTCGTGCGTTATGCAGCAATTGCCGCTGCGAATGGAATTAATCCAATCCCTGGTGTGGATGTGAGTGTGGACTTTTCCGTGATGCTGAAGTTATTTTCGGATATCCGAAAATCATATGGATTAAATGACGAAAAAATTTCCAAGCTCGAGGGAGCCATGCTTCCGCTGGCCAAGAAGGTTTTGGATTATGCAACAAGAGAAGGCGTGGCCCTGCTTTTGAAACGGTTTGCGGCCAAGACAGCCATGAAAAGCACGGCAAAGTTTGTGCCTATCGTGGGACAAATTGCCGCGGCATCAGCAGGCTATGCTATGACATATACAGCAGGAAACCACTTCCTGAACGACTGCCACGAGCTTGCTGCTGAGGTACTGAAGAAGGAATTGACCTGAGGTATGATGATCAATCCGTTTAAGAGATTAAGGAAGTCGGGGGATTATTCCGCTTCCTCACATAAGCCAAATATAAGGAAATCTGTGCTGGAAGAGAACTTTTCCCGTTTAGATCACGTTCTTGATAGATCAGAAAAAAAGACAATCGCCATTATCGGGCAGCCGGGCGCCGGAAAATCTTCGCTGCTTTTGAAGCTGACAAATGGCCAATGCACTCCGAAGCCGGTTATCGGACAGGGGACAGATGCAACAGATTGGAGCCTTGATCCTCAGGCAAATCTATTGTATGACTATAATGGAAGCCTATATATTGATACTCCCGGCTATGATACACTGGCGCATCCGTTAAAAAGCTACCGTGATTATCTGCCTTTTGACAGGTTTGACGTGATCTTGTTTTCGGTTAGAGGCAAAATTCATGGCAGTGATGAAGAGATGTTTGAGAGCATTCTTGAAAAAAGCAGGAGAACTTCATCGATTGTACTGATAAGAAGCTATTCTGATGATTTAACAGACGAAGAAAAAGCAAGTATCGAACGGGACCTTCAGCTGAAATTTCGTTACACGAGATATAATATTCCGCTGATTTTCGTTAGCAACCGTTACGGTGAGGGAATAGACGAACTCAAGAAGGTTTTGGAACATAAAAATCCAGCTAAGGACGATCTCAGTTAGAGATCGTCCTTTTGCTTACTTCTCCATAGCCTTCCAATCTCCGGCAAGCATTCCGTACACAATATGGTCTACAAAATGGTCATACAGCCATTCAGCCTCCCTGATTCTCCCTTCGTTCACATATCCCAATCTCTCAGGAATGCTTCTGCTTTTGATATTTTCAGAGGCAGCCCTTATTTCAACACGGTTTAACTTTAAATCATTGATAGCATAATCAGTCAGCGCCTTGGCTGTTCTCGTCATAATGCCATGCCCCTGATATCCTTCAGAAAGCCAGTAGCCGATTGCAGCGGATTTATTGGACCAGTTGATGCTGTTAAAACCGGCTGTCCCCACAATTTCCCCTTTGTAGAGAATCGCTGTGTTCAAGCTTGTATTATTGCCAAAATTCTTCAAGCTTGAAGAAATGAACTCCTGTGTATCCTCTAATTTGGTATTAAAATCCAGCCAAGGGAGCCATTCGCGCAAATAGCTCCTTGATTGATTCGTTAATTCAAATATCCTCTCAGCATCTTTAAGCTCCAATAACTTTAAAGAGAGTTCATCATCAATTTTATGCAAAAACATAGCTTTATCCCCCTGATAATAAAATTGGTTTATTTTGTATGTTACCATAAGTTTAAGCAGAATTGGCAAGGGAAAGAAAGAGAGTTTAAAAAGATTATTTAATAGATGAAAAAGGTGATCCGCAGTCATGCGCTGCCGGATCACCTTTTTTGTGCCTTAAATTTTAGAATCCTTTGATGACTCGCCCATTCGCCAGTAAACAAGGAAGCTGACAAAAACACAGGCCGCCACGTAAAAGTAGAAGATCTGCTCTTTGCCGATGTTTTTCAGCCATAATGCGATGAATTCAGCGGTTCCGCCAAAGATAGCAACAGTAAGGGCATACGGGAAACCAACGCCAAGCGCGCGGATCTCTGTCGGAAAGAGCTCGGCTTTTACAATGGCATTAATCGATGTATAGCCGGTGACAATGAAAAGTCCTGCCATCATGAGCAGGAAGGCGACTATCGGATTTTTTGTATGTTCAAGCAACATAAAGAGCGGAACCGTACAAAGAGTCCCGAGCACCCCGAAGCTGATGAGAAGCGGGCGCCTGCCAATTTTATCAGACAGCATGCCGGCAAGCGGCTGGAGCACGACAAAGATCAGAAGGGCGATGAAGTTGATCCAGCTGACGGTTTCCTTGTTGATGCCGGAAGTATTGACCATGAATTTCTGTAAATAGGTGGTATATGTATAAAAGGCGACAGTACCGCCAAGGGTAAGGCCTGCAACTGTTAAAACAGCCTTGGGATGCTTCATTAGCGCCCGGACAGTACCTGCGTTTTTCTTGCTTTCGCTATTCATTTTTTCAAATTGTTCTGATTCATCCATTGTGCGGCGCAGCCACAATACGGCCAGTGCACCTAATGCGCCGATGACAAATGGAATTCTCCAGCCCCAGGATTTCATATCCGCTTCATCGAGCATTTGCTGCAGAATGATTTGGACACCAAGTGCAACCATCTGCCCTGCGACAAGTGTGACATATTGAAAACTTGAGTAAAAGCCCCGTCTGCCATTTGAGGCCATTTCAGAAAGGTAAGTGGCTGAAGTTCCATATTCCCCGCCAAGCGACAGCCCCTGGAGCAGCCGTGCAAGAACAAGGATAATTGGTGCAAGCATCCCTATTGTAGAATAGCCTGGTGTGCAGGCGATGACGAGCGAACCGCCTGCCATGACGGTAATGGAAAGGGTAAGGGCTGAGCGCCGTCCAAAGCGGTCGGCATAACGTCCCATCAGCAGGCTTCCTAATGGACGCATCAAAAAGCCGACCGCAAAAATGGCTGCAGTATTCAGCAGCTGGCTTGTCGGGTCGCCGCTCGGAAAGAATTCTGCCGAAAAGTAGACGGCAAAAGCAGAATAAACGTACCAGTCATACCACTCAATCAGGTTGCCGACCGAACCTTTGAAAATGTTGCCAGTAATGCGCCGCGTTTCAGCACGTTCAGATGAATGTTTCATTGTTCTCCTCCTCATGATGATCTGGTTTCAATGTTGCTGTTTCATAGTTTATGAATCTGTTAAAGCTCCCTATGGTTCGGGGTATGGATAAATCAGCAGGCAATTTTACTAGAGCCTACTTATAAAATAATCTTAATTTTCTAAAATGACAATGAAAACGCTTATAACCAAGAGCTGCAAGGAAACAAAAAACCGCCCATTGATGAAATGGGCGGCACTTAAAAGGCTTCACGCGGTTCATTGATCGATTTTTTAATAGTAGTTTTATGTTCTGCAGATCTTTTAACAAGATAATTACCGCTCATACACGAGTTTTTCAGGAATCAAGCGGTTTGTGCCTGAAATCATGCAGCTTTCTGGCATAATCATGCGACTTACAGGAAGAAACGTGCAGCTTTCTGGCATAATCGTGCAACTTACAGGAAAAATCGTGCAGCCTGCTCCGCACTTATTTATAAAATAAACAAAGCAAAGACAATCGCCAGGAGAATCCGGTAATAGGCGAAGATGCTCAGGCCGATTTTTCCGATTAATTTAAGAAAGACGACCGCGACCAGCATGGCTACAATGAATGCAGTAACAAAGCCGATTGAAAACATGGGAATGTCGCTTGCATGCAAAAAGTCCAGGCTTTTGATTAAATCAAGTCCTGTTGCACCGACCATGATCGGAAGCGCGACAAGAAAAGAAAATTCCGCTGATGTTTTATGGTTTGCCCCTGCAAGCAGGCCACCTGATATGGTGGAGCCTGCACGGGAGAATCCGGGACAGACGGCGAGGCATTGAAACAGGCCAATAGCCAAGGCCTGTTTATAGGTAAGCTCATCGACTGTTCCGGCTGTGAATCTGCCGTGTTTTTTTTCGGCAAAAATCATTAAAATGGCTCCGGCAACCAGGCTGACGACGACCACACTTGGAGAGAACAGCTTGGTTTTGATAAAATCATGAAGCAAAAGACCGGCTAAAGCAGCTGGTACCACTCCTAATATTATATGTATAAGATCCAGTTTTTTCTCGGGCTTTCCGATCGTTTTGAAATTCAGCAGGGAGAGGTACCTTCTCCAGAATAAAACTAATATGGCCAGCATGGATCCCAGTTGGATGATCACTTCAAAGGTATTCGCCTTTTGTCCTTTGAATCCAAGCAAGTGGCCTGCAAGAATCAAGTGCCCGGTCGATGATACAGGCAGAAATTCGGTTAAGCCTTCTACTACCCCTAATATAAATGCAATGATATGTTCGCTCATTTAGTGCCTCCTTTTTTAACAGAATATCATATGTGAAAGAAGGCAATTGTTAAGATTTTATGTAGTTTTTTAAGAGATAGACTTTAGGAGTTTAAAGGGAAACCTTGGTTTTCGCGCTTTTTTTCATCCTATTAAAATATACAAAATCACAGACAGCGCTAGGAGAACGAAATGAGATTCTGTTTGGGTAGCTAAGATAGCATAAGCATGATTCCCTGCCGGTTTTGCAATGCGGCAGATGAATCAGCTCACTGTCAAAGCTTGTGTCGCGATAATAATATAGTCCGTTATTGGCCAGCCAAATGTGAAAGTTACCATGAAACAGGACAATGTTTCCTGAGGTGCTTAATTCATTCACTTCTTTTAGCATTTCCTGATAAGACAGCATTGTTTGCACCACTCCTCTATTTATCTTCTTGCCATGCATTATTTCCAAATCTATCAAAATGTATACTGTTTAGCGGTGTCTTTGATTCATTTAGAATAATAGCTGTTTCTTTACTATTCCTATCCGCTATAATGGAATACAAAATCATTTTCATACGGAAAGAGGGAGAGCAATGGGAAAAGGATTAGCCGGCAGAAAAGTTGCCATTGGCGGCTCGCGGAAAACAGAGGAAATGAGCTTGCTGATTGAAAAACAGGGAGGAGTCCCAGTTGTACGGTCTCTGCAGGGTACGGTTTTTTTAGCAGAAGAACAAACGGCACCGCATATTAAGTCTTTTATTGATTTTCAGGCGGACTGGTCTATATTCACGACAGGAGCAGGCATTGAAACGTTAATACGTATAGCCGGGAAGATGGGTATGGAGGAACCGTTTTTGCAGGCTGTCCGAAAAACAAAAGTGGCATCACGGGGCTATAAAACGGCAGGTGCCTTAAAGAAGCTGGGTATTGATATTACGGCGGCGGACAGTGACGGTACGACAAGTGGACTGGTTCAGGCGCTTAATAGCTTTGACTTTAACGGAAAAAAGGTCATGGTTCAGCTTCACGGAGAGAAGGCTCCCTCCCTTATCTCTTTTCTTGAAAATAACGGAGCCGCTGTGATGCAGATTCTTCCTTATCAGCATATTGCTCCAGAACGGGAAACGGTGGAAAAGTTATGCAAAGAACTGATAAGGGGTGAAGTGGATGCGGTTTGTTTCACAACGGCCATACAGGTTTTTTCTCTTTTTGCTTTTGCCAGAAAAGAAGGGTGCTTAGAGGGCCTTATACATTCCTTTGGCAGCCATGCAATGGCGGCCGCAGTCGGCAAGGTCACAGCGGATGCATTGAAGGAAGTAGGAATAGAGCGGATACTGGTGCCTGGCAAGGAAAGAATGGGAGCCATGGTTGTAGAGCTTTCCCGCTATTATGAAAACCAGTAACAAAGCTGGCGGATACCCGGCAGCTTTGTTATTGATAATGCTCCAGAACGGTGAAAAATTCTTTGATGAATTGATAGAAATCCTTTTCTGATGGAGCGAGTTCCCTGGTTTTAGGCGTAATGATCCCAACTGTTCTCCTTACCCTGGGAGCTTCGATTGGAATTTTTGCGGTAAAACGCGGGGTGGAGTCGTAAAAGGTGCCGTCTGGAAGAATACTGACGCCCATTCCTGCTGACACAAGCCCTTTGATGGCATCCATGTCTGCTCCTTCTGAAGCTGTTTTTGGCTTGAAACCTGCTTGCCTGCATGCTTCCACTGCAATTCTCCGCAGCACGTAACCTGCAGGAAACAGCACAAAATCATCGTTGCGAAGCTCACTTAGAGCCAGGCTTTTCTTTTCAGCAAGGGGATGATTGATAGGCACTAGAGCTGACAGGTTTTCTGTAAATAATATGCGGGTGTTAATTTCTTCATCCTCAGGGGGGACAGGGCCGAGCAGGGCTAAATTGATATCCCCATTTTTTACGGATTCAATCAGCGAAGAATAAGAACCCTGATGCAGATGAAAGGAAACGCTTGGCTGCTTATTTTTATAAGCAGATATGATTGTGGGCAGCAGGTAGCTGGCAAGGCTTGTCGGATAGCCGATTTTGATCGTGCCATGCTCAGGGTTCAAGTATTCATCCACCTGTCCTTTGGCGTAATCAATCGCTTTAATGGCTGTTTTGATGTGATGCAGAAAAATCTTGCCGATGTGGGTGAGTTTAATATTTCTTCCAGCCCGTTCGAATAACTGTACGCCGAGTTCAGTCTCCAATTTTGATATCTGAAGACTTATTGCGGATTGGGCAACATGAAGATGCACGGCTGCTTCTGATACATGCTCCCGTTCTGCTACCTCGATAAAATAGCGCAATTGCCTCAATTCCATTGACTCCGCCTCCTATTCATCTTGAAACGAGATTATTTTAATCTAAATTATATATTGTTTATATCAATAATAACACCCTATAATGAACAAAAGAATTGCGCCTGAAAGCAAACGAACGGAGGAGATCATATTGACGTACAATCAAATGCCCAAAGAACAAGGACTCTACCGCCCTGAATTTGAGCATGATGCATGCGGAATCGGCTTATATGCCCATATAAAGGGCGATAAAACACATGACATTGTTGAAAAAGGACTGCAAATGCTTCGTCAATTAGACCATCGCGGCGGTCAGGGAAGTGACCCGCATACAGGGGATGGAGCCGGATTGATGGTGCAGATTCCAGACCGGTTTTTCCGCTTGGCCTATCCGGAAATACACCTTCCCACGCAGGGAAGCTATGGTGTAGGCATGCTGTTTTTCTCTAGTGATGACAAAAAACAAGGTGAAATTGAAGAGAAAATCAATGCCTATATTGAACAAGAGGGACAATTGGTGCTTGGATGGAGAACTGTGCCTGTTGATTTCAGAAAAGTCGGGAAACTTGCGCAAAAGAGCTGCCCTTTTATTCGCCAGGTTTTTATCGGGAAAAGCCCGGAAATCGAGGAAGGACTGCAGTTTGAACGTAAATTATACATCATTAGAAAGCAGGCAGAGCAGTGGGCCCTTAAGCAGGAAAGGACTTTTTACTGTGCCAGTTTTTCAAGCAGCACGATTGTGTACAAAGGCTTGCTGACTCCACAACAGGTGGATGCATTTTACCTGGATTTGCAGGATCGGAATTTTGTTTCAGCATTTGCTTTAGTGCATTCCCGCTTTAGTACAAATACTTTTCCTAGCTGGGAGAGAGCACATCCAAACCGCTATCTGATTCATAATGGCGAAATCAATACGCTGAGAGGCAATATTAATTGGATGAAGGCCCGCGAAAGGCAATTTGTTTCAGAAGCGTTTGGCGAAGACCTCAAAAAGGTTCTTCCCATCCTTGATACAGGCGGCAGCGATTCCTCGATTCTTGACAATGCCCTGGAATTTTTCATTTTGTCCGGCCGCAAGCCTGCACATGCAGCGATGATGCTCATCCCGGAGCCATGGTCTGAGAACCCCCATATTTCTAAGGAAAAAAGGGCGTTTTACGAATATCACAGTATGCTGATGGAGCCATGGGACGGACCGACTGCGATTTCTTTTACAGATGGAAAGCAAATCGGCGCAATGCTTGACCGGAACGGATTGCGCCCGGCACGTTATTATGTAACAAAAGATGACTATGTTATTTTCTCTTCTGAAGTTGGCGTCCTTGACTTAGAGCAGGAAAATATTCTCTACAAAGAACGTTTAAGCCCAGGGAAAATGCTGCTGATTGATTTGGAGAAAGGCAGGATTATTTCTGATGAAGAAATCAAATCAGAAATGGCAGCCGAGCATCCATACCAGCAATGGCTTGACGAACAGATTGTAAAATTGCCTGAGGGATCACATGAAGCGGAGGAAATAGAAGTTTCAGACATCGTTGAGCGCCAAAGGGCTTTCGGCTATACCTATGAAGATATTAATAAATATCTGATTCCTCTTGCAGCGGAGGGAAAAGACCCGCTTGGTTCCATGGGGAATGATATGCCTCTTGCTGTATTGTCGGACCAGCCACAGTCGCTGTTTAATTACTTCAAGCAATTGTTTGCACAGGTAACCAATCCGCCGATCGATTCCATCCGCGAGCAGATTGTTACATCTGCTGTGACCTACTTAGGCAAAGAAGGTGATTTGCTTCATCCGGATGAGAGGAACTGCCGCCGGATTCAGCTTGAAAGCCCCGTATTATCAGCCGGACAATTCCAAGCGATAAAGAAAAATGAATGGCCGGATTTTAAAAGTGTTACGATATCTGCTGTTTTTTCAGAAAATTTGGAAATGGAGCTGGAACACATCCTTAGCACTGCGGAGGAAGCCATTGCAGCAGGTGCAAGTATCCTGATTCTCTCAGACCGTGGCATGAATAAGACGAAAACAGCACTTCCTCCTTTACTTGCTGTAAGTGCACTTCACCAGCATCTTGTGCGCCTCGGCATCCGTACGAAAGCAAGCATTATTGCAGAATCAGGAGAAGTGAGGGAGGTGCATCATTTTGCCGCACTGATCGGATACGGTGCAGATGCTGTTTATCCTTACCTTGCTTTTGCATCATATAAGCAGGCTGCGAGTGATGGAATTCTTCCTATTCGTTATGAAGAAAGCGTCCGCCAGTACATCTGGGGAATCACGGAGGGTGTAATTAAAGTGATGTCCAAGATGGGGATTTCCACCGTGCAAAGCTATCGCGGCGCCCAGATTTTTGAGGCTGTTGGAATCAGTGCCGAGGTGATTGGAAAGTATTTCAGCGGCACGGCCTCACAGCTTGGCGGCATCGGCCTGGAAACGATTGAGGAAGAGACACTGAGACGGCATCATCAAGCGTATGTTCATCATTATGAAGAGACGCTTGAATCGGGCAGCGATTTCCAATGGAGAAAATCGGGGGAGCACCATGCATTTAACCCTAAGACCATTCATACCCTGCAGTGGGCATGCCGAAAAGGGGACTACCGCTTATTTAAGCAGTTTTCACATTTAGCGGATGAAGAGCGGATGAGTTTTCTGCGCAATTTATTTTCTTATAAAAAAGTACAGCAGCCATTGCCAATTGATGAAGTGGAATCGGTAAGCTCCATTGTGCGCCGTTTCAAAACAGGAGCCATGTCTTTTGGTTCATTGAGCAAAGAGGCGCATGAGACGCTGGCGATTGGTATGAACCGGCTCGGAGGAAAAAGCAACAGCGGTGAAGGCGGAGAGGATTCAAGGCGGTTTTACCCTGATGAAAACGGAGATAACCGCAGAAGCGCTATCAAACAAATTGCTTCAGGCCGTTTTGGAGTGAGCAGCCATTATCTTGTTAATGCGGATGAACTGCAGATCAAAATGGCCCAGGGAGCAAAGCCTGGCGAGGGCGGTCAGCTGCCCGGAAGCAAGGTGTATCCGTGGGTCGCAGATGTTCGCAGATCAACACCTGGAGTAGGGCTGATTTCGCCTCCTCCGCATCATGATATTTACTCGATCGAAGATTTGGCGCAGCTTATCCATGACTTGAAAAATGCAAATCGTGAAGCAAGGATCAGTGTGAAGCTTGTAGCCAAGGCTGGTGTCGGAACGATTGCGGCCGGAGTTGCTAAGGGTGCTGCGGATGTAATCGTGATCAGTGGCTATGACGGCGGAACTGGGGCTTCTCCCAAAACGAGCATCAAGCATACAGGTCTGCCATGGGAGCTTGGGCTTGCTGAAGCACACCAGACACTGATGCTGAATGGGCTGCGGGACAGGGTTGTCCTGGAAACGGACGGCAAGCTCATGACAGGAAAAGATGTAGTGATGGCAGCGCTGCTGGGTGCGGAAGAATTTGGATTTGCAACTGCGCCTCTTGTTGTAATGGGCTGTATCATGATGCGTGCCTGCCATTTGGATACATGTCCTGTGGGAGTTGCCACACAAAATCCTGAACTCCGCGAAAAGTTTGCCGGAGATCCCGAGCATATTGTCCATTACATGCGTTTTGTTGCGGAGGAAGTGCGTGAGATTATGGCGGAGCTTGGTTTTAGAACGATTGAAGATATGGTCGGCCGCACAGATGTCCTTACTGTCAGCGAACGTGCTAAGTTACACTGGAAAGCAAAGCACCTCGACTTATCGGCACTGCTGTATCAGCCTAAGGGAGCACGCACATTTAAAACTCCTCAAAACCATGGAATTGAAGATTCTCTTGATATGAAGGAAATTCTTCCTGCGGCGGAAAAGGCACTTAGTGAAGGGGTTCCGTTTGAGGCATCCTACTCCATTACCAATGTGAATCGTGTGGCTGGCACGATTACGGGCAGCGAGATATCAAAGCGCTACGGTGAAGAAGGGCTTCCGGAGGATACAATTAAACTCCGGTTTAAAGGATCAGCCGGGCAAAGCTTTGGTGCCTTTGTGCCAAAGGGAATGACAATGATTGTCACGGGTGATGTGAATGATTATTTTGGAAAAGGCTTATCAGGAGGAAAACTGGCAGTCAGCGCTCCTTCTTCCTCCAAGCAATTTGCTGGAGGCAATGTGATTGCCGGAAATGTGGCATTGTACGGAGCTGTTGGCGGGGAAGCGTATCTCAATGGCCGCGCAGGCGAGCGCTTTGCAGTCAGAAACAGCGGAGCGGATGTTGTTGTTGAAGGAATCGGTGATCATGGCTGCGAATATATGACCGGCGGCCGGGCCGTCATTATGGGTGACACAGGCAAGAACTTTGCTGCAGGAATGTCTGGCGGTATTGCTTATGTACTTCCTGATGATAAAGAAGGATTTTACTCATTATGCAATATGGAAATGATTGAGTTTGAAAAATTGACGGATAAAAAGGAACTGAATGAATTAAAGGAGCTGATCATAAAGCACTTCCTTTATACAGAGAGTTCAAAGGCTTTATATGTACTGGGAAATTGGGAAGAAGCTTCAGCCCATTTTGTTAAAGTCATTCCTAAAGATTATAAACGCATGATGGAAAGCATATCCGAACAAAAGTCAGCGGGTGCTTCAGATGAGCAGGCCAGGCTGAACGCTTTTCATCTTCATTCTAAAAAAGTAAAAAAGGCATCGCCTGACACTCTTGGAGTGGTGATGCAGTAAGAAAAGGGGGAGAGAAGATGGGAAAAACAACAGGTTTTATGGAATATCCCCGTGAAAAGGGGCCGGAACGGGATCCAATAGCCAGGCTGAATGACTGGAATGAATATGTCACTGCCATTCCGGACGATATGGCAGTGAGGCAAGGCGCCCGCTGTATGGATTGTGCCACTCCTTTTTGCCATATGGGAATGGAAGTTGCAGGAGTCACGACAGGCTGCCCCATTCATAACCTGATACCTGAGTGGAATGATTTAGTGTACCGGGGAAAATGGAAGGAAGCGCTCGGCAGGCTTTTAAAAACAAACAACTTTCCTGAATTCACTGGCCGGGTATGTCCTGCACCTTGTGAAGGATCCTGCACTCTTTCTATTACTGATCCTGCCGTTACGATAAAAAACATTGAACGGGCCATTATAGATAAAGGCTTTGAAAATGGCTGGATCACACCGCGGATTCCAAAGATCTCCACTGGCAAAAAGGTGGCGATTATAGGCTCGGGGCCTGCAGGACTGGCCAGCGCCGACCAATTGAACCAGGCCGGGCACGCTGTCACTGTTTACGAACGCTCGGACCGTGCCGGAGGGTTATTGATGTACGGCATCCCGAACATGAAGCTTGAGAAACATATCGTCGAGCGCAGAATCTCTTTATTGAAGCAGGAAGGCATTGAACTTATTACAAACACAGAAGTAGGCAAGGATATTTCTGCAGAAGACTTAAAGGAGCAATATGATGCCGTTATCCTTTGCACCGGTGCCCAAAAGCAGCGTGATTTAGTGATAGAGGGCCGTGAAGCAGCAGGTGTTCATTTTGCTATGGATTATTTGACAGGCACAGCAAAAAGCATGCTGGATTCTGACTTTGCTGACGGCCAGTTCATTAACACAGAAGGCAAAGATGTGATTGTCATAGGCGGCGGAGATACGGGCGCAGATTGTGTTGCCACCGCTCTTCGTCAAAAATGCCGCAGTGTTGTCCAATTTGGGAAACATCCTATTTTGCCTGCAGTGCGGGCGGCAGAAAATATGTGGCCTGCTTATCCCAATGTGTTCACTCTTGATTATGCCTATGAAGAAGCGGAAGCTGGATTTGGCAGAGATCCGCGGCAATATGAAATCGGGACAAAGAAAATCATAGCGGATGTAAATGGGCATGTGAAGGAACTTCATACGATGGGGATGGAAAGAATCGCTGAAGAAAACGGGTCCTATTTCTACAGGGAAATCCCTGGTACTGAAAAGGTCTGGGATGCACAGTATGTTTTTATAGCCATTGGATTTGAAGGCACGAGCGAGCCTCTGCTTAACGCATTCGGAGTACACGCAAGCGGGCAAAAAGCAGAAGCGGTCCACGGAGATTACCGGACGAATGTGGAAGGAGTTTTTGCTGCAGGAGATGCGAGATGCGGGCAAAGCCTGATTGTCTGGGCCATCCAGGAAGGCCGTGAAGCTGCACGTGAGGTGGACCGCTATTTAATGGGGAGTTCAAACCTGCCTTGAAAAAGGGATTTCCCCTCTGAATGGCGAAAATAGCATCATGTCATTATTTCTGGGGGGAATTATGAAAAAGAACGTTTATTTCGTCAGGCATGCGGAAGCGGAAGGGCAAGCCTATGATGCCCGGCTTACAGACCGGGGGCAGGAACAGGCAAGCCACTTGTCGGCTGCGCTTTCTGGTGTGAGTATTGACAGGATTATTTCGAGCCCTTTTTTGCGGGCGGTTCAAACAGCTGGGCCGCTGGCTGAGAAAAGAAACCTGGAGATAGAAATAGATGAAAGACTATCAGAGAGAGTTTTAGGCAGTGGAAATTTGCCTGATTGGCTGGGAAAATTGGAATCATCTTTTACGGATTTAGAAGTTAAGCTGGAAGGCGGGGAATCCAGCCGTGAAGCAATGACGCGCGGAACTGCTGTTGTGGAAGATGCTTTGAAAAGTGATGAAGAGCATATTTTGCTTGTCACACACGGAAATTTAATGTCACTGATGATTAAGCATTATCAGCCCGAATTTGGGTTTGAAGACTGGAAGAAGCTTGGAAACCCGGATGTGTTTTTGCTGAAAGTGAATGGAGATGCAGCATCTTTATCGAGAATATGGGAGAATGACAAATTGAGTGTTTAGCATTCTCTGTGATTAGGAGCTGTCTTTCTGATAGCTCCTTTTTGCTGCTCCTTGAAGATAGGAGGGGGTGCAAGCATTCTATTAAACAGGTTAAACATGAATTTCGCTCATATAATACAGGAATTCGCTCGAATCAGACTGGATTTGGATCGAAAGAACGTACATTTGGCTTGAATCGAGACAGGTTTGGCGTTGTTATCCATTTAATTGGAAAAAATTGTGTGAAAAAATAAATAAAACAGTTCAAACCCGTTCAGTAAGGGAAGTTTCTTCAATAGAAGCGCCCGGAAGTCCAAAAATATTGCTTTTCCGGCTGAATAGGGACAGAAAAATGGAGAAGTGCACAATCAGTTAACGGAAGCGTGCATACACATATGGTAGAGAGTGCGGAAGACAGCGAAAATGGACGAGACCTCAAGAGGTTAAAATCTGATGCAGACGGGGAGTGTAAGGTTTGGATAAGAAATCTATAAATATGCAAGGCAAGAAAGTAGCTTATATTGAAAAGGGAAGAGAAGATGACCCTCCAGTCCTGCTTTTGCATGGAGTTCCTGAATCAGCACTGCTATGGAAGGAAATCATCCCTGCCATTGTGTCATGCGGGTATAAAGTATACGCCCCTGATCTGCCCGGCTTTGGCGACAGCGAAAAATTTGATGAATCCTCAACATGGGAGCGTTTTGATCAATTTGTAACTGAGTTTACAGCTTTGCAGAAATTAGATTCCCTGCATCTTGTCGTGCATGACTGGGGAGGCCTGATTGGACTGAAGTGGGCATGTGACCATCCTAACCGCATCTTAAGTCTGATTGTCACGGATTCAACCATTTCAGATGAATACATGTGGCACGATCTTGCCAGGATATGGAGAACTCCGGGGAAAGGAGAGGCATCCATTAAAGGCATGTCAAATCGTGCACAGTTTCTTGAAGCCATGAAAAAGGAGATTCCTAATAGTGATGACGAAACGCTGAATGACTTCTTTAAAGTCTTTCAAACCCCAGAATCCGGGCGGGTAATCCTGGATTTATACCGCTCAGGAAATTTGGAAACGGTGAAGAACTATAAAGAAAAATTGCAGAAAATCAAAAATCCGGCAACGATACTTTGGGGGGAGAAGGACCGGTATATTTCCAGCAAATTTGCCGGAAAGCTTCAAAAAGAGGGACTGCCGCATGCAAATGTTCATATCATCCCGGATGCAGGCCACTTTATCCATATCGAAGCCCCTGAAAAAGTAAATGTGTATATTCAGAAGCATTTCAAAAATTTATCCTGATGTTGTTTGACTGCGATATTAAGATAATGGCTGTCTAGTAGTCTATATGGCGACTAGGCAGCCTATTTTTGTGCAAAAAAATTCAGCAGGTTTATAAGCAATCGTACAAGCCGAATGCAATCTTCTCCATAGCATGAGTAGTAGGATTCAGCTAAAGGAGGAATGGTACGATTGAGTAAAATAGAAAGATTTAAAATTTTGCCTCAAGGCCCAAAAGGAAAGTTATTTACTGGGAATTTAAGAGATTTCCAGAAGGATCCGCTTGGATTTCTTTCCCGTTTGCCTAAAGAGTATGGAGAAGCTGCAAAGTTTCGTTTTGGCCCTTTTCAGAAGGTTTATCTTGTCACAAACCCAGAGTTAATTAAGCAAGTGCTTGTTACCAAGCAAAAATCATTCGTGAAATCGAGAGACTTCAAGGCTTTAAAGCCGTTAATGGGGGAAGGGCTTCTTACTAGTGAAAAGGACTATCATATGCGCCAAAGAAGACTGATACAGCCTGCTTTTAAAAAGAGCCATATCAGCAGCTATGGCCAGGATATGATTGATATAACGAGGGATTACATGTCTTCCTGGGAAGATGGGCAGAAAAGGAACATTACCCAAGATAT
Source organism: Bacillus sp. OV322 (assembly GCF_900112495.1). Lineage (GTDB taxonomy): Bacteria > Bacillota > Bacilli > Bacillales > DSM-1321 > Peribacillus. The sequence goes on from NZ_FOMA01000002.1 coordinate 454,118, forward strand.
GATGGGCATTACTCTGGGTATCATCACAAAAACCATGTTCAGCATGACTTTTAAAGAAGGGTATGACTCTATCGGGGAACCTTTGGAGACTGCCATGAAAAGTGCAATCAAGAGGATGAGAGCAACTATTAAGCTTCCTCTATGGGTGCCTGTCAAGAGCAATCGTAAATACAGGAGCTCCATAAAAAAACTGGATTCAGTGCTTTATGACATCATTAGCCGCCGCAGGAAGCAGACAGAGAGATATGATGATATGTTAGATATTTTAATGGATGCCAAAGATGCAGAGGATGGCAGAGGCATGACAGATGAACAGGTCCGAGACGAGCTTATGACGATTTTCCTTGCCGGCCACGAAACGACAGCGAACGCGTTATCATGGGCCATGTATTTACTTTCACAGCATCCAGAAGCAGAACAAAAGCTTTTTCAAGAAATTGATGCCGTAATCGGGGACCGCCCGCCTGCTCCTGAAGATTTCATGAAATTGCCGTACACACAAAATGTCATTTGGGAAACGATGCGGCTATTTCCTCCTTCCTTTGTTACAGGACGCGAGGCGGAGGAGGACGTGGAGATTGGAGAATACAGCTTTAAAAAAGGAGATACGATTCTAGTAAGCCAGTATGTGATGCACCGTGATCCAAAGTATTTTGAGCAGGCTGACTCATTCATTCCTGAACGATTTGAAAACAACTACTTAAAAACTCTCCCTCCATACGCCTATTTCCCGTTTGGGGGAGGGGCGAGAGTATGCATCGGCAATCACTTTGCTGTCATGGAGGCGGTGCTGGTCCTTGCATGCATTGCACAGAGGTACCGGTTAAGGCTTGCTCCGGACCATCATGAGGTGAAGCCGTTTCCGTCTATCACATTGAGGCCGAGGAGAGGATTGCAGATGATTGCAGAAGAAAGAGTAAAAGCAGATTTACCGCTGCAAGCACCTGATGCTTAAAGCGTTATCCCGAAGATGCGGATTTTCAATAAAGAACTAAATACTTGTCCATACGCTTTTGATTATTTTGCATATGATAAAGGATATCGAAATTATGAGTTTATCATTTTGCAAAAGAAAAGATGGGGGAGGAATGGCTAGCATCATGAACAATTTATTCGATTTAACGGGAAAAACCGCCATTGTGACAGGCGGGGGAAGAGGGCTTGGGAAACAAATCGCACTTGCCCTTGCTGAAGCAGGAGCAAATATTGTCGTTTGCTCCCGGAATTTGGAGGCTTGCAAGGAAGTGAGCAGACAAATAGTAGAGATGGGGGGGACTTCTATTTCCTCCAGCTGCGATGTATCAAATGAAGAAGATATTGAAAGAGTGATCAATGAAACCATCAGCACGTTTGGAACCCTTGATATTCTTGTGAACAACAGCGGAATATCCTGGCTTGCGCCTGTAGATGAGCTTCCTTTGGACAAGTGGAAAAAAGTAATGGAAGTAAATGTGAATGGAACCTTTTTGTTTTCCAAAGCCGCAGCAAAAGTCATGAAGAAACAAGGAAATGGGAAAATTATCAACATTGCATCAATAGCTGGATATGGCGGGACACCTCCAGAAGTAATGGAAGCTATCGCCTATAATACCAGCAAAGGCGCAGTGATTACCTTTACTAGGGATTTGAGTGTGAAATTAGCCAAATACGGCATTCAAGTGAATGCAATTGCACCCGGATTCTTTCCTACAAAAATCGCCAAGGGCGTTTTGGAGAAAAACAATCACAGCGTTCTGTCAGGAATACCCGCACGGCGATATGGCAACGAAAGTGACTTAAAAGGCGCTGCCATCTATTTAGCATCAAGTGCTTCTGATTATATGATTGGACAAATCCTTAATGTGGATGGCGGGATCACGGCCTTGGCTTAACCTTAAATATAGGTTTGCTACATCGAGATCTCTATGATGCATGGGGCCCCCATCCTTCAGGCGCATGAATTAAGTTTCATAAAGAAAGGAAGGGAGGGATGTATATGTATATGTTATATATACCAGATGAAAATATAATTAATCTTGAAAATCATAGTGCAGGAATGGCTTCCCAGGTATACTCAGGATTTTTTGAATACTTGAGACAACTTGACCAGGAAGAAGAGTCAAAGAACGAGCATGACCATCAATAAATAAGGCTGTTTTCGTACTTTTGCTGCTATAGAATAAGGTGGATGATTTCCGTTCCAGGAGGCTCGCATTCCACGGGGCGGGCGGTGAGCCTCATCGTAAGAAAAGAGCCATAAATAATAAATAACTGGCAGCCTGTTATGGCTGCCAGTTTTTTCTCTGTTAAAGCTGTTTAATCAGAGCATAAACGGCACTGAAGCGGAAATCAGCAGGCATAGCCGGACCAAAAAAAGCTTGAATCCTTAGATTCAGGCTTAAAAATATAGCTATTTCGCAGAGATTTTCTCTTCAGATGCTCCCTGATTTCCTTTGAAAACGAAGTAAAGGGCAGCAATCATGAGTAACACTCCAATAAATCGCTTTGTATCAAAGTGGACGGTTTCACTCCCGAACCAGCCGAAATTGTCTATCAGCATACTTGCAGCCAACTGGCCGATAATGACAGAAACAACAGCAGCTGTGACACCGATTTTAGGTACGGCAAGCACCATTAAAGATAAATATATGACACCGAAAATGGCACATATCAATTGCCACTTCGGCACCTCGGTTACATGCAGGATATTGCCGCTGCCAAAGAAATTCACCACAATGGTCAAGATAATGGCTCCTGTAAAAAAGGTGAAAAACGCACTTTCAATTGTACCGGCTTTCTTTCCCAAGGTGCCGTTTATGGCTGACTGAATGCTTAAACCAATTCCAGCAAGTATAGGGATAATGACGATCAGGCTATTCATAGTGTGTCCCTCCTAGATGATGAGAAATAATGATGCGATTAATAAGATAATGGCTGTGAGCCTGTTTACATTAAACTTTATACGGGTTGAGCCGAATAAACCAAAATGCTCAATGATGATGCTCATCATAATCTGTCCGATAATGACTGACGTAACGGAGACGCCTACGCCAATTAACGTGACGCTTATCACAAGCAGGGCAAGATAAACAACACCGAGCATGCCTCCAAGTAAGTTCCATTTGGGAACTTTAAGAATCTGGATGACGTCCCCTTTTCCAAAAAACAGCACAAGAAGAAATGTAGCCATGGCACCGATGATAAAGATATAATATGTGCTTTCTAATTCCCCGATGGTTTTCCCAAGTGTGCCTCCAATAGCTGCTTCAAAGCTTAACGACATGCCCGCAATGATAGCTATGATATAGATGAAAAATGATTTCATTAATTGCCACCTCGTTGAATTTAGATATCTAGAATAATAGATATATTTATTTGTGGTAACTCTTTGATATTGGGGTTAATGGTGAATGAATCATAAGTGCGGGAAAAGCGGTTTAAGAGAGATCCCGCCAAACTCCCGGACCGTCCGCGTAACATGATGCTGAAGCGGATTACTGTGTTTTTTAGAACTGCTACATCTCTTTTTCCATGAATTCTGCGACCTTCTTTATAGTATCCTCATTGCGCTTATAGTATGTCCATTGCCCATACCGCACCGCTTCAAGCAAGCCTGCCTTTTGCATCAGGGATAAATAGTGGGAAACGGTTGACTGTGATAAATTCACCTTGTCCTGGATGTCCCCTACACACACACCGCCTTCAATACTAACCTCCTTTGGAAGGTGCGCCTGCTGCTTTGGAAAATTCTTCTCAGGCTCTTTCAGCCATTTTAAAATGTTAAGACGGGTCTCATTGGATAATGCTTTGAAAATGTCTATATGTTTCATGTTTATATTCTATTTCGGATTTTATCGATATGTCAAATGCGTAATCTTTTAAATCATACTCGATAAGGTTTTCCGCCGAAAGTTAGGGTGGGCTTTGGACTTATTAAAATGCTTTTTAGCTTACATATGAGCTAAATAGCGATTTCTCAGCTGAAAAAGTGACTCTTCTGCAAAATTAATTTCCAATTTATTGGATAATTGCACGCAAATTGCCCTCGATTAGAGCCAATTTTAAATGAATTAGAGCGAAATCCATCCTCATTAGAGCCAATTCAACCTTCATTCGAGCGAATTGAAATTACATAGCCAATCACTAGCGAGTGACCTCTAGATTAAGTATGTTTGGAAAGGAAAAAACTGGGTAAAATAACTTCGGCAGAACCATTGATATTTTACTTAAGGAGGCAATACCGTTGAAGAAATTAGCATTCGTTATGTTTTCTGTGCTGCTGGCAGGCTGTGGGCATTCCTCAGAAGGTGAGAAAACGCCTAAAAGCAAAGAAGTGCAGGGTGAAGTGAAAAAGGAAAAAGCAGAAAAGGCGGTTAACAAGGAAGAGCCGGCAGATACGAAAGCAAAAGAAGATATTTCCGGTAAACCTGTACTGGCCTATTTGAAAGAAGAAAAAACAAATGGAGATATTAAGGGAATAGGGATGGATCCTGAAACAGGCAAGAAAGTGATGGCCATTACGCAAGAAATGCAGCGCAGCATTGCTGCCAATAAAGCATGGTTTGCGGAATATACCCAAAAAAATATGAAAGAAGGAGAAGCGCTGCCCTACAGCCCTAAATTCGGAATCACGGAGAAGGAATATCAGCTCCTGCTGGACTCGCAGAATAATTCCGAAATGATAAAAAAAGGAGAAACTTCTGTTGAAATTAAAAGGCAAGGAGACAAGCTGACGGTAACCGCCCCCAATTCATCTTTCAAGACTGCTGTTTTTGACCTGAAAGCCAATACAGTTAAAACAAAATATGGTGTGCTTTCCTATAAGGGCAAAATTGAAGCATCCAGTGAGCAGGCCATAACGGGTCCCTGGTCAGGAGAAGCGTGGAAATTTGAAGATGGGAATGTGAAAACCATGCAGGATGCACAGAATATGGATGAAAATTCATACATAAAGTCAGTCAATTTTTATGTTGGAAAGCTGCAGGAAACGGGAGAAACACTGATTTATTTCACTTACCGTGAACTGAAAGATATGAAGAAAAGCCAGGAGGAGGAATTTATTGTTTTAAAATAACGTGCATGAAGATTTCCTGCGGAAGTCCCATTTTCCTCAGCGAATATCAATAGGTATAAACCACGAAAAAGCCGCCCGGATCGGCGGCTTTGGATGTGTAAATATATATTGTTCTTTGGAACCGGCAGCTTCATTTTTAACATGGCGCATAGCGAAAACTTTCTTTGCGACAGAAAGGGCATTAAGTACACGCGGGAAGCCTGTATATGGAATTAAGTGTGTAATGCTTTCAACAATTTCTTCCGGTGTTAATCCGGCTGTAAGCCCAGTATTGATATGAAGTTCAAGCTGAGGCTCTGTTCCTTGCGTGACAAGAGAAGAAATGGTAACAAGTGCACGCTGTTTATTTGATAAGCTTGGACGGGAATAAATTTCCCCATAAGCAAATTCAATGATAAATTTGCTGACATCCGGGGCGATATCCTGCAGATCATCAGAAATCTTTAAATGTGTGGAAATGTCATCATTGCTCTTTAATGTATATTCCATTAATTTATCTAAACCTTGCTGATATCGATCTTGTGCCATCATTATTCCTCCTATAAAAAATAAATGTAAATGGTTGTGCACAAATATTCCTTTTTTTATAGGTTGATTCTTCTCTTTTCATATCTCCATGATAAAGAGAACTGATATTTTGTATTATTCTGACAGGGATTTTCAATAAAGATCTTCTATACGGCTTTCCTTCACCAATATCCTCTGCAAATATTTTAACATTTTCTTCAGTTATCCCATTTTCCCAGCTCCCTTTATCTCAATTAGTGGATATTTGTAATTCCCTACAACTAACTACCTGGCAAAAAATATAAATTGCAGGAAAATAGTTTGTACCTTACATTCTTTTAAAAATAGAGATCAAACAATGATCAAAAAGAAATAGGCTCTTTTTTATGGCTCTTTTCTTAATGATGGTTGTTTTTTTTATGTTTACTGTGAGGCGATCCCATTGTTAAGAGTCCCCCGCCCGGCTGAAAAGCGGGCATCCAGGAACAGAAACCAGCCGCCTTGTCCACAGCTGTTAAGTTTAAGAAAATCAGCCAAAGAGCAAGACCAATCGTTAGCCAGTTTATAAGAAGAAAAAAATTTTCGGAGAAGGAGTGATCCGAATTCAAAAATTCTTCGTTAGGTTAATGGAAAGTCAACCATTAGAAATTTTTTAGAAATGACAGCCGAGAGTGATTCAAAAGTTTTTGCGGCACGTTAGGTGGACAAAGCAAAAAAATACAAAAGAAGTGATCCAAAAGAATCTGCAGAACGTTAGAAGGACAAAGCAAAAAAAAACAAATAACTGATCCAAAATGAAAGTGGCTTCGTTAGCTCTTGTAAGAAAAGAAAAATCATTGTATTAAAAAAATTTAAATTGAAGAGGAGAATGAATTATGAATGTAAACAAAAACTTGAAGGTATTAGCTGCACCAGTCCTAGGAATCTCATTATTGTTCCCGACGGTTGCCAATGTAAGTGCGGCAGAACAAAAGCCAACTGTCAATACTCCAGCGGCAGATTTAAGAGCATCCCTTGATCAGCTTCTATCTGAACACTTTGCATTAGCTTTCACCGCAATGACCACTGCCTATAACGGTTCGAAGGATGCTGGTGAAGCCATGAAGGCTCTTGACCAGAATGCACTGGATATGCAGCCTGCCATTACATCTCTTTACGGCGAAAAAGGCGGGGAGCAATTTGAAAAGATTTTCCGTGCGCACAATAACTACACAGACGATTATGCCAAAGCAGTAAAAGCAAATGACAAAGATGCTGAGAAGAAAGCAGATATGATGGTTGATAAATTTGTAAAAGACTTCTCTGCATTCCTCGGGGCTGCAACGGAAGGGAAGCTTCCCCAAAATGCAGCAGGGCAGGCGCTCCGGATGCATGAAGAGTTAGTGCAGAAGGCTTTTGATGATTATGTGAATGGAGATTATAAAGGCACTTATACCACATACCGTGAAGGTTTCAAGCAGATGTTTGATGTAAGCAAGGCATTGTCATCGGCAATTGTTGCCCAAATGCCGGAAAAGTTTAAAAATACAAAAGCAGATACACCTTCTGCAGATCTGCGCTCCGCATTAAACAGATTGGCTTCCGAACATTTTGCTTTAGCAACGATGGAAATGCAGAAAGAGTATGCAGGCGCTAATGATTTTGATTTCGTGAACTGGGCACAGGATGCCAACACAGCAGATTTCAAAGCAGCTATTTCCTCCATATATGGAAATCAGGCCGGAGAACAATTTGTAAGTGTATGGCAGCCGGACCATATTGATGCACAAAGCGATTATGTCCAGGCTGTAAAGAAAAACGACAGTGCCGCAAAAAAGGATGTTGTTAACAGAATCAGCGGGTTTACTAAGGAATTTGGATCGTTCTTAGGAACAGCAACTGGTGGGAAGCTTCCTGCACAGGCAGCACAGGATGCTTTGATGGCCCATGAACAAAGTGTCAGGACTACATTTGATAATGCAGCTTCAGGGAACTATGGAGATGCATACAAATCATGGAGAGAAGGCTACAAGCTGATGTTTGGTGTAGGACAGGCGCTTGGAAATGGAATTGTTTCTCAGAATCCAGGTAAATTTGCAGGCACATCCATGCCTGGTCAAATGCCGCATACAGGCGGCGGGGGTGCGAGTGAAACCACTGATTCACAAATGCCGTGGATGGAAGCTTCCATTGCAGCCATGCTTGTGCTTGGATCCGCATTAGTCATCAAAAGAAGAAAATCAAGCGAACAATAAAAGCAGGCACATAGAGGCGGAGGGGCACTGGTGTCTCACTCTTAAATAGACGCGGAAATTCCGCGTCTATTTAGTTCATCCGGTTTAACAGGCAGTGAAAGTTCCGTTCTACAGATTTACAGCAGACTTATGCCGGTGAATATGGTACAATAAAAGTAATCAAATATGAAACGAACTCGGAGGAGCCTGTCGCCAAGGGACTATTATGTCCCTTGGAGGCAGGCTTTTTTTGTGTTTTTTTCTGCCAATGCTGCAAATCATATGATTAAGAAAGGCGGGATTTTATCGTGCTAATTCTTCAATTAGCTATTATTTTGATATCTTCAAAGATTGCAGGGAGTATAAGTGTCAGGCTTGGCCAGCCGTCTGTTCTTGGCAAGCTTTTGATCGGCATAGTCCTTGGTCCGTCTCTTTTGGGAGTGATAACCGAAACGAAAGCTCTCGAGGAGTTCAGCCAAATTGGTGTCATTTTATTGATGTTTCTTGCCGGACTTGAAACAGACGTGCAGGAGTTTAAGCGAAGCGGGAAGGCATCTCTTCTCGTCGGCTTCGGGGGAATCATTGTTCCGCTATGTTTAGGGTACTTTGCTGGAGTACTTATGCATCTGACAGTCATGGAATCCTGGTTTTTAGGCCTGCTGCTTTCGGCAACCAGCGTCAGCATCTCTGTGCAGGCATTGAAGGAAATGAACCAGCTGCAAACAAGGGAAGGAACCGTGATTTTAGGTGCAGCGGTAATTGATGATGTGGCCGTCATTATTGCTCTGGCATTTTTAATGAGCTTTGCGGGCGGGGATGTTAGCCTGTCTGCGGTGATTTTCAAAAAGGTTTTATTCTTTGCTGCAGCCATCCTATTCGGCTGGAAGGCAGTTCCTTGGTGCATGAATAAATTTGCATCATTAAAAGTAACGGAAACCGTCATTTCATCAGCCTTGATTTTATGCTTTGTTTACGCCTTTGCTGCAGAATATACAGGTGTGGCTGCCATTATTGGAGCATACATTGCCGGTGTTTCGATAAGCGTGACAAAGTTCAAACACGAGGTTTTTGAAAAGGCTGAAACGATTGGCTACTCACTTTTTGTGCCTGTGTTTTTTACATCCATAGGAGTCGCGGCGGATTTTTCCGGTTTAAAGGAAAACCTGGTCCTGATTGTACTCTTAAGCCTGCTGGCCATTTTCACAAAACTGATTGGAGCATCACTGGGTGCTAAAATAGCCGAATTTGGGTGGAACAGTTCACTGGGGATTGGAGCGGCAATGGTGTCACGGGGAGAAGTGGCACTAATCATGGCTTCTATCGGTTTGGAAGCAAGGCTGCTTTCAAAGGAAATGTTTGCAGTGATTGTAGTTGTCGTGCTGGCAACAACCATTATTACACCTCCGCTGATGAAATGGTTTTTCCGGAATAAAAAATAGCATGTGTGCCGAAAAAACCTCCAGAAGCTGCCCGCTACGGAGGTTTTTGTAATCGTAAACTTTGCTGCTGCCTGAACAAGGGGTTGATTTCCGCTCCAGGATGCTCGTTTTCCGCGGGGCGGGCGGTGAGCCTCCTCAGGGGTCTCATCTGTCCCGCTAATCCCGCAGGAGTCTCGCACCTTACGCTCCAATCAACCTGATTTATCAACGGGAACGTCTCAAATAACAAATTTTAAAAAAACAACATCTTTAAGATAAGAGCTTTTCTATATAAAACGGAGCTTCCCTGTTATGGTCTGGAAAATTTCTATATGAAATTTTGCATTTGCATTAGCTGATCTTGTTATATTTTTATATTTTAGGGTAAATAAAAATTAATCATTAATTTAACGAAAATATTATAAAAAGAAGGCAGGGATCAGCATGAATTCTGAGTATAATTCTAAATCATTCAAACATGACCGTTATATTGCATCGTTGACTGAAGAATTGTTGAATAAAGAAGATTTGAAAACAAAAGAAATACTTACCAAAGAACGTACGGAATATACTCGCGGCGCTGATGCTGTCATAAAAAGGGTACAGCGCAAATATCTTGAGGAAAGAAGATACATCGAAATTGATAAGGCTTTAGATGATAAAAATGAAGCGAGATTCCTTGCTTTAACATCCAAGGGCTGGGAGCATGTTTTATCATAAAAAATACAATTGCCATATAAATAGAAGAACCGCATCAGTCCGGAGTGATTAGGCCTAAATAGGCGGATCGCTCCGGACGTTTTTGTTGTTTTACTGAATGATGCCAAAATGGATTCTTTTTAATAGTATATTATGTGTTTGGAATATGCGCACGCGAGGAGCGAGTGAGATGGAGCAAGGAGGAATGAGGCTGGCCAGAGTGTTTATTGCCAGCCCGTTTTTCGATCAGGAGCAGGTTGAAAGGGTAAAACGGCTGGAAAAAGCCTTATCACACAATCCGTATGTGGCAGATATTTTCTCTGCGCGTTTTCATCAAAATAAACACCTTGCGTTTGGATCGCATGAGTGGAGAAAAGCAACGTTTCAGCAGGATTTAAAATTCTTAAGAAGAGCGGATGCTGTGGCCGCTATTCATGATTTTACCGGAAAATGCACAGACAGCGGCACAGCATTTGAAATTGGGTATGCTTTTGCCTTGCAGAAACCGATTATATTAATCAAAGAAAAAAGTGGTGTGCCTAACTTAATGCTTGTTGAGGGATTGCATGCGTATTTGCAGAATGTCGAAGATGCGGCTTCTTATGATTTTCTCAATATGCCATCTATTCCATATGAGGGACCTGTTGTTTGACCAGCGTGTGAAGGAAAACCGGCCAGTCTAAAAGGACTCGCCGGTTTTCCTTTTTGCAGAAGCAGGTATGCTGCTTGCGAGGGCTTGGATGTTTTGTGCAACCTTTGTGCTGTAAGTGAAATCTCCATAGCAATACGGATAGCGGAAATTATTCTTATCTCCTCCGCAGGTGTAAAGATCCGGCTTCTTTTTCACTTGGATCATGGAGAAATCCTTGGCTAATTTCTCGCTGTGCCTGCCGCCGTGACTCGCAACATAGTCGATGTATCCTGTTCCCATGTTATAGGCTTGAATGATAGTTTTAAAATCTACCTTTTTTCTATTTCCGTAAACAACGGTTCTATGAAAATGTTCTATGCCATGCTCGATGCTTTTCCTTGGATCATGGATGGAATTTGGGGCAAGGCCAATCGATTCAGAGGCCTGCATAGGGTCTCCGCCTCTGCCTTTGCTTTCCTGCTGCATAAGGGCGACCAGCACAGCTGTATATTTTTGAAGATGGTATTTTCCCAGCTCGTCCCGTATGAGCGGAGTATACTTTTTAACATTTGCATATGGATCTGGTTTCACTTGTGGAACGGTATTTTCTGCAGTATTCGATATTACTTGTTTTATCAGTAAAAACACGGCCAATAATGCAAGCATGATAAAGATGGTACGTGACTGCTTTTTCCGTTTTTTCTTTTTCATAGAGTCTCTCCCAAAATATGAGCTGTCTATCATTATTATAAACTGCTGAGCTTCCGATATCATGCATTTTGTATAAAAGAGTCAAGCTCTGCACCATACTTGTCCTTTTTGCATAATATAAAGAGGATTTCCTTCATGAGGGTTTTGGGAGGATAAGATATCAGACGTACCGGCGGGTGAAGGGATGGATCAGCGGACTGACAGGAAAAGTCATTACGCCGGAGGATAAAGAATACGATGTGCTGCGGAGAGATTATAATCCTGAAAAAATTAAGTTTCCGTACTTTAACGCTGTAATTTAATGCTTGTAAAAGAAACCATAAGAGAGGGCGGGGAAACCCTCTCTTTCACTTTTGTCCGGATTTTATTTCTCCCTTGGAATCTTGAAGGCGTTATCCGCTTTTTCAAACCCGATTCGCGGGTAATATTCCATCGCAATTGGGGAAGACAGCAGCAATAATGCCGTTTCCTTGCCGGCCTGCTCTTGTACAAGACGGGTCAGTTCCCTGCCAATTCCGCTTTTTTGATAGTGCTTGTCAACTGCCAGGTCTGATAAATAGCAGCAATAACTGAAATCTGTGATGGCTCTTGCTATTCCTGCGAGGTGATTGCCATCCCAAGCCGTGATGAGGATGTCGGCATGGTCAATCATCCGCTGCAGGCGGGGTAAATCTTCAGCAGGCCGATTAAGCCCTGACGCTTTAAACAGCTTTGACATTTGGAGAGGGGTAATAGCGGCATTAACTTTATACTCAATTTTCATTATGTATTCCTCCTGTTAGATTATTAAGATTATTCAATTATAAAGGCAAATGGATGCCATTGTAAGTTCTAATTCATCCATTTTTTGGTGCTGGTTTAAAGAAATATGAAAATTAGTGATGCTTGTCCACACCCTTTTGCTTGTCTTAGCATTTCATGTTATTTATAAGGATGTGAGCAGAATGAGTATGGGGAAATTTATTACCGTGGGAGATCATACAATTGTGCGGATCTGCGGAAAATTTTATCTTTTATTAGAAATAGAAGTGGACTTCCGGCAAGTGAAGAAGGAAGAATGCGTATTTATTAGGATTTCTGAACAAGAAGCCCGTACCCTGATGGAGGCGGAGGAGTAGAAAACTTCCTATCAGTCTACTGCAGGAGGGACATTTTTTTTTGAGAAGAATCCCTTTTGCTATATTCATAAGGATGCAATAAAGAATCCGGCACTTTGTTCCCATAGAAAAGTTTTTGTCCTTAAAAGGCAAGGAGTTCCTTTTAAGGACGAAACCAAATTGGCTGTGCAGGAGTAGCGCACCTTAGGCTCCACTTAACCTGATTTAACAATCGCCTCAAATCATTCATTGAAAATCAATATAACAAAAGAGCTCTTCTTAAATATCTTGTGGCTGTCTACCTATAAATCCTATAAAATATAGAAAGGAAAAATTTTCAGCAAGAATCATACATAAGAAGCAAGGTGAAGAATTTGAACGGTACAGCACATATGGTGCTTGGGGCAGTGGCAGGCTTTGCTTGTGCGGACTCGCTGCAAAGCACTCCTGCAGAGACGATGCTGCTCGTGGGAATCGGGGCAGCTGCAGGTCTTATGCCAGATATTGATATAGACGGGAAGTTAAGCAACAAAATTACCTTTTCCCACAAGCTCATTCGAACCATAGCCCAGCTGCTCGGTTTTGCTATGATTTTGTACAGCAGTTTTAACTATGCAGGGAATAGCAGAACAATAGGAATTGGGGCAGGAATAGGCATTTTATTGCTTTCAGCATTTATCACGCAAAGGCTAATGCTGACGCTTACGGGCATAGGAGTTTTACTCGGAGGAATATCCCTGGAAGAAAACTGGGTGCTGCTTTTGGGGATTTTTATTATTCTGGGTTCATTTGTCCCGCACCGAAGCTACACCCATTCTATAATAGGGCTGATTTTCTTTGGAGTCATTTCTTATAAATTTGAGGCATCCGTGAACATAGATGGAGTCTTTATCACCTGTATAGCCGGGTATGCCAGCCACATGGCTGCCGATATGAAAATCCTGCCCTTCAATAAACGGGGCGTAAAGTTCTTTTTGCCTTTCTCAAAAAAGGAATTTTAATATTGTTTAAAGGCGGCTCTCTCCTGAGAAGCGCCTTTTTATCTATTTTGATGATTCCTCTGATTGGCCGTAAAGATGCTGTGACAGCAACAGCCGGATGTGTTCAGGAATGCGTTCAGTCGATTGTGTTTCCTGATTGAAGTTGACATACGCTGCAGTTGCCTTCACGCACAATCTGCCTTCCTGATGGATTTCTTCATATAGTATAAAGCTGCTGTTTCCGATTTTCTGCACCCATGTGGAGACGAAAGCTTCCCTGCCATAAAAAATCTGATCCACATAATCTGTATTTAAATTAACAATGACCATTTTCCAATCCTCAAAATCAAGCGACGGTGTGAAGAATTTAAAGATTTCCTCTCTCCCTGCCTCCAGCCAGACTGGAATGGTCGTATTGTTAATATGTCCGACTCCATCTGTTTCAGAAACCCTCGGCTGTATTTTTGTCAAAAACATACGAAATCCCCCTTTCAAAGCAATTATGTCTACATTCTCCAGCAATTGATATGAAACCTTTTTTATCAAGGCTGTTTCGTAAACTTTGTTGCTATTGAACAAGATGTTGATTTCCGCTCCAGGGTGCTCGCTTTCACGCGGGGCAGGAGGTGAGCCTCCTCCGCAATGCCTGCGGGGGGTCTCGCACCTTACGCTCCAATCAACCTGGTTTAACTACATGATTACTTCACAGAACATATTAAAAAACAATAATATTTAAGAAAAGAGCCTTTATCCAAAGGAAAATCATTGATTTTAAAAATTTTAATAGCTATGCCAGGATTTCTGCATTCACCTGAAAGTTTATATTCCACATTCAAGGGTAAGTGTTTAGTAGTTCTGCCTGTTACATAGCAGGCACTATTATGAGCAATATGCAGTACATATCAGCGTAAAGAAATATCCCGTTTTTAACGGACGATAAATGCCTTTTAAGGTCTTAGTTCTGTCTAAGAGAGCAAGCAGAATTTATCTGTCTGGAAAAGTCCGATTAGTTTGAATCATCAGCAGCGGATAAGAAAGCACTGATGTAGATAACGTTTTGTAAGCATTCACGAATATCCCAAGGAGGACACTAAGAGTGAAAAATGAAGATAAGCTTGAAAGAACAGTAAATGAAAACAGTAAAAATGAACAGCTGGAACCATACCGTTCTGATAATGACGGAAAAAAGCTTACAACTAATCAAGGCTTAAGAATAAGTGAGGATGAACACTCTTTGAAAGCCGGAGTTCGCGGGCCGACTTTAATGGAAGACTTCCATTTCAGGGAAAAGATGACCCACTTTGACCATGAGCGCATTCCAGAGCGTATTGTCCATGCCCGGGGTTACGGTGTACATGGGTATTTTGAGGTTTATGAGTCCATGGCTGAATATACAAAAGCGAAATTCCTGTCAGATCCTGCTGTGAAAACTCCTGTATTCTTAAGGTTTTCAACTGTTGCCGGGTCACGCGGTTCAGGAGATACCGTACGTGATGTGCGGGGATTTGCGACAAAATTCTATACGGAAGAAGGAAACTATGATCTTGTCGGAAACAATATGCCTGTTTTCTTTATTCAGGATGCCATCAAGTTTCCGGATCTTGTCCATTCCTTTAAGCCTGAACCTCATAATGAAATGCCTCAGGCTTCAACAGCTCACGATACGTTTTGGGATTTTGTGGCCAACAATAGGGAATCGGCCCATATGGTAATGTGGGCCATGTCAGACCGTGCAATTCCCAGAAGCTATCGGATGATGGAAGGTTTTGGCGTTCACACATACCGCTTTGTAAATGAAGAAGGCAAGGCGCGTTTTGTGAAATTCCACTGGAAGCCTTTGCTTGGCGTACATTCTCTTGTATGGGAGGAAGCGCAGAAGATTGCCGGGAATGATCCCGATTTCCACCGCAGAGATCTTTGGGAAGCCATAGATAGCGGGAACTTCCCTGAGTTTGAGTTTGGCGTTCAAATGATCGATGAGGAAGATGAATTCAAATTTGACTTTGATGTCCTTGACCCCACCAAGCTTTGGCCGGAAGAAATTGTACCAGTCAAAATAATCGGGAAAATGACATTAAATAATAATGTTCATAATGTGTTTGCTGAAACAGAGCAGGCTGCCTTCCACCCGGGAAATGTCGTACCGGGGATAGACTTCACAAATGACCCGTTACTGCAGGGACGCCTCTTTTCTTACACAGACACACAGCTTCTCCGGTTAGGAGGCCCGAATTTTCATGAAATCCCGATTAATCGCCCTGTATGCCCATTCCATAACAACCAGTATGATGGCTATCATAGAATGACGATTAATAAGGGACCGGTTGCCTATCGAAACAATTCGCTTCAAGGCAATTATCCTGAGACATCAACAAAAGAAGAAGGCGGATATGAGCATTATCAGGAAAAGGTTGAGGGCAGGAAAGTACGTCAGCGAAGTGAAAGCTTCAACGACCACTATTCACAGGCCAAGCTTTTCTGGAACAGCATGACAGATACAGAGAAAAAACATATCATTAAGGCCTTCCGCTTTGAACTAGGCAAAGTTAAAAGCAAGGATGTGCAGCAGCAGGTAGTGGACATGTTCAGCAATGTGGATGATTACCTTGCTGAGCAGATTGCAAAGGGCATTGGAGCAAAGGTACCGGCAAACAGCAAGGCATCCGGTGTAAGCGAATCATCTCCTGCGCTCAGCCAGCTTCATACCGTTAAATCTCCTGCCACAAGAAAAGCGGCCATACTGGCTGCCGACGGGTTTAATTATGAAGAGATAAAGAGTTTGAAGGATTCATTGAAAAAAGCAGGAGTAACAGCAGAGGTGATCAGTGAAAATCTGGGCATGATCAAGAGCTCTGATGGACAGGAGCTTGAAGTGAATCAGACATTCCTGACGAGCGATTCTGTATTATTCGATGCCGTGTATGCTGCAGGTGGACAGGAAAGTGCAGGCCGGTTAAAAACGGTGAAGGAGGCCGCCGCTTTTCTTAAGGACGCATACAGCCATTACAAAACGGTTGGAGCAGCAGATGAAGGAACGGACTTGCTGGCATTTGCCGGTATAGAGATTGTTTCTCCTGAAAGTAAAGAGCCCCTCTCTGTACCCGGGGTAATTGCTTCACGGAATGCAGAAGATTTGGCTGGATTAAACAAACAATTTATTGAAGGAATCGCCCAGCATCGCCACTGGAATAGAAAAATATAAAAGATAGAAAGTATGCCCTGTTTGAACAGCAGGGCATATTTTTTAATTGAATTTCAAGGATATATATTAAAAAAATGTTTTATACCAGTTATTGCACTGCAATTCTACTAAATGGAGGATGTTCCTATTATTTGTAATGTAATTGTAATATTCCTGTGATGCCATTGTTATGCTATCAAAGTATGATAGGTTTAGCTAATCACACCAGGGGGTATACAACTATGTTGAAGAAAATCATTGCAGCTTTGTCTTTAGCCGTTATATTTAGTTCTGTTGCACCACAAATGGGTGAGGCAGCTTACTATAATACAAAAGCTATTTCAGTAGCTAAAAGCAATTTAGGGACAAAATATGTATGGGGCGGAACAACTCCAAGCGGTTTCGATTGTTCAGGCCTTGTGAAATATTCATATAACAAAGTGGGAAAAACACTTCCAAGAACAGCTTCTCAAATGTATAGAACCGGAAAGAGAGTCAGCTCACTGGCACCTGGAGACTTAATGTTTTTTGCGCCAAATAAAGCATCTAATCCTACTCATGTGTCTATCTACATGGGAAGCGGAAAAATGATTCATGCAGCAACTTCTCGCGGAGTGTCAATCACTTATACAAGCAATTCCTACTGGAAACCAAAATTTCTTGGCGCTAAGCGCATATAATAGATTCAAAGAAAAGAACCCTCTGTGGTTCTTTTTTTATGGAAAGGCTCTGTTAAACGAACGTTAATGTTGATACTTCATCAAAAGAAAAGAACCCATTTATGAGTTCTTCCTGTAGGCATCTTCTTCAATTACGTACCCGTTAGTTCAAGAATAACTATTAAAGTTTAACCTTCTCAAAATGTTCAACTATTGGAAATGGGTCATAAAAATTATGTAATTTCTTTTTCCATTCTTGATACTCGTTGGATTGTCTAAATCCAATTGTATGGTCTTCTAATGTTTCCCACTGCACCAGTAGTAAATATTTTCCCTCAATTTCCATACAACGCTGTAATTCGTGAGATATATACCCTTTCATTGAAGAAATAATTTCTGATGCCTCACGAAATACTTCTTCATATTCTGCTTCCATACCTTCCTTAACTTGTAGCATAACAGCTTCCAATATCATTTAATTTCCCCCTTTTCAAAAGTATAACATTACTCTTTTTTTATGACTTTTTTGTCATGGTAGTTGAAGAAGAAAATCAACAACATACATTAACAGAGCCTATGGAAAAAATAAAAACCAGCTGGAAGGAGGTGACTCTCCTCAGCTGGCTTTTTTGTTTGATCTTTATTCTTGAGCAGCTTTTCCTGCTTCAAGGTCAATGGTTAACGTAATCACATCACCCAACAGCATGCCGCCAGTTTCGAGTGCAGCGTTATAGGTTAAGCCATAATCGCTTCGTTTAATCTTACCTGCAGCACTGAATCCAGCTTTTTCATTTCCCCATGGATCCTTGCCTTGGCCTTCAAAAGTGACAGTGAAAGTTTCCTTGCGTGTCACACCAAGAAGGGTAACATCTCCTGTTACATTATATTCATTGTCATCTCTTTTGGTAATTTCACCAGATTTGAACGTAATAGTCGGGTATTCTTCCGCCTTAAAGAAATCAGCAGAGCGAAGGTGGTTATCGCGGTCTTCATTTCTTGTATCAATGCTTGCTGCATCTACTGTGAATTCAATAGAAGCTGTTGTTAAATCTGCAGGATCTGCTTCAAGAACCGCAGTAAACTTGTTAAAGTTTCCTTTTACCTTTGCAATCATCATGTGTTTTACGCTAAATTCAATAGAACTATGTGTATCATCGACGGTCCATTTTGTTACAGTCATTTTTCTTCCTCCTAAATTTGTATCTTGAAATTATATATCTCTAATTAAAGATAATTGAATATAGCCTAAATATACAGGTTGCCGGTCGCGTTGTCAATACAAAATTACTAAACAGTTAAAAATTTCTGACACTTAAAATAGAACTGAACAAAAGGCCGTTTTTGTAAACTTTGTTGCTATGGAACAGGGGGTGGTTGATTTCCGCTCCAGGATGCTCGTTTCCGTGGGGCGGGTGGTGAAGCCTCACAAGCAATGCTTGCGGGGTCTCACCTTCACGCTAATCCCACAGGAGTCTCACACCTTACACTCCAATCAACCGGTTTAACAACAGAATCGCTTCACAGAACATATTAAAAAACAACATTCTTTAAGAAAAGAGCCGAACAAAAAAAGCTGAAGATCTTAAACAAGATCTTCAGCACTGTGTTATTTTGATGCAAAGTATTTTTCGAGACCGTTATAAATACCTGTTGCAGCCTTTAATTGATATGCGGCTGTAGCAATAGTTTTTTCTTCGCCAGGATTAGAAATAAAGCCTAATTCTATTAAAACAGCAGGGTTCTTGTTTTCACGGATAACCTGGAAATTTCCTGTGTGGACACCGCGATTTGAAAGTCCTGTTTGTTTAATGACTTCTTCCTGGATGCACTGCGCAAGCTCGCGTTCATTTACGTTTGTTGCCCAGTAATAGGTATCGATGCCATTAGATGATTTGCTGAAATTAGAATTGTAGTGAATGCTGATAAATACATCTGCATGATACTTATGGCTGGTGTTTACCCTGTCAGAAAGGGAAGGGTACGTATCGCCAGTACGAGTCATGATTACTTTTGCACCTGCTGCAGTAAGAATCGACTGCAGTTTTTTTGCGGAATTTAAGGTGATTGTTTTTTCAACATTGGTTTCCCCAGGAGCCCCTGGGTCTTTTCCCCCGTGTCCGGCATCAATTACAATAACTTTTCCCTTTACACCCTTTGCGGGAGGATTTTTGCTTAAGTAGGCAAGGGATGCCCATCCTGTTATCCCGGAACTTGTTATGACTTTTCCCCAAGTTCCTTTTGTTTCAAATAAAGTAACAGTTAATCCTTTATTTACAGCGGTTAAGATCTTCCCGCTTGTGCCTGCACTGTCACGGATATTTAAAGAAGATGCTCCGGTCACATAATATTTAATTCCGGACGCTGTGTCCGTTCCTGTGGCAGGAGGTGAAGCCTTGCTTGGCACTTCAGCCTTAGCTGGCGCTGTGGCCGGCTTTTTTGAAGTCAGGTAATGGAGTGAAACCCACCCGGTTTTATTTGATGCCGTTTTAATTCTTCCCCAGGTCCCTTTTTTCTCATAAAGGGTAACGGCTGAGCCTTTTGTGACGGCTGTGATTTTAGCGGAACTGGCTGTTGCTGATTTGCGGACATTAAGAGAATCTGCGGTTACATAATACTTCGTGCCTGATACCGTGGCTTTGGTTGCAGAGGTTACAGAGGGCTTTTTATCAGATATGTATGATTTTGAAACCCATCCCGTTTTCTTTTTGGATGGCACATAAATATTCATCCAGCTTCCGCTTTGTGATTTGATATTTACCAGTGTGCCCTTGGAAAGCAGGCCAAGTGAGCCGCTTTTTGTGGAAGCTGTTTTCCTCAGGTTCAAGGAGCTTGCCGTGACATACCCATTTTTGACAGCAGTGACAGTGATTTTCGATACATATTTCGATGAAACCCATCCGTATGATTTACCATAAGGGATTTTTGACCAGCTTCCCTGTGTCGCAGAAATGGTAACAACTTTTCCCTTCGCCAGCATGCCAAGCGATTTGGAGGAGGTGGTTGGCTTTTCGCGGACATTCAGGCTGCTTGCTGTTACCTTGGCCTGAGTTGCTGCGAAAACATGTTCACCAGTGGCTGTAAACGCGAAAATGGATAGAAATAGTACCGTGGCTGTCAGCAGTGCCCCTATTCTTTTTTTCATGATGTTCGCCGCCTTCTTTAAAGATTTGAATATATAAAAATCTTAAATTTTCCCTATCAACATTATAACCTATTTTTTTACAAATTGACCAATAAATTAAGGAAAATGAAAAAGATGTATTTTTTTGTCTTTTGTGCCGTTTTGTTTTATGAAATATGAAAATATTAAGGAAGAAAGACATATTTCAAAAGAAAGTGATGAATGATGGCACATTACTTTGTATCGGTGTAATTTCCAAATGATTAAGTGGAAATACAGTAAGATGGTTCTATTTTACTAGCATTCTAAAAGAGGGGATAAAAAGATGTTTGCGGATATATGCATGATTATTCCAATAAAGGGAGTTATGTTTAAGAATTCACTAAAGAAAGTATGAACAAAAATCTTTCAGACTCTGAAACGGAAGAGACGCTGACCAATCGGCAGGGATATCCATTTTACTGAAGTGGAGCAGGCGGCATTTGGTACAGGGGTCCTTGTTGACGGGCTGGATTTTTCTGATGATAAAATGCTGCAGGGCAGGACTTTTTCCTATTCGGATACACAGCGGTACGGTTTGGGCCTAACTATTTGCAGCTTCCGGTCAATGCACCGAAAAAACGTGTGGCTACAAACCTGCGTGGAGGTCAAATGCAGTACAAGGTCCTATTTTGGAAAAAAACAAAATCCCCATGTGAACTACGAACCTTCTGCATTAGGAGGACTTAAGGAAGCGGAGCAGGAAGGGAAAGAATACACTCCGCACATTGAAGGGCGGCGGAAAGCATTGACCGCCGGAAGGACTTCAAACAGGCTGGTGAGACCTATAATAAGTTTGAAGAGCGGGAAAAGGATGAACTGATATCGTATCTTGTCAGTACACTTGCTCCTTGCGACAAGCGGAAACAATCCAAAATCATTGAATATTGTACAAATGCTGATCGGGAATATGGGAGCAAAGTAGAAGAAAGCATCAGAAATTATTCGCCTGAAAATACTTCGTCACAAGAATCAATTGGAGCTGAAGGGGCAGAGGATGCACCGGAAAACGCATCAAAAAAGGGGCATGAAGCAGATCCGTATTAATCATGTAAGAAGGCGAATTCCTCTGATTGGGAGTTTGCCTTCTTTATTTCGATATCAAGCTGCCTTGTCAGAACCTTCCTTGCGCGTTTATTTTTTAGAAAATGATTTGGTGAATTCATTAACTTCTTTGTTTATCTCCTTATAACGAGTCCAATGAAGGTAATGATGTCCTTGTAATAGTACAATTTTGCTTGCAGGGGAATCAGTTAACTGCGTCTTATAAAAAGACACCTTATCTTTGCCATCCTTTGTTTCCTTTTCTTCTTTTCTGGCGAAAATTAAAACTGGCATAGTAGAGGGGAAATTCATATCAGCCGTTTTGCTGATATTTTCTTTTATTTCATTGGCTTCAGCAACAACGGTTTTGTTGTAGCCCTTCCATGATGATATTGCTTTGGTCATTTTTATATTACTCTCGGAATATATGCCATCTTTAGCAAGTGGCAAGAAGCTATCAGGACTTATATATAATGCTAGTCTTGCAATTCCTGCTGGAGCCAAATAACTTAAAAACTTAGGCATAGTAGGAGCTTTTTCGCTAAAGTAATCCAATGCCTGAGGCAGCGTCGGATCGATTCCTATGATTCCTTTTACTTCCTCTGGATATTTATTAGCAAAATACATACTGTAAATCCCGGAAATTGAATGCGGCATTAAAATATAGGGTCCTTGTATGTTCGCTTTTTTTAGAGCTGTTCTTAACTCCTCAACAATGTTTTCCACTGTCCGTTCCTTACTGGTGATATCGCTCCATCCGTACCCTAGCGGCTCTGCCACCACTACTTTATTATTCTTTGACATTTCATTTATCAAAGGTTCAAAGTCCAATGCAGGCGCTGTGGTTCCCAGGCCGCTTAATAATACGATTGTGTTATCACCCTCGCCCTTTGTATAAATGTGCATATTCTTGCCATCCAAGCTTACTAACTTGCCGATCGGCGGGTACTTTTTTTGTTCAAAAACATTCATGACATTGCTGAAAATAATCCACGCAGCAAATACGGCTAGTATAGATAATAAAGTATTCCTTGCGGCTGCCCAAAATCTGAATTTCTTTTTAGTTTTCTTCATTATTTTTTATGACCTTCTTTCTTTTTATTTATCTTACCGTGATAACGAAATGCTAAAAATGTTCCTTAGCAGTAATTTAAGATAAGGCTTGAGGCTTATGAAAAGCTGACGTATAACGCCAAGCGGGGATGAAAACAGCTGCTGGAAAAGTCTCAATTGTGAAAAAAACCAGTGTTCCGGCCCTGCCGGGAATAAATCTCTGAATGCTTCATTTAGGAATAGCAAAATGAATCAATATGTTTTACACTGATACTACTTGCCTGTATCTTTGGAGGCTGATAGAAGGATCGCTCTCTTAAAGGAGATGAATAGAATGATAAAAATTTTCTCTGCACTGTTTCTTCCCGGTCTCCTGGTTATGCTCTTTTCCCGGGTTACCTACAATCGTGTGGTGGGATTAATTTTAACGGTTGCCTTAATTGCCGCTTCCGCTTATAAAGGTTACACTCATACCTGGTGGCTGATAACGATTGATGCCTTCTCGCTGACTGCGGGGTTCTGGCTTTCATCCAGCATGAAAAAGACAAACTCGAAAGAAGGCGCCTGATTGGCGTTTTTTTCAATCAGGAGAGTTTTTTTCTATTAATATTGCCTGCGCCGAGTTGGATGCACAGCCATCAAGAGCATAAGCCATCTAAGAATATCCTTAGGCAGCTTATGCTTTTTTGGGGTTAAAGGCGTGTGGAATTATAGGCTGATTACAATTCATAATCAGAAACAGGGAATAAACGTTCGCTTTTTGTTGGTTTGTTTTGCGGCTTTTGTGGTAGAATGAATGTATGGGTTTAAATAGATTTAGCTATTTTTTTAAGTGTGTTTTTTAAATAGATAACAGACAGTACATTAACCGCTTTGAAATCATTCGCATTTCTGCGGTGTAATCATATATGCAGACAAATTCCTTTTAGGAGGCTTGTTTAGTGAAAGATGTGTTCGAGCTAGTATCAAAGTATTCTCCCCAGGGTGACCAGCCCGCGGCAATCACTTCTCTTGTTGAAGGGATAAAGGACGGCAAAAGGTACCAGACGCTTTTAGGGGCGACAGGAACAGGGAAAACATTTACAGTTTCAAATGTTATAAAAGAAGTCAATAAGCCTACACTTGTCATTGCCCATAATAAAACGCTGGCCGGACAGCTTTACAGCGAATTTAAGGAGTTTTTCCCTGATAATGCTGTAGAATATTTCGTCAGCTACTATGATTACTATCAGCCGGAGGCCTATGTGCCGTCGACGGATACGTTCATTGAAAAAGATGCCAGCATCAATGATGAAATTGACAAGCTGCGCCACTCTGCGACTTCATCGCTGTTTGAGAGGAAAGACGTTATTGTAATCGCCAGTGTTTCCTGTATTTATGGACTTGGTTCTCCGGAAGAATACCGGGAAATGGTCGTTTCCCTTAGGACTGGCATGGAAATTGACAGAAATGCACTGCTGCACAGGCTGGTCGATATCCAGTATGAGCGGAATGATATTGCCTTCCAGCGCGGTACCTTCCGGGTCAGGGGAGATGTTGTTGAAATCTTTCCTGCTTCAAAGGATGAACACTGCATCAGAGTGGAATTTTTCGGTGATGAAATAGACCGGATCCGTGAAGTGGATGCCTTGACTGGCGAGATAACCGGCGAGCGTGACCATATTGCCATTTTCCCTGCCTCCCACTTCGTTACCCGCGAAGAGAAAATGAGGGTGGCCATCAGCAATATTGAGAAGGAACTGGAAGAGCGCCTCATCGTGCTTCGCGAGGATGAAAAGCTTCTTGAGGCACAGCGTCTTGAACAGAGGACGCGCTATGATCTGGAAATGATGCGGGAAATGGGCTTTTGCTCGGGAATTGAAAACTATTCAAGGCACTTGACGCTCCGGCCTGCAGGCGCCACTCCATATACACTTCTTGATTATTTCCCTGAAGACTTTCTGCTTGTGGTTGATGAATCACATGTTACGCTTCCGCAGGTGCGTGGAATGTATAATGGCGACCAGGCGAGAAAACAGGTGCTTGTAGACCATGGCTTCCGTTTGCCTTCAGCCATGGATAACCGCCCATTAAGGTTTGAGGAATTCGAAAAGAAGGTAGGCCAGGCCATATTTGTTTCTGCCACCCCTGGACCTTTTGAATTGGAGCATACACCTGACATGATCGAGCAGATTATACGCCCGACTGGCCTGCTTGATCCAAATATTGAGATAAAGCCGATCGAAGGGCAGATTGATGACCTGATTGGAGAAATCCATGACCGGATCAAAAAGGATGAACGCGTTCTTGTAACCACCCTGACGAAAAAAATGTCTGAAGACCTGACAGATTATCTGAAGGAAATTGGAATTAAGGTTCAGTACCTGCATTCAGAAGTGAAGACACTGGAGAGGATTGAAATCATCCGGGAGCTGCGTATGGGCAAATATGATGTGCTGATTGGGATCAACCTTTTAAGGGAAGGACTCGATATTCCCGAGGTTTCCCTTGTAGCCATTCTTGACGCGGACAAAGAGGGCTTCCTTCGTTCCGAGCGGTCCCTGATTCAGACTATAGGGCGTGCGGCAAGGAATTCGAATGGCCATGTCATCATGTACGCCGACAAGATGACACATTCGATGGAAGTAGCAATCAGCGAGACTAAGCGCCGCCGGGAAATCCAGGAAACCTATAATGAAAAACACGGCATTACGCCGCTGACCATACAGAAGGAAATCCGGGGCAGCATCCGGGCAACATATGCTGCTGAGGAGACAGAGGATTATACTGCGGTCCCTTCTCTTGGGAAATTGACCAAGAAAGAAAGAGAGCAGCTGATCATTAAAACAGAGAAAGAAATGAAGGAATCTGCAAAAGCCCTGGACTTCGAAAGGGCCGCAGAGCTCCGCGATTTATTAATAGAGCTGAAAGCGGAAGGATGACGAAAAATGGCCATGGATAAAATCATTGTTAAAGGCGCTAGAGCCAATAACTTAAAAAATATAGACGTCACCATTCCGAGAGATAAGCTTGTCGTTTTGACAGGCTTATCAGGTTCAGGCAAATCATCTCTGGCTTTTGATACCATCTACGCGGAAGGCCAGAGAAGATATGTAGAATCACTATCTGCTTATGCCCGTCAGTTCCTGGGACAGATGGATAAACCGGATGTTGATGCGATTGAAGGGCTTTCGCCGGCTATTTCCATTGACCAGAAAACTACTTCAAGGAATCCGAGGTCTACGGTAGGAACTGTTACGGAAATCTATGATTATCTGAGATTGCTTTATGCCCGTGTAGGGCGGCCTACCTGCCCGATCCATAACATTGAAATCAGCTCGCAGACAATCGAGCAAATGGTCGACAGGATTCTTGAATATCCGGAACGGACGAAACTTCAGGTGCTTGCCCCGCTTGTATCAGGAAGAAAAGGGACGCATGCAAAGGTTATGGAGGATATCAAAAAGCAAGGCTATGTGAGGGTACGCATAGATGGGGATATGCATGATCTTGGCGATGATATTTCCCTTGAGAAAAATAAAAAACACTCAATCGAGGTAATCATCGATAGAATCGTGGTCAAAGAAGGAGTAGCCTCAAGGCTTGCCGATTCACTGGAAAGCGCACTGAAACTGGGGGAAGGCAAGGTGATCATCGATGTGGCAGGAGAGGAAGAACTTCTGTTCAGCGAACATCATGCCTGCCCCTACTGCGGTTTCTCCATAGAAGAGCTTGAACCAAGAATGTTTTCGTTTAATAGCCCATTCGGCGCCTGCCCTGATTGTGATGGTCTGGGTTCAAAGCTGAATGTGGACAGTGATCTGGTCATCCCAAATAAAGACCTTTCATTGCGCCAGCATGCCATTGCGCCTTGGGAGCCGACGAGCTCGCAGTATTATCCTCAGCTTTTAGAGGCAGTTGCAAATCATTACGGTATAGATATGGATGTCCCGGTCAGGGAACTGCCCCAGGATCAGCTGGATAAAATTTTATACGGTTCAAAAACAGATAAGATTTATTTCAGGTATACAAATGATTTTGGCCGGCTGCATGAAAGCTATATGAATTTTGAGGGAGTTCTTAAAAATATTGAACGCCGCTTTAAAGAAACGAGCTCTGATTATATCAGAGACCAAATGGAAAAATACATGTCCCAGAATCCCTGCCAAACCTGCAAGGGACACAGGCTGAAAAAAGAGAGTCTTGCCGTTTTGGTGCAGGGCCAGCATATCAGCCAGATAACGGCTCTTTCCATTGAGGAAGGCCTAAAATTCTTTGATCATCTGGAACTTTCTGAAAAGGAACGGCAGATTGCCAAGCTTATTTTGCGTGAAATTGAAGAGCGCCTTGGCTTCTTATCTAATGTCGGGCTGGAATATCTGACACTAAGCCGTGCTGCAGGAACATTGTCGGGAGGGGAAGCGCAGCGTATCCGCCTTGCCACTCAGATTGGTTCACGCTTGACGGGTGTCCTATATATCCTTGACGAACCGTCGATTGGCCTGCATCAGCGTGACAATGACCGCTTGATTGATACTCTTAAAAACATGAGGGAAATCGGCAATACATTAATTGTTGTCGAACATGATGAAGATACAATGCTTGCTGCTGATTATCTGATCGATGTTGGTCCTGGAGCAGGGGCGCATGGAGGGAATATTGTATCAGCAGGCACGCCTGAGGAGGTAATGAATGATCCGGGTTCCCTGACAGGACAGTATCTGTCAGGAAAGAAATTCATTCCGCTTCCAATGGAACGCCGCAAGCCTGATGGAAGGTTTATAGAGATAAAGGGAGCCAAAGAGAATAACCTGAAAAACGTCAATGTGAAGTTCCCTCTAGGAACCTTTACCAGCGTTACAGGCGTATCTGGTTCAGGCAAAAGCACATTGATCAATGAAATTCTTCATAAAGCACTTGCTCAAAAGCTTCACCGGGCTAAAACAAGGCCTGGGGCACACAGGGAAATCAAGGGAATCGAGCACTTGGATAAAGTCATTGATATTGACCAGTCGCCTATCGGAAGGACCCCGCGGTCAAACCCTGCCACATATACAGGCGTTTTTGATGATATCCGGGATGTGTTTGCATCCACTAATGAAGCCAAAATCAGAGGATATAAAAAAGGGCGCTTCAGTTTTAACGTCAAAGGCGGACGCTGTGAAGCCTGCCGCGGTGATGGAATCATTAAAATCGAGATGCATTTCCTTCCTGATGTGTATGTGCCTTGTGAAGTATGCCATGGGAAACGCTATAACCGGGAAACGCTGGAAGTGAAATATAAAGGCAAAAATATTTCTGATATTCTGGATATGACTGTGGAAGAATCTCTTTCTTTCTTCGAAAATATCCCGAAAATCAGGAGGAAGCTCCAGACTATTTTCGATGTAGGCCTCAGTTATATAAAACTTGGCCAGCCTGCAACCACTTTGTCTGGAGGGGAAGCACAGCGTGTGAAGCTGGCTTCTGAGCTTCACCGCCGTTCTACCGGCCGGTCATTTTATATCCTGGATGAACCGACGACCGGTCTTCATGTAGATGATATCTCAAGACTCCTTGAGGTATTGCAGAGGCTTGTTGAAAACGGGGATACTGTGCTTGTCATCGAACATAATCTGGATGTAATTAAAGCATCTGATTATATTATAGATCTAGGTCCTGAAGGCGGAGACAAAGGCGGAACCATTTTGGCTTTTGGCACGCCTGAAGATATTGTTAAAGTTGAGGAATCTTATACTGGTAAATACCTGAAGCCGGTACTTGCCAGAGATAAAATGCGGATGGAAGCATTAATCAGTGAAAAGGAACATGAACATGTATAAGCGGGCCGCGAATGGCCCGCTTTTCTTTATTAATGGAATATCAGTTTTCGAAAGAAATTGCTGAATCCAGCCGCATATTTATTAATCAAACGTTTGATTAATAAATGGCTTGGCCTTGTATTTCCGGGGAAATCAAGTGAGCGGCTTTTAGAAATATGTCGGCCGGTTCTGTCGGATTATGGCATTGGATTGACAAGGTGACAGTGAAACTTTTTTTGGTCTGAAGCGTAATACAATGGACGATTGAATCGTGCTATAGCCGCATAGTATGATATGAATAGAATGCCCACACTTATGAAGAAAAGGGAGGGATTATGATGCAAGAGGAAAAAAAGAGAATCCTTCAAATGGTTCAGGATGGCAAGATAACGGCAGATGAAGCCCTGAGCATTTTAGAAGAACTGGAAAAAGCGGGAGAAGAAAGCAAGGTTAAGGAGCAGGTATTGAAAAATGAGCTCTCCACTGTGGTGGCTAATCCGGACAGCAGTGATAAAAGCTATGACAGCTTCAATAAAAAGATGCAATCCTCAAAAGAGAAAATATTTGATTTTGTGGAAACTGCATTTAAAAAAATAAAGGAAAGCGATCTGGATTTCAACTTTGGGAAGTCAGCTGACATTTCTCATATTTTTCAGCAGGGAAATGCCTTTTTTAAAGAGGTAGAAATTGATATTGCTAATGGAAAAACGAGCATTATCCCATGGAATCAGCAGGATGTAAGAATTGAGTGCCAGGCAAAGGTCTATAAAACAGAAAACCAGGAAGAAGCCCGTGATGCTTTTATGCAGAGTGTGCATTTTACAATTGAAAATGAAAAATTGACCTTTCTTGTGCAGCAAAAAGGGATAAAAGTGGATGCTGTTCTTTACATTCCTTCTGCAGAATACGAAAAGATTGTCATTAGAATGTTTAATGGCGGTATTTCAGGCGAAGGGTTGTCGGCGGAAACCTTTAAGGCTAAAACAGCTAATGGCCCGATTACGATTAACCAGCTGAATGGGAGCCTCTGTCAGCTTGAAACAGGAAATGGGGCGATTGCCCTGACTGATTCCCGCGTAGTAAATGCGGAAGCCGAAAGTTTGCATGGAGGCATCCATGCTGAAGGATACTTTAAAAAAGTGGATATTCAATCCTTCAATGGCCAGGTATCCTGCTTGATGAAAGATGCGGAATGCGAGTCTATTCATGCAAAAACGGTAACCGGTAAAATACAAGTATCATTGCCTGCGGGGCAGCCGGTAGATGGCGAATTGAAATCCAATTTGGGCGGTTTTAATGTAAGCCTTGAGGGGATCCAAGTCGTTGAGGAGAAAAGCGATGTCATCCAAAAAGTCCTGAAATTCAAAACAACGAAGAATGAGGGGCCGGCACTGTATATCTTTGCCGATACCAAGACAGGCACCATTTCTGTTTCTTAAGTTTAAATATGAAGGGCCTGACAATATGCTGTCAGGCCCTTTTTTTATGCATTTTTATATAGTTGAAAGAGAGTAATAATCTGCGATGCTCTTGGATATTTCCTTTGCGCAGAGTTTGCGGAACGAATCGTCACGGAGCAGGCCGGCTTCATGTCGATTGGTCATGAAGCCGCATTCGACAAGAAGAGCTGTGCATTTTGTCTGGCGGAGCACTTGGAAGTTTGCCGTCTTGACGCCTCTATTCCGGAGGCCTGCGGCTTTGGCTAACCGCTCCTGAATGATGTTTGCCAAAGAAGCGGCAGCAGCCGGCCGTGAGCTATGGATATATGTTTCCACACCGTTCGGTTCGCTCCAGCCGTTTCCGTACGCATTTGCGTGAAGTGACACATATAAGTGAGCGCCAATTGAATTGGCATGGGCGGTCCTTTGCTGAAGGGGCACATCGTATTCATCTGAATGGGCGAAATGCACGCTTACATTTTTGTAGAGTCCGAGATACTTTTTTAACCATAAAGCCGTTGCTCTGTTAAATTCGTATTCCTTCATTCCATCTGGTGTTTGTTTGCCGGGAGTATTGAATCCGTGGCCTGCATCAATCATGATCTTCATAGATCGCTTCTTCCTTTCTCTTTTCAAGAGTAGAAGGGGGCAGTATATCCGTTCCGGGAGTTTAACATCCTTCTTCGATAGTATGATATATATTCAGGGCAGGAAAATAGCAGGCAGGTAAAATTTATAATTTATCAGAGATGCTGCTTTAAGTATTGATCGGCAGTTTGGCTTTATGTGTACATATCACCTCTGGCCGATTATTAAACCTTCAGGCATATTATAGGGATTTCAAAATTTTATAACGCTTTGTTTGGTTCTTTTAAGAAAAATGCTAAAATAAAGAAAGTGTTTGAGAAAACAGAAAAATTGCTTCTTAAGGGAGGAAATGGATAGATGGCTAAAGTTCGCACAAAAGATGTAATAGAGATGTTTGGTCTGGAGTTAATAAGCGGAGAAGAAGGCATCAACAGGCCTATCGTAACAAGCGACCTTTCCCGTCCAGGCCTTGAGATCGCAGGCTTTTTTGATTACTACCCTGCTGAGCGCCTCCAGCTTCTCGGCATGACTGAAATGTCTTTTTTCAATAAGCTGAGTGAAGCAGAGCAGAAGATCCGTATGGAGGAGTTATGCAGGGATCAGACACCTGGCATTATTATCACCCGCGGCGAGGAAGTGCCCCAGGAACTGATTGCAGCATCAGAGCGGGAGTCTGTGCCAGTCATGAGGTCAGAAATGAAAACGACCCGGCTGTTCAGCCATTTGACGAATTACCTTGAAAGCAGGCTTGCGCCAACAACCGCTGTCCATGGAGTATTAATTGATATTTATGGGGTAGGGGTTATGATTACCGGGAAAAGCGGGGTCGGTAAAAGTGAGACAGCGCTTGAACTTGTAAAAAGAGGACATCGGCTTGTAGCGGATGACTGTGTTGAAATCAGGCAGGAAGATCAGGATACACTTGTGGGGAATGCTCCTGAACTGATCGAGCATCTGCTTGAAATCAGGGGACTGGGGATCATAAATGTTATGACCTTGTTTGGAGCTGGTGCTGTCCGGAGCAATAAGAAGATATCACTGGTGATCAACCTGGAGCTATGGGAGAAAAATAAGCAATATGACCGGGTCGGCCTTGATGAGGAAACAATGAAAATCATTGATACAGAGGTTACGAAATTAACAGTACCGGTTCGTCCCGGGCGAAATCTCGCTGTCATTATTGAAGTGGCTGCCATGAACTTCCGTCTGAAAAATATGGGGGTCAATGCTGCAGAGGAATTTTCAAGCCGGCTGAATAATGCCATTGCGGATGGCGGAAAACATGAAGACCTGTGAATCTGCATATAAACAGTAAGGGAAAAGAGGGGAAAAAATGGAATATGCCATTAAACCGTTAAATCCGATTGCGCTCCATTTGGGACCGCTTCAGATTCATTGGTACGGCCTGATTATCGGCTGCGGTGTCCTGCTTGGGCTTTTTATCGCCATAAGGGAATCAGAACGCCGGGGTCTAGCTAAGGACATTTTTATCGATATGATTTTGTTTGCTGTGCCGATTGCCATCCTATCAGCACGTATTTATTATGTGATTTTCGAATGGGATTATTATGCGCAGCATCCCGGAGAAATTATCAAGATATGGCATGGCGGGATTGCCATACATGGTGCCCTGATAGGTTCAGTTATCACTGCGATCGTGTACGCAAGGGTAAAAGAGGTTTCCTTCTGGAAGCTGGTGGATATTGCAGCACCAAGTTTGCTGCTGGGCCAGGCTATCGGGCGCTGGGGAAACTTCATGAATCAGGAAGCACATGGACGGGCAGTCACCAGGGGGTTTTTAGAAAATCTTCACTTGCCGGATTTTATCATTAATCAAATGTACATAAAAGGAACCTATTACCATCCGACATTCCTTTATGAATCATTATGGGATATTGCAGGCGTCATTCTTCTTTTATTCCTTAGAAGAAGCAGTCTGCGCCAAGGGGAGATCTTTTTATCATATGTAATGTGGTATTCAGTCGGCCGCTTTTTCGTCGAAGGCCTGCGGACAGACAGCCTGATGCTCAGCTCGCTTCGGATGGCACAGGTTATCTCGATTGTCCTGTTAGTAGTCGCCGCTGCGCTCTTCATTTATAGAAGGACAAAAGGGTATTCAAAACAAAGATATTTAGATTCGTAATTTTTATTGAACAAGGGGGAGAGAAACTTGATTGTAGAATCCATAAAAAAAGGGCTGCTTGCTGGTTTAAAAACGGTTTGGACTCTCGGTAAGGTCATTTTTCCTGTCACATTGCTGATTTCCATTCTTCAGTATACGCCTGTGTTAAAATGGATAATTCATCTCGTTGCACCGCTTACAAACCTGATTGGACTGTCCGGAGATGCAGCCATCCCTCTTGTTTTAGGGAATTTCCTGAATCTTTATGCCGGAATCGGCGCTATCCTGACTTTGAGCCTTCCAGTGAAGGAAGTGTTCATCATTGCGGTCATGCTCTCTTTTTCACATAACCTGCTTATTGAATCAGGTGTTGCCCTGAAGACTGGGGTCAAGCTGTGGGTGATCCTGCTTGTTCGTGTGGGTCTTGCGGTCCTGTCTGCTGTTGTCATTAACCTTGTTTGGCATGGCGGATCAGAAATCGCCCAATTCGGCCTTTCGAACCAGGCTTCATCACACATTTCCGGCACAGTTCCCATTCTATTGAATGCACTGGGAAAGGCAGCCTGGGGTGTCGGGAAGCTGGCGCTGATTGTCATCCCGCTGATGGCGGTTATCCAAATTATGAAGGATCTAAAGTGGCTGGAGTTATTTTCAAGAGGGCTGGCCCCGTTCTTGAAAGTGCTTGGCATTAAGCAGAATGCCTCCATGACCCTTGTCGCAGGTTTGACTATTGGCCTTGCTTACGGGGCGGGAGTCATGATACAGGCTGTTAAGGAAGATAATGTTTCAAAAAAAGATATGACTTTGGCCTTTGTTTTTCTGGTGGCCTGCCATGCGGTGGTTGAGGATACCTTGATCTTTCTACCGCTTGGAATACCTGTTTTGCCTTTATTTTTAATCAGGCTCATCACTGCCGTTTTGCTGACTATGGCTTTGGGGCAGATCTGGAAACGCATCGAGTTACAGCATGGAAAGGAAGCCGTTTATGAACAATAAAATTACAACACTGCTATTTGATTTGGATGGAACATTAATCAATACAAATGAATTAATTATTGCTTCTTTTACAGACACGCTTGATTTTTACTATCCTGGCCAGTATAAGCGCGAGGATATTCTTCCGTTTATCGGTCCGCCCTTATTCGATACATTCAATGAAATTGATAAAGAACGTGCTGAAGAAATGGTCGCTCATTACAGGAAGCATAATGTGGAAAATCATGATTTAATGGTTACCCAGTTTGATGGTGTGTATGAAACGGTCAAAAGCTTGAAGGAAAGCGGATATAAGCTGGCGATTGTCACAACGAAGAAACGCGATGTAGTGATGAAGGGGCTGCGTCTCAGCCGTCTGGATGAATTTTTTGAAGTCATAGTTACACTTGATGATGTAGTGCATGCAAAGCCAGATCCTGAACCGCTTTTGAAGGCGCTTGATGGGGTAGGGTCATCTCCTGCGGAAGCCATTATGATCGGTGACAGCCACCATGATGTGCTGGCCGGGAAAAATACCGGCACTAAAACGGCTGGCGTTGCGTGGACAATTAAAGGAAGAGCGTACATAGAAGGGTATCATCCTGATTATGTGCTTGAACATATGGGCGATTTAATTGGGATTTTGGAGGATCTGAATAAGTGAGGCGCACCACCCGGTATCCTGTTGAGGGAGCAAATTCCTTGTGGCATGTGTATAAGACTGTGCCTTTTTTTAAGGTAGTGAAAAACTTTGCTGTCATACAGATAGCCCGCTATACACCATTCCTGAGTGTGAAAAATTGGCTGTACCGCCATTTGCTTAGAATGCAGGTTGGAGATAAAACGTCCTTTGCTTTA
This sequence comes from Bacillus sp. OV322, assembly GCF_900112495.1. Taxonomy (GTDB): domain Bacteria; phylum Bacillota; class Bacilli; order Bacillales; family DSM-1321; genus Peribacillus. The sequence continues at coordinate 488,286 of NZ_FOMA01000002.1, forward strand.
ATGGTTATGCTGGATGTTATGTTTCCGGAGAAAATTTCTGTGGGAAGAAATACAGTGATTGGCTATAATACAACGATTCTCGCGCATGAATATTTAATTAAAGAATACCGTCTTGGCGGTGTCCATATTGGTGATGAAGTCATGATCGGCGCAAACTCGACAATTCTGCCTGGTGTCAGCATCGGCAGCGGAGCGATTGTTTCAGCAGGCACACTTGTTCACCAGGATGTGCCTGAAGGAGCCTTTGTCGGCGGAAATCCGATGCGTGTCATTTATACAAAAGAAGAAATGCACGCCCGTGAAAATGCGGAAATAACGAAAAAAAGAGACCTGCCAGATTAATGGCAGGTCTTAATTTACTGGTTTAAATAATATCGATAATTCACCTTCAAGCTTCCTCATTATATCCTTCAGCGAAATATCCTGTTCGGCAGCAGCCGTCATCTCATACGCGTTCTTTAAAAGCTCAAAAAACCCCTCTTGCCTCTTCTCATCCATACTCAAACAAACCCCCATATCATAATCTCAACTTTAATACCCCAGATTAACGCTTTATAAACCACCGGGAAATGGGGTCTGACCCCATTTCCCGGCTGCAAAAACCGCTGATAAAATTCCAATAAATATGTTAATAATACCAGGAAGGGAAAGGCTTTGTTGGACAAGAACAGCTGTGTATTTTCGTACATTCCCTCCTTTGATTAAGTTCGGGAAATAGGGTCTGACCCCATAATGCTTGACGGGGATGCGGAGGAGGGGTAAACTGTTAATAACTTCACCATGTTAGTATGTTAGCGAACTAAAGGATTTTGATTTTTTTGTTTAGTTTATTTTATTTTTAATATAGAGGGATATTTTTCTGAAGGGTGTGTGTTCATGTGACCAAGCCGTTTATGTTTGAGAAGCCTTTGGGCATGAGAGATACGCTTCCGTTGTTATATGAAACGAAAGCTGCTGTGAGGAATGCCATCAGTTCCACTATAAAGAGGTGGGGATATCAGTTTATTGAAACCCCGGCCCTTGAGTTTTATGAAACAATCGGGGAAGCGTCAGCAATATTGGATCAGCAGCTGTTTAAGCTTCTTGATCAGCAGGGCAATACCCTTGTGCTTCGGCCTGATATGACGGCGCCGATTGCCCGGGTGGCTGCTTCCAAGCTTTTGAAGCAGCAGATTCCCTTAAGGCTTGCTTATTCAGCGAATGTTTATCGCGCGCAGCAGAGAGAGGGAGGGCGTCCCGCCGAGTTTGAGCAGCTGGGTATAGAATGCATCGGCGATCATTCAATCAGTTCGGATGCAGAAATCATTTCTTTATTAACAGAAGTCCTGCAGGGAGCGGGCTTAGAAGAATTTAAAATCTCGATTGGTCATATCGGATTTCTTCAGGAGTTATTTATCAGCATTTTAGGGACTGAAGAAAGAGCTTCCGTTTTACGGAAATTTTTATATGAAAAAAATTATGTAGGATATAGGGAGCATGTTAAATCGCTTTCGCTTTCATCTATTGATAAACAAAGATTATTGGAGTTCATTAATTTGAGAGGGTCAGAGGATATTTTAACAAAAGCCATGGACCTGCTTGAAAATGGCCAGGGAAGACAGACGCTTTCTTCTCTTAAGGAATTGTCGGATCAATTAAATGATTATGGCATAAGTGAATTTGTCAGCTTTGACTTGACACTAGTCAGTCATATGAGCTATTACACGGGTGCTTTATTCGAGGTGTATGCAGATAAGGCAAGCGCTCCGATCGGAAACGGCGGAAGATATGACAGCCTGCTCAATAAATTTGGGTGGAAGGCCCCGGCAACAGGATTTGCCATCAGGATGGACAGGCTGACGGAAACAATTGGCGAGCTTGATGAAGCTCCTTCTGCTCAGTGCATCATTTATAGTCCGGAAAGAAGAAAAGAAGCAATTGAGTCTGCAAGGAAGCTGCGTGCTGAAGGAAAAAATGTGTCCATTCAGGATATAAGCTCTGTACAAAATGTTGATGCATTTGCCCGTACTTTTTCTGAGGTCCATTTTTATATAGGAAAGGAGAGCTGAAGATGAGGAGTTTTTTAACAATTGCCATGCCTAAAGGAAGAATTTTTGAAGAAGCGGCAGAGCTGTTAAGAAAAGCCGGGTTTCAGCTTCCTGATGAATTTGATGATTCCCGAAAACTGATACTTGAAGTGGCAGAAGAAAATCTGCGCTTTATATTGGCGAAGCCCATGGATGTTGTTACATATGTTGAGCATGGCGTGGCAGATATCGGGATTGCCGGGAAAGATGTGATGCTTGAGGAGGAACGGGATGTTTATGAGCTGCTGGATCTGAAAATCAGCGCATGCCGTCTTGCTGTAGCAGGGCTTCCTGACACGAAGATCAGTGATATTGCGCCAAAGGTAGCGAGCAAATATCCGAATATAGCTTCAAGCTATTTCCGCGAGCAGGGTGAGCAGGTCGAAATTATCAAATTAAATGGTTCTATCGAATTGGCTCCATTAATCGGTTTGGCAGAGCGGATTGTGGATATTGTATCTACAGGGCAGACATTAAAGGAAAATGGCCTTATTGAATATGCAATGATAGCTGAGGTTACTTCACGTTTGGTCGCTAATCCTGTGAGTTATCGGATCAAAGAAGGCAGAATCACAGAAATAGTTGATCGTCTGGCAGCAATTATTTCATGAGCGGAAGAAAAGAGGTGCGGGAAGTTGAGGATTGAAAAATTTTCAGAAGGAATATCTTTAAAGCGTTCTGTTGATTCAGGTACAGCAGAGCAGCGGAGAGTAGTTCAGGAAATTATCGATGGCGTGAGGAACGGCGGAGATGGTGCATTGCTGCGGTATACCGAGAAATTTGACGGTGTTTTTCCAGATAGTTTAAGAGTGACCGAAGAAGAGATGAATGAAGCTTATGGAGCTTTGAGCGAAGAGGAAATTTCCATCATCCGCGAAGCTGCTGACAATATTCGTTCTTTCCACCAAAAGCAGGTACGCAATTCCTGGATCACGACAGATGAAACCGGATCGTTGCTCGGGCAAAAAATCACCCCGCTTGATGCGGTGGGCGTGTATGTGCCAGGAGGGACTGCGACCTATCCATCATCCGTACTCATGAATGTAATACCAGCCATTGCTGCAGGGGTGGAGCGGATTGTAATGGTATCGCCTCCTGGAAAAGACGGGAAGCTGAATGCTGCGGTTCTTGCGGCTGCATTAATTGCTGGAGTTACAGAAATATACAAAGCTGGCGGGGCACAGGTTATTGCAGCTCTTGCCTACGGAACAGAGACAATCAAGAAGGTTGATAAAATTGTAGGACCGGGTAATATCTATGTGGCCCTTGCTAAAAGAGAAGTGTTCGGGGACGTAGCGATTGATATGATTGCCGGACCGAGCGAGATTGCGGTACTGGCTGATGAAACGGCCTCAGCAAACGAAATTGCGGCAGATTTGCTTTCACAGGCAGAACATGACACAAGAGCCTGCAGTGTGTTAATTACAACCTCCATGGAGCTGGCAAATCAGGCTGTACTCGAAGTGGAAAGCCAGCTTGAAAGCCTGCCAAGAAAAGATATAGCAGAAGCAGCCATTCGCGATTATGGAAGAGTGATTGTCTGCAGCGGATTAAACGAAGCCATTGCTGCCGTAAATGAACTGGCACCGGAGCATTTGGAAATACTGACGGCTGAACCTATGGAAGTAATGGCAAAAATCCGCCATGCGGGGGCCATTTTTATTGGCCGCTTCAGCTCTGAACCTGTTGGAGATTACTTTGCTGGACCAAACCATGTACTTCCTACAAACGGAACAGCCAGATTTTCAAGTCCGCTGAATGTAGACGACTTTCAAAAAAAATCAAGCATCATCAAATACAGTGAAGAAGCATTCCGGAAAAACCAAGCAAAAATCACTGCGTTTGCACGCCTGGAAGGACTCGAAGCACACGCACGTGCCATCGAAGCGCGCAAACCGGGAAATGGGGTCTGACCCCCGGGCGGTAAACGAAATAGCAGGTGCACCAAGGGTTTTGGTGCTTGGGAGTTATTTGGGAAATGGGGTCTGACCCCAAAAAGGGACCATTAAAGTACCATTAAGGGACCAAGAAGGAGGATGTGTGATGGAGCGTTCAGGGTTTGTGGAGAGGAAGACGAGTGAGACGTTTGTGAGGCTTGAGCTGGGGATTGATGGTGAAGGGAATGCTTTGATTGAGACGGGTGTTCCTTTTATGACACATATGCTGGATTTATTCACGAAGCATGGCCACTTTGATCTGAATGTGGATGCAAAGGGCGACATTGAAGTGGATGACCACCATACAACAGAGGATATCGGCATTTGCCTTGGACAGGCGTTCTTGGAGGCGCTTGGCGATAAAAAGGGGATTAAGCGCTATGGTAATGCATTCGTGCCTATGGATGAAGCATTGGCACAGGTTGTTGTTGATTTGAGCAACAGGCCGCATCTGGAGTTCCGTGCGGAATTCCCCTCTCAGAAGGTCGGCACCTTTGATACAGAGCTGGTGCATGAATTTCTATGGAAGCTGGCTCTTGAGGCAAGAATGAATCTGCATGTTATCGTTCATTATGGCCAAAACACCCACCATATGATTGAAGCGGTATTCAAAGCTTTAGGCAGGGCACTAAACGAGGCATCTTCCATAGATCCGCAGGTGAAAGGCATTCCTTCCACGAAAGGGATGTTATAAATGATCGGCATTGTCGACTATGGCATGGGGAATTTATTCAGCGTCAGTAAGGCGCTTGAAAGACTCGGGGCAGATTCATTCATTTCTGATGATCCAAAGCACCTTTCAAAATCATCAGGCATCATTCTTCCTGGAGTCGGGTCCTTCAAGGATGCCATGGGCCTTCTCAATGAACAAAATCTTACTGGCTTTTTGCAGGAATATGCCGATCGCGGCGGGTGGCTTCTTGGCATATGCCTCGGCATGCAGCTGCTGTTTGAAAGCAGCGAAGAAAATGGAAATACAAAAGGCCTTTCCTTGCTGCCTGGAGATGTAATCCGATTTCAGGGGACGGACAGTGAGGGTGCTTCCTACAAAGTTCCCCATATGGGCTGGAATCATCTTGCTTTCCGCGGAGAGTCCCCGATACTGGCGGGGCTCAAGGAGGATTATGTATACTTCGTCCATTCCTATTATGTTCGCACAAAGGATGCAGAAGTGGTGAAAGCATCCGCAAAATATGATGTGGATGTACCGGCGGTTGTCGGCAAAGGAAATGTTTTCGGCATGCAATTTCACCCGGAAAAAAGCGGGGATATGGGCATGTCGCTTTTGAAAAATTATCTGGAATTAGTGGAGGGGAGAGTTCGGGCATGACGGCTTTTACGATATATCCTGCAATTGATATGCTCGGCGGAAACTGCGTACGCCTGATTCAGGGAGATTACAGTCAGGAAACGGTTTATGGAAACTCTCCTTTTGATATGGCCAAGTCCTTTGCCGGGCAAGGTGCGGAATGGATCCATATGGTCGACCTTGATGGCGCAAAAGCGGGCGAGAGGAAAAATGATGCGTTTGTGATTAAGGCAGCGAATGAACTGCAGGCCAAGATCCAGATAGGCGGGGGAATAAGGAGTGAGCGGGATGTGACCCATTACCTTGAAAATGGAATTGAGAGAGTGATCCTTGGCAGTGCTGCTGTTTCAGATCCTGCTTTTACAAAGGATATGATCCGGCGCTATGGAAGCCGAATTGCAATTGGGATAGACGCAAAGGACGGCATGGCAGCAACACACGGCTGGCTCCAGACTTCAGAAACGAAGGCGGTCGAGCTTGGAAAAGCATTGGCTGATGCAGGAGCTGAAGTTTTCATAGTAACAGATATTGCAACAGACGGCATGCTTTCCGGGCCGAATATCGGGGGAATTGTAACTATGGCAGAAGAAACAGGAAAGCAGGTCATCGCCTCAGGCGGCATCAGCTCACTTGAGGACATTGCGGCCCTAAGGGAGTATCAGGCGAATGGCGTGATAGGGGCCATTATTGGCAAAGCGCTTTATACAAACCGTTTTACAGTCCGTGAAGCACTTAAAAGGGTGAGTGATTGAATGCTGACAAAAAGAATCATTCCATGCCTGGATGTGAAGGATGGAAGAGTTGTCAAAGGTGTGCAATTTGTATCGCTTAGAGACGCTGGAGATCCTGTGGAATTAGCTGGATTTTATGATAAAGAAGGTGCGGACGAACTGGTTTTTCTTGATATTTCTGCTTCCCACGAAGGACGCCAGACAATGGCTGAAGTGGTCAAATCAGTCGCTGCAAGTCTTGCCATTCCATTCACTGTCGGCGGAGGCATCAATTCGCTTGAAGATATGAAAAGAATCCTGCGTGCAGGTGCGGATAAAGTTTCCTTAAACACAGCAGCAGTATTGAGGCCAGAACTGATTAATGAAGGTGCAGATTACTTCGGTTCACAGTGCATTGTGATTGCCATTGATGCCCGCTTTGATGAAGAGCTTGGGTCATGGCGGGTATATACTCATGGAGGAAGGAAGCCTGCTGATTATGAAGCAATAGAATGGGCCAAGGAAGCTGTAAGACGGGGAGCGGGCGAAATCCTGCTTACAAGCATGGATAATGACGGAGAAAAACAAGGATTTAACATTCAATTGACGAAGGCGGTCAGTGAAGCGGTTCATGTTCCAGTCATTGCCTCAGGAGGCGCTGGGAATGCCGGACATTTTAAGACAGCTTTTCAGGAAGGCAAAGCAGATGCAGCGCTTGCCGCTTCCATTTTTCATTATAAAGAGACATCTGTCAAACAAGTGAAGGATTATCTAAAACAACAAGGGGTGATTGTAAGATGAATGCCGAAAACATTAAATATGATGAAAAAGGACTGGTACCTGCAATTGTTCAGAATGCTGAAACAGGGGAAGTCCTGACACTCGCCTATATGAATCAAGAATCTTTGAACTTATCGATTGGAAAAGGGGAGACCTGGTTCTTCAGCCGATCCCGGAATGAACTTTGGCATAAAGGAGAGACAAGCGGCAATACGCAAAAAATCAAAGAAATTATATATGACTGTGATCAGGATTCCCTTGTCGTAAAGGTCATTCCGCAGGGCCCGGCCTGCCACAAAGGAACTCAAAGCTGCTTTACGGAAAAATTGTATGAAAGCAAGGAAACCGGCTCAGCCGTCCGACCGGATGCAGCGTTTCTGTTCGAGCTTGAATCCTTGATTGAGACCCGCAAGAAGACGATGCCTGAAGGATCATATACTACATATCTATTTAACGAGGGTGTAGATAAAATTCTTAAAAAGGTAGGTGAAGAAGCATCTGAAGTAATTATTGCCGCTAAAAACCGCGATCACGGGGAGCTTTCGTGGGAGACAGCAGACTTGCTTTATCACCTGCTTGTGCTGCTGCAGGAACAGGAACTTCCGCTTCAGGAAGTGCTGTCTGTTTTGAAAAAGAGACATGCTGAAAAAGAATGATAATCTGAATAGCAAAAAAGAAGAGAGGAGCTGATCCTCTCTTCTTTTTGTTTAAAAGGCCTGATAGTCCTGTTTGCTTTTCTCCCTTGCCACCTTGAAGGAGGGGAGTGTCACTTTAAAGAATATTGCATGCATGCCGGCCGCGATTAATAGCCCGCCCACTAAGTCTAGAAATACATGCTGTTTTACGAATAGTGTCGAAAGAATAATTAAAGCTCCTATCGTATGAATCGTCCATTTCCGGACTGCTCCTGTTTTCTTAAAATGGAAGGATGTCATCATAATCAGGCTGGTTGTCAGCACGTGAATGCTCGGGAAACAATTAAAAGGTTCATCGTTGCTGTAAATCAGCATAACAAGAGCCGACAGCATGCCCTTTCCTTCGACTGAAGGCCGGGGTACGGTAGTCTGGAAAAAATAATAAATGGCAAAACAAATGATTTCTCCAAGGGCAATGGACCAGATGGTTTTCCAGTACAGGGCCGAATTCTTGTGCCAAAATATAAACAGATAGCCAAAAATGAAGGCATACCAGATGATATAAGGAACAATAAAAACAGACAGAAACGGAATTTTATCATCAATGGGCATTGATATATTAACAGCCTCACGAGGATGAGTGTTCAGCCAGGTGTACAGCAGGCTTAAAATAGGAAAAATTAATAATCCGGATAAATCGAATAACTTAAAAAGTGCTTTCTTTGACATAACTTGCTCCTTAAGATGGGAATTTTATAGAACTTTTATATGGTCTGCTCCTCTGAACAGGCGGTTTAGCTTTATATTGAATCCAGCTGCAGCGCCAAGCCCCTCGAGGTCATAAGTGAAACGAAGGCAAAGGGCGCCTTCTAATTCTTGCGCGCCTTATGCTGGTCGGGGCTGAACAGGCGCTTCCGCTTTATATATACATATCCATTATCCCATCTTATTAATCCTATCCACAAGTGTAATGGATAGAAAGGCTTATTTTTTAATTTTTTTGAGGAAGAACTGGATAAAGGAGGGTTTTTTGTTTTAAGGAGCGGGGTGAATAGTGTGTTTGGCGGTTTTTAAGACTGAAACGATTATCCTATGCGGCGGTTCCTTATATCCTCATATATATGGTATACTACTATATCTAAACAACTTGAATGTGGAGGATTTCATGAGCAAAGACTCTAAACTTAGCCAAACTGCTAAAATATTTTCCTTTCATCCGACTGGGGAATATTATTTTACCAAGGGATTAAAAGCCTATCACAGACGTGATTTATATAATGCGAAAAAATACCTGGAACGGGCAATGGAGCTGGAGCCATCAGAACCAATGATTGCCTGCCAGCTCGCCATAACGTGTACAGAAATTGGCGAATATGCCTATTCCAATAATCTGCTGGAAAATATACTGGATGTTCTGGATCCTTTCATGACAGAATGCCACTATTTTCTGGCCAATAACTATGCACATCTTGGCATGTTCAAGGAAGCATACCGGCATGCCAGCTCATATCTTAATAAAGAGGAAGACGGAGAGTTCAGCGAAGATGCCGAGGATCTTCTTGATTTGATTACTTTTGAATCAGATGAAACCGAGGAAAGCCTGAACCTGCAGGACGGCCTGATTTTCAAGCAGGAGCAGGCTAAGGAATACCTTGAAGCAGGGAATTTCCCGAAAGCCATTGATGTGCTTAAGGAAACGATTGAGGAGTATCAGGATTATTGGTCTGCATATAACAACCTGGCACTTGCTTATTTTTATCTCGGCAAAATCGATGAAGCATTCGAAACACTTGAAGATGTGCTCGAAAAGAGTCCGGGGAACCTGCATGCATTATGCAACTTGGTTGTTTTCAATCATTATCAGCATAATGAAGAAAAGGTCGAGGAATTGGTGGAGGCACTGGACAAAATCAGGCCTATGCTTTTTGAGCAGCGCTTTAAGCTCGGGGCTACCTTCGCTTTAATCGGGAAGTACTCGTTGGCATTTAAGTGGCTGAGACAGCTGCAAAAGCAGGGATTTGAAGGAGACGGCACTTTTTATTATTGGCTCGCGGCCTCTGCCTTTCATTTAGGTCATGAAAACACGGCTCACCAGGCCTGGAAGCGCGTGGTTGAAATCAATCCTGAAAAAGAAGGACTGGAACCATGGGGTGACATGAATGCAAGCGTAAATGGCTTTGAGCACCATCTGCCATCTATCATCAAGAGGCTGGAAAGTGACTTTACAGAAGAAAGGCTGTTTGCCATTTTTCTTGCTAAGCATTCTTCCCAAAAAAAGACCATAATGAGGCATCCTGCATTTGTGAAAAACACACTGCTTACAGAGACTGAAAAAGAGTACAGAGATTACATTAAAGGGCCGGCAGCGGGCCGGCAAACGCTTCCCGTTGACTTTGCAGACCGGACAGCAGAGCTTTTGTATCAGCATTTCCAGCCGATCCAGCTTGCAGAGGCAGGGTTATATTTAATGTGGTTTTCCGTATTTCTTGAAGCAGTCGATACAGGACAGAAGCTGACGAATCCGGCAGGCTGGGCTGCAGCGGTCGAATATGCCTGGAACAAGCTTAGGGGTGAAAAGAAAAGCCAGCAGGAAATAGCAGATAAACACTTCATTTCTTCAGCTACTCTTTCCAAGTATGTAAAATTGGTGAATGATCTTTTGCAATGAGCAAAAACTTGGACGTAAATTTATTTGTTATATAGGATAATAGATAGGAAATACTAAAGGCGATACAAAAGCGCAAGCAACTTTTTATACAGGATTATTGCTTGGTGCCATAGGTTCATCGGGGTTATTTTTACCGGTGAACAAAATGCCAGGAATTCTGAAGGAGTGAATAAAGTGTCTGAAGAAACCATTTATGACGTGATCATCATCGGTGCCGGCCCAGCCGGAATGACTGCTGCCGTTTATACATCCCGTGCAAACTTATCAACATTAATGCTGGAGCGCGGTGTGCCTGGCGGACAAATGGCCAACACGGAAGAAGTGGAAAACTACCCTGGTTTTGAAACAATATTAGGGCCTGAGCTTTCTACGAAGATGTTTGACCATGCGAAAAAATTCGGAGCTGAATATGCTTACGGAGATGTTAAGGAAGTTATAGATGGCGATGAATATAAAACCATCATTGCAGGCTCAAAGGAATATAAAGCCCGTACAATTATTGTAACTGCTGGAGCGGAATACAAAAAAATAGGGGTTCCGGGAGAAAAAGAGCTTGGCGGACGCGGAGTATCTTACTGTGCCGTTTGTGACGGAGCGTTTTTTAAACAGAAAGAGCTATTTGTCATTGGCGGGGGAGATTCAGCTGTGGAAGAAGGAGTTTACCTTACCCGATTCGCTTCTAAGGTGACAATCGTGCATCGCCGCGGTGAACTGCGTGCTCAAAAAATTCTTCAGGATCGCGCTTTTGCCAATGAAAAGGTGAACTTCATCTGGAACCATACATTGAAGTCCATTAATGAAAACAGCGGAAAAGTGGGAAGTGTCACTTTGATTTCAACCGAAAATGGTGAAGAAACTGAGCTTCCTGCTGATGGAGTTTTCATTTATATCGGAATGCTTCCATTGTCTAAGCCTTTCGAAAGTCTTGGCATTACTAATGCTACAGGTTATATCGAAACAAATGAACGCATGGAAACCCGTGTGCCGGGAATTTATGCTGCAGGCGACATCCGCGAAAAAACGCTTCGCCAAATCGTCACAGCAACCGGTGATGGAAGCATAGCTGCCCAAGCGGCCCAGCATTACATTGAAGAGCTGAAGGATAAGCTTAAACTTAAGGCTTAAGCTGAATCAGCTTCAAAAAAACGTCATAGTGTTTTAACTGCACTGTAACACGGATGAAACATTTCGGGGGTATAGTTAGAGTAGAAATTGACCCCCTTTAATAACTATAAATCCTGGATGGCACAGATATAATCTGTGCCTATTTTTTTGCATTGCCACTGATTTTCTCCTTTTCCAGAAAAAGGCCCTGGTTTTCCCCATTCATTAATTTCCATTTCTTCTCGCAATGGTTGTTCATTGTGGGAGCATTTTAAAAATAGTATAATAAAAGGAATTCAAGTTGCTCCATTGTTATGAAATAAAGTCATTTAATATATACATCTTAGGAAAGCGGAACCTGGAAGAGTTATGGTCAGGCATTTGAGGTGAAAAACATGCAGCGTGTTACAAATTGTGTGCTGGTAAAAGACGATAAAATCCTTCTTTTAAAAAAACCGAGGCGCGGCTGGTGGGTAGCCCCAGGCGGAAAGATGGAACCTGGTGAATCTGTCAGGGATGCCTGTATCCGTGAATATCGGGAAGAAACAGCTGTATATCTAAAAAATCCTTCGTTAAAAGGAATCTTTACTTTCATTATGACAGAAAACGAAAAGGTCCTTTCAGAATGGATGATGTTTACATTTTTTGCTGAAGATTCGGACGGCGTTAATGTTGATGAATGCGAAGAAGGGGAGCTGTACTGGCATCCTCTGGATGATGTAAAAACATTGCCGATGGCTGAAGGCGACCGCCATATCCTTGAATATATGATTCATGGAAGCGGAATTATTTACGGCACATTTACGTATACGCCTGAATTCAAGCTTCTTTCATACCGGCTTGATCCGGGCTGACAATGTCCGAGATAAGTTGTAAACCGGGGGTTAAATAATGAGTACAGGATCTAACGAAACACAATTAGTCATCATTACAGGCATGTCAGGGGCCGGAAAGACAGTGGCCATTCAGAGCTTTGAAGATCTGGGTTTTTTCTGTGTGGATAATCTGCCGCCGACCCTGCTTCCTAAATTCTTGGAGCTGATGAAAGATTCCGGCAATAAAATGAATAAAGTAGCGCTTGTCATGGATCTTAGGGGCCGTGAATTTTTTGACCACTTATTTAAAGCGCTGGACGATCTTGCAGAAGTTTCATGGGTGGTCGCCCAGATCTTATTCCTGGATGCAGATGATCCTGCCCTTGTCCGCAGATATAAAGAGTCAAGACGGACTCACCCTCTGGCTCCATCAGGGCTTCCGCTTGAAGGGATTCAAATGGAAAGAAGCCTTCTTGAGGAGCTGAAAGGGAGAGCGCAGCTTATATATAACACTTCTCAAATCAAGCCAAGGGAATTGAGGGAAAAGATATTAACAGAGTTTTCCACCGATAAGAAACCGATTTTTACCGTAAATGTCATGTCTTTTGGATTCAAGCATGGCCTCCCGATTGATGCCGATCTGGTTTTTGATGTGAGGTTTTTGCCTAATCCGCATTATATTGACCATATGCGCCCAAAGACAGGCTTGGATGAAGAGGTTTCAAGCTATGTTTTAAAGTGGAATGAAACGCATAAATTTCTCGAAAAAGTGACAGATTTGCTTGCGTTCATGCTTCCTCAATATAAGAGAGAAGGCAAGTCGCAGCTTGTCATTGCAATAGGATGCACAGGAGGCCAGCACCGGTCAGTAGCGCTGGCGGAGTATATAGCAAATCATTTTGCAGAGGATTATACAACGCAGGTTTCCCATCGCGATATTGAGAAGGGAAAGGGAACAAATCATGCAAACAAGCAAAGTTAAACAAAAGCAGCCTAAGGTTGTCATAATTGGGGGAGGCACAGGTCTCCCTGTACTATTGCGCGGTTTAAAAACCTACCCTGTTGAAATTACATCCATTGTCACGGTTGCTGATGATGGGGGAAGCTCTGGAAGGCTCAGGAATGAAATGGACATACCGGCACCAGGCGACATCAGAAATGTGCTGGCTGCCCTTTCGGACGTTGAGCCCCTGGTCGAGCAAATGTTTCAGCATAGGTTTGCAAGCGCAAATGAATTGGCCGGGCACTCGCTCGGCAATCTGATTCTTGCAGCCATGACCTCCATTACAGGCGACTTTGTTCATGCCATACAGGAAATGTGCAAGGTTCTGAATGTCAGGGGAAAGGTTCTGCCTGCCGCCAATCAGAGTGTGGTCCTGAATGCCGAGATGGAGGATGGAAGCATTGTAACTGGGGAATCTAAAATACCTTTTTCCGGCAAGAAAATCAAAAGGGTATTTTTGACTCCTGTTGATATTCAGCCGCTTAGCGAAACGCTTCAGGAAATTAAACAAGCCGACTTAATTGTAATCGGTCCAGGCAGCCTGTATACCAGCATACTTCCGAACCTTCTTGTGCCTGAAATCGGCAGGGAGGTAATGAAGTCACATGCTAAAAAGGTGTATGTCTGCAACTTGATGACACAGGCCGGCGAAACTCTTGATTATACTGCGAGCGACCACATCAAAGCGATATATGATCATATGGAAGGTCCGTTTATCGACCGGATCCTTGTAAATAATGAAGAAATACCAGAGGAAGTGCAGCAGAGGTACCAGGAGGAGTTTGCGAAGCCTGTTGTCTATGATGTGGAAAGCCTTAAAAATCTCGGCCTGGAAATTGTCCAGGACCAGATATTCAGCTATGAAGGAAATGCAATCAGGCATAATACCAAAAAAGTGGCTGAATTATTATATAATATGCTAATAGATGAAACTAAACATGGGATGAAACCGTAGAATAGATGGAAGTCCTGCAGTTTTTCCTTCAGGGGGAAAAGAAGCTGAGGAATTTTAGGAAAGCCGAGATGCAAACTAATCGGATGGCCCGGTGAGATACGGTTGCCCATAGGGTAAGATACTATGAAATTCGGTTGGGGGCGGAAATCCATGTCGTTTGCTTCAGAAACGAAAAAAGAACTGACAACCATTGACAGCAAGGATTGCTGCGGAAAAGCGGAATTATGCGCGCTCATAAGAATGAACGGCTCTCTATCTTTTTCAAACCGCAAGCTTGTTGTCGATATACAGACGGAAAATGCTGCAATAGCCAGAAGGATCTATACCCTTTTGAAAAAGAGCTATGTTGTCCAGGTGGAACTGCTTGTCCGCAAGAAAATGAAGCTGAAAAAGAATAATGTATATATTGTCAGGATGTCTTCGGGCGGACAGGCCGTTTTGCAGGACTTGAAAATAATGGGTGCGAGCTACGAAATCCAGCATGATATTTCAAAGGAAGTCGTTGGAAAGAAATGCTGCAAGCGTGCTTATTTAAGAGGGGCATTCCTTGCAGGGGGCTCGGTCAATAATCCTGAAACCTCCTCCTACCACCTGGAGATCTTTTCATTATATAAAGAACATAATGATGCTCTTTGTGAGTTAATGAATGAATTTGGGCTAAAGGCGAAAACGCTGGAGCGGAAAAAAGGCTTTATTACTTACTTAAAGGAAGCTGAAAAAATTGCTGAATTTCTGAGTATTGCAGGCGCCCATTCAGCATTGCTGAGATTTGAGGATGTAAGGATTGTCCGGGATATGCGCAATTCTGTAAATCGCCTGGTAAACTGTGAAACAGCAAATTTAAATAAAACAATCGGCGCTTCTTTAAGGCAGGTAGAAAATATCCGGCTCATCGATCAGACAGTAGGATTAAGTATACTTCCGGATAAATTGCGCGAAATAGCGGAATTAAGAGTGGCCTATCAGGATGTTACATTGAAAGAGCTTGGTGAAATGGTATCAGGCGGCATCATCAGCAAGTCGGGCATCAATCACCGTCTGCGCAAGATTGATGAAATTGCTGATAAGTTAAGAGGGGGAGAAGGTCTTTCTGCCCATAAGATCTAAGAGAAAAGGGAGAGAACGGAAATGATTGAAAAGGAAGTTATGGTCCGCATGAAAACGGGGCTGCAAGCGCGTCCGGCAGCATTATTTGTGCAGGAAGCAACTAGCTTCAGCTCTGATGTTTATTTAGAAAAGGACGGCAAAAAAGTGAACGCCAAAAGCATCATGGGCTTAATGAGCCTTGCTGTAAGTTCCGGTTCTTCCATAAAGCTTATCGTGGACGGCCGCGACGAAGAGGAAGCAGTGGAAGCACTTCAGAAGTTCGTTGAGCAGGAATAATGATCATAAAAAAAGTTTCTCCGGAGTAATCTCCGAAGAAACTTTTTTGTATTTTACTTGGTAATTCAGCGCAATCAGCTGTTACTTTTCTTCTTTTTTGCTTTCAAGCACATTGCGTGAAATAACCTGGTCGATCAGGCCGTATTCTTTTGCACGGTCAGCTGTCATGAAGTTATCGCGTTCTGTGTCTTTCGCAATTACATCAAGAGGCTGTCCAGAGCGTTCTGAAAGGATTGTATTCAGCTTTTCTCTTAGGAAAAGGATGCGGCGGGCAGCGATTTCAATTTCAGTTGCCTGTCCTTGAGCTCCTCCAAGAGGCTGGTGAATCATGACTTCACTGTTTGGAAGGGCATAACGCTTTCCTTTTTCTCCGGCTGCAAGCAGGAATGCTCCCATTGATGCGGCCATACCGATGCATACAGTAGAAACGTTTGGCTTGATGTATTGCATAGTATCATAAATTGCCATGCCTGCCGTAATGCTTCCCCCTGGGCTGTTGATGTAAAGAGTGATATCCTTTTCCGGATTTTCAGCTTCCAGGAACAGCAGCTGGGCTACAATGGAATTGGAAACATTATCATCAATCGCACTGCCAAGCATGATGATGCGGTCCTTTAATAGACGTGAATAAATATCGTAGGCACGTTCCCCGCGGCTTGTTTGTTCAATAACTGTAGGAATTAAGTTCATGCTTTTTCCTCCTTGATCGTATGTGAATGAAATGGGCTCCAACAGGAACCTAGTATGTATGTATGATACACTTTTTGGTCAATAAAGGTCAAACGAAACGGACTCATTAGACAAAAATTTGTTCGACAATTTCCGGATAGTGCTCATACCTTGGAAAATTAACTGGATTCTTGCCGAATTGACCCGAAAAGATGTCTTGCTGTAAGTAAATAAGGAAGTAATTTCCGCATTAACCATGATACCCATCAGTGATATATTTAAACATGGAACCATCTCTTGCAATATAGTCAAAAGTAGAATATAATAAAAAACGTCGTAAAATACTAATTTGCCCTCGTGGTGCAACGGATAGCACGTAAGATTCCGGTTCTTGAGATGTGGGTTCGATTCCTGCCGAGGGCGTCATAATTTACTTGATACCATTGTGTTTTTATAACATGATGGTATTTTTTTATGCCAAAATGAAAATAAGGCATCCATACTTGAGTGCCTTACTTAATTGGAATTTCCTGATTTCATAATTGGCTTCTTGTTTGAGCATTAGGAACTAAACTGTCATTTAAGTAGATTCCGGCAACTGCAACCCGGTTTTCTGGAAAGATTGTCACGGAATAAGAAATCAAATAATCCCCGGCTTGAGGAATATTAATGACATTCCCGCTCCTGGAGATTCCTCCTGTTACAGCAGTACTAGTATTGTTTAAAGGCAAAGGATCTCCTGGATTTATAACTACATAACCTGTATGCCAAAAGTTTCCGTAAGATGGAGAAAACATGCATTCTTCCCCAGCAGTGCATCCGCAATCGCTAATTAGTAATATTATCAGACAAATTATTTCACCTCCTAAATCATTCATATAAATATATTTCTGCGATATGCGAAACTGCTTGTACACGAGTCTAAGCTTAAAAAAATAGGCCTTCTCCTTTTATTACACAGCTTAAGTTACCAGCCAGTTAACCCGCATGTATTTCCGCATTGCTCCCGCTAATGGAAAAATGATGTGTGAATGTCATTCCCCCTTTGCCTGTTTGCATAGTATAATAGAGGAAGAATAATTAAAAATAGGAGCGGCCATACGGCTTTAAAAATATGACGCTGTAAAAGCTTCAAAGGGAATGGGCGGAGCGAAATGCGGCATTTCTGCGGGAAAGAGGTCATTGAACTGCCTGCAGAAGCAAGCGCCTGAAATTAAAATTAACTCAAAAAGAAAGCGTTACCAAATAAGTATAAACTCTGTGCAAGGCATTAAGGACGAACGGGGGAATGATTTTGAATATGAAGGCGGGGCTTTTTCAGCAGCAGACGCTAAAATTATCCATGACACAGGAATTAAGCCAGGCAATTGCCATTTTGCAATATTCTTCCCAGGAGCTGTCATCGTTTCTCGAAAATAAACTTATAGAAAATCCCTTACTGACCCTTGAGCATAATAGTGCTTTGCCTCTTCATGCTGCTTCTGTCCGGAGAAAAAGCAAGCGGATGAGCATGTATGGCAATAAGCAGAACTTTATTGAACAGCTTTCTGAAGATGCACCTTCACTCGAAGAGTATCTGCTGTCACAAATCAATATTGGTGAATACACCCGAAAACAGCAAAGCATGATGCTGGAATATATCAGGAACATTGACGAAAACGGTTATATGCGCATTGGGGCTGGAGATATTGCGGAAGCTTATTGTGTGCCCCTTGAAGAAGCGGAGAGATGCCTGAAGGCCATTCAGCGCCTGGAGCCGCATGGCATCGGGGCAAGGAATCTTCAGGAGTGCCTGCTCATACAAGCTGAGTACGAAGATCCTGATTCTCTTGCCAAGCATATTCTTGAACATCATTTTCTGCTGTTTGCAGAGAAGAAATGGAAGGAGATCGCGAAAAAAGAGCGAATTACTTTAAAGCAAATCCAGGACGTGTTTGATTATGTGCAGTCGCTTAATCCCCGTCCGGGTTCAAGATTTTTTCAGGATAAGCCTTCCTATATTACTCCAGATGTCGTCGTAGAATCAAGGGATGGTGAGCTGTATGTCAGCCATTATGAAAATGGATTCCAGGAATTGCATGTAAATGAGCTATACCTGAAAAGAATGCAGGGACATCATGATAAAAGCGTGAATCATTTCCTTCGTGATAAATGGCAGGAATACCAATGGATTTCACGCGGAATTCAGCAGCGCAGGGATACAATATTGAGAGTGATGACGAAAATTGCGGAATGTCAGCCTGATTGCTTTCATTTTGGGCTTGGACATCTCCGGCCGATGACTATGAAGGAAATATCGGATGAACTTCACATCCATGAGTCGACAGTAAGCAGGGCAGTAAAGGATAAATATGTCCAGACGCCATTTGGAACATTTGAAATGAAAACATTTTTTGCTTCTTCGCTGCAATCTGCAAACAATGAGGATATGTCAGGGCAGCAGGCTAAAATCGGCTTAAAGAGAATCATCGCAAATGAAAGCAAGCTGAAGCCTTTATCAGATCTTGAACTGGCAGAGCTTTTGAAGGAAGAGTGCGGAATTCTTTTATCAAGGAGGACGGTTGCAAAATATCGTGAGCAGCTCGGCATTCCGTCATCTTCAAAAAGAAAAAGATATGAGTGAAAGGCTGATTGCATTGACAGAGGAAAGATTTACGCTGTACAGCAGGGAACAATGTCCCCTGTGCGATAAAGCAAAGAAGGTTATGGAAGAATTAGAAGCAGAATCAGGCATTGGCTTTCAGATTATTGACATTCATTCAGATGATGATCTGCTAGAAAAATACGGTTTAATGATTCCGGTGCTGGTATGGAGAAATGAGATAATACAATATGGCAATATAGAAAGGGAAAGGCTATATCAGCTTTTTTAGAAAAATAGGTGTTTATCAGTTGAAGAAAAAAAATATTCCTGTTAAGATATGAATCAAGCAGGTATATTTTTTTGGACCAAGTGGGACAATAAATGACTAAGCGGGACAAAAAGTGTCCTAGACTTAAACTGCAAGGAGTTTTACAAATATGCGCTCATTGCTGGATATACAAAGAAAATTATTGCCTGATTTTCTTACAGCTATGCAAAAAAGGTATGACATTCTCAGATATATCGGATTTATGCAGCCTGTAGGCCGGAGAAGTCTGGCTGTCTCCCTTAACTTAACTGAACGTGTCTTAAGGAGCGAGGTTGAATTCCTGAAGGACCAGCACTTGATAGAAGTGAATAGTTCAGGCATGCAGCTTTCAGATGAGGGGAAAGATATCCTCGAAAAATTAGAAAGTGTAATGCGGGAAGTTATGGGTATAGACATAATGGAACAGGAACTGAAGAAGGCATTAAAAGTAAAACAGGTCATTATTGTTGCTGGAAATAGCGATCAGTCTCCATGGGCAAAAAGTGAATTAAGCAAAGCCTGCGCAGCATACATGAAAAGTCTGTGGACTGGCAATAATATCATTGCAGTTACGGGCGGATCAACAATGACAGAGGTTGCCAATATGCTTTCGCCTGACCCGGCCAATGAAAAGTTAGTGTTTGTGCCTGCCAGGGGCGGCCTTGGAGAAGATGTGCAAAATCAGGCCAATACGATTGTTTCGAGAATGGCAGAAAAAGCCCGGGCATCACACAGGGTGCTATACATTCCTGATCAGGTGAGCAACGAGGCTTATCAGTCATTCATGAAAGATCCAATCATTAAAGACGTTTTATCACTTATCAAATCTGCTGATATTGTCCTTCACGGTATTGGCGATGCCATGAGAATGGCGGAGCGGAGAAAAACATCTCCGGAGATCATGGAGGTCTTAAAAGATGGCGAGGCAGTAGGTGAAGCCTTTGGATATTACTTCAATGAAAACGGCGAAGTGGTGCACAAGGTAAAAACAGTGGGAATCCAGCTGGATGATCTTCACGGCCTGAAGAATGTCATAGCGGTGGCAGGCGGGCAGTCCAAAGCCAAAGCCATACGCTCTTACATGAAAAGAGCCCCTGCTTCGACTGTATTGATTACAGATGAAGCAGTAGCACAAGAGTTAATAAAGGGATAACTATCTCTTTAAAATAAATATAACTTATTATTTTCCGAACTTTAAAGGAGGAACTTTAACATGACAGTAAAAGTTGGTATTAACGGATTTGGACGTATTGGACGTAACGTATTCCGCGCAGCATTAAAGAACGAAAATGTAGAAATCGTAGCAATCAATGACCTTACTGATGCAAACATGCTTGCACATTTGCTTCAATATGACACAGTTCACGGTAAATTGCCTGAGCAAGTACAAGTAGACGGCGATTATCTTGTTGTAGCTGGACATAGAGTGAAAGTTTTGGCAGAACGCGATCCTGCTCAATTAGGCTGGGGAGATCTTGGCGTTGAGGTTGTAGTTGAATCAACTGGCCGTTTCACAAAACGCGCAGATGCAGCGAAGCACCTTGAAGCTGGCGCTAAAAAAGTTATCATTTCCGCTCCTGCTTCAGAAGAGGATATCACAATTGTAATGGGTGTTAACGAAGACAAATACGATGCACAAAACCATCATGTTCTTTCAAATGCATCATGCACAACAAACTGTCTGGCTCCTTTTGCTAAAGTTCTTTCTGATAAATTCGGCATCAAGCGCGGTATGATGACAACTGTTCACTCATACACAAATGATCAGCAGATTCTTGATCTTCCGCACAAAGACTACCGCCGTGCACGTGCAGCAGCAGAAAACATCATTCCTACAACAACTGGTGCAGCAAAAGCGGTTGCTCTTGTATTGCCTGAATTAAAAGGAAAATTAAACGGTATGGCTATGCGTGTTCCTACACCTAACGTATCTGTAGTTGACCTTGTTGCAGAGCTTGAAAAAGATGTAACAGCTGAAGAAGTGAACGAAGCATTCAAAGCCGCATCACAAAACGAGCTTAAAGGAATCCTTGACTACAGCGAACTTCCTTTAGTATCAACTGACTATAACGGTAGCCCTGCATCTTCTACAATCGATGCATTATCTACAATGGTTATGGAAGGTAACATGGTTAAAGTGCTTTCTTGGTATGACAACGAAACTGGCTACTCTAGCCGTGTAGTTGACCTTGTAGATTATATCGCTTCTAAAGGACTGTAAGACAAGAGAAAGAACCGGCGTACTTATTGGAAAGCGCCCCAAAAACAGACTATAATGAAAAAGATAACAGGGGAGTTGGGATATATTGCCCTCTCCCTTTTTTAATCAATTAAATGTTTAAAATTATGAAGCAATTCAAGGAGGTACCAGCCATGAACAAAAAGTCATTAAAGGATATCGATGTAAAGGGCAAGCGCGTATTTTGCCGCGTTGATTTTAATGTTCCAATGGAGAACGGAAAGATTACAGATGATACTAGAATCAGAGCAGCCTTGCCGACAATCGAATATTTGACAGAGCAAGGAGCAAAGGTTATTCTTGCAAGCCACCTTGGACGTCCAAAGGGCCAAGTGACAGAAGAGCTTCGCCTGACACCTGTTGCAAAAAGACTCAGTGAGCTGACTGGAAAAGATGTGCGTAAGACAGATGAAGCCTTCGGAGACTCTGTTAAGGCTGAAATCAGTTCAATGATGGAAGGCGAAATTCTTCTTCTGGAAAATGTCCGTTTTTACCCTGGAGAAGAGAAAAATGATCCTGAGCTGGCAAAATCCTTTGCTGAACTTGCGGATGTTTATGTAAATGATGCATTTGGAGCGGCGCACCGGGCGCATGCTTCAACAGAAGGAATTGCACAATACCTTCCAGCTGCTGCAGGGCTGTTGATGCAAAAAGAATTAGAGGTGCTTGGAAAAGCATTGTCTAATCCAGAACGCCCATTCACTGCCATTATTGGCGGCGCGAAGGTTAAGGATAAAATCGGCGTCATCGAAAATCTCCTTGAAAAGGTGGACAACCTGATCATTGGCGGCGGATTGGCTTACACATTCATCAAATCCCAAGGCCATGAAATCGGCAAATCTTTGCTTGAAGAAGATAAAATCGATCTTGCTGCTTCATTCATTAAAAAAGCAGAAGAAAAAGGCGTTAAGCTTTACATGCCGATTGATGTAATCGTAGCAGACGACTTTTCCAATGATGCAAACACAAAAGAAGTTAATGTAGATTCCATTCCTGCAGATTGGGAAGCACTTGATATTGGACCGAAAACCCGCGAGCTTTATGCAGATGTAATCAAAAGCTCAAAGCTGGTGATCTGGAACGGGCCAATGGGAGTATTTGAAATTGATAAATTCGCCAATGGAACGAAAAAAGTGGCAGAAGCGCTGGCTGAATCAACGGATACATTCAGTGTCATCGGAGGCGGAGACTCAGCTGCGGCTGTAGAGAAATTCCACCTTGCAGATAAAATGTCACATATTTCTACAGGCGGGGGAGCATCCCTTGAGTTTATGGAAGGAAAAGAACTGCCAGGCGTAACCGCATTAAATGATATAATATAATCAAAAAACCGTCTAACCAGGAAAGGATGGTCGTTAATGCGTAAACCTATTATTGCTGGAAACTGGAAGATGAACAAAACTTTAGCTGAGGCTAAACATTTTCTGGAAGAAGTAAGCAGCTTAGTTCCATCACCCGAGAAAATGGAGGCCGTAGTATGCGCGCCTTGTCTATTCCTTGGCCAGCTTGTGCTGGCTGCAGAAAATAAACATGTAAAAATCGGGGCTCAAAATATGCACTATGAAGAGAGCGGTGCATTTACAGGGGAAATCAGTCCCGCATCTTTGGAAGACATCGGCATTGACTATGTAATCTTGGGCCACTCAGAACGCCGCCAGCTGTTTCATGAATCAGATGAGATGGTGAACAAAAAAGTCCGCGCGGCATTTAAGTATCATCTGACACCAATTCTCTGCTGCGGCGAGACATTGGAACAGCGGGACAGCGGCCTGACGAATGAACATGTGGAAAACCAGATCAAAAAAGGCCTTGCCGGTTTAAGTGAAGAACAAGTGAAGACCATTGTCCTTGCCTATGAGCCTATCTGGGCTATAGGGACAGGCAAATCATCTAATGCATCGGATGCAAATGAGGTTTGTGCCCATATCAGGGATGTAGTCGCTTCACAGTTTTCCAAAGAAGCCGCGGATGCAGTCCGCATTCAGTACGGCGGAAGCGTAAAGCCTGAGAATATTCATGAGTATATGGCAGAGACTGATATAGATGGAGCTTTAGTGGGTGGCGCAAGTCTTGAACCACAATCTTTCCTGAAGTTATTGGAGGCTGGACAATATGAGTAAGACACCTGTGGCAATTATCATCCTAGATGGATTCGGATGTCGCGGCGAACATAAAGGAAATGCAGTGTATCAAGCAAAAAAACCAAATTTCGACCGTTTTTGGGAGCAATATCCGCATGCACAGCTGATAGCAAGCGGTGAAGCTGTTGGTCTTCCAGAAGGACAAATGGGGAATTCGGAAGTCGGCCACTTGAATATTGGTGCTGGCCGTGTTGTTTACCAAAGCTTAACACGTGTGAATCTTGCTATTAGAGAAGGGGAGTTTGCCAAAAATCAAACCTTCCTTGATGCCATGAATCATGCGAAAGAAAAAGGAACAAATCTTCACTTATTCGGATTGCTTTCTGATGGGGGAGTACATAGCCATATCGATCATTTGTACGCACTCTTGAGGCTTGCCGCGAAAGAAGGCGTGAAGAATGTTTATGTACATGCCTTCTTAGATGGTCGTGATGTGGGCCCTAAAACAGCAAAGGGATACATTGAGGATGCCGAGAAAGTAATGAAGGAAATTGGCGTTGGACAATTTGCTACCATTTCTGGACGTTATTATTCCATGGATCGTGATAAGAGATGGGAACGCGTAGAGAAATCGTATCGTGCAATGGTTTACGGAGACGGTCCTGCTTATACTTCAGCGATGGAATGTGTGGAGGATTCGTACGAGCACGGGATTTTCGACGAGTTCGTTATTCCTTCAGTAATCACAGCAGACGACGATAAAAAACCAGTGGCTACAATTAAAAACGATGATTCTGTTATCTTTTATAATTTCCGCCCTGACCGTGCCATACAGATTTCCAATACATTCACAAATGAGGATTTCCGTGCTTTTGACCGCGGTCCTGGGCATCCCAAGCATCTTCATTTTGTCTGCCTGACTCATTTTTCTGAGACGGTGGATGGTTATGTGGCATTCAAGCCGACGAACCTGGATAATACGCTTGGAGAAGTGCTTTCGCAAAATAATCTGACACAGCTGAGGATAGCAGAAACTGAAAAATATCCGCATGTGACATTCTTTATGAGCGGGGGACGTGAAGAGAAGTTTCCTGGCGAAGAAAGGATCCTGATCAATTCTCCGAAGGTTGCGACCTATGACTTAAAGCCGGAAATGAGTGCTTATGAAGTTACAGATGCACTTATGGAGCAGATCGAAAATGATAAATTTGACGCAATCCTTCTGAACTTTGCTAATCCGGATATGGTTGGCCACTCAGGAATGCTTGAGCCGACAATCAAGGCCATTGAAACTGTCGATGAGTGTCTCGGCAAAATTGTGGATCTTATGATTTCAAAAGGCGGCACTGCCATAATAACAGCTGATCATGGGAATGCTGATGAAGTGGTAACGCTTGAAGGCAATCCAATGACTGCCCATACAACAAACCCTGTTCCTGTCATTGTGACAAAAAATGATGTAACATTAAGGACAGACGGTATTTTAGGTGACCTTGCTCCAACAATGCTTGATTTGCTTGGAGTTCAAAAACCTGTTGAAATGACAGGATCATCTTTAATTAATAAATAAAAACCGAACACAAAAAAGGAGAGAATTATTATGCCATTTATTCAACATGTATACGCACGAGAAGTATTAGATTCACGAGGAAACCCAACTGTAGAAGTAGAAGTTATGACAGAATCCGGCTTCTTCGGCCGCGCTATTGTTCCTTCAGGAGCATCTACTGGAGAGCATGAAGCAGTGGAGCTTCGCGATGGCGACAAATCCCGCTACCTTGGAAAAGGTGTTCTTAAAGCAGTGGAAAATGTAAATGATGTAATTGCAGAAGCAATCATCGGATTTGATGTAACAGACCAAATCGGCATTGACCGCGCAATGATCGAGCTTGATGGAACAGAAAACAAAGGTAAATTAGGTGCTAACGCTATTCTAGGCGTATCTATGGCTTGTGCCCATGCTGCTGCTGAATCAGTTGGCCTTCCATTATACCGCTACCTTGGCGGATTCAACGCTAAGCAGCTTCCGACTCCAATGATGAACATCATCAATGGCGGATCACATGCTGACAATAACGTTGACTTCCAGGAATTCATGATTCTTCCTGTTGGAGCACCAACATTCAAAGAAGCTCTTCGTATGGGTGCGGAAGTTTTCCATGCATTGAAATCTGTTCTTTCTGCTAAAGGATTAAACACAGCTGTAGGCGATGAGGGCGGATTTGCTCCAAACTTAGGTTCTAACCGTGAAGCTTTGGAAGTCATCATCGAAGCGATCCAAAAAGCCGGATACAAGCCTGGTGAAGATGTATACCTTGGAATGGACGTTGCTTCTTCTGAATTCTATAACAGAGAAACTGGAAAATACGACCTTGCCGGCGAAGGAAAAACAGGCGTAACTTCTGAAGAATTGGTAAGCTTCTATGAAGAACTTGTTAATGAATTCCCGATTCTTAGCATTGAAGACGGACTTGACGAAAATGACTGGGAAGGCCATAAACTATTGACTGACCGCATTGGCGGAAAAGTTCAATTAGTGGGCGATGACTTGTTTGTTACAAATACAAAGAAGCTTGCTGAAGGAATTGAAAAAGGCATTGCCAACTCCATCTTAATCAAAGTTAACCAAATCGGTACATTGACTGAAACATTCGATGCAATCGAAATGGCAAAACGTGCTGGCTATACAGCTGTTGTATCCCACCGTTCAGGTGAAACAGAAGATGCTACAATCGCCGACATCGCTGTTGCAACGAACGCAGGACAAATCAAAACAGGTTCACTTTCACGTACAGACCGTATCGCGAAATACAACCAGCTTCTACGCATTGAAGATGAGCTTGGCGAGCTTGCTGTTTACGATGGCTTGAAATCTTTCTATAACTTGAAAAAATAATTATTAGACTGCTAAACACACTCGTGTTAAGCAAGTTCTAATATGAAATTTGTCATTGCCCCTATAATTGCGGATTTAATATCTTCGCATTTATAGGGGCTTTTGTTTGTCTTCAATTGTTTCAACTAAATTTCCAGTATAAGGGATTGTGTAATTCTCGTTATGATAAAATAGTACTATTACTTAATATATGGAGATGGGGAATATGAAAAAGGGGTATATGACTCAAATTGCTTTATCCAAGAGAGTTGGATGGTCTGAAAGTAATGGAAGAAGATGGATTAAAATCTTTAATGAATTCATACCGGTCCTTATAGATGGAAGAAATAAGTTTTACAATGAGGAGTCTTATAAGGTCTTACTAATAATTAAGACTTTAAGTGAAAAAAACTTTAATGGTAGCCAAATACTAGAACTTTTTAGCGCGAATGGAATACCGGCTACAGAGCAAGAACTATTAAACATAATTGAAAAGAAGTCATTATTAAATGAATTTGACCAAACTATCGTTGACTCCATACCATCATCGAAAGAAATAATAATACCATTATTAAAAGTAATGAAAGATAAAAAGCCCTACACAAGTTCTATGCTTAATGCTGGTGTAGCAGATTATTTTTCGTTATCAGAAATACAATTGACCATCTCATATCCTGATAGCAAAGAATTTATTTTTACACATAGGATGAGAGCTTCAAGATATTCTTTGAAAAAGCAAGGTTACATAGAAGAAGTTAGCAAATTCACATATCAGATTACAGAATATGGATTAACATTGCTTAATGATAATTCGGAAGAAATAAATGATGAAATTGAAGAGTTAGAAAAATTCATCGACCCGTTTGAAGTAATCCAAGATAAAGTTGAAGAAATCGAAGATGAGTTAATTAATAATCTCGTTGAGGAACTGAAAAAGGCACATTGGAGAAGATTAGAAAATATCGTAGTTGAATTACTTACTGCTATGGGATACGGAGACGGGCAAGTAACTGAAAAGACGAATGATGGCGGTCTGGATGGTATTATCAAGGAGGACAAATTAGGACTTGATAATATCTATGTTCAGGCAAAGCGTTGGGAAAATACTGTTGGAAGACCTGATGTTATGAGTTTTTCTGGAGCTTTAGATGCAAAAGGGGCTAGAAAGGGTATTTTTATTACAACATCTAACTTTACAAAGGGTGCTGAAGAATATGTCGATCGCCTTGAAAGTAAAAAAATAATTCTTATTGGAGGCAAAAAATTAGCAAGACTTATGATTGAAAATGATATTGGAGTTAGTATAAGGAAGAAGTTTGTGGTTAAAGAAATTGACTTTTCATATTTTGAAGGAGAGTAAGTAAAAATAATATAAATAGCAAAACAATCTGCTGCCTCTGAGGGAAGCAGATTGTTTTGTAAAGAATACGCGCACATGCTTATTTAGAAACAGGCACAGAATTATAGTATTCTTCCAGCGTAATTCCGCGGGCCGCGATTTCTTTGCTTATCTTCACGCCGACGTATCGGATGTGCCAGGCTTCGTATTTGTAGCCTGTTATATTCTCTTTCCCCTGAGGGTACCTGATGATGAATCCGTAATCGCCGGCATGCTTGGCAAGCCATGCGGATTCGGGCGTCTGGCCGAAGCAGTCCTGGGCAGCGCATTTGCCGTCAAGGGTTCCTACATCAATGGCAAGCCCTGTTTCGTGCTCGCTTGTTCCGGGCACTGCACTGTAAGTCTTAGCTTTCGCGATGCCGTCTTTTTTTACATAGCTGTTAAAAACGGCAACCTGTCTGGTATGAGAACGATAAGCTGAAACGCCTGCAAGCTCCATGCCGTCGGCTTTTGCAGCCTGAAACATCTTTTCAAGGGCCTGGGCGGCTTCTTTGCGCATCATGCGTTTTTCAATTTTATCTTTAAAGATAAATGGTACATTAGGATACACGAGATCGGCTGGCTCATAATTGTCCGGCAATAAATTACTCTTATTCACTAAGACCTCAATGCTGCTTGGATGTGCAGAAGCAGTCACAGCTTTGTGCTGATCATCTGAGCTGCTGCTATTTTCTTTTGTGCTGTCATTGGAAGCTGTTTTCCCTGAATTATGGGATTGATGTTCCTTTGGTTTATCCTTTGCATCCTGGTTATCATCATTTGCAGAGCATCCTGCGGAAAAAAGGATAACAGAGGATAATGCTGTTGCGGTAAATACGTTTCTAAACATGTAAATAAGCCCCCACTTGAAACTTTTTGAAGGACAAAGTGCTTGTCCTTTATGAATTATACACTAGATAAAATAGGTTACATGCTTTTATATCATATATCCTCGGGGAATTAAATGGAAAGTACTTAGTCCCCTAAAATTTTGAAAAATGCATGTCTTCTAATAATTTAAGCGCCATGAAAGTTAGTTGTTCAGCCGGCATTGTGGAAAGTGACATATTGTGGTACATTAAAGGTAATGTTTAATGGTTATCAGGAGGTGTCATGCATGCATGCATTAATAGTAACACTTTTAGTTATTGTTAGTATCGCCCTTATCATTTGTGTACTTCTGCAATCCGGAAAAAGCGCGGGATTGTCAGGTGCAATAGCCGGAGGCGCGGAACAGTTATTCGGCAAGCAAAAAGCCCGCGGACTTGACTTGGTTCTTCACAGAGCAACAGTCGTTCTTGCTGTGTTGTTCTTTGTTTTAGCATTGTTAGTGACCTATTTCCAAGTATAATGTAGTGAAGATGCCTGGCTGATGTTCAGCCAGGCTTTTTTTCTTACCGTCTTTGGCTGCCCCGCAGGATTCCCGCTTCTGGTGTCCGCATACGCCTCTGATCTCCATTACCCATTCCTTGCCCGCTCTAATCCCCATTAAATTGAATGTAGCTAAACCTTAACCTCAGGTCTATGGCTTTGAACAGCGGCAGGCAGCTGCCTGTAAAGGAAGAGTGTTGGGCTATTATGGAGAAAGACATTCTCTTTAATGCCTTCAAATAGCATACATGAGGTTTTTTTGATTTAATAGGAAAAGAGATGTTAAATGGCTGGATGCATGGAGACCATAAAACTATACATCCGGTAAGCACCCGGCTGCTTCATAAAAACGAGGGAAGCGCTTTGCCACAGGGCTTCCGGGCATTTAATCAAACGTTTGATTAAATTTGGTTTTTTCTTGCTGCCAAAGGTTTTCATCCTGATTCCGGAATAAAGGGGTTTTATATAATGAAAATTAAATTGCCTCAGCCGTTTACCTTTGAAGGAGGAAAACGGGCTGTTCTTTTGCTTCATGGTTTTACCGGTAACTCTTCAGATGTCCGCATGCTAGGACGCTTTTTGGAGAAAAGGGGGTATACCTGCCATGCTCCTCAATATAAGGGGCACGCCGTACCTCCAGAGGAGCTGGTAGAAACCGGCCCTGCTGACTGGTGGAAAGATGTAATGAGGGGATACGATTTCCTGAAGGCAAAGGGACATCAGGAAATTGCTGTAGCAGGCTTATCGCTTGGAGGCGTATTTTCCCTCAAATTAGGTTACACTGTACCTATAAAGGGTATCGTACCCATGTGTGCGCCTATGTATATCAAAAGTGAAGAGACCATGTATAAAGGAGTTTTAGCTTACGCCAGAGAATTTAAAAGGCGGGAAGGAAAAATAGCTGAAGAAATCGAAACAGAAATGGCTCGGTTTGCCGGAACACCGATGAAAACATTGAAGGCGCTTCAGGAATTGATCTCAGATGTCCGCGGGCATGTGGATCATATATATGCTCCCGTTTTTGTGGCACAGGCAAGGCTTGACGAGATGATCAATACAGACAGCGCCAACATTATCTATAATGGGGCAGAGTCCGATTTAAAGCGCATTAAATGGTATGAAGAGTCAGGGCATGTCATTACCCTTGACAAGGAGCGGGATATGCTGCATGAGGATATCTATGGATTTCTTGAGGAACTGGATTGGTCTGAGTGAAGTATAAAACATGTAGATGGGTAAAAATAATAGAATAGATTGTTTTTCAGCAAAGGAGGTTTTAATCAATGGAAGAAAGCATCCGTAAACATATGGATAAGCTCCTCTCTTACATGAAAGAGGAAGCGTATAAGCCTTTGACGGTCCAGGAGCTTGAAGAGGCGCTTGGGATTGAGGATTCTGCCGATTTCAAGGATTTTGTTAAAGCGTTAGTTAAAATGGAGGAAAAAGGCCTTGTGATCAGAACACGAAGCAACCGATACGGCCTTCCCCAAAAAATGAACCTGGTCCGCGGCAAGCTGTCAGGGCATGCAAAGGGATTTGCCTTTGTCACCCCTGAAGACCAGCCTGGAGCGGATGATATATTTATCCCTCCGACAGAAACAAAGAATGCCATGCATGGAGATATCGTGCTTGTGAGGGTTTCCTCGGAGAGTTCCGGATCAAGAAGAGAAGGCGCTGTTGAAAAAATTGTAGAGCGCGGAATTAAAGAAGTCGTAGGTACATATTCAGAAAGCAAGCATTTTGGGTTCGTCATTCCAGATGATAAGAAAATCGCCAATGACATTTTCATTCCGAAAAATGCTTCAGCTGGAGCTGTTGAAGGACACAAGGTTGTGGTGAAGCTGACTTCCTACCCCGAGGGCCGGACAAGTGCCGAGGGTGAAGTCATTCAAATCCTGGGCCATAAAAATGATCCAGGGGTCGACATTCTTTCGGTCATCCATAAACATGGCTTGCCGCTGGAATTCCCTGCAGATGTTATGAAGCAGGCGAATGAAGTGCCGGATACCATTGAGGAAAGCGAAATCGGAAACAGAAGGGATCTCCGAAATGAATCCCTTGTCACGATTGACGGGGCAGATGCAAAGGACCTGGACGATGCGGTCACCGTTACCGTGCTTGATAACGGAAATTATAAGCTCGGTGTCCATATTGCGGATGTGAGCCATTATGTGACGGAAAACTCGCCGATTGATAAAGAAGCACTGGATAGAGGAACAAGTGTATACCTTGTTGACCGTGTCATTCCCATGATTCCTCATCGTTTATCAAATGGCATTTGCTCCCTTAATCCTAAGGTAGACCGTTTTACCTTATCCTGCGAAATGGAAATCACGTCTTCAGGGCAGGTTGTCGGCCATGATATCTTTGAGAGTGTCATTAAGACTAAGGAACGGATGACATATGGAGATGTGAATAAAATACTTGTCGATAAAGACCAGGACCTGATGGACCGCTATGAGCCCCTTGTTCCAATGTTTCAGGATATGGAGAAGCTTGCACAGATTCTCCGGAAAAAACGGATGGAACGCGGAGCGATTGACTTCGACTTTAAGGAAGCGAGAGTACTTGTAGATGAAGATGGGCATCCAAAGGATGTAGTTCTTCGCGAGCGTTCTGTTGCGGAGCATTTGATTGAAGAATTCATGCTTGCCGCAAACGAAACGGTTGCAGAACATTTCCAGAAACTCAAAGTTCCGTTTCTGTATCGGATACATGAAGACCCGAAAGAAGAGAAGCTTCAGCGTTTCTTCGAGTTCATCACCAACTTCGGATACATTGTCCGCGGTTCTGCAAGCTCCGTACATCCAAGGGCACTCCAGGATATCATAGAAGCTGTTTCAGGAAAGCCGGAGGAAATGGTAATATCAACTGTCATGCTCCGCTCGATGCAGCAGGCGAAATATGATCCTGAATGCTTGGGTCACTTTGGACTTTCCACGGAATATTATACTCATTTTACTTCACCTATCCGAAGGTATCCGGATTTGATCGTTCACCGGCTGATCAGGACCTATCTAATAGAAGGAAAAATGAATGAAGCGACAAAAGCAAAGTGGAATGATCTTTTGCCGGGCATTGCTGACCATACTTCCAAGCGCGAGCGCCGTGCTGTCGATGCTGAGCGCGAAACGGATGATCTGAAAAAAGCAGAATACATGCTTGATAAGATTGGCGAGGAATATGATGGGATCATCGGTTCTGTAACTAATTTCGGAATGTTCGTCGAGCTTCCTAATACAATAGAAGGACTTGTGCATGTCAGCGCGATGAGTGATGATTATTACCGTTTTGATGAGCGCCAGCTTGCCATGATCGGGGAGCGTACTGCTAAGGTATACCGGATTGGCGATGAAATTTCCATCCGGGTGTCCAATGTGAACAAAGATGAGCGTGCCATTGATTTTGAAATCATCGGGATGAAAAATGTCCGGCCGCGTTCAACAGGCGAAAAAAGAATTTTTAAGGCTGCTCCAAGCGACAGAAAACGCCGAAGCGGGCGTAATGATGACCGGAAAAGCGGAGGAAGCAGCAGGGGAAGGAATGAAAAGAGCGGGGAAGGTTCTTCTTCAGAAAGAAAGTCCAAGAAAAAGAGAAAGTTTTACGAAAATGCACCTGCAGCAAAACGCAAAAAGAAGAGACCAAGAAAGAGATAAAAAAGCGGGTAAAGTGAAACAGCCATCAATGGAGTTCTTTCTTCATTGATGGCTTGTTAAACAAATTGGGTTTTTACGTCAGTCAGGCTTTTGCGGTTAAAGCGCGGGCCTTGCTTCTGTTAAAGACAATTTATCTGTTTCTGTTTTTTGATGAGGGGGAGACAAGAGATGCCAAAAGGTACTGGCAAGCAATTAGCACAAAACAAAAAAGCGTATCATGATTATTTCATTGAAGAAACGTTTGAATCCGGGATTGTCCTGCAGGGCACTGAAATCAAGTCCATCCGTGCAGGGAAGGTTAATCTGAAAGATTCTTTTGCTAAAATTGAAAGAGGAGAAATTTATCTCCACAATATGCATATCAGCCCATATGAGCAGGGAAACCGGTTTAACCATGATCCGTTAAGAACAAGAAAGCTGCTGCTGCACAAAAAGCAAATCAGTAAGCTGATTGGGGATACCAAGGAAACAGGGTATACTATTGTCCCGTTAAAAATTTATTTAAAAAACGGCTTTGCGAAGGTTTTAATTGGCCTGGGCAGAGGTAAAAAGCAATATGACAAGCGAGAGGACCTGAAGAAGAAGGAAGCTAAAAGAGATATCGAGCGCGCTTTCCGCGACAGGCAGAAGATGTAGGGATTAGCAAGACCTTACAATTGAATTTCTCAGCGAATCTGTTATAATAAGTTATGTACCGATGACAACTGAATATCAGCACACCAGCTGACTATTCACTTTCTCGTACGCTCCATTTCTATTATGGGGACGTTACGGATTCGACAGGGATAGTTCGAGCTTAGGTTGCGAGTCGAGGGGATCGGCCTCGTTAAAACGTCAACGCCTATAACTGGCAAACAAAACAACAACTTCGCTTTCGCTGCTTAATAACAGTCGATAGCGGTTCCTCCCTCCATTGCCCATGTGGTAGGGTAAGGGACTCACTCTAAGTGGGCTACGCCGGATTCCACCGTCTGAGGATGAAGGAAGAGAACAACCAGACTAGCTGCTCTGACGCCTGTTGGCAGGCATAAGATTCAGCGAAACACTAATATGCCGACTACACTCGTAGAAGCTTAAGTGCCGTTATGTCTGGACGTGGGTTCGACTCCCACCGTCTCCACCAAATACATATTTGGTGGTTTTTTGTTTTTTGCACAATTTTACTGTTCAAATAAAGGTTTCTGTAAAAGGGATAGTAACGCGCACCGTTCTTCGGTGTTTTTTTGTTTAAAAAATAAATAGCCTAGTTCTCTTTGAACTAAGCTAATCCCAGTTATAATTTCTGGGCTATATAGCGGCTGTAAATGTTCTTAATTCCCAAAGATGCGCTTTTTATATTTCCGCATGGCAAGGAGGTAAGCAACAATTGTGATGCCCAAACACCATGAGAGAGCAATCCAGATATTGTTTCCGGCAGATTGATTATTGAGCAGGGCACGGGTAGCGTTGACAATGGCTGTGACGGGTTGGTTTTCAGCAAAAATACGTACTGCTGCAGGCATAGAGGAAGTAGGGACAAAAGCCGAGCTGACAAAGGGTAAGAAAATTAGAGGATACGAGAAGGCTGTCGCTCCGTCCACCGTCTTGGCAGAAAGGCCTGCAAGGACAGCCAGCCAAGTCAATGCAAGAACAGCGACTAAGAAAATCTCGGCAACTCCTACCCAATTAAGGATATCAGCAGTTGAGCGAAAGCCCATCACCAAGGCAATCAGAACAATCACAACAATTGAGATTGCATTAGAAACTAGTGAAGTCAGTATATGTCCCCAGAGTACGGCACTTTGTGAAATCGGCATAGAGTGGAAGCGTTCAAAAATTCCCTTGGATACATCAATGAAGAGACGGTAGGCGGTGTAGGCAACCCCGCTTGCGATCGACTGGAGCAAAATTCCTGGCAGCAGGTATTTTACGTAGGAAGCACTTGTGCCTGCATGCATAGCTCCGCCAAAAACATAGACAAACATGAGCATTAAGGCAATCGGCGTCAGAGTCATCGTGATAATAGTATCTGCACTGCGGAAAATATGCCTCATCGAGCGGCTCGTCATGGTTGCAATATCTTGAAATAAATAACTAGTCATTGTTTGTTTCTCCTTCCCCACCAGTCAAGTACAGGTAGATTTTTTCGAGTGTGGGTTCTTTTTTGACGTATTCAGCTTCTGCTTCAGGCAGCATGGCTTTCAGCTGAGCAAGAGGAGCATTAGCGATAAGTTTCCCTTTGTGGAGAACAGCGATGCGATCTGCCAGTGCTTCTGCTTCTTCTAAATATTGAGTTGTCAGGAAAATAGCCGTCCCCTTTTTATTAAGATTTCTCACCAATTCCCAAACTTCAAGACGGACTTTCGGGTCAAGGCCAGTAGTTGGCTCATCAAGGAAAATCACAGCAGGTTCTCCGATAAAGCTCATGGCCAAATCCAAGCGGCGCTTCATTCCCCCGGAATAAGTGGCAGCCTTAGAATCTGCTGATTCTATCAAGCCAAACTTCTCTAACATTTCTTCAGCAATAACTTTAGGCTGCGGCAGATGACGGAGCCTCGCCATCATGATGAGGTTTTCACGGCCAGTCAATATTTCATCAATTGCAGTAAATTGACCTGTGAGTGAAATGGATTTTCTGACATTATTCGGATTTTTGATCACATCAAAGCCATTGACAATTGCTGTCCCTGCTGTCATTTGTGAAAGAGTGGCAAGAATTTTGATAGTGGTTGTTTTTCCAGCGCCGTTTTCACCGAGGAGAGCGAAGATTTCTCCTTTTTTTATTTCAAAGTCCAAACTTTTCAGGACTTCCTTATTCTTGAAAGATTTGACAAGACCTGTGACTTCGATCATATTTTCAGCCATTTATCATGTTCCTTTCTGCCCTCAGTTAGTGCCGGTGCCAGGGTTTTGCCGTTAACCTCTTAGCCGCGGCCAATCGTATCATTTAACTTAGCGCGGTATTTATCGTTCCAGGTTTTCGTGTCCTTCACTAGTTCGTCGCAGAATGCGGCCACGTCCTCGCCGGTGAGGTCAGTGACTTTCTTGCCTTCAGCTGCACCTTGCTCGAAGAGATCGAGAATGCCACAAAAGATACGGCTGGTGTCCTTCCAGTCGGTGGGGCCGCCAGCGGTCCACAAATATTTTTTGATAGCGTTGTAAGCGTGGCGGTACTCACTTGGAAGTGCCTTTCCGCGCGCCTCAATTTCCTTCCATTCACGTTTGTCATCCAGGCTTCCGATGATTTTTTTAATTATACTCATTTTAATTTCTCCTTTTATTTTTTTTTAGTTTTGAGTTCATTAATTTTACTTGAGACAAAACCCCATTTTTTCCAAAAGTGTTCAAGCTGCTCTTGACCTGCTGTGTTGAGTGTGTAGAATTTTCTGGGCGGTCCCTTGGTGGATGGCTTTTTCTCGATGTTCACCAGATTGTTCTTCTCAAGCCGCATGGTAATCGTATAAACGGTACCTTCAACCACGTCAGTGAAGCCAAGTTCCCGTAGCTGATGTGTGATTTCATAGCCGTAAGTTTCGCCGCGGCTGATGATTTCAAGCACACAGCCCTCAAGCACCCCTTTCAGCATTTCTGTGATATTTTCCAAAATTCTTCCTCCATTTGTATTTCGTTTAGCACTTTTTTAGTACTCAGCAGCAAGGTATTTAGTGGTGCTGATATTCTGTATTACTTACTACTAGTATATAGTATTACTGAATAGTGGTGATTGTCAATAAATTTTGCCAAAAAGGCATAGACGCTTTTATCAAATTTGGTAGCCCAGACTTTAGTCTATTTCAAAGTAAATCAACTGCAGGGCATAATTTTGAAGACTGTTTTTGTATACTTTGTTGCCTTGCCATGGAACAAGGTGACTGATTTCCGCTCCAGGAGGCTCGCTTTCCGCGGGGTCTCGCCTATTCCGCTAATCTCGCACTCGCGCCTTACGCTCCAATCAACCGGACTTAACAAGGAGAAAACATGGGAAAATAGTTAACTATGTAGATGCACAGAATGGCTTTTCTATTTTTATTGAAAAATCAGCGAATCAAAAAGGAGCGGAAATAATCCGCTCCTTTCATGCCTTGCCTGAATATTTGTTTCGTTATACAGGAAAATCTTTAAATAAATCTTTACCCGATGCGAGCAGTTTTTCTGCCTGGGCAAAGGGAAGGGGTTTGCTGAAAAAATAACCCTGCATTTGGGTACAGCCTATAGAATACAAAAATATTAGCTGATCGAGGTGTTCGACGCCTTCTGCCACGGTTTTGATTCCCAAGCTGGCAGCCATCGCGGTTATGGCCTTGACAATGGCTTCCTGGTTGGAATCAAGCAGGATATCCGCTATAAACGATTGGTCAATTTTCAGTGTATGGATATGAAAGCTCTTCAAATAACTTAGGGAGGAATATCCGGTGCCAAAATCATCAATGGAAATCTCGACGCCGATTGACCGCAGTTCATTCATTTTATGAATGATATCCAGCACATTTGTCATGGCGGTGCTTTCAGTAATCTCTATTTTCAGCTGGCTCGGATTCAGACGGTTTTCCTGAAGCAAGTCCATTAATTGCTTTACGAAGGAAGCTTCTTCAAATTGCCGCGCCGATACATTAACAGAGACATAAAGATCGCTATATCCTTTTAGTTCCAATTCCTTGATTTGCCGGCATGCTGTCTGGAGAACCCATGCTCCAATGTGGAGAATCATACCCGTTTCTTCTGATAATTCGATGAATTCAGATGGCGGAATAAAACCAAGGGAAGGATGCTGCCATCGGATCAGCGCTTCAAAGCCTATAATCCTGCGTTCCTCAACATTCACGATTGGCTGATAGTGCAAAGAGAATTCGTGATTAGTTAAAGCTCTATGAAAGCTCTGGCCGATTAAAACTCTTCTTGTCAGGTCAGTTTCCATTTCCTCTTTGTATAGCTTAAAGTTATTCCTGCCATTGCCCTTTGCCTGGTACATAGCCTGGTCAGCACGCTTGATCAGATGTTCAGCTGTCTGGCCGTGATCAGGGAAAAGGCTGATTCCAATGCTGGCAGTCAACAAAAATTCTTGGTCACGAAGTAAAACGGGTTTTGAAATGACACTCAGGCACATATCGGCAATTTCATAGGCTTCTTTTAAATCGATATCATCGAGAATTATAGCGAACTCGTCACCGCCCTGGCGTGATAGCGTATCTTGTTTCCGTAAACAGCCTTTTACCCGTCCGGCTATGACTTGGAGCAGCTCATCACCAAGGTCATGGCCAAGTGAATCGTTAATAAATTTAAAATGATCCAAATCAAGGTACATGAAGACAACTTTTTCCTTCTTCAGTTGCGCCTTTGCAAGGCTTGATTCGATTCGCTCGCTCAGCATCCGCCTGTTTGGGAGTCCTGTCAATGTATCGTGGTACGCCATATGATGAAGGTGATTTTCTGCCATTTTACGCTGAGTAATATCAATGACCAATCCTTCAAAACGGACAATTTGGCCAGTGTGATCACGCATGGGAATGGTGCGTTCACTTACCCATTTGACAGTGCCTTCCTGATGAATGATCCGATACTCGTATTCAAGCGAAGTCCCTTCATAAAGCTCAGTTTGTTTCCTGCTGACCATATCCATATCCTCAGGATGTATGAATTCCTTCCAAAGAACAGGATTCTTTATGAATTCCTCTTGTGAGAGCCCGAATATTTTTAAGCAGGCAGGAGAAATATTTAATAGCCTTTTCATGCCGAGGTCAAATGACCATAAGCAAATATCCACACTATTAAATATGCTTTCCATCTGGCTGCGGGACTTGATTAATTCCAGCCTGGTCTTTTTTATTTCTGTAATATCCTTAGCTATTCCGATTACTCCAGTGATTTCGGATTTGTTAAAAATTGGTAAAACAATCACACATAGTTCTTTATATTGCTTGTTTTTTGTTTGAATGGCCGTGTAAAATCTTTCCTGATTTCCGTTTAAGGCACTTTTAAAATACTGAAGGGTATGATCAATCTGATTTTCCGGTAAAATCGAAACAAAGGACATCGAAAGCAGTTCTTTCCTTGAATAACCGACAAGTTTAACAGCTGAATCATTAACAAGTACAAAATTTCCTTCCATATCGAGCGCATAGCCCGCGTCAGGGTTATAATCAAAAAGAGATTGATAAACATCAAACAAACGATCTGATGGCAGTGGATCTTTAGCAGTCATATGGTCGCATCCTTTACAGTTACAATGAGTATAGCGGTCTATAAAGCTTCCTATTCTGGTGATTTTATAAAATAGGAGTTAAAGTATCTGTATACTGTTGGTTGGGGCGGATTCGCTTGGCCCCTGAGAATCAACGTTCAGGCCCGGCGATTGCCCCCGGCCGCTAAGCTTCTGGAGCGAAAATCAACAGGCAAATTTAACAGAGCAAAGAATATAGAATATATGAATTACATAATTTGAGTGTGGAGGATTTATTATTTTTCTATTGGCGGTTTAACTTTATTTCTTATCTAGTAGTATCGGCCATTCTTTCCTATTATGAATAATTTTAATGAATCAAATATGGATTAGGGCGATTAACTAAAAAAAGCCGTTCGTGATAAAACACGAAGGCTATTCAGCAGTGCATGCATATATGGACATTGGTTTTACTTGCCGGTATTTAATGGACTCCTGCAGCAAATTCACTTCAGAGTGTATGAGTGATTTAAGCTTGTCCGGCATTTCATCGATTAAAGACATCTCACCGTGATATTCTTGTAAGAGGTAATCAATTTCCCACTCGGCATCCTGCAGCCCAGGTGAAAATAGTGCGGTTTCTTTCTGAATCGTAAAGCCGGCTTCCCTGGCAAGACGCTTAATATCATCAAGAGTAAATAGTGTCCGCACGTTAGATTCACTATCATTCTTAAAGCTTTCATACTGTGCTTGTATGAGGACAGCC
This sequence comes from Bacillus sp. OV322, assembly GCF_900112495.1. Lineage (GTDB taxonomy): Bacteria > Bacillota > Bacilli > Bacillales > DSM-1321 > Peribacillus. The sequence goes on from NZ_FOMA01000002.1 coordinate 527,713, forward strand.
AGAAGATGGGGGTACTGCTCTATTGAGGTAATTCTTGCATCCCACTCTGCAAAGCATAATTGTTTTCCCCACTTCCTGGTCCGGCCAAGCACACTTGAAAACTCCCCGGATGACTTGAAATACCAGGAGCAGTGTGACAGGATGATAAAATCAAAATAGTTCTCCGGAAAATCGATGCCGGGTGATAATACATCCGTTTCAAAGTTAAAGGTGATCCGGTTTCCAAGATATGATTTTTTCAGGAAATCAGCAGAGGCTCCAAGTGTGGCCGGCGCCCCGTAATCAGGGGAAGCGATGTCAATTCCATGCACAAAGCCTGTTTCCCCGGCAAGATAGGCAAGTACTGCTGTGGTATCTCCCTGGCCGCAGCCAATTTCGAGCACTCGGCTGCCTTCTTTTATTCCCCAAAATTGAGCCAACTTAATCCGGTGCTCCGTCTGGACTTTCTGTATACTTGAATTTGTGAGCATGCATTTTGTGATTTTATCCAGTGTGTTTTGCTCCATTACATCACCTCTCTGTATTTTGCGACATTAAGATAGTTCTCGAATGAAGGGCTTGATTCCTTTTTTTGGTTCGATTAGTAATTGGGTGCCGCCCAGAATTTGAGGCCGGGCCAAATGAAAAATAGACGGAGGCGATTAGATGAAAGCGGATGGGAGCGGCATTGTGAAATTAAAGGTGTATGAGCCTCGTGACTTTCCGGCGCTCCTTCAGTATGTCCTCCCGGAGGAACAGGCCATATACACAACTATGCCGGCTGTTGCTGTAAAAGTGTGCAGGAAAGGTGAAGATAAACTGGCTGTACTAATTACTGAGGATGAAATGACAGCTGGTTTTTTTGTTGTAGATTATGGACCGGAGTCGAATATTTATACAGGGAATGAAGAAGCCGTAATTTTTAAATCTTTTTCCATTGATCAGCGCTATCAGGGAAGGAAAGTGGCCGTGCAGGCGCTGTATTTATTGCCTGAATTTGTAAAACGGGCTATTCCTTATAAAAATGAAATTCTGCTGACGGTACATCATACGAATATTCCGGCCCGGAATTTATACATAAAGTGCGGATTTAAGGATAAAGGAATAAAATTCGCTGGAGAGTCCGGAGAGGAGCTTGTTTTTCACCAATCATTACATATGCCGAAAAGTAAAAAAATGGTATAAAAATGGAATTGTAATGTGATAAAATTAGATAACCCTATAATTGAATGTTGAGAGGATGATACGATGTTTAAGAAATTAGCTGCCGATGCACTGGGATTATCGGATATAGGAACAATCATTGCCCCTGCGGATTACGATAAAACGGATGCTGATGATTATGTTATGCATGAAGACAATGAGAAAATATACTTTTTAATCAAAACTAAGGCGGATGAATATTGTTTTACCAATCTTGCAATCATTCATGTAGATGGTGCGAACGCTGTGTCATCCAAAAGAGTGCTGAAGCGGTATCCTTATATCCAGCACAAAATTTCCAATGTGTTTCTTGAAACTGCAGGCAAGATTGATATGGATGTTGAAATTAAGTTCATGGCCGGCAAGGAACAATTCGACATAGACGTCCGCAAAGACCAGATTGAACAATTAAAGGATCTCTATAAATCACTGCTCCGTATTTCTGAATTATCATATGAAAACAGTCTATTTATTGATATGGCGTCCCAAAGCCTGGACAAAGCTGTGAACATCCTTCAAAACTCTAGAACGGAAGATCTTAAATTGGCAGATACATATAGAGACCTGACTGATTTTGGCTTCACCTGGATGACAAGTGTCCATGAACAATATCATATCAAGGATTATGGAGAAATTTTCGAGAAATATATCAATAATTAAGTAAAGGCTCTTTTCTTAAAGATTGTTGTTTTTTAATGAATTCTGTGAGGCAATCATATTGTTAAATCAGGTTGATTGGAGCGTAAGGTGCGAGACTCCTGCGGGATTAGCGGGAAGGTGAGACCCCGCAAGCGTAGCTGAGGAGGCTCACCGCCCGCCCCGCGGAAAGCGAGCATCCTGGAGCGGAAATCAACCACTTGTTGAATAGCAACAAAGTTTACGAAAACAGCCTAAGTAAAAGAAGCCCATTCCACCAGGATGGGTTTTTTAGTCATGAATCAAGTGTTTTGTAACATTGAAAAACTGAAGCTGCTTTGCTTTTCTATTAATCCTCCTGATGTTATTATAATATTTAAAATATATAGTCAATTAAAAAGAGTGGAGGAGCGGACACATGAAGTACCGCCGACTGGGAAGGACAGGCTTAAAGGTGAGCGAAATCAGCTTAGGAAGCTGGCTTACATATGGCAATTCAACCGAAAAAAATAAAGCGATTTCAACGATTGAAGCTGCCTACAACTTAGGCATTAACTCCTTTGATACGGCCAACGTATATGCAATGGGAGAAGCAGAAAAGATTGTAGGAGAAGCCTTACGCAGGTATCCGAGGGAATCCTATGTGCTGGCAACAAAGGTCTTCGGCGCGATGGGGGATGGTCCAAATGACAAAGGGTTATCAAGAAAGCATATTTTCGAGCAGCTTCATGGCAGTTTAAAACGGCTTCAGCTGGATTATGTGGATATCTATTACTGCCACAGGTTTGATTCGGAAACACCGCTTGACGAAACGCTTCGTGCACTTGACGATATGGTCCGCCAGGGTAAAGTGCTGTATGTAGGGGTAAGTGAATGGACAGCTCAGCAAATTCAGGCTGCTCTTGGAACGGCAGATCGATATCTGCTTGACAGGATCGTTGTCAATCAGCCAAATTACAGCATGCTCCACCGTAATATAGAAAAAGAAATCATTCCAGTCAGCTCACAAAACGGCATCAGCCAGATTGTATTTTCTCCGCTTGCCCAGGGTGTGCTGACAGGGAAATATAAAAGAGGCGGAAACCTGCCGGATGAAAGCAGGGCAAGGGACCCGAAAGCTAATATGTTTATGGAAAGGCTTCTTTCTGATGAGGTGCTCCTGAAGGTAGAACAGCTTGAAAAAACAGCCAAGGAGCTGGACATTAGCTTATCACAGCTTGCGATTGCCTGGATCCTGAGACAGCCGAACGTTGCCAGTGCTCTAATTGGAGCAAGCAAGCCAGAGCAGGTCGAGGAAAATGCAAAAGCGGTTGATGCACATTTGCCAGATGAAATTCTAAAAAAGGTTGATACAATACTGCAATGAACGAAGCAGCCGGGAGATGATCCATCTTCCCTGGCTGTATTTTATTTTGGGAGGGCTGATCATGACGCTGAAAATCGGATTTATCGGGTTCGGCAAAAGTGTAACACGCTATCATCTTCCATATGTCTTAATCAGAAGTAATCTGGAAGTCAAAATGATATATAACAGAAGCAAAAAGGAAGAGCAGGAAAACCAGTATAAAGGCCATGGAATAGAATTTACTGATGATCTGCATCAGTTGCTTTCTGATGAAGAAATCCAGCTGGTTTCTATCTGCACGCCGCCAGACACTCATTATGATTTTGCAAAGCTGTGCCTCGCCCATAGTAAGCATGTTCTGGTTGAGAAGCCTTTTACCGAAACGGCCGAAGAAGCAAAGGAGCTTCTTGAGCTTGCAGCGGAAAAAAATCTCGTCATCATGCCATATCAAAATAGAAGGTTTGACAGTGATTTTCTGGCGATGAAAAAAGTGCTTGAGGACGGATATACAGGTGACATTGTTGAGATAGAATCTCATTTTGATTATTTCCGCCCTCATGCTCCAGATCACAAAGGAAGCCGATATGACGGGGTTTGGTATGGCCTTGGCGTTCACTTGATTGATCAGGCTGTATCTCTGTTCGGGAGACCGCGTGCGGTGTATTATGATATCCGCTCAGTCCGCAATCCCGTTAATACTAATGATTATTATCATGCAGAGCTTTTTTACGATCATTTCAAATATATTGTTAAAACCAATCATCTAGTCAAGAGTCCTTACCCTTCCTTTATTCTTCACGGCAAAAATGGAAGCTTCATTAAATATGGAATGGACAGGCAGGAAGAGTTTTTGAAAGAAGGGAAGGGTCCTCAGGATAAGGGTTTTGGTGCGGATGAACCTGGTATGTACGGAGAGGCCATATATGTGGATGGATCCGGGCAAGACAAAGTACAAAAAATTGCCTCACCCAAAGGAGATTATGGCATGGTATATGATGCTCTGTACAGCACCATTGTCAGCGGCCATGAAAAATTAGTCAGTGATAACGATATCGTGACTGTTATGGAAATTCTAGAAAATGGGTTAAATCATGAACAGCCTGTCATCAAGCTGCTGCCGTAATTTTGGGAGCTTGTAAAAATAGTGGAAAAAGCGCAAAAGCTATCAGTCAAGTTGGTGATAGCTTTTCGTTATTTTCAGCAGCTTAAATGATTGTAAAGATTTTAGGAGAGCTTAATAAATAGAATACAGTAAGATGAAGCTGGAAAAGATGGAACAAAGGACTTTATACCTTATTGAATGTTTTTCATAAACGAAGTTTCCATGTATTTTCTAGTGTAGATTTCCTGTTTTTCTTATATGCCCTGGCATTTACAGGATATTAACTTCCACTTAACATTTTTCTATTACAATGGGGGTATCAATGGAAGGGAGAGAGGAAATTGAAAAAAACGATGAAAAAGGCAGGATTATTGATTATGAGTGCAGGCTTTATTTTTCAGGCGGCAGGTATTCATGCTTCCGCTCACCAAAAACATGAAAAACACGAAAAACACGAAAAACACAACATTGCACCAGTGTATGAAAATAGAGTGATTACCATTTCTCACAGGGGGGCATCAGGTTATGCGCCGGAGCATACTCTTCCTTCCTATCAGTTAGGCAAGGAACTGAAGGGGGATTATATTGAAATTGACCTGCAAATGACCAAGGACGGCCAGCTGGTTGCCATGCATGATGAAACAGTTGATCGTACAACGAATGGAACAGGAGCGGTAAAGGATTTTACGCTGCAGCAGCTTAAAAATCTGGATGCTGGCTCATGGTTTAATAAGAAGTATCCTCAATATGCCAAGCCCGGATATGCAGGGTTAAAAGTTTTGACACTTGAAGAAATACTTAAGGCATTTGGAAGTGACTCCAACTATTATATAGAAACGAAGTCTCCGGATGTATATCCGGGTATGGAAGAAAAACTTCTTCAGCTCCTGGAAAAATACAAGCTTACAAGCCAAAATCCTAAATCAAGCCATGCTCTTATTCAATCTTTCAGTAAGGAAAGCTTGCTGAAAGTCCATGAAATGAACAGGAAGATCCCGCTGATCCAGCTTTTATCGTACAGCAAGCCAACTGACATCACGGATGATGAGCTTGCGGATATCAAAAAATATGCCATTGGAATAGGACCTAATTTCAGCGGTATCAGCAAGGGATATGTAGAGAAGACCAGGAAGCACCACTTGTTTATTCATCCATATACCGTCAATGATGAAGCTGATATGAAAAAAGCCCTCGAATGGGGAGTGAACGGGGTTTTCACCAATTTTACGGACCGCTTTAATGAAGCTATAAAGAATTTTAATGCTGAAAAAGAAAACGATAATGAAAAAGAACATTCACAAAGAAAATAAACACCAAAAGCTGATCTCTGAAAAGATCAGCTTTTTTTATTGGTTTTTTAAAGTACATTATACGGTGCTGATTGAAGCCGAAGGCCAAGACTTCTGCGGGTTGTGCATGCTCCGGAACTATCTTTGAAAAGTGAATATCCGCAGTGAAACAGCAGACGAGAATTTAGCATCAAAAAAAGGCTTGAATTTTTACTTACAATTTTGTAAAATTCAATTGTACACAATTAAAATAAAAAAAACGAAAAGAGGAACTATATTATGACTGAACCATTATTTACTGCATCTGTAACTGCTGTTGGCGGACGTGAGGGAAGAGTGGAATCATCGGAAGGCAATTTAACATTAGATATAGCTATGCCTGGCACTCCAAGGAAGAAAAAAATTCCTGATGCTACAAATCCTGAACAGCTTTTTGCTGCTGGATATTCTGCATGTTTTGACAGTGCGCTGCAGCTGATTGCCAGAAAAGAAAGAGTCTCCTTTGCATCCGAAGTAACTGCTAACGTGAGTCTTGTAAAAGATGAAACGGATCAAGGATTTAAATTAGCGGTAAAATTGCAGGTGAAAGGCAGCGGGATCGAAAAGGATCAATTAGAGGAGCTAGTGCATAAAGCACATGCATTCTGTCCATATTCCAAGGCGACAAAAGGTAATATTGAAACAGTGCTGGAAGTGATTTAATCAACAATGAAGAAGGGTACCTAATTTAGGCACCCTTCTTCATTGATAAATTTAATACCTACTCGTGCTGCTAAAACGCTGATACAACCCTGCGATGTCTGCAATTTACTTATTCATTACTTTTATGCAGTATATTCAGCAGATTGAAAAGTGAAGCTTTTAAAGATGTGTATTCTTCCTCGCTGTTCCCGCTCAATTCAAAGATGCGGCCGGGGATGGAGGCAGCTTTATGCTTGAGTTGCATTCCTTTTTCTGTAATCCCGACGATTACTGAGCGTTCATCCTTGGGAGAACGTTTCCTTTGTAGCAGCCCATTCTGTTCCATTCTCTTTAGCATAGGAGTCAGAGTACCGGAGTCCAAATAAAGCAATTCTCCCATTTTTTTCACCGTTAGCTTTTCCTGGTCCCATAGTAGCAGAAGAGCGAGATATTGGGGATAAGTTACGTCCAGTTCTTCGAGCAAGGGCTTATACTGCTTCGTCATTTCCCTGGAACTGGCATATAGAAGAAAGCAAAGCTGATTTTCCAGCTTTAGTTGTTCGAAATTATCAGACATTATGTCACCATCTTTTTATTTTCTTATTCATTGATCACTAATTACTACTATAACCGCTATTGGCGATTTAATAAAATAATTCGACATTGAATATGGAGCTCAATAGGATAGTGCCTTAAATTTGGGGTATATACTTATTACATGAAATAAAGGAGAGTGAAGGGCATGGAGGTTATCATCAAACCGGCTGCCGCAGCTCAATTGAAGATGATTGAATTTAAGGAAAATGAAGGAGTCAGGATTGAAGCCATATTTGTGGGCAGCTGTTCCTTATATGCCGAACATGATCTTCGCATTGACCAAAAAGGACCACAAGATGACTTATTCATTACGGAGGGAATTCCCGTTTTGGTATCGAAGGAAAGCCAAAAGCATCTTTATCATAAAATCTCTCTAGACTACAGTCCAGCCCTCGGCTATAAGCTTTATTCGGATGAAGAAACTTATCGCTACAATCTGCAGCTTAAATCATAAAAACAGCTAAAGCCTTTTATTCAGGCTTTTTTTGTTTATCTTCCCTTTTTTGTAAGCGGAACATACTGCAGCTATACAATTTCAGCTATAGTTTCCGATAAAAGTATAGAATGACGAAAGCACAAAAATGTCTATGCTGAATAATGGGAGACTATCATCATGAAATCAGAGAATAAAAGTAAAAACTGGTGCTGGCCAGTTTTAATATGCATAGCAGCCATTCTGCTGGCGATGCTAAAGGAAATATGGGAAGCAAGGTTTCCTGAAAAATGGCTGTATTTTCATATAGTTGAACTTATCATTATAATTGGCAGCATTATATTGCTGTATGTATTGTTTACTGGCCACAAAAGGACCACAGGGGAATTAATAACAAGCAATCAAAAGCTGAACAGTATTTTCGACACGCTGGATGTTGCCATCTGGTCCCATGATATGAAAACGGACAAGCTTATGATTTCCGCTGGAATAGAAAAGCTTTACGGCCGTTCCCTGGATGAATTTTACAGGGACTACAGCTTATGGAAAAAAGTAATTTACAAAGAGGATTTATATGTTTTGAAAAATAGAGAGGCAGCATTCAATGCGCGCCAGCCCGCAACGAGTGTTTATCGGATTGTCCTTCCTGATGGAGAAATACGGTGGATTCAGGACCGGGGAATTCCGGCATTTAATGAAGACGGACAGATGATCAGTTTTACAAGTGTTTTGCTCGACATCACACTCCGCAGGGAAAGCGAGGATCGCTATCGAAGCCTTGTGGAAATGTCGCCGGATATTATCGTGGTTGTCAGCCGGGGTAAATTAGATTATATCAATGATACAGGCAGCAGGCTGGTTGGTGCTGGCGATCCCAGTGAGCTTATAGGAAAGCCTGCCACACAATTTGCCTCACCACAAACGCTGAAGTCAGCGAAAGAAAAAATCCAGGCCAAATGGAACAAAGAAACGGAAAAGCTCAGATTTGAGATTGAGGCATTTCGGATCAACGGGGAAGTTATGGACGTAGAAGTATCGGCGATGCCTATTATTTATGAAGGCAGGCGGGCATGGCATATCGTCGGGAGGGATATTACAGAAAGAAAAAAAGCGGAAAAAAAGATTCAGCATATGGCCTACTATGATTCCCTTACTGGCCTGCCCAACCGCAATATGCTCAACCGCAAGCTTAATAGTATATTGAATAAGCCTGGAGATAAGTCATTAGCCGTCATTTTCCTTGATTTGGATCGATTTAAGCTTATCAATGATACAAAAGGACATACAATCGGTGACCTTTTGCTCCGCAAGGCAGGAGAGCGGCTCACATATTCTGTTCAGGAGGAAGGTCTGGTATCACGGCAGGGAGGAGATGAGTTTCTGATTCTGCTTGAAAATACGGATAAACAAAAAGCGGAGAAAGTGGCACGGCGGATTTTAGATTCTTTTGCTCCTCCTTTTTACCTTGATAAGGAAGAATACTTTATCACACCAAGCATAGGAATCAGCTTGTGCCCTGCTGACGGTGAAGATCAGGATACACTGATCAAGCATGCTGATAATGCCATGTACCTGGCGAAGGACGCGGGAAAAAACACCTTTAGATTTTATTCGCATGATTTGGATAATACATCTATGCGTAAGATGGAGCTCGAGAAAGGGCTAAGAAAGGCATTGGATCAGAAAGAATTTTTTCTTCAATATCAGCCTCAGGTTGAACTGGGAACGGGTAAGGTTATTGGAGTTGAGGCCCTTATCAGGTGGAGGCATCCTGTGCTTGGGATTGTACCGCCAAATGAGTTCATTTCTTTGGCGGAAGAAACCGGGCTGATCGTGCCGCTAGGAGAATGGGTGTTAAGAGAAGCATGCAGGCAGAACAGGTGCTGGCAGAAAGCAGGGTATACACCAATGCCTGTAGCAGTCAATATCTCAGTGCGGCAGCTGCAGGAGGACTCATTTATCGAAATGCTTCAAAAGATCATTGACGAATCTGGACTGAGTCCCAAATATCTTGAACTGGAAATTACAGAGAGCATCATGCAAAACATAAAAAGATCCTCTCTTATTCTTAATAAGCTCAAGAAGCTTGGGATAGCCCTATCTATCGATGATTTTGGGACGGGATATTCTTCACTAAGCTATTTAAAGCATCTTCCCATTGACCGGATTAAAATTGATAAATCTTTTATTGATGACATCATGGACCCATTGAATCATGGATCCATAGTGAAGGCAATCATTGATATGAGTCTGAACCTGGGATTTGAAGTAATCGCTGAAGGAATCGAGAATGCCGAACAAGTGCATTTTCTTCTAGAGAATTCCTGCGAAATCGGGCAAGGGTACTATTACAGAAAGCCTTTGGATTCACATGAGATAGAAGATCTTCTTCAAGATAATCATCGTTTTCTTCCTGCTTTGGAGGAAGCTGCAATGAGAACAAAAAAAGAGCGCCGAAGCACGTAATTGTGCCCAGCGCTTTTTTTCATGAATAAGCACGGACTTTCAAATCAGTCATCCGTCTATATGTGAGGAAATAATCCATGTATACCTTCTGCAATCATTTGGATTGCCATTACAGCAAGTATAAGTCCCATCAGCCTGGATATTACATTTAATCCGTTTTGTCCAAGCTTGGATATGATAGAAGTAGAATAATAAAAAAGAACAAAGGTAACGGCAAGGATCGATGTAAAACTGATGAATACAGTCAAAAGGCTTGAAACGGAATGTGTGGAAGTGTGGGCCATGACCGTTGCAATCGTACCTGGTCCTGCCATAATAGGCAATGCAAGAGGAGTAATTGATATATCATCCTGCTGCTTCGCTTCTTGCTGCTCTCCTTCATGAGGAGTTTGTGCCCTTGAGTTTTTGGCATGCAGCAGATTATAGGCTATTCCAAAAATTAAAATGCCTCCCGCTACACGAAAAGCATGGATTGTTATTCCGAAGGCAGAAAAAATCAAATTCCCTAAAACTAGAAAGACAGTAAGAATGATAAAGGAAATAATCGCAGCTTTTCTTGCCGTCCTGCGCTTCTCACTGACAGAATATCCATTTGTCAATGTAATGAATATAGGGATATTGCCAAGCGGGTTCATGACTGCAAAAAAAGAAACTGTCAGTTTTAAAATAAGAGCCAGCAACAGATACACTCCTTTCCTGGATGTTCAACATTTTTTCCGGATGAACGGACAGCCCCTGCTTCTATAAATGGGAGCCCTTTTCATTCAACTGGCCATCAGCGGTGTTTCTGAAAGGAAATCGGTAATGGCAGTTTCACTTTATCTTACCCAAACCATCCTTAAACCTAACTGAAAAATCCGTAATTTTAAAAAGGGAACCAGCATTCCCGCTGCAGAAGTCTATAAGTTCGTTTCCTTTTTTCTCTCTTTTCCAAGCAGAGATTGGAGCTTGAAGAGTCTTTGAGCACGCCGTCTTGGCAATGAAGAGCTTTCACGGGACTGCCGTTCCAGCTGGCGGATTCCTTCACCAAGAGCAAAGAAAGACAGCATGGAAAAAATGATAAAGCACGATGCGCATATCGGTATCCACGGCGCTACTTTAATATCATTGATAATATTCGTCAGATAGACGGGCCAGAGATTTGCTGTATTCACTACCCCGTAAAAAGTGGGTCCTGGCCCGCCGGGAAGCTGGATGAATTTTTGGGATAGGAAGATATTAAAAATACCTAATTGCCCGATCAGAAAAAGCATGTTTCCGATGTGTGTGAAAAAGGAGGAGAGCCATTGCGGAAGGCAAATCGGCCAGTAGTACCATTTAAATAACCCTTTCATGCCTGTCCCGGACACCATGGCTGCTTCATAATAGGTTGTCTGGTGAATGGATTGGATGTTTTTTTCGATAACCTCCGCTATCTTACCTGTTTCCAGGACTACCAGGATAATGAACATCCATACGGGACGATGCTGAGAAAAAATAAAAAAGGGAATGGTAACAATGAACATAAAAAAGAAAATCAGCGGAATGCGGGAAAATAAATAATTCCATCCCTGCAAAAGTACTTTAATATATGGAAAATGAGCAGAACTGATTCCAAGCGGAATAGCCAGGGCAAATACAGCTGCACTTAATCCTGCACCTGTGAGCAAGGTGGTTTTCGTTCCTAAAATAAGGACACTGAGCACATCTCGTCCTTTCCTGTCTGAACCCAGGATAAAATCGCGGGATGGATGGTAGGGAGGGAGATTGAAAAATGAATGAAAGTAGCTTCTTGTTGTAAGGTGTTCATCAATTCCAGGCAGATAAGGTCCAAAAATAATCAGAAAGAGCAACAGTCCCAAGCCAGATATCCCAAATATGAAGGATTTATTATTTTTCATTTCAGCGGGCCCTCCTTTTAACAGGATTCACAAAATGTGACACAATCTGGGTCAGCCATTGGGTGATAAGAAGGATCAGCGTGAAAAGAAGGCTGAAACCAATGACGGCGGAAGTGTCGATTGGCATGGGGGCTCCGGCCATGAAGCTGCTTTTAATATGAAGGGCAGACACCAATCGTAATCCTATGCCCCTGTACTGAGACATAAATTCGACAATGAACATCCCAGATAAAAGGATCATCATGACCGGGATGCTCTGCTGCAATAGATTTGGCCAGCAGTTGCGGAGCGTGTGTCGCCAAAGTACAATTCTATCGCCGATTCCCTTGGAGCGGGCAGTCAGGATATAGTCCCTTCCATCCTCATTTTCGATAGCCTCTGAAGTATATCGGGCTATAATGGCAGCGGGATACATGCTTACAAATAGTATAGGAAGGAAGATATTATACCAGTGTTCATCTCCGTATATATCCACGTCAGGAAAGCCGTATTTTCCAGCTTCAAAAAGGACTGTCTGTATAAACATAATGGAAATAAACTCGGGAACGGACTGTCCAAGCCACGTTGCATTTTTCCCGAAAATCCTGCTAAAGCCGCTTTGGTGGTTATAATCATAAATTCCCTTAAAGATACCGGCGATAAGGCTGATGATGAGGGCAGGAATGATTACTTTTGCACTTCTCCAGCCGTAATGAAGCATCTCGGTTTCTACAGGCATTTCATAAGCGGTGATACCAAGGCTTTTATGTATTTTTACATCCTTTAGGTAATCTTTTATATTATTTTCATAAGCTTCCCAGCTAAAATGGTATTCCATAATATCATCATAGCCAACGCGATGTGATTCAATATCTCTTGGTAGAAGCGTTATCAAAATTAAAAGGCAGGCGACAATCCCCCACATCAACAAACTGCCAAATAACTTGAGCAGCAATCTCATTACTTAACCTCCTTTTTATCTCTTCAAATAGTAACAGTAAAATAATACCAGATAATTTTTAATATTTCGATAGTTTCATGCAAATGCAGGAAGAGAGGACTTTGTAAAACCCGTGTAAAGTTGCTGTAAAGATTGGACTGAAGCAATAAATAATCATTTTGGCGCTCCGATAAGAAAAAAAGTACCAATTTTCCGAAAGGGGCAAAAGAGATGCAACGTATTAGGCTGAATATCGGCAGAAAGCTGCAGGCGGCTTTTTTATCCATGATTCTTTTATTGGGAATGATGGGAGGGTTCAGTATTTATTGCTAAGCTGCAGAAAGATATAGGGATTCTAAGAAGCGATCAGGCGTCCAATCCTTTAATGGCACTATGAAAAGCAGATATCTTTAATTAAACAAGGGCAATTAGATCAAGCGTCAAAGGATATCGAAGGCGGAAGAGTTTATATGGATTCTTTCCGGAAAATACATAAAAAAGTGGAACAGGACAACATGAAACATACGGATCAAGCTCTGAAAAAGGCAGAAGATGATGCAAAACAAGCAATGATTCTGATTGGTGCATTGTTTCAGGATCCCTGCTGCTTGCCATGCTGCTCGCACTGTACCTGACACGTTCCATCGTCAGGCCGGTCAAAAGGATGACGAAGCAATTTAAAGAAATTGCTGAAGGGGGAGGGATTTTGACAAAACTGTTAAAGGTACAGGGATGCGATGAACTTGGCGAGCTAGCGGAATACTTTAATAAAACCTTCAGCTTACTGAGAAGACTTATGATTTCTGTTGAAGACGCTGCAAACCAGGTTGCAGCTGCTTCTGAAGAGCTGACAGAATCATCCTCAGAAACCTCTGGAGCTGCAGCACAGATATCAGCTACGATGGATGAAGTGGCAGCGGGAAGCGGACAGCAGCTCAGTTCGTCATCTGAATCATTGAATAAGAGCCTGCACCTGGCGGGGAAGATAGAGAGCCTTTCGTTATCTGTAGAGGAAGCCGCCCTAAGGAACAAGCAAGCGCATGAACGGGCCGATGAAGGAGCTGATTCTGTGAGAAAAACCTTGCATGTTATGGAGGATGTACAGGATAAATGGGCAGCACAGCTTCTGCCATTTTTGAGCTGGGCAAGCAAGTCAACCGTATAGAAACCATATTAAGTATGATTAAGAATATCTCCAGCCAGACGAATCTGCTGGCTCTTAATGCATCAATTGAATCTGCACGGGCAGGTGAAGCCGGAAAAGGATTTTCTGTTGTAGCAAATGAAGTAAGGAAGAGCTTGCAGAAGAAACGAATATAGCTGTAGAGGATATCGGAAAATTGGTTCAGGAGGTTCAGGGAAGTTCCCATACCGCTGTAAATGGGATGGAGGAAGGAACCGCCTCCATGGATTAAGGTGTTTCATTTGTCAAACAGACTGTTGCTTCTTTCAGGCATATTTCGCTATCAGCAGCTTTGGTATCTGAAAAAACAGCAGAAGTACAAAATAAGGTAGAGGAGATGTCAAGTTCTGTCCGTTATTTAACGGAAGAATCTGAACAAGTCGCTGTCCTTTCCAAAGAAGCAGCCAATAATACGGTAATAGCAGCTGCATCAGCGGAAGAGCAGCACTCATCAATGGAAGGGATAGCGGTTTCGGCAGAAAAGCTTTCAATCCTGGCGGAATCCCTGCTAACATCTGTTGGACAGTTTAAAGTTTAGTAGCCGCTGCAGAACAGGATTTTCTGTTCTGCAGTTCTTTTTAGGTAGGAAGTAACCTTATAAAAGAGTGTTTTCGTAAACTTTGCTGCTATGGAACGAAGTGGCTGATTTCTGCTTCAGTAAGCATACTTCCCGCTAGTCCCCAGGAAGTCCTGCACCTTACGACCCCATTGAACAATGTGATTGCCTCACAGAATTCACTGAAAATAACATTCTTTAGAAAATAGCCTTTTAAAAAGTTCTATCCCTATTGTGCTTCAGCTTATGATAACCGGAAAAATAAAAAAATGCAGGAACAATCCTGCATTTTTTTAAAAACGTTATTTGGTCATTTAATGGGTTGGCCTTTCTTGAATAACGAATCAATGGAGAGTGATTTGATTTGAATTGAATCTTTATCTTGTTCAATCGACCAGCTCTGCCCATTGTCAGTGATGTACAACTGGGTGGTTACTGTAACTTTGTCACTTTTAAATTGGTAATCAAAGAGGGTATTAAGGCGGCCTTCCTTATTAATTAATGCAGCTAAAAAATCTGATGGAAATAAGTCTTTGTCCTCATCTGATAGCATTTTTCCTTCTAATAGTGAATCAATAACCCCATCGAATAGTGGCTCACTTACTAGTAATTCAGAATTAGATTCACCACGGTCGGTTAAGTGCAGGTAGGTACCCAATTGATCTATTGGAACATTGTCCCAGAATCTAAAAACCCTATCTTGATAAAAAGTTTGCTGAATTTTATAAGTATCGCCACAGAAAGCAGAGGCTGTGATTAAGGAAGTACCATCCGCTATTTGGCATCTGACTACTCTAGGTGTGTTGAGTAAACTGAGAAGAAACGTTTTAAATTCATGATCAACTATTTCTTCCTCGCCGTCTATTAAAAGCAAATTTTTTGCAAGAAGTCCGTTAGTCGCACTATCAAGCCGTGCTTCTAATTCCTGTTCTGATATATCGGCAAAGATTTCTTCTTTTATAGAGAAGGCAGCTTCTTCAGCTCCTACAAGAGTTAATGCTAATATGTATTCTTCAACAGAAAGAGCATAATTCATCCAGAATTCTCCTAACGTGATTATATTATTCAAAGTCCAAGAGCTAATTTTGAGTAAATTAAATAAAATATAGTCATTAAGATCATTAGAACAATCAAAAAGCCTATAATTAAGAAGCGTGAAACCCACCAATTGCGATGATCATAAATATGAGAAGAAACAATGTAGGATGGACCGGCAAAAGGAAACACGAGAAATTCTAAAAAGTTTAAGCTTTCAGTAAACCATTCATAGACTCCTCGCCCTAAACGGTTGCTGAACAGAAATAAAATAGTGTAGAGAAAATTAAATAATGCGATTAAACCTAAAAAGCCAGCTGCTATACCTATTATTTGCAATTAAATTACATCCTTTTTGTGGAAATTGTTTAAATCCAGCCAAGAACTTTATTACTGATATCTGAAACAGCGTCTTTTGCTTGATCAATTGACTTGGCAATTTTCTTTTTAACAGAATGAGTTACTTTTCCTACAGCTGCCCCTGCAGCACTCATCCATTTTTTTGTATACTTTGTGCTCCATTCTCCTACACTTGCACCTATTGCTCCGCCAATAGCAGCACCTGCAGCTGCTCCAATCGGTGCGAGAGGTCCCGTAAGCGCTCCGCCAATAACGGCCCCTATATAAGTTCCAGCAGCAGCACCTGCAGTACTCATGGCTACTTTATTTACCTCCTCACCCACCACTCTACCGTTCATTTCAAACCTTTTTTCGCCTGTATATTTCTTGTTATTTTCAATGAATCGCTGAGTGCCGGCATATATACCGGTGACAACGCCGATGATAGCTGTTCCTGTTCCGCTAGTTTTTGCAGCAATTCTTGGAAATGCTTTCTTTAAAATAAGCATGTCTCCCGTAGAGTTTTTTATTAATTTTCCTTTTAGCATTTCGTGTATGGGCTTATTTTTGGTTATTAATTTATTAAGTGTGGCATTAGTCTTTTGGGCTAATGTACGTGTGTCCTTAAAATTTTTCGCACCAGGAAAACCATTTTTTTGTTTTTTTAGTTGTTTTTCAATAAAGCTACTTTCTTTTGAAAAATTATTTAAACGTGTAATTAGTTTTTTTGACCATTCTGGTCCTAGTTTACCCTTCAGGTATTTTAACGCAGCTTTATTATACTTAAAAGCATAGTGATTTTTCTTTTTTGTATATTCAATTCTCAAAACTCCTGATTTATGAAGCGCTAGCATCATAGCAAGAGGTACCATTGAACCTCTTGCACCGTTTTTTAATGCTGTTAAGAGATCTTTTTTTTCTTCTGTTTTCTTTTTCTCAAAGTTTGTAAGAATAGAAGAAGCCTTTTTGCTGCTAATTGTATCATTGAGAGACTGATCATTCAATTTTTTGTAAAGAACACCAGCTTTATAACTGCTGAAAGAAAGTTCTTTACTATTAAACATGGATGAAATTTTATTTACATAGTCATTCATTGCAGTTGTGTGATTCGTAATAGGGGTCAGCGATTTCGTACTTTCTGAATCAAATTTATATAAGCTATCTAGAACAGAATCTGTTTTTGCTGCTGCATTGCTGGCTCCGTTTCTGAATTCGAAATCATCCAATTTATTCAGAGTAATGATACTTTGAACGCTCTCTATAACATCATTGGTTTCGTTAGTAAGCGATGTTGTTAATTCTTTAGCCTTTTTAATCCCTTGTTCTAATTCATGGCTAAGAAATCCTTCAGCTATAAAGCCATTCTGGGATGATTCGAAAGAAAATAGAGATTTTTTGTTTAATCTTAAAATATCAATGTAGTCTATCAGAACGTCTTTATAGTAATTTAGAAAAGGCAAATGGCATTCTTCATAAAAAGATCGAATTGCATCTCCTCCTTTTCCTGAAAATGAATCTTTCTCGGTTAAGAAATCCATCACAGAGATGTTAAGTTGTTCAATTTCTCCTATTTGAGAGGATAGACTTTTTTCTATTTTTTCAATTCCCGCCTGTAAGGAGGAAACGTCTAATATCTTCATATTATTTTTCGCCACCTATTAATAAAGTCTATCCATGTGTGCTGCTTGATATATCTTGAGCTACTTTTTCATCTGCTTTTAACATTTCATAAGCTGATTTTTTAGTAGAGTCTATATGAATTAAAAGAAGGGCTTTGTATTGCTCTATCACTTTTTGGAGATTCTGATTAACCAAGGTTATCTCACGGGTAACCGAAAGATTATTTGGGGACATTTCGTCAAAAGGAATTTTGGTAACTACGTTTACCGAACTAGTCCTCATTTGTTCCAAACTCGCTTCTATTTCTTGGATACGAATGTTAATTTTATTGCTCATTATTCTCACTTCCCTTTACTAGCATTTAATCTTTCCTGCTCTTCGAATGAAGCAATTTGCAGTTTAATAGATTCAATTTCAGCCTTTACCTCAATGATTTTGGCTTCTACTGCAGAAATTACATCTGTCAGTTGCTCATTTGCCAACTTGGAGTATTCCTGTACCATATTGTTCTCACGTATATCAGTGAATTCAGCCGCAAGAGTTCCATTCCAATTTAGTGGAGTTAAAATAGGTTCTGATATTATTTTTTGATTGAATTTAAAGTCATGCTGACAGCTATATAATTGTGACGAACAAGTTTGCAGCTTAGTTAATTGCCCTTCTTTTTCCAGTAACCGAGCATATAATGCAGAAAACATAAAAAATGCACACCTCAATTCTTTAAAGATATACAATGTAATGAAATTCTCCCAATATTTTAATTATACCATTTTAGGTATTAAGCATTAATAGGTGGAATGGTTTGAAATTGGCAATACATAATTATTTAGAACTATATATATTTAGGGAAAAAGAATTATTATTAAAAAATACCCAAAAAAGGAATATATAAACAAAACTTTAATTTATTAAGAGAGGACAGGATTAAATCCAGCATCGCACAAGCACGTCCAAGAATGTGTGAACAAAGGAGGTTGCAATGGACTCTGTTACTTTCCGGTTAAAGCTTCTTGTCACAAGCAAATGAACGTTAGCAGTAGGATCGCTCTTTCGAATGTTTTTTGTAGCCTTGAAAGGCCTTACTCAGGTACTTCGCTCCGTATTTCATGTCCTCCTTACTAATTGTACTCCCGCCTTTATCAGCTATAAAGGGAAAAGAATGGATTGCATGAGTGGTCTCGCTTCTTTTGAGAGTGGGAGGATAATCCTTTTCATTGGAATTCTGTTTTGTTGTCACTTACCATGTAAAAATAAGTGGCTACTCTGTCCATCAGGTCCATACGATTCGAAAAGCCTACGTCACATGAAAGGGAATTTAATAGCTCAAGGGGCAGTTGGAGTCGAGTGGCCCCCTGTTCATCTTTTTTGCTGAATCAATTTTTCTCTCTGCTTCGACTTTTAGTGCGGCTGTTTGACCCTTGTTGAGCTTTTTGAATAATGCCAAGTGTGTCATCAATCAAATTTGTCCGCTTAATATTCTTAAAGTGGCAGATGATATTTATTGGAATAATCAGACGGAAATTCGACATACGCAGTACCTTACTCCTAATCTCTGTAATTTACGGAATTTTACAATTATTTTACATAAACATTTGACAACGCTTTCAAGCTATCATATACTTCTATTAAGTTAATGATTGTGACGGAGATTAGGAGATCACGCAAACATACTCTAACCTAAGGGTTAATCTGTTTGCTGGTCTCTTTTTTTATCTCTAAAAGAAGGAAATAAAAAACAAAAGGGGGAAAAGGTAATGACGGCATTTTGGGGAGAGCTTGTGGGCACGATGATTTTAATTGTTTTTGGGGCTGGAATCGGAGCAGGAAGCACACTGAAAAAGTCATACTCCAATAATGCAGGATGGGTAGTTATCACTATTGCCTGGGGACTTGCGGTAACGATGGGAGTGTTTGCAGTAGGTTCCATCAGCGGGGCCCACTTAAATCCGGCAGTTACACTGGCTCTTGCCATTAATGGTGATTTTGCATGGGCAGATGTGCCAGAATACATAATTGGCCAGATGATAGGAGCCATTCTTGGAGCAGCCATTGTTTACCTGCATTATCTGCCTCATTGGAAAGCAACGGATGATCCGGCTGGGAAGCTTGGAGTTTTTTCAACTTCACCCGCCATCCCGCACACCTTTTCAAACCTTCTTAGTGAAATCATCGGGACATTCATCCTTGTGCTTGGTCTTCTGTTTATCGGTGCCAATAAGTTTACGGAAGGCTTGAATCCTATTGCAGTCGGTTTGCTGATTGTAGCAATCGGCATGTCTTTGGGCGGAACTACAGGATATGCGATTAATCCAGCCCGTGACCTGGGCCCGAGGATTGCCCACTTTTTGCTTCCGATTGCAGGCAAGGGCGGATCCAACTGGGGATATTCCTGGATACCTGTTGCGGGGCCGCTCCTTGGAGGTTCACTGGGAGCTGTATTCTATAAAGCAGTATTTAAGGGTGAAGTTCACACAGCCTTTTGGATTGTAGTAATTGGAACACTTGTAATATTGGGCCTTGCCGCTCTTGTTGGAAAAAAGGGATTGGCTACAGATAAGGGCATCAACACCTCGGTTTAAGATTAGCTATAGTTAATTACTGGGTAAAGTACCGCTATAGAATGAAATTTAGGAGGAGAATTCGTAATGGAAACGTATATCTTATCACTGGATCAGGGAACTACAAGCTCAAGGGCAATTTTATTCAATAAAAAAGGGGAAATTGTCCACACTTCCCAGCGTGAATTTACTCAGATATTCCCCAAGCCAGGGTGGGTTGAACATAATGCTAATGAAATTTGGGGGTCTATCCTTGCAGTCATCGCTTCCTGCCTGTCAGAATCCGGAGTGAAGCCGGAACAGGTTGCGGGGATTGGAATCACAAACCAAAGGGAGACCACTGTTGTATGGGATAAAAAAACAGGAACTCCAGTTTATAATGCCATTGTCTGGCAGTCCAGGCAAACAAGCGAAATTTGTTCAGAGTTAAAAAGCCAGGGACATAACGATACATTCCGTGAAAAAACAGGGCTGCTTATTGATGCCTATTTCTCCGGAACAAAAGTAAAGTGGATTCTGGATAACGTAGATGGTGCACGCAGCAAAGCGGAAGCTGGTGAGCTTTTATTCGGGACCATGGATACATGGCTAATTTGGAAGCTTTCAGGCGGCAAGGCGCATGTAACGGATTATACGAATGCATCCCGCACACTTATGTATAACATATACGACTTGAAGTGGGACGATGAATTGTTAAGCGTTTTGGGTGTGCCAAAATCCATGCTTCCTGAAGTCCGCCCTTCTTCTGAAGTATATGCCACTACGGTTGACTATCATTTCTTCGGAAAAGAAATCCCGATTGCCGGTGCAGCAGGGGATCAGCAGGCAGCCCTTTTCGGCCAGGCATGCTTCGAGCAGGGAATGGCAAAAAATACGTACGGAACAGGCTGCTTCATGCTGATGAATACAGGTGAAAAGGCTGTACAGTCCCAGCATGGCCTGCTGACTACAATAGCGTGGGGTTTAAACGGGAAAGTAGAATATGCATTAGAAGGCAGTATATTTGTCGCCGGATCTGCCATTCAATGGCTTCGGGATGGACTCCGGATGCTAAAGACTGCCCAGGACAGTGAAGGCTATGCCAAAAAAGTAGCTTCCACTGATGGAGTATATGTTGTGCCTGCATTTGTAGGCCTTGGCACACCATATTGGGATAGCGATGTCCGGGGTGCAGTATTTGGAATTACGCGTGGTACTTCAAAGGAACACTTTGTCAGAGCCACCCTTGAGTCTCTCGCATATCAGACGAAGGATGTGCTGGATGCCATGGAGGCCGATTCCGGCATTCACCTTAAAACGCTGCGGGTTGACGGCG
The DNA here is from genome assembly GCF_900112495.1 of Bacillus sp. OV322. Classification (GTDB taxonomy): domain Bacteria; phylum Bacillota; class Bacilli; order Bacillales; family DSM-1321; genus Peribacillus. The sequence goes on from NZ_FOMA01000002.1 coordinate 548,849, forward strand.
GGGCAGTCAAAAATGATTTCTTGATGGAATTCCAGTGCGATTTGCTGAATGTTCCGGTAGAACGTCCGGTGATTAATGAAACGACAGCACTGGGAGCCGCATATCTGGCAGGCCTTGCTGTGGGATATTGGGAAAGCCAGGAGGATATCGCCAAGCAATGGGCCATTGATAAAACCTTCGGCCCAACCATGGAGGATGCAGACCGCAATCAATTATATGAAGGCTGGAAAAAGGCCGTAAAAGCTTCTATGGCTTTTAAATAAGAGAAATCTGCATTAATGCTTCTGGATTGCGGATCATTAGCGATAGGCGGGGAAACTGCTGACAAAGCCGCAGTCCAACCGGGAAAAGCTGTTTGGAAAATCATAAAGGATAGCCTAATGTGATATTGTCAGGCTGCTCTCCGGTTAAGATGGTTCGCTTCCAGGTGTCATGCATTTACTGCAACCAGCATCGAAAATACTGATAACCCTCACAAGGCCGCATTCCTGTTTTTTTCAAGGGATGTGGCCTTTTTTTATATGAAAAAAGGTTTTGGCATCAAGCATTTACAGGCATTCGTTTAATTTCATTTGTAATAATTCAAAATCACTATCATTTATATCAATATCTGGCTCCACCCAAGAGAACCCGTCTCCATTAAATCTTGGTATAATATGCATATGATAATGTTCCACATCTTTGAAAATACCATTATTCTGCATAATAGTTATACCGTCAGTATTTAATAATTTTTCAAGCGATTGAGCAATCTTTTGAGCAGAGAGAATCACTTCTGAAAGGCTGATTGAATCGACCTCGCTGAACTCTTGATAGTGTGTTTTGGGAACAATTAATACGTGACCTTTACTTATTGGGAATTTGTCCAAAAAGCAACAGACATAATCATTTTCATAAACAATATACGCTTACTCTCTTTTTGAAATAATCTTACAAAATATACACAATTGCATTACCCCCCACAACTTATTCACTTCATCTATTAATTCTCTTAACTTCATACCTTTACCTCCAGTACAAAAGAACAACTTTGTTAAAGGCTCTTTTCTTAAAGATTGTAGTTTCTTAATATGTTCTGTGAAGCGATCCCGTTGTTAAACCAGGTTGATTGGAGTGTAAGGTGCGAGACTCCTGTGGGATTAGCGGGAAGGTGAGACCCCGCAAGCGCAGCTGAGGATGCTCACCTCCCGCCCCGCGGAAAGCGAGCATCCTGGAACGGAGATCAACCCCTTGTTCAATAGCAGCAAAGTATACAAAACAGTCTTGTTAAAAGAGGATTTTGCTTATTTTCATCGAGTGAGTTTATATTCCAGAAGTATCGAACACCGAAATAAAGGTGGATGCACTAGCATTCATTGTAAACCCAATAAAGTAACAACTTTGTTAAAGATAGTTCGTGACAGGTTAATGCCTTGGAACGATTAGGACACAGGTTCTGCTTATAAACACTTGTTCTTGGGAATCAAATCACAACATGCAGCTATAAAAAGAGAAAAATTAACCCCCTGTTTCCATAGCAGAAAAGTTTATGAGTTTTATAAAAAAGGCCAATCCTCTTATGTATAGGACAATCTTGGGCCCGGGGAAGCTGAATATCAAGGAGGCGATCCCAAATGGATACATTTGAAATTTTATCTTTGATGATCAGTTTTGGAATGTTTCTTCTCTCCGTTTTGAATTTTCGGGACCATAATTAAGACAATGAAGCTGCTCTTGCATATTGAAGCGTTGAAATTTTGAAATCTTGTTCCTCATCATGTAGACTTTTGGTAAGCAAGAACAAATTGATTAAAATGTGAGGGAACCACATGAAAGCATTAGTATTTGAATCTTTCGGCGGACCGGAAGTATTGAAAGTGAAAGAGGTTGAAACACCGTCTTTTGGACGTGATGAAATACTGGTTAACATGAAAGCGATTGGTTTAAATTTCGCGGATGTTTATAGAAGAAAAGGAAATTACCATCTTGCTGGAGAGCCTCCGTATATTTTAGGATACGAAGGTGCAGGCATTGTTGAGCAAGTCGGCTCTAATGTGACAGACATAAAGCCGGGAGACAGGATCGGATTTGCCGATGTTCCTTATGCAAATGCAGAATTTGTCACTGTTCCATTGGATAAGGCGGTACCGCTCCCTGAAGGTATTTCGTTTGAAACAGCCGCATCAGTTCTGCTGCAGGGGCTTACCGCACATTACTTAACGAAGGACAGCTATACAATCAAAGCAGGTGACACTGTTTTAATTCATGCAGCGGCCGGAGGAGTTGGAGGGCTGCTTATTCAAATGGCGAAGCTGATGGGCGCAAGAGTCATTGGCCTGACATCCTCTGAAGCTAAGATGGAAACAGCAAAAGAGGCAGGAGCAGATCAAGTTTTCCTATATAATCAGCCATGGCCAGAACAGGTGCTGAACTGGACAAATGGCCGCGGCGCAGACGTGGTTTATGAGTCAGTGGGATCCACCCTGATGGATAGCTTTAAAGCAGTGCGTACAGGGGGAACAGTTGTGTTTTACGGAATGGCTGGCGGAGATCCGGTTTCAGTTGATCCCCGGATGCTTATGGATACTTCAAAAACGCTCACCGGAGGAGATCTTTGGAATGTCCTGACTTCCCGTTCGGAAAGATTATCACGTTCAAATGAGCTGTTTCAAAGGATTCTGGACAACAAGGTAAAAATTGCTGAACCGGCTATATATCCATTGGAAGATGGTACGCTTGCTCATCAATTTCTGGAAAGCAGAAAAAGCACCGGAAAAATCTTGCTGATACCATAAAATTCAGGCGGCTCTGCTTTATGGTGGAGCTGCTTTTTTAATTAGGCTCTTTTCTTAAGATTGTTGTTTTTTAATGAGTTCTGTGAGGCGATTCCATTGTTAAATCGGGTTGATTGGAGCGAGCATCCTGGAGCGGAAATCAACCACCTTGTTCCATAGCAGCAAAGTTTACGAAAACGGCATTTTATTAAAAGCTGCTTTTGAAGGAGTGAAAGAGATGGAAATCAAAGGGTTAAATCATATGCTGTTTTCTGTGTCAAATCTGGAAAAATCAATCACTTTCTATCAGCAGGCATTAAAAGCCAAGCTGCTGGTAAAGGGCAGGAGCACCGCATACTTTGATTTAGGCGGAATATGGCTTGCTCTAAATGAGGAAAAGAATATTCCGCGGCGTGACATTCATCAATCCTATACGCATATTGCTTTTTCAATAGAAGAAAGGGATTTTGATGCGTTCAAAAGGCACCTGGAAGAATTGCAGGTATCCATTCTTCCGGGACGTGATAGAAGTGATGAAGATAAAAAATCCATATATTTTACGGACCCAGATGGACATAAATTCGAATTTCATACTGGCACTTTGCAGGACCGGCTTCATTATTATAGAAGTGAAAAACAACATATGGATTTTTTTATGAATTAAGAGAATAATCAGCTTTTCCATTTAGGGAGAGGGTAAGCCGGCGTATTCCGGAATGAGGAAAGAGGAACCGGATCGCACTGATTCCTCTTTATCTCTTAATCACTGTATTTTCTTCGGTAGTGGCTTAATGCAAGCAAGGGGAAAATATAGCGATAGCTGTGATAGTGGGCATATACATACCCAGCCAGCCCCTGCCCTGCCGGATAAGAAGTGGTCCAATCCTCCTTTTCCCCATTCTTAATCAGGAAAGAAATGCCTCTGTCAATTTCGTCTGTGGCATGCGGGGACTGGGAAATAAGTGCGTCAACTGCCCATGCTGTGTGGATTAAGGTACTGGCGCCAAGCGGGACGTATTCTTTTTTGATATCGCTATAACAGGATTCTCCCCATCCGCCATCGCTGTTTTGAATGTTCATCAGCCATTTTGCCGCTTTTTTTATTCTGCGGTCATCGTGCGGGAAGCCTGCCGCCATTAATCCGGTAAGTGCTCCCCAGGTTCCATAGATATAACAAATTCCCCATCTTCCATACCAGGATCCATCATTTCTTTGATTATGGAGAAGCCAGGAGACCGCCTTCTTCATGGACCTTTCAGTTTTTTTTAGATTGGCGTATGTTCCGAGGAATTCGAGTGTTCTTCCAGTAAGGTCTGGAGTCGACGGATCTGTCAGGATGGTGTCTGCTCCCTCAATCGGCAGTAGCGTGAAAAGGTGCTTATCGGTATTTTTTTCAAAGGCCGGAAATCCTCCATCATCATTCTGCATGGAAAGAATGAAGGATAAACCCTGCATCCACGAGCTTTTTTGCTGCGGAAAGGCATCATGCTTAGGAATCAAAGCCCTGAGTGAAGCTGATGTATCATCCAAATCAGGGTTGATTGTATTGAAATCAGAAAAACCCCACCCTCCTGGAATTGCTTTTGAGTTATGGATAGCCCAGTCTCCGTATCTCGTATGCTGGCGGGAAAGAAGATAGCCATTTGCTTTCTTAATGCAGTCATCTGCTGACTGTACCTTGGATTCCTGCAGGGAGTAGCTGATCAAAGCTGTATTCCATAAATGTGCCGTAGTATAGGGAATGTGGATATGTCCTCCTATGGTGCATACTGTGGCTTTCAGTCCTTCAACAGCTCTTACGATGACAGGGTCATTTTTGGAATATCCAAGTGAGAGCAATGCAATAATCATAAAAAACGTAGAACTGAAATAGTTATACAGAGTCCCGTCCGGTTCTATTCTTTCAAGCATAAATTTTTCAGCTGCTTTTTCGGCAAAAGTGTGATGATTGGCTGTAATATCAATGAGCGATTCTGCGCCATGCTTGATGGAAGAAAATATTGAACGGTATCCCTCGGCCCCAAATTCCTCCCAGCTGCTATCATCCTGAGTCTTTTTTGTATGCAGCAGATCGCTCAAATCAGGGGTATTAGCCACTATCGCCTGGAATTTGCGGTCTGCCAAAAGAAGGAGCGGAATGAAATTCGAGCGTGCATATACTGACAAATCATATATGCTTGCAAAAAATGAGGGGGGAAGAAGTACAGCTACAAGAGGTATAGGGAATATAGGCGGATAGCTGTATTGGCCGGTAATCGTCAGCATCATTTTAGTGAACATGCGAGCCTTCTTTAATCCGCCTCTGGAACGTATAAAAGAGCGGGCCTTCCTCATGTCAGGTTCGTCTTTATGCTTCAGCCCGGAATATAAAAGAGCGTAATAGGCTTCAATGGTCAGTGATAAATTCCCTTCATTTTCATCATGGAATAGCTTCCAAGCCCCGTTTGGCCCCTGCCTGCTGATAATTCTGTCTGTAAGCCGTCTTATCAATTGTTCATCATTTCTCTCTAATATCCTCAATAAAATAATCATAAAGGCATCTGACACTAATCCTGTTTCAAAAGGATAATCCCAGGAGCCATTTGTTAATTGATCTTTAACTAGTATCCCTGCAATTCTCCCGATTTCCGACTGTGTGTTTTGCATACGTCCAGCCTCCTTTAAAAAGCTGTTCATTTCCCAATATATTCTCCTCTGCCTTTATCCATTCATATATCCCGTATTAAAGAATGGCTGTTTTCGTAAACTCTGCTGCTATGGAACAAGGGGTTGATTTCCGCTCCAGGAAACTCGCTTTCCACGCAAGCGGTGAGCCTCCTCGGCTGCGCCTGCGGAGTCTCACCTGTTCCGCTAATCCCGCATGAGTCTTTGCACCTTTCGCTTCAATCAACCTGCCTTAACAATGGAATTGCCTCACAAAACACATTAAATTAAAAAACAACAATCTATAACAAAAGAGCCTAAAGAATAGAGGAGTTTTGCATTTGGGCAGCGAAAAGTATGGTGGTATATGGAGGGAGCATGGTTATGAAGGGAATTGAAATACTCGAACATAATAAAAAATGCTGGGATGATGTGGCGCCTGAATTTTATGGAAAAGAAGCACTGCCGGAGTTTGGGCCATACACCGTAACGGAAGAGGAAATTGGACTGTTTGATAGCATTGAAAACAAACGGGTGCTGGACATCGGGTGCGGAAGCGGGCATTCGTTGAGATATATGGCAGATCATCAGGCACGGGAGCTGTGGGGATTAGATTTATCATCATCACAAATCAAAACGGCACAAGCTGTTCTTCAAGACACTGATGCCAGGCTCTTTTGTGCTGCGATGGAGGATTCTATTGGTCTTCCGAATGAGTATTTTGATATTATTTATTCGATTTATGCACTCGGCTGGACCACAGATTTAGCAAAGACTCTTTCTGCCATTTATTCTTATCTTAAGGAAGGAGGCAGTTTTATTTTTAGCTGGGAGCATCCTTTTTACACGAATCTGCTGGCAGAGGACGGAATAGTAAAGCTGCAGGGATCTTATCAGGAGGAAGGGGTTTATTCATACAGCTCATTTAAAGGCGGGAATCTGCCTGTATACTTATATAAAAGAAAACTAAGCACCTATATAAATGAATTAGTTAAGGCCGGTTTTACAATTGAAAGATTGGTAGAGGGGGAAGCAGCCGCCAAATACCGTAATCAGCAGGAGGATTTCTCAAAAAGGCACTATTCGTTATATAAAGCGAGAATGGTTCCAACGACGTTTATAATAAAAGCAAGGAAGCTAAGGAAATAAGGGAGTGGATTATTACTTGCCATTTTGGCAGCAGTAAATATGATGTTATTGCCAAATGTTCAAGGGTAGAAACCTGCCTTTATGAAAAAGGAGACTATTAAATTGAGAATATTATTGTCCTGGAGCGGCGGAAAAGATGCATGTTTAAGTTTCGACAAGCTGAGAAAAGAAGGGCATGAGGCAGTATGTTTATTAACGACTGCATCCCGGGAAATCGGCAGGACCTTTGGTCATGGTGAAAAACGGGAGATGATTAGGGCGCAATCAGAAGCCCTGGGTACTCCCATCCATTTTATTGAGGTGGATATGGATACATACACGGATTGTTTTATTCGGGATGTTCTGATCCTTAAGGAAAAGTACAAAGCAGACGCGATTGCATTTGGAGATTTATATTTACAGGAACATCGAGACTGGGGTGAGGATGTTGCCGCAAAAACCGGACTTGAGGCTTTGTATCCACTTTGGACGGAAAAGAAGGACGCACTTGAAAATCTTCACCGCTTCACAAAATCAGGTTATCGGGCAATGGTCATCCGTACGATTAAAGATGAAAAATTGGAAAAGTGGCTGGGAAGAACAATAGACTGGGAGTTTGCAAAGGAAATAGCAAAGATGGATATTTGCCCAATGGGAGAAGCGGGAGAATATCACACATTTGTTTATGACGGCCCTTTGTTCAGCAAAAAAATTGAATTGATTCAAAGAGAGATTGCCGAATACGAAACAACAAAGCGAGTGGAATTCGAATCCTTTTCACTGGCTGAAAAACAAAAGGGGAAATGAATGGTGGGGGATGTATTAAGGAAAAAACCGATTGATGCCGCAGAGGAATTTGTTGCTTCATATTTTGCAGGCTGCCAGGCCGCCATTCTTGCAGGCAGTGTAGTCCGAGGAGAAGAGACTGTTGCCTCTGATTTAGATATTGTGATCATTGATCAGTGTGTCCCGTCCTCTTACAGAGAATCTTTACTTGAAAACGGTTGGCCTATTGAAGTGTTTGTGCATAATTTAACATCTTATCAGGAGTATGTTAAAGGCGATTGCGAAAGGGCAGAGCCATGCCTGCCAAAAATGGTTTCAGAAGGAATCGTCATCAAAGATGAAGGGTTCGTTTCTTCAATGAAAAAAGAGGCTGAGGAAATTTTATCTCAAGGACCGAAGCGATGGGGCAAAGAAACTATTGATGTAAAAAGGTATTTTATAACAGATGCATTGGATGATTTTCTTGCTGCAGAAGACAGGGGAGAAGCGATTTTTTCAGCGAATACTTTGGCTGATCTTCTTCATGAGTTTGTGCTGAGAACAAACGGGAAATGGATCGGGTCTTCTAAATGGATTGTCCGGTCATTAAAACAATTTGATGACCAATTTGCAAAAACCTTTGTTGATGCTTTCGATGCTTTTTATCAATTTCATGAAAAAAATAGGGTGCTTATTCTAACTGAAAATGTTTTAAGACCATATGGGGGACGGCTATTCGAGGGGTTTTCATCAGGGAAAATAAATCAGTGAGGCAATGCTTCCTTTGTGAGTAATTATTAGAATATTAGGAAACTGTCCACACAAAATGGAGAACGGGATAATATACTAATGATGAAATGATTATGGAAGGAGCAGTGACGATGGGAAGAATAAAAAGAACAGAGCAATTGCGTGAGTATTTACGGAAAAATTTACGTGAGCAGATTAAACAACAATCAGCAGAAAAAAATGCTGCCCAGGGTGAACAAAAAGAAAATGGGGAGCAAAAAGAAAATTAAAGATCCTGCAATCCGGGATACACACTAACGGCCAGTTAACTCAAACTGGCCTTCATTTATGGGCAGATATCAATGTCCTTGCTGTACAAGCCATTCTTTATAATCGTTAATGAATTCATTCAGAGTTATTGTTTTGCTGTAAAAGTCAGTTAGATTTGTTAAGGAATTTTCAGGAAATTTACATAAATATTGAAATGATAGTTAATATTTATGGTTTATTTCCGATATAAGTATTTGTAAATGAGGGAATAGGGTATGTTTAAAAAAATCTATAGATAGTTAGCCAAAGGCAAACCCATTGAAAGATGGGGACGCAAAGCCGCGGATCTAAGGCAGTTAAACTGCTAAGACAGCCGGGCTGCCGTACATTTTAGTTTTTAATTTGTACCGCACCGTAAACAGGTGTGTTTTTTTATGGCTAAAGATGGCCAGGAACCTCAAATTTAAAGGCTGTTTTCTTAAACTTTGTTGCTACCTGAACAAGGGGTTGATTTCCGCTCCAGGATGCTCGCTTTCCGTGGGGCGGGGGGTGAGCCTCCTCAGCTGCGCTTGCGGGGTCTCAACTTCCCGCTAATCCCACAGGAGTCTCGCACCTTACACTCCAATCAACCCGGTCGGTATAACAACAGGATCGCCTCACAGAACATCTTAAAAAACAACAATCTTTAAGAAAAGAGCCAATTTAAAAAAGGAGAAAACTTATGATAAAAAAGCTTTCACTTCGGAACAAGATTTTAATTATTGTCTTTATTACTGTGTTGATTTTAACGGGTATACTTTCTGGCACAAGCATTTACAGTTTAGAGCGTAAGATGCAGGAAGATTTACAGCATGAACTGAGCAGTGTCGGCCTGCTTACAGAAAAGAACTTGAATCCTGAACAGATCCATCAGCTTCTCAGTGTTTCAAGTTCAGATGACTTTGTTTTCAAGAATGTCCAAAAAGAGCTTGATTCCATAAAAAAAGAACAGGGAATCATGAGCTGGAGTTATATTTGGAAACCGGATCAGGGCGGATTTACTCCGATTGGATATACCAGTGACTTAAATGAAATTTATAAGCCAGGCCAATTATTCAAGGATATTGCTCCCATCCATTTGAAAACAGCGAAACTTGCAATTTCAACAGGGAAGCCTCAGGTTACGGATATTTTTAAGGACAGCTTCGGCACTTGGAGAACAGTATTTACACCTGTTACCTATAACGGTGAAACAATTGCTGTGCTGGGAATTGACTATTCGGCAGAGTACATAAACAAATCTTTAAATTCTTCTATATTAAATCAGATTCTCATCTCCCTTGGCGGGCTGATTGTCATGATGTCACTGCTCTATTTTGTAATAAACAGGCTCCTTAGGCCTTTGAAAAAAATGGTTGGCATCGCAGACAGCATCGCAAAAGGAGATTTGACGGTGGATATCAATTTAGCTGCAGCATCCAAGGATGAAGTGGGCAGGCTATCAGGATCCATCGGTGAGATGGTGAAAAACTTAAATGGGCTGATTACCAATATTCATGATACTTCGAGCTATCTTGCGGCCTCAGCAGAAGAGCTTTCAGCAAACGCATCTGAAACGTATGACTATTCAATGAAGGTTTCAGATGATGTGGCGAAGGTCGCAAAGGGCAATGAAATTACATTAAGGACGACCGAAGAAAGTGCAGCAGCTATTGAAGAAACTGCCTATGGAATTCAGAAAATTGCAGGATCATCCTTTATAGTTTCAGAGTCTTCCACGCTTACTTCACGTGAAGCGAAGGATGGAAACCATATCATTCAGCGATTAATTCAGCAGATGAGCCTGATTAATACCTCTGTGAATCAAATTGGCAGTGCGATCATCAAGTTAAATGACAATACAACAAAAATAGATGATTTTGTCCGGATTATATCTGACATTGCCAATCAAACCAACTTATTAGCCCTGAATGCTGCCATTGAAGCTGCCCGTGCCGGAGAACATGGCAAGGGTTTTGCGGTAGTTGCTGATGAAGTAAGAAAACTGGCGGAGCAATCTGCAAGTTCAGCCACTCAAATTACGGAGCTAATAAGGGATATTCAGCAGGATTCTGCTTCCTCCATTTCTGTTATGGAAGAAGGAGAAGAAAATGTTGAAGCAGGTTTGAAGCTTACAAATGAAGCTGGTGAAGTATTCAAGCGAATCTTGGATTCTGCAGAAGAGGTGGCCATGCAGATTCATGAGGTATCTGCAGCCTCTGAACAAATTTCTGCTTCATCAGAAGAAGTTGCAGCATCGGTAAATGAAATGAAGGCTACTGCTCAAAGTACATCGGAATTCTCGGGGCGTGTCTCTGATGCTACTTATGAACAGCTTTCTTCTATGGAAGAAATCAAAGCAACCTCAAATTCTCTGGGAAAGACAGCCGAAGAGCTTCAAGAGCTTGTCGGTAAATTTAAGATTTAAGGGAGGGGAAGATTTTTATGAAATTTCAGGGAAAGAATGTATTGGTTACTGGCTCCAGCAAAGGTATTGGAAGAGCCATTGCCCTTGGGTTCGCTAGTGAGGGAGCCAATATCCTGATTAATTATACGGGCAATCATGAAGAGGCTGAAGAGGTGAAAGCGGCAGCCGAAAAACATGGCGTGAAGGCCCTGGCCTATTTTGCAGATGTTTCAGATTCCGCGCAGGTGGAAAGCATGTTCACATATATGGATGAACAACTTGGCAGTATTGATATTCTAGTGAACAATGCCGGGTTCGCACAATCCTCCCTTATTACTGACCTAAGTGATGAACAATGGGATCGGATGATAAAGGTTCATTTATATGGCACTTTTTACAATGCAAGAGCTGCTGCAAAAAGGATGAAGGAAAAAGGACGGGGAAGAATCATCAATATTTCCTCTGACCTGGGGAGCCTGGGGTGTGAGGAGTTCACTCATTACTCAGCTGCAAAAGGCGGGATCAACGCCTTTACAAAAGCGCTTGCCAGAGAGCTTGGACCGGACATCTTAGTCAATGCAGTTGCACCAAGCGGAACTTTGACAGATATTCTTAAAGCATTTGGCGAGAATTATATTGAAGAAGAGTCTGCCAAATATCCGCTGAAAAGACTTGCAGCTCCTGAAGAAATTGCCAAAAGTGTGTTATTCCTTGCTTCGGATTCTGCCAGTTTTTATGCAGGGCAGATTTTAGGTCCCAATGGCGGAGTTGTCATGAACGGATAAAGAAGTGAATGGCTGTTTTTGTGAATTTTGCTGCTATGAAACAAGGTGGCTGATTTCTGCTCAGGGGTGCCCGCTTCCGCATGGCGGGCGGTGAGCCTCCTTAAGCTGACTCTGAATTTTCAATGGGGTTTCTTGATGCACGTTAAAAGCAAGACCAGATTGTAAGAATATGTGCAGGTGCCATGTGAGACCTGTACACTATTTTAGTATGGAGGATGTTAAGTGATCGCAATATTTACCTTTTGTATATATCTTATCTTTATTTACTATATTGGCTTTAAAGGCTATCAAAGAATCAATACGGCAGAGGATTTGATTGTAGCCGGCTGGAGTATGCCTCTTTATGTCGTAACCGGAAGTCTTGTTGCTGCTCTGCTTGCTGCACCTTTCTTTTTTGCAGCAGTCGGATCAGGCTATAATGACGGGGGCTTTGAAGGGACTGCCACAATGGCCGGACTCGGCACCTGCATGATTTTAGGCGCGCTGATCTGGACCAAACCTCTAAGAAGGCTGAAGGGATGGACGATTGCAGATTATTACGGCTTAAGATACGCAAGCAAAAAACTGGGAGCCTATACCGGCAGCGTAATGGCCGTGGCATTTGGATTATTCAATGCCGGGGCCCTGACTGTCGGCGGAACATATATCATCCAGAATATTTTTGGAATCGGTTTTATTCCTGCAGCCATTTTGTTTGTCAGTCTGACTGTCATTTACTCTGTGGTTGGGGGCTTATGGGCAGTGGCTTATACAGAGATTGTCCAGGGTTTATTTGCTATCATCGGGATACTTGGCATTGCCCTTGTCATTATCTTGAAGTATCATGATTTCACTTTCAATCCGAATTGGTGGAATGTCAGCCATCTTTTCAACAAAGGCGGTGCAGGATTTTGGTCACTATACCTGATACTGGCTCTTGGAGACATCCCCGCAGCTGACTTGGGGCAGCGGGTTGCAGCAGCAAAAAACCCGAGGGTTGCATACTTGAGCATGATTATTGCAGGCAGCATCGTTATTTCAATCAGCTGGATACCGGGGATGCTTGGGGAAGCATTTAAAACCATTTTCCCTCATAGCTCGAATCCTGAAACACTCATGCTTGCATTTGCACAAGGATATTTTCCGCCTGTCATTTCAGCCATCTTTTTAACCGCTATGGCAGCGATGGGAATGTCCACACTTGCTGCCTGCTATGTGGCGGCGTCAGGAATCGTAACAAAAAATATTTATCTGGATTTTATTAATCCAAATCCAGATCCGAAAAAACTTCTGCTTTTTTCAAGGTTGGCTATTGTAGTAAGCGCAATGTTAGGTCTTGCCCTTTCACTTGGTTTCCAAAAAATCATCAACCTTGCTTATCTGGCATGGGATATTGTGTTCGTTACCCTTTTCTGGCCTCTGGTTCTTGGCCCTTTTTGGAAAAGAGTGAGCACACCTGCCGTATGGGCAAGCATTACAGCCGGATTAATTTATTATATTTTAACTTCTATATTTTCAGTTCCGGGACCTGATTCAGACTCATCAGGATTTTTGGGGCTTATAACTGAATTATGGCATAACCCGGGGCTGTCCGGAGCTGTTGTTTCAGGGCTGGTCATTGTGATTACAAGCTTAATCATCCCTCCGACTGAAGAGGTACTGGAAATGCACCGTATTGAAAAAGATAAAACACTTGATGAGCTTCAAAGCTCTGAGAAAAAAGAATCATATATAGAGACGGGTACTAAAATTATATAATAGATAGAAGGAAGGGAAACCCTGAATGGGTTTCCCTTCTTGTATATCAGCGAATATTCCAATGGTCCATAAGAGGGCCATCTTTTCCGAAGATCGGATCATTATCGGGAAGCGGTACGTCCTGGATCTCTTTTAGAACTTGGGGGCGTTCGCTGGATTTGCCGGTTTTTGTAGTATAATCCATGCCTCCCGGGTAGGCTCCTGCCACTTTAAAGGTGCTGCTTGCGTGTATCCTCTTATGGCCTGTACCAGCAGGAAGCACAAGCACATCTCCTTCGCGGACTTCAATTTGCTTTCCATTTTCCCCGCCAAGCATTAGTGTGGCGGATCCTTTCATAACCCCTAGTACTTCATGGGCATTGCTGTGATAATGGTGATAATCAAATACTCCATTTTGCCAGCTGTTTCCCCAATTATTCCGGTTGAAAATGGATTCCGTTTGTCCGGCTTTGTCTCTTAAAACCCCAGGATAGATTAAAACAGGCAGGCTTGGATGATTGGGTATACTGCCATCATCAGAAAAGAACAACGTTTTTACTACAGTAGTATCCATAAATTAGTCTCCCTTCAATGCGGTGAAATGCTGCTGCGGTTATCTGTGTCCCTGATTAAAAAAGATTTATATCAAACAGAAATGTTATTTTCCTTTTTTTCACCGCGTTTGATAAAGTATTTAATATATAGTTAGAGTTACCTCAGCTGTCCCATCCTAAAACTCAAATAGGCACAAAAGAATCATCAGAGAAATCACAGCAGGAGATGAGTGTGAAAGTTCACTTTATTGTTGAAGGAGTCTGTACATATGAAAAAGTATTTTGGAAGGTTTCTTCCTTTGGCTTTGCTTGCAGCTTTAGTATTCTTTGTTCTGGGTGCCTGCACAAAGGATGAAAGCAAGCAGGATCAGCCATTCTTTAAGCATCAGCAAAAAACAACGTTTCAGCATGTACATGGAATTGGTTTTACGGGAGAAAATGAACTTCTTATCGCCACACATAAAGGCATCTTAAAGTATTCCGGAAACAAGTGGTTCACAACCTCGAAAAATAAACATGATTATATGGGATTCCAGACGATCAAAAATGGTTTTTATGCAAGTGGCCATCCTGACAAAGGCTCCCATTGGAAAGATCCGCTTGGACTTGTGAAAAGCAGTGATAACGGAAGGACACTAAACAAGCTTTCGTTTTATGGAGAAACCGACTTTCACGCCTTGGCTGCCGGATATGAAAGCGGGATAGTATACGCTTTGAATCAGCAGAAAAATTCCAAGATTGGAGCAGGGATTTTTTATACAAAAGATGAAGGCGGCACCTGGACTAAAAGCCGGCTGAAGGGGATGACATCAAAGCAGCTGGGAGGGATGGCAGCGCATCCGCTCGATGAAAAGTTATTTGCTTTATACGGCAGGGAGGGAATCTTTTTATCAAGCAATTATGGAAATGATTTTGTATTATTTCCAACACCCGATCCAGTCACCTCGATGTCGTATGGGAAAAATGACATTTTGTTTGCCGCTGCCAATGAAAATGAAATACTTCTTTACAGGCTGGATTACAAAACAAAAAAACTGTCGGCTATGTCCAGTATAGAAGGCACCTCAGAAAATCCTGTGCTCTATTTAGCAGAAAACCCTGAAGATGATAACCAACTGGCATTATCTACGTCAAGTAATAATGTGTATATTTCTAATGATAAAGGCGGAAGCTGGAAGGAAATTGCGGTTGAAGGAAAAATAGAGTAAATGAAAACCTGAAGGGGAAAGTATGGGAAATGCTGAAAAGCCATCTTATTGAAAGGTGGCTTTGCAATGAGGACAAGTGATTTCTTTAATGTGTTTGAACTGGATTTTTTTAAAATCCTTTTTAGTGAAGGTCGGAAAAGTATGATATCGAACTCCGCATTCACAATGGTTCTGATCTTTAACAATATGTCTTTCATTCGCATGATTCAACGTGACTGATGGATACAGCATTTATTTCCCTCTTTTAGCTAATTTATTAGGCAAATTAGAAAGGGACAGAATTTATCAATATGAAATTCTGGCAACCCGGCCGCCATGACAAGTAATGACTGCTTTAGGCCCGTGGCTTTGCGTCTTTTACTTTCGTAAAATTTGCCCAATAAAAATAATATCACACTTTTGCGGCATATCCCTAACTTAGTATTCTAATTTGAAAAGAAAACAGCAGCCGTTTCATTTGCGGCTGCTGTTTTCTTTCCTTTTTTCATTTTTTTTGACGAGCTGGTAGCTGATGAAGGCAATGTATAAAGGAATAGCTACATAAATAAAATAAGGAAAATCTTTAGGCTTTTTCTCAAAAACCATATAAGTTGCATAAGCCAGAAAAAGTGTAATGATGGTCCCGTATTTAGGGAGAGGAATTTCCTTTAAGCTTGGAATCTTTATTTTGCTTACCATAAGGATACATATGACGATAAATGCCAGAGGTAAAATAAACACAGGCATTTTGCCATGAAGCAGGGTAAATAAAGTTAAAAGCCCTCCTCCTGCTGTAATAGGAACTCCTGTGAAATAGTGCAGAGAAGATTTTACTGCATTAATATTGAACCGCGCCAGCCTGTAGGCGCCAAATAAAGGAAATAAACCGGCAATTGCCATCCCGGCAACTCCGAAATCGGAGAAGAAGGTGTAATATGCCATCATGGCAGGTGCAACTCCGAAGGTTACAATATCTGCAAGTGAATCGAGTTCTTTTCCCAATTCGCTTTCTGCATTCAGCATTCTTGCTATACGCCCATCCATGCTGTCCAGCATCATTCCTATTAATATAAGGATTGCTGCATTTTTGTAGTGTCCTTGTGCTGAAAACATTACCGATAGAAAACCGAAAAATAAGTTAAATAATGTAAATAAATTCGGTATGCCTCTTTTAACTATCTTTCTCACTCCCTAATTAGAATTCTCCTGTACATGAAAAATTTTCATAGTGTTTTTTGCATGTTTATTATACAGCACGTGCCGGTATTTTAGCAGGCAATGTTCACTATTCTGCCGATGCCCTGCACATTGCGTATGGATAGGCTTGCTGTCATCTTAAAGTTTTGCTATTTCTTTTATTTTATACAGCAGATCTGTCGGATCCTGTCCTGTTATTGTTTCCCCATTTATCCTGCAATATGGCTGTGTCCGGCAAATAAGGCAGTTGCTTAGACATTCATACTCTTTGTAATGGACACCCGGCTTAGTCAAAATTTCTCTATATGCGGAAAAACTTTCATCGTCCTGAATAAATTGATCCAGATTATTTTGGCAGAACTCAAGGGTTATCGACTTTTGTTTCGGCAGTATCCTTGAGAAAAGTGATTTCATCGGGAACACTTCCTTTAATCTTTTTGAAAGCTATGGTCAAGTGAAGCTTAAGCACTCATTATATCATGAAACTTCTGGAAAATGAGGGTTAATCGGGGAATGGCAGGGCTGCATCGAAAAATCTGAATTATCGCTGTATATGTAATATAGTGGAAATATAGTAAGGAATCATTTATAATAGTAAAGTCTTGAAAATAACATCAACCTGCCGGGTGCTGCTTGATTAAAGTTGGCTTTTTTTATTTAAAGAAAGAAAAAATTCAAAGAGGTATAAAAAGGGAAAAAAGGGTATAAATGTGGAAGTTATATTTATTGGTCATTTTCCTTTAAATTGTTTATAGTATTAAACATGTTATTGTTTATTGTTAAAAATGTAATAATTTCATGTAATTTTTGTAAAAGCTCGTTCATATGATAATTGAGTATTTAGAACCTTAACCTGTCCTTATGCCGATGTTATAATTTGTAAAACCAGTAAGAGGGGCACGATGGTAATTACGGGTAAACAGCGGAGTGCTGTTGACTTATTATTCACCCGCAGTTATCATTAGTCGTGCATGTACGCCTCTCTTAGTCAACCGGTAAGAGAGCTTTTTACATTTTACTTAAAAAATTATTACCACTAGATTGATAGAGGTGAAATCATGAATAACTTGTTGAAAAAGAGCAGGGATTTACTGACTCAAAGATTGCTGGGCTTTTTCTTAATAGCAGTTGTTTTGTTTTGGATAAAAACCTATATCGGATATAGAGTGGAACTAAATTTAGGCATAGATAATGCCATGCAGAAATTCCTGCTGTTCATCAATCCGATAAGCTCAGCCATATTCATTTTTGGATTAGCGCTTTTAGCAAAGGGCAAAAAAGCATATAAGTGGATCATTGCCCTGAATTTGGTCCTGTCGTTCCTATTATATGCCAACTTTACGTATTACCGTTTCTTCAGCGATTTTATCACACTGCCTACACTGACACAGGTGAAAAATGCTGGTGATTTAGGACAAAGTGTCACTGCACTGCTTAAACCCTATGATATCTTATATTTCCTTGATACTATTATTTTAATCGTGCTTTACAATGTGAAAATTATAAAGCCGGAACAAATCAAGATGAAGCGCCGTACAGTTGCTTCTGTTTTCATCCTGGCAATTTTTACTTTCTCGATTAATCTTGCACTTGCAGAGAAAGACCGTCCGCAGCTTCTGTCAAGAACCTTTGACAGGAATTATATCGTGAAATATTTAGGCATGTACAACTACACCGTTTATGATGCCATTCAAAACACAAAAACCTATGCACAGCGTGCCACAGCCAACAGCACAGATATTGCTGAGGTTGTAAACTATACAAAGGCAGCACAGTCCCCTCCTAATCCTGCTTATTTTGGAAAAGGAAAAGGAAAAAATGTCATTTACCTGCATTTGGAATCAACACAGAATTTCCTGATTAATTACAAGCTTAACGGACAGGAAGTTACACCGTTTTTGAATTCTCTTGCGAATAATAATAAAGACTTCATGTATTTCAATAATTTCTTCCATCAGACAGGACAAGGGAAAACTGCTGATGCAGAATTTATGCTTGAAAACTCATTATTCGGTCTGCCGCAGGGTGCAGCTTTTACTACACAGGCTCAAAACACCTATCAGGCAGCACCAGGCATACTTGGTGAAAAAGGCTACACGTCCGCTGTATTCCACGGGAACTACAAAACCTTCTGGAACAGAGACAAGATTTATAAATCACTGGGTTATAATAAATTCTTTGATGCCAGCTACTATGATATGAATGATAATGATGTAATGAATTATGGATTAAAGGATAAGCCTTTCTTCCGGGAATCCATTCCAATGCTTAAAACATTGCCGCAGCCATTTTATGCGAAGTTCATTACGCTTTCCAATCACTTCCCATATCCTTTGGATCCGGCAGATGCTACAATCCCTAAAGCAACAACAGGAGACTCTTCTGTTGATGGATACTTCCAGACAGCTCGATATGAAGATGAAGCATACCGCCAATTCTTTGATTACCTGAAAAAGTCAGGTCTATATGATAATTCAATTATTATTATGTATGGTGACCACTATGGTATTTCTGAGAACCATAATAAAGCAATGTCCCAGCTATTGGGCAAAGATGTCAACAAGTTTGAAAATGCACAGCTTCAGCGTGTGCCATTGTTCATTCATGTTCCAGGAGTGAAGGGCGGCCAAATGCACCAATACGGCGGCCAGGTTGATTTAATGCCAACTCTTATGCACTTGCTTGGAATTGATACAAAGGATTATGTGCAGTTTGGATCAGATCTGCTCTCAAAGCAGCATCGCCAAGTAGTTCCTTTCCGAAATGGAGATTTTGTTTCTCCAAAAATAACATCGCTTAACGGAAAGTACTATGATTCAAAGACAGGCGAACTGGTTAAGAAGAATGATGAAATCATCAGCGATGAAAAGATGGTTGAAAACACGCTAAGACTTTCTGATGAAGTCGTCAACGGAGATTTATTAAGATTTTATACACCAAAAGGTTTCAAGCCTATAGATCCTAATAAGTATGATTATAATCATGATGAAGGGGCTCCAAAGGCTCAAACATCAGGTGAATAACAAAGCAAAAAGCCGGGACTTGTTCTTCCCGGCTTTTTTTCTGCGTAATTTTTCTGCAGTTCTTGTTTTTTGCCTGAAAGAGTGGGTAAATATATGTAATGAGTGAATGCACAGCAAAGGTTCATTCAGCCGGTGCAGGGCAGCTTTTTAAGGTTGTGTGAAACGGCTGATATATGCACTTGATTTTTGGATTGAAAGCTGCTTAAATCCTTAGGGGATTAAAGCGAAGCCCGCATGAACCAATAAGCTGGGCAAAGGCGTTTGTACAGATATCAGCTGGAAAGCTGGGACAGAGCCTTTTCTTAAAGTGAATAAAGATTTTTGCAGAAGGAGGATAAAACATGATTATTGTTTACGCAAGCATCATTCTGGTTGCAGGATCTTTAATATATCTGGCTATATCTGCCATAAAGACATATAAAGACACAAAACCAGCTTTAGCCAGCTTGTCGGAAACTGCAGGAAGGATGCAGGCTAAAACCCAGCTCATCAAAACGGAGACAGATAAACTAACCGAAACACAGCAGGAAATTGCAGAGGATATGGAATACAAAAAGGAAGCGGTCCAATACACTATGGATTCTGCTAAAGCTTCTCCAGAATCCTTTAAGCAAATCTGGAAGGCAGTAAAAGGAAAGAAAAAAAGGCATCCTTCTGTACGTATGAGATAAACAATAGCAGTATGAATGGTTTTGCAGGCACCTCTACAAAGAGGTGTTTTTTTATTTGCGGCAGTAGCATTCCCGCGTGGCTTATGGTTAGGCCCCAAGGATGGGGGTCACAAAGACGCTGCCGCAGGACGCGGCGTTCTTAGTCTTTGATCCGCTAGAGGCGCTTGTGCTTTTTATGTAATCCAGCTGCAGCGCCTAGCCTCTCGAGGTCATAAGTCACATCAGAATTGAAGGGAAGAGCACCCTTCTATTCTGATGCGCCTTATGCTTGTCGAGGCTTTCGAGGCGCTTACGCTTCTTATGTAATCCAGCTACAGCGCCTAGCCTCTCGAGGTCATTAGTCACATCAGAATTAAAGGTAAAGAGCACCTTCTATTCCTGCGCTTCTTATGCATGTCGGGGCTTTCGAGGCACTTCGCTTTTTTTTCCATTTTTTCGCTGAATATTTAATTGGAAAAGACGGATAGTAAACATATAAACATTATAAAGGAGTGAAGGGAAATGAAGTTTGCTGTAGCAGCAAGCGGTGCTTTGGCGCTTTTTATCGCTGGGTGTGCCGCTGATCATAATAATGATGGAAAAAGAAATCTGGGGTTGAATACAAGCAACCATAAAGACCGCAATAACACGATGGATGTCAGGAATACTGGAGACAATAACCGCCCTGATATCATGAATAATGATAATGTAAATAATGGCAACGATAATCAGATGACAAATCGTCATGACAATGATTACAGCTTCTCTGATAAAGTAGCTAATCGTGTGGAAGCACTGAAAGACGTCAAGCATGCAAGAGTAGTCCTGGCAGACCATACTGCATATGTAGGTGCCGTGCTGGCGGATAGGAATGTTAAAGATGTGACTGGCAGCCTGGAAAATAAGATAGCAGATCAGGTTAAAGAAAGCGACAAATCTGTTGACAAAGTTTACGTGTCAATCAACCCGGACTTTGTTCAGCGTTTGGATAATTATTCCGATGATTTCCAGAACGGGAAACCTGTAAAAGGATTTGCAGATGAATTCAGCCAGACAATCAAGCGCGTCTTTCCTGATGCAAGATAAAATAAAAAGCGGCAAGCCAAGTACCTTTGGTTTAGCCGTTTTTTTTTTGCTGGTTTTGTTTCTTTCTCCTGCTGCAGCAGCCTCTTGGGGAGGTTAGGGTAAGCCAGCACTTTGAAGCTGAATGAAGCACAAAAAAGAAGATCACTTTGATCTTCTTTAATATACCTGCTTTATTTGTTTTTTTGCTTTCTTTTCCTGATCGATTTAATAATGATCGCCAATATAACGATGATAATAACCCATATCGCTATTGACCAGAGAGAGAAAAAAGCATGGCGTGCTGGCGTGGGCTTTGAATGAGCGTTTTTTAGATCCGGCTTTTCCTCAGCATATGCAATATGCTGGAGATTAAAAGATTGGATAACCTGACCCACTTGGTTTTTTATAGAAAGTTTTCCGTCTTTCATAGCTAAGACTTTTGGATGATCAGCTTTGGCCTGTGTATAATAAACATCATTTTTTAATGAGTAGGTTTTGTCAGCCAGTTTAAACTTTTCGTTTTTATTTAGCTTTGCTGTCACAAAATGATTGAAACCATAATCCAGCAGTTTTTCTGTATCTAGATAAGCATTTTTTGAAGAATTATTTTTCAATGTGACTGCAATCAAATCGAGCTGGTTTCTGTGAGCTGTAGTTATCAGAGTATGCCCGGCCTGGCGAACATAACCGGTCTTACCGCCTGTGATACCTTCATATGGGAATTCGCCTTTTAGAAGCTTATGATGGGTAACCAGTGTCGTATCCCAGGTTTTAACATGCCAAGGCAGTTCTTTAGTTCCTATAAAGGTCCTGAAATCAGGGTTCTGAAGTGCGAACCTGGTGATTTTCGCAAGATCCTCTGCTGTTGTTACATGCTGAGAATTGAAGAGACCATGCGGATTGGTAAAGTGTGTGTGCTGAACATGCACTTCACTCTTCAAGAAATGATTGAGGTCAATGGCAAATTGCTTCTCACTGCCAGACAGATGCTCAGCAATTGCATCTCCCGCATCATTGCCAGAGTTAATCAAAAAACCTTCGATAAGCTTTTTTAGCTGTATCTTTTCGCCTTTTTCGATATATACGGAAGAGCCGATTTCATTAGCAGCCTTCTCGCTGACCGTAACAAGTTCTCTTGGGTCTGCCTTTTCCAGTGCGTAAATGGCTGTTGCTACCTTTGTCAAACTGGCAGGATACATTTTTTGCTCAGCATTTTTGCCGAATAGAATTTTTCCGGTTTTAGCATCCATTACAACGCCAGCGCCGCTTGTGATGGCAGGAGCTGTTAGTGATGAAGCCTCAGAATGGGTTACAGAAGCCGAAAAAATGAAAATAAATGTGAAAAATAAGATGCGCAAGGGGTTCATATATCTGCTCATGTCTCTTCTCCTGATGTTTTTTTATTTAATCCTTCACCATCATAAGGCAAAACGGGAAGGGGAAATGGCTGTGTCACTATTTATATTGAAACTGTAATCCTTCCTTAATGCCTCCTTAATAATTAAGGAGGATTCCCTCATAATATGAAGTATTTGGGATTTTTACGGAGCAGCCTTTTTTAGTCTTTGCCATTTGTGCCGGATCTATTTCCGCTTATGGAATTAATTGCGGCAGTGCTTTAAGTTCGTTAACCATGCTGCTATGAAAAAAGGTGGCTGGACTTCGCTTTTAGGATGTTCGCTTTCCGCGAAGGCGGTGAGCATCCCCTGCTGCGCATCTAAGCAGGAGTATGCCAAATAAAAAAGGAAAAGCATTCGTGTACAGCACATGGCTAATAACGAATGCTTTTCCCTGTGTAATTTTTTGGCTCTTTTCTTAAAGGTTGTTGTTATTTAGTAAGTTTTCGAGGCAAATCTATTGTTAAAGCAGGTTGATTGGAGCATCCTGTAGCGGAAATCAACCCCTTGTTCCATAGCAACAAAGTGTACGAAAACAGCCAATTTTTTTAAAAACCTGATTGGATATAAAACGCTTATTTCTTAAAGTTCATTTTCAAAATCGCACTCTTTCAAAGGAACCATCTTTGTTTTGTAAATGTATTTATGTCCAAGCCAGAATATAAGAAAAAGCGGAAGGCCAATATAGGAAACTAATGCACCGCTCCAGTCAATGGAACTGCCAGTGAAGGCGGTATAGTTTTGCCCTAATATAATCACGATGCAAATGATTAGGGCAAAAAGCGGTCCAAATGGGAACCATTTTGAACGGTAGGGAAGTTCATTTAAATCTCTTCCCTGAGCCACATACGCTTTTCTGAAGCGATAATGGCAGATTGCGATTCCGACCCATGCGATGAAGCCTGACATGCCTGAGGCATTCAGAAGCCAGATATAAACGGCTCCGTCGCCAAAGAATGTCGTCAAGAAAGCAAGTGTACCGACAAGTGCAGTTACAATCAAAGCATTTACCGGAACGCCTCTTTTATCTAGCTTTCCTAAGAAGTGCGGGGCCTTTCCTTCGCGGGCCATGTCCCATAGCATCCTTGTAGAGGCATACATTCCTGAATTGCCGGCTGATAAAACAGCTGTCAGTATGATGGCGTTCATGAGGGAGGCCGAGAATGCCAATCCTGCTTTTTGGAAAACTAATGTAAATGGACTGACAGCAACATCGCTGCTTAAAAGACTGCTATTGGTATATGGGATAATGAGCGCGATCACCAGGATAGCCAGTATATAAAACAGAATAATACGCCAAAACACCTGGCGGATTGCTTTAGGTATGGTTTTTCGGGGATTTTCACTCTCGCCCGCTGCAATTCCTAAAAGCTCTGTTCCCTGAAAAGAGAAGCCTGCTGCCATAAAGATGCCAAGGATAGTCAGGAACCCTCCGTGGAAAGGTGCGTCTCCAATTGTGAAATTACCGAAACCAATGGCTTTGCCGCCCATAATTCCAAAAATCATTAAAGATCCGACAATAATAAAGATAATGACAGTTATTACTTTAATCAAAGAAAACCAAAATTCAGCTTCTCCAAAACCCTTAACGGATAGATAATTTAAAAGAAACATGATGATTAAACAAATGGCGCTCCAAAGACTTGAAGGAGAGTCAGGAAACCAGAATTTCATAATAAGCACTGCTGCAGAAAGCTCAGCTGCTATAGTAATTGCCCAGTTATACCAGTAGTTCCAGCCAAGCGCAAATCCGAAAGCCGGATCCACAAATTTATTAGCATATATCCTGAATGATCCGGCGACAGGCATAAAGGCTGCCATTTCAGCCAGGCCAGTCATAAGGAAATACACCATAATGCCAATAGCTGCATAAGCTGCCAGGGCTCCGCCGGGTCCTGCTGTATGGATGGCTCCGCCGCTTGCTAAAAAGAGCCCTGTGCCAATGGTGCCGCCTAGCGAAATCATACTGAGGTGTCTTGCCTTCAGTCCTCTTTTTAGCTGGTTATTTTGGTTCTCCGCTTGCTTTGTCATGTATTACACTCCTTTAGATTTGGAAGAAAACACAAAAAACAGCCGTCGAAAAAGATCGACGGCTGTATATCCGTGTAATCCTTCCGAAGATAGCTCCCCACGTTCAAAAAAACGTGACAGTGATGTTCCTATTCGAAAACATCTCCAGAGTGGAAAAACAGGAATGGTTCCACTCTTCGGCAGCTTATCCTTTTTAACGGAGTCTTTAATATTCACTGTATCTCGTCCGTTATACTGATATAAGCCGCAGCCTCTACCTCATCGGTTAATGAGGAATATTCAATTAAGTCCGGCAGTGATGCCGGTTTGATATGTTAGCAGTATAAATGAGTTTTTGTGATTCTGCAATAGTTTTATTTTACCTTTCATGCGATTAAATCAATTCCTGTAAAATTCGGAAGATGCCGTTTAAACCGATTTCCTCTCGATAAGCGTGTAATCCAGCTTAACTTGCCGGGTTTCAGTTTGGCTGCTAAGAAGCTCAAAGGACGTTATTCCAATCTGTTCTAGCGGCAGAGAAACGGTTGTAATGTCCAGCATTTTTGAAATATAGTTATTGTCAAATCCAACAATTGCTAATTGTTCTGGTATCTGAATTCCTGATTTTCTTGCTGCAATCATACAGCCGGCTGCAGCTTCATCATTGGTGATGATCAAGGCATCAGGCCTGTTATTCAGCCTGCTCCATTTATGAAAAAGTTCTTCGCCGTCCT
The DNA here is from genome assembly GCF_900112495.1 of Bacillus sp. OV322. Classification (GTDB taxonomy): domain Bacteria; phylum Bacillota; class Bacilli; order Bacillales; family DSM-1321; genus Peribacillus. Next base: position 573,880 of record NZ_FOMA01000002.1, read on the forward strand.
TCATGGTATAGCAGCCTTCGAATATCCAGTTTTCCTGGTACTCTGCCTCATATTTTTGAATCATATCTCTATAGGCCTTATTGCGCTGGGAGCTATTTCTGCTGTTTTTTCTTCCAAGGCTGTAGCCGATTCTTTTATGCCCTTTTTCTGCTAAATGCATGAGTGCGCAGGAAAAGGCTGCATAGTGGTCAATGCTAACCGATGAAAAAGCTTTCTGTGACGTATCTTCGCACAAAATGATTGGCCCGTAAGCCAGGTATTCCATTAATAAGGAAATATCGCTGCTTCTTGAGCAGATGATTACACCATCAAGCTGTTTCATTTTCAGCATTTCCAGGGCTTCCTGCTCTTTTTCCTTTACATAATCCGTCTGGAAAATCACCAAATGGCAGCCGGCCTCCTGGGCCTTCTTAGAGATTCCCTCAATGATTCCCCCGTAGTAAGGGTGGTTGGAATAAGGGCTGACAACCCCAATTAAATTGGTTTTCCCCCGGGAAAGGTGGACTGCATTTATATTCCTGGAATATTGAGATTCCTCAATAGCACGCAGGACTGCTTCTTTTTTATCATTCCTTACATAAGGGTGATTATTGAGCACCCTTGAAACTGTTGTCACTGATACTCCAGCGAGCTGTGCAATTTGCCGGATATTTGCCATTTTATCACCATTCTTTTTTTGCTCTTACTCATATTTTACCTGATGTTAAAAGGCTCTGCCAGAAAAGGGTCAATCAATCGTGCTGGTTGGCTGGGGCGTAAGGTGTGAGCCGGGAAGTGAGTCTCCGCGAAAAGGAGCCTTCTTCAGAAGAATTACAGCCATTTGTTCAATATCAGCATTGTTTACGAAAACTATCTCACGGGAAAAATAAGAAAAAATATCCAGGTCTATATATTGTTGAGATTTTGTCTGATTAAAGTATAATGAGAAGGTGTATTTTAATTGGATTATTTGCGTTGTCCTCTTTAAGGGAGAGTTATCATCATGAAATCAGAAAAAAATGGTTCCACACGATTAGATTACGGCTTGGCATTTATATTATTTCTTATGTTTATAGCTAGTGCTATTTCCATATACAGTGCACAGAAGTCAGGGCAGTATCATGGCGAAAACTTTTTGTTAAAACAGATTATCTGGTATGGAGTAGGAGCAGGTTTAATCGCTGCTACCATTACTCTTGATTCTGATCAGTTAAAGAAAATATCCTGGTATACATATGGCTTTGGGATTTTTCTCCTTATTTTAATTATTGTTGCACCTGAAAGCATAGCTCCGCACATTAATGGTGCTAAAAGCTGGTTTAAAGTCCCGGCAATGGGTTCTTTGCAGCCTTCGGAGTTTATGAAAATATTTCTGATCATGGCACTGGCGAATGTCAGTTCAAACCATCATCTTAAAAATCAGGTTAAGACCCTCCAGACAGATTTTTGGCTGCTTATTAAACTCGGACTCGTAACGCTCCTTCCTTTGGCATTAATCATGCAGCAGCCTGACCTTGGGACATCTCTTGTATTAATAGCAATTTTATCAGGAATGGTGATTATTTCAGGAGTCACCTGGAAAATTATCGTACCGATTTTTTCTGGAATGGCAGCTTTTGGATCACTGCTCATTTATCTGGTTTTATGGCAGCCAAAATTATTGGATAAGTATCTTGGAGTACATCAATACCAATTAGGTAGGATTTATTCATGGGTCGATCCATACAACTACCAAAGTAACGAAGGTTTTCAGTTAACAAAATCTCTATTGGCGATAGGTTCTGGCCAGACGACAGGGAAGGGTCTGAACGGGCGTGAGGTCTATCTTCCAGAGGGCCATACAGACTTCATTTTCACCGTAATAGGAGAAGAGTTCGGATTTATTGGCTCAAGTATCGTAATCAGTTTATTCTTTTTGCTTGTTTATCACATTACGAAAATAGGAATGGATACCAAGAACAATTTTTATACGTACCTCTGTGTAGGTGTTATCAGCATGATTACCTTTCACGTATTCCAAAACATTGGAATGACAATCGGTGTCCTGCCGATCACGGGTATCCCTCTTCCATTCATTAGCTATGGAGGAAGCTCCCTGATGGGCAACATGCTTGGCATGGGGCTGATCTTCAGCATCCGTTATCATTATAAAAAATATATGTTCTCAACTGACTCCTAATCGGCAGAGTCTGTATGTTAGGAAGGCAAGCGCATTTTATGTGCTTGTCTTTTTTTTTGCTGCGAGAGCTGGACAGGCGCTTACGCTTTTTTGTGTATTTTGTAGTGGGTTTTTAGGCTTGTTTTTGGGTTTTTTATCCTGTTTATCAGGGTACTATATACTATTCGGGAACAGCGGGAGGACAGGTACATGTACATGAATGGGATCAGGAAAAAACACCTTGGAATTTCTCTCCCTTTTGATATTATTATTTTGATTTTAATAGATGCCACGGCGGCGGTATACGGAGAAAACAACGGGCTTGTATGGCTGCTGTTCGTTCTTTTGCATATTGTCTGTGCTGCAGGTTATTTAAATAGACGTTCCATCCAAAAGTCAGGTCTTCTTGAACCATGCATACCAGGCGGATATGGAGTTACGGATGCGGAGGGGAAGTTCCTTGCTCTTAATGCAGCAGGAAAACAAATTCTTGGAATAGAAAGCGGAGAAGGGTTTGCCGGCATCTGGGATGTTACAGACAGAGACGGCAAGGTCAAAAACACTCGCCATGTTCTCCTCGGACAGGAAAAACATGCAGCAGGACAAAAAGAAATTATAGGCCTGAAAAGCAAAAAAACTGGGCGTATTGAAAAGTGGCTTATTGTTCAGTGGCAGCCCTTTTCAGCTTCTTCAGGCAAAAGCAGAACTGCTCTTTCTTTTACAGAAATCACTGAAGTCATGAGGGTGGATCATTTATTAAAAGAGAAGAATAAGCAATTGCAGAATCTTTCACTGACAGATGGTTTAACGGAGATTCCCAACCGCCGTTACTTTGACATTCTTATTAAAGAGCATTGGAGGGAAATGAAGGATAAAAAAAGTGAACTTTCATTAATCATGCTGGATATCGATTGCTTTAAAAGCTATAACGACACTTATGGCCATATTGAAGGTGATGCCTGTTTAAGAAGCACGGCTAAGGCTTTAAAAAAAGCTGCGGGCGAAAAAGGAACAGTTTTCAGGTACGGCGGGGAGGAATTTGCTGTTCTTTTACCGTATACAGACTACCGTTCTGGGAGGGAGCTTACTGAAGAATTGATGTCTGCAGTTGAAAATCTCCGGATCATCCACGAATCATCATTTCATAAACCTTATGTGACAGTCAGTGCAGGAATCGCAACTATAAGGCCAAATATGCACGAAACTCTCCAGGATTTCATACAGCTTGCAGATGACCGGCTATACGAGTCAAAGAGAAACAGATCTTATAGGACAGAATCTGTTCTAACTAAATGAGCTTTAACATAAAACAGGGCGCCAAGTCTACCTTGGTGCCCTGTGCAAGTTATTTAAGAAGATTATGCTATTGAAGCTCCTGCTGGCTGTAGGGAAGCTGGTTTTTATAACCAGTAAACTGCTGAAAGGATTGGCTTATTTTCTGAGGTTCCGCTTTTTCAAGAGAATACCATCCCATCTCGAACATTAAATTATACAATGTACGCTGCATATCCTTCGCCTCAGTAGAAATGTTTAACAATTCGTTGTAAAGCCCTGAATGGCTGGCTTCATTTAATGCAATAGAATATGAAGAATTAAAATACTTTTCTGTAGTCAGCATATCATTTAAAAAGTCGCGATCATTCATTTGAGTTGTCTTTGAAACGGATGTTTCCGGGTTTTGAATCTTATTCTGATCTGGCATCTTAGATTCTCCTGTTCTATAAATGTTTATTGCAGCTGATTTCCGCTTGATTGCTGTCCCTTATTCAAATGTGAAAGGATGGTTTCATAGTGGCGCTGATGCATTTGACCACATTGATTCAGTGCCTGCACCACTTTCGGGTTCTGGGACTGTTCGGCGAAGAAGCGGGCCTTTTTTACGGCCAGCAGGTTCCAGGTGAGCATGTCTGTCAAATACATGGCATCTTTTGAAGATAAAATTTGGGGCGGCTGCTGCATGATTTGTGCACTGGCGCCTTGCTGGTTTTGATTCTCATTTTGCTGTTGCATGGTTTTACCTCCTTGGCAAATTCATTCCTCTATAAACTTCCCTGTTCCCCGTGGTATATACCTCAATAATTTGTATCCAAATATAGTTTTAAATGATAAAATAATGGTGTCGAAATTTTGGTTATTTTCTGTTTTAATAAACTATAAACCGTTTTCAGGGGGATGCAGTATGGAACAAACAATGAGGAATTTTTTTCTCTTTTTATCTAAAAATAGAGGCTTGACCAAGATGGCCAAAAGATATGGTTTGAGGTTCGGCGCTTCCCGATTTGTAGCAGGAGAAACAGTTGAGCTTGCTTCAGAAGTTATAAAGGATTTAAATAATAAGGGGTTGTCTGTAACTATCGATTATCTTGGAGAATTTGTGGATAATGAAAAGGAAGCCAATGAAATGGCGGATAATTGCATTGTGGCAATCAAGGAAATCGGCAGGCGCGGACTGGATTCTCAGCTTTCTCTTAAAATGACATCTATGGGTCTGGATATAAATGAGAGCGTTGTCATGAATAACATGAGAAGAATCCTGGAAGCGGCAAAGGAAAATCAAGTGTTCGTTACGATTGATATGGAGGATTTCGCCCGATGCGGAATAACAATTGATATTTTCAAGAAGCTTAAATCAGAATACGATAATATTGGCACAGTCATCCAGGCATATCTTTACAGGACTGAACAGGATATTAAAGATCTAAATGAATACAGCCCAAATCTCCGTCTTGTAAAAGGTGCGTATAAGGAATCACCTGAGGTAGCTTTTCCGGAAAAGAAGGATGTAGATGATAACTACAAAAAAATCATAAAAATGCATCTTCTGAACGGAAACTATACAGCAGTTGCCACCCACGATGATGTTATAATTGAGTACACCAAAAAACTGGTAAAGGAATATAATATTCCGAACGACCAGTTCGAGTTTCAAATGCTGTTTGGCATCCGCAATGAACGGCAGCTTGAACTTGCTAAAGAAGGCTATAAGATGCGTGTGTATGTCCCATATGGAACAGACTGGTACGGATATTTCATGCGGCGCCTGGCAGAGCGGCCTGCCAATGTTGCCTTTGTATTAAAAGGAATTTTTAAATAAACTTTTAAGGGAAAAGCCAGGCTGCCATAAGCATGGCTTTTCCCAGATAAAACGGGAGCTTCCCCGCTTTGTAGCTTAACGGTAAGCGGGGGATGACTGTCCGGAGCTTCCGGCTCTGCTATCCGTCAAAAGAAGCCTGATGTAGGATATTGGCTTCTTCAATTTATCTTTTATACTGATTGTTCTGGCTGTTCACCTTATTTTTCCCGCCTTGCTCCGGTGATGGACCGGCGTTTCCTTTTACGCTTGCAGCACTTACTGCAGCCTTTGTGGGATCTTGTTTTCTTTTCATGCTATTCACCTCGCGTTCAATTATAGTTTCTGCAGGGAAGCCGGCAATCATGAGAGGAAGTTATTTTCAAAAAAGCGGACAATAAATTCAAATTTTCTGGTATTTTTTGATTGCGGAATTTTCTAAAATATTCTATAGTTATTATAGGGAAAATGAATTTATATTTTTTTGCGAGAAAAATGAATGAGCATTCATTCAATACACTTCGTAAGGGGGATATGATTTTGGTTCGTCAAATACGAAAGGCTGCAGTTCTTGGTTCAGGAGTAATGGGATCAGGAATTGCTGCACACCTTGCTAACATCGGCATTCCAACTTTATTATTAGATATTGTTCCTCGGGAGCTTTCTGAGGATGAAAAGAAAAAAGGCTTAACCCTGGAGGATAAACAGGTACGCAACCGGATCAGCCAAACAGCCAAGCTTAAGCTTCTTAAACAGAAACCGGCTCCATTGACTGCGAAAAAAAATCTCGCTCTTATTGAAGCAGGAAACCTGGAAGATGATTGGGAGCGCCTCAAAGATATTGACTGGGTCATTGAAGTTGTCGTTGAAAATCTGGAAGTCAAAAAAAATGTTTTTTCAAAAGTAGATCAATACCGCAAGCCAGGAAGCATTATAAGCTCTAATACTTCAGGGATATCAATTGAAGCTATGGCAGAAGGCCGTTCAGAGGACTTTCAGAAAAATTTCCTCGGCACCCATTTCTTCAATCCGCCACGTTATTTAAAGTTGCTGGAAGTGATTCCTACTCAATTCACAGATCCTGAAGTGCTGTCATTCATGAAGCAATTCGGTGAAGATATATTAGGCAAAGGCGTTGTAGAAGCAAAAGATACACCAAACTTTATTGCGAACCGCATTGGTACATACGGGCTATTGGTGACTGTCCGTGAAATGCTTGAAGGCGGCTATAGCGTAGGTGAAGTGGATTCGGTAACTGGCCCGATGATCGGAAGGCCGAAAAGTGCTACATTCCGAACTTTGGATGTTGTAGGTTTAGATACTTTTTCACATGTTGCCAAAAATGTGTATGACCAGGTAGATGGAGCAGAAAAAGAAGTTTTCCGATTGCCTGATTTCATGAAAAAAATGCTTGATCAAGGATGGCTTGGAAGCAAGTCCGGACAGGGCTTCTTTTTGAAAAAAGGCAAGGAAATCCTGGAGCTGAATCCTGAAACACTTGAATATGAAGAAAGAAAGAAATTAAAAACAGCATCGACAGAATTAAGCAAGCAGGCTAAAGGCGTCCCTGCAAAAATGAAAGCGCTTGTATACAGTGAGGACCGTGCCGGCCAGCTTTTATGGAATGTATTAAAACCTGTGCTCCTTTATTCTGCTGAACTCCTTGGTGATATCGCTGATGATATCCTTGCCATCGACCAGGCTATGAAATGGGGATTCGGCTGGTCAATGGGACCATTTGAAACATGGGATGCTATTGGCCTTGAAAAATCGGCTGCAAGGATGGAGAAAGAAGGCCACACTGTGCCGCAGTGGGTAAAGGATATGGCTGGAAAAGGATTTGAATCTTTTTACAGGCAGGAAGCTGGAGAAACCTCCTATTACAGTAACGGAGAATACAAGGAGATCACTGAGAATCCAAAGGTGATCAATCTTAAAAAAATAAAACAGCAAAATGGAGTAATCAAGAAAAACAGCGGTGCAAGCCTGATTGATATCGGAGATGGTATTGCATTGCTCGAATTTACGTCCCCTAATAATGCAATTGGACTTGATATTATCCAGATGATTAACTACGCAGTGGATGAAGTAGAAGCGAATTACAAGGGGCTTGTAATCGGGAATCAGGGGAAAAATTTCTGCGTAGGCGCCAATATCGCCATGATGCTCATGGAAGCGCAGGATGACAACATCTTTGAATTGGATATGGTAATCAGCCAATTCCAAAAAGCGATGCTGAAAATTAAATATAGCGCAAAACCTGTAGTAGCAGCTCCTTTCAATATGGCTCTTGGAGGAGGAGCGGAGGTTTGCCTGCCTGCAGCACATATTCAGGCCTCCACTGAGACGTATATGGGGCTTGTGGAGGTCGGAGTTGGATTAATACCTGGAGGCGGAGGCACAAAAGAGCTTTATTATAAGCATCTGAAGAGCATGCCGCATGGAGTCGAATTTGATCTTCAAAAGGTAGCCAACAAAGTGTTTGAAGCAGTAGCCATGGCTAAGGTATCCACTTCAGGAGATGAAGCGCGTGAAAATAATTTCCTGAATTTTGCTGACGGCATTAGCGTCAACCCTGATCATTTGCTGTATGATGCCAAACAGGCAGCACTGTCGCTGTATGAATCTGGATATACAGCTCCTGCGAGGGTGAAGATTCCTGTAGTCGGTGAAACAGGATATGCTGCCCTATTATTGGGAGCAGAGTCGATGCGTCTTACAGGATTTATTTCTGATCACGATATGAGCATTGCCAAGAAATTGGCCTACGTACTTGCTGGAGGCAAGGTGCCATATGGTACAGAAGTTGATGAACAGTACCTGCTTGATCTGGAAAAAGAAGCATTTTTAAGTTTGATAGCACAGCCTAAATCTCAGCAGCGGATGCAGCATATGCTCCTTAAAGGCAAGCCGCTGCGCAATTAAGGTTAATGAAGAATGAAAAAAATGATTAACTAACTAAAAGCGCTGGTTTATGTGCAGGCAGAAGTTTCAGCGGGAAGAAAATCGGCTGGGCAGCAAAGAATCCTTTGTCTGCTGCAGCCGTTCCATGCTGATTCAAGGAGTCTGAACCATTCAATCAGGCGCTGCGTTCTAATAAGGAGGATCCCTCATGAGAGAAGCGGTAATAGTGGCTGGAGCAAGGACTCCGGTCGGTAAATCGAAAAAAGGGTCACTTGCAAACGTCCGTCCGGATGATTTAGGGGCTCTTGTAGTAAAAGAGACTTTAAAACGCGCCGGAAATTACGAAGGCAATATTGATGATTTGATTATTGGTTGTGCCATGCCTGAAGCGGAGCAAGGGCTTAATATGGCAAGAAACATCGGTGCTCTTGCCGGGCTTTCGCACAATGTGCCTGCCATCACCATTAACCGGTACTGCTCAAGCGGACTTCAAAGCATAGCATATGCGGCTGAGAGGATTATGCTTGGCCAAAGCGATACCGTGATTGCCGGCGGTGCAGAGTCCATGAGCCTTGTGCCAATGATGGGCCATGTAACCCGCCCTAATGCAAAGCTTGCTGAGACGGCTCCTGAATATTATATGGGAATGGGTCATACAGCAGAGGAAGTCGCGAGGAAATTCGGCATTTCACGTGAAGATCAGGATGCTTTTGCCGTAAGGAGCCATCAGAAAGCAGCCAAAGCGATTGCTGAAGGTAAGTTTGCTGACGAAATCGTCCCAGTGGATGTTACATTGCGATCCGTTGGAGCCGATCACAAGTTAAAAGAAAAGACCTTTCAATTTACGCAGGATGAAGGCGTACGTGAAGGAACCACTTCAGAAATCCTCGCTAAATTGAGGCCTGCATTTTCAGTTAAAGGAACTGTAACGGCGGGGAATGCTTCCCAAACGAGCGACGGTGCTGCAGCGGTCATGGTGATGGACAGCGAAAAAGCTTCTTCATTAGGACTGAGTGCGATGGGCAGGTTCAGATCTTTTGCTGTTGCCGGGGTTCCGCCTGAGATTATGGGAATCGGCCCGGTTGCCGCTATCCCAAAAGCCCTCAAGCTTGCTGGACTTGAGCTATCTGATATTGGGTTATTTGAGCTGAATGAAGCATTTGCTTCACAGTCCATTCAAATCATCCGCGAACTTGGCTTGAATGAGGAAATCGTCAATGTGAACGGGGGCGCAATTGCTCTGGGACACCCGCTTGGATGTACAGGTTCAAAGCTGACTCTAAGCCTGCTGCATGAAATGAAGCGCAGAAATACACAGTTTGGAGTAGTGACCATGTGTATTGGCGGAGGTATGGGTGCTGCAGGAGTATTTGAGCTTATCGGGTAATGTGTTAAGAAAACGTCTAGATTAATAGATATTTATTTCATTTAATATATTAGGAGGTAACAAGATGTCAAAATCAACTGAAAGCATTGTAAAAGGCGGCGGGTTTCTAGTAGAGGACGTTACGTATGACCAGGTTTTTACACCTGAAGAATTCTCTGATGAACAAATTATGATTGCAAAAACGACAGATGACTTCCTGGTAAATGAAGTTCTTCCGCAGGTAGAATACCTGGAGAAGCATGAGTTTGACCGTTCCGTAAAGCTATTGAAGCAAGCGGGTGAACTTGGGCTTCTTGGAGCGGATGTTCCTGAAGAGTATGGCGGCCTGGGGCTTGATAAGGTCAGCTCAGCACTGATTTCTGAAAAACTTTCACGTGCGGGCGGATTTTCAATCACTCATGGAGCACATGTTGGAATCGGCTCACTGCCAATCGTCCTTTTCGGAAATGAAGATCAAAAACATAAATACCTTCCATTACTGGCAACAGGAGAAAAAATTGCAGCATATGCACTCACAGAACCAGGTTCAGGTTCTGACGCACTTGGCGCAAAAACAACGGCTAAATTGAATGCTGAAGGCACACATTATATCCTTAACGGTGAAAAGCAGTGGATTACTAATGCAGGTTTTGCAGATGTATTCGTTGTGTATGCGAAGATCGATGGAGAAAAGTTCTCTGCCTTCATCGTCGAGCGTGAATATCCAGGAGTTTCTACGGGTGCAGAAGAAAAGAAAATGGGCATCAAAAGTTCATCAACACGCACATTGATCCTTGAAGATGCCAAGGTTCCGGTTGAAAACCTTTTGGGAGAAGAAGGAAGAGGCCATGTTATCGCCTTTAACATCCTCAATATCGGACGTTATAAATTAGGTGTAGGAGCTGTGGGCGCCTCCAAGCATGCACTTGCCCTTACAGCAGCATATACAAACCAGCGCCAGCAATTCAAGACGCCAATTTCTTCTTTTAACTTAACAAAAGAAAAAATTTCTACAATGGCATCTAAAATTTATGCTGCAGAAAGCTCCGTTTACCGTACGGTCGGTCTATTCGAAAGCAGGATGAGCCAGCTTACAGACGAACAGGTAAAAGACGGCAAGGAAGTGGCGAATTCTATTGCAGAGTATGCCATCGAGTGTTCACTGAATAAATTTTTTGCCTCAGAAGTTCTAGACTATGTAGTGGATGAAGGCGTTCAGCTGCACGGAGGCTATGGTTTCATGCAGGAATATGAAATTGAAAGAGCGTACCGTGATTCCAGAATCAACCGGATCTTTGAAGGAACAAATGAAATCAACCGCCTGCTGGTTCCAGGCACATTCTTAAAGAAAGCTTTCAAGGGTGAGCTTCCTCTTCTTCAAAAAGCACAAAGCCTGCAGGAAGAGCTTATGATGCTAATGCCGGAAGAGCCTGGTGACGAGCCGCTGGCGCAAGAAAAGCTGCTGGTGAAAAACGCCAAGAAAATTGGGCTGCTGGCTGCAGGGCTTGCTGCACAAAAGTTTGGCAACAAGCTTGAGCAAGAGCAAGAAATCCTGGTTAACATAGCGGACCTTGCTTCACTTGCATACGCCATGGAATCTGTTGTGCTTCGTACAGAAAAAGCCATTGCACAATCCGGAGAAGAAAAAAATCAGCAGAAGCTACTTTATACTCAAATTTTCTGCCAGGAGTCATTCAACCAAATCGAGCAGCATGCGAAGGAAACCTTGGTTGCAGTAGAGACTGGCGATACGCTGCGTATCATGCTTTCTTCACTGCGCAAATTAACAAGGCATAACCCTGTTAATGTGATTGCTAAAAAACGCGAAGCTTCAGTGAAATTGTTAGACGCAGAAAAATATGTGCTTTAATTCGTAGGGCAAGCGGAGCCGCAGGGATATCCAAGATGGATATTCCTGCTTTTGCTTGTGCAGCAGCTGTTTTTTTGCTGGAAGCATAGCTTATTTTTTGAATTAATGCTTAAAAACGGGTATCCTATCGTTAGGTGGTGAAACCATGGGATTGATATTTTATTGGTATCCAAAATGCGGCACATGCAGAAATGCGAAAAAATGGCTGGACGATCATGAGGTTTCTTATGAAGCTGTCCATATAGCAGAAAATCCCCCTTCAAGGGAGCAGATTGAAGAGCTTTACCTGAAAAGCGGCTTGGAATTAAAGAAGTTTTTTAATACAAGCGGCCAGAAATACAGGGAGCTTGGTTTAAAAGACAAGCTTAAGGATGCTTCTGACTCAGAAAAGCTGGATATTCTGGCCTCGGACGGAATGCTGCTAAAAAGGCCGATTGCTTCAGACGGAAATCAAGTGACAGTCGGGTTCAATGAACAGGAATACCAAAAGATTTGGCAATAGAAGTAGTTTTTTGCACCAAATCAGAGAAATCTATTTTATACTATAATAGATCATAATTTTACATACCTTGGAGGGATATACCATGGCAACACCAAAGGATCTTCGTTATTCAGAGGAACACGAGTGGGTAAAAACAGAAGGCGGTAAAGTCCGCGTCGGGATTACACATTTTGCACAATCAGAATTGGGCGATATCGTTTTTGTTGAGCTTCCTGAAGTGGGAGACGAGCTGAAGGCGGATGAGCCATTCGGCAGCGTAGAGTCTGTTAAAACGGTTTCTGAGCTTTATGCTCCAATCAGCGGCAAAGTGGTAGAAGTCAATGAAGAGCTAAATGACAACCCTGAGTATGTAAATGATTCACCTTATGAAAAGGCATGGATGGTTGTTATTGAGCCTTCTGACAGCAGTGAAGTCGAAAGCCTTATGACTTCAGAGCAATATGATGAAATGACAAACGAAGGATAATGCATGACGGGAAGGCTTCTTGCCTTCTCTATTTTTTTACAGTGCTTTTTTCGTAAAGGCTGCTGCAATGGACCAAGTTGGTTTACTTCAGTCTCGCACTTTACGCTTCAATCAAACTGATTTAACGCGGTCGCCTTACAGAACTTATTAATAAACAACAGTTTTTTTTAAAAGAGCTTTTTACCAAGAAAGCACTTTGGACACTTTTTTTCTGTTTTGGGTTATTATATGAACAGGGTGCGCATTTCTGTCCCGTATGGGGCAGTGAATTTTAGAGACCCTGCCTGAAAGCCCGATTCGTTCAACTGATCATCAGCGGGGATGAGAGAGCCCTCTGCTGATGGAGGTTCACTTTATCCTTTAGCGGCGGTGATTGCATGGAATTTGGACAACCCGATAAAGTAATTATTGTAGAAGGAACTTCAGATAAAAGAAAAGTGAAAAGTGTATTGAAGGAAGAAGTGGAAATTATCTGCACCAATGGCACCATTTCAATTACAAGGCTTGACGAACTTGTTGATGAACTGGCTGAGAAAGATGTTTACATTTTAGTTGATGCTGATGAATCAGGGGAAAAGCTGCGCAAACAGTTTAAAAAAGAAATGCCAGAGGCTTACCATCTTTATATTGACCGAATGTATAAAGAAGTTGCTGCATCGCCGATGAATCATATTGCTACTGTTTTATTGGCGGCAGATATTGAGGTAAACCCCGTGTATTTAGAACAAAGGATGAATTAAGTAATTATGCAAGAGTGGAATGAAGAACAGTTAAATACTTCCTTGAAATGGAATCGGACATTTTGTTTATACCTTTACACCCCAATGTGCGGGACTTGCCAGGTTGCCTCGAAAATTCTTGCCGTTTCCCTGGAGCTGTTTCCTGATCTGGACTGCGGCAAAATGAATTTAAACTATATGGCGAATATTGCAGCTGAATATGAAATAGAAAGTGTTCCCTGCTTATTGGTTTTTAAAGAAGGCAAGCTTGATAAAAAGATATACGCCTTTCATTCTGTCCCGTATATATACGATATCCTTAAAGAAATATAACAAACATCACCATTCTTGCCCAAACAGGCAAGAATTTTTTTATGCAATTTGGCTGTTCGTTCATTTTGTATTGGGAGTGTCTAGGTAATAGGTCAGGATCGTTTTTAAAGAAAAGTAAAATAATTCAAATTATTTACATAGCATGGAGCAAGCATTAATATTTAGGGAGACGAAATAGTAAAGGGCGGATTGTCAGCTATGTTTAAATCTACTGTAAAGCGTTTTGCATCTTATAACCGCAACATCAGAATGCTGCTCCTGGGCAATATTTTCATACAGTCAGGCCTTGGCATTTTTATGGTCATTTATAATTTTTATATACGGGAGCTAGGATCCAGTGACAATGTGAATGGCCAGGTCATTTCATACGGATTCGCTCGCGACCGCCTTGCTCTTGATTCCTGCAGGTTTGCTTGGAGACAAAATCGGAAGAAGAAAGCTTCTTATCTCCGGAGTGGCTGCTACCGGTTTTTTCATGCTCCTGAGATCCATACTTCAAAGTGAAGTCAGCCTATTGGCCATGGCTTTCTTAGCCGGAGGGGCAACAGCCTTTTTTCAGGTTTTAATCATCCCCCTTTTAGCTGAAAACTCGTCAGTCAAGGAGAGGGTCCATATCTTCAGCCTGCATTTTGCCGTTATGACAGCTGCCAATGTGGCAGGCAGTCTTTTGGGAGGTGCATTGACCGATATCCTCAAGCTTTTCATCTCTGATCTAAATGCCATCTGCATATCCTTATTGTCTGGGGGAATTATTTTTCTTTGCTCCATCGTGCCATTCCTGGCCATTGCAAAAGAGTAGCCTAAACCTCTTGAATCCCATGAAAGCGATCCGGCGGGATTTGACAGGAAAAGCCTCAAGGTAATCATTCTCTTTTTTATCTCACAGCTGCTGATTGGTACCGGGTCTGGACTTGTTATTCCATATCTCAATTTATATTTTGCTGACCGCTTTTTCGTTTCAAACTCTATGATTGCTATCATTCTCTCGGCTGGACAGGGAGCTACGGCAGCTGCTATGCTTATCGGCCCAAGGTTTGTAAAGCGCTTTGGACAAGTTAAATCTGTGGATTCTGCAGCTGCTATCCCTGCCATTTTTATTGCTTACAGCATACACCCATCAATTATGGATAGGGCCATCGCCTTTTTATTCCGGCAGGCATTAATGAATGCCGGAAACCCGATACAGATGTCTTTAATGATGTCGCTTGTCAGCAACCGTTCTAAAGGGCTGGCTAATTCAATGAACCAGATGGCCTTTAATCTGGGCTGGGCATTCATGGATCCGGTATCTGCCTCTCTTGTCATATCATTGGGCAGCTATTGGGGATATGCCGCTGTATTTTCCATTACCGCAGGGATTTATTTGCTTGCAACAACCTTTTTCTTTATAGTGTTTAAGTCTTTGTCGAGCCAGCCATCTTTCAAGGAGGGAGTTAGTAAGGAACCAGTATCGGCTCATTGACATGCTTCACGGGTGATGCGGCTCATGTAAAAACGACACGAGGCCGCAATGAGCTTCCCGCTTTTTCTTATTTCTTAGGAAATAAAGTCAAAATATCAGTTATTTTCGGCGAATAGGCAGAAACGCTTTGAGAATATGTCGGCAATAAAGGTAAATGACAAAAATTACGGCAGTAATTTAGACACTTTTTATCTATTCGTGATTTCCTTAGAATGTGTCTTCCTTCGGCGTATTTTTGCAGCAAGAATAACATCGGAAAAAAATCCCAAAATAAAAATTGACTATCTCCTTAAGAATATGCTATATTTTTGACTAAGCAAAATTTTCTGATTAATTAACTTAATCTTATCAAGAGTGGCGGAGGGACTGGCCCATCGAAGCCCGGCAACCGGTATATATCATACACGGTGCTAATTCCAGCAGAGTATCGGCTCTGGCAGATAAGGAGAGATAGCAAAGCCTCTTCTTTTTGAAGAGGCTTTTTTGTTTCTCGTTAACCTTCCAGGAATGATTTCAGACTCAGAGCCATGAATTCATTAAAAGTTGGGGGAGAAGGAAAATGGCAGAAAACAAAAATTATCGTTTTGAAACCTTGAGTATTCACGGAGGGCTAAAGGAAGATGCTACAGGAGCGAGGGCATTGCCTATTTATCAAAGCAATGCATATTTGTTCAAAGATACAGATCATGCAGCCGATTTATTTGGACTGAAGGAACCAGGGTATATTTATACCAGAATCCATAATCCGACTGTAACTGCTTTTGAAGAAAGAGCGGCACTGCTAGAAGGCGGGATTGGGGCTCTTGCTGTTTCAAGCGGAATGGCTGCAATCACACTGGCCATCTTGAATATTGCTTCAGCGGGAGATGAAATTGTATCAGCATCAACTTTATATGGAGGCACATATAACTTGTTCGCCAATACACTTCCAAGGTATGGAATCAAGGTTACTTTCGTAAAACCGGATGATCCCGAGAACTTCCGTAAAGCTATAACACCAAAGACGAAGGCAATATTCGGTGAAACAATCGGCAATCCAAGCCTTCGTGTACTTGATATAGAAAAGATAGCAGAAATAGCCCATGAAGCAGGAATACCGCTTATTGTGGATAATACCTTTGCAACGCCTTATTTGTGCAAGCCAATTGAATATGGTGCTGACATTATTGTGCATTCTGCTACGAAATGGCTTCTTGGCAATGGAACTGTACTAGGGGGCATCATCGTGGATGGAGGGAAATTCGATTGGAATTCCCCGGATTTTCCGGGGTTCACGGAGCCTGATCCAAGCTATGGAAATATCGTATACAGTGATGCAGCAGGCCCGGCTGCATTTATAACCAAAGCACGTGTTCAGTTACTAAGGGATCTGGGGCCTTCGCTCAGTCCACAAAGCGCCTTTCAATTCACTCTCGGGCTTGAGACCCTGCATGTAAGGATGAAAGAGCACGTATCCAATACCGGGAAAATCATTGATTATTTAGAAAACCATCCGGCCGTAACATGGGTGTCACACCCGGGGCATAAAGATCACCCTGATAGGAAACTGGCAGACAAATACCTTCCAAGAGGAGCAGGGGCCATTGTCATTTTTGGGATTGAAGGCGGAAGAGAAGCAGGAGCCAAGCTGATTAACTCCATACAGCTATGGTCACATGTAGCAAATGTTGGAGACGCAAAAAGCTTAATCATCCATCCTGCCAGCACAACCCATCAGCAGTTAAATAAAAACGAACTGATTCAATCTGGTGTAAGCGAGGATTTAGTCAGGCTGTCAATCGGCATTGAAAATGCAGACGATCTGATTGAAGACCTTGAACAGGCGATTGAACAGGCAACTGGCCTAGCGTCCTTGGCTGTCAAATCTTTATAATTCCGAAAGAGAGTGCGGGCATGCATTCTCTTTCTTGGCTGATGCACGAAAAATTGTTTATCAAAGGATTTAAAATTTTTACTAACTTTTAAACGTTATGCATTGACACACTTTCTTTCTGTATGTTACGATCACTTTCGTAATTAAAAATGAACATAATTGATGTGAACCGTCAATTACATATATCTGTTGCTCTTATCGAGAGAGGTGGAGGGATGTGCCCTATGAAACCCGGCAACCGGCAAGGATTTCCTTGAAAAGGTGCCAATTCACAAAAAGCTGAAAAGCTTTTAGAGATGAGAGAAAGGCCTTAGCTTATCTTGCCTTTCTGCTCATGCAGAAAGGCTTTTTCTGTTTAAGGCACTGATCTTGGCCTGGCGCCATGCATGCAGAACAGATAATGCGCAATGATATATTGTAGATGGATACATGATGAGCAAAAGTTTACTATGTTCATAGGCTTATACGGATAAGAGGTGGATTCAATGATAACGGTATCGAAAGTAAGTAAGCTATTTAAATCCAGCCTGGCAAAAGGCGAACCTATAAAAGCTGTTGATTCTGTAGATATCTCAATTGACAAAGGGGAAATTTTTGGAATTATCGGATATAGCGGTGCCGGAAAAAGTACGCTGATCCGTATGCTGAACGGTCTCGAAAGGCCGACTGAAGGCTCGGTTCTTGTAGCGGGCAGAGAGATTTCCCGGATAAAGGGCGCGGAGCTTCGAAGCGCAAGGCAAGAAATAAGCATGATTTTCCAGCACTTTAATTTATTATGGTCCAGGACTGTTGAAGAAAATATCTCCTTTCCCCTGGAAATTGCAGGCGTCCCGGCAAACCAGAGAAAAAAAAGGGTCAGCGAGCTTGTTAATCTGGTCGGCCTTGAAGGAAGAGAGCGTGCATATCCCTCACAGCTAAGCGGCGGACAAAAGCAGCGTGTTGGCATTGCAAGGGCGCTTGCCAACAATCCCAAGGTGCTCTTGTGTGATGAAGCGACTTCAGCACTTGATCCCCAGACTACTGATTCCATCCTGGAATTGCTCGTTGATATCAATAAAAGGCTGGGTCTTACCATTGTTTTGATTACGCATGAAATGCATGTCATCCGCAAAATTTGCCATCGTGTTGCTGTTATGGAAGGCGGCAGGGTTGTGGAGCAGGGACCTGTGCTGGAGGTTTTCCGAAATCCGGCTGCGCAGATTACCAAGCGTTTTGTCCAGCAGGTCACAGAACCTGAAGAAACAAAACCGGTATTGGAACACATAGGAGCCCGTTATCCAAAGGGCAAGGTCATACAGTTAACGTTTATAGGGGAAAATACGGAAAGCCCGCTCATTACTGGGCTGATCCGAAACTTCAATATCGATGTAAACATCCTCCAGGGGAAAATTTCTCATACGCAAAATGGCCCATATGGCACTCTGTTCATTCATGTTGATGGAAAAAGCGATGAAATCACCCGTGCGATAACGTATTTAAATGAGCAGCAGGTAGGCGTGGAGGTGATATCAAATGCTGACTGATTTACTTCCAAATGTGATTTGGGCAGATATGTGGGCAGCAACGAAAGAAACCTTATACATGACTGGGATTTCATTGGTTGCAACTTTTATTTTAGGCATTTTGCTTGGAACACTTTTGTTTCTGACGTCTAAGGGCCAAATGTGGGAAAATAAAGTAATCAATGTTCTTATTTCCGCAGTGGTCAACATTTTTCGTTCCATTCCTTTTATCATCCTGATTATTTTGCTCATTCCATTTACCCTGTTTTTGGTGAAGACCATGCTGGGGCCAGAGGCAGCTTTGCCAGCCTTAATTATTGGAGCAGCTCCCTTTTACGCCAGAATGGTGGAAATCGGGCTTCGCGAGGTTGATAAAGGTGTTGTGGAAGCTGCACGATCAATGGGTGCAAAAACAAGTACAATCATCTTTAAGGTGCTATTGCCTGAATCCATGCCGGCGCTTATTTCCGG
The DNA here is from genome assembly GCF_900112495.1 of Bacillus sp. OV322. GTDB lineage: Bacteria > Bacillota > Bacilli > Bacillales > DSM-1321 > Peribacillus. The sequence goes on from NZ_FOMA01000002.1 coordinate 592,555, forward strand.
CATTACTGTAACTGCAATAGCCCTAGTCGGCTATACTGCGATGGCCGGGGCAATTGGAGCAGGAGGGCTTGGAAACCTTGCATATTTGCAGGGATTTCAGCGGAGTAATAATGATGTTACTTTTGTTGCTACAATCACCATATTAATCATCGTATTTATCATTCAGTTTATCGGAGACATTATTTCATCCAAATTGGATAAAAGATAAAAATAAAATGAAATCTGGAGGAATACACAATGAAAAAGAAAAAGTGGTTTGCAGCTTTTGCGGCTTCGGCGGCACTGGCATTGGGGCTAACAGCCTGCGGAACAAGCGATAGCGGGAAGTCAAGCTCTGATGATAAGAAACTGATTGTGGGGGCTTCAAATATTCCCCATGCTAAAATATTGGAACAGGCAAAGCCTCTCTTGAAGAAAAAAGGCGTGGATCTTGAAATTAAAGTATTCCAGGATTACATTCTTCCTAATAAAGCACTTGACAATAAAGAAATTGACGCTAACTATTTCCAGCATATTCCCTACATGGAATCACAGATGAAGGACCAAGGCTATAAATTTGAAAATGCCGGCGGTATTCATATTGAGCCAATCGGCATCTACTCAAAGAAATATAAAAAACTTCAGGATCTGCCAAAAGGCGGAACCATCATCATGAGGGACGCTGTGGCAGATGAAGGCCGCATTCTTTCCATCTTCCAGCAAAATGGACTTATTAAGCTGAAGCCGGGTGTGAAGAAAACAGATGCAACTATAAAGGATATTGTGGAAAATCCTAAGAAATTAAAATTCCAGCCGAATATTGAAGCAGGTTTATTGCCTCAGGTGTACAAAAAGAATCAGGGCGATGCTGTTGTCATCAATGCAAACTATGCACTGGATGCAGGCCTAGACCCGGTACATGACCCAATTGCGGTTGAATCAGGCAAGGATAATCCTTATGTTAATATCATCACGGTCCGCAAAGGCGATAAAAACAAAAAAGACATCAAAACGTTAGTTGAAGTTCTGCATTCGAAAAAAATTCAGGATTATATCACGAAAACATATAAAGGCGCTGTATTGCCTGTAGATAAATAAGTAAAAGGAGCGGCCTATAATGGGCCGCTTTTTATATGCTTCCCTTGCATTCGTTCCTGCATAGTTGGCCATTAACCGTCCATACTATGAAGGACAATGAAGCAAGGAGATGAAAGCGTTGAATAATGAACCCAGGAATGTAACTGAAAGTGTTCTTCATGATTATAAAACCGGAATCGGAGTATTTCTTGAAAAAATGCCCGAACTTGGCAGCAAATTCAATGCATTTACAGAAGCTTGTTTCCAGGAAGGAGCACTTTCTCAAAAAGAGAAACAGCTGATTGCACTTGGGATAAGCTTATATACACAAGATGAATATTGCATCATTTATCATGTTAAAGGATGTCTTGACCAGGGGGCCAGTGAGCAGGAAATTCATGAAGCGATTGGCGTAACGGCTGCGTTTGGCGGCGGAGCTGTAATGAGCCAGGCAGTTACCCTTGTACAAGACACCATCCAGGAATTATCGGAATTTCATTAATATGAATGCAAAAGCTTTAATGTTTTTCTGTAAGCTTAAGCAATCAGAGGGTATTTGAAGCAATTCGCCATCCGGCAGCGATTTTCCTGAGCAAAGCCCATAGGTTACGTTTTAACCCATTTTCATAAGGGTATAAGGACTTTGAACAAAGATTTTCACTCATGTTAAAATTAAGCTGTTCTATAAAAGATGAAAGGATTGATTCATTATCAACTCTCTAGATTTACAAGTTACAGGTGAAATGGAAAAGGCTATGCAGCAATCACATGGAATTGGCTACAGCGAATACAGCAGGAGATTGGATACCCGGATCCAGGTCGAAAAACGAAGAGAGAAAGATTATGAACAAGGCAATCTGTTAGCGAATCATCTTAATCGGAGAATTCATTCTTAATGGATTTTTAAATGAAAATTAAATATGACTGCCTCCCGCGGAGATAATGGTGAGTGAATCAAGAAGTATGCTTGATTTCTTAAACTTTATGCATCGCGGGTTTTTTTATTGAATAGGCTTCTGTTTTTGAGGAAAAAGAACAGGATTAGAAAGTGCCCGAATGAATAAGCGATATTAAGAGATGCTATAATATGGAAGGAAGCGGAACACTTATAAATATGCTTTCATTTTGACCGATAAGGGCCATGCGGTGATATCAGGGGATACAGTGAAAATCGCTCTTTATTAGTTGCTTCCAGATTTCATTTGATATAAGATTGTAATGAGAATAAATTGAGAATCACTTTTGAAAATAAATAGAAGGAAAAATGCGTAATTTTTCAGTCTATTATTAGGATATTAGTTTACGGAGGTATGAAAATGTCAGGATCAACTTTAACGATTAAAGATCTGCATGTATCAATCGATGGAAAAGAAATTTTAAAAGGGGTTAACCTTGAAGTGAAGGGCGGAGAAATCCATGCAATCATGGGCCCGAATGGTACAGGTAAATCTACTCTTTCTTCAGCAATCATGGGACATCCTAAATATGAAGTAACAAGCGGAAGCATTACATTTGACGGTGAAGACGTTCTGGAAATGGAAGTTGACGAGCGAGCAAGAGTCGGCCTTTTCCTTGCCATGCAGTACCCAAGTGAAATCAGCGGCGTAACGAACGCGGACTTCCTTCGTTCTGCGATTAACAGCCGACGCGAAGAAGGCGATGAAATTTCATTAATGAAGTTCATCCGCAAAATGGATGAAAAAATGGAGTTTCTTGAAATGGATGAAGACATGGCACAGCGTTACCTTAATGAAGGATTTTCCGGCGGAGAAAAGAAGCGCAATGAAATTCTTCAATTAATGATGATTGAGCCTAAAATTGCCATTCTTGACGAAATTGACTCCGGTTTGGATATCGATGCTCTTAAAGTTGTTTCAAAAGGAATCAATCAAATGCGCAGCGAGGATTTCGGCTGCCTGATCATCACTCACTACCAGCGTTTGCTGAACTACATCACTCCTGATTTTGTCCACATTATGATGCAGGGACGCGTTGTTAAATCTGGAGGTCCTGAACTGGCACAGCGTCTGGAAGCAGAGGGCTATGATTGGATTAAGCAAGAATTAGGCATTGAAGACGAAACTGTCGGCCAAGAAGCGTAAGTAGGGGGATTGGAATGACTACCGAAACAAAACTACCATTTGATCAGGAGTACATCAGCTCCTTCTCTAAGCAAAATAATGAACCTTCATGGCTTATGGAGCTCAGGACCAAGTCACTTGCCGGTCTTGATGCGCTCCCAATGCCAAAACCTGATAAAACAAAGATCGATAAATGGAATTTCACAGCTTTCAGCAAACACATTGTTGAAAGTGATGCTTTTGCCTCTTTGGAAGATCTTCCGGAAAGCGTGAAAAGCCTTGTGCATCTTGAAGAAAGCAAAAACCTGTACATCCAGCGGAACAATACTGCTGCGTTTTCAAGGCTTTCTGATGAATTAAAGGAACAGGGTGTCATCTTCACCGATATTTTCACAGCAGCTCGCGAACACAGCGATCTTGTTGAAAAATATTATATGAAAAATGGCGTTAAAGCAGATGAGCACCGCCTGGCAGCTTTGCATGCTGCTTTGGCTAACGGCGGTTCTTTCCTTTATGTTCCGAAGAATGTTGAAATTAAGGAGCCGATGCAGGCAGTATTCCTGGTCGACAATCCTGAGGCTGCATTATTCAATCATGTATTGATTGTGGCTGAAAGCAACAGCTCAGTGACATATGTAGAAAACTACATCTCCACTGTAGAATCAAGCCAGGGAATCGCAAACATCGTAACCGAAGTTTTTGCAAATGATAATGCACGGGTTGCTTACGGTGCGGTTGATACCCTGTCAAAAGGCTATACAACGTACGTAAACCGCCGCGGCATTGCAGGGCGCGATGCACGGATTGAATGGGCCCTTGGATTAATGAATGACGGCAATACCATTTCTGAAAACATCACTTATCTTATGGGCGATGGATCATTCGGAGACACGAAAATGGTTACTGTAGGCCGCGGAGAACAAAAACAAAACTTTACGACTTCCATTATCCATTACGGGCTTCGCTCTGAAGGATATATTTTAAAGCATGGCGTCGTGAAAGACAGTGCGTCTGCCATTTTTAACGGAATCGGTAAAATAGAGCACGGTGCAACAAAAGCAAATGCTGAACAAGAATCCAGAGTTCTTATGTTAAGCGAAAAGGCACGCGGAGATGCAAACCCGATTCTTCTAATTGACGAAGATGACGTTACTGCAGGACATGCAGCATCGGTTGGCCGCGTTGACCCAGTTCAGCTTTACTATTTAATGAGCCGCGGAATTCCGAAGCAAGAGGCGGAAAGGCTCGTAATCCATGGTTTCCTTGCACCGGTTGTTAATGAACTTCCTGTTGAAGGAGTAAAGAAGCAATTGGTTGAGGTAATTGAAAGGAAAGTTAAGTAATGAATCCATACGAAATTCGCAAGCATTTCCCTATCTTGAATCAGGAAGTGAATGGCAAGCCATTGGTATACCTTGACAGTGCAGCCACTTCCCAAAAGCCATCTGCTGTAATTGAGTCAATTGATAAGTACTACCGCGAATATAATTCCAATGTCCATCGCGGAGTCCATACACTTGGAACAAAAGCAACAGATGCATATGAAGGGGCTCGTGAAAAGGTTAGGAAATTCATTAATGCTGCTTCTACGGAAGAAGTCATCTTTACAAGAGGAACGACTACTGCCTTGAACACAGTGGCAAGAAGCTATGGAAAAGCAAACTTATCCGAGGGTGATGAAATTGTCATCTCTTATATGGAACACCACAGCAACATCATCCCTTGGCAGCAGATTGCGAAAGAGACCGGCGCTTCATTGGTATACCTTCCGCTTCAGCAGGATGGTACAATCTCTCTTGAAGATGTCAGAAAAACGGTGACAAGCAAGACCAAAATCGTTTCCATTATGCAAGTGTCCAATGTTTTGGGAGTAATTAATCCTGTTAAGCAAATTGCTCAGATTGCCCATGACAATGGTGCTATAATGGTGGTAGATGGAGCACAAAGCACACCGCATCTTAAAGTGGATGTCCGCAGCCTGGATTGTGATTTCTTCGCATTTTCAGGACATAAAATGGTTGGCCCCACTGGAATTGGCGTTTTATACGGAAAGAAAGAGCTTCTGGAAAATATGGAGCCCATTGAATTCGGCGGCGAGATGATTGACTTTGTAGGCCTATATGATTCTACTTGGAAAGAGCTGCCGTGGAAATTCGAAGGCGGGACACCGATTATTGCCGGTGCCATCGGACTTGGTGCTGCCATCGATTTCCTTGAAGAAATCGGGCTTGAACATATAGAAGCACATGAACATAAACTAGCAGCATATGCCCTTAAGAAAATGTCCGCGGTTGAAGGATTGCAGATTTATGGCCCAATGGACGCTAAGCAGCGTGCTGGCGTTGTCACCTTCAATATTGGAGATGTTCATCCGCATGATGTGGCAACCGTCCTTGATGCTGAAGGAATTGCTGTAAGGGCAGGACATCACTGTGCACAGCCGCTTATGAAATGGCTCGATGTTTCAGCAACGGCCAGAGCCAGTTTTTACCTCTACAATACAGAGGAAGACATTGATAAGCTTGTAGAAGGGCTCGTCAAAACAAAGGAGTATTTCAGCAATGTCTTTTAATAACTTAGATACACTCTACCGGCAAGTCATCATGGATCATTACAAAAATCCTCGTAACAAAGGAACGCTTGAGGATGGAAGCCTGACTATTGATATGAACAACCCTACTTGCGGCGACCGTATTCGTTTAACCATGAAAGTGGAAGACGGGAAGGTAAGTGACATTAAGTTTGACGGAGAAGGCTGTTCAATCTCTATGAGTTCCGCTTCTATGATGACTCAGACGATTAAAGGAAAAGATATAGATACAGCTTTAAAGCTTGCGGGTTCCTTTTCTAACATGGTTCAGGGTAAAGAATATGATGACTACGGCGTTGACTTGGGAGACATGGAAGCCCTTCAGGGAGTTACCAAATTCCCTGCACGAATCAAATGCGCTACTCTGGCTTGGAAAGCAATGGAAAAAGGCCTGCAGGAAGAAAATTGATAAATGAAGTTTGAAGCGTTTGGTTTCTTAAAAAGATAAGAAAGTTCAACTCGGCTTTCTTAACCCAGCGCCCAGCCCATAAGCGCCATCTGTTATAAGGTGTTATATGCTTTTGCCGCGGCTGAGCTGGCGGCTGGGCTTTTTAAGCGAAACGCTTCATCCATTTATGAAATGGAGGAATATGAACTATGGCTAAGAAAATGCCTGAAATCGGCGATTATAAATATGGTTTTGCAGATCGCGATGTGTCGATTTTTCGTTCAAAACGGGGACTTACCAAAGAAATCGTTGAAGAAATCTCACGCATGAAGGAAGAACCGCAATGGATGCTTGATTTCCGTCTTAAGTCTCTGGAGCATTTTTATAAAATGCCTATGCCTCAATGGGGCGGGGACTTGATGAGCTTAAACTTTGATGAAATTACCTATTATGTTAAGCCATCTGAGAAATCCGAAAAGTCATGGGATGAAGTTCCTGAGGAAATTAAACAAACCTTCGATAAATTGGGGATTCCTGAAGCTGAGCAAAAATATCTTGCGGGTGTTTCTGCACAGTATGAATCAGAAGTTGTTTATCACAATATGAAGGAAGATCTTGAAGAAATGGGAATTGTCTTTAAAGACACTGATTCCGCTCTTAAAGAAAATGAAGACATTTTCCGCGAGCACTTCGGAAAAACCATTCCTCCAACAGATAATAAGTTCGCTGCATTGAATTCTGCTGTCTGGTCCGGGGGCTCATTCATTTACGTGCCAAAGGGCATAAAAGTGGATACTCCGCTTCAAGCTTATTTCCGGATTAACTCAGAAAACATGGGACAATTCGAACGTACGCTAATCATTGTTGATGAAGGTGCACATGTTCATTATGTCGAAGGCTGTACAGCACCAGTTTACACGACGAACTCCCTTCACAGCGCAGTAGTTGAAATCGTAATTAAGAAGGACGCATACTGCCGTTATACAACTATCCAGAACTGGGCGAACAATGTCTATAACCTGGTTACTAAGCGCGCTGTTTGTGATGCAAATGCAACAATGGAATGGATTGACGGAAACATTGGTTCTAAGTTAACCATGAAATATCCGGCAGTCATCCTAAAAGGCGAAGGCGCCCGCGGCATGACCCTTTCCATTGCAATTGCAGGAAAAGGGCAGCACCAGGATGCTGGAGCTAAAATGACCCACCTTGCACCAAACACATCATCAACTATTGTGTCTAAATCCATCTCTAAGCATGGCGGAAAAGTCACATATCGCGGAATTGTGCACTTCGGCCGTAAAGCAGATGGCGCACGTGCCAACATCGAGTGCGACACATTAATCATGGATAATCAGTCTACTTCTGATACGATCCCTTACAATGAAATTCTTAACGACAACATTTCCCTTGAGCATGAAGCGAAGGTTTCCAAGGTTTCAGAAGAGCAGTTGTTCTATCTGATGAGCCGCGGAGTTTCTCAACAGGAAGCAACTGAAATGATCGTCATGGGCTTCATTGAACCATTCACAAAAGAACTTCCTATGGAATATGCGGTTGAAATGAACCGTCTGATCAAGTTCGAGATGGAAGGCTCTATCGGATAATTATTTTATTAAAAAGCTGTCATTAAGATCATCTTAATGGCAGCTTTTTTGCTTGGAATTCAGTATGATTGTCCGGGTATCACTTTCTGGAAACCTATAATCAGTATATTTTGGGGAAGGATTACTGATTTGATTTAAAATCAAATAATCCGTGATTTATTGATGCTGTATGCGGATAGATATTTTTATAAAACTGGAAAAGTTCCTGATAGCGCAGGACATTGTTTGGTATGGGCTCATAAACGGCATCTGATGATGTAAAACGCTCTGTACACTCCTTAAGGGATGAAAACCACTTTAAACCAGCTGCAGCAAGCATAGCGGCCCCCATTGCAGGTCCCTGTTCGCTTTTCAGTTTGATAATTTTAGTATTGAAAATATCTGCCTGAATCTGCAGCCATAGCTCATTTTTAGCCCCGCCTCCCGTTGAGACCACGATATCAATCTTTTTTCCTTTAGTGCGGAAAATCTCTACTGTTTCATTAATGGAAAAGACAATGCCTTCTAGCACAGCACGGGTGAAATCATTTTTTTTATGGGTACTGTCAATCCCAGTGAAAGTGCCTCTGATTTTTGCATCCGCATGTGGTGTCCTTTCACCGGCAAGGTAGGGTGCAAATAATAGGCCGTTTGCTCCAATTGGTGATGCAGAAGCTTTTTCAATAAGACCATCAAAGCTTTCATTTTCTGCAAATGTATTTTTGAACCAGGTCAGGCTGTGCCCTGCAGAGAGTGTGACACCCATGCTATAGCAGGCATCCTTTTCTCCGTGATTGAACAAGTGCACCTTCCCGTCATAGCTTGTGGCGGTGTTTTCTTCATATGATAAAAATACGCCCGATGTGCCAATGCTGCAGAGTGCCTTGCCTTCTGACAGGATGCCTGCCCCAATTGCACCGCAAGCATTATCAGCGCCGCCTGCGAATACTTTTACTTCAGGTGAAAGACCTGTAATGCTTGCGATTTCAGGAAGTATTTCTCCTGTATGGTCGTCTGAATTTACAAGAGGAGGACAGATATCAGCTGGAAGTTCGAAAGTGCGGATAATGTCCGTACTCCATGCCTTATTCTCAAGATCTAGCAAAAGTGTTCCCGATGCATCTGAAAACTCGCTATGAAGAGTGCCTGTCAGACGGAAACGGAGATAATCCTTCGGAAGCAAAAAAACGTCGGTTTTTTCAAAACTCTCAGGTTCATGCTCCTTCACCCAGAGAAGTTTAGGCAGCGTGAATCCTTCTAGAGCAGGATTTTTGGTGATTTCCATAAGCCTGCTGCCCATTTTGTGCTCAATCTCCCTGCATTGCATCGTCGTTCTAGTGTCATTCCAAAGAATCGCATTCCGGATGACCTTATGATTTTCATCCAGTAAAACAAGGCCATGCATTTGGCCTGAAAAGCTCAGTCCTTCAATATCCCGGGGATTGGCGCCTCCTTCATCCATAAGCTGCTTCAACGCCTGTATGGTTTTCTCAACCCACTCCTCGGGATCTTGTTCACTATACCCGGGTTCAGGCTGTATAAGAGGATATTGCTTAGTGGCTGAATGCTGCACAATCCCATCCTGATCAACTAGAACAACCTTCACAGAACTTGTACCCAAATCAACTCCGATCACATACTTCATCTTCAAACCTCCTAAATAAAATAAATAGCGGGCACGCTAAAAAAGAAACCTGCATTCAAATTCACTCTTATAAACCATTATACCAACATTGGGAAATGAACTGGGAAATGGGGTCTGACCCCATTTCCGGTGAAAAAGTAAATACGCGGAACCCGCTCCACCCGTACATTTCCTGATTTAAAGCTTGAAAAACAGGGTAGAAGATACAAAGGGAAATACTCGGGAAATGGGGTCTGACCCCAAAAGGAGGGCAAGCTGTATGATTTATGTGGGTGTGACAGGATGGGGGGATCATGATTCTTTGTTTTCTGGGAATGTGGCTGGGCGGGATAGGCTGAAGGTGTATGGTTCGCATTTTCCTGCTGTTGAGGTGGATGCTTCCTTTTATGCGGTTCAGCCTAAGCGGAATACAGATAAGTGGGTGCGTGATACACCGGAGTCTTTTCGGTTTATTGTAAAGGCATATCAAGGGATGACAGGGCACCAGCGTGGCGAAAATCCGTTTTCGAATAAAAGTGATATGTTCGCAGCGTTCAGGGAATCCTTAAAGTCTTATAGTGAAGCAGGAAAGCTGGCTATGGTTCTTTTTCAGTTTCCGCCATGGTTCGACTGCAGCAAGGAGAATGTAGATTACCTGCGCTGGTGCAAACAGGAGATGAATGGCATTCCATCGGCTCTGGAGTTCCGCAATAATACGTGGTTCCTCCCGCATATGTATGACAAAACCCTTGCTTTTATGAAGGAGGAAGGCTGGATACACACTGTTTGTGATGAACCGCAGGCAGGAGAAGGTTCTGTGCCTATAGTTCTTCAGTCCAGCAATCCGGAGGCAGCACTGGTCCGGTTTCATGGAAGAAATGTTCACGGCTGGAACAAGCCGTCTTCAGGAAATTGGAGAGAAGTCCGCTATTTGTACCGCTATAATAAACAGGAGCTTCAGGAATGGGCAAGTAAAATTAAACTCCTGCAAAAGAATAGTAAGGATGTTTACGTGCTGTTCAATAACAATTCCGGCGGGGATGCTGCCGGCAATGCGAAAGAAATGATTGACCTTCTTGACCTTACCTATATGGGGCTTGCTCCAAAACAGCTTGATCTGTTTTAACGGCAAGAAACTGAAAAGAATAATGAATAGAACCGTTCTCTTTTCTGGAAACAGCCATGGTGGTATGATGGTAGCGTAGGCGGAGTTCCACACATCAGCCATAAAAGACATCTAAACATTGGCATTTACTATCTGGCAGGAAATGGGGTAATTCATGTGTCAGAGAATATACATATTTATCATACAAATGATCTTCACAGCCATTTTGAAAACTGGCCCAGGATTGAATCATTTTTGAAGAAAAGAAAACAGCTTCACCATGATGCAGGAGAAGAGTGCCTGATCATGGATATTGGAGACCATGTGGACCGGTGGCATCCTTTCACGGAAGGCACAATGGGAAAGGGAAACGTAGAACTTTTAAATGAGGCAGGCTATCAATATGCGGCCATAGGGAACAACGAAGGCATCACACTTCCTCACAATGACCTGGACTCTTTGTACGAATCCGCTTCCTTTAAGGTGCTCGCTGCCAACATTTACGATAAAAACGGCGATCGGCCAGCCTGGGCCAAACCTTATAGCATCCATACAACAAAAATGGGAACGAAAATTGCTTTAATCGGGCTAACAGCCTATTTCCAAAAATTCTATTCTGCATTGGGCTGGGATATCACCGATCCTTATGAGGAGTTAAAAAAACAGCTCGATGAAATAAAAGATAAAGCACATGTCATCGTATTGCTTTCACACTTAGGCATTCATGATGATGAAAGAATTGCAGAAGAGCATCCTGAAATCGACGTCATTTTAGGTGCACATACCCATCATGTACTTCATGAAGGAAAAATCATAAAAAATACCCTGCTATGCGGCGGCGGCAAATTCGGCTATTATGTTGGCCAGGCTGACTTGGCTGTTTCCGATGACCGCCGTGTAGTCCGCAAGACAGCACGGCTCTACGATACAAATTCTTTACCTGCCGATTCTTTGGAATCATCATATATTGAAGAAATTAATAAAAAAGGGGAAAGCCTTCTTCAGGAAAAGTGCGTAACACTGCCATACCCCTTAGAAAATAAATGGTTTGAAGCCTCTTCACTTTCGCTGATACTGTGTGAATCATTGAAGGAGTGGACAAAGGCGGATTGTGCTTTTATAAATGCAGGCCTGCTTCTGGACGGACTGCCTGCAGGTGATGTCACAAAAGGCGACATTCACCGGATTTGTCCGCACCCGATTAATCCGTGCATTGCAGAGCTGTCGGGCAGTGAATTGAAAGAAATTCTGATGCAGTCCATGAATGAAGAATGGCCGCATATACAGGTGAAAGGATTCGGCTTCCGGGGCAAAATGATGGGAATCATGCTTTATGAAGGAATTGAATTCACTTCACCTAAAGAAATCATGATAAATGGAGAGAAACTGAATCCAGCAGGCAGATACAGGCTGGCGCTTCCTGATATGTTTACGTTTGGTTATTTCTTTCCGCATTTAAAACGAACAGAGGATAAAGAGTATCTTCTGCCTGAATTTATGAGAGATATCCTTGAATGGAAATTGAAAAAAATGTTTCCTTTAACATAAATCATCAGCAATACTGCTTCCTTTCTTCATAAATATAGAAGAAAGGAGTGGATGGAAATGATAAGCATGTCACCAATACTTATTGACGGCAAGACATTCCTGGCCATCACTGTTGAATTGCCAAAAACCACTCTGCTTGCGGTTACTGCAGAGAAGGGATACATTATGTGCGGTGCACTTGATGTGGGGCTGCTCAATAGAAAACTTAAGGGCCGGGGAATTATTGCTGCAAGGGCTGTAGGGGTCAAAACCATTGATGAACTCCTTTCCGCCCCTTTGGAGTCCGTCACTGAAGAAGCTGGAAAAATCGGCGTGACAGCAGGAATGACAGGCAGATCTGCTATGCTGAAAATGTTTGATATATAGCAAAATTCCAGCCTGGTCCATTCATGGAAACCAGGCTGCTTTTGTGTCTTCCGGCTGCAGCTCTAGCGCTTGGCAGTTTATCCTTTAATGGGTCTGCCGGCAATTAAGAGAAGAGACGGGTTACTCCTTAATCAGGCGCTTGGGGTTCTTTTACAGCAGCTATTACTTCAATAATTCACAAAGCTGCCGATATTAACATTAAAAGGAAAGCTAACATTTTAAAATTTTCCACTTAGATGATGAATGAACAGGAGCTATAATATGAGGCTGGTGACAATAGACTCGGTTAAGCCTGGGGATAAGCTGGGGAGAAATATTTATAACGATAACGGAAATATCCTGCTGGCAGCCGGGAAGGAGCTGTCAGAAAAGCTGATAAACCGTTTGGTGCAGCTTGATATCCCTTTTGCTTACATAGAAGATGAACAAACAAAGCATATCAAGCCAGGAACTTCAATCCCTGAACAGCTAAGAAGAGAAGCCGCTGATACAATCAAGAAAATACTTAATGACATAAAGCATGAAAATTCCGTATCTGCCTCGTTTATTGTTGAGAAGGCTGTCAGGAAATTCAGCGGACTAATACGGTCTATTATAGGCGAAATTAAGGGAAATAAAGAATTGCTCTCGCTTTTAGCTGACGTTTATACATATGATAACTATATTTTCACTCATTCACTAAATGTGACTCTATATACCTTGGCAATCGGAATAGAATTAAAGCTGAACCAAAAACAAGCCGAGATCCTGGGTCTCGGTGCTATTTTGCATGATGTCGGAAAAATGCTTGTGCCCACTCAGGTGTTAATGAAAGAAGGGCGGCTGACTGAAGAAGAATTCCAAATGATAAAAAAGCACTCAGAATTTGGTTTTCATCTGCTGAAAGGGATTCATACTCTTCCTCTGCTTGTTGCACATTGTGCCTATCAGCATCATGAACGCCTTGATGGATCAGGCTATCCGCGGGGCCTTGTCAGTGATGAAATTCATCAATTTGGGAAAATCATTGCGGTAGCAGATGTGTTTGATGCAGTTACATCAAACCGGGTATACAGGAAGGCAATGCTTCCGCATGAAGGTCTGGAGATTTTATATGCAGGCTCCGGCTCACAATTTGACCCGAATGTCATTGAGGCATTCAGAAAGGCCGTCGCCATTTACCCTACAGGTCTGACAGTTGAATTAAGTGATGGAAGAAAAGGGGTAGTTTCTGCACAGAATAGCGGGATGAGCGAAAGGCCTAAGATTTTTATCCTGGAACAAGAAGGCAGGAAGCTTGATCACGCCTATGAAATAAATTTGCAGACAGAAACGTCACTGATGATCGTACAGTGCATGCCGGAATAAAAAAAGCTTAAACCGTGGGAGCACCCCGGGTTTAAGCTTTTTATTTTTTTTCTTCTGTTCCTGGCTGGATGATTGCAGGAGCAGGCATATTTCCATAATAGTTTGGGACCTTTCCGGGGAAGAGGTAATCTCCTATTTTCACTTCATGTTTGACCTGCGTTTCTGCAGTAAGCGAAGGAATCACGACTTTTACGTTCACAGTAAAATTAATAAAAAGTTCTATGTAGCTGCTGTTTATTCCTGTATCTGTAACCTTGAGCCTTTCTGTTGAATCAACATCACCCACCAGCGACATCTTGACAGGCACTTTGGGACCGAGATTTGCCAAAAGCGCATTCCCGGTCACCACACCCAGAGGTATATAATAAACAATGGATTTAAATTGATCTTTTGTATTTTGGGATTTCGTAAATGGATTTTCTTCATTCAGGCCCAGCTTCTTTTGAATATCCTTTATCGTATCGGCACGGATGCTGCTGTAATACTTCGGATTAAACCGGATTGTTCCACTTCCGTTTTTATCGTAAAGAACAACTTCCTCTTTATCGAGCTGCTTTAATATGTTTTTATCAACAGAATCATTGATTACTTCGGAAGCCACTCTTTTAATTTCATTTTTTGCTATGTCCATAATGACGGGTTCAATGGACTTATTTACGATCCAGAGGGAAACCAGGCTGGTACTGGAAAAAAAGATAAAAGTAATTAAAATAACGTATCTGGTCGGCAGCGGCCCTTTTGAAAAACCAGGCTTTGGCCGGAATCTTTTTCGGAACATGATACAGCCCCCTTTGTACTATACCTATGCTCACCTCCCTGCGAATCTTCCTGGTATCTGATAAAAGAGTAAAAAAGGGGCACGGGGGCCCCTTTTGAATCAATATATATTTATTCTGGTTTTGCCAAATCCCGTCTTTCCCACATTTTTAAATATGGGTAAGGATCGAAGCTCCATTCCAGGTAACCGTTATCCTTGTACATCCCGTAATGAAGATGAGGAGGAAACTTGCCTGATGTTCCTGGAGGGCCATACCCTGAGCTGCCTACTCCCCCGAGAAGCAGGCCTGGTGAAACGACCTGTCCAGCCTTTAAATCTTTGGCAAAGCCATTTAAATGCGCAAAATAGTGGTAGGAATTGTTGATATCCCTGATGCCGATCCGCCATCCTCCATATTTATTCCAGCCTTTCATTTCAATGATTCCGTAGCAGGTGGAGCGGACAGGAAGGCCGTAATCGGCAAAAATATCTGTTCCTTCATGTATACGCCGGCCGCCCCATCCCCTGGCAGAACCCCATGTGCTATGGTAGGTGTAATGGGTGCGGACAGGAACCGGAAATACTTTTTCCTGAAGGTCGATCCTTCCGAAGGTCTTGAAAATTTTGGCGTTTCCCATAATGATCCCGACTGCTTTATCCCGCTTATAATAATTCCAAAGGGCAATCCGTATGTTATCATCATCTGTTCCGTATGAAAGCAGCACTCTTGAGAAAGCAAATAGTATATCCTCATCGCTATGGATATCAGCCTTACCGTCTCCATTTCCATCGGCTCCTAATCCATGAAAGAAATTGATGGTGAGCGGATTGTCATCCGCAGCTTTAGGATTCAGCGGGCCGTTCCAGCGTACAGGGTTAATATCTATGCTGATTGAACCTTTCGCAGGTTCCGCATCTCTTCTTGAATTTCTTATATTTTGTTCATATTGATCTGCTGCAGCCAGGTAATACCAAGGTACCTGAAGGGCTGCCTCCATATTTTTATACAATTCCATTCTTCGTTTTGCGGTGTCAGAAACTGCAGGCGCTGCCTGTGCATGCTCCATTTTGGACAAGGGCATGCCCGTTAAAGTCAGGAATAAAATTATGCATCCTATAAAAATCCTTCTAAAAAGCATCCCCGTTCTCCCTTCTTGATTTCATACTTATAGTTTGCTGAAGTTCTTCTGAAATATTGAAATTAAATACTGGAAATATCCCCTGAAACTTGTCGGAATGATTAATTTTTGATAAAGTTGCATGGTAACAAGTTAAAGATTTCCCAAAAATTTTCTAAGAAATAGATTGGAGCGGATCTTCATGACTACCAAAGAAGAGCACATCCGGAAACCGGAATGGCTTAAAATTAAATTAAATACAAATGAGAACTATACCGGTCTAAAAAAAATGATGCGCGAAAAAAATTTACATACAGTATGCGAAGAAGCAAAATGCCCCAATATACATGAGTGCTGGGCTGTAAGAAGAACGGCCACTTTCATGATACTTGGTGATATTTGTACAAGGGCATGCCGTTTTTGTGCTGTCAAAACTGGACTCCCGACTGAACTTGATCTTGCTGAGCCGGAACGCGTAGCAGATTCCGTATTTGCAATGAACCTGAAACATGCTGTTATCACAGCTGTTGCCCGTGATGATCTAAAGGATGGCGGTTCTGCTGTATTTGCTGAGACTGTCAGAGCAATACGCCGGAAAAACCCATTTACCTCCATTGAAGTCCTTCCTTCAGATATGGGCGGTGTTTACGAAAATATTAAAACCCTTATGGATGCCAAGCCAGATATTCTGAACCACAATATTGAAACCGTTCGCAGTTTGTCTGACCGCGTCCGTGCCAGAGCAAAATATGACCGTTCCCTCGAGCTTCTGCAAAGAGCCAAGGATTTGTATCCGGAAATTCCGACTAAATCAAGCCTTATGGTTGGTCTTGGAGAAACTAAAGAGGAAATTATTGAAACGATGGACGATCTGCGGGCACATAACGTCGATATCATGACGATTGGGCAATATTTGCAGCCATCAAGAAAGCATTTAAAGGTTCTGAAATATTATACGCCAGAAGAATTTGCGGAATT
The DNA here is from genome assembly GCF_900112495.1 of Bacillus sp. OV322. Taxonomy (GTDB): domain Bacteria; phylum Bacillota; class Bacilli; order Bacillales; family DSM-1321; genus Peribacillus. The sequence goes on from NZ_FOMA01000002.1 coordinate 609,099, forward strand.
GAAGGAAATTGCTCTTAAAAAAGGATTTAGCCATTGTGAGGCTGGTCCGATGGTCCGTTCATCTTATCATGCGGATGAGCAGGTGAATGCAGCTGCAAAGCAAATGCATTTAAAAGGCGAAGAAGTGCTTGAAGCGAAATAAACACGAGGGAAAAGTGCCGAAAGCCGGCACTTTTTTTTCTTGTGATTTGACTGCCCGCTCTCCAGCCTTACCTATACTTCTTAGATCCTGCTCAATCATTTCATGGACTGATTGGAGGGGCTGCTGGATTTCTCGCTGTTTTTGTTTAGCAGCGAATTATTTTCGTTCAACATGCGGCCATTTGCATCTTCTCCATCACTTAGCTTTCTTCCCTGAGGGGATTTCAGCATTTGCTGGATAGTTTTATCAATGGCATAATCGATATTTTTGCTTGTGGTATGAAGATTGGCGTAGCTTTCGATATCATTTGCCAAAGCATGGTTGTCGCTAACATATATATGAAAATAACGGGGGAGAACAGAACTTGCCGTTTTTTTTACCTGATCGGCTGTTTCGAACCTATTTTTGGAATGTGTTCTGTATACAACCAAAGCTTCTTCATCAGTCACAAGTGTGGCAACATTGCTGACATCAGGCATTTGGGCACATAATCGTGATATCATATGCGCGAGCTGCTCCCTGTCAATGGACGGGGTTTGATGTGCGGTATTCTTGCCGTTAATTTCAGCAGTGTTCATCCTCACAAAACCAAAATCGTGCGAGCTGTTTTTCTTCTGGCGCTGATCTTCATCATAATATTTTACTGGTGTGCTTACTTGATCAGGATGGACGGTGTTCCTGGTGTCATTAGGGCTATTGCTCATCCGGCGCCCTTCACCCTGATCATGATTATTGCTGCATGCAGCCAGGGCCAGCATTGACCCCAATCCTAAAGATATAATAGTCTTTTTCAACGGTAAAACACCCCCTATCAGATAGGATGAACACTTTTCTCTAAAATTCGCTTAGTAATTCATGGGGAATAAGTTATAATTTAAGGAAGCAGCACGCAAGGGAGAGGTGATCACATGATTAGCATCAATAACCTGACATATGAAATAGTGGAAGAGCGCAGTGAAGGCTACAATGAAGAAGCTTTTAAAGCCCGCTACAGTGAAATATTGACCAAATATGATTATATTGTCGGTGACTGGGGCTATGGCCAGCTAAGACTGCGGGGCTTCTTTGATGACCAAAATCAAAAAGCCACCTTCGATACAAAAATAAGCACTCTAACCGAGTATCTTTATGAATACTGTAATTTTGGCTGCCCATACTTTGTGGCAAAGAAAATAAAAAAATAAAAACGATGGGCCGGAAGCAAAATTTCCGCCCATCGTTTTTTGGTCTTTCGTCGGTTGTTCATAAAGATGGCTAAATGTCAGCTTCCGCCTCCTTACTAGTCCAGCTGCAGCGGCCAGCCCCTCGAGGTCATAAGCCAAAGCTATTGGGAAGGAAAACCGCCTTCCGAATATCTTTGTCTTATGCTTGACGGGGCTAAACGTCCGCTTCCGCATCCTTATTAGTCCAGCTGCAGCGCCTTGCTTGCTGTGGAAAAGATGCTTTGCTCCAGAAGCCAAAAAGCGGCTTCTGGAATCAAAGCCCTATTTCCTTCGCAAGCAGAGCAGGCGCCTCCGCATCCTTAATAAGGTTTTTGCTGGTTTGTTTTTGGGTCGTCGTGTGTTGGGTGGGCGCCATCCATTTGGCGCGGTATGCCTTCGTGAAGGGATTTGTTTTCATAGTTAAATGCGCTTTGGTAGCGCTGTCCTTCTTCCCATGGTGTGCTTTTGTTTTCGACAGGGGTGTCTTTTCCCCGTGGCGCACCGTATGGCCCTTCTGGCAAGTCTTCAGGAATGATGAAGTTTCTTTGTTTTTCAACGTTTGAGAAATCAAAGTATTTTTCTTTCTTATCCATATTATCACCTCGTAAAGATCGGTAAGCACTCTTTATAGGGTATCCAAAGGGTGCACAATCATGAGGGGAGGCTTTAAATGACTTCGTATAAAAAACTCCGCAGCTCTTCTGCTTCTTCGTCCGATAGGCGGAAAACATGCTCCAGATATCCTTCTTCCTCTAAATCATCGTGGCCTATGATGGCAAAACGGCTGCTTTGCATGTCCAGTACGAGTTTTTTTCCATAAAACCGGTCGGTCACGACAATGGCCAAATCCATCCTGGACTGGTTTCCCATAAAACTCACAAACCTGGTTTTCGTATCCTGGTAATCGTTGTATAAAAAAAATCGCTCAGTCATTGGATATCTCTCCCTCTCCTGCATCATTATATCCATCATAACAAAAGAAAACAGCGAATGGATGTCGGATTTTGACTGCAAAATCTTGCGGATCTATCTAAAGTCACGGGACAAATGTGCGGGCATTCCATAAAAAATAACAAAAGTCCGCTTTTTTTTAATAATTATGATAATATATAGGTAATATTGTCCACCCAGAAGGGATGTATACTATGAGACAGCCATACGGAACAGGGAAGAAACGACTAGCTGAATGGATGAAAATTTTCTCCTCCCATTCAAAAATCCGCTTTTATCCCCCGCAGTTTATTTTGAGAAATCCCGTTGTCAGCGGTGTCAGGAATGCTTTGGAATCGGGATTTGAAGTTGCGGTCATCGTGTTTACCATTAAGAACCTGCAGCAATTAACCGAAAGCATGGGTTATGAGCGCTACCATACATATAGAGGCTGCCTGAATAAAACCTTTCAAGAAGTGATTATGGACCTTGTCCCGGAAGAAGAGATTTTGGTGCTCCATGATTATAATACAGATGGAATCACGCTTATGCTCCGGACTGGAGGGGAAAAGCAAAGTCTCCTCGAGATAGATGCCATTACATATACAGTTTTAAGAGAAGCTGAACAGCGGATAAAAGACACTTTGCCAGATGTGGATGCGGAATATAATACAGGGTATATGTTTGTTGAAAAGAAGCATTATTCCGCAGAAGAGGCAATAAGAAAAGCGGAGCAGCAGGCAATTAGCATGGCGGACCGCAAAGTTGAGACGGAGTTTAATCAATTATTCCAGCAAATGAACAGAATTATTATGCATAAAAACATCCGGCTCATGGCTCAGCCGATTTTTGATGTGGCCACAAGTGAAATAAGAGCGTATGAAGTATTGACCAGGGGTCCTGTCGGTACAGAGCTGGAAAGCCCGTTATCCCTATTTTCAGTTGCAAGGCAAACCAATCATCTGTATGATCTTGAGATGATTGTACTTGAAAAAACACTACACCAGATTACTGAAAATCAATCCGGGCAGCAGGTATTCATTAACTTTACTCCTGTGACCATTGGAAATGAAAACTTCGTCTCCGATATGAAAAATATGCTGGGAAAATATCAGGATGTTCATTCTGAAAGGATTGTCATAGAAATTACCGAAAGGGATTCAATTGACGATTTAGCCTACTTTGCTAAGAATATTAAGCTGCTCCGCTCACTAGGCTTCAGGGTTGCCGTAGATGACACTGGTGCTGGATATGCGAGTCTGCATACGATAAGTGAGGTTATACCTGACATCATTAAAATTGATCGTTCGGTCATCCAGGATATAGACAGCAGCACAATTAAAGAGTCTATTTTGAAAGGACTCCTGCTCATTGCGAAGGAAGCCGGATCCCTTGTTGTCGCTGAAGGAATTGAGAGTGCCGCCGAAGCTATGGTATTATCAAGGAATAAGGTTGACCTGGCACAGGGGTATTTCTATGCAAAACCTGCCACAATGGAAAAAATCCCTATGTCATCTTAGGCAGAAAGGATCTGGGAAGATGTACTTTGTAGACAGACAGAAAATTGAACAAATCTTAGTGTTTCTTGAACAGCAGATTAAAAGCTTTGAAAGCGATCCGGTTTGGGAGGGGACTCGTTCCGAATTGGCATTGCAGAGGATTGTACAAGTCTCGATTGACTCGGTACTGGATACAGGAAATGCCCTGATTGATGGCTTTATCATGAGAGATCCCGGCAGCTATGAGGATATTCTCGATATTCTGCAGGATGAAAAAGTAATTACGGAAGGTACAGCTATTCAATTTAAAGAAATGCTGCCGCTCCGCAAAATGCTGATCCAGGATTACCTGAGCACTTCCCATAATGAAATAGCTGACGGATTCACGCGCAACCTGGAAGCGTTTAAACAATATCCGACCGCTGTAAGAGAGTATTTGGCAAATGAACTGGGGCCAGTTTCGGCTTTTAAGAATTAAATTATAAGGGACAGGCATATAATTACTGGCTGCTGAGGCTGTAATTAACGTTATGCCTGCCCTTTTCTTGTTTTAGAAGAATGTTTCGTGTGAAAATAGAATGCTTGGATTTGTCAGCAGAAGAAGAGGCACTATATATAAAGACTTGTTTGCTGCAGCAAACAGAAGGAGGACATCATTGAAACAGTATAAAGGCTATTTAATTGATTTAGACGGAACGATGTACAGAGGCAGTGAAAAAATAGAAGAAGCCGGAGACTTTATCGATGAGCTGATAAAAAGAGGCATTCCATATTTATTTGTAACCAACAATTCCTCTAGAACCCCTGAACAGGTGGCAGGAAAGCTAAGAGACTTCAGCATTCCGACGGAAGGTGATCAGGTTTTCACAACAAGCATGGCCACAGCCAATTACATAACGGAAAAAAAGAAAAATGCTTCCGTTTATGTGATTGGCGAGGAAGGCATAAAGGAGGCGCTCAAAGAAAAGGGAATGACCTTTGAAGATGAAAATCCTGATTTTGTGGTAGTCGGCATCGACAGGGACATTAACTATGAAAAGCTTGCTAAAGCTTGCCTTGCTGTCCGAAAGGGAGCAACCTTTATTTCAACTAATGGCGATATAGCCCTCCCTACAGAAAGAGGATTATTACCTGGAAATGGATCGATTACAGCTGTCATAACTGTTTCTACGGGCGTTCAGCCAATTTTCATCGGCAAGCCTGAATCCATTATCGTAGAACAGGCCCTTAAAGTACTTGGCGTCCCTAAGGAGGATACAATTATGGTCGGGGACAACTATGATACAGACATTCTTGCAGGCATCAATGCGGGGATGGATACATTGCTTGTGCATACTGGCGTAACGACCAGAGAATTGCTTGGGGGCTACAAAGAAATGCCTACACATGCCATTGATTCCCTTGATTTCTGGAAATTTGAAGATTGAATGACAAAAACAGGTCTGACCATGCCTTTTGGGCTAGTCAGACCTGTTTTATTGTTTACCTATTTATACGATTTGTACCAAAGAACGCCTGCCTGCCGCAGGACGCGGCGTTCTTAGTCTTTGTTCCTCTGACCAAGGCGCTTGCGCATTAGGTTAGATTTCATTCCTTACGCGGTGTGCGAGTCTGCTTGAGGCTGCTGCTGCTATGGCTCCGACGATATCGTCCAGGTAGGTATGGACCATTCCTGTGCTTTTATCATTTAGATACTTTAGGATACCGGGTTTTAGTTTGTCGATGTAGCCGTAGTTGGTGAATCCTATTGAGCCATATACATTTACAATGGAGAATGCCAGGATTTCATCGACTCCGTACAGGCTTTCATCTGTTCGGATTATTGATTGCAGCGGGTCTTCGAGCAGGTTTTTCTCGGCGAGGACATCCAGCTGGATTCCTGTAAGTATGGCATTTTGCACCTCGCGCTTGGAGAGAACTCTTTCAACATTTTCAATACATTCTTCTATTTGCAGATTTTCATGATAATTCGACTGCAGAAACATCACCAGCTCTGCAATATCCTTAATCTTTACGCCCCTCTCATCAAGCCATCTTCTTGCTGTCTGCTCAGAGAGATTGTTTATTTTATCATCCATGCCTCTGCCTCCGGTTTCCTTGTTAATAGCCACCGACCCTTTTGGAATCAATGGACGGTTTTCGAACATTCTGCAAGAAGTATGCAGAAAACAGCTAAGTTATCATATATATAAATTAGAATGTCCATTATTGACCTGTTTACACTTTTACATAAAGGCGGCGATGATTGCGTGATTGAAGATGTGATCTACAGCAATTACAATATTACGGTTGAAAAAGAAGAAGCGGGCAGCAGATTTCCCTCTTTTTATTCCGGTAATGTGATATATAGTATTATTCCTCTTGAAGAATTGGAACCAGAGGAGCTGGAGGAAAGGCAAAAAATGTCTGAGCACCTGCTTCAGCAGGGAGACAGATATGTTTCGGGCTTTGTCGCTTCTAATCACGGCAGTTATATATCAGATGCGGACGGTGCCATGTTTGTTCTCCTGGCTAATCCTGTACTCGATGAGCCGAGAAGCTACAGGCTTGGAAGAAAGCTTGCCAAGTTTCATCACAGGGCAAGGACCATCAGCTATCCTATAAAAAAATGCTCAAGAATAGGAAATTGGAGGCAGCTTTGGGAGCAGCGGATTGATCAGCTGGAGAGGATGTGGAATGAAAAATTGATGGCACACCCTCATACAAAATTTGAACAGCTGTTTATCGAGACCTTTCCTTACTACATGTCACTGGGAGAAACGGCCATTCAATATCTTGTGGATACGGAAATTGACGGAAATCCGGAAGAATCAGATGGAGGCACAGTGTGCTATGAGCGATTTTCGGAAGCGACCTGGAGCGGCAAGTATTGTATAAAAAATCCGTTTGACTGGATATTCGACCATGCAAGCCGTGATGCGGGCGAATGGATCCGAGAGCATTATAATGGCAATGTCCATACACATCAGCCCGGAATTTCCCAGTTCATGCAGGATTATCAGAGTGTGCAGCGGCTATCTGGATTTTCATCAAGGCTATTGTATGCCAGGCTTATTTTCCCGCTGCATTATTACGAAACAATCGAAGAATATTATTTGAATCCATCTGAATCACGATCCATTGTTCTGGAAGAAAAGCTTCAGTTCTATGCAGAATCATCCGGCTATTATGAAGAGTTCCTTTCAGGTTTTTATGAGCTGGCGCATATTCCTGCCAGGCATTATAAACTTCCAGAATTAGGCTGGCTTTAAAAGGGAAAATGGTCTCAGGGTAAAATTGGATATTCCTATGTTATGATTAGGCTATAAATGCCATCATGACATGGGAAGGAGAATTAAATGGACAAGCCGTATGTATTCATTACAAGGCAAATAGCTCCATCAGCCATTGAACGCCTTAAGGTAAACTTTACTGTAAAGGTTTGGGAAAGTGAAGATATTCCAGTTCCCGCAGACATCTTGCGGGAAGAAGCAAAGAAAGCTGATGCACTGCTCACCATGCTGTCTGACCGTGTTGACAGGGAAATGATCAATCAGACAGAACATCTTTCAGTTATTGCAAACCTTGCTGTTGGCTATGACAACATCGATATTGCGGCTGCGGATGAAAAGGGAATTGCAGTTTGCCATACACCTGATGTTTTAACAGACACAACAGCGGACCTGACCTTTGGACTGCTTCTGGCTACTGCCCGGAGAATAACAGAAGCTTTTGAAACGGTGAAAGAAGGAAATTGGAAAAGCTGGAGTCCCTTTTTACTGGCCGGAACGGATATTCATCATAAAACAATCGGCCTAGTGGGGATGGGGAAAATCGGGGAAGCGGTGGCCAGAAGGGCATCAGGTTTGGATATGAAAATTCTCTATCATAACCGTAATCGCAAGCCTACCCCGGAATATGAGCTCGGTGCTGTTTATTACAGCTTTGATGAACTTATTTCTTCATCGGACTTTGTTGTATGCCTCGCTCCTTTAACAGACGAAACACAAGGAATGTTCAATGCTGAAGTTTTTAAGAAAATGAAAAACACAACCATCTTCATTAATGTTTCAAGAGGGGCGACAACAAATGAAGAGGATTTATATAATGCCCTTGTACAAGGAGAAATTGCAGGTGCCGGCCTCGATGTCTTTCAAAAAGAGCCTATACAGCAATCACATCCGCTTCTTTCCCTTCCTAGTGTAGTGGCACTGCCGCATATCGGGAGCGCAAGCAGGGAAACTAGAACGAAGATGATGAACCTTTGCTGCGGAAATATTGAAAGGGTCCTGCATGGTGAAAGACCACTGGCCATTGTAAATAAGGGATGGAGGGGCCAATGAAGACCATATCGCACATACAGCTTAGAGGAGGCGCCAAAAAAATGAAATCATTGACTGTTTTACTGATCACTTCTCTAATACTCTCTCTTTTTGCTGCACCAGATAGCAGCGCCCAAGAACAGCCAAGCTGCGCAAAAACAAATTTTCAAATTGTGGTTCCGGCTAAGCATGCCATTAAGGCTGCGCGTGACAATCGCTCGAAGACCTTGAAGATGCTTTCAGAAAAACAAAAGATTTCTGCTGTCAGCCGGAACAATAACTGGTATACAGTCTGCATCAGCGGAAAAACGGGTTATACAGAAGCCGCGGGAACATCAGAGGTATTCAGTTCAAAACAGCTTAAGCTGTTCTCAAAAATCGGGAGGAACAAGGAAGTTCATCAAATTCTAGCTGTCACAGGATCAAAGGCCGCCTCTGTTAAAGTAAACATGGAAGCCTATGAAAAGGTTTATGGATCGTGGCGGAGAAGTTTGAAGGTAATGAAAGGTGTCATCGGCTATAATGGATTTGCCGGCAGCAAAAAAGAAGGGGATGGAAAAACCCCTATGGGCACTTTTTCCTTTGGCCCAGCATTTGGCAGTTCAGCAAAGCCTGCAGGGGTCACATGGCCCTATAAAAAAACAGGGGCATATGATTATTGGATAGATGATACATCTTCCAGGGACTATAATAAGTGGATCCATTACAAGGGAAATCCCCAGAAGAGATGGCATTCTTTTGAAAGGATGAATCATCCGCTCTATAAATATGGGATAAGCATTAACTATAATACAAATCCAATAATCAAGGGCAAGGGAAGTGCGGTATTTCTGCATGTATGGAGAGGGGAGAACAGCAGGACGGCCGGATGTACAGCAACCGCTGAATATAATGTCCGCAGCATCTTAAACTGGCTGGACCCAAAACAAAATCCCAGAATATTCTTAGGTACTACTGATTATCTCGAAAAATTATAAAAGCCAGCCTTCACAGCTGGTTTCTTTTATTTTTTGGATCTTTTCCTTAAAGATTGTTGTTTTTTAATATGTTCTGTGAAGCGATCCCGTTGTTAAACCGGGTTGATTGGAGTGTAAGGTGCGAGACTCCTGTGGGATTAGCGGGAAGGTGAGACCCCGCAAGCATTGCTTGTGAGGCTCACCGCCCGCCCCACGGAAAGCGAGCATCCTGAAGCGGAAATCAACCCCCTTGTTTCATAGCAGCAAAGTTTACGAAAACAGCCTATTTTTTCAGTTACAGCGTTGACCCTTGCCTGTTTCGCTTGATGGATACTGCCTGATTCACAAAACAAGAGGCAAAATCAATTAAAGATATTTTTTTGAAAATTAATGAGTCTTACTCTCCCTGTGTGTAAAGCGATTACATCAATCCGCAAATAGATTTCAGACTATTGTAAATAGTTAGAGAAACTCTTATAATGTCTACAAGGAAAGAACGTTTGTATTTATATAGAGTACAGTGAAGAGGGGGAGCCAACGTGAAGGCCATTTCGATTGGGTTATTGGGACTTGGAACAGTAGGTTCTGGAGTCGTGAAAATTATTGAAAATCACCAAGACAAGCTTATGCACCAGATTGGCTGTCCAATTTTAATCAAAAAGGTACTTGTAAAGGATATAGAAAAAGAGAGACTAGTGTCCATTGATGAAAATTTGCTTACTCTGAATCCCTCTGAGATACTTGAGGATCCGGAAATAGATGCAGTTATTGAAGTGATGGGCGGAATAGAGTTAGCAAGAGAATATTTATTGAAAGCATTAGCCAATAACAAACATATTGTTACAGCTAATAAAGACCTGATGGCCTTATATGGCCCTGAGCTTTTGGCTGCTGCATCCCGAAATAATTGTGACTTATTTTATGAGGCGAGTGTTGCCGGCGGAATTCCTATTTTAAGGGGCTTAGTCGACGGTTTATCATCAGACCGCATTACTAAGCTTATGGGTATTGTCAATGGAACAACAAACTTCATCCTTACAAAGATGAGCAAAAATGGCAGCGCATATGAAGAAGTACTAAGGGAAGCACAGGAACTTGGATTTGCTGAAGCAGATCCTTCCTCAGATGTCAGCGGGTTGGATGCAGCAAGAAAAATGGCAATATTATCCACACTGGGATTTTCAATGAACATTGATTTGGCTGATGTTAAGGTTCGGGGAATCACTGAAATATCTGAAGAGGATCTGACATACAGCAAAAAACTAGGCTATACCATGAAGCTGATTGGACTTGCTTCTAGGGTTGGAGATAAGGTAGAGGTAAGCGTCCAGCCAGCCCTGCTTCCGGAAGGCCATCCGCTGGCAGGAGTGAATAATGAATATAACGCGGTTTATGTATATGGTGAAGCGGTTGGCGAAACGATGTTTTACGGACCGGGTGCAGGAAGTCTGCCGACTGCGACTGCCATTGTGTCCGACCTTGTGGCTGTGCTTAAGAATTTAAGGCTGGGAGTCAATGGAAAGAGTGCTGTGTCTCCGCAGTTTTCCAAATCACTGAAAAAACCAGATGAAATTTTTGCAAAGTACTTTATCCGGATTCATGTGAAAGATGAAGTAGGGGTGCTTGCCAACATTACACTATTATTTGCCGAACATGGTGTGGGATTTGATAAAATTCTCCAAATGCCTTTAAAAGACAAAGATTACTCGGAAATCGTACTTGTCACGCATACTGCTTCCTTAAGCGATTACGAGAACATTCTCCACAAGCTTGAGAGCTATGAAATGGTAAAAGGAATTGAAAGTACATATCGTGTTGAGGGGGAGAACATTTTATGAGCTGGAGAGGCCTTTTAAAAGAATATGGTGATTATTTGCCGCTTACTGAAAATACACCGGAGCTATCTCTTCATGAAGGAAATACCCCCTTGATAAAATGCAGCAGGATTTCAGAAGAGTGGGATATTGAGCTGTATGTGAAGTATGAAGGTGCAAATCCTACGGGTTCATTTAAGGACAGGGGCATGGTCATGGCTGTCGCAAAAGCGGCAGAGGCAGGAAGTGATGCAATCATATGCGCTTCAACAGGCAATACTTCTGCAGCAGCAGCCGCGTATGCGGCAAGAGCAAACCTGAGATGCATTGTGGTTATCCCCCAAGGGAAAATTGCGATGGGAAAGCTGGCGCAGGCTGTTATGTATGGCGCCGAGATCATATCAATAAAGGGGAACTTCGATCAGGCGCTGAAGATTGTACGGAATATTAGTGAAACAGCACTAGTTACTTTAGTCAATTCTGTTAATCCATACCGGATTGAAGGACAAAAAACCGCTGCCTTTGAAATCTGCGACGCTTTGGGGAGCGCACCTGAGATCCTGGCTCTCCCAGTCGGGAATGCGGGCAATATTACGGCATACTGGAAGGGATTTAAAGAATATCATAATAGGAAAGCGACAGGGCTTCCTGTTATCAGGGGATTTGAAGCAGAAGGTGCAGCAGCCATTGTTCATAACCGGATATTCGAAAGTCCGGAAACCATTGCGACGGCAATCCGCATTGGTAACCCTGCAAGCTGGAACAGCGCGGTTGAGGCTGCAAATGAGTCCAAGGGCAAGATTGATGAAGTGTCTGATGAAGAAATCCTGGAGGCTTATCATTTTCTGGCCAGAAAAGAGGGCATATTTGCAGAGCCTGCATCATGCGCTTCCATTGCCGGAATCTTCAAGGGATTGAAAAGCGGCGAAATTCAAAAAGGAAGCAAGATTGTGGCTGTCCTCACAGGTAATGGATTGAAGGATCCCAATGTAGCTGTGGAAACAAGTGATATTAAGCCTGCTGTACTCCCGATGGATGAAGAAGTCATTCTAAAACATCTGCAAGGATCTCCTGTTCTATGAAAGCAGGAGAGATGTTTTTGATCCGTGTTCCGGCAAGCACAGCTAATCTTGGGCCGGGCTTTGACTCCATCGGCCTTGCACTGGGATTGTATCTGGAAGTGAAGGGCTGTCTGTCGGATAAGTGGGAAGTCATTCCGATGAATGAAGAATTATCTGTATTTCCTGCAGATGAAAGTAATTATATAGTTTCTGTTGCCATAAAAACAGCCCGGCTTTACGGAAGAGAACTTCCTCCCTGCAAGCTGTTTATTCAGAGCGAGATTCCTCTTGCAAGGGGGCTTGGAAGCAGTGCTTCAGCTATTGTAGCAGGAATAGAATTGGCTAATATCGTATGCGGCCTAAAGCTGTCCCTGCACGAAAAAAACAGGCAGGCCTCTATACTGGAAGGCCACCCTGATAACGCGGGAGCCTCTGTATATGGCGGACTTGTGGCAGGGTGGCATACGGAGGAGCGGACCGATATCATTTCTTTTCCGGTGGAAGGAATCAAAGTGGTTGCTGTGATTCCTTATTATGAATTATTAACAGAAGACTCCAGAAATGTTTTGCCGAATACCTTGTCATTCATGGATGCCGTCAGTGCAAGTGCGGCGGCAAATGTGTTATTGGGGGCCATTTTGGCTAAGAAGTGGGAAATTGCCGGGGCCATGATGAAGAGAGACAGATTTCATCAGCCCTGCCGCTCACATCTTGTGCCGCATATGGAGCTGATAGAGAAAGTGGCTGCCAGGGCAGGAGCCATAGGCACAGCTTTAAGCGGGGCAGGGCCAACTGTACTTTGCCTGGTTCAGGATGAGAAGGCTAAAAGCATCCAGGAGATTCTGATTAAGGAATTTCCTGATTTTTGTATCAAGATTATCGAAATCGTAAATCAAGGCAGCCAAACGACCATTTTAACGGAAGGAAAAGGCCAGATGTATCCAGCATAAGAGTATTGGAAATATGAGAATCCGCTGCTGGAGGAAATTTAACGGCATGTGCGCGGGAAATAGCCCATAGAAAAAAGCTGACTCAAGAAGAGTCAGCTTTATTTTATAGGATCGTTATTAAAATACTTGTTCAACTTCTAAAACTCCTGGAACTTCCTCCAGCAAAGCACGTTCGATACCGGCTTTAAGGGTAATTGTAGAACTTGGACAGCTGCCGCATGCACCAAGAAGACGCAATTTAACGATGCCATCCTCTACGTCTACAAGTTCACAGTCGCCGCCATCTCTAAGAAGAAACGGGCGAAGCTTATCCAATACCTCTTGAACCTGAGTTTCCATTGCTTGTTCAGACATTGCAATCGACTCCTTTCCTAATACTTATTATAATATCATCATATGAAAAAATCCAACTGAAACTTCACCTAAAATCGCCTATCTTCTTCAGGACGGTATCAGTTACAATAGAGATAAAAAGAGGGGGAGACGTTTATGGAGGAAAAACAAGTTGAAATTCAAATATACGGTGCCGAACAGATTTGTGCAAGCTGTGTGAACCTGCCATCCTCAAAAGATACCCATGAATGGCTTGAGGCTGCGCTTGCAAGGAAGTTCCCGGAACAGCCATTCACTGTGAGATATATTGATATCTTCAATCCTGCAGAAGAAACCAAAATAAAAGCTTTTGCACAAAAGGTCATTGATGAAGATTTGTTTTATCCGGTTGTTTTAATTGAAGAAGAAATTATTGCGGAAGGAAATCCCCGCCTGAAATCGATTATCAAAACGATGGAAACCTATGGATACGTCCCTGCTGAATAATTAATGAAACTGACAGCACAGGCGGCAGCTATCAGCTGAAAATCAGGCAGTTATAAAAAAGTCATCTAAAATAATAACAAGAGTGGGGGGCTGCGTGAAATCAGTCCCTTTTTTATTTGCAGAAAAATATAACGGGAGCTTTTGAAGAAAAAATTCTTAAAACTACACAACACATCGATAGGTTTGAAAGGAATAAAACATGGCTATTTAATACGTGTAAACAATAAAAGGAGGAATGCAAAATGGCAGAAACAAATGTTAATAAAGTAGAAGAGAAATTACAAAACATGGATGGAGATCAAAAGGAACAAATCCTATCCAGCTTCCAGGAATTCAAAGACTATTTAGGCGATAAGGTTTCTAAAGGTGAAAAACTTGGTTTGAATGAAGAGCAGCTTGCTAAAACAGCTGAAAAAGTGGCAAGCTATCTGGCTAAACATGAAGAGCCGCGCAACCGTGAAGAAAAACTTCTTCAAGAACTTTGGAAGGTCGGCGACAAGGACGAACAGCATAAACTGGCACATCTGCTTGTTAAGTTAGTAGGATAATAAACAGGGGATTTCCCCCGTATCAAGGAGCAAAAGGAAGCAACCATGAACAATACAATTTTGAATAGAGATCTCTCTGTATGAAGTTATCATGCAGGGGGATTTTTTTATTTGCGATTTTAGATAAGAAGAAATAAAAGATGCTGTCGAAAGGGGTTTCCTGAGCGATGAGAATACGCCTTATAGCATCGGAGTATGTGAATTGTGAACTTTGTAAGGGAGATTGGGGAAAGTTAAGCAAAAAAGGTAAGAGTGAATCCAATTGATTCACTCTAAAAAAGTCATATGTTTTTTAGGGGGCGTTCAAGAGTTAATATTTCATCTTCAAGTGAAGAAAACTGTTGTTCAGCAACGTGTTTAGCATCTTGGATAGCGGCATTATAGAAATGGGGAGCAAGTGACTCCTTAACAAAATCTAAGACTCTTTCTGCCGCAAATTCTGTTATCTCTTCATCTCTTTCTAGTGAAAAGAATGTTTGAATTTCGGAAATCATTAATTGCTGTTGCTCTTTTGAAAGCTTTAAAAACAAAAAAAACCACTCCTTATAATATGATATGCCTGTAACTATACATGGGTAAGCACTGAAATCAAAGGCTTTAATATTTCAAAAAAGTATGTACAGGGGAAGAAAAATTCGCAGTTCATCCCTGCTGAATATAAACTGTTCAGTACAGGTGATTTAAGGTTGTTGTTTTTTTAATTGTTATGTGAGGTGATTCCATCGTAAGTCAGGTTGATTGGAGTAAGCTGCGAGACTCTGCTTTGATTAGCAGAACAGGTGAAGAGGCTCACCGCTTAAAGCTAGCATTCTGGGGAGGAAATCAACCAGCTGGAAAGATGTTAAAGATGGGGGAGCGGGTGCCTGATATGGTTCTCTTTTTGTAAATACAGGGAAAGTGAAGCATGTACCGGATAACACGTCACTTATGAAACATAAAAATTAAAAATGAGAGCACATTAAGTGCTCTCATTTTTACTAACGGCGATGTTCTACAAGGTCAATTGTACCTAATACAATATGCGCTAAACCAAATCCGAAAACTGTGTTTGCAATCATTTTGTTGGAACCGGATTTTTGCTTCATGGCATAGCCAGTAGCAGTAACTACAGAACCTAAAACGGTTGGGATCATACCTTCACGTATATTCATTAAAGTATCCCTCCACATCGAAGTTAGTTAGGGTTGTTACCCGCTTTTAGGATAACCATCTGAAATAAAACATATGTACTTACTCAAAGCAATTAAGTTTTATCCAAAACGTTCCTCAAATGTGCAATCGGAATAGAAACTCCTCATAAATGGAAAAAACCCCTTTATTATAAGGGGTCAGTGAAAGTATATAAAGAGCAAAATGCTTATCCGTTATGATACTTGTACATCCATAATATGCCTGATTTTAGGAGACGTGCTACCCTGCCTGTAATGGCACGGTCTGCTACAAGGCCAAATCCGTGTTTTTTGCCAAGTGAGCCCATGACTCCTTTTAGCTTAATGACAGGGAAGCTTTCGGGAAGCGGCTCATTTGCCCATTTTTTCAGCAAAACCTGAACGATTTGTTCAGCTTGTCCTTCTGCTAATTGTGCGCTTGGAGCATGCGGAAGGCTTGCGCAGTCCCCTACTACAAAGACGCTGTCGCTGCCCGGGATGAAATGCTGCGGAGTTAATACAGCCCTTCCTTGACGGTCTTTTTCAATATCCATTTCTCTAATGACCCTGCTTGGCTGAATGCCGGCAGTCCATACAATGACATCGCATGGAATGGCTTCATCATGGTTATAAAGAAGGTTAGGTTCAACACGCGTAATATTGGAATTATTGACAATTTCAACATCATGTTTGGTAAACCAGCTCTCCACATATTTGCTTAAGCGCTCAGGATATGCTGAAAGGATATGTGCACCGCGGTCGAATAGTTTGATGTTTAAATCCGAACGGCTCTCTATCAATTCACTTGCCAATTCCACACCGCTAAGGCCTGCACCAACAATGGCTACTGTTGCTCCTCCGCCAAGGTTGTTAAGTGCCTGATATGTTTTTCTTGATTTATGCATGGTTTGAATGCTGTAGGTATAGGTATCTGCCCCAGGCACATTGTGGTATTTATCCTCACAGCCCAGGCCGATGACTAAATCATCATAGTTTACAGGATCTTTATCCTTTAAGATAACCTGCTTTTCCTCTGTGTTCACGGAAACGATTTCACCGTAAACGATCTTAAGGCGAGGATGCTCAGGAAAGGCCATACGGATATGATGATCTGAGATTGTTCCGGCTGCAAGTGCGTAATATTCTGTTTTTAGGCAATGATATGGATTGCGGTCAACAAGTGTTATCGTTACATCTTCAGGAAGCTGTCCAGGCAGTAATCTTTGAAGGATTCTCATTCCGCCGTAACCGCCGCCAAGTATGACTAAATTCTTCATCTTGAATTTCCCCTTTGTGTATGATCTTATTGGTTAGATCGTTAAGTGCTCAGCCGTCAGCTGCCATTATGCAGCATTCAAAAAAATCCCCTGATTCCTTTGTTCTATGCTGTTCGTTTTGTTTTTGCAGTAAAGTAAAACTTCCGTCAGCGGAGACATTCAGCCTCCCGCCGGCAGCAAGGCGTACCATTCGGGATTTTACACAAACTCTTTCTGCTTCATAATAATTCCATTTTTCAAGCGGGTTATGACTGCCCGTTACTGCAGGATTAATTGTAAAATATTTTTAAATACCATACAAAAGTATATCGAAATTGTGAAAAAATCACAACTTAATTATAAAAAAAGGATGCTGTTTTATTCTATATTAGTTGACTGGATTAAAGAAAAAGGGTAGGATGTTCTGTTAGTGATAGTGAGGTGGTAGAATGAATCCAATTATCGAGTTTTGTATCAGCAACCTGGCAAGCGGCTCTCAAGAAGCATTAGAGCAATTAGAAAGAGATCCAAACTTTGATATTGTCGAGTATGGATGCTTAAGCTATTGCGGCAAGTGTGCCAGAAGTTTATTTGCATTGGTG
Organism: Bacillus sp. OV322; assembly: GCF_900112495.1. Taxonomy (GTDB): domain Bacteria; phylum Bacillota; class Bacilli; order Bacillales; family DSM-1321; genus Peribacillus. Next base: position 626,327 of record NZ_FOMA01000002.1, read on the forward strand.
AATGGAGAGCCTGTAACAGGAAACACCACAGAGGAGCTTGTCCGGAATATTTACCAATATCTCGAAGACAATCCGATGTTTTAATAGAGTAGCAAGCAGGCAATGATGGTGTCCTTCTGAGTAAGCCGCTTGCTGCGCTGTAAGGATAATGGCAGGCATTTGAGCTATTCGGGATAAGTACCATATAAATAAACAAATTAGGGACAGGCTCAAATGAGCCTGTCCCTATGTCAATTTACCTTAAGATCCGATAAGTTCAGCAGACTGGGATTTCTTATCTTCACGGATTTCCTGCCAGCGCTCTTTTGCCATTTCCACGATTTTGGGTTCTGTCGTCTGTTTCTGGCGTTCTATAACCATAGAGAAGTACCTGACTGCAGACGGAAGATCTGAAATTCTTCTTGATAGTTCTCCTGCAAGGTATAAAAGTTTAACTTCTGAGACCTGTGTTCCTTTAAAGTCATCAGTAGAATAGGAGTTCATGTATTCCTGGCGTGCTAATTTCATGAAGCGGATTTCCTGGACAAAATCCTCTGACAGCCGGAACAGCCAAGCCAGCCTTAAATAAATTCCGGCAATGGTGATATGCTTTTCTTTTTTTAGTACAGCACAATAACTGGCTAGTTTATAAGTTTTAATAGCCTCATAAATAGTTCTTTCGCCCCCGAAATCATGAGGGACCCAGTTTGCGCAAATTTTATCCTCGATGGATTCCCTGGTGGCAGGCGGAAAATATGGAGAAAAATCTGCAGAATAGGAAAAGCCGCAATTAGGGCAGACGTGAATATTGTATAAGAGGGCATTTTCACTTTCAGCGCTGTATTGCGGGCAGAAATCAGTATCATAGCTTGAAACTTTAATAAAACGCGAACGGATATTTTTGACGCTGGATTTGTGCTGGCAATATATGCATTCCATCTTACGGTCAAACAATGGCTGTATTCCTTCCATAATTTTCACTCCTTATGTATTTGTGTGGTTCATTTGGCATATTAAGCATATAGTATATTATGACTATGTTTTTATTATAGCGGATATTTCTTTCGTTGGAAGAAATTCTTTTTACAGCTTAAATGCGGGATAGTTGAGAAGCCTTTATCTCCTGGTATATACTGATAAATAGAATATGCCTTACGCAGATTGATAAGGAGGATTACAAATGAGTGAAGTTGTAACAATTACGGAAGCGGCAGCTTTTCAAATAAAAGAAATGATGAAACACAACGGAGAAGAAGGGTCCTTTTTAAGGGTAGCGGTAAAGGGCGGCGGATGCAGCGGACTATCCTATGGAATGGGCTTTGAACAGGAAGCCGGAGAAAATGATCAAAAAGATGAGCAATTCGGCATAGCTGTCCTTGTAGACGGACAAGATGCTCCCATCTTGAATGGCACGGTCATTGATTATAAACAATCCTTAATGGGAGGCGGGTTTACCATCGAAAACCCGAACGCCATCGCATCTTGCGGCTGCGGATCATCCTTTAAAACAGCAACGAATGCAGGAACTCCGGAGAATTGCTAAATGCTGAACTCTCTTTCTCCGGGGCTGCTGATTGAAGTGCAGCCTTAAGGAATCGGCCAGCTGATTGGAGTTTAGTGTTGCCTCGTTTTGTGCTTCAATCAGTCTATTTGCTAAACAAAGAAGCCAAGTCTCATACTTAAAGAGATTTGGCTTTTTTGTTTTGTAATGGAAATGTCCGATTCCTAATAGGGCTATGATGAAACTATTTACAATAAAACTTCTCTTTTTTCGGTGAGCATTTTGATTTGGATCGAATCCGATGCAATCTCGCTCGAATGGAGCTGGATTTCGCTCGAATGGAAGAGGATTTGGCTTGAATCAGGACGCAATTGAATCAATTATCCATTTAATTGGAAAATAATAGCCTCGATTTTGTTCAGAAAAACGTCCTTTTTGATTTAAGACTATCAAAACAGAGAATAAGAGTCCTTTTTTATTGTCTTTTAAGGTTGGAATTTCAATTTGGTTTAAATTAATGCATGCATATTTTAAATTTATCCTGAATATTGAGATACAAAAAAAGCCGACTCATTCCCTTAAACGAGGAACAAGACGGCCATTTTGTTTTGTTTGAAGGCCTCCTGAAAATCTAAATACGAATTTTGAAGTGGCCATATATTTGTACAAGCAGACGGTGTTTTCTTTTGAACGAGTCCCGCCCAATAAAATGCCAATACTCATTTTCTGTGTCATTTCACTCTGCCTGGCATACTATGTATTAACCCATTGAAGTACTTCCTTAATAAGAATAAGGAGATGTTTTTACATGTCTGATGGATTTGGATTTGGCGGAGGTTTCGCATTATTAATTGTTTTGTTCATCCTTTTAATTATCATCGGCTGCAGCTGTGGCGGCGGTTATGCCGGCGGCGGCTACGGATACGGCGGATATTGCTGAAAAAAACCGGCCTGCTGCAGGCCGGTTTTTTATTTATCCATCTATTACAGATTTTCAATGGCTTCTTCTATAGGCACATTGCCGTTTAATATTTCAAAGGATTTATTCAATGTTCTTGCAGCCGTAAGAGAATGGACAAGCACCTGGGCGACGTCTCCCCTTGTGATAGATCCTTTATGGCTTTCCAATTTTTCCTGGGCGACAATTTTACCTGTTGGATCATCGAATGAAAGTGCTCCTGGACGCACAATGGAGTAAGACAAGCCGCTGTTTTTTAAATGCTCATCTGCATCATGCTTGGCCTGATAATAATTCTGCATTTCCTTTGCTCCCTGCTCCGGATAATCTGATCCCATGGAGCTCAGCATGACAAAGCGCTTAATGCCAGCTTTCTTTGCAGCATCGACAATCTTTATCGCGCCATCTCTATCAACGGAAATGGTTTTTTCAGGGCCGGTTTTTGATCCGGATCCCGCTGCGAAAATCACAGCATCCATATCTTTGAGTGCATGATCAACCTCTTGCTCCAAATCGGCTATGACCGGGATGGCACCAAGAGCCTCCATGTCATTCTGCTGTTCCTGGCTGCGGATCATGGCATATGCCTGATGCTCGCTGTCACGGCTAAGAATTTCTGCCGCTATTCTTCCTGTATGTCCGTTTGCGCCGACGATTAATACTTTCATTATTTTTCACCCTCTCATTTTTGCTTCTCGTATTATCTTCCCCGGCAGTTAATGAAGTAAACTACATTGTGTTCCTAAGCCTTCTTGCCCCCAATAAAAAAAGGAAACCAGAACGGGCAAAACTATCGCCCTGGTTTCCTTTCATTTTTATATAAATTTCTGTTTTAGAACATAGAAGAACTATGCATAGGCTGGATTCTTGCCTTCGGATCGATGTATTGCTTTGCATTATTAATGGCAGTCGGAGCCTCGCCAAATCCGCTTGCAATCAATTTTACCTTTCCATCATATGTGCAGATGTCGCCAGCTGCATAAATTCCGGGAATGTTGGTTTCCATTTTCGAATTAACAACAATGGTGTTTTTCTGAATATCCAAGCCCCATTCTTTAATTGGACCAAGGGAAGAAACAAAGCCATAATTGACTATTACGGAGTCCACGTCAATTACTTCCTTGTCTTCTCCGTTTGCACCTTCAACAACAACCTGTGTGATCTTGTCTTCGTTTCCGATAAATTCAGCAGGAACGAAAGGTGTTTTGATTTCTACTTTAGAATTTTTAAGGTTTTCGACACTATGTTCGTGGGCGCGGAATTTGTCGCGGCGGTGAACGATGGTTACCTTTTCAGCAATTGGCTCAAGCATGAGTGCCCAGTCTACTGCAGAATCTCCGCCTCCAAATACGACAACCTTCTTGCCGGCAAACTGATTTAAATCATCAATAAAGTAGTGAAGGTTTTTGCCCTCATATTTAACGGCATCCTCCAATTCAATTCTGCGGGGCTGGAACGCTCCATTTCCTGCAGTGATAATAATTGTTTTTGAATAGTGGATTCCTTTTTCTGTTGTTAGCTTGAATATGCCGTCTGCCTGCTTTTCAAGCTTTTGCACAGATTGTTCCAATACCACTTCTTGTTCGAATTTGGACATTTGCTCTTTTAAATTATTAACAAGCTCTTGTGCCCGTACCTTGGGGAACCCTGCAACATCATATATATATTTTTCCGGATATAATGCTGATAGCTGGCCGCCAAGCTGCGGCAGACTTTCGATGATTTTTACGGTCGCCTGTCTCATTCCTCCGTAAAAAGCAGTGAATAAGCCTACCGGACCTCCGCCGATGATTGTTATATCAAATACCTGTTCATTTTCTTCCAAGTGATAACCCCCTAAGTAATAACTCTAATCTGCCTTATATTTTATCATAAATAGTATCTTAATCCTTTTAAATAATACTGATTTGGCAGGTGAATTAAAAGGCCAATTTTTTCTTTTATTCAAAATAATCTTTCAAACATCTCTGGGGAAGCCATCTGGAAAGTACGATTAAGTAAGGTGCTGAAGGTAACAGAACACTTTAAAAAGGATTGGGCTATGAAAAGAATGGGTATGTAAAATTAAGCTTTCTATTGTTCAGTTAGTATAAAACAAATGGTTCTTATTGAAAAAATGATGAAGAATATTATTTTTTAAGAAAAATTATGTGAATTTTTCGAATAAAACCACCTGGCCTCTTCATGCTTTAGTGAATACATTCACAAAAAAAATTTGTATTTTTATCACTATTGTTCGTGCAACCTGTAAATGATAAGTACAAGGTAAACAGAAATAATAGTAAAGGTGAAGTGATACCCTTGAACAAACCAAGAATCGTTATATTAGGGGCGGGCTACGGCGGTTTAATGACGGTTGTCCGCCTGCAGAAGGCGTTAGGTGTCAATGAAGCGGATATTGTCCTGATTAATAAACATGATTATCATTATGAAACAACCTGGCTGCATGAAGCCTCGGCAGGTACCCTGCATCCAGACCGGGTGCGGTACGATGTTAAAAGCGTCATTGATAAAAATAAAGTAGATTTTATTAAAGGCACTGTGACAGAAATGAAGATTGCAGATAAAAAAGTCATCCTTGAGGACAGGGAAGTTTCTTACGATTATTTAGTTGTATCTCTGGGGGCTGAAGCCGAAACATTCGGTATTCAAGGCCTAAAGGAACATGCTTTCGCGATTACGAATGTAAATGCTGCGAGGCAGATTAAAGAACATATTGACCTGCAGTTTGCGACATTCCATGCAGAGGAAGAAAATAAGCTCGAGCGCCTGACGATTGTGGTTGGAGGGGCCGGCTTTACGGGAATCGAGTTTCTTGGCGAATTGGCCAACCGCATTCCCGAGCTATGCAAAGATTATGATGTAGACTTCCGCCATGTACGGGTAATTTGTGTGGAGGCTGCACCAAGCGTTCTGCCGGGCTTTGACCCTGAGCTGGTAGAATATGCGGTACAATACCTTGAGAAAAAAGGCATTGAATTTATGATTGGGACTCCTATAAAAGGGTGTACTCCGGATGGAATCATCGTTGGCAAGGGAGAGGAAGAGGTCGAGGAAATTAAGGCAGGGACAGTTGTCTGGGCTGCTGGAGTACGCGGAAGCTCGATTATTGAAACCTCCGGAATCGAGGCTGCCCGCGGCCGTGTGAAGGTAAACCATGACCTGAGAGTCCCTGGGCATGAAGATGTCTTTATCATTGGAGACTGCAGCTTGGTCATTAATGAAGAAATAAACCGGCCATATCCGCCGACTGCACAGATCGCCATGCAGCAGGGAGTAGCGGTGGCAAAGAATCTGACTAAACTAATCCGTAATGAAGATGATTTGATTTCTTTTAAACCAGACATCAAAGGTACGGTATGCTCACTTGGGGAACACGATGCAATAGGTGTGGCATTTGGCAAAAAAATGGCAGGAAAGAAAGCTTCCTTTATGAAAAAAGTAATTGATAACCGTTCATTGTATATGATCGGCGGGGCCTCCATGGTCCTGAAAAAGGGCAAATTCAATATTTTTTAATCTGCCGCTTATAATTAGCTGAGGATAATTCACCTCTGCATTAAATGGGTATTGCTGAGTTAATGAAAGGCTGTTAAGGTTTTCCTTAATAGTCTTTTACTTTTAGCGGTAAGCTGATTTGCAGCCAATTGGTCATTCCTTGAGAATCAAGCAGGCGCGATGCAGCGGGAAGTTTTGAAGGCTGTGATTGTGGAACTGTGGAAGCAGACAGGATAAAAAGAAAATTAATTCAAATGGGGAGGGGCAATGAGCATATGAAAGAACGCGGTAAGAATGTATGGCTGGCTGTTTCAGGCCTTGTCGCTGCAGAGGATGGAAAATGGCTTGTCGTCAATAAAAGATATGGTGGACTAAAGGGTGTATGGTCTCTGCCTGCCGGTTTTGTAAAAGAAAACGAAACAGTCGATGAAGCTGTTATCCGGGAGGTTTTGGAGGAAACAGGAATACAAGCAGAGGTAGAAGGATTGCTTGGGGTAAGAAGCGGCGTTATCGGCAATGAAATAAGCGATAATATGCTGATCTTTCTGCTGAAGCCACAATCCTTTGATGTAATTGCTCAGAAAGAGGAGCTATATGAGGCTAAATTTATAGATCCTGAAATTTTGATAAAAGAAGGCAAGCATTCAGTATTGCTTGAGCACCTTCTGTCTTATAAAAAAGAGCATATGCAAACCATTTTGGATGGAATTGATCCAGGGAGCCACTTTGGATACACTTCGTATAAATTATTTTTGTAATTTTCAGTAATTTTAATAAAGGATGAGCAAATGGAAGAAATGATACAATGTATCCGTTTACATAAAAGTATAATGTCCATTTTGGGGGTTTTCAATTTTTTTAATTCTTGATATATTATCAGAAAATTTAAAAAATAAAGGGGATCTGAAAATGAACAATAAAAATAATGAGTGTCTTTACTGTGCTGGAAAAGGTTATTTTCAATTGCTGCTTGGAGGATCTGAGACCTGTTCTTGCTGTCAGGGAAGCGGAAAAATAAAGGAACAAAAATAAACGGGCCCTTTGGAGCCCTTTTTTTTTGAAATTATATAGAAACTTTTTTACCTGATTCATATATTACGCAGTAAATCCGATGAAACCCATTTCTCCTTTAGTTGATTTTCTTGAATATACTGGCATTTCAGTTATTGACGGACAAACGTGCATTAAGTAAACTAAAATAGATGCTTCTTGTAGGGGGTCTTAAATAGAATGCGAATGCCGCTGCCGGTTTTAATCATATCCGTTGTTTTATTTTTTGTATTATTTTTTGGAATCGGCTTTTTGCTTAATATGTTGTTTCGTTCCTCATGGATTATGGTCATTATTTTCCCAATAATAGCAATTTTCATTGTCAATGGTGCAAAGCTAATACAGTATTTCAGAGAACCTGGTACAGTATTTGGACAGATGGGCGGAAAATTTTCTGCACTGCAGTCTGCAGACATCATCATTTTGGCAAGCGGCCTCGCGGGGGCCATTTTAGCAGGGTTCATTATTAAATTATTAAGAAATAAAGGGTATCAAATGTTCTAATATCGAACAGGCTGTGTCAGATGACAGCCTGTTTTTTTCTTGTCTGAAAAATAAATGCCATAAAGATTTTATAAAACAATCGCGGATAATATTCTCCGCTTCATGCCGTCCTCCTGCATTCAAGGCGCTTCCGCTTTTTATGTAATCCAGCTTCAGTGCCTAGCCCCTCGAGGTCATAAGCCACATAAGAATTTAAGGCAAAAAGCGCCTTCTATTCTTATGTGGCTTATGCTGGTCGGAGGCCACCAGGACGGTGGTCACAAAGACGTTGCCACAGAACGTGGCGTTCGTAGTCTTTGATCCTCTGAGAGGCACTTCCGCTTTTTCTGAAAAAAATGTTTCCCTATTTTATGCATACTTTTCCTTTTTTCGGGAAAGAAATATGAAATGAGAGGAGTGAAATATTTTTATATGACAAAAATTAAAAATACAGCTAAAAGAGCGGGAATCATCCTGCTTTTTGCAGCAGCGCTTCATGCTACCTTCTATCATATTACAGGTGTGGATGCTAAAATAGCAGATTTGCTGCCGGAAACGAGCTCTGCCTATCACAGCACATCATGGAGCAAAGCTATGGACTTAGGTACACGCCCGCAGAGTAACTCTTTGCATCCTGCATATGGTGCAGCACCCAAGGTTTTATCCAGCATGGAAAATGTGCAGCCGCAGTCTATTGAAAGCAAAATGAATTTTTCACAATATCCTAAAGCGAAGGTTAAGGCAACTGGGTATACGGCAGGATACGAATCCACCGGAAAAAACCCTGGAAACCCTTCATATGGCATTACATATTCCGGAGTTAAAGTTAAAAGAGACCTATACTCCACGGTTGCTGCTGATTTAAATGTCTTTCCCGTCGGAACCATCCTTTGGATTCCAGACTATGGATATGGGGTAGTGGCAGATAAAGGAGGGGCTATAAAAGGCAACGAACTGGATTTATTTTATGATACGGTAGAAGAGGTTTACAGCAACTGGGGAAAGAAAACACTGGATGTTTATATCATAAAGAAGGGTGACGGAAAGCTGTCGGAGAAACAGCTTACAAACCTGAACGAAAATAAAGAGCTGCAGGTTTTCCGCCAGCAATTTACAGGGAAATCAATGCACTAAAAAGCATGACATACATAACGGAACAAAACAGAAGCAAACACTGAGGACATTTAGCCTCAGTGCTTGCTTCTGTTATATTATAAACTCTTATTGCAGCGCGCCTTTAGAAGACGTTAATAGTGGAAATTCATTTGGATGCAAAAGTCCTGCAAGCTTGTGCAGACCCTCGAGGAGCCGAGGAGACGGCCTGCAGTACAGAGGCTCTTCCAATATGAATATGTTATTGTTCTTCACTGCCTGGAGTTCTCCCCAGCCCTTCCGTTTTTTAACAAGATCTGGCTTTACCTTCTTTTCAGGCACGCCTACCCATGCAAGGCAGATGTAATCAGGGTCGTGCTGAATGACATCATCAGAGGTCACTTGTACACTTGCAAGCTCAATGTTCTCAAAAATATTATAGGCACCTGCCAGCCTTGAAATTTCCGTCAGCCAGTTAATGCCGCCGGGCGTGAATAATGGATTTGGCCACCATTCCCAGTATAAGGAGGGCTTATGCTTAATTTTGCTTGCGGCCATGCGGAATTCCTCCAGTGATGCAAGGAATTGCCCGGCTCTTTTTTCTGCATCCTCCTTCATTCCCAATGCTTCACCGAGGACAATTAAGTCGTTGGCTATATCATCCAGAGACTGAGGATTGAAGATGATATGGGGAATGTTCCTTTTCTCCAATTCCGCGATGTTTTTTTCCATTCCAGGCACACTTAGCGAGGCAAGGACAAGATCGGGATTTAAAGCTTCCAGGCGATCCATGCGGATGGATAAGTCTGGCCCGAGCTTAGGAAGGCTTTGCAGATGTTCTGGCCAATCAGAATAATCATCAAGGGCTATCAGCAGGTCATCTGCACCCAGATAAACGCATAGCTCTGTATTGCTTGGACATATTGAAATGATTTTCATGCTCTCACCTTCCAATAAATGAAATGGCTCTCTGATGCAGTTGAAATGAGCCCTGCAGATTAAATAATAGCAGAATATGCCATGTGAAAGCCTATCCCTGGAATAAAAGCATATTAAGAATAAGTGCAACAAATATGCCGGACAATCCGCCAAAGAACACTTCGATAGGCTTGTGGCCAAGCAGCTCCTTCAATTTCCGCTGCTTTTGTTTTTCCTCTTTCTTCTGCCAATTCTTTGCTTCTTCTACAAAAGTGTTGAAATCTGCCACAAGACGATTCAATACCACCGCCTGTTCGCCAGCCTGCCGCCTAACGCCTGTTGCATCGAACATCGTAATAATGGCAAAAACAGCAGCCACAGCAAATGAAGGAGAGTCAGGTCCGGACTCTATTCCTATGGCAGTTGCCAGCGCTGTAACGGCAGCGGAGTGGGAGCTTGGCATGCCGCCTGTAGAGGTAAGCAATGACCAATCCATTTTTTTAAAAGCAACGAAATGGATGGGAACCTTGATGAACTGTGCGAAAAATATGGCAACCAAAGATGATATTAAAGGGAAATTAAAAAAAAATTCCAAGCTTATTCGCCTCATTTCTTTTAATAATGTTAATGGTGGATTCACATTGGCCGTGAGAAAGCTTTTTCAGACGGCAGAATTTATTGATTCAATAAATGAAGCCAAATTCCTTCTTAAACTGCCAAAATTGTCATTGTCATATGTTCTTTGTTCTCCAGTTTGCAAGTCTTTAAACATTTCGCCGGCAAAAAAAGCATGTATTCACAGCGGCGGCCAGTTACAGCTGCTTTTCTTTCATCCTTAACATTCGAAAAATATCGATAACTTGGATATAATGGAGAGAGACAATATGAGAGGGGAATGACAGAATGTTTAATGTCCTGAATGAGCTCGATTTAAATCAAAGCCAGGAATGTCTGCTGATCGGAGTTTTTGATAAACCTGCCAGACTTTCAGGTGCCGCTGAAATTGCGGATCAGAAATTGGAAGGGCAGCTTTCGGAATTATTAAAATCCGGAGATGTCTCCGGAAGGAAAAAAAGCATTGGCAAAATACATACATTAGGAAAAATTGGTGTGAAAAGGCTAGTATTCATCGGTTTAGGCAAAGAAAGTGAACTGACTTTCGAAACACTTCGCGAGGCATACGGAAGAGCTTTTAAAAGCCTGAACGGAAAATTCACTTCCCTTGCTGCAGACCTTGATACCTTTACCTCTGAGAAAATTAGCGCACTTGACGCTGCACATGCATTAAGTGAAGCTCTTGCGCTGTCAACGTATGAATTTGAGGGGTATAAGCAGAAATCGAATGCTGCTGTAAAAACACTGCATTCCTTTAACGTTTATACAAAGGAAGACTCTGAGGAAATTCTTGCTTCCCTGACAGTTGGCCATGTTTTCGGTAAAGCTACAAACTCGGCAAGAACACTTGTCAATCTGCCAGGAAACCTTCTAACATCAACCGATCTTGCGGATTATGCGGCAGATCTTGGCGGGCGCTACGGATTTGAAATTGAGATTTTGGAAAAGGATGAAATGCTTGAGCTTGGAATGGGCGCACTTTTAGCGGTCAACCAGGGATCTGTTGAACCTCCAAAAATGATTGTTTTAAAATATCAGGGAAAAGAAGAGTGGAAGGATGTTATTGGGCTTGTCGGAAAAGGTATTACCTTTGATACTGGCGGATACTCTTTGAAAACGAAAACAGGTATTGTCGGAATGAAAACAGACATGGGAGGCGCTGCAGCTGTTCTTGGCGCCATGGAGATTATCGGCGAGCTAAGACCAGAGCAAAACGTTGTAGCTGTCATTCCATCGACAGACAATATGGTCAGCGGAAATGCCTTTAAGCCAGACGATGTTATTACTTCAATGAGCGGCAAGACCATTGAAGTCCTGAACACGGATGCGGAGGGACGGCTGGTGCTGGCTGATGCAGTCACGTATGCAAAGCAGCACGGAGCGGAATATCTGGTCGATGTTGCCACACTGACTGGCGGTGTTATCACAGCGCTGGGAAATGATATGACAGGTGCCATGACTAATAATGAGGAATTTTTTGAACAAGTGCTTGAGGCCTCATTCGAAGCAGGTGAGCCAATGTGGAGACTTCCTATTACGGAAAAAGATAAAGAACGTGTAAGAGGAAGCCGGATTGCAGATCTCAATAATTCACCGGGCGCTGCAGGGCACGCAATTATGGGCGGGGCATTTGTCGGTGAATTCGCCGAGGACACTCCGTGGGTGCACCTTGATATTGCCGGCACTTCAACAGCAAACTCTTCATCTGACCTTGGTACAGCAGGTGGAACAGGTGTCATGACAAGAACACTTGCCTTGCTGGTGGAAAGATTTGAGTCGAAAAAATAAGGGTATAATGCCTGCAGTTTGTGAATGAAGCGCCTAGCCTCGAGGTAATAAGTCATCTCCGGATTGAAGGCAAAGTGCGCCTTCTATTCGGAGACGCCTTATGCTGGTCTAAGGCCCCCAGGATGGGGGTCACAAAGACGTTGCCGCAGGACGCGGCGTTCTTAGTCTTTGATTCACTAAACAGGCGCTTCCGCTTTTTTTGTTAGAAATTCATCCATTTTATTCTTAATATAATGTGGCAGCAGCCTTCTTGGGCATTTGCTGTTTTTGGATGGAAGTCCAGGCGGATGCCGTCAGGTGAGAAGAGGATGTCTGGAGAAGTTTGTATACCCGTCCTTAAAATCAGTTTGCGTACTTCGTTCATGTCGGAAGACTGGGCGGCAGACATGATTTTCTGTGAAAGGGCCCTGGAGTGCGTTAAAGATGAAAGCAGTTTTTCAGCATCTCTCAACAAGGCCAGGGAGACATTTGCAGACTTTATAAACATATCCGGGTTTGTCATGTTAAATTGCCTGTCTGCTGCAACAGGGTATGAATAAGGAGATAGATGCAGATAAGATGGATGCTGATAATAACCGGGATAATAAAAATAGGGTATATTCCCCATGTCCTTTCCTCCTTGGCGTATGACTGATTAAGACAGCAGCAATTCGAAGTGTTCTGCCTATAAGGTATGAAGGCTAAAAGGTTTATATGTTCCTAATGTATGCGAAGACTTATGCAGCAGAGATATAAATTTGTGCAGCATCAGGAAATTCCCATAAAAAAGGAGATATGATAATGGAAATGAATTTGAAGGATACTCTAATGACGTCGCTTGGTATTGAAATTATGGAATTATCACAAGGCAAGGTCATTGCGACAATGCCTGTAGATAAAAGAACCTGGCAGCCATATGGTTTGCTTCATGGAGGAGCTTCCGTTGCACTGGCAGAAACAGTAGCAAGCGTCGGGGGATTTGAATTAGTGGACCAGGCCAGTGAAGCGGTTGTCGGGCTTGAAATTAATGCGAACCATATAAAAGGAAAAAAATCAGGAATTGTAACCGCAGAAGGAAACCTGCTTCACAGGGGCAGGACCACTATGGTGTGGGATATTAAAATTCGTGATGAAGAGGAAAATCTAATTTGTGTTTCAAGATGTACCTTGGCTGTTATTAAAAGAAAGCTAGAGTAGAGCAGTCCGGACTTTAGAATGTCTGCCATACCAGCAAGAAGGGGATAGGCAAGCCGGTCTTAGCCGGCTGTTAAATGCAGCATATTCATCACGGATTGCCCAAGCAGAAACAGAGACGGAGAGACAGAATGAAGAACACCTATTTAATCGGGCATTTTCCGCTGATATCCATCATTCTTTTCAGTCTTTCATTTGGCTTATATGGTGAAATGGAAGCATTGATATTGATTCAAAAGATTGGCATTTATAAAGGAATGCTTGAGTTTCTTTCAAAGGCAGAAATAAAGCTTGCTCTTTTGCTTGTTATATTTTTACTGTTTTTTATGCTATTTTCCGCATTGAAACTGATATCAGATACTGCTATTGAAGTTTCCCTGCTGTTTTTTTCGAAAGATTCCGATGGAAATGGACTAAAGAGAATACGCATGGCTGCCGTTATTTTTGCGGCAGGTGGCGCTGTTTCACTTGTGAGTGTTCAATCCATTACAGGATTAGCGGCCATTTTTCTGGGAACCGCTTTTATAGCTTTTATTTATTTTGTTTTTGCGGTCAGTCCGAATTTAAGCATGCCCGGAATGATCGGATTGATTTTCTTTCACACAATCATTTGGGCATTATTCATTTTGCTTGTCGCTTATTCATCTCTAAAGCTCTATAACAGCATCATGAACAGCCTGCCGATATAAAAAAATAAGCAGGCAAAAAGGGCATCGATTATTCGAAGCCCTTTTTGCTTTTTATAAGCTTGTTGATATCCTTCCAAATCATTAAATGCGGGGCAGAGGGCTGAAGGGCAGCCAGACCTGCAGGGCGGTCTTTGCCTACCCAGACGCCTGTTGTGTAATCTTCTGTAAGCCCGACAAACCACATATCCTTGACTCCGTTTGTTGTTCCTGTTTTCCCGCCTATGTAGCTAGAAGGAATATAGGCTTTTTTTGCAGTCCCATTAACGGTTACCTCATGAAGCAATTCCCGCATCTTTTTGACGGTGTCCCTGTTCCAGACAACTGCTAAATGGTCGTTCCACCTATAAAGTGTCTTGCCGGATTTATCAGTTACGCTTGTAATGGCTCTGGCCGGCTGATAGTTCCCATCCGTAAAGCTAGTATAAGCATCCGTCAGCTCAAGGGGACTGGTGCCATAGGCGAATCCTCCAACAGCAGCTGTTAATCGGCGGTCAGCAGCTGTCACTTCTTTAAAATGAAAAGGTTCAAGATGGCGGAAGCTTCTCTCTATCCCATTTTTCTCAAATAATCGGATGGCAGGGGTATTATAGGATTCGGCAAATGCTTTTTTAATGGTTACCATTCCATAGCTTTTCCGAGTATAATTTTTAGGGCAATACCCATTTTTGCAATAGTCCGCACCGCTTACCATGTCAGCAGTGGCAGCATGAGAATCCTCAATATATGGCGCATATACCAGCAGCGGCTTAATGGCTGAACCCGGCTGGCGAAAACTTTGGTAGGCTCTGTTGAAAGAATTAATTTTATAATTCTTTCCCCCAATCAAAGAGACAAGCCGATGCGTATTATGCTGTATGACCGCTGCAGCTCCTTCTGCTCCAGAACCGGCCAAGCGTGTTTGAACAGATTGCCGGGCTCGTTTTTGGACAGCAGGATCAAGAGCTGTATGGATGGTTATACCGGATTGCAGAAGCAGCGTGACTTTTTTGGACAATTTTTCATTTGCTTCTTTTCTTGCTTTAGAGTCATGGCTTTTGAGTTTTTCTGACAGCCCTTCCGACTGTGCGACCAATTGGCTGAGCTCCTGAAGGGCGTAGACGGTATAGTCAGGATATAATGATTTAGGTTTGCTGATATCCAGTTTAATTTTTTCATGGATGGCTTTTTGGTATTCAGCCTTTGATAGCTTGTTTGCCAGCAGCATTTGCTTTAGAATCCTTTCCTGCCGCTTTTTTGTAAGCTGGTAGTGTGTCAGCGGATTGTAAAGGGTTGGATTATTAGGAATAGCTGCCAGGTAGGCAATTTCTGCCTTCGAAAGCTGATTCAGAGGCTTGCTATAATAAAATTGGGATGCAGCTTCTATTCCATAGGAGCCATTTTGATAATATATAGCATTGATATATAGCTCGAGAATTTCACTCTTTGTCAATTTTTTTTCAAGCTGCCAGGAATATAAAAGTTCTGTCAGTTTCCTGTTATACGTTTTTTCCTGAGAAAGATAAAGATTTCTTGCGAGCTGCTGTGTAATGGTGCTGCCGCCCTGGCTGAACGAGTCATGCTTGGAGTTTACGAGTATCGCCCTGCCTATGGCAAGTGCATCCACACCAGAATGCTGGTAAAAGCTTCGATCCTCAATGGTAATGAAAAGCTGCTTAAGGAATTCAGGAATGTCTTTTTGGGAAAGATAGATTCTTCTTTCTGCATTGCTGATTTCCAATATGGTTTTTCCTGTATCATCAGTCATGTAGCTTGTTTGAGGAATAGTGATGCTTTTATAATTCACCTTTTTATCAAGTAACTGCTCCACACTCTGTGCATGTGTCCACTCATTGACAGAAATGACCAGAAGGATGTATAAAAAAGGTACTAGCATTAAAATAAAAATATAGCCTAGGATCGTGCGCATACTTATACTTCCAATCTAATATATTTTGGGTATGGCGTAGGGCATGCCAACAGACTTTCAAAGCTGTGCAGTTATATCAAACCCATTTGTTTTATCGGCTTCGATGAGTGCTTTTTCACAAAATAAGGGATATTGCGCCAGAAAAAACAAATAAAAAACGCAGATTGCTGTGTAAGCCCTTTTATTAATAAAGACTGTGGTTTCTGCACTTTGCTGATTGAAACGGAAATCAGAATGAGCGTTTAATAGAGCTTTAAAAAAAGTAAAAAAATTTCAAAATTTTCTGCTATAATTTGAATAAGCATTTTGGAAACAAGCTTGTTTGTCAGTATATTTAAACAAAGCATAAAAAAGGAGGCTTTGAAGATGAAAGACCAGGTTCAGTATTTATTTATCGATTTTGAGTTTACAATGCCGGAGGGAAGGGCGAATCCACAAGGCTTTTTTGCGGAGATCATAGAGGTCGGTTTTGTTACAGTTATGGGTGAAGAGATGAATGATCAATTTTCTTCGTTTGTTGCCCCGGTAAAGTTCCCGCAGCTTACAGAACGCTGTAAAAATTTTCTTCACATTTCACAGGAGCAGGTGGAGCAGGGAATGTCTTTCAATGAGCTTGTTTCATTGTTAAGCAGCTATGAGCAAAAGTGTCCGACAACTGTCGTGACATGGGGGAATATGGACATGAAGGTGCTTAGGCAAAGCTGCCAGAGGAATGGAATAGAATTTCCGTTTAAGGGGAAATTGATCGATTTGTCTATGGAGTATAAGCGTTTTTTTGGAGATCAAAATCAGACAGGTTTGTGGAAAGCTGTACAGGCATATGGAAAAGAAGGCACTGGAAAGCATCACCGTGCATTGGATGATGCCATAACCACATATAACATTTTTAAACTGGTTGAAAAAGATAAAAGCTATATGAAAAATCACCAGCCGACAACGATTGGGGAACGCATTGATTTATCCCAAGTCTTGAATAATCTTGCATTATAAAAGCCAAATCACTATCACTGATTTGGCTTTTATTGTTTCTTTTATTTGAAGTAATCCCCTTCAAGATCCTCGAGCATTTCAAGGCTTTTTTGATTCCACTCCGTTTTGTCTTCCGATAATTTATTTTTCATTGCTGTCACGGCTTCTTTTAGTGATTCAGTATAATCCGGTATTTCTCCTTCGTAATGCCTGACCATGTTCATTGGAACATTGGTCTGTTCCCTATAGGCGAGGGAACGTCTTTGATGGAACATGGCTACTTCTGTTTGCTTCGGATTGTGAAGGTCACCTTGCATGGGATGCTTGGAAACAGCCATGACCTTTACCAGATATGCCTGCGGGCGGATAGCGGTTATTTCACCGATATATTTTCCTGTTTTATATATGGCGGTTACACGGTCGCCAATTTGAAAATCCTGATCTGTCATTTTCTTTCCTCCTTGGAAAAATGCGCTTGATATACACTATCATACATAAAATAGGCCTGCTTTTACAGCGTGGTCTTTTTCTGCGCTCTACTTAGGCGCTTGCGCTTTTTATTAATCCAGCTCCAGCGCCTAGCCTCTCGAGGTCATAAGTCACGTAAGACGAGAAGGCAAAGAACACCTTCTCGTCTTACGCGGCTTAGGGCCCCCAGGGATGGGGGTCATGAAGACGTTGCCGCAGGACGCGGCGTTCTTAGTCTTTGTTCCGCTCCGCTAGCTAAACAAGGCGCTTGCGCTTTTTATTGATTCGTGTAAAGTGTACATTGTAAGGAAATGATTAGTAGAAGGTTAACTTTCATTATCGTATGGAAGATATATAGGAAAGAAGGAATGTACAATGGTTCATTATCCGCAATTATCGAAAGAGTTATCTGAAAATGAAAAAGCAGTTGTGATGGAAACTTCCCAGGGAAGCATTAAAATTAAGCTTTTCCCGAAGCAGGCGCCAAAAACTGTGGAGAACTTTATTACTCATGCCCAAAATGGATACTATGATGGTGTTATTTTTCACCGTGTCATCAAGGACTTTATGATTCAGGGCGGAGACCCTGATGGAACTGGCATGGGCGGCGAGAGCATTTGGGGAGATACTTTCGAAGATGAATTTTCCATGGAGCTTTTCAATCTCCGCGGGGCGCTTTCTATGGCTAATGCGGGACCGGGTACAAATGGAAGCCAGTTTTTTATCGTCCAGGCCCAAAATGTGGACAGCCGGATGGGTGAGCAAATGAAACAGGCCGGCTATCCGGAGGAAATTATTGAAGCTTACATGAAACAAGGAGGAACACCGTGGCTTGATCACAAGCATACTGTATTCGGCCAGGTGATTGAAGGCCTGGAAATCGTAGACAGCATTGCGAACTTCCCCACTTTAAACGGTGACAGACCTGTAGAAGACATTATCATTAAGTCCATCAAAGTACTGGGATAATAAAAAGAACGCAAGCATATTTATTGCTTGCGTTCTTTTTACTATAAGCAGCGCAAATACCGCCTAAGAACTTGTGTGGTTGGTGCGGAGAGATACTGATATAATGGAAGAAGGAAATTTCGGACTATTCGGAAAGGAATGCAATGACATGAATATTACAGAATCAGTGCTTGCTTTATTTCTTTATTTTCCAAAAGATAAATCTGAGTATATCCCTGCAGCCATTACATCTGTGATCTTTGTAATTGGTGCTGTGCTCACGATGAAACTTATTATCTCAGTCTCAAAGAAAGAAGCTTTAAAAACGAAGCACTTGGAAGAAGAGCTTCTTAAGAAAAATCAAATCAGTGATGAGCTGAAATAGCTCTAACCTTTATATACTAGTTTTTATCTCTGTTAAAACTTCCTCTTTTTGCTTTACGTGTTTAAGAATTGCAACTATCAGAAAGCTTACAATTACCAGCAGCAGCCAGGAGCTTATCTTGCTGAATGAAACAAGATGCCATGCCTTCTGCTGGTCTGGATATTCCCAGGCGCCAAAAAAGGTAGCGATGTTTTCGGCAATCCAGATGAAGAATCCGATTAAGGCGAAAGAAAGGGCAAGGGGCATTTTGTATAATTCGCCATCGGCCCTGAACGACACATATGTGTTAAAAAAAAGCAGGACTACAAGAGCTGTAAGCACCCAGCGGAAGTCAGGCAGAAAGTGATGGGTAAAGAAATTCAGATAAATCGCCCCGGCCAGTATAAGCACCCAATCAGTGCGGGGCCACCGGAGCAGCTTCAAATCCAGCCTGCGCCATGCCTGGCACATGTAGCTTGCGACACTGGCATACATAAATCCGCTATAAAGCGGGACGCCATGGAATTTTGTCCAGGCACTTTCAGGATATGCCCATGAACCCATGTGCACCTTGAACAATTCCAGAGCAAGCCCAATGATATGAAACAGGATGATGACCTTAAGTTCATCCAAGGTTTCAATGCCTGTGAGGACAAGCAGGACTTGGGCAGACAGGCAGACAAGCAAAATAAAGTCATATCGGTGTAGGAATGGGAAGGGGAGAACTTTGGATATTGCCAAAGTCAGGAATATGATAGCAGGAAACAAGCAGGACCAAGCCTGCTGATAGGCAAAACTCCATAAATTTTTAATTACAGTCATAAAACGGCTCCTTCCAGCAAAATGGAATAATTAAAGAATATACGTTAAAGGGACTTTTGAATAGAAAAAAATACCGTGAATACTTCTTGCAGACAATCCTGTTTCTTGCATTAGTAAAAATGGCAGTTAAGATGTGGAGGGATATGGGCTGAAGGCGCTAAGAGTATCATTGCAGATAAAAATACTGGGGCTTGTTCTATCCCTGGGGCTTCTGCTTATCATTATTTTCACAGGATTTTTCAGTTACATGGAGAGCAGCCAGATAGAAGAGAGCAAAGGAAGGCTGGCACTGGAAATTTCGAAAACGGTTTCAATTATGCCTGATGTCATCCGGGCTTTCCATAGCAGTGATCCTTCCAAAACCATTCAGCCTCTTGCTGAAAAAGTCAGGAAAAAAACTGGAGCGGAATTTATAGTAATCGGAAACAAGGATGGAATCCGGTATTCCCATCCCCTTGCAGCGGAAATCGGAAAAAAAATGAGGGGCGGAGATAATGAGAGGGCCATCACTAAAGGGGATTTTTATGTATCGAAGGCAAAAGGCTCACTCGGACCATCTCTTAGAGGAAAGTCTCCCATCTTTAATCAAAAGGGACAAGTAATCGGCATCGTTTCCGTAGGCTTTCTGCTGGAGGATATTAATAAACAAATTACAGAAAACATTACAAAGGTCTTGTTTGTCTCTCTTTTTGCCCTCTTAGTCTCCATCATTGGAAGCATAGTGCTTTCAGGGAATATCCGCAGAGATACATTAGGCTTGGAGCCTTATGAAATTGCTTCTCTTTACAAAGAGAAAAACGCAGTTCTTCATGCCGTGAAGGAAGGGATACTTGCCATCAATAAAGAGGGATTCATTACGATGATGAACCAGCCTGCCAAAAGGCTGCTTCATATTAAGGGATCTGTCCGCCATATGAAAGCTGACCGATTATTCCCGTCTGATCATCTTTATGAGGTTCTAAGCTCCGGAATTCCGGCGATAGATCGGGAAATTACATGGAGAGATAAGACAATTATTGTGAATAGTACCCCTATTTTTGAGAATGGGGGAATGAGGGGAGTTGTCGCTTCCTTCCGGGATAAAACAGAAATCGAACAGATGGTCAATACGCTATCTGAAGTAAAAAGATATTCAGAGGACCTTAGAGCCCAAACACATGAATTTACCAATAAATTATATGTGCTGTCCGGCCTTTTGCAGCTTGGGGAACATGATGAAGCCCTCAAAATGATCCAAAACGAAACGAATATACTGCAATACCAGAATTCGGTAGTATTCAATCAGGTTAAGGATATAAAAGTCCAGGCGATTTTGCTGGGCAAATTAGGAAAGGCCTCGGAAAAAAAGCTGAATTTCCATGTAGTTCCGGACAGCCATTTAGAACCGCTGCCAGATCATATCAAGCTTTCCAATTTAATTATCATCCTCGGGAATTTGCTGGATAATGCCTTTGAGGCAGTGTTTGGAAAAGAAGATGGGGAGGTCTCGTTTTTTGCTACTGATATTGGCAAGGATATTATTTTTGAGATATCTGATAACGGCAAGGGAATGGGGCCTGAAGAAAAGAGTCATCTTTTTGAGAGGGGATACACATCGAAGAAGGGAAGCGAACCAAGAGGCTATGGGCTTTCAAATGCTGAAGAAGCGGTTAGGGAACTAGGCGGGATGATTGAGGTGCAAAGCACGGAAGAAAGCGGTACTGATTTTATCGTGTATCTTCCAAAGAAATGAGCAAGGAGGCAGAAATATGCAGAAAATCAAAGCGGTTATCGCAGAGGATGACTTTCGGATTGCTGATATTCATGAGAAGTTTCTTGAGGATTTCGATGAAATCGAGGTAGTTGGAAAATCTCTGAACGGAAAAGAGACCCTTCAGTTATTGAACTCAAAAAATCCCGGTCTGCTGCTGCTTGATGTGTACATGCCGGATGTGCTGGGGACAGAGCTGCTTGCTGAGATACGCGAGAGATTTCCGGGAATTGGAATTATCATAGTGACAGCGGCCGCAGATAAAGTATTTCTGGAAAAAGCCTTAAGCTACGGAATTGAAAATTATCTGATTAAGCCTGTTAGCAGAGAACGTTTTAATAACATCATACAAGAGTTTCTTCATAAGCATGCTCTGATGGAATCCGGACAGGAAGTAGATCAGAGGTATATTGATCTATTATTTTCCAAAGGGAAACGGGAAGTACCAGGCACTTCCGAAGTCCTGCCGAAAGGAATTGATGAGATCACTCTTGGGAAAGTAAAGTATGTTCTGCAGACACAAAGAAATGGCTTATCTGCTGAAGAAGCGGGCAAGGAAATAGGGGCTTCAAGAACAACAGCCCGCCGCTATCTTGAATACTTAATTTCAGTTCAAGAAGGGAAGGCCGAAGTGGTGTACGGGATTGTAGGAAGGCCGGAAAGAAAGTATTATCCTGTTTAAAAGGCGAGGTTCAATAGAACCGGCCTTTTTTAGTATATAGGATGGCTGTTGAATCACATCCGGGCGGGGAGCTCTTGGGGGAAGGCTGCTGTTAAACTTGCGTGCCCCATGCTGTGGCCCTAAGAATGCGAATCACAAAGACGCTGCCGCAGGACGCGGCGTATTTAGTCTTTATTCCTCTAACCAAGGCGCTTACGCTTTACTTGTTATCCAGCTTCAGCGCCTAGCCTCTCGAGGTCATAAGTGAATTGAAGGCAAAGAGCGCCTTCTATTCTTGCGCGCCTTATGCTGGTCGAGGCTAACCAAGGCGCTTACGCTTTAATTGTGAACTTTATGATCAAAATGGTTTTAATTTCTTTTAATTATTTTAATTTGTAAACGCTTACAAATTTGAGTGTTTTTATTACACTGAATGTATAAGTCAGGGGAGGGATATGGATGCTTGCTTTACTTGGATTTTTAATGATTCTTCTATTTATGGTTTTAATCATGACGAAACGGTTATCTGCGATGGTTGCGCTGATTGCGGTGCCAATCATATTTGCCCTGATAGGGGGATTTGGGAAAGAAATAGGCCCAATGGCGCTCGAAGGAATTAAAAGTGTGGCGCCTACTGGAATCATGATTCTGTTCGCTATTCTCTTTTTTGGGATTTTGATTGACGCAGGTGTATTTGATCCCATCATTTCAGCTATCCTTAAGATAGTAAAAGGAGATCCAGTGAAGATTGCAATCGGAACTGCAGTGCTTGCACTTATGATTTCTCTTGATGGAGATGGAACCACAACTTATATGATCACCATTTCAGCCATGCTGCCATTATATAAACGAATAGGGATGAAGCCCCTTGTCCTGGCAGGGATTGCGGTTTCTGCATCCGGAGTGATGAATCTCCTTCCTTGGGGAGGGCCGACTGCCAGGGCCATGACCGCCCTGCATTTAGAAATGCATGATATCTTCACTCCAGTCATTCCATCGATGATAGCGGGGATTCTGTTTGTGTTATTCATGTCCTATTGTCTTGGCAGGAAAGAACGGAAAAGGATAGGGGTTCTTCAAATCGATTTCCGTACAACTGCGATGCAGGCTGCTGCTGCTGAAGGGCCTTCCTTGAAAAGGCCGAGACTGATTGCTGTAAATTATTTGCTGACAATTGCATTACTGGCTGGATTGATTAAAGAACTGCTTCCGGCGCCAGTATTGTTCATGGCCGGATTTGCTATTGCTATCATAATTAATTATCCAAAACTAAGTGATCAAAAAGAAAGGGTCTCACATTACGCAGATAATGCATTGTCTGTCGTTTCCATGGTTTTTGCTGCAGGGATTTTTACCGGGATTCTTTCAGGAACCAAGATGGTAGATGAAATGGCCAATACAATGATTACACATATCCCAGATGCTTTTGGATCGCACTTTGCATTAATTACAGCCATCATTTCGGCACCTTTTACCTTTTTCATGTCTAATGACGCATTTTATTATGGCATCCTTCCATTAATTTCGAAGGCAGCAGCAGGCTATGGGATTGATCCCGCATTTATCGGGCGGGCATCGCTACTCGGGCTTCCGGTGCATCTGTTAAGCCCGCTTGTGCCGTCCACATATTTATTGGTAGGTATGGTAGGCGAGGATTTCGGCGATCTGCAGCGTTCTTTCCTCAAATGGGCATGCGGTTCGGCTGGTATCATGATTCTTGCTGCCATTGTACTTTCTATCATCCCTTTATAATCCTAAGAAGCTGTTTCACTGGCCCATGTAAGGCCTTTGAAGCAGCCTCTTTTTATTTTATCTTTGGCTCCACATGGTGTTTGTTCTAAAGCGTGATTTGAAAGAGGTTTTGCCCTATTTTTAGGTGAAGCGAAATCCAGACATTTATGATATTTGGATATGAATGCAATTGTAAAAAAATCCCTTCATGAAAGAATGAGAGACGGAAAATACTATGTAATAGAAATGCTGTCAAGTTCACTTCTCAAATGTCACTTGCTGATTTATAGATCAGGGGTAAGGAAAGGATGTTGCAAAAATGCTCTCCAAAAGACAAACCGAAATATTTAAAACGAATCTGCAAAACCTAAAGAAGGATCTGGAGGACAGATTAGAGGCAAATGGGGATCTGAACTTGAATGAAGATCATCCGCATGCTTCAACGGGCGAGCTATCGAGCTATGACAATCATCCCGGAGATGAAGGCTCTGAACTTTATGAACGGGAAAAGGACATCGCTTTGTACGAGCATTACCAAAACGAAATCAAAGACATTGAGGGTGCACTGCAAGCGATTGATGAAGGGGCCTATGGTACGTGTAAGGTCTGTTCTGGTGAGATTCCTGTTGAAAGATTGGAGGCTTTGCCTACGACTCAATTTTGTATAGCGCACAGTCCTTCACAGGATACCTCCCATAACCGCCCGGTAGAGGAGGGTGTTTTAATGCCACCTTTCGGGAAATTTGAAAAAGATGAAGAAGATGAAAATGTAGCATATGATGCGGAAGATTCCTGGCAGGATGTCGCAAGCTACGGCACTTCAGAGTCCCCTTCGGATTTTGCAAGGCCTCCTGGCCATTATGATGACATGTATGTGGAATCAGAAGAAAATACCGGCTATGTTGAGGATTATGAAAACTTTGCCGGAACTGATATAGAGGGGAAAAATGTTACGGTATATCCTAATTCCCAGCATGAGCAATACGAAGATCTTCTTGATGAACAAGGTACCATGACAAGCTTTGGCGATCTGCCTGCATATGAACATGATCCTTATACAGAGGATTAAAAAGGAAAAGTGTGAAGAGAGGTCTTCACACTTTTTTGATTATGCTAATGCGGTTTTTAACCGGCTTAGGCCGTCAAGCAGCATGCTTCGCGGACAGCCGATGTTCATCCGGACAAATTCTTCTCCGCCCGGTCCGTATTTTTCGCCTGGTTCTAGTGCAATCTTGCCCTTTGAAATGAGCCTTTCCTGGATGCTTTTGCCGCTCAAGCCCAGCTTCCTGCAATCTATCCATAATAGGTAAGAGGCTTCTGGGTGGATGCATCTTAATTGCGGCAGCTCACTTTTAATGAATTCCTCTGCAATCCGGATGTTTTCCTGCAGGTAAGTCAGCAGGGAATTCAGCCAAGCTTCTCCGTGAAGGTAGGCGGCTTCAGTGGCAGTAAGTGCAAACAAATTTAAACCGTGAAAGCCATTTTTGTGCTGATATTCATTTAGGCGATTTTGAATGAGGGTATTGCTGCATATGATTAACGAAGACTGCAGGCCGGCAATATTGAATGTTTTGCTTGGTGCCATAAGTGTAATGACATTTTCCGTGAAGCGGGCATCAAGGGAGGCAAGCGGCAAATGGGTGAGACCGGAGTGGCTTAAATCACCATGTATTTCGTCAGAAACCACTAAAGCCTGATATTTTAGGCATAGTTCGCCAATTTTCTGAAGCTCCGTCCGGCGCCAAATTCTTCCTCCGGGGTTATGCGGACTGCAAAGCAAGACCATTTTGACACCACTTTTAAGCTTTTGCTCAAAATCTTCAAAGTTAATCTCATAATGATCTTCAATTAAAGAAAGCTGGTTATTTACGACGGTCCTATTATTATTTTTTATCATATCAAAGAAAGGTGTGTAGACGGGAGATTGAATCATAACTTTATCTCCTGGTTCTGTCAGAGCATTGATTGCAGTGCCAATCGCAGCGACGATGCCCGGGCTAAAGGTAATCCATTCTTTTTGGATGGTCCAGCTGTGCCGCTTTTCCATCCAATTTATAATAGAAGTATATATGGATTCTGATGGCGCTGTATAACCGAACACTGGGTGCTTAATTCTTGAAATGAGCGCCTCCTGGACTTCAGGGGGAGAAGGGAAATCCATATCTGCTACCCACATTGGAAGCAAGTCCTTGGCACCAAACAAGATTTCTGTTTTATCCCATTTTACTGATCCTGTATTCCTTCTTTCAATCATGCTTTCAAAAGTATTGTATTCCAATATCGTTCACCGCCTATGAATTTGATTTAAATATAATTACTTTTTTGCCTGATCATTATTCGGCCTCTGACTGGAAATGAAATTATGTGTTACTATATATCATAACAAGAACTCAGGAAATTTTTAAGCAGGTGATAACAAATGGAAAATCAGCAAATGAATATAGAATTGGTTGCCGCTCTGCAAAACTGGGATCCCTTTCAGCTTGGAGAGGACTTTTATGAAACGGAAATTGCCGACGTACTCATAAGCATGCGGGAATGTACAACCAGTTTGCAGCTTGCAGAAAAGATTCAGGACATTTACGAATTTTCTTTTGAAGAAGTTTTGGATATTGAGAAATGCCAGTCGATGGCCAGCCATCTTTTTTTTATTAAAAATAATGCAAGCTGTTCGATATAAGGCAACACGGCTAGGAAGCAAATTCCTTGCCGTGTTTTTATTTGGCGTCCAAAAAGAAATCCCTCATATAACGATGAACCATTTCCGGCTGTTCTTCCGGAAGCAAATGCCCGGTATCTTTTATTACAATCAAGGATGAATTAGGCAGATCGCGATGAAGCCTTTGTCCAATTGTTAAAGGAACTACTTTATCATGTTCACCCCAAATCAGGAGGCATCTTGTCTGGATATTATGCAAATCCTGTTCTGCAAGATCTCCTTCCCGGTCTCTCAGCATTTTTGCCAGTGCCTTGAATATCTGATTATCCAAAAATGGTGTGAGATAGCCTGTGCGCATATCATCATCGATTAAATTCTGGTTATATACGACATTCTGCAGATTCTTTTCGATTCCCGTTTTTTCAAGCCGGCGCCGGACAAGATACGGAAAAAAAGGCAAATGACTTATATATTTAAGATGCCGCTGAGCTCCCGGCAAGTAACTGGAAGAACATAAGAGAACGGTATCTGAAATGAGATCAGGCCGGTTTTTCATCACATACATGGAAATCTGCCCGCCCATGGAGTGGCCGGCCAGGCAGCAGGATTTCACACCTTCCGCCTCAAGGTATTGAATGACCGTCATAGCCAGATTATTGCAGGAATATGTAAATGAAGTGGATTTCCCGCTCTGCCCAAATGGAGGGAGGTCAATGGATATCACTGTAAAGTCGTCCGCCAGGTATGGAATGAGACGCCTGAAACTGAAGGAGGAAGAAAGAAACCCGTGCAGCAGGACAAGTACAGGGGCACTGCTGCTCTGCTCAAAACGCTCGACATATAGTTCTGTGCCATTAATATTGTGTACTGACTTTTCAATGTTAAGCGCCATTATAATTTCTCCTTATCACTGTTTTCCTTATTTTACCCATTATGATATAACGTATGGCCGTAAGTTTATTTTTTTTTTGGCTTAAGGCATGAATGAAGCGGAACAGATGGGGAGAAGCTATAGGCGCAGTAGGAATTATAATAGGCCGGTTATGCCTCTCCCTGTGAGCAGCTTGTGCAAACAGAAAAAAAGGCTGCCCATTACAGGCAGCCTTCAAAAAGGGGGAATACTTGAAAAGCATTCATACAGCAAGCGCGGCCGTATTAAATGTTTCCGGCTCAAATAAGCCTTAAAAGTCTTACAATCATTATGACCGCCCTTTTTAAGGAATATACCTGCTTAGACAGAAATAAAAGCCAAGAATGTATGCAGGGTTTAAGAATGGCTGAATGGTGGAAATTACTTTTTGTAGCCTTTTCCTCTTTTTTTTGTTATGGTGAAGGAGATTATGAGCCAGTGAAAATAATTGCTGATCTGAAAATGTCATCAATATCCATTTTGATAATTTTGAAAATGTATGATATAATTTTATATTGCGTGAAAAAGAGGAAAAAATATATTTTATTTAGGAGTGTTTCCATGTCTGAAAAATACGAAGTTGGTAATGTTGTTGCAGGTAAAGTGACAGGCATCCAGCCATACGGTGCTTTTGTTGCGTTAGACGATTCTACACAAGGTCTTGTTCATATTTCTGAAATTACTCACGGATATGTAAAAGATATCAACGAACATTTAAAAGTTGGCGATGAAGTACAAGTTAAAGTACTTTCAATCGACGAAGCTGCAGGAAAAATCGGATTATCTATCCGTGCAACTGAAGAAGCTCCTGAGCGTCCGGCTGCTCCAGCTAAAAAAGCGCCTAAAAAACGCCAGGCAGCTGTTAAAGCTACAACAAACGACTCTGGTGAAGGCTTTAACACATTAAAAGATAAGCTTCAAGAGTGGATTGACCAATCTCAGCGCGAAGATTTAATTAAAAAATAAGAACCGCTGCAAGGCCGACAGGTATTTATCTGTTGGTTTTTTTTTTGCTTTATTGGAGACATTGCATCTGAAACCCCTGTTTTTTATGCGTGACGCGAAAGAATTCAGTACCTTTTAATAAAGAAATATCAAAAAACGAAAAAAAGAGGACCGCTCTGCATGAATCATTCCATAGCCGCTAACATCATCGTATGCAGAAATGGACATGAACAAGAAAACGATCCTCAATTTTGCCGAATGGGCATTTATACTGGTCTGTCTTTATAAACCATCAGCGGGAAAGAACTCCGCTGAAGGAAGTTTCACCTTACCCGACATTAACTGGCAGTAAGGCCCCAAAGTTAAGCACGAGGTGACTGCCAGTAAAAGTCCGATTGGTTCAGCTAACCTTCAGCGGAAAGAGCGCCGCTAAATGAAGTTTCACCTTATCTTATCTTTCGGTTCTGGCTTCTGGTTCTCTTGCAACTTCTGCACTTGGTTTGAAAAGAAGTCCAAGGTTGACAAGGCCGGCAATTCCCACCAAACCGTAAATGATTCTTGAAAGAGCAGAAGCCTGTCCGCCGAAAATGGCTGCAACGAGGTCGAATTGGAAGAAGCCGATAAGTCCCCAGTTAATAGCACCGATGATAGTCAGTACCAGGGCAGTTCTTTGAATACCACTCATTGTATTACCTCCTTGAAGAATAGTGTTCTAACTTATCTTTCTTTTTCTCCAGTGAATCTATACATAAAAACATTACAAACGGATGTTTTGTATTTTGAGTCCTTTTTAGGCATAATGAAAAAAAAGGAGGTTGCATGATGCAAAATTTCACTTATAAAAATCCTACAAAATTAATTTTTGGCAAGGGACAAATAGAGCAATTAAAAAATGAGATTCCTGCTTATGGAAAGAAGGTTCTTCTTGTTTATGGAGGAGGAAGCATTAAAAAAAGCGGTTTGTATGATAAGGTCATTGCAGAATTAAACGGACTGGACATCGAATTGCATGAGCTTGCAGGTGTTGAGCCAAATCCCCGGATTTCTACAGTAAGAAAAGGTGTAGAAATCTGTAAAGAGCAGGGAATTGAATTTGTTTTGGCAGTAGGAGGCGGAAGTGTTATTGATTGCACCAAAGCTATCGTTGCCGGAGCAAAATATGATGGCGACGCTTGGGATCTTGTCATCAAGAAAGCCCCTGTTGAAGCTGCGCTTCCATTTGGAACAGTATTAACACTTGCAGCGACTGGATCAGAAATGAATGCAGGATCTGTTATTACAAACTGGGAAACAAAAGAAAAATACGGCTGGGGAAGTCCTCTGACATTCCCTCAACTTTCAATCCTGGACCCTGAGAATACATATACTGTGCCGAAAAATCAGACTGTATATGGAATTGTAGACATGATGTCTCATGTATTTGAACAATATTTCCATGAGGCAACAAGTGCTCCTCTGCAGGATCGTTTCTGTGAGTCACTTCTTCAGACTGTTATTGAAACAGCTCCGAAGCTGCTTAACGACCTGGAAAATTATGAGTACAGAGAAACAATCTTATATTCAGGAACAATTGCCTTAAATGGCTACCTGCAAGTCGGCTACAGCGGTGACTGGGCTACACATAACATTGAACATGCCGTGTCAGCTGTATATGATATTCCTCATGCAGGAGGTTTGGCAATTCTATTCCCTAACTGGATGAAGCATACAATGAAAGAAGACCCTACACGCCTCAAGCAAATTGCTGTACGTGTCTTTAATGTAGATCCTGAAGGCAAGACGGACGAGGAAACAGCTTTGGAAGGAATCGCTAAACTGCGTGAATTCTGGAGCAGCCTTGGTGCGCCTACAAGATTGGCTGATTATGACATCGACGATTCACAAATTGATGCAATGGCTGATAAAGCGATGGCAAATGGAGAATTCGGCAAATTCAAGGTTCTGAATCGTGAAGATGTTATGTCCATTTTACGCGCATCTTTATAAAAAATAGGTAAAAGGAAAGACAGCTCCACGGCAAGAATATTTACATTTTTAGAAAAAACGCCCAGTAGGGCGTTTTTTTGTTACTATTAAACAATAGCGATACCTCATGAGGTTTAAACTATATTACTTAAACATAATCAATCGTCATGCCATTTCATTCGGATTTATATACGTTAGTCCCTGAGAATGAGCCTTAATTGGCATTTTGTCTTTTTGTTCTTACAATAGTTGTACACTCTTTCAGATGAAAGAGTGATTGATGAAACCCGATATAAACTTGTTTATAAATGATTTTTAAGCCGCCTGCAAGCATCTCCTGAAGAATCAGGGGATTTTTTGTATTGAAGAGGGCAGAACTTTCGCTCACTCCTTGGCTTTTGATACAATCAAGGTAGGATATACGAAAAGGAGAATAAGGATGTTTAAACTGTTCATTGTTGAAGATGACAAACAACTGGTAAGTTTGCTTCAGGCTCATTTACATAAATTCGGCTATGATACAAAGGCTGTCGATGTTTTCGATACAGTCAGAACTCAATTTGAGGAATATGAGCCACATTTGGTTTTAATGGATGTCAATCTGCCGAAATACGATGGTTATTATTGGTGCCGGCAAATCCGCAGTATCTCCACCTGCCCAATCTTATTTATATCTGCCAGAGAAGGAAAGATGGATCAGATAATGGCATTAGAAAATGGAGCGGATGATTATATTACGAAACCATTTGATTATGAAATTGTGACGGCGAAAATCAATAGTCAGCTAAGAAGGGCGTATGGCACCTATGCGGTCCCGCAAAGTGGACGGACAACTACGGTTGCTGGATTAACCCTTGATGTGGAAAGGCTGAATCTTAGTTTATGTGGTAAAGAAATCGAACTAAGTCATACAGAAGCAAAAATTTTAGATGAATTAATGAAAAAGGCGGAGCGGGTGGTCAGCCGTGACCGGTTACTAGAAAAAATTTGGGATGATCAGGTATTTGTAGATGATAATACGCTAAATGTTTATATTGCCCGGGTTCGTAAGAAGTTAGCTTCATTGGATATTCATGAGGCACTTCAAACCATCCGCGGCCAAGGTTATCGCTTTTTGCCCAATTCGGATTGGGGGAATAAAGAATGAAGCTATTCTTACGTGACCAAATTCTCATGCTTGTTTTTTATCTAGTTCAATTATTGGTCATCACCGTCGTTTATTGGCTTGATGGGTATCACCATATGAAGATTAGTATGTATGCAGCATTTCTCAGCAGCTGTTTATTGCTCGGATATCTCTGTATCCGTTACCTGATGAATCGCTCCTTTTATACGCGATTAGAAAATCCGTTATCCTCGGTGGACGATTTTAGCTTCCCTCCTCAGCAGGCTCCGCTGGCAGAAAGTTTAGATAGACTTTTAAAAAGTCAATTTCGGCATTATAAAACGGATTTACATAATTATAAATATAAGCTGGAAAACCATACGCAGTTTATTAATCAATGGGTTCATCAAATGAAGACACCATTATCCGTTATTCACTTAATGATCCAGGATGAGGATAATTCCCGCTTTACAGCAATTGGGGACGAGCTGGATCGCCTAAAAAAAGGGCTGGAAATGGTTCTATATACATCACGATTGGAAAACTTTGAACATGATTTTTATGTGGAAACTCTTGATCTGCAAGCTGTTGCCAGAGCAGCAGTCTCCAGTCAAAAACGTTTATTTATCCGCCGTCGCATTTTTCCCTCCTTTCAATTTGATGACGATTTGCGGATTGCGTCAGATGAAAAATGGCTGTCCTTTGCCTTAACTCAGATTATTACCAATGCCCTTCGATACACAGTTGATGAGGGGCGTAAAATTTACTTTCATGGCTATCACCGTGAGAACCAAGTGTTCCTAGAAATTCGGGATGAAGGGGTAGGAATACCGGCAAGTGACCTAGCACGCGTCTTCCATCCCTACTTCACAGGGGAAAACGGCCGCAACTTCCAAGAATCAACCGGAATGGGACTCTACCTCGCTAAGCAGATATGTAAAAAATTAGGTCATCACATCGAAATCCAATCAACCGTCAATAAAGGAACAACCGTGCGAATCGTTATTTAGCTGACAGGTACTATTTGTGTACATTCGATCATCTAGAAGACGTTTTTGGCTACCTTACAATTGTGTAAGATAATTGTAAGGTAGAGAGATAGAGGTCAGGCTATTTTCTGGTTAGAATGGAGGTATTAGTTGAGGGAAAAGGAGTGAGAGATTATGTACATTTTGGAAGTGAATCAAATAGAGAAGATTTATGAAGGAAAGGTTGCTCATAGGGCATTGGATAATATTAATTTTTCGATTGAAAAGGGTGAGTTTGTTGGGATTATGGGTCCGTCGGGAAGCGGGAAAACGACACTTTTAAACCTGATTGCCACGATTGATCGGCCGACGGCTGGTGAAATATTAATTAATGGCAAAAATCCTCATGTGTTAAATCGAAGGGAAACAGCGTTATTCAGACGCCACGAGCTTGGTTTTGTTTTTCAGCATTTTAATCTGCTCGACACGTTAACAGTCGAGGAAAATATTGTCTTGCCTTTAACCCTTGATGGTGTAAGTGTGAAAGAGATGGATGAAAAATTACATTCTGTAGCAAAAAAGCTTGGAATTGATTCCATCTTGAAAAAAAGAACCTATGAAATTTCCGGCGGCCAAATGCAGCGAACAGCAATTGCACGTTCAATCATTCATCATCCGTCACTTATTTTGGCAGATGAACCGACTGGAAACCTGGACTCCAAAGCATCGAAGGATGTCATGGAGACATTGACTGCGATCAACCAAGAAGAACAAGCAACGGCTTTAATGGTTACACATGATCCGTTTGCAGCAAGCTACTGCCATCGCGTCATTTTTATTAAAGATGGTCAACTCTATAATGAAATTTATCATGGCGATAACCGCCAGGCTTTTTTCCAAAAGATTATGGATATGCTTGCTTTGTTAGGAGGGGACAGCCGTGACCTTTCCGCAGTTCGTCTATAGAAATGTTGTCCGCAATAAACGGACCTATGCTGCCTACTTTCTCAGCAGTGCTTTTTCAGTAATGATATTCTTTGTTTATGCCCTTTTCATCTTTCATCCAGATATACATAAGAGTGTGACTAGTATTCTTGCCATTCAGTTAATGGGAGCAGCAGAAGTCATCATGTATGTTTTTTCATTCTTATTTGTTCTATATTCTGTCAGCACCTTTCTTAAATCACGGAAGCGGGAATTTGGAATATTAATGATGCATGGGATGACGAGAAACCAATTAAACCTTATGGTATTTTTAGAAAATATGCTTATTGGAATAGGAGCGATTGGTGCCGGAATTGGTTTAGGGTTAATTACCGGAAAATTGTTTCTCATGGTTGGCGCGAAGATGATAGGCATTGGCGCGCTGCCATTCTATTTTTCTGGTAAGGCAATGGGACTTACCATCTGTGCCTTTTTATTTTTGTTCTTTTGTATTTCATTATTTACAACTGCACTCGTTCGAGTTAATAAGTTAATTGATCTATTTCAAGCGGGTGAGAAACCGAAAAAAGAACCAAAGGTATCCATCTTTTTCTCTCTATTATCAGCGGTATTGCTTATTGCCAGTTATTACTTAGCTGCAACTGCCACAGTCCAGACATTAATGTTTCGAATATTGCCAGTCATTACGATGACAGTTAGTGGAACATATTTCTTCTACACGCAGCTCTCCGTATTCCTAACAAAATTACTCCAGAAAAACCGTGGCCTATTTTGGAGAAGAACGAATATTATTACCATTTCTTCACTTGCGTATCGCTTAAAAGACAATGCCAGAATGTTTTTTATGGTAACAATTGTGTCCACGGTGGCCTTTTGTGCAGTCGGAACCCTTGCTTCTTTTAATGTCGTGAGCAAGCAAGTAAAACAAGACTATCCTGCGGAAATCGGTTATGTAGGCGGGGAGGATCAACAGGCTGACCAGCAGAATCTACATCAAATTAAAGCAGAATTTAAGGAGAAAAAGATTGATTATACGACCAACCAGGTACCGATTAAATATCTGGCGATTGCGTCCTCAAACAATCGGTATACACCTGAGAAAATACCTGTTGTAGCCTTCTCAGACTATAAAAAAATAGCAACAGAAGCCGGCTATGAAATGACGGAAAAGTCTGTATCTGGCCTGAATGTATTCGCAATGCGAACGGCAACCCTAAGCAATTCGGAACAGAATACGTATAAATTAAAGCAGGAAAAAATAAAGCTTTCTCAAACTAAGCTGACTGAACATGTGGTATTCCCGATGCAGCTGATTATGAGTGAAGGTCTTGTGGTCAGTGATAGACTGTTTGATAAGCTATTGGCGGTTAAATCGAGAATGTATACCGGATTTTACACAAAGGACCTTGAGAAAACGGCAGGTATGGGAGAAAATCTTGCGGAAAATGGGATGAAGTTTTATTCTGCCAAAAGTCCATACTCTATGACTGTCAGCGGGACTATCTATGAAAACCAAATGAATATGTACAAGATGATGCTATTCGTAGCTTTACTGATCGGGGCTGTCTTCTTTATTGCGGCAGGAAGCTTTCTATACTTCCGCTTGTATGCGGATTTGGAATATGACCGCCGTCAGTATTTAACAATTGCGAAGGTTGGATTAACGGATCAAGAATTGAATAAAATAGTAACTCGTCAACTGGTATTACTCTTTTTCGTCCCAATTCTAGCGGCCTTTATTCATAGTATTTTTGCTTTCATGGCATTACAGAGCTTTTTCGCTATATCTATCGTGCGGGAGATCGTCATTGTACTGACTAGTTTCTTAATAGCTCAGGTTATCTATTTCCTATTGATCCGTTCCCGTTACTTGCAAAATTTGAAGAAAACATTGGTGTGAAAAGGAATAATACAAAAAACATCTGATTACCCTATTCAGATGTTTTTTGTATTGTAGGTTTTCTGATATTTCTCATAAATAAAAATGGCAGTGTTTTGCAGTTCTTGTGAAGGAGTTATCTTATTTTAGGGGTCAGACCCCATTTCCCGGATTATTTCCCGGCGGGGGGATATGCTATACGAAAAGCGGTTTAGGGGGTTTTTTGATGATTGAGCTTTCTTCTGGTATTGAGGGCAGGGTTTTTTCTTTATTGGATTTAGAAACAATGATGAAGCCGGCAGGTTATGTGATTGGGGGGAATTGGGATTACGATCATGGCTGTTTTGACTATAAGATAGATGACGCAGAAGGATATCAGTTCCTCCGCATCCCGTTCAAAGCTATAGATGGGCAATTGGATTCCCCAGGTGTAACGGTCGAACTGCAAAAACCATATCTGCTGTCACATGTTTATGAAAATGGCCTGGATCAGGAGGGAAACACAGGAAACGTATCCGCTTCGTTTAACCAATTTGCAGAACCTGTTGACCCTGACGGAGACTTTCCTCATATTTATATTTCGCTTGGAAAATCCATTTTGCATGAGCTGGAAAAAATCCTGCTTGATTAACTATTTGTCATTCACAATCAGCAGGAGATCATAACTTTCCATAGAAAATGAAAGCGGGGGATTCATCATCGTATTCCCATTTCGGACGATGCCTGCTGGCAATATATTTGAATCGACCAGAATATGGCACAATTCTTGGAACGTGAGGCCATTCCATTCTGGTTTTAAAGGAATTTCCGAAAAAACGGAGCTTTCCAACTTTACACTTTTTTGGTCAGCTTCACCCAGATCCCTGAACATATAGCTGCTTGCATACTCATTCGTTTCGATCAGCGAATCGGCACCCGCACGCAAGGCATTGGACCTTTGTTCCTTTGTCAGTATTTCTACGGAACAATAAATATCCGGATTAAGTCCTTTAATGCTGATTAAGGTTAATATGGAAAACATATCGGTCTGAAATTCATCCTGTTTTAAATCAGCCGTGATCAGGACTCTCGAAGCGCCCGCAACATTAGCTTTTTCCAGCACTCCGTCATAGGCGGCATTACCCCGGATAAAATGAACATTGGATCTATGCTGTATCAATGGATGCCTTGTGAGAGTAGCATCAATCAAAACGATTTGCCTTCTTTTTTTCTCCAGAATGGACTGAATAAGCAATTTTGATCGTTCGTTCCAGCCGATTATAATTAAATGTCCGCTTTTGCTGCATATTTTTTTCCCTTCTGCGTAATCTTGTTCAGATGATGCAGCAATAGCTGAAACGGACGCAAAATAAGAGGTTAGGACTCCTGCACCTGATAATATAAGCAAAATGCCAATTGCCTTTCCTTTCATGGTTTCTGGAACAAAATCTCCGTATCCAATTGTAGAGGCGGTAACGATTGCCCACCAAATGCCGTCAAAATAGGAACGAAAGGTTTCAGGCTCTGCGAGGTGTATGGCACTTCCGAATGCTGCAAGGAAAATAAAGATAATGACAAGCAGCCTTAAAAGACGAAGCATATTCCCGTTTGCCGGAAGTGTTCTGAGTTTAAACATTAAATTCCCCTTCTTTTTTCTTTTCCTAACAGTATGGACAACATTTCCCTAACTAATAAGGGCTTTTCCTTCTCCTGCCTTAAAAATCAATCAGATAAGAACGTACTTGAATAGAGATATTAAGATGCCTTAGTTTTTTGAAATAATATTAATTACCCATGAACCTCTTATTGTGAATCCATAGGTATTAGTTTATGCTTTGGATAAGAGGGATGAAAGGGTGATGCTATGAAGAAAATTGAAAATAGTTCGATCATCATGGCAATAGTATCATTTTGTGTATTCTTGCCTGTGTTAGTGAATCGCAGCCTGATTCCTGACTGGACACAATACTTGGAAAGTCATTATACATTTATTCATATCATTCTGGAATTGGCCAGTACACTGATTGTGTTTACAATTGTTTTGCTCGGAATCTTTTTTTACAAATATTCCTCTACTCTTCCCGCAATTATCCTTGCAGGATCGTTTATAGCAACAGGTGTGTTTGACCTCTTTCACACATTGACATATAAAGGGCTTGCGAATGATATTGTTGATAATAGTTTTACTTTTTCAAATCTGTTTTGGATTACGGCCCGTTTTACGGAATCCATTGCACTTCTTCTTGTGATTTTTTTGCCAAAAAAAGGGACAAATGACGAAATCACCAAAAATACCTTCATAGCCTTCAGTCTTTATGCCATTTTTATTTCCCTGCTTATTTTTCTGAAATCTGAAAGCTTTCCTGCCCTTTTCCAAAATGGTTCACCTACTATATTAAAAAATTGCCTGGAATATCTATTTGCACTTCTGCATGCAATGGTTTTGGCTCGCGGGCTGTTCCTTTATAAAAGCGGCGGAAAAAGAGAGTATTTATTCCTTGCTGCTGGAGCATGTTTGCTGATGTTTTCTTCCATCCTGTTTGCTTCGTATGAACATTACTATGACCAGAAAAATTTCTTAGGCCACATCTTTAAGATCATTGGTTATTTTTATCTGTTCAGGGCCGTTATCATATTATTGGGAGAACGCCCATACGAGACAGTTAAAGTGCTGTCTGAAAAGTACAGCCGGCTGCTTGATACAGTAGTAGAGGGGATTTATGGAACAGATTTGGATGGCAGGCTAATTTTCGTCAATGCTTCAGGTACAAAAATGCTGGGCTATAGGGAAGATGAGCTGATAGGAAGGAAGTTACATCCCCTGATTCATCATACAAAAGCAGATGGGACCAGACATTTTGAGGAAGATTGCGTGATTTCAAATACTTCGCGCACAGGCCTTTCCCATCATGTCAAAGAAGACTGCTTTTGGAGAAAAGACGGTACGCCTGTACCAGTTGAGTTTTTCACAAGACCTATTCTTGAAGGGAAAAACATAGTTGGAACGGTCGTTACCTTTTTTGACATTTCCCAAAGAAAGCAGCTTGAAGTTCTCCAGAATAAGCAGAACATGCTGGATCATGAAATAGATCTTGCGGTTTCTGTTCAGCAGTCACTGCTATCTGCAGGGAATCAATCATCAGATTTGGAGAATATCGGTGTTGTCAGTAAACCTTTTAAAAAGCTGAATGGGGACTTCTATGCCTTTGTCCAGCAGCCAGAAGGGATGACAATTGCCATTGCAGATGTATGCGGAAAAGGAATTCCCGCAGCCATACAAATGACCATGATGAAATTTGCTATGGAAGCTAACCGGAAGCCACCGCTTATTTTAGAGGATGTTAACCGTTTTTTTGCAAAATATATGGACAATTATTCTTTCATTACTATGCTCGTAGGATTCTATAATCAAGATACAAAAATATTCTCTTATTCTAGCGCGGGTCATGAACCGGCGTTACTGTATAAAACAGAAAAAGACGAATTTACTGAACTTACGACAGGAGATCCGATTATCGGGATCCATAATGAGTTTGTTTATCAATCGAAGGATATTCAGCTCGAAGAAGGGGATTACCTGCTGCTTTATACAGACGGCATTATTGAGAAAAAGAACAATAAAATTGATAATAATGATGTATTAAGAGAAGCGTTCCGCAAGGCTGATTTAACAATGCCTGTACAATATATAGCTGATAGTATGTTCGATGCAATCAGGGATTATCATGGGCCAGGTGTTTACGATGACCAGACATTGATTGTTGTAAGGGCCTGATAATCCATGGCGGGGGGCAGGCTATTTTCGGGCTGAACGGGCGCTTGCGCTTTTGAAATTCATTGAGGGAGATTATTTGATGCATTTTCATCTTGCTATGAAAGAGGTTCTCTTAAACTTCTTTCTTATTTTGACCCCGATTTATTTTTTTCAATTTATTAGTACGCAAAGAGCCAGAAACGGGCAAATTCTCCTGGGAATCATTGCAGGGCTGGCAGCCGTTTTATGCATGACGTTTCCGATTGCTTATGGAAACGGCTTTCTTTGGGATTTGCGCTGGGTGGCGTTTATTATTGCCATTATTTATGGCGGCTGGCCGGCAGGCGGCATTGCCGGCGTAATTCTTCTCAGCTACCGCATGAGTCTTGGGGGCTTGGCCAGCATCTTGAATGTAACAGTTATAGAGGTTATTTTATTTATCATTTTTATTGTTATGCGGAGATGGTTTCACGGCTTAGCATTAAAAAAGAAAATGCAGGCTGGCTTTATAATGGCCGTATTAACCTTTTCATTAGTTCTTGTGGCGATTATGTTTCATTTTTGGTTCATGGACAATCTCGGTTTCTTTTACGAAGAGGGAACTAATGTTTTTCTTCTTATGGGTGCAAGCTATATATTATCGATGCTGCTTTTCATTTACTTTTCGGAAAATATCATCCGGTTAACCAGTCTAAGAGAAACCTTTCATCAAACAGAAAAGGCGCATATGGTCAATGAAATGTTTGTTCTCTTTTCGTATGAACTGAAAAAGCCATTGGGGAATGTAAAGGAAAGTCTGGAGAAAATTCAGCTAAATACTGCTGATGCATCAAGTGCCGGGCATCATAAACTTGCTTTGAACCAGCTTGAGGAGGCAC
Source organism: Bacillus sp. OV322 (assembly GCF_900112495.1). Taxonomy (GTDB): domain Bacteria; phylum Bacillota; class Bacilli; order Bacillales; family DSM-1321; genus Peribacillus. The sequence goes on from NZ_FOMA01000002.1 coordinate 665,677, forward strand.
AGCGCGTTCTTTCAGGCTATCAATCTTATTCGAGTAATGAAAATGGAACGAAATCCGGTTTTTTCCTGCTTCCGGCTATAGAAGAGATTGTGGAAATTACATCTCCCTACTCCCATACAAAAGGCGTTACAGTTACTTATTCATTGAACCAGAATATAGAACTTACTGGAGATAAGATACCATTCAAGCAAGCGATTTTGAATATCCTGAAAAATGCCATTGATGCCACTTCTAAAGGAGGAAGGGTATTAATTGAAGCCGAAAGATCGAGAAATCACGTGAAGTTACGGGTAATAGACTCGGGAATCGGGATGACCAGGGACGTTCTGCGTGACATAGCGAGAAGCAATGGACTGAGCGGAAGCAAATTTGCTGGAAATGGCCTGCATGTGGCATTTGAACAAGTTCACAAAATTGGCGGTTATTTGTCCTTTGATTCTGAAGTGGGTAAAGGCACTGTAGTTACAATGAAGCTGCCGCTAGCCTGAAAATGATAAGCTGTCCGGTATGCTTTCTGCCCGAGACAGCTTTTTTGCTTGATATATCGATAACTAGCTCCGCTTTCTTACATTGAAATTATCACTGATCAAAAGCCAATTTTGCGGAAAAGGCAGTCCAAGCTTCCAATAGCTCATTCCGCGGAGACCCAATGTTTTCATTAAATCGAATTTAGCCTGGATGGACCGGGCATCCTCAAACCATACTTCATGCTTCTTTCCCTGTGTGTCCGTATAGCTGAAATGCGGGGCCTGGGCAGTTTTGCTATATTCAATGGGTACATTATTTCTTCCGGCAAGCAGAATGGCTGCCTGCGGGCTCAGTGCCTTTGCTTGTGATCCCTGGACGAAGGGAAGTGTCCAGTCATACCCATATAAATTTTGGCCCATTATTATTTTGGATGGGGGAATTTCGGTAATGGCATATTCGAGAACCTTCCTGACCGGCCCTATTGGTGAAACGGCCTGAGCAGGCCCGCCGCTGTAGCCCCATTCATAGGTCATGATGATGACGAAATCAACAATCTGACCGTGTGCTTTATAATCGTGTGCTTCATACCATTTTCCTTTTTGAGCTGCACTCGTCTTGGGAGCTAACGCTGTAGACAACAGCCAGCCTTCCTGGCTGAATCTCGCCTTCGCGGTCCGCAAGAATTGGTTGTAGGCTTCCTTATCAGCAGGTCTTAAGTATTCAAAATCAAAATGAATATCCCTAAAACCATATTGCTTGGCAGTTCTTACTACATTGTTCAGAAATGCAGCCTGTATAGCAGGGTTTGTCAACAGAATTCTGCCCAGTTCATCGCTGAATTGGCCATTTTCCTGGTTGTTTATCACCATCATCAGCACATTTCGATTATTTCTCGCAATGCTTTCAAAATTATTAAGAGGGGGGGCTTTTAAACTGCCGTCCCGCTGTGCCTGAAAACTGAAGGGAGCCAGGTAGGTTAAGTAAGGTGCTGCCTCTACTGCGCTGTTTTCCAGTGCTTGTGTAACACTTGTTCCGAGAGGCTCCACATAACCATTGAATTCCCGCTCCGTTTTTGGCATAGGCGGAATATACAGGCGATAGCCGGAGGAAAGCGGCTGATTGACCGGAATTCCATTAATTCTGGCAAGCTCTTCATATGAAATTCCAAATTTCCTCGATATGCTCCAAAGCGTATCACCGGTTTTGACGAAATAAAAGCGGCCGGTGATCGGTATAACAAGTGTTTGCCCGATAACCAGACGATCAGGATTTGGCACTCTATTTGATTCTGCGATGCTTTGTGCAGTGGTTCCATACGCCTGGGCAATGCTTGACAGAGTTTCATTAGAAGCAACCACATGTATTTGCATCCTCTTCCCTCCTAATTGATCACGTTCGCCATATGATTAAAAGTCATTTTTGTTTGGGTACGCTATAATCATTTTATGTCGGGAAATTCAATTAATGTTATTAAAGGAAAAAACAGCTTGAATGAGTCTGATTATGTATCGGACATATTACTGTGAAATCTTTGAAATGGCAGCTGACGCAAGTAAATGAATTACTTCTTGCTCTCCTGGAATTCATATGCAAGCTCGATGGCCCTTGCAGGGAAATCGGTGAACAGTCCCTCAACACCCAGTTCAAGAATATGGATAATATCACACTCTGAATTCGCTGTATAAGGGCGGACCTTGCATCCTAGAGCCTTCGCCTTTAATGCGTGTTCCTTAGTGAAGCCGGCCAGTGCCGGATGAAAAGCTGCTCCTTGATTAGCTTTAAGCAATTCTTCAAAATTAACGGGAAATTTTTCAAATAAAAGGGCACTTTCAATTTCAGGAGCTATTTTTTGGGCTATGCCGATAGATTTATGGTTGAAGGAAGAAAGGATAATCCTCTTTTCATAGGAGTACCCGCGTATAAGCTCTATAACCTTTTTCTCTAATCCTGCGTATGGTAATTTATCATTTTTCAGCTCCACGTTTATGATAAGAGAGGTGTCTTTTGCCCATTGAAACACTTCCTCAAGCAGCGGGATTTTTTCATTTTTAAAAGAAGGAGAAAACTTTATGCCTGCATCACCCATTTTCAGCTCTTCGGCCGTATAGTCCGCTACATAGCCTGACAGAGTGGTAGTCCGTTCCAGAGTTTCGTCGTGGATGACTGCCAATTTACCGTCTTTGGTCAGGTGGACATCAAGCTCAATGCCGTCTGCACCGCTTCTCAAAGCCGCTTCGAATGCTGAGAGGGTATTTTCAGGATGTGTCCCTTTGGAACCTCTGTGGGCAAATATACATACATTCTTCATATGTCATCCTCCTTGTATACATTAGTTATTACTCTATTCCCTTGTCTTTGAAATTACACTTATAAAGAAAATGGCATACGGAACGGGGGGCAGCCGGGTCCCGCTTTGCCGGCGGATTTCCTTTCTGAAAGAAACTAATAAATTGCGGGCAGCCCCGTCTCTTTTGCAAGGACGGGATTTTTGGTTATGCAAGGGAATTCTTACCCTGAAGCTTATGGCTGCTTAAGGTGGGCTTAAACCTGCGGTTGTTTGAAAAGATGATTTAAAAGGTAAGATATTAGGAGCGTACTTTGCCTGCACTTTTTGGTAATCCAGCTCCAGCGCCTAGCCCGCTGAGGCCTGCACGATGCAGGTCATGAAGGCGTTTCTGCAGGAGGCAGAGTAATTAGCCTTCGTTCCTTGTTAGATGTTTTGCCCTGAGAGGCAAAAAGCGCCTCTAAGGTCAAAACCCTATTTGCTGCACGGGCTGATCAAGGCGCTTCCGCTTTTTAGTAAGTTATTGGTTTTTTTTTGATAAAAAAGGCCTTATTATATTATTTTACGATAAAAGTCTTGACTTCGACATAGAACGACAATATCCTTTAAATATTGAACTGTTAAGAAATTAAAATATTTAGACAATTCAATCTCTTAACTAAATTAGCTTTCAAGGAGAATTATATGAACTCAATCTTCCGTAAAGTCTCAATTCCTGACTTGGTGGCAAAAAGCCAAGTGAAAAAATTGAACCGTTCGTTAGGTCTGCTGGACTTAATCTTTTTGGGCGTAGGCTGCGTAATCGGGACAGGCATCTTCGTAATTACAGGAGTGGTCGCTGCAAAAAGTGCAGGTCCTGCGCTGCTTATCTCATTTATTATCGCCGGTGTTGCCTGCGCCCTGGCTGCTTTGTGCTATGCCGAGTTTTCGTCGGCTGTTCCGGTGTCAGGGAGTGTGTATACCTATACATACGCTACCCTGGGTGAAATTTTTGCCTTCCTGATCGGATGGGACCTCATGCTCGAATATGTTTTGGCTGTGTCTGCCGTGGCTACTGGCTGGTCCTCTTATTTTCAGTCGCTGATTGCCGGTTTTGGCATATACATACCAGATATATTAACCCAGGCACCCGGGACAGGGAAGGGAGCAATCATTAACCTTCCGGCGGTTATTATTATCTTGCTGATTACAGCACTAGTAAGCAGAGGTGTCAAAGAGAGTACAAGATTTAATAATGTAATGGTATTTATAAAACTTTCCGTCATCCTGGCGTTCATTGCTGCGGGGGCTGGTTATGTCAAACCTGAGAACTGGACCCCATTCGCGCCGTTCGGCTTCAAAGGGATTGTTACAAGTGCTGCAACAGTTTTCTTTTCTTATATAGGATTTGATGTCATCGCTACGGCATCTGAAGAAGTGAAAAATCCCAAAAAAAATATGCCGATTGGAATCATTGCTTCCCTTGGTATCTGTACGTTTTTATACATGGTTGTTTCCCTTATCCTGACAGGGATGGTGCCCTATACAAAATTAAATGTCGGTGATCCTGTCTCCTTTGCATTAAAAGCTGTCGGCCAGGATCAGATGGCGGGTATTATTTCAGTAGGGGCTGTTGCAGGAATTACGACTGTATTGCTTGCACTGATTTATGCCCAGGTAAGGTTATCTTATTCAATGAGCCGTGACGGACTTCTTCCCAAGCGTTTGTCTGTGGTCCATAAAAAGTACAAAACTCCTTTCTCAAATACATGGCTGACTGGCATTGTTGCTGCAGCTATTGCAGGATTTGTCGATCTGACGACCCTTGCACACCTGGTGAACATGGGCACTCTTGCTGCCTTTACACTAGTATCAATAGCAATTATCGTCCTTAGGGTAAAGCATCCTGAAATCAAAGCATCCTTCCGGGTTCCCTTCGTGCCGGTTTTACCTGCAATCAGCGCCTTGTTTTGTGTGTATTTAACATTAAGCCTTCCAGCGATTACCTGGATATCCTTTCTCATATGGCTGATCGCAGGGCTTGCTGTTTATCTCTTTTACGGTAAAAAACACAGCCATCTTAATCAGCGTTAATAAAAAAGCTTCATCATAATTTTATGATGAAGCTTTTTGGTTTTCCGTGCGCGTGCCGTTTAATTTAGTGCGAAAGAGCAGGAGTTTTTTTAAAAAGAGGACCTTATTTAAAAATCGCTGAAGTCCGTACATTGGACACACACACTGAAAAGGATTAAGATAAAGAACAATTTTTATTTGAAAGGTCTGAATGGATATGGAATATATATCACCCTCAGGAAAGCTTTACAGGAAAACCATCCTGGCTTTGTTTTTTGGAAGCTTTGTAACATTTGCGGATTTATACAGTACACAGCCGGTGATTCCGGTCATAGCGGAGCAATTTCATGTACTGCCGGCAAATGCCAGTCTTGCCCTTTCTTTTTCCACTGGCATGCTCGCCATATGTTTGTTCATTATCTCAATTTTTTCTGGGGCTGGTGACCGAAAACCGATCATGGGTGCTGCATTGACTTTTTCAGCTTTATGTTCAATCAGTGTCGGCTTTGTCCATAGCCTTCCCCTGCTCCTTGCCATCCGTGCTATACAGGGAGCGGCATTAGCCGGATTTCCCTCCATTGCCATGGCTTATATTACTGAGGAATTCCATCCGAAAAGCCTTGGCTATGTTATAGGGATTTATGTCAGCGGATCAAGCATTGGCGGACTTGCCGGCAGGCTGATTGTGGGTTCATTATCGGATTTTCTGAACTGGAATATTGCAATAGGCTGTCTGGGGGCTTTAAGCCTGCTGATCAGCATGGCCTTTTGGAGAATGCTGCCGCCCTCAAAACATATCTTAGCAAACCCGATATCTCTCAGAAGCATAAGAAGTTCGCTGATTCATAATTTGAAAAATAGAGGGCTTCTGTTCCTCTATGCCATCGGTTTTTTATTGATGGGTTCATTTGTGGCTATATTTAATTATGCCGGAATTCCGCTTATGGAACCTCCATATAACTTGTCGCAGACCCTAGTCGGGTTTATTTTTATCATTTATCTCGCAGGCACCTTCAGTTCTGCCTGGATGGGAAAGCTTGCTGATCGGATGGACCGCACGAAAGTCATTTCTGCAGGAATACTTTTAATGATAGCCGGAGGTGCATTGACATTAAGCGGAAGCATGGTGATGAAAATTGCTGGGCTAACTGCTTTTACATTCGGTTTTTTTGGTTCCCATTCTATCGCAAGCAGCTGGGTTGGAATCTTGGCAAATAAAAACGAAAAAGCACAGGCTTCGTCTCTTTATCTGCTATTTTACTATGCGGGGTCGAGCTTAATAGGTGCTGCAGGGGGTGTGTTCCTTCACAGCTATGGATGGGGCGGTGTAATCGGTGCGGCTGGCATTTTGCTTGCTGCAGCCTTTGTTTTGGCACTATTCATCGGTAAAACAGAAAATGCCTTTTTGCGGGAAGATGGCTGAGTCATCTATGCAGGCTCCGGGGGATCTTCTTTTATTAATCTAAAACTCTCTGTCATATTTTTTGCAGTTTATGAATATATTTTCTCAAATGGGATAAATACATAGAGAGCACCATTTTGAAAAGAAGAGAGGTTAATAGATAAATTGAAATATAAATCATCTGTACTCGCAGGATTAACTGGTATGCTGGCCATTTTACTTTTTGTATTTTTTCAGGATTCTTCCAATATGGAAAAGGTGCGGATCAATGAAAAATATTATCCGGAATATGCAAACGGAAAAGCTGTGGGATTTAAAACGAAAAAAGTAATCAATGTTTCCAAAACAGCGGAAGGCAATTCATGTGCGATGGAGTTCAGTAACGGAAAAACACTGGAAATCGATTGCGGCCGATATCTGGATTATCGGGTAGGGGATACAGTTTATATTGACTATAAGGGAAATCATGTGACCGATATACAAAGAAAAAAGTAGCGGCAGTTATGCTAAATACATAATAGTAAGCAGCTGGTCAAAAAAAAATACAGCATCCAGGGCCCCAAAAAGATGTTATGATACTATCAGACTGGTTTCATGGGGTGTTTGGGTAGTGCAAAAAGGTATTGCGGGTTTTTATATGAGTGTGGCCGCCCTTTTAACCGGGTCTGCGCTATATGCGCTGGTCCGGCTGAAGTTCTCCCTGCCAATGCTGGTATACGGAGCGATAGGGCTGGTTTTCTTGCTGCTTGCCTATCTTTCCTGTTTTTTATGCGTAACGGGAATCTTCAGGGAAAAAGATAGAAAAGGCAGATGGTTTTCTATAATTGGCGCCGGTATTTCAGGTGTTTTGGTGATAATGGTCATATACCTTATCATATTGGCTGGCCAGAAATAGCAATTAGCCCCCTTAAAAGGGGGGCCAGGCTGCTTTTATATTCAGCCTCTCTTTTTAGAGGCTTCTTTTTTTTGTTTATGCTCGGTTAGAATTTTTTTGATTCTTCCCGCGTTGTTTTTTGAATTGATCAGCCTGACCAAATCAGTCATATTCTCGGCTTCATAGTCTCTTCTGTTTTCGCTCATCTAATCCCTCCCGGATGTATGCATCATGTAGTATTTCCATACCCGGTAAGGCTGTTGATAAACATGAATTATATGCCGCCAATGATTTCTTCCATTTCGAATTTCAGCTTTTCGGTTTCATTTTCAATAATCGTAATCATCGTTCCGAAAATTTCTACAGAATCTCCAGGTTTCGCATTGGCTGGAAAAAGATTTTTTGGGATGCCTTCGGTTTCACCGTCTATTTCCACAATTCCGTAATCACCTTCAAAGCGGTTAATTAAGCCCTTTTTAAGTTCATCCATTTTTAATCACCCTCCTTTTTATATTAATGCTGGTATTCCCGCTTCATACTGGTTTGTAAACAATAATTTTTCTGCCATCGGGAGAAAATGAGATAAATTCTATCTATAAAACTAATATAGTGGCGTTTTTCAGAAACAAAGTGTAATGTTTTTACATATAAAGTGATGGTTTTGGGTATATAGATATAACAATCTGGAGGATTCTATGAAAAGTATAGAAAATATAGGAATAAGATTAAGCGCCGTAAAAGTCAAAATGGCTGAAAAGCTGGGCGCGGAATATGAAGGCTCACAAATTTCGGGGAATGATATGGTCAAAATCAGAAGCGAGCTTATCGGGATCCATGCCGAAGCATTGTCAGGAGACCCGGGTACAGCCATTGATAAAATGAAAATAAAAGCAAAGGAAATTGGGGTGATACTCATTTCTTCCGGGTATACTCTTGAATCCGCACTGGAAAACACGAAGAAGGCCCGACAAGCCTTTTGGGATTTTTTCGAGGAGGAAGTAAATCAGGAGCGGTTATCTGCAAGTGCGCTGCTTCAGGCAGCTTCCATTGTAGATCAAGTGCTTGATGCATCCATAATCAGCATTAGCGAATGCTATATTGCAAGCTTTAAGGAAAATGCAGCAGCAGCGGATGATGCGGCACTGCAAATTAAAGAGAATAAAATGTTAATAGAAGAACTTTCTGCTCCTGTTGTCCAGACTGTCTTAGAAGGCACACTGCTGGTCCCTTTCATTGGCAGGATTGATGCGTCCCGGATGGAAGCCATCCAGATGAATGTGCTCAGCAGCTGTTCTGAGAATAATGCTGAGTATATTATTCTAGACTTTTCCGGGCAGACGGAGGATGTGGATGCCTTTACATTTCATCTTCTGGATCAGCTGGTGAAATCATTGAAATTGATAGGAACTGAACCGAGATTTGCAGGGTTTTCTCCTGGTGCGGCTAGAAAAATCGTAGAACAGGGTCTTGTTAATGATGTGAAAACATTTGGCAGCTTCAGGCAGGCAATGTATGATTTGTTTAGTGAAAAAGGGATATCCTTTGCTGAACTGGCCAAATAGGAGAATCGTCTTCAGGCACTCCTGACGCATTGATAGTAAGAAATAATGTTTTGCTTTTCTTTTTATTTGGGAAAAATAAAAGGGGAGTAAGGTATAAACTGCTTGATTAAGCTGGACATAAAGAAAGGAAAGCCGGGCAGCTTTTTCTCTCCTTGCTTTTGCTTTAATATTGGGGATGGTAGGATGCAAAATAATAAGGAATTATATAACTTTTTATTGGATCGTTCAACGGATATTGCAGACCGGTGGATTGAAACATTTAATCATCATTTTGATTCATTGTTTACTTCGCCTGATTCAGTCAGGCTGGATGAACTGCGGGTGCAGAGCCAGCTGTTCATCATCCATTTGCATAAGGTCTTTTTAGTGGATAGAGGGCTGTTTTTTTCATCTTTGCAGGATTGGATTGAACAGGTGGCCAAGCATGGAAATAAGGATTCTTCGATTTCTGAGCTGGCATATCAGGTGAAAAAGCTCAGGGGAATATATTGGGAGGCCATTGGTGAATTCGTGGAAATGAATTCCGGCAGAATTTCCAATCAGGAAATTATGCTATGGAGCGATCTTGTATATATAGCTTTTGATGAAATTACCGAAGCGCTTTTAGGCTTTTTCCAGAAAGAGAGCTCCAATAAAATCGATGCGCAGAATACAATTATTTATTCTCTTACCGTACCAATCATACCGATTTCTTCTGCGGCATATTTAATGCCGCTGTTCGGAGAAATGAATACGAAGAGGGCCAAGGTGATAAAAGAACATATTATCGCCCACTGCGCATCCAAAAAGGTCAGTCTGCTCTTCATTGATTTTTCAGGGTTAACCGATGCGGATGATTCTATGCAGCAAATTTTCCAGCTGTCTATTATGCTGGAAAAGATAAAAGTGGAAACAGCTTTTATAGGCATTAGCAAGCAAATAAAAGAGAAGATTGAAGAACTGGAAATAAACTTGGACAATATTGCTGTCTACTCCAGTTTGACTGCCGCCTTAAAGAACTATCAGCTGGATGGTGAATAAGCAGAAAAAGCAGGGACTTGATGTCTTTGCTTTTTTTTGATTTCAAAAAAACAGGATAGTAAAAATAGGAAATAAGAACGGTAACAGAGAATATAATAGACATGCGTCTGCAGTGAAGTCACGCAGCCCCATTTTGGCTGGCGGCCAGTTGAATGGATCGCTTAGGGCAATCTTCATTCAGGTTTAATCGCAGACGATAATGCGGGAATTTGAAAAGTGGAAAGAAGGGACTTAAATGGCTGATACTGCTGTACCTCAGATAAAAACGAAGAAAAAGAGAGGAAAACGGCTTTTATGGGTACTGGGCATAGCGGCAGTGCTGCTGCTCGCCGCATTTGCCGGCGCGAATTTTTATCTCGCCCGTTCACTGCCTGTAACAAATGGAGAAATTGGGCTGCAGGGCCTTTTGGGGCCTGTAACTGTCGTTAGAGATTCAAGCGGTGTCCCGCATCTTAAAGCAAAAAATGAACATGATTTGTTTATGGCACAGGGCTACATACAGGCACAGGACAGATTGTTTCAAATGGATTTGAGCAGGAGGCAGGCTTCAGGCAGGCTGAGCGAGGTGATTGGCGACAAAACTGCAGAAAATGATAAGTTTTTCCGCACGCTGGGATTAAGAAGGGCTGCCGAATCATCTTATAAGCAATATTCCCCAAAAGGAAAGGAAGCTCTTCAATCCTTTTCAGAAGGAGTCAATGCTTATATTAAAGAACTGAAGAAAAACGGGAAATGGCCGGTTGAATTTAAGCTGCTTGGATATAAGCCAGAACCCTGGACGCCTGCAGATTGCCTCACAATCGGAAAATATATGGCGTTTGATTTAGGCGGAAACTGGGAGGATCAGGCCTTTAGGCAATATTTGCTCCAGACTTTCCCAAAGAATAAAGCATATGATCTTTTTCCTGGCTATCCAAGAAGCGCGCCCTATATAATCGGGAAATCAGAATTGAATATTGAAAAAAGCTTTGCACATGCAGTTACTCCATTCGAATACAACGGAAGCAATAACTGGGTAGTCAGCGGCCAAAAAACGGCATCCAAAAAACCTCTTCTTTCGGATGATCCTCATCTGGGACTTGCAACTCCTTCAATATGGTATCAAATGCATCTGGAAGCCCCAAGTGTAAATGTAAGCGGTGTCATATTTGCGGGCGTTCCAGGAATAATCCTTGGGCATAATAAGAATATTGCCTGGGGAGTCACCAACACAGGCCCTGATGTCCAGGACCTGTATATAGAAAGAAGAAATCCGGTGCAAAAGAATGAATTTTACTATAAGGGGAAATGGGAAAAGGCATCTATTGTCAGCGAGCCAATAAAAGTAAAAAATAAAAAAACAATCGACTATAAGGTAACGGTGACACGGCATGGGCCAGTCATATCCGAATTTGCAGGCGAAAGCGGAAAGAATACGGTTCTGGCACTTAGATGGACCGCATTAGATCCTTCCTCTGAATTGGAAGCAGTCCTGAAAATGAATAAAGCGAAGGACTGGAACAGCTTTGAGGAGGCACTGCTGAAATTTGAGACACCGGCCCAAAACTTTGTATTTGCCTCAAAAGACGGGACAATAGCTTATAAGGCAAATGGAAAAATTCCCATCCGGAAAAAAGGAGACAGCATGCTTCCGGTTCCCGGCTGGACGGATGAGTATGAGTGGAAGGGTTATATTCCATTCGATGAACTGCCAAAAACGGTTAATCCAAGTGAAGGCTTCATTTCAACTGCTAACAATAAAGTGATTTCCGATGACTATCCGTATCATATCTCAAATAACTGGGCCCAGCCGTACAGGCAAATGCGCATACAGGAAGTGCTGAAAGCGAACGATCACCTGACTGTGAAGGATATGGAAAATCTGCAGATGGATCAAATGAATCTGCAGGCAAGGGAGTATGTTCCGCAATTTAGTCATGAACTTAAACATATTAAAAGCAGCAGGGATAAGCAGGCACTGGAGATTTTAAAAGATTGGAATTTTATAGACTCGAAGGATTCCCCTGCTCCGCTGATTTTTAACTTGTGGATGCAGAATATATCAGATGTGCTGCTGTCAAAGCAAATACCTGAAGATACGTTAAAGCTTTTTAAAGGCAAAAAACAGGCAGTAGATGAATTGCTGAGAAGAGGTCTTGAAGGAAAGCCGGGCCCATGGGTGACGGAAGCGGGAGGATTGGAAAAAGTTTTGGAGCAGTCCCTTGAAAAGACAATAAAACAGGCTGGAAAACTGCAAGGGGAGAAAATGGAGGATTGGAAATGGGGAGACTATCATCAAATTCAATTTACCCATCCCCTCTCAAGTGTCGCTCCGCTGAATTTATTATTCAACAGGGAAGCTCCCATTCCTGTTGGGGGAAGCAGTGTCACTGTCCAGGCTGCTGCATTTACAGAGGAAGGAATAGTGAACCATGGGGGCTCCTGGCGATTTGTAATAGATCTTAGCCGCATGGACGAAGCCTATCATCTTGTCGGGCCTGGACAATCAGGAAATGTAAAATCCAGATGGTATCATGACCAAATGGATGACTGGGCAAATGGAAGGTATCATAAGACAATTCTTAATAACCCTAAGGGGGATATTTTGACATTGAAACCATAGCATAAGGAAAGGGAAGGCACCATTTGGTGTCTTCCCTTTCCCATGATGGAGTGCAGGCCATTCTCGGCTATAGATATTTGCTGCCCTCGCGTATGCTTAACATGGCCAATGTATGGGTACTGATAAATTGTCTTACTGAGTCAGGTGCTGTTTTGGAATACTCGCGCAGTGCCCATCCTATAGCTTTTTGAATGAAGAATTCCCTGCTGTTTGCATTTTGCAGAATATACCTGTAAAGCAGTTCTTCGTTTGTTTGATGTTTATATTTTAGCTGAAAAAGAATGGAAGTCCGCTTGCGCCAAAGATGATCGGAGGTGCTCCACTCATCTAGGTGCTCAGCAATCAGTTCCGGATAATGGATAGCCAATTTTCCAACAGGCTTTGCTGCCAGCGCATCTACTGTATCCCACCAGGATTTTTCTGTAATAAGCTGTTCTAGAAGGGGGAAATGTTCTTTTGACAGCACGTTCAGCTTTTTGCTGATATAGTCCAGTGCCGCATATTGATATTCACGCTCAGATTTTTCCCAAAGCTCAAGAACAAGCTCGGGAAGAAAGGGTTTCATTAATATTTCTGTTTCAGAGTAAAATTGTCTGGTTAGTTCGTTTCTCAGTGGAGTTTTAATTCCTAAAAAAGGGAACAGGTTTTTCATATATTTGCTCATCGGCACAGCCTGTTCTGTGTCGCGGTGCTGCTCGAACTGCTCCTGAAGCATCATTGTAAGCATTGTACCTGCCTCCCTTTCATAGTATTAATATTTTCTGTACACATAAGGATCATCCGGCTTTGAGATTGTCTGGACGGACTTTACCTTAAGAATAGGGATTGTTTTTTTAAATGGCTGATAATATACGGTATCTAATTCACCTGTGACAGATAGCCAATCATCATTTTTGGTTTTTATGTTTTCAGGGAGATCGACCAGCATACCGAACACGCCCGAATCGGCAACACAATGTATGATACCAAATCGGAACAGGAAGATCTGATTTTTTGCCACATCCTCAGCATGGTAGGCAAAACCAATCAGTTTAACGGTCTTGCCCGTGAAATCCCCAGGATAATTATAGATGGTTTCAAGATCAGTCAGATAGTTGCTGTCATTCAATTCAAGCTTTTCCTTTTTATCAAGCTTTTTCAATGAACGGTCCATAAGGGTCTGATAATCGTCTGTCCCATAGTAAAGACTGGTATTGGGCTGGAGAAATTGATGCTGGCTGTACTGGTCTGTGTCATTATAGACAGGGAAATGGAATCCCTTTTTTGCGACGATATTTGAATCCATCGTTGCAACAGGAAGGAAAAGCCCTGTGAAAACTGGAATCAGAAATAATATATATGTCAGGTATTTCTTCCAGCCTTTGCTTTCATGGGTATGATCGCTGCCGCAATGACAATCATCACTGCACGTTTTTTTGTCATCTTCTTTTACATATAGATATAATCCGATCAAGGTGAAAATAGCCAAAATGTAGATGGCTGTTTCCGAGATATAGGCATATTTCATGTTAATATATTTCGAAATATTTCCAGAGGCATGCAAATGCATGAATAAAAAAGTAAAGCCAATTAAGATAAGTAACCGAATCATAAAAAACACCTCGTTAAAATTTAAACAATAAAGTAAGGCCAAGGACTGAAAGGATGATGTACAGCGTCAGATAAAGGACAAATTTCACTTTGAAGGTGCCGAGAAGCATAATGGTATTTTTAATGTCGAGCATGGGACCGAACACAAGGAAGGCTACCAGCGAGCCTGTGGAGAAGGTGCTCCTGAATGAGCTGGCAACAAAGGCGTCCGCTTCAGAGCAAAGAGACAGCACATAGGCCATGGCCATCATGACCATGTTGCCGGATACCCGGCCCTGCCCAATATCAAGCAGTACAGATGTTTTAAGGAACGTCTGGACGGCTGCGGCAATCAGTGCCCCTATGATGAGGTATTTTCCTACCGAGAAAAACTCTTCAATAGAGTGCTTGAGCATCGCCATAAGCTTAGACTTAAAGGTATCCATATGAACATGGGATACATGTTCATGTTTCAATTGGGGCTGTTTGAATTGATAAGAAATAATAAGTCCGACAATCAATGCAACCAAAAAGGAAATGCCTCCGCGGTACAGCACCATTTTCCAGTTGTTTCCAAAGGCAATGAAGGTGGAAAAAAGGACGATGGGATTAATGACAGGACCTGTCAGCATAAAGCCGATCGCTGCATGAAGCGGCACTCCTTTGGATATTAAGCGTCTTGCAATCGGAACAATGCCGCATTCGCATGCTGGAAACAGAGCTCCAAGCAGGGTGGATACAATAACAGATAAAATACGGTTTTTTGGTATGATTTTTGCAATCATTTCTTCGGTGACGAAAATCTGTATCACACCGGAAACTAAGACTCCCAATAAGATGAATGGCAGTGCTTCTATTAAAATACTGATAAAGATCGTGTTCATTTGCAGTAGTGACTGACTCATACGGGCCGTTCCTCCAAAACTTTTATTCATTATGCTCTGTTAAGCTCAGTTGTATATGAAGTAATAATGATGATTAGTTCGATAGGTGCAGACTGCGTGAAAGCGGGTTAAGGAAGACACGGCAGATGCAAGAGAAGAACTGCCTGGTGAAAGAGCGCCTTAAGCATAGATCAGCAGGCAGGTTTAACAGAGCCATTCATTAAGATAGTAGAGAAGGAGCTGCCCTAAGTCAATTTTTCATTACTATGAGCAGATGGGCATCTTATCAGAATAGGGCTTTAGGATAGAGCCATTCCTCTTACAGGCATTAAGTAAAGGATGAGGGCAATACTCATGGTATACCTGCATATACCTTTTCCTGCTTCATGGCAGTTAAGATAGCGTCAAGACAGTGTTATTCGAAGGATCTGAAGCAGTGATGAGATGATTCCCTCCATGATGGAGGTTTCACTTAATAATTCACGGAGAGGGATGATGGAATTTGAACGGCAAGTGTGAATTATGCGGAAGGAATCATACAGAACTGACCATTCATCACTTAACACCAAGGGAAGAAGGGGGAAGCCATCTGCCAACGGCTTTATTGTGCAAACCCTGCCACAAACAAATACATGCTATGTATTCAAATAAAGAATTGGCTGTACGGATGTATACCATTGGATTACTGCAGGATGATGAGGAAATTAAAAAGTATATAAAATGGATCAGAAAGCAGCCTCCTCAAAAATTGGTCAAAACAAGAAAATCGAAGCAAAAATAATATTGGAAATATAAGGAAATAAAGGATATCCATTTATTTAGCAGAATACCATTATATGCAAACAATGCTCACAATTAGGGGAGGATGAAAATGGATATAACAGATAACGTAATTTCCTATTATAGTAATTATGATGAGTGGGGGCGCCTTGACAGGGAACCTCTGGAGTTCCAGGTTAATTGGCACTATATAAAAAAGCACCTGCTTAAAAAGGGACGGGTGCTGGATAATGGGGCCGGGCCAGGGAAATATGCACTTAAGCTTGCGGGTGAGGGATACAGGGTAACTTTAACCGATCTGACTCCCAAGATGGTAGAGACTGCACAGGAAAAAGCGAAGGAACAGAATGTATTACATCAGTTTGAAGGGTTTTATGCAAGAGATGCCAGACAGTTAACAGGCTTGCCTGAAAATACTTATCATGCATCACTTATGCTTGGCCCGCTATATCATTTGCAGAAGGAACAGGACAGAATCCAGGCTGTCCGTGAGCTTCACAGAGTCACGAAAAAAGACGGAATTGTCTTTGTGGCATGCATGTCAAGGGTTCGCCATTTGATTACTTCCCTGCAAAATCCGCTTTCATGGAAGCCAAATCACACGATGGATTCCATTAACGAGTTTAATTCGACCGGATTGTTCAATCATGCTGATTCAGGACGATTCACAGGAGTTTATTATTTTGAACTGGAGGAAATAAAGCCGTTTATGGAGTCCAATGGTTTTCAGACCTTGGAACTGATTGGGTCCAACGTTGGTGCAGCCCTCAGTCAGGAAAGCTGGAATTATTGGGAGCAGGCAGGACAGGAAGAATTAAGCAAGGTTAGAAGATTGATTGTAGAAAAAGCATCAGATCCGTATATATTAGGCATTTCATCACATTTGCTTTATATAGGAAAAAAATGCTGAAGCCAATGCGTTAATGAAAGGGGAAAGCACAGCACTATAAAAGGGCTGTGCTTTCAAAAGCTGAATAGGGTGCTAAGCAGCTTTTTCTTTTTTTGTTTCTTCTGCGGGCTGCCGCTGTCAAAAATGGCCATATCCCCAGCGGATGATGCAGAAGTGCCTTTTTCAGCATTTTCAGCTTTTTCCAGGCGTTTAGTCAGTGCTTTGATCTGGCTTTGCAAATCTTCTATTTCCCGCCGATGCTGGAGTATTTGATAAGTGACTACAGAATCTGCCTTTGATTCGAGCCTTGATTCCATTTCATTGAACCGGGCCATAAGATTTTCAGCAATGCGGCTTTCTTCAGATGCTTCAATTTTTCCTTTTCTTCTAGGCTTTTCGTTATCTTTATGATCAGCAGGGGAAACAGGATTTGCTGATTGAGCGTGTATTTCTCTTAATTGATTAATGTTCTCCTCGGTAAACGAATAATGCCCCAGTTCGTTTTTCTCCATCTTGAGATTAAACTGCTTCACCCAGCGCTGGATGGTCCTTGGTGAAACTCCTAATAACTCTGCTGCTGCAACTGTATTCATAAGATCCCTCCTTAGAACATTTAGTTCTCTAAGAACCTTCAAGTTCCTTCCAAGGCGACAAAACAAGTTTCCATTCAGCAAAGAAAGAGTATTTTTTATGTTTTTCATCATGATTGCTGTTAAAACTGCAGCAGAAGAATTTGCTTCGCCAATCATGGCGGAAAAAATATTATTCGACATAACCTATTATAGGATTGTCCTAGATTGAAAAAACCTGTAGAATTTTTCCATAAGAACCTCTTTAGGCGGTGATCAGAATGGAAATGACAAAGCATTTTTTCTTTACGCTTGTGATATTATTTATTTTTTTGTTCATTTACTTGATTTGGTCAGATAGGAGAAGGGAAATGCCCTTTTCGAAGTCGTCTGCTATTATTTGGTTCATTGCATCCCTGTGGATGTGCTTGTATTTTTCGTATGAAGCAGCACCAAACATCCTGTTTGATTTAAGAGAGGTCCCTATAGTGATAGGCGGCCTTTATTTAGGAATTGGGCCGCTTGCTTCTTTGGCTGTCATCTTGATCCGCTTCTTTTACGGAGTCAATCAGGGCTTTTATTTTACTCTTGGCTTCTATGTGCCTCTGGCAGTGATTTTATGGAAGCTTTACCCCTGGTTTTGGAAACAGGGTCCCAGGAAGCGTATAGGTTTTTCTGTATCACTTACTGTTCTTATCAGTGTTTTGACTTTAGTTCCGCTGGGATACCTTCATCCCCGCTATAATTGGGTGGATGTGTATTTCGCATACATGGCTGTTCCTCCGCTTGGCGTATTTATGATTTCTTATTCCATTGAATTTGTCATTAAAAATCTGCATATGTATCAGCAGCTTATTAAAGCTGAAAAGCTGCAGGCGGTTGAACAAATGGGTGCTGCCATATCACATGAAATCAGGAACCCGCTAACCGCAGCAATTGGGTTTGTACAGCTTCTTCAGGAATCATCAGTGAGCACAGTGAAAAGAAATCAGTATCTCTCCCTGGTAAAAGATGAATTGAAATCTGCTGAAAGAGTCATCCAGGATTATCTGACCTTTTCCAAACCTGCGCTTGAATATATGGAAGAGGTGAATGTAAAAAAAGAGCTAAGGCATGTCATAAACGTTTTACAGCCTCTTGCGAATCAATTTTCAATTGAAATCATTACTGAATTTGCAGTAGTGGGGACCATTCAGGGAAATCGCCAGAAATTTCATCAATGCTTTCTAAATTTGATAAAAAATGCAATTGAGGCAATGCCTAATGGCGGAAAATTGACCATCGAAACAAACTACTCAGAAAAACAGATTGACATTAGGATCAAGGATACCGGGTGCGGAATGAACAAAGAACAGCTTAAAAGATTAGGAGAGCCATATTATTCTACGAAGGGCTCGAAAGGAACCGGCCTTGGCATGATGGTTTCTTATGGAATCATCCGCGCCTTGAACGGAAGCATCAGGGTTCAAAGCGGGATAGGAGAGGGAACGGAATTTTTAATAGCTTTCCCGACTTCCTTGCCGTCATTTAAAAATGAAAGATTTTAAGAATGAATAAAATATGCCCAAGAGAGCCTGGAAGGTACAGCACAGGCTCCATGAAGCATGTCTGCTGACAATTGATTTAGAAAAAAGAAATTGGAGAAATGTACCTGTGTCTATGAAACTAAGAACGATTTTTGCTATTAGCTTTGCTTTTCTTATCTTTATTTTTAGTGCAATTTTAAGCAGTGCCATTTCAAACAGGACGACTTCTCAGCTTAAGGGGGAGGCGGGGAATTCGCTTTATGAGGCTGCCTTTCAGATGGCAGATAAACTAGATTACTTTATGTGGTCGAGATACAGTGAAGTGGAAGTTCTAAGTGAACTTTTAACACAAAAACAGCATGCCGGAGATTATAGAGATGAGCATTTGCTTAATCAGCTGAAAAAAAGCATCCCTTCATTTTCCTAGGTCGGCATTACGGATGATAAAGGAGTAGTAAGAGCAGCTACCGGCCGTATTTTGGCGAATAAAGATATCTCGGAACGTCCAGTATTCAAAAATGCCGTCAAAAAGCCGTATATAGGTGATGTCCATGACGCCGTACTTTTATCTAAGATATTGCCAAACCCGAATGGAGAGCCGCTGCAATTTGTTGATATCAGCACACCGATAAGGGACAGGCAAAACAGGTTTAAGGGTGTGCTCGCTGCCCACCTGAGCTGGACATGGTCAAGAGAAGTAAAAAATGACATCATAAGGCCGCTCCAAGGCAAGAGAAAAGGGATAGACATTTTCATTATCAGCTCTAAAGAACACATTATCCTGCTCGGCCCTAAAAATATGGAAGGCAAACCGCTGAACCTCAAGCAGGGAGCTGGGCATAATTGGGAATCTGTAACCTAGCCGGACGGAAAAAAATATGTTACAGGTTTTGCAAAAAGCAAGGGTTACAAGAACTATTCGGGGCTCGGCTGGTCTGTCATTGTGCGCCAGCCTGAAGCTGCTGCATTTACCCGGGCTGAAGATCTTCAAAGATTCATTATATTCCTAGGTGCAGCTTCAAGTGTTATCTTCGCCCTATTGAGCTGGGCAATGGCAGGGAGAATATCAAAGCCCCTGCAGTCCCTTACCTCTGCAGCAAAAATGGTAAGTGCCGGAAATAGTATAGAAATTCCTGTCATGAAAGGAATAAAAGATATTGAGATCCTCTCCGCTTCAATGCGGGAGATGGTGTTATCCCTTAGCAAGAAAGAAACTCAGCTTGGGGAAATGGAGATGCTTGCCTATCGTGATGGGCTT
Source organism: Bacillus sp. OV322 (assembly GCF_900112495.1). GTDB lineage: Bacteria > Bacillota > Bacilli > Bacillales > DSM-1321 > Peribacillus. The sequence goes on from NZ_FOMA01000002.1 coordinate 685,416, forward strand.
ACAGGACTGCCAAACAGGATATCCATACTTCTTTATATGGAAAAACTAAAGAAAGAGCAGGATCTGAAAGGGCATACACTGACATTTCTTTTCTTTGATCTTGATGGTTTCAAGGCGGTTAATGACAGCTTTGGACATCATACTGGAGATTTGTTAATAAAGCAGGCCGCGGTGAGGATAAGAAAAACCTTGCGGCAGGGTGACTGTCTTTGCAGGCTTGGCGGAGATGAATTTGTTGCTGCCATAGAGCATGAACAGAAACAGCCTCGTGAAAAAGCAGGACAGCTTGCCCAAGAGGTCATCTCTGTTTTAAATAGGCCGTTTATAATTGAAGGCCAGTTGATACAAATAGGATGCAGTATTGGCGGGGCTATTTAGCCATTGGATGGAAAAGACCCTGAAGAGGTATTGAAATTAGCAGATCAGGCACTGTATGCTGCCAAGGCCAATGGAAGAAACCGCTTTTGCTTTTCTGAAAAGAAAATGGCGGAATAACGATAATTGATTAAAGGCATTCCCAAAAAGGAATGTCTTTTGTCTGTTTAAAACGGCTATACATGCGTATATCATTTTAAAGAAAATGCGAGTCTTGGAGGAAAATGCCTGCCGGGTGCAGAATATCTGTCAAAGTTACTGTTTTTTTGCAGAATAGCTATACGGCGGGGAGTGGGGAAATGATTCATTTAATAGTGAATGCAGATGATTTTGGATACTCAAGAGGTGTGAATTATGGGATACTCGACAGTCACCTTCTTGGCATCGTGAATTCTGCGACAATGATGATGAATATGGAAGGAACCGAACATGCCATTCAGCTTGCGAAAGAGCATCCTTCGTTAAAGACAGGCATCCATCTTGTCTTAACCTGCGGCAGTCCGCTGCTGAAGGATGTGAGGAGTTTGACGGATCAAAACGGTAATTTTAAGAAACAGTCACAGCTATTAAAAGAGGGCAGCTTTTCACTGGATGAAATAGAACGGGAATGGTCTGCTCAAATTGAGGCTTTCCTTTCCTCCGGTTTAGAGCCCACCCATCTTGACAGCCATCACCATATGCACGGTACAAAGGAAATCATGCCTGTTACTGAATTGCTTTCAAAGAAATACGGTTTGCCGCTCCGGAAAACGGGAAACGGGCAGGAAGGGGTATCCTATTTTTCTGACGTCTTTTTAGATGACTTTTATGGAGAAGGAGCAACAGAGGATTACTTTAATAAGCTTCATGAAAAAGTATCCGACAATGCCCTTGTTGAAGTGATGTGCCACCCGGCATATTTGGACACCTCTATCATGGAGGGATCTTCCTACAATCTGGCCCGACTGCGTGAAACATTAATATTAACAAACACCGTCCTGCCGAAAAATATGGCACTAGCCAAACTATAAAGCTGGTTAGAAGTTTTGCCTTCACTGCATACATACCTTATGACCTCGAGGGGCTAGGCACTGGATAAAGAAGTAATAAGAAAGCCCCCGCTCATTAAAGCGGGGGCTTCTTATTACTTTTCTGCTGCTGCTGCCTGATGGCTCCGATTCTTAAGTCCGGCCGCATAATAGATGACTACTAAAAGCCCGATCCAGAGCGGCCCGATAATTAAAGCAATCCTCGTATCTTTTGAGAATCCCAATAATATGGTCACTAACAGCAAAAACGCAAGCGAGATATATGAAGAGTAAGGGTAAAACGGCATCTTGTACTGAAGCATCTTCTTTTCTTCAGCGCTCATCCTATGCCTTGATACCATCTGGGTGACCAAAATAGTTCCCCAAGTCCAGATGGCCCCAAATGTCGCAATAGAGGTTACATAGCTGAACACATGCTTGGAAAGGATGTAATTTAAGTATACCCCGATCAATAGCACGGCTGACGAAACAATGACAGCAAGGCCCGGAACGCCGCCTTTATTAGTCCGTTTGAAGCCTTTTGGCGATTCTCCCTGCTGTGCAAGATTAAATAGCATTCTTCCTGTACTGAATATCCCGCTGTTGCAGGAGGAAAGTGCTGCCGTAAGTACAACAAACTGAATAATGCCTGCTGCTCCCGGAATGCCGATTTTCTCAAAGGTCAAGACAAACGGGCTATTGCGGGCAGTGATTTCGTCCCAGGGATAAATGGACATAATGACAGTCAGTGAGAACACGTAAAAAATGAGAATTCTCCAGAATACTGTATCGATGGCTTTTCTTATCGCTTTTTTCGGATTTTTTACTTCGCCCGCCGTGACTCCAAGCATTTCTACCCCGAGATAAGCAAACATGACCATCTGGAAGGATAAAAGCACTCCTTTCAGTCCATGCGGAAAGAATCCGCCATTTTTATAAAGGTTACTGAATCCCAAGGCATGTCCGCCATTTCCGATTCCGAAAATAATCATGCCAAGGCCGATGGCTATCATTAAAATGATTGTGACAATTTTAATAAGTGAAAACCAGAATTCCAATTCCCCGTATGCCTTGACTGCCAGGAAATTAATAAGTGTCATTAAAATAAGTGCTGCAAGCGCCCATACCCATTCAGGTGTCCCGGGATACCAGAATTGCATGTAAATGCCTACTGCCGTAATTTCAGCCATGCAGGTGGCAATCCATAAGAACCAGTAATTCCATCCGGTTATAAAACCTGCAAGCGGGCTGATGGTTTCCCGGGCATAACGGCTGAAGGATCCTGCAACAGGATTTTTGACCGCCATTTCGCCAAGGGCCCTCATTATAAGGTAAATGATGATTCCGCCGACAGTGTAAGACAAGAGAATTCCCGGACCTGCCAATTTAATAGCAGATGACGAACCGAGAAACAATCCGACTCCTATTGCCGCCCCTAAAGACATAAGGGTGATATGCCTTTGTTCCAAGCCTCTCTGCAAAAGAGAGTCATCGATGTTCTTTTTCATAGCCTTCACCTTTTCTTTCAATTATGTAATATAGTATATTAGTGTTACATTAATACGAGGAGAGATGCATGTCCAGTTTTAATATCAATTCATAGCTATCGTAATCCTTGATTATGTAAGCCTTTTCAAATCGATCTCCCTAAATCTGCTTTTCCTCCAAGAGTCACCATATTCGGCTAAAATCATCATTGGTTCAAAATCAAGCTTAAGCTTAACTTAACTGAGGCAAGTCTAATAAAATCGCTCTGGAACATGAAAAAATTATTATAATATTCTATTAATATTATTTGATAATAGTATATCTTATTGGCTAATTTGTAAAGAAAACCTCCGTAAAATAGATATATTGAATGATAAAAAAAGGCACCCCATTAAGCAGGATGCCAAAAAGGGAGGATATATGCCAGTTGGGCTTTTTATTTTAGTTCCAAAATCCTCCCAGAAGTTTTCCGATAGCCCTTCCAGCCAGCTTAAATGGCCAAAAAATGACATATTCAATCAGTGATCCGACAAGCTCTCCAAATAATTCAGAAAGAAAGGATTCTTCTTCTTCTTTTTTTTTCTTCTTTCTCCGTGAATCCGCCATCCCGCGCCTCCTTTTCATTGAGATGTTTTAAATTAAGGCTGTTTTCGTAAACTTTGTTGCTATGAGACAAGGTGGTTGATTTCCGTTCCAGGATGCTCGCTTTCCGCGGGGCAGCCGTTGAGCCTCCTCGGCTGCGCCTGCGGGGGTCTCACCTGTTCTGCTCATCCCGCAGGAGTCTCGCACCTAACGCTCCAATCAGCCTGACTTGACAATGGGAACGCCTCACATAACAAATTAAAAAAACAACAATCTTTAAGAAAAGAGCCTAAATTAATCATAATGCCTATAGAAACAAATAAAAAGTATGTAGATGTAATTTTATTCCTTTTTCTCCATGCGCAGGCACAATATGTTTATTTTCGAATACCTGCCATAAGAAGGAGCTCATTGACATCGGATGTCCATTTTTGACTGTGTGGTTTTTATTGCTTGTTAAAATGGGATAAAAAAACTGCTTATCCTCTGTCATTCATTTAGTAAATATCCATATAAATGGTTTAGACAGGAGGCGTTGCATCATGGCAGTCGTAAAAGCGACAACAGCAGATATTGACCTTTTAGCACGATTGCTCAGGGCTGAAGGGGAAGGAGAGGGAGTTAAAGGAATGCTTCTGGTCGGCAATGTCGGCATTAACAGAATCAGGGCCAATTGTTCAGATTTTAAAGGATTGCGAACAATCCCGCAAATGGTTTATCAGCCGCATGCCTTTGAAGCCACGATACATGGATATTTCTATCAGCGTGCGAGGGAAAAGGAAAGGCGCCTGGCGCGGAGGAGCATTAATGGAGAACAGCAGTGGCCGGGCAAGTACAGCTTATGGTATTTCAGGCCGCCGGCTAATTGTCCTTCTCAATGGTACAATCAGCCCTTTGTGGGACGCTACAAGCTTCATTGCTTTTATGAACCGACAGCAGACACCTGCCAAAACGTTTATAACACTTTTTAATTTGAATGCCAGGAAAAGCGCTCTTTTAGCAGCGCTTTTTTATTTGCCATGTGTGAGGTAAACAGTATCACTTTTTTGGACAATCTATTTCATATAGAAGAAGAAGGGTCCTTTTGCCTATTACGGCAAAAACAAGAATCAAAAAGACTACTTTATTCTGAACCTTCAAAATTTAATATTCAATTTAATGAAGAAATTGACATTATTACTAAGTATAATCAAGTTGAATACAAAAAAATTTCAGGAGGAATTCACGAATGGAGAGATGGTTTAACGGTAAGTGGCTTACTATTGCGGTTTTAACACTCATGGTGGCTGCGAATGCGCTTGGCTTTGCGCCTTCGAATGTCCATGCTGCAGCTGCTGACAATGTGCTGCCGGATGGCACTGGAAAAAAGGTGCTTTTTGACAATACTCATGGCCAGACATCCGGAGCAGCGGATTGGGTGATTGATGGGGGATTCTCGGATTTTGCTAATGGCTTAAAGGAAAAAGGCTTCGCTGTATCGGAATTATCCCGCAATATTCCTTTTAACTACGGTGAACAGGCCGTTACCTTTGATAAACTTAAGGACTATGATGTATTCGTAATTGGTGAAGCAAATATTCCTTATAAAAAATCAGAGCAGGATGCCATGATCCAATATGTGCAAAGCGGAGGAAGCATCTTTTTCATTGCAGACCATTATAATGCTGACCGCAATAAAAATCGCTGGGATGCATCTGAAGTAATGAATGGCTACCGGCGCGGGGCATTTGATAATCCTTCAAAAGGGATGACTCAGGAAGAAGCCAATTCCCCGGCGATGCAAGGGGTGCAAAGCTCGGATTGGATGGCAAGCAACTTTGGAATCCGTTTCCGCTATAATGCAGTAGGAGATGTGAATGCGTCGGATATTTCAGCTCCTGCACAGTCTTTTGGCATTACAGAAGGTGTGAAGTCAGTAGCAGTCCATGCCGGTTCTACTTTGGCTGTTTTAGATCCTTCAAAAGCAAAGGGTCTGGTTTATCTTCCGCAAAATCCTCCTTCCTGGGGCTCGGCTGTTGATAAGGGAGTTTACAGCGGAGGCGGAAAAGCAGAGGGGCCGTTTGCGGCAATTTCCAAACTTGGCGGCGGAAAAGCTGCATTCATTGGAGATTCTTCTCCTGTAGAGGATGCCTCACCGAAATACCTGAGAGAGGAAACGGGACAAAAGAAAACTACCTATGATGGATTTAAAGAAGCAAACGACAGCACATTCCTTGTGCAGACAGTTGAATGGCTTGCTAAAAAGGAAAGCTATACAAACTTCAGCCAGGCTGGAATCGAACTGGATCAGAAGACTCCATTGATTCTTGATGCCGCTAAAGCGGAAAACGAAGATCCTGCTACGACAACAGAACCTCAGGCTGAGCCGTGGTCACAGCCTCAAGCAGGGTACAAATGGTATGATCCTTCCACCTTCAAGCCAGGATCATATGGTTCATCCCAGACACCTGCAGCAAATCCTGCATACAGCCTAATTCACCAAAGCACATTGCCTTCATCACAGGATTTTCAAATAAGAGTTTCATTGAGCGGCTTGAACCCGGGACAAACAGTTTCAGGCTTAAAGCTGGGCATATATTTATCAGGCGGGACACAGATTGCTAAGGTGAAAAATGAAGATGGCTCCTGGCCTAAGACGGAGGGCTACAGCTCTGATTTTTCCGTTACGGCAAATGACCAGGGAAAAGCTTATAAAGACCTGACCGTTCATATTAATGGAACAAAAGGTGCTGCAAGCTTAAGACTGAAGCAAGGCAGCAATAACGCAGTTACAGAAGCGGTAACAATTGCGGATGTGCCGGCAGAACCGCTTCCTGAGGACAAGCCTGCTATTCCGGATGCAATATCTGTTACTGATGCAAGAGAAAGCGCGGATGGCACACTTGTTACCGTTGAAGGAACGATTACTTCTGAACCAGGAGTGTTCGGAGGAATGGGCTTTTATCTGCAAGATGCCTCCGGCGGGACATATGTGTACCAAAATGAAGCGGGATACCATAAAGGAGACAAAGTCCAGATAACTGCAGTTAAGAAAACCTATAATTCTGAAGTGGAGCTGACAGACCCTGTTTCTCTGAAAAAGACGGGAACAGCAAGCGTTGATCCTCGTGTACAAGATGCTGTGAATAACGAAAATCAAGGGCAGCTTATCACGCTGGAAAATCTTAAAATAGTAAAATATGATCCTGCTAATGGTTCAGGCACTTTTCAATTTACGGCAGCGAGTCCCGAAGGAAAGGAAACCATTGTGCGAATTGACGGCAGGACAGGCATTTCTTATGACCGTTTAACACAATTGTATCCAGCAGGTTCCCAGGTCAACATTACAGGGATTTCTTCTATTTTTAATGGTGCTTATCAATTAAAACCATTATCAATAGAACAGATACAGTCTGCAGATTCTGCCCCGCCAGTTACATCAGTTACAAGCAGCGGCAAGCTTGGAGCGGGTGTTTACAATAAGGAAACTGTTCAAATTGCCTTTTCCGCTAATGATGGCAGCGGTACAGGAGTTGCCAGGACCGAATACAGAGTTAATGGCGGAGAGTGGACAGTTTCAAATGGCTATGCTGCCATTTCAGATGAAGGGAAGAATATAGTAGAATTCCGTTCTTATGACTTAGCAGGCAATGTGGAAAGCGTGAAATCCGTCCAGGTCTGGATCGACATGCATGCCCCGGAAATAACGCTGGATGGACAGGTATCATTTTACCAGACAGACTCAGCGATACCTGTGAAAATTACAGCAGCAGATCAGCTTAGCGGAGTAAAATCGGTTAAATATATACTGGATAATACAGTGATTTCAGATTTGCAGGCTGTTTCTCCATTGGATTTAACAGCAGGAAAACATAAACTTCGAGTCACCGCTGAGGACGAAGCGGGAAATACAATAACAGAAACATATACGCTAGAGTCAAAGATCGACATAGACCATCTTGATGAACTAATTGACATAGGAGTCAAACAGGGCAAATTCGAGAATAAAGGAATTGCAAAAAGCCTGCAGGCACAGATTGCTTCTATCCAGCAAGCTAAGAAACAGAAAGTGATAGAGCAGAAGCTAAAGGCCCTTGAAACTGAAGTAAGAACACTGAAAAAGATATTCATCGATAAAGAATTTGCTGAAATCATCATTCAAGACATGGATTATATTCAAGGACAGTAAATAGCATAGTAGAGAAGGCTGCAGATATTGTCTGCAGCCTTCTTTTTTTATGCATAAAAAATGGCACTCCTGCCATAAGTGTTCGGATTGTAAACTTCATGTAAAGTAATGACTAATATTCACAGGTTTTTTTCTGATGAAATAAAGGCTGTCCCCACCCGATAACTTTGGGTTTCTTAATTAGGAAGGCGTCTTTTAGCCATGAGTCTGTCTTAAAACAATAGTAAAAATATTTACATAGAATTCAAAGTGAGTTCATATTGGCATAACAATTGACCATTAAGATGAGATTGTACCCCAAAGAGAGTACAAAGTACTAGAAAGATAAATAGCTATTAACGGAGGGAAATTTAATGAAGATTACAGGTTTGAAATTATCTATGGCTGCTCTAGTAATGGCAGGAGCACTTGCAGGATGCGGAAAAGCTGATGATTCAAAAGGCAGTGATAATGCCAAAAAAGCTGATGATAATAAAACAGCTTACTCAGGAACTGTTACTGCAGCAGGATCAACAGCACTTCAGCCTTTAGCTGAAGAAGCAGCCAATGAAATTCAAGGAACATACCCTGATCTCTCTGTAACTGTTCAAGGCGGCGGAAGCGGAACAGGTGTTAATCAAGTAGCAGCCGGCGCTGTGAATATCGGGAATTCTGATGTTCCTTCAGCCGATAAATTAGAAGATAAATCAAAAGCCGACAAGCTTGTAGATACTAAAGTAGCTGGAATCGGATTTGCGTTAGTTGTAAATAAAGATGTTTCAGTAGAAACCTTAAAAGAAAATCAAATCCAAGGAATCTTTTCAGGCAAAATCAAGAACTGGAAAGAAGTTGGCGGAAAAGATGAAAAAATTAATGTGATAAATCGCCCGGCATCATCCGGTACACGTGCAACTTTTGAAAAAACAATGATGGCCGGAGTTAAGATTGATGACAGCATCGGTACTGCGCAAGATTCAAATGGTGCAGTTGAGCAATCAGTAAACTCTACAAAAGGTTCTATCAGTTACCTTGCCCTATCCTATTTAGTAGGAGATAAAAAGGACAGCCTAAAGACGTTAAAAATTAACGATGTTGAACCAACTTCAGATAATATCGTGAATAAAAAATATCCATTCTGGTCTTATGAGTACATGATTACAGATGGCCATCCTAAAGACGGCATTAAAGGCTTCATTGATTATGTAACAGGAGATAAATTTGCAGATAAGGTTACAGAAATGGGTTATATTCCAATGTCAGACTTAAAATAAAAATTGCTGGAATGGCTGGCTGTGACAGTCAGCCTTCTTTCATTGCAGTCAATGGTAAGGGGGTTCTCGGGATGAAGGGGAAAAAATCAATAAACTATGTTACGAGTGAATACCTTGGACGAACACTTGTAACGATTTGCGGACTGCTGATTGTGCTGACCACATTATCCATTATTGTGTTCATATGCGGCAAGGGCATTCAGTCATTCCTGCAAAGCCATCTTTCAATTGCAGAAATGCTCACGTCTAAAAATTGGAGTCCTAATGATCCTGCAGACAAATCTTATGGTGCGCTAATATTCATAATGGGGTCTGCTTTTGTTTCAATAGGTGCGGTTGTGCTCAGTACGCCTGTGGCTATTGGATTAGCCGTTTTTAATAATTACATTGCACCGAAATTCGGTTCGAAAGTTTTAAAACCGGTACTTGAGCTTCTTGTTGGGGTGCCGTCGGTAGTATACGGATTTTTGGGTGTTACCATACTGGTTCCGCTGCTGCGTGACCAATTTGGCGGAGTAGGATTCAGTCTGATTGCAGGAATTATTGTGCTGAGCATTATGATCCTGCCTACTATTGCAAGCATTGCCGATGATGCTGTAAAGGGTGTTCCATTTGAATATCTGGAAGCTTCCTATGGGCTTGGCTCCACACGCTGGCAGGCTATTAGCAGAATTATCGTGCCTGCAGCCAAAAAGGGTATATTAACAGCGATAGTGCTAGGTCTGGCGAGAGCATTCGGTGAAGCCCTTGCCGTTCAAATGGTTATCGGAAATACAGTCAAAATGGCCGACAGCCTTTATAGCCCAACTGCAACTTTAACTGGTATCCTCACTATGGATATGAGCAACACGCTTAATGGCACAGCGTGGAATAACGCATTATGGACATTGGCTATGATCTTGCTGCTTATTTCTTTCTTGTTTATTTTCATCATCAGAATGATCGGAAAAAGAGGTGCGGAACAAGCATGAAAAATAAAGCGCGGGTTATAAATAATATCTGGACAGGAATATTTTATATCGTTGCTGTTGCGGTCATCACACTGCTTGTATTTTTGGTCGGAAAAATCATGGCACTGGGCTGGGGATTTTGGGATCCGGATTTCCTCTTTGGCACACCGAGCAATACGATGGCAGGAGGCGGCATTGGCCCGCAGCTCTTTAACTCGTTTTATCTGCTTGTGCTTTCATTGATCATTTCAGTTCCATTAGGGCTCGGAGCTGGAATCTACCTGGCTGAGTACGCAAAAAAAGGAAGATTTTTGAACTTTGTAAGACTTTGCATAGAAACGATGGCATCTCTTCCTTCTATTGTAGTCGGACTTTTTGGATTGCTGATCTTTGTAACATTGGCAAAGTGGGGCTACACACTGATAGGAGGAGCACTTGTTATTACTATACTCAATCTGCCCAGCTTATCGAGGATTTGTGAAATGGCCATAAGCACTGTACCCTCAAACATAAAGGAAGCGAGTCTGGGAATGGGAGCAACGAGATGGCAGACATTAATGAAGGTATCACTTCCGTTTGCTTCACGTGAAATCATTACAGGCATCATTTTGACAGCGGGAAGAGTATTCGGGGAAGCGGCTGCTCTAATTTATACGGCAGGGCTCACGACACCGATGTTAAACTCTGCTGCTGATCTGTCAAGTCCTGTTAATCCCTTTAACATCTTCAGGCCGGCAGAAACACTTGCTGTTCATATCTGGAAGCTGAATTCTGAAGGAATAGTTCCGGACGCGCGTTTAATTGCGACAAGGTCTGCTGCAGTCCTTATTATTATGGTGCTGATTTTCAATATTTCGGCCCGCCTGGCATCCAATTTACTTGATAAGCATTTCAAAGGATCAAAAAAGAAGAAGAAAGCAGATAAAGCCTTAAAAAGTGCTGCATAGGTAAGACATGCTCATCCGCCTAGGATGAGCCTTTATTTTGAGAAAGGCTACCTGCTGAAAACAGGTAGCCAATGCCATATTATTCAGTTAGATTAACGAGTACCAAAAGTTCCTGATTGTCCAGCTAATTGAGACTGAGCTGTAGCTACAAGACGCTTAGTGATTTCGCCTCCTACTGATCCGTTCGCGCGAGAAACAGTATCTGCTCCAAGCTGTACACCGAATTCAGAAGCGATTTCGTACTTCATTTGTTCAAGAGCTTGTTCAGCACCTGAAACCAATAATTGATTTCTTCCACCACTGCGGTTTGACATGTGTTTTCACCTCCTTTGTTGGTATACTTTTAATCTTCCTTCTTTCCGGGAAAGAATACTTTGTAAATGATGGTTAAATATCCAGCAGGAAATCTGTCTGCAGATTTTCACTTAAAAAAGTATTGACTTTTTACAAAAAAAAGATAAAATATAAATTGTACCTGATACATACGGGGCATTAGCTCAGCTGGGAGAGCGCTACGCTGGCAGCGTAGAGGTCAGCGGTTCGATCCCGCTATGCTCCATCTTTCTTAGAACCCTTGGGATTGGATTCCCAAGGGTCTTTTATTTTTTGATCTGTTAATCTTGTACCCGGATTTCCTGGCTTGCCAGCGAAGCCTGTATTATGGAATCCGCTTTTGCGGCATGGCAGAAGAATGTAAAATTAGCCAGTATCCGCTGCAAAAGAAGGATATTTTCCTTGTTTGCCGAAAAGATAGTAAAGGGGATGTCCAATGGATAAAATTTCGTTATTTAAAAATATGCAAAATGCCAGCGGAGGGAATTTTTTTTCAGTAGAAATTCCTAAAAGCACTCTAGAAGATGGAAGTAAGATTCAAGCCATAGCCAAAGAGCTTGAGTCAGAAGGGAAAATTAAATTACGGGAGTATGTCGAGAAGGAAGATAGCGTCTATTTACACGGCATAATGAAATATGCATCCGATTAATCGGATGTTTTTTTTTTATCCTGCATGTACTGCCAGTACAGGGAGGAAGGCTTTTTTTAGGATGTAATTTTGCTTTATCCTGACATTTGTTTATTTATATAAAAGATTATTTGGTGCAATAATGGTAAAATAGAGATTGAGTATACTTTTAGGGCAAAATTATTAATGAAAGTGGATTGGAGGAATGGTGTCGCCTTTTGTCTAAATGAGGGTTTAAAGGAGACGTCTGTTAATACCTTTAATGCCGGCTATCACTTTATAATAGTAAAAGTAACGCTCTATCCCGGAAATGCAGCTGGAATTTCCTGCCGGGACTTTGAGCTATATGTTTAACCTGCTTTATGACTGGCTGATTTGGCAAAAATGCACGCAGACTATGGAATTATTTCTACTTATAAAGAAGAGGTGTAATTGTGGCAGTTAAAAACAAGTACCAAACCGGAGAAAAAGTGAAATTAAAAACGTCTGGAGAAACAGTTACCATTAATAAATGGCAATATGTTGCCAACATGAAAAAATATTCGTATACCATCAAGGAAAACCCTACTACTTTTTATTTTGAAGATGAATTTTTAACCCTTTAAGTGCCAGAATGAATTCATATTCCCAAAAAAAGCTCACTTCTTTTAGAAAATGAGCTTTTTCACACGGCGTTTTTTTGGAAAATTGCATAACTTCTTTCCAGAAGGCACGGCTGTACATATTTTTCAGACTGCAGAATTAAATCTGTTCATCTATAAAATGAATTCAATTGCTGAGTGTTCAGAAAGGAATTGTCATGCAGGAGCCTAAAATAAATCCCTATATTGCTTTAATGATTGGAGTGCTATCTGTTTCTGCTTCTGCAATACTGGTAATGGCATCGACAGCCGGGTCAGGGGTCATTGCGTTTTACCGGCTGTTATTCACAGTGCTGCTGATGCTGCCGATTTTTATTACGAAGTACCGTTTTGAAATTCTCCTGGTCAAAAAGCGAGATGCCATTTATGCTGCAGCAGCTGGAGTATTTCTAGCGTTTCATTTCATTCTGTGGTTTGAATCGCTCAACTTTACATCTGTAGCAAGTTCGACTGTTCTTGTCACTGTCCAGCCTATTTTTGCTTTTGCTGGTGCATACTTCTTTTTTAAAGAACGCTTCTCGTTTAAAACGATAGCGAGCGGAGCGGTAGCTATTTGCGGATGTGCACTTATAAGCTGGGGTGACTTTCGGTTAAACGGCATGGCGCTGTGGGGTGATATCCTTGCTTTGCTGGCCTGCGGGCTGGTAACCGCCTATTTGCTATTTGGGCAGAATGTAAGACAAAGAATATCCTCTGGAACCTATACTTTTATTGTTTATACAGCCAGTACAGTCACATTGTTTCTTTATGTGCTGTTATCAGGAGAGGATCTGGGTCCTTATCCGCCGCTCGATTGGCTGTATTTTATATTATTGGCTGTTTTTCCGAACCTTCTCGGGCACTCGCTTTTTAATTGGTCCTTAAAATGGATCAGTACGACTGTTATATCTATGGCAATTCTTCTTGAGCCAGTCGGCGCGTCTATTTTAGCGTATTTTCTTCTGGGTGAACATGTAAAGTGGCCTCAAATAACAGGGGGAGCTATCATTCTGGCTGCTTTGATTTTGTTTCTGGCTGAAACAAATAAAAGTAAGATCAAAGAAAAAGATGCAGAAGGTCTGGAAGCGAAATCCGGTTAATCAAAAAAAGAAAACGCAGCAAGCTTTTGGGGCTTGCTGCGTTTTCTTTTTATATTATCCAAAAGATTGACTGTGGAATACCATAGTAAACTCTGTGAATACCATGGCCATAGCGGCACTCATGATTAACAGTGTGCCATTTACTTTTCCTTCTTGATTGCTGATTTTAATTGCTTCGAAATAAGCCACGTTAAATAAGTACAAAGCCATTAAGTAAGAGATTACTAGTCCGATAGAAGGAATCATTGCTACACCTCAAATTGTGATTTATAAAATGTATGCGTAATCCATGCGGAGTATGCTAGTTAACATCTTGCCCAAGACAATCAGCGGAAAGAGATGCCTTTAAGGAAAGTTATAGTCAAATAGCGGTTAAAAGGATAAGATAAGAAAGTTGCACTGCCTTTTAGTGAGTGTTGCAGGAATAGCAGTTATTGTAAGGCTAATTAGGGGCATGAATATTTTTTGAAAAAAGTATTAAAAATATATTGCAATCATTTTTTAACCATGATATATTAATACATGTCGCTGAGACAACAAGTTATTTACTGAAACAGACCGAAAGAAATTTTTAAAAAAGGTTGTTGACAAAATAACTTAAGATGTGATAAATTATAGAAGTCGCCTCTTGCGAGAAACGACAAAATAATACATCGTAATTGCTCTTTGAAAACTGAACAAAACTAAGCGCCGACGTTTTAAAATAGTGAGCACACACTCTAAAAGCAAATGAGCAAGTCAAACATTTCTTCGGAGAGTTTGATCCTGGCTCAGGACGAACGCTGGCG
>NZ_FOMA01000005.1 GCF_900112495.1 Bacillus sp. OV322
AGATCCCTGAAAGATGATCAGGTTGATAGGTCTGAGGTGGAAGCGTGGTGACACGTGCAGCTGACAGATACTAATCGATCGAGGACTTAACCAAAATGACGTGCAGAATTTACTTCTTCTATTATCTAGTTTTGAAGGAACAACGTTCCTCATAGTTTGGTGGCGATAGCGAAGAGGTCACACCCGTTCCCATTCCGAACACGGCAGTTAAGCTCTTCAGCGCCGATGGTAGTTGGGGGTTCTCCCCCTGTGAGAGTAGGACGCCGCCAAGCAAGCGAAAGGCCAGCAGAGATGCTGGTCTTTTTGTGTGCAGGAACGGAGACTTTATAATAACTAAAAAGAATATAAAGAGGAAAAAAGTCAAGTAAGCCCAAACCTGAATGGGGAGAACCAAGGAGGTCGAGGAAGCGAAGGAGTGAGCACCGGAGTGTACGGTGTACACGAGGAGCGGAATGACTGAACCTGACGAAGAGATCCGCCAGTTATCGCCGTTCAGGAGTTCGATCACGGCAGTTAAGCTCGTGCCGATGGTAGTTGGGAGTTCTCCCCCTGTAAGAGTAGGACGCCGCCAAGCAGACAAAAGGCCAGCAACAATGCTGGACTTTTTTGTATGGAAACTAAGCTTTACAGTAGTCCTAATAAGAAACTAATTCCAGCTGGCAACTCCAAAATTTTTACAGCTGTAGCGACTAAAGCAAAGGAGCAAAAGCCTGAGCGGGTATTAGGAGGCACGCAGAACGGAGCGAATAGGCTCTCATAGGGATCTGCCCGATAGCCTTGTTAAAAGGTTTTTAATACAGCTATAGTCTGAAGGGGATTGGTGTTAGGACTACTGTTAAAACCGTTACATGTTCGGCGGCAGAGAAATCAGGACGTCCTATGATTGCAGAAAGGAAACAAGTGCTTACTTTCTGCTGGTTTTAAATGCACAAAGCAATTTTTTTAGGAAAATTCAGCAGAAAGTGTTCGAATACAAAAGGGGACCGTAAACAATGCAGTGCAGCCCTATGTGGACGCTACACTTTGTGGTTTTTTTTATTTGGCTCAGTCAATCTTTTCTGCGGATTTCCTCATGCAGACAGAAAAGTAAAATGAAATTAAATGTAACCCCTTTCAAATAAAGAAACTAAAACAAAAGCATTTACCTAATTTACATTGCAGACCAGGATTAAACATAATAAGACTGCCTGCATCAGCAGGCAGTCTAAGCCATTGATATTTAGTTTTATCGAGTACCTGCTTGTCCAGCTAATTGTGATTGAGCTGTTGCTACTAGACGTTTTGTGATTTCTCCGCCAACTGATCCGTTAGCGCGTGATACTGTTTCTGCACCTAATTGTACACCAAATTCAGAAGCGATTTCATACTTCATTTGCTCAAGAGCTTGTTCTGCACCTGAAACTAACAATTGGTTTCTGTTGCTGCTGCGATTTGCCATGTGTTTTCACCTCCTTACATGTTAATCTTCCTAAAATGAATGGTTTAATACCTTTGTAAATATTGGATGATTATCCATTCCTGGTGAACATGTTAAAAATGTATCATTTTTAAATTTGATTGAATTTTCCAGGCTTATTATTTTATTAATTTAATGTATTGCAGTAATATTGGTAAGTATGAGTTTTAAAGGAGGCATCTATATGAAACAACTTTCACAAAAAAGGACGTTCTTGCTCTTATCCTTTCTTGTTATAATGTGGGGAATTAATTGGCCGCTGTCTAAGATGGCTTTAAGCTATAGTCCGCCGCTATTATTTGCTGGAATACGAACAATTTTAGGCGGAATCATTCTGCTTGCTGTTGCACTGCCCCGCTACAGGCTGCTTAACTTCAAGAAAAACTGGAAGGCTTATGTCATTTCAGCCGTTCTTAATATTATCGTCTTTTACGGTTTTCAAACGGTTGGATTAGGGTATATGCCGGCAGGTCTTTTCTCTGCAATTGTATTTATTGAACCTGTGCTGCTTGGCATATTTTCATGGATATGGCTTGGGGAGACCATGTATCCCCTGAAAATTGCTGGCCTGGTGTTAGGTTTTGCGGGTGTCGCTGTTATTAGCTCTGGAGGGTTTACTGGAAGCATTTCTGCTGCTGGTATATTATTTGCGCTTATTTCTGCACTTGGATGGGGTCTTGGAACAGTTTATGTAAAGAGAACAAGTGACAGGGTGGACTCCATCTGGATGGTAACACTGCAGCTCCTAATAGGAGGCTTATTTTTATTGGCTGCGGGTTCAAGTACAGAAAACTGGGGAAACATTAATTGGAATGTACCGTTTGTCTCGAACCTGCTGTTTATCTCAGTCTTTGTAATCGCATTTGGCTGGCTTGCATTTTTCACATTAGTCGGTTCTGGGGAAGCAAGCAAAGTAGGTTCTTATACTTTCCTAATTCCGCTCATTGCCATTTTTTGCAGTTCATTTCTGCTGCATGAAACTATAACGTTAAACCTTCTGGCAGGACTTTGTTTAATCATCCTCAGCATCTGCTTTGTTAACATCAAATTAAAAAGCAGAGCCATAAATAAAAATTAATTAATACCAAACAAAATTTTTATTTACAAAATTAGAACGTCACGGTATGATATCAACAGTTTCATATTTCTAAATCGCTGAATCAATTCGAACGGGGAAACCATTTTTTGTGGCATATTCTTGCTACTGGGGTGAATCCTAATTTTTTAGGTAGGGCTACTCTTTGGCCCGAATCCGACAGCTAACTCCGTAGGCGTATAGGAGAAGAAGGTGAAGCTGGTGTGACTATGCATTTTTATGTCCACAGGGCCGCTTGTTTATGCCTTGCGGATTTTTTTTGTTTTTTTAGCCGCATATCGCTTCTTCTCTAGAATTATAGTCTCCCGGCGATTTAAGTTATGTATACAGGGTACTATAATAACAAAACATGATTATGGTGGTGTACTATGTTAACAGCGGTTAAACGATTTTTAATCGGCCGGCCTTTGAAGTCTAATGAACTAGGCGATCAAAAGCTTAATAAGCTGAAAGCCTTGGCGATTCTTTCGTCTGATGCATTGTCTTCTGTGGCTTATGGTCCCGAACAGATTTTGCTTGTATTAATAACAATAAGCGCAGTAGCTTTTTGGTACTCCCTTCCTATTGCTGTGGGTGTGCTATTTTTATTGACAGCACTTATACTTTCTTACAGGCAAATCATTTACGCTTATCCGCATGGCGGCGGGGCTTATGTAGTATCTAAAGAAAATTTAGGCCGAAATCCTGGATTAATAGCAGGAGGATCGCTGCTTGTTGACTACATACTGACAGTAGCAGTTAGCGTGTCTGCAGGAACGGATGCCATCACATCGGCGTTTCCGGGTCTGCATCCATATACGGTGCCTATTGCGGTGGTGCTAGTAATTTTTATAACGATACTGAATCTCCGCGGGATTACAGAATCAGCTTCCATCCTTGCTTACCCGGTATATTTATTTGTGCTTGCATTATTCATAATGCTAGTGGTCGGGCTATTCCATATCACTTCCGGTGATGTACCGTCTAATCTTCATCCGCATTTTGGGACCCCTGTTGCCGGCATTTCGCTGTTCCTGCTGTTGAGGGCTTTTGCTTCCGGATGTTCTGCACTGACAGGAGTCGAGGCAATCTCGAACGCAATACCCAATTTTAAAGATCCTGCTCCGAAGAATGCAGCCAAAACATTAATGGCAATGGGTTCATTATTAGCTGTGCTGTTTACCGGAATTGTTTTTTTGGCCTATTATTATGGAATTACGCCTAAAACGGAGGAAACAGTCGTTTCACAAATTGCTGATGCTACATTTGGAAGGAATATTTTCTATTATTTCATCCAGGGAACAACAGCCTTAATTCTAATCCTGGCTGCCAACACAGGCTATTCGGCTTTTCCTCTGCTTGCCTTTAATTTGGCTAAAGATAAATTCATCCCCAGAATGTTTACAATGAGAGGGGACCGGCTAGGATATTCAAATGGAATCATTACATTGGGAGCTACTTCAATCCTTTTGATTATTATTTTTAAAGGGCAGACCGAACAGCTTATTCCTTTATATGCAGTGGGAGTGTTCATTCCATTTACATTGTCGCAGACAGGCATGCTGGTTAAGTGGGTAAGAGAAAAGCCAAAAGGCTGGATGGGAAAATTAATCACAAACCTTATTGGCGCGCTGATCAGCTTTACGGTCATGATGATTTTCTTTATTACGAAGTTTGGGCAGGTATGGGCTGTGCTGATTTTCCTGCCTCTTATCGTTTTAATGTTTCACAGCATTAAGAAACATTATGATGCAGTAGGCGAGCAGCTAAGCTTAAAATCCTGCGAGCCCATCCTTCCTATCGAAGGAAATATCATCATTGTGCCGGTAGCCGGCATGACACATGTTGTTGAAAACTCCATCAATTATGCAAAATCTCTTACAGCCGATCAGGTGATTGCTGTGTATGTTGCTTTTGAACGTGAAGATGAAAAATCATTCGAAGAGAAGTGGAAAAAGTGGCAGCCGGATGTCAGGCTTGTTACTCTCCATTCTTATTATCGAAGTGTTATTCAGCCTTTAACTAAATTCATTGATACTGTAGAACATAAGGCCAGTGAATCAAATTACAGGGTCACGGTGCTGATTCCTCAGTTCATACCGAAAAAAAGCTGGCATAATATCCTTCATAACCAGTCGAGCCTATTGATTCGTGCATACTTGCTTTATAAGCGTAATGTAGTAGTGACCACAGTGCCATTTCATTTAAAAAAATAATAAATTGTAAAACAGCTTTGCAGACTATAAGCAAAGCTGTTTTTGTTTTAATGTGATTCCTTAGGCAAAATTATATCTTTTCATTACTTGTTCTCGAAGTAATATTAAGAACTAGTATATAAAATGGATAAACTGCTAATCCTCCTATAATTAGAAGGCCAGAGGCTGGATTGGGGCTGTCTCCGCCATAAGTTATTGGAAATAAAGAACCGAATACATAAATAAAAAGGATGAAATAGGGTATCCATAAGATGGAAGTCCAAAGATTTGCTAATCTGCTGCCCAGCCATTTTTTAGTTAGAGAGTAAAGGGATATTGTGCCAGCAATTATTTCAATGAGCAGCATTACAAAAACAGAACAATTAACCTCATTAATTCCCCAGCTTGTTAGCCTGCCAATTCTATAAACATTCACGATAAGTTCAATTGGAATAAATGCCAAAAGAGCATATATCATACTTACAATATTTAACTTGAAGTAATATTTCATTTTTTAATCTCCCGGCATCTTCATTAAACGTACTGCTCTGTTTTAAAAAGGCTGTTTTTATAAGCTTTAAGAAATGAGCCATTAAGAAAGAAAATTGATTATTGGAATTTCTTCATGCAGCATATTTTTTTATTATAAAATAAAGTTTGGTCATGAAAAAAGGACAATTGATTTCTTTTGTAAGATTTTTTTATACTTTCAGTTTTTTGGCAACATACAGTATAATAGAAAAGGACAATTATAAATAGAAATAAATAAGATATACATAGTAAACAGCATGAAAGGTCCAAAAACAAATATATTCTTAGACTGAACGAAGTGAATAAATGGGATCTGATTTTGGAAAGTATTTTCTGTTTTATGAGATCCTTTAAAATTCTGCAATAATAAGGAGGCATAACATCATGCTTGATGGGTGGTTTTTGTGGTTTATTCTTTTTTGGGTAGTGGTCCTGGTATCCATGATGGGTATAGGCGGCTTTTTCATGTTTCGAAAGTTCCTTAAAAGAATGCCGAAAACTGATGGGAAATCGGACATGGATTGGGAGGAATATTATGTCGGCATGACTAAAAAGCTTTGGCAACAGCAGCAAAAAGAGCTGCTGGAGGACTTGGTAAGTCCAGTTCCTGAGCTATTCAGGGATGTTGCGAGACAGAAAATAGCAGGAAAGATCGGTGAATTGGCGATAAAAGAAAAGGCTTCTGTGATTACTGAGGATATTGTCATCCGGGGATATATCATGGCTACTCCAAAAAGAGATCATAAATTTTTACGTAAAAAGCTGTTGGAGCGTAAGGTGAATCTCCATACATATGAAAACCTTTTTAATTAAGAAAAAGCATACTTAAAAAAGTGTGCTTTTTTTATTGATTTCAAGCTAAAGACAGGGGTTTCCATTAGTTGGTGTATCCGGAACGTATGTGCCCAAGCTGTTTTTTTGTTATAATACAATCAAATCATTAAAGGGACGGAGTGAAGTGTTTTGAAATTCATACATACGGCAGATTGGCATTTGGGAAAAATCGTTCATGGAGTACACATGACAGAAGACCAGCGTCAGGCGCTGCTTCATTTCATAAATATTGTAGAGGAAGAAAAACCTGATGCGATTATTATAGCTGGGGATTTGTATGATAGGTCGGTACCTCCTACAGAAGCAGTTAATTTGCTGGATGAAATGCTATTTACGCTCAATGTGGAAATGAAAACACCTATTGTCGCGATTTCGGGAAATCACGATAGCGCTGAAAGACTGTCATTTGGTTCATCCTGGTACAGACACAGCGGCCTTTATTTACAAGGAAAGCTGGATGATAAGTTTCTGCCCGTGAATGTAGGAGGGGTCAATTTCTATTGTATCCCTTTTACAGAGCCGGGTGTGGTGAGACAGCTCCTTGATGATGAGCGTATACACTCCCACCAGTATGCGATGCAGGCCATGATCCATAAAATAGAGAAAACGCTGAATCCCAATGAGCCTAACGTACTTGTAGGGCATGCTTTTGTTTTGGGCGGGAAAACCAGCGATTCAGAAAGAGTATTATCTGTTGGCGGGACAGGCTGTGTGAACAGCGATTTGTTTGATGCATTTGATTATACGGCTTTAGGTCATTTACATAGTCCTGATGCCATTTCTGATCCGAAAATTTTCTATTCTGGTTCTCTTATGAAATACTCTTTTTCAGAAGCCAGACAGAGGAAATCAATTTCTATTATAAATATGGATGCTGACGGGTCTTTTGAATTGTCATACCGGCCAGTGCAGGCAAAAAAGGATATGAGAGAACTAGAAGGGCATATGGAGGAATTGCTTGATCCTGGATTCTATCAGTCTCAAAAGCTGGATGATTATCTTAAAATCACCCTGCTTGATGAAGGTGCCATTCTGGATCCAATCTCAAGACTAAGGAAGGTTTATCGGAATGTGCTTCACTTGGAGAGGAAATGGGATTTGATTGACAGCAGAAGAAAGCAATCTTTTTCTTCCGTTAAAGATGATAAAAAGTCTGAACTGGAACTTTTTGAAACATTTTACAGGGAAATGACAGATAGGGAATTCGATAGGTTCAAGAGGGATGCTATGACATCTGTCATTGAGGATGTAAAAAAAGAGGAGGCGCTAAAATGAGACCCCTTCGTTTAGTTATGCAGGCATTCGGACCATACGCCGGAAAAGAAACTATAAATTTTGAAGAACTTGAGAGCCGGACAATGTTTGTGATTTCAGGTAAAACAGGAGCAGGCAAAACCACAATTTTTGATGGGATCAGCTTTGCCATATATGGAAAGGCAAGCGGGGAAGATCGAAATGGAATGGAGCTCCGGAGTCAATTTGCACAAAGTGATCTGCTGACAGAGGTTGCCTTGACCTTCGATTTGCGGGGGAAAACCTACTATATAGTACGTTCACCCCAGCAGGAAAGAAAAAAGAAATCGGGCGAAGGCACTACAATTGTAAATGCAAAAGCTGAACTGTATGAAATAGAAGAAAGCGGCAAAAAGCTGCTGGGCTCCAATGTCAGGGAAGTGGAAGAAAAGATCAAACAATTGATGGGCCTTGATGCAAATCAGTTCAGGCAGATATTGATGATCCCGCAAGGAGAATTCCGAAAACTATTAACTTCGGAAAGCAAAGATAAGGAGCAAATCCTCCAAAAGCTTTTTCACACAGAAATGTATAAAAATATTGAAGAAAAGCTGAAGGAAGAAGCTGCATTATTAAAGAAACAAAGCGACAGATCCCGTCAGGAAAGAGTTCATCTGATCAGGAACATCCAGCCAGGGGACAACGAAGAATTAACAATGCATATCGCTGCAGAAGATCCCAATGAAAACATTATTTTGCCGCTGCTGACTGAAGAAATATATAAAAATGAAAAGAGCTTACAAAGACTGGAAGCTGATAATAATCAAAGGCAACATATAAGGGATGAAATAAAAGCGGAAATAGTCCGGGCTGAGGGGCTTATCGCCACATTTCAAGAACTAGAAAGAATGAATGCTGAAAAAAAATCTTTGGAATTACGAAAATCAGAATTTGACAAAAAAAAGTCAGCCATTGCCATGGCACAGCGTGCAATTGCCTTAGAAAAGCAGGAGCAATTTTACCTTAGAATAGGCAAACAGCTGAATGAAGTCCGGCAAGAATTAGATAAACAAAAGAAAGATGCTGATACCCTTAAAAAGAAAAAGGTATTTTTGGAAGAAAACTATGAAATCGAGAAAAATAAAAACAGCGAAAGAGACGAGGTTTTAAGAGAATTACACCGTCTACAGCAGCTGAAGGGGTCTGTGGAGGCATTTAGCCAATACAGCCAGGCTGCTGTTATGGCAGAAAAGTCCTGGAAAGACACAGAGGAAAAAAAATCCGACATAGAAAAACGTTTGAAAAATTGTGAAGAAACGGAAGAAAAGCTGCTGGCAGAAAAAAGTCATTGTGAACAAGCTGTGGTAAATTATGCTGAAAAAGAAAGAGAAACAGAAAAGAACCAGGAGCTTTTGGATAAAATCACTTATTTTATGGAGCTTTTTCAAACGAGAGAAAAAGCTGAAAAAGATCGGATTAACAAAGAAAAAGCATCAAACCTGGCTGCAATCGATCTATTGCAGGAAAGAAGCCGTATGGAGGAGCTAAATCACAATTGGATGGGAAGCCAGGCCAGTTTATTGGCCCAGTCACTTGTTCCTGGTGAAGCCTGCCCTGTATGCGGAGCAGCCGATCATCCAAATCCGGCAGCAAGCAGCTTATCCATGCCTTCAGAGGCTCAGCTGAAAAAACAGCAGGAAATTTTAAAGCTCGCAGAAGAAAAGAAAAGCAAAGCCGAAGCAGAATATTATAAAGCAGATATAAAATATTCCTCACTAGTGGAGGACTGTGCCCAAAAAACAGAGCAATTGAAAAAGCTGATTTCAGATTTTCAGTCAGATAAAATCAGCGAGTATGTTCATGATGTCAAAAATAACAAAATAATTCTTCTAAAAGAGATAGATGCTCTTCGGCTGAAAAAGGATAAATTACCAGAAATTGAAAAGCAATTGGCTCAGCTGAAAGAAGAAAAAAAGAAGTTTATATTAAATGCAGAACAGCTAAAAATACAAGAAGAACAAGCCAGGATGCACTATTTTGAAGCTGGAACAAAACTTTCTTCTCTAAAAGATGGCATACCTGAAGAAATAAGAACACCTGAAAAGTATCATCTTGCATGTAAAGATTTGGAACGTAAGCAAAAAGAGCTTCAGGAGGCTCTGGACCGCTCTCTGACAGTACTGCAGAAAGCTATACAGGAAGAAGCTGTTTTTACTGCTAATATACAGTCCCTTTCAGGGAATGAAGCGAATTTGGCTGAAGAACTGTCCGATGAAAGGAAACGCTTTAAGGAGGAGCTGCAGCAGCAGGGGTTTGATTCATATAGCGCATATACGGCTTCAAAAAAATCAGAAGCTGAGATTGCTGCTATAGAGAATGAAATAATTGCCTATGAACAAAAATATCATACGGTAATTGGTCTTTACCACCAGCTTGAGTTAACTTTAAAAGGAATAAGCATGCCCGATTTAAATGGAATGCATAAGAGGCTTGAAACAGCTGATGCCCAAATTGCTGAGTGCAGAGAGCTGTTTTCGAAACTTGCGGGTGGAATTCAGGATAATAAGAAAATAAACGCTGATTTAGAAAGAATTAAGCTCGAGCAAAAAGAACTTGATGAAAAATTTGCCGTTATCGGACATTTGCATGAAATCTCCAAAGGCCAGAATCCTTTTAGAATTACTTTTGAGCGATACGTGTTGGCTGCTTTCCTTGATGATATATTAAAAGAAGCCAATCTGCGCTTGATTAAAATGACAAGCGGACGTTATCAGCTTCTCCGCAAAATTGATCCAACAAGGAAAAATATTCAGAGCGGTCTGGAATTGTCGATATATGATCAATATACTGGCCAGGAACGGCACGTGAAAACACTTTCTGGAGGAGAAAGCTTTAAAGCAGCCCTGGCCTTGGCCCTTGGCTTAGCAGATGTGGTGCAATCACATTCGGGCGGAATTTCACTTGAAACAATGTTTATTGACGAAGGTTTTGGAACGCTGGATCCAGAATCTCTGGATCAGGCAATAGAAGCATTGATGGATATTCAAAGCAGCGGTCGCCTTGTCGGGATAATTTCGCATGTTCCTGAATTAAAAGAACGGATAGATGCACAGCTTGAAGTCATTTCAACACAAAAGGGCAGCCGTACTGAGTTTAACTTCACCGGCTGAAATTAAAGGCAGGAGGAAAGGTAATGGTTCAATCAATCGGCATGGATGCAGGCGGCTCACTGCTAAAACTGGCATATATGGAAAATGGATTGCTTCATGTTAAAGCTTATGATTACAGTGATATTGCAAAGCTGCTTCAATGGCTCACAATGGTTGGCCAGGGAGCAAAAATCTGTTTAACAGGAGGCAAAGCTGCCTTTGTGCAGAGCAAGCTCCCGATTGAAGCCGGCTATGCAGATGAATTTGAAATGACGCTATCAGGAGCTGCGTATCTGCTTTCCAGTGAGGAAAAATATATGGCAGCAAGGATCCTTGTTTCTATTGGTACCGGCACATCCATTTACTTATTACATGGAAAAGAATCAAAAAGGATTTCAGGCAGCGGAGTCGGCGGAGGAACACTAACAGGTTTATCTTCCCTGCTGCTGGGCACGGATAATTTTGAGAAGCTTGTTTCATATGCGGCAAAAGGTGACAGGTCCCAGGCGGATTTGCTGGTCAGGGATATTTATGGAAAGGAGAACCCGCCTATTCCCGGTCATTTTACTGCAAGTAATTTTGGAAAAGCTGCACATATGGGCAATCCCGCAAAAGAAGATATCGCTGCATCATTAATGGGCATGGTAGCAGAAACTGCAGTTTTATTAGCAGCAGGGGCTGCACATGCAAATAGCTTAAAAGATATCTGTTTTATTGGAGGTACTCTGGTTAACAATATACCGCTTAAACATGCATTGAAAGAGGCAAGTGCTGCTTTTGGCTGTGAGGCGCATTTTCCAGATAGGGGAGAATACAGCGGTGCAGTTGGCGCACTCCTTTCGCTATAATACCGTTGTTTGAAAACAAAAATGAAGCGAATGAATCCTATTTCATTCGCTTTTAATATAAAGAATATTGTTCTTGTTTTTTTCTTCAAGCTGCTTGTTAATTGTAATGGTCAATATGCGGTTTTCTAACTCTGCAGTGATTTTTTTATTATCTATAGAATAAGGAAAACAAATGCTTCTTTCTAAGAAATTCCCGGTTTGTTCCGTTATGCCCGTAACTTCCTTATTTACACGAACGATAATTGTATCTCCCTTGAAAATCACATTAATTGATTCCATATAAGGAACTTCCAGCAATCCTTCAACGATATACTCCTCACTTGATTCGTACAAATCAATCCGGAAGGTCATCATGTCCAGATAGCTGGTAACAGGGTCTAAAAAGTACCGCGACATCCACTCATCAAATTTATCATTTTCAAGTTCCTCGTCGAATTGCTGATTCTCCATATACTTACCCCCGTTTTGCCTTTGTATAGTATATGTAGTGTAATGATAAGGAGTGTAGAAGGAGCCTAACCATCAGTAGTTCACTTCTGTAATATCCATTCGAATACTAAACGTTAATTACCACTTTACCTTGAGCGTGCCCCTCCTGGAAATATCTGAAAGCCTCAGTAATTTCACTTAACTTAAACAGTTTATCGATTTTTGGTTTTATTTTTCCGCTCTCAAGTAATTCTTTTACGTAATTCAGGTCTTTTTGGCTAGCTCTCTGTAATACAGTACTTATTTTCTTACTTCCAGTCATCGAAATAAAATGCCCTATAACTAAGGCACGAAACAATTGGGATCCGGAACCTCCTGCATGAACGAAAGTTCCATTTGCTTTTAATGCACGTTTATAAGCTGAAATAGAATTAGACCCGTTCACGCCGAGAATCAGATCATAATATTCCTCATTTTTAGAGAAATCTTCATTTTTATAATCAATAATATGGTCTGCACCTAAAGAATGCAATATCTCTAAATTTCTTGTACTGCATACGCCTGTTACTTCAGTTCCAAAAGATTTCGCAATTTGTACTGCAAAAGTACCGACACCGCCAGATGCCCCATAAATTAATACCTTCTGCCCCGATTTAATTTTCCCTTTATCTCGTAATGCCTGAAGGGCAGTCACTCCTGCCATAGGTGCCGCAGCTGCTTCCTCGAATGTGATATTGGCTGGTTTTAAGGCTAAAGCATCTTCGGGGACTGCTGCATATTCAGCAAAACCGCCCCAGCCACAGCTTGAGAGGTCTCCAAATACTTCATCACCTACTTGAAATAGGTTTACATTTTTGCCGACAGCTTCAACTTTGCCAGCTATGTCACCTCCAGGTATGGAGTATTTTGGTCTGGTTAGTCCGAAAGCGAAGCGGGCTAAGAATGGTTTGCCTTTCAAAAGAACCAGGTTGCCGAAGTTTAAAGATGAGGAATGTACTTTTACCAATACTTGATTCTCCGCAGGTAACGGTTTTTTTATCTCAGCTAATTCAAGTACATCAGGTGAACCATATTTATTGCACACTATTGCTTTCAAAAATTCCCCTCCAATTTCTTAACATAATTGACTTGGTTAATGTACATTGTTGAATACTGGATTTTTTTTGATGATTAGCCAGACTTCCAGGGGAGCATCGGTATAGTCGAGGCCGCACTGAGGAGGTCAGCAAATGGATCTGAAGTCTGTGTGGAGCAGAAAACAACAGGTAAGTTTTGCGGTTCCTTTATTTACATAGAAAGAGGATCCATCCATAACAGAAAGTGTGAAGTGCTGTGCTGTTATGTAAATAATATTTATATGGAATAACGAATGTAAACATTCGCAAAAGTGAAGGTCCAAAATGAAAAGTGAATTAAAAGGCTGGAAAAACTAAAAATCTTATTGGTCTATTTTTGAAAATAATATCATGTATCACATATGAAAATGCCTAGCCGCTGACGGGGAGGTGCTTTTTAAGAAGAAATAGAGATCTATATAGCAAAAAAAATCGCAGGCTGATTTAGCCCGCGATTTTTCATTTGTACTTCGGAAAGTAATCCGTCATTCAGATGACTTTCTTTTTACTTCATAGAACTCCCCAAGCCAGGGCATTGGTTTTTTTACATATCATGTCCGCTGTTATGTTTTTGGCGGGAATGCTTTCTGTTTTTAACTTTATGAGAACCGCTTAAGGGAGCCGGCTGTCCTGAATTTTCTCCTTTTGGTGCATTTCTTCGGATATCTTTTCCATCGTTTTTATTCATTGTTAACCCCTCCTGATATTAAGATTGGCTTTTGGCTTTATTTTATGCAATGGCCTCCTTGGCTTTTTTTATATTACGAAGAGCTTTACATACATATTTACTGAATGGCGGCACACTATAGTATTGAAAACGAAAAAAGGAGTGCTGCATATGCTAAATCATCAGGATAAGCGGAGAACTTTTCAAGAAGCGCAGCAAAGCGTAAAGCAAGTCCAGGATGCCTATGAAGATATTATCACTGATAGTCCAGGGTATGGACATCAGCTTCAGCATCTGAAACAGGAAGCAAACGAAGCTTTTCAGCAGATACAAACGGCTCTTGGCAGTGCCTCAGAGCATCAGCAATTACAGCTTGAACAATTTCAAAAGGATATCAGCAGCATATTAAGCGAATTGAATGCTGAAGGATAATGAAATAAAAAAGCAGGCTGCTTTCAATATGTGCAGCCTGCTTTTTTATTTTTGTATGAGTAAATTGAATTTTAAATCATGATATATTAATTTTATTCATATTTATCATCCCGAACATGCTGTATTAGAACGTCCTCAATGCCTTGATGATGACTGATACTGCTTTTTTATTGTTACTGATTTTTTTTACGCTTCTTATTATTTTGTTTTTGCTCTTCTGTTAGGGGCTCATTTTGAAACTCTTTATTGAATCCAGCTCCAATTCCTTGGCCTTTTGCATCATTCATCCCCGGGATTACGTGATTCGCTTTTCGATTTGACAAAAGAATTACCTCCATTCATCCCATTTAGACTGTTCGTAAAACCCCCTGATATGGAAGTTCCGTTTTATAGGGTGCGATGATAAAAGTTAATTATGCATGTGATGAATTTGTTTTGTTAGAATAATATGTGCCATAAATAAAAAAGGGGGAGATTTGGAAGTTTCCTTCAAGGGCCAGCTTTAAATTACATCATGCATGATAAAGGGAAAACACCATAAGGAATACTTATCAAAAACAATAACTTTCTTGATATTTACTTATATCTATTTCTATATTAAAATTTAATTGTGAGAAAAGTGAGGATGGGAGAATATTCAAACTTTTCGCCAAATAATTATTCATTTTTGTAATCTTGGCTGTTTTATATAAGCCATGTTTACTCTTATGCTCAGATTTATGAGGTGACATTCCTAACAGGGGGTAAGAAACATGACGAAAAATGATATTTTTCAAGCGCGTTCATCATTTGAACTTAATGGAAAACGCTACAATTTTTACAATTTAAATGCTTTAGAAAAAGCAGGTGCAGGAAAAGTTTCAAGGCTGCCATATTCCATTAGGGTATTGCTTGAAGCAGTGCTTCGCCAGGTTGATGGCCGGGTCATTACCAGGGAGCATGTAGAAAATCTTGCTAAATGGGGAACAAGCGAACAACAAGATATTGACGTGCCATTCAAGCCTTCACGAGTGATCCTGCAGGATTTTACGGGTGTCCCGGCTGTAGTGGACCTTGCATCTCTTAGAAATGCGATGGCTGCATTGGGTGAAAATCCGGATAAAATTAATCCTGAAATTCCAGTTGATCTGGTAATTGACCACTCTGTACAAGTTGATAAAGCTGGAACTCTTGATTCCCTGGAAGTCAACATGGATCTTGAATTCGAGCGTAATACCGAACGTTACCAGTTTTTAAGCTGGGCACAAAAGTCCTTTAATAACTATCGTGCAGTACCGCCTGCAACTGGGATTGTCCATCAGGTGAACTTGGAATACCTGGCTAATGTAGTTCATTCAGTTGAAACTCCAAATGGAGACCATGAAGTCTTCCCTGATACTGTTTTTGGTACAGATTCACACACTACCATGATTAATGGAATTGGTGTATTAGGATGGGGTGTCGGCGGAATCGAAGCAGAGGCAGGCATGCTCGGACAGCCATCATATTTCCCTGTGCCTCAGGTTGTCGGTGTTAAGCTGACTGGAAAGCTTCCTAACGGCACAACGGCTACAGACCTTGCATTAAAGGTAACTCAAGTTCTCCGTAAACATGGAGTTGTCGGCAAATTCGTGGAATTCTTTGGCCCTGGAGTTTCATATCTTCCATTAGCTGACCGTGCAACCATTGCCAATATGGCACCAGAATATGGAGCTACTTGCGGATTTTTCCCTGTTGACAGTGAAGCAATCGCTTACCTGCGCCTGACAGGCCGTGATGAAGAATTGATTCAAATCGTTGAAACATACAGCAAGGAAAATGGATTATTCTATTCTCCTGATAAAGAAGATCCAATCTACACAGATGTTGTGGAAATTGATCTGGCTGACATTGAGCCAAACCTTTCCGGGCCAAAACGCCCGCAGGATTTGATTCCTCTTTCCCAAATGCAGCAATCCTTCAAAGAGGCTATTAATGCCCCTATGGGAAATCAAGGTTTCGGTCTTGAGTCATCTGAACTGGATAAAGAGGTAACAGTGAAATTTGCTGATGGCCATGAATCGAAGATGAAAACGGGTGCGATTGCCATTGCAGCCATTACAAGCTGCACTAACACTTCAAATCCTTACGTAATGCTTGGCGCCGGGCTGCTTGCGAAAAATGCCGTAGAAAAGGGCCTAAGTGTGCCGGACTATGTCAAAACTTCGCTTGCACCTGGATCTAAGGTAGTTACAGGGTATCTTCGTGATGCTGGCCTGCAGCCTTATTTGGATAAATTGGGCTTCAATATTGTAGGGTACGGATGTACAACTTGCATCGGAAACTCTGGACCATTGGCTGAGGAAATCGAAGCGGCAGTTTCAGAAGCAGATTTGCTTGTAACGTCTGTTTTATCTGGAAACCGTAACTTTGAGGGAAGGATTCATCCTTTAGTAAAAGCTAACTACCTTGCTGCACCTCCATTGGTCGTTGCATACGCTCTTGCCGGTACGGTGAATGTGGATCTTCAAAAAGATTCTCTTGGCAAGGACAAAGACGGAAACGATGTTTACTTTAATGACATTTGGCCGTCTCAAGATGAAATTAATGAGGTTGTGCAAAGGACAGTAACTCCAGAGTTGTTCCGCAAAGAGTATGAAACAGTATTCAATGATAACAAACGCTGGAATGATATCCACACAAGCAATGAAGCATTATATTCTTTTGATACTACATCAACTTACATTCAGAATCCGCCGTTCTTTGAAGGGTTATCTCCGGAGCCGGGAACAGTCAACCCGCTTTCTGGATTGCGTGTAGTCGGCAAATTTGGTGATTCGGTAACGACTGACCACATTTCTCCGGCAGGTGCCATCGGAAAAGATACACCAGCAGGAAAATATCTGCGGGCTAATGGTGTAGAACCGCGTGATTTCAACTCTTACGGTTCACGCCGCGGAAACCATGAAGTCATGATGCGCGGAACTTTCGCAAACATCAGGATACGCAACCAAATTGCCCCAGGCACAGAAGGCGGATTTACGACATATCATCCGACAGGCGATGTAATGGCGATCTATGATGCATGCATGAAATATAAAGCAGACGGCACAAGCCTTGCTGTTTTGGCCGGCAAAGATTACGGTATGGGAAGCTCCCGTGACTGGGCTGCAAAAGGAACGAACCTTCTTGGAATCAAAACAGTCATTGCCGAAAGCTTCGAGCGTATCCATCGTTCTAATTTAGTATTGATGGGAGTTCTTCCTCTTCAATTCAAAGAAGGAGAAAATGCCGAAGTTCTTGGATTAACAGGAAAAGAAGCAATTGACGTAGCTATCGATGAAAATGTTAAACCGCGCGATATGGTTAAAGTAACTGCAACTGACGAAGACGGCAATAAAAAGGAATTTGAAGTACTTGTCCGTTTTGACAGCGAAGTTGAAATTGATTACTACCGCCACGGCGGAATACTTCAAATGGTGCTGCGCGACAAGTTGAAAGCGTAAGTGAATATCAGGTCAATCAGAAACGGCAAACCTTAAATGGGTTTGCCATTTTTTCTCATCAACTTTGCTGTAAATAAAAGGGGACTTTTGATATTATCAAAATATAGAATAAAGTTTGGAATTTTCACCTTGTTCTATAAAGTGTAACAGGGGGTTTATATGATTAAAAAAATGATTGCAGCTTCTGTGCTTATCCTTCTCATTACCGTTGCGATTGTACAGGCTATGGATAATGGAAAAGAAAAGGGGAAGGAAGGCAGACAGACATCTGCAGGCGTTAAAGTTGGTGAAGAGGCTCCAGACTTTGATCTTTATACACTGGAAGGGAAGAAAGTAAAGCTTTCAGAATTTAAAGGCAAAAAGCTGCTGATCAATTTTTGGGCCACCTGGTGTGAGCCTTGTAAAGAAGAAATGCCCCACTTGGAGGAATTTTATAAAAATTCCGCCTCGAACGCAGTAATTCTTGCTGTAAATATTGATCCTGAAAATGACGTAGAAGGCTATGCGCAAAAAATGGGTCTCACCTTTCCCATCCTTTTGGATAATCAGGAAAAAAGCAAAGCAGTGAATGAACGATATGGGGTAGCTGCTGTACCGAGCAGTTTTTTAGTCGATTCTAAAGGTGTAATTCGGCAAAAATTTATAGGCGCCATTAATTTTGATGTTATGAAAAAAAGCATGGAAAAGTTAAAATAAGTATTTAGGCATAGCCGGGTTCCGTGACTGAAACCTGGCATGCCTTTTTTTTAGGTGATATGATGTCATAATTTTATGTGAATTTGGCGATACTGATTATAAATCAAATGAAAAAAGGTGAAATTATGAAAAGAAGGAAAAGATCGTTTGAAGATTTAGTGCTTGAAAACAAAATGGAGTTATTAAAGGATTTGAAACAGATGGAAAAAATTGAAGAACGGCTGGAAAACAGGCATATGTTAAAGGCAGAGTAACCTTCAAAATATGTCAGTAATGTTTCCTCTTTTTAAGTAAAAGATAATAAAAAGGAGGAGATAGACATGGGCAATCCAAAAAAAGATTCTAAACATTTTACACCAAGCCATATTGGTACCAAATCACGGTCATTTGGCAATAATAAAGGCAAGCAGATGGGAGATAAATCCGGGGAGCATCCTCAAGTTATTCAGACGAAGGGTGAATGACCGGAATTAATTAGTTAATTGTAATTTTATTATGTTAACTTGAATGTTTATAAAACACGATGGAGGTAATGATGCAATGACATACAACAAGCCAAATCCCGACGATCGTTCAGATAATGTAGAAAAATTGCAGGATGCTGTCCAAAATACAATTGAAAACATTGATAGGGCAGAAGAGTCTCTAGAATTTGCTACAGGGGATGAAAAGCAGCAAATTATGGATAAAAATGAAAGAAGAAGAGACAGCATCCAGGGAATGCGGAATGAAATAAAAGATGAAGACGCTGCACGAAAAAACGGTTATCAATAATAAATGTATCAATCATCATTTTTGGAAAAAAGGGAGAAAGAGCATTGCTTTCTTCCTTTTTTGCTTTTCATCCTCTTAGAGCACAATAATAAATAAGATGGTGAAAATATGATAAAATTACATATAGAATGCAGGAATGAAAGATGTGATAAAGCTGAAAACAAGACAGCAGATAAAAGAAATGGCAGCAGAAAAAGCAGCGCGGTTTTCAAATGAATTAGAAAGTCTCGGTTACATTAAAAATCAAGAGGAGTTAATAAAGTTAATCCAGCTTTATGACGAGCCTGGCAGTGATGCTGATAAGCTAAAGTCGGAGTTATTTGGCATGCTTGCACAGTCCCAAAAAGAAAAGTTTGGGGAAGATTCGTTATTTATGGCATGGCTAAAGAAGGCAAGTGAATTGGATCCGGCCAACCAAAGAGTGAATGGGCTGCTTGCAGAGTCAAATTTGGAGAAATTCAGATATCTGGCAGAACCCCTTGTTTTCCCAATAATTCGTGAAACAGATAACCGTACGGCTAAAAAGAAGATAGCGGATGAATATATAACAAAATGCGAAATATTCCTTGGAAAATTGGAAACTGCAGTACGTGATTTAGAAATTGGAATCGGACGCGCCCGAAAACTTGGAAATGAGCCGCTCGTTTCTAAATATCAGAATTTGACCAATATGGCCAATGAGATATTCTTAGAGCTTTCTGGGCTCCACGCAGCATCTAAAGAATATGGTGAATCGATTACCGGCGTATTTTACACGTCGACTCATTTTCTTGATATGCAGGAACATATCAGCCGCCTTGGGACCCTGAGATCTGATTGGAATGAAATTTTCAGTGAGTACTTAGATGAACATTCAGAACAGGCTGCTGGCCCGCTGGATGAACTGCAAAATATGATAGGGCTATCCTCGGTAAAAAGAAGAGTGAATGATTATTATCATTTTCTGCAATATCAGCAAAGAAGAAAAGAAATGGGTTTTAGGGCAAAAGACGGGCAAAGTATGAACATGGTTTTGACTGGGAATCCGGGTACCGGTAAAACGACGCTGGCCCGTCTTTTTGCACGGATTTATAATAGCCTTGGGGTATTGCCTAAGGAGAAGGTATATGAAGTTGATCGGTCACAGCTAATAGGAGCGTATGTCGGGCAAACGGAAGAAAACGTGAAGGCAGCCGTTGAAAGGGCAATAGGAGGAGTCCTGTTTATAGACGAAGCCTATAGCCTGAAACGGGATGGCCAGTCAGGCAATGATTATGGACAAACTGCGATAGATACACTGGTTTCTTTAATTACAAGCGAAAAATATTCCGGAAAATTTGCGGTTATACTTGCTGGCTATCCGGATGAAATGAGGCAATTCCTGAATGCAAACCCTGGCCTGCAAAGCAGATTCCCTCAAGCGAACCATATTCATCTTGTAGATTTCTCTACAGAAGAATTGCTGCTGATCGCTGAAAAAACAGCGGAGGAAAATGATTATTTTTTAACCAGCGAAGCGAGGATTGAACTGGGAAAAAGAATTGAAAAAGAAAAAGTGGATGAAACATTCGGAAATGCCCGGGCCGTTAAGGACATCATTACTGAGGCCATTTTTAAAAAGGGCTCAAAACAAGGACTGGATGAAGATATTTTTCAGTATACGCTGCTCAGTAAAGATGATTTTGAAGTACAGGAAGAGGATGCTTCGATTGCATCGTTGTCACAGTTAAATCAGCTGATAGGGCTTTCGGGAATAAAAGAGGAAGTTCAGACACTCGCTTCTTTTGCTGAAGTTCAGTCTATACGCAGAAAAAAATCCCTTCCTGCTGTTCCAATTCAGCTGCATGCTGTCTTTACCGGAAACCCCGGCACAGGGAAAACCACTGTTGCCAAAATATATTCCCGGCTCTTAAAAGAAAGGGGTATGCTGAAGCGCGGTCACTTAATTGTCACAAGCAGGGCAGATTTTGTTGCAGGATATGTAGGGCAAACTGCAATCAAAACAAAGAAAAAAATAAGAGAAGCCCTAGGCGGAGTCCTGTTTATCGATGAGGCATATTCTCTGTTAAGCCACACTGAGGGTGACTTTGGCAAAGAGGTGATTGATACGCTCGTAGATGAGATGACCAAACATAATGAAAATCTTGTTGTCATCCTGGCTGGCTATCCGGAAGAAATGAAAAGCCTGCTGCGGAGCAATCCTGGCCTTCGTTCCAGATTTAAAAAGTTTTTTAATTTTAGCGATTATACAGCAGAAGAGATGATTTCAATCATGGAAAGCTATGCAGGAAATTATCACTATGAGCTTACGGATGATGCAAAATCATTTCTCTTAGAAAACCTTAGCAGAAAGCCTGTAAAGGGGAACGGGCGCTTTGCTGCTAATTTAATCGATGAAACCATCCAGCTGCAGTCTTCCCGCCTATTTAGAGAGCCGGAGTTAATGGAAGAACAGAACAATTTATCGCTGCTGAAAAAAGAAGACATTAAAGCAGCATTCGAAAAAGTAGAAAGCGGGGATTAAATTGCTGATTTCAAAAAAAAACATAGAAGTGAGATATGCGGAAACGGATCAAATGGGTGTGGTGTATCATACAAACTATATTGTTTGGATGGAACTGGGCAGAACAGAACTGGTAAAGGATCTTGGATTTAATTACGCAGAGATGGAGAAAGATGGAATTATATCTCCTGTAATTGATGTGAATGTTTCCTACAAGCGCCCCGTCCGGTATGGAGAGACTGCACTTGTTAAAACATGGATTGAGCATTATGATGGCATACGGATTATTTATGGATACGAAATTTATACTGAATCAAATGATCTTGCTGTTTCTGCCACTTCCTCGCATGTTTGTGTGAAAAAAGACAGCTTTAGGCCAATCTCCATTAAAAGAGTGTTCCCGGATTGGCATGAAGCATACGAAGCGAATAAAAAAACAGATCAAAAGTAATGAGAGCGGATTTTCCGCTTATACCGGCAAGTATTTCGTTAAATGGTATTTCCGGCTATAAGCAGAAGAGGAGAGAAGTGCCCTTCTGATGTAAATGATACAGCCTGTTTAAAAAAAGGAGGAAACATTATTGGCTTTTGGGATAAAAAGAAAAGATCTTTTGGAATGGAAAAATAAAATCCAAAAAGGGGAAATTGCATTTCTGACCCACTTTTGGCTGGATGACCGTTTTCCTGGTTGTACAACGGTCACAAAAGTGGGCTGCGGCGATTTAAAAAAGCTCGAAGCCTGGGGAAAAAAATATGGATTGAAGAAAGAGTGGATCCACCATCGGAAAGATGGCTACTCTCACTTCGATTTATTAGGTACCTCACAAAGAGATATACTTAAAAAGGAAGGTATATCGGATAGATTAATAGAAAAAAGTGCCCGTAATTCTCACCTTTCATAAAAAACACCGGAGCCATAATAAATGCCCCCTAATCCAATAGGGGGCATTTATTATGGCTAAATATACAGATATAGATAAACGGAAAGGTATAAATGTTATTTAGGTAGTATCAGCAAAGTTTGCAGACTTCGCAGATTCTATTAGAGATAAAAGCCAGCTATCTAAACTGGATTCAATAGAAATTATTATTATTGGAGCCTATTTTTTGTATAAAAACTCGGGTTCGTTATACTTTTGATTAAACTCAATATGCAAGTCATTTCCGTCAAAGTACCATGAGTCGGTTTCTTCAACAAAGAATGAAATGCCCATTTTTTCAGTTTGGGCAGCCGGATTTTCGGGATCAGTATTGTTGACCCCTAATGAAAAGCCGCTTTGTATAGGACTGTATCCTCCATATCTTGCGAAAAAACGGAGAGAATCTCCTTCTTTTAACGAAAGTTCATCTTTATACCATGCTGCTGCTTCATCGTTAATAAATATTTTCATAGCAAAGTCTCCCTTCATACTAGTCATTAACAATAGTATATAGCAATGCTAGTAAAGAAGCGAACGATGTGTCATCCCGGCAGGAAGCTGGACCTCGCGATGGTTCCAGGGGGGCATGTAAGGAAATACAATGGCGAACCTTGATTGATTAGATGTCTGTGGAAATTGAAATCCTATTAATCATTTTCTCTCTTTAAAAGTAAGCTGGTGCAAAAAAATCAGAAGAGTTGCTATATTGTGTTAAAATATAGATATTAACTGTACTACTTTTAATAACGGCTTGCTAGTCATGTGATATAAATACTTCAGTCGTTCAGTGACACTGCTGATATATACATTACTCCTTTTACGGGATGAGTTTAGTTAACTGAATAGATGTAGATTATATGGTTTCGAAAACAACATATATTTATCTATGTATTATTAATAGGTAGTGAGAATTGATGGTATATAATAACGCGATATAGTTAAGGGGGCTGGGTGAATGCGTAAATCCGAATTGCTGAAAGGCAGCACAGAGATGGTGCTTCTTTCAATTTTAAAGAACCGGGATATGTATGGGTACGAAATTATCGAGGAATTAAAAAGAATCAGTGATGGATACCTGTTATTTAAAGAAGGAATGCTGTATCCGGCTTTGAAAAAATTAGAAGAAAAAGAACTTGTGAAAAGTTATTGGAGAGATTCTCTGGAGGGGCCAAGCAGGAAATATTACTACATTACCAAAAATGGTGTGCGCGAACTAAAGGAGCAAATTACAGAGTGGGAGCTTTTTCATGAGATCATTAATAAAGTAGTCCATCATCAGAAGTGAGCATGGGGTAATAACAGAACAGGACAAAAAAATAGAGAGCTTATCTCGGGCATTGTCTGCCTTCGGCGGCTCTCTCTTCTTGTTCTTTATTCCTTTTCCTTTGCTTCCATTTCAGCTATTTTTGCGATAAGAATATGCGGAGGCATATGCATGATCTGTTCAATTGGCACTGATAGCGATTTTGAAAGCTTAATGGCAGTTTCAGCCGATATTTGCAGAGGCTTCATATTAGCTCCTTTCTTTTCGAAGTACTGTCAGCTGCGAAAATTAAAAGCCAGCCCCTATGTTTTGGTTTGGGATGGCAGGAATATATATTTAAATCCATTTTACTTTCGGCTCGGTTTTATCCAGAATCCGTTTAATGTTTGCACGGTGGCGATAAAAAATAAATATGGCCAGCACTCCAAGGACGAGTATCAGGGGCCAGTCGCTCCACTTAAAAATCATGGCATATGCCAGTGAAACGATTGAAGCCACCATGGAGGAAAGAGACACATATTTTGATAAATACAGCGCAATAAAGAAGGCGGCTAAGACTACAACGAACAGCAGAGGTACATAGGCAAGTACGATTCCTCCCGAAGTAGCTACAGCTTTTCCGCCGCGGAACCCTGCGAAAACAGGGAACATATGGCCGATTACAGCAAAAACTCCTGCCAGAAGGGGGTGGATATGAGCTCCGATCATCATAGGCAGCATAGTAGCCAATGTGCCTTTTAATATATCCATTATGGTAACAGCCATTCCGGCTTTAAAGCCGAGCGTCCGAAAAGTATTGGTGCCGCCGAGGTTTTTGCTTCCGTGTTCACGGATATCCGTTTTATAAAAGATCTTGCCGATAATCAAGCCGGAAGGAATAGAACCAAGCAGGTAGGCAAGCGCCAATGTGATAATAATTAGTAACATATTGCAGCCCTTTCTTATATGTATTTATTTGTATGTATGATTGCTTTTGCGGATTGCACTTTCGTATGTTTATCCAAAAAGCATGTATACCTTTAGCCATTAAGCAAGGTACTCTATATTTTATCATGATTATGCAAAAAAACCATCGGCTATGAGATTTTTTATTCCATGAATTTTGAAGCTTTTATTCATGAAAGCTTTAAACTATGCAATTTACATCCAAAACCTTCCTGTCCTTTTCCATGGCATTAGGCAGTTATGTTAAAATAGGAATGTAGTAGACTAGTTGATGAAAACGGGAGATTGTTATGAAAAATTTATTTGGCGCTCTGCAATGGATCGCTTTTATGGTTGCTTCTTCAATCGTAGCGCCTATTGCGATTGCAGACTTATTCGGTTTAACCGGTCATGAAGCAGCAGAATTTGTTCAAAGGACAATATTTGTTCTAGGCGTAGCCGGAGTCATCCAGGTAACCTGCGGGCACAGGCTGCCTATTAATGAAGGGCCGGCAGGTTTATGGTGGGGGGTGTTTGCCCTTTACGCAAGTTTCAGTACCACACTGTTTGCATCAGGCTCTGACACCCTAAGAGCCCTTCAGACAGCCCTGATTGCAAGCGGCATCTTATTTATCATACTTAGTGCAGCAGGATTGATAAAAGTGGTCAGCCGCCTATTTACGCCTGTTGTGATGGGCATCTATCTGCTTCTTCTGGTTGTGCAGCTCAGCAAATCATTTTTAAACGGTATGCTTGGATTGGGGTATACAGGAAATAAAGCTGATTTAAAAATTGCCGGATTAAGCCTGCTGACGGTGCTGATCACTTTTTATGTGACAAAACATAAAAAGGAATCCATCCGGCGCTACGGAGTGTTAATTTCCCTTGCCTGCGGCTGGCTTCTTTTTGCAGTTTGCGGAGCAGCGAAGAAGGCTGCCTATTCCCCGGATCAGCTGTTTTCACTTCCAAAGCTGTTTGCTTTTGGTTCCCCGAAGTTTAATTCAGGCATGATCATGACCGCAGTATTTGTTACACTCCTTTTGCTGACGAATATGATAGCAAGCATCCGTTTAGCAGAAATGGCCATGGACTCAATAAAACCGGGAGAAGGCAAGGCAAATCTTAAATCAGCAGGCATGGCAGCCGGCATAAACCAGATATTAGGAGGAGTATTCAGTGCAGTTGGGCCTGTCCCGATTTCAGGTGCCGCGGGGTTTATTGCTGCAACGAGGATGACATCCAGACTGCCGTTTTTACTCGGCTCCATTTTAATTGCCGTTTCAAGCTTTTTTCCGCAGGTTATGGCCATTTTTACAGCCGTTCCGATTCCAGTTGGATATTCCGTGACATTTGTAGTGTTTACGGGCATGCTAGGCATGGCGTTTGCCGAATTCGAAAAGGAAAAAGAACAAAATAGAATACGTACGGTTATTGGCGTTTCACTATTGAGCGGAGTAGGCTTAATGTTTGTTCCCGCCGCAGCCTTTCAGGGGCTGCCTCCAATTATCGTTTCGCTGCTCAATAATGGCCTGGTGTTTGGCTCACTCGTATCCATATGTGCAGATCAGTGGACGAAGATTGTTTACAGAAGAAAGGCTCGGGGTGAAGCATAATTCTTCAGGGGAAAGATAGCCGTTTATAGGAGAAATATGCACGGAAACAGCGGGAAAGTCAGCAATATCTCTATATTAAAGGCTAATAAAGATTTTTCTCCTGTTTGTTTATGTGCTAAAATTTAAAGATAAACAGGATTTATGCCTCCTGAACGAGAAATAGAATAAAACTAAGGAGCTGAAAATCATGACAATGAATATTCCAAGCCGGGAAGAAATCGGCCGTATATTAAAAAAGGCCAAGGTAATTGCTGTGGTCGGATTATCAGACAATCCGGAACGTACATCCTATATGGTCTCAAAGGCCATGAAGGATAGCGGATATGAAATCATACCGGTAAATCCCTCTGTCGAAGAAGTTCTTGGAGTGAAAGCAGTTGCTTCCTTAAAAGATATTAAAGGACATGTAGATATTGTGAATGTTTTCCGCCGCTCCGAATACCTGCCGGAGATCGCCAGGGAATTCGACGAAGTCGATGCGGATATATTTTGGGCACAGCTGGGGCTTGAAAATGAAGAAGCGTATAATTTCTTAACAGAAAAAGGTTACACCGTCATCATGGATCGCTGCATCAAAGTGGAACATGCCCTTACAAAGTAAGGCTGAGAGCGGATAAAGCCCCGCTCTTTTTTTATGGACTCCAAATTAAAACAAAAAGCATATTTAGATGCCAAGATGCAAAGGTATAATATACATATCATTGCAGTCATGGTAATCATGATGAAACACAAATAGAACATTTGTTCTTTTTCTTCTTTTGGATTATACTTATCATATAAGAAGTTAATAATATAAAGCCTATTTATTTATGAGTCATATCATACTGAATGATACGGCCCGGAAATGTTGTTGTTGCAAGGAAAGGGGAATTTCTGTGGCAAAGAAAGTTAGTACAATCGAATATAATGATGATGCGATTCAAGTCCTTGAAGGCCTGGAAGCGGTCAGAAAGCGTCCAGGAATGTATATCGGAAGCACCGATGCACGAGGACTTCATCATTTGGTATATGAGATTGTTGATAACTCCGTGGATGAGGCGCTTGCTGGCTACGGAGACCACATCATCGTTAAAATACATAAAGATAACAGTATCAGCGTGACAGATAAGGGCCGGGGAATGCCAACCGGAATGCACAAGCTCGGCAAGCCTACACCAGAAGTCATTTTGACAATCCTTCATGCAGGAGGGAAATTTGGCCAGGGAGGCTATAAAACCAGCGGAGGGCTTCACGGTGTGGGAGCGTCAGTGGTAAACGCCCTCTCGGAATGGCTCGTTGTTACAATTAAGCGGGATGGCTTCATTTACGAACAGCGATTTGAAAATGGAGGCAAACCAGAAACCACTCTGGAGAAAATAGGAAAAACCAATCAGTCGGGAACTAAAATCCATTTTAAACCCGATACATCCATATTTTCGGTTACCGTATATAATTATGAAACACTTTGTGAGCGCCTAAGAGAGTCTGCATTTCTTTTAAAAGGAATGAAGATTGAATTAATAGATGAGCGGAATGATCACCATGATAATTTTTATTATGAAAATGGCATTGAAGCATTTGTAGAATATATAAATGAAGAAAAAGATACCCTTCACAGCGTGGTAAGCTTTGAAGGCGAACAGAACAATATCGAAGTCGATTTTGCCTTTCAGTTTAATGACGGCTATTCAGAAAATATTCTGAGCTTTGTTAACAATGTCCGTACAAAAGATGGAGGCACACATGAAGTCGGGGCTAAAACTGCAATGACCAGGGCTTTTAATGATTATGCCAGAAAAACGGGTCTGCTGAAGGAAAAGGATAAAAATCTGGAAGGCACAGATATAAGGGAAGGCTTATCTGCCATTATTTCCGTCCGGATTCCTGAAGAGCTTCTTCAATTTGAAGGCCAGACAAAAGGGAAGCTTGGAACAAGTGAGGCGCGTTCAGCAGTTGACAGTATTGTCACAGAGCATTTGGCATACTTCTTTGAAGAAGATCCCAATACAAGCAGCTCCTTGATCAAAAAG
The DNA here is from genome assembly GCF_900112495.1 of Bacillus sp. OV322. Taxonomy (GTDB): domain Bacteria; phylum Bacillota; class Bacilli; order Bacillales; family DSM-1321; genus Peribacillus. The sequence continues at coordinate 28,111 of NZ_FOMA01000005.1, forward strand.
TCCATTAAAGCGTTTCAGGCCCGTGAAGCGGCAAGGAAAGCCCGTGAAGATGCCCGGAGCGGTAAAAAGAGAAAAAAATCTGATGCTGTTTTATCAGGGAAACTCACGCCCGCCCAATCTAAAAATCCTGAAAAAAATGAATTGTACCTTGTAGAGGGTGATTCGGCAGGAGGTTCTGCCAAGCAGGGCAGAGATCGCCGTTTTCAAGCTGTTCTGCCTCTTCGGGGCAAGGTTATCAATACAGAAAAAGCAAAATTGCAGGATATTTTTAAAAATGAAGAAATCAATACCATTATTCATGCAATAGGAGCTGGGGTAGGCCCGGAATTCAATGTGGAAGATGCCAATTATGATAAAATCGTAATTATGACGGATGCGGATACTGATGGTGCCCATATCCAGGTGCTGCTCCTCACATTCTTCTATAGATATATGAAACCGCTGATTGAAGCAGGCAAGGTATACATTGCGCTTCCTCCTTTGTACAAGGTCAGCAGAGGGACTGGGAAAAAGGAAGTTATTGAATATTCGTGGAGTGATGAAGAACTTCAGGATACAATCAAAAAGGTAGGCAAAGGTTATATGCTACAGCGGTATAAAGGTTTAGGAGAAATGAATGCCGACCAGCTTTGGGAAACCACCATGAACCCTGAGACAAGAACTTTAATACGTGTGAAAATCGATGATGGAGCACGGGCAGAAAGAAGGGTTACGACCCTTATGGGCGACAAAGTAGAGCCGCGCCGAAAATGGATTGAAGCTAATGTAGCGTTTGGTCTCGAAGAAGAGTCGAATATTTTGGATAATGAAAATATGTCGATATCAGAGGAGGTCAAAATTTAATGTCTTTAGAAGAGAAAGTTCGCGATTTGCCCCTTGAAGAGGTTATTGGAGACCGGTTCGGGAGATACAGCAAATATATAATCCAAGACCGTGCACTCCCTGATGCAAGGGACGGGCTAAAGCCGGTTCAGAGGCGCATATTGTATGCAATGCATGTGGAAGGGAATACAAATGATAAAGGTTTTCGAAAATCAGCCAAGACGGTAGGAAACGTAATCGGGAACTATCATCCGCACGGAGATTCATCTGTGTATGATGCCATGGTCAGGATGAGCCAGGAATGGAAGCTTCGAAATGTCATGGTACAGATGCACGGCAACAACGGCAGCCTTGACGGCGATCCGCCAGCAGCAATGCGTTATACAGAAGCAAGGCTATCAGCCATTGCGGCAGAGCTCCTTCGTGATATTGATAAACGGACGGTAGACTTCATTCCCAATTTTGATGATACCTCAAACGAGCCGGTTGTTCTTCCTGCAATGTTCCCTAATTTACTGGTAAATGGATCGACTGGAATTTCAGCAGGCTATGCAACAGAGATTCCCCCTCACCAGCTAGGAGAGGTTATAGACGCTGCCATTATGAGAATGGACAAGCCGGATGTAACTGTCGACGAATTAATGACAGTCATAAAAGGGCCAGACTTTCCGACAGGAGGCATCATTCAGGGGATTGAAGGCATAAAAAAAGCCTATGAAACCGGAAAAGGAAAAATTATTATTCGCGGCAAAGCCGAAGTAGAGAATATGCGCGGAGGCAGGCAGCAGATCGTTGTGACAGAAATCCCTTATGAAGTAAATAAAGCAAATTTGGTCAAAAAAATCGATGAATTCAGGCTCGACCGAAAAGTGGAGGGAATCTCTGAGGTTCGTGATGAATCGGACCGGACCGGATTAAGGATTGTCATAGAATTGAAAAAAGAAGCAGATTCTTCAGGCGTGCTGAATTACCTTTATAAAAATTCAGATCTTCAGATAGCCTATAACTTTAATATGGTGGCCATTTATAAAAAGAGGCCAATGTTAATGAGTCTGCCAAAGCTTCTTGATGCATATATCGGCCATCGTAAAGAGGTTATCCTGAACCGTTCACGCTATGAACTGCAAAAGGCACAGGACAGGGCACATATTGTTGATGGATTGATGAAGGCTTTATCCATTTTAGATGAAGTTATTGCTGTGATCCGTTCATCCAAGGATAAACGGGATGCTAAGGATAACCTGATAAGCAGGTTTCAATTTACAGAACCGCAGGCTGAAGCAATCGTATCCCTGCAGCTTTATCGCCTGACCAATACGGATATCACTGCACTTCAGTCAGAAGCGGAAGAGCTAAACCGCAAGATTCAGGAATTGCAGGCCATTCTTGACAATGAAAAAACACTCTATCAAGTCATTAAAAGAGAATTGAAAAGCATTAAAAAAACATATAACGATACACGCCGTTCCAGAATTGAAAACGAAATAGAAGAAATTAAAATTAATCTGGAAGTATTGGTAGCCAGCGAAGATGTTATGGTCACAGTCACGAAGGAAGGATATGTGAAAAGAACTTCTCTCAGGTCGTATGCCGCCTCAGGGGGTCTGGATTTCGGCATGAAGGACTCTGACAGGCTCCTTCAGAAGACGGAAGCCAATACAACGGATGTTATCCTCCTGTTCACTAACAAAGGGAATTACCTGTACTGTCCAGTTCATATGCTGCCGGATATCCGCTGGAAAGAAACAGGGCAGCATATTGCCAACATTGTGCCAATTAGCCGTGATGAGCAAATAGTTAAAATGATTCCGATTAAGGATTTTGAACAGCAGCAATATTTGTTGTTTGTTACGAAGAACGGAATGGTGAAAAGAACCGAGCTGCGTTCCTATAAAGCTCAGCGTTATTCCAAACCTCTTGTCGGCGTCAACCTGAAAGGCGAGGATGAAATGGCCGATGTGCATCTTACTGATGGAAGCACATCCATTATTATGATCAGCCATTATGGGTTTGCTTTATGGTTTGATGAAGAAGAAGTAGGTGCAGTCGGTGTCAGGGCTGCCGGAGTAAAAGGAATGAACCTAAAAGACGGAGACTACGTCGTTGGCGGCAAGGTGCTTCAAAAGAATTCAGCAGAGGGCATCCTGGTTGTCACCCAGCGAGGCGCGATTAAGAAAATGAAGCTTACTGAATTTGAAAAGTCTTCCCGTGCAAAACGCGGGGTCGTTGTGCTTAGGGAATTAAAGTCACACCCGCACCGGGTCATTGGATTTGAAACCGTTGTAAACAGCGACACCATTTTTATCAGAACGGAAAAGGGGATAATTGAAAGTTCCCATGCTGGAAGTTTAAGGTTCACGGACCGCTATACCAATGGATCGTTTATCATTGATGAAACAGAAAGCGGAAAAGCTGCTGAAATCTGGAAGATCGGTTTAGAAGACCCCAATCCAAACGTCGAACAGTCTTAAGAGATACGGAGCAATAGAGAAGATTCCTGAACAGCATCTACCTGTTCAGGGATTTTTTCATTTATTCCTGATAGATTTGCAAGGGTGATTTTGGCATTCCCGGAACTTGGGACACAATGTACAATATTCTTCCTGAATACGGATTCCTTTTGAGCAGACCTCAATAGGTAATATTGAGAGCGCTTACTATTTTAAAGCACCCTTCCTCGAACCGTATTTTGATACGGAAAACTTTCCAATTCCTGCGTAATTATGCTATAAAAGAAGTATCCAGGAGCATTGAAGGCGCAGTTTTAGCTCGTTTGCACGTGCTGAAAAAAGAGAAAGATAACACATTATAGTTGCCAAAAAAAGCTCTCTTAAAAATGTGAATTTCTGCAGGAAGTGCGGCTGCAAAAATCGAGAGACAATATAAGAGAGCCTTTAAAATAGGGGGAGCATATGAAAAAAACATGGTGGAAAGAAGCAGTCGTTTATCAGGTATACTGGAGGAGTTTTTTTGATTCAAATGGAGATGGAGTAGGAGACATTGAGGGACTGATAGAAAAGCTGGATTATATTAAAAATCTTGGCATAGATGTCATTTGGCTAAATCCAATGTATGAATCACCTGATAAAGACAATGGTTATGATATCTCCAATTACTGCGGAGTCATGGAGAAGGCGGGGAATATGGCCAGTGTTGAAAGCCTGATAAAGGAAGTACACCAGCGCGGGCTGAAAATCATTATGGATCTGGTGGTCAATCATACTTCCGATCATCATCCTTGGTTTTTGGAATCAAAGTCATCTGCAGATAATCCTAAACGAAACTGGTATATTTGGAAAGATTCAAAAGATGGAAGACCACCGAATAATTGGCGCTCCTATTTTGCGCCTTCACCGTGGACTTATGACGAAACATCGGATCAATACTATTTTCATTCATTTGCAAAAGAACAGCCTGATCTGAATTGGGAAAATCCTGATGTCCGACAGGAAATATACCGTATTATGAAATTTTGGCTGGATAAAGGAATTGATGGATTCCGGATGGATGTAATTAATCTGCTTGCAAAGAAGCAAGGATATCCTAATGCTGAAGATCCATTTAATTTATCATACCTGGCAAATAACCCAGGTATCCATGATTATTTACAGGAAATGCACCATATAGTATTAAGCAAATATGATATCATGACGGTTGGCGAAATTCCTTTTGTCAGCCCGCAAGAAGGCTTGTTATATGTAAGTGAAGACCGAAATGAATTAAATACTTTGTTTCACTTTCAAATTGCCGATGAGATGCCAGCATGGGACATGCTCCGATTTAAGCGCATACAAAAGGATTGGTATGAAGGACTTAAGGGGAATGGGTGGAATTCGCAGTTTCTTAACAATCATGATCATACAAGACAAGTTACAAGGTATGGGAATGACAAAGAATACCGTGTGCAGTCAGCAAAGCTGCTGGCAGTCTTAACCCATACACTTCCCGGGACTCCTTATATCTATCAAGGCGAAGAAATCGGCATGACCGGGATACGTTACGATAAGATTGAGGATTATCAGGACATAGCCATGAAAAATAAATATCGTGAAGAAGTGGAAAAAGGGCAGCATCCAGATGAAGTTCTAAGAAGCCTGCAGCCGTTGTCCAGAGACAATTCACGGACTCCCATGCAATGGAATGATGAGGAAAATGCAGGATTTACATCAGGTACTCCATGGATTGGGATTAACCCGAATTATAAAACTATTAACACAGAAAATGAACAGAAGGATCCAATGTCTGTCTTGAATTTTTATAAAAAACTCATTTCCATCCGGAAAGATACAGATGCAATGGTTTATGGAGATTATCATGATCTGACAGAAAATCATGCTGAATTGTATGCATTTACACGAAAATTGGATAATGAAATGATTTTGATCATCTTAAATCATAGCGATAATAAAAATGAGTTTATGCTGCCCGAGGAGTTAGCTGATAAAAATAAAGAGCTGATTCTCGCAAATTATGAATGTGTCAAAGATGAAGCAGAAAAAATTATGTTACATCCACACGAAGCAAGGATATATTCCATCAATCTGTGAAAGATATTTACATGTAAAATCACAAAAAGGCCCCGGATAAATGGGGCCTTTTTCTTACGCACTTTGCTTTAATTGTTCTTTCTTAGTTTTGTTAGTTAAGCTGAACGCCATATATAAAAACACAAGCAGAAAGATTAAGAAGCTGGATAATCCATAAGTAGCGTTATAGCCTATTTCTACTGCAACATTGCCAAGAGTTCCGGCTCCGATTGCCATGCCTAAATCCATGAAGCTCAGGGACATGGCATTTGCTGTCCCTTTCTTTTCAGGGGTTACCCGGCTGACGGCCCATGCCTGGAAGGTGGGCTGCATGATTCCATATGCAATGCCGTAAAAGACGGCTGCTGCAGATAGCATGGCAAAGTTATGTGTGAAAGCAAGGAGGATCAAGCCGATGATACCAGAGACACTTGCAGGATAAATTAGAAGTTTATGTCCGAAGCGGTCATATATTTTACCGGAAAACGGCCTTGTAAATACCATCATTCCAGCTACAATCAGGAAGAATATAGAAACCTTACCTCCGAAATGATTGGCCGCTCCTAAACCATCAATAAAATTCACGATTCCTGAAAAAGTAATATAAAACAGGGCTACAAGCAAACATGGAAGAAAGGCACGTTTATCAAAGGCAAATTCGAAAAGGGACTTGTCCGGAACTGGTTTGGCAGCTGGGGCACCCTGATTGTTTTTGATAAAAAAGCTTCCTGCTGCAGTGAGCAAGGTTATAAAGAGCATTACGGTTAACAGTTTATTGAATGAATATGAATGCAGCATAGAAAGCGCAATCATAGGTCCAAATGTCGTTCCAAGGCTAGTTGCCATTCCAAAATAGCCTATGCCTTCCCCAATTCGGGCAGAAGGTATTAAATTAGTGGCAAACGTCGCAAAAAGTGTAGAGATAATACCGAAAGAAATTCCTTGCAGTATTCTTAGCATTACTAAAATGGAAAAGGTGGCACGTCCAAAACTTAAACCGATTGTAATCAATACAAAAAGTAATGTAACTATTAATGTGGCTTTCATGTTCAGCTTATGCATAAAAATACCGATAAACGGCCTTGTAAATATGGCAGCGAGCATGAAAGAAGTTGTCATCAATCCGCCTTTAGCGGGATCATGTGTAATCTCTCCGACAAAAGCAGGGAAGCCGCCCATAAGTGCCTGAAGGCTAAGGAAAAATAAAAAGGTCATTATAATAATGATAATATATTGCCAGGTCCATAATTTGACAGGTGCTTGCTGTTTCAAAATTTATCCTTCTTTCTTTGATACCGTAAGACAATTTGATGCTTCGTGCTTACTGATATTTCTTTGTATTGTAGCGAGAACATTCATAAAGAAATGAAGATGTTCATCCGTTATTCCCTGCAGTATTTCGCCATACATATTCTCCACTGCAGGCATAGCCGCTTCAACAGTACTTCTTCCTTTTTCAGAGACTTCCACCAGAAAAGATCTTCTGTCTTCGGGATTCGGGATTCTTTTGGCTAAATCGTGTTTTTCAAGCAAATCCAATATTTTTGTTAAGGTAGCTTGATCTTTATCGGTTTTTGCGGATAATTCCTTTTGGCTGAGACTGGATACATATGTTAATTCTTTTAAAACAGTCCATTGCTCAGCTGTAATGTTATATCCCTTCAATACTTTACTTACTAATCCCCGTATTTTTTTGCTGGTTGATGAGGCGGTAAACCCTATCTCATCCTTGAACATGGTCTTTATCCATCCCCCATCTTTTACTTCACCTTTTTATTATACGTGTAAAAATTATAGGTGTAAATATAATTTGTATACTAATTATATTCTAATCTTAAATAAAAAAGCTGTTTTCGTAAACTTTGCTGCTATAAAACATGGGAGCTGTTTTCCGCGGGGGCTAATCTAAGCAAGAGTCTCGCACCTTACGCTCAAATCAACTTGACTTGAAATTGGGAACGCTTCACATAACAAATTAAAAAAACAAAATCTTTAAGAAGAGAACTCTTAAAAAACTTAAAATACATATCCTCTCTGCCTTCCAAGAAGCTATGTTGAAGAATTAATTATAAATATCGGCCGGATTTTTTCATAGATTCTCTTTCTCTGGAAATAATAAGAAACACCATAAGAGCGAAGGGAAGAAAAAAGAATGGATCATTTACTGATTGCCAGGTCTATGTTTGGGACCACGATGGGTTTTCACATTATTTTTGCAACAATAGGAGTAGGTTTGCCATTTATGATTTTGACTGCGGAAATCATGTATCAAAGAAAAAAGGACCTGCATTATGCCGTTATGGCTCAGCGGTGGACAAGGGCGTTCGCAGTATTGCTGGGAGTGGGAATTCCTACTGGGACGATTGCAGGAGTACAGCTGACATTGCTGTGGCCTGGCTTTATGGAGGTGATCGGCAGGGTGATGACGCTGCCATTCCAAATAGAAATTTATGCTTTCTTCGTTGAAGCATTGTTTATGTCTATTTATGTGTATGCTGCAGATAGAGTGGCACCGTGGATGCGGATCGGAAGTTTAAGCCTGGTTGCATTGGGAGCTTTATTTTCTGCTGTACTGATTACAAACGTCCATGCATTTGAAGCGACTCCGACAGGATTCAGAATTGAAAATGGGAAAATTGTGGATGTTCATCCATGGGCCGCCTTTTTCAATCCCAGCTTCCTTGTCACAGCGCTGCATGTTGCACTATCGGCTTATACCACCGGTGCGTTTGTCGTAGCTTCTGTTTCTGCCTATAAAATGATCAAAGCGGGATTTGGTTCTAAAGTGTATGTTTTTCATAAAAAAGCATTAATGCTAAGCGTAGTAGCAGGAGGAATCTTTGCCTTGTTTACAGCATTGAATGGACATGCTTCTGCACAGCATTTATACGAATATCAGCCTGAAAAGCTGGCTGCAGCAGAGGGTCTGTTTGAAACACAGACACATGCTCCGCTTTCAATTGGAGGATTTACAGATGAAAAGACACAGTCTGTGAAATGGGGAATTGAAATCCCGTGGGCATTAAGCTTTTTGGCAGCTAACAGTTTTGATACTAAAGTGACGGGACTGAATGATTTCCCAAAAGAACATTGGCCGCCCCTATTTATACATACCCTATTCAATACAATGGTAGGAATAGGCTCATTGCTGATATTGCTGGCAGCTGCGGTGATTATCTGGGAGAAGTGGTTCAAAAAAGAAAGGTTTCCGCGTTTTCTTATGTGGCTCTTTGTGATTTCCGGCCCTCTTGCAGTTTTATCTATTGAATGCGGATGGATCTTTGCCTGTACGGGGCGCCAGCCGTGGACGATTTATAATTTCCTGACAACGAAAGAGTCGGTTACATCAACATCCAATCTTGGCTTGCTATTTATCTTATTTTTGATTGTTTATCTGATTTTAGCGGTATCTGTACTTTTTGTGCTTATGTATTACTTTAAGCGGCACAGTGCTCTGGATGCCATTCATCAGGCAGAGCAAAAAGACAATCAGGCTCTCGATTCTAATTCTTAAGGAGGATTTATATGTCAGATGCAGTCATAGCCAGTATCGTTCTCTGGGGATTTGTTTTTATATACTCTGTTATGGCAACCATGGATTTTGGCGCAGGATTTTGGTCCATGATTTATTTCAACCGTGAAAAAACAAGAGCCACCAATATTGCCAACAGGTATTTATCGCCGACATGGGAAGTGACCAACACATTTATCGTCGCGCTCGTTGTTGCCATCTATAGTTTGTTTCCCGGTGCAGCTTTTACACTGGGCACAATCCTGCTTTTGCCAGGGAGCCTCATACTTTTGCTGCTTGCCCTGCGAAGCGCCTTTCTGGTTTTCTCTCATATAGCGATTGATTATGAGAAGATTCTGACCTATATTACCGGAATCACCGGGATATTGATTCCGGCACTTTTAATCAGTGTTTTACCTATTACTCATGGCCATTTTGTCACAACGGTAAACGGAAAGCAGACATTGAAGCTGGCTGAGCTTTTTTCCAGTCCGAATGAATATGCTTTTATTGGTTTTGCGATTAGCAGCACGCTGTTTTTGTCATCGCTCCTGCTGTCAGATTACTCAAAGGAAGCGGATGAACTTGAGGCCTTTAAGGTGTATAGAAAGGATGCCATGATTACTGGCCCTATATCTTTATTAATGGCATTTTTGATTATGATTACCTTAAGGAATGAGGAAGCATGGCTGTACAACAAGATGATGGATGATTTGCCTATCCTGTTATTCTCTTTGCTTTTTTTCATAATAGGGGGGCTTGCCTTATATCTGCCGTTTTTTTCAAAGAAAAATATTAAAAGCATGCCAAGGGTTGCTGTCGTTTCAATCACCCTGCAGTATTTACTGGCAAGCTATGTTTACGGAAAAGCGCATTTGCCTTATATGGTTTATCCCGATGTGACCATTCACTCTGGCTTTACGGACCCCAATTCTTTTAGAGCTGTTTTTGCCACATATATCGTCGGCTTTGCGATATTATTTCCTGGGTTCTTCTATTTTTGGAGAATGTTCATGAAGGACAATCGATATTTAAAGCAGAAGGAAGCGAATAAATAGTATTTATCCTTTATCTGAAAGGAATGATACGATGAAACCAAGAAAAGCCCACCTTATTTCCAGTTATCTTATCCTTTTCGTTTTTGCCATTTTCAGTTATCCGGCATCTGCCGAGAAAACTCTTTCTGATAATGGGGAATTGCTGGTTTCCAAAGAAAAGGATGTAACAGGTGATGGAATCCCTGATAAAATAGCCATTTCAGGAATACCATATGATGCAAAAAGCCAATTTCAAAAGAAAATGTTTATATCGGTCACTTCTCCGCCGGACTTTTTAAAGGTACCCCTTGAGGGAGGATACAACCCTTCTTTATTATTTGCCGATTTTAACGGAGACCATGTTTGTGATGTTTTTGCACAAGCAGACACAGGCGGGAGCGGGGGAACTGTCAAAGGATATTCTTTCAGTTTTAAAGGAGGCCGTGTGAGGGACTTAAAGGTCCCGCCGCCTGTTAGTGCCGGAGGGGAGTTTTTGGACGGATATCTCGCTAAGGTTACCTTGAAGAATCATAAACCGGTAATCATTGATGTATCCTCCCGAAAGCAGGAATATGAGAGGCTTGGCATTTATCAAAAGGGCCGTTTGAATGAACCTGCCGAACTTCTTATCGACCCATATTCTTCTATGAAAATTATCAACGTAAGCGGAAACAAAAAGGGTATCAGGGGCATCCAAAGAATAAGCGGTGCTTACCATGCAGATGCGTTGGCCGAGGTGATATCCGATTGGGAATACACCAATGGCAAGTGGCAAATGATTTCAGCGGAGATCAAGAAAATATAGGGCAGATATTAACCGTTTTTGGGCATTTGGCATAGGATGAGGTAAACCCGGAATTAAAAAGGAGAATGGCCTCCCATGACCTTCAATCCAGAAAAACTGCTTGTCACCTATAGACCTCCTGCGACAAAAAGCATGCCGGCAGAAGGCAGGAAATATACACTTACACATTCTGATGCAACAGGTGAGCTGTTTCTTGGCATCGGCACTTCGTATGACAAAGGCAGCATTAATCCGAAGCTGAGAGATGAATTCCTTGCAGAATGGCAGCCTCGTCTTGGACAATTCTTGCTTTCAGGCAATGTTTATATCAGCAGCGGAGAATTTGATGAAAATATATCAAGAGTGCGATATATGGTTTTTAAGAAGGAAATACCGACAGCTCTGGAAGCGATCATACATGGAGACAGAGTATTTTTCCAGCATTTTCCCTGGCTGGTGGACAGCCCGATTTATGTGACCTTTGAATCGGTTTTCCCGGAATTCAATAAAGTAATGTATTATGGGACCCCGCGCCAATATATGGGCGGAAAAAAGAAAATGAATGTGTAGCTCCCAGTATGCCTGCTGATATCAGCAGGCATTTTTAGTGCGGTTGAGGCAGAGTAACCATTTCTTAAAATTTTATTTATTTTAACAATTAAGAAATTGACTTATTTTCAGTTTATTTGTTAATATAAATTTATCGCTGGCAATTCTTCATTAGCCAAACCATATGCCTGCATGGCAGGGGGAGCGGATGCCCTACGGATTTAAAAGAAAGAATCATCGAAACATCACTTCATCTTTTTGAGGAATATGGCTATCATGGTGTTACGGTTAATACAATTGTCAAGGAATGCGGTACAAGCAAGGGAGGCTTTTATCATCATTTCCAGTCGAAAGACGAGCTATTGTTTGTCATTCATGATGTGTTCATTACATATGTTTTAACAAAGGCGCAGGAAGCAATAGCCGCAAGTGCATCTCCAGCAAAAAAAATGACAATGATCATAAAGTCTTTTGTAAAAGTGTTTGACCTCTATAAACCCCACATCTCGGTATTTTATCAGGAAAGCATGTATTTGAAGCCTCAATATGAAGCAGCAATAAGACGAAAACGGAAAAGTTATAAAGAAATGATCTTTGCGGTAATCCAGGAAGGCAAGGAACTGGGGGTCTTCAGGCCAGAGCTGCCGGTAGAAATAACAGGCATGAGCATACTGGGCATGGTGAATTGGTCATATAAATGGTACAAAAAAGACGGAGAAAAAACGATAGATGAAATTGGTGACATCTTTGTCGATTTGATTCTGCAGTCTCTGCTGACGGACCAAGCAAAGAAAAAAGAGCAGTAAAGTGATAATTTCTCTGAAAGCTTTTGTTTTCAATTTAATTTAAGCGCTTACATTTGACTTCAGCAGACCAACCGGTCGGTCTTGAAGGACATACAATATACCTGAGGAGGATTTTTATGAATTTTGAACTTACAAAAGAACAGCAAATGATTAAAGAAATGGTACGGGACTTTGCTGAAAAAGAAATTAAGCCTAAAGCGATTGAACTTGATCAGCATTCCCGTTTCAGTGAAGATATTTTTAAAAAAATCGGAGAGTTAGGACTGCTTGGCATTCCGTTTCCTGAAGAATATGGAGGCTCTGGCGGCGACACAGTCTCATATGCCATTGCGGTGGAAGAAATCGGGAAAGCATGCGGAGGAACTGGCTTAAGCTATGCGGCTGCAGTTTCCTTGGGATCCAGCCCGATTTACTACTTTGGGACTGAAGAGCAAAAACAAAAATATTTGGTGCCTCTTGCAAAAGGAGAGGAACTGGCTTCGTTTGGACTGACAGAGCCTAATGCAGGATCTGATGCAGGGGGGACCAGGACACGTGCAGTGCTTGAAGGCGATGAGTATGTGCTGAACGGCGAAAAATGCTGGATAACAAATGCCAGCTACGCAAGCACCATTACGGTTACAGCAGTTTCCGGAAAAGACAGCAGAGGGAAAAACATTATTTCAGCATTTCTCGTTCCGACAGATACGAAAGGGCTGACCATAAACTCTAATTATGAAAAGATGGGAGTAAGGGCTTCAAATACCTGTGAAATCATACTTCAGGATGTCAGGGTGCCAAAGGAAAATATCCTTGGAGATCCGGAAAAAGGTTTTAAGCAATTTTTATATACTCTGGATGGCGGAAGGATCTCTATTGCGGCTCTTGCAGTTGGTATTGCCCAGGCAGCATTTGAGAGGGCACTATCATTTGCTAAGGAACGCCAGCAATTCGGCCAGCCGATTTCCAAGTTCCAGGCCATCCAATTTAAACTTGCCGATATGGCCATGGAAATAGAATTGGCGAGAAACATGGTCTATAAAGCAGCCTGGCTGAAGGATCAAAAGAAGCCTTTTACTAAAGAGTCGGCATATGCAAAGCTTTACGCTTCCGAAATGGCATTTCGTACAGCGAATCAAGCCATCCAGATTCACGGCGGTTCAGGATACATGCGTGAATATGAAGTGGAAAGGTATTTAAGGGATGCCAAACTCCTTGAAATAGGGGAAGGAACTTCGGAAATCCAGAGAATCGTCATTGCCAGGCAGTTAGGCTGCTGATCCTGCTCATCAGTAAGGAGAATCTTAGATTGAAATTATATAAGCCCCCAAAAAATTGACAGCTTCCGCTTCGACAGACGTCTCTGCAAATAATCACTGAAAAGGAGGATTTTAATGTCTGAATTGTTGCGTGTAACGGTTGGAGAATTGCTGGAAAACACTGCCAGGGAGGCAGGGGAAAAAGAAGCGGTTGTCTATCACGATCTGGGCTTGCGTTATACTTACAGCCAATTTGAAAAGATTTGCCGGCAGGCTGCCAGAGGGTTTATGTCACTTGGAATTGAAAAGGGAGACCATATCGCAATTTGGGCTTCCAACAAGCCTGAGTGGCTGATTTCTCAATTTTCAACAGGAAAAATGGGCGGTGTACTGGTTACGGTCAATACGAATTACCGAAAAAGCGAGCTTGAATATCTGCTGGAACAATCCGACTCGGGCACGCTGATATTAATGGAACAATTCAAGGATCATTCATACATTGATACCCTTTACGAAATTGTGCCTGAGCTTCGTACCTGTCAGCCTGGAAAGCTGCAATCTGAAAAGCTGCCTCAATTAAAGAATGTAATTGTGCTTTCAGACAATGCGTACCCAGGAACTTTTTCATGGGATGATCTCTTAAGAGGTGCAGCTTCGGTTACAGAAGAGATGCTGGATTTTCGGATGAGGACGATGAATCCGGACGATGTGATTAACATGCAGTATACATCAGGTACGACAGGATTCCCCAAGGGAGTGATGCTTACACACTCAAACCTGGTGAATAATGGGCATAGCATCGGTTCCTGCATGAAATTGACTAAGGAAGACCGTCTGTGCATCCCTGTTCCTTTCTTTCACTGCTTCGGGTGTGTGCTCGGGACGATGGCATGTGTGGCCTGGGGTGCAGCAATGGTCCCCGTTGAGGAATTTAATCCCAGAACAGTGCTTAAAACGGTTCAAAATGAAAAATGCACAGGACTGCATGGAGTTCCTACTATGTTTATTGCGGAACTCAATCTTTTGGACTTCGATCAATATGATCTCACAAGTTTGCGCACTGGCATCATGGCAGGTTCAAACTGCCCGATAGAGGTCATGAAAAATGTGGTGGGGAAAATGGGAGCAAATGAAATCATAATCATATACGGACAGACTGAGTCATCGCCTGGGATAACGGGAACGAGAAGTGATGATGATATAGAACTTCGGGTTTCCTCTGTAGGAAGGGCGCTACCGCATGTTGAAGTGAAAATCATGCTGCCTGGAACAGATCAGGAAGCTGAAAGAGGAGAGCAGGGCGAACTATGCACCAGGGGATACCATGTTATGAAGGGATATTACAAAAATCCCGATGCAACAAAGTCTGCCGTCGATAAAGCTGGCTGGCTTCACACAGGAGATTTAGCAGTAATGGACAAAAATGGCTATTGTAAGATTACCGGACGTTTGAAGGATGTAATCATTCGGGGCGGCGAAAATGTGTATCCCCGTGAAGTGGAAGAGTTCATTTACCAGCATCCAAGTGTGATGGATGTACAAGTAATTGGTGTACCTGATCAAAAATATGGAGAAGAACTGATGGCATGGATTATTCCTAAAGAAAATTCCGGGCTTACGGCAGAAGAAATTCAAAACTATTGTAAGGGAAATATATCAAAACACAAAATTCCAAGATATATAGAATTTACGAAAGAATATCCTATGACGGCTTCCGGAAAAATTCAGAAGTATAAGCTGCGGGAGCAGTCTAAAAATGTTTTAGGACAATATCATTAACAATTCCGTGAGCAAAGGGTCCTATAAGATTAATTCCAAAAACCGGAAGGAGGATGTCAATTGATTGAAAAAATACTGATTGCAAACAGAGGAGAAATTGCCTCAAGAATAATCCGGACATGCAAAAAAATGGAAATCCGCACTGTGGCTGTCCATTCAGAAGCAGATACAGATGCCCCTTTTGTAAAGGAAGCGGATGAGGCTTTCCTTTTAGGAGGCTCCAAGGTACAGGAAAGTTATTTAAACATAGAGAGAATTATGGAAGCGGCAAAAACTTTTAAATGTGATGCCATTCACCCGGGATACGGTTTTTTAAGCGAAAACAGAGAATTTGCGGAAATCTGTGAAAAAGAGGGATTAATTTTCATAGGGCCTAAACCCGAAGTGATTGAAAAGATGGGTAATAAAGTTGAATCCAGAAAGACAATGGAACAGGCAGGACTTCCGCTGGTACCGGGGATTTCGAGGCCGCTTGAAAATGCGGAAGAAGCTATAAGGGCAGCAGAATCCATTGGCTATCCCATTATGCTGAAGGCATCAGCTGGCGGCGGCGGAATAGGCATGCAGGCCGTTTCTGATGAAGCGGAACTTAGAAAAGCATTTGAAGGCAACCAGAAAAGGGCTTTAATGTTTTTCGGCAATGGTGACATGTTTATTGAAAAAAGGATAGTAAAGCCCCGTCATATTGAAATACAGGTGCTGGCAGACCATTATGGAGAATCTGTTTATCTATTGGAAAGAGAGTGTTCCATTCAGCGCAGGCATCAAAAGGTTCTGGAAGAGGCTCCGTCACCTTTCCTTAATGAAGTTACCCGCAAGAAGATGGGGGAGGCTGCTTTAAAGGCGGTTCAAGCCATCGGGTATACCAATGCAGGCACACTTGAATTTTTAGTGGATGAAAATCAGGACTTTTTCTTTTTGGAAATGAACACCCGGCTTCAGGTAGAGCATCCGGTCACAGAAGAAATAACGGGACTGGACTTAGTGGAGCAGCAGATTAGGATTGCTTCTGGGGAGAAGCTTGCATTTACCCAGAAAGATGTTAAAAGAACAGGGCATGCCATAGAAGCCAGGATTTACGCGGAAGACCCGAATACATTTTTTCCATCACCAGGGAAGATAACAAGTCTTAAACTTCCTTCAGGAAATAATATACGCCATGAATTGGCGATCCACTCGTCTTCTGCGGTATCTCCATTCTATGATCCTATGATTGCGAAGCTTGTTGTAAAGGGGGCTTCAAGAAAAGAAGCAATCAAGGAAATGAAGGATGCACTGGATAACTATGAAATTACCGGTATTAAAACGAATATACCTATGCTAAAACAGATTATTTCTCATGAAGCATTCGCAAATGGAGACACCACAACAGATTATATTGAAAAATACTATAAAAAATCATCGCCGACAACATAAGAAATGGGGGATTCAAAGATGGAAGAAATTAAAGCAAGCATGGCTGGAAGCGTATGGAAGATTGTGGTTTCAGAAAATGAAAAGGTAGAAGAAGGCCAGGATATCATTATTCTGGAATCTATGAAAATGGAAATTCCAATTTCTGCTGAGTCAAACGGCAATATTAAAGAATTAAAAGTAAGTGAAGGGGACTTTGTGAACGAGGGAGACATACTCGCTATTATTGAATAAATAGAGCGGAGGAAAACAAT
Organism: Bacillus sp. OV322; assembly: GCF_900112495.1. Classification (GTDB taxonomy): domain Bacteria; phylum Bacillota; class Bacilli; order Bacillales; family DSM-1321; genus Peribacillus. The sequence continues at coordinate 44,830 of NZ_FOMA01000005.1, forward strand.
GAAATGGCCAGAAAAAGTAACAATTAAAGAGGTTGGGCCAAGAGATGGGCTTCAGAATGAAAAAGCTATTGTCTCTACAGAAAGGAAGATAGACTGGATCAACGCTCTATCAGAAACAGGCCTTACTTATATCGAGGCAACTTCCTTTGTCAGGCCGAGCTGGATTCCCCAGCTTGGCGATGCAGCAGAAGTGGCAGCAGGCATCAAGAGATATCAGGGTATTGTATATGCTGCCCTTGTGCCGAATATGAAAGGATTGGAAGCTGCCTTAAACGCTGGTATGGATGAAATATCAGTTTTTATGTCAGCTTCCGAGACTCACAACAAAAAAAATATCAATAAATCAATTTCAGAAACCTTTCCAGTCTTAAAAGAAGTGGCAGAGACTGCTCAGAAGCATGGCAAGACTGTCAGGGGGTACGTATCAACTGTATTTGGCTGCCCTTATGAAGGGAAAGTACCTCTTGACCAGGTATTCAGGGTGTGCGAGGAACTCTTTAGTATGGGGATCAGCGAGCTCTCTCTTGGGGATACAATAGGAATCGCCAATCCAAGACAGGTTGAGGAGGTTCTCAGGCAAACACTTGCAAGATTTGATAAAAGTAAATTAGCGCTGCATTTTCATGATACACATGGAATGGCACTTGCAAATGTACTGAAGTCCCTTGATTTTGGAATAGAAACTTTTGATGCTTCTCTTGGCGGCCTTGGAGGCTGTCCATATGCACCAGGTGCAAGCGGCAACCTCGCAACAGATGACCTTGTCCATATGCTTGAAAATATGGGGATTAAAACGGGCATTGACTCAAGGAAACTGATGAAAGCGGCACATATCATGCAAAATGAACTGGATAAACCGCTGCCGAGCCACCAGATGGCCATTTATAATCAATTAAATGAATCAGCTAAATAATTGCGCGGCAGTATTTGAAAGGAGCATAGTATGGTGCAATCTGTTGAATTAAATAAGGATCAATCTGGAATAGCGGTTATGAGTTTGAATCGTTCAAAGGCTGCTAATGCATTATCAAGACAAATGTTGAATGAAATGAAGGCTGCTTTGCAGAGTATTCATGAAGATGAGTTCATTCGCTGTCTTATACTGACGGGATCAGGAGAAAAAGTTTTTTGTGCAGGAGCAGATTTAAAGGAACGTGCCGGTATGAATGAGCTTGAAGTAAGGAATACAGTGGCCCTGATCCGTGAAACCATTAATAGGGTGGAGGAGCTCCCTGTTCCGGTGATTTGTGCAATGAATGGCTCTGCTTTTGGAGGAGGGCTTGAGCTTGCACTTGCCAGTGATATCCGCATTGCCTCAAGCCATTCCAGCTTTGGGCTTACCGAGACTTCACTTGGAATCATTCCGGGTGCAGGAGGAACACAAAGGCTTCCGCGGCTTATCGGACTTGCAAAGGCAAAAGAACTGATATTTACAGCAAGAAGAATTGATGCAAAAGAAGCAGAACGTATAGGCTTAATCAGCAAAACCGCAAGTAAAGAAAGTCTGATGGAAGAAGCCTTTACCCTTGCCCGTGAAATCGCCGGAAATGCTCCGCTTGCCTTGAGGGCATCAAAAAAAGCGATCAACCAGGGTGCTGAGACAGGCCTGCAGGCAGGTTTAAAAATTGAAGAGCTATGCTACGGAACTATTATTGATACGAATGACAGGCTGGAAGGGCTTCAAGCATTTAAAGAAAAACGCAAGCCTGTTTATACAGGCCATTAATAGAGGAGCTGTCACGATGTCAACATTACTTGGAAAACTGAATGAAACTGTCGAGAAAATCAGTCAGGGCGGGCATGAGAAGTATCATGAAAAAAATGCAGAAAAAGGTAAACTGTTTGTCCGTAAAAGACTTGAACTCTTATTCGATGAAGGAATAGAGATCGAAGATGCATTTTTTGCGAATTGTGCCAGTGAGGGGCTTCCTGCAGACGGAGTTGTAACAGGGATAGGGAAGATCAATGGCCAGACGGTTTGTGTGATGGCTAATGATTCTACTGTTAAAGCAGGATCATGGGGGGCCCGAACGGTTGAAAAGATCATCAGGATACAGGAAACCGCTGAAAAACTTCACGTTCCACTTTTATATCTGGTCGATTCAGCTGGTGCAAGAATCACTGATCAAGTAGAAATGTTTCCTGGCAGAAGGGGAGCAGGCCGGATTTTTTATAATCAGGTAAAGCTTTCCGGAAAAATACCTCAAATCTGCCTTCTTTTTGGTCCATCTGCTGCAGGCGGAGCGTATATCCCTGCGTTTTGTGACATTGTTGTGATGGTGGAAGGAAATGCTTCCATGTATCTCGGCTCGCCGCGCATGGCTGAAATGGTCATTGGCGAGAAAGTAAGCGAGGAAGAAATGGGCGGGGCTAAGATGCATTGTTCAGTTTCAGGATGCGGAGATGTACTGGTTAAGTCTGAAGAAGAAGCAATTGGGTATGCAAGACGCTATCTATCCTATTTCCCCTCAAACTATCAGCAAAAACCTGAACCCGTTGAAGCTGTGCTTCCGAATGAATATGAAAAAACATTAAAAGATATCATCCCATCAAACCAGAACGCCCCATTCAATATGTATGATCTGATCAATCGGCTAATTGACAGGGATTCGTTCTGTGAAATCAAAAAACTGTTTGCCCCAGAGCTTATTACAGGCTTAGCCCGTTTACATGGACAGACAATCGGAATCATTGCCAATCAGCCAAGAGTAAAGGGCGGGGTACTGTTCCATGATTCTGCAGACAAAGCAGCCAAATTCATAACTTTATGTGATGCCTTTCATATTCCACTCCTCTTTTTAGCCGATATTCCAGGTTTCATGATTGGGACCAAGGTAGAACAAGCTGGAATTATCCGGCACGGAGCAAAAATGATTTCCGCGATGAGCGAAGCAACCGTTCCAAAAATCTCAGTTGTTGTAAGGAAAGCTTATGGAGCAGGATTATATGCGATGGCAGGCCCTGCTTTTGAACCTGACTGCTGCCTTGCACTTCCATCTGCTTCAATTGCTGTAATGGGCCCTGAAGCTGCTGTGAATGCAGTGTATGCAAACAAAATAAATGCTCTTCCGCCTGAAGAGAGAGCAGCATTTATTGAATTGAAACGTGAAGAGTACAGGAAGGATATCGACATATACCGCCTTGCATCTGAAATGATCGTTGACAGCATTGTACAGCCGGATGAGCTGAGAAATGAATTGATCAAGCGTTTTGAAACATACAGCACAAAACAGCAGACCTTTACAGAAAGAAAGCATGGTGTCTATCCAGTCTGATGCTTTGACTTCAAAACCCGGCAGCTATGCCGGGTTTTTCCACATTGAACAGAAATTAATTTTAGATAGGGTATGGTTTGGCATACATATTGTTTCGTCCGTTGAAAAATTTTAAAAAAGAGTATACTATATGTACTAATTAAAAAAACTCTGTTAATTCAGGACTGTGATACTGCTGCATTTTGGGTGGGCTTGCCGCACGCCCCGCGGAATCCGCCTCGTTTTATATCAGCAAAGGGTTTTTAATAGTACTTGATTCAAACATGAAGCAGAAAACTAAGTGCTTCCCAGGAAATTCATAAAAAATTGTACGGATTATTTTTTAAGAAAGATATAAATTGGACGTCGCTTGTAACGAGTAATAGACAATGTGGAAAAAAACTTTCCCCTTCACTATATTAGGGGTACAATATAATGGGTTTATTAGTTGGGGAAATGAGACTATATTAAAAAAAAGAGGCAAGCATACCAGCCGCGGCAAGCTGAACAAGGGGCAATAGATGATGCCGGGTTGAATAGCCAGAGCGGCATTGTGATAGAGAGAGAGGCTTAAATGCTCTCTTTGGGAGGAAATGAACATGAGCACAAAGTACCAGGATGACAGCTTCGCACTGCATACAGATTTATATCAGATTAATATGGCACAAACATATTGGGAAGATGGGATACATAATAAAAAGGCTGTTTTTGAAATCTTTTTCAGAAGTCTTCCTTTCGAAAGCGGCTACGCCGTATTTGCTGGGCTGGAAAGAATTATTGATTATATAGAAAACTTCCATTTTTCAAAAGAAGATATACACTATTTGCAATCGGAATTGCAATATAATGAAGATTTTCTGCAATATCTCCAAGGTTTGAAGTTCAGCGGGAATATCCGCTGTATGAAAGAAGGGGAACTTGTTTTTGCCAATGAACCGATTTTAAGGGTGGAAGCACCCCTGGGAGAAGCTCAATTGGTAGAAACAGCTTTATTAAACATTGTGAATTACCAAACACTCGTTGCAACAAAAGCATCCCGGATCAAGCAAGTGCTTGGAAATGAAATTGCCCTTGAGTTTGGGACAAGGCGGGCACATGAAATGGACGCAGCAATTTGGGGAGCGCGTGCCGCTTATATAGCTGGTTTTGAATCAACCAGCAATGTCCGTGCCGGGAAAATTTTTGGCATCCCGGTTTCAGGGACACATGCACATGCCCTGATTCAAGCATATAAGGATGAATATAAAGCATTTCATAAATATGCTGAAACCCATAAAGATTGTGTTTTCTTAGTTGATACTTATGATACCCTGCGTTCGGGCATCCCGAATGCCATCCGCGTTGCAAAGGAACTGGGAGATAAAATAAATTTCCTGGGCATACGGCTCGACAGCGGAGACCTGGCTTACTTATCTAAAGAAGCACGAAAGATGCTCGATGAAGCAGGCTTCAGGGATACAAAAATAGTTGCTTCAAATGATCTTGACGAGTATACCATTATCAACCTGAAGCAGCAGGGAGCGAAAATCGATATATGGGGAATAGGTACAAAGCTGATTACCGCATATGACCAGCCGGCACTTGGAGCCGTGTATAAAATGGTTTCAATTGAAGGCAAGGAAGGGAATATGATGGATACAATCAAAATTTCCTCAAATCCTGAAAAAGTTTCTACTCCAGGGCTTAAGCGTGTCTACAGGATTATTAATTCATTTAATCATCATTCTGAAGGGGATTATATTGCCATGGAGGGCGAAAACCCTCAAGATGAAGAAAAACTGAAGATGTTTCACCCGGTCCATACATTTCTCAGCAAATTTGTGACCGACTATAAGGCGGTAGATCTGCATGAAGATATTTTTGACGCTGGCAGCTTAGTTTATGAAATGCCTGATATAGAAGAAATCAGAACATATTCCAAACATAATTTGGATGTGCTGTGGCCCGAATATAAAAGGGCATTGAATGCGGAAGAATATCCTGTGGATTTAAGCGAGAAATGCTGGAATAATAAAATGGAAAATATTAAAGAAGTAAAGGAAAATGTTGATAACCTGATTAAAAATAATTAGCCGCCGGGCTAGATACTTTTTGTATTTGTGAATGCTGTAATTCAGGTTCACTATATATAATTCTATTTAGAAAGAGGGTAACGAAATTGCGGAAAATTCAACAAGAAATCATTGAAAAACTTCTGGTGAAACCGGAAATTGATCCTCAGGCTGAATTCAGGAAAAGTGTTGATTTATTAAAGAATTACCTGAAAAAATACACCTTTCTGAAAAGCTTGGTGCTTGGAATTTCAGGCGGCCAGGATTCTACTCTTTGCGGATATATCGCACAGACAGCTGTGAACGAATTGAATGAGGAGACAGCCGGAACTGATTATTCCTTCATTGCGGTCAGCCTTCCATACGGTGTTCAGGCTGATGAAGATGACCGGCAGGCAGCACTTGCTTTCATAAAGCCATCTATGAATATCACAGTGAATATCAAGCCTTCTGTTGATGCAAGTGTCAGGGCTGTTGAAGAGGCAACTGGAGAAACACTGTCGAATTTCTTAAAAGGAAATGTTAAAGCCCGTGAAAGAATGAAAGTTCAATATGATCTTGCGGGTTTATATCATGGTGTGGTTCTTGGAACTGACCATGCGGCCGAAGCAGTAACAGGATTCTTCACAAAGCATGGCGACGGAGCTGCGGATCTTGTGCCTTTATACCGCCTTAATAAAAGGCAGGGAAAAGCTATCCTGAAATCAATTGGTGCACCCGAAAGGCTTTATATGAAAATACCGACTGCCGACCTGGAGGATGACAAACCTTTAGTGCCGGATGAGGTAGCTCTTGGCGTTTCATATGATGATATTGATGATTACTTAGAAGGCAAGGAAATCAGGGAAGATGCCGCAGAAAAAATTGAAAGCTGGTATCTAAAAACAGAACACAAGCGTAATGAAGCCATATCAGTTTATGATACTTGGTGGAAATAATGAAAAAGAGGGAAGGCTGAAAAAATTCAGTCTTCCCTTTTTTTTTATTGAAAGGCTCTTTTCTTAAAGATTGTTGTTTATTTAATTTGTTATGTGAGGCGTTCCCATTGTCAAGTCAGGTTGATTGGAGCGTAAGGTGCGAGACTCCTGCGGGATGAGCAGAACAGGTGAGACCTAAGCAGGCGCAGACGAGGAGGCTCAACGGCTGCCCCGCGGAAAGCGAGCATCCTGGAGCGGAAATCAACCACCTTGTTTAATAGCAACAAATTTTACGAAAACAGCCTATTGAAATAAAGAAACATTGATGCGGCAGCCCTTGATAGTAAGAAAGGCATGGAGCTGTCCGCGATGATGATAAAAATGCCCGAGTATTTCGAGGAGCCATTCATATCCCGAATAACAAACACCCCAGTAAGATGTTGTTTCTCTCTTCCAATCATCCTCCGTATAATCAGAAACTGCTGCTGTTAAAGATTCGAAGGAGCGGTCAAAAGCTGCGAGTATTTTATCTTTAGAAAAAAGCTGCTGCCGCTGGTAATATTCTTGCATATACTTCGATGAAGCTTCTTTAGAAATCAGCAAATCCGCTTCACACAGAATTGAAAGGTGGACGAACATTTCACGGATGTTTCTTTTACCTTCTGCCGGCTGCCAGGCCATCATACTTTCGGGTGTCTGCTGGAGCATTTCCTTGGCTGAATCGACAGCAATCTTTAGCTGGTTCAGAACAGAATGGCAATCATGTATATTGTTTGGCTGACTTTTATTCTTTTCGGTCATATTCGGGTATCACGATATTTAAATTTTTAACTATTTCCAGGATATCAGGATTTTCAAGAGAGGAAACATCACCTGTTTCTTGTTTCAAAAAGGATGCTTTGAGTAATCTGCGCATGACTTTTCCATTTCTTGTTTTTGGAAGCTCTTCAACAGGATAAATTTCTTTTGGTTTAAGTGATTTTCCAAGATGCGCTGCCACCAGGTCATATAATTCTTTTTTACAAAGGTCATCAAATATAGCTCCTGTATTTAATACAACAAAACAAACCGCGGTTTCTCCTTTAACTTCATCCGGGATCCCGATCGTCGCCGCTTCTAAAATGGAGGCATGTTCAACAAGGACTGATTCCATCTCGGCCGGGCCAAGCCTTTTTCCGGCAACATTAAGGATATCATCAGAACGTCCGGTAATGGTCCAGAAGCCATTATCATCTTTTATTACCCAGTCTCCATGCACCCATGTATCTTCCCATCTGCTCCAATAGCTGTTTTCATATCGCTCATTTTCATTCCAGAAGCCATTGGTCATGCCCACCCATGGTTTGAGAATCACCAATTCCCCAACCTCATTCAGGGCTGAATCGCCATTTTCATTATAAACATGAACATCCATGCCTGGAAGAGCGGCATTAAAGGTGATTGGCGAAATTGGTTTTAAAAGTACATTGCCAAGGATGCCTCCGGATATTTCTGTACCTCCCGAATAATTTACAATGGGCACCTTTTTTTTGCCTGCATGCTCAAATAGCCACATCCAAGGCTCGGGATTCCAAGGTTCACCGGTGGAACCAATCATCTTCAGTGTATCCATTTTATATTGGTCGACCCATTTAGGCCCATGTTTCATAAGGCTGCGGATCAGTGTAGGAGAAATGCCGAGATGGGTAACTCCATATCGTTCAACAAGCTGCCATATTCTATCTGGTGCTGGAAAATCGGGGGTTCCTTCAAACAGAACGATGGAAGCTCCATTTACCAGTCCGCCGAACACAAGGAACGGCCCCATCATCCAGCCCATATCGGTATACCAGAAAAAGGTATCGCCTTGGTTGACATCCATGCAGATTCCAGCATCAAAAGCTGATTTGATTGGAAAGCCCGAATGGGTATGTACTGCTCCTTTTGGTTTCCCTGTGGTCCCTGAAGTATAAATAAGCATGACAGGATCACTTGCATCTGTATCCGGATACGTGTAAGTGCTTTCATTTTTCAGTAAAGATCCCCATGCCACATCTTTGTTTTCATCCCACGGTATATCAGATCCGCATCTTCTAACGACTATTACTTTTTCGACAGAAGGAGACATGGAGACTGCCCTGTCCGCTTCCTTCTTCATTTTTACGATTTTACCGCGGCGAAGGTATCCATCTGCTGTTATCAGGAACCTTGCTTCAGCGCTGTTTATCCTTGTTGCTACAGCTTCCGCTCCATATCCTGAGAATGCAGGAGAGAAAATAGCGCCAATTTTTGCAATGGCCATCATGCTGATGACAGTTTCAGGAATCATTGGGAGGTACATGGCGATGATATCGCCTTTCTTTACCCCTAAATCAGATAATCCGGAGGCCGCCCTGTCAATTTCTTTTGACAGTTCTTCAAAGGTGTAGATGATTTCCTTTCCGTCATCACCATGCCATATAAGTGCTTTATTTGTCCTAGTTTCAGTATTGGCTACCCACTTGTCAACTGCATTTTCACAAATGTTCATTTTGCCGCCAAAAAACCAGTTAGGGTATTTTAGCCCTTTACTTAAATCGAGTGTTTTGCTGTAGGGCTGCTTCCAGGTGATATTCAATTCTTTTACTGCTTCATCCCAGAACCAGGCCAGATCATCAATAGATTTTTCATAAAAATCATCATATTCTCTGATTCCCAGTTTCTCCATCCATTTATACATTCTGGTTTGTTTCATGTCCTCTTCGTGCGGAAACCACACTGCTTGATTTGAATCCATATGAAACCCCCTGTGGAATTTTCTGTATTCATTGATATTTCAAAAATTTATGTCTATTCCATTATATAATAAAAGGAAAAGTATTGAAAAGAAAGAATAAACATAGAGTGAGCAGGGAAGCGGGGGTGTTTCTTCCCCAATTTTAAAGCAAAGAGGAGAGAGTATGAAAAAATATATCATCCTTCTGGATATCATTTTTTATGCAGCGATTCCTTTAATAGTCTGGAATGCTGGAAGGGGTTATCTGGGTGATTATAATACAATACTTGCATCATCCATTCCCGGAATATTATACAGTGCTTTCCGCTTTTATGAAGTAAAAAAAATAAACTTCACGGGCATCTTCATATTGGCATCCCTCATCATAGGAACTGCTTCAGACTTCCTTGCCGGCTCGGCCCTTCAATTGCTGTGGAATAATGTCTTTTACTCAATTGCTGTAGCGCTATTTTTTTTGCTGACGATTTTCTCGAATAAGCCCGCAGCTCTTTTGCTTTCTCTGGATTTAGCAGAAATGCAGGGGAATGACAGGGCAAGCATGAATGATTTGTTTTGGCAAAAAAAAGTTTTAAACGTTTTCAAATTGATTACGATGCTGTTCGCAGCAAGGGAATTGGTATTATCCTTTGTGATGCTGCTGCTTATTAAGAAGTATGGGGTAGAGGCTTTTGACCATGGAATCATTTATAAACAGGCAATCACATGGTCTTTTACTATAGTTTGCATAGGGGGATTTATTTATATTAGCAAACTGATTAATCAGGATCCGGAAAGAATCTAATCCTAAAACCAGTCTGCAGCTCTTTGAAGTATTCATCACTCAAGAATTTAAGTTAGCAGTTTCTTCAGCAAGAGGCAGTTCAATGAAAAATGATGTGCCATCCTCATTGCTCGATACACTAAGCATGCCATTATGGCTTTCAATAATATTTCGTGAAACAGATAAGCCTAATCCTGTTCCATAATCCTTTGTGGAAAAAAATGGATCAAAGATATTTGCGAGTATTTTGGAATCAATGCCTTGGCCGTTATCTGCAAATATGAATTGAATATAATCGTCTGCTTTTTTTAATGTAATGTTCACCTTTAGATCCTGGTTCCCCTTGGCTTGAACGGAATTTTGGAATAAATTCATAAAAACCTGAAGAAGCTCTTCTTTATCACCAGTGAAATACAGGTTTTTTGTACAGGCGTCCTTATTATAGATATATTCGACATTAAATAGAAGGGCCTGTGTTTTCATGAATTTATTTAAATAGCTTTCAAAAAATTCCTCAACATTCAGCCGTTCATCATGGGTCTTTGCGGGACGGACAATGCTTAGAAACTCGGATATGATGTTATTGGCCCGGTCTATCTCAGGAATCAAAAGTGATGTAAAAAGCTCGGATATTTCCGGGCTTAAATTGCCTTGAAGCAGCTGTAAGTAACCGCGGACAGTTGTAAGGGGATTCCGTATTTCATGGGCAATGCCTGCTGCAATCCGTCCGGCAAGTGCTTGTTTTTCTGCTTCTTTTATGGCATGCAGAAAGTAAAATACTCCTACAACCCTCTTGATTGAACCGTCCGGGTTTCTGATGATTTTTGTGTTTACATTATAATAGTTGCGGTCCCATATTTCATGGTTGACCAGTTCTTTTTCCATTCGAAGAGATTCCAGGATCATTATTTTTTCATCGGGTATTTTCATTAAGTCACGGATATGCTTCCCGGTTATTTCTCCCCGGTCTACACCATGGTCTTTGGCAGCCTGTGTATTGCAAAGAGTTATATACCCTTTTTGGTCAATGAAAACGATATGGTGGGGTATTTGGTCCAATATAGGCAATAGGATAGCTTCTATCTCGTCTAATGGATCGAAGGCCGATGAAATCTGCAGTAAGTTATTATCGGAGGTATTTTCCAAACTCGTTTCTGTTATAACCGGGGAAGTACTCTCTTCTAAACTTTTTTCAAGTTTTCTAGCATATTTTTGACTATAGTAGGAAAAGGAAAAGGGCAGTTCATCAATGAGCTCTTTATAAAAAGAGTTTTCTTCTCTTAACCTTTTTAATTCAGCTAAATAATTTTGGTCATTGTCCATTTATAAAACTCCTAACAAAAAAAGCAGATTATAATATTCCAATCTTTTACACTATATAATAATTTTTTTCATTATACTAGAAGTCCAGGTGAATTTTTCTAAAAGAAATCAGGGAGAGCATGATGAACAGGCGGGGTTAGCCACAATTAGACAGCATTATTATTCTCAAAAAAAGGCATCCGCTGAGAAGCGGATGCCCTTTTTTGAGAATAATGCTTGTTAAATGAGAATGGATGGATATATTATTTCACGTTTGCCGGAACAGTAATCGGCAAACCTAGACCAGCAGCAATCCGTGTCCCAAATTCAGGATCAGCTTTGTAGAAATGCTGTATTTGACGGCGTTTGATTTCTTCCATTTTAACTGGTTTCATGGCATCCACGATTGTTTCAATCAGCCTTGATCTTTCTTCCTCACTCAGCAGGCGGTACAAGTCTCCCGGCTGTGTATAATGGTCGTTATGATCGTAAGAAACTGATTGAGCCATTCCTTCCACTTTGAAAGGAGAAGTATTGCTTTCAGGCGTTTCTGAAGGGCCTCCAAAGCTGTTTGGCTCGTAATATACAGAGCCTCCGCCATTATTATCGTAACGCATTTGGCCATCGCGCTGATAGTTATTCACTTCTGTTTTAGGACGGTTGACCGGCAGGCTGTTGTGGTTGGCCCCTACTCTATAGCGGTGGGCATCTGAATATGCGAACAATCTTCCTTGAAGCATCTTGTCCGGTGAAGCCTCAATTCCAGGCACAAAGCTTCCGGGAGAAAAAGTGGCCTGTTCCACTTCAGCAAAATAATTTTCAGGATTCTTGTTCAGTACCATACGGCCCACTTCAATTAAAGGATAGTCTTTTTGAGACCAGACTTTTGTTACATCAAAAGGATCAAATCGGTAGGTGTCTGCATCTTCAGCAGGCATGATTTGGACGTAGAGCTTCCATGCAGGAAAGTCTCCGTTTTCTATGCTGTTGAAAAGATCCTCGGTATGATAATCAGGATGCTCTCCTGCCAGCTTTGCGGCAAGGTCAGCATCGAGGTTTTTGACACCTTGTTCAGTTTTAAAGTGGTATTTAACCCAAACAGCTTTACCTTCGTTATTAACCCACTTGAAGGTATGGCTTCCGAATCCATGCATATGGCGGAACGTCGCTGGAATACCCCGGTCAGACATCAGAATCGTGACCTGGTGGAGTGATTCTGGGGAAAGGGACCAGAAATCCCAGACAGCGGTCGGATTTTTCAGGTGTGTTTTAGGATCTCTTTTTTGTGTATGAATGAAATCAGGAAATTTAATGGCGTCGCGGATAAAGAAAACAGGAGTGTTATTCCCGACAAGATCGTAATTTCCTTCCTCTGTATAAAATTTTACAGCAAATCCGCGGGGATCACGGACAGTATCAGCGGAGCCTAATTCTCCTGCTACAGTTGAAAAGCGGATGAACATTGGTGTGCGCTGACCTACAGCAGAAAGAAAATTGGCTTTCGTATAGTTCGATACATCATTGGTGACTTCAAAATATCCATGTGCCCCTGCACCCTTGGCGTGTACAACACGCTCAGGTACTCGTTCCCGGTTAAAATGAGCGAGTTTTTCTAAAAGATGCACGTCTTGGATCAAAGTCGGGCCGCGGTTTCCAGCAGTCATTGAGTTTTGATTGTCCCCAACGGGAGCTCCCCAGCTTGTTGTAAGTTTTTTTGTCATAGTATCAATCACCTCTTGAAATAGTAAGATAGTTTAAATGATAACATTTATTAGTTTAAAATCAATAGTTATTTAAAATAATTATAATGTAATATTTAATTCATTATAATACTATTCTGCAATTTATCGTTTTGATGATTACTTCTGGTGATGCCTGAACCTGCAGATAATCCCATACTTAGCACATGATAAGTTTTCCGGCTGCCTGCATTTTTCTCAGGAATGCGCCGCCATCTGCTGCTATCAGCTCTTGTCAAACCTGCGAAAAGCTTTTACTAGCTGAAAACAGGAATACTTTGTGGTCGATATCATATCATGGTCAATGTGGTTTTCTGAGTAATTTAAAAAAAGGAGCTGACTGTTTTTGAGGGTTTTTAAAAAAATAACAACAATATTTATTACTGTATTTATTTTTTTCTTTGCTTTTTCAATGGTGCCCGGCTTGTCTCAAAGTGCCAAAGCAAGTCCTTCACCTGGTCAGGAAGCAGCCGCAACAGCAGGCCTGTATAATGGGAAGCCGTTCAAATGGGGAGGAACAACTCCAAACGGGTTCGATGCTTCAGGTTTTACCCAATATGTTTTCAGTCATTCATATGCAAAGCTGAAACTTCCCCGTACAGTTAAAGAGCAATACAAAATGGGATCTCCTGTTCAAAAGAAAACATTAAAGGAGGGGGATCTTGTATTTTTTAAAATTGATGGGAAGAATGTTTCTTTTGTAGGGATTTTTCTCGGCCAAGACCAATTTATTGCCGCTGCTTCAAAGGGAGTAAGCATTCAGTCACTTTCGTTAAAATATTATAGTGAACGATATGCAGGAGCTAAACGAATCGTAAAGTGAAGTTCTTCAATCAGCATTAAAGTATAAACATTATGTATAAATTTCCATTGCTTAACCTGCCTAACCAGGTGTAATATACTAGTAAGCTGCATTGTACGTAATGATAATTAAGTTTTAACCTTTAAGCTGTAATAGGGAGTTTTATATCGAAACAGAAATGTCATGCCTCATTCAATGCGAGAGGAAGACAGGAATGGTTCTGCAAACACCCACTTTGAGAAGTGGTGGTTTAAAACTTTCTTGCAAGTTACGGCAAGTGCGGCTTCCTTATACTATTATCCCAAGCCAGTTTCCTATCGGGAGCTGGTTTTTTAGTTATATGTGCTGCCAATTTTTATGGAGATAGAATGTTTTCTACAGCAAATAGGCATTTCCTTTAATAAAAATATTAAATTTTGGAGGAACAATCTTGGAATTTCAAAAAATAACTCATGAAGAAGAAAAAAGTTTTCCTGCTTTTAACAATCATTTGGAAGCCAGAGAATATTTTAAGCAATATTATATGGACCACTTTACATATAAAAACAAAAAGGAAAAGGGCGGGCAGGAAATATTTAGCTATGTTCTAGTGCTGAATGCAGAGGCCTACAGATCTGGACAAGAAAAATTGGCAAGATTTGAAATGGTTGACGGAACAGATTTTTCAGCCAGTTTTCAGACCATTGATATTTATCAAGATGGCAGCATATATATTTACCGTTAACAGAGTGAAAAGGACACCCGGGATCATTTTTACTTTTGTACTTCCTGGCGTCAGATAATGTTTGACACGAAGGATATTATTTTGCATAATAAAAAAAAATATTTGAACGTTGAAAGAAGATTAGTATGCAAAAGTTTATGTTACAGAGAGCGGAGTAGCATGCTGAAATACCCGCAGCAATAAATTTGCAGAACCTGCTTCTTGAGTCCTGTGTTAATGCATAGGCGCTATTTTTTAGCGTTATCAATTCAAGAGGGATACATTGCATTGTGTCCAACTAAGGTGGTACCGCGGAAAATTGCCCTTTTCGTCCTTTATATAAGGATGAAAAGGGCTTTTTGTGTTTTTCTCTTCTATAAAAAGTGTGCAGGAGGATGAATAAATGAAGAAGCGGATCGTTGTGAAAATTGGCAGCAGCTCCATCACTGATAAATATGGAGAAATTGATGATGAAAAATTCTCCGACCATATCCAGGCTGTTGCGGCATTAAGAGGAGCGGGCCATGAAGTTGTACTTGTCTCTTCAGGTGCAGTTGCAACCGGCTTTAAAAAACTTGGATACTCATCAAGACCTGTAACAGTTAAAGGAAAACAGGCAGCAGCAGCTGTCGGGCAAAGCATCCTGATACAATCCTATACGGAACAATTCCGCAATTTTGGCATCACACCTGCACAAATTTTATTAACAAGAAATGATTTTTCCAAGAAAGATCGTTATCAAAATGCTTATTCAACATTGTCTGAACTGCTTGGGCGGGGGATACTGCCTATAATTAACGAAAATGATACCGTATCAGTTGCTGAATTGACTTTTGGAGACAACGATATGCTTTCAGCTCTTGTAAGCGGCTTAGTACATGCCGATCAGCTTATTATACTGACAGACGTAAATGGGTTATATGACCGTAATCCTCATAGAGACCAAAAAGCAAAAAAAATTGGCTGCTTGCCTGAAATAACCGAAGAAATACTTAAAGGTGCGCAGGGAACAGTTACGAATATAGGAACAGGCGGCATGAAATCAAAGCTGCTTGCGGCAAAAACTGCTCTCTCTTTGGGGGTGAAAGTTTTTATTGGCAGTGGGACCGGACCAATGAAACTATTAGAGATTTTGGAAGGTGAAGGAGACGGCACCTATATTGGCAGGAAAAATTTAAATCAGCTGGCAAACAGTAAACAGTGGATATCCCTTCATTCACAAGCAGCCGGAAAAATTTTCATTGATGAAGGTGCAGAAACAGCACTCATGTCAAAGGGATGCAGCTTGCTTCCATCAGGAATTTATGATATTTCGGGCTATTTTAATAGGGGAGATGTTGTTGAAGTTCACGGCCCTAATGGCCTCCTTGGCAGAGGGGAAGTACTTTATTCAGGGGAGGATCTGAGGGAATCCATGGGTAAACACAGTGCAGATTTAGGTGCTGGATTAACTGAAGTGATTCACAGAAATAAATGGGTGAACTTCTAATAAGGGAGGCATAGGAATGAATGAATTAATCCAAAAAGGTAAAGCAGCCAAAAAAGCCAGCTATTTATTAACGGGGAAAACCTCTCAGCAAAAAAACGCGGCTCTAAACAAAATTGCTCAGAAGCTTATTGAGAATAAAGATTTTATCATACATGAGAATAAAAAAGATCTTCACTCTGGCAGGCAAAAAGGCTTTTCAGCGTCTATATTGGACCGTATTATGCTCAGTGAGAAAAGAATTGAAGATATGGCAGCGGCCATCGATTTATTAATTGAAATGGATGATCCCATCGGTGAAGTGCTTGAAACGATACATAAAGATGATGGACTGCTGATTAAGAAATGCAGGATTGCTATTGGTGTCATCGGAATGATTTATGAAGCGCGGCCGAATGTAACCGTTGATGCCGCTGCTTTATGCCTTAAAACAGGTAATGCAGTCATATTAAGAGGAAGTTCGTCTGCAGCACATTCCAATATGGCTCTAGTAAAAGTTATTCAAGATGCGCTGAATGAAACGGATATCCCTTCTTATGCGGTACAGCTGATTGAAGACAGCAGCAGAAAAACTGCTGCAGAATTTTTTCAGCTGCGGGAATATTTAGATGTGCTTATTCCAAGGGGAGGCAAAAAACTGATTGATACAGTGATAAAAGAATCATCTGTTCCAGTTATTGAAACCGGTGCAGGAAATTGCCACATTTTTATTGATGAAACAGCAGAAGAAAATATGGCAGTCCGTATCCTTGTAAATGGAAAAACACAGCGCCCCTCCGTCTGCAATTCTATTGAAAGTGTTTTAATACAAAAAGAATGGTTTGAGAGGCATGGTAGGAACCTTTTATACATCCTTCACGAAAAAGAAATTGAAATATATGGAGATGAAACCGTTTGTGCAGCTTTTACTGAGGCGAAACAAGCAGAAGAAGAGGATTGGTCAACAGAATATTTGGCACTTAAGCTCAGCATTAAAACAGTAGAAAATGTAGATGAAGCAATTCAGCACATCAATAAATATGGAACGAAACACTCAGAGGCCATTATTACAGAAAATGAAAAACATGCAGAAAAATTTTTAAGCCTTGTAGATGCTGCCGCAGTTTATCATAATGCCTCGACAAGATTTACGGATGGCTTTGAATTTGGCTATGGAGCTGAAATTGGCATAAGCACTCAAAAACTCCATGCCAGGGGACCTATGGGATTGCCCGCATTGACTACAACTAAATATTTCATTTATGGGAATGGGCATATCCGGGATTAGCAAATAGATTCAATTCATAAGGACAAAGGCTACCCAATAGTATTAGTAATTTCTTTCAAACTAAGGATGAAAAATCCGCACTTTTTACTTATCCAACCGTGACAAAGAATGAGACAACCTCTTTTAAGTTTGCATAAGCTATATGGAAATTAGAAAAAAGAGGTGGATATATTGAGTAATTGTCAAAACACTCCAAGAGAGCCAGATGTAGTGACTATACTATGGCAGCGCAACCCATTAAGACTATTGGAGCCCCGTACGATAGTAGAGGCTACCATTATTGGGAGTGCCAATCCTTGCAGGAATGACTTAGATGAAGGAAGCAGACTGCGGGATGCTGTAGCATGTTTATTGAGAAGCGGATTCCTGTTGGTTTCCAGTACAGATTTAGGGATATTCGGGGTTTCAGTTTTCATCCGGCAGCGGCTGTAATCCTATAAAGGACAAGTTCTTGCCAAAAAGAATTGGAAAAGCCAGCCATGTTTGCTGACTTTTTCTTTTCTTTTACATAATTATATAACTCCTATTTAACAGGTTTCCGTGTGCCATTCATGAAAAGGTGGAATGCATCAGTGAGACAGCAGCACAGTTTAAATTGGGATTAGTGAAAGAGGAAAAATTCATTTCAAGGTCGAATTATCTCTAGTAAGGGGTGATTGATATGGAAATAAAAAAACTAATCTTTTCAAAAACTGTTGCAGTAGATGCACGTCTTCAAATATCCGACGATCAGATTTTTTTATTCGCCAATGGGCATACACCTGTACGGGTAAAAAAGAATGGTGCAGAGTCAGAGCAGAGCTGCATAAAAGAAGCCATTAAAATTTTCGAAAAAGAAAATAATGTAAAGCTCCTTCAGGAGAGAAAAAATTTACTTATCTAATAGATTTTGTCCTGATTTTTTGATTTGCTTAAATGGTGCCATGCTTGGTTTGGTTTAAATAGTGTTTGATATTGGCGGAGGCTACAGTAAAATGGTGTCCGCTTACTTTATAACCTGCAGGAAACAGATGCTGTTCAGGCATGATCCTGCGGGTTTTTCAGTGTTCCTTTTGCAAATCATGCTATATTGAGCCGATTTAGAGCTTAATATTCAATTAACACAAAATTAACACTATGTTCATAGCGGTATGAAAGAATGAATAGAAGGCAATGTTAGTTTCCAGAATAAATCAAGCCACATTTAACATATGAAATCAAGGTAGATAAATGCGCTTACAAAATATTGAACAGAGTTTGCTCAAATGTTCACATATTGTTCAAACACAAAGTGGAAGGCAGCATGTATAATGAAAATATAAATAATAAATTTAACAAAAAGGAGACAGCTATGATACTTAGAGAACTAAGGAAGAACAGGATATTAACAATTAATTATTATAAAAATGGTTCATTAAAGACTTGCAAAGGGAAAATTCACAAGTTAAATGTAATACAGCAGACATTATTTCTCGAAGATGAAAAACAAAAAGTATTTTCTATAGAATTAGGCGGAATAAAAGATATATCTTAAGAAATCTGGAAGTTACGAAAAGGAAAAACACCCCATTTTGCAGCTCTAGCTGCTTCGTAATCCTTCTTATTCCCCCTCAGATACTTGTGTTTCATTTTCCTGAAAGTAAGATATTACCCATTTGATATTTCTTTCACCGATAAAAGCATTTTTGGAACAAAAACATTAAATTGATGTACTTCATTGCCGCATGTATTTTAGCATAGTTGAAAGAGGATCCTGCCTCTAAGACAGGATCCTCTTTTTAATTTAGTCAGCATCTTCAATACGGTTTTTAAATGCTTCTTGTACAACTAGAAATTCTTCATCTTCTTGAGCTTCTGTTGTATGCTGTTTTGTTTGAGTGTTAGCTGGAAACTTTCCCGGATGTCCCTTTTTCTTATGCTCGAACTCTTTGCCGCGTGCCATTAACTGACCTCCTTTCCTTCATGTATAGGGTACCCTTTGCATGAGGAAATATAAAAAATGCAGTATATCAACAAACAGGTTCCGTTTTAAAGGTGCAAAGTTTTAATAAGCAGTACAAATTGAGAGTGAATCTGCAAAGATTTTACTCTTTTATTTTTGTTGAATTTATCAATTTTTATGCTATTATAGCGTATAAATTAGCAATGCCTTATCAAAGGGCTGACACAAAATTTAAAGACTTATTAATTGCAGCAGAACCTTTCCTTTTAAATAAAAAACCTAAAGCTGGGACTCCTGATTAACACTT
Source organism: Bacillus sp. OV322 (assembly GCF_900112495.1). Taxonomy (GTDB): domain Bacteria; phylum Bacillota; class Bacilli; order Bacillales; family DSM-1321; genus Peribacillus. Next base: position 64,094 of record NZ_FOMA01000005.1, read on the forward strand.
TGGTCTAACAGAAAAGGTGTTCACTTTAAAATGAAAATGGGATAAGCTTAATTCCAGGGGTCATTAAAAATGCGGGGGATTTTCAAACAAATAAGGTGGTTGATTGTCCTCTCCAGGATGCTCACTTTCCGCAGGGTGTCACCTGTTCCGCTAAACACAATCTACGCAGGAGTTTGGCACCATAATTCTCAATCAACCAGATTTAAAAATGGGGCACATAAAAAAATAACAACTTTTAAGAAAAGAGCAAAAATGAAAAAAAACAAAATACTACAATTATCATTAATAAGCAGTGTTTTTGTCATTCTATATATGTTTTTTCAATGGGAAATAATCGATATTGTAACACCATTTTTGATTTTTCCTGTTCTCTTATTAGTGTTTGGATTTTTTATTTATATTACAGTACGAGCAATAATAAACTTGTTCAAAGTTCAGGATTGGAAACCTATTGTCATCCAAGTTATCACTATTCTACTTCTATTTTTTGTTCCGTTTAATCAAATTATATTGTATATAGATTTCAACATTAACAAATCCGAAAGAGAACAGGTAGCTAAAATGGTTGAAAACGGAGAACTTAAACCGGATGTATCTAACAATACTTCACTCATTCAATTACCCAACAAATTCGAACATCTTTCAAGTGGCGGCGGTGAAGTTTTGGTTGAGAAATCTTGCGATGGTTATAACATTCTCTTTTTTACTTATCGGGGGATAATGGATAACTTTTCAGGATTCGCATTTACGCCCAATGACCAAAAGCCATCCAAAAGGGCATTTGACTCGGATTCCAAAGACATTGAGAAAATGGATAAAAAGTGGTATTTTCTTGAATCTTACTAAAAATAATGTTAAACGGCAGCGAAACCGCTGCCGTTTTCTTGTTCAATTTCATTACTTTTTTTTACCTCTTAACGGAATCCGTTCATATTTTGGAATATCACGCAGCGTGTAGCTTACTCACTGTTAAGGTTTGGGTATAGTCAACTCCAGTGGAACGTTTTATGAATCATTTCTTGAGGGTATAAGTTAACAGGGTTTAACAGGGGAATGCAAAAGCTGAAAGGATCGGCACCTGCAAATGCTCAATATCCGATAAAGAAGAGCATGCGAGAAAGTAATAATAGTGACAAAGAGGGGCAGCACCCTAAAATAACGATAACAGAGTGCTCCCCCCTAAAAACAGAATGATAATTCTTTAAGAATGTTTTATACTAAAGGCAGACAATTATAAATTAAAATTCGGACTGAACCTCAAGTACCTCGTTAAGGATATCATGGAGCTCTCTATCATCTTTTTCGGAGCCCTCTATTCCTGAATCAAGAATCTCGGATAACAATCCACGTTCAATCTCAATTTTTTTCATTTAGAACCCTCCTCAATGTTTTCTTCATAGTATACGGTAAGGAATTTATCAGTATGCTAAGTAAAAGCTCTCCAATAGCCCGTGGATATTAATTCCGCAAACAGAAAATAAATGTTATGATTTATTTATAATTTATGAGTGAATTTTATGGAGGCCCTGGTATCATTATGAAAGCAAGATATGAACTGAAAAACATGAATATAACACTTAGCAATGTAACACTCCGTGAGGCATCAGACAGTTATGTTCTTTTAAAGGCAACGGACGAAAATAACAATGAAGTCAAAATTATATTTTCGCATGGGCAGGCAGAATTTCTTGAAGGCGAGTTCCAGGATGTAAATCGGCGCCGTAGAGGGCATAATTCTGATGAAGCTCCACTGCCAGTTGAGGAAATAGAACCAGATGACTCGTACAATTTGTTTAATATTGATTTTTTTGATGAAAACAAGGAAGGGAAATAAGTTAATCTAATGGTGGATTAACTTATTTTATCAGATAAAATAATAAAAAAAAGCTTTATTCCTAATTATGTCAAATTTTTCTATACTTTCTGAATATTTTGTATTATTATAGGAGTTAGAAAACTCATCATGTCTCCGGCTTCTATTCATATGACGGGGTGAACAGGAATGATACTTTTAAAAGTAGATGATAAAACTTTTGGCAAAAGTAAAATTACCTATGATGTTGTTGACAAGGAAAATGGACAAGTTATTATCAGCGGGAAATGTATGGATTTTACTATTGTAAGTGAAAAATATTATGAGCTGAAAGATCTATATGGATCATCGAATGTAAAGCTTCTACTAAAATAAAAGTAAATGCCTTCTGCAGGCAATGCTTATGGAGCTGGCGCATTCACCCGAAGATGATAATCAAAAAATAGTAGGGAAGGCCAGAGCGATTGCTCGTGGCCTTTTTTTTGCTTTTGGCGCACATGCTAAACAAGGTTTATAAAATCCTGGACTGTCTGCTGTAGCGTGCCTTTTGTAATTGCTTTCCGGTCAAAAGAAATGCCGAGATGGATCATTTTTCTGACAAGCTCAGCCCGCAATCCGGTTATAACTGCAGTGCATCCCATCATATCGATGCCATCGAGAACTTTTTGAAATTTGTCAATAACTTCGACATCCATATCGGTTATCCCGGATAAATCCATAATTAGAGACTGAATTTTGAATCTCGCTATATCATTCAATACCTTTTCTTCTATTGTTGCCATGCGGTATGAATCAATAGAGCCAATCAGCGGAAGGATTGCCACTTGTTCGCTGATCGGAATGATTGGAACCGAAAGATGTTCAACATTCTTTCTTTGCTTGTTAATTAATTCATCTTTGTAATCAGAGTAGCTAATAAAAAAATTATTGAGAAATTGATCAATACTGTCATTAATTCTTTTTTCCAATGAAAAGAAATTTTCGCGCTCACTCGGCTTAATTCTTTTCTGTTCAAATTGATGCAGAAATTCCCACAGCGTTCTTCTGATTGCCTGGACCCATTCGAGTTTAAATGACAGTGTAAGAGAATGCTGTGCCCAGGCTATTCCTTCCTTCCGGGCAAAGTCTGTCAGTTCCGATTTATTGCTTTCGACTATATAAATTACTAGTCTTTCAGCATTTTTTAAAAGATCGATATTGCCGGTCCTTAAAATATCATTTATTTTTTCTGCTACGTTTACTGCTTCAGATAATAGTTTCTTCTCAAATAGCTGCCTGTTCTCTGTAATGAAATCTTTAATATCTTCTCGATCTCTGTAGGTTGAATGCATTTAAAAATCTCCTTTCAGCTTTTGTTGAATTCATCCCATATCATTAATTCTGCCAGTACTTTAAAAATTCCTGCAGAATAACTTGAAGAATGCCAGCTTTTGGAGGCCTTTGCTATTGTGTACTTTTGAACATAACTATTCTTCACTTTTGGCATTATTTCCAACAGGCTGAATATGCTGTTGTTAGATAGACAATAAAAGAGGTGTTTTGAGTGGACAATACGGCTAATTATTCATTCACTCCATTAAAGGGATACCGGCCTTTTCATGGATTATTCGATCCCTGCAGGCCCTTGGGAGTAAAATATTACTCAACTCCCCCAAATCTGTACTTGGGTTTCCAGCCCCCGAATTTGCAGCAATATCCTGCTAAAGAAGCGCTGATGAAAGGCACTCTGTGGCCTGCTCTTTGGGATTATTATGAAAATCCCTATAAAGCAAAAGAGGGCAGCAGGCTATGAAACAATTGCCTCCAGAATATTATCAGGAGATGGAAGAAATCCAGGCAGCGGATTTTGTACTTGTGGAATTAACTCTATACTTGGACACACATCCGAGAGATGAGCAGGCAATGCAGCAGTATAATGAATACGCCCAATATACCCAGCAGCTAAAGACAAATTTTGAAGCGAAATATGGGCCTCTTCAGCAATATGGAAATAGCTTAACAGATGCTAAATGGGGCTGGGGAAGAAACCCATGGCCATGGCAAATTTAAAACGGCAAAGGGGAAGGATTTATGTGGTTTTATGAAAAGAAACTTCAGTATCCGGTAAAAGTAAGCACATGCAATCCCACACTTGCAAAGTATTTGATGGAACAGTACGGTGGAGCAGACGGAGAACTTGCAGCAGCACTTCGCTATTTAAATCAGCGTTACACCATTCCGGATAAAGTTGTAGGGCTTCTGAATGATATAGGCACGGAAGAGTTCGCGCATCTGGAAATGATTGCTACCATGATATATAAATTGACAAAAGATGCTACACCACAGCAATTAAAAGAAGCTGGGCTTGCTGAACATTATGTGAATCATGACAGTGCCCTATATTACAATAATGCTGCAGGTGTCCCTTTCACTGCTGCCTATATTCAGGCAAAGGGCGATCCGATTGCTGATCTTTATGAAGATATAGCCGCAGAAGAAAAAGCAAGAGCTACATATCAATGGCTAATTGACATTTCAGATGATAGTGATTTAAATGACAGTTTAAGGTTCTTGCGCGAAAGGGAAGTCGTACACTCCCAGCGCTTCCGGGAAGCGGTAGAAATTTTAAAAGAAGAAAGAGACAGGAAGAAGATTTTTTGAAAATAACAGCCAGGCCAAAAAGGAACGAATTTCGTTCATTTTTGGCTTTTTTTTATGTGCATATAATGATTTTGCCGTTTAGAAGTGAAATAAATAAGGATATTCACTTGTTTTTTTCACAAAATAACACCCGGGGTAAATAACCGGTTTTAAGGTCTGGATCAAATTGATTCACCACTGCCGGGTATTTTTCCTCCTCCGTTTTTCCTGCTGCAGTGATAATCGATTGAGTTCTAATATACTGAAATGGTTATACACAAATTGAAAGCAGAAAAAAATTAAATCAATAAAAATGTTTAAAGTGAAACCAAAAGGTGTTATATTTAATTCAGCAGATATATTAATGCAAAAAATGGAGGTTATGTAGAATCATGAAAAAAATGCCGGAAATTCAAAAAAAAATAGTGCTGAATGCACCAATTGAAAAAGTATGGAAAGCGGCGGCAACTTCTGAAGGCATTGCCTCGTGGTGGATGCCCAATACTTTTGAGCCTGTAGTAGGGCAAAGCTTTGTTCTTCAAACAGGACAATTTGGAGATTCTCCCTGCACAGTGACAGAATTGGAACCCCCGTACCGTGTAGGAATTAAATGGGGCAAGGATTGGCACCTTACATTCGAATTGAAAAAGCTTGAAGATGAAAAAACGCTGTTCACATTAACTCACTCAGGGTGGGATGAAGAAGGAACAACAGAATTTGGCCAGCCGCATGCAATCGTGCGGGCCATTATGGACAATGGGTGGGATAAGATTATTTCCGAGAAACTTCCAGCACAAATAGAGGCATAGGTTGACACAATCAACGGAAAAGCATGATGTGTTCCATGCAATAGCAGATCCCACAAGACGCAGTATTTTAATTATGCTTGCTGAAAAGGAAATGTCCATCGCAGCTATAGCGTCCTGCTTCCCGGTTAGCCGTACTGCAGTAAACAAACATTTGAAGGTTCTTTGCCAAGCGGGCCTCGCCGCAAGCGAAAAAACAGGGCGGGAAACTGTCTACAGACTCAAACCCCAGCCATTAGAAGAACTGAAAAACTGGCTCCAGTTTTTTGAAGTTTATTGGGACAATAAATTATTGGCTTTAAAAAAATTCACTGAAAATAATAATGGTTAAGATTTTTCTTGAAAGAAAGTAACCAGTTAACGAGCAGAAATAATGCAGGGGGCTATTTATAGCTGCCCTTTTTTTAGTAGACGTCTTTAATAATTGAAGAATACTTCCATTATAGTGAGGCAGGTTCTTTACGTGAGAAAAGATTATATAGAATGCATTGATTCTACATATAGCCTCAAAATATATTTTGAAATATACCTCGGTAGAATAAATATATTTATCACAGAAATAAAATTGAGATAACACACTTAAGGAAATAGACTTGGCTATTAAGTAGAAAGAAGATATTAAAGATTAGTAATTCTCGGGTTTTTTTGATTTTTCACTTGTAAAATCCATTGTATGAACTCTTCCCGGCCAATTAAGCGCATATTGTTTGCTTCTGCAAATTCCATCGCTTTAGGGGAGTATTGATGGTTTGTAATCACCCAACACTCGGCAGCATCATAAAAATCCATTTGTTTATATATCCTTTGTACAAGGCGGATCCCAACTCCTCTATTATGGCTTTTGACTTTTACTATTGCTTTATTACCGGTTGGAGTGGTCAGTAAAAAGCTTATGTTTTGATTATCTTCATTTGGCTTTGTTACTGTATAACCTAATTTGGTTAATAAAGGGGCGGTAAAGTTCTCCAATTCCTCATCTGTTAGTTTATTGATAATCCAAATCTCAGAATCGTTTTGCTTTTTTAGCATCGAACGAAGCCAAAACAATCCGTAAACACAATAAATAAACAGCTCTACTATAAAAGTTAGAAACACAGTTTCCCAATTGCTGGTTTTTATAAATACAAATATCGGTACTAGAATAAGTGCAATCCATAGCAAAAGATGTAAACGAAGGCTCAAACAAAAACCCCTCCTTTTTTCTAAAAATATTCTATACTTGTTATATCACAAACGATTTAGTCGGCAAACTCTATGGGCTGAAGGAAAGGGAAAAGTAGCCCGTTCATTATTTTCTCATCCCTTTTATATCTCCTGGTTTCCCATTGAAAGCCAAGCAAGGCTTAGGGATCTGCTTACATTTTAGTCGGTTCTGCTGAAAAACCAAAAAAAGACAGATAGCTGAGCTGTTTATGTGCTCTAATTTCTGTCTTTTTTTGGCTAGCTGATCAGAGTGGTTTTGTTTTCCTGGTTCTTGACTTTTTCCTTTTTTATAAACAAACAGATAAAAGCCAATGTAATAAACAACCAGAATGAAAAAAACTACGATTGTTAATAGAGCTTTCATGAAATGCTGGGAGTACTGAGAGCTGTTTAAGCTGTTCTTCTGCTTCCCATCATTTGTATAAGAATAAGAAAACGGAATATAAAACGGCTTAGGAATAGAAGGAGTACAAGAGATTCTACCCATATGGAAGTCCTGTAATAGATCATACCGCTGCGTAATTCAAAGGTGCTATGCCTGATTCCGTAAGAACAGCAAAATCCCGCATAGAGCTATTCCAATGAGGGTATAAATAAAGGAAATAGGGTGGTTTAAACAACCAGCGATTAATAAAATGGCCAATAATGAAAAAATGAGAGTCCTCGCAATCAGCCTTCTAGCTTTATAAGGCTGAAAACCAATGGAACGCCTGATCCTGCGATATAAAAAGAAGCCTACAATTAAAAACGCATACAAAAATTAGAAATGATTATTCAATATTATCTCGCCTTTAAGGATTACTCTGGAAACATATTATTCGTTCGGGTTCGGGTGAATTAGAAGTATTCAAAGATGAATCTATTTTGGTAGCAAAAAACTAAGTGAATGACCTCATATACATTCATCACAGTGAACCGTACTAAAATAGTGATAAATCAGAGAGTGGGAAAAATAGAGGAACCAGCTTGGGTTTGATTGAAATCTATAAATGGGGAAGTTTTATCGTATTTGCTCCGCAAGTATTCTGAATATGTATAAATAAAACTAGGTTTAGGAATGGACCCCTTTTTACTGTTAAAATATTCAGATAAAGGTTAAAATAGTGTTGAATAACTTTTAGGAGGTTTTCATTTTGGCAGAGAACAATGATATCAATGCTTCAAGCGGGCAAGACGAAAAACGTGAAACGTTGACAACACGTCAGGGCCATCCTGTGACGGATAACCAAAATATCCGTACAATTGGTAATCGAGGTCCAGCCACTCTTGAGAACTATCATTTTATCGAAAAAATTTCCCATTTTGACAGGGAAGAGGTACCCGAGCGTGTCGTACACGCAAGAGGAACTGGAGCATTTGGTTATTTTGAAACGTATGGAAAAGTTGGAGATGAACCTGTAGAGAAGTACACCCGTGCAAAAGTATTTTCCGGTGCCGGCAAGAAAACACCGTTAATGGTTCGCTTTTCAACAGTTGCAGGAGCGAAGGATTCGCCGGAAACAGAACGGGACCCGCGCGGCTTCGCCGTAAAAATGTATACGGAGGATGGCAACTGGGATCTGGTTGGGAACAACCTGAAAATCTTTTTTATCCGTGATGCTATGAAGTTCCCTGACATGATCCATGCGTTTAAAGCTGATCCGGCTTCGAACGTGTCGCACCCGCAGCGGATGTTCGACTTTGTTTCCCGTAGCCCTGAGGCAACGCATATGATTACATTCCTGTTCTCTCCATGGGGTATTCCAGCGACTTACCGCCACATGCAGGGTTCGGGTGTAAACACCTATAAATGGGTGAATGACAAAGGAGAGGCTGTGCTGGTGAAGTATCACTGGGAGCCGAAGCAGGGTATCCGCAACCTGACACAAGAAGAGGCAAGTGAGATTCAGGCGAAGACCGTCGCTCATGCGACACAAGATTTATATCAAGCGATTGAGCGCGGAGATTATCCGGAATGGGAGCTCTTTGTACAGATCATGGAGGACGACTACCATCCGGAACTTGACTTTGATCCGCTCGATGATACGAAACTATGGCCGGAGGACAAGTTCCCATGGTTACCGTTGGGCCGTATGGTCCTTGACCGTAATCCAGTGGATTTCCACGCGGAAATTGAGCAAGCCGCCTTCGGTACAGGGGTCCTGGTTGATGGAATGGACTTCTCAGACGATAAAATGCTGCAAGGCCGTACCTTCTCTTATTCTGATACGCAGCGTTATCGTGTAGGTGCGAACTATTTAAAATTGCCTGTGAACGCACCGAAAGCGCCTGTCCGGACGAACCAGCATCGCGGCCAAATGGATATTCGTGATCCAAAAGAGTCTGGGGAAAATCCGCACGTCAACTATGAGCCGTCGATGATCGGTGGTTATCAGGAAGCAAGCAAAGAAGAACGTCCACAGCACCGCCCAACGTATAATGCTGCGGCAATGAGTGAACCCATTGACCGTCCCAACAACTATGGACAGGCGGGCGAAACGTACCGCAGCTTTGAAGATTGGGAGCGTGATGAATTAATCAATAACCTGTCCGCAGCGCTTGCGGTATGTGACAAGCGAATTCAAGATGCCATGATTGAGCACTTCACACAAGCCGATGAAGACTATGGCCGCCGTGTGCAGGAAGGTATCGAAATGAAAATGAAAGAAATACAAGAATCGAAGACGGAAAACAATATTCCAGGACGTGAAGCTGGCCAATCGAAATATGGCCAAGGTTCATTAGCTGCGAACGAAGCAACAGAAGATGCCGTAAAGAAAAGCCATGAAGCTGATCCTTATTGATTAATAGTTAAGAACCAAGAGGGCTGTCCAGAATGTCAGGGGAAACTGACTGACTGGCAGCCTTTTTGATGTTGCAGGTATTTGGTTGAAGTTTGAAGTTTGAAGGAACGGGGGAAGACAAAATTCCTAGCGACTTGAATTACATACAAATGAAGGGTGTTAGGAAACGAGATTTGAATAATACATACATCACATCCCTCGAAGTTCAGGTGGTATCATTAAAGATGATACTTTATTTTTAACAATCGTTAATTATGATGAACACGGTAGAGCTACACCTATGATTGTAGGGTATGCAAAGACAGATGGGGTTAATAAGAATAATATTGTTGACGATGCCGATGTTAAAAGATGCCCCTTGGAAACACCGCATTCCCTATTTTGTTGAATTCACAGGTGGAAAAGTTATTAATGCACCGATAAAGAATGGGATTCGATTAGTAGACTTATATAAGGTATTGGTAATGAAACTTTCCCTTCATTAAGAAAGGGGGGTAATGTCAATCAAAGAACCATACAAAGTATGCACTTTAGTAGGTCACATATCCGTATATCACAAGAAGCTCATGATTTTCTAATGGATGAATTAAATAAACGAATTAGTACGTTTGGAGAAATACTACTTTAAGTTACCTTGGATTAAAAATGAGAGCTAAGCTATTAGTAATGTCCTTTTAGTTTTATAATGTTACTGTAATTTAAAATACATAATGGTAGATTAGTTTTTTGAGCAAGGGGGGAATGATGATAGAAGATATACATTTAATAATGGTTGATAATGGGTTAGACTTTAAAATGAGAGTCACAGTGAGGCGACTTTTAAAGAAATATGGTTATCCACCAGATTTACAGAAGGAAGCAGTAGAGACAGTAGTTAAGCAGGCTGAGATGATGGCACAGATGGAGTTTAAGAAAAAAACATAAAAGGGGAACAAAATAAAGAAGCAGAGAGACATTGCTCTCCACTTTTCCTTTATACTATTCGATTAGTCGGGGTTATGAGAGTTTTGCAAAAGGACCGTTTTATTCATCAACCAACATTTTGATTTGGCGTTGCACCTGATCGGCGGCGTTCAAGTTCTAGGTCCATTTCTGCCCGTTTATCATCGAGTTTGTAGGGAATTATGGTGATCCCGATCAGTACACAGATGACTAGTGGTATCCAGATAAAACTTACTTCAATATAATTTAAAGCAGTGGCAGTTTGTTTTACATTCGGAATATAACCGCCCATTTTCAAAATCATTCCTACAAGTGCACTCCCTAGGCCCAAGCTTACTTTTACAGAAAAGCCTTGAAAAGCTGCGATCATCCCTGCAATACTTCGATTCTTTTTGTACTCTGAATAATCAACAATATCCGGCTGAATTGCAAAGGTGGTGCCGAAAATGCCATAAATACCAAGCCCGGTAATCGCTAAACCTGCAATCAGTAGGACAGGTGATGTCTTTCCAAAATAAATTACTAAATCTCCTGCAATATAAATGGCCGTACTTAAAAGCAATACATTTCTCTTCGGCATTTTTTTTTGAAGCCAAGGTAATATTAGCAGCATTGGCAGACCAGAAAGAATTCCAAATAGCCCTACAAACGTGAGCCAATCCGTATGTCCTAGATTATATGTGAAATAGTAGATAACGGTTGTATTTCTAATGACAAAAAGACCAAAATAGAGAAAGTTTAAGATAAAGAAAATAACGGCAGGGCCAGTCAATCCTTTAAAATCCTGTTTAAAGGAGGATTTCCCAGGTTGGACGGACGGTGGAATCACTTCTTTTGTATTCATAAAAGTAAACAAAAATACAAACACAGCTGCGATGCCATAAATAGTCATCGTAATTAAATAACCTTTATGGTTATCTCCATGACCAAAGAAGTTAACTAGCGGTGTTGTAATCGACATGACTAAAGCGGTTCCAATTAACGCACAAATCATTCTGGTCGATACTAACCAGTTTCGTTCATGGTTATCGGAGGTTAACCTTGGTACAAGTGTATTCAAAGGTATATTTACTACCGAATAAGCAATATTCAATAAACAATAAGTGATATATGCCCAAAGAATTTTCCCTGACATACTGAAATCTGGAACAATAAAGGTCATGATTGTAAAGACAGCAAACGGAATCGCCCCAATTAGTATATAAGGTCTTCCTTGACCCCATCTAGTATGAGTTCTATCAACCAATAATCCCATACCCGTATCGGCAAAGGCATCAATGACTTTAGTTACCAACATTAAGGTACCGGCAACGGTGGCAGTGATTCCAAAGACATCTGTATAAAAAAACAACAGGTAAGACGCCATTGTACTAAATACGAGGTTGCAGGCGAAGTCGCCCGCCCCGTATCCAATTCTTTTTTTCCATTTATTCATTTCTATCACATATCCTTTTTTTAAAATTGGTAAAGCATATGTTCTATTTATGTTGTAGAAATTCTTGTCAGCGTTTTCATATCAGATTTTAAATTTTGATAGATAGATTTATAAACTTGGTAATATTCATTATATTTCCTATGATTCTCTTTATTGGGCATAATTTTCTGATCGAGTACTTGCCATTTCTTCACATCTTCATATGAAAGAAGTCCTGTACCAATTCCAGCAAGCATGACATCGCCCATATTTGCTTCTACATCATGTATCGGACAAACCACTGGATACCCTGTGACATCAGAAAAGATTTGCCTCCACAATGTTGATTTTGTGACACCACCGGCGAGTAAGATATATTCACCTAGATTTTCTCCAGTCGCTTCAATAGCATCTCGCAGAGAAAACGCAACCGCTTCCAGAAAAGAACGATAAATATGAGCCTTTGTATGTGCCAATGAAAGTCCCACGATGGTACCTTTTGCATCAGAATCCCAAATAGGGCTTCTTTCTCCCATAAAGTAAGGAAGGACAATCAACCCTTCGCTTCCAACTGGAATGTCTGCTGCCTGTTCATTTAACACCTCATAGGCGTTTTTCCCGCCCGCTTTTTCTACTTCCAGTTCATACTGACACATTGTTTGACGAAACCATTTCACAATCGCACCAGCTGTTGCTCCACCGGCAAAATAATAGGAAAGTTTTTTGGCATCATATAAATAAGGCCAGACAATCAGATCTTTGCCTTTCACTGGTTGATCGGAAATTAACGCTGCACACATAGAAGTCCCAATAGCAGCAGCATAAATACCAGATTCAAATACGCCTAGGCCGATATTGGCTGCACCGCAGTCAATCCCACTGGCGATCACAGGCATTCCTTCCGAAAGCCCCAACTCCGCCGCGGCTTCTTTTGTCAATCCACCAACAATATCTGTTGATTCCACAATTCTTTCTGGCATCATCGAAAGAGGAATTCCCATGGCTTCCATCAATTCTTTAGACCAGCTTCGATTATTCATATCAAAAATTCCGCCGATATTTCCTGCAGAAGAATAATCTATCGCAATTTCTCCGGTCAGTTTATAAATTACATAATCGTTCGGCGGGAGAAAAAGGCTGGTTTTCTGCCAATTTTCCGGTTCATGATTTTTCATCCATAACATTTTGGTATATCCGTAATAGGGGTCAGCTCCATTATGGGTAACTTCGCGGAGTTTCTCTTCTCCAATATGTTCTAAGACCCACTTTGTTTCCGCTTCAGCTCTTCGGTCCATCCAAATCATGCATGGCCTAACAGGTTCCATTTTTTCGTCCAATGGAATTCCTGAACCTCCATAGAGCCCGCTAATGGCAATTCCGTGGATATTTCCCGCGGGTATTCCTGACTTTTGTACCGTGTTTTTAATGGATGTTTTCGTTGCATCGAGCCATACATCTGGCCACTGCTCAGCCCATAATGGCTTAGGGGTTAACACATCGTATTCCAGTAAATCTTGAGCAATCAGATTTCCTTCTGTGTCCATTAAGATTGTTTTGGTGCCGGATGTTCCGATATCTGTACCGAGTAAGTATTTCATAGATGAATCCTCCTGATTAGTAATCTTTTAAATGCAAGTGAAAGCTCCATCAATGACAAAGTCAGATCCTGTAGTAAAGCTGCTAGTGTCTCCTGCCAAATAAACACAAATGGACTGAAGTTCTTCTGGTTTACCCATTCGGTGAAGCGGTGCCATTTCATTCCACTGTTCAATCAATGGCTGTAGGCTTGGTGATTTTAGGGTAAGTTCTGTTCCGATATATCCTGGACTGATACAATTTACCCGCACATTTCTTGCTGCCCATTCCACTGCCAGGGATTTGGTTAACTGGATAACCCCTGCTTTAGAGGCGTTGTACGAGGATTGGGGCTGCGGCACATTCACAATATGTCCTGACATCGAAGCCGTATTAATAATTGAGCCGCCACCTTGTTTTAACATAACTTTTCCAGCCGCTTGGGCTGTTAAAAATACACCAGTTAGATTAATATCAATGACTTTTTTCCACTGTTCAAAAGTCATTTCCTCTGCTGGTACATTTATGCAGATTCCCGCATTACAAAAAGCTACATCTATACGACCAAATGTATTTTGTATAGTTTTGATCATGGAATCTACATCTGCAGGGTTGGTTACATCTGCTTTAATGGCAATTGACTTTATCCCATTATTTTCTTCAAGCTCCTTAGCTGTCTTTGTGGCCTCCTCAATATCCAAGTCCACAATCGCTATATCTGCTCCTGCTTCGGCAAAAGCAGTTGCCACACTTTTACCAATACCTCTAGCTCCTCCTGTTACAAAAATCTTCTTACCGTCCAATCTCATTTTTTCAATAATTCCCATAATCACCATTCCCTTAATTTATTTTGTAAAACACTTTTATAAAATACATTTACATAATAGTGCTATTTTTTCTAATAGTCAATAAATATAAAGTATAAATTTGGCAGATGATTTTGGACAAAGCTGTGTTTGTATCCGCTTTTATGATATATTTATATAATTAAAGTAAATGTTTTTATAAAATTAGTTTATAAAATGGGGTATTTTTTTCATGGACAGTAGTATCACGTTTAAAGATATAAAAAAAAGCAATTACTCATCGATCTATCACCTCATTTTTCAAAATGAGAAGCTTTCGAAACAAGAAATTGCCAATCAACTTCATTTGAGTTTACCGACGGTCACTCAGAATCTCGTTCGATTGGAAAAAGAAAAATTGATTGAGAAAAGCGGTCAGTTTGAATCTACTGTGGGAAGGCGTCCAGCTGCTTATGCCATTTGCCCTCAGGCTCGGATAAGCATTGGAGTAGAGATTCAGAAGAGGAGCGTACAGATACTGGCCATTGATTTGCGTGGTCAGGCCTTTCAGCAAGAGAGACTAGCAATGGATTATTCCAATGAGGATCGTTATTATAAAGAATTAAGTCAAGCTGTACAATGTTTCATCTCGTCTCTCGATGTGATCGAAGAGCATGTTCTAGGAATTGGTTTTGCCGTACAAGGATTAACGTCCAATGACGGGGAAAAAATCACTTACGGAAAAATATTGATCTCTACAGGATTAGGTATTGAAGTGTTTTCAAAGTATCTCCCTTATCCATGTAAGTTTTTACATGATGCCAAGTGTGCCGCAATAACAGAGTTATGGGTAAGAAATAATATTGGCGATGCGGTCTATTTATCGATTGGTCCGCACCTTGGGGGAGCCATTATTATAAATAGTCAAATTTATATGGGGAAAGAAGGACATAGTGGAACAGTCGAACATATGACGATTAATCCTGATGGTCCTGCTTGTTACTGCGGGAAGAGAGGATGCATGGAAACATTTAGCTCTGTTAATGCGCTTCTAGATGAGGATGAAACATTAGATTTCTTTTTTCTGCAGGTGCGTTCTAAAATCTCTTCATATGTGAAGAGGTGGAATTCTTTTTTGGACAATCTATCCATTTCAATCAACAATATCCATCTTGTTCTGAACAGAGAATTTATTCTAGGCGGACATTTATCTCCTTACTTAACTGAGGAAGATATCGACACTCTTCATGAAAAAGTAAAGGAAAAAACGGCATTTCCTAGCAATGACCCATTCATTTATATCAGCCGTTCACCGGCAAATGGAGTACCTATCGGGGCCGCTATACCATTTGTTCAATCATTTTTGAATGAAATTTAATCGAGAACTGGCCCTTTATGAAAAAGGCGTCTTGAGAATCACTTTGGGCAAGGATAGTAACAAATTGTGTGTAAGCACACTAGGAGGCAACAAAAATGGAACAAGGTTCAGTTAAATGGTTTAATGCAGAAAAAGATTTTGGATTTATCGAGCTTGAAGGTGGAGACGACGTATTCGTACATTTCTCAGCTATCCAAGGGGAAGGATTCAAACCCTTAGACGAAGGTCAAAAGTTTACTTTCGACGTTGAGCAAGGTGCTCGTGGACTCAGGCTGCTAACGTCCAAAAAGCTTAATTTTATATGATTTATACAAACAGGATCTTCCATAAGAGCCTGTTTTTTTGTGTCTTTGCATAATAAAAAACCTACTCAACGTTCGAGTAGGGATAGAACAGGTAAATGTATAAAGATTTAAAGCTTTAAAGCTTTTTATCCTTTTTTAAAAGGCTTTTCTTCCGTTTTCTTTTCCCTGGAGTTCGGAATACACGAATCCGTAATTCCGCGCCTCGCCATTCAACTCTGAAACGCCCATTTTTTACAGCAGTAATACTCTCTTCCACCTTTAATATATACGCTTATCGACTTGGATGAATATGATTATTTTGATTAATAAACCAATGTAGAGGGGTTCCGCTTAATCTTTCAACACCTATTAATCCCAATAATAATTTTTAAATTCCAATAACTGCAGATGTAGTTTTATGATATCATGCAAAAACTCTAAGGGGGTATTTTTGAATAATTGGATTGTGTATATTTTGAATATTTGATAAATTTAAATGACATTAAATTGATACATCTGTCCTTATTGAAAGATTAGCAAAGCTTTTGTGAGTTTTAAAAAAACCGCTTGTTCATTTTGATAGCAAGGAATCAAAAATAGATATAGACGAAGGTAAACGCTAGATTCTCCAATAAGTATAATTAAAAATAGAAAGGAGAGAATTTCCCTTGGTTGATATACAAGAAATTTTTGAGAAGTTTCCCTTTGGCGTGCTAGTAATTGATTATAAAGGAGAAATTCTATCCAGTAATAAAATTAGCGAGAGAATTTTAGGGATAGGAAAACCTAACAGGAAACATATCAGTGATGTTCTGCCGGGAAGTAATATTATCAAAGTAATAAAGGAAGGTGACTTTGGAATCATTTCCTTAAAAAATAGGGAAGACCTGCAACTCTTGGAAATTTCCTTAGAGCCTGGAAAGCTTGGTCTAGCATTATTCTTTAGCAGGCAAGACTATGACCAAAAACTTATACTTCATTCTTCTAAAATGATAGCTCTTAGGCAGGAATTAGAAGCTGTGATGAATCTTAGTGGGGAGTTAGTTACCATAACAGATGGCGATGGTATGATTCTTCGGGTAAACGACGCATGTCAACAAATGCTCGGTGTAAAGGAGTCTGATTTTGTTGGAAAATCGGCGTCTCTAATGGAGGAAGAAGGAATCATAAGTGACTCTTCGACCAAGTATGTTATTAAGAAAAAAACCAGGGTGACATTGAATCAAACCACGAAATCTGGAAGGAGGTTATTGGTAGTTGGTCACCCGATATTCAGCGACGATGGAACACTAAACAGGGTAATAAATATTTCCAAAGATGTAACCGAAATCTCAAACCTAAAAAAGAAGCTTGACGAGACAAAAAGCATGCTTAACTTGTATCAACAGGAACTTAACATCCTTCAGAAAAAAGACCAGAAAATAGTCGCGAAGTCGAAAGCTATGGAAAAGGTATATGAAATGGCATGCAGGGTAGCTGATGTAGATGCAACGATCTTTCTACAAGGGGAAACTGGAGTAGGGAAAGAAGTGCTTGCCAGAGCGATTCATAATATGAGCAACAGAAAAGAAGCTCCTTTTATTAAGGTCAATTGTGGTGCCATCCCTGAAAGTATTATGGAATCAGAGTTATTTGGATATGCCAAAGGAACTTTCACCGGTGGAAACAGGGATGGAAAAAAGGGATTGGCCCAGGCAGCACATAAAGGAACGCTGTTCTTAGATGAAATTGGGGAATTGCCATTTAACCTTCAAGCTAAACTACTTCAATTTCTTCAGGACAAACAGTTCACTCCTTTGGGGGAAACGAAGCAGGTAGCAGTTGATGTTAGGTTTATTGCGGCAACCAACCGGAATTTAGAGGAAATGGTAAGTGAGGGAACATTTCGGGAGGATTTATATTATCGCCTTTTTGTAGTGCCGATTAAAATTCCGTCTTTAACAGAGCGCAAAGAAGATATTCCATTTTTGATAAACCATTTCCTAGATACATATAACCGAAAATATAATTTATATCGTTCATTTGATAACAAAGTAGTTGAAATTTTGATTGACCATGAGTGGAAGGGTAATGTCAGGGAGCTACAAAATACCATTGAGCGTCTAGTATTGACGGCAAATGTTCAAACGATTCAGCTAACTGATCTTCCGGACAAGCTATTACAAAATACCCCTGCATCCATAGATACAAAAGACATCAACATGAATCTAAAACAGGAAGTAGAACAGTTTGAAAAGAGGATAATTATGAAGGCACTGGAAACTTCCTCCACGATGCGGGAAGCGAGTAAGAAATTAGGCGTCGATGCATCCACTATAACGAGGAAGGTAAAAAAATATGACATTAACGTTGCAAGATTGCAATTTTTGTTGTGATCTTGCATTTTTTTATTTCTTTAAAACACTGAATTTTCTGTAATTTAAGAATGCTTCTGTTGCAAGTTTGCAATATGTGATGAAAAAGGAATCGTTCGAAACTTTTTATATCAGGCCTTTTTCATTTTGGCACGATACTTGCATCAATATGTAATGAGTAAATAAAAGAGGAGGAACAGATCTTATGAAATTATTTGGCATAGATGTCGGGGGTACCTTCACTGATGTTATTTTTAGTGATACCGAGAAACGAATGACAGCAATCCACAAGGTCCCTACTACATTGGAAGACCCATCGACTGGTGTTGTGCAGGGGATATTAGAGCTTTGCGAACGTCAAAATCTTAATAAAGCAGAAATCGATCACGTCTTTCATGGGACAACGATCGCTACCAATGCGATCCTCGAATACGATGGAGCTAAAACCGGGATGATTACTACAGAGGGTTATCGAGACATCATACATATAGGAAGGCATCAGCGGCCGCAAAACTATTCAATCATGCAGGAAATCCCCTGGCAGGACCGTCCATTAGTCCAACGGAGGAACCGCATCGCGGTTGCAGAGAGGATGGGCCCAACCAAAGATCAGGTCATCACGCCACTAGAGGAAAACCAAGTTCGGGAAGCAGTTACCACG
The DNA here is from genome assembly GCF_900112495.1 of Bacillus sp. OV322. Taxonomy (GTDB): domain Bacteria; phylum Bacillota; class Bacilli; order Bacillales; family DSM-1321; genus Peribacillus. The sequence goes on from NZ_FOMA01000005.1 coordinate 82,711, forward strand.
CTAAGGGAAAAAGGCGTCGACTCCATTATTGTTAACTTCCTATTTTCCTATATTAATCCAAAACATGAACAAAGAGTTAAGGAAATTATCAAAGAGGAATATCCGGAAGCCTTTGTAACCATATCATCAGATGTATCTCCCCAATTCAGGGAATTCGAAAGATTTACAACGGCGTCAATTAACGGGTTCGTGGGGCCTAAGGTAAAGAATTATATTCAAAACTTGGAATTGCGATTAAAGGATTCAGGGATTTCTGCTGAACTGCACATCATGTCTTCAAATGGCGGGGTCGCCACTCCCAAAACTGTATCAGAAAAGCCGGTTACCACTCTTTTATCGGGACCGGCAGCAGGAATCCTGGGAGGGGCATGGGCAGGGGAATTAACAAACCGCCAGAGGCTTATTACATTTGACGTTGGCGGAACCAGTGCTGACATAGGGATTATCACGGATAAAGGATATAGTGAATCTTCCGCCCGTGATACTTGGATCGCCGGATATCCTGTTATGGTTCCGATGATTGACATTCATACTATTGGTGCAGGCGGGGGGAGTATTGCTCATATTGATGAAGGGGGTGCTTTCAAGGTCGGTCCGAGGAGCGCAGGATCTCGGCCAGGGCCTGCATGTTACGGACACGGTGGATTAAAGCCAACCGTAAGTGATGCGAACGTTGTCCTAGGCAGAATCGATGAACATAATTTCCTTGGTGGAGAAATGAAAATTTATACGAATGCCGCATACAAGGTCATTGACGAATTGTCTGAACAACTTGATCTAACTAGGGAAAGAACGGCGGAAGGCATCCTTAAAATTATGAACAATAATATGGCAAATGCTATTCGTGAAAAAACCATTCAAAAGGGTCAGGATCCTAGAGAGTTTTCCCTTGTTGCTTTCGGAGGGGCCGGTCCGCTGCATGCCGTGGATGTCGCGCGCATTCTTAATATTCCAGAAGTTATTATACCGGTGTATCCAGGAATCAACTCTGCCACTGGATTATTAACAACCGACTTGAAATACGATGTTATCAAAACGGAGTTCATGATGAGTACAGATATGGATTTTTCCGGTATGAACGAAGATTTTTCAGGCTTAGAAACCCAGCTTATTAATCAGTTAAAAGAAGATGGAGTTTCCGAACAGCAAATTCAGATTCAACGTAGTGCCGATTGCCGTTATGCAGGCCAAGGATATGAACTTCGTATAGATTTACCAGGTGGAAAGATTAACGAAGAAACGATCATTGAAGCATTCAATGATTTTCATAGAAGCCACAAGGCGGAGTATGGCCACAGCTTTACTGAAAGCTCAATTGAAATCGTAAATATCCGGGTAACGGGAACGGGCTATATGCCAAAAATCGAAAAGCAGGCAATACATCAAGGAAATAATCTAGAAGATGCCTTGTTGAAAACCGGGGATGCCATCTTTGAAGTAGAAGGAAGCCTGGATAAGGTCCAAACGAAGTTTTATCAGAGAGAGCTGATCCCTGTGGGTGTTGAGTTCAGTGGACCGTGCATCGTACTTCAAAAAGATACGACAACCGTCATCCCTCCTAATTGCACCGCTTTTATCGAGGAGTACGGAAATATGATTATCAAGGTGGGTGTTTAACCATGTCACAAACAAAAGTAGAACTAAAAAAAATAGATCCAATTACCGTTCAGGTTGTTCTTGGTGCCTTAGAAAATGTAGCAGTTGAAATGGGCCATAAACTCGCTCGGATGTCTTACTCAAGTATTATTAGGGAATCGGAAGACTTTGGCTGTGCTCTTGTGGATATTAGGGGGCAACAGCTTTGTGAGTCTTCCCATAGTACTCCGCTTCAATCCGGGCCGATTCCTGGGTATGTAAAAGGGATACGTGAAATAATGGAGGAACGAGATGACACCTTTAATCCAGGAGACGTTATTATGCATAACTCACCATACCATGGGGCTTCCCATGGCCCTGATGTAGGGTTTTGTATACCTGTATTTTATAAAAACGAGTTAGTTGGTTTCTCCGTTACAACAGCCCATCATTTGGATATAGGGGCCTCTACTCCTGGCAGCTGCGGTATAGTGGATGCTGTTGATGCCTATGCTGAAGGATTGCAGTTCAAGGCAATAAAGGTTTATGACAAAGGTATCAAGAACCGCTATGTTTGGGATATTCTAGTTGACAATATCCGAGCGCCTAAATTAGTAGTTGGTGATATGGAAGCTCAAATTGCAGCAGCAAGGATTGGGGCAAAGAGATATGTAGAAATCATCGATAAGTATGGTTTGGATACAGTAGTGGGCGCCAGTGAGGAACTCATGAATTATTCAGAAAAAATGATGAGGGACGCTATTAAAAAACTGCCAGATGGAGAATACTCGGCTGAAGGATTTTTAGATGGATATCTAGACAGCGATGATCCCGCTAAAAAAGACTTAAGAATCAACGTTACCGTAAAGGTCCATGGCAGTGAGCTGACAGTTGATTTAACAGGCACCTCACCTCAAGTATCAGACAGACCTGTCAATATGCCGCTAAGGGGAACAGTCGACATCGCCGTATACCTGACACTGAGATCCATCTTGCTCGACTCGACGATTTATGGAAACTTCCCGCAAAATTCAGGATTGGTACGCCCCATTGAAATCGTTGCACCATCAGGCACCTTATGTAATCCAATATTTCCAGCGCCTACGATTGCTCGATTCAACTCTGGAAATGCTGTTGCAGATACATTAATGAAAGCTTTGGCTCAGGTTGTTCCACAGCAAGTTAGTGCTGGTGTAGGAAACCTCCAGGTAGTGGCCTTCAGTGGTCAGCAAAACGAGAATTATTGGGTTTACATGGACATCATGGAGGGAAGCTATGGTGGCCGCTATGGCAAGGATGGTATGGATGCTGTGGATACGTTGTATGCCAATACAAGAAATAACCCGATTGAGGATATAGAGTCTCACTACCCGCTAAGGGTCAACCGATATGAGCTGCGGGACAACGAAAGTGCTCCAGGTAAATGGCGGGGAGGAATTGGTTCTATTCGAGAAGTTTCTTTCTTATCTGATGGAAGCTTTTCTGTAGAAGCCGATGGACATAAATTTGCCCCATGGGGATTTGATGCCGGACAGAATGGATCGGTTGGAAGTTTGTCCGTGACACAAAAAGATTCAGAGGAACGTATTAAACTGCCGTCAAAGCTCCCGAACAGAACAGTTAAAAGTGGAACTACGATACAGCTTGTAGGTCCTTGTGGGGGGGGATATGGTAATCCTGCTGAAAGAGAACCGGAGAAAGTTCTATCTGACTATCTTGATGGCTTTATTTCAAGGGAGAAGGCCTTGACCGATTATGGAGTCGTTATTACCAAAACAGATGAAATAGATTTTGAGAAAACGAACGAGCTAAGAAAGAATTAAAAAAATTGGAGGTAAGCATGAAAACCGCAACCGTAAATAAGGAAAGGCTAAATAGTCATATAGAACAATTAGGTGAAATAGGAAAAACGAATGACAATGGAGTCCAGCGTCTTGCGTTATCACAGGAAGACAAAGAGGCAAGACTCATAGTTTCGGAGTGGATGAGGGATGCTGGTCTTACGGTCTTTCATGATCATTTTGGAAACTTAATCGGGAAGAAAAAAGGCAGTAATCCTAAACTGCCCCCGGTAATGATAGGTTCCCATATTGATTCAGTCAGAAATGGCGGAAAGTTTGATGGAACAATCGGTGTCATTGCTGGAATTGAGATAGTAAAATCTATAACCGACGCCAATATTACTCATGAGCATCCGATTGAAGTGGTTGCCTTTTGTGAAGAGGAAGGTTCAAGGTTTAATGACGGACTGTTTGGCAGCAGGGGAATGGTAGGTAAAATCACGCCGCAGGATTTAAAAAAAGTGGATGATAATAACCAATCAAGGTACGAAGCACTGAAGACCTTTGGCTTTGGCATCAACCCGGATGACATAGAGCAATCCGTCCGTAATATCGGGGAAGTAAAATATTATTTCGAGCTCCACATTGAACAAGGACCATTTCTTGAGAAGAATGGCCATGCAGTAGGGATTGTAAGCGGGATCGCAGGCCCTGCATGGTCAAAGATAAAACTCACAGGGGAAGCTGGCCATGCCGGAACGGTTCCCATGGGTCTTCGCAGAGATCCGCTGGTCGGAGCAGCAGAAGTCATTCAGGCAGTCGAAAATCTGTGCATGGTAGCGGGGGCTCCTACTGTAGGAACGGTGGGCAGGATATCAGCGTTTCCAGGGGGGAGCAATATCATCCCTGAATCCGTAGAGTTTTCTCTTGATATCCGTGATATTGACTTGAAACGGCGAAACGATATTATCCGAAAGATCGAAAGGAAAATTCATGAGGTAAGTCAAGCACGGGAGCTAGAGTACAATATTGAAAGATATGTAGATGCTCTTCCTGTAAAATGCTCAGACAATCTGGTCCAGTCCTTACAGCAATCATGCCAAAACCTAGGAATTAATGCCCCGCTGATGGTGAGTGGGGCGGGACATGATGCGATGCTGTTAGCCGAAATTACGGAAGTGGCAATGGTGTTCGTACGATGTCGTAATGGAATAAGTCACTCCCCAAAAGAATGGGCCGACATAGAGGATATTACAAATGGCACTGAAGTGCTTTACGAAACAGTATTAAAACATATTGGAGTTTCAGTTTGACTATGGCAGCCCTAGTGGCTGCCAGTATAATCTAATTAAAAACGTCTGAATACTCATTTAATCTCCTCTGTATAACTGACAGGCACACTTCACAATTACTTCTTCTTATTTATTTAATGTTATACCTTTCTTTTAGCATGTAACCCTTTTACACTGACGTGATTTTCACAAAAATTTACTGATGGAGCAATAGAAAAAAATTATTGAAGGATAGTTAAAGACTGCACATCAAAATAAAAATGAAAAGGTGATAAAATGGATTCAAATGCTAACAGCGTCATTAATCCTGATCCTTCTTTATATAACGATGATCTTGCGCCAGTTCCTCAAGAAAAGAGAAATTGGGGCTGGATTTCCTACTCAATGATATGGATGGGTATGATACACAACATTGTTTCTTATGAACTTGCAGGAAGCTTGATTGCTATGGGTATGAGCGTTTGGCAGGCGTTAGGTGCCGTTGCATTTTCTAATGTGGCTTTAATTGCAGCCATATGGCTCAACAGTGCGGCTGGTACAAAGTACGGACTCCCGTTTCCTGTCTTGATTCGGGCATCATTTGGATATAAAGGGGCGCATATACCGGTCTTGATTCGGGCTTTCGTGGCCATATTTTGGTTTGCTGTCCAGACGTATGCAGGCAGCAAGGCCGTTGGAGCGGTTATAGGTGTAATCTACCCAGGCTGGGGGTCTCTAGCAAAATACGCCTTTCTGGGAATGGGTTTGAATGATTGGATTAGTTTTGGCACGTTTTGGATACTACATGCATGGGTGATATCACATGGAATGGAACGGGTCAGACGCTTTGAGATGTGGGCGGGTCCTTTGGTGATTATTCTAGGTCTAGGACTGGTGTATTGGGCTGTTGACGTGGCAAACGGATTTGGTCCACTTTTCTCCGTTCCTTCTACACTCTCAGGAGGGGAATTTTGGAAAACTTTCTTTCTCTCCGTGAGTGGGATGATTGGGGTTTTGGCAACCTTAGTTTTAAATATTCCAGATCTTACCCGTTTTTCCCGGAGCCAGAAAGACCAATTGATTGGTCAGGGCTTAGGATTGCCTCTTATGATGACATTTTTTGCTTTTATGAGCATAATGATTACAGCTGGGACGATAATAGCATTTGGAAAGCCGATTACCAACCCAGTTGAACTTCTGACACAATTTAATAACCCGATCGTGGTGTTACTTGGCGCATTTTCTCTGCTGATTGCTACATTATCTGTTAACGTTGTAGCAAATGTAGTTTCACCTGCATACGATCTCATTAATTTAATACCTAGTAAACTAAATTTTGTTAAGGCAGGACTTATTTCGATAATAATCGGCTTACTGTTTGCACCTTGGTTATGGTTTAACAATGCTAATTCCATATATACCATTGTAGGCGCCATTGGGGGTACTCTTGGACCTGTTTCAGGCATAATGATTGTAGATTACTTTATTATTCGAAAGAGGCAGTATGACCTGAACAGTTTCTTCATAAAAGAAGGCCAATATAGCTACAAGAATGGTTGGAATCTTCGCGCATTCATTGCAGCAGTGATAGGAATTATTGTCGCTTTAGTCGGACTATTCATACCGTCATTAGCGTCTCTTTACAACTATAACTGGTTTTTAGGAATAGCTGTTGGTGGTATCTCCTATTTTCTTTTAATGCGACGTGTTGTAAATTTGCCAGTACAGGCATCGGAAGAAAAGAGGGCTTCTATTTAGAAAAAAAGACGATAAACGGAAAAGCGAGGGATTTTATCTCTTGCTTTTTTTCTTTTATGTTAATTTGACAGTTGTGGCATATACCTTCCAGGATACTTAAGAATTTTGTCTCGTAATAGTTTGAATAGATTCTTACCTGGAAAAACTCACTAAGCTATCATCACGCTCTGACTTTTCTCAACCTCAGGGGCAACTTATCTTAATCGCCTATTTCCGGAAAATCCCCAAATTTTATCAAAAACCCATCCACGCGGTTACAGGAACGCATTATACTCAGTTAAGTGTACAAAATCAAAAGTTAAAGAGTAAGATAAGTCATCATTTTTAAACGAGCTATGCCCTTATTTTTCAGTAAAAGGGGTTCATTCTAAGCTTTATTTAAAAGAACATATGTTCTATAATGGAGGAATATAATACGTATAAATAGCTCGATCTAGGAAAACGAATTTGATAAAAGAAAGGTGAAGGAGTATGAAAACATGTCCTTATTGCGGAAGCGGGATAAAGCAATTGCTCTCCTCTTACTATTGTGATTTCTGTGAACTGGGAATACCAAGAGAGGATATTCAGGAAAAGGGGAAACGTAAGGATTTTCTTCCTGAATTACAGCCCACTGTACAAGATTTATCTAAAAGTACCAGGGAATTTATGCGCCTTTCTATAATCGAGCTTGTATTACTCTTGAAATTAGCAAGAAAAGAACGAGCGAATCTCTATAATCAGAGATACATTTTTATTCAGGCTATAAAACAAGGTGCTCTTGAATATAGGGAAGGGGAACAATATACGTTTATCGAATATGAAAAAATGACACGGAAATGTTTTGTTTTAGAGAACCTCATACGAGAAAGAATGGGATACTATCCTACTTTTATCACCAATTCATTTATTTGGAAACTAGCTGAGCGAATGATTAATAGCCTTCAAAAAGACATGGTAATACGTCCTTCAAAACACCGCTAAAAAAAATAAGCTGATTTGGAGTTTACTCAGAATTCATATAATTAGAATATTGTGGTGCTTAAGCATAGAGTATTCATTTTTGAACATGATCATGCTTTGCACGGTTTCAATTTTAAAAAATTATAAATGATTGGTTATCTTTCACATGCTATCCCATCTTTATTTAAACACTGGTGAAGAATTAGGCGATTTTGAATTACCCTTCGATATGCAAATGCTAGTCTTTAATCGAAAGGAGAGAGTTGATGGAAGAAATATGTTGTCCTATTTAAATAGAGTTTAATAAAGAAGAATTTTTGTCAGAGGAAATTATAACTCGGATAGGCATAAGACATGCTGAAGATGTTCAACTTGAATATGTAATTAGTAAAAATAGTCAGTCTATAAAGTAGAATGCTAAATTGATATAAATGTATAAAAATAGTAAAATAAGGCAGGAGTATGGTAGAAATGGAGGGAAACTAATGAATTTAATGTATTCATCTCCTGCTTCTAAAATGATTAGTTTTATTAATTTAGATGCCTTCTTGAGAGAAAAGGAATCAAAAGATTATATTTTAATTATGGATTCTAATGTAAGTATATATTTAGAAAACTACTTTGATGACCCCTTTGGTACAATCAGTAATTGGAATAATAACAATAATTATGAATTATTAACAGATTTTTTTGAAATGATTAAGTGTATAAGAGGTAGAAAATTAGAATTTAGTATTAGTAACGCATTAAATGAAAATTGTAGAGACATACTGGGGGATTATTCTTTAAATACAGATAAATTTATTCGTAGAATTGATAAAGCTCAGTATTTAATTGAAGATTTATCTATAAAAGATGTTCTCTTTCCTTCTGGGTCATTTGTCTCAAATAATGATTTGAAATATATGAGGATAGTTTTGCAACCAATAATTGATGCTATTGATATTCCAGAAACATCAACGAATTTAATATTATCGTATGTTTTTACACTTAAGATAAAGCAACTCATTAGTGATACCAGTAAGAATAATTTTCAAAAATTAAGAAACTTTTACGACTTTATGACTAATGTGGTTGATATTATTAGTTTAGTTCATTGGGGCACAGCTATACTTTGCTTCGGGGGACTTAAATTAAAAAGTGGAAAGAACATAACAAAGCTAATACATATTACTAAAAAGAAAAACATTTCAAAAAGGGAATCATATATAAGGGGAATCTGGAATGCAGCTCTTGATTTAGCTTGGGTTGTAGATGTTTGTCAAGAAATAAAAGATAACAACAAAACACCAATATTTGTAACTAATGACGAAGCAATCAATGAGATAATGAAAAGATATACTTTACGTATGTTTTTTAAAGGTGTAGATAACATGCCAGCATTGGCAGAGTTTGATTTATCAGGAACAAATTTTAATGAATCATTTGTAAAGGAGCTTAATTTACTAGAAAAAGACCTTATGACACGCCAAAGGAACGGTGGGCAAATTAGGTATTTTAAAAATAAAAGATACTTAGGGGATGAGTTTCGTAAGCGTTTGATAAAAATTAAGGAAGAATTAGAAGAGCATCTACCAACGGATTAAAAGTAGAACTTAAATTGGAAGTGATAACATGTCAGAAGAAAAGGAAATTGCAAAAAAAATAATATCATCAGGATATTTTGCTAGTCAAATACCAGGTGAGTTTAAATCTACTACTTTAAGTGAGAATATAGATAAACTTGAATTAACAAAATCAAGACTATCAAAAGATGGTTTAAACAAATGGTGTAAACTAATAGATTATTCAATACCAAAAACGGAAAACTTTAGAAGAATTCTATCGGTTCCACACCCCCTGCATTACATATTGTTAGCGAGATTAATTGAAGATAAATGGGTAAATTTAGAGTCACACTTCTCAAAGTCACAATTTTCTTTAACCACTCCACAAATTTCTGAAGATAGGATAGAGCCAAAATATGAAATGTCTGAGAAGATTAATAGAAGGATACATAATCTTGTATTAAAAAGGTATATTTTACAAGCTGATATCACAAGATATTATCCAAGTATTTACACTCACTCTATTCCGTGGGCACTACATACTAAAGAGATTGCAAAAGCACACCCTAGGGATGATGGGTACTTTGGTAATGTGATTGATAGATTGGTAAGGAATCTACAGGATGGACAAACTGTAGGAATTCCTATTGGACCAGTTGTATCACTAATAATACAAGAAATAGTCGGTACAACAATTGATGATGAATTCAAAAGAGAATATGGCGATGGTTTAGTAGGTTATAGATATACAGATGACATGGAATATTATTTTAGCTCATCAGAAGAAGCTGAAAGAGCCCTAAATATTTTAAATAAGATTCTAAAAAATTATGGACTAGATTTAAATAATTCAAAGACTAAAGTAATTAAAATACCGCAAGTATTGGAATCTGAGTGGTTATATTACTTTAAAAAGTATGAATTTAGGAGAAATAAAAAGGATAAGAGAAAATCAATTTATCTGCAGCATACGGATATAAAAGAATTCTTTAGTACAGCTTTTAGATATAAGATTCAATCAGATGAAAAGGGAATATTAAACTATGCAGTAAAAGTTTTGAGGGGTATTGTAATATATAGAGATAATTGGAATATATTTGAATCGCTACTATTACAATCCATCCTTGTGGATTCCTCAATTATACCTACAGTATTTGAAACTATTGAAGGATATAAATATAGGGGATATCCATTAAACAATGAAAGGATAAATAGCTTTATTAATGTTCTTATTAAGGATAATGTGGAGCTAAGAAATGACTTTGAGGTATCATGGGCTCTTAGTTTTGCCGCAAAGTTGGATATTTCTATAGACGAAGATGTAAGTAAGCTATTGTTATGGAATGATAATGCAATAATAAATATACTGGTAATGATATTAAATTCAAAAAACCTTTTAAATGGGGATTTAGATTTTTCATATTATGAAACTCTTCTTACAGAAGAGAGTCTTTATGATAGTAATTGGCTCTTCTATTATGAGTGCTGTTTTCATGGTTGGCTAGGTAAAGACAAAAATAATCAATATTTTAAAGATGACAAGTTTTTTGAACAGCTTTTGAATAACAATGTATCATTTGTTAACCCGATATACTCTAGAGTGTTAGAGGAAGTAAAAAAGTCAATCATTTCTTTATGCCTTAATCACTATAAAACTAATATGAAGACCTTAGAAGCAGAGGAAATTATGTCAAAAGTAATTGAAGAATACTCTTTTTCAATAGAAGGTGATTTAATAGAGGAATTGAATATTGAGTTGGAGAATGAAATTAATAAAATAAAAACTGCTGAACGAGCGGAAGAAGAAACAGAGGAAGCTGAAGGAACGGAAGAAGAGACGGAGGAAGCGGAAGGAACGGAAGAAGAAACGGAGGAAGCTGAAGGAACGGAAGAAGACACAGAGGGAGTTCCTGAAGCAACTAGGGTACAAGGGAATGATAACAACTGGCTCTTTTATTTCTTAACAACAAATGTAAACAAAGCGTCTAACATTAGAAGATATGAAATTGAAGAAGAGTATTGAGGTTTTCTCGTTTAGATACACCACGGTGAACCTTATCATAAGTAACGGCGGATTTTTGATGGATGGCCGAGCACCATAATAAAAAGCACAACAACTGGCACAGTTTATGCGCCAGTATGCATGCTTCGATTGATGATTCTGGAAAACCAATACATTTTTTATCTACCTAGCCATCCACCATCGACAGCTAATAAATGCCCATGTACATAATTCGATGCATCTGATGCAAGGTAAACAACAGTCCCTTTAAAATCTTGAGGATTTCCCCAACGGTCAGCGGGAATTCGCTCGCGAATTTGTCGATTACGTGTTTCATCATTGATGAGTGCCGTGTTCATGTCTGTTGCAATATATCCTGGGACAATTGCATTGACATTTACCTGATGCTTGGCCCATTCATTCGATAATGCTTTCGTTAACTGAGCAACTCCACCTTTTGCTGCAGCATAAGCAGGAACTGTCAAGCCGCCTTGATAGGAAAGTAGGGATGCCATATTAATGATTTTCCCTTTTCCGTTCGGAACCATATAGCGGCCAGCCTGCTGACAAAGGAGCCATACGGTCTTCAAATTGACATTTATCACATCATCCCAATCTAGCTCTGAGAAATCTACTGAAGGCGAACGGCGTTGGATGCCTGCATTATTGACTAAAATATCAATTTTGCCAAAATGCGAAACCACATTAGATATTGCTGCTTTTACTTGCTCAACATTTTCTAAATCACAAGGAACAACCAAGCATTTTCTACCTAGTAATTCGATTTCTTCCTTAACGTCAGATTGTTCAGGTGAACGTTGAAGGAGGGCAATATCTGCCCCTGCTTCAGCTAAAGCGAGAGCGATTGAACGTCCAATTCCTCTGGTGGCTCCTGTGACTGCTGCTACTTTCCCATCTAGTTTAAATAATTCCAGTACCAACTTTACTCCTCCTCAATCAATTAGGTTTAAATAATACTTTTAAAGAGACATCTGGATTTTTCATTAACTTAAAACCTTCCACAATTTGCTCAAGTGGTAATTCATGAGAAATAAATGGAGAAACATCTATCTTTCCATTTGCCATTAGTTGAATAGCTGTTTTAAAATCACTTCCAGTGTAGCATCTCGTCGTTGCCATCGATATTTCTCTAAAGTGCATCCCTGCTAAATTTACAGCTGGTGCTTGTTTGTATACGCTAACTACCATGATTTGCCCTTGAATTCTGCTTACTTCAACCATTTGCTTAGCCGTAATTTGTGTACCAGCCACTTCAAAAACAATATCTCCACCAATACCATTTGTTAGCGATAAAACTTCTTCCGTTACATCTACTTTTTTCGCATCTAATGCGGTAAAACCAAGTTCTCTTGCTTTTTCCAATCGGTAAGGACTAATATCGGAAACGATGATTTCATTCGCCCCCGCCTGTCTCGCCATTAGGCCGATGAGCAAACCAATTGGTCCTGCCCCTAATATGACAACATTATCGCCTACCTTAAGATTGGAGCGGCGCACGGTGTGAACAGCCACTGCCACTGGTTCCGCTAAGGCTGCATGGGCATCTGATAATCCCTCAGGAATCACATGAAGTCGATGTAGGGGAACTGCAGCGTATTCCGCAAATCCACCATGCATATCGATCCCAATGAGTTTTAATGTTTTACAAACATGAAATTGTCCTGACCTACAGGCTTCACACGTTCCACAGCTAAGAGTTGGTTCAATAACCACTCGGTCTCCAACTGAAAAAGCTGACTCTCCGTTCAATTCTTCAATGACACCACTAAACTCATGCCCCATTGCTAGAGGTGCTTTTGCACGAGGGTGTTTTCCTGAATAAATCATCATATCGGTTCCACAAATTCCAGCATAGGAAACCCGAATTAGTGCTTCCCCTTGTTTTAATGTTGGTTTATCTAGCTCTCCAACCATTACTTCTTTTTCAGATATATACAAACCCGCTTTCATAACTGCCATTTTCATACCTCCAATTATTTATGTTGTCTACTTGTCGACAAGTCAACCAATAAAAGGGCCTATATTTTTAAAAAAGAGTTTACCCTTCATATTTTTATGTTGTGTACTTGGCGACAGGTCGATCAATAAAGGGCCATCTCTTTTCTAAAAAAGAGTTTACCCTTCAATTAATCCTCGTTCATTTTTAGCAGGGTTTCACTAACAGTTTTACGAGTGTCTTTAAAATGTTCATGAATAATTACTTTAATAAGATGAAAATCCTTTGAAACTAGAGCATTGACGATTAATCGGTGTTTTTCAATAAGTGGTTCTATTTCATGCTTTTTTCCTACAAATCTTTTTTCGGTTGCCACTAGTAGAGCGGTTAGGATGATTTCCCGTATATTATTCCATAAATGCGAGATTCTTGTATGGTTTATCCCCAAAATCATTTCTTCATGGAAACACAGGTCCTGATAAGAAAATTCAATAAAGTCTTGGTGCTTACCCGCCAATTCCATCTTGTCGATGATTTTAGTAAGGTTCACCACTAATGGCTCATGGTCTATCTGGGAAAGACGTTGCGATACAAAGCTTTCAATCATGAAACGAACATCATTTAGTTCATTGATATCCTTTGAAGTTAAGCCTAATACCACAGCACCCATCCTTTCTAAACGGATCAACCCTTCTCCTGAGAGCGTTCTCAAGGCTTCTCTAACTGGCGAACGACTGGTCCCGAATTCAGCCGCAATCTGATTTTCAGATATTAATGAACCTGGATGAATCATGCCACTAATAATTTTTAATCTTAACTCACTTACGATCTTTTCCCCAAGTGAGGCCCTTTGTAGCCATGATGATGGATACTGCATACATTTCAACTCTCCCTATAAGTCTACGCGAAAAGATTTCCTTCTTATAATTTAAATATAGAGGAAAAAATCCAGGATGGAAATAGCACCTCTAAACGCATAAGAATAGTAAATTTTGCCGTGTACTTGTATACAAGTGTTATTTTACGGAACATGGATTATCCTGTCAATAATAAAATGTAAGCGTTTTATGAAGGGAATCAAATTAAATAAAAGCGCTTTCATTTTGAAAAATCTGTTCAACAAGGAGGTGAATTCCTAACCGAATCTAAGGGATTTCTATATCCCACAAAATGGCTTTCAAAAGCTTCCGCTGGTTAGATTTGAGTTTTTTTGCAATTTAACTTTAGTAAATCTCTGGTCATGGATAGGTCCGAAAAGAATCTTAGGCTCTAAATAAAACATTGATTGATAGAATCGCTCGTCTTAATCAGCACATTCACTCCGCCCTTATAAAAAAAATATCGCCCCGTCTGTTTAGGCGATCCTTCTCTTTGAATTCTTCCCAAACATGGCGGGTTACGACCTTTTGATTATTCTTCGACCTCGGTCTACTGGAGGGATTGGGATACTTATTCGGATGATGAAGTAATAGCGATCTTTCATGGAACAGAACAAACTTGCCCAAAACGATTTTTCAAGCGAGATCAGTTAATACCGTTGGTGACCGGATTTGGTAAAATAGAACGGAATATAAAAATGAGATAATTAAAGAATAATAGATAATACATGAAGAAATTCAACCTATACAGGAAACGGTTATGGTAATATGGCAACAATAATAGATTGATAATTGAAAATTTTCAGTAAATAAATTCTCTCTGATATTTTAGAATAGAGCTAGCTTGGATCAGCACAAGAGTAAGATACCAGTCACCCCCGGCGGATAAAGTAAAGATTATAAGCTATTCAACATTCCATATGAAAAAGTTAATAAGAGTTCGGAGGAGAGGTTATGGTGCAAAGTGTAGTTAAAGCTAAAACAGAAAACAAGGCTGTCGATCCTGCATAGGTTGCAGCCTTTTCAATTTTACCTGTTCTATTTGTTTTTTTCTGTCTAAAGCAAGTTGTTTTAGAGCAACCAACTAATGTTTGCTCGCCTAACTTCTATCTAATTGATAAATGCTGTGAACTCTCCGATTTTTTTCAGTTACATTAGACTTAACGAAATTGCCTTCTTTGAGGAAAGTTGCTAGGCACAATTCTACTAAAAAAGTATCCTTATGAATGCTTACATGGTTGCTAATGTATACGCGGGAATGTAAGAGAATTGGTTTTATTGTGCAGTCATGATGGGACTAGTAACGGATGGCGACTTTTAGTTCCAGATGGGCTATAAGGATGTGAGTTAGTGGTAGAACCGCAGAGTAAACAAAAAGCGAAACTTAACTGTCCATGCCAATTGCGACCAAACAATCGGTTATATTGGGCTCATCTGGTGTCTTTGGAATTACCAATTCCGCCATATCATGCGAAATCCCAATTTCTCAAAGAAAATATCAAAATAAAATGAATTGTCAGCAGATTTCTTGACTCCGCTGTTTTAATTCCTATAGTATTAGTATGTTATGTGGTATATACATAGAGATTAGGGGGCGTAACCATTTGAGCAATTCTTGGCGACTTGGGATTGACATAGGAGGTACATTCACCGATTTAACGGTGTTGGATGAACTGAATGGAACGCTGAAAGGTGTAAAAACACCAACCGTTCCATCAGATCCAGCACAGGGGATCGCTAATGGACTCGTTTTGTTAAAAGAAAAAGGCATACAACCAAGAGACGTGCATTACTTTGCACACGGCACTACCATCGGCCTAAATACTTTAATACAGCGTCGTGGCGAAGCAATTTCTTTATTAGTTACCGAAGGATTCAGGGATTTACTGAACTTACAGCGATTGCGTTTGCCGATTCCATACGATTTTAGTTCCAGACTTCCGGAACCCCTGATTCCGCGGGAGAGGGTATTCACAGTTAAAGAGCGACTGCGTCCCGATGGCTCAGTACATACCCCTCTGGATCAGAACAGCCTAGATGAGGCGATTCGTTCTGTAATAGCTTCCGGTGCAGGGGGTGTCGTAGTCTGCTTTCTACATAGCTACAAAAATCCCGTTCACGAACAGCAGGCCGTAGAGCGGATTCTCGAATTGGCACCAGGACTTGCAGCCAGTGCATCTTCCGAACTGTGGCCTCAGATGAGGGAATACGAGCGTGCAGCAATGACAGCTGTCAATTCATACATTCAGCCCAATGTTCAGCGATATTTCGAGACATTGCAGGATCGTCTTCAGGAAGAAGGGGTTGTGGCCCAGCCTTTTATTACACAATCCAATGGCGGAATCATGGATATCGACACCGCAGCGAATGCGCCGGTAAGGACACTTTTCTCCGGACCAGCCGCAGGAGTGATTGGCGCGGTTCAGGCGGCTCGGTCAGCTGATATAAGTCATGTCATTACATTCGATATGGGTGGTACGAGTGCTGATATATCGATCATTGAGCAAGGACAGCCGACCTTTACCCAAATGAACCATCTTGCCGGATTGCCAATCATGCTGCCTTCAGTTTCCATGTATTCTGTAGGGGCAGGCGGTGGTTCCGTTGCCTGGATTGATAATGGGGGGCTGTTGAAGGTAGGACCCGAATCGGTAGGGTCTTCACCAGGCCCAGCCTGTTACGGACAAGGAGACAAGGCTGCCTTAACGGATGCATATTTGCTCTGTGGGTATATCAATCCGAACAGGTTTGCAGCAGGTAATGTGCAACTCTATCCGGAACGTTCCACACAAGCGATTTCACCCATTGCAGATTATCTTGGAACCGACGCACGCGGAGCTGCGGACCGCATGATACAGGTGGCGGTTGCTAACATGTATTCCGAATTAAGTGCAGTTATGGAGCAGCATGGATTTGATCCACGTGAATTCAGCCTGCTCGCGTTTGGTGGAGGGGGTCCGGTAACTGCCAACTTCCTGGCTGAAGAGATCCAGGCACAGAGTGTGCTGGTTCCGCCTAGTCCGGGAACCTTGTGTGCATTAGGTGCATTGACTGCTGATTTCACCTATGACGCGGTACTCTCCCTTCAGAAAAAGTTTACGGATTTGACTATGGATACACTTGTCCGAGAATACACCCAGCTTACAGACCAGGCACAGGAATGGCTGGCCAAACAGCAGGTTAACGGACTAGAAGGCAGTACGCTGCATTATTCTGTTGACGCCCGTTATGCTGGACAGGCCTTTGAAATCGAGCTTCCGCTGGATTGGTCCATGCTTAAAGATTCAACAGGAGAGAGGATAATTGAAGCGTTCCACGAACTTCATCGCAGGCAATATGGCCACAGTGATGCTGCTGCCATTTTGGAGCTAATCAATCTGCGTGTTCGTCTGGTTGGACATACATTAAAACCTAAGATTGCTTCAGTTCCGGAAACACAAGGAAGTTTAGAGTCAATAGGCGTACGCAGCATACGTTACGGTGGACGTGAATATCAGGCAAAGGTATACGCACGAAACGAAATGCTGGCAGGGCACACAATTGATGGCCCTGCAATCGTTGAGCAAGATGATACAACCGTGCTCGTGCTCTTAGGTTGGTACGGTAGGGTCGATTCAGCCGGGAACCTGATACTGAAACGAAGAGAGGGAAGCGCATGAAGACAGATCCAGCTACATTAGAAATTATGCGCAGTTATTACAATGCCATAGCTGCAGGGATGGGGCACGTCATTGAACGAACATCGTTTACGACATTCGTCAAGGAATCAGCAGATTTTGCAACTGCTTTGGCTACACCGGATGGTGAGTTTTTTGTATACCCGAAGACCGTTGGAGTGACAATCTTTCTAGGTCTTAGCCTTAAACGGGCAGCTGAAGCGTGCGAGCCTCTTGAACCGGGGGATATCGTTATTACGAACGAGCCTTATTCGACAGACGGATTGGCCACCCATTTGCCTGATGTCCATGTATTTAAACCAATTTTTGTGAATGGGGAACTAATTTCATACGCTTGGGCTTTTGTTCACTGCAGTGACGTAGGTGGCCTAGTTCCATCCAGCATTTCACCTGAGGCCACAGATATTCACCAGGAAGGCTTACGGATTCCACCTGTTAAGCTGTATAAGCGTGGGAAACCGAATGCTGACGTCCACACCTTCCTTAATGCCAACAGCCGGTCCCCTCAGCTGAACCTGGGTGATTTTAACGCGATGGTTGCAGCCGTCAATACGGCAGAGCAGCGCATGCTCACCCTAGTGTCCAAATTTGGTGTAAAGGCAGTCAAGGATAGCATGGAGGACCTTATGGATCAGGGAGAGCTTCGTGCTCGCAAGGTTATTGAAGAGATCCCTGATGGTACTTATGAATTCGCTGATTACTTGGATGATGACATGCTATCAGACACTCCTATTCGTCTTGCAGTGTCAGTTAAGGTCAGTGGGGGAGATATAACCCTCGATTTCTCGAACTCGGACCCACAGGTCAGAACGGCATTTAATCTTGTCACGAATGGTAAAAAACATTCATTCCTATTCCAGGGTCTAATCAATTATATTATCAGCTCAGACCCATTTATTCCGGTCAATGGGGGCATTACGCGCCCTATCTCAGTGATCGCTCCGGCTGGTACGCTGGTCAATCCGGTGTATCCGGCTGCGGTAGGTGTTCGTCATACCATAACCATGCGTCTTTATAATGCAGTGTTGGGCGCACTGGCGAAAGCCATTCCGTATGGAATCCCTGCAGCGGGTGCTGGACAGTCGGCTATCGTCGTCCTGTCAACCCCGGATGTCCAAAATGGTACCCGGAACATGGCGGTTGTACAGCCTATGGGCGGAGGAGGCGGTGGTCAGAGTAATATGGACGGGGCAGATGGCATAGACCATGCTTCCGGATTTTTGCGAAACACTCCAATCGAGAGTCTGGAGCAGCATATCCAGGTCCTTGTACATAAATACGAACTGCTTGAGAATACCGCAGGAGCCGGACTCCATCGCGGGGGTCACGCCATTCGCCTGGACTTTGAAATTATGGAAGAAGGTTCGATTGTGACAGCGCGTGGGATGGAGCGTCTCCGTTTTCACCCTTGGGGGCTGGCTGGAGGCCGTGCAGGCTCTCTAGGCAAAGTTCAGATGAATCCTGGTCGGGAAGATGAGAGGGACCAACCAAAAATAAGTGTGCTTCACCCAAAACCTGGGGATATCGTCAGCATACATTCACCGGCTGGCGGCGGATGGGGAAATCCTTTTGAACGTACGCCAGAAGAGGTGTTGACCGAAGTTCGTTCCGGTCTCCTCGGTTTACAGGAGGCTGAAGAGCTATATGGAGTAATACTCCTGTCTCAAGACGGTGAGTTGTCGGTAGATCAAGAGGGCACTCAACGTGTAAGAGCGGCTCAGCCTGAACAAGGTGAGTTTTGGGATTTCGGTAACGCACGTACTGCCTATGAACAGGTTTGGACGCCTGAAGCCAGCAATCAGCTAGCCCGGTTGCTTCAGCAATTGCCTCCTACCCAACGAGCGGTCCGAAAGCAGCTTGTTCATGACCGTGCATCTTCAGAGTTGAAAAACATCCCGCTTACAGCTGGTGCGGTTGATAAGCTGTGGGCTAAGCTTCTATAAAAAAATTACTAAAAAAGGTGGTTAATGGAGATGAACAAGAGAAAGAAATTTACATTTAGCGCATTGTTGTTAAGCTTGACCATGATGGTGTCGGCATGTGGAAATCAGTCAAGCTCAAACGACGTATCGTCCAGTGGAAAGCCTCCGAAAACAGACAAGGTTGTTATTGGTGTGTCCGGCGGTGACTGGGAGAAGAATATTCGTAAAGCTGCACTGGACAAATTTGAGAAGGATACTGGGATTGATGTGGAAGTGGTAACCGGAACGGATGCGGAATGGTTCCCTAAATTAAAGGCAGGCAATGGTAATAATGCGCCTTATGATGTGCTGATCCTTCAACCTGATACGATTCAGCGTGCGTCAGATTCAAATCTACTTGAGGCGCTGGACACAAAGAATGTACCTAATGTGGGAGATTTGTACCCATCCGTCCAGAAACGATTCACAAAGGCAGGCAAGGTTTATGCAGCGGGCTTCAGTATGGGGCAGCTTGGCATCATTTACCGTAAGGACCTTGTGAAGACACCTCCAACGAAATGGACGGACCTCTGGAATCCAGAATATAAGGGTCATGTGGCTGTCTCTTCACCGACCTATTCTGCCGGCCTGCAGTTCTTCTCCGGTCTCGTGAATGCCCTTGGTGGGGAAGTGAGCAATAAGGCTGATGTCGATAAGGCATTCGATAAGCTATCTGATTTGAAAAAAAACGCAGTTGCTTTTCCTGATAATTCAGGCACAATCCAGACATTGCTGGAGAGAGGGGATGCTTCGGTTGTGCCCTTCTGGGACGGTCGTGCGTTTGCGATGCAGGATGCGGGTCTTGACGTAGGATTTGCATATCCCGAGGACGGTCCCGTTGCAGCGGTCGCTAGCTGGGCCATTCCTAAGGGAAGTAAAAACCTTGCCAATGCCTATAAGCTGGTCGATTATCTATCCAGTCCGGATACACAAAAAGCCTTCTCTGACCTTTCGCTATATGGCATGACGAATAAGAATGTCCAATATAGTGGTAGTCTGAAGAAAAGGGTCAAGGTGAGCGAGGAAGACTACAAAAAACTGACTTGGGTTGACTATACAACAGCAACGCCAAATTTAGCGAATTGGACTGACCGGTGGAATCAAGCACTAGGTGGAGGAAAATGATTGGAATCCACATCGATGATGTAAGCAGACAGTTTGGAGATTTTACCGCTTTGGAGCAGGTTCAGCTTCAGGTTCGGCAGGGAGAATTCTTCTCTCTGCTGGGTCCCAGCGGATGCGGTAAAACAACTCTACTTAACATGATAGCCGGCTTTCTTGATCCGACAACCGGGCGTATTTTAATAGGGGATGAGGATGTAACAGGACTTCCACCTTACCGTCGGGGATTGGGCATTGTTTTTCAGGACTATGCCTTATTCCCCCATTTAACTGTATTTGACAATGTGGCCTATGGTTTACAGATTCGCAAGCAGTCCAAGAAAGACATCAAGAGGCGTGTGGAGGAAGTATTGGCCCTGGTACAGCTCGCATCAATGGGTAACCGACGTCCGCACCAACTAAGCGGTGGGCAGCGACAGCGGGTGGCGATTGCGCGTGCCCTCGCAATCGAACCTTCTGTCCTTTTGCTGGATGAGCCCCTTAGCAACCTGGATGCCAAGCTCCGAAAGGAAATGCAGACAGAGCTTCGCTCGATTCAGCAGAGAACCGGCGTCACGACCATCTTGGTAACACATGACCAGGAGGAGGCGCTTAGCCTATCCGACCGAACCGGCATTCTCGGTGATGGCAAGCTGCAGCAGGTCGGCACTCCGCTAGAGGTATACCGCCGACCGGCGAATCGCTTTGTCGCCGACTTTATCGGGCAGGTGAACTTGATTCAGGCACGCAAGTCCTTAGACTCTGGCCGTCATATCGCTTTAGATTATGAGACATCAGCCGGTGTTCCGCTCGTTCTGGAGAGCGCATCACCAACTGATTATGAATCAAATTTGTACATGGTCCGACCTGAGCGGATAAAGATATCTATGACGTCCGGCGGATCTAGAGAAGCTAACTGGGCACCAGGCCTCATTTCTCATGTGGGATACGCTGGAGATCAGGTTAGGTTGAAGGTCCATCTGGAGGGAAAAGGTGAACTACAGGTGGTCGCTTCTGATCTGATGTTCCCGTCACTTCCGGCACCTGGAGACGCTTGTGAATTATTCTGGGATGCAGAGGATGTTATCGCTCTCCCGCAGGAGGGAGTGTAGTACATGGCTCATCAAACAGCTGAAAAGCGTACCAATTCCTTCTACTGGCTGATGCTCACACCATCCTTGCTGTTCCTGCTAGCCTTTCTGGTGGTTCCTTTTATCATGTTGATCGTTTTGAGCTTCCGTGAGGTAGACAGCCTTTTAAATGTTCTGCCTTCATACAGTATCCATAATTATATTGAGGTGTTTACTTCATCGTCTTATCTGACTACGATTCGAACAACGCTTGGCGTAGCGGCGTTGACAACAGTCATTGTGCTGCTTGCAGCGTACCCTGCGGCGTATCTGTTGGTAAGGACACCGTACAAGGGATTGCGAACACTGTTTTATATTCTTTTAATCTCCCCACTCTTAACGAGTGTGGTCATTCGTACGTTTGCCTGGATCGTGATTCTGGCACAGAACGGACTTTTAAATGAGGTACTTTTGAAGCTGCATTTGATAGATAAACCTCTAACCGTGTTGTGGAGTATGAAGGCGGTTATTATCGCATACGTACAGGTGATGCTGCCGTTCGCTGTTCTGCCGATTGCCACGTCCATGGGGGAGATTCAGCCGAAGTTGCGTGAAGCATCCATGAGCCTCGGGGCAGGCAGGATACGCACATTCTTCAAGGTTACGTTTCCACTCACGTTCCCTGGCATGCTTTCTGGTGCGGCCATTGTGTTCTCGCTCGCAGCTGGAAGCTATATTACGCCTTTATTGGTAGGTGGACGATTGCAGCCGTTGTTGCCGCTATCGATTTATCAGCAGACTGTTCAGGTGTTCAATATGCCATTCGCAGCTGCCCTGGCAATCACTTTGCTCGCAATGGTAGCTATTGTGGTTGGACTGATTAGTTGGATTTCCAAGAGATGGGAGGCGAGGCTCCATGACTGACAATACAGGTAAACGAGGTAGCTCACGTAGACAGCATAAATTCTCCGCGTTGACTACCTTGATATGGATTGCAGGCATAATCGTCTATCTGTTTCTGATTTCGCCTATTCTTGTCATCGTTCTGTCCGCCTTCAGCCCAACCGAGTATCCGACTTTTCCGCCACAGTCATTTTCGGTACGATGGTTTACCGCTGTGTTCCAGAATAGTGATTGGTGGGATGCTCTACGGGTTAGCCTTATCTTGCTGTTGATTGTGACCCCACTTACGGTTCTACTAGGTACAGCAGCGGCTTATGGATTGGGAAGATTGAAATTCAGAGGACGGGAAGCCATTCAATCCTTAATGCTATCACCACTTATGATTCCGCAAGTCGTGCTCGGCATTGCACTTCTGTATGAATTCACCAGTCTGGGCATTATGAATTCCCTAACAGGGCTTGTTATCGGTCATATGGTAGTAGCATTTCCTTATGTAGTGAGAGTTATCAGCGTGAGTGTGACCGGACTTGACCCAAAACTGGAGTCGGCGTCCATGAGCTTAGGCGCAGGAAGATGGACTACATTCCGAAGAGTTACGCTTCCCTTGATCAAACCGGGTATCATTGCAGGTACGGTTTTTTCTGTAGTGGAATCCTTTGGAGAGGTCTCGGTCAGTCTGTTTGTGTCGTCACCAGGCAACATTACGATACCTGTTCGGATATTCAGCTATATAGACCAGACATTTGACCCATCGGTAAATGCGATTTCGGTGCTGTTCATTGCCGTTGCCGTCATAGCACTGATTATTATTGATAAAACGGTCGGCTTAACGAAAGTGATGTAACCGGAAGTCTATATTATTGTACTAGATTAATGATAAGGGCCAGGTAAACCGTGCAATCCGGGAGCCTGGTCTCTTTAATAGATTAGGAGGATATTTTATGACACTTACAGCATGGATAAATCAGGCTGATCGGATTCAGGAACAGGTAGTGGAGTGGCGCAGACATTTTCACCGCTTTCCGGAATTATCATTTCAGGAAGTTAAGACATCGGCTTATATAGCTGAGCAGTTAGAGAGTTTTGGCAATCTGCAAGTATCGCGGCCAACACCAACCAGTGTGGTGGCGCGTCTGCTTGGAACCCGGCCTGGAAAATCCTTGGCGCTCCGGGCAGACATTGATGCGCTTCCTATACAGGAGGAGAATACGTTTGAATTTGCGTCACAGCATCCTGGAATCAGCCATGCCTGCGGTCACGACAGTCATGCTGCCATGCTTCTTGGTGCGGCCAAGATCCTGTCCGGCCGACAGGAGGAGATTGCGGGCGAGATACGATTTATCTTCCAGCATGCAGAGGAACAAGTGCCGGGAGGAGCGCAACAGTTAGTGGAGGCAGGGGTTTTAGGTGGAGTGGATGCAATTTACGGTCTGCACTTGGTCTCCTGGTTACCAACTGGACAGATAGGAGTTATTGATGGTCCAGCAATGGCTGGGAATGACGCTTTCGAAATTACGGTTCGTGGAAGTGGAGGCCATGCCGCCTACCCACATGAGGCTGTTGATGTTATCTCGATTGCGGGACAGCTGATAACCAATCTTCAACATATTGTCGCGCGCCGGCTTGATCCACTTGATAATGCGGTGCTTTCGCTTACCCAGATTCATGGTGGAACTTCATATAACTCTTTTCCGGAAGAACTTAAGATTAATGGTACCTTTCGGGCCTTTGATCAGGGAGTACGCAAAAGAATGCCTGAAGTTATCCGACAGATTATAGAAGGTGTAGGAGGAGCCCACGGCGCATTGTGTGAATTGGACTACCAGTATGGGTACCATCCGTTAATCAATGACAAATCACTGGTGGATGATGTCAGGGAAGTGGCCGCTGGATTCTTCGGTAAAGATCGTGTTAAGGAAATGAAGCCGGTACTTGGCTCCGAGGATTTCTCTGCATACCAGCAGAAAGTGCCTGGGGCATTCATTTATATCGGTTCCAACAACGAAGAGAAGGGAAGCCATTATCCGCATCATACCCCTCGGTTTACAGTGGATGAGGAAGGAATGGAAACTGGTCTGAAGCTTCTAATATTACTTGTGGACAAGTGGAATAAACTATATTCGTAGGGAAACCATGTACTAGCCTAAAACGCACATGGAAATGTGCTCAGGAATTTACGTGTCATTAAAATTCATGCATGAGGCTTTTCGTATTAGAAAACAAAAAAATCAGAAAAATAGAGCTGAGAACCTCCCTTTATTCATATCGGGTATACACAGTGGATGGTCGGTAATACTTCAGCAAAAGTTAGAGTTTTCTTATGCAGTTGATTGGCTGGAATGAGTTCGGTATTCGACTGGACTCAATCCAGCTAATTTTATTTTGGATCGTTCATTGTTATTTACCAGTAGATATATTCTTCTATTCGACTTTTTAATTCTTCATAACTTACCGGCGTTTCTCCATAATACATTTCTTGCTTTATAATCCCAAAGAAATTTTCCATCGAAGCGTTATCTGCACAGGTTGCTTTACGTGACATGCTTTGAAACCTATTTTATTTTCTTTTAATGTACTGATCCATGTGCTGATAATGCCAGCCTTGATCAGAATGGATCGTGGTGCGATAGGTTCCATGATTCTTTACTATCTCTACTGTTTCTTTCAAAGGTTTCATGACAAGATCTAACGTTTCAATTACAACCTTTAACTCCAACAGTTGAAATTCTTTATTTTTATAAGCTGTATTTAAAAAAACGGGAATCTATCTAAGGAAATATAAAAGAGGAGTTATGGATATTAATCAATTTTTTTAGACATATTTTTATGCAATGCTTGAACTATGCGCAATGAGGCACATATATCAACTCAAACATACTAGCTATGCTAAAAAAAAAACAACTAACAAGTGAAGGTTTAAGGATGTAACCAATACCTAGTAGACTGCAAGTGCTAGGTAGAGTATTTAAAGAATGACATGAAATGGGGTTTACCATTTTACATAAAGGACAATTAGGAACCAAGTTAAATAGTAAGAGAGATAATAAAAGTATTGAAAGCTATGGGATATATCATTGAAAGGGAATATAATGGATAAATTATTATAACTATTATAAAATAAAATAATTTGTGTAAACCTATTTTTTTGTTAAATCACTAAAGGGGATGATGAATCGTTTATATGAAAACACTTCGTGAAATTGGCTATAAATTGCAAGAAGAAAGAAGGGGAAAGCATGGACTCTGTTGACAAATCAGAGTTTGAGAAGGGACATTGGAGTATAGATTCTCATTGGAGTACAAATCCTTGTCCCTATTCATTTATATAATATCCAAAGGTGTTTTTCTTAGTGGTTTTGGAAATACGTCGTCAAGTCTGTTCAGATCTCCTGTGGTCAATTGAATGGTTGAGGCTTGAGCATTGGCTAAAACATGTTCTTCCTTAACAGCTTTTGGGATAGCGATTACGTTGTTTGAACGAATGGTCCACGCAAGAGCAATTTGTAATGGCTGCACATTGTATTTTTCTGCTATCTCAATGATGGTTGGATCGCTTAGTAATTGTTCTCTTAAAGACCCTCCCTGGGCCAGGGGACTATAGGCCATAATTGGCATGTTATGTTCATGATGCCATGGCAGGAGATCATAATCAATTCCTCTTGAACCCAGATGATATAACACTTGATTTGTCACACAATTTTTTCCGTTAGCGGTATCCCACAACTCTTTCATATCATCCGTATCAAAATTAGAAACTCCCCATCTTACAATTTTACCAGCCTTGCGCAGTCTCTCCATTCCTTCGATCGTTTCTTCCAAAGGAACACGACCTCTCCAGTGCAAAAGATACAAATCAAGATGATCTGTGCTAAGTCGTTTTAGACTATTTTCACATGCACTTTCAATTAAATCTAACCCGGAATGATGAGGGTATACTTTCGATACTAAAAAAACTTTATCTCTTCGCCCCTTGATTACCTCACCAACTAAACGTTCGGAATCGCCGTTTCCGTACATTTCAGCCGTATCGATTAGCTTCATGCCTAGTTCTATTCCAAGCTGCAAAGCTTTGATTTCTTTGTTTTTCGATTTAGGATTTTCACCCATGTACCATGTTCCTTGACCAATACTTGGAAGAAAGGTTCCGTCAGGTAAAGTTACTCCACGTTTTTCAAGGGTATGCTTTATTCTTAATATTTTTTCATGATCAGGTGAACTCATTTTCATTATTCATTCCTTTCATATCTCACCTTGTTTTTCTCGAACTGAATCTCCAATTATTTCTATTTATTGAAAGTATGGATTATTTTTAAAAAAATGTGGCTATACATTGTTGTAGTATAGCCACAAAAATAACATTATAATATTCCATTTACACCAAGTGAGCCCCGCCATCAATAAGTTGAACAGTACCAGTTGTAAAACCATTTTTCACTAAATACACGTAGGCCTCAGCAATGTCTTCAGGCTGTGCCACGCGATTAACAGGCAGCTGTTGTGCAATGCTGCTGTATAAATTTTGTCTTTGCTCGTCAGACATCCCTCCGTAGAGCGGGGTGTCTACAATACCAGGTGAAACAACATTTACCCGTATAGGGGCCAGGTCTACTGAAAGCCCCCTAACCAATCCATCGATCGCTGAATTGATCGATGCAAGTGTAGTTGCTCCCTGTGGCGGACGAATTCCATAAACACCAGATGTCAATGTGATAGAACTGGTATCATTTAAGTACGGAATAGCAGCACGAACGGTTAAGTATTGCCCCCAAAACTTACTATCAAACGCTTCTTTAACATCCTCAACAGGTAAGTCACTAAAATGACCCATTGCACCTTCACCTGCCGTAACGACAAGATGATCAAAGTTCCCTACCATTTTAAAAAAGTCAGCCAGTTTTTCTTCACTGCGAAAATCAATATTGTAGGCTTCCACATTACCGCCAATTACATTCTTTGCCTCCGATAGTTTTGCATCAGAACGGCTTGCAATAATGACTTGAGCAGATTCATCAAGAAATGCCTTTGCTGCGGATAATCCGATACCAGAAGTACCTCCTATTACAACTACACGTTTTCCTTTTAATGACATTGTATGAACCCTCCTTAAAAAATCTTTTTAGGTTGTATCTGAAATCAATATTACATACTACTTTTAGTGAAATTAATATAAACCAACGCTTTATTATTTTATTTTACCAGTAGTTTTAATGTAGAACTAACGTAATGCTTTAACAAGGGATTTTCCAAAATCTTTCGAGACCATCGCCAGTATTAATATCATCATTGGCAACATGTTGTTCAACATAATTAACGTCAACAGCCTTCATTTCGTTCATTTGAACATCTACTGGATAGCAAGTTGCTTCTCTTCAAAGAAAGCAAACCAGTTTTAGCAACTGTAACAGGGCCTGCTACGAGAACTTTCTGTATTACATATGCTTTGAAACTATTTCTGTCAAAGCTTCTTTTGGAGAGAAACCGATAACCTTCTCTACAGCCACTCCGTCTTTGAAAAGAATCAACGTAGGAATGCTCATGACTCCAAACTTTCCTACTGTTCCTGCGTTTTCATCTACATTAAGCTTGGTAATTCTAACTTTGTCACCCATTTCACCATCGATTTCCTCCAATACAGGTGCTATCATTTTACAAGGACCACACCATGGGGCCCAAAAATCCACTAAAACTAAGCCCTCTTTAATTTCAGTGCTAAATGTTTGATCTGTTACGTGTGAGATAGCCATTATTATATCCTCCAATTTTTTCTTATAATTTTAATGCATACAGAAAATCAAAATTACTCTTCCTCTTAGTGTAATAAAAAAAGTTACAGTTTGTTTTTTATAAAACGTACTGTAATAAAATAGTTTGCAGTATAGACATTACTAAGTAAAGGTCTGGTAAATGTCCCTAACAAACTAAACTATTTTAAAAGGTACTTTTCAAATTGGTTGCTCCCAGTTCGAAAGGAATTACTGTAATTTTAATGTTTACAGTTTATGGAGTCAAGAAAAATTAACTCGATATTCTCAAATTCCCCTACAATGGGTATACACGAATGAAAAGTTCTCATCTCATTTTGCGTTTTTCACCTGAAGCTGATTTTTGTTTATTTTGTTTATGATAATATACGAGAGTACCTGACTTTGCTAACTTCTCCTATTTCATCAGCGACGGTATTTTGCGGTTGTGCTATTTCCGTTAGATTTGTGGAGGAGGGGATTAGTGATCTTTGATTCGAAAATGACTAAGGTTAAAATAAATATCTAAAAAGAAACAGTGAAGGTATAGAGTAGAAGTAAATGTCTCCATCATGTAAGTCTTAATAAGGGGAGAGGAAAAGAATTTACGGGAAAGATACTTTAAAAGAAATACCTCGTCCTTTCAAGGTGTCGGTTGTGGGACAGCAACTCCTCTTGATAGTCGAGCCCGATTTCACAGACGATTTCTCAAGATAAAAGCGTATCCAAAACAGAAGTCACTTTTTCAATTAGAGTTGAGAACTATTATGATATTCCTGGGGAAAGTGGATTCTCTGAAATTTTCTGTACCCACCCAAATGGTAATCCCTTTACAGTGGATGAGATTAATTCTAATCTTCGCTTGATAGAAGACATGCAATGGCATAAGTCGCTAAGTAATATGAAAAAATAAAGAGCAATATATCAAACCCTCAACGGTTAAAACTAATCCTTTTAACTATCGTATTATTGCAATCTTTTATTGTCTATGTTGAAAAGATGATGACTCGGATGTAGAAAAACTTTAAAAGGAATCATCAAACCAATGTCATTATAAATAAGAAATGACATGGAAAAAATAAAAAAGAGCGGCACTGACATGTCAAAAAACAATGGGATATTTAAATATCTAACTGCCTATACAAGGATTTGGAACCAGCATGTTTTAATAGAATTGCTTTTTCATGGAAAAAGTGGTTACAGCATGTTTCCATTCCTGCTTGACAATCCAAACTGTAATATTTATTATTACATTATGTTATAACTATTAAAAAAGCGAAAAGGACTACTAAAAAAACGCTTTTTTATTTCTTAGGGGGGCAGGGCCATGAATAGTGATTTTACGCTTGCCGTTCATAGTTTAACTTTTCTTGCGTTGCAGTCAGACCGGATGTCAACAAGTGATGCTATCTCAGAGAGTGCTGGTGTTCACCCGGTACGCATTCGCAAAGTGTTAAGCTTGTTAAAAAAACATGGATTTATAAAATCAAAAGAAGGAACCGGCGGCGGATTTATTTTTACTTTAGACCTTAGCGAAGTTAATCTTTGGGATATATATATGATAACTTCTGAAGGTGCTCTGCAGCCTAAGTGTCCTGATTCAAATAAAAAGTGTATTGTGGGCGCAAATATGAAAAGTGTATTATTTGGAATTTTCTTAGGCGCTGAGGAACATTTGGGTGTGTATTTAAAGAACTATACAATTAAAGAAGTTGTCGATCTTGTAAATCAAGAACAAAATAGCGACTGTGACTAATGGCCGTGAACTTCTTAATTATCATAAAAAAATTACAGGTTCATCTGGGTGATAAATCCCCGCTCACTGCAGCTTAAAAGAGGTACTTTCTTGGGTACATTCATATAATACTAAAAAAACTTAAGAAGGTGAAAAGGATGTTTACGAATGGTAATTCCGTTTTGAAAACAGGTGATTGGATTAAGGGAAAATTAAAGGATGGGGAATTAATAATTGGTTATATTGAGTCACAGAGTATTCTCGATGGAGTTGTTAAAGTAACGGTTGCTAAGAGTGACAATCGTGAAATGCTTGGCAAAACAATTTCGACTTTAAGTAAAAATGTTAAGAGACTTCCACTTTCAAAGGCGGTAAACAAGGAACAAATTCTATTTCTGATAGACTTAGCATTATTAACGGGGGATGAAGAATGGTTTATTGAGCTTTCTTCCAAGTTAAACTCCATCAATCAACTTGTTGATGTAATACGTTAAACTTTATCGGAATTCAGCCACATGCGATTATTCGTGGGAATGTAAGGGCGGGTGCCGTTCCAAGGATTCCTGTTTCCAGCTGAAAAAAAAACACTGGAAAATCAGGACTTTCATCGAAGGCATAAATCTATAGAGGCAGACGAAGCGTTTGCCGCACAGTCTCTAGATGTTGGAAAAGAGATGGAATTCGATAAAGAGATTGTCAACGGCGGAGCGATTGCGGAACATTTTAAAGGGAGGGAAACCATCTTAGTGGTTTCCCTCCTTTATTGAGTTAGGATATCCTATTGGTGCAAGTGGGGCTCGTATTTTGGTAACACTTGTTCATGAATTAATGCGAAGAAATGAACGTTTTGGGTTAGCAACATTATGCATATGGAGGCGGCCAAGAGGTGGCAACAGTAATTAAGATTGCAAAGTAACAAGCCACCCAAAAGGGACATTACCCAAAAGACTGTTATAAGTACCATCACAGGAACCTGGTAAATGTAGCTTTCAAGAAGCTCTATTAATTATTAAAATCTCTATACTCTAAACTAGCCCACTAATGTTGCAATCAACCTAAATAATCATTGAAAGCCCGATAAAGAGTGGTTACTGTAGTGCTTTAAAGAAAGGAAGATTGTATTGCAACCGTTCTCAATTTAGAATACATTAAGGGTATTGAAAAGTTCACGTGGAGGTTTTATTATGGCAACGATGAAAGACATATCTAAAAAAGCGAAAGTTTCACTTTCTACAGTGTCAGCTGTAATTAACCACTCAGCATATGTTAGTCCGGAACTTACTAAAAGAGTAATGCAGGCAATTGAGGAGCTAAATTACAGACCGAATGCAGTAGCCCGGAGTTTGAAAAAGAAGCGCACAAATACCATTGGTGTCATAGTGACAGATATTTTAAATCCCTTCTATCCGCCAATGATCAAAGGTATAGAAGATATAGCTTTCAATAATAACTTCAATGTAATCCTGTGTAATACATCAAATGAACATAAAAGAATTTTGACTTATTTGGAACTAATGCATGAAAAACAAGTTGACGGTCTTTTGTTAGCTAATATAGCAACAACGGAGGATTTCAACGAAATTGAAAATACAGGATTAAAATATGTTTTAATCAATCGAAGACCCCCATTATATTGCAATAATTTTGTTGGGGTCAATAATGTATTAAGTTCTGAATTAGCTGTTAATCATTTAGTGAATCAGGGATACAAAAGAATTGCGTATTTTGGAGGTAATCCTGAAATAAACACTGCAAGAGAAAGAAAAGCTGGATTTATAAGCTGTATGACTCAACATGGTTTAGAAGTTGACACCAACCTTGTCTTTGAAGGGGAATACACCCTGGAATCGGGATATACCAATGTAAAAAAGATGATCGCGCAAGTGGACAATTTACCAGAAGCCATATGTGCTGTAAGCGACGTAGTAGCTTTCGGAGTGATCAAGGGACTAAGAGATACCGGAATTCGTGTTCCAGAGGATATTGCCGTCATTGGGAACGATAATAGTGCGTTTTCCGAAAACTTTCTTGTTCCTCTATCCAGTGTTGATCATTCTACATATGATATGGGCAAATTATCCATGGAGTTGCTATTACAGCTAATCAAGGAAAAGGGTGAAATCACTGCCAGACAAATAATTCTTACTCCATCTTTAGTTGTTCGCGAAAGTTGCGGGTATGGAATAAATAAGAAAAATAATTGATCATTTATAATATGATATCAGAGTGCTTCTCGTTAAATTAGTGGTGAAGATATCCAGATAATATTATTGGAAATATTCTGAAAATACTATTGATTTTGAAAGTAATTCTTTTTATACTAGTAACAAATAGCGAAACGTTTCGATGGTAGGATCGACAATTCAGGATTTTTTTTAGATTCTCCTATTTTATTTGCTTGGAGTATTGTAAGATACAAAAATACATGAAAATGAATGGAGACTTTGGGTGAAGAAAGCCCTGTTTATAAATCTATAATATTTTAATTTTATCGAAACGTTTCGCTATGGTGGATATTTTTTACTAAAAGGAGGATTTACTTTGGAAAAATTAATTATTACAGTTGCCCCTACTGGAGCTCAGACAACCCGCGAGCATACCCCATATGTGCCTCTTACACCAAAGGAAATCGCAGATTCCGTTTATGAAGCTTGGCAAGCGGGAGCGTCCATTGCCCATATTCACGTAAGGGATGAAGACGGTAACAATACCCTTAACTTAGATACTTACATAGACGTAGTAAGCCGTATAAAGGATAAATGCGATATCATCATCAACTTAACGACGGCTGGCGGAGTGGCCATGAACGATGAAGATCGGCTGCGAGTATGCGAATTGGGCTCGGAGATGGCAACATTTGATGCAGGTTCAATGAACTTTGGATCCGGTGTATTTCTTAACTCACCTAATTTTTTAGAGCGATTGGCAGTAAAACTGAAAGAAAATCAGATAAAACCTGAAATTGAAGTATTCGATGTTGGAATGATCGAAAATACCATGCGAATTATTAAAAAGGGCCATATCAACGCACCATTTCATTTCCAATTTGTATTAGGTGTACAGGGCGGGATGCCGGCTACACCAAAAAATTTGTTGTTTATGGCGGAAAGTATTCCCTCCGGTTCAACATGGTCAGCAATTGGGGCGAGTAAGGATCAATTAGCTATCAACACCATGAGTATTCTAATGGGGGGACATGTCCGTGTAGGGATGGAGGACAGCGTATATTATCGAAAGGGTGAATTAGCCAAAACGAATGCTCAATTTGTTGAAAGGATTGTAGATTTATCCAGGACTTTAGGAAGAGAAATTGCAACACCAAATGAGGCAAGAGAAATTTTAGGACTGGATCAAACAAGAAATACTAAAGTAATGAAGAACGCAAGTGGTTCCGTAGAGTAATCCACAAGTGTTCACATATATGTTAACTGTTGCTTTTCTGATCATCATAACATTTTGTGGAGAAATAGGATTTCAATAACCTGATTAACCTGGTAATTGAAAGCGTTTTCTATAGTGTCTATATTCAACTAGGGTGAATCATGATTCATTCACCCCTCAAACACATTACATGGAGGAAATCACATATGAGAATTGCCATAATAGGTGCAGGTTCTTTGGGTACTATAATAGGGGCCTTGATTACTGCAGGAGGTCAAGAAATAGATTTAATTGATATCAATAAGGAACACGTGGAGGCACTTAATCATTCTGGTGCAAAAATTACTGGTTTTATGGATCTTCGTGTACCTGTAAAAGCATCGCTGCCAAATGAAATGACTGGTAAATACGATTTGGCTTTTTTGCTGACAAAGCAGGTATACAATCAAACTTCTTTAGACCAATTGCTTCCCCATCTTCATTCCAATAGTATCGTTTGTACGCTGCAAAATGGGATACCGGAAGATTTTGTTTCTTCGTATATAGGACGCGAAAGAACCATTGGGGGCGCAGTGGGATTCGGGGCCACATGGTTGGAACCGGGTGTTTCTGAACTGGCTACAGAAGTACCTACTGTAAAAAATTACGCATTTGACATTGGTGAACTGGATGGATCGCTGACTCCTCGTCTTGAGGAAGTAAAAAGGATATTGGATTTAATTGGTCATTGTCACATCTCTAATAACATTTTGGGAATAAAATGGGCAAAACTTTTAATGAATGCAACTTTTAGCGGTATGTCTGCGGCATTAGGCTGCCGTTTTGGCGATGTTTTATCAAGTGAAACAGCAATGTTTAGTATAGCTCATATTGCAGATGAAACAATAAAGGTTGCGCATGCACACGGAATTAAATTAGAACTGATGCAAGGAAAAGATATGGAGTTTCTTGAACTCCAAGACGAAAATGATATAGCAAATAAGAATGATTTTTATCATGAGGTATGGGGACCGCATAGTAATACAAAAGCAAGCATGCTGCAAGACTTGGAGAAAAATAGAAAGACAGAAATTGACTTTATCAACGGTTTCGTTTGTAAAAAGGCTAGGGAGGCAGGAATAAAAACTCCTTACAATGATCTTGTTGTTAAATTGGTGAAAGAATCGGAGGAAAAAGGTTATCCACCAGAGTTCTCTGTAAATATCAAACATTTCCAACCTAGTTTATTAAGTACGTGACTATTTATAAGAGGCAGAAAGTAGAGGTTGATTATGATTAAAAAAATTGCTGTTTTAGGTGCAGGTACCATGGGGCATGGCATTGCAGAAGCTTTTGCCATGTATGGATATGACGTTAATCTGTACGATACTGACGAAAATAAATTAAAGGATGCTAAAAAGGAAATTGAAGAAGAACTGAAATTGTTAGCTCTAGAAAACTTTTTCGAGCCTCAGTCAGTCGGGTTAACTCTCGAAAGGATTACCTTATTTACGGATTTAAAGCAAACGGTCAAAGATTGTGATTATGTAATTGAGGCTGTACCTGAAATTTTAGAGCTAAAGCAAAAGCTTTTTAAGCAATTGGATGAATATTGTCCTTCGCATACAATATTTGCAAGTAATACATCGAGTCTAAGTTTATCCAGTATGATGGAACTTATCAGTGATAAACGGAAAGAGCAAATGATTGTAAACCATTGGTATAATCCTGCCCATTTGATGCCACTAGTAGAACTATCTTATTTTGGAAATATGCCAGAACATCTTTTTAGAGAAATAGAACATTTATATCAGTCCATCAAAAAGCAAACAGTTAAAGTTTTAAAGGATATACCAGGACTTATAGCTAACAGAATTCAACAAGGAATTGCACGGGAAGTTTTCTCTCTTATTGAAATGGGGGTCGCGACCCCGGATGATATTGATAAAGCACTAAAGTTTGGCCCGGCATTCAGATATGCTACAACAGGACAATTAGAGATTGCCGATTTGGGGGGCTTAGATATTTGGTGTACAGTTGGTGATAACTTGTTAAAGGTTATGGATCATTCTCAACATGCGAACGAGATGTTGAGGCAAAAAGTAGCGGCAGGGAAATTGGGCATTAAATCAGGAGAAGGATTTTATGACTATAAAAAAGATGAAATTGCTAGTATTAGGAAAAGGTTTGCAGAAAACTTGATACATCAACTTAAAGCCTCCCAATATTATATCGATAGGTCGTCGACAAAGAACCACACCTAATAAACTAGATGATCGTAAAAATACAGCTGATAAATTCTAGAAACTCGACCCGTAATATTACAGTTGGAAATACTTTTGAGATTTTTGAAGATTGACTTCAAAAATTAGAAAGAAAATCGAAAGTCAATATGTCCTAATTACCTAATTCGAAAACGGAAGTTTATTAGAAATTCCAAGAATTAATCAAGGAATGGAGTGTTTATATTATGCCACTTATAGCATTGGCTTTGGGAATCGTAATATTATTTATTTTAGTCATAGTTTTTAAGCTTAACGCGTTTTTATCACTCATTATATCTGCAATATTCGTAGGACTTTTCCAAGGGATGGATCCACTGGCTATTGTCACATCCATTGAAACTGGACTTGGAGGTACTCTGGGACATTTAGCGATCATTATTGGCTTGGGTGCCATTTTCGGGAAAATAATATCTGAAGGTGGGGGGGCCCACAGAATCGCAAGCACTCTAATTAAAATTTTTGGTGAAAAAAGAGTTGATTGGGCAATTTGCCTGGCCTCATTTCTTTTAGGGATTATATTATACTATGAAGTTAGTTACATTCTAATAATTCCAATCGTATATACAGTAGCAGTTGAAGCAAAAGTGAAGCTGATGAAAGTGGGAATCCCGTTTCTGGCAGCAATATCTATAGCGCACGTCTTTTTACCTCCACATCCAGGACCAACTGCAATTTCAGCCGCTTTAGGGGCAAATTTGGGTCTGGTTCTATTATATGGCTTTATTCTGGCGATTCCAGCTGCAATTATTTTTGGACCATTATTCTCTAAGTTATATAAAAATTGGGATATTGAAATTCCAAACCATTTAGTATCAAAGCAAGAATTCAACATGGATGAAGTCCCATCATTTGCAACTTCCCTTTTAACGACTTTGTTACCAGTTATTTTGATTTTAATAGGGGTTATTACACAATTTTCACTTCCTAAAACTTCCGCTATTTATAGAATATTAACCTTTATTGGTAATGCTGATATGGCCTTGCTTATATCGCTTCTCGTAGCAGTTTACATTTTCGGTTTACAGAAAAAAAGAAAGACGATGCCTCAAGTAATGAAAATTGTAGAACAGGCACTGATCTCTATGGGGGGAATCATATTCATCCTCGGCGGTGGTGGTGCATTTAAACAAGTTATTTTAGATAGTGGAATGGCAAAATATATTGCTCATTTTACAAGTGGATGGCATATCTCACCATTTATTCTGGCATGGATTATTGCGGCCATCATACGGATAGCCGTGGGGTCTGCAACAGTAACCGTTTTAACCACTGCAGGAATTATGTTGCCAATAGTAAACGCAACTGGTGTTAATCCTGAATTAATGGTACTAGCTATTGGAAGCGCTTCCATAGCTTGGGCTCCACCAAGTGATGTCTCTTTCTGGATGACAAAAGAATATTTTAACTTAACAATTGGACAAACGGTTAAAACGGTTTGCTTTATGTACACCCTTGTTGCTATTTATGGAATACTTGGAGTATTAGCTTTGAATATGATAGTTGGATGATTTTTAGTTTTTTAATTACTATTTGGGAGTGAAGTTGGAATCCGAAAAAGACACAGTCAGAGGCGGAGGACTAACAATTTCTGCAGAGGATTATAATTTATTCTCAGATGCATTTGTCTAGGAGGGCGTTGCGAAAAAGGCAAATCTTATCTGAAGATACTATCAATCTCATACGTAGAACCAGCTTAAAGGGCAATGCCTAAGTGATTATAGGAAATGGTCGTGTAGGAAGGGATTCAGATATGGAGTGGGGAGTATTTGTTGGATCGAATGCTGCGGCAGTACTCATGCTTGTGCCTTAAAACTCGCCCGTGGAGGCTCGGGCGTATCGGTCTTTATTGACATTGCCAGCAGGCATTCCTATAACATACCATAAAAAGTTCTAAAACATGGAGCAGAAATGCTGAACAAACTGTATTCCACAATAAAAAATAAATCATACAAAGTTCCAATTGGCTAAATAATTGGCAAGGAAATCTGTGTCACTTGTATAGAAAGTATAGATTTTAAAGATTGAGAGATTTGAGAGGGGCCAATTTTTTATGAAACTTAAAGGGAAAGTTGCCATTATTTCTGGTGGTGCTGGTGGAATAGGAAAAGAAACTAGTTTCTTATTTGCTTCCGAAGGTGCACATGTTGTTGTCGCAGATTATAATCAACGTTTAGCAGAAGTTACAGCAAAGGAGATTGATGGTATCGGATTTGGTGTAGATGTATCACAACGTGATCAAGTGGATTGGATGGTCAATAATGTTATCGATCGATTTGGAAAAATTGATATCTTAGTTAATAATGCTGGAATTACGATGGACTCCACTCTTGTAAAGATGACGCAGGAACAATGGAATCAGGTTATATCGATTAATCAAACGGGTGTTTTTCATTGTACACAGGCCGTTGTCCCCCATATGATTCAAGAGGGGTACGGCAGAGTTATCAATACGAGTAGTATAGTTGGAAGAATGGGTAACTTTGGACAAACTAATTATGCAGCAACGAAAGCAGCCGTTATTGCAATGACTCAAACTTGGGCAAAAGAACTAGGGAGGAAAGGAATTAATGTTAATGCTGTTGCTCCAGGCTTTATTATGAGCCCAATGACAGAAAAAATGCCAGAAAAAATACTTAACGGAATGAAAGAGAAGGTATCATTACAAAGGCTTGGAACAACAAGAGATATTGCCAATACTTATTTATTCTTGGCAACTGATGATTCCAGCTACATCAACGGAGCAGTTATCCCGGTAGACGGAGGTCTTTCTATATAATACTTTGATAGATTCATCATAATTGCCCATTTTAATTATGAATGGGCTTTTTTAATGTACTTTATTGTTTGTAAGAGAAATATAAGTCACTGAGTTCAACGTTGCGTAATATACTTATTTTAAGAAAATTGTAGGTGCTGCTTTGAAATTAAATGTCCCGATAATGGCAGCTGCATCCTTCCTTGATATATCCAACAAGAACTAACGATTTGACAGAAGGTAATTTTTCCTTTGTCTAGATCCTCAATAAGGTTAAAACCAGAAATCCGGCAACAATTGAAATTTGGAGGGTTCGAGCATTTAAAAAAAGTAGCAAAGGAGAGGAGACGTACCTCATAGATATATCGCAATGTCTGGATTCGGAGGTTGATTGAGGATTTTTGAGGTAGGACTTGTAATTATTGTTTTTGACGAGCAGGCGGAGATTCCGATTGTTGGGACTCATAGTAGGTAAATTGCTCCAATGACAAAGATTACATTAACCGATTTTACTCATTTATTGGAAGAAATGAATGAATTAAAAAGAAACACTCGATTAAGAGAAATTCAGCACATAAAAGCTCTGTTATATGATATTGTTGAATCGGATGAAGGAGAGAGAAGAAAGGTAGCTAACCTAGTCAGAGACGATGAAGAATATAACGGTGACGAAATAGTTGTTGCTATTACAAAAATGAATGCGTAATCACTGGAGAA
The DNA here is from genome assembly GCF_900112495.1 of Bacillus sp. OV322. Taxonomy (GTDB): domain Bacteria; phylum Bacillota; class Bacilli; order Bacillales; family DSM-1321; genus Peribacillus. The sequence continues at coordinate 121,727 of NZ_FOMA01000005.1, forward strand.
ATAAAAGAAACGAACTTGACAGTAGCCAATGGAAAAATCACATTAAGTAGGAATGGTGCTGAAGAATTATTGAAAGAACTGCAAGAAAACCTTAAGTAAACCTTACTTAATAATTTTAGAATAATTAAAAAATTCGATTAATTATTTTCCGGAAGGGTGTGTGTAATATATTATCAACTAAGGTTTTTACTTATAAATCTAAGGATGGAAAGACAGTAATAATTAGAGAAGCTAAAGAACAGGATGCAGAAAGAATACTAAATTCTGCTCCAAAAGCTTTAATGAACGCTCCATACATGCTTAGTACGGTTGAGGATGTAAAGAAGATGAGTGTTGATGCTATTCAAAAAACATTAAAAACTTATAATGAAAATCCAAATTATGTACAGTTTATTGCTGAAGTTGATGGTAAGTTAGTCGGTACAATAGATTTTAAGAACGGAAATAAAGAAAAAATTAGTCATCAAGGGGCTTTTGCGATGACCATACTACCAGAATATCGAAATTATGGTATTGGAAGAGCTCTTCTAGAAACGTTAATTAATTGGGCTAAAAATAAGAGGAAGATTGAAAAAGTTTGTCTTGAGGTAATGGAAGATAATTTAGGTGCAATCCAGTTATATAAGAATCTAGGCTTTTTTGAAGAGGGTAGAAAAGCAAAGGGTGTAAAATTGGATGACGGCTATCAAGATTTAATATTAATGGCTTTATTCGTTTCAAATTGAACATTATTCAACAATTGGGCGCTTATATATGTAGTAACTTTATTTTACCACCATCCAAAACAGGACGGGAATATGGTTTTGGAAGTAATGAACTTTTAACAACTTGTTATAATCTTGACAACGACAAAACCATTGTTAGTAAAATGATTGTTAATAGTTGTTTGTATCTACTAAAACAACATGAAGAACTTAGAACGTCCAGTTATGGTAAATAAAATAAGGAGATATAGAATGCGGGAGAAAAAAGTTCGAGGAGTTAAGCGAAATTCTAATAATATGATTAAACGAATTGAAGAACACACATTGGAATTTCCAACAGAATTCTACCAAGATTATTGGCATCTGCACCTGCCAGTTGCTCAAGACTTTATTAGTTCAGAAAAAACACCAAACAAGGTCAAGCGACTATGCATTCAAACACTAATTGATAGAGCAGAACATTTAATTAGATTGAAGCCAGGTAACGAAGAAAGATATAGAGTTGTGGTCGCTGTGGATTTTCCTGATATGTGGGGTTCTCAGATTATTGTATTTAAAGGTGACTCTTATTTTAAAGATTTCTTTAACAGGAATGACGAATATCAAAAGTGGCTTCAACTATCTGATAATAGAAATATTCAAGCTGAATGGGCATTATCTGTTCCTAATGAACTGCAAATATCAGGTTTTAAAGAAGTAATTAATGATGAAGATGGATACCACTATGAAGGTGAAATTTGGTTTATTGGGGAATTAATATAAACTTAAAGGGACAGCAAAATTCGTATGTGCCTTTTTTGGTTCTCCGTTAAATGTTTTCACCCGTAACCAATTCAGATTCCAATTTCTTTATACTGCTGAGAAAGTAAAATTTTAGCCCGAAAGTGTTCAAAAGTATGGGTCTCATTATGCTGATAAAAAACCAAAAAAGACAGAAGCTAGGATGCTTTAAGTGCCCAAAGCCTTGTCTTTTTTTGTTAGCTAATCAGTGTGGTTTTGTTTTCCTGGTTCTTAATTTTCCCTTTTTTATAAACAAACAGATAAAAGCCAATGTAATAAACAACCAGAATGAAAAAAACTGCGATTGTTAATGGATCTTTCATGAAATGCTGGGAGTACTGAGTGCTGTTTAAGCTGTTCTTCTGCTGTCCCATCATTTGTATAAGAATAAGAAAACGGAATATAAATCGGCTCAGGAATAGAAGGAGTACAAGAGATTCTACCCATATGGAAGTCCTGTAATAGATGATGCCGCTGCGTAATTCAAAGGTGCTGTGCCTGATTCCGTAGAACAGCAGAATCCCGCCCAGAGCTATTCCAATGAGTGTATAAACAAAGGAAATAGGGTGGTTTACACAACTGGCGATTAATAAAATGGCCAATAATGAAAAAATGAGAGTCCTCGCGATCAGCCTTCTTGCTTTATAAGGCTGAAAACCAATGGAACGCCTGATCCTGCGATATAAAAAGAATCCTACGATTAAAAACACATACAAAAATTGGAAGTGATCGTTCAATATTATCCCGCCTTTAAGGATTACTCTGCTGAATTTTGTGATATTGGAAATTTGAAATTCAACATCTGCTAATATTATACATTTTAAAGGGTGAAATGTTTTATTTTTTTTAGTTATTCTATAAACCGGATTAGCGGAAATATTCGGTGGTATATAATAATAAAAATGGCTGGGAGGAATTAATTTGTCATCTTTACAAAATTTTAATCAAAACGCCACTCTTGGCGATTTTTTATTTGACTGCTTAAAAAAAGAAGGTATTACACATATTTTCGGGATACCGGGTGATTATAATTTCACCCTTTTAGATACATTGGAAAATAGAAATGACATGACTTTCATTAACGCGAAGAATGAGCTGAATGCAGGATACGCTGCAGATGGATATGCCAGGGAAAAAGGAATTGCAGCAATGATCACGACGTTTGGAGTAGGAGAAATGAGTGCATGTAATGCTGTCGCAGGGGCTTATAGTGAAAGTGTGCCTATTATCCATATTGTCGGTTCACCAAAATCAGGGGACCAGCAATCCAAAAAGCTGATGCACCATACACTTATGGACGGTGATTATGATGTATTCAGGAAAGTGTACGAAAATATTACTGAATACACAGCGATACTAACGCCGGAAAATGCCGCATGGGAAATTCCAGCTGCTATAATGACGGCAAAGAAAACAAAAAAGCCGGTGTATTTGTCGGTCAGTATTGATTTAGTCACAAAACCAATACAAAAACTTTCCGGTCAGCAAAATGAGCCTGTGAAAACAAATGACGAGTCTCTGAAGGCCGCCATTAATCATGCAGGGAAGCTTCTGGAAAATGCCAATAATGCTGCCATATTAACTGATAGGGATACAATGCGTTTTGGATTGCAAAAACAAGTAAAGGAATTTGCAGAACATGCAAAACTGCCTGTTGCCCAAACCATGCAGGGAAAGGGAGGCTTTGATGAAACTCATCCTCTGTATACTGGAATGTATAATGGCCAGTTCGGCAGTGAGGCCGTAAAACGGATTATTGAAGAAGCTGATTGCCTTTTTATCGTAGGCCCGGTTTGGTCAGATGTTAATACAGCCAATTTCACTGCTGAACTCAATAGGGAAAATATTATTGAAATCTATCCAGATTCAGTAAAAGTGGGACAAGCACAATACATGAACATCCTGGCCAGTGATATGCTTCTTTCCCTGATGGAACTGCAGTATCAAGATACTGAGCCAGCAATAAAACCTGAATTTCCTTATGAACGTACATCATTTGAACGAGAACAGCTCTTAGAAGCAAGCACATACTATCCTATAATAGAAAATAGGCTTAAGGAAAATGACATTGTTGTTGCTGAAACAGGGACATTTTCTTATGGCGTATCACAAATCCGGTTGCCCAAAGGGGCATCTTATATTGCCCAGGGAGGCTGGCAAAGCATCGGCTATGGAATCCCGGCGGCTTTCGGCGCCTGCATGGCATCTGGAAATCGGCGTGTCCTGCTATTTACCGGCGACGGCTCGCTGCAGCTGACAGTACAGGAGATTAGTTCCATGCTTGAAAATGACTGCAAGCCAATTATATTTATTTTGAATAACAAAGGATATACAATTGAAAAATATTTAAATGTAAAAACAAAAAATCAAGATTACAATAATATTCCTGAATGGAAATACGAAAAACTGACTGAAATTTTTGGAGAAGGGGCCTTATATAAGAGTGCTGAAACAAATGGAGAGCTGGAGGATGCCATTTCAGCTGCGGAAAATGCGGATAAACTGGTGATCATTGAAATGATCGTGAAAGATCCGCTTGATGGCCCGGAATATCTTGTTAAAATGCGCAGCTTTCTGGAAGAACAAGAAAAACAGCAGGCCTAAAGAGAGAATGTTGTAAACAATTCATGATCCGCTTATATTGTTTGAGGAAAAGTCCCTAATTAAGATTAGCCTCTTTTGATATCTATTTTCAGCCAGTCGTTAATACTGCTGAGCCCTTTATAATCACAAAGTATATCTGAATGATCATGAAGGTACCTTTCGCCGATTAAAGTAAGCTCTGCAGTGGATAAGTCATATTTGCCGTCTCTGTAAAAATCTGCATCAGCTATCAATCGATTTTTCACTAAATCAAAAATAATTTCACTCAGAAGAGTTGGGCTGAATTGCAGTTTCTGCCTTGTGAAATTTTTATTGCCCGTTTTTATTTCTTTTAGTATAGCAAGCTGCAATTTTTCCTTGAACATGGAATTTCCTCCTTCTATTAACGGCACACTGGGCCTGGCGTACAGGCTTTTCATTATTAATGAATATGCAAGGAGTGATTTTGATATTCCTGTCCGGCATGCAATATGAAGAAAGTTATGATGTTTGACAAATACATTTATTACAAATTATTCTATTTCAGTAAAATATTAAAGGTGGACATGGTTTGAGCAGGTAAAGTACCATAAATATTGGAAGCAGTCTTATTGCTTTGATTGCTTTCTTTTTGCTCAGCGGGGCAGCCAGTTTGCGGAAGAACTGGCTGCCCTTTTATGTGTATAATTTTCCATTATTAATAAATTCCTATCGGCCTAATCACTCAATTTGAGAACGGAGGACCCGTTATTTCTGAAGGTTATTCTGCATATACAAAAGGGATGAGGAATACTAAAGCTATCCTCTCCGTCAGCTAACTTCGCCGGCCATAGCGAATAAGGTCTAAGACCGCCTTGAAATAGGGGCTTTTTTGTTTTGAAAAGCAAATAAGCTTTCAGATTCATGGAGGTCTTTTTATTATGCTAAAAATGAAAAGAATTTTTAGAAACCTTTATGCAAGGGGAAGCGAAACTTTGATTTGCATAAGCATGTTAATGGTTTTTCCTCACATAAATTCGCTGTTTAAGCCATTTGGCCAAACCTGGGATTTCTTTTATACTTCCGTCTAATCTTATGGCACTGAGAACAATAACTAAGGGGACCTAACAAGTAGGATTAATAAGTAAATGACTTCTTGAAGAGTTAACACAGATTTAGAGAAATATGGGGATTTGCGTATGCATACTTAAAGGGATGAGAATATTAAGATCGGAATTCACCCGCTTTGCAGCCTAAAGAAAATACGAAAATGGGAAAAATAATGTTAAAAAAAATTCAAGAATTCCAGGAAAGATTCCCAGATCAGCATAAAGATCTGGCTAAGTACACACTCCACCTTGTTGAAGCGATAGATAAGCTGAATGAAGAACATAGAAGGTTAGTGGCTGTAAACGCTGTAGCAGGGATCAAACTAAATCCTGCAGAGGAAATCTGAATTGAAACATATTAGTTTTCAGGAATTGGAAAAAACTGTGGAAGACATTTAACATAAGGGAGATAAGAATTGGCATCTGCATTTCAAAGATGGAGTAGACCGTTAAGTGTTCAAAACACGAATGTTTGTTTTGCTCTAGAAGGCAGGAAACAAAAAAGATACATTGTTCAGCAGCTCTATAAAAGCTCGAAAAAGGCGTGTTATTTTGATGGTTATTGTGTTACATTTAATTATCAGAGTAGTTCGTTTTTTTGTGAGGTAGAATGTTTCTAAGGATGAAGCCCCTTTTAAAATAAATAATAGTAGGGATATCCGGTCTGAAGAAGAAACACTGAACTTTAATAAAATAGGGCAATCAGGTATTAGGGCATCTCCGAAAAACTAAAGGTGCCCCTGTCCTTAGGTTTATCCATATTTTTTCTGATGCATTTTCTTCAGTGCGAGGTAATCTTGATCCTCTCTTGCCAGCTTCCACTTTTCCATGAAGATGCTTGCTGATTTAGCTTTGACTGCTGGATTTGTAGTCGAGGAACTGCTGATAAATTTTATTTGAAGAATTTTCTGCTATTTCCGGAGTTTTAAAACGCCAATGAGGCAGTATTTCACTTTTATAGGGCTCTACCATCAAGACACCCTGCTCCCCCCGGCCAACACGGTACAATTCTGGATGCTTGCGGAAATCTATGCTGTCATAATCAAGCGAGTAATCGAATTCATTTTTTTGTTTGTTCAAATTGTTCACTCCTTCAATTTTGATTTACCCCATTCGTGAAAATCTATTCATTTCTTCTATTATTAAATCTTCTATATCTATTAAAAATAAGGAGGGACGTCATGCTGCCGGTAAAAAAATATGGACAAATTATCATTCTAAATGGCACACCAAGGTCTGGAAAGTCCAGTATAGCTGCAGTTATCCAGGAAACCTTCGAGGGGATATGGATGAACCTGGGTACAGATCATTTTATGCAAATGACTCCGGAACGTTTTCAGCCGGGAATAGGCCTGCGTCCCGGCGGTGAGTGGCCGGATCTCGAGCCTTTCATTGTGAACCTTTATCAGGCTATGTATGAAGCAATTGCCAGCCACAGCAGGCTTGGAATTCATGTAGTTTGTGATGTGGGGCACCATGATGCCTATTCTCAGCCGCTTGGAATCCTTCCAATGTGCGCTAACATTTTGGAGGGGCTTCCAGTATTATTTGCCGGTGTGTTTTGTCCTATCGATGTTGTGATGCAGAGGAGAATTAAGACATGGCAAAAAGGATATGATGCGGACGGAAAAGTGCCGCCTCCTGTTGAATTATGGCAGAAGGCCGTCCATGTCCCAGGAATTTATGATATTGAATTAGACACATCCTTTCACAAACCGGCAGAGTGCGCTGATATCATCCGGCATCATCTTAAAAATGGACCTCCTGCAGCTGCTTTTCACATGTTGCAGAAAGTATGATCCATTCATCATACATAGGAAAGTGAATTAATGTAATATGTGGTCAGCGGGGATAATTATATGGTTCATATGAGTGCATAGGCGGCTGGTTCTGATAATAGTGCTGATTATGAGGGCAGGAATAGTTCCCGTAATCATGTCTTTTGGCACAATTTTTGGCAGGACCGATAAATGTATTGGGCTGTACTGGCTCTATAGTACTTTTCCATTGATTTTCATTCATACAGTAGGTTTTCGCCATAATATCTGCAGGAGTGAACTTTAGCAGGTCAGATCCTAAAATAACTTCAGGCTCGGAAGCATTAAATATGGCAAGCAGATGTGTTTCATTCTCAGAAGCCACTTCATAATGCCACCAGCCATGCGGGACGTTGGCTACCTGACCAGGCCTGATGGAATAGGTTTGAAGTTGTTTAGTAAATGGGTTGAAAATGGAAACAACTGCAGAACCTGAAATGCAATAAACCAGTTCTGCCGCATTTTGGTGATAGTGTGGTTCAATTACATTGTTCGCGCTTAAGAAAATGTCCAGCAAAGATACATTATCAAGCGTATTCAATTGTTTAATTCCTAATACATTAATGAAGTTACGCTTATCTTTTTTAAATGTATTGCTTTTATTTACATCATAGGTGAATTGTGCAGCAGGAGAGGAATAATCTATATTTGCAGCCATTTATGTTCCATCCTTTATCATAAACTTATTTGTACAGATAAGTTTATGCTGGCAACAGGGATGGTGCTTACATAAAATTGAAGCAATACTTCTTTTAGCAGAAATCAATAAGGGGGAACCTGCCTGTGTTTTCGTTTCGCGTAGATAAAGAGATTGAAATAGAGCTATTGCAGCAGCATCATAAAGAAGAATTATACCAGCTGAAAATAGAGAGTATCTGAGGAAGTGGCTCCTCTGGGTAGATAAGAGAAAATCAGCAGGAGATTTTGAATCCATCATTCCTATATGGCTTACAAATTATGCGAATAATAATGGATTTGATGCTGGAATCCGATTTCATGGAAAATTAGCCGGCATGATTGGCTGCAATATATTGACTGGAACAATAAGACAGCGGGCATAGGTTACTTTTTGTCTGAAAATGCACAAGGTAATGGGATTATCACCAAATGCATACAATCTTTAACAAGATACTTATTTGATGAAATGAAGTTAAATCGAATCGAAATACAATGTGCGGCAGGCAACACAAAAAGCATAAAGGTGCCTGAAAGACTCGGATTTACAGCTGAGGGCATTAAAAAGGACGGACAGTGGCTGCATGACCATTATGAGGACATTGTTATCTACAGTTTGTTAGAAAAGGACTGGAGGAAGATGTTCGGAAATCTTTAGTTCTGAAACGGTTTCGAAGGACATTCCAGTGAATACTGAAGCACTTAAAATTGCCCAGTGAGGGACTAATTTATAGAAAAGCACAATGATACGCTATTTTTTTAAGGCTGTTTTCATAAACTTTGCTGCCATGAAACAAGGTTGGTTGTTTTCCTCTTCAGGATGCCCCTGCTTAGGTCCTGTTCTGCTAATCTAAGCAGGAGTCTCGCACCTTAGGATCCATTCAACCTGACTTGATAATGGGAGCGCTTCACATAACAAATTAAAAAAACAGCATTCTTTAAGAAAAGAGCCTTTTTTAATTAATAACTGTTTATTCCAAATTTAACCATATTCAGTTATAATACTGATATTATATATATTAACCAATTGGTTCCAGATGAATGTTTTTTTTTGAGAAAGGAGAGGGGAAATGAAAAATAACTATAATTGGATACCGGCACTGATAATATCATTGGGCATTATCATTGGAGGTTATTTGGATTCTGCAAAGGCAACCACGGTTTCTGTCAATTCACAGATGAAAAAGCAGAATCAGGGACATTACTTGCTTACAATTGGAGAAGCATCAAAGGTTTTAGGTATAACTGTCCCGGAGATGGAGGTTATTTTACATACTGAAAAAAGTGAATCTGAACCAAGTGAAAAGATGCAGTATATATACATTGACAAAAAACAGTACTTTACCGCAGCGAGCCTTTTGAAATGGGCTGAAAACAGCATGTCACAGCAGAGGGTATTTAAGGGAGGGCGTTTATTTCGCGCCGGAGAGCTTCCATAATCTTGCTGGCTGAGAGAATTTCCAAGACTGTTGAAAGAATAGTATATAAAAAAAGTTTTTTAAGGTTAATACAATAAATCTCAGCAGCTGCAAAAGAATAATGCAGTGCTGAGTTTTGCTGCTGATTTTATCTTTTTAGAGGCTCTCCGTTAAAAACTTTCACATCTAATGGAGCAGTCAGGAAATTGCCGGCTGCAGCTGTAAAAGATGTAAAATGTGAGCTTTTATTATGGCTTTCAACCGCTTGGAGATCCTGCCATACCTCTACCATTGTATATACATTTTCTTTTTCTGTGTGCTTGTATAAATCGTAAGAAATGTTTCCTTCCTCGGCTCTTGAAGCATCGATGAGCGGTGAGATTTCTTTTAAGAATTCCTCGTGTTTTGCTGAGTCTATAGTAAATCCTGCATGAATGATTAACATATTAACATTCCTTTCAGTGCAGCTTACAGCACTATAGAAAGTACTGCAGCACATTAGTTAGAGTGAGGGCATTTTTTAATTTTTCATGTACATTACCTGAGCGGCATTCGCCCGCATTGTTCATAGGTGCTTTCTGTTATTTCCATTGTGCGACTTTTTCAAGCGGAAGGCGTACGGACTGATAGCCTGTTCCTGCTGCTTTGCCAATTGAAATCAGCATTACTGGCACAAAGCGGTCTTTGTCTAATCCAAAAGCTTCGGCAATTTTATCTTTTTCATATCCGCCAATCGGACAAGTATCATAACCATGTGCACGGGCTGCAAGCATGAGCTGCATGGACACTAAACCGCCGTCAATTAAGACAGTCTCTTTATTAACTTCTGGAGCAATAGAGGAAAAATGAGCTGTAAGGCTATTCATCATATTTTCTTTAACGTCCTGCGGCATAAATCCCATTTCCACTGCTTTGCTGTATATTTCTTCGCCGTAATCAAAGTTATTAAGATCTCCGAATACTGCGATCATTGCTGAAGATGTTTCAACCTGTGGCTGGTTGAAGCGGGCAAGCGGCGCTAATGTCGCTTTTGCTTCCTCACTTTCGATGACGAGGAAACGCCATGGCTGCATATTCACAGAGGAAGGTGCAAGAGTCGCTTCTGTAAGGATTTCTTCCATTTCTTTTTTGCTGATTTTTACCGAAGGGTCGTAGCTTCTAATGGAACGGCGTCCTGTAATGATTTCTTTAAAGTCATTGATGTATGTTGTGTTTGTCATTGATGTATTCTCCTTTTATGAAAGTGATATGAATTAAGCCCGGATGTGTTTAATATTGTTTTGCATTCTGTTAAGCATATCTAAAAGCTGATTGCATTCATCATTTGAAAAGCCATCAAGCATTTGAGCTACAAAAAATGCTTTTTCATCACGCATAGAAATGATTTCATTGCGTCCATGATCTGTAAGCTTAACCAATGTGATCCTATTATCATCCGGGTTTCTTCGCCTTGATACCATGCCTGCAGTTTCAAGCTGTTTTAGATGCCTGGTAACAGCGGCACTATCGATGTTGACCTCTTTTTGAAGAGCAGTTTGACTGATTTCGTCAGCCTGGCAAAGCTCATGCAATAAATCCAGGCGTGACTGGCTTATGCCGGTGCACTTTTCGAACTTTGGGCTAACCTGTTTGTGCAGCTCATGCAAAGCATATAGAATAAGACCTTTTTCAGAACATGAATCGGCCAAGATATGCCTCCTTTTAGTTTTAAAAAAAATGGTTGACCCATCAATTGTTGATGGCTCAATTAATATAAATCATATACTAAAAAAAATCAAGCAAGCAGAATTAATAAGTTCTATAAAATTTTCCTGCTGATAAATGGATCGGAGGATGTGTGCTGTTAGTTACCTAGAACTCGCGAGCGGTGGGGAACCTCTCTAAACCTCCTGCAAAAAGCTGTCAGGGGAACCTCGCTGGTGGCAGGTTGTGGTCAAATTTTTCTAGTCAATCTCTAGTTGAAGAACCAGCAGCGTAATTAAAGAGCGGATCTTTTAGCTGGAACTCGTAGGTATGGCCATCTACAATGCCAACCGTCTTTTCACTGTCATGCAAATCAAGTAAAAATCCTGCCATTTCTTTTGATGTGTGATATTTCGGCAAGGCACCTTCATATTGGAAGTCATCTTTATTTAAAGCATGTTTCGCAAATTCTGTTTCCGTTGCCGCAGGAGCAAGAACCTTAGCTTTCAATTTAGCCCCTTGTGACTGAAGTTCCCGGGCAAGTCCTTCAGTAAATGCACTTACATAAAATTTAGTGGCACAGTAGGTAACGGCATCAGCAACAATGGTATACCCCCCGCCAGAAGAGACGTTGATTAGCTGGGCACCATCATAATTTGAATAGTCCCGGACATAACAATATGGTTAATGATTCAATGTTCAGATGGATCATGGTCTGTATTTTGTCAAGAATTTGGTCAGCAATTGATGCGAAATTTCCAAACCCTGCATTATTAACCCAGGTTTCAATTTCATAACGCCGGAGTTTTTTATACAAATCATGAGCATTTTCAGCAACAGACAAATCAGCGGTCATGATGACCACATCTATTTCTGGGTTAAAAGAGGCAATTTCCGACTTTAATTGCTCCAGTTTTTCTATTCGGCGGGCAATGATAATCAGATTCTTCCCGCGGGCTGCAAATGCTTTAGCACTTTCATAACCGATGCCGGAACTCGCTCCAGTTATAACGATGTATTTCATATCCGTTCCTCCTAATCATATAGTCATTACTAATATAAACGTCTGTTAAAAATATATAAATTAATTTGATTATAAAGTGCTCTGTGATTATTACAGGATTTTTAGAAGGGTAGTTTATCTAACTCAATCAGTACAAATCAACCTATTATTAACAAAGGGGAAGAAAGATAGATGGAAAATGATATCAATATTCTTTTAAAGCAGATAAAGGAAAATCATACAGGAAATCGTTATATCGCTGGAATTGATGGCTTAAGCCGATCTGGCAAAACAACGCTTGTGAATCGCATAAGCCAATATTTGAGAAAGAATAATATTTCATATGTTATTTTTCATATTGACGATCATATTGTGGAAAGAAATAAGCGGTATAACACTGGAGAAGAAGAGTGGTACGAATATTACAGCCTGCAGTGGGATGTAAAATGGCTGTCACAGCATTTTTTCAAAAAGCTAAAATCCGCTCAGAGGCTAAAGCTTCCGTTTTATGATAATGAAAGGGATACATGTGAATTTCGCGATATTAATCTCCCGGATCGATGTGTAATCATAATAGAAGGTGTATTCCTGCAAAGAGAAGAATGGAGAAACCACTTTGATTTTCTCGTGTTTCTGGAAGTTTCTAGAGAAAAAAGGTTTCTTCGGGAAAAAGCGGAAACTCAAAAACAAACCGGAAAATTTAAAAATAGATACTGGAAAGCTGAAGACCATTATTTACAAACTGAATTTCCAAAAGAAAATGCCGATTTCCTAATGGAGGAATAGGCTTTTTTTTATAATATATATATTTTAATTTATACCTCGATAGAATATATTTAATCCTCTCATATCCTTAATTTGCTAAAGAACATAACTTTCTTTAAATAAGGGGAGAGAAATTCCAGGATTCTCTTTTAAAATCAATCTTACTGCAGATAAATAGTAAACTAAAAGTAAGATAAAAATTTAAAAAAAACACTTGAAAAGCGCTTACATTGCCTATATAATTCAAATAAATCGATTTACTAAACCGGTTTATAAAAGTATAAAGGGGCAGATCAAATGAGCAATATTATTGTTCCGCTGAATGCATTTGAACAGTCAGATGTACAGAAGCTGGGACAGCAAGCTTTTATTGAATTAATTGCTGATGCAGGAGCAGATGGAGTGGAAATACGCAGAGAGTTATTGAATTTTGAAAAAGATCCTCCTTTAAAAGAACTTCAGCAGGTAATAAAAAAAAGAAAGCTGATTGCTGTTTATTCAGCTCCAACTTACTTATGGAATGAAGATCAGATGTTAAATACGGATCTTTTGACACAAGTATTTAAAGAAGCAGCTGACTTGAATGCAAAATTTTTAAAGGTGTCGCTGGGCCGTTTTAATCCAAGTAAATCAGATTTTAAAAAATTAAATGAAGTGGTGTTAAAGTACAGTCCAATTCAATTGCTTATCGAAAATGATCAAACCCTGCATGGAGGGAGGAAGGATTTGTTAGTCCGGTTTTTTGAAAGCGCTTCTCAATATAATGTACCTGTCAGAATGACATTTGATACAGGGAATTGGCATTACACGGATGAAGATGCCGAAGCCGCATTTATTGAACTTGCCCCTTATGTGTCTTATCTGCATCTTAAATCGGTTGCAGAAAGAAGTGGAGTTCTGATAACGGAACCAATTTCTTTGGAAGGAAAAGAGAATTGGTATTTCTTAAGGCAATTACCGTCAGACATACCAATAGCCCTTGAATTTCCCATACAGCCAAAAGAAAGAACAAAGGTTTATGTAGATTTCATGAAAAAATCCAACAAAGAAAGCTGGTCATTAGCATGAAGGAATTAGATGTAGTTACCTTTGGAGAAGCTATGGCGATGTTTATAGCGGCAGAAAAAGGCCCATTGCATGAAGTAAAACAGTTTAATCGTGAACTGGCAGGAGCTGAGACAAATGTAGCTATAGGGCTTGCAAAGCTCGGACTTCGTGCAGGATGGGCAAGCAAGGTAGGAAGAGATGCCTTCGGAGATTTTATCATTCAAAGGCTTAAATCTGAAAGCGTTGACATCAGCTGTGTCCTGGCAGATAAAGATCATCCAACTGGATTTCAGATTAAATCCAAGGTTGATAAGGGAGATCCGGAAGTTCAATATTTTAGAAAAGGCTCTGCTGCCAGTTTTCTGGAAAAGTCCGACTTTTGCGAAGAGTATTTTAGCAAAGCCAGGCATTTGCATTTGACAGGAATACCGTTAGCCATATCAATAAGCGCCAGGGAATTTTCACATGAAGCGTTATCTTTTATGAAAAAACAGAAAAATACCATTTCCTTTGATCCTAATCTTCGTCCTTCTTTGTGGAATTCAAAGAAGGAAATGATTGAAGAAATAAATAGGATGGCCATCCAAGCGGATTACTTTCTTCCGGGAATTGAAGAAGGGGAAGTATTGACAGGGTTCAAGGATCCTGGCGACATAGCAAGCTTTTACTTAGAAAAAGGCGTTAAACTTGTTGTAATTAAATTAGGCGAAAATGGGGCCTATTATGAATCACTGAAAGAAAAAGGGACAATCCCATCTTTCAAGGCAGATAAGGTGATAGATACAGTGGGTGCGGGAGACGGGTTTGCAGTCGGTGTAATTAGCGGCTTTCTAGAAAATCTATCTGTTTATGAATCTGTATTAAGAGGCAATGCAATTGGCTCGCTGGCTGTGCAGTCTCCTGGTGATAATGACGGATATCCCACAAAGAACGAGCTGCAGGATTTATTAAATAAATCATTAATAGGGGGAAGATGAAATGATGCAAAAACAGATTCTTTCTAAAAAAAGATGGCTGCGCCTTATTCCAATTGCTTTTATTACATACAGCCTGGCTTATTTGGATAGGGCCAATTATGGCTTCGGAGCTGCCTCTGGCCTGGCAGCAGATTTGCATATCACCCCAGGCATCTCGTCTTTATTGGGTTCTCTGTTTTTTCTGGGATATTTCTTTTTCCAGGTCCCAGGTGCCTATTATGCTGATAATAAAAGTGCAAAAAAGCTTATCTTTTGGTCATTAATTTTATGGGGCGGATTAGCAACCGCAACAGGACTCGTAACAAATATTAAGCTATTATTCGTAATCCGTTTTATGCTGGGAGTGGTGGAAAGTGCGGTAATGCCTTCCATGCTCATATTTTTAAGCCATTGGTTTACAAAGGCAGAAAGATCGCGTGCTAATACGTTTCTGATTTTGGGTAATCCTGCAACTGTTTTATGGATGAGTATCTTATCCGGATATTTACTAAATTCCTTTGGCTGGAGATGGATGTTCATCTTCGAAGGGTTTCCAGCACTGATTTGGGCTTTTATATGGTGGAAGGTTGTCCAGGATGAACCGAAAGATGCAAAGTGGCTTTCAAGGCAAGAAAAACTGCAGCTTGAAGAGGAGCTGTTAAAAGAACAGCAGGGAATGCAGGAAGTTAAAAATTACCGTGATGCATTCAAATCAAAAACGGTGATTCTGCTCAGTCTGCAATATGCTTTGTGGAGCATTGGTGTTTATGGTTTTGTTATGTGGCTGCCGTCCATCATTAAAGCGGCTCCAAATATGGATATCGTCACAACCGGCTGGTTATCATCCATTCCTTATATCCTGGCTGTGTTATTAATGCTTGGATCGTCTTATTTCTCTGACAAAACACTTAATCGCCAAGCTTTTGTATGGCCGTTTTTATTAATCGGAGCAATTGCGTTTTATGGCTCGTATCTAATTGGAACAAGCAACTTCTGGCTTTCATTTATATTATTAATAATTGCAGGAGGTGCCATGTACGCTCCTTATGGCCCGTTTTTTGCCATCATTCCTGAAATTCTTCCGAGGAATGTTGCCGGAGGTGCTATGGCTTTAATCAACAGCATGGGTGCATTAGGCTCATTTCTTGGTTCTTATATTGTAGGATTTCTTAATGGAAGAACAGGGGGATTCGGAGCATCATATGTCTTTATGGCCGGTTCCTTGTTTTTATCGGCTTTGCTGACTATCTGGGCACTAAGGGAAGCTAAAACACCCTCAAAGAAGAAGGATTTTAAAGTAAGCGCTTAATATAAGGGATGCTGTAATAGGTGAAAACAATAAGGAGGCGCAAGAAATGGGAGCAGAGCAAATACGTAAAAGAGCGGTAGTAGCAGTTATAAGAGGTGCTAAACCCGAAACCATTTTACCGATAGCTTCAGCATTGGAGGCTGGGGGAGTTACGGCTCTGGAAATCACAATGGAAACACCAAAAGCACTAAAAATAATTGAAAAGCTTTGTGAGGAATTCGGCAATAAGCTGCTGATAGGAGCAGGTACTGTTCTTGATGCTTATACAGCCAGAGAAGCCATTATGGCAGGGTCGCAATTTGTCTTTTCTCCTTCTTTAAAAAAAGAAACGATTGAAATGGCAAAAAGGTATGGAGTGATCAGTGTTCCAGGTGCATTTACTCCAACGGAAATTCTGAGCGCCTATGAATATGGCGCAGATTTAGTTAAAGTTTTTCCCGCAAATGTTGGGGGACCAGAATATTTAAAGAGCCTTGCAGGTCCGCTTCCGCATATCCCGCTGATGCCGACAGGAGGGATAAATCTCAAAAATGCAAGTGAATTCATTAAAGCTGGGGCAGCTGCAATCGGAGCCGGAAGCACATTAGTGGATCCAAAAAATGAAATGACCGATAAATACTTAGAACAAATTTGCCTGAATGCCAAGAGATTTATGCAGGCTGTAAAAAGTGAACCAATTTTTCAGGAAGCTCCTCTAACTTAGGTTTCAATTTTTTAGTATCTTACTTTTTATGTCCGTTTAGCCGGTCCAAGCCAGGAAAACGAGACGATTACCGGAATAAGGAAAAAGTATAACTTATAATGCGGGGGTTTCACTGCCGGTTAAAGTGGGATAAAATGTAACCAGGGATTATTGAAAGAGGAAGATGCAATGAAAAAATCTACCATGGCCGATGTTGCCAAAGAAGCTGGTGTTTCGAAAAGCACTGTTTCGCAGTTTTTAAATAAGCGTTATGAATATATGGGAACTGAAACAAAGAAAAAAATTGAGCTGGCTATTGAAAAATTAGACTATCAGCCTAATTATTTAGCAAGGAGTCTCAAACAAAAAAGAACGTCTATGATCGGAATTATTGTTGCGAATATTGTTCATCGTTTTTCTACAGAAGTAAGCCGTTCGATTGAAGATTATTTTCATGAACATGATATCCATGCAATAGTTTGCAATGCAGATGATGATCCGGTAAAAGAAAAAAATTATATAGAAATGCTGCGCGCAAAACAAGTGGATGGGCTGATTATCTTTCCTACTGGACAAAATGCCGATCTATACAAAACTATGGAGAAAGAAAGCTATCCGGTAGTCTTTATGGATAGATCAGCAGGAGAAATTAATGTGCCAGCTATTGTTACAGATAACAAAAATTCCTCGTATGAAGCAATCAGGCATTTTTTAAAAAGCGGGCACCTTAAAATAGCTGCAGCCTTTCAGCCATTAACAATCAGCCCGAGAATAGAGCGGCTGGCTGGTTATAAACAAGCTTTACTGGAAGCAGATATTGCTATTAAAGATGAATATATAATAAATGCTCCAGTACAGGAGCTTAAGAAACATTTATCACTAATGTTTGATCTGCCAGAACCGCCGACTGCTTTATTTGCCGGCAATGATTTAGTTTTCCTTGAAGTGCTGGAATTCCTGCAGGAAAGACGTATTAAAATAGGAAAGGATTTATCACTCATTGTTTTCGATAATATTCCTTTTGCTCATTTGGCAGATCCTCCAGTAACAACGATTGCCCAGCCTGCTTATGAAATGGGAAAAAAGGCTGCAGAAATATTATATAAACAGATTAATAAGGAAGATGTAAATTCTGAAACCGTCATTTTCCCAAGCAGCATTATATGGAGGGAATCATCTAAATAGGCAAATGAAAGCATTTGCCTGTTTAGGAGCTTTAGGAATCTCCCTGCCTTTTTACTAAACCGGTTTACTTTGAAATTAAAGGAGTTTTTGTAATGAAACTGCAGCTGGCTTTAGACAGACTAACCATCCAGGAAGCTATCCGAATTACCAGGTTGGCAGAGGATTATGTCGATTGGATAGAGGTTGGCACATCTTTAATTAAGGAATTTGGAATGAACAGCGTTACACAGCTGAAAGAAGCTTTTCCTCATAAAATCATTGTTGCAGACTGCAAAACCATAGATAATGCCAGATATGAGTTTGAGATGTGTTTTGAGGCAGGTGCAGACGTGGCCACTGTAATGGGAGTATCGCCGCTGGTTACGATTGCTGCCTGCTTTGATGTCGCTGGAAAAATGAACAAGCGTGTAATGATTGACCTATTAAATACATCTGCAGAACAAATAGCAGATTTGTTGAAATATCAAGATGGTATCTTCTGTCATCATACAAGCCGGGATGAGCTGGAAGAAGGCGGCAGCCCAAATCAGCGGCTACAGCCTGCAGAGTCTTCAGCTGTTACAATCGCTGCTGCAGGCGGTATTAACCCCTTGTCGCTGCCAGCTTTAATGAGAAATCTGAATCCGGCAGTAGCCATTGTTGGTTCAGCCATAACCAAGGCAGATGATCCCGCAGCTGCTGCAAGACAGTTCAAACGTATTATTGAATCAATGGAGGGTGATGGAAATGAATAAAACAACTGTCATATTAAATGAAATGGATGGAGTGCTTGCACAAGTTGATCAGCATAATTTATCTGAAATTGCCCAACTATTAAAGCGCTCGAACCGGATTTTTGTCATTGGCGAAGGACGTTCGGGATTAATGGCAAAATCGTTTGCCATGAGATTAATGCATTTAGGCGCTTCTGTTTTTGTTGTTGGAGAAACGATTACACCTTCCATTGGTGCAGGAGATACACTTGTAGCCGTTTCCGGTTCAGGCACTACTAAAAGTGTAGTATGGACTGCCGAAAAAGCAAAATCAATAAACTGCGAGGTTGTTGGCATATCAACCGAAAAAGAATCAGGATTAGGGTTATCTTCAAGCTATCTTGTCCACATACCAGCTGCGACTAAATTCCGCCGTGAAGGTGAAACGGAAACCATACAGCCTCTTGGTTCATTGTTTGATCAATGTGCTCACATTGTGTTTGATACCATTTGCCTTTTGTATGCAGAATTAAATCACGTCGATAACAGCCAGGCTTTTAAACAGCACAGCAATTTGGAATAAAGGCTTCAAATGATTAAAATAAACTGTTAAGAGAGGGATGGAAACCATTCCTCTCTTTAAATTTCCAAGTCCAATTTCTAGCCGTCCATCACTCCATATAAAAGTACAAATCAACGCTTTGGAAAATACATTTACAGCTTCTTCCTCCAGCGCCTTATAGTTATGGCCGTAAATATGACAAATCATCTGTGGTATATTTCCTGAACGTTCAGCAACAAAGGTAACAGGTTGTTTTTGGACAATTAAGATAGTTAGATGTGTATGTCGAAGCCCATTAGGCGTAATTGTTTTTTAAACCTGTTTTTCGATGATTCGGTCAAAGCAATACTTTAATATGTTTTCTCCCATTGGGGTACATATAGACGGTTTAGCACTACAGCAGATAAAAAGAAATCATCGCCGGTTTTTTTACAGCGACGCCGTCATTAATCCTGCAGGAATCGAATCGGTAAAGTTGTGCATGTTCGGTTTGCTCTTACTACAATTGGGAACAATAAATTGGCATGCTATTTCGAACTGGTGGAATTTAACATGGACAAAACAATTTTTATTACTGGTGCAGGCACCGGGCTGGGCAGAGGCGCAGCAATTGGTCTCGCCCAAAAAGGTCATCGTGTGATTGCAACTACAGAGCTTACTTCTCAAAAAACAGACCTTCTGCGGGAAGCAAATGACCTGGAACTGGATATGGAGGTGATTAAAGTCGATATTACGAACCCTTTGGATCTGGAACAGATAGAGAAGTATGATTTTGACGTATTTGTTGCAAATGCTGCCATTAATGAACGAGGGCCACTCGGAGAAGTGCCTATGAACCGATTTCGGGCACTCTTTGAAGTAAATGTTTTCGCAACCTTGGAAACAGTACAGATAGCTGCACGTAAGATGGTTCAAAAGGGAAGCGGAAAAATCGTCTTTATGAGTTCAGAATCTGGAATTTTGGCATCTCCATATGGCGGTCCATATGCCGCTACAAAGCACGCGATTGAAGCAATTGCCCATACCCTTCAGTTGGAACTTCAAGGATTTGGAGTAAAAGTTGCCACCATTAACCCTGGTTCCTTCAAGACAGGTTTTAATGATCGCGCGGCAGAAGAGCTATGGAAATGGTACGATGAAGAGAAAAACTTCACGAGAAAAGAGGATATAAAAAAGGCGGAAGAGGGCTTAAACAACCAGTTTGACCCGGAAGATATGATTGCAAAAATGGTAGAAATCATTCCAGCTGACCATCATAAATTCCGGACCGCCTATCCTCAGCAAACCGAGAAACAGATGAAGCAAGAAGAACAAAAATGGTGGGAGATGGACATATTTTACACTTAAAGTAACTTTACTTGAAGAAGTTAAATAAAAAAAGTCGGTTCCTTAACGAACAGGGAATTCGACTTTTTTATGTTTGAATTTGATTAGCGTACATAATTTCCGAAATGTTGGATGTTGGCGATACCCGAGTCTGGAGATAAACAAAGATTAACACCCGTACAACGATTAGGACTTACGGATAAGGTTTTTGATATTAAAGATATAATATATTTACGTTAACTCATAATAGGGAAAGGCCGAAACAATGAAAAATAAATGGGTAAAGAAATTAAAACCTTTTTTGATAATCGCAATAGTTCTATTCGGTCTTTATCTTTCGGTTAGTTATATACTTGATAAACTATTTGAAGATATGTGTGTAAACGAAATTGTTCAAAAGTTACGGTCACCGAATGAAGATAAAGTAGCTTATATTTTCAGAGAGATTGTGGTGCTACAACAGGAACATCATATCAGTTATCACTTTTTGATGTCGATGAGGGGCTACTGAATAAATCTGGAAACACATTTGTTTCAGATAACCAATTTCAAATCAAATGGATTACCAACGATAAATTACAAGTGAATTATAAGAAGTCCTCAGAGACATACGAAATGGATAAAAGTGTAAATTGGACTAAGATTGAATGTAGAGGAAATATTAATAAACGAATTGATAATACACCCTGATAAAGTAATAAGGTTTACTTCAGTAAAATAAGGTATATTATATTTGTTGAATAGATTCTCTTTAATGACAAGAAAAGTATGTGAACAAATTGAGAAAATATAAATTGGCTACCAAAGGTAAGGTAGCTGTGACAAAGTTTCATGAAAAACAGACGCCTGCCAAATTTGATAAAGTGCAGCAACTTGAAAAAATACGCGCGGAGTATTTAAAAAAGAAGCAAAAACAAACAGATAAATAATATGAATGAAAGAAATAGGAAGATTAAAATCTCCCTATTTTTTTCTTATTCCAATTTCTTTTTTCAATTGATGATAGAGTTTATTATTCCCATAAATTTTTCAGATTCGGCAACAAAAAACTCGTCATCAGATATTAATTACTCACTAAAAATTTCAGTAGCAGAATCAATAGACCAGCCGTCATTTTGGATACACCATTAATCTACAGCAGAAATTTTAAAACATTTGGATACGCACTTGGCTTAGGTAGCTGAATAATCGTTTTTGTTAATTAGAATACTGGATACTTTTTAAGAATGTGAAGAATTGTACTTAAAGTAACTGAGTGCGTTTGTTTAAGAAGATAGAGCTGCTTTCGGCAACCTATTTTGTTTTGTCCATACCAAATGCAGGCTGCTTTAATTTTATAATTAATATCATAATGCTATAATAATTCTGTTAAGTAAATCAAATATATTATAGGAGAATTTTAAATGAATCATAATACTAACATTAATATTGGCGGCCTAGATTTTGGCTGGGATTTAGATAAAGGGAAATTCACTTTTGAGGGAGAAGACGCGGTCTTATTCTGGATTTCAAGTGCAATGAAAACCTTTTTTGATACCATTGAAGAAATTTCGGGTGAAGAGGCTACCCAACTTGTGTTTGAGACTACTGGTTATCGCCAGGGGCTTGTGGTTGGTGAATATTTTGAAAGGATGAAGCAATTAAGTGTAATTGAAGCAGCAAAAAGGATTACCAATACATATGCGTCAGCAGGCTGGGGAAGAACAGAAATCAGGGAACTTGATTTTCAATCCAAAACGCTTATTGCAGAGATTAAAGACAGCTGGGAATATAAGATTAACTTAGCTCAGGGGAAAAAACAGAGCGGTTTATATTTAGCGGCTCATTATGCGGGGATTTTCACTGGTTTATTTGGTACGAGAATCTGGTATAGAATTGTGCAAGACCAACTGGAGGGGCATGAATACAGTATTATTGAATATTACCCATCCGATATAACAGTATCAGATAATATCCATGAATTATCGAGGAAGAAAGAGTCAGAACAGATAAAGCAGCTTGAAGTAATGGTTGAACAAAAGACCAAGGAATTAAGGGATTTGGTTAAACAATTATCTTCCCCAGTTATCCCTGTATTAGAAGGCATTGTGGTTGTTCCTCTTCTTGGGAAATATGATGAAGAACGATCTGAAGATTTAATAGCTAATACGCTGTTTAACCTCCCTCAACACCAAGCAAACTTTTTAGTTCTAGATCTAACTGGTTTAGATATGGAAGTAAGTCAGTATACTGCCAACTTTATCGAAAAAATTGGAGCAGCTGCTTCTTTAATTGGTATTAAGACTATATTGGTAGGGATTTCTGCAGAATTGGGAATCACCCTAACTCAATCTGGAATTAACCTTTCAAAATTTGAATGCTTCAGAACCCTCCAGCATGGGATTCACCATGCTTTAGCTGAGGCAGGGAAATCTATTGTATAAAGTAATTAAGACAAGAGGAAACCTCTTGTCAGCTTGTTGAGAAAGCCCTTATTTTTTCTCCACAAGCATTTTTATGGCTAGAACCTCCATCATACGTCATCAAAAAAAAGATCGCCACATACCTAGTAGGCCAGGTATGTGGCGATCTTTTTGTATTCTGACTGTCTGCGTTGAGTTAGTATGACGGTAAATGGAAAGAAGTTCAATCGAAGAACCTGCAAAGTTGTTTCTTACTCCCAAGATCTGACCCCAATAAAGAAGGGATTTCGGTTTTTCTTGTGGATTAGGAACCTGTTAAGTGATAATAAAGTTATTCCGTTAAAGGGCCAAATTGTTAAGAAATGGAGGAAAAGGATTTGTATGAAGATTACAGTCGCCAAGCTTTGCCATCCAGGAAATATAGGGAGTTATTAGGGAGCGCAATTTGTGTTTTTAATTCCAATAATGCGTTCATTATTGAAAATATACTAACTAATGATGAAACGGATGAATATGATTGGCAGCAGTTAATAGATCGTACTTCTGGGGAATTATCGGAACCGGTAAAGAATACCATTACAAAAAATTCAAATACCTTTATTGCTAAGAAATTTAGCGAGATTATTGGGATAAGGAATAGAATTATGCATAGCTTCCAAGTTGCTGCTCCTAGAGGAAGTGGTCTCTCTGAAGATGTAGATAATCAAATATTAGCTACTAAATACAAAAACGGAAAGCAAACCTATATTACACAAGAATTTTTGTATGACTTTATCAAACAGAATGGCGAATTAAGTACCGAACTTCATAAATTTAGAGGACATTAAAATATAAGCCTTCACACTAATGGGCGCATTTGTTGAGCAACATAGGTAAAAATTATCAATCTTTTTTATTAAACTAAAATTTAAATTTATGTATTGGGAGAGGGGAAAGGATAATCTTTCCCTTAATCGGTCTCCAATACGCAATGAAGGTTCACACTAAACACTGATTTAGCGCGAAGTTGTTGGGAATGACGAATTAGGCGGCCTTATAAGGGGATGCCCCCCTTATGAGGCCGCCATTAATTAATGCCCTATATAGTGGCAACTGATTTTTGGATGATGGATTTAGTTGGTATGATGGTTTGACGTTCTGGATTACTTCCCTCCTTAATCCTAGAAAAAAGGACCTTTGCTGCGATATCCCCAAGCTTTTTGACCGGAATCTCCTTACAGGTTAAGGAAGGAGATAGAAATGGATAAATATTAGGGTTGCTATAGCCGACTACAGACAGATCTTCAGGGATTGATATCCCTTTTTCTGCCGCAATTTTATAAATGCTCATGACCTTTAGGTCATCGGTCGCAACAACAGCCGTCGGCATTGTGCCGGCAATAAGCATCTTAGCTGCTAGATGGGCTGCATCTACTGTATAACCGCTGTCAATGATCCTTTCATTATTGACTTCTAAACCATTGGCCCTCATACAGCCTATGAATCCTTCCAGCCGGTCTATTGATACATGATAATCCAGCGGTGAGTGCAGGCATGCAATATCCCTGTGGCCTCTGTCTATCAGGTATTGGGTAAGGTCAAAGCTATCCTGATAGTTGTTTGTATCGACTGAGAATACATTCCTAAAGTTTCCATCTACTTTTCCAATCACCACAATAGGGATATTGAATTGGTCAATCTGCTGGAAAAAGCTTTCATCTGCCGGAGAGCTCAGCATGATAATGCCTTTAATCATCTTTTCTTTTATTTTCGTGACACATTTTTGCAGATCATCCCGGCTGTCTTTTGAAGTCTGCAGGATCAAATCAAAATCCTCTTCTTCGGACATTATTGAGATGGTGTGGATGATTTCCGAGAAAAAGGGATTATTTTCTGTCGTTTTGGCAGGCCGGGAGAGCACCATTAAGGCATCAAAGCCAGAAGAAAGAGCCCTCGCTAATTTACTGGGCTGATAGTTTAATTGCTCAATTGCTTTCAATACACGTTCCCTGGATTCCGGAGAAATATTAGTCTGATTATTCAGCACGCGGGAAACGGTTGATTTTGATACATTTGCTGCACGTGCAATATCGTATATAGTGTGTCCCAATAGAATTCCCCCTCTTAACTATTCCTGCTGGGATGGTTGTATGCGGTTCCAATCAAACGCTAGATTCAAGCTGCAAAGGAGGATAAGGCGTTTTGTCATCGAGAAAGCGGTTTTATTGTAAATTATAGGGTTAATTAATACCTATAGCAACAAAAAGATTTTCACCAGCCTATTTTTCTAAACTAGTTATTATCTAAAAATTTTATATATTGACAGAAAGCGTTTTCTATACTATATTTTTTCTGTGGGAGCGGTTCCACAACTTTTTTTACATCGCTATGGGAGCGGTTCCAAGGAGGAGGCGTACATGATGAACTTAAGAGAAAGACTGTTAAAAATTTATGATGAAAAAGATACAGAATCGATTTTGCCGAGCCTTCAAGAAAAATTGATGGAAGCGGGCAAGAAATCTCTAAGAAAAAGAAAGCAGGACTGGGATCAGGATGATGTGGTCTTAATTACATATGCCGATCAATTTCAAAAGGATGGTCAGCCTGCGCTGACTGCTCTCGAGAAAATGTATGAACAATATTTCAAAGATAAATTCGGGGTTGTCCATCTTCTTCCTTTCTACCCATATTCATCGGACGATGGATTTTCCGTAATAGATTATCAGAAGGTGAATCCGATTGCAGGTGATTGGGGAGATGTTGAAAATCTTTCAAAGAAAACCAGTATCATGTTTGACTTTGTCTGCAACCATATCTCTGCCAAGAGTGATTGGTTTACGGAATATCTCAATGGGAATCCCGATTTCAATCATTTCTTTACTGAAATGGATACCGAAATAGACCTCAGCGCTGTCACAAGGCCGAGGGCAACCCCGGTCCTGACAAAGTTCAGACTGGAGGACGGAACAGAAAGGTATATATGGACAACCTTCAGTGAAGACCAGATTGACTTGAACTTCAGCAACCCCCTGGTCCTGTTGAAAATGATAGATGTTCTACTATTCTATCTTGAAAAGGGTGCAGAATATATCAGACTAGATGCGGTAGGCTTCATGTGGAAAGAACCTGGAACCAGCTGCATTCATTTGGAAAAAACCCATCAGATTGTAAAGCTATTCCGGGATATCGTTGAAGAGGCTGCGAAAGGGACCGTCATTATTACAGAAACCAATGTGCCGCAAAAGGATAACATTTCTTACTTTGGGAATGGCAGTGATGAGGCACATATGGTCTACCAATTCCCTCTTCCTCCGCTGGTCTTGTATTCAATCAATCGCGGAGATGGAAGCGCGCTTACAGAGTGGGCAAGAAATTTAAAAGTGCCGGGTGATAAGACAACCTTCTTTAACTTCCTGGCATCACATGACGGTATCGGGCTTAACCCGATCCGCGGCATCATACCGGAAGAGGAGATTCTGGCTTTAGTAAAGAGTCTTAAAAATGAAGGCGCTTTAGTGAATTACAAGAAAAATCCAGATGGCACGGAAAGTCCTTATGAGGTAAATGTCACCTATATGGACGCCCTGAATAAACAGTTGGATGATGATGAATTGAGGGTGAAGAGATTTCTGGCTGCACATTCCATTCTATTGACGCTGCCGGGGGTGCCTGCCGTCTATATCCAGAGTATGCTAGGATCCCGGAACGATTATGAGGGTGTAAGACGGACAGGGATGAACCGCTCCATTAACCGGGAGAAATATACCCTGGAGGAAATTACAGTTGAGCTGCATGAAGGCGGATCCCTTAGAAATAAAATTTTTACCGGGCTGACAGACATAATTAAAGTCAGGAAAGAGGAAGCACTATTCCATCCGTCGGCAGATATGGAAGTCTTAGATTTGGGAAGCAGAGCGTTTGCGTTTAAACGATTGAACAGCTCAGATGAGGTGCTGACCATCATTCATAACCTGGCAGACGAAACCCTGGACTGCCGTCTATCCGGCAGCTTTCAAAATCTATTGACAGGTGAAATGATAGAGATTACTGAAAAAATCACACTGGACCCATATCAATTTGTATGGTTAAAAACCATTAACTAGGAGGCAAAAGGATGAAAAGGAAAAGCCTGATATTAACAGTAGTTCTGCTTGTAGGTGTGTTATTGAATGCGTGCAGCGGCGGACAAAAGGCCGGTTCAAAAGAAAAGACAACCATTGAGTTTATGCATTCATCTGTTGAACAGGAACGGCTCGCTGTCATCAATAAGCTGGTTGACAAGTTTGAAAAAGAAAATCCAAATATCAAAATTAAGCAGGTACCGGTTGAGGAAGATTCCTACAATACGAAGATTGTAACACTTGCGAGTGCCGGAAAGCTTCCTGCCGTTCTGGAAGTCGGCCAGGACTATGCGAAGGTCATGGATAAAGATGAGCTCATTGATAAAAGTGCTGTTAAAAAAGTCCTTGATAAAGCAGGCAAGGATAATTTCTATGATGGGGCATTGAAGCTGGTTAAGACTGAGGATGGCAAAAGCTATACTGGTGTACCGATCTCTGGATGGGTCCAGGGCATCTGGTATAACAAAAAAATGCTTGCTTCTAAAGGATTGTCAGAGCCAAAAAACTGGGATGATGTATTGAACATTGCAAAAGCGTTTACAGACAACGCCAATAAGAAATACGGAATTGCCATGCCGACTGTTGAAGGCGTTTTTTCAGAGCAGGCACTCTCTCAATTTGCATTATCCAATAATGCGAATGTTCTAAATGGAAAAGGCAAGCTGGATATCGATTCTAAGGAGATGAAAGAAGCCCTGGATTACTACAAAGAATTATCAAAATATACCATGCCGGGCTCTAATGATACGACTGAAGTTAAGGATGCTTTTATGAACGGCACAGCTCCAATGGCTGTCTACTCCACCTATATTCTTCCTTCTGTCTATGAGGAAGGCGACTCAGCGAATATTGGTTTTGCCATCCCGGAGAAAAAGACGAAGGCTGTATTCGGAACTGTATCAGCCATCACGATTTCTTCTGGATTGGATGATGCTCAAAAAGCAGCTGCACAAAAGTTCACTGCATTCCTGTCTAAGCCGGAAAACATGACGTCCTGGGTGCTGATGTCACCTGGAGGTGCACAGCCGGTCAGCAAGGCTGTTACGGAAAATGCCGATTACCAGGCTAATAAAGTTGTCAAATCCTTTGGTGCACTATCAACTGAAATCGCATCCTCCTTCAATGACATTCAAGTCTTTGGATTAGTAGATGGGAAGAATTTCTTGAAAATGGGCGATGTAACAAGCTCGGGTGCTATTCCTAAGCTGGTGAACAACATCACAGTCGGCGGCAAAAGCGTGGATGGTGAGCTGAAAAAGGCTGAAAAGACGATTGAGGACGTACTGAACAAATAATAACAGGGAGGGTATTTACCTAATGGCAATACCCTCTGCTTTTTAACATGGAGGAAAAGTAAATATTGGTCTGCAAAAAGTGCGCCTTTCTTAGGAAGGGAGCCCATTATACCTTAAGGGGGGAGCTTATGAAGAAGAAAAGAAGAGGGAAGTCAGATTTGAAGCTGGCAGCGGTCCTGCTTTTTCCGAGTGTCTTTTTAGTCCTACTGCTGGTCGCATACCCAATGATATCGAATATTCAGATCAGCTTCTTTGATCAGCCAATCAATCCTAGGTTGGACGCTGTTTTCGTAGGACTGAAAAATTATACAGCGATCTTGACAGATGCAGAGTTTTTTAAATCCCTGGGAATTACTTTTTTATATATGATTTTGGCGGTTGCCGGAAGCACAGGGCTGGGGCTTGCCGTCGCGATTTTCTTTAACCGTCCGTTTAAATTCCGGAAAGTTGCCCGTTCATTGATTATCTTATCTTATGTAACACCTTCCATTTCACTAGTCTTTGCCTGGAAATACATGTTCAATAACGGCTATGGCGTTGTTAATTATATCGGTGGAGACCTTCTTCACCTATTTGACAAGGCCCCGCTCTGGTTTGACAATCCAGTCAGCAGCTTCATCCTGGTTGTTCTATTTGCCATCTGGAGGTACTTCCCATATGCGTTTATCTCATTCCTGGCGATTCTCCAGACGATCGACTCCAGTCTTTACGAAGCGGCAGAAATTGACGGGGCATCCATTTGGCAGAAGTTCAAGATTGTTACCATACCGGCCATCATGCCGGTGCTGATTACTGTCATCACCCTGAGGTCAATATGGCTGTTCTACATGTTTACAGATGTATATCTGCTTACAAACAAGGTCAATATCCTTGGCATTTACCTGTATAAGACAGCCTTTGCCTTTAACGACCTTGGTAAAGCAGCTTCAATTTCCGTGATTCTCTTTATTATTCTATCAGTTGTCATTTTAGGATCAAGAAAGCGGGTGAATTTGAATGGCAATGGCTAGCAGTAAAAAGAGCAAAACAGCAAGAAAGATCGCTTTTTATACAGGGCTGGTCATCCTGCTCGTTGTCTCTTTATTCCCATTTTACATTATGATGATGACTTCCTTTAAAAGCTCAAAGGAAGCCGTAGCCACTAATCCGACCTTCCTGCCGAAGGATTGGACATTCAGGCATTATGTGGATATCTTCAATCCGGATATCTTTCCGTATATATCGTATTTCAAAAATAGCTTAATGGTGGCGCTGACCGCGGCCGTACTGGCTGTGTTTATAGGAATATTTGGCGCCTATGCCCTGTCAAAGCTGAAATTCATGGGCCGTACAGTCATTAATGCAAGCTTTTATACCGTATACATGTTCTCGGGGATCCTTCTAGTCGTCCCTTTATTCAAAATCATATCAGGACTTGGGCTATATGATACCAAAACGGCGCTGATTATCACAATGATCGTACAGACTCTCCCTACGGCAATTTTCATGCTGAAAAGCTATTTTGACACCATCCCGGAGGATTTAGAGGAGGCCGCAATGATTGACGGCTTGAACCGGGTGCAGATTATTTTCTATATTGTGATTCCGCTATCCATTTCAGGGATCATTTCCGTATTTGTCTATTCCTTCATGGTAGCCTGGAATGACTATCTGTTTGCATCGATCTTCCTTTCGGATTCCGTGAACTTCACGCTTCCAATCGGCTTGAACTCCTTGTTCAGCACACCTGATTATGTGTGGGGCCGCATGATGGCTGCCTCGCTGGTAACCGCGCTTCCAGTTGTTGTGATGTATGCTATCTCCGAGCACTTCATTAAAGGAAACTTAACTGAAGGCGGAGTAAAAGGATAACCATTTATTTAAATTTGTTGAGAGAAGGTAAATAGAATGAAGAAATTAGTAGCCGCAGAACCAAGATTAGCAGCTTTTGTAGAATATGAAGACCGTGGTATCCAGCCAAATGAAGTAAAAATTTCAGTTGAATTTGCATCCCCTAAGCACGGGACGGAAGTGATTGATTTCCGCGGTCTGACTCCTTTTATGGATGAAAACTTCTCAGAAGAATGGCGCATGTTCATGCCCCGTGAAGAGGGTTCTTCAAAAGGAATCGTGTTCGGTGAATTTCAGCTTGGAAACATGGTTGTAGGCGAAATTGTTGAAGCCGGTTCGGAGGTCACTAGTTATGAGGTGGGAGATACGGTCTGTACGTATGGGCCAATTATGGAAACGGTCACTGTAAAAGCCGTAAATAACCACCGTCTGCGCAAGATGCCAGAGGGAGCAAAATGGCAGAATGCTGTTTGCTATGATCCGGCCCAATTTGCGATGAGCGGCGTCCGCGATGCTAATGTCCGTGCAGGCGATTATGTGGTTGTAGTGGGCCTGGGCGCAATAGGCCAGATTGCCATTCAGCTGGCTAAAAAAGCCGGGGCAAGCCTCGTGGTTGGAGTGGATCCGCTGGCTCATAGACGGGATATTGCGATCCGCAACGGCGCCGATGTCGGCCTTGATCCCACTGCTTGTGATGTAGGCTTTGAAGTGAAAAAGCTCACAAATAAGCTCGGTGCAGACTCCATTATCGAAACAAGCGGAAACGCAGCGGCCTTGCAGGCGGCACTTCGGGGGATTGCTTATGGAGGGACCATTTCTTATGTAGCCTTCGGAAAGGCGTTCCCGGAAGGATTGAATTTCGGACGGGAAGCTCATTTTAACAACGCGAAAATCGTATTTTCCAGGGCAGCA
This sequence comes from Bacillus sp. OV322, assembly GCF_900112495.1. Lineage (GTDB taxonomy): Bacteria > Bacillota > Bacilli > Bacillales > DSM-1321 > Peribacillus. Next base: position 152,541 of record NZ_FOMA01000005.1, read on the forward strand.
AGCGAGCCTAACCCGGATTATCCGCGCTGGAACAGAAAGCGCATTGAAGATACATGCTGGGAATTATTAATGAACGGATACTTAAATTGTGAGGACATTATTGAGCCTATTGTGACATTCGAAGAGAGTGCGGACGCTTATATGAAGTATATCGATCAGCATCCTGAGCTCAGCATCAAAATGGGCATCGAATATAAAAAATAAGAAATGACCACAATCTCAAGGCCGGCTCCTGGCAGTCCAGCCTTGAGATTCTTATTAGGGAGGAATCATCCATGAAGATTGGTACACAAAATCAGGCTTTTTTTCCAGAATCGATCAAAGAAAAATTCAGGTTTTTAAAGGAAGCCGGCTTCGAAGGGTTTGAAATTGATGGCAGGCTGCTTGTTGATCATTTAGAGGAAGTAAAAGAAGCAATCGCAGAAACTGGAATTCCGGTTACCACGGCATGCGGCGGCTATGATGGATGGATCGGCGACTTTATCGAAGAGCGCAGGCTGAATGGTCTTGCAGAGATCAAGAAGATATTAAAAGCACTGAAAGAGGTTGGCGGAAAAGGAATCGTAGTGCCGGCAGCCTGGGGAATGTTCACCTTCCGCCTTCCGCCTATGGTGTCCCCTAGAAGCCTTGAAGGAGATAGAAAGGCTGTAACAGAATCATTGGTGTACCTTGAGAAGGCAGCTGAAGAGACCGGCACAACCATATTCCTGGAGCCATTGAACCGCTACCAGGACCATATGATCAACACCTTGGCGGATGCTAGAAGCTATATAGAAGAAAATCAATTTAATAATGTTAAGATCATTGCCGACTTCTATCATATGAATATTGAAGAAGATGGTATATCTGAGGCCCTGCATGAAAATCGGGATTTAATCGGCCATATTCATCTGGCAGATAACCACAGGTATCAGCCAGGCAGCGGCTCCATCGACTTCCACAAGCATTTTTCTACCCTGAAGGAAGACGGCTATGATGGATACCTGACCCTTGAATGTAGGATCAGAGGAAATGATCCCAAGGCTGAATACCTGCAGGCTCTGCAGCATTTGAAGGAATCACTGAGGTAAAGAGGGGGTGCATACTGTGAAGAAGAAGGTTGCAATCATCGGCGGTGGGCAGATGGCTGAAAAAATTCACATCCCCTACTATCGTACCCGGGAGGAACTCGAGATTGTGGCAGTAGCAAGCCCAAATCGGGATCGGGCTGGAAGCTTTGCTGAACGGAATGGGATTCCCCGTTTTTATACCTATGTAGAGGAAATGCTCCTTGCCGAAAAGCCAGATATTGTAAGTGTTTGTACACCCAATAAATTTCATTATGAGAATGTGCTGCAGGCACTCTCTCATGGCTGTCATGTATTATGTGAGAAACCTCCCGCCATTTCTGCGGTCCAGGCAAAGCACATGCAGGAGACTGCGGAGAAAAACGGCCGTATCCTTGCATATAATTTTCATCACCGCTTTGCCGAAGATGTACAAGTCATGAGAGAAAAAGTCGCAGAAGGAGTTCTTGGTGATGTCTATGCAGTAAAGGTGCGGGCATTACGGCGCTGCGGAGTTCCCGGTTGGGGGAACTTTACCAATAAGGACATGCAGGGGGGAGGGCCCCTGATTGATCTTGGGGTCCATATGCTGGATGCTGCGCTGTATGTGCTCGATTATCCCAAAGTAGAAAAAGTTACAGCCAAGATGTTTCAGAAGATCGGCAGGAAAAAATGCCATGGCTCACTTGGCGAATGGAATCCCGAAAAGTACGAGGTAGAAGACTCCCTCTTCGGGTTCATTGAACTGGAAGGAGGAGCCTTGCTGCAGCTGGAGACTTCCTTTGCATTAAACATTAAAGAAACCTCTGTCATGAATGTCGAATTCATGGGAGATGAAGCAGGGGCAGTCCTGTATCCTGCCCATATTTATACAGATGAAAAGGGTGAATTATCAACCATACTTCAAAGAAATGAAGCGGATCCGGACAGACAGCAAAAAGCCATGACGGCTTTTGTCGATAAGTGTTTAGACAAGGAGGCCATGGTTGCTGATGCAAGGCAGGGCTGTTTGATCCAGCAGCTCGTCGAAGCGCTCTATCAATCTGCTGAAAAAGGTGAAAGTATATCCTTATGAAAACATTAGTTGAAAACGAATTCAATCTTCATAAACTTAACAAGAATGCAAGCCTAATGACGGTTGGCAATGGATATTTCGGGCTGCGGGCCGCAATGGAGGAAAATTATCCGGGGCAGGTAAGGGGAATGTACGTGGCCGGCATTTACAATAAAGGCTCCGAAAACGAGCCCTCTGACCTGGTCAATCTGCCTGATATTGCCGGGATGAGCCTTGAGCTTGACGGAGAGATTTTCTCATTATCGAGCGGTGAGATCCTCACCTATACTAGAGAACTGGATTTATCGACTGGAGAATTAAGAAGGGAGATTCTCTGGAAAAGCAGATCGGGATTTAGATTTCACTTTCTGTTCCATCGCTTTGCAGCGAAAAATGACCTTCATCTCTATGCCTCTAAGCTGACGGTGACAAGCCTTGATTGTCCTGCAACTTTAAAGGTGGTAACAGGGATTGATGCCCAGCAGACGAATTTCGGGAGACAGCACCTTACTGAAGAAAGCCTTCGTGTACTAGGGGAGGATCTGCTGCAGGGGATATACAAAACGACCCAATCGGGTCACGTGGTGGCTATTGCCGCAAGATGCAGCGTGAATGGTGAAGCGGATATATCCTTCGCGGCTAAGAACAGGCAGCTCATAACCGCAATCAAGATACATCTTCAGGTCAACACACCAGCAGTGGTGGAGAAGACTGGGGTTGTGTTTACGTCGCTGGATAAAGGTCCTGGCGGTCTGGATCCAAAGCGGGCAAGTGAAACGGCCATGAGGGAATACTCCTCCTGCTCCTATGATTCTTTATTGAATGAATCTGCTTTAAAGTGGAAGCAGTTCTGGGATCATAAGCGTGTTGAAATTACTTCAAATAATGAATTCGATCAGCTGGCCATGGATTTTGCCATCTATCACATCGAAATGATGACACCGTCTCATGATAGCCGCTTTAGCGTAGGTGCCAAGGGGCTGACCGGGGAAGGATATAAGGGGCATGTGTTCTGGGATACAGAGATTTTCATCGTTCCATTCCACTTGTTCACAGAACCCGATACAGCCAGGAAACTGCTTTCCTACAGATATAATAATCTGGAGCAGGCGAAGAAAAAGGCGGCAGTCAACGGCTATAGGGGCGCATTATTCCCTTGGGAAAGTGCACTGACAGGAGAAGAGGAAACTCCTGAATGGGCCGCCATCAACATAAGGACGGGCCTTCGGCAGAGGGTGGCTTCGGCTATTGCCGAGCATCATATTGCTGCTGATATAGCCTATGCTGTCGTCAATTATTATGAAGCCACATTGGATGAGGAATTTATGAAAAAGGAAGGCCTGGAGCTACTGAAGGAGACAGCCCGTTTCTGGATCAGCAGGGCTGAATGGGACAATAGTCAGACTGTCATAAAAGATGTGATTGGCCCAGATGAATATACCGAGCATATCGATAATAATGCGTACACCAACTATATGGCGAAATACAATGTTGAGCAGGCGCTCTATTTTATGGAGAAGTATAAGAAGCAGGATGAGCTGCTGGTAAAGCAGGGAAAAGAATTTTTAGAAAGCCTGTATCTGCCCCAGCCTAATGACGAGCAGATCATTCCGCAGGACGATACCTTTCTGAGCAAGCCGGAAATCGATTTGGCCCACTATAAGGAGAATCAAGGCAGCCAGGGAATCCTATTAGACTATTCTCGACAGGAAGTAAATGAAATGCAAATCTTAAAGCAGGCCGACCTGGTCATGCTCCTTTACTTAATGCCCGATTTATTCCCGGATGAAGTGGTTAAGAAAAATCTTAGCTATTACGAAAAACATACAATCCATGACTCTTCCTTAAGCAAGGCCATCCATGCCATTGTTGCTTCACGGGCTGAAGATCAAAAGCAGGCCTACAGTTTTTTCCAGGAAGCGTGCTTAATCGATCTTGGTCCCAATCCACATTCCTCTGACGAAGGGGTACATGCTGCGTCACTCGGAGCGATATGGATGTCTGCTATATTTGGATTTGCAAATGTCTCTATAAAAAATGGGCAATTAAGCTTAACTCCCCGCCTGCCGGCCGAGTGGACGGAACTTTCCTTCCCGCTTACCTTCAGGGGGAACAGGCTGAACGTTAAAATTACCCAGCGGCAGACTGAGATTCGTATGATTTCGGGCAATGATATGCGTATTATGCTGAATGGGGAAGAGCACCTTCTTAAGGATAGAATCACAGCAGCCCTGCTGCAGGGAAACGACTGAACAATCGGGGGGAGAACATGAAAATCGTGATTGCACCAGATTCATTTAAAGAAAGTGTCTCTGCAAGTGAGGCAGCGAGGGCCATAAGGGCAGGGTTCATGCAGGTCTTTCCAGAAGCGGAATATCATCTTCTTCCCATAGCTGATGGGGGGGAAGGCACCATTCACGCCTTGGCAGAAGCAAACAATGGAAGAATGGAAAAAATTTCGGTCACCGGTCCGCTTGGCGGCCGGGTGGAAGCGAGACTAGCTTACTCACAAGACGGAAAAAAAGGGTTTATTGAAATGGCGGAAGCCTGCGGGCTCCATCTTGTGCCTGTTAAAGAACGGAATCCTCTTCATACGACTTCTTATGGGGTCGGCGAATTAATGCTTCATGCTATCGGGCAAGGGGCCTCTGAACTCATTATTGGAGTGGGAGGAAGCTCCACAAATGACGGCGGCATGGGGATGGCTGCTGCCTTGGGCTTTCAATTTTTTGATAAGGATGGACAAGAACTTAAGGGAACGGGCGGAGACTTGTTAAAGGTAACATCCATATCTGGCAAAAATCGTGACAGGCGGCTGGAGTCTGTCAAAATAACGGTAGCTGCCGATGTGGAAAATCCTTTGACAGGAGTTGACGGTGCAGCCTATGTGTATGGCCCCCAAAAAGGGCTGCCGAAGGAAAAACTCGCTGAAATAGATGCTGCCATGAGGCGTTTTTATGATATAGCCGGCAGCTGTATTGGAAGGGATGTTAAGTTCATTCCTGGAAGCGGTGCAGGAGGGGGAATGGGCGCAGGCCTTTTACTATTTGCGAACGCACGCCTTCAAAAAGGAATTGATCTGGTTCTGGATCAGTTAAATATGAAGGAAGTCTGTCAGAATGCCGATTTCGTCATATCAGGAGAAGGAAGAATGGATGGCCAGACCATATTCGGTAAAGCACCGGCAGGAGTCGCAAAGTGCGCACCGCCCCATACAAAAGTCATTGCTATTTGCGGAAGCGTTGGAGAGGGAGCGGAGATTCTATATGAACATGGATTCGATGCTGTATTTCCTACCCTTCCAGATTTAATGCCAATGGAGGACCTTCTGAAGCAGGCTTATAAGAATATAGAGAGAACATCTCGGAATATTGCAGCTTTGCTGCGGAAAGAGGGAACATGGTGAGTGATATAATTGAAGCTGTTGTTTTTGATTTAGATGGAGTAATTACAGATACCGCCCATTTTCACTTCCTGGCTTGGAAGGAGCTTGCAGGTGAAATAGGAATCGAGATTGATGAGGCTTTTAATGAAAGATTAAAGGGAGTCAGCCGAATGGATTCATTGGAGCTCATCCTGCAGGAAGGAAATAGGCAGGATGACTTCCCTACTGAAGAAAAGGAAAAAATGGCTGATAAGAAGAACCTGCATTATTGTGAGTTCCTAAAAGAGCTGACACCGAATGATGTACTGCCAGGTATCCTGCCTTTGTTAGCGGAGATTAAGGCTGAAGGAATCCCTGTCGGCCTGGCCTCTGTTTCAAAGAATGCTGGTACTGTAATAAGGGCACTAAGGTTGGAGGAGCAATTTGACTATATTGTCGATGCTGCGAAAATCAAAAGATCAAAACCAGATCCTGAGATCTTCCTGACCGCCTGCAAGAAGCTCCAGGCGAATCCAGAAAAATCGATAGGAATTGAAGATGCCCAGGCAGGAGTAGACGCCATTAAGGCAAGCGGCATGTTTGCTGTAGGGGTGGGAAGCACCCTTGAAAAAGCAGATCTAAAATTAAATTCATCAGACCAACTTCAATGGAGTGAAATTAAGGATCAGTTTGTTAAATGGAATCAACAAAAAGGAGTACCCCGCGTTTAATTGGGGTACTTTTTTTAGGTGAGCATAAATGGCCAGAGGTAATAATAGTAATCAACTCCTGGTAAATGGTACAGAATATGCCTTAGAACAACTGGAAATTGAAATTGTTCAGGAATTCGGGGTACAGTTGGGGGCGTTAGTTGAAGTACACCTGGCTGGGGTTTTCCCAACTGCTATTTGAATTTCTCCAGTTTGAGGATTACGACCTGTACGCGCAGCACGTTCGCGTATTTCAAAGTTATCGAAACCAAGTAATTGATCTTTATCGCCTTTTTTTAGGGCATCTAATATCGCATCAAACATTTCTTCTAATGTTTCTAAAAGAATTAAACAATTTATTCGTTATGGGGCTATAGAGCAGGTTGAACCCGGAGTCTATAAGTTAATTAATAAGGAGGAAGAAGCCAATGTGTGTTTATCCATTTCTAAAAACGGGGATATGATACTAAACAATAAAGAGGAGGAGACATTTTATGAAACTCGAAGTTTTGTGTAACGTAGAGAATTGTACGTACTGGGCCGAAGGGAATCAATGTGTTGCCGACTCCATTTATGTCGTGGGCCTTGATAACAATGATGCTGACAATGTTGCGGAAACGGCTTGTAAAACCTTTGAACATCGCTAACAATAATCGATTCAGAATGGACCGGACGGCTGATGCCGCCCGTTTTTTTTTGGAGAAATAGGGACATTCCCCCATTGGTATGAGTGATGCTAGTTTCCTTTGTCTCCAAACTGGGGATTGGATATAAATTGGTAATCAATTTAAAAGTTTATTAAATAATATTATTTAAGCATGTATCTATGTATGTGGTGATGGGGAAATTCTGCGGAATTAAATAGCTTTAAAGCGAAGGAAAAAGATGACAAATGAAAAGTTATTTATACTTGAAAGTACACTAAACAACAATGTGATTAAAGTGCTTAATGGTATAAATAACTTAAGCGGACGAACACAATAGGATTTTTGAAAGAAACTCGTAAAATTAAATAAAAAAATAGAGGTGTTTAAATGAGGATAAGAAAAGCTGTGCTAACCGAGTACACTTTGATAGTTGAAAACCACATATGTCCCCAAACTATCATTGAAAATATTTTTTTGTTGTAGTTCTTCAATGATTGGTTTAACCAATAATTTTCCTAACCCATTTCCTTGATACTCTTTTAGAATATAAATAGCATATAATTCACCAGTGTAAACAGGATATTTATCAGATCTTTCTTTACCACCAGAAGAAAATCCAAATTTTCCCTTCCTCATTTATTGAACACTACTTTAAATCAGATGGGAATGAGAGCGCTTTTCTACCGAACTCATGTCCAACAGGTTGCATAGCATTTTCCACCACACGATTCATCTATGCGTAAAATATCCGTACGTAATTATGTATAGAGGATCTTCGGTCTAAGCGAGTTAAAGGAGTCCTCGTATACAACCCTTCTCTTCAATTTTTTTGTTTTAGGTGCATAGTTGAGGATCAAAGCTGTAAATTAGGCCGGTTTTCTTGTTTAACTAAAGGAGCAAGCTGGAAAAAGAAGGGGATTTACCGGTTTTTATTGAAGTTTAACATAAAACTTCTAAAAGTATAGGTGAGGATTATATGTGGAAACAAATATTTGTAGAAACAACCAGAGGAAGATTTGAAGTCTTTACTCAGGGCGAAGGAGAACCACTTTGTGTGACTCATTTCTATGCGGTATATAATGAGACAGGCGATTACTTTGCAGAAACTTTTATAAGTACAAATAAAGTGATCTTAGTTAATCTTAGAGAAGCAGGAAATTCAGAAAAATCATCCCAGCCATATGAATTAAGCTTGTTAGAATCTGTATTTGACTTAGAAGCAATTCGTGAAGCATTAGGGTTTAATAAATGGGGATTTGCAGGTCATTCCACGGGAGGAATGCTAGGGGTAGTTTACGGCATTTACTGCTCAAACCATTTAAAATTTAATGTTATTGTTGGTGCGGCTGCAAGAGAGTATATGACATTTTCTCCAGAATGCATTTACAATGAAGAACATCCTAAATTTAATAAAATGCAGATGTTGATTGAAGAGCTAAAGCGTTCTGATTTACCCTTACAGACAAGAAGGGAACTTACTAAGGAGCGAATAAAATTATCCTTATTTAAGCCTGAGAGTTATGATGAAATTTTTCCATTTAATGTACATAAAAAAATGTCGTCAATTAGAATGAATTGCTTTAGCAGGGAGCTTCAAATATTTGATGTAACTAGAAAGCTTAAACTAATTTCAACACCAACTTTAATAATTTGCGGCAAGTATGACGTACAATGCCCTTTAACATACTCATTAGAAATGAATGAGTTAATACCTCGTTCAACTTTGATCATATTTGCAATGAGTAATCATTACCCGTTTTTAGAAGAACCGAACCGATTTAAGGCTGAAATAAAAACCTTTATTAAAGAAATCATTTAATCAGCCTAACTGGGTATACCAGTCCCATTCAGTATAATACGGCATTTAATACAACCTCGCATAGGATGTGTACTTTAAACAGAGAAAACAGCATCAGAAGGAGCATATCATGCCCTATCACCTACGAACTATTAGAAGAAATAGAAAAAGGGCAAAAATAAGTTATTATAAAATGATCCAAAAACTAAAGAGAGTATGGTGTGAAGGCTCGTTTGGAACCATGAAAATCAAGCAAAATTTATATATGACATATAAAAGCGGCATTCAAAAAACCCATGAATAATGCCTCTTTTCAACGTTGGCACTAAATTTAAAACGAATGATAAAAGTAATGTAGTAGCAACAAAATACATAGATACATACTTAAACAAGCTTTAACAACAAAAAATCAAAATGGGGAAGGAGCAAAAGCTCTTTCTCTCCGTTTTGGTGTGCCAGGCATATTCATCAACTAGACGTAGAAAGTCCGTTATGGGTGTTGGGATATACGAACCATTAGCCGGCTGCGAGCCTGCCGCTGGAAAGAGTGGAAGAAAACGAAAACAAAATATAAAAACTTGAGGAAACTCAGGATAGAGAGGGAGGAAGCTTATAAAAACGCCAATACCCGTAAGTGATACTGGCGCCTTTCCATTACTCCGGCATTACATCAAGCAATGAACAACAAATACTGGGTTAAACATGGATTGAAAAGCCTTCAGACAGTTATTTTATAAACTTTCGAACCGCCGTATACCGAGCGGTACGTACCGTAGGGTGAGAGGTCGGCGCGGTGACGCGCCTCCTACTCAATTCAACAACCTCCATTTGCCCACTTTTTTTAAATTAAAAACTTTTTCAATTCTATTTCATCTCTTAATGGAATATCAAATAATCCTTTTTTTGGAATCTGAGGTTTTATCCTTCTAGCAGCCTCCACTGCATTATTTATAATTCGAGATAAAATAAACCCTCTTTTTTGATAAAATTTTAAAGCATTTAGATTATCGTTAGTCGTGACTAACTTCAATACTTTACAATTATTCTCTAATGCAAATTTCTCTACTTGTTGAACTAGTGCCGTACCAATTCCTCTACCTTCTTTTAGACTATCTAAGGAAATAATTTCACATTCATTGTTCATAATTTTATAAGTAATTAAGCCTTCAATCTCTTCGTTGTTCAAGAAAGAAAAACCCTCTAATTCACAGCAATCATAAACACCACTTGAAATAACCATTTTTGTACTTCCCCAATGAAGCTTAAAAAACTCTGTTATCTTTTCTTGAGCAACATCTTTTGTTGACGAAATATTCATCCAATAATCTCCTTAAGACCATTCTGTATAACTTTTATTTATAATATATTTTCTATGTCTAAGTTTAATGTCCTTCTTTCACTCCCCGTTAGCATTCCTTTAGATGGTTATATTGAACTTTGAAAAAACAGAGCCTCTCAGTAAGATATGAGTATAGACACCAATCTAACTCAAAAACCTTAGGAGGAACCTTTACTATGAAGTTTAAAATGCAAGATATGCAAAATAACTTAAAAAAAGAATTTCCGATATACACCTCGGTTTTGTGGTGTGTACATCGCTCAACACTCGAGCAGTGAATTTCCGTGGAATCGTAGTCGGCAATCCTCTTACATTTTAAAATAACGAAGATGGATTTACTATTTTTTTGAAGTGGATTTAAGAACTAAAAAGGAATAAAGAGAATCGAGATAATACTCAGTAAAAAACCGATATAAAAGATGCACTCGTTATCGCCGATGGTGAAGAATGGTTTTATGCCATCGTTTGTCCGACTTCTGCATCATTTCAACAACTTCGAGTTCTTATGTCTAACCGTGACGTGTTTGTTAAGCGTCTCGTAATTTCATATAATCAATCCACTATCCCGACAACACCCCAAGTTAAGAGCCATAGGGAGATTGGAATTAGTAGAAAAAGAAAAGCTTGTAACCAGCTAAAGCCTGTGTTTTTTTCTTTTCTAGTATTTTATCGATTATAAAGAATGTAATGGCAGCGATAAGGCTATACGGAATAAGTACAAGTCCAAATAGAATGTGCAGTATCCCAGAAATAATCAGCACCATATATAGGTTATGCCTCTTCTTTGCTAGGAACTATGCAATTGTATCACTAATAATTGATATTATTACCCCATATATAAGAACTGCTGGAAATAAATACAATAAGAAAATATTAGGTATTGCAGCCGTTGAAATAAAATAGTTTTGACTGCATGATTCCCTATAAAAGGTTGGCATTATAAAGGATAGGACTAAGGCAAATAACGTACTGGAAACAGACGCAGATACAATCTTTCTAGAAAACATTCCTTCACCTCACCTTTAAATTATTAAACCATAAACAAAGATCCTTTAGGAACTTATTTACATATCTCTGAATTTGAGAATTTGATTCCTTGGTGTAACTAACGGGTGCGATTGTTGAAGATCGTCTGGCTGCTACGGCAGCCTTTCTCCTAGTTTATTAAAACGAATAATATTTATATTAATAAATCTAAGATTTTAGCTGAAAAGGAGCGAAGAATATGTTCTTGTTATGGATTGCTGGATTCCTAGCTGCTGTGATTTGTGTCACCAATCCTATCCCTCCGATGACTAATGTTGAACGTGGTGCCTATATAAAACAATATATTGACACCTATGGGGATCCTCTTAGAGACTGGAGCTTGTATGATATTCATCATATACAGCCTAGAGAATATGAGGCACCAACGCTTTTGATAATCTTATGCCAGTCTTGAGAGACCCTAACCACTACAATATAACCGGTTGGTTTAAAGGCTATTAAGCCGTATTAACATATCTCTGGAGGAATTTTACATTGGACTCAACTATATCTGATATACTTTCCGGGTTAAAAAAAAGATTAAATAATGGAAAAATGCTTATACAGAGTACAGATGGGTATTGTTATGAAGCAGAATGTTTGTTTAATGAACCTGCAACGATAAAAAATCTTGAACAACTGCAGAATAAAACACCATTCATTCTTCCGGAAGATTACAGGCACTTCTTATCGCTTTATAATGGTATAACTCTGTTTAAGGGTGTTTTTGAAGGACAAATTGAGCTGTACAGAGTTGAGGACATCCCAACTCATTATAAAACATTTTATGAAGCATTTTATTCTTACCTGGAAGACGACTTAAAAGACTCTTTCCCAATTGGATACTATACAGATTTGGGAATGATAATGATTAATAACACCAAAGTGAAAAAGGGTGAAAAAGATTATATGTGGGTTACATCCCTAGATCCTATTATCTTTTCTTATAATTTTCAAACATGGTTAGATAGAACAGTAATGGCACAAGGTAACCACTATTGGACCTGGTGTAAATAACAACCTTATAAGGTATATGACCACTGAGCAAGGCCCTGAGCCTTGTTCTATCTCAAGTTCTCCTCTAATTTTTCCAGGAAGAAACGTGACAAAGGTTTCTACGTATGATGGAGCAGAATCAACCTCTATAGACAGCCTTTCAGTGTAGGGAAGTACCTGATCATATAAGCCTTCAGCTATTTCGGAGTTTGAAACAATAAAGTCATTCAATTTAATTTCCTTATCTTTCATTCTTTATCCTCTTATATAGTTTAGGATGGGCGTATGAACGTTAACCATTTCGTGAGGACTCCTAGAGGTTACATACGAAGGGGTTTTTACTGTAACTCTATGTAACTATACCTTTTTTCTTCTATTAAGAAAGTAAATGGAAAAAAGTTTATCAAAGAATTGAAGACAATAGTGATGATGCAGATTTTGTTGGTGAAATTGACAAAGAAATTATTGAAGCTGCAGAACAAAAACTGGAAGTGAAATTTACATATAGCTATTATCAGTTTTTGAAAAGATTTGGTTTAGGGGACATATTCTCAGAGGAAATTTATGGTTTAGGAACTGAGTAAACGGGATTTCCAAATATGTATGGATTACTCAATTGTTCAGACAGGAGTATAAACTGCCTAAACAAATTTTTTACTAAACCTATTAGAAGATTCCATGTAATCCGTATATAATCACTGTTTTAATATAGGTATTAAAACTGACACAGACTGTAGACAAATTCCCAAAACGGGTTTTCCTACAGTCTTCTTTATTTTGTAAAAGAACTACATTTCACTCAATTACTCCGGGACAAAGCATATAAAGAAGTGGAATGGCTTTACCAGCGAAAGTTAAAGAGTTATACATTCTTAAGGAAGGAAAAAAACGATAAAAACTACTAATGAGCATTCATTTTGGATTCATGGTTAAGATTGGGTTCTAACTAAGGATTTAAAAGTAGGAGATTCTCTAGAAGATGAGAATGGCAAACTTCTTAAAATTAATACTATCAGGATACATTCACAAAAAGCATAACTTTGTAAAGTAAAAATAAATTTCACGTTAAAGCGTGAAGTTGTTATAAAGAACTAGATTCCTCCATTTTAAGAACCAATCATTTAATTCATAAAATAGCGTTAAATCGTTATCAAGATCAAACCATTCATGAATATATTTTACAATCTCTTCCCATTTCCGCTTTTCAATAGGTCTAGAATCATTTAGGAATTGAACAACCATTTGTTTATTATTATTACGCTTACCTATACTATGGACCGAAATTCCCCAATGGCAATAACTTTTGTAATTAAATCGTTCTCTATTTCGAACATGCATTCTTTTTTTTCCTTGTCAGATAGCCTAGGTTAGCATTCATGTCGAAATGTTCAGGTAATGTGATTACATTAACATCATTGAATTCATGACATGTCACTTTTTCATTCTCCTCATCTTATTACGATTTTCTATACTATTTACAAGATAATTCTAAAAAAACTCACTCTGATTGTAATTTTACTTTATCACATAATAATCTTTACTAATTTTGTTATCTTGCTATTACATTCTAAACACCTTATTTTTTTCTATTTATGAGGTTATAGTGTTAGTTATCAAGAATGGTAAATAGGAGTGGATAAAATTGGTCCAAGATATAAAAACACGTGTCGATAACTTAAATAGGAATTTAATTCAAAATGAATTAGATGAGCAAGGATTTGCAAAGCTTCCAGCGATTTTAACAAAAAAGGAATGTGAATTATTCATAGAATTGTATTATGAGGAAGAGGCATACAGAACGACAATCAATATGACGAGATATCGCTTTGGGAATGGGGAATACAAGTATTTTTCCTATCCATTACCTGAAATCATCCAAAGTCTAAGAGAGTCCTTTTATCTAGAATTGGCCAAAACAGCGAATCGATGGTTGGGTTATTTAAAGAAAACAGAACAGGTTCCAGATCATCTTCAAGATTTTTTGAACACCTGTGAAGAATATGAACAAACTAGACCGACACCTTTAATATTAAAGTATGAAACAGGCGGGTTTAATTGTTTGCATCAAGATTTATATGGCGACATATTTTTCCCGTTTCAAGTAGTACTTGTATTAAATCAACGAGATAAAGACTTTTACGGTGGAGAATTTCTATTAGTGGAACAAATCCCTCGTGCTCAGAGTAGGGGACATGTAATTACTTTAGAACAAGGCAGTGCACTAATCTTTCCTACTAACCATAGACCTGTTCTAGGTAAAAATGGATATTACAAAAATACGGTTCGTCACGGAGTAAGCACGGTAACTTCTGGAGAACGATACGGTCTTGGAATTATTTTTCACGATTCTAATTAAAAAATAAACTTCAATATCTTGCTATTCCATTTATAGAATTGTATATTCTGAATTTATATGGATTATATTGTAAGAAGAGGTGAGATAAATGCCGGATCGTATCAATAACGGACATAATGAGAGCCGTGATCATAGAATTTTGAATGATGCAGAAATGATAACAGATGAAAAGTGGCAAGCAATTATAAATAATGATACAGCGTACAATAATCAATTTTTCTACGCTGTAAAGTCGACAGGGATATTCTGTAAACCATCTTGTAAATCTCGCGTTCCGAAAAAAGAAAATGTATGCATTTTTTCAAACGCAGAACATGCTCTTCGCGCCAATTTTCGCCCTTGTAAACGTTGCAAGCCCACTAATGAAAATCTGCCTGATAGCGAGTGGGTTGATTTAATTACTGAATACATTGATAAAAATTTCACAGAAAAATTAACTCTAAAATCGTTAGCAAATATTTGCCATGGGAGTCCGTATCATATGCATCGAACATTTAAAAAGATTAAAGGCATTACGCCAGTTGAGTATATACAACAAGTCAGAGTACACGCTGCTAAAAATTATTTGATTCAGACAAATAAAGCTATTGGAGATATCGCCATATGTGTGGGTATGGCTAACGCGCCTTATTTTATTACTTTATTTAAAAAGAAAACTGGACAGACACCAGCACAATTTCGTCAAATGAGTAAAATGGAGGAAAAGTACAATGGTAACAAAGAATAAACCAACCCTTTATTGGTCTTTACTAAAGTTTAAGGATTGGAATTTTTATATTGCTTCAACTTCAAAGGGGCTTGTGTTTATAGGTTCAAAGAACAAACCATTCGAGGAATTGTTCGAATGGGCTAAGAAATGTTTTCCAGGAAGTCCTCTTGTTGAAGATGATGAAAAGCTGGAACCCTATATCCTTGAAATCACTCAGTATCTAGAAGGAAAGCGGAATACCTTTACTGTGCCATTTGAGTACGTAGGTACGCAATTTCAGCTAGCAGTCTGGAATGCACTTTGTGAAATTCCTTATGGAAAGACTAAATCCTATTCCGACATTGCAAATGATATAAATAAACCAGCAGCTGTTCGTGCTGTAGGCGCGGCTATTGGGGCTAATCCGGTATTAATTACTGTACCGTGCCATCGTGTAATAGGAAAGAATGGCTTATTAACTGGCTATCGGGGCGGATTAGAAATGAAGACACTGCTCCTGGATCTGGAAAAGCGAGCTTCATCTAGCAATGAGTAATTATTTTTATGTGATACAGACATATGGGGGTGTATTATGAAAAACAGAAAAAATTTTAATTTTCAAAAACTTTGGCTATGACAGTCTATAAATTTGTTAGGTACCCAGTTTACAATAGTAGCTTTGCCTCTTTTTGCATTGGAAGTGCTGGAAACAAGTGAGGCAACTGCTGCCATGCTTCGTGGGATTATATTCATACCCTACCTACTTTTCGGATTAGTAGCCGGTGCTTTGGTCGACATCCTTCATAGAAAAAATGTTTTGCTAATTGGTAGTATATGTCAAGGTGTTTTGTTTTTATCAGTGTTCATACTGTCTGTAACAAATATAATAACGTTCTCATTATTGGTGGTTCTAATGTTTTTAAATGGAATGCTTACCACGCTATACAACGTGGCAATTCCTTCTTTCTTACCGGAAATATTAACAGACAAAGATAACTTAAAAAAAGGAAATGCACAACTAGCACTTTCGGAGTCTCTTTCTATAGTAATTGGTCCTATGCTAGCAGGAATCGTTATTACTATAGTTGGATTAACAGGCTCTTTCGCTGTTGACGCAGTAACGTATTTTGTTTGTTTTGTGTTTGTATTGTTTATTTCAAAGTTTAAACCGCATACAGAGGGCTCTTTAAAAAACGTAAATATAAAATCCGTATACAAAAACATATATGAAGGGTTGAAATATTTTAAAAATCACCCTGTATTGGAACCAATTGTAAGCTGTGGCGCTGTTTACGGTTTTTTTAAATACATACTAAATAGCATTTTAGTAATATTCCTTTATAAGGTATTGGGTTTATCTGAACTCGAAATAGGCTTTGTTGTAGGTTCAGCTGCGGCGGGATTTTTAATAGGAAATACGGTCCTCATGAAAAAAAGTCAACAAATTAATAATACAAAAATTCTTATTTATAGCGCTACTGCATCAGTTATCGGTCTGGCCCTTATACCAATAATGGGGTATTTGGGAACTGTTTACGGTATAGTAGCTGCAAGTATCATACATGGTATGGGAGAAGGTGTATTTGGACCTTACGCTGCAACCATACGACAACTTGCTTCACCAAGTCACATGTTAGGCAGAGTGAATGCTGTACAGCGTACGCTTAATTGGGGAGCTTGGGCATTGGGGAGTTTTGCAAGTGCGTTTTTAGTTTCTATATTTGGGCTTCAAACTACGTTATTTATAGGGGGCTTCGGAACAACATTGTGTTTAGTGGTGTTGTTGAGGCGAGGCGTAGCAAAAGGAACTGATATTGAATATACGAGTTCATTTTGAAGGAGATGATTATGATGTATAAGGTATCAAAAGGAACTGAAAATACACCAAACATTTTATTTATAGGGGGATGGACAAAGCCTATACAAGACGCTTTAGACAGGAGGTATACTGTTTCGTATATTGGGTCTTACTTTAAACACATATATTTTGATGGAACTATCTTAGAAGAGTGTTTCTTTAAAAAAGAAATCGACACAACAAACATACCCGTGTGTGTGTACTACGCTGAAGAATTGTACAAAGAGAAACCGTTTGATGTAGTTGTTTCTTTTAACGAAGCAGCCTTGGATTCGGCTAGCATAATTGCAAAGATTTTTGATGTTAAAGGATTTTCTTACAACGCTAATTTGATAACCCGAAATAAAGACATGATGCGTGAAATTATAGCAGGCAAGGACTTTTCGGTAGATTCGATAGTTTGCAACAACATAAAAGACATTGATGAATTTTTGAACAAAAAAGACAGTATTATATTAAAGCCACCAGTTGGCGCAGGTGGTAAAGGGGTATCTAAGCTAGACAAGGGAAATGACGTAGAGGTATTTATTAAGGATAACGGTATTCAACTACCTGTTTTAGTGGAAGAGTACGTTGAAGGTGACGTAGTTTATACGGTCGAAGCCGTTTCATATAACAAAAAACATTCTATACTAGCTATATCAGCTGAAGTATTTAAAGAAGGTACGTTTATAATAAACTATACTATTATGCCGGCACCTATAGATGAATCTCAAAAAAACTTAATCATTCAAAAAGTCATGCTATTTTTCGATGACATACAAATGGAAGACGGCCTTACTCATACATAGGTAAAAATAGACAAACAAAATAAGCCAATAATTATAGAGTCTCAAGTTAGGATAGGTGGCGGTAACATTTGGAGAATGGTGGAACTAACAACCGGCATATCTCAATTTGGATACTATTACGATACGTTAGTTAATGAGACTATAGATGAATTTAGATGTGTACCTTCAAAATGTCAAGCTATGTCTTTAAGCTTAATTCCAAAACCTGGCCGCTTAAAAGAAATCAAGTATGAAGGGTTAGCTAACATATCAGAAGTCGTATTAATTGATCTATTAGTAAAAGATGGCGATACCATACCAACTATTGTAGACAGTACTCAGCGCAAAGGATATATCTTATTTACGGCTAATGACAAGAAAGACATGTATGAAGTTGCAGATAAAATATGTGACAATATAACGTTTGTTTATGAGGATTTGTCAGAGTGGAAACCTTCTATTAAAAAAATTATTTAGAAAGAAATATGACACATGACTGGTCTTTATTCAAGGAAAAGGAAAATTTAAACCACGTATGTTTATTAATTGAAAATTGGAAGACTAGTCTCGTGAATAAGTCCATAACGTTTCAAAAAAGCAACCCTTTCAGAAAACTCATCGATGGGTAGGTTGCTTTCAAGGAGTATTCTTTTGAAAAGAGATAAAGGGTAGTGTTTGAATAACACACTTTAATTAATAGGATGTTCCAATACTTATATATTGGAACACTGCAGACTATAGACAGATTCGATGAAATATGAGGGTGTCTACAGTCCTTTTTTATTTTATTGGGTGGTAAATGGAATAGTTGATTTCCATTAAAGACACCTGCTTTTTTAACTTCTCTGGACTCGTTTTCCCCAAGGTTTGAATACGGAAATAATGAATAGTATTGCTAAAAGAATAACTTGTATTATAATCCATATCATCAGTTGGTAATGATTCATTATAAAACTATCATTTATTAATGGTTCTAAGAGATGAATACCATTTAGTGTCCAAGTATAAATGAATATAAATCCTAGAATTAAACAAATTAACGTAATAATTTCCTTTGTAATGATCCAGTAGAATCTAAATAACCCCCATTTTGTTAAGATGGAAAGTAAAAGTCCTGTAATAACCGTGCCAACAAGCGATACTCTACCTGCTGTTTGTTCCAGCTGAAGCATACTGGTATAGTAGGCATTTATTACTTGAGCATCATTGGTCATTAAGACACTAATGCATAGAATTAAATAAGTAACAGTGACTCCTAACCAGATTGAAGAAAATAAAATATGAGCCGATAACCACCATTTTTTTTGACTCAAAGAAAATTGTTTCAAAATTCTCTCTCCTTATTAACCTTGTATATAAATGATTATAACATTTACTTTTTGGAATTATATATGAGTTTCATAACTATAAATTACTAAACAAAATTACAAAAAAATCAGAAGGAAAAATTATATCAAAAGGAGCTCACACTTAATGACTAATGCCAAATTGAATGTTTTGTTCAAGAAAATCTAAAAGGATGATAAAAAGGAAGTCCTGAGTTCCACGTGCAGGGGGACGAGCTGCCACATTTTAAACAGCTTGTAGGTATGGCGGGATCTATCGTTTTTATAGACGTAGAAACAAGTAAGGCTGGCAAATTGAATGCCGAATTTAAATCCCGAATTTACTTACGAAGGAAATAAAAAAAGACCAGGAATTCCCCCGTTTAAGTCGTATCTTTTTCCACGGAAGGAATTAGGGTGGGTCAAATTACATTTAAATTGCCTGAAATAGACCGAGAAAAGACAAGAGCCTCTGTGCTGTTTTTGACACCGCTAAATTTCTGAAAGTTGACGTTCCTTTAAGTGTAGTGGTTTTTCCTGAACCATTAGTACCGATTATTGTATGAATATTAGTTGGAGGAAAAGATTCCCTCTAAGATGGGCGTAGACCCTGGTTGTTTCACTTTTTTCGTGTCCGAGTAAAGTCTGAATAACTTCAAGAGGTGCCCCATTATTTAATAAATGAGTCGGAATTGGTGTAGGTGGATATTTTTATTGAAGGCTGCTCTTTTCGAAATTTGCTTTATAATGTAACGTATCTGGGCTGTGCTCAACCTATGAGGACAGCGTTCCGTAACAAATTGGGCTGAATCTTGATCCTGCCGGTCAGCCAGGTAACGCTTTAACCAAAGGGGCAGGCTGGTGAAATAATTTTTAGAATACAAGGATTGGAGATAAACCAATGTTCAAATTCTTTAGAAATGGTACTAAAAGAAGAAAGAGATCTCAGAAATATCTTCGAAGAGCGGGAATACCAATCAATTCAAACTTGCCTGTGCTGAAAGATGAAATTCAAATTAGAACTGTGGAAGAAATAGCAAATAGGGCAATGTGTATTTGTATAGTTTCCGCAAAAGGAGAGGGAACGGAGTCGGAAGTAGTGAAAAAAATCACTCAGAGATATGATTTAATCAATCATTTTACAAAAAATGAAAAGGAGTTTCTGCATAATGATGATGTAAGTGAGGAGGAGAGAATTCACTTTAGTTGGAAGTATGAAGGTTATTGGGTGTTGCTGTGGATGCTGGGTTATGTGGACGAGTTGTCCTATCCGAATGCAATATGTGATGTCCCATTTGCTGTAACTCAATTATCAGAACGAACGAGAGAGACCTTAATCGCTGAAGCGATAATTAGGTCAAAAGAAGAATTAGCTGAACAAGCTGATTTAATTTACAATATGCACTGGGCAGTCCGCCAGGCACAAATAGATGGTAAGACCATACCTGGCGACCTTAACATTGGAGTAGTACAGGAGAGACATTATGCACTTAATTGGCTTATGGGTACAGAGAACTGGGATGAGGTTGAAACACATACTTAGTATATTGTATAGTCAATAAACTATAAAATAATTCATTTGTATGTGTTAGTTGAAGAGCCTGAGCTATGTTCGGGTAGCTCTTTGTTTTTTAGTCAGTAGAACAAGAAAAACACTCTACAGGATAATCTCTTCATAAATAAACAGCTCCACCAAAGGGAGCTGTTTATTCTTATTATTTCTAATTTCATCGATTAGAATATCCATCTTCTTCTCAAGATTTTCAGTTTGTTTTTTTTCTTATTTTAAAACGTAAAAAACGGAAGATTGCAATAATTATTAAAAAGAAAAATGCGAGCATAAGCAGTTGGAAGATTATATCTCCAATGTTGTAACAAGTTACCCCTTCCATCGTGTCACCTCGTATACTGTATTTTACCTGACGATTTTACACCAATTCCAAAAAATACACACTCTCACCCGATGAATGGAAAAATTAGCAAATCCTATTAATGGTTGCCATCGAATGCTCTTTCTTATAGTGTTAACGTGAATGGATGCGATGCTTAAACAGGCATCGCCTTTTCTAGTTAAATTTAAGACAGACTCTGAAGAAATGTACATAAACTATAGGGTGCTTTAGGTAAATAAGGAGAAATGAAATTATGAAAAAACATTGTTGTGAGGATATAGCTTATCATGCAAGTTTCAAGTGTGATATACATGAAAAACCTTTTGGATGTCCTGAAAAAATAATCATATTCGATGAAAAGGATAAGGACTATGGTTTAATAATCCATGATGGTGGAACGTCAAGTATCGGAATAGATTTTTGTCCGTGGTGTGGTGCGAAACTATAATATTGGATACTTTCTTCTTTCACTAAAGGGTGCTTTATTTCAATAAGGAGTAAGGCTTTTTCTTGTTCAACTAAAGGGCAGGTTTGTGGAATAAGCAAAATAATTGAACTAAAGAAGGTTTTTAGATGTTAATATTTAGTAAGTGGTTGATTGAGGAGGAGATTTAAATTGGCAAAAATCAATAAGACAATCATACTGTTTTTTATAATTGGAATATTTTTAATTGGGTGTTCTAATTTATCAGGGGCAGAACCAACACCCGACCATCCTTTGTTTTCAGCAGATAAAAATAAGTATGCTTTATTAATTGTTGATGTTTCGGAAAAAGATGCTGATTATTATCGTGAATTACTAGATAAAAATAAGATATATAATGTTAAAAAAATAAATGGAAGAACCGCATTAGAAGGTACAAATGAAGAATATAAATTTCTTGAATTAGAAAAAGCACCGGCTTTTGTTATATTCGATACGAATGAGGTGATATTTACAACCTACAGTGAAGAAGAATTAATTGAATTTTTAAAAGAGAACAACCCAAATTAAAAAAATGGTCTTCCTCAACTAACGAAGTTTAGTTAAAGAAAGAAAAGAGCCAAAATGTGTAGAAATTCCATAAAGTATATTCCTTTAAAGGAGGTTTTCTGTGAATTTAGTATGGTATTGTCTAGGTGTAATTGCTACGTTTATTATTATGGGGTTATCTAGAGGTAATTTTGAGTGGTTAGAGTGGGACAATTTAATTCCTGTGGTTGGAGGTTTCATTGGCATTGCTGTTGTTTCATATAGATCGAGAAGGACAAATAAAACAAGATCTTTGTAATGATGCGTTGCTGCGGCAACGTTTTTCTTATTGAGCTATCGATACAAAGGGGGAACGGATATGAGTCAATTTAAGGTTGGAATATTTCTATTCGATGAGGTGGAGGTCTTGGATTTTGCTGGTCCATTTGAGGTTTTATCTACTGCAACTTTAAAAGATGGTGTTAAGCCATTTGTGGTTGAAACAGTATCAGAAAATGGAGAAATGATTAAAGCAAGGAATGGATTAAAAGTACAGCCGGATTATAGCCTTAATACAATGCCGCAATCTGATATTTTAGTTATACCTGGCGGACCAGGGGCTGGGGAACGTGAAATACATAATGAAATGGTGAAAACTTGGATAATAAATCAAATGTCAAAAGTACAGCTTATGACTTCTGTATGTACAGGAGCTTTACTTTTAGCAAAGGCGGGCTTGTTAGATGGCAAATCAGCCACTACCCATTGGGCAAGCTATGAACGATTAGAAAAAGAGTTTCCGGAAGTCAATGTCTAACGGGGAGTTAAGTTTATAGATGAAGGAAAAATTATTACATCTGGTGGAATTTCAGCTGGAATCAATATGTCATTTCATATTGTTAAAAGATTATTTGGTTCCCAAATAGCCCAGGAAACTGCCAAAAGAATGGAGTACGATATTGTACTTTAAACAACTGGTAAGTAAAAAACCGCTACGGCAACTCTCTTTTGGTCGGTCATTTGTGAAGAGATGTATTTAAACTATAAGGCTAGTAACTAAAGGGTGCTTTAGTTTAATAAGGGAGGCTGCTGTAGCAGCCTCCGCTAGAAGTATTTATTGTGAAAATCTCCTTATTTTCCCGCTAAGATGAGCGTAGACTCTGGTTGTTTCACTTTTTTCGTGTCCGAGTAAAGTCTGAATAACTTCAAGAGGGGCCCCATTATTTAATAAATGGGTCGCGTAACTGTGTCGGAATTGGTGAGGGTGTGCAGCCTTTGGTAGGTTCGTTTTAGGACACTTTCGTTCTCACGCTATAAAAGTAGGCTTCAACACTTCCTCACACCACTGCATGAAACTGGTCGGCGTTCGCTGCGCAACAAGGGCCTCATTATCATAAATGCCTTGATTTTGAGCGGCGGCCATGTCGACTACGCCTTGTGCCCATGCTTCGCTCGTTCGATATTGCATCATTGTCTCCTTATAATCCGTACCAGACACTTGCAAATAGCGGACGGGTTGCCCCAACACTCTTGAAATAGTCGCTGCCATATCATTGGGCGACAGGTCGTCCGGTCCGATGACAGAGACGCTTTCTTGACCGGTCCACGCATCATCCAACAACAGTTTGGCGGCTACATCGGCGATATCGCGCGTGGCACAAGTCGCCAGCTTGCGGTCGGCGGAATTAGCCATGATGAACATGCCTTGATTCTTAAGCGAATATACTTGGTGGAGCAAATTCTCCATGAAGAACGGCATGCGCAGTGACCGATAGTTTACGTCAGTCGACTTGATAAGATCGTCCATAGCGAACGCGGATGACAACAGGCCTGCGTTTTTGCCAAAATCGTAACCTAAGCTTGAGACGCCAATCACGCGTTTGACGCCTTGCTCCTTGAATGCCTCGCAAGCCGGTCGAGTGAAGTTCTCGTAGTGGCTCATGATATTTTCGGCACGTGGATTCGGGGGCACCAGCCAAAATACGCTCTCGGCGCCTTTAAACGCTCTGGTTAGTATATCCATGTCGGCATGCGATCCTTGAACGACCTCAACCCGCTCTAGCAAACGTGGGGAGAGACGAGACTGGTCACGTACGATTATACGGATGGTTTCCTTACTGTCATAGAGGTTGTCCAAAACTTGTTGGCCGATTTGGCTTGTGGGCGCGGTGATAACGATCATTTAAATAAACATCCTTTCTCTGGTGTTGCCAGCCGATTAATCGAAGTGGCAAGCATTTGAATTAAAATGGCTACAGTGTTGACAAGATTTGGTGGTATACTACACTGTAAAATGTATCTTAAATGAAAGTAGCGAATCGTACAATCATCAAACGAGGTGTATCGTTGGTTAACCGACAGATGCGCATTGATGTCGGTTTGTCTATGCAAAAAGAGGAGTGAAACGAAGCTTGCCGATCAACGTCAACGATCCCCGTGTCAAACGTACGCGTCAATTCATGATGCAGTCTTTTATGGAACTGCTGTTAGAAAAGAAGAGTATCTACTCGATTTCCGTGCAGGATATCTCATCTCGCGCAGCGATCAATCGGACCACGTTCTACGCGCATTTTGAAAATAAGTATGCGTTTCTGGAATGCTGGATGAAGGAGAAATTCCAGCGAAAATTGAGTGATGAGCTTCCGAATTCCTCGATAGCAAACATAAGCGGCTTAAGGCAACTCATTCGGTCCGTCTTCGAATTTCTTGCACGTACGCGGGAATTCATGAAGTCGGAAGAAGACCTGCAATACGAGCCGTTGTTTGAAACTGCGATGCAACAAGAACTGAATCGACTCTTGCTCGACTGGCTGACGGAAGAATCGAATGCTACCGCCTCGCCGGAAATCGTGGAAGCCACTGCCCTCGTAACGAGTTGGGGGATATTCGGATCTGCCGTGCAGTGGAGTCGTAACCCGGGGGATCGCGCAATGGAAACAAGGATACAAGATGTATTGGTGGTCGTAGCCGCCGGGCTGGAGCCTGTGTTGCAATAACCATATTTTGCGAAAGAGTCCGCGGATCATTTTTCCTTACGTGCTTGGCATCCACACAACTCTCGGCCTCTCCTGATTTTGTTAAATTGACAAGATTCGCGCTAAATCCTAATTTTACGAAGATTAATTCAGAGGGAATATAGAAATTGTTATTTGCAAAATGATAGGGAAACAAAAATCGATATTTGTTCCACCACAATTAAAAGTGTGTCTGTACTTATATTACGTATCATAAGAAAGAAACCAACTTTTAGTAAGCTGTTTTCCTTTCTAACTAATATCAGGATTGATTAATTGATTCCTACTGCAGTGAAAGCAATAGTAACTCCACCTATGGAACTACAGGGAGGTATAGGGGTTATTGGCGAGTACATTCAATGGGAGAGATGATGATTGAATCCAGTATTAGGAATTAGTTTTAAAAGTTTTGTATTAAACTAATCAGCCACTCTAACAGAGTTAAATTTCCACATTATGTAACATGTTATAACAACCACAACACACCCACAAACAATTAGTACATCTGTAATCGGAATACCAAAGAATAATACCAAAGAAGTTAGTCCATAAGAAAGTGGTGTTAGTCCAAGTGAAGCGGTAGAAGTAAGACCCATTACTCTCCCCATTTTTTCACTTGAAGTATTTTCTTGAATGATTGCAATAATTAAAGAGCTGACTGATATACAAGCACCATAAGCGTTTCCATTCTGAATGATTTCCATATTTTCTCTTTAGCATCTTCATCCTCCAAATCGAAAAATATTTACCTAATTATAACATTAGAATTTAAGTTATTTGCCATAAAATGGGTGGTTTCTTCTAAACTCCCACAATGAACTAGCACTTATCTCTTAATTACGCAGTTTTTCACCATATTGCTATCTAACTTGTTTTACTTTACAGATTTGATTAGAGAGAAAAGAACACAATCAAGCAGTTTACGAAGAAAATCATGAATTATATATACGAAAAGGTAAAGGAAGTTATAGAGGAATATTCAAGGCTAAAAAAAAGGTTGGTTTGGTTACTTCCTCCTATGCCAAATGCTGCAATCAACTACTCATTATGTCTAAAGGCTATACTTTTCATGAAAATATAGAAGTATTAATATTTTGGTGTGTAGGACTGATAACCTGGTTACTATTATTTTTCTTTATTGCCATTTAAAAAAAATACTAATAAGTGTTTTATTAACGGTACCAAACATATTATGGGTACTCTCTGGTGAAGTAGAGAAAATTATTTATTTGTATTACCTATGCTTTGGAATACAAACTTTCTTTTTAATTAAACTGAAAAGAAATAGACATCAATAATCATAATTAAAACTCCTCATAAGAGGAGCTTTCAGACTGTAGACAAACCCGAAAAAACTGGTTTGCCTAAGTCTTTTTTGTTTTAAAGGTAATCCAATCTTGAGGTGATAACGATGCTTTCTAAACATAACCATTCAACGAAATTGCCTTAGATCAACTGGTGCCTGCGGACCAATTAGTTCGTAAAATAGAGTCGGCCATTGATTTCTCTTTTATTTATGATTTGGTGAAAGATATGTATTCAGACGTCGGTCGCCCAAATTCAAGTAAGGGCTTAATAAAGAAAGTAGGAAAATTGATGATAGATTATGAGGCAAGATACAGAGAAAATCAAAAGAAAGAATTAGCTCGTTGGAAGGAGTTAATTCAAAATCTATTTGGAGAGGTTCCTAAGGACAGTGTAACCGTAACAGATAAAGTTCGGATTACAAAGAAGGGATAGTTTAATCCCTATCCCTTAAAATTCTTTATCGACTTCCATTAATTTTAAAAAATTTGTTGTCTGTTATTATTGAGTGTCCTCGTCATTTTTATACTCCAAAATATCGCCCGGCTGACAATCTAAAGTCTTACATATCGCTTCTAATGTTGAAAAACGAACTGCTTTTGCTTTCCCATTTTTCAAAATGGAAAGATTCGCCATCGTAATTCCAACCCTCTCAGAAAGCTCCGTTACGCTCATTTTTCGTTTTGCTAACATCACATCAATATTAATAATAATTGCCATATCCTCACCTCAGACCGTTAAATCATTTTCTGATTTTATGTTTATCGCTTCTTGTAAAAGCCATTGGAGGACAGCAGCAAAAACAGCGATAACCATTGAAGCGAAAATAATGACCAATCCAATGAATGTGATAATTGGAGGGTCAATTCTCGTTTGCATGAGATAGTATAGCGGCATACCTAGAAGATACAAGGTGCTGATTGTTATGGCACAGTATTTTATATTCTTTAAAGCCTTCACCGATAGTTCTGAAAACGCTTGGTTCTTATCGATATAGCTTAAAAGTTTAAAAGCCTGATACAGGGCAAAATAAAAAGGTATCGCTGCTGTATACATATCGATTAAAACGAGAGATTTCATATAAGTAATATCTGGAAACAATTCTGCTGCATAGTTCCCGAACTTGGGCACTAAAAATATGCACAAAGCAAGAATTGGGATTCCAATAAGAAGAACAGCTATCTTCAAAAAGAGCGTTGTTCCTTGTTTCATAAAAAGCACCTCGTTCATTAATTTTAACCGAAATGTTAATCATTTTTTGGCTTTATATTTGGGCATTTTTTAATGGCTTTTGAAGTGCTCCCACAATAGCTGCGATGATACTTGTTACTAAAATCCCTATTAGACCTATCGCTATTGGACCTGCTGCATCATCTCCTGTGAATTGAGCACGCACCCTTAAATAAACAATTGCTAACAAAATGAAGAAAATTACAGAAAGAATGCATTTTTTTATTACCTTCAAAGATTGAAGAGATAACTCAGAGAAAGCATTGTTTCTTTCGATATAGGTCAATAGTTTAAATGCTTGATACAACACCACATAAAACGTAATACATAACCCATACGCACATATTAAAAGCGGATATAGCGAATAATCACCCGGACGCTCTATCGCATCTCTTCTGGCAGCTTCAGGCAACCAATATATGCACACGGAAAGTATCGCAATTCCAATGAGAAAAATAATGACTTTTAAGAAAGTCGTTGAACCTCGTTTAACATTCATTAAAAACACCTCACATATTTAAGTACAACACGATTTTATAAAATCAATAAAATAATATTGTTTGTTACTATATTTTTATTGTAATTTAAAAACCCTTCTAATTTTGACAAAAAGTAAAAAGCATTTCTCATTACAAAGAAATGATGCTTTTACTTTCAAAAGAGGTTTTATTTAGTGGTGGCAGTTTTCAAAACTCAGATAATTAAATTGAATAAAAGGAATTCTTTATGGTCGATAATCATAACTTTAAAATTGGATTGCCTTTTTAGTTTAAATTATTTTGACAAGAATAAAATTGAGTATTAAGTATTAAGTATTAAGTAGTAAGTAATGATTTGAGGAGTGTTTTTATGAAGGATATACGATTTCTAACCTTCAATCCAGCAAGATATCCCTTTTAGAATTATATCTGCTTCCAGCCGTTTATTTATTGACAGCAAAAATATATAATTAAAATTTTTAAGAGTCTCAAGACTGATGACACTCTTACTTTTGCAATCACGGCAGGTACGCCGGAATGGTTAGAGTCTGTCGATGATGAAACCTATAACAAACTGTAAAAAACTAACGCATCGAGTCAATGATTCGATGCGTTAGTTATAAGGGTCATACAAACGAAAGGGCGGAAACAAATTGAAAATGGTATAACTGTTCTTGGTTTAAAAACCGCAAGGATTCTAGTTGGTAACTTCAATTGAATCGAATCGATCCAATGAAGTTGATAAGTTCTCATCCTAATGGGAGATAACCTTAATAAATCTTCTGGTTACATTCACAGCCATTCACATTCCTTTACTTTGAGTATTCCATGAACTCATTGCATTAATCAGATGCTTGAAAAACTTGGACGAAGGAGGAAGGAGAGCAGGAGAATATTTTCTTATATGAGGAATAGAATATTTCATTAGCTGTCCATCTTTGCGTAAAATTATAGTTCTACTTAAGATGGTATTAACCATAGCAACGGGAAGGCAGCTCTTCATTTATTAAAACTCGATGCTTTACCTTACGAAATAGGTGAATATACAGATGAAGAATTACTGGATTATCTAAGGCAAGCAGTGAAACGTAGTATAGGGATTAAGAAGATTCAAGCTTTAAAAGAAGCCGCCTATCTCTCGATTGGCATTCGTCAGGGCGCCATGATGGCTATGATGGAATTAAGAACGTTAATTCAAAAGTATGAACTCATTCAAGCCTAGTTCGAAGAGCTTGACCAAACTCTGGATACACTGCTTCAAGATATTCCAGGCGTTGATCAAATGTTAGAGATAACAGGAATTGGACGCGATACAGTGGCGGGTTTCTTCGCTGAAGTAGGCGATTTGAGTGAATACAATCATCCTCGTCAGACAACCAAACTGGCAGGACTCAGCTTAAAAGAAAATACATCAGGAAAGCATAAAGGGAGAACCAGGATTACGAAACGTGGTCGAAAGAAATTAAGGGCACTGCTGTTTCGGGCATCTATGATTCTAGCAGCTATGAATAAAGCCTTTAAAGTTCTGCATCATTATTACACAACAAGGCTTGATAATCCGTTGAAAAAGATGCAGTCTTTAATTGCTTTGTGTAATAAGCTCATCCGTATACTCTTCTCTATTGGGAAGAAGCAGTTTGTGTTTAAAGAGGAGAAGATGTTGAAGGACATCCCCATATGCATGCATTTATCCAAGAACCAATAGTAGCTTAATCACTATAAAACTAACTATTAACAAATAAATTTGAAAAGATGAACGGACAAAATTAGCATGGGATTAGTCGGCAACGCAACTAACATAAGGACTTAGATCCTGTGGGGCAGCATGACCATGACCGACATCCACCTTATGGAAAGGTTGAACGAAGGAATGTAGGAGCGTAGACTCTGTGAAACTTGGGAGGGTAGACCCCGTAAGATATGTGGACATCCAATGGTGCGTACATACTATTCATCCAACTTTTTGAAATTAACCGAAGGTTGGCTAGTTTCTTGCGCTCATTTTCTTCGTAAACTGCTTGATTGTGTTCTTTTCTCTCTAATCAAATCTGTAAGGTAAAAAAAGTTAGATAGCAATATGGTGAAAAACTGCGTAATTAAGAGATAAGTGTTTGTTTATTGAGGGAGGTTTGTTGAAGAGTAATATATACTAATATGAGGAATAACCAAAAAACAAAAGGGGAACAGTGTATGAATAATGATTTTGGAAAAGCTATAAATTTACTGGAAAATAAGGATAATGAAACTTACTCGACATTTGCTTACTCTGTATTAAATAATTATATTCCTGGACAGGTATATATGGATGAATTGAAGAAAACTGTTTTAATTGGAACTGATTCAGGTATTTTTATTGTTGGTGGAGACGGAATGAACAATGGTCTTGATAGCATACTTTTAGAAATTTTTAGAAGTAGAAAAAATGAAAAAAAGCGATTCACTTTGTTTTCTCCTTCAAAAGAATGGGATCAAGTTATAAATAAGTTGTTTGAAAATGAGTTAAGACAGATGCATAGATATTCTTTTCATTTTAATAAGGATATATATTTAACAATAAAAAAGGGGAAATTACCCAATGATTTTATAGTGAAGAGAATAGATGAAAAAATAATTACTGAAAGTCAGGAATTTAATGAATCTTATTATAAGGAATATTGGGGTTCAGTATCAAATTTTCTTGAGAATGGTTTTGGTTATTGC
This sequence comes from Bacillus sp. OV322, assembly GCF_900112495.1. Lineage (GTDB taxonomy): Bacteria > Bacillota > Bacilli > Bacillales > DSM-1321 > Peribacillus. Next base: position 183,090 of record NZ_FOMA01000005.1, read on the forward strand.
TTGCTACATAACGATACCGTTGTAAGTGAATGTACATCTATATTTAGTTCATCACAATTTGCTGAAATTGATATTGCAACTAAAAATAAGTATAGAGGAATGGGCTTAGCTCAAAATGTTGCAGAGATATTCATTGAACATTGTATTGAAGGAAATTTGAAACCCAATTGGGATTGTAATGTTCACAATTTTGCGTCGGTAAAGCTGGCTGAAAGATTAGGATTCGAAAATCCAATGGAATATTCAGTATTCGTTAGAAAGTAAAAAATCCTTATTTCGCTAACGGGTGTTTAGTTGAAGATCACACAGTTGCTAAGGCAGCTTTTTTGTTGTTTACTAAAAGGTAGTTTTGTTAAAGAAGGTTTGTTTTCGTTTAGCTATATAGAATTATAAGATATATTTCTTTTTAAGGTGGAACAGGTATATGCCGAAACCAATCGTTAATCTTAGTGATTATGATCCAAATTGGGGAAAACAATTTGAATATGAACAAAAAAGAATTCTTGATGTTTTAGGTGATAAGGCTGTTGGAATTGAACATATTGGAAGTACTTCTATAAAGGGGTTAGAAGCCAAACCAATAATTGACATTATTGTAGGTGTACAAGATCTAAATGAAATATCTAACTTTGTTAGTCCTTTGAGTGAAATAGACTATGAATATGTTCCTAAACCGGAGGTTAAAGATAGAAGGTTTTTTAGGAAGGGCTTATGGGGACAGGGTACTTGCCATCTTCATATCTGTGAATTTAATAGCAGTGAGTGGATTGAAAAGTTATTATTTCGTGATTATCTTAGGCTAGACCCCAAAGTAGCCGAGGAATATGCATCTTTAAAAAAAGAACTTGCCTCCAAATATCAGTTCGATAGACCTACCTATACAAAGAAAAAAGAACCTTTTATAAAAAAGATTATCGAAAAAGCTATGAAGGAAATACCTTGTAAATAACATTGCTTATTTAAGTAAAGGGTGCGATAGTTGAACAAGGATGGCTGCTTTGACAGCCTTTACTCTTTGTTTAAAAACTGGCTAGTTTAATTTAAGAAGGAATAATTTATGTATTGTAGAACTAAATTTAACTGGTGAAAAAAAGGAGAATTTTTTGTATGAGTGAATGGAAAGTGGAACTAAAGTAAAGGAGATATAAAAGTGGAAATCAGAGATGCAACTTTAAATGATATTAATGAATTAACTTTTCTGATGGAACAACTTGGTTATCCTACTACAATTGAAAATATGGAAACACGTTTCAAAAATATAGAATTAAATCCAGATTATAAGACCTTATTAGCTACTTTTGATGGAAAAGTAGTTGGGATGATTGGACTTTTAAAGGGATACTACTATGAAATGGAAGGTTGTTATGTTCGCATAGTAGTACTTGTTGTAAATTCAAGTTATCGTAGTAAGGGGATAGGAAAAAAACTGATTGCGGAAGCAGAGAATTGGTCAAGAAAAAATGGAGCTACTGGTATTGGACTAAACAGTGGAAACCGACCAGAGAGAGTTAACGCACATAAGTTTTACAAAAATAGAGGTTATGTAGAAAAAAGTATAGGGTTTGCAAAAGGGCTTATCTAAAGATTGTTGTTACCGTTTGTGAAATATTGTATTTAAACTATAGGGTGCTTGAGTTCAGGAAGGATTGCTGCGGCAATCCTTTTTTGTTGTTGTGCTAACGTGGAGTTTAGCTCAATGAAAAAGTTGGATCATTAAAAAATATTGTATAATTGGGATATATTACAATGTGGATATGGGGGAACTTTATGAAAACTATAGGACTAATTGGTGGAATGAGTTGGGAGTCTTCGGTTGAATATTATCGAATCATAAATGAAGAGGTAAAAAACAGATTGGGTGGATTACATTCTGCAAAATGTCTTTTATATAGCGTTGATTTTGCCGAGATTGAACGCTATCAATCGGAAGGTGATTGGGAAAGAGCAGGTAAAACATTAGGAGAAGTTGCATCATCTTTAGAAAATGCAGGTGCAGAATTAATAGTAATTTGTACAAATACGATGCATAAAGTAATTGATTATATAGAAGCAAAGATAACAATTCCTATTTTACACATAGCTGATGCAACTGCCAATCAAATAAAAAAATCAAATATTACAACGGTGGGATTATTAGGCACTAAGTATACTATGGAGCAAGATTTTTATAATTCCAGAATAGTATCTAACGGAATTAGAGTTTTAGTTCCAAATAATACTGAAAGAGAATTGATTAACAAGGTTATATATGAAGAGTTGTGTTTAGGTAACATCAAGCAATCATCAAGGGATTATTACAAGAAAGTTATCAAAGACTTAATTGCAAATGGTGCTGAAGGAATCATATTAGGATGTACGGAAATTGGATTATTAGTCAAACAAGAGGATTCAGAAGTTCCTTTATTCGATACAGCAGAAATACATGCAATTGAATCAGTTAATAAAGCATTAGAATATTAAGTGGTATAGACAACTTTCAATAAATATCATGAAATCTTATTAAACAAACGGGTGCTTTACTTCAATAAGGGAGGTGGCTTAAGCAGCCGTTTTCTTATGGCACTAACGGGGCAGTTTGAAGAAGGATTAGTCTTCTTTTTGGTGAATCTAATAAAAGAACTCGAAAGAAAGGAGAACAAAATGTTGGATAATAGATATCAAAAATTAATTACATGGGTTGAAGATATAAAGGAGCAAAATCACAGCTCTGCATCGGCTTTGCTTATACTTAAGAATGATGAAATGGTAATAGAACATTACAGCGGAAGCCACTCCAATACAGAAGGTTCATCGCCTATTACTCAATTCTCACAGTTTAATGTCGCATCAGCGAGAAAAAGTTATTTAGGGTTAGCTGTTGCATATGCAATCCATGAAGGTAAAATTAAAAGTCTTGATGATTATGCAGTAAATTACTTTGAAGAATTCGATAAAGAACTACTTGGCGGAACGACCATTAGAAATTTAATTACTCATTCTCATGGTTTAAATGAGGATAAGAATGGAACGGTTTATAGAGAGTTCGATCCAGGTCAAGGATGGGCGTACAGAGGGATTAATGTGTTAATGATGACACAACTTATTAAACGATTATACAACCAAAGTATTCCTGAATTGTTACATAAAAGAGTCTTTTCACCTTTAGGTTATAAGGAAACGGGTTGGCAAACAAAAGAAAATGAGAAATTAGTTAAAGTCATTGTAAATCCTAACGAAGAGGCGACATCTATACTGGGGAATTCAAATGATGGAACTGAGTCTAACCTTTATGTATCTGCTCGAGAATTTGCATATTGGGGAAATCTTCATCTAAGAAGAGGAAATATAAATGGAATACAAATTGTTCCAAAAGAAGTAATAGAAATTGCAACACAAGTTCAAAGCCCTGAATACAAAAGTGAAGAAACACCATTGAATGGTGCGTTTTGGTATGTCCAAGGAACTCCATCATTAAAAAGTGAGATTGGAGACCGAGTACCAAAAGGTGCTTTTCAAATAATAGGTGTAACAGGTCCAACTTTATTAGTAATTCCTGAATATAATGTTGTTGTTGCAAAGATGTATAACAAAAGATATAACTATGAAGGAATTGATGGAAAAAATTATCTCTATTATTTAAGAGAATTTAGTAACTTAGTGGCTGATACATTCTCTAAATAATTTTTGTTGCACTAACGGGTGCGTAGTTGAACAACATTCGGTTGGTTAGGCAACTTTTTTGTTGATTAACCAAAGAGCAGTTTAGTCAAAGAAGGGATTAATATAAACTATCGATAAAGTAAGAATAGAGGAGTAAAACGAAAATGAGGTCTTTTTTATAGAAAAGATACCTGTAAAGACGCTAAAAAAAATAGAAGAAGACATTAAAAAAAATGATTTAGGAAAAGCGAGGGATAGACTACACGGGTTAATATCAACCTATCCTAATGCATTGGAGCTCCGTAAAAAATTAGGAGACATTTATTTTGAATTGAAATATCCTTCGATGGCCGGTCGTTACTGGTATTTAGAAGAAAACAAAACACCAGAAATGGTAAAAGTGTGTAATGAGTTTGAAAAATCTATGGTAAATGACCCTAAGAGAATTGCTAGAACCCTAAAATTTAAAGGCGATGTTGAAATTTTAAATAGAATGGAATTACACGGGGAATTTCCCCTTATTGAAAATAAAGTGAAAGAAAAATTGCTCCAAGAATCCGAAGATACATTCCAAGATAAATTACTTACATTTGGCTGTTTATCAATCTTAATTTTAATAGTTATATTTGAAGTAATTGGAATTTACGCATTCTTTAACTGGATATTTTGATAGGATTTATGAAAGTGGATGGATAAAATTCGTGAAAAACTGCACTTAAATTAACGGGGGCATTAGTTAAAGTAATGGAGGCTGCTTCAGCAGCCTTCGCTAGAAGAATTTATTGTAGAAATCTTTCCTTATTTTCTCGCTAAGATGGGCGTAGACCCTGGTTGTTTCACTTTTTTCGTGTCCGAGTAAAGTCTGAATTATTTCAAGAGGGGCCCCATTATTTAATAAATGAGTCGTGAGTCGCATAACTGTGTCGGATTTGGTGTGGGGGATATTTTTATTGAAGGCTGCTCTTTTCGAAATTCGCTTTATGAAGTAACGTATCTGGGCTGTACTCATCCTATGAGGACAGCGTTCCGTGACAAATAGGGCTGAATCTTGATCCTGCCGGTCAGCCAGGTAACGCTTTAACCAAATGTCACTGCGTGTATTGAAATAAACTTCGCGTTCTTTATCTCCTTTCCCTCTGACTATCACTGATCTGCTGGACCAATCTATGTGCTCTTTGTTGAGCAGCATTGCGACTTCACCAATCCTGCACCATGTCGAAAACATAAATTCATCCCAACTTAGGCTCCTTTATTTTTATGGCTGGGTTGTGATCCAAATAGCCTTCTTCATATGCCCACCTAAGTAGGGATTTTATGAATCGTATACGATGTGCAAGACTTACTGGCTTCAAATGATCCCCATTTCAGAGAATGGTAGCTTCATGGCTTTAGATCCGCAACCAGGTGACGAGGATGACCCAACTTCACAGAATGGGTATACGTATGCAGATAATAATCCGGTGAATTATATAGATCCAGATGGTAATGATGCTATATGGATTACCGCATCAAATGAAGCAAATGGTTTTGGACATACATCATTAGTTATCTATGGAAAAGGGGATAGTGGGAAAGGATGGTATTACTTTTATTTTGGCAATGATGGTAATATTGCTTGGCCAAAACCAAAGGTGGTAGTTAAATTCATAAAGAAAAGTAAGCCATCTCTGAAGTATATTTCGAATAATGACGGTTATAAATACAAGTTTGATAAATCTGTATATATTAAAGGAAGTTTTCAAAAATCCCTAGATTATGCGTATGAGGTTCAAAGGAAAAAACCACACTATAGTGTTGGAATTAGGAATTGTTTAATGGTATCGGGGAAAGTTTTAAACAAGTCAATAAAATGGAATAATCAATGGAAAGTAAACAACGCAGTTGCTGCTAAATCACCTATTTGGGCTCATATACTTATGGCTCGTTATTTTTAATGAGAAGGATGAAAGAATGAAAAAATACTACGTTATTTTGATGATACTATTATTAATTGGGTGTGAAAATGAACACAATAAAGAATTTGGAGAGAAAGGTGTGCCTAATTTAACAGGGAATTCATATGGGAATTTAATCAATAACGGATTTGTCGCTAAGCAGGACAACCTTTTAATTTATATGAAGTATAATGATTCCAATATTCCTCTTATCAGCAATAATGCTATTATGATTAAAGAAGAAGATGGGACAAATGAGGTAAAGCTCACGTCAAAAGGATTTGGAGATTTAAATGTATGGGAGGAATGGGTTTATTATACCGTAATGCCTTTCTCGGATATACCGGTGTTATATCGAATAAAATTAAATGGGACAGAAAAAGAAAAATTAGTCAAAGGTGCTGACTATGTACAAGTAAAAAATGATCAGATTTACTATTATGATTCGATTAAGAATGGTATTTATAAAATGAACTTGGACGGGACGGATAAGGTTCAAATATATTCACCAAAACCGGAAGTTACAATGAATTTCTACGTTGATTGTGAACATATTTACTTTTATAAACCTATAGATGAAGATGGTGAAGAAGGAAAACTATATTCGATGTCACTAAATGGAGAAAACGTAAAAAAACTAAATGATACAGTTTCAAATTTCCAGGTAATTAATGATGCAGATGAGGAATATCTCTATTATACAGATGTAGATGAGCACTTGTATAAAGTGGATAAACAAAAAGGTAAGGAAATGAAAATAACTGATCAAAAGTTTTCATCAATAATCGTAGATAAAGATTGGATTTATTACTTGAATGCAGGTGATCACTATTATTTATATAAAATGAAAAAGAATGGTGAAAAAAATCAATTATTGATACAAAAAGAAATATCAGATATAAATGGATTGGATAATTGGATTTACTACAAATTAGATGGTCATGAAGACATATTCCGAGTTAATACAGACGGGACAAAAAACAGATTATTTTCAAAGCATAAGTAACGTATGGTGCCTGTCACTCCTCGAATTTTTTAAAAGCATAATAGATTCGAAGAAAGCTCTGTGGAGGAGGATCTCTACAGAGCTTTTCTGCTAAAGCAGAGGGGAGTCCCCTCTGCTTTAGAACTTTTTCTAAAAGTACACACTGTGATATAAATTGAAACGCTGTATACGCGATCCGTCGTACGGTGTTGTGAGAGGGGCGAAAATAATACATTTATTTTCCCTCTACTCGATTGGATTAAACGGGTTGTAATTATTCATATTTAGTTGAAACGGGTGCGATTCTACAGAAAGAAGTATGTTTTTTCTTATTCCAGTACGTGGCAGGTTAGAGAAAGAAGGAGTCTGTCATAAATTAGAGAATTAATTAAGATAACATAGTTTTTTGGGGGATACAAAGTGAGGAATAATGCTACCTTTTTAAAAAGTGTAAATACTTTAGTACAAATGCACGAAAATGGACTTTTAGGTGGAGAAATAATGCCTGAAGATGTTTTGATTGGTGTTGTTACAGAAGAAGAAATGATGAATGTTTTAACATTGGCAATGGCGTTAAATTATCAAAGAAATTCATACACGTTATGGGAATCTGTAGTAAAAGCGTATCAAGATTCAAATACCAAATGGATTTTTGATCCGACTCTTGCAGCTAATAGCAATACAGAGCGACTTCGAGAAGCATTACTCCTTCATCGTGTAGGATTGCAACCAAACCGCCATCCTGAAATTTGGCAACGTGTAGCCAAAGGCCTTGTGGAATCTTCGGAAAAAGGAGATGTGCAAGGATTGATTGAGTTTATTCAATCTGACATCGCTCCTCTAAAGGCAATGATGCAAGGAACGCGAAAATCAGATTTTCCTTATCTCTCTGGACCGAAAATTTTTAATTATTGGCTATATGTTTTGGAAAGTTATACAAACGTTTCATGGAAATCTCGTGAATTAATCACAATTGCACCAGATACACACATTTTAAAAGCTTCGGTTAAATTAGGTTTATGTGCAGAGGAAGTTTTAAATGGTGGAGCAGATGATAGACAAGTGGTTGCTACTGCTTGGGAAACGGCACTTGCTGGAAGTGGATTAGCACCAATTGATGTACATACTCCATTATGGTTATGGAGCCGAGCTGGGTTTCCACCAATTCTTGCATCATAACCTTTTAGCTCATCTAATGGTAGAGATTCTTTAATATTGAGGAATAGCTTTTTCTTATTGAAGTAACAGGCCGGTTTAGCGCAAGAAGGTGGTATGGAAATAAAAGGTGAATCTAGAATTTGGTTAAAATCGGAGGTGTGGTTTATGCAACAATATGTATATCATATGGTACCGAATGAGATGGAAGGGGAGAAGTTGATACCCTTAAATTTTTTGAAGAATCCTTATCCTCAACTTTATGAGAAATATATTAAAAATATTTTGACCACCCTGAGAGACCCAAACTGCTTAGAAAACAAGTTCCAAAACTAAACTGTTTATGGAATGATGTTTTACATTTTCTACCTTTGCATCCTCATTACGTTTACCAAGCAATCACAGCTTTAGATATTAAGACTAAAGAAAAACAGCCCTTTTTTAAAATTCCTATTCAATATTTAAAAAACAATGAAAACGCTATCTATATTTACTCCAAAGAGAAATATAAGGGTCCAGCGGAACCTATCGAGGAAGGTCAAATTAAGATAGTGGATATTTATGATTATAAAGAACTTCCAGAATTGCCATCAGCTACATCTGATTATTACAAAAATGAAAGCAGAAATGGCAATAGATTTGGATTGTTTCACTACGTCCCACATTTTTTAAGTCTGGGAGAAGTCGAAATTGGCAATGTTGAAATAATAACTTGGAATGAAATCAAATAGATTGTGAAGTATGGTACTTAAACTATAGGGTGCATTACCTCAACAATGGGGATAATGCCATTTTCTTCTTCAAGTAACGGGTAGCTTAGTAAAAGAATGGAGGAGGAATTTTGAGGAAAGTCAATGTCTGTCCGTATAGTGTGGACTGGGTTGCTATGTTCATTGAGGAATCAAAAAAACTTAATCAAATTTTCGGTAACGAAATTATAGAAATTCATCATATTGGTAGCACTTCTATTCAAGGGCTGAAAGCCAAACCAATTATAGATATTATGCCCGTTGTCGAAGAAATTAACGTTGTCGATAAATTTAATAATGAGATGAAGAGCATTGGATATGAACCTAAAGGTGAGAACGGACTACTTGGACGGAGATACTTCAAAAAAGGCGGAGACAATCGAACTCATCACGTACATATGTATGAGGTTGGAAGTTATGGAATAGAAAGACATTTAGCATTCAGGGATTACTTAAGAACACATTCAGATGTTAAAGTGAGCTATGGCGATTTAAAAGAGAAGTTAGCTCTTCAATTTCCATACGATATTGAATCGTACATAAATGGTAAAGACCAGCTTGTTAGGGAAATAGAAAAAAATGCACTTGATTGGTATAAAACAAATTCAAGCCAATTCAAGCCAATAAGTATTGGAAAACTAAAGAGTAAGAGTGTAATGGTGTATCGTATCATCCTTTAATAAAGTTATCTTTGTGAAATATTGTACTTAAATAAACGGGTGCATTTGTTCAATTGGTAAACATAAAAACAACCGCCAAAAGTATTCTTCTTTGGCGGTTAGAGTTAATCGTTTATTTCTACCCTTTTGTCTTAATAGATTCATACTTAATAAGCGTAATATTCATTTTAGAATCAGTATCCCTATACCTGTAGTCTTTAAACATGTTAGGAATATCTACTCGTAGCGTGATTGTATCAAAACACTCTTTATTATTTTTTTCCGTATCATTAACTCTTGTTGAAATTTCCATCTTGTACCATATATCGGATTCCTTTTTAGTATGGTCTGCAATTAAAAAAACTTTTGTTACTTTAATAATATTCCATGACATTTGTTTGCCATATTTATCAGTAATTATCTGATTTAATTTTGGTTCAATTACCTTTAGTAATATGTCCTCAGTTGTTGAATAAACCTCCTTTTCAACCTTTCCATCCTTCGAAATGAAAGATACTTTTAGCTCACCTACTTCAGCACTTGTTAAATTACCCGTTGAAAAGAAAAATATAGCAGCGAAAAGTAAATGGTAATCACCTCGTTGGTACTTAGTTTCATTGTTATATTGGCGTTTCGCTAATTTTAGATACAGATTTGATGAATAAAAAGGCTGATATAATCTTCTTCTTCAATAAACGGGTGCTTTACTTCAATAAGGGAGGTTGCTACGGCACCCTTTTTCTTATGGAACTAGAGAGGTAGTTTAGTTAAAAAAGCTTAGTATAAACGCACAGTGAATGACGTTTGCTTTCACAATAGTACTGTATGGTTATATGTGTTTTTTTTTATTTTTTTAGGAAAACTAATCAAAAATTGATTTAATACAACAGGAGGCAGCAATATTGAAAAAACTAATAACCTCATTATTTATTTTTTGCTTTATAGCCACTGGAATTGTTTCAAATGCAACAGCAGAGGTAGACGAACCACTTAAAACTCCTATTATAAAGCAATCTGATCAATGGAAAATCGAAATAAAAAAGGGTAAAGAGACGGCAAAGACTACTAATGATAATGTTGAATTATATAATGTAAACATTACAAATATTGGTAAAAAACTCGAAAATGTTGAATTCAACACTTACAGAAATGAACAAAATACTGAAACAAAATACGGATTAAGTGTTTCTGACTTTGAATATAAGGAGTTTAAACAGGGACAAACCTTCGAATTTCCGAATTTTCCTATATTGAGTAAATACAGTGAACTTCAATTTGAAATAAGTTGGCACGAAAAACCGCACAGTAATGAAGTTAAGGGCAGAAAATACAAGGAAACCTTTACTTTTACTAAATGAAAGGTGTCAATCTTAGGCACTTTTTTGTGCTTTTTTTCGCACAGTTTGTGTCAACTCAACAATCAGTTTTATGAACTAACAGGTGCTTTAGCTTAGGATCAGAGCTGTTTTTAAGGCAGCTCTTTCTTTATACAAATTTTTGGGCCCTTTAGTTAAAGGAGAGGATAAAATAACCGTAAAGAATTTCTTATGGGAAGGGTAATATGGAACAAATTAATTTTTTTGAAAACAGTCTTTTTTATGAAAAGGTAGAGAAAACTTTCTCAGAACACAAAAAGCTAATTAAAGAACGTATGCCCGAAGCTTCATCACATTGGAAGTTCCGCTGTCCCTAATAGCCTTACAAAGGGTGATTTAGATATACAAGTGCGTGTAAATTCTGAACAATTTCAGACACTCTCAGCATTATACGAACTTAATGAAGGTAGTGTAAAAACGGACTGGTTGATATTGTCCCCTTTAAGTAGACATCCAAAAAAACCTTCATCTTACCATGAAGAAAAGAGTGCTACTTGGAGGGGATTTTTCTATGGCGAAGAAAGGACAAACTTTTAATACCTATTCAGATGAGTTCAAACTTAAGGCCGTTATGAAATATGTAAATGGTTCAAAGAGCTATAAAGCATTGGCTGAAGAAATGGGGATCCGTAATTGCAGTCAGCTTAAAGTATGGGTCGAAAAATGGAAACAAGGTGTTCCTTTTGATGTAAGAAAGGATGTGTCAAATCCTTTAAAAGGCAGACCAAGAACTACATTTAAGTCGGAATTTGGGCGGGAGCGTATAACAGATGAATTAAATGAAATGGGGATACAATCAATCATTCGGAAAAAGAGAAAACGTCATGGTCAGAGTCCGTCAGTCTTCTTTCCTAACCGACTGAAGAGGAACTTCAAGGCTATGGGACCTCAACAGAAGATGGTCACAGATATTACTTATGTATCCGTCGAAAAGAATTTTATTATTTATCTGTTATCCAGGATCTTTTCAATAATGAAATAGTAAGTTGGGTGTTATCCAAGAGAAACAAAGAAAAAAGACGTTGATGGAGCTTTTTTACATTCAGACCAAGGCTTCCAATATACGTCAAAGCTGTATAACAACCGATTAGATGCGTTTGGAATTAAGGGCAGACATTCTCGTAAGGGAAACTGTTTAGAATAATGCCTGTGTAGAAACGTTTTTCTCCCACCTCAAAACAGAAAAATTGTATGTAAATAAGTGTACTTCTGGAGAAGAACTAGAACAAGCTCTTGATGAGTACATTTATCACTACAACTACAAACGAAGACAAAAGAAACTTAAAAAACGCGCGCCGATTGAATATCGACACGCGCTTGTTGCTTAGTTTTTTTATGTTGTCTACTTGACAGGGACAAGACCATATAAGGGTTTTTCCCATTAACAGACTTTGTGCCGTCAAATTGATTAATAGCCGCCGCCCATGAAGCAAGAGCAACCGATGATGATTAACAAGATAAACAATACTACGATTAGAGCAAATCCACTACCATAGCCGCCACCATTTCCGCCACCATATCCATATCCATTTGCCATATTATCCACCCCTTCGTAAATTCTTGGTGTCACTCAATTTATCCTATGTACAAGCAATCACGACGGACAGGGCTTTTAACAAGATTTTTGTCCATTTTTGCAACCAAAAAGCGCAGGTGTTAGGCTGCGCTTTTCAGAGGAGTAAATGTCTGGATCGGAGTTGTTTTGGGTTGATCAGCTTACTTTAATTTATGCCGTAATATCGAAACGGACAAGGTAATCTGCCTTATTTGCGCAAAATTAAACAACTACCCTTCTGAAGAGTAGTGGTATAAGCTTCTTATTTAAAATTTGTTACAGTAAAATATCAGCATATTAGTGATATCATAAAGTCTCTTAATTTTAAAGGAATTTCATAGAAATTAATGGAAATCCTATTGGATTGCACTAACAAAAAGTGAGGGCCTAAATTATGAAATATAAAACTAAGCTTATTGTGCTGATATCTCTTTATCTAATTTGGGTTATAGGCACTGCCATACCTGTAATGTTAATTGATGAAAATTATATTCTCTATCATCAGGGACCAGATTATTCTAATTATTCTATTATAATCTTAAAGATAGGTTTATTTATAATACCGGTATTTTAATTATGTACCCCAAATCGAAAGCACGCCCTTCAAGTGCTTTGTATGGGTCTATCAGCTTTCTTTTTAGTAATTTTTATTCTGTTGGAAGATTTTAACCCTATTTTTATGTAGGAGGTAAATAATATTTTTTAGGGCTGTCGATAGATATCAATGGCTTTTTAATTTAAATAATACAGAGACAAACATAGTATACTAGCAGGCTAAATGTGCGTGAAGAAGGAACTAGTAAAATTCCTTTGAAGGTGGTTTCTTTTTGAATTATAAATCTTTTATTTTGTTTTGTTAGGTGCGATAGTAACGTTTCTTATTATAAGCTTGTTTAAAGGGAATGTTGAATGGGATAATTTAATCCCTATTATAGTTGGTGGACTAATTGGTACTGCCTTTGCTTCTTATAAAGGCAGGACTTAATAAGGATGTGAAGATTTCTACTTTAACTACCATGAAAATAAGTTTCTTTAAAAAAGAAAAATGAAAATTCTTAAGAAGACCCTGCTCAATCGTTTTTAAAAAAGAGGAGAGCAGCGTTAACTATATATGAAAAATGATGTGATTTTAAATAAGATTAGCTTGATTGAGCGCTGCATGAAACGCATTCAAGATGTTTATGGCAACGATGCTAGCAGCCTAAAAGACTTCACTAAACAAGACTCCATCATACTCAATATCCAACGAGCCTGTGAAGCATCCATCGACTTGGCTATGCATATTGTGGCTGACCAGAGTTTGGGATTGCCTCAAAGCAGCAGAGATTCGTTTGATATGCTTCACGTTTCCTTAATTATTGATGAACATACAGTTAAACGCCTTAAAGCCATGGTGGGTTTTAGGAACATATCTGTTCATGTATCAGACAATTAATATAGACATACTGCAGCAAATTGTTGAAAATCACCTCGGAGATTTTACTGACTATACAAAGCAAATCCTAAAATTCTGAAAAAGGGGTTTTATGATGGAATACAAAATCCGGGTTTATGACTTACATACAAATAAAGAAACAATCAAACTAGATGAGGTTTTTGAAACTAAAGATGAGGCTGAAGCTGCGATTGAAAAACTGGAACTTCAGTATCCAGAAAAATATGAGTATGTGAAGGTTCCTGTAAAAAACTAATAATTGCAGACCCTGCCCTAGCTATATTTTAGCTGCTACGCTAACAGAATAATAAAACATAATATAATTATGTAAAAAACTGGATATGTCCAGCCGCTGTATGAAAATAGCATGTATGGTGCATGTTAAAGGTAAAATGCTTTTCTGTAGCATGACTCCGTTTCAGGACTGGCTGGTGATTAACAAGTGAATAAATGTATTGTGTATTTCCTATACCTTGCAGCAGGATTTTTCCTTTTCTTTTCGTATTCAGGATTTGCAGAAGGGGAACTGTCAGGGTCTGTAGAAAAAGCTTACGTAGCTAAAAAAACAAAAGAGATTGTAGCAGAAGAAATGGGCATGAATGTTGTCGAAAAAACAAATTACGAAATTTTGCTTTCCTCTGGATACAGGATTTCCGTCCCTAAAGAATATTATGATAGTTTATCAAAAGGTGAACCGGTGACAATTTTAAAGAAAAACCATGAAGCAAAGTTAATTTCTATTAAATATTGATATTAAAAGGCTCTTTTCTTAAAGATTGTTGTTTATTTATATGTTCTCGCTGTTAAACCGGGTTGATTGGAGTGTACTGTACGAGACTCCTGCAGAATTAGAGGGAAGGTGATACCCCGGAAAGCGCCGCTGAGGATGCTCACCGCCCGCACCGCGCGTAAGAGGGCACCCTAGAGCGGAAATCAGCCCCTTGTTCCTTAACAACAAAGTTTACGAAAACAGCCTAATAAAAAAATACTGTTCTCTAGCACCCCCAGAATAACTTGCGGAAAACAAGGAAATCTGGGGGTGCTGCCGTATTATCTGCCATCATTATTTGTGTTACAATTGTTCAGGATATAAACTACAAGAATTGTCTAGTTAATGAAGCCTTTGGTTGTTTTTTCATTTCTCTATCTTAAAACAGGTATTTTATCATTAATTTAGTTTTGTTACAGACACTCACCGGAAGGAGCAAATCTCTTGAATATAAAACTAACAAAGAAAATCATCAAAGAATTATGCGGAACAGTCTCCTTCAAACGAGGTGAGGCTTTTTACACAGCAAAAAAAGTTGAATTTGAAACAATCAATACCGATCGCTGTGAAGCAACGGTGACTGGCAAAGAAGAGTTCAGGGTAATTGTCCAAAGTGAAGAAAGCGGAGGTTTCAGCACCTCCTGTACTTGTCCCTCGCTTGCTTCCTTTCAAAGGAAGTGTCAGCATGTTGCCGCTGTTTTGCTGACGATATTTGAACATAAACATTCCCTTTCTTCACTTTCAAATCCAAAGCATGCTGGATTTGAAAGTGAAGAAGGAGAAAACGGCTGGCTTGATTTATTCAGCGAAAAACCAATACCACAAACCAGGCACCAGCTGCACTTTGAAACCAGGCAAGTGATCCATACGGAATTCATATGCAAACTCCTCGATGCAGATGAAAAGATTGTAATTGGTATAGAAATGAAACTGAATTCAAAAAAAATCGATCATATCTATGGTTTTTTGGAAGATATAAAAAGGCGGGAAAGGGATTTCTCATCATATTCTTTCATATATAATCCCTCCCTTCATTGCTTTTCGGAAGAAGCAGACACTGTTTTACAGCACTTAGTTCAAGTGACTTCCGATAAAGTAGTATACAGCAATCCTCCTTCAGATCGATATATTCATTCAAGCAGTGAGGAAGTATTGCTAATTCCTCCAACAGCATGGAAATTGCTTGCTCCCGTGCTGGCGAATTTTTCTTCGGTCAAATTCGAAGATCAGCTGAATGCCTATAATCGACTTGTAATAACCAAAGAATTACTTCCTTTGCAATTTGCCTTTTCAGAAAGCTCGGGAAATGATTATCAGCTCAAGATAAATGGCATGCAGAGCGTCCAAATTTTGGATGACTATCATTCTGTTTTTTGTGAAGGGAAATTCTTTCAGCTGACAGATGAGGACTTCAAACGTCTCTGTGAATTACAGCAAATGCAAAAGCAATCCGGACACCATGTCATTCCGATTTCAGGCAGTCAAGCAGGTTTTTTTCTTGAGAAAGTAGTTCCTGGCTTAAAAAAATTGGGTCAGGTCCAAATTTCAAAAGCCATAACATCACAGGTTATGAAAACGCCGCTGATTGCAAAGCTTTATTTGGATCGGGTGAAGAATCGCCTGCTTGCTGGGCTAGAATTTCACTATGGCGGGATAGTGATTAACCCGCTAGAAAGCATGGAATCACCGGGTTCCCTACTTGTTAGAGATATTGAAAAAGAAGAATCTATTTTGGAAGTAATGGAGAACAGCTCGTTTGCCAAAACAGATGGCGGCTATTTTATGCAAAACGAAGAGCTGGAATATGAGTTTTTGTATCATGCAGTGCCAAAACTTCAAAAGCTTGTGCAGATCTATGCGACAACGGCAGTCAGAAACCGGATTTTCAAAGGGACATCAAGACCTCAAATCAGTGTGAGGATAAAGAAAGAACGGACAGATTGGCTGGAGTTTACATTTGAAATGGATGGAATTCCTGAAAAAGAAATACGCGACCTTTTACTCGCCTTAGAAGAAAAAAGAAAATATTACAGGATGAAAAATGGGTCACTATTCTCTCTGGAAACAAGGGAAATAGAAGAGATCAACAGGTTTTTGAACGCTGCTCCAAAACAGAGGCAGGATCTCGAAAGTTCATGGGAAATGCCCATTGTAAAAAGCCTGGCTTTTCTTGATGCTTCTGGAGAAAGCGATGTTTTTTTGCTTGAAGAGTCGTTTCGTCAATTTCTTGAAAAAATCAGCAATCCCGCATTGCTCGATGCTAAGATTCCACAGAGCCTAAAGACCATTCTGCGGGATTATCAGGTACATGGCTACAAATGGATGAAAGCATTGGCAGGATATGGTTTTGGCGGGATTTTAGCAGATGATATGGGGCTCGGCAAAACACTGCAGAGCATCTCCTATCTCCTGTCAGAGCTCCCTGTAATCAGAAAAAAGAAGCAGCCGGCACTTGTTGTCTGTCCTTCATCGTTAACATACAACTGGCTCAGTGAAATGATGAAATTTGCTCCGGACATTCAAGCTGCAGTATCAGATGGCAGCCAAGCGGAAAGAATCCAGCTTCAAAACAATATAAGTGAACTGGATGTAATTATTACCTCATATCCTCTTCTCAGAAGAGATATCCAGTGGTTTGAGAAGCAAAGCTTCCATACCGTATTTTTTGATGAGGCACAGGCTTTTAAGAATCCTGCTACCCAAACCGCCAGGGCAGTAAAAAAAATCCACGCAGATCACCGTTTTGCACTGACTGGGACGCCTGTGGAAAATGCAAGTGAGGAGCTGTGGTCCATTTTTCATGTTGTATTTCCGGAATTATTCCTGGGTTTAAAGGAGTATAGTAACCTGACAAGAAAAACGATTGCCAGGAGAATCCGCCCATTTATGCTCAGAAGGCTGAAAAAGGATATCCTCGAAGAACTGCCAGGGAAAATGGAGCTTATAGAAACAGCTGACCTGCTTCCAGATCAAAGAAAGCTATATGCTGCTTATCTGGCTAAGCTTCGGCATGACACATTAAAGCATCTTGATAAAGATACACTCCGGAAAAATCGGATCAAAATTCTGGCAGGATTGACAAGGCTGCGCCAAATTTGCTGCCACCCTGCATTATTTGTGGATGGATATGAAGGAAGCTCTGCTAAATTTAACCAGCTGCTTCAAATCATAGAAGAATCCAGACTCACAGGCCGAAGAGTGCTGATTTTTTCCCAATTTACAAAAATGCTGGAGCTGATAGGAAAGGAATTTTCAGGTAAAGGCTATCCTTTTTTCTATCTTGACGGCCACACACGCCCGGATGAGAGATTGGACATCTGCAGCAGGTTTAACACTGGAGAACGTGACTTTTTCCTAATTTCCCTGAAAGCTGGCGGAACAGGACTCAACCTTACCGGAGCGGATACTGTCATTTTATATGATAACTGGTGGAACCCGGCAGTAGAGATGCAGGCTGCCGACCGGGCGCACCGTATTGGCCAAAAAAACATTGTCCAGGTAATTAAGCTCGTTGCCCGCGGTACAATTGAAGAAAAAATGAATGAACTTCAGGAGAAAAAAAAGCATCTTATTGAGGATATTATTGATTCTGAAGAAAATAAAAAAAATGCGGCACTTACAGAGGAAGACATCCGGAGCATTTTATTGATATAAAGGGCCATCTAATGGCAGAAATTAAATGTAAGAGAACACTCACCTGGAGCCAGCAAATTAATATTTGCTGGCTTGTTTTTTGCTGCAGCAGGTTTGCTTAGTGTGTTTGGCAGAATAAAATCTATTAATAGAAGCATACTATCTCTCGCTAAGATTTTCGTTTTCAGTAAAGGAGAAATAGTGATGCAGGGATCTCTAGAAATAATAATCAGGACCTTTACATCCTTTCTTTTGCTTTGGATTTTTATTTCGCTGATTGGCAAACAGGCAATCGCACACAGGTCGAACCATTTATATATTGCTTCGATTACAATGGGTACGATTGGCGGAAATCTTGCTTTTAATATCAAAATTAAATTTTTGTATTTTATTATCGCTCTTATTTTAATGGGAGCCATCGTTTATATATTGAACATCCTGGCCGCCAGAAACTCCAACTATCGAAAATGGATTGCAGGTGCACCATCAGTTTTAATAAAAGATGGAAAGCTGCATGAAAATACGATGAAAAAGATTGATTATTCATTGGATACTCTTATGCAGGATCTGCGCGGAAAAGATATCTTCGATGTGGAGGAAGTAGATTTCGCAATTCTTGAGTTAAATGGAACATTGTCCGTTAAAAAAAAGTCTCAGTTCCAGCCGCTGTCAAGGCAGTATTTGGATGGAGTGCTTAGGAGTGGTCCTATTGAATTAATCATGGATGGCGTGATGCTCCCGGAAAATCTGGCGATGAGCAGATTCAGTGAAGAGTGGCTTATGGCTGAATTGAAAAAGAAAAAACTTTCAGTATCTGATATTTCCTATGCGGTGGCAGGATCGAAGGGCAATCTATATGTTGAACGATACGGGAAAGATTCTGAATAACAGATCAGTTTCTATTTAAAAGATATGGCATAGATAGTATGATGATAAATAGAATACTTTCCTATGAAAGGGGGTTTTTGTATTTATTATCTTAATGACAAAACGGCTATCATTACAGGAGTGAGCCATGAAAAAGGAATAGGGGCAGCGGTTTGCAGGAGGTTTGCTAAAGAAGGCGCAGATATCTTTTTCACTCATTGGTCTGCAGATACAGGCTGGCCAGAAAGCTTCCAAAAAGAAATAGAGGATTATGGTGTACGTAGTAATCATGCAGAAATAGACTTGTCTCATCCTGATGCTGCTGCCCATATTATGGATAGGGTGTCTGCTGTAATGGACTTTCCTCAAATCCTGATAAACAATGCGGCACATTCTGTAAGAGACAGTTACAAGGAATTAAATGCAAAAATTCTGGATGATACATATGCTGTTAATATGAGGTCAACCTTTTTGCTATGTACAGAATTTGCCCGCAGATCAATGGGTACGAAAAATGCGTCAGGCAGGATTATCAATATGACTTCAGGGCAGGCTTTAGGGCCGATGGTTAATGAGCTGGCTTATGCAGCAACTAAAGGAGCAATTTCAGCCTTTACAGTTTCATTGTCAGCAGAACTTGCGCCTTTAGGCATTACAGTGAATGCTATTAATCCAGGGCCGACCGATACTGGCTGGATGACAGGCGAAATAAAGGAACACCTTCAGCCTAAGTTTCTTTCTGGACGCATGGGAAAACCTGAGGATGCGGCGCGCTTAGCTGCATTTCTTGCAAGTGAAGAAGCCCAGTGGATCACAGGGCAGATTGTGAACTCTGAAGGCGGGTTCTTGCGAAGTTAAAGGCAAAATTTAATAGCTTAGTATGAATGAACATTAAATGCCCCGCAGTGTGAAGTATCGGGACAGTAAAACGGCAGCGGCACCGCTGCCGTTTTATGCTTTAGTAAGAGTCAACTTAACTTTTAATCCGTTTAGTAAGCGCTATACTTGATGCATGCCACCCCAGATTAATAATAGGACTTGAAGAATCGATTAATTCAAGTTAATATACCGGTATTCTTTAAAAAGAGAAATACAACTTGCAGTCTGCCTTCGATTCTAATTTCATGATAGTACTTTATTTAGACTTAAATGGGAAGATGTGCAGCCAAATGGGCTTTATTTATAATAATGAGTTCAGAACGGCAAGTAATGAAAGGGAAAATTTTATATGCTGCTGCTCAAAAGTTTTATTTTAGGATTTTCTGTATCAGCTCCAATAGGGCCAATAGGTTTATTATGTATTCAAAGGGTTCTCTTAAAAGGGAGATCTGCAGGGTTCCTGACAGGACTAGGTGCTGCCACAGCCAATATTATCTATGCTGGCATCGCTGCTTTCGGTTTTTCTGCCATTTCATTCTTTTTAGTTGAAAAACAATTATATTTTAAAATCATTGGAAGTCTTTTTTTGCTATACTTAGGCATAAAAACATACTTTAAAAAATCTACTAACAAGGCAGCTGACTTGGATGGCAGCAGCTTGTTCCGTATGTATGCCTCAACACTCCTGTTAATGATTACGAATCCTGTTACAATTTTGAATTTTGCCGGAATGTTTGCGGGATTTGGCTTTGAGCAAAATTCAAGTCCCGTGCAGACAAGCATCCTTTTGATCAGCGGCGTTTTTTTGGGTGCCATCTCCTGGTGGATCATTTTAAGCCTTGCTGTCAGCATTCTTAGAACAAAAATTACTCCATATATGGATTATGTAAATAAAATAGCCGGGTTATTGATCGTTATTCTGGCTTTATTGAATTTCATACATTCTACTTAATGCTAATGATAAAACCTTAAAGAGACTTTGAAGTATATTCTTCAAGGTCTCTTTTTATTTTGGTACCTTTAGTTTGTTTAAAAAGTTAAAAGATTTATCTTTGTATTCTCATTTAGTTTTTGGAAATATAATATGTTTAAATACGATTCTCTTGCTGGATAGATGACTATTGGGACCTAAAGATTTACTCATTGTGACAGTAATATAGTGGTTGCAGTCCTTAAATTCTGATATAGCGGCAATTTTAATCATTAAAGGCAGATAAAAAATATATGAAAATAGTAAAGCGTTTGTATTGACATATAATAGGTTCTATATAATAATAAATATCGAATTATAATTATTATAATCTAGTTGATTATAAATATTAAAACATCTAGGAGGAAATTCACTATGTCATTAATTGGAACAGAAGTAAAACCATTCGCAGCAAAAGCTTTTCATAACGGAGATTTTATTGATGTTACGGAAGGTAACTTTAAAGGAAAATGGAGTGTAGTTTGCTTTTACCCTGCAGATTTTACATTCGTATGTCCTACTGAATTAGAAGATCTGCAAAATGAATATGCAACTTTGAAAGAACTGGGCGTGGAAGTATATTCCGTATCCACAGATACACACTTTACCCATAAAGCATGGCACGATCACTCAGAAGCTATCGGCAAAATTAAATATATTATGATCGGTGACCCTTCACAAAAGGTTTCCCGCAACTTTGATGTATTAAACGAAGAGGAAGGTCTTGCTGATCGCGGTACTTTTATCATCGATCCAGACGGCATCATTCAAACAGTTGAAATTAATGCAGACGGAATTGGCCGTGACGCAAGCACTCTTGTTAACAAGATCAAGGCAGCGCAGTATGTCCGCAACAATCCGGGAGAAGTTTGTCCTGCTAAATGGCAAGAAGGAGCTGCAACACTGAAGCCTAGCCTTGACCTTGTAGGAAAAATTTAAGGAGCTTAAATCAATGTTACTAGATGCAGATATAAAAGCACAGTTAGCCCAATATCTTGAATTGCTTGAAGGCGATGTTCTGCTAAAAGTCAGCACTGGAACCGATCCGGTATCCAGCGACATGCTCGAATTAGCAGATGAATTGGCCAGCATGTCAAATCACATTAAAATAGAGAAAACACAGCTTGAGAGAACACCAAGCTTCAGCGTAAACCGTATTGGCGGAGACACTGGTGTTACCTTCGCTGGCATTCCTTTAGGACATGAATTTACTTCATTAGTGCTGGCGCTGCTGCAGGTCAGCGGCAGGCCGCCTAAGATTGATCAAAAGGTAAGTGATCAAGTTAAAAACATCAAGGGTGAATTTCACTTTGAATCATACATCAGTCTCAGCTGCCACAATTGTCCTGATGTTGTTCAGGCACTGAACTTAATGAGTATTCTTAATCCTGGCATAACACATACCATGATTGATGGTGCTGTATTCAAAGAGGAAGTTGAAAGCAAGGACATAATGGCTGTGCCAACTGTTTTTCTGAATGGGGAATCTTTCGGCAGCGGGCGTATGACACTTGAGGAAATTCTTGCGAAATTGGGAAATGGCCCAGATGCAAAAGAACTTGCTGATAAGGATCCATACGATGTGCTGGTTGTTGGAGGCGGTCCTGCGGGTGCAAGTGCAGCAATCTATGCAGCCCGCAAAGGCATTCGTACAGGCATTGTAGCTGAACGCTTTGGCGGCCAAGTTATGGATACCTTGGGCATTGAGAACTTTATAAGCACGAAATATACGGAAGGCCCTAAGCTTGTCGCAAGCCTTGAAGAGCATGTTAAAGAGTATGGAATAGATATATTGAACCTGCAGCGTGCCAAGAGGTTAGAAAAGAAAGACTTGGTCGAACTTGAATTGGAAAACGGTGCTGTCCTGAAGAGTAAAACTGTAATCCTTTCAACAGGAGCCCGCTGGCGCAATGTTGGCGTACCAGGTGAAGAAGAGTTCAAGAATAAAGGTGTAGCCTATTGTCCACACTGTGATGGTCCGCTTTTTGCAGGCAAGCATGTGGCAGTTATCGGCGGTGGTAATTCCGGCATTGAAGCAGCAATTGACCTGGCAGGCATCGTGAAACATGTAACCGTTCTTGAATTCATGCCAGAACTGAAGGCAGATGCCGTACTGCAAGAACGCCTATACAGCCTGCCTAATGTAACAGTTTTAAAAAATGTTCAAACAAAGGAGATTACCGGAACTGATAAAGTAAATGGGATTTCCTACATTGAACGTGATACAGGAACTGTTCAGCGGGTTGAATTAGAAGGTGTGTTTGTCCAGATTGGACTTGTGCCAAATACCGACTGGCTAGGCGATGGCATTGAGCTGACCCGCTTCGGCGAAATTGTTGTGGATAAGCACGGCGCTACAAACATAGATGGAGTGTTTGCTGCAGGCGACTGTACAAACAGTGCATATAAACAGATCATTATATCGATGGGATCAGGTGCAACTGCAGCTTTAGGCGCATTCGATTACCTTATTCGTAATTAATGAAATGTAAGAAAGCCAGATGCTATTTCAGATAGCATCCGGCTTTCTTTTTTTGCATCTTATGAACTTCAATGGATGCTCTGCATAAATCATATTTATGATAATAAAAGGTAACTTCGTAATAAAGAGATGGTAAACTGCTCTGCGGAGAATCCATATTTAGTAAGCTTCAAATTATCTTTCAGATAGGAATTAAGGTAAAAATAAACGTGTTAAAGGAAATGTACCTTTGTGACATAATCTTAAGAGAAGAACAACGTTTATATGCTGGCCTGTATGCAATGTCCATTTGATTTTTGAAAATATTAAACTTTTTGTCACAATAAGTCGATAATATTAGTTGGGTAATAACTAAAATTGTTTTGTTACTTTCTTTTACATAACAGGTTGACCGCTTAGACATAGGATTATCGGGGGTAAGGTAACTATGAGGAGGTAGGTTTCATAAAAGGAGTGTTTCAGTTGAAAAGTAAATATTCATCTCTAAGTTTAGCTTCACGTATCACATCTATTTTTTCATTATTAATCGTCATATTACTTGTACTATCAGTTATTTCAAGCGTTTCGAAAACAAAGAAAGCGACTGAAGATTCTATATCTCAATACAGTAAGCATTTAACGGAGTCACTAGCAAATAAGGTAAACTCAGAAGAGTATGAAAAATTCTTAAATGCTAAGGAAGAAAACGATGCTTACAGAAGTGTCAGAGAACAATTGAATTCTTTCAGAGAGCTAACCGGTTCGCTCTATGTTTATTCTTTAGAGTATTCAAATAATAAAGTGAAAATATTAGTAGATGGTGAACCAAACGACGCAAAAGCGGGGGAGTACTCACCTATTGGAGAGTCTGCTGTCACAACATCTTATGAGGATATAAAACCCGTATTAAGTGGTAAAACAACCCACACACCTATTGTCCATGATAAGAAATATGGGGACTACTTATCGTCTTTTGCACCTATCAAAGACAAAGATGGAAAAGTCATCGGAATCCTGGGTGTGGACACAGACGCCAAAATGGTGAAAGAGATAACCAATAATATTATTAGTTCCAGTTTACCTAGCACAGTGCTAGTGGGTCTACTTGCCATTATTATCGCCATCGCATTTAACATCTGGATGCTTAGAAGGTTGTTAAACCCTCTTAAAGGGATTCAAGCAACTGCAGAGAGCATTGCGAATCATGATTTACACACAGCCGAAAAAGAAATCAGTAAAGTAAAAGCGTTCTATAATGATGAGGTAGGTCGACTTTTAGCTTCAGTAATTACGATGACAGGAAACCTAAGAGCCATCATTTCGGCGGTAAAAAGTACGACTTCAAATGTCAGCACCTTGTCTCAGGAACTAACAGATACGTTTGGTATAACAAAAGCCTCTTTAATAGAAATCAATGCATCTGTTTCCGGGATGAGTGAGGGAGCTCAAACACAGATGACGGGTGCAAGTGAGAGTGCAATAGCCACTGCGGAGTTAGCTGCATCAATTTCTAAGATAGCAGAAAGCGCAGCTAGTGTTTCTGAAAAGTCCTCCGAGGCAGTGGCTGAAGCCAATAAGGGGTATTCCAGAATTGAGTCGGCAATTAAACAGGTTAAGGTTATTCAAGAAGTTGTTGGTTTTTCATCTGAAAATATTTCCGTAATGACGTCAAGATACTCTGATATTGAACATGTCTTAGCCACAATATCAGGTATTGCTGACCAGACAAATCTTTTATCCCTTAATGCCAGTATAGAAGCGGCAAGAGCAGGTGAGCAAGGAAAAGGGTTCTCTGTAGTGGCCCAGGAGATTCGTAAATTGGCTGAGCAGTCTAAAAATGCATCTAAACAAATCTCTACTCTTATACAACTAATTGATACGGATACAAAAACAGTTATTGAAGGTATGGAAGTTGGCGTTAGAGAAGCAAGTGCAGGTCTTGAGTTAGTTAAATCGGCAGGTTCAGCATTTAAAGACATTTTAGTTAAGAACGATGGGGTGGATTTCGAAGTACAAGAAGTAACAGCGGCAGTCGAACAAATGTCAGCAGGAGCAGAGCAAATATCAGCAACAATAGATGAAATGTCTGTAATTGCTACATCTTCTTCTCAAAAGACAGAAGAGATAGGTGCACTGTCTGCTGAGCAATTGCATTTAATCGATTTGGTTGGGAACTCTACGTCAAATATGAACAATATGGCTAATGAACTCACAGACGTAGTCAATAAATTTAAACTGTCTACTAGTTGAATTAACTGTAGAATTCTGGATACAGAAAAACATTTAAAAGTTAGGGGAGAAGAAAATCTACCCTAACTGTCTTTAATTTATGGCTCTGTTAAACTACAATGTTGATAATCGGTCAAAATAAGGGAAACCCTATAACTATTGGGTTTCCCGATCCTATTACTAACAAAACTCGTTCGTAATTATATTAAAGTGGTGGATTTTCTGCACCTAAGTGAATCCAATCTTCTTTTGATGGTCCATAAACCCCAAAAGGTTTTATTCCTGCTTGACGCATAAGAATTGTAACTTGTCCACGATGATGAACGATGTGCTTAATTAGTCCCATTAAAATTTGAGCATTTGTTTCTTCTCTGCCAAATGCAGTTTGCACTTCCTTCAAAGATTCGTCTGTCCATTGATCTTCAATGACTTTGATTGCAGAAGAACTTATATGGTTAAAGGTTTCAGCAATTTCTTTAGCTGAGATTGGAATATTCCTTTTATTTTCCACTTCATCCACTCTCAATCCGAAATGAGCCAAATATTCCGGAATATTTGTTGTAAAATGCCAGACTATTCTTCCCAAAGTACGCCCTTCTGGGTAAACTTTTTGTTTCAGTGAATCATCGGTTAAACCTTCCAAAACCTTTTGAGTTAGCGCTGCCTCCCTATTCCATTCTCGAGTAAAGTCTGCAATCGTTACATACATATAAAATACCTCCATAATCAACATTTCTATGACTTAAAAATATTATAAAACATTTATTCGTTTTTTT
This sequence comes from Bacillus sp. OV322, assembly GCF_900112495.1. GTDB lineage: Bacteria > Bacillota > Bacilli > Bacillales > DSM-1321 > Peribacillus. The sequence continues at coordinate 209,161 of NZ_FOMA01000005.1, forward strand.
CGATTTTCCTTCTTAACTATCTTGTCGACATACTTTAACAAGTTGCTAAACGCTGTGGTCACATTGATAACACCCGAATGAATGTTCTTGTATTGGAATTTATCAAGAATTCGGACAGGTATCAAATATCAACATTTACCTTTAACAGAGCCTATTTTTAAGACTAGTTTGGTTGATATACTTTAGGTTTCTGATAATTTTTACAATCGCATGGATTAATTCGTACTCTAGGGAGTTTAAAGCGATTAAAGTATCAATCTCCTTTATATTGTTTGTGCTTCCATGCGGAGCATGGAGATTAGTGAATTTTTTATTCCGGATTTTTAAATTATAAGACAGAAAGCCAAAGATTTATACGAAAAAATGTACTGGTACATTTAAGGCATAAAAACAGCGGGGTATAAGATGGATTATTGCTTCACAATCATGTTTACCTTGGGATACATAAATGAGTAGATTTGTTAATTAGAAGGAAAAGAGAATAGGCTGCAGATTATATTTCATTTTTTGTTTATAGTTCATATTCAGTTCATATAAATGGTTTATCATTCCTATATAATCAGCTGCAGAGAAGAGGGAGGATTTATATTGAATCAATTTTTAAGCAACAAAGTAATTTTGGAAAGTAAGGAGCTGGCTGTACAAGCGCATGGATTAGTCAAAACCTTCGGTGATAATCGCGCGGTCGACGGGGTGAATCTAAACGTTCGCGCTGGTACGATCTATGGTGTACTTGGCCCAAATGGAGCGGGGAAGACAACAGTTATCAGAATGCTGGCAACATTACTTAAAGCAGATGCTGGTACAGCTCGGATTTTTGGATATGATGTGGTTAAGGAACCGCAGCTTGTCAGGCAATTAATTGGTGTGACAGGGCAATATGCCTCTGTCGACGAGTCACTAAGCGCTACGGAAAATCTGATTATCTTTTCACGTATATTAGGCTTGGGGCGTGCAGATGCAAAACGTAAGGCACAGGAATTGCTGGAGGAATTTGGTTTGACAGAAGCAGCAAAACGTCCATTGAAAAATTTCTCAGGCGGCATGCGCCGCCGGCTGGATTTAGCTGCCAGTCTCATCGCCCAGCCCCCGCTTATCTTTCTGGATGAGCCGACTACTGGATTAGACCCAAGAACCCGAAATCAAATGTGGGATACCATCCGCCGGTTAGTAAGCGGAGGATCAACAGTGCTTTTGACCACGCAATATCTTCAGGAAGCTGATGAACTAGCGGACCGGATTGCGGTTATCGATCGCGGTCAAGTTGTCGCGGAAGGTACAGTAAATGAACTGAAGGAATCAATCGGCACTTCATCCTTGCATTTAAAGATTCAAAACGAACAATTTATGCAGCAAGCTTGCTTAATTGTTGAACGAATGCTTAATGTCCAGTCAGCAGTATCTGCGGAAGGCGGAAAAATTACGGCTCCCATGGCAGATGCCGGCCGGGTAACGGATTTGCTGATCGCATTGAGGGAGGCTGGCATTCAGCTGGCAGAATTAAGTGTACAAAAACCAACTTTAGATGAGGTTTTTCTATCTATCACTGGAAATCATGCTGGTTTTAAGGGTAATTCAGAAACTGCATCCATTAAATCTAATATTTAGGAGGAGTCAATATGAGCGGTACAACTATACAGGTACTCAAAAGCCGCAAGCTTCGTAACAAAACAAGCTTCCGGAAAAATGTAAGAAATTCATTAACCATGGCATACAGAGGCCTGCTAAAAATAAAAAGGACACCTGAACAATTATTTGATGTCACGCTGCAGCCGATTATCTTCACTCTCATGTTTACTTATATTTTTGGCGGAGCTATTTCTGGAAATGTGCATAACTACTTGCCTGTTATAATCCCTGGCATTCTCGTCCAGACGGTTATTACGACCTCCGTTGTTACTGGTGTACAACTTCGGGAGGATATGGATAAAGGTGTGTTCGATCGTTTTAAATCACTGCCGATTGCCCGTATAGCTCCATTAGCTGGAGCCTTGTTGGCAGACACTGTACGATATACGATTGCAACTACACTCACGTTCACCATGGGGTATATAATGGGATACCGGCCTGAAGGCGGTTTAGAGTTTGTACTCCTAGCAGGGCTTCTTGTAATAATCTGTTCTTGGGCAATAAGCTGGATTTTTGCTTTCTTCGGTGTCATTTCACGCACAGTTTCAAGTGTACAAGGGATATCAATGATTATTCTCTTTCCTCTCACGTTCCTATCTAACGCATTTGTACCCGCTAATACAATGCCTGAGGTGCTACAATGGTTTGTGAAAATTAATCCTATCTCCCACCTGGTTACCGCTGTAAGAGACTTAACTAATTCTGGAATAATAGGTTGGGACTTCGCGCTCTCTCTTATTGGAGCAGCAGCTATAGTGGCCGTTTTTGCTCCAATGACGGTACGTGCCTATATGCGCCGCGCATAAAAGAAATGGTAAAATAAAGATTATCCACTGCTAAGCACTGCCAATTGATTTGGCAGTTATCAATTTTTGATTAAAGAAGGACTGAATATCATGGCAAACATATTAATAGTAGATGATGATCCTCATATCCGGGAATTAGTACATGTCATCCTCACTAAAGAAGGCTTATCAGCTGTAGAGGCAGCAGATGGAGAAATTGCAATTTCCTTACTCGAAAAAAATAAAATTGACTTGATTATACTTGATATTATGATGCCAAAAATGGATGGCTGGACGTTTTGCCGCAAAGTACGTTCCTATTATGCTGATACATTGCCAATTTTAATGCTTACTGCAAAAGGGGAAACTGCTCAAAAAGTAAAGGGCTTTGATCTTGGTGCAGATGACTACTTAGTAAAGCCGTTCGCTCCAGCTGAACTGGCAGCCAGGGTAAAGGCACTTCTAAAACGCTATCAAATTAGCCTATCGAATCATATTGAAATTGGAAACGTCGTAATCAATCGCGAATTTTATAAAGTGTTTATCGGGAATGAAGAGACTACACTGCCATTAAAAGAGTTTGAGCTATTATTTAAGCTGGCAACACATCAAAATAAAACTTTTTCAAGGGAACAATTAATTGAAGATATATGGGGATTTGATTATGAGGGGGACGAGCGGACGGTTGATGTTCACATAAATCGCTTGCGGCAGCGATTTTCTCATGAGTCCTCTCCTTTTAAAATTACCACCATCCGGGGACTGGGTTATCGTTTGGAGGTGAAATAATGAAGCTGTCTCAAATTATGAAACGGTTTTTGGGTATCCTTGCGGTTACAGCAATGTTACTCATATGCTGGTCCTTTGCATATTGGCTTACAGCATGGTGCTATAATTGGTTCCAGATAACTCCGCAGGAATTTATCAGGCAGTTAATAAGTTCCTTTTTAGGATTTTTCCTCTTTGGGTGCTTGATATCTATTTTGAGAAAAATCCACTGGGTTAAATCAAGACAAAACAAATTTTTGTTCCCAATGATCCAGGCGATGAAGATGATGTCCGAAGGAAATTTTAATATTGATCTTTCTTTTTATAAAAATCAGTTTCTCGAGAACAAGGATAATGATCACCCCTATTATCAGATCGTAAATAGCATTCATCATATGGCGGAAAAATTAGGTGAAATGGAAGGAATGCGCCAGGAGTTCATTTCGAATGTGTCACATGAAATTCAGTCTCCCTTAACATCCATCAGCGGTTTTGCACATACGCTGAAGAATGAAGGATTAAGCCAGGAACAACGAAATCATTATCTGGAAATTATCGAAACAGAAAGCATAAGATTATCGAAATTAAGTGAAAATCTATTAAAGCTTACTTCATTGGAATCAGAACATTTACCTTTGGAACGGAAGGAGTACAGATTAGATCATCAGCTCCGGCGGATTATTCTTGCTAATGAACCGCAATGGATGGAGAAAGAAATAAATATGGATATCTCACTTGAGAATGTAACGGTTTCTGGTGATGAAGAAATGATGGATCAAGTATGGATCAATCTGCTTCACAATAGTATAAAATTCACTCCAAAAGGAGGCACCATCTTAGTCGAGACATACAAATCTGTGGAAGGCTGCACTGTGAAAATAAGAGATACAGGAACCGGCATTGAAAAGGATGCACTCATGCATATATTTGAACGCTTTTATAAAGCGGATGAGTCGAGAAATAGGGACATTGGAGGGAACGGACTTGGCCTTTCCATCGTCAAAAAAATAATTGATTTGCACAAATATGTAATTGAAGTGAAAAGTGACATCGGAATTGGGACGGAGATACATGTATTTTTGAAATCTTGCCATTGACACACATAGGAGCAGTTCCGCTATAACTCGGGAATAATTTGTTTATTCGGGTAAATTTGATGTTATATTTTAAAGGTGAGTTAATTTTAGTTACTTGCTGAAATTTGCGGAAAAACGGAAATGAGGGGATGGATATGATCCAAAACAAAGAAACGCCGGAAGAAAGAAGAGAAAGAATGAGACAAAAGGAAGTAAAAAGTCCTTCAAGCAGTATTCACGGAAGCAATCTTTCTGATTTAGTTGGCGGTTTAAGCTGGAAGGGTACTGGGATGCTTATCCTTGTAATCATTATAGGATTTTTCATCGCTTCAATATTTTTCAAGTGAGACCTCCCTTTTTTATTATCCACTTCAAAAAAACCTGAAGTTTATTTAATTAATTTTGAAAACTTGAAAAAGCCCTGATACAACTCGATTACAAACGCTATTTTTTACCAAGCTCAAGCTGGCAGAACCAGAAGAGAAAATTGTCCGGATATTTCGCTTCCGCCTTTTGGAACCTCTCGATTTAGCTTTTAAGCATTGGTTCTAGTTATTGATGTGCTGCATGTGGTACATGCCTTTCTTTGCACGTTGTACGTTGTTTTTGTCAGCTCTTCTTTTTGTTAGGCTGTTTTCGTTAACTTTGTTGCTATGAAACAAGGTGGCTGATTTTCTCTACAGGATGCTCGCTTTTCCGCGGGGCAGGCGGTGAGCCTCCTCGGCTGCTCCTGCGGGGTCTAATACATATAGGTGTCTCGCAGTTTACGCTCCAATCAACCTGACTTGACAATAGAAATTTCTTACATAAAAAATTAAAAAAACAATAATCTTTAAGAAAAGAGCCTTTTGTTAAATAAACGTGCATACTTATTAAGTCTGCGTATAAGCCTCCCGGCAGAATAAGGGAGGCTTGAAGCTGGATGTGGAGGAACATTCCTTGATTACAAAAATCCTTGCCATGAATTATGGCGAAGATAAAAAACAATTACATTAGTTTTCGTATTGTTTCCTGCTAATCTTATCAATAATCTCCTGCAGGTCATCCGGCTTATGAAACTCTATCGGAGAAACTCCTTTTTCAAAGGTGATGGAGTCGGATTCCACGAGCAGGACATACTTGCCATTGATTTTTCCGAGATGGATGGTGTCTCCAAAGCTGCCGAGAGGGCCTTTGATTTCGGTTTCTCCAAGCTTCATTTTAAGCTCAGCTTCTGGAGTATGCTCGACAATCTGGGAGACCGCTTCTATAACCTGATGGGTATCAAGGCGTTCTCTGATTTCGCGCTTTTCGCTTGCTTCCCATATTTCCAGGTCTTCTTCAAACTGCTTCAGTTCTTCGCTGTTGTCCTCAAAGGTTTCATACACATGCTCTTGGACCATGTTCATGACCTGTGTTTTCATGATTTCAGGCATGGATTCTTTATAGTCCACAAATTTAAGAAAGTCTTCGAAATAGCGGGCATGTGAAGCCTGATGGATTTTTAACTCTGCTTCTTCAACCATTCCTTCTTCAGGCATATATGGATATTGAATAGACTTCATATTTTTTGTGGTAATTGCCATTTCCACGTTCCGGATAAGAGAACGTTCGTCTGATATGCTTGCAACTTTTGGTTCGAAATCGCATTTTAGCAGAAAAACAAAAGGATCATCAAAGTACCTGCTTAATTTGGCTGAAACCACAATGAAAACGCCGCCCCTGACAGCACTCGTATCAAGGTATGAGCGGACGAATTGTTCATTTTCTTCGTGAAATGCCTCCAGTGTTTCCGCAAAACGGACCCGGTTAAATAAATTATAATTTGGGTTGGAATTCAGCTCATGTCCTTCTTCTACAAGGAAAAAGCCAATTTTAGTAGGAACCTGTTCCGCTTTTGGATGGCGTTCTGCCTTCCTCTTGGAGACTTTCATCAATTCACCATCAAGGAATTCCTTTAACGGACTGTTTTCATATCCCTGTTCATCTATGGTTTGAAAATGCTTGAACTTTTTATCAGCTTGCTCTCCGCTTCCTTCTACCTGTACTACATAAAAGGAAAGAAATTTAACATCAAAATCCACTAATACTCACCTAATTTCACTTTACTCTGTTCATCAAGTATAAAAACCAGAAAAGCTTACGTCAATGAGAAAAAGAGGTTCTCTTTCTTGCCAGCGGGTAAAATGACAGAGAGAGGAGGCGTTCTGATGAAAATCATTGTTCTTTCAGACACTCATATGCCCAAAAAAGCAAAAAAACTTCCCTCCCCTTTATTGAAGGAGCTGGAAAATGCCGATTTGATTATCCATGCAGGTGATTGGCAGACTATAGAGGTGTACAATGAGCTGCGCAAATATGGAAAAGTGGAAGGCGTCTACGGAAATGTAGATTCAGAGCAAATTTTAGAAAAATTCCCTGATAAACAGATTTTAACTGTAAAACAATTTAAAATTGGTCTCATCCATGGACACGGCAAAAAATGGACCACAGAAAAGAGAGCTCTATATGCATTTAAGGATGACAATGTGGATATGATCATTTATGGGCATTCCCATATTCCAAAAATAACACAAGAAAATAAATGTATGTTATTTAATCCTGGTTCACCTACTGATAAAAGAAGGCAAAAGCAATATTCATTTGGAATTGTCACTGCTGGGAACACGCTTGAAGCAGAACATATATTTTTTGATGAAAAAGATTAAAAGTATTTAAAACTTCTATTAAACCCTTATGAATTTGCAATTAGCAAAAACTTACTTTGGTATAGTGGTAAAGAATTGATAATCCAATTAAGGTAGTTCATCTTTTATAACTACCTTAATTTGCGGAAAAATGGAACTGCATGCCAATAACGCATATTTTCATTAATTCATACTTCTGCGAAAAATAGAACAAGATTAATGCCGATAATAAAAACTTTACATATGATTATCGTAAAGCAAAAAGGTATTTTTGTGATTATTTTAGTTTTACGGATTATACACTAATTCTCGAAGAAAATTGGACGCTCATTCCAGGTTCCTATCCAACAAGGCCCCCGTTTGTTCAGCCATGACACATGCTGGCAAAGGCTTATCATTCTTAAACCACCATTCCACAGCCCCGACGACAGCTGAACCAAAAAATTGAAGAATAACATCGTCGCTTAACCCATGATTTTTTCCTTCTGCTGTATCCACATCCGCTTTAAACTCTTCAATGACTATATTCATAAAACGAGTACGAAAATAGGGTGCACCTTTACTCGATAACATAGTTGAAAAAAATAGAAAATGGTGTTCAAAGTATTCGTACCAGACATAATTACCTTCTTGAAAAGTCATTTCAGCTGCCGACTGGCATAGTTCTCTGAGATTGTCCATGTGTTCTTCAATCATCTTATCTAAGAGGTCGTATTTATCTGTGTAATGAAGATAAATGGTTCCCCGATTAACATCTGCTCTGTCAGCGATATCCTGAATAGTAATGTCATCGAATCCTTTTTCGGACATCAAATGAGTTACAGCATTTTTAATGGCTAGCTGGCTCTTGGCTATTCTTCTATCTATTTTCAATTTCTTTCACCATTCTTTCGTAAAATACTTAACAATTATCGTGAATTTGTTGATTACTCAACGATTTACGTTCAATTAACCATTGAAAGTATAAGCATCTTTTTTATAATTATAACCAGATGTTGATTAATCAATCAATATCAATTTCAAAGGCTCTTTTCTTGAAAAATGTTGATTTTTACTATGTTCTGTAAAGCGATCCCGTTGTTAAACCGGGTTGATTGGAGTGTGAGGTGCGAGACTCCTAGAGCAGAAATCAACCCTTGTTCCATAGCAAAGAAGTTTACGAAAACAGCCATTTCAACACGAATACCAGCTAATACCAGCAAAATAAGCACGAACTTCAAACAGGAGGCGTTTGTATGGATCGGATTGAAAAGAGGAACGAGAAATATAACCAGCTATTTGGAGATGAGACACCAGCTACTTATGCAGAAGATCCTGATTTTCAGGACATTCTTAGCCGTTTTATTTATGGAGAAGTTTTTTATCAGGGAAATCTGGATGACAAGCAGCGAGTATTAATCACTTTGGCAGTTCTTGCTGCGAACCAGACACTAGCTCAGCTCACGACACATGTAATTGCCGCTCTGAATATTGGATGCACACCTGTAGAAATTAAAGAGGCTGTTTACCAGTGTGCACCCTACATTGGATTTCCCAAAACATTTTACGCCATCCAGGAAGTAAATGAGATTTTCAAATCCAATAATATTTCATTACCTGTTGAAAATCCAAAACAGGTTAATGAAGAAAATCGCTTAAACAAAGGCCTTTCCGTTCAAATTGAAATCTTCGGTGATGTAATTGAAAAAATGCGGGAAAATGCTCCTGCTAATCAAAAGCATATCCAGGATTATCTTTCCGCCTTTTGTTTTGGTGATTTTTATACCCGTGATGGTCTTGATTTGAAGTCAAGGGAGCTGCTGACACTTTGCATTCTAAGTTCGCTTGGAGGTGCGGAAAGTCAAGTGATGTCACATGTACAAGGCAACTTAAACGTGGGTAATGATAAGGAAACGTTAATTTCCGCTATCACACACTGTTTGCCTTATATAGGATTTCCAAGAACACTAAACGCATTAAATTGTGTTAATGAAGTGGTTCCTGAAAATAAGTGATAACAAAAAAGGAAGAATCCGTCTATTGTGATAAAACTTCTGCAAAAAAGAATACAGCAGTTATAGCCATAGCCATAAATAATGAGAAGAAGTTAACTATCTTTCTGCATTAAAAGAATTACATGTATAAATGCCAATCCTATTAATTATTAGGACAAGGTTTTACCAAAATATATCCATTCGAGGAGACAAAAGGTATGTTCAACCAAACTTACAAATTATCAAATGGAACAGAAATTCCTAAATTAGGGCTTGGTACCTGGCTTCTTGAGGATGTACAGGCAGCGCAGGCGGTGCGTGATGCGGTTTCTATCGGATATAGACATATTGATACTGCCCAGGCTTATATGAACGAAAAGGGGATAGGTGATGGGATACGTTCATGCGGAATTTCAAGAGAAGAACTCTTCATCACCACAAAGGTAGCTGCAGAAGCAAAGACCTATGATAAGGTTACGCAGTCCATTGATGAGTCGTTAGTTAATATGAAGCTGGAATATATTGATCTGCTTCTCATCCACAGTCCGCAGCCCTGGAAGGAGTTTCGCGAAGAGAACCGTTATTACGGGGAAAACAAAGAAGTGTGGAAAGCAATGGAGGATGCTTATAAGAAAGGGAAGGTTAAAGCAATCGGTCTTTCTAACTTCCTTCAAGATGATATAGAAAATATTCTTGCAAGCTGTAAAATCCATCCTATGATAAATCAGGTTTTATCACATGTGAGTAATACTCCTTTGGAACTCATCGAATTCTGCCAGAAAAATAATATTCTCGTAGAGGCGTATTCACCTATTGCACACGGTGCAATTCTTGATAATACAGAGGTAAAGGCAATTGCTGATAAATATGAAGTATCTGTTGCACAGCTTTGCCTGCGCTATAATATTCAGCTTGGTCTAATCGTTATTCCTAAAACGGCTAATCCAGTTCATATGAAAAACAATGCAGACCTTGATTTTACAATTACTGACGCAGATATGGCGGCTCTTAAAAATATAGACATTATCAAGAATTATGGTGAGCATAGCTTCTTCCCTGTGTTTGGCGGGAAAATGAAGTAAACAGATTTACTCGCTAGTTCTTTTTTTATTGCATTAGAGAACAACGTACAGGTGATGGTAAATAGTTAATATGCGTTAAAACTATACACATGTGCCGAGTTGAAATAAATGCTGTTCAGCCGTTCGAGTAAATTAATAAAAACATGCTAGATGGAGGAGTTAAAATGGCAAAATATGAAGAAGTAAAAAATGGAGTGATTTTTCCTGCTGGAGAGAAAAACGAAGCATTTGCTCAATTTTTTGTGGGGCAAAGCTATCTTAAAACACTAATCTCGGATTCAAAAGTCAATGTTGGTGTTGGGAATGTGACCTTCGAACCTGGCTGCAGGAACAATTGGCACATACATCGAAATGGATTTCAGCTTTTATTAGTAACCGGAGGGGAAGGGTGGTACCAAGAAGAAGGAAAGGCTGCTCAGCACTTAAAAGCTGGTGATGTTATTGTCACCCATGATGGTGTAAAGCACTGGCATGGCGCTGCAAAGGACAGCTGGTTTGAACACATAGCCATTACTGCAGGTACACCTGAATGGCTGGAACCGGTATCAGATCATGAATACAGCAAAGTAGAATAACTATTGCTGCTATGGATGTTTGGGAAAGTGAAATAATAAATCATTTACTGCCAATACAGCTAAAAAGTTAAACGGTTGGGAAATTCACGAATTATTATTAACAAAACGGTTGGAGAATTTGGTACTAAATCTTAATGCATTTAGCCTCGAAAACCGATTTCTCTATTAGGTAGTACGTTTTTTCGTTTATGCTGTTTTCGTAAACTTTGCTGCTAAGAAACAAGGTGTGATTTCCGTAAGGGTGCTCGCTTTCCGCGGGGCAGCCGGTGAGCCTCTTTGGCTGCGCCTGTTTAGGTCTCACCTGTCCTGCTTCTAAGCAGCATGATTTCACATAAGTAGAGATAGGAGTGTTTTTTTGGCTAAACCAAATACTTTATTGATTTTCATTTTAACCATAGGAGTTTTTGGCATATTAAACACTGAAATGGGGGTTATAGGAATATTGCCTGCTATTGCGGATCATTTTCATGTCAGTATATCCAAGGCAGGATTGCTGGTGAGTCTTTTTTCCCTTGTTGTTGCAATATCGGGTCCTTCGATGCCATTATTGTTTTCGGGCATAGAACGTAAGAGGGTAATGCTGCTTACCCTTGGTGTTTTCTTGATGGGAAACATAGTCTCTATATTTACTTCCAGCTTTACGGTTTTATTAGCTGCCCGTATCATACCTGCCTTTTTTCATCCTATTTATTGTTCACTGGCTTTTACGGCAGCTGCTGACTCGGTTAGTAAAGAAAAAGCTCCAAAAGCAGTTTCCAACGTATTTATTGGTGTATCTGCAGGTATGGTAGTTGGTGTGCCAATCGTAAGTTTACTCAATAATACTGTTTCGTTTGACATGGCAATGGCCTTTTTTGCTATTGTGAATGCTTTAGTATTTATTGCTACGTTATTGATTGTCCCAGTAATGCCTATCAAGGAAGTTCTTACTTACGGAGAGCAATTATCCGTATTAAAAAAAGTAAATACATGGCTCTCCATAGCAGCTGTTGTTTTCTTAAATTCAGCTATTTTTGGGGTTTACAGTTATTTTGCTGAGTATCTTCAAACGGTGACAAAGATGTCTTCAAATATCATTAGTTTCATGCTTTTTGTCTACGGAGCTGCAAATATTATTGGAAACATTTTAGCAGGGAAATTACTTACAAAAAGTGCCATTGTATCTGTCACAGCTTTTCCTTTTGTATTGGGTGCTATTTACATCATCTTATTTTTCACTGGACAGTTTACTATGCCTATGGCAATCATTACTTTAATTTGGGGGATATTAGCAGGATTAGGGTCTAATATTAATCAATATTGGATTACTTCTGCAGCTCCTGAAGCACCTGACTTCGCTAATGGGTTATTTTTATCGTCATGTAATATAGGCACTACAATTGGTGCAGCTGCAGCGGTCGTTCTAGCAGGTTTATTATCTTTAGTTTTGGCCGCCGTATTTGTTTTATTAAGAAACTATGTGAATAATACCTCACAACGGCTTTCCAGTTAAATCGTTCCTTTTTAAGTTAGCGGTATTTTTATCTCCTAATTCAATTCGCTTGATTAATCCCTTAAATGTACATTTTTCATAAAAATAATAATTTAATAGCCTGAAAGCCGAAATAGATGCCAAATCCAATAAGGGATAAACCTGAAATAACCGATATACAGCGTAACAGAAAGCTGGTTAAGTATTTTCTTGCGCTGCTTGCCATAAAGGCCATTGTAATGTCCCATAAAAAAATACCTGAAAAAATTGCCAGGCTGTATATGATAAGCATCCTTGTTTCGTATTTTTCAGCAGCATTCGCGAGCACGGAACCGTAAATGCCAAGCCAGAATAAAATGGTGAGCGGGTTGGATATAGACATGAAAAAGCCGGAGAAAAAGGATTTGAATAATGATTCCTTCTTATCACGCATGTCATTTTGGGTATTCCCGGATTTAATGATGCTTTCCATTCCTGTATAACAGAGGACGAAAAAGCCGAAAAGCCAGAGAAATGTTTTTAAAAAGGGGATTTCGAGAAAATGGACAAGGCCGAAGTATACAAGCAGTATATAAAAAATATCTGCAGATGCCGCACCAAGGCCTAATATCCATGCATGCCAAAAACCATTTTTAATTCCTCTATCGAGCTGGGCAGCATTTATAGGGCCAATTGGTGCTGCAAGTGATAAACCTAAAATCATATAGCCTAAGATAGCATTCATTACTTTTCACCTCATCCATTGTTTTACAAACAAGCTCGTACATATTTATTCGGGAATACCGGATTGTAGGACTAGTTTTGCTTAATGCATCATTTTCATAAAAATACTTGTAAATTAACAGCAGGCATGATAAGATATTACTTGCGATGAGCTAATTTGCATAAGACGAGAGACATGCTTTCAAGCACGTTCGGGATGTGGCCCAACGGTCTTTTCGCCGCAAACGCATCAAAGACGCCAGCATATGCTAGGCGTCTTTTTCATGTTTTTTTCTAATCTTACGGCTTCCGAACAATAAATAAAGGAAATGATACTGGGCATCTTGAATTGTTTCAAATAGCTAAACAGTTATGTAAGCGCATTCATTCATAGAGGAGGAATTCAGATGTCAGCTGCACTTGTGTTTACCCCTTTAAATTATGTCGGCTGGGGGGCGCTGGACCAATTGCTTCCTGCAGTAAGCAAGTTTCAGGCTACAAAAATTTTGTTAGTTGCAGATCCAATACTGCATGAGCTTTCATTAACAGATCAAGTGGCAAATCCTTTAAGGGACAGCGGGTATGAGGTTAATATGTATACTGATATTGTTCCAGAGCCTCCTTTGGAATCAGCGGAAAGGCTGATAGCATATGCGAAAAACAGTAAATCAGAACTTGTAATCGGACTCGGTGGAGGGAGTGCACTGGACTTGGCAAAGCTCGCTGCTGTCCTGCCGGTGCAGGAAGGAACTGCTGCAGATTATTTAAACCTGACTGGAACAAGGAAAATTCGGGAAAAAGGCCTGCCGAAGATCCTAATTCCTACCACTGCCGGCACTGGCTCAGAAGTTACAAATATATCTGTTCTTTCACTTAAAGGAACGAAGGATGTAATCACGCATGACTTTTTGCTTGCAGATGCCGTTATAGCAGACCCTAAGCTGACTTTATCTGTTCCTTCTAAGGTGACTGCAGCAACCGGGATAGATGCATTGACACATGCAGTAGAATCATATGTTTCTTTAAACAGCAGCCCTGAGACGGAGGCATTATCTCTTCATGCTATCCGCCTTATATCACGTTCACTTAGAAGGGCAGTCCAAAACGGCAATGACCAACAGGCCCGGATAGATATGTGCCATGGAAGCTATATTGCCGGACTTGCATTCTTTAATGCTGGTGTTGCGGGTGTCCACGCCCTGGCTTACCCTCTAGGCGGACAGTTCCATCTTTCACATGGAGAATCTAATGCTGTGCTTCTTCCTTATGTAATGGGATATGTCCGTAAAGCCTGCAAGAAAAAAATGGCGGACATATTAAATGCAATGGGATGTTATTCAGCTTTTCTTTCAGAAGAGGAAGCGAGTGTAAAATGTGTAGAGGAGTTGAGGAGGATAGTCTGTGATGTCGGCATTCCAGATACCCTCAGGGAATACGGAATTGTGGCCGATAATATTGCAAAGCTGTCACAGGAAGGAGAAAAACAAACAAGACTTTTGGCAAGAAGTCCGCTTCCGCTAAAAAAAGAAGACATTATGCTGATTTACCATTCGGCGTTAACAGGCTGTTTTTCTGAGCCCTTTCATGATTGAACAAAAAATAGTCCAGCCAAAAAAAGGTACCAAGGCCATTGCCTTGGTACCTTTTGGAATTATTTTTCAGCATCCTTTTTAGCATGTTCTATATCAATCTTGATATCTTCTTTTATATCATCAGCTAAATTGGAGGTCGCTTTTTTGAACTCGCGCAATGAAGCGCCTACTGCACGGCCCATTTCAGGGAGCTTGTTTGGACCAAATACAATTAATGCAAGAACGGTAATTAAAATTATTCCTGGCAGGCCAATATTAGAAAGCATGCACTTTCAACTCCTAAGCAGACAAGTTTACCTTCATTATAATCCTTCTCAGCTTAGATGCAAGAAAATTCCGCTTTCTTTCTTACGTGTATTATTAGCAGGCTGCTCCGCCATATCCTCCATAACAGCTGCACCCGATTATGATCAGAAGAATAAATAAAACCACAATCAAAGCAAAACCTGAACCAAACCCGTGTCCGCCGCCAAATGTCATATAATAACACTCCTTAAGTAAAATATATGATCCATGAATATTAACTTAATACTTCATTCATGGGCTGCTATCATCTTATGCAGATTTTCAGTTGTGTGTTTCACCCATTCTTTAATTTTTGAAAAACGGGCTGGTCCGATGATTCCGCTGTACTGTCATGGCTCTTTTCAAGGTTCGTTATCATTTGCCTCCAGGACTTTGCATAAATTGATATATGTGCAAGTCTTAAAATGCTGAATTATTGCGAGGGCAGATTATTGGCACAGAACTAAAAAATTAATAAGGCTTATAAGTGAGGTGGAAAGAAGGATTGGATGTTATAGGAAAAAACGTGCTTCGGAAAGATGCCTGGGATAAAGTAACAGGAAAGGCGAAGTATACGGGAGATGAATGGAGACCGGGAATGCTTCATGTACATAAGGTAGTGAGTCCTTATGCACATGCCATAATCAAGAAGATGGATTTTTCCCGCGCCTTGAACATGAAGGGCATCTGGAAAGTCATCATAGGAGAAAATCTGCCTTTGACGGGAGAGGAAATCAGGGACCGTTACCCTATTGCCTATGAAAGAGTCCGCTACTATGGGGAGACCGTTGCTTTAGTTATAGGAGATTCACCAGGGCTCGCGAAGGCTGCCGCAGATTCCATTGCAGTTATATATGAACCTTTGCCTGATGTAAAAACACCAAGGGAGGCCTTGAATAAGGAAGCTCCGATCTTACATGAAAGACTGGGAATGTATGAGAAAATTCCTTCTGCATACCCGGTTCCTGGCACCAATATTGCAAACGTGTCTAAAATCAGGAAGGGAGACATGAAAGAAGGCTGGGAAAGCTGTGATGTGAGTGCCGAAGAACATTTCTCATTTTCCCCTTCTGATCATGCGGCGATGGAAACCAGATGCTCACTATGCGAAATCAAAGACGACGGAAGCATAATCATTACTTCTTCATCACAAGCCCCTTTTATGATAAAGCGTTTGATCAGCGAGTATTTTGAAGTCGAGAGCGGGAAAATTACAGTAAATACACCGCTTGTTGGCGGAGCATACGGGGGGAAAGCTTCCATACAGCTTGAATTTTTAGCTTATCTTGCTTCAAGGGCTGTAGGCGGCCGTCTTGTCAGGGTGATGAATTCCCGTGAAGAAGATATGATTACATCGCCATGCCATATTGGCCTTGATGCTACGGTGAAAATCGGGTGTACAAAAGACGGCAAGCTTAAAGCGGCGGAGCTTTTCTATTTATGGGACGGAGGAGCTTATGCAGATAAAGCGGCAGATCTCAGCCGGGCGGGAGCAGTTGACTGTACGGGACCTTATCACATTGAAAATATCAGCTGTGACTCGCTGTGCATGTATACGAACCACCCCTATGCTTCGCCATTTAGGGGGTTTGCCCATTCAGAAGTTTTATTCGCCTTTGAGAGGACAATGGATATCCTTGCAAAAAAGCTGAATATGGATCCGTTTGATTTAAGAGAAAGGAATAGTATCATGCCAGGGCATACCACACCGACACAGGTACGATTGAATAAAAGTAACGTCGGGAATTTGCCTGCATGCATTCATCGGCTGAAAATCGCCATGGAATGGGAAAAAGGCCAATTGATTCCGGCGGGCGATCATAAAGTAATTGCAAAAGGAATAAGCTGTGTGTGGAAAAATTCTACAATTGATGTGAATGCGGGATCTGGTGTTTTCTTAACCTTTAATGATGACGCCAGTGTTAACCTTATTTCGGGAGTCGTTGAAATTGGTACTGGAACGAAAACAGTTTTGGCGCAAATAGTGGCAGAAATACTGCAAATTGATATTGAAAAAGTCCATGTCCAAATGGGTGTAAACACCAAAAGCACTCCGCAGCACTGGAAAACCGTAGCAAGCCGTGGAATTTTGATGGCAGGCAGGGCAGCGGAACAGGCTGCGAAAGATATAGTAGCACAATTAAAGCAAATTGCTTCTTGTGTGCTGAAAGCTCCGGCAGAGGATTTTGAAATTGGCGGCGGAAGAGTGTACTTAAAAAGTGAACCTGATGCTGGCTTAGATTTCAAGGACATCGTAAATGGCTATACCTTTCCTAATGGAAATACAATTGGAGGACCGCTGCTTGGTAAAGGCCATTATGTGCTTCGGGGGATAACATATTTAGATCAGGAGACAGGTGAAGGCAACCCGGGCCCTGAATGGGAAGTAGGTGCACAGGGAGTCGAAGTTGAGTTTGATACACGTCAATACACCTATAAAATCAGAAGGGCTTTTTCGGTTATGGACGCTGGCAGGGTTTTAAACAGAAAAATGGCAGAAGGGCAGTTAATGGGTGCCATGAGCATGGGCCTTGCCTTCAGCGGAAGGGAAACCTTTTACTTTGATGATTACAGCCGTGTCCTTAATTTTCAGCTTAGGACATACAGGCCGCTGAGGTTTGGGGAAGAACCCGAATATATTTGCGAATTTATTGAAGCGCCGCACGGAGAAGCTCCATTCGGCGCAAGAGGAATGGGAGAGCATGGGATTCTTGGCATGCCTGCAGCGCTCGGGAACAGTTTATCCCTGGCGGCAGCAGTTTCTTTGACCCGGCTTCCATTAATTCCTGAATATATCTGGAGGAAAAAAACGGGAGGAAGAGGGATTGATTTCATATGACCGTGAGTACTACAAGCCGAAAACCATTCAGGAAGCTGCGGAATTATATTACACTCTAGATTCCAAAGGTAAAGCACCCATATTCTTTAATGGAGGGACGGAAATTATAACGCTGGGCCGCCTTAATCTGATTTCGGCAAATGCCTTTATAGACATCAAGGACATTCCCGAATGCAAGGTATATGAAATGGCAGAGGGCCATCTTGTTATCGGATCTTCACTTCCCCTGTCCAGGTTTGATGAAAAACAGGATTTTCCTCTATTATCCCAATTGGCAAAGGGTGTTGCTGATGCCACCTCAAGGAATAAAATAACTATTGGTGGCAATATGTGCGGAAACATCTTCTACCGTGAAGCAATACTGCCCTTTTTATTAGCAGACAGCATGGTTTACTTAGCTTCAAGGGATGGAATGAAAAAGAGGCCCATACTGGAAGTTTTTCATAAAGAAATGCTCCTGGAAAAAGGAGAGTTTTTAGTGCAGATTTCGACGCCTGCTAAATATTTAAATATGCCCTATGCAAGTGTGAAAAGGAGGCAGCAGTGGGATACAGGGTACCCGCTGCTGACAGTCGCTTCTATCAAAAAAGGAGATATGCTCCGCTTTGCTTTTAGCGGTTTATGTTCCTTCCCGTTTCGCTCACATGAAATGGAAAAGGTTTTAAATGACAGTAACAAATCATACCGGGACCGGATTTTGTCTTCATTCAGCGAATTGCCCGCACCTGTCCTTAATGATATTGAGGGATCAAGCGACTACCGGTTATTTGTGCTGAAAAACATTCTGCTGGACTTTTTTGCTTTACTTGAAGGTGATGTATAATGGCCCATACATATCTTGTTTCAATAAAAATTAATGAAAGAATGTACGAAATATCAGTTTCAGCTTTTGATATTTTGCTGGATGTTTTACGGAGACAGGGCCTGACAGGAGCAAAGCCAGGCTGCCGGAATGGAGATTGCGGGGCATGCACCATACTGATGAACGGCAGGCCCATGAAGTCATGCCTTGTTTTGGCTATAGAAGGTGAAGACTCTGAAATAACGACGATAGAAGGAATTGGGGCCTCGCCTATTCAAAAGGCGTTTGTCGATCATTTTGCTTTTCAGTGCGGCTACTGTACCCCTGGATTTATTATGAATATACACGGGCTGCTCCTTCAAAATCCTGCTCCCGATAAAAGTATAATAACAGAATGGCTTTCTTCTAATATTTGCCGGTGTACAGGATATAAAGAAATTGAAGAAGCAGTTTTATTACTGAATGAAAGCTGGCAATTTCCGGAAAAGAACCAGTGATCCTTCAGCTATATAATATGCTATCAGAAAGCCAAGCATCTTAAAATTAGGTAAAACCAGAATAAGGATTTAAACTGGTAGTGGGGGAATTGAATTTTCCGGGTAAATTTATGCAAGGAGAACAATATGGCATTCGTTGATTGCGAGAGATTAATTTTTATAAAAGAATTAATGAAATTATACGCAGAATATATGAAATGCCACGATAGCAAAGTACGGATATGTATCATAGAAGATATATTCGATATCTGCAGAACTATTAGTAAATTAGCATAAACATTACATGCCCGGCATATTTTAATTCCCTCTTGAATATTTTAGAGAAAACTCCTCTGGAATTATTAATAATTTAACAAAAAGTAAAATTTTATCATAAGACGGGGTGTTCATGCAACAATTATTGTGTTAGTATGGAACTAATAAAATAATAAATTATTATCCAGGGCATGTTCGATTTTTTGCTATCCCCTTGTATAAGGGAAGGAGTTAAAATGGAAAAAATCAGTGTTTTCTTAGATGACCACAGAAGAGCGCCGCTTGGTTATGTTTTAGCAGAAACAATTGATGAATGCCTGGAACTGCTGCGGAATTTCCGCATTGAGCATTTATCCTTGGATCATGACTTGCTTAGCAAAACCAGGAATGGTTTTTTGCTTGTGCAGATGATGATCAGAGAAAAATTATTTGCAAACCGCATTACCATCCATTCTGCCAATTCAGTCGGCGGAAAAGCAATGTACAACTGCCTGAAACAAGCACAGCATGACTCTATTTTGCCCACATCAACTATTTTATCCTTACGCCCTCTGCCTCTGCATTTCTTCCCGCCAAGAGTTCTGCAGCACTATTTAGATATACTGTGATCCCTTCCTGCCAAAACGACTGCTCAAAAAATTCCGTTCACATATAAAAATTGTAAACTTTATAAGCATGAGTATTCGTAATACTGCGAGAATATATTCATGCTTTTTGTCATGCATAAAAACAGCGCTGACGACTGGCATGCACCTTCTAAACTCTCCCGCTAAAACATTCTGGTGCTTAATCATTGAAAACATGTCATGTTTGATGAATCGTCATCCACCCATTTTCAATCAAAATCATATATAATTGGATTGTTTCATTAAAGGAGGGTAATAAGTTGCATCAAAGAATTACAGAAGCAGATGATCAGGAGCTGCCAGCATTCGAAAGCAGCGAAGAAGCAAGTGCTTATTTTAAGAAAAAATATGGTGATGATTTTATCCTAAAAAGCTCAAAGGAAATAAATGGAGAACAAGTTGACATTTATGTACTTGTACTTAACAGGGAAGCATTCAGAAGCGGTGAAGAAAAGTGGGCCAAGGCATACCGGGAAATCATTGAGGAATCCGATTTTACCAGCAGTTTTCAATCTATTGGGCTCAGCAGGAATGGTGAAGTTTATATTGCCTATTAACCAGGCAGATTAAGGCATTACGAAATTAACCAGCATGAATTGAATATTGCAGGTTTTTGTAAAAGATTTTACCAGATCATTAACCTTGTGCTTTTACCGCAAATCATGTAATATAAATACACAAGCTGCGTTGTACGTATGGATAATAAAGTTTTAACCTTTAAGCTGTAATAGGGAGTTTTATATCAAAACAGGAATGTCATGCCTCAGTCACTGACTCGGAGGACGTACAGGAATGTTTTTGCAAACACCCACTTTGAGGAGTGGTGGTTTAAAACTTTCTTACTTAACTACGGCAAGTGCGGCTTGCTTATAAAAAATGCCTAACCCGGTTCCTTATGGAGCCGGGTTTTTACGTGCATTATGTAATACTTTTTCACAAAGGCTCTTTTCTTAAAGGTTGTTGTTATTTAATAAGTTTTCGAGGCAAATCTATTGTTAAAGCTGGTTGATTGGAGCGAAAGGTGCGAAGACTCCAGCGGGATTAGCGTGACAGATGAGACCCTGCAGACGCATGTCGAGGAGGCTCAGCACATGCACCGCGGAAAGCGGAGCATCCTGTAGCGGAAATCAACCCCTTGTTCCATAGCAACAAAGTTTAGAAAACAGCCTTCACAAAAAAACCCGGCTAATGCCAGGGCCAGATTTAAAGATATATAATTAAAGGGGGTACTGAGTGAGATGATTTCTAACTCAATATAAACAGGTTACATGATAGTTGTTAACAAATTATGAAGATTTCTGTAAGAGATTATTAATTTTTTGCTGATTTTCCTCATCGGGGTCAATTATAAGTACATGTCTCAGCCTCCCCGGAAATATACATACGTTATCAGTACTTTTTAAGGGGTGATTCAATGAAACAGTATACGGAACTTTTTACGGTCGCTTACAATGCCATTTGCCTGCGCTGCAAAAATAGAGGAGCTGTACAGCCTTATGGAAGATATTTTCCTCATGGGGTAGGGGAACTTGCTGATCAGCATAAAATTTTTGAAGGGGTGAGAGATGAGCCTTATATGTCTCATGCATCAGGTTTCGGAGGCACACTGCCATACAGGTGCCTGAACTGCGGAAACATAGGATTAATTGATAGAGCAGGATTAGAAGGATACAAACAGGCTTTCAAAAGTATTAAAACCGAGATGTAATTCATCGTAAGCGGTGTGATTAAGCATGCTTAATGCTAGTAAATATATATATATATATTAAAGTTGTCCCCTATGTAATTTGGGAAAAGTCAATATCCGGAAATCAGCAGGCAATACTAAAATGGCTTTTTTTTAAAAGTTAGTAGTTTGAAAAATCTAAATATTTTGTTATAATAGGGACTATAGAAAGCTGAATCTCTATAAGTACTAGTATTGAAGGCATTGTGAGTCAGCTTGTTAGAAATACAAGTTTATTTAAACTTTATTCAGGGTAATAAAGAGTACACATTTACTGCTTTATACTAAAGATGATCTTAAGGAGGAGGAATTACATGCAAGTACTATCAATCGAAACACTTCAAGAAGATCCGAAGGCTCCTGTTTCCATGAGGTCCGTTTTTTCACATTGTGCCTTAACCGGTAATTTGAATTTGCACAAAAATATTATTCCGCCTGGTAAGCGTATTCCTCTTTCTGAAATATCAGATCACGGGGAAAATGTTTATTCAATCATCACAAACGGGTCCATTGTAACGGAAACTACAGGTGAAACACACAGGATTTCTGAGGGTGAAACAATATTTATATCGGCAGGGCATGAGCATATTGCGTATAATGACGGAAATGAAGACTGCGAAATCCTCTGCGTTCATATTTGATAAATATTTAAACATGAAGCCTTGAGAAATCAAGGCTTTTTTTATGCTGCAAAAACGTCATTAACTGATACTTATGCTTGCATTGTTTAATGCTTGTTCTATATTGTCCCCAAAACCGTAAGCTTCAAGTGCTTTTACAGAATTGCTATTGTGTACTTGAAAGAAGCCTGTCAACAAGCCTCAAGGTATAAAATATCTGTTAAAAAGGCATAACACTAACAGGAGGTGTTAACTGATGGATATATTAGAACCTAAAAAATTCGAAATTCATAAAGATGGAAGTTATACAGAGTCCCATTATGAACAAGTAAAGGCAGGAGACCATTTTAGAATGTTTCATCCGGATGGCCAGCCCTTCTTATATGAAGATGATGACAAAGAAACCTATCAGTCTGCATCACATCCATATTTTGATGATGAATTGGGTGTCTGGTTTATAGAGATTAAATAGGTGTAATTCCTTTCCCTTTCCTTTCTTCATTCTTTTTCATTTCCTTATTATACTCCGTTTCAAACCGGCTCGTTTCTATATGGCTAACGACTGCATTTTCCTTCGTTTCAGGCTTACATACTGTACTGATTCTGGGTTTAGGCTATATTAGCAGATACAGAAAAAAACGAATGGTGAATTCTTCCTGAATTTGTTCTGATTAATTCTTCCTTTCTCTATATAAGTAATTGTATGGAATACATAAAAAGGGTTTCAGTATTTGTAAATAGCAAGGTCATGCTGATTAAAGTGCAGGCTGTTAGGGCATACTTCTGAAAAATGATAAGGAGATTACCAATGAAATGCTCTATGTGTAAAAGAAAAAAAGAAATTGTCTACAATAATATGGGAAACCAATATTGTGATGATTGCTGGTCTGTCGTGACGATTCCTTATGACACTCTGGTAAGCCAGGGGATGGCTTATTTGCCGTCAAATGATGAGAAGACTCTCTAAAAGATGCAGATGAAAAACCTTCCAAATATGACTTTTGGAAGGTTTTTTTGTAGAAGAAGGGTTATTTCCAGATCTCTCCGGCAATTGAAACGACATGCCTGATCTTGTTCCATTGCTGTTCTTCTGTAAGAAGATTTCCTTCTTCAGTAGAAGCAAACCCGCACTGAGGGCTTAAGCAGAGCTGATTAAGATCCACATATTGTGCAGCATCCATAATTCTCTGCTTAATTTTCCGGGGATCCTCCAGTTC
The DNA here is from genome assembly GCF_900112495.1 of Bacillus sp. OV322. GTDB lineage: Bacteria > Bacillota > Bacilli > Bacillales > DSM-1321 > Peribacillus. The sequence continues at coordinate 232,347 of NZ_FOMA01000005.1, forward strand.
GCCATGTTTAGAAGTAATCAGACCCAATACTATTTGAAGATCCTTCCTATTTACATAGCGCAGGGGTTCAAATCCGCCTGAACGTTCATCATCGAACTCTAAAAACAATCCATCAACCTTTAATTGCCCAAAAATGATATCAGATACGTTTTCATACCCTCCGCTTGCTGTATATGAAGACTTGAAATTGCCTCTGCAGATGTGCATGGTAATGGTCATATCCTCGGGTTTGCCTTCGAGGCTTTCATTGATGCAGCGTGCGAAAAGCTCTGCAAGCTCTTCAGAATTAAACCCTTTATCTACAATCTGCTTTTGTCCTAAATCCGAGAAAAAAACCGACCAAGAAGTATCATCAAGCTGCAGGTAGCGGCACCCTGCATCATAAAATGCTTTTATGGCATCTTGATAGGCAGTAACCAGATCAGAAAACAATTCATCTTTTTGCTGATACGCTTCTTTTTCGACTTTCCCTCTGAAAAAAAGCATATTCGGGCTAGGAATGGTAAATTTAGCAATATGGTCACCGGCCAGCCTGTGAAGGAACTTAAAGTCTTCAAGCATGGGATGATTCCCGAATTTTACTTTACCAGTCACTTTCACTCCATGTGACTTCGTCTCGACACCATTAAATTGGATGCCGCTTTCTGTTTCATATAGCTCAACACCGTCCAGCCCGGCTAAAAAGTCAAAGTGCCACCATGCGCGTCTGAATTCACCATCCGATACGGCAGATAATCCAGCCTCTTTCTGCTTCTTAACGAGAGAAATAATTTCCTCATCTTCAATCGAACGCAGCTGATCAGCGGTTAATTCCCCGTTTTGTTTTTGCAAACGGGCGATTTTTATTCTTTCCGGCCTTAAAAAACTGCCAACATGGTCAGCTTTAAAGGGGCCTTTTAGCAGAGTCTTTGTCATAATAATGAGTCCCCCTTTATTTAGTATACGATCTATTATACCGAAAAAATGTACTGAAAAGAAATATTTATCGAAAATTCTATTTATTCAAAAGGTTTCTGTCTCTTGAAGGAGATTAAAAAGGCCATCCGGGAATATAGAATGTATGCTTTAACTTAACATAGACATTTTTTTAGTATTGTGTTGTTATATAAATAGGCAATATTTAAATTTTCCCCTGGAGGAAACAATGAAAACTGATCTAGATTACTTAGGAAATTTAATTTTAAAAAATAAAGAAGCTATCGTGAAAGAAGTAAATGAAATCAGACTAGAGGGAGTCTCTGAGGAAGAACGCAAACAGTTTGCTAATATTGAAAAAGAAATCCTTCAAAAGAGGGATGGTTTAATCAGCATGTTTGGTGATGCCCTTAAACAGTTGTATGATGAAGAAGCAATGGACGCAAAGCTTGCAAAATGGGGTAAGGAAACCGGAGAATATATTTTCAATCTGGGCATTCCACTGGATGAAGCGTTGCTCGATACAGCTGCATACCGGAAAAGCATATGGAAAGCAGTAAGCGAAGGGATTAATGAAAAAGGGATGTCAGCTGATTTGGTTCTCAAAGCTGGGAGCATTATTGACCCCTTGTTAGATAAAGCAGCCTACTTTTTTAGTTTGACTTTTATTAATTATCATCAAATAACGCTGGAAAATGCCAAAAGTGCATTTTTAGAATTATCAGTTCCTGTTGTTCCCCTTACACAGGGAGTCGGCATTCTTCCATTAATCGGGAATATAGACACAGAAAGAGCGGCCTTATTAATGGAAGAAACCTTGAAGCAGGCAGGGAAGCTAAAATTATCTCACTTAATTGTGGACCTGTCTGGTGTCTTGATTGTGGATACAATGGTTGCAGATCAAATTTTCAAGGTAATTGATGCCTTAAGGCTGCTTGGAGTGAAGACAATTGTCACCGGTGTCCGTCCAGAAATTGCCCAGACTGTTATAAATATCGGAATCGATTTTAAAGATATCGAAGTAAAGGGTAACCTTCAGAAAGCCCTGATGGGATTGGGAAATATGCAAACGCCATAAGACATAGCGGAATTTTCTGCTTTGTCTTTTCATTTTAATGTAGCCGGAAAGACTTTTTAATGGACAATTTTTCAGCAGATTACGGGTTATTTAGTACTAAAAGTGAAATATTGAATAACTTTTCTGCATGTTTTTATTTACTACTTTGAAAAAAATATGTTATGAATATATTAACAACTATCAAAGGCGTTTTCATTTTTCCGCTTTGCACATGATTATTAAAATGAAGTAGGACGTGACCTAAATTTGAATAAATTATCTGTGATCGCAAACTACCTGATAGAACATGCACATATATTAACAGATGGTATTGTTGAGGAAATTATAAATAAATTTGATTTTGAGGTTCCTGCAAAAGATATAGATGATGCACGGGTGATGTATGTAGAATTTCTTGAATTCCTGGGTGAATCCATTACCTGTACGGAAGGTTCTGTACCTGAAAGCCTGATTAAATGGAGTAAGGAAAATGGCGAAAAAACTGCCTATTCAGGCGGGCATATATCTGATATTCTCCTTCGGTATCCAGAAACAAGGATAGCTTTTGCAGATTATTTTCTAAAACTCGGACTCAAGCATCAGCTTAATACAGATGAGATTGTTCTCATTCTAAAAAGAGTCAATCATATGCTGGATTTGAGCATTAATGAAACAGTATTTGCTTTTGAACGCCGCAATCAGGAAATATTGAAAACGGCTAAAAGTGAAATAGATAAGCTTTCATCACCAATTGTGCCGATTCAGGATGGACTTGCAGTACTGCCTTTAATAGGATCGATTGATTCTGACAGAGCGGATCATTTGATTAATACCGTTATTCCAAAAATCCCTGCTCATGATGTTAGTTGTCTGATTATAGATTTCTCTGGAATAATTACGATTGATACAACTGTTTCAAGCCATATTTTCAATGTTTATAAAGTTCTTCGCCTGCTGGGCATTCAGGTCGTTTTTACTGGAATCAGGCCGGAACTTGCTTCGAGGGTAATAGAGTCAGGTGCTGACTTTTCTTCATTCAAGGTGTATGCTACCGTCAAACAGGCAATTGAGGCCATGTGACTTGCGGAAGATATCCAAATGAAAATCGGGCCATTTTCTTTTAAGGCGAAGAAGATGGCCTGTTTTGTTATGTTAAGATGCAAGTCTATCATTTTAAGCATCTGACATAGAACAGGATAGCGGCAAATCACAATCTTTATAGATATAAAGATAATAGTAAATCCTCGATTTTTTGATTTGCTATAATATAAAGTGACAATATATGAAAGGGGAACAATCATTGAATCGATTATTATTAGTGCTGGTTCTTTTTTGCAGCGGCAGTTTATTGGCTGGCTGCAATACTGTTCGCGTTCCTATGAAAATGAATCATAATATGAACAGTATGAATATGAATGTTACACCTACAAAGTCGGACTGGAAAACCCCAACTGTAATGAAACCAAATAAAAAGGTGCCGATCTCTATTTTTATCAAAGATAAGTCCGGCCAGCTTATTCAGAAATTCGATACTGTTCATGAAAAAAAGATGCACTTAATCATTGTTAACAAAGATCTTACATACTTCTCGCATATTCATCCTGTTTATAAAGGGAATGGCCGCTTTGATATATCTGCCGCGTTTCCCGCAGGCGGGGACTACAAACTCATCTCCGAATTTACACCTAAGGGAAGCGGCGATAATGGCGTAGCCCAGCATGTGCTGCATATCTCAGGTGAAAAGCCTGCGGCCAAGCCTATTGTGCCAGACACATCCTTAACCAAGACTATAGATGGAAAAGAAGTAACATTAACATTTGATCATGTTATGGCCCGCATGAATCTGAATATGACCTTTAAGATTCGAGATGCGAAAACAAATAAACCTGCCAGACTGCAGCCTTATTTAGGAGCTATGGGGCATTGTGTGGCAATCAGTGATGATTGGAACCATTACCTGCATATTCATCCGATGAAATCAGACTGGAAAAAGTCAAAGGTTACTTTCATGACAAGATTTCCTGAAAAGGGAACTTATAAAATATGGGGACAATTTCAGCAGGATGGACAGGTTTTCGTTGTTCCTTTTGTTGTAAAAGTTCCGTAAAAATCAGCAGCTGCTGCTTTTTTGCCTATATGCATATTGATATTTTCAGCTATAACGTTTAACCACTTTCTATTAAGAGGGAAGATTACTCTAATTTTGAAACTATGTGATGTCGTTACGTTCTTTTTGAGATGGTGTGCTATAATTAAATTTATTAAAAAAATTCACAGCCTTGATTAAAGGCTGCTTTTTTATATATTGCAATAAATTTATAGTCAGGAGTTTATGTCATGAATGCAATTGTTTTTGATTTGGAAACCATTCGAACTCATCAAAAGGGACAAGAGCGGCATATCATTGAAATTGGAGCGGTAAAGATAGACATGGAAGCTCATGCATCAGAAGCTATTGATGTTTTTCAGCAATATGTTATGCCTCCTGGTAATTATATACCCAAGAGTTCCCGCCAAATGATCGGCATGAATAAGGAAGAAATGAAAAATGCTATTTCTCTGCAGAAAGCCATAAAGAAGCTAAAAGAGTGGATAGGCGAAGAAGATTATCATCTTTGCAGCTGGAGCAGGTCAGATTTGGATATTATTCAGCATAACTATATAGTTAATAGATTTGATGTCAGCTGGGTAAAAAATTACAATGATATCCAGCTTCCTATTTCTCGGGCTCTGTCGGATATAAATCACGTTTTAGGGCTGAAAAAAGCAATTGAATTAGGAGAAATCCCTATGGAAGGCAAATGGCACAGCGGATTGGCTGACTCTATCAATACGGCCAATCTTCTTGTTAAATACCGCCATGCTGTAGAGCTGAAAAAGACGGCAATTTATGAAGTGTTCTCTATATTCAGCAGCAGGTTATATACCACGTGCAAAGAATGCAAAGAAACCAAATACCATACAGAATTTTTTAAAAAGCGCACAACCTGCCTTTCTTGTGAAATAGAGAAAAAAATGCAATATGAGCTGCAAAAACAGGAGAAAACAACTTCTGAAGAAGCTATTACAACAAAGTAGGTTTTAGTCCTAAACAGTATGGCAGGAAGGGCAGAAAGAGCCAGTAAGCCTGACTGGCTTTGATGCATTCTATCAAATGATTCCAAGAAGCAGATGACCGGAAAGTCATCTGCATTCTTTTCGCTGGTATGTAAACGTTATCTTTGTTATTCTTTGGATAAAGAATCAGATAACTGAAAATATTCATAGAGATGTTCGATTTATACTGGAGCTGGCTATTCTGTGAAACGTAAGGTTTCTTTTGGCAAAGATGATTATCTAAGAAATGGGGAGAAGAAAACATGGTCTACCAGGCAGCTGAAAATCGATACGAGAGTATGAAATATAATCGGAGCGGAAAATCAGGACTTATGCTTCCTGCCATTTCACTTGGGCTTTGGCATAATTTTGGCGGAGTTGATACATTTGAAAATGGCCGGGCTATGCTAAGGAGAGCCTTCGATCTTGGAATTACCCATTTTGACTTGGCAAACAATTATGGTCCGCCTGCTGGATCTGCAGAAGAAATGTTTGGGAAAATGCTGAAAACTGATTTTGCTCCTTATCGTGATGAAATGATTATTTCCACTAAAGCTGGCTATTATATGTGGCCTGGTCCATACGGAGATTGGGGTTCAAGAAAATATCTTACGGCAAGCCTGGATCAGAGTTTAAAACGGATGGGGCTTGACTATGTTGATATATTTTACTCACACCGCCCTGACCCGAATACCCCGCTTGAAGAAACGATGGGTGCTCTGGATTCTATAGTACGGCAGGGAAAGGCCCTCTATGTGGGCATTTCAAGTTATAGTGCGGAGCAAACAGAAGAAGCGGTTAAAATCTTGAATGGTTTAGGCACACCGCTTGTTATTCATCAGCCAAACTATTCCATGCTGAACAGATGGATTGAAGATGGCCTTCAGGATGTACTGCAGGAAAATGGCGTAGGATCGATAGCTTTTTGCCCATTAGCGCAGGGATTGCTGACCAGCAAATATCTTCATGGAATTCCGTCCGGGTCAAGAGCTTCAAAATCAACAGGCGCACTTAGCGAAGAGCGGGTCACAGAAGACGTAATCAGCCGGGTGCAAAAGCTGAACAACCTCGCTTCAGAACGTGGCCAGAATCTTGCGCAAATGTCTTTAGCTTGGGTATTAAGAAATGGCAGGGTAACATCAGCTTTAATCGGTGCCAGCCGTGTGAGCCAAATCGAAGAAAATGTAGAAGCGCTTAATAATCTGGATTTCTCACAGGATGAGCTTGAATTGATTGAAGATATTCTGAGCGGCGGAACTGCTGAAAAATAATCTTCACTTTAAGACCGAGCCGATAATAATAGAATGCATCAAAAATCCCTGCTGAGTATGATAAGCAGGGATTTTTGGCTTTGAACAGAAGCCATGCCCAAAAGACATCATAATAGAGCTAAAATATAAAAACACAATTTGTATACGTCTGCCAACTGTGTAATCGCCGGGCTTTTTGTTGCAATTTATTAGTGAAAAGGAATATGATAGTAATGGATTATTTAAGAGATAAGGGACAAATCATTTGAAATGAAAGAGGATTTAAAACATGATTAATTTAAAAAGTGAACGAGAGATAGAGTTAATGCACGAAGCAGGAAAGCTGCTGGCTGCAACACACAGGGAAATTGCAAAAATGATTAAACCGGGTATTACTACAGCCGATATAGAAGAGTTTGTCGAAAAGTACCTAGCCGAGCACGGTGCTACGGCAGAACAAAAAGGCTATCAAGGTTATAAGTATGCAACATGTGCTTCAGTAAATGACGAAATCTGCCATGGCTTTCCTACGAAAAAACCCCTTAAAGAAGGCGATATCGTTACAATCGATATGGTTGTGAATTTAAACGGCGGTTTAGCTGACTCTGCTTGGACATATCCTGTCGGCGAAGTATCAAATGAAACTGCCCGCCTTCTTGAAGTGACAAAGAACTCGCTTTATAAAGCCATTGAACAGGCGCAGGCAGGCAACAGGCTAGGTGACATCGGACATGCCATTCAATCATATGTTGAAGGCGAAAAATACTCAGTTGTCCGCGATTTCACCGGACATGGCATAGGAAAAACCATTCATGAAGATCCGACAGTCCTGCATTACGGCAAACCAGGCAAAGGCATGAGACTAAAGGAAGGGATGGTCATCACTATTGAGCCAATGGTTAACGCCGGCACATGGCATTCTAAAATGGATAAAAACGGATGGACTGCCCGCACTGCGGACGGGAAACTCTCAGCGCAGTATGAACATACCATCGTTATTACAAAAGAAGGCCCTAAAATTTTGACTGAACAATAAAAAAAGACCTGAAAGCCAGAAAACACACTGGTTTCAGGTCTTTTTTTTAGGCTGTTTTCGTAAACTTTGCTGCTATGAAACAAGGGGTTGATTTCCGCTCCAGGATGCTTCGCTTTCAGCGGGGCGTACGCTGAGCCTCCTCGACTTGCGTCTGCGGGGTCTCACCTGTCACCCTGATCCCGCAGGAGTCTCCGCACCTTCCGCTCCTATCAACCTGCTATAACAAGGGAATTGCCCCGAGCACTATTTAAGTAACAACAATCTTTAAGAAAAAAGCCTTTTTTTTATCATTACTCACAAATAGAACATAAGTTCTCATGCCGGTAAAAAGAGCATTTTTGTCCATATTTATAAAAAAATGGGTAAATTTGTTAACTGTTGAATTATAAAAAGGGCGAGCGGATTATGTAATAAAATTATAAACTGCTGCAATTTCGGGAAACTGGCATTTGTCAAAAACCAGGGCAAACATTCACGGGTTCGTTAGCAAATAAAAATATTCCAAAACTAACCTCGCTAGAATATATATTTATCTCATCTATCATTATTATTTTTGAAAAATGAATGTATATTCCATTAAGAGGGTAAAAGTTCTATAAACTTAAAATTTATGGATTAGCAGGAATTTTCGTCTGGGATATAGAACACATATTCTGTCGAGCTGTTTGTTAAACGAAATGCTCTAAAGATAGGGGATGAAAGAATGGAGAAAGGCCAAAAAGATGCCGTAACCGTTGAAACGACTGGATTAAGTCAGCGTGAATTTTTAACTCTTTTTTTGCTGCATACCTTATCATTAAAATCTAACTATCCGAGGGCAATCCACCAGGAGTTAAAAAGCATGTTTACTGGAAAGGTGCATAGTTATGACTATTTATGTAAAATCGCCAATAATCTTGTCGAATCTGGTCACTTAGAATTATACACGAATAAAGGAAGAAATTTTTATAAAATTAATTTAAAAGGCAAAGAATTATTGTCCTGGTATCATGGCAACTTTGCTGTCAGGCTCAAAGAAGTTAAAAAGGTCATTGACAGGTTCATGTTTGATCTAACTGGTTCTGGTATAAATCCCCCGGTGCAGCATGATCTTCCTGAAGAATACCGAAGCTACTTTTCTAAAATTATCTCCGTCAAAGATTTGGTCCGGTACAGTACACTAAAGGTCGCATTCCACAGAAAAACCTTTTATATGGGAGAGGTGGGGGAGCTATTAAAGGCGAAATTCGGGTGGATAGCAAGCAATGGGTATTTATATGACTTATCACATGAGATGGAAGAAGGAGACCTGCTGATTGGCTGGTGGGAAAGCGAAAAACGCACTAAACGCCAGCTTAAGATTACCCCGGAAGGAGAACATCATTATAAGCAAATAGCTGATTCTGCTGCCTACAGGGTGCAGGAAATCCAAAAATATATCTCAGCAGTTTTAACTTTTTTGGGTGAAAATGAAGAAACGGGTTCAAATCAAAGCAAGAGTGATTAAACAAATGCAGATGCAGGCAAAGCATTCAGTTTTGCAGAATATAATGAATACTTTCAGCACATGGTATTTTACCTGATTTTTATTATGTAAACAAACAGCATAGTGGCCTTCTAAGGGCTGCTTTGATGTTTACAGTAAATAATATGAAAGAAGTACTCCGCGGCCGGATAAGTGCATTGGGAGCTTCTGAAGAGCATCACAGTTCCGAGTGCCTGAGGCTGTTGCTGATTTATTGATTTTTTTTGCTGTCATCGGTGTAAAATCATACAAGATTTAAGTTAAGTATACAGGCACTTCATTTATACAAAACTTTGCGGAGTGTTAAAATGGATTTTAGCGGTTCACTAGAAAGGATGAGTTAGGTGTCTTTTTTTCAAACAAAGGAACAAAAAGAATATATCAATAAACTGGAACAAGTCATTGCCTCTTTTTCTGAAAGAGAACAAGAGCTTGATGAAAGCAGAAGTTTTCCATACCAAAATATTCGTGAATTAAAAGACTTTGGGTATACGGCTTTAACTTTGCCTAAAGAATACGGAGGCAGGGGCGGCACTTTGTATGACTTTCTGTTAGGGCAGGAACTTATTGCATCGAAATCCGGCTCAACTGCTCTTTCAATCGGCTGGCATTTAGGCGGCATCATGGAAATCAATGAACGGAAAAATTGGAACAGCGAAGTCAAAGAAGAATTAATGAAGAATGTAGCAAAAGGGGCTTTGGTAAACAGGGCAGCAACTGAGCCCAAAACAGGCAGCCCAACCAGAGGCGGAAGGCCAGAGACTACAGCCATATTGGAAGGTGGCAGCTATGTTATCACTGGCAGGAAAACATTCACAAGCCTTTCTCCCATGCTTGATTATTTTATCGTAAGTGCATGGGTGCCCAAAAACGAATCCATTGGCTGGTTCCTTATACATCGTGATTCAGCTGGAGTGAGTATTGAAGAAACGTGGGATGTGATCTCCATGCAAGGAACCGGCAGCCATGACTTGGTAATGGATTCTGTTAAGGTAGAACCAAAATATTATGTAGAAAATCAAACTAAACGATCTGCAAAAGGTGCTCCATGGCTTCTTCATATTCCGGCTTGCTATATTGGAATTGCAGCTGCAGCAAGGAATTATAGTGTTTCCTTTGCCAAAACATATACTCCAAACAGCTTGCCAGGCCCAATAGCAGAGCTTCCAAATGTTCAAAGATTGATTGGTGAAATTGATCTAGAGCTACTTCAAGCAAGGCATTTCCTGTATTCAGTTGCTGAAAAATGGGAACAGCAGCCCAAGGAACAAGAAAAACTTACCGTCGATTTGGCTGCTGTCAAAACAAGTATTACTAATAGTGCCATTAAAATCGTCGATATGGCCATGAGAATTGCAGGAGCACAAAGCCTGCAAAGAAAGAACCCTTTACAGCGCTTTTATCGTGATGTACGTGCAGGACTTCACAATCCGCCGATGGATGATGCAGTTATATCATTGCTGGCGAAAATAGCTTTATCAGAAGAATAGACATTTAGCCGCCTGATATTAAAGGCGGTTTTATTTTGTAATAAACATTTTCATTCCTGCAGCAGGACGCTTGAGTATAGATATAATATCTGAAAAGACAGCAAAACATTGACCGCGGATATTATGTAAACTGAATAAAAGAGGAAAAGTTAAAATTTCTAAAAGCAAGCGAAATTTAATTAATATTTTTAAGCTGATTATTAAATAATATATAATATAGAACCAATATACCGGGGAATGAAAAAATGATGAGGATGAAATTTAACTATGTTCCCAAATTCACTTTTAAATTCTGTACATAAAAACATAAACTTACATACAAACTGAGTTTAAAGAGTTGTTTTTTTATTAATGAGATTAAAGCTGATATCATTCCGAAATTTCTCTTTCGTCTCAATATAAGTAGTATTCTTGGTTTATGAGACAAAATCTTATATAATCTAACAACTTCCTATAATATATATTATGTAAACTAGGATAAATTTACGCTGTGATTAGGGTTATCCCCTGACTTTCCTATAATATCCGTACACTTCTGTACATTCCTTATAATTTTTCACGTTTTTCATGTGAACGATAATCCTCCTTTTGAACAATAATGTTGTGTATTTGTACGGATAATGAGTTATCGTCTAAACAACTTTTATTGGAGGTTTTTGGTTTGCAATTAAAAGCTGCAATTGACGAATTCATACTGTACATTCAAGTTGAAAAAAATTACTCCACACATACAGTTGTTAGTTATGAATACGATTTACTTCAATTTTTACCTTTTTTACTTGATCATGACTGTTCAACTGATTTGGCTTCAATCCGACCCATGTCCGTCGCTTTATCCAGCATCAACTGGGAACCCACAAGCAAAAACCGCGTTCCATAATCCGGAAGATTTCCAGTTTTAAGTCATTCACTAAATACTGCATACAGGAAAAATACCAATTTCATGACTTTATGAGTGGCATTGAAACACCCAAAACCGATGACAAATTGCCAGTATATATTACCTTAAGAGATCTTCAGCAATTATTCCGCTCGCTTGAACAGGATGATTCGACTTTATCAAAACGAAATGAAATCATGTTCAAGTTATTGGCGGTAACCGATATGAGACGATCCGAACTTGTCTCGCTTACATGGTCGCAATTGGATTTTTCCAATCAAACAATCCGGATATATGGAAAAGGTAAAAAGGAACGATTGTTGCCCCTTCCTCCCCTCCTTATTTTTCTTCTTAGTACTTATAAGGATTCTCTGGATTCGTATCAGAGTAATGCTACGGAGCCTGTGTTTTTGAATAAAGATGGTAAACCATTGAATCCACGTGGAATTCCATTTAAAGATGTAATGAAGAGATCGATATAAATAAATCGGTCTTTTTGTCTTGGAAAAGGCATCGATATTAAATTTAGTGAAATCGTGTTAAGTGACAATTAAGTCGTTTAATTCCAAGAGTTATTACATAATCGCGCCCGATTGTAGAATATCGTTTATCTATTGAATAGTAACCTTGTACTACCCAGTAACCTACTTCATATTTTGGTCAATAACTTAATCCACTTATATCATCCAGCATTTATAACTGAATTTTTAGTAAGTGTAAATAAGATATAAGAGTCTACTTTTTAGGCTGATCAAGTGCTTGGTAAGCTACCTGATACTTTCCTCCATCCGCAACTTCTGAATGGTACAAGGCCTTGAGGGCATTGTTTTTTTCAAGACCATGCTCAGCCTTTAGTTCTTTAAAGCGTGTATGCAGTTCTTTATTTTCCTTAATGAGTTGTTGCATTTGCGATTTTAAATACTTCAAAATATTTATCTCCTTTCTAAATCTCTGAGTTTAGCCTAATTTTTAACAGAAATAACCTGTTTAAAAAGATCCCTAAATTGCTCCCGGTCTTCTGCTGTAAAAGGCTTTGGTCCCTTTGTTCGCTGTCCGCCTTTTCTAGCCATTGCACTTAAATAACGTGTTTGTAATAATTGGTCAATATTTTCATTTGTATATCTAAATCCTTTATGGTGGAGGACTATAATTCCTTTTGCTAAACCTAGTGACGCAAGACCATAATCTTGCGTAACGATAATATCTCCTTTTTCCACTAACTTCACAATCCGATAATCTGCAGCATCTGCTCCAGAATCAACATAAATGGTTTTCACTCCTGATGGCTGTTCTGCATTAGAAAAATGAGAAAGGCTTGTAACAAGGATAACCTGAATTTCAAAATCGCTTGCTTCAGAAATAATAATATCTTTCACCGGACAAGCATCTGCATCCACATAAATTTTCATCTTTCCCCTCCTGTTAAGAAGTTCGACTTACTATTTAACTTGATCTTTTTCAACTATAAAAGGGTACTATCACTATGTTTAATACCTTTGCTTTTATAGGGCTTGGCACTATTTGCCTTATTTTTACTTGATTGCCAACAATTCCAGCCCTTCTTTCCAGTTCCTCTTCCTCTTCCTGTTCCGCCTTTGCCCTTAGCTTTACTCATAATATCAACTCCACAATGTTGTCCGTTTAAGCAGCTTTTGTTGATTAGTTTGAACCACTTGCTACGGGTGAAGCCTAAAACACAATAAATCTAAATCCTCCAACGTGTAAATAGCCGAATTTCAACACCTCGATTAGCTTAATTCCCTCTTGATAACTCTCTACCCTTTTGAAAAACAGCCAATGTAAAAAAATTTGCAAAGCGGATTTAAAGTATTTCTAATCGCCCATTCTCAAAAGAAGACTGTGGTATATAACTATCCTTTGGAAATATAAACGTCCAGGGGATACTCACTTGGGATGAGATAGTAAGTGCAGGTAGATTGAATGCCTTATCTGCAATGACCTCTCCCTGATTGCTGTAAAGTAATCTGGCATTATTAAAAGTAAGCGTATGGTCGGTAAAGTTATGGACCAATACAGACACTAGTAGTGCCTCTTTATGGTTGATTGCTTCTCGGATAGGAGAGCATAGAATGTCGGAAATGTTTAGATGTTTTGTTTCATTAAAGATTCTTTCTATTTTTTGTCGGTCCTGAGCAGCTAAGGCTTTATCCCAAGACTCTTCAAATTGCAATTGTTGTATAACTAAAACCCCCTCCCGAAGGTTAAGTGTAACATAGGTGAAAGAAAGAATGGATTAAACCAAACTGCCACGTTAGTAAAACAAGAAAAGCTGCCTACAGCTCTAACTTTCCGTAACGCAGCTTAGTTGGATAAGGCTAAACATTTGTGGTTTTCAACCATTCGTTTTCTAAAATACTCATTTCCCATAAATTCCAATATATATTTGTTGCAGTAATGTTAAAATCCTGTTTATCCGTCTTAGATCTCTCATTAAAACCATTTTCCATATTAAGTATCAGCTTAGACCGTTTTCTCACTGACAATTTCACTTGCACATAACACCCTTGTTACATAAATTGTACCTTATGCAACAAGGGTTTTGATAGGTTATTTACTTGTTGAGTTCATTCAGTTTACTCGAGGACTGTTCCAAGTATGCTGATGCTTTATTCAAATGGCTGTAAAACTCTTTAATGAGTGACGCATTCATATTGCTGAATGCTTGAATAAAATTATCATTTGCTATCTGATACTCATTCATGCTAAGAACGAGCTTTTCTTGAACATCTCGGGCATTGGACGGAGACTTGGCTGTTCGAACTTTCTGTATCAGCTGGTTCATATTCTTAACATTAGTCTCTGCTTTCGTCTTCCAGTCTTCCGTTTTTGTGATAGAAGGATCTTTTGTAGCGTTCTCGCTTAATTCAGCAAATGCAGACGTTATACTCGAAATGTCGTACATATTCTGAATTAAGGAAAAGTAGTACGTGTTAAACTTTTCTTTTTCATCAGAACCAGCAAGACCCGAGGTATTTCCATCCTTAGCGGCATCATTGGCAGAGTTCTTTTTTGCTTTTTCAGTTGCTTCTTTCTCTTTCTTTGCCTCTTTTTTTGTCTCAGTCGAAGAAGCATCCGAGCCTGCACCTGAACAAGCTGTAAAAATAGATACCATTAAAACGGCAACGAGAATTACGCTAATCTTATTTTTCATGTCTTTCCTCCTGTAAATAAATATTGCTGGGAACGTAAGGCAAGGTTCCTGCTCAGAGGTGAATGCTTCCAGGGGTTACCTTGCTTGCGGGATCACTGATATACTCGCATTTACATGACCCTATCAAAAACGAGCACCCAGTAATGACACTTATATGAGGTGCAAACTCCCCCATTCACCTACAGGCCTTCCTTATAGTTAGCCTGCCGCTGCTTGTGCGTGATGTAAGTATTTTCCATAATTATACATTAATTTTCCTGATATGGCGATTTTAAACGTTCCGAGGTTCACAGCTTTACAGAAGAAAACGATGACGAACCTGAAAGTATAATTGAGGGTAACATCGAGGCGATAAACCTGCATTCTATACAGCTTAATCTAATGAGATAAGCAAAGCATATAAAGAGGTTTGTATAGGAGACTAATGTGATTAGCTGAAAAAGCTTGCAGGTATACTGCTGTTAAATAAAACAGACGGCAACATATTTAGCTGCCGTCTGTTTTCTCTTTTATTTAATGGCTTTGCTGACCTTCAGCTTCTTGCCTTTAATGGTTGTGTTCTCCATTGCCTGAAGAACCAAAGATCCTTTTCCATTTAGGATATCTACATATGACAATGTATCCTGAACAGTAATGATTCCAATATCGTCTGCAGTGACTCCAGGGATTTTTGCAATCGTTCCTACAAAATCAACAGCACGGATTTTTTTCTTTTTTCCGCCATTGAAATGCAGTTTGGTTATATCCTGATTGATACGTGCTGTTTTATTGTTTCTTACAACACGGCGCCCGCTGATTTTTTCTTCAAAAGCCGCTCTGCTTCTTTCAACTTCCCCTGCCGCTGGAGCCTCATTAAGATCCAGCTGGAAGCCGATGTATCTTTCGATGGCTTTTACGAATTTTTCTTCATATGGTGTTGCAAACGTAATCGCTTTTCCCTTCTTGCCGGCACGTCCGGTTCTTCCGGTACGATGTACATAGCTTTCCTTTTCCATGGGAACGTCAAAGTTAATGACAAGAGTGACATTATCGATATCAATACCTCTTGCCGCTACATCTGTTGATATAAGATAGCGGAAATTCCCCATTTTGAAACCATCCATCACAGCAAACCTGTCTTCTTGCTCCAGTCCTCCATGAAGTCTTTCACATGAATAACCGGCTTCTTCCAATTCAGCAAATACTTTATCCACATTTTCTTTTGTTCTGCAAAAGATGATGCAGCTTTCAGGATTTTCAACAACAGTCACATCTTTAAGCAAAGAAATTTTATTGTGTTCCTTCCCCTGGATTAAAACATGTTCGATTGTATCGGTCGTAATCCCTGTTGCTTCAATTTCTACATTTAATGGGTTTTTCATGTATTTATGACAAAGGTTTTCGACGTCTTTAGGCAAAGTAGCAGAAAATACCATCGTCACTCTATTTGAAGGAAGCTTTTCGATAATCGCCTCAACTTCATCAATGAACCCCATATTCAGCATTTCATCGGCTTCATCAATAACCAGGTACCTGACTTGGCTTAAATCCAATGTTCCTCTTTCAATATGGTCCATTGCGCGTCCTGGTGTGCCGACGACAATATGTGTTTTTTGCTTCAGTTCTTCTTTTTGTTTAGCGAAAGGTTCCTTGCCATAAACCGCCATAGCCTTAATGCGTTTGAATCTGCCGATATTCGTGATATCATCACGGACCTGTACAGCAAGCTCTCTTGTTGGAGTCAAAATAAGTGCCTGCGGCTTTTTTTCTTCCCAAATAACGTTTTCGCAGACAGGAATTGCGTAGGCAGCTGTCTTGCCGCTTCCTGTCTGCGATTTTACAACAAGATCCTTGTTATTCAATGCATCTGGTATTACTTCACCTTGAACTTCTGTAGGCTGTTCATACTTTAATACAGTCAAAGCTCTTTTAATTTCGTCACTTAAATGATAATCCGCAAAATTTCTTTCCTTCATGTAAAAACCTCGTTTTTTTATATTATCGGACTTATATGTAGTATTTTCTCAATGAAATAACATATGCAAAATCTGACTATGCTCCATTATACTTGAAATTGGTGCTAAAAGGGCGATTTACGGGCAGTGCTGCAAACGGAATTTTTAAAAGAAGAAAAAAAGCCGCAGCCGCAAGCTCTTTTAAAAGAATTCACTGAGCTGGGGCATACGGTTTATGTTCATCTCTGCCATTGATTTTATCGATTTTATCGACAAACATCTGAAACACCTTCTTTTTTTCTTCCAGATCTTTTATGGTATCTTTCAATTGGTTCACTTTTGATTCAAAAGGCTTATGATACAGCTCTTTTATATTCCGGATGATTTCGTCGTTGATTGTTGACTGGACCACTTGCTTAGTGATATTAAACTTATAGGAGTACACCTGAAGCTCGCGTTTGACTTCTTCGTACTCTATTTCTATTTCATTTAATAGATTGCTGATTTCTTCTTTCCATTCTTCCAGTGATTTTTTTACATGCGATTCCATGTTCCATCTCCCTAACTGAATCATTATGTATATATTGATAAACTTCCATTCCTAAAATAGTATCAATAATTCGTTGCAGTTTCTTTTCTGCAGGGTTACATAATAAATACTTTTTATTAAGAAGCTATAACAGGAACAATCACTTTTGCATGGAACTAGTATGTATACAAGGTTAATCTTATAAAATTTTTGAGTGCTGTTTGTATTCTTTATAAGAATAAAGAAAAAGCTTTCGTTCGACCCTGCCCTTTTCACCGATGAATTTGTACCAATTTTGTCCAATGTAAAATGGATTTGTCAGCATCTTTTCAACAATGTTGCTTAAAACCGTTTCAGCTTCTGATTCTTCGATTTTTGATCTGCAGGATAATGCCAGTACAAAATAAGACTTATCACTGTCAAACTCCAGTGACTGAAGATGAAATAAATCCTTATGATTGCGGTTAAATTCCTCAAGTACTTTTTCAAGGCTGTTATTTGCGTCTATTTCATATCTTTCAGCCTCTGACCAGCTTGCAATGAGAGGATCATTAAGCGTTAAAGTCAGGATATAAAAGGCTGCAAAATCCTTCGGGTCAAATGTTCCCTGCTTGCTGCTGTTTGGCTCTTCGGGTAAAACGATATAGTCTTTATAATCCGCAAAAAAATCCCCATCCATTTTTTCCCCATCCTTCTTTAGGCATACTGCCCTATTAGCGTGATATCATAGGCATTTAAATAAGGTTCTATTCAAATATATTGAATTTTCGAAGAAATATAAAGAGAAATTTTCCATATAACCAAATGAAATTAATTCCAGCAGTTAAAACAAAAGAGAAGGAATCTATGCCTTCTCTAAATGTTTTCAGTCCTCCTGATCAGCCATAACTTCATCAAATGCCGCTGATACTTTTTCAAATTCCTCATCGCTTTCAATCGATGTTAAATTTCCATCTCTGCCGACTTTAAGGAAAAATACATCAATATCCTCATTTGAAACTTCCTGAATATCTTCCACAAGGGAAACGGCGGCATATTCTGTACCAGTAATATTGATTGTTCCCAGTACTTCCACATCCTGTATGCCGCCATTTTCATCCTCGATCTGCAGCACCTTGCCGGTTTCTATTTGTTCCATTTTTCTTCCTCCTTTCAATACAGCAAAATTGTTCATCTACTGTATAGATTCCCAAACTAATGCATTTTCAATCCTTATAAACATAGCGGCCGGAGTAAACCATATTGAACATTGCAATTACTGCTTTGATTTTCTGAATCCTGCTTTAACAGCTTCATTTTCCGTGCAGAACATTTTCTCAGGTTTTGTTGCCTGATAAAAATGCTGTCCGGGCATATGATAAATTTTTGCGCCTCTCGAACTGATATTCCCTTTAATATTACATGCCCTGTTCAATGAATGGTCTTCTGAGGGTTTTGGGTTTTGTGGTGCATCACCGCTGGTTCCTTTTTTGTCAAGAGCTGATGATGCATTTGTGTCAAACCCTTTATCTGTAGCATAGTTTTCTAACGACCAAATTCCAGCTCTCTTTTGCTGTGCTTTCCTTTGGATTGCATAAAACTGGCCTGTATATTTCGTGTTTGGAGGATATATGTAGGCTACACGCGCAAGACCCTTTTCTAATAGAGTTTCGTTAAACATTTTACCGTCCGCGTAAATATAGCCAAGCAATCGGCCGTACTTGTCTCTGCCCATATTGATGCCTGGCTCTAATTCTATCTTTCGGCCAGAGTAAAGAATTTTCTTTGTGAATTGTGCTGCCTCTAATCCAAAAGGCTGTACGCCAAGGCGCGGATGATGCGTTTCAGGTGTATCGACGCATAGCATTCTGACCGTTTCCACTCTTCCGTTAAGTTTAATTTTCACAGTGTCCCCGTCCACCGCTCTTACTACCAAAGCAGGAAGACTGTCTTTTTTAGTTTGATCCTGCACTTCAGCAGTTTTTTTGGAACTTGCCGGCGCATTAGTATCGGGAGGGGCAACGCTTTGTTTTTGTTCCTGCTGGGAATCTGATCTGGAACCCTTGTTTTCAGTGCCAGAGCAGCCGCTCAGCAGCAGTGCAGATAAAGTTATTGCAGTGAGTAAAATATTAAAAACCTTTATCATCCTGATAACTCTCCTTTGTTATAATAAGGCCAAAACAGAGTTATCATAGCATTTTATAGAGATTTTAAACAGGGGATTTTGTCATGGCAGGCAAAACCGATTGTCCTTAAACAGAGGAACAGACTGAAAAATGTTCTTGGAAGCTGTAAATTCAATTTCTTCTTCAAAATCCATTTCCGACAGCATCCTCCCCACTCTTGATTCTTTTAAGATGATGCCAGCTTTATTACTGTTTCCGCAATAAAAGAGATAGGCTGCTTTTGCGGCATCGGTAAGATCCCACTTCTTATTATTTTTTTTAAGCAGACAGTCAATGAAATGTCCAGCTCCAAAAAAATCCTCAATGTTGAATTCTCCAGATGACCCAGAGCATATCAGCAGGATTGTTTCATTTTGGTGAAGCTCTAGAATGTGCTCAGCAACTGCCTGGCTGTTCATCAGCGATGCAGCATAAACGCTTTTTGCTGAAGAGGAATTCCTGATTGCAACAGTTCCGTTCGTTGTGGATAAAATCACCGTCTTGCCCAGCACCGCTCCTTTAAGTGACAATGGATTTGGCGATAGAAACCCGTCAATGGTCTTGCCTTCGTACTCACCGGAAAGGATATAGCTGTCATTCACCCTTCCTGCCCCTTCTTTCCTTGCTTCATCACCATCTTGGACAGGGATGACTTCAGCTGCCCCGAATGTAAGTGCAGCAGTTATCGTTGATGTAGCTAACAGGATATCAAATACAACAGCAATTTTATCTTCCAAATTTTTTTCCTTGTCTATTTCTTCTTTTTTGAGCAAAAGATGTATTTTGGCCATAAACTGCGCTCCTCATCCATTGTTTATATCCTATTTGAGGACACATGGCAGGCATGCTGAATAAGTGTCTTAACAAATACGTTTAAATTAGCAAAGCGCACGTCCTGTGTCTGTCCTTTCTTCCAGCGGAAATAAATTTGCTGGCAAATGACGGCAAGCTTGAAGTAAGCGAAAGTTAAGTAGAAGTTCATATCAGAAACATCTCTTCCTGTTTTTCTGCTATAGGCCTTGATAAATTCATCTCTGCTAAAAAATCCAGGTTGAGCGGTTATTGGCAAGTCTCCCAGCCCCTTTTTCAAAAGAGGGGGATCGTCATGCTGAATCCAATAGCTCATCGCAGCACCAAGGTCTGCCAGCGGATCGCCGACTGTGGCCATTTCCCAGTCAAAAAGACCAATCATTTCTGTAAGATCTTCATTAAACATGGCATTATTCAGTTTATAATCATAATGTATGACAGCCGGCTCCTGTGAAATAGGGATATGGGCAGCCAGCCAGTCCATAAGCTGAAGTGCGCCTGGAATTTCGTCCGTGGCGGCACGGTGATAGCGGCTGATCCAGCCATGTACCTGGCGTTCAAGGAAACCATCCGGCTTTGTCATCTCTGGAAGCTTGGTGCGTTTATAATCAATAGCGTGCAAAGATCCCAGCGAATCTACCATGGCAGTTGATATAATACGGCACAATTCTGGCGTCGCCGCTGAATTGTCAGGGAAACCTGTGTCAAGCACTACTCCATGTTTTCTTTCCATAATAAAAAAAGGATATCCCAGTACGCTTGGATCTGCGAATAGAAAAGGCTTTGGGGCAGCGGGGAAATGAGGCTGTATTTCTTTTAATATATGATATTCTCTTTCTACGTCATGGGCCTTTGGCGCCAATGGTCCAAGAGGCGGCCTGCGCAAAACTCCCTCCCAGTCTCCCGCTTTCAGGGAATATGTTAAATTGGAACGGCCTACATTGAATTGCTCGATAACCAGGGGGCTATCGGGTAAATCCATTAAAGAACTCTTTAAGTAGTCTTCCAATTTTGCATTATCCAGTTCTTCGCCTTTTCTGACAGGGATGACATCTGAAGTCATAGCTACAGCTCCTTTTCATGTAATACCAAGTAATTCTTTAATTATGCCGGTAACACGTATACCTCCATGAAGCTGAGAGACTTAACAGCAGTCAGCTTCTTTTAATTCCTTTCAAAATCATTCCTGTGTAGACATCGGCTAGTTCTTCTTCGCTCATTTCACCTTCTGGGTTGAACCAGTTATAGCTCCAATTCGTGATGCCTAAGATTCCAAATGTAAGCATGTCTGCCCTGTATTCATCCGAAAATTCCCCTGTTGATATACCCTGTTCAATCAGTTTTTGGTAATTTTCACGAAAGACATTGCGTTTATGTTTGATTTCCTTCATATGCTCATCACTTAAATGACGCATTTCCCTGAAAAATATCCGTGCACTTTTCTTTTGGGATTTGATATTTGAGATAACCATATAGATTAATTTGTGAAGTTTATCAGAACAGCTTATCCCGGGTTCATTAATAATCATTTCCTGCTCGATAATAAGATCATCAATATAGCCAAGATGAATATCCTTAAGAAGTTCCTGTTTGCTGCTGAAATAATAATAAAACGTTCCTTTTGTCACCCCTATTTTTTCTACGATTTCCTGAATGGAGGTCTCTTTGAATCCCTGTCCATCGAAAAGGTGTATGCTTGCTTCAATAATTTTTTGCTTCATAAGCTATGATCCTCTCATGTTTTCTGCTGGTGCTGCGTGCAAGTTCCGGTAGAGGCTCTTCCTGTTATTATAGATTGCGGTTTATTAATAGTTGCGGTAGCTATATTAAAATTAGACTTCATGAAAGCTACATGGCATGTGATCCGCCATCAACAATCAATGTCTCTCCAGTTATAAAATCAGATGCAGAAGATGCAAGAAATAGTGCGGCACCTTTTAAATCATGATTTGATCCGAACTTACGAAGGGGAGTGCCTGCCAATATAGCATTGCCGCCTTTTTCTATTAAAGCTGCCGACATTTTGGTAGGAAAGAATCCCGGTGCGATTGCATTGACATAAATACCCCTTGGTCCCCATTTAACAGCAAGGTCTTTAGTAAATGCTATGACTGCTCCTTTGCTGGAACTGTAGCCGATAGCATCCATGTACCGCGGGTCAGAGCCTTTTATTCCGGCTACAGAGGCGATGTTGATGATTTTTCCGTATTTTTGCTGCAGCATTACTTTGCCGGAAGCCTGTGACATAAGGAAGGTTCCCGTTACATTGACATTCATTACTTTTTCCCAGGCATCAAGAGGCATTTCCTCTGCAGGGGCCCCCCATGAGGCACCGCTATTATTGACTAATATGTCAATTGCCCCAAATTCGTCCAGCGTTTTGCTGATTACAAGCTCAACATCTTCTGGATTGGTGACATCGCATTTAATAGCCAAGGTGCGAATGCCGAGCCTTTTTAATGACTCGCTGGCTTCAAGACAGGCTTCTTCTTTCCTGGAACAAACCACTACATGTGCCCCCGCCTCAGCAAAGCCTTCTGCTATTTGGAGGCCAAGTCCTCTTCCTCCTCCTGTAACGATAGCTACCTTTCCAGACAGATCAAATAGTTCTCTCACGTGCATGCTCTTTTCCTCCTTTTCTTAAGAAAATCAAATACCTGCTTATATGTGCTTTTTGAGCTCATAGCGTGCAATGGCTCTTTTGTGGACTTCATCTGGCCCATCGGCCAACCGTAAGGTCCGTATGTTGGCCCAGCTGGAAGCAAGGACATAATCATCGCTAACCCCAGCGGCACCGTATGCCTGAATGGCCCGGTCGAGAACCTTCAATGCCATATTTGGCGCAGCAACCTTTATCATGGCTATTTCTGCTTTTGCTTCTTTATTGCCTACTGTATCCATCATATATGCCGCCTTCAATGTAAGCAGTCTGGCTTGTTCAATATCCATCCGAGATTCAGCAATCCATTCCTGGATCACTCCCTGATCTGAAAGCCGCTTTCCAAAGGCCTGCCTGTCTAGCACCCGTTTGCATAACTCTTCAAGTGCTCTTTCTGCAGCTCCTATCGTTCTCATGCAATGATGGATTCTTCCAGGCCCAAGCCTTCCCTGTGCTATTGCAAACCCTTTTCCTTCTTCCCATATCATATTGGAAGCTGGCACACGCACATTGTCATAGTGGATTTCAGCGTGACCGTGCGGTGCATGGTCATATCCAAAAACAGAGAGCGTCCGTTTTATTTTTACACCTTTCGTTCCAAGAGGTACAAGAATCATTGACTGCTGTTCATATTTAGGGGCTGAAGGATTGGTTTTACCCATAACGATGGCAATCTTGCAGCGCGGGTCACCGGCTCCTGATGACCACCATTTGGTTCCGTTTATCACGTACTCATCACCATCAAGGGTGATGCTTGCCTTGATATTTGCTGCATCGGATGAAGCTACATCAGGCTCTGTCATGGAAAAACAAGACCGGATTTCGCCGTTCAATAATGGATTCAGCCAGCGCTCTTTTTGTTCTTCAGAACCATACCTGCTGAGAACCTCCATGTTTCCTGTATCTGGTGCAGCACAATTAAAGACCTCTGGAGCTATACTTGAACGTCCCATAATTTCACAAAGCGGTGCATACTCGAGATTGGATAAAGAGGCTCCGCCATCCGGAAAAAAAAGATTCCAAAGCCCTTTTTCTTTTGCTTTTTCCTTCAGCTCTTCCATAATAGGTGGAATGGATGAAAATCTGTTTTCCTTATTGATCTGTTCATGGTAAATTCTTTCATTAGGGTATATGTAATCCGTCATGAATGCTTCAAGTCTTGCCTGATAATCTTTTACTTTGCTGGAATACTCAAAATTCATAGTGACCCTCCTTTTTTAGCGGAAGAGGACGGGGCTGCTATCCTCTTCCTACAGTGAATCATTTAGACAAACTAGTAATGACAACGCTGTCATTATTATCTGTTTAATAGATTTGGTAAAAGACTTGGCCTTTAATAACTTCTTTGTCTGCTTGATTTACAGCCTCCACATTGAATTGCAGCATGGTATCTTTTTTATCCTTCAAGGAAGCCCTTAACGTAATGATATCGTCAAGAAATACCATTCCTCTGAATCTGATGCTATAATCCCTGATAAATCCCTCATCATAGTAAGGTGTGAAAATCTTGGCCAAATTGCCCATCGACCACATGCCATGAGCAATTACCCCAGGCAAGCCTGCCTTTTTGGCTTCTTCATCAATGGTATGAATCGGATTGTAGTCTCCTGAAGCACCGGCATATTTAATTAAATCAAGTCTTGAGACAGGTGCAAGATTAATTTCCTGCAGGGCTTCTCCTGTTTTCAATTCTGCGAGTTTCTTCATACCATCAAAACCTTTCTAACCGCTTCTGTTATGATCACAACCTGTTTGGATGAAAAAATGGCACTACCTTCTTTGCTTTCACCATAGCTCTCCAAAACCAAAAATCCCATTTCTCCATTTGATCCGCTTTTCTCGTAATAGTCTTTTACAGTTGAAAAGCAGTAAATTTCTTCACCTGCCAGAAGGGGTCTTTCGTAATGGTAGACCTGCTCACCGTGAATTAGGCCTTTGTTTGGCAAATGGATGCCTTCGATCTCCCCGTAGTCAAAGACCCGCGGGAAAGTGGGAGGAGCTATATTGGTCCTGAATCTTGAATTTAATCCGGTTTCCTCATCAAAATAGATAGGATGAAGATCTCCGATGGCTTCTGCAAATTTTTTTACAGCCCCGCGTTCTACTGTATTTTTAACTCTATTGGATGATCGGCCGATACATTCCTTGAACAAAACAAATGCACATCCCTCTTTATTTTAGTTTTTTGGGCCCCCTGCTACATAAAGCACCTGGCCATTGACAAAGGAAGATGCTTCATCAGCAAAAAATGCTACCGCATTTGCTATATCTGATGGCTTTCCGCTTCTGCCTGCAGGTATAGTGCTGACGCTTGCTTCTATTAATTGTTCGAAGGTTATGCCGAGTCTGCTGGCGGTTTCTCTTGTCATTTCTGTTTCGATAAAGCCGGGTGCCACGGAATTGCAGGTAATCCCATACCTGCCCAGTTCAATGGCAAGGGTTTTAGTGAAACCCTGCAATCCGGCTTTGGCCGCTGCGTAATTGGCCTGTCCGCGATTTCCAAGGGCAGAGGTGGAGGAGATATTAATAATTCTTCCGTATTTTTGTTCAACCATATATTTTTGGGCTGATTGTGCAGCATTGAAAGAACCCTTCAAATGAACATCCATGACCAGCTGCCAATCAGAATCACTCATTTTGAAAAATAGATTGTCCCTGATCACCCCGGCATTATTGACAAGGATATCAATGGATCCCAATGTTTCATAAGCTTCCTTCATAGCAGATTCGACCTGCGCTGCATCTGTAACGTCAGCAGTTCTGGCATATACCTTAATGCCCTGTTTTTCTATTTCAGCCGCTGTCTCGCTCAATGCCGCTTCATCAAGGTCGATGAATGCAAGCTGTGCCCCTTCTTGTGCAAACAGCTGCAGAATACCCTTTCCAATTCCTCTGCTGCCTCCTGTAACAAAGGCAGTTCTTCCATCGAATCTTCCTGTCATCGTATTTTCCTCCTTGTCAGATGTTAAATGAAGGCAAGCTTTTTTTATACATATTGCCCAACCTTTACATGCCCCTTTAGCAGATTCCTTGAAATGATCATTCTCTGGATTTCGTCTGTGCCATCATAAATTCTCCAAAGCCTTGCTTCCCGGTACCAGCGCTCAATCGGAAGTTCCCTTGTATAGCCCATCCCTCCGTGTATCTGAAGCACACGGTCAACAACCCGATTGCCCATATTTGCTCCGTATAGTTTTGCCATTGAAGCCAGGTGGCGGTTATCTTCTCCCTGATCCAGCGTGAATGCGGCATTAAGCACTAGCCATCTGGCTGCTTCGATTTCCACTGCTGAATCAGCGATCTGCCATTGTATTGCCTGGCGGTCAGCTATCGGCCTGCCGAATGTTTCACGTTCTTTAGAGTAGTCTATTGCCATTTGAAGCAGCCTTTCAGCAGATCCCACTGCCCTAGCCCCGACGACCCATCTTGCAAAACCAATCCACTCCAGGCCAAGTTTGTATCCCCCGTGCACTTCACCAAGAATATTTTCTTCAGGCACCCGTACATTGTCAAAAACCAGTCCTGCTGGTCCCCATTCCCCCATTGTGTCAATGTATTCAGATTTCCAGCCCATTTCCCTGTCAACAATAAAACAGGTAACTCCCTCGCGCCCGGTTTTTTCGTGTAATTCTTTATCCGTAATAGCAATAGCCATTACAAAATCGGCTTCATTCCCGCCTGTTATGAATGTTTTTTCACCATTCAGCACCCATGTGTTTCCATCTTTGACCGCAGTCATCTTTATGTTCCGGGTGTCAGAGCCTGCACCAGGCTCAGTCATGGCAAAGCAAGGTTTCTTCTCCCCGTTGATGGTAGGAATCAAATATTTCTTCTTTTGCTCTTCATTTCCATAATAAAGAATATTATCTGCAGAGCCGCCAAACTGAAAGGGTACAAACGTTTTAGACACTTCCATCAGCACAATGGCAAGCATCATTTGTCCAATATCGGCACCACCGTATTCTTCTGGTGTATTGATACCCCAGAAACCTGCTTCTTTGGCTTTTAACTGCAATTCCCTAAGCTGTGATTGAGGAAGACCTGGTTTACCTTCTCTTTCATTTCTCAGAACTTGATTCTCCAGGGGAATCAGCTCTTTTTCTACGAATTTGCGGATTGTTTTCTGAACCATTCTTTGTTCATCGGATAAGCGCAAATGCATAAAGCCAGCTCCATTTCTTTATGGTTTTTAAAACATTGCACAGTCAGCTTCTTCTGCCGGGTTCTAAGTTGGCCGGTCTGAGGAAACATGAAGCAGACATTTCCATACCTACCAGTTAGTATGTATATTTCTATTCTATTTAGAATGTTCAGAAAATACAAGTAAAAAAGATTGCTGGACCCATCTTAATAAGGATGTATCACAATCAGAAAAATCCGGCTCTATTACGGCTAGAGCCGGTGTTATCTATAACCACAGATATAATTCAGTCAGGGTTTTTGAATATCATTTTTTGGCAATTCGGTCAGCAGTTAACGGCATTCTTGATATCCTTGCTCCATAATAAGGGCTGAAGTTCTTTAAACCACCTTCTGTGCCAGGTTTCTGCTTCAAATCCATGTATCCATACTACAACCGGAATCCCGGGATTCACTTCTCTAATCGCTTGAATCATGCTTGGATTCACAAAATGAATTAAATATTTTATATGGGCTTTATAGCTTAATAGAATCCTTAAATCCGCTTCTGTTCCCCGATAGACTGTTACACCTTGATATATATTAATTTCTGCCTTGGAATATGGGGGGTGGAGAACAAAGACCTCTATATTCCTGCCTTCCTCCATGTATGAGAGTACCCTTCGATGGATAAATCCATTTCGATATAGCTGGCTTTGATGCGGGTAAGCGTTTGTAATAACCAAAAATCACTCTTTATCTGGATAAGCAAGTTCACTCATGTTTATGAATTTCTGCAAATTATTCACTCCCAGCTTCAATTTAACAGGACTGACCTGCAACAGCTTCATGCTAACAAACTGTTGTAAGGACAATTTAACAAGTTTGCATGAGATATGTATTTTTTATGAGTTTTCTGTAAATCTATTAATAGCCCCTTATTCCTAAATAAAAGAAGCACTTCTAAAGAAGCACTCCTTGTTGCACTTATTTTGCTGTCTTGTTTACCTTTGGAAAAATTCAATCCATTCCCCGTCAGGGCCATGAAAAAAGAAATACTGATATCCATTCGGAAGCAGGGTTATTTCTTCATCAATCATTTTTATGCCAGAACCTTTTATTCTTGCAAATTCTTCAGTTATTTTATCTGTACTTATTGCAAGATGATGTACCTTGCCTTCTTCAGGAAGGGAATCATTGTAGCCTTGTATCAATTCAATTTCCGTTTCAACACCTTCAGAAAATCCAAGAAAAGCAAGCTGGATGATTCCGTCAGTATGGGGTACAGACGCTTTTAATTTCATGCCTACTACTTCTTCGTAAAATGAAATTGATTTTTTTAAATCTGTAACCATTATGCCCACATGATCAACTTTTTTGATTGTCAAAATAAAACCTCCAATGAAATAACAATGCTGAATATAAATCGAAATTCATAATAGTTTAAATTTAAAAATAAGTCAATTTTTTTCGTGCTTTTTATCCAATTCCTGTTATGATACCCTTATACGAAAATTTATTGCTCTTAAGGAAGGGGAGAAGCTTATGCTGATTAAGAATAATTATGTAACAAAGGAAAAAGTGAGAGTTTGTCCTAGCTCCTATACGGTTGGTGAAGCACTGTCTTTTTTAAGAGAATCAGGCTACCGCTGCGTGCCCATTGTGAATGAAGAAAACAATTATAAAGGTCAGGTTTATAAAGTTCATCTTATTGAACATCTTTATGAAAATGGCGGCAAAGATACAGATTCAGTGCTGGATGTAGCCGCAGAAAAAAGTTCCTTTATTGAAGAAGACAGTACGCTTTTAAAAGCAGTTTTTAATATTGACCGTCTTCCCTTTTTTGCCGTGGTTTCATCGGAAGGAAGATTTAAAGGCATCATTACGCACAGTGTGATCATGAATTTATTCCGTGACGGATTTGGCGTGAAGACGGGCGGCTTAAGCCTGACTATTGTAGTACCTGAACTTAAAGGAATGATGCTGATCCTTGCTGAAACCTTTAAAGGATATAATATCGAGGGCATTCATACATTTGATAATGGAGATACACTGCTTCGAAGAGTCATGATTACACTTTCCGCTGAGGCTGAACGTGATTTGCCTAAATTCCAGAAAAAGCTGGAGAAACATAATTTCCGCATTGTTGATTCAGAAATAATTGAAAAGCAATAATGAATTTTCCACAACAGCATATAAACTGTTGTGGATTTAATTTAAGTTAAAGCATTTGTGTTCCCTTTTCACCATTGATTGAGTAGCTTGCAGTTACTTGTGCAGAAAGTGTCTTTGAGACAGAGCAGTATTTATCTTTTGATAGCATGATAGCCCGGATTACCTTATCTTCTGGAAGTGCGCCTTCTAAGGAGTAATGGATATGAATAGAGGTAAATCGTTTGGGATGGTCCTCTGCACGTTCCCCGTCCACTTCGAGATGAAAAGACAATGGATTTAATCGCATCTTCTGCAAAATAGTGATAATATCTATTCCTGTACAGCCTGCCAATGCATTCAGCAGCAATTCTGTAGGCCGCGCTCCACTGTTTGTTCCTCCCGATTCCTCGGAAGCATCCATAGTGATTTCATGTCCTGATGGTGTATTCCCAGTAAATGACATGTTTCCATTCCAAGCCACGTTTGTTTTCATCAAGAATCATCCCTTCTTTATTGTACAGGCATTTTTTTAGCATATGCTGATGTATAAACATATAAACCATATCTTCCAAACGAAAACAAGAAAAAAGCCGTTTTCAATATATACATTGAAAACGGCTGTCATATTCCGGCAGGCAATACGGATTGCCTTATATTTTTTTATTCTACGCCGGGAAACCAGCCCGGTGTATTGATAATGGCATTCCACAAAGGATCGGGAATGACAAGTTCATCCTGGGCGTTTTTATCAATCTTTGTCACAATTTCATCTTCCCGGCCCTGCTCCACCTTTTCTACCCAGTCAGGATCGATGATGAGCTCTCTTCCAAGTGCAATCATAGGTATCCCGGTTTCCATAGCCTTAGCCGCATCATCTGCTGTATAAATAGAGCCGACACCGATGACAGGCACTTTGCCCGCAGCATGTTCATTAATCATTTCAATCCGTGGGCGGGTATCCTCTGTTCCTCTTCTTGCTGCTGACCAGAAATCCATCAGGGAGACATGCAGATAATCAAGATTCTTGTCTGCAAGCGCATCAACTAAATACAGCGTCTCAGACATTGTGATTCCTGGTGTTTCAGGTTCTTCCGGGGAAAATCTGTAACCAACAAGGAATGGTTTTTCTGCATGCTCTTTAACTGTTTTTTGTACTTCTTCAACAACCGCCAAAGGAAAAGTAAGACGTTTTTCGAGGCTGCCTCCCCATTTGTCCTCACGGGTATTAGAGTGCGGGGAGAAAAATTGCTGGACCAGATAACCATTCGCTCCATGGATTTCTACGCCATCAAATCCAGCTTCAATGGCACGCCGTGTGGTTTCACCAAAGTCTTTTACTATGGATTGAATCTCTTCTTCATTTAAAGAACGGGGAACAGGTTTGCTATCACCCTCTGCAGGAATGTTACTGGCACCTACAATTTCACCGCCAGGAACTAATTCAGGTATGGCAAGGCGTCCTGCGTGGAAGATTTGCAGAACCGCTTTTGCTCCTTTTTCCTTAATCGCAGCTGCCAAGCGGCGCAAACTTGGAATCATCTCATCACTATGAGCCGCAAATTCCCCATGAAATCCTTTTCCGCTTGCCGTTACATATGTACATGCAGTAATGACCATTCCCGCGCCGTTTGAACGGCGCACATAATAATTCACCTCGTCATCGGTTACTGTTCCATCAGGGTTAGAAGAAAAATTTGTCATAGGCGCCATAACTATACGGTTCTTCAAAGCGACCCCGCTTGGCAATTCAATGCTTTCAAATAATGGTTTGTATTTTGCTTGCATGTTTATATTCCTCCAGTATCTTTATATTGGAAATTCTATATTTATAGGACCCACTGAGCAACGTCTTTCATTTCTTTTCTTGTTTTCCCGCGATGAGGATCTTCTGCACGGTATCCGAAAGCAGCCATAACAGAGGTTCCCAGCTGGCCACTTTCCAATAATCCCTCAGCTTCTAATATTTTATTCACAGCAGAATAATCAAAGCCTTCTATCGGACATGAGTCAATGCCAATTTGAGCTGCTGCAGTCATCATGTTTCCTAATGCAATATAAGTTTGTTTGCAAGCCCAGTCAAATAATGCACGCTCACTTTCAAACAGCTTCATATCTTCTTCCTGGAAGCTGCGGTACCTTACTGAGGCCGCCTTAATCACCTCATCAGGCATTTCTTTGACATTTCTTAAATGGCTCAATACCTGCTCGGAATCGTATCTCATGTTTTTCCTTGCCAAAATAATGACAAAATGACTGGCAGTCGGAAGCTGGCCTTGTGCACCCCATGAAACTTCCTTCAGTTTAGCCCGAAGTTCGGGGCTTTGGATCACCAGGAATTTCCATGGTTCATATCCAACCGAACTTGGAGAAAGTCTTCCGCACTCTAAAATAAAATCAAAATCATCTTTCGAAATCATTTTTTGAGAATCGAATTTTTTAGTTGCATGCCTGAAATTCATGGCATCCAGGATTTGTTCTTTCTTCTCGGTGTTTTTATCAGTCATAACCTTACCTCCCGATAATATTAGATGTCTAAATTGATGAATGAATAAAGGCTCGAGCAATATTACGTTTTGCACACTAAAAGCACGTGAGCGGTCCTTGAAAGCTATGCCAAGCAGGAGGACCAAAAAATATCCTGCAGGTGAACACCGTTAATCATAAAAAAATAACTGTAATAAAATAATATACAGTATGCGCATGATTAAACGACTGTCATGGGCCTTTTTTAATTGAGTTTAAAACAGCACCTATTGTCTTTTTTTCCAGGAAATTAGACAAATTGCTGTTCTGCCTCGCAAAAAATTTGATCCATCACAGCCTGGGGATTGGAGGAAATAGGACATTCCTGCTTGGGGTCTCCAGTAATCCAAGTAGGTTTCAGATTGCCAAACGAAACGGCTTTACATACATTTGCAAGCATTACATCGTGTGCACTGCAATCTAAGATATAACCGCCGCCAATGCCTTCTTTGGTTTTAACAAAACCGCTTTTTCTTAGAGAACTCATTATCTTTCTGATTCTTGCAGGGTTTGTGCAAACATTCCGTGAAATTTCCTCGCTGATTGCCATATGATCAGGCAAATATGCCAAATACACTAAACAATGAACGGCTATGGTAAATTCACTATTCACACAGGATCCTACCTCTCCAACAAGAATACTGAAATTATATTTGTTACAGTTAGCAAAGTCAACTAAGTCACCTTCTTATAATTTTAAGCCATGGACAGATAGCCCTTCTGAATGAAGGGGCAGGCTGTCCATGGTTTTTTTCTGCGCCCAAGGAAGGATCTTTTACCTGGGCAAGTGTACTTTTAATTGTATTGCTCGCTGTTTAAGATTTGTTACTGTCATTATTACTGGATTTTCTTTTTTCAGTCATTCTTTGCTGGTACGCCTTTGTTTCAGCGTTCACATGGTTTGCATCATTTGGTTTATTTTTTTTGGAACCTCCTGCAGCATTGCTCATCAGTTTTTCACCTCCATCCTTAATGCTTTTCTACTCAAGATTAGTATGGTCTATCAAAAAATAATATTGTATGGAAAATGAAAAAGCAGCCAGTGCAAGAGCATGGCTGGCATTCTTATTATTTGAGATGAATAAGGATGTGATCAAAGGATGCAGTGTTTTAAGTCTTTGTTCGTCTGCAGGCGCTTCCGCTTTTATCAATCCAGCTCCAGCGCCTAGCCTCTCGGGGTCATAAGCCACGCAAGAAGAGAAGGCAAAGAGCGCCTTCTATTCATACGCGTCTTATGCTAGTCGAGGCTGAACAGGCGCTTCCGCTTTTTATTCATTCTCTATTTTTTTGACGTATATTGCTTGTGAGGAGCTGGTTTTGATGCAATCTTTTAAATCATCAGCTTTGATGAGTCCCAGGTGAAGAGCTGATTTTATTTTGGCATCATCTGGCTTTCTTTGAATTAAATCCTCCAAGTGGAGTTCTTGGAGCCTTTTTACTGTTATTTCCGGCTCATATTTTTCTGTTGTCCTGATTTGCCTCTGCAGTTTGAACTCATTGATGACCATTTCACCTTTTTTATTTTTGCCTGCAGCGGCATCAAAGTATTGATTGAACACATTTTTCAATTGCTCCAGATTTGATTCGATTTCCTTTTTCTTTCGGTTAAGCTCTATGAATTGTGACAGCATTTCTTTTGTAATAAGGTATTCCATTTCATCACCCATTCCTTTAACAGATATAACATTGTATTAGTGATGGGGACAAGATAGTACATCTTTTAGAAGAGTTTAAGGACCTGCTTCACCGATGATTTATGTATATGAATTCGTTCATTATGCTATATTCAGCTCTTGTTAAAAGTGCCGCTTTTTATAGTATTGTACAATCAGCTGGTGGATGAGCGGGTGGGAAATAGCTTTTCCGTTTAAATCTTTCCTGCTTGCAGGCCTTTTTTTTAGTTGCCTTGCTTTTTTTGTATGTGTTTGTTTCGTTCCTGAAAAATAGGAGTTCATGACATGTTTAAGACTCATAAGATGCCTCCGTTTTTATATAATATATGCTCGCCGGTAAAAATTTATTATGCCGCCGGTATTTTGGCGTTTTTCAACAAACATACAATCATCAATGGTGCAAAACCTGCAAGCAGACTTTACTGGAATAAATATAAAAGCCCGCTGCTCTAATAGGTGAGCAGCGGGCTTAAGCGTCACTTCTATATTCCCAGCCGGGAAAGAATATGACGGACATTTGGATTATTTTTTTTATCGCCTGAATTTCGCAAGTTGCGTTTTTTATGGGAAGGAGCATGTCCGGTTTGCTTGATCATCACGGATATTTCCCTCTTTTCACTTCTTTCCAGTTCAATATTTTGCAGCTCATTTAAAAGTTTTTTTTCATGGGCGGTTAAAAATTGGCCCGTTCCTTGATTCTCAGCCATAGTGATACACCCCTCTATTCCTGTTCATTTAGCAAGTCATACAGCTTCTTTGCCATAATGGAATATTCAATGCCATCAGCACTCAGCTGCACCATCCGGTAAATGGTTTCTAAAATAGTTTCATCCATTGCATCAAAACCATTTTTATAGTCATACATGACAATTACGTAAGAGATTTGATCTGCTATAAAAGGAAAAACCATTAAATTCAGCCTGTTTAAGACACTGCTGCTATTAGAGGTCTGCAGCTGATTTTCAGAAAGAGCGGTCAATAGCAGATGCTCTGACTGAGAAGTGATTTTTAAAGGCTTTACTTCCTCAGACTGAACAGAGCCAAAGGATAAATCTCTATATTCATAAATAACCCAATTAATGCTTTTATGAAAGTTTTCTTTGTAATTTAATTTCATATCGCTCAAAAACCATGCAAGGCTATCCAGAATATTTACTTTTCCTGCAGAATCTACGAACAAATCCACAATAACCTGATAGGTTTCTTGTGATGTTAGCTGTCTGATATAGTTTGATTTCGCTTCGTAGGTGTCCACCAAATCCACTATTGCAGATTGGACTTCTTCTTTCTCTACCACTTCTATTTCCAGATTAAACAATTTAAACCTTCTAAGTGTAGCTAGCCCTGCTGGTATCAATAAAAAAAATCCCACTAAAATCAGCAAATAAAAAATAGCCCGGAAGATTTTTAAATTGAGCGGATCCTGAACAATTGGCTGAAGGACCAGTTCAGTCCAGGTTGCATTCTTAACCGTTTCGCTCGCTGAAGGCGGAGTATAAATCAAAGCAAGAATGATACATCCTGCAACGATGCATCCGTATGTAACTTTAAGCCAGTTAGGTACAGACGATGATTTCATTTCTCCTCCAGGTTTTTTTATCACTATTATAGCATTCGGCTGACTAATAATAAACTCAAAAAGAATGCCTGGTTTGTGAGTGTTGTTTGAATTTGGCCATATATATACTGACCCTTTGCATCATCTTGGTCTTTCAGCCGTTAAGACTGATGATATGAACAGAAGATGACTGATGCAAAGCAAGGATCAGCGTTTAAGTATACAGCATTCGGGTATGTATAAAACTAAACGTTAATAGGAGGAAATAAATGATGATGAAGAGAAAGAACATGCTGTTGAGTGCAGCTGCCTTAGGTGCCGTTTATTTATTAAAAAACAAGGATGCCCGTGATAAGTTAATAAATGGAGTTCAAAATTATATCAGCCCAGAAAAAATCGATAAAATGAAAAATAGTGTACAGTCCATGATTAAACCAAAAAATAATGAACAGCCTGAGAAATTTACAGGTTCACAAGCAGAAAGCAGCAAAGTGAACAAAGAAAGCTCTGAAACTGAAGAAGCCTCAAAGCTCCAGGATCAGGCCCTGTTAGGCACAGACTTCGCAAAGAAGGATGAAGATGATGCACATTCACTGGCCGAGGCGCCAAAATTGTAAAACGGAAGATCCCCTTGGAATTGTTCAAGGGGATTTTATTGTTATGGAGATTTTATGTTATTTAGGTTCATAACTAAGATGCACGTGTTTAATTTTCCATGAACCGCCACTGCTCTTAACAAAAACATTTGTTGCTCTGCCGCTTCCGGCAGAAGAAGCATTATTATATATGCCTTCCCATGTATATGTATAAATGCAAATAGCTACATGACTGTCTTCGGCAATCCAGCGGACGTGTTTTGCTCTATAGACCTCATTATTTATGGTATTCCATGCATGTTCGAAGGAATTTTTGATTTCGTTCCTGGTTGTGCACGTTTTATCAGTGAACCAGTATATGGCCCCTTCAGCAAGAAGGTTTTCAACATTTGAAAAATCACGGGTATTGGCTGCAGAGATATAATTTTCAAGTGCCTGAATATGATTCATCGATTTCACCTATTCTGATATTTTTTAATAAGCCTTGAAAATCAAGGCGGTATTATGCCCGCCGAAACCCAGTGCATTGCTTAACGCCGCCTTTACCGTGGCTCTTCTGGCTGCAGCAGGCACATAATCCAGATCACATTCAGGGTCAGGGGTGACTAAATGAATGGTTGGAAGTATTGTGCTGTTTTTAATAGTTAAAAGAGTAAAAATGGCTTCGATAGCCCCTGCAGCACCCATCATATGGCCTGTCATTGACTTTGTAGAGCTGATTGGTATTTTAGGTGCGAATTCCTGGAAGCAGGTTTTTATTGCCTGAGTTTCTGCAATGTCATTGTAATGGGTGCTCGTTCCGTGGGCATTGATGTAGTCTATATCTTTTTTGTCCAGTCCTGAGCCTGCAAGAGCGAGCTCCATTGCCCGTACACATCCTTCTCCGCCTGGTGAGGGGCTCGTGATATGGTAGGCATCCGAAACGGTACTGTATCCCGCAATTTCTCCATATATTTTTGCATCTCTTTTTAAAGCAGACTCCAAAGTTTCAAGAACTAAAACACCCGATCCTTCACCCATGACCAATCCGTCGCGGTCTTTATCAAAAGGACGGCAGGATGCCGCTGGATCCGGATTCGAAGAAATGGCTCCCATGGCACAAAATGCTCCGATCCCCATTGGTGTAATGGATGCTTCTGCCCCCCCTGCTACCATGATATCCGCCTCGCCTCTTTGTATGACACGAAAGGCTTCTCCTATCGCATTTGAACTGGAAGCGCATGATAGCACAGAAGTATTATTATAGCCTCTTGCACCAATAGCGATTGATACCTGGCTAGCTGCCATATTGGAAATAACCAGCGTGGCGGAAAAAGGATATAGCCCATGTACCCCATCTTGATTCATGCATGTATAAGTTTCTTCAAAGCTTTCCAGCCCTCCTGCCGCCGTACCGAAATATACACCTATCCTTTCTGGTTCTGCATGCTTCCCTGCAATAACTCCTGAATCACTTACAGCCATGATGGAGGCGGCTACTGCATATTGTGCAAAGCGATCCATCCTATGCCTTTTATTAACAAGCGTGTAATCTTCCATACGAAAGTCCTTAACTTCTGCAGCTGTTTTTGCTGTGAATCCGCTGCTGTCAAACCTTAGTAACGGCCCGATTCCTGTTTTTCCTTCAAGTGCAGAGCGCCACGTTGCTTCAATAGAATTTCCCATAGGTGTAACGGCCCCGATTCCTGTAATCACAACTCTTTTCACATCTAATCCCTCATTTTTAAAAAAATGTAATATAATTCCTTTTTAATAATTCGACATTACTCTGCACGAACCTTTATATTTCCAAATTTTATGATAAATTTATCGTGATTTTAGTTCACTTAATCGCGCATTCCTAATTCAAAAGAGCAGTGTGTACCGTCCTTTGCCAAAAGCCTGCAAGCTGAACGGCTCTAATTTCTGTTACTATTGGTATCCGGGCATAAAAAAACTGGGAATGGCCTATTAATGCCAATCCCAGTGCTAATTTGATATATGCATAAGATGTTCAGCTTCTTGCCAAGTTACAGAATATCCCTGCCCTCTTGCGCAAAAAATGGAGGAAGATGTATAATCGGGGTCCCTATCCTTCTTATAGCCGCTTTTTTTCACTGCTTCCTCTTCATTGTGACAATGCTGATATCCTCCAAAAACCAAGCCGATTGTCCCCTTTCCTTTGGTAAAAGAGGAAAGGGATGTACTATATTCCATAAATGTTGCAACAGGAGCTTTCCCTGTAATCACAGCTTTACTGTGAATGAGTTCCGGCGTGTTAAAAGAACCAAAAGCAGCCTGGATATCAGAGAGTACTCTGCCCATATGATTAATATCCACAGTGATTTTGAAATGATAGTATGGTTCAAGTAAAATATTTTCAGCTTTTTCAAGGCCTTGTCTTAACGCCCTGTAAGCCGCTTGCCTGAAGTCCCCTCCGCTTGTATGTTTAATATGTGACCTTCCAGTAATCAGCGTGAGTTTGATATCAGTTAATTCAGATCCCGTTAAAATTCCATGGTGCTTTTTTTCAAGCAGATGCTGCTTTATCAGATTTTGATATCCTGGAGGCAAATCATCATTAGAGCAGACATTCCTAAATGTAATGCCGCTTCCGTTTAGCGCGGGTTCAAGCTTAATATGCACCTCGGCATAATGCTTTAGCGGTTCAAAATGCCCGAAACCATTTACCGCCGTTCCAATAGTTTCTTTATAAATGATTTCAGGTTCTTTAAAAGAAACTTCTATATTAAACCTTTCTCTTACCACCTTTTCAAGCACTTCAAGCTGAATTTTGCCCATTACCTGGACTGTAATTTCCTGATTTGTTTCTTCCCAGGCTACATTCAAGGAAGGATCTTCGTCATTAAGAATGTTAAAGCATGCTAAAACGTCCCTTACAGGGATGGCTGGGTCGAAGGCTGCCTTGGATTTCAGAGGAGAATCCAAACTGAGATTTTTAGATTCACTTAAGATGCCGAGTCCATCGCCCGGAGAAATTTTTGTGAGCCCCGAAACGGCAAATAGCTCCCCTGATTCTGCTTTGTCGGCTGCCACATAAGTATTGCCCTGATATTTTCTGATTTGTGTTATTTTTTCACAGGTGCGTTTTTCCCCTTGGCCATAGCAAATTTCATCTCTTACAGATAATGTTCCGGTCAGAGCTTTTATATAGGCAATTTTAGTCCCGTTTTTATCGTATTGCACCTTATATGCTCTGCCAGAGAATAAACCTCCATTGCTGTAATCTGTTTCCGTTAATAAATCCAGGGTATCCAGGAATGGAAGGATCCCCTCATCCTGCAGTGCGGAGCCTGATGAACATGGGAAAATGCGGTTTTTTCTTATCATTTCCTTCATGGAACTAATCCATTTAACGCTATCATAGCCCTCTGTGAGATATGTCTCCAGCAGATTTTCGTCTCTTTCAGCTAGAAATTCAATTAATTCCTCATTCATCTCTCCTGTATGGCATAAATCCCTGATATTTACTGCATCCCGGGTAATTGCCAGTGAAACTTCTTCTCGCACTTTTCCTTCATCGGAACCGATCCGGTCAGTTTTGTTAATGAAGAAGAAAGAAGGAATATCGTGTTTCCTCAAGAGATTCCAAACGGTTTCTGTGTGGCTTTCAACCCCTTCTACTGCGCTGAGTATGATCACAGCGAAGTCCATGGCCATGATAGACCGCTCCATTTCTGGAGAAAAGTCCACATGGCCTGGAGTATCAATTAATTGGATCAGGGAATCTTTATAGCGCATTTCAGCCTGATTGGAGAAAACAGTGATTCCCCGTTCCTTTTCTATATCATGGTGATCAAGAAAAGCATCTTTATGATCGACCCGTCCTCTATGTTTGATAACTTTTGTATGAAATAAAAGCTGTTCGGCAAAAGTGGTTTTGCCTGCATCAACATGTGCCAATATCCCAATTGTCTTTCTTGCCATTATTATCTCCTCACCCCTGCCTGGCTGTTTATGTTTTAGGCTGTTTTCTCTGCATATTCAGCAAGCCGGAATAAGAAGCTGTATATTAGATTAAAGGCATCTTCAAGGATCATGTTTTCAGAAAAGCCGGTTACATCATTTAAAGCAAAGTTGAGATCCCACAAGCCGTCCTGACTACTGAACATTAATTCAAATGAATCCTGTTTTTTTGCTAATTCAGCATGCAAAAACTCTCTGATGGATGCATCAAACTTTTTTTGCAATTTTAAACCTAATAGCACAGAGTATGTTCCAAATACATCATCTAATTCAAAAGATACAGCATCAGCTCCAATCAGCTCAAACCATTTTGATTCGACATAAATAAATTCACCAGCATGTTCTTTAAAGTATGCAATTGGGTGTTCGAAAAAGGCGGGGGATTCTTCAGCAATCATTTCTTCACTTTCTTTATTGCAACGCTCGATATAAGCGTCTTTAAATCTTTTTTCTTTCTCTTCGGCGAGCACACTGGCCTCCGCCAAATTATGCTTTAGTATGTATTCTCTTTCTTGTTCGAATAACTGTACCTGTCCCTTGGAAGAACTCTGAACATTTTCCAGGAATTTAATCATTTGTTTATTTAGCATAAAAATTTCCTCCTCTATGTAATAGCTGCAAATTAGCCATTCAATGAACAGCCCTGATTGTCTATTCACTCTAATTATATCAATAAATTTTCTTCAGCGTGAAAATTGGCTGTATGCATTTCTATGTCCTAAGTGTGCCTAATTATATTTTTGGATGTTTATCACAATAATAGCCCTTTTTTCATATCATGCATGGAAAACAAAAAAGCAGGTGATTGCGCCGTGTATTACGAGTCGAATATGTTTGAAAGGGCCACACAGGATGCCCAGCTGATCAATGACCTTATGCAAGCGATAAATGGAGAATACTCTGCCATTGCTTGCTATCGGCAGATTGCCAAAAATGCACCTTCTGAAAAACAAAGAAATCGAATTCTGGAAATCCGCAAAGACGAAAAAAGGCACTTGAATATCTTTTCCTCCATCTATACACAGCTGACAGGGAAAAGGCCTGAACCCAAAATACTTGAAGCATGCCCTGTCAGTTATAAAAAGGGATTGGAATTTGCAATAGAGGATGAACAAAATACAGTGGATTTTTATAATGAGATAGCTGAAAAAGCCCAAACTCCGTATATAAAAGAGCAATTTTTAAGAGCAGCAAGAGATGAGCAGAACCATGCTGTCTGGTTCCTGTATTTTCTCACCAAAAGACTTTGAATACAGCATTGAAAAACCTTCAAATAAGAATTTGAAGGTTTTTCATAAGTTTTACTTCGGCCAACTTACAGTTTTTAAAAGTTTCCATTTAAACAAACCGAGGATGAAAGATACATAAAGATCCCTGCGGACGATTACTTGTATTTTCTTATTCTTTAGAGAATAAAAAAGCACGTCGCTGTAAACATCATCTCCTTCAAAAAAAGAGCGGAGTTCCATTAAGGTATCATGTGCATTTTCATTAATTGTGCTGATCAAGAATTCATAATCCTCTTCACCCCTTCTTTCTTCCAACGAAATCAGATTTTCATTCACGCTATAATTCAACATCACATACACCCCTCAGATCAGATATCGCACATATATATATACCATGCTTACTGTAATTGTTACGAGCATGATCGGCAGACCTAAGAGCATAAATTTCACAAATGAAATTTTATAGCCTTCCTTTTCTGCAAGCCCTGCTACAATTAAATTGGCACTAGCCCCAATCAGTGTCCCGTTGCCTCCCAGGCATGCACCTAAGGATAAACTCCACCATAGCGGCTCTAAATTATGAATACCCATCTTTCCCATGGACTCAATCAGGGGAATCATTGTTGCTACAAAAGGAATATTATCAACAAAAGCAGATGCAATCGCGCTCAGCCAGAGTATTAGAATGGAACTTGATGTAACATTGCCGCCGGTTAAGCTGATGGCATAGCTAGAAAGCTTTTCTATTACACCTGTTTCAATAAGCCCGGATACTAAAACAAAAAGTCCGATGAAAAAGAAAATGGTTGGCCACTCAACTTTTGATAGAGATTGTTCCAGATGCTTTTCCCCGGCAATCAGCAAAAGTATAAATGCACCAGCCAAAGCTATCGTGGCAGATTCGACTGTAAGAAGCTGGTGAAGGAAGAATCCAAGAATGGTTAACCCGACAACTGTCAGTGACTTGATCATTAAGACTTTATCAGTAATTTCTTCTTTTTCGTCCAGATTCATAATACGGCTCCGAATCTCGTCTGATACTTTCAAGTCTTTTCGGTAAATCATGATAAGTATGAGCAGAGTGACGATAGTAATAATTAAAATGACAGGTGTCAGATTATAGATAAAATCCATGAATGAAAGGGATGAGACTGCACTGCCAATCATAATATTCGGCGGGTCACCTATCATGGTGGCCGTTCCGCCGATATTGGACATTAGTATTTCAGATAACAGATATGGCATTGGATTTATTTTGAGTTGTTTTGTAATGCTTAAAGTGACTGGAACCATAAGCAGAACAGTAGTCACATTATCAAGGAATGCTGAACCGATTGCAGTCAGCAAAGATAATGAAACCAAAATGGACAATGGCTTGCCTTTCACTTTCTTTGCTGAGAAGATAGCAATGAATTTAAATACACCTGTTTCTGCTGTAATGGAAACAAGCACCATCATGCCAATAAGTAGGCCAAGTGTATTAAAATCAATATGGTGAAGTGCTGTTTCCTGATTTACTACCCCGAATAATATGATAGCTGCCCCGCCTAGCATGCTGATAATCGTGCGGTGGATTTTTTCACTAATGATAAATCCGTAAGTAACTAAGAAGATTCCAATTGCTAAAATTGCTTGTTGAGACAAAACTTTCACCCTTTCAAATCATGCTTCAAAAAATTATAACAAGTATGAAAAAACAGCAAAAAGGAGCCTGCAGTGACAGACTCCCCCAAAACATGCATACTTATTTAATTTAAGAAGAAAATGTTAAATATACTATATTCCTGTCTTGCTGCAATATAGTTTCTATAAAAATCATACATGATATTACGATAACTTACAAGTGCTGACCAGGAGGGCTAATAATGCAAACCCGGCAGCTTTTTAAAAGCTGCCGGGTTTGCAGTCTTATGGTTCCTTTTTACTTTTAATTAAATATCTCTATTGCTGTAGCGGTTGTTGTTTAATAATGGAATGAACTTTAGTGAATAGATAGCACATAATCCAACGATTATATAAACAACCCTGGATAATGCGGCATCCTGTCCTTCAAAGATGGAAGCTACCAGGTCAAATTGGAATAAGCCGACCAAAAGCCAGTTAAGCCCCCCGACAATTAATAATATTAGTGCAATTACATCTAAAGTTTTCATTAAATTAAACCTCCCTTTCGAGTTGTCTGATATCGTTCTGTTTAAACTTTAGTTATTTATTAACCTGCTAATTGGACAAGCAAATGTGCAAGTTTATGCTGTTTGTCTTTGGCTCCAGCTTTCCAAAGCTACCTCCTTTTTTGTTTATATGTATTAATTAGCCTACTTTAACCTTTCAGTAATCTTTTGAATGTGCTCATTACTTTTTTTGCATTGAATACTTATGTATAAATACATCATTTTCCTTTATGTTTTGCATCATCTTTGGAGAAAGCAGTACATTTTCCCGTTAAAACAAGCGTCTTTCGTAAACCTTGCTGTTATGAAATGTCAGACGGCTCGCGCTCCAATCTATGTAACAGCGGGATGGTCTCACAGGGCTCTTTTAAAAATTTTAAGAAAAAGCTCAAAACACAAAAGAAAAGCACCATACCATAGAATATTGGTGCCCTGCTGGAATGAATCGCTTCAAAGTGATTTTCCTAGTATATAAATTTGGACACATTTTTTTAATGAAAACTAGCTGATAAGGATTTGAATGGCATCACGGAGGGCCGCGGTATGTGAAGACAAATCAAAAGAGGAATTGTTAATGGTCAGGCTTTTTATATTCAGCCGCTGCAGGAAATGCTCTTCGAGTTTCTTTCTTTCCTGAAGAACCTGTATAGTACCTGTGACCCCTGATAAACCAAAAGCTTTTCCATAGCCTTGTTTAGTATAATAATCAATGAAATTTTCACTCCAGGACATTTGCCGCTCTTTTATTGCTTTTCCGAAAGCCAAGGCAATATCAGGCTGATCCACATATATTAAAGCCGGCTGCAGCGGTTCGATAATTCCCTCCAATTCCTGAATATATCGAAATATTGTTTCTTTTGGTGCATGATGTTTAACCATGCAGATAGTTAACGGGTTTTGAATGAAACAGCATTCAAAAAGATACACCCTATTTTCTTTAAGAGCATATTCCGTGAATCTTTTCCACTTGTCCTTCATTAATTCTATATGTAAATCAAGCGGCAGTTCATAAATATCATACTGATAAAGATCTGAAATTAGTTCATCGGGAATGTGGATGACAGACTCTTTTTTTACTTTTGCGTAATAAATCAAGTATCCGTTTTCCAGCT
The DNA here is from genome assembly GCF_900112495.1 of Bacillus sp. OV322. Lineage (GTDB taxonomy): Bacteria > Bacillota > Bacilli > Bacillales > DSM-1321 > Peribacillus. The sequence continues at coordinate 275,924 of NZ_FOMA01000005.1, forward strand.
TTTCTGAAAATCTGGCAATCATATCTCGGTAAGCTTCATAAGCAGACGTGAAAGCAGTATATTCCTCAAAGGTTAGAAATGCGGTACTCTCATAATCTGCAGGATGATCAAGATCTCCTTCCAAATATAATTCTGCTTCTTTGCTGTCTTTCTTCAAGAGCCCGAAAATCGCTTCTGCCGTTGTGGTTTTTCCAGATCCGGGAAGTCCTTCTGTCAGTATCAACTTTGTTCTCATAAATCATGTCTCCTTTTATACATCTTCCAGAATAATCCTATTAAATAGCTAAAGCAGTTCCTTAAAGGGGAGAAAGTAAACAGGATAGTTTGGCAGCTGAATGAATCCTGCTTTCTTGGCTATGGCTATGGAATCTTTCCGGAAATCCTCAGTTGTCCAATGCGGAATGATACCTCTTTTTATACAGATACTGATAAATTCCCGCGCCATCGCCTTTCCCAGCCCTTTGCCGCGGTGTGCAGCTGAATAAGTATTAATGCCAATTTCATGATCATGCCGGCCTGCAAACGCGGAAATGCATGTGCCCACTACAGTTTGATCCTTTATAGAGCAAATACCAATACCTTGAGATAAGAAGTCCATTGCTGAAGGCCAAAATTTTAAGATTTCCTTAAGAATCACATTTTCCATATCTTCCAAAAGCGTATCTCTGTTTATTATTTTAATTTTATATCCATCAGGTATTTCAATGGGAGGCTGCTTACTAAAAATTATTTCATTAAATATGAAAGGCACTCTTTGACCGATTCCCATTCCATCGCTGAAAATCTCCCTTACAGTACTTTGCCACTGTTCATAAGGATAGGTTTCAAGATTAATCATCTCTTCTTTTATTTCCATGGCTTCAGGTTTGATTTCACTTAAGAAAAGCTGTTTTAAATAATTATTAAACTGAGTAATGTCTGCTTCTCCTATCAGGAAAAACATTTCGTTTATTGCCCATACCAGAGCAGCTGCCGGTTTTCTGAGATTGTCAACATAAATTCTGCCAGGATTTCTGCCATCCATAACACCTTGTATAACAGGATTTGTTCCAGTAAATTTTAATAAGTGTTCAATGGATTTATAGGCATTTTTATTTTTGATTTGAAAAATCATGAATGATCCTCTTTTCCTTTCATTTACCTTCAAGCAAATAGTTAAATAAAAGCGGTGTAAATTTCACATACGCCCTTTTTTAGGATAAGCCCCGCACGAAGAGCCACATAGGAACTGATCATCATTAGAATTGGCCCCAAATGCTTTGCACAATCAGCAAGGTATTGAACAATGAACTTAACCAGACTTATATAAAGGAATGGTTATCTATTCGCCATGTTTGCTCCTAATTCCTTTTAAATGCGGTTTCACGCTTGCTTTGTTATAGGGATTACTGAACTGGTCCAGAAGAATATTTAGAAGATGGTTTAGAGGAGGAAGCAAAATGAAGACTGCCTGCTGGTGCAGGCAGTCAATTCCATCATTATTTATTTAAATTAGCGGGAAGTAAATCCAGAAAGCTGCTGCTGAGCAGTCATTACAAGACGTTTTGTAATCTCGCCTCCGACTGATCCGTTAGCTCTTGCTGTTTGTTCTGCTCCAAGCTGTACTCCAAACTCAGAAGCGATTTCGTATTTCATTTGCTCTAGTGCTTGTTCTGCACCTGAAACTAAAAGCTGATTGCGGTTTGCCATAATATTCACCTCCTATTACTGTTATAATTTGCTTTGCTGCAATGAGAAATACTCTGCAATAAATGGAAAATGCCGTTTTTACAATGAAAGTGAAACCTGACAATTAGAGAGTGCAGACAAAAATATCATCTAAATTGACCAATTCTTTTTTGTCCTTAGGAGTAAGATCATTAATGCTTATATTTTCAATATCCTTTCCAAATACAACGGGTTTAGTGCCTTTCCGGTCATAGTACACTCCCCCAATGGTAATATGGTCGGCTTTCTGCTCACCGCCAAAAATCTTGATGGCACTTGAGGCCTTATTAAAGCCTCTGACTGTAATATTGCTGAGCACTACATTGCGTGCCCTGTATTGGATAGCAATCACTGGCTGCTGTTTATAATCATATTCAGAATTCCCGATTAATAAAAAATGATTAATGGCTACATTTTTATATGCGGAAATGACCATGCCCCTTGGACTTGAATCTTTATATAAGTCAGTGAAGACCGGTGCAAGCGACACGATTAAGGTTGCTCTAATGTTATAGGCAGTTTTGGACTCAGGATCCTTTTCTTTGTGATGCCCAATATGACGGAAATTATAGGATCTATTATCGTTTACAGAAAGATGGCCAATAATGGTTACATTGGCAGCAGCAGAAGCATTATGATGCGCTTTTACTTCTACACCCCCAAAACACCGTGCTGTCGAATTATTCATAAGCCACACATTTGTTGAACCATCATCCACTTCAATACCGTTCGAATTGGAAAACCCCTTTTGATGTGCTCTTCCGCTTGGGTCGCACAGATGTGAATTCGTTATCAAAATGTTATCGCTATGATGGGTTGTAATTCCATCATCACCGAAACCATAGCCATGAACATGATCAATCCAAATATACCGGCTTCTTCCGGGGTTTTTGGTTCCGTCACCCAAATAAGTATATTTAGTGGAGGAAACATCAAAGCAATGAAGGCCAGGATTGATTGCTTCAATATTTCTTGTCCATCCGTATGTAACATTGGCAAATGTAAGACAGCTTGACCGGTTGTTTCCTGAACTTGTCTTTTTATCGGCAGGAAGCCTTTCTGCATTCCAGTTCAATGTCATATTTTCCACAAGTATATTGCGATTTCCTTTAGTGTGATTTTTGTTCGTGATTAACCTATTGCCCCTTGGTGACCGGTCATGAAGTTTAATGATTGTTTCTCCTTCACCCTGCCCTGAGAGAATGGTCCAGGAAGGCAATTTGATTCCTTTTGTTATAAAAGTTCCTTTTGGAATGACCACTTTCACTCTTCCTGAGCCAAGTGCCTTCTTAAAAGCCTGTGTGCAATCTGTCACTCCATCACCGACAGCACCATAATCAAGCACATTGACTTCCTTTTTTATGGAAATATGCAATGCATCATATTCCTTGTCCAATTTATTTTTCCATTCAGGAAATAAGCCTTCGTTCATTTCAGTGTCATTTCCCCTGTGGCTAAAACCGGTCAGTTTAGCGAGCAGGCCCTTCGCTTTATCCATGAAGGAGAGCTTAGAAATCCTGGTTTCCATGTTTTTGTGTTTTTGAAAAAGCTTATTTGTTTCTTGGACTGCTTTTTCTGTGTGCAATTGAGCACCAAATAATTCTGATATTAATTCACCATTTTTTCTTGAATCATGATTCTTACCCAGATTAATCATTCCATCAGCCCCTATAGATTTCTACAGGAATTATTCCCGGTCTCGTGAGATGTAATCATATAAACAGATAAAACGTTTTTTTAAAAGCTTTAATCCGGAAATCTTAGTTGCTGATATTCAGCTGAAGAAAGCAAAAAATGCACAGCAAAAACCCTCCCTCTATAAAGAAGGAAGGCATATTGTTTATTACCAAATGAAGAGACCGACAAGCATAGCACTTAATAATGACACTGCCATGCCGCTGACAAGCAGCTTCCAGACATTCTTGCCGATAATGGAGGATTTATCTTCACCAAGAATCGAATTGAAAGTGCCATAAATCATTCCGACGGTACTGAAATTGGCAAAAGACGTCAGAAAGGTTGTAGCGGCTGCGATGGTATGTGGCGGCAAATCCTTAATATGCTTTTTCAAGTCCATCATCGCTACAAATTCATTGGTAGAGATCTTGATGCCCATAAGCTGTGCAACATACATGGCATCATCTTTATTAAGTCCCAGAAGGAAAGCAAACGGACTGAAAATTATAGAGAAAATTTTCTGTATTGTTAAACCATCAACAAAAAATCCTAATATGCCGTTTAAACAGGATGTAAGGGCTACATATCCAATCACCATGGCCAAAATGACGATAACCATTTTCATTCCTACAAGCATGCTGTTAGAAATAGTGGAAAAGAAATCTTTCCTTTCCGATTTTGGAGGAAGGTACACAATATCGTCTTCCCTGCTCACTTCCTGCGGATTCAGCATACTTGCAAGCAATAATGCATTAAAACAATTTAATGGAATGGCAGCAAAAACATACTGAGGCGGCACCATGGTTAAATAAGCTCCAATGATGGACCCGGAAATGCTACTCATGCTCATAATGCCAAAGGTAAGCATCCGGTTCTCTTTTAATACTACGAGCTGCTGGCGAATTACAGCCAATGCTTCCGTGTTTCCAAGAAACATCATTTGAATGGAAAAAAAGCTTTCAAGTTTAGGAAGCCCGGATATTTTTGAAATAACCCAGCCGACTTTATTAATAATCCAGCCCATAATTCCGAAGTAGGATAAAATATCAAAAAAAGTGATAATAAAAATAATAGGCATTAAAGCGCTGAAAAAGAAATCTACGGTATCATTGGCCATAATTGACGGAAAGGCGAAAGATATACCATCGTTTGCACAAGAAATAAGCCATGTAAAGAATGAAGCAATATAATTTATAATACTTGTCCCTATTTTGGTGTCCAGCATAAACCATGTGATGACCAGCTCTGCAGCCAAAAGTATCCCAATTGATTTCCACTTAACATTTTTTTTATTTGGCGAAAGCAGAAAAACGATGCCGATTACAGTGAAAATTCCCACCAAGTTTAAGAAAAAAAGCATGTCAGCACACTCCTGAAGTAAGATTTCCATAGAAAAAGCCCTTATTTTTTCACCTTTTGCCGTAAATTTAGACAGAAAGCATGAAAAAATAAGAGCTCCGTCCAGCTTATTCTTCCTGTTTGTGATAGAAAATAACAGAAAAAAAGAGGAGATGCTTTATTTTGCATACTTCCTTGTAGTCCGGCATTTTACGGCTGCCAGGTAGAAACTATCAGACCATTACAACTGATATTATACAAGGATAATTTTTGGAATGATTATATATTATTACACACTGTGAGAAACTACAATGGTTTTTATCTTATTCGGAATTTTTAAAGAACTGTTACAATCCATAACACTATTTTGTTTATGCAAGAAAATTGCACAGAATAATTTCTCCCTGTTTGCCTGAGTCTAATTAATGGAATCTGCTGGCATTATCGAGTAATATTCTTAGAATAATTTGGTTTTAAGAGGAGGAAAATACATTGAAACTATCCGGACATACGGTACTTATAACTGGGGGAGCATCTGGTATTGGACTGGCATTTGCTGAACGTTTCTTAAAAGCAGGCAGTACAGTTATTATTGCGGGCAGACGGGAAGCAAAATTAAAAGAGGCAAAAAAGAAATTTCCAGCACTTCATACAAAGGTTTGCGATGTTTCTGAAGAAAATCACAGAATTGAGCTTTTCAATTGGGCAGTAAGCGAGTTTCCTGGTCTTAATGTTCTTGTTAATAATGCAGGCATTCAGCAAAGGGTAAACTTATTGAATGTGCAGGAAGACTGGAATTACTACCGCAATGAAATTTCGATTAATGTAGATGCTCCAATCCATCTTAGCATGCTGTTCACCTCTCACTTTGCTAAACTTGATCATGCAGCGATTATCAATGTTTCTTCAGGACTTTCCATGACACCGGGTGCCTGGGTGCCTGTATACAGTGCAACCAAAGCCGCCATCCACTCTTTTACAATCTCCTTAAGGCTGCAGCTGGAGAAGACCAATATAGAAGTGGTTGAAATATTCCCTCCTGCAGTCAATACAGATCTTGGCGGTGCAGGATTGCATACTTTTGGTGCCCCGCTTGATGATTTTGCTGACAGCATATTCTCAGATCTTGAAAATGGCTACCGGGAAATTGGTTATGGAGGGTCAAAAGACCGTTTGCGTGCATCAAGGGATGAACTTGATCAGGGCACGCTCCAGGCATGGGAAGGATACTTGGCGAGAAATCCAGATTTCTTTGAATGATGTTAGTTATGAAAGGGAGCATTGCTTCATGGGTCCCTTTCTATTTCTTATTCGGTCACCTTTAATCCAATTGCTGCACAAAGAATCATAGCAATGAATATTAGACGTTTCCAATCCTTTGATTCTCCATAAAAGACCATCCCTAAAACCGCTCCGCCTGATGCTCCTATTCCTGTCCAAATGGCGTAGGCAGTCCCCATCGGAAGTGACTTCATGCTGTATGATAAAAAAAGGAAGCTTGCTCCAAATCCTATAATTAAATATACCAGCCAAAGGAAGCTTCTTTTTCTGTGAAATTGATTTATCATCAATACTCCTGCCATTTCGCATATACCAGCGAGAATTAATGCAATCCATGCCATCAGTTCTTCCTCCTTTCTTCAATTTTTTCCGCTGTTACCGTTTTTAAGCCAATGATTCCTGTTAATAGAAGTAAAATTAACAGCACTTTCGATAAATGAAAGGGTTCGTGAAAAAAGATAATATCAGAAATGACAGTTCCAGCAGTCCCGAGACCAGTAAAGACAGCATACACAGTTCCTGCAGGAAGGGTTTTTCCGGCTGATATCATTCCGTAAAAGCTTACTAGTATAGCAAATCCAGTTAAAGCCCAGTCCAAGCTGCTGTCTGCATGTTTTAAGCCAATCACCCAAATGACTTCAAAAAAGGCAGCTATCATTATTTTTATCCAGCTAGCATTCATTTTTGCACCTCTTTAACTTAAGAAATTCCTAAAAACGCAAAAAGCCCGAGAGCCTTCTGAATGAACAGAATCTCCCGGGCTTTTATCCCTCCGTGGCACAGCTCGGCTGCGTGTTTTCTCTCGGTCCAGGCCAGCAAGATACTGCGGAACCCTAGAAAACATAGTCATTTTTAGTTCTTTCTATTATACAAAGCAATGCTGCCGTTAGCAAGGGCGGCATGTTTCCATTATTTAGATTTATCAGGTGTATTAAGCAAAAGTGTTACAGGCGGTTTTTTATCGGCAGTGACACGGGCAGATTTTTGTACAAGTGAACGTCCTTTTCCTGTAGCAACCTTGCCTATAGAAGCAGCTAAAATAATGATGCCCAGTACTAATAAAATCATAAAAGAATCATGATAAGTATCCAAAAGGGCACTTTTTTGTGCATTACCGGCGATGATTGCAGTTACCTTGCTTTTGGCATCGGATGCAGACATGCCTGTGCCCGTAAATTTGCGGACCAGGTCATTCATTTGAATCAGAAAATCCTGGCTTGCAAAGCTCAGCTGATTTCTTAACTGTTCATAATGAAAGGAATTTCTCATTGTTAAAAACCAGCCTAGTATAGGTGCAGCTATGGCACCTAGCATGTTTCTTGTAAAATGCAATGAAACAGATCTCATAGAGGCCTTATGTATATCCCCGGCAAGAGCTGTTCCAAGTGCACCGGAAACCAAAGCCATTGATATTCCCGCTCCAAGCGTCCCAAATTGCAGACATAATGTTGTCAGTGAGGCATCTTCATTTACAGTAAGCCACTCGAAACTGACATATATAATTGCGAGCGATCCTATTATCCCCAATATGCCAGCTCCCAGCTTGTCATAGAAAATTGTACATATTAATGCGGATACCACAACACCCAAAAATAGGGAGAGATAAACATGAGATAGTGAAATAAAGGCAGTATCTAAAATATTTGCGCAGAAAGCCATTTACTCCTGCCAAGCTAACAATGAAAGCAATATGAGAAACTATAGCCATCATAAAACCGAAAAATGGTTTTGCTGCAAATAAGGTTCGAAACGGAACTAATGGATTTTCCAGAGTTGTATCCAGCCAGATGAATAGTATCAGGAAAACCGCAGCAGCTGCAAGAAACGGCCAAACAAGCCCAGATTTAAATCCGAGTTTTTGGAGATTAATCATAGGAACAGATAAACATGCAGCGGTAGCAATCAATAGCACCGCCCCTCTTTTATCAAAATCCCTTTTATCAAGACTTTCCTTTTTGTCACGCGGCAAGAGAAGCATGCCGACAATCAGGCAAAGAAGAGCGCTAATGACATTAAGCACAAAAAGCCATCTCCATGCGTCTAATCTAAGTGATATAGATCCGAAATAAGCTCCGACTGCAGAAGAACCGAATAGTCCTGCTATTGCCATAAAAAGAAATGTGTTTCTGATCTTATTGGGGAAGGAACGGAGACTGACGGGCAGTATGGTCAAAAATAACAAACCTGCACTAAATCCCTGAATGATCCTCCCTAAATCAAAAAGATCGAGTCCAATCGAAAAAAGGTTTATGACCGAACCGAATAAAAAAACAATGATCAACGTTAAATAGGATTGTTTGAGCCCGAATTTCCTGCTAAATGCCGGGCCAAGCGGCACTCCAATCGCAAACGCCAAATTTGATAAAATAGAGGGATAAAGCATATCATCCGAACTTGCCATAAAACCATTTTGAATGATTATCTGATTGATGGTAAATGAAAGATTCAAGAAGTATTGCGGGCCAATTGAAAAAATCGTCAAAATGGCAATGACTAAAAATTTAGGAAAGTATAATTCCCTTGATAGTGTTTTGTATGAAAAATGTGTATCTTCCATTCCTGCTGCCTCCTTGCTTTTTATCATTGACCGGCATTAGGCATGCCTGATAAATGATATTGTTGTTTTTTATATATATTTCAAATAGCAACTTGTATTATACAATATAATTATAAAAATTAAAATAAAATGGTTCATTCATAAAATACAAATATAGTTTACCTGCCTAAAAGGGATTGAAGCATAACGAGCCAATCTCAGACAATACTGACAGATTCAATAGTATGGCTGGCCATATAAAAAAATTTGCATCCATCCCTTTTATGAATGTATGCTAATAGTATTCACTATGCAGAGCTCAATTATTTTCCAGGAGGATATTATGGATCGAATTCTTGATATGATTGAATATGAAATTGCCCTTCTTAACCGGCTCACAAATGCCATCAGCCCTAAACTGGGGAAATTGGACCGTTCCGGCTACATCTTACTAAGCAAAGTCATCGATGGAAATCCTGCGGGAATCAACGAAATTGCTGAAGAGCTAAAATTGAATGTTTCGACAGCAAGCAGGCAGGTGGCAGCACTGGAGGAGAAGGAATATATCTCCCGCACACCTGATCAAAAAAACGGAAGAATCAGTTTAATAACGATAACTGATCTTGGCAGGGAAGTTTTTAATTCTGTTAAAAAAGCACGTACAGATGCTTACGCCGCGATTCTCCACAATTGGCCCAAAAAGGATCTGGAAGAATTGGAATCTTCGCTATCCAAGCTCAATTCAGCTTTAGTGCTATGGAACAAACCCTGATTGACAGCAAAATGGAGTAACTCTAATTCGGTATCTCTGACTAGACATCAACATTTACTGAGAAGTTAATGCAGCATCCCCCATTTTTTATTCAATTGCATAATTTCCTGTTCATGCCCATTTTCTGAGTTTTTCGGGGTTTCTAGAATGCAGGGGATTTGACGCAATACAGGAGCTGAAAGCAATGAGTGCATTTGCTCTTCAGTAATATAACCTCCGGAAAAAATATTGGCATGCCGGTCTTTCCCCTGACCCGCGGGATACAGGGAATTATTCAAATGAACGACTTCCAGTCCGTCAAAGTATTCCAGGGCTGTACCTCTATCTAGAAAAGTCCTGGTATTCTCCCCGTTCCATATGCCGCTTGCGAAAGCGTGGCATGTATCCAGGCAAAATCCGATTTTATCCGGAAAACTGCTTAAGTTCCTGACCTGGACCATCTCTTCAAGAGTCGTTCCAAATGATCCGGGAGGACCTGCATTATTTTCAAGAAGCAGCTTACATTTTCCCTTCCATTGAGCTAAAATCCGATTCAGCGTTTCTATGATAAGCTGATAGGCGCTAAGCGGGTCAGTACTGCTGGTCTGGTTTCCGAAGTGTACTACTGCCCCAATGGAACCGCAAGAGTCAGCTATCTCCAGATCATTGAGCAAAGAAGAAATGAGCCTTTCCTGCTTTTTTTCCGCTGGAGTCAAATTTGTCGGATAGGGTGTGTGTGCAACGGAGATGATGTGATGTCCGAAGCAATATTCTCTGCAGCGGCCAGCATCACCAGCATCATAATTTTTAATGGATAAACTTCTTGGGTTTTTAGGGAAATACTGAAAAGCTGAAGCCTGAATTGCAAGTGCATGGTTTGCAGCGGCCAGATATCCGTCCCGTATACTTAGATGACATCCAAATTTCATGAAAATCCCTCGGTCTATTCTATTGGATTTTGTCCATATAACACATCTTTTTTAGTATGCATTGTCTCCAGTTCTTCTATGGAAACGGAGCGCGTATGTTTTGTATGGGCCCACTCTTTTTGATTTTTTTTAAGAAATCCGAGCAAAGTTACTGGAATCCATGACAGCCCGAATAAATAGGAAATAAAGAACCAATGCAGCTTTTTTCCTTTGTTTTCAAGTATCATCGCCAGAATGGGAAGTGATATGTAGAAGAATACAAAAATTCCGTAAATCCAGCCGTCAAAAAGGATTGAACGGTCAATAATATCACCGAGAAATCCGTTTGCTTCGTAAATACCCATGTAAGATAAACCTGCAAAAATCATCAATATTAGCGCCAAAATAGACCGAGATGGCATTGCTAAATAAATGGCTGAATCAATTAGCATAAATTTTCTCTTGATAATTCCATCCTTCAATAATGGAAAAGAATATCTTGTCATACAGTCAAAGTGGCCCTGCATCCAGCGTATCCGCTGTTTAAATGATTGCTTGAATCCCAGCGGTTTTTCATCATAAAGCTTGGCGTCATGAGCCCAGGCAACTCTTTTCCCCGTTTTTAGAATGTATCTCTGGGTGAATTCAAGATCCTCAGTTAGTGATGTAGCTCCCCAGCCTACTTCTTTTAATACCTTCGTAGTGACCGTCACCCCTGTCCCTCCAAGCTGGGCAGTCAAACCAAGATTTTCACGAGCTAACTGGTAAATCCGGTTTGTTGACCAATAGGCGAATGAATAGGATTTAGTGACCCATGTGTCATGCGGGTTTTTTGCATCAAGATATCCCTGAATCACATCGTGTCCATCCAGGATTTTAGAATTGACGATTTTAAGAAAATCCTTGCTCACCAGGTTATCAGCATCAAACATGACCGCAGCATCGTATGCAGTTCCCTGCTTCTCCAGCTCCCATAATTTATCAAACATCCATTCCAGTCCATAGCCTTTTCCTCTTTTGCCGGGATCGTTTCTAACCATAGCATGCACTCCCGATTTCTTGACTTCCTCAGATGTATTGTCACTGCAGTTATCGCAAATAACAAAAATATCGTATAGTTCATTTGGATAATCCAGCTGTTTTAAATTTTCGCAGATTTGACCTATTACTTCTTCTTCATTATGAGCAGCAACCAATACTGCAAACTTATTGGCGGGCTTTTTCACTACTGTTTTCCTGAACCTTCTTAATCCGGAATAGCTCATGATTGTCTGATATCCAACAAAGAATATTGCAATGCTCTGAACAAGGAGAAGCACTAAATAAGTGGAAAATTGCCAAGCATCATCCCACCCTCTTGTAAAAACTCCAAATGTATAAAAACCTGCAATCAATATAAAAGCATATAACTTGAACATAAAATCACCTCTGTTTTATTTGCTGAAGCTTTTGTAAACCATTTGTGAATTTTAACCCTTTAGGGTCCGTCCATGCATGTAACCGTATATTTATATTGCTGGTATTTGCTTTTAGACATATACAAAGGGTATTAGGGCTGTCTGCCTATTGTTTCCGAAAATCTGGTTATCATTCCATGATGGAATAATATTGGAAAAGATAAGTATCTTGTATAGTGTAAATGGTTAGCATGGGTAGGAGACTATATTCAAAGAGGTGTTATCAGTGTCAAACCAAAAGATTTTTATTGGGGTTTTTACATATCTATCTTTAATAATAAAATTTAGTATCGCCAGCTACATAATAATGGGCAATTTCCATATACAAGGATTTTTTATGGAAAGCTCTCTTTTGCTGATGCTGCTTTTTATGCTGTACTTGATGAATTATCGGCCATTTACGGCAGCTTGTTTCTTAACCAATTTCATCCTGTCTTTGATAGTAGTCATACAACTGATGTATTTCGATTATTACAGTTCAATTCTCACTTATAAGTCGCTTGCACAAGTAAATCAGGCAGGCAAAATATCAGAAAGCATTATTGCATTAACCAGGTTAAGCTATCTGCTATTTTTTGCGGATTTATTTGGGTTGCTTTTATATAAATTTCTAAATGGTCCTACTATTAAATTACCAAGGCTGTTTTCAAAAAAAATAATGCATATGCTGCTTATACTGGGTTTTTCATATTCTGTTTTTGGTTTAATCGGCAGCAGCAAAACGATTAGTGAACTTCATCAGTATGACCAGCTGGGATTTTTGGGCTTTCAGCTGCTGACTGCAGCAAAGGATGCAAAACAAGTACTATCAGAAGAAAATATAGTGACAGTGACAGCAGACAGTCTGGAAAATGAGAAACAAGGTATACTCGAGAGGAAAATCAAATATAAGGGAATTGCCAATGGAAAAAACCTTATTATTGTACAGCTGGAATCAGTACAGAAGTTCCTCATAAATCTTTCAATCGGCGGCCGAGAAGTCACTCCTAATTTGAATGCATTTTTGAAAGAAAGTTTTTACTTTCCTCATTTTTATACACAAGTGGGCAAAGGCAATACTTCCGATGCCGAATTTATAACAAACACGTCATTATACGCTAAGGGTGATATCCCAATGTCATCTGCAGCAGAAGGAAAAAAAGTGCCCGGGATGCCCAGGGTCCTAAGGGAGAATGGCTACCGTACTGCAACATTTCATGCAAATAGCGTCACATTTTGGAATAGGGAGAAACTATATGCTTCATTAGGATTTCAGGAATTTTTCGATAAAAACTATTTTGGGAGCCAAGACCCTATATCGTATGGTGTTTCAGATGAAGTGATGTATAAAAAAACAGTAAAAAAACTGTCGGACTTTAATCATGATGGCGAAAAGTTTTATAGCCATATCATTGCTCTTTCCAGCCATTTCCCTTATAAATTGCCTGAAGAAAAAAAGAAATATGCAATATCACTGCCAAAGGAATATGAAGGTTCCATGGTCGGTTCATATATTGAAGCAGTAAGCTACGCGGATTATGCTTTTGGAAGATTTATTAAGGAATTAAAAAACGAAGGGCTATATAATGAATCTGTTATAGCCGTCTATGGAGATCATCAAGGCCTTCAGACTAAAAGCAGCAAAGATGAAAAACTTGCGGGAAACATATTCAGGAAAAAGTATGATCCTGTACTAGATCACTTGAATATCCCCCTTATCATTAAAGTGCCATCCATCAATCAAGGCGCCACTATTAACATGACGGGTGGTCTCGTGGATATTTACCCAACGGTAGCCAACTTGCTTGGTATTGATATCTCAAAGGAAGTCATATTCGGGACCGACTTGATTAATGCAGCAAGTAATGTGATTGGCATCCGCTTTTATGCGCCCACTGGAACATATATAACTGAATCCAGCTCCTTTTCTCCCGGAACAAATGAAAAAAGCGGAATCAAGACAAATATTAACACAAGGGCTGCTTCTGCAGCAGACAAGAAATCTATTAAAAAACTGCACCAGCTTCTTCATTATCTAAAGCTCTCAGATGACTTTGTAGATTCATTGCCTTCCCTGGAGAATTAGATGACACCTGCCTCCGCCTGCGCAGCTGAGCAGGCTCATTGGCCGGCCCGCGTACAGCGGGGCATCCCAGTTAAGGATAAAGTCACCTGGTTTTGATAACGGCCTATTTGGAAATCAGGTATTTTTCTCTAAATATTGAACTCAGCTCACTCCAAACATCAAATTTATTTCCATTTAAATCATAGAAAACAAAATTTCTTCCTGAGTGTCCTCTGTTTTCAATTTCTCCGACTCTAACTTGTTTTCCAATAAAATCCTTACGTATAGCTTCTAAAGCATTTAAACCATTGACTTCAAATGTTAATGGAAAACGTTCTTCGCCATGAATATCAAAAAAGTTCGAGCTTTGATTTTCATCAGATTTTACGAGAAATACGCTTTGATCAGCAAGGTTAAGTATCGCTTTATCTTCATCTTTATAACTTAATTCAGCGCCCAATATGTTCACATACCATTTCGAAGAAAGTTCTATATTTGTAACTGGAATATATATACTACCAATTCTTAATAATTTTTCAGCCAATTATTTCGCCTCCTTGAAAGCTTTTGCTGTGAAAATTGTGATAATTCTGCTTTATTATAACAGAGTTATTAATCATCTTTCAAATATAACATATCTAAATATGAATGACCTGCTGATTCAAACAGCAAAGTAAATGGGCTTGTATCTGTAGCTAACGAACCATCCATATAACAGGAAAAACAGCAGTACATATATGCACTGCTGTTTCTTTACGATATTCTTTCCTGCTGGTTTTCTTTACATTAAACTTTAAGGTCTTTTCCCGCATCAGAAATGTGAACAAGAAGATGTGCCAAATGATGTATAGGGCCGTATTCTTCTTCTTCTTCCTCTTCTTCATCGTCCTCAATGCTTGATGCACCTTGCAAATAAAGAGCCATAAACTCATAAAAATCTGTCATTTCAAAAGAATAGCAGGCGCTTGGATCTTCATTTTCTTCCTCATATTGAAGTATGAGATAAGAAATATCTCCATCTTCATCTTCTGCGTCGATAAAAACAAAATATCCTATGTTCGTATCTAAATCAAATAAATGTCTTATGCCGCCTAATACCGATTTTTTAAATTCTTCTTCTGACAGTTTTTGGACTTGCATTGTATCAACATGGTCTTCCTGGTGAAAAGTTACATTAAATGAGTTCATGGGTTTCCTCCTTTTACATATTGAAAATAACAGCAGGCAATCATGTGACAATATTAATTATACCCTTTTTAACCCATTATTATCATGTCTGTCTAAAAGGATGTTTCCAAAATAACTGGACAATGATCGCTTCCCATTACCGAACAGTGGATATCCGCACTTTTCAGATTTTCTTCTAGTCGCTGAGATGCAATGAAGTAGTCGATACGCCAGCCAATATTCCTTTCTCTGACTTTGCTCATATAAGACCACCATGTATACATGTCTGTTTTATCTGGATGGAAAAAGCGGAAAGTGTCCAGAAAACCCTGTTCGATGATATTTGTCATTTTTCCGCGTTCTTCTATCGTAAATCCAGAATTCTGTTTATTTGATTTTGGATTTTTCAAGTCAATCTCATGATGTGCCACATTCAAATCACCGCATAATATAACCGGTTTTTTTGCATCAAGTTCCTTGAGATAGACCAGCATTTCATCTTCCC
The DNA here is from genome assembly GCF_900112495.1 of Bacillus sp. OV322. Taxonomy (GTDB): domain Bacteria; phylum Bacillota; class Bacilli; order Bacillales; family DSM-1321; genus Peribacillus. Next base: position 291,295 of record NZ_FOMA01000005.1, read on the forward strand.
AGTGTAATCGGTACTCCAGTCTGGATAAATCTCTTTTTGAATTAGGTGTGTAGACATTTACAAGGTAAAATTGTTCAAATTCAAGAGTGATAATTCTTCCCTCAGGTTCTTCCTCATTTACCCCTACGCCATATTTAACGGATAAAGGCTCTTTTTTTGTAAAAACAGCAGTGCCAGAGTAGCCTTTTTTAATTGCATAATTCCAATATTGATGATAACCATCAAGTTCAAGAGAGATTTGCCCTTCTTGAACTTTCGTTTCTTGAATGCAAAAAATATCCGCATCCATCTCTTCAAAATAACTTAAAAACCCCTTTCTGACACATGCCCTTATTCCATTTACATTCCAAGACACAAATTTCATGATATTAACATTCTCCCCGCTTGCATTTATAGTAACTTTTTCTATGTTATCAGAATAACACAGGAATCTCCTCAAAAAATAAGAACATGAGCTGACAGGTATTCAGCTCATGTTCTTATTTATACTATTAATTTTAGGCACTTTTCGTCAACCTCTGACTGAACAATGGGAATGACTCACAGAATTTATTAAAAAACACCAATCTTTTAGAAAAAAGCCTTATTTTAAAAGTGATTGATAAAGTTCTTTATATTGCTGTGACGAAGCGTTCCAGCTGAAATCCAAATCCATTGCCCTCTCAGCAAGCTTTTTCCATCTATCAGGCTGGAAACGGTAAAACCCTACAGCCCTTTCAATGGTGTAAAGCATGTCATGTGCATTGAAATTAGCAAAACTAAAACCATTTCCTTCTTCTGTAAACTCATTAAAAGGTATCACAGTATCTTTTAGGCCGCCTGTTTCCCTAACCAGGGGAAGAGTGCCATATCGCATAGCAAGCAGCTGCCCGATTCCGCAAGGCTCAAATTGAGAGGGCATCAGGAAAATGTCGGAGCCTGCATATATCTTTCTTGCCATAGTTTCATCAAAATAGGTTCCGGCATATACTTTATCCGGATATTCACGGGCAAAGCCCCTAAATGCTTCTTCATATTGCTGTTCGCCTGTTCCAAGAAGAACAAATTGAACATTGAGTCCCATCATTTCATGAAATACATGCAGAACCAGGTCTATTCCCTTTTGATCCACAAGGCGGGTGACCATAGAGATAATTGGAATATCTTCTCTGACAGTAAGGCCCAATTCTTCCTGCAGCCTGAGTTTATTTTCCATTTTTCCCTTGATATCACTAAATTTTTGATAGATTCTTTCATCTGCTGCCGGATTATATGTATGTGCATCGATACCATTCACTATCCCGAATAACTGGTCATTCCGTTTATTTAAAAAGCCGTCCATATTTTCCCCATAATATGCAGTCTGAATTTCTGATGCGTATGAAGGGCTAACAGTCGTCAATATGTCGGAAAATGCCAATCCAGCTTTCATATAGCTTACATTTCCATTAAATTCGAGTCCGTCTATATTAAAATATAGATCGCTCAAATCAAGGAGTTCAGACAGGACCGACTTAGGGTACACACCCTGATAACGCAGGTTATGGATCGTGAAAACCGTTTTAATATTCTCATAGAAAGGATGCTTCCTGTAATGTGCCTTCAATAACACACTGACAGGTCCTGTCTGCCAGTCATGGCAGTGGAGGATATCTGGCTTATCCTCAAGATATGGGAGCGCCTCAAGCACGGCTCTGGAAAAGAATGCAAAACGCTCCCCATCATCATAATATCCATAGCTGCCATGCCGTTTAAAATAATACTCGTTATCAAGAAAATAATAGTTGATTCCATCTGATACAATCCGTTCTATTCCGCAAAATTGCTGTCTCCAGCCTACTGGAACCTCAATGCTTTGTATATGCTGCATTTTTTCTTTGAATTCCTGAGGAAGGTCCTGAAATTTTGGCAAAATGACGCTCACATCAACCCCTTGCTTTTTTAAAGCCTTTGGCAGTGCCCCTATTACATCTCCCAGTCCGCCTGTCTTGATAAAAGGGGCACATTCTGATGCAGCAAATAAAACATGCATGGTAAGACCTCCGTTAGATAGTTTCTGCTTTTTTTACCACTCTTGGCTGTGACTCGCCAACAAGCATTTTATCCTTTGTAATACGCACTTGTTTATCAGTAATGACATTTTCAACATGTGCGCCTTCTTCAATTTCTCCCTTTTGCATGATGATGCTATTTTTCACGTAGGCACCCTTTTTAACTTTAACTCCCCTGAAAATGATGCTGTTTTCTACAGTTCCTTCGATGTCGCAGCCATTGGCAATTAGGGAGTGTGAAACGCTTGAAGTGTTGGAATATTTAGCAGGTGCTTCATGCTTGACCTTTGTATAAACATCCCATGAATCATAAAAGAACGAACGGATTTTTCCCGGATTTAAAAACTCCATATTGCTTTGATGGAATGTTTCCAGAGAATGGATAAATGGCATTTCCCCTTTGAAATGGTAGCCCTTTACACATAATTTATTAAGGTTCGCCTTGACTGCATCTTTTAATAAATCAAATTCGTCGTTTTCTACACACTTTTTAATTAAGTCAATAAGAATGGCTTTATCAATTACGAAAGTTTCCAGACAAACATGATCTCCTGATTGCGGGGAAGTAAAGAGCTCCAAATCCAGGATATTGTCCTCAAAGTCCACTGAACAAGTGTGATATACCAGTTTCTGGACCGGCTCTCCGTCATAGTCTTTATAGACAACGGTAATGTCAGAATTATTGCGTCTATGCTCTTCCAAAATTTCATTAAAGTCTATTTTAGATACATGGTGCCCCGGCGATATAATCACTGTGTCAGCGGAGGTTCGCTCAAAAAATTCAAGGTGGTTATAAAATTCCTGAAGATCCCCCTTGATTTTTTCATCAGGGTGAACTGGAGGAAGAATGAATAAACCGCCGCTTCTTCTGTCGAGATCCCATTCTTTCCCTGAACCCAAATGGTCCATGATTGAGCGGGTATTGTCTTTTGTGAAGACGGCAACCTGTGAAATTTGCGCATGAATAAAATTGGATAAAGTAAAATCGATTAATCGATAGCGGCCCGCAAAAGGAACTGCCGCAAGCTCTCGATTAGATGTCAGTTCCTTAAGGTATCTTTTTTCATTAATTAAGTTAATTATTCCTAACACGTTGTCCATTTTTTAACCTCCTATGATGTAATATTAACGTAATTCCTTGCTGGGCTGCTGATTCTCTCCGATTAAAACAATTTCATCCGATCCTCTTTCAGAATTTATCACAGTATTATCCTGGATTACCGTATTTGGCATGATAATGGCTCTTTCAATGGTGACATTCTTTCCAATTGTTACATCAGGCATGATAACAGAATCCTTAATGGATGAGCCGCTGCCGATTTGTACGTTATATGATACTACTGAACGCTCAACACTGCCGAACACGATTGATCCTTCGTTTATAAGTGATTCTCTGACATACGCTTCTGGTGCAATATATTGAGGAGGGTGATTTGCATTTCCTGCGTAAACCTTCCAATGGCTGTCTTCGCAATTGAAGGCAGGCGTATCTGACAGTAAATCCATATGGGCTTCCCACAAGCTCTGAACAGTACCTACATCCTTCCAGTAGCCTCCGAAACGGTATGCATAAATTTCATCATGGTCTTCAAGCATCTTTGGAATGATATCTTTTCCAAAATCATTGGAAGATGAAGCATCGTTTTCATCTTGGTTGAGGTAGCTTTTAAGGAGTTTCCAGTTGAAAATATATACACCCATTGAAGCAAGATTGCTTTTAGGATTTTCAGGCTTTTCTTCAAATTCCGTAATTTTGCCTTGATCGTCAGTGTTCATGATTCCGAATCGGTCTGCTTCATGCCATGGGACCTCAATCACTGCTATCGTTGCTTTTGCTTTCTTTTCGATGTGTTCCTTAAGCATACGGTTATAATCCATCTTGTAAATATGGTCTCCAGAGATGACCAATACATATTCGGGGTCATACTGATCGATGAACTTGGTATTCTGGTACACTGCATTCGCAGTGCCTTTATACCATTCCCCTCCATCTTTTCCCAAATAAGGAGGAAGCAGGGATACTCCGCCGAAATTTCTGTTTAAATCCCAAGCTCCGCCATTACCCACATACTCATTCAGCACATGCGGCTGATATTGAGTCAGAACTCCTACAGTATCGATGCCTGAATGTGTACAATTGCTTAAGGTGAAGTCAATAATACGGTATTTGCCGCCAAAAGGCACTGCCGGCTTTGCCAGCCCTTTCGTTAATTCGCCGAGCCTTGAACCCTGTCCGCCTGCTAATAGCATTGCAATCCACTTTTTAGATGCCATGATGCATTCTCCCCTGTCTTTTTTTTGTTTGTTTCATAAATATAGTCACACCTAGTGGAGGAACTTTTATTTCCATACTGTGAGGCTGATTATGATAAGGTTTTTTGTCGACAGAAATTACTTCTTCATTACATTGGCCAGATCCGCCAAAAGAAATGTCATCGCTGTTGAAAACCTCTATGTATTTTCCCGTTGACGGAACGCCTATCCGGTAATCTATATATACCTCTTTTGAAAAATTGCAAACTACTATACAGTAATCGCCTTTGCGTTTTCCTTTTCTCATGAATGCCAGAATGCTCTGATTTCTGTTATCAGCATCAATCCATTCAAAGCCCTCCGCTTCATGATCAAGCCGCCACAATGAAGACGAGTCTTTATAAAACTTGTTAAGAGCTTTCAAGTATTGGCTGAAATCTGTATGTGACTCATACTCTAAAAGCATCCAGTCAAGCTGCTCTTTATCCTTCCACTCAGCAAAAGGAGCAAGCTCGCTTCCCATGAACATGAGCTTTTTCCCTGGATGAGCCATGAAATATCCGAATAATAGCCTTAGATTAGCGAATTTCTGCCAATAATCTCCCGGCATTTTATCAAGCAGAGATTTTTTTCCATGGACAACTTCATCATGTGAAAATGGAAGCACGTAATTTTCAGTAAATGCATAGAAAAAAGAAAAAGTCAGCAAATTATGGTGAAACGGCCTTTCCTCAACTTCCAGCTTCATATAACGCAGAATGTCATTTGCCCAGCCCATGTTCCACTTATAATTAAAGCCAAGCCCGCCCGCATCTGTCGGTGAACTGATCATTGGCCGGTCGGTTGCTTCTTCGGCCATCATTAGGATACCCGGGTACTTCTTGAAAAGAGTTTCATTTAATTTTTTGACAAATGCTATGGCTTCTAGATTTTCCTCGCCGCCATACTGATTTTTAAGCTTGAAAGGCAGCGGATTATCATGGTTTAAGTATATAAGAGATGAAACCGCATCAACCCTGAAGCCGTCAATATGATAGACTTCCATCCAGAACATGGCATTGGAAATAAGGAAGCTTACAACCTCAGGCTTGGCAAAATCAAAACTGTATGTACCCCATAGCGGGCGTTCGGCTTTATTGGGATCTGTTGGTTCGAAAAGCGGTGTTCCATCAAACTTCCCAAGGCCATGAAGGTCTTTGCAAAAATGTGCCGGGACCCAATCAAGAATGACACCCAGCCCTTTCTTGTGGCATTGATCGACAAAATACATGAAATCCTCTGGCTTGCCAAATCTGCTTGTCACAGAGAAAAAACCTGTAACCTGATATCCCCAAGACCCGTCAAAGGGATGCTCCATAATGGGCATCAATTCAATATGTGTATAGCCGGCAGAAACAACATAGTCTATTAGTTCACTTGCCATTTCCCTATATGTATATAGCTCATCGTTTTCTTTTTTCTTCCATGTACCCATATGTACTTCATAAATATTCATCGGCTTATGATAAACATCTGTTTTTGCCCTTTCAGACATCCACTTGCCGTCCTGCCAATCATGCTTTTCCAAATCATAGATAACAGAAGCAGTATTTGGACGGAGTTCGGAATAAAAGGCATAAGGGTCGGCTTTTAAAACAGTGCCGCCAGAAGAGCTGTATACCTTGTATTTGTATATATCGCCTTCTTTCAGGCCGGCAATGAATATCGCCCATATCCCGGAACCCGCGACACGCTTCATTTCATGAACAGCATCTTCCTGCCAGTTATTAAAGTCCCCTACAACTGAAATCTTTTTTGCATGAGGAGCCCATACAGCAAACCGGACACCTTCCTGGCCATTATAGGTGGCAAGGTGCGCACCAAGCATTTTATAGCTTTCATACAATGTTCCTTCATGAAAAAGATATAAATCAAACTCGCTGGGATATATTTCAGGATGACCTTCCGTTATCTCGTTCAATCAAAACCCCCGCCTTCTAATTTATTTTCTTCAGCAGCCTGAAATAGCTTTTGAATACATTCGACATATATTTTTGATTTTCCTTTGTGAAACAATGATTTTTTATGATTTTTATTATACAAATTTGTTTAACACCTATTGATACCCACTATTTTTTCTGCTGAAACCTAAAAAAAGATTATTTTACAAAAATATTCTCGTCTTTTTTTGAGCCCTTTTCAATTGAAGCAGGGAGAGCGTCTTTGTATCCCGAATACAGGTGATGGTCATTTTGGAAAAAACAAATAACCCTCCTTCATTTTAGGAGGGCCGCAATTGATTTTTAAGCTTCAAGGGAATCAAGCTCTTTATTTTTCATTTTATTTAAAAACAGATATGTTAAAGATACAGACCAGGCAAGCGGTGTGTTTCCGTTTGGCCTGTTTGTTCCGCCAATATAAAGTTCAGGGATTTCCCAGCTGTCAGGAATGATTTTCTTAGTTTTCTTGATATACTCCTGAGCTTTATCAAACATACCTAATTCGAAATAGCATAACCCGAGCCACGGCAGCCCGAAGCACCATTCCGCTTCACTGCCTTCATTATAGTACTGGTCATTTTCATACCTTATGCAACCGTATGTCCTTTCGAGACGGGTTGAAACGGTTTTTACAATATTCATTGCCGTTTTGCGGTCCACGATGCGGTAAGGATAAACCAGAGATAATAATGCTAAATCCGTTTCTTTTGTTTCACTTTCTCTGGGAAGCATAAACCTGAGTGTTTCCTGCCCTTTTTGAATTAATTCTTCTTTAACATCCACTAGCATTTTTACGGCATTAAGACCTGCTACGCAGGCACCGATGCTGGAAGAGTGCAATTCCATATTTTCTTCCCACATGCCATTATCCTTTGCCTGCCAATATTGAAGGCACTCAAGATATCTAACTAGTTTTTGAACTATTTCAAGGTCTTTTTCATCTCTTATTACATTTTGGCCATGGCGGACACCCTCGCCTACCCCCCAAAGGAAAGCTCCGATTGCATCATTCTGAGCATGGCCCCATTCCTGGCTGATTTCTTTGAGATCCTGTGAATATCTTGAGTGGATATATTCAAAAGGATATACCGGTTTTTTCTCGGTATGAATGTCAATTTTCCATTCATAACGTTTAAATAGATCGAACATTGAATGATAGGCTGTTTCATATCGCTCGCAAGGCACCTGCAAAAAAGGCAAAACCGTATAGACAACATCCCGGATCCAGACATAGCTGTAATCTTGGGAAGTACTCGCTGTATATGTGCCATTTGGAAGCCTCATCGTATCAAGAACTGTAATCGCTTTATCACAATCCATCATATCTGCACCTCCAGAACTTTTTTCCAATATCCTTATTCTAGACAAATGATTCTAATCTAATCATTACATACTGATTTTTTATAAAAAATGAAAAGAAGTTATTTTAAAAGCGTTTTCATTTTAAGGAATTTTCAAAATGAAACAGCTTTTAAAAAAATTAATCCATTTCAGGGATAAGATAGTTTATGTTAAAGAGTAATCATTTGATAATGAGACAGACATTAAGCTGTTCAAAATCAGCATATGCCCATTTAATCGAAGTCACATAGAGATAGCAGTAACAGTTAAAGCTGCATATTATTATGATATCTGACAAAGAGTCTCTATATGACAGTTACACAGGAACAAAAGTACAAAAAAATGATCCGATTTAGGCATATCGGATCATTATCCTGTGAATTTCGCAGCTAATGCAGTTAATTCACTGTATATTTTAATGATTTCATCCATTTTCATTCTAACCAGGCCGCTTGAAGAAGGTGCAACAAAATCAATGGTTCCGGGAACCATTGAATCATTTTGAATGCCCCATTGGCTTTTAGGCTTTTTCGAATATTCCTTATAAACTCCTTTTCCGACAAAACAAACAATTTTAGGCTTATAATATACGACCTTTTTAATTAAATCTTCTCTTCCGGCCTTGTATTCTTCCTTTGTAATTTCGCCTGCGTTTTTTGTTGGCCGTTGTACAATGTTGGTAAATCCATATCCCGCAGAAAGAAGCTTAGCATCTTCTGAAAAATGATGTATTTTCGGTGTCAAACCAGAATAATATAGGATCTTCCAAAATCTGTTTCTGGGATTTGCATAATGATGTCCCGTTTTACCCGAAAGAAGACTTGGATTGAAGCCGACAAATAATATAAGAAGATTGTGTTTAATATGGTCATTTATTCCATTCACCTTTAAAATTAGCTCCCTTCCAGGGCTTATATTATATTTATAGCACTCCAGAAAAAAGTCTTGCGAAAGATTCCTTCGACCTTTCTGCGAAACCTCTCTTATAATACTGGACAGGCTTCAGTTTTTCGCTGTCTTTTATATCTTCTTCATAATGTGCTGTTAAATCCCGGATAGATGTACTGCCAAATAAAAAGACATTTACTTCAAAATTCAAATGGAAACTTCTCATATCCATGTTGGCTGTACCTATAGAAGCCAAATCTCCATCTATAATGATTATTTTCTGATGGAGGAATCCTTTCTTATACGAATATATTTCAACGCCAGCCCGCAGCAGCTCCGGAAAGTAAGAGCGGCTTGCATATTGAGTCAGAAATCCGTCATTTTTTTCCGGAACCATGATCCGCACTTCAATTCCTTTGGAAGCAGCCACTCTGAGAGCAGTACGGATTGATTCATTAGGGACGAAGTATGGAGTGGCAATCCAAATAGATTTAGTGGCGCAAGAAATCATTGTATAATAATAATCACTCATAATTCCCTGCTGGGTATCAGGGCCGCTTGCCACCACCTGGACCGCTCCATCCCCTTTCTCCTTTGGAGGTTCGTAGCACCTATACTTTTCAAGGATCTTTTCTCCGCTGACATATTCCCAGTCAAGCAGTAAAACAGTGTGCAGCGTGTACACTGCCTCTCCTTTTACAACCATATGGGTATCTCTCCAAAAACCAACATTTTCATCTTCCCCAAGATATTCGACTCCTACATTCAATCCGCCCACAAATCCGATTTCCCCGTCTATAATAATGATTTTGCGGTGATTTCTAAAGTTGAATTTTTGGTTGAAGAATCCGTACTTTAATGGCAGGAAAGGATGGACCTTAATGCCTGCTTCCTTCATGTTTTCAATTTCCTTAGCAGACAATTTCATACTTCCTGCAGCATCAAAGATAAATAAGACCTCTACACCATTTCTTGCTTTGTCAATTAATATATCAATGATTTCCTTTCCTAAACGATCAGACCGGAAAATATAGTATTCAATATGTATATATTCTCTTGCTTCTTTAAGCCTTTTCTTTATTTCTGAAAAAGTTTCTTGGCCGTTTTTTAAGACAGACGTCCTTGAAGCCGTGCTAATGCTCGTCAGGGATTCATTTTTTGCAAAACTTGCCAGGCATTGCTGATGGTCATTCAGAAAGGACAAATCAGGATTCGTTTTTTTGTAAACAGAACGCTGCCATTCCTCCCTGTGATTTCTTCTTTTGTTCCTGAAAAGGAACCCCTTCAGATACAGCTGCCCTGAGTATAAATAAAAGATATAGCCAATTATGGGAATGAACAGTAAGACATATATCCATAAAAGTGTATTTTGAGGTGAACGGTTTTCAAGCATAAGAGAGTAAACACTTGAAATGATCGCCACTGCATACAATGCAGCAAATAGGTACTTGACAGCAAGGCTTGCAGGGCTCAGCAAAACCATATATGCAGTAAAAATATAAATAAATAAAAATACAAAATCCATTCTCCGTTTTTTCATGCAATCAATCTCCGTCTGTCAAATTTTTTATCAAATCCTGTTTCTATACCCCTTTTGACAGCTTTCAGAAACTAGCTTTAAATAATTTAAATGGCTGATACGTTATTTTGCCCTGAAATCAGACTTCAACGCCAAAAACAGGTTAATTTTCGCATGAGCCTCTATACAATTTAGAACAGCAAAAAGAGCTGATTTGATTAATCAGCTCCTTAAGTAATTTTTATCCTTCAGTTATCGATTTCGAAAATGCTTTTCCTTATGAACCGCTTCTTCGAATTGTTCCAGCTGGTTATTCAGCCTCTCGATAAGTTCCGCATCTTTCAGCGGCATATTTTCATCTGTTTTATCAATTTGTTTATCAATAAAATAAAGTCCCTGAATCGGCTGTCCTTTTAATATAGCTATAAGAGGTTTTAAAGAATAATCAATCGCCAGCAAATGCGCCATGCTTCCGCCTACCATGATTGGCAGCACGGGTTTATTTTTAAAAGCACCTTCAGGCAAAAGATCAATCAGTGATTTTAAAACACCGGTATAGGATGCTTTATATACTGGAGACCCAATAATCACTCCGTCTGCGTTTAGAATCGCTTGTGATAATTTTTCAATCTCAGGGCTGTCATAGCGTGCATTTACCAGGATATCAGCTGAAAAATCCCTCACTGAAACATATTCAGCTGTAAAACCATTCTTTTCTTCAAGCGATTGTACATGTTTAAGAATAAGATCAGTCCTTGAAGGCGCCGCCGGGCTTCCTGAAATGATGACAATTTGGCTCATTACATACTTCTCCCCTTTTTTTAAAATGCAGTTTTTATGTTAAACTTGCTAAGATTTTCGCTGTAAACGCAAGACACGCGGGGACGTCCGCTGAGCCTCCTTACAGCTTATTTCCTTGGCCCGCCAATGATGCAAATTCACCGGCAAGTGATTCTGCTCCAATCAACAAAGTGCAAAAAGCAGCAATGTACTTTAACAAAGTCTTTTAAAAAGTGGCTGTTTGTCCGAAGCAGGCCTTATAAAATACATTATGATTTAAATACCTTGTATTAAATCATAATCTTCTTTTTAAATTACTGTCAATAGAGATAGCCGTTATAAATGATGGGTGCGGATTCATTTAAGCGGGTAATTTTCATTCAGCCAAAGTGTGACTGTGGCGATAAACTTTTCTGCTGCAGGAGAAAGGCGTTTAAAGGATAGTGCGGATAAGCCGATAGAACTGTATTCTTGATGGCCTGCCAGCGGAATTTTTTTCACACCGGCAGGGATGCTGCCCACAGCAATTTCCGGAAGAATGCTTACCCCAAGATGTTTATCCACCATGGCCAATATAGCTTGCTCATCTTCCAGTTCGTATGAAAACCCAGGTGAAATACGATGTTTTTTTAATAATTTAAGAACGGTTTCACGAAAAGATTTCTTTAGAATCAAAGTTTCCCCCTTCAGCATAGAAAGCGGGAATTCACTATTTTTTGTAGAATTATGAGCTGCAGGGAGTATCAAATATAATTTTTCGCTTTTCAGATTTAAAATTTCAAAATTTCCGGCTGGGGGCAAATTCACAAAACCGAAGTCAATGATTCCATCTGCTATCCATGAGCATATTTCCTGCTGATTCCCTTCCATAAGGTTAACTTTAATCGACGGATATTGATCGGTGAATTTCTTTAGCATTCCCGGGTACCAATGTGATGTAACGGATGAAAAAGACCCTATTTTTATGCTGCCGGTCTCGAGGCCGGTAATCTCTGCAGCATCCTGCTTTAATTTTTGATAGCTGTTCATCATTTCCTTGATATGTATTAAAATCTTCTCTCCATCTGCAGTAAGCGAAATGCCGCCCCTGTTGCGGATAAGGACTGAAAACCCCAGCTCTTTTTCCAGGGAAGAGATCGCATGGCTGACTGCTGACTGTGAAATTTGCAAGAATTCGCCGGCTTTTGTTAAACTGCCGGTTTCTACCACTTGATAAAAAATTTCATATTTTCCCAGTGTCAAAATAAACGCCTCTTTTAAAAGATTTTGTATAACGAATATAAATCAATATCACGGAATGGGCAAAATTTATACACCCGGATAAAAAATAGCGGGACAGCTTATTGCTGCCCCGCTGAACGTTCTTATATGATTGAATCGCTGTCTAAATTATATCTTCTGTCATTGATGCAGTCTTCACACAAATAAAGATGTGATTCTCCAACCAGAACCTCTTCGTCTTTCATATCCTTTTGGTGTCCGCATATTTCACATTTATACATGTTTTTTACCTCTTTCTTTCATTGGCGCTATTGCTGTTCATTACTTTCAATCCCATATCCAAGGTCCAGTATTGCCTGTTCAAAGTCCTGCCGGGAAGCCATCCTGCTGTCATATGAAAAGCTTGCTTCACGATGTTTTATATCGATTTCAGCTTTATTGATTCCCCAGACGGATTCTAAAGCCTGAAGGATCTTTTTTCCGCTTTCCTGGCTGTCCAGTCCGCTGACAATCATTTTCCACTGCTCCACATCTTCTCTTCCTTTCAATGCTTTTTATTATTTTCAAGAAAGACTTCTCCCATGCCCTCCATGAAATCTACCATTGTAGTCATGGCCGCACGTATTTCAGGACTGCGGAGTCTTTTGCGCATTTTCCATAAAGATTGTTTTTCACCCTGATGTCCTGTTTCGGAAAGGCGTTTTATACCATGGCTGACGCCTTGAAGCATAGTTTCAAGTTCGTTTGGATTCATTGCTGATAAAAAGCCAAATAATCCCATGGCACTTTTAATAATGTTATGGACAGCCGGCTGGTTGATTTGTCCAATTGCGATTGCGGCAACCTCTGTACGCTGTTCGAGGAGAGAGTTAGCTGCTTCTAAAATCGTCAGGTCATTTAGGCCTTTCAGAACCCCTATTGCTGCCAGAACTGCTTCACGGTTTTCTGCCAGCTCTTTTACAATTTCTGCTACTGCCTGATTTTGTTCTTCAGCATAATTTGGAATTGATTTATTAATTTGCCTTATTGCTTTCGCCATATTCATCCCCCTTTATCTCAAAAAGTTCAGTTATTGGTTTAAAATCTTCTCTTTGCCACTTTTCTTCAACACGTACACTTATTTGGGGAACTCTGTTTCCAAAACGATGGTTATGGCGGGGAAGTGGCGGCTCCCCTTCTTTTTCTATTACAGTCATCTTGACTCCTGCTTCTTTATAAGCAGGAGTGTGGGTAACCGTATCATGATAGCTGCTTGTCAATCGGTTCACAGCCTCGATATCTTCAAATGAATTCATTGTTAGGTAAAGTTCGTTGCCCTGGACTCTTTCCGTGACTATGACCCGAACTTCCACATGGCCATATGGAGAAGTCAGCCCTACAAGTGAACCGTCTTCCAGTTTTCTTTCAGCAGCTAATTCAGGTGAAACTTCCACCCAAGGATTAGGCACTTTATGTGTAAGTCCTTCTGATTTATATGTCATGTTTCCTTCATGGAAATGCTCAAGCAGTCTTCCATTATTCAAATGAAGGTCATATTCTTCCCCTGAAACGAAAGGAGGCGTCCACTCAACACTGACCAGCTTCGCCTTTCCATCAGGGAAAGGGAATTTGTCTTTATAAAGCAGAGGTGTATCAGTCCCGTTTTTAGCAACCGGCCATACAAGACTTTTGAAGCCTTCCAGTCTTTCATAGCTGACTCCTGCAAATAACGGTGCAAGACTTGCGGCTTCAGTCATGATTTCGCTTGGATGCTGATAATTCCAATTTGCCCCCAGCCTGTTGGCTAAATCCTGGAATATTTCCCAGTCGGGTCTTGAGTTTCCAAGCGGCTCGAACACCTGGTAAAAACGCTGGATTCTGCGTTCTGTATTCACAAATGTTCCATCTTTTTCAAGTGATGGAGAGGCGGGCAGCACCACATCAGCAAATTGAGCAGTTTTGCTGAAAAATACATCCTGGACGACAAAAAAGTCTAATTTTTCAAAGCCATCAATGACATGATTTGAATTTGAATCAACAATGGCCATATCTTCTCCAAATAGATATAAAGCTTTTAGCTTGTCATTATGAATGCCTTCTACCATTTGATGATTATTCAGACCAGGCACTTCAGGTATGGCAGATCCCCATGCTTTCTCGTACCTCTCTCTTGCCTTTGGATCTTCTATAGCTTCATATCCAGGGAACCATGCTGGCATTGTGCCAAAATCACATGCTCCTTGGACGTTATTATGTCCTCTTAAAGGGTAAGCGCCTGTTCCTGGTTTGCCGTAATTGCCTGTAATCAGCAGGAGGTTGGAAATGGCAGTGCTGGTATCTGTTGCTCCCTTATGCTGTGTTACCCCCATTGCCCAGAGAACACATGCTGACTTTGCATCATGAATCATTTCTGCAATTTTTATTAAATCACTTTTTGGAATGCCTGTTTTTTCAGCTGCATAATCAAGTGTGTACTGTCCCAAACTTTCCTTGAATTCCTCATAACCGGAAACCCGCATTGAAATAAAGCTTTCGTCATGCCAATTTTGATCTATGATATATTTAGTTACAGCATTTAGCCAAATAAGATCTGTGCTAGGCTCAGGATGAACAAGGAAATCTGCCCGCTCTGCAAGTTCATGCTTCCTGATATCAGCTACAAGGAGCTTTTGGCCGTGCAGCTTATGCGACCGCTTAACACGGGTAGCCAGAACCGGATGTGACTCAGCGGGATTCGCGCCAATGACAATAATCAGCTCAGAGGCTTCAATATCTTTTATGGTTCCTGAATCTCCTCCCATTCCGACTGTTCTCAGCAGTCCAGCGGTAGCAGGAGACTGGCAATAACGGGAGCAGTTATCCACATTATTTGTTCCCATGATGGCACGGGCGAATTTTTGGAACAGGTAGTTTTCTTCATTAGAGCATTTAGAAGAAGCAATATAGCCTATTGAGTGGGGACCATATTTTTCCTTAATCCCGCCTAATTTTTCTGCAATTAAATCAAGTGCTTCATCCCATGTGGATTCCACAAATTCTTCTCCGCGGCGGATTAATGGCTTTGTCAGACGTTCCTCACTGTTTACAAAGTCCCAGCCCCATTTGCCTTTTACGCAAGTAGATATGCCATTGACAGGTGCCTCTGTCTGCGGCTCGATTTTTAAAATATGCCGGTCCTTTGTCCATACTTCAAAGCTGCAGCCAACCCCGCAATATGTACAAACTGTCTTAGTGCGCTTGATGCGCGATTGACGCATGGTTGCTTCCACCTCGGAAACGGCAAAAATTTCTCTGTATCCAGGCTCAACTTCCTTCGTCATATCAATCATAGGCCCAAGAACCTTAGGAGGGATTCCTGTTAGATAGCCTGCCTCTCCAAGCATAGATTTTTCCATTAATGCATTGCATGGACAGACAGTGACACAGTGTCCGCAAGATACACAGGATGATTGGTCAATTGGTACATCATTGTCCCATATTACCCTCGGATTTTCCCTGCTCCAGTCAATAGTGAGAGTTTCATTAACCTGCAAATCCTGGCAGGCTTCCACACAGCGGCCGCATAAAATGCATTGATCCGGTTCATAGCGGTAAAAAGGATGTGTCATATCAGGTGAATATGGCTTAGCCTCAAAAGGATACGCCTGATGTGCCAAGTCCATTAGTTCTACTGTATTATGGATTGTGCAATTTCCATTATTATTGTCGCAAACCGTACAATAAAGCTCATGATTCTTTAGTATCCTTGAAATTCCTTCATATTGGGCAGCCTGAACAAGCTGGGAAGAAGTATCAATAACCATGCCAGGTTCAGTTTTTGTAACACACGCCCTTACTAGCTGGTCACCCGCATGAACAAAGCAGGTATCACATGTCTGGATACTTCCGAGATTAGGGTGAAAACAAATACTTGGAATAAAAACGTCTTGTGCTTTAGCAGCGTCCAGTATGGTTTGGCCAGGCTTGGATAAACATTCATTTCCGTTAATCTGAATTGTAAAGTTTTCTTCATTCATTTCCATGCCTCCTAAAAAATAATCAGCTTCTATTATTATCTGGTTTTCTAATATAAGAGAGCCAGTAGATACCCGCTACAAAAAGAGCGCCTCCGATAGCATTGCCAATAAAAACAGGAATGAAATTCATAAAATAGTCCATCCATGTAAAATGGCCGCTGAAAATGGCTGCGGGAATGACAAACATATTGGCGACAATATGCTGAAAACCAATTGCGACAAACCCCATAACCGGAAACCATATCCCAAGGATTTTGCCCGCGAAATCTTCACTGCCGTATGCCAGCCATACTCCAAGTCCGACTAGCCAGTTACAGCCAACTCCTGAAAATAATGCAGCAATGAATCCTTCTTCCAATTTTGCTCCTGCAATGGCCGCTGTCTTATCCAAAAAAGGGCCCGTTTCTGTAAGGCCGACAACATGCCCAAAGATATAGGCTACAAATAGGGCTCCAATTAAATTTGAAATGGTAATATAAAACCAGTTGGAAGCGAGATTTGATAGTGTTACTTTTTTTGAAAAAAATGCCATTGTTACAGCCATCATATTTCCTGTCAGCAGCTCGCCTCCTCCAAGTATGATTAAAATCAGACCCAATGGAAAAACAGCAGCTCCAAGGAATGTGCCAAATGAACCCCATTCTTCGGGAAGATTTGCACTTACCCTGATGTCTAGCAGGAATCCGATTGAAATGAATGCCCCTCCCAGAAATCCAAGCAGCAGTTTGCTTGTAAGCGGCAGTGATGCTTTTTTGAAGCCGTGCTCTACTGCTTTTTGTGCAATTTGCTGGGGATTGTTAAAAGCCATTATGCATGCCTCCTTTTGAATCTGTAATATTATGAACGAAAATGGGGGAAAATATAATGAATAAATGGATAATTTTATTGTGCCAGTCAAGAAGGGAGAATATTGAATGGATAAAGAAATTCTTTATAGCCGTATGCACTCAATGATTATGTCATCAGCCAAAAGCCCGAAGTATATGTCTATTTCATCTGCAAAGCTTGCACAGCTTTGGGATATGAGGATGGAAGATATTGAAGAAGGGCTGAAGGAACTGCTGATAGAAGGGAAAATAATAAAAAAGACACTTGCCGAACCGCCAAAATATGAATATTACATGCTCCCTCAATAAGAAATGAAGCCATAAAAAAACCTCCCGTTTATTGTGGGAGGTTTTTACTTTTAGTTTTTCCGCTTGTTTTTAAGAGCAGATAAAATTTCAAAAGAATGCAATCTTGCTGCATGATCAAATATGCCTGAAGTAACGATAATTTCATCTGCCTGGGTTTCATTAAGGAAGGCCTGAAGCTTTTCTTCTACTTCATCCGGGCTGCCAATGATGGAAGATTTAAGCTGCTGCAAAACGGCAGCTTTTTCATATTCTGTCCAGATTCCCTCCATTGTTTCAACTGGAGGAGCCAGCGGGCCAGGATTATTGCGGATCAAATTCAAGAATTGCTGCTGGTGGGAAGTAGCCAATTTCTTGGCTTCTGCCGCTGTGTCTGCAGCAAAAACATTCACTCCAACCATGGCATACGGTTTATCCAGTACCTTGGATGGTTTAAAGTTATTGCGATAAAGGTTCAAGGCAGGAATTGTATTCTCTGGTGAGAAATGGCTTGCAAATGCGAAAGGAAGCCCAAGCTGGGCAGCTAATTGAGCACTAAAACCGCTTGATCCAAGAAGCCAGATCGGGATATTCAGTCCTTCTCCAGGAATGGCCCTTACTGCTTTACTGCTTGAATCTGCATCCAGATAACTCCGGAGCTGTTCCAGATCTTCCGGGAACTCTTGTCCATTTCTCCTGACATCGCGGCGCAGAGCCATGGCTGTTAATTGGTCGCTTCCGGGTGCTCTTCCCAGACCAAGGTCAATCCTGCCTGGGTACATGGATTCTAATGTGCCAAATTGTTCTGCAATGACCAAGGGAGAATGATTTGGCAGCATGATTCCCCCTGAGCCCACTCGTATTTTTGTGGTGCCGCCGGCAATATAGCCAATGACGACTGATGTAGCTGCACTGGCTATTCCGGGCATACTATGGTGCTCGGCAAGCCAGTACCGGTTAAAGCCCCATTTTTCTGCATGCTGAGCGAGATCCAATGAGTTCCGGAATGACTCGCCAGCAGAACCGCCCTGAAGAATAGGAGCTAAATCCAAAACGGACAAAGGTATATCCTGGATCTGCTTTTTGCCTGTTGAATTTTGATTAGACATACGTTCATCTTCTTTCATATAGGTTTTACTATTGTTTCAATAGTGCCATCTTATTAAAAAATAGACAGAATTGCACGTGATACGGCTTGGGCAGAAGCTTTGCGCAAAGCTGGTGATTAGCGGAATTTTTAGAAAACATGCGGTTATTATAAAATCTCGCGGGCAATTAATTCGTACGAATTAATCCGGTCACGTATATCATGTGCAATAGTAAGGATCATTAGTTCATCCGTTTTATACTTCTGCTGCAATGCTATCAATTGATCCTTTACTTCAGCGGGATTTCCTATGATAAAATTAGAGCTCATTTGCCCGCTGCTGCTTTTGGTGCCATGCTTCTTGAAATACTTATTTGCCTGCTCTTTTGAAGGAACCTTCCCTCCTGTACCGATAGAGGCATTTATATTCCACAGCAGGCTGCTCTCTGCTATTTCTCTTGCTTTTTCCGCTGTTTCTGCACAAACAGCATTTATCGTCAGCAAAGACATAGGAGCCTTTAAACTTTTTGAAGCTGTAAAATTGTCATTATAGATTGATAAAATTTCTGCTCCTTCCTTGTCAGACATGAACTGGCCAAATGCATAGGCCATTCCTTTTTCGGCTGCCATTTTTGCGCTTTTGGCGCTTGTACCGAGGACCCATGGTACAGGAAGGGTTTGAGGAACAGGGGCTGGCGTTATTTTTGAAAAGATATTTTCTTCGGAAAAATCAGCATGAAGAAAATGCAGGAGTTCGTCCACCAGCTCAGGCATTTTATAAACCTGCTGAAGGAATGTATCAGAAAGAGCTGAAGTTGCTTCTGCCGAACCTCCAGGAGCCCGCCCAATGCCTAAATCTATCCTTCCTGGGAAAAGCGAAGCCAGCATATTGAACTGCTCCGCCACTTTATATGGCTTATAATGAGGCAGGAGCAAAGCTCCAGATCCGATTCTGATTTTATGTGTCAGTGCACCTATGTAACTCAGCAATATTTCAGGGGCTGAACAAGCAAGTCCTGGCATATCGTGATGTTCAGTCACCCAAAAACGGCTATATCCGTACTTTTCTCCTGCTTGTGCCAGTTCAAGAGAGTCTTTGAGGGCATCTGCAGCAGTTTTTCCTTCGGGAATAGGAGATTGATCTAATATACTTAATTTCATGGAATACTCCTTCCTGTGCTAATTCATCTTGTTGCAAGTATCCTTATGTGGACATATCTTTAGCTAGTTTAACGCAATAATAATGATATTACCCTTTAAAAAGCTCGGGATAGCAGAGAGACTGCCGGAAAAAAGTTTTTATAATCATGGTTTAATCCCCGTTTTTTCCTCCACCTTGTTACATAGCAGCAATTTTTACAAAAACAGCCTATTAACCGGACTTCATTTAAACATGTAAAAGCCGCACTTTTGCCAAAAAAGGATTAGTGCGGCTGTATTGTTCTGTATTAAAATTTATTTTAGAGCTGCGAACTCTTCAACTAAATCACTGAATATGGTAAGTGCATGTTTAATGGTTTCGGGCTCTGTAAGATCTACCCCGGTCGATTTAAGAAGATCCAGAGGATATTCAGAGCTTCCGCTTTTTAAGAAGTTCAGATAGCTGTCAAGCGCTCCCTGTTCTCCTGATAAAATATTGTCAGCGATAGTGATGGCTGATGCATAGCCGGTGGCATATTTGTATACATAAAACGGGCGGTAAAAATGCGGTATGCGTGACCAGCCATATTTTACTTCGTTATCCAGAATGATTTCTTCCCCATTATACTGCCTATAAATGCTTTCGTATGTTTCATTGAATACATCTACATTTAATGGTTCATCCTTCTCTGCTTTTTCATGTACCAATTTTTCAAATTCAGCAAACAAGACCTGAGTGAAAAATGTCCCTTTAAAACCGTCAATAAAATGGTTCAGCAAATGCTTTTTCATTTCAGCATCTTCTGTAGTTTTTAACAGATAGCGAATAAGCAGGATTTCATTCACAGTGGAAGCGACTTCTGCCACAAAGATGGAATATCCGGCTGTAATTTGCGGCTGATGCTTTGAACTGAAATATGAATGCATGGCGTGGCCGGATTCATGAGCAAGTGTGAATAAGCTGTCAAGATCATCCTGGTAATTCAGCAGAATGAATGGATGAACGCCATAAAGGCCAAGATTGTAGGCACCGGAGCGCTTGCCTGGAGTCTCTCTTACATCAATATATCGTTTTTCCTTAAACTGTGATAATACAGACTGATACTCTGCGCCTAATGGCTTCAGACTGGCAAGCATAGTATTATAAGCCTCTTCATAAGGAATTTCCTGTTTTACGCCTTTCACAAGCGGTACGCTTAAATCATATTGACGCAATTCATCGAGTCCAAGACGTTCTTTTCTTACACTCATATATTTATGCAGGGGCTTTATATGTTTCTTGGTGGCCGAAATGAGATTATTGTACACTTTATTTGGCACTTTATCTCCAAATAAGGACTTTTCAAGCGCAGATGGATAATTTCTTAATTTGGATAAAAGGACATTATTCTTAACGGCAGCTGAAAGAGTAGAAGCGATTGTATTCTGCAGCCCTAAATATGGCTCATAGTAGGCCTTATATGCTTCTTTGCGCTTCTCCCTGTTTTCATCTTCAATGAGCTTGCTATACATCCCGCGGGTAAGCTCAACTTTACCGCCTTGTTCATCTGTTACCATCCCGAATTTGATGTCAGCATTATTAATCATACCGAACGTTTTTTGGGGAGATGACAGTGCTTCACCGAGCTGGGATAGCACCTGTTCCTGTTCTTTAGAAAGGACATGTGCTTTATAACGGAATGAGTCCAGTAAATCATCCTCGAAATATTTCAGTCCTTCTTCTTCCTCAATATATCCTTTTAATGATGTTTCACTTAGCGAAAGCAGAAAGGGCATGAAAAAAGAAGAAGCACTGCTTAACTTTTGTCCCAGCTGGCTTGCTTTATCCAGTAATGCCTGAGAGCTTGTCTTCCTTGTATCCAGATCCACATGAAGCATCGCATACACATATACTTTATTGTATAAATACCCTGTATCTTCACTGAGCTTCAAATATTCCAGTAAACTGCCGGCGTCAACTATCTTACCGTCAAAGGATTTTATCTTTTCAGCAGATTCAAGTATTTTGCTAAAGTCTTTTTCCCAAAGGTCCAGACTGCTGTAAATGTCGTCCAGGTTCCAGGTATCCTGAACCGCCACTTCTTCACGGTTTTTATAAGTCTTCATATTATCCCGCCTTTTAATATGTATTTAGCTGATTTGAAATGTGCGAATCCAGCTGATGTGTGATTAACTGCAGAATTCAAAAAAACAGGTCATCAATAGTATAATGAATCAGACAAATAAATATGTTTGTGAACAAGCAGACATTTCATGGCCGTTTACTGCAAACAGAAGAAACCGGAGCCAGCGGGGTTCCTTCTGCTTAAATTCCCGCTGGCTCCAAGGTAATCTGCTCCAATTAATAAAACGCAGAATCAGCCAAGTCCTTTTATAGAGTTCTTAAAATAAATTCATGCTTAAGTAGCGTTCACCTGTGTCAGGTGCAATGCATAATACCTTTTTGCCGGCTCCGAGGCGCACTGCCACCTGTATGGCAGCATAAACGGCTGCCCCTGCTGAAGGACCTAGGAATAATCCTTCTTTGCTTGCAAGCTTTTTGAACATGTCTATTGCCTCTTCATCGGATATTTGCATGATTTCATCATATACTGCTGTATTTAAAATAGCAGATATAAAACCGGGGCTTGTTCCGACAAGTTTGTGAGGACCGGGCTTGCCGCCTGAAAGTACCGGGGATCCTTTTGGTTCTGCAACAGTAATATGAATTCCAGGAAGCTTCTTTTTAAGTGTTTCCCCAATTCCTGTAATGGTCCCGCCAGTTCCCGCTGTGGCAACAAAAGCATCGAGCTCGCCGTCCATTTGCTCCAAAATTTCAATTGCGGTTGTGCTTCTATGGATATCAGCATTTGCAGGATTCTCAAACTGCTGAGGAATAAAGCTGTCAGGAATTTCATTTTTTAATTGAAGAGCTTTTTCGACCGCCCCTCCCATTTTTTTCTCGCTGGGCGTCAGAACTACTTCGGCACCATATGCTTTAAGAATGCTGATCCTTTCCTTTGTCATATTGTCCGGCATGACCAAAATGGCATGGTACCCTTTGGCTGCTGCAATCATCGCAAGCCCGATGCCCGTATTTCCGCTGGTAGGCTCGATAATTGTGTCTCCTTCTTTCAGTAAACCTTGTTTTTCAGCTTGTTCAATCATATTGTAAGCTGCCCGGTCTTTAACACTTTTAGAAGGATTGAACATTTCCAGTTTTACATAAACATCTGCAGCTCCTTCAGGTACTAGCCTGTTAAGTCTGATCACAGGTGTTTCCCCAATTAAATCGGTAATATTCTGTACTACTTTCATTATGATGGCCTCCAAAAATTAGGTGATTTATATTATTTAATCCTTCTTCATTATAAAATATCAGATTAATGTTACAAGTTATTAGCTTTCTTCTGCAATTCCTGGCATTTGAGAAATAAAGTGGCTGCAGAACACAGAAGAATCAAGTCTTGCTGTGACAAAAGGCGGCTCCCGGTAAAAAGATTGATCAAGAGGCAAACCCAGCCAAAAATACGTCTCATCTATAATAACGAATGGATATGCCACGTTTTGCGACACCGCCTTATGCTTCCCAAATCCGGACCATTCTGTCCCGGAAAGCACAGTAATCCTCACTTCTTCGGATTTTAATTTTAAAAGATTTTTCCATTGAGATGATAAAATGGTGCCTTCCGGAAGAGAAACAATAATTGATTTCTCCGCGGCATTTATATCAGAAAAAATCTTATCAGTCTTTTTAGCATGCATCCACTTGAGCTTCGGATGCTGATTTTTAATCCATTTTCCGATTGTATCAATTTCAGCCGTATTATGGTATTTTTCTTGATGATCAACAAGCTGTCTCAGTGTTTTGCCATGGTGGATGGATTTTTTTATGAATGAACGGTCACTTACCTGAATGAATTTACCCTTGGTTCTCGTAACTGCGACATTTATCAGCCTTTCACTTTCTTTTCCGGTTAAAAGCATTCCTGCCCGAGACTCCGGATAGCTGTCCACTGTATCAAAAATCAGGATATCCCTTTCGCTTCCCTGCAGTTTATGGACGGTTGCAGCAATAATATCAGCTGAATTCATTTCTTCACTGTATAAATCAGCCAGGAGATTCTGCATAAAAACAGCCTGTGCACGGTATGGTGCCACATAACCTATAGAACGCGAGCCGCCTTCATATGCTTCGTGAATCAGCTGAAACGAAAGCAATAGGTGCATCGGATTAAACCTCGACTTTGACATTCTTTCCTGCGTGCAATGTGCTCCTGTAAAACTTGTATCCAAAAGTACAGCAGCACTATTATTGAACGGGGCACGGGAAACAATCTCAGTTCTGGAGTTCAGCACACTTTTGTGATCTTCAACAAGTGAATGATAAATATAGCGGTTAGTAAATGATGAAATGTCCGGATGCATTCTTCTTTGCTGTTTTAATAAAAATAAATGAGGGTGAAGGTGATCTTTCGAAACAGAATCTGCTACCCCTGATTTATGAAAAATATCTTCCTTCAGCCACTGATTTACGAGAGGACTTCTTGAGGCGGCAATCGGCGGCAATTGTTTGAAATCGCCGCTGATAATCACATTGCTGCCAAGAGCTGATGCAAATGCAGCCTGAGGTATATAGGCCATGCTGGCTTCATCCACAATGACTAAATCAAACTCTCTCTCATAGATGGCAGGATCTCCTGCGGCTTTGGCAAGAGTCGTTCCAATCAAGCAGGCCTCTTTTGCCAGATGAATCTCTTTTTGCCGTATTTTTTCCAGTACTCTGGCTATCTTCTTTTCTATCTCGATTAGTGCTGAAGAGTCCCTTTTGCTGAATGAAGAACTGAGATCCTGTTTCAGGCCTTTTTTTTCACCGGTTAACCTGTTCTTGTCATCCAAAAGACCTGGATATTCTTTTTTGATAAGTGCTGAAGGGAGAATATCTTCGTGACTGTTCAATTCGTCCCCTGCCTGTGATCCGTAGCGAAGCACCTCCCCTTCATTAAACCTTTTTTTCAGCTTAATGAATCCTGATATTTCCTTCATAAGTACATCAACAGCCTGATTGCTGTGTGATAATATTAAAACATTTTTGCCTTTAAAATAGGCATTGGCTGCAGTCCGGGCTAATGTATAGGTTTTGCCGGTGCCAGGCGGACCCCAGACATATGTTACCGGATTGTATTTGCTCCTGAGATAAAGCTCTTCTACACTGCTTTTTGTTTTGCCCTCAGGATGTTTCGCAGGCATTGATGGATTCATGAGTCTTTTTATGCGCAGCCGTTTTGTTTTGTTTTTTTTGCTTTCCTGCAGTCTTTCGATAAGCTGCTCAAGAAGCTCCCAGGGATCATGGAGCAAATTTGCTTCTCCTATTAATTCTCCCAAGTTTCTTTCAAATGTAAGGATTATACTCTTGCCTTCAGATGAGAGTATGCGGCCCTCTGATTTTTCCTTTCCCCTTTCAAGCTTTACGATAGTGCCTACGGGGATCTTGAGTGACACATTACTGTCAAAATAATAGGTGAATCCAGATTCCGCCGTCAAAAGCCTGCCGCTGAATACCCGGTATTTAGTGCTTCCAAATTTTTTTAGATGGCTGATTTCATAGTCAAGTGCTTGCTGCCATTCTTTGATATATTCTACAGTTATATTCATTTTTATCTTCCTTTTAATGAAAAAAAACCCATCAAATATGAGTGAGTTTGTTTATTGAATAACCTTTACTATAGCACTTCCAGCTTACTTTATCCATTGGCCGCCTATTATCATACCTATGTCAATGCAGGACTGGTGTTGCGCAAAAAGGGAGGTTACACGGCCGCCTGCAGAAAGCAAGCATCCTGGAGCGGAAAGACTGCCTTATTCCATATCAGCAAAGTTTACTAAAACCGCCATTTAAAAAGGCGGAAAGCTCCCTTTTCAGGAAGCTTTCCACCCTTATTTTTACCCTTTTCTTCCATTTACTCTGAAGGCATATTTCTTTTGTAAGAAAAGTAATTGGTCAAACATGAAACTTAAATATAGCCCTTTTTAGCTGATTTGGCCCCCTTCAGCTACAATATCTTCCTGATATTGAATGGACGTTTCAATCGCAATCTTTAATCCCTTAACAATGGTTTCTACTGACATGCTTGGCTGAGGTCCCTTGCCGATTGCCTGTTCAGGAAGAAATGGGATATGAATGAACCCGCCCCGGACGTTTTTAGGAAGGGATTGAAGCTCATGCATCAGCCCATAAAATAAGTGATTGCAGACGAAGGTTCCTGCACTTTGCGAAACAGAAGCCGGAATTCCTTGGGCATTCATTTCTTTGACAATTGCCTTGATTGGAAGTGTGGACAAGTATCCGACAGGACCGCCTTTAATGACTTCTTTATCTATTGGCTGATTTTGTTCGTTATCTGGGATGCGAGCATCATCGACATTAATCGCAACACGTTCAATAGAAAGGTCATGGCGTCCCCCTGCCTGTCCAACACATATGACAATTGCCGGATCATTTTCTTTTATCGCTTCCTTAAGGTGATCAATGGATTTATGAAACACGGTAGGAATCTCTTTTACCTTAATTTCATGATTACTTATGGTAATTCCTTTTAACTTTTTGACTGATTCCAGAGCGGGATTAACGCGTTCTCCTCCAAATGGATCGAATCCTGTTACAAGTACTGTTTTCATCCGGGGTTCCTCCTTTAAAAATTATATACAAGCACATACATTAAAAGCATATTAATAATCATTAATGGCAGTGCGATGGGAAGCTGTGCTTTGATGACTGCATTTTTATCCTTTAAATCGAGGAGCATGGCAGGGACAATATTAAAGTTGGCCGCCATTGGCGTCATTAAGGTTCCGCAATAGCCTGCGAACATTCCTAATGCTCCCATGATGGCAGGATTTCCGCCATGCATCTGCACAATAAGCGGAATTCCAATGCCGCCCGTAATGACTGCAAAGGCTGCAAAGGCATTTCCCATAACTATCGTGAAAAGAGTCATACCAAGGCAATATGCGGCAACAGCAACAAAAGAATATTGCGTTGGCAGAACGCTGCCGACAATCTCAGAAACAACCTTGCCCACACCGGCCGAGGAAAATATGCCGCCAAGAGCAGATAGCATTTGAGGGAGAATAATGGCCCAGCCGACTGCCTGCATCAGCCTGCTCCCTTCATGAACAGGCACCGATGCTTTTGCTTTGGTAAGATAAAGTGCCGCAAAGCAAGCGATCACCGTGCTTAACCCAAGAGAAATAAGGGTGACATTCTTTGGATCCGCCAAGTATGCTCCGCCGATATGAAATTTCCCTAATGTCAGTGTCCCGATAACAGTAAACACAGGAATCAATAAAGCGGGAATGAAGACTTTGCCTTTTATCCGGCTGGCGTTCAACATCCTTTCCTCTTTTGGCGGCTCGGTTTCTTTTCCAGCTTTCACCTTTCCAAGCGCCGCAATAATTACCATGATTAATACTAAATATCCGACTGCTAAAGAAGGAATAAATTTACCGAAAAGAAAGGTAAATGCAAAGATGCCCCAAAATAGGAAGGAACCTATGCGTGCAGGGTGAGACTTATCCGCTATCACCCGGATGGCTACAAAAGCAACAATGATTCCAAGCAAGTAATATATATATTCCAGTGTAATGATACTCATGGGCTGCCATCTCCTTAAGCAATGCGGTTTTTAGATTTTTTTGTTTTTCCATGTATTTCGTTATGAATGTTTTTATCGAGTCTGCTAAATCTCCACCATGATAATAATAGAGCGGAAATGGCTGTAGGTATGCCCCATAAGGCCATGTCCCAGACTCCAACGTGAAGGCCTGCTGAATCATAATAGCCCTTCATAAGCAAAATGGCGCCTGTTGCAATAAAGATATCTTCGCCGAAAAACCAGCCAATATTTTCCGATGCCGCAGCATGGGATTTAATATCATTCTGAATTTTTTCTGATAATTTTCCATGTTTTGCTGCTGCAGCACCTTCAGCCATCGGAGCTACCAATGGACGGACTGTTTGAGCATGGCCGCCAATATTCAGTCCCAGTGCTGCAGAAATTTCCCTGATAAGAAGATAAGACAGCATTACTCTTCCGGCAGTAGCGGCTTTTGCCCTGATTATCAAAGCTTCTGCCCTTTCTTTCAGCCCGTGCCTTTCAAGAATGCCTATAACTGGCAATGTAAGTATGATAGGAAGGGACATATACCTGTTATCAATAAAAATTTGTCCGAATTGTGAAAGAATTTCATTAAAAGAAAATCCTGACACCAAGCCAGTGACGATACCTGCAGCCATAACAACAAGCAAGGTGTTGATTCTAAAGCCAAAACCAATGGCAACAATAACAATGCCAATAAGCTTAATCATTATAAAACCCCTCTCTATTTGGTTTTGTTTTTCATATTCTCACCTTTGGATCCCCCTAATTCCGATGCCTTCAAGTTCAAGCGCTTTCTTGATCTGTCCGGCAAACAAGAGGGCGCTTGGTCCATCTCCATGAATGCATATGGTATCTGCTTCTATTGGTATATAACTTCCGTCATGAATTTTGACTTTTTTATTTTTTATCATTGAAAGGACGTTTGAAACGGCGAGATCTTTATCCTCTATCATTGAATTTTCCTGGGTTCTTGGGGTGAGAGACCCATTACGCTGATATGTTCTATCAGCAAATACCTCATTCGCAGTATGTATACCCAATTCTTTTCCTGCTTTGATTAATTCACTTCCAGCCAATCCGTATAGGATAAGATCTGGCTGAATCTTATAGACAGCTTCAGCGATAGCCCGGGCATATAGCGGGTCTCGTGCAGCCATATTGTAAAGTGCACCATGCGGTTTGACATGGTTAAGCCTGGCGCCGGAAGCCTTAACAAATCCTTTGATCGCTCCTATTTGGTATATCATAAGATCAAATATTTCTTGTGGAGCCATTTTTATTTCCCGCCTGCCGAATCCTGCTAAATCGTTAAACCCAGGATGAGCTCCAATTTTTGCATTCTTTTTCAGTGCAAGGTTTACAGTTTTGCGCATTACCGTTGGATCGCCAGCATGATATCCGCAGGCTATGTTTGCTGAGGTAACAATATCAAGGATTTCTTCATCATTTCCAATATCGTATCTGCCAAAGCTTTCTCCCAAATCGCAGTTCAAATCGATTGTTAACAAAAAATCCTCCTCCTTATGAAAAAAAGTTCCGAAATGTGGATTTGAAATTCCGAAATTTCTATTTACAGAATACTATATATTTAGAATTTTTACACTTGTAAGTTTTTACTTTACATTACCTATTAATTAAATTTGCTTCAATCTGCTTGGTTCAGCTGAATATAATAGGCAGGAGAACCCATGATAGCGTTCGTTTCACATTAATGATTGTTTTTGTATATTCAGACTATTATAATATTAGAAGACCAACATTCGGAATATTAGTTCCGAAAATAGGAATTGAGGTGTACTGCTATGAATAAGATTTTAAAGGAAAATATCAATATCATGCCTTTAGGTGATTCAGCTTTGATGATCCAATTAGGCAGCACAATAAATCCGGAGCTCCAGCAAGTGGTCAGTTCTTTAACGGCACATCTAGAAAGTACCCCTTTTCCCGGGTTTATTGAGTGTGTCCCCGCCTTCGCGAGCATAACCGTATACTATAATCCGGTAGCAGTCATAAAAGGCAAGGGATCTTCCCAAAGGGAATCACCATATAAAATCGTGCATTCTTATATTAGCAATATCATTCACGAGAATCGAAATGCAGAAAAATTCACGAGAAGAAGAGTAGACATTCCAGTTGTATATGGCGGAGAGTATGGACCAGATTTAGAGTTTGTTTCCAGTCATCATTCTTTATCAGTACAAGAAGTGGTGAGTATCCACTCATCAAATGATTACCTTGTGTATATGATAGGATTTGCTCCAGGATTTCCATATCTGGGCGGGATGTCAGAAGAAATTGCTGTTCCGCGAAAATCTTCCCCGAGACTGCGGATACCGGCTGGTTCTGTCGGCATTGCCGGACAGCAAACAGGGGTTTACCCAATATCAACGCCAGGAGGATGGCAAATCATTGGCCGCACCCCTCTTCCGCTTTTTAATCCTGCTAAATCCCACCCAAGCTATCTTCAAGCTGGAGATATTGTCACATTTACTCCTATTGATGAAAAGGAGTTTCTGGAGCTTAAGGAGGCATTACATTGAGTATTAAGGTTATTCGCCCAGGTCTTTTAACGACCATTCAGGATCTTGGAAGATACGGATATCAAAAATTTGGCGTAATCGTATCTGGAGCAATGGATATAGTTTCATACAAATTAGCAAATATGCTTGTCGGAAATCAAGAAGACGCTGCTGCCCTTGAAGCGACTTTAATCGGGCCCGAATTAAAAATTGAAAGAGACATGCTATTGGCGATAACTGGAGCTAACCTTAACCCTAAAATTAATGGGGAATCTGTGCCTTTATGGAAGCCATTGTATGTCAAAAAAAACAGCATTCTTACTTTTGGGACATGTACACTGGGATGCCGCTGTTATATTTCATTTTCCGGCGGTTTGATCACAGAGGAAGTTCTTGGGAGCAGAAGCACTTACTTGAGGGCGGAATTTGGCGGGTTTCTAGGCAGGGCTTTAATCAAAGATGATATCTTGTTCACCAATGATATCACAAGTAATGGAAAGGCTATTTTTCAAGATCTTAAGAAAAAAGAAAAAGCAGGATACGCAGCAGCCCGCTGGCATATCCCGCGGTTTTTTTTTCAAAAAAGAAGCCAGCATATCCTTCGGCTAATAAAAGGACAGCATTTTAGTATGCTTGATGAGAAAGCGAAAAATGATTTCTTTGAAAATACTTTTATAATTGATTCTCATTCTGATAGGATGGGATATCGTCTATCTGGCCCGGAGCTCCAAACGGCGGTTTCCGGTGAATTGTTATCCGAAGCAGTAACTCACGGTACGATTCAAGTGCCCCGGGATGGAAAACCTATTATTCTTTTATCTGACCGGCAAACAACAGGAGGTTATCCCAGGATTGCACACATTGCTTCCGCAGATGCGCCCCTTTTAGGCCAGCTCAAACCTGGTGATTCCATCTCCTTTCAGGAAATTACGTTAATGGAGGCGGAACATTTAATAATAGAAAGAGAAAATTGGCTGGGAGAAGTAAAAACAGGCATCCAGCTTAAACTAGAAAGTTACTGACAATTTTATCGCTGCAAGACCGCTTTTTCATTAGCCTTCTTGCAGCAGAAAAACAGATGCTGATAATTAGCAGCGTTTAATATCACTCACATGGCGGGTCATACCATGCTGCTTATTATACTTTCTCTCTGTTCCTGTACCCCAGTTTCATTGAGACTTTTGCAGCTTCACTTTTGAGCTTCTCTATAAACAATGAAAGGCGGTCTCCTCCAAAATTTCCTTCAAATCCTGCAAGGCTGATTCCTGCAGCTATTTCCCCTTCGTGATCGAATATCGGGGCAGCAACAGAAACAGTATGGTTTTCAAGCTCAGAATAACTTACTGCATATCCCTCTTTTCTCGATGTTTCTAAAGTATGTTCCAATAACTTTTTATCCGTAATGGTTCCCGAAGCTAACGGCAGCAGCCTGCACTTTTTTATGTAATCCTCTCTTTCATTTTCTTTCAAGTTGGCCAGGATGATGCGGGAACATGCACCTGCATATAACGGCGACCTTCTCCCTATTGCCGTAAAAAGTCTAACAGGATGCTGGGTATCCAGTTTTTCTACATAAATTGCTTCATCTCCATCCCTTACAATCAGGTTAACAGCTTCTCCTGTTTCATTTAGCAGGCTGCGCATAAATGGAAGTGCTATTTTTCTTATGTCTAGC
Organism: Bacillus sp. OV322; assembly: GCF_900112495.1. Taxonomy (GTDB): domain Bacteria; phylum Bacillota; class Bacilli; order Bacillales; family DSM-1321; genus Peribacillus. The sequence continues at coordinate 322,474 of NZ_FOMA01000005.1, forward strand.
CGTTGGGAAACAATTTGGCCGAATTGCAGGAACATTAGCCCTAACTCATAATAACCTGCCCTGTCTCTGACAAGGAAACCCATCTCGGTAAGGGAACCTAGCATTCTGTGAACCGATGTTTTAGGAATGTTAGAGAGATCTGCGATCTCCTTTAAGGTTAGCTTGGGATGCTGAAGAAAAAGATTAAGAATTTCCATCGATTTAATAACTGTTTTATTTTGATTTTGCATAATTGACTCCTTTTTACTTATAAAATTCCGAATTCCGGTATTAAGGTAATTATACGATTTACATTTCTTATTACAAGAATATTTAGAAACCTTACCAGCGATTTTTATATTATGATAGGTAAATCTTCTTTCTGCATATGTTCTTTGCTGCTATCTATGCTGATTGGTGAATTAAAAGAATTTTTATATTTTTCAGATTAAATGTTTATACTTTTTCATGCCGGGTAAACATTAGAATGTAAGACATTCTCATAACACCAAAGGAGATGGTTAGATTGATTGTAATCAGCAGCCAATGGAATAACGAGAATGACGCAGCAGTATTCAGTCCCGGTGATCGGTGCTAAATCTTTTAATTAAAGGAATGCACGAAACATTCTCATAACACCAAAGGAGATGGTTAGATTGATTGTAATCAGCAGCCAATGGAATCGAGAGAATGACGCAGCGGTATTCAGTCCCGGTGATCAGTGCTAGATTTTTTTAAAAAGGAAAGCCGAAAAACATTCTCTGCCCCAAAGGAGATGGTTAGATTGATTGTAATCAGCAGCCAATGGAATCATGAGAATGACGCAGCAGTATTCAGTCCCGGTGATCAGTGCTAGACTTTTTTTAAAAAGAAGAGGCAATAACATTCTCTGCCCCAAAGGAGATGGTTAGATTGATTGTAATCAGCAGCCAATGGAATCGAGAGAATGACGCAGCAGTATTCAGTCCCGGCGATTACGCCTAGTTTTAAGAATATTCATCATTTCTTCATTCTCAGCTAAAGGAGATGATTACTGTGAACATCAACCCTAGCCAGTGGAACAAAGAAAATGACGCAGCAATTAACAGTCCAGGTGATATTGATCATTCTTCAATATCAAAAAATTTACTGAGCGTTACAGCATTTGAAATGTCTCAATCTAAAAATGACACTCCCGAATATGACATATATGGTACGGCCTTGAATGATTTGTAAAAATTCAATCCCCTTTTTAAAGAAATAAACAAGCCTATCTGCAGTTAAACTTTAAGTTTAACTGCAGATAGGCTTTTTGCGGTTTCCTGTTATGCCCTGTTAAATAAAGAATAGTCTTAAAGAAGTCTTCCCTTCATTTAATCAGGTTTTTCTATATGATTAGTCATTCTATTTTTGGAATATGGTCTTTTCGCCAATCCATTCAGCATTCTATCTCAACTGGGGAATCAGACACGATTTCTCTCCTTTTTGGATACTAATGGTCCCCTTCCCTGTTTTATTTATCAAGCATTTATCTTCGTTTTTGCCTTATCATCCATCCCGGAATATCGGACAGCCTTTTCATGCCTTGAGGATAGAATACTATGAAGAATCATACCCAAAATGACAAGTCCTAATCCAGACAGTGAGTTAACTGATGGAAAGGGTGTTCCGATAAACACCATTTCTCCTATTAAAGCAAATACAATTTCAGCTGCTTGTGTCGCTTCTACCCCGCTTAAAAGTCTAATATCATCTTTGACCAGATCTGTAGCTGCAAAAAATAATACTGTTGCACAAACACCGGAAAGTATGGCGACCAGACCCGATTGCAGTACTTGACTATTACCTGGCAGGCCTTCTTTGAACAGTCCGTAAACAAATAGAATTATCCAAAATGGCAGGCTTGCAAGTGTCATCCCAAGCACTCTTTGATAGGCATCTAAGTTCCCTTTACAAACCTCCATCATCTTCCGGTTGCCTAAAGGATAAGCAAATGATGCAATTAAAATGGGAATTATACAAAGTAAGAAGTCCTTTAAAGAAAGCTTTGAAGCATGATCATATTGCATAACCATAATTCCCAGTAAAATAATGAAAGACATAGAGAGTCCTTTTAAAGGGATTTTTTCCCGGGTTTTTACTAAGCCTGATGGTGTTTCGCGTATGTTTATGAACAGCGGAGCCAAAAGAGATCCAGAGATGATTGTTATTTGCCAGGTGCCTGCTATCAGCCAGCCTGGACTGTAGGCAGAAGCTATGCAAAGAGGTGCGTAAAATAGGACAAAGCCAACAAAACTCCATATTACCCAGAGTAAAGGCTGCTTTCTCATTTCTTTCAAAAGCTGAATGAAATTCCCCCTGAATAAAACAATAATAAGAAGTAAAGGAACCATAAATAAGTAACGCAGTGAAGCGCTCCAAATCCAGCTTCCCCCTGAAATATCCATCATTCTATTTAGAACAAACGTAAAGGCAAAAAAGAATGCTGCGCCAATTCCAAGGATTATCGCACGCAAGTGATCCCTCCTATCGATATTTTTTTATAGCTTTAAAAATGACATTGTTGATACATAGCTGGTTTTCTTCACCTTGAAAGGACATGAATGTTGATGCATGCTTCAACATTCATGTTTAACGGAGCATAAGCCCCATACGCATTTGTATGGGGCTGTTTGCGCTTGTTATTAATCCGCTTAAACCGCATGCAACCCTTGCTGTTAGAACGGGTTCAATTATTTTACAGATTCTGCAGTCAGCACGTTAGTTATCCAGCCTAGCGGATCAGGCTCAGTTCCATTTTGAATTCCTGTAAGTGAATCATAAAGCTTTTTAGAAATTTCGCCTGTTAACCCGCTGTTGATGACCATTTTTTCATCATTCCAGAGAAATTCTCCAATTGGCGATATAACAGCTGCTGTGCCTGTGCCGAACGCCTCTTCCAATTTTCCTTCATGATAGGCTTCGCGTATTTCTGCCATTGATATTTTTCTCTCTGCAACAGGAATATTCCAGTGGTTAAGCAGCTCGATAATAGACGTTCTTGTAACTCCCTGAAGAATGCTTCCGTTCAATTCAGGTGTAATAATTTCTCCATTTATCTTAAAGAAGACATTCATACTTCCTACTTCTTCGACGTATTTCTTTTCTACTCCATCGAGCCATAATACTTGAGAATAACCCATACGTCCGGAAACTTCTTGTGCTTTAAGCGAGGAGGCGTAATTTCCTCCAGTTTTTGCTTCACCTGTACCACCGCTTACGGCGCGTGTAAATTCTGTCTCCACAGCTATTTTAACCGGATGTATTCCTTCTTTATAATAAGAGCCCACAGGAGACATTATGATAATGAATTTGTAGCTGTCCGATGGAGCTACGCCAAGATAAGGTTCTGTAGAGATTACAAATGGGCGTATGTAAAGTGATGTGCCAGGTGCCTCAGGAACCCACTCATAATCAACTTTGATCAGCTTCTTAAGTGCTTCCAGAACAAAATTAACGTCTAATTCCGGAATACAAAGACGGTCATTAGATTTATTTAGCCTTTGGAAATTCTTCTCAGGCCTGAATAATACAATATCTTTATCTTGGTTTAAGTAGGCTTTCATTCCTTCAAATACCGATTGGCCATAATGAAAAATCATAGCTGAAGGATCTAAAGACAGCGGCTGGTAAGGGACAATCCGGGGATCATGCCATCCTTTTCCCCTTTTATAATCCATGATGAACATATGGTCTGTAAAAACCTTTCCAAACTCCAGAGTTTGTGAGGAAGGCTTTTCCTTTTTGTCTTTGTTCATGATGATTTCAATATCTAATTGGGTCATTGCCAAAACTCCTTGTTGAATAATTTAGTTGTGAAGGTTTTATCAAACAATCTATAAAAGTCATTTTACTCCTAAGTGGCCAGAATATTCAACCATTAATTATTAAATTTTCGGAATTTTAAAACTTTTGTACATCATTCAAAAAGACTATATTAAAATATTATTGTTGCAATATTGTCTTGGGATTTAGCTTAAAAATTCCTTCAATGCAGGAAATTGCTGCATCGTCTCATTGTATCCTCTTTCAAACAGCTTGTTTAATTTTGCGGGGTTGCGTTCAATTCTTCCTACATCCAATTTTTCTTCAGGGCGTATTATAAAAATGTTTCCCTTTGCTTCTTGTTCTTCCAAATAGCTGACAGTCTCGTTATACAAATTATGACGGTGCATCATGGCACGCAGCAGGCCTTCATATTGACTGTATTTCCGCTTGATGTACCAGCTAAAAGATTGCTGCTTTTTTAGATATCCTTTATTCCTTGTTAAAACAACAACATTTTTACTGTTCCCGTCTTTTTCGGATTTTAAAATAGGAATCGGATCTGAGATGGCTCCATCCAAGAGATATCTTCCTTCATAATTGATGATGGGGGCCATCATAGGAATCGAGCTTGATGCTCTCAAGATTGTCAGCATGTTCTTGTAATGCTGCTGTTTATCAAAATAAACAGACTCTCCTGTCATACAGTCAGTAGTTCCCACGATGAATTTTTCTTCGGCGTCTCTAAATGCCTGAAAATCGAATGGCTCCAGGTCATTCGGCAGCTTATCAAAAATAAAATCCATTCCAAATAGCTCTCCCCTGCTGAGAAAACGTTTAAAAGAAATATACTCCGGATGTTTTATATAATCAATATTCACAATTTTATTTCTGTCCATCTGCCTCGCCACATAGGATGACCCATTGCATGCACCTGCCGAAACTCCTATTACATATGGCAGATACGTTTCTTTCTCCATTAAATAGCGAAGCACTCCAGCTGTATACACACCCCTCATTCCCCCGCCTTCGAGGACCAGTCCAGTTTGATTCATAAATTTTCGCCTTCTTTGAATTAATATATGTCTTTAATACTTAAAAATGGGATATATCAATAATAAAAATGAACAATATATTTTATCACAGCCATACTGATAATTAAACTAATTTGGCTTGGCTATTGTTACATCTTTTTTTTGAAATAATAATTTCATTTTGAGTTTAAATCTTGTTAAAAGAAGGAATGAAAGAATATGTGAGAAATATTTCTCAGTCAATTAGGGAGGTTAAGGGATTGTGGATTAATAAACCATTTTTTAAATACGCAGCGGGCATTTTGCTGACTATATTAATTATCATTTCACTTGGGAAAATAGATTATGTGCTGTGGCCCATCCAGAAAACAATTGCCACTGTTTTTTTTCCTATCATAATCGCAGGATTGCTTTATTACATAATTAGGCCAGTTGTTACACTTTTATCAAGATACCTCCCGAAAGCAATAAGTATTTTAACAGTTTTCTTGGCCATCGCCGGCATCATTTTTGCCATTGTTCATTTCGGAGGACCTGCAATCGGCGAACAAATACAAAATTTATCCGAAAAAGCGCCTGAAAAGGTAAAACAGCTTACAAATCAATCACAGAAAGCTTTGGATCACAATAACATTAGCTTTTTAAAAAGTTCAAACTTAAAGGAAAAGGCTCTTACTTATTTTAATGGTTTATCCAAAAGAATTGCAGGCAATGTAATAGAAATATTTACAACAATCACCAGCATAGCTGCAGTCCTCATTATTGTTCCGTTCCTATTGTTCTATTTTTTAAAGGATGATCATAAGCTGAGGCCTTTTTTATTAAAATACCTTCCTGATGAAGTTTGCCATGAAGGAAATTTAATCCTTAAAGATGTGGATAAAACACTTTCGACTTATATCATTGGACAATTTATCATAGCAGTTGTCGACGGGGTCCTGATGTATATTGGCTATTTGATCATTGGACTGGATTATGCACTTGTATTGGCCGTAATTGCGACATGCCTGACAGTAGTACCTGTGCTAGGCCCATTTATGGGAGTCATCCCTGCTTTATTAATTGCTTTTCAAATGGATCCCTTTATGGCTGTCAAAGTGCTTATTGTCCTTCTCGCTGTACAGCAGGCAGAAGGACACCTGGTAACACCATTTGTTATGGGGAAAAGATTGAGCATCCATCCTATTACTATCATATTATTGCTGCTTGTAGCTAACTCTATTTATGGATTTGTCGGGATTATTATAGCCATTCCTTTATATTCGGTAATTAAAACAATCATCAAAAATTTCCGCCGCTTTTATAAGTTAAAGCATCAGGCGAATAATAAAATAGTAGATATTTCAAAAGGAGAAAGCGGGCAGAAACATTAAGTGCCTGCTTTCTCTTTTTGATGATTCGTTTATATGTATCAGTAAATAATATGTGAAAATGCAGCTTTTCACTAAAAAGGCAAAGCCAAAAAAACCCGCCTTTTTAACGTAAGCGGGTCAGTCAGTATATTTTTCTGCAGTCAATCACCCTAAGCGAAGCCTCTCATGCCCGGTATAGACATTCAGGGCATCATTCCGGACAAATCCTATGGCCGTAATGCCCAGTTCTTCAGCAGCCTGCAGCGCAAGTTCTGTTGGGGCAGATTTGGATACCACAATTTCACACCCGATTTTGGCAACTTTTAATAGAATTTCGGAGGAAATCCTGCCGCTGAAAACTAAAATTTTATCCTGGATGGAAATATCGTTTTTTAAACAATGACCATATATCTTATCAAGTGCATTATGGCGGCCAATATCCATTCTGCTGACTGTATTCCCTTCCAGGTCGGATAATGCGGCATTATGCACACCGCCTGTTTTTTGGAACATCTCTGCCGAATCCTGGAGGTTTTTCATTAGGCGGAAACAATCATCAGGAGAAACCGTAACATGTATATCTTTCATTTTTTTTGCTGTAAGGGCATCATTGACAAAAACAAACCCTTGTCTGCTCATCCCGCAGCATGAAGTTATGTAGCGCTTATTTTGGAAGTTTTCAAAGAAAGGATTGATAGCATTTGTTTTAATATGCACAAATCCTTCCTTTTCCTGAACCCATATTTCTTCAATATCAGAAAACTTTTTTATGACTCCTTCAGATGCCAGATAGCCTATTGCCATATCTTCTATATATTCTGGTGTACACACCATCGTGACAAATTCTTTTCCATTGATCTTAAGTGTCACCGGGTATTCGGTGACAACTTGGTCTTCTTTCCATGCTGCTTCTCCATTAGAAAAACGAAGAATTTTTCTATTTGCTGCAAGAGGATTCATGATTTTTCTCTCCGTTTACATAATATTTTTATCGAATACAAAAACACTTACGCCTATATCTTCTTCCACCTTGATATCAGAAAATAAATGAACCAATGTCGCTTCCATTAATTCATTCATACCTTTAGGCGTCTCATTCTTATAAAGATCCTGTATTAGTTTCGTTCTCGCTGAATGAACCATGTCCCGCCCTTCAGGCGTTTTTGCAATAAATTTTTCCGTAGGCGTAAGGTTTCCGTACAAGGTGGAAATGACCATATTCTCTGCAAAGACCGTTGTAATGCGCTCAGGGCCTTTTCCGAATAGTTCCTTGCGCAGTTTTCTAATAATATCGTTAAATTCATGAACTTTTTTGGACACAGTACTCTACACCTTCTGTTCATTTTCATTAAATGAATGATTGCCTTATTTCAATAATCTATAATAAATCATACTTTTGAAAATGAAAAGCGTTATGGCTTTCTTGAATAATTATAGACTTTATGTTGTCAGTTTCAAAATTGAGAGGTATAATGGCGAAGTTGGATCTCCAATAATGATTTTGTTGGGGGCCTATCAGACTGTATTTATATAATGGATTGGTACCTTGGTAGGGTTTGCTAATGAACTATTCCACCATGTAAACGCTTCCTTTGGATTTTTATATCCCAAAGGTTTGTTTATCATGGTGGTTTTTTTGTTTTTCGGCTCTGTCAAAGTTCCATGCCGATTTACTATGGGCAGATTGTGCGGCTTAAAGGAGTCCTGGCAGGCACCTATGTGCCAGAGGCTCCGCCTGCCTGCCGCTCTAAAATCAGCAGTGATAAAGAGCCTATTTTTAAGAAGGAAGGTTGCAGGATGGAACAAACAATAACAGCTGTAAAAAACATTACAGTTACAATCAATAATCAGCTTTTTTCAGCAGCTCCGGGACAAACCGTACTGCAGATTTTAAATGAAAATCAAATTGAACATCCCCAGATTTGCTATGTACCCGAGGTAGATCCGATTCAAACCTGTGATACATGTATTGTGGAAATTGACGGTAAGCTTGCCCGTTCATGTTCGACAATTGCTATGGATGGAATGAATATTGATTTACATACAAATGGAGCGGTAACAGCGCGTACAGAAGCAATGGACCGGATTTTAGAAAATCACTTGCTGTATTGCACAGTTTGCGATAACAACAATGGAAATTGTAAGCTGCATAATACTGCAGAGATGATGGGTATCGCACATCAGGCTTATCCTTATACACCTAAAGTAACAACAGATGCTGTAGATATGTCACACCCCTTCTATCGCTACGATGCAAATCAATGTATTGCCTGCGGACAATGTGTGGAAGTCTGCCAAAGCCTGCAAGTTAACGAAACCATTTCGATCGACTGGGAAGCAGACCGTCCCCGGGTCATTTGGGACAACAATGTACCGATCAATGAATCTTCTTGTGTCGGCTGCGGACAGTGTGTGACAATTTGCCCCTGCAACGCATTAATGGAAAAATCAATGCTTGGAGAAGCAGGTTTTATGACTGGTCTCGAAGATGAATTGCTTTCTCCTATGATTGATTTAATAAAAGAAGTAGAACCGGATTACACTACAATTTTTGCTGTTTCTGAAGTTGAGGCCGCGATGCGGGAAACACGCACCAAAAAAACAAAAACTGTCTGCACATTCTGCGGTGTTGGCTGTTCATTTGAAGTCTGGACGAAAGACCGCAAAATACTTAAGGTGCAGCCTGTTCATGAGGCACCAGTCAATGCTATTTCCACATGTGTTAAAGGGAAATTCGGCTGGGATTTCGTGAATTCTGAGCAGCGCATCACCTCTCCTTTAATCCGTAAAGATGGTGAGTTCGTTGAAGCAACCTGGGATGAGGCCCTTGATTTAGTAGCAAGTAAACTGGGCAATATCAAAACGCAATATGGAAGCGGGTCTATCGGGTTCATTTCTTCTTCTAAAATTACCAATGAAGAAAACTATGTGATTCAAAAGATGGCACGCCAGGTATTCCAGACAAACAATGTTGATAACTGTTCACGTTATTGCCAGTCCCCTGCTACAGATGGTTTATTCCGCACAGTCGGTATGGGCGGTGATGCAGGTACGATAAAAGATATTGCACAAGCAGGTCTTGTTATCATAGTGGGAGCCAACCCTGCGGAAGGTCACCCAGTATTAGCAACACGTGTAAAACGTGCTCATAAAATTCATGGCCAAAAACTCATTGTTTCTGATCTCCGGAAAAATGAAATGGCTGAGCGTTCTGATATCTTCATTAGCCCTAAACAAGGCACCGACCAGGTTTGGCTAATGGCTGTTACGAAATATATCATTGATAATGGCTGGCATGATCAGGAATTCATCAATGAAAATGTTAACTTCTTTGATGATTTTAAAATGGTTCTAGAAAAATACACACTTGAATATGCAGAAAAAATTACAGGAATCTCAAAAGCAAATTTAATCAGTGTAGCTGAAACTATTCGCGATGCAGATGGAACATGTATTCTTTGGGGAATGGGAGTCACCCAAAATACCGGCGGATCAGATACTTCTGCTGCTATTTCTAACTTGCTTCTTGCAACAGGAAACTATCGCCGTCCTGGTGCCGGCGCCTACCCGCTCCGTGGACATAACAATGTACAAGGCGCATGTGATATGGGTACACTTCCGGGGTGGCTTCCAGGATATCAGCATATTACAGATGATGCAGCCCGTGCTAAGTTTGAAAATGCATATGGAGTCAAAATCGATGGAACACCAGGCCTTGATAATATTCAAATGCTTCATGCCATTGGAGAAGGAAAAATGAAGGCTATGTATCTTGTTGGTGAAGACATGGCACTTGTGGATTCCAATGCAAACCATGTTCATGAAATCTTATCAAGCCTTGAATTCTTTGTCGTTCAGGATATTTTTCTGTCAAGAACCGCTCAATATGCAGATGTCATTCTGCCTGCGGCTCCTTCATTGGAAAAAGATGGAACATTCACCAATACTGAGCGCCGGGTTCAAAGACTATATCAAGTCCTTCCAACACTAGGTGACTCTAGGCCTGACTGGTGGATTGTACAGGAGGTAGCAAACCGTCTTGGTGCTGGCTGGAACTACAGCCATCCTAGTGATATTTACGATGAAATGGCAAGCCTTTCTCCGCTGTTTTCTGGAGCTAATTATGAAGTGCTGGAAGGATGGAACAGTTTCTTATGGGGCAGTTTCGAAGGCGAAAGCACTCCGCTTCTATATGTGGATGGATTTAATTTCCCAGATAAGAAGGCTCGCTTCGCTCTTTCTGATTGGGTCCTTCCTGCAGAATTCCCGGAAGAGTACGATCTTCATATCAATAATGGAAGAATGCTGGAGCATTTCCACGAAGGTAATATGACTAATAAATCAAAAGGCATTCAATCTAAAGTGCCTGAAATCTTCATCGAGGTTTCACCTGAGCTGGCGAAAGAACGCGGCATAAATGATGGATCTCTTGTCCGTCTGGTATCTCCATTTGGCGCCTTGAAGTTACATGCATTAGTAACAGACCGGGTAAAAAATAATGAAATTTATCTCCCGATGAATTCAACTGATAAAGATTCAGCAATCAACTTCCTTACAGGCCCAGCTATGGATCAGCGTACCCATACTCCTGCCTATAAACAGACAAAGGTTAGAATGGAAGTTATCCGTACAGATGGCGAAACCCCTCTTCCGGCTTCTAATCCGCGCAATAAAAAACGCAACCCGCAAAATGGTGTTGAAGTACAGCGCAAATGGAATCGAGAAGGATATGTTTCACTGACTGATTATTGAAAGGAGTAAAGAGAAGTGGCCGAGCCGATTACTTACATTAAAAAAACGGTATTGACAAAAGAAGAACAAAGACAGCAAAAGCTTGAAGACTTGACAGCACTTCTTGCAGAAAATGATGATTCCTTGAATAAGATTATGGGGATTATTGGTGAATTGAATGATATAGGTGTCCTTCAGGCTGCACATTCAATGATTAGTGCTAAAGAAAAAATCGCACAAATCGGACTTGAACAAATCACCCGTGAACCTGTAACCAATTTGATTAATACACTTATGGGTGCTACAGGTGCCTTGATGAGTGCTGATTCTGAAGCCGCCACTAAGCTTGTAAAAGGCGCTGTTGCTGGCATGGATTCAGGCAGCGATTTTCTGAAAAGCAATCAGAAAATTAAAATCCGTGACCTTATGAAAGTGATGAATGATCCGGATATCAATAGAACTTTAGGATTTGGGATTCACTTTTTAAGAGGCATGGGAAAAGAATTAAAGAATTAAAGAAATGCAGTCAAAAGTATTTTGTAAACTAACCTAAGCATCCAATAATAAAGAACCCGTCTCTAAAAAGGTTTAGAGGCGGGCCATTTATGTAAACATATAGATTATAAATATTATTTTGAAAAATCGGCTTAATTTGCCTTTACATAGAAGTATAAACAGCTCCTTGCTGGAAATAATTTACGGTTTAATGATAGAAGTATCCCTTCTATCTTAGATAGGTTCCATAGTTTTCGTTTTCCATTATGGAAAATAAGATGCTGTGAGTTCCATAATAGATTGCAATTTTACGAGGAGGAAACAGGATGGGATTTAGAACACCAGTGCAGATTGCAGAATTTGCAGCAGAAACAGGAGCTAAGAAGGCTGCTCTGCCAATCAGCAGTATGCTTCTTTTAGGTTTTTTGGGAGGTGCCTTCATATCTTTGGGATTTTTACTGGATATTAGGGTCATAGCTGATATACCAAAGGATTGGGGAACCTTTGGGTCTTTCCTGGGTGCTGCTGTCTTTCCATTAGGACTTATTTTAATTGTCATTGCAGGAGGAGAATTGCTTACCGGAAATATGATGGCCGTGCCGATGGCAGTGCTGGCGAAGAAAATATCTGCCGGAAGCTTAATCAGAAACTGGTTCTGGGTTACGATTGCTAATTTTATTGGAGCAATTTTTGTAGCATATTTCTTTGGTCATGTTGTAGGTTTAACAGAGGCTGGTCCGTTCCTTCATAAAACAGTTGCTGTAGCACAAGCTAAATTAGATGCTACTTTTGTACAGGCTTTAGTCTCTGCTGTCGGCTGTAATTGGCTGGTTGGCCTTGCAGTGTGGATGGCTTACAGTGCAGAAAGCATTGGCGGGAAGATTCTTGCAATCTGGTTCCCTATCATGGGATTTGTTGCTATTGGGTTCCAGCACGTTGTTGCAAATATGTTTGTCATTCCAGCTGCTATTTTTGCAGGTTCGTTCACGTGGATGGATTACCTTTCTAACTTTGTACCAGTATTTATCGGTAATGCAATTGGCGGAGCTGTTTTAATCTCTGTAGTATATTGGGCAGCATATTTGCGCAAGCAGCCAGCATTATTATCCAATGAAAAAAAGTAATCATTTTATATAACAGCTAAGAGGAATGGTGCCAGTTATGGCGCTTTCCTCTTTTTTTTCTTTCGGATTAGGAACCGGTAAAGCTTGAAGTACCATTTTGCTTTTGTGCGGGCCGTCTTTTGTGTTTTCTTCTTCGTAAGATAGATATCTTCTTTATCTATGGCATATTCCTTCGCAAGAACCAGCCCCAGATTTGTCTCCCCCTCTTTATTGATAACAATTTTATAAGGTATATAATATCTCGATGCAAGAGTTATATATTTATTCAAATGAGAAACATCTACTTTGCCATTCAGAAGCAATTTTGAATCTTTATGTTCCTTCATCAGCCCGGACAATTCTTCATAAAGCTGAGTCTCCCTAATCTGGGCCTGTGTTAATACAACGATCACTCTCTCCCTGAAGGTTCCAAGAAACATCTTTTTTTCATCCGGTTTTATCTCCTTTTTCCCATGTATCCCCTGATGCAGAATTTCATCAACATTTAGCCTGGACACTCTCCTGCCTCCTCCCTTTATCTATACTTTATGGACTTTGTAAGATAAAGTGCAATAAAATGCATGAAAGCAGGATAATTAACACTCCCGCTGTAAAAAATAGCAAAGAATTTATTTTATTACTGGATGTGAAGGAATGGACTTCTTTAAGGCACAAGGAACTCTTGAAACAGCGGAGTGGATATTAAGAGCCGTCTATTCTTTTTTCTTTTTGATTCTTTCAGCGAAATGCATGGGACGCAGGGCCATTTCACAAATGGGGCTGCTGGATTTCATTATGGCTCTCATAATTGGCAACATTCTTGCCCATCCCCTCTCGGATCCGAGATTGGGTATAAAGGGTTCCAGCATTTCCATGTCTGTGCTGGTTTTTTTATATACAGCAATTTCTTTTTTAAGTTTAAAATGGAAAACCCTGAGATACCTTATTGACCCTCCACCCTTCCCTCTAATAAAAGATGGCCGGATTATTTACCGCAACTTATGGAGGGCAAGGATTTCTTTGGACTATTTGCTGGCAAGCCTGCGGGGTGAAAAAATAACAGACCCAAAAAAAGTGGCTTTAGCTTTATGGGAACAAAATGGCAGTGTTTCATGTTTTTTAAAACCGGAGCATGATCCAGTGACTCCAAAGCAGTTTAAATTGCAGGTTGCCCCCTTCTATATGCCGGTAACTGTTATCAAGGAAGGCAAAGTTATTGAAGAAGAGCTAAAGTTAATCGGCAAAGATATGAACTGGCTTTTACAGAAAGTTGATTCTGCTGAAATAAAGAACATTTTATTGGCGGTACATACACAAGATGATAAACTGGACATGTTTTACTATAAATAAAGGGGAAATCTCTGTTTAAAGAGATTTCCCCTTTTTCTCTTTAAGTCTCCAATAGTGCGCGCAGCAGGACAGATGCCATTCCACTTTTTGATCTGGTAAACGTCAGGGAATCAAGATAATACGCCAAATAAGAAAAGTGCAAAAAGTAACATGTACTTTTAATCCTTCAATAAAGGCAACGAGAGAAATGAAGCTGCAAAAGCCCGTTTCCTTTGAACAGCCATCCGATTTAAATATGCCCCCAGTTTTTATTTTAACTATTTTCTTACCGTCATCATAGACAGGCAGTGCCGCATAGAATTAATGGATGAAAATGGTTGAAAAGGATGGGGATTCATGAAAAAAACAGTTTTTTTATTATTGGCTGCATGCTTCATATTCTTTTTTGTTCAGCCTGCATATGGCCAGGGAAGCCAGCTGATTATCATTAATAAATCGAACAACCAGCTGGGTTATTATGAAAATAGCCGTCTCTCGAAGATCTTCAAAGTAGCTACAGGGAAAGTTTCATCATACACACCGGAAGGCAAGTTCAAAATTGTCAACAAGATTGTCAATCGTCCGTACTACACTGGACATATACCTGGAGGAGATCCCCGAAACCCATTAGGCAACAGATGGCTCGGATTGAACGCAAGGGGAACGTGGGGAACCACATACGCCATCCATGGCAATAATAATCCTGGTTCAATCGGAAAGTATGTGAGCGCCGGCTGCATAAGAATGTATAATAACGAAGTACAATGGCTCTTTTCCAAAGTAAAAATTAATACACCTGTCATCATTACAGCAACTGGAAAAACGTTTAATGAGATTGCACGGATAAACGGCTATAAAGTAAGTGATACTTCCGTACCTTCTCCTTCAAGCACTGTTTTAAAGAAAGGAAGCAAGGGGCCAGAGGTAATAATCCTTCAAAGCAGGTTATCCTCTCTGGGTTACAGCACGAAAGGCATCGATGGGATATATGGTGCAAACACTGTAAGTGCTGTGAAAAAATTTCAAATTGCAAATGGTTTGAAAGCAGATGGCATTGCCGGCCCCGCAACTAAAAAAGCTTTAAAGTTGTAACAGCTTAAATGAGGCCTCTTTTGAAGCCTCTTTTTTATTGGCTCTTTTATGATCTTGGACGATTCTTTTGTTAAGCCGGGATGATTGCAGGTATAGGTCCCAGGCCCAACGCCCGCCCCGCGGAAAGCAAGTATACTGGAGTGGAAATCAACCACCTAGTTCCCTCAACCACAAAGTTTACCAACACATCCTTTATACAAAATTTTTAATTTTCTAACAAATTAAAAATGTGGTATAATTGTTCTGAATTTAAAGTTTCCTGAACAGGTGAGATTCGCCCTTTCAATGTTTTGCTGGCGCATGCATCTGAGAACTGTGTTCCAGAAAAAATTGTACGGTTACTCTCCAATCAACAGGTCTGAAATGCAAGTAAACAGAATGAAAAAATCGATATCTATACATTACAGGGAGGATTTTGCAATGGATGAAACACTTTTATGGATTATTAAAGGTTTGCTTATAATAGGTTTTGTGGGCATGTTTGCTGTATTAGGCTTCATTAAAGGAGAAGAATAATAGCGAGTTAAAAGGGGTTCTTCCCGGAAACTCACTTTTACTTTTGCAGCGGCTGTTTTCGTAAAGAGTGTTATTTTTAAGAGTTTTGATGGATCAATAACTAAAGTTACATATATCAGCAGAGGAAGATAGCAATTTAGGAGGAAGTAATGTGTCGTTCGTATTCAGAAAAACAACTATGGAAGATATAGATATTTTACTTCCAATTCAAAAAGCCTCCTTTCAACAGGACTTGGAAAAATACGAGGACTTTGAAACTAATCCGGCTTGTGAAACATTTGAAAAGTTAGCTGAAAATATCAAAAAATATCATCACTATACCATTTTACACGGAGAAACCGTTATCGGTGCTATTGATGTAAGGGGTAATAATGAGCGTATGCACTTAGATAAAGTCTTTATTTCTCCTTTCAATCAAAATAATGGTGCAGGTACTGCGGCGATACAGTTTCTTGAAGAACAATTTCCGAATGTCAGATTATGGACTTTATATACTCCTTATTTAAGTTTTCGTAATCATTATTTTTACGAGAAATTCGGATACAAAAAGACCAAGGAGGTTCAGCTTACGCCTAAGTTAATTTTATTTAAATACGAGAAATCAGCATGTGTGCTGTTGCCAGAATAGAAACTTTATTAAAGAGACCATCTTCAGGTGGTTTTTTTTATTGGCTATGCTAAAGGATAAGGTTAATTTATTGGATTCTATTGCCGAGGAATTGAAACCGCACTAAATAAAGCCGGAAATACTTCGCATAAACAACAATGAACCAGATTATTGTTGTTAAAAGTCACTAATATGCTCGTAATCCAGGCTCTTTATTTTAGCGGATTTCTTATAGCAGCAGCTGTATCAATGCAGATTAAGAGATTGTGGGGCGATATATTTTCCATTGGAGAATAAGTATTCATCGTTTAATTCTCTTCCCCTTCCTTCCATTCATTAGTTAAGCTCAACCAAGCGAAAAAAGGATTCAGACGCTATCCCCCTTCATCCATGAGGTTATTTTTTTCTAAGAATCAAGAATGTATGTAAACCATTGGTACACAGTCACCCTTCTAAATCAAGTGAAGATTAATGGTATTATAATTTTTCCTATTATTATCGTTAAATATTAATGGTTGATAATACCCCCTATTTCATATCAAGGAGCTAAGCGAACTCTTTCAACAAGCAAAGTGCAGATTTTTAACAAACGAAAAAGCATGGGCTTTATATCCATGCTTTTTTTACCAATCATCAGTATAGTCCAGCAAACGGTCTATATCAATTAAATGTCCGCCAAGTTCGATATCTTCACATGCGATTTCTGCTGTTTCTTCCAGTAACTGATCAATATCAATGGTCGGCATATGCCTGGGCCTCCTTAAAAACGAAAATTTAACGGTAAAAATGCTGTTTGTGTTTTTTACCCTTATATGTATTCTAATAAACATTTCTGCTCAGGTCTGCAAATTGTGAGGGTTATCATTTTTACTTAATAATTGTCATTTTACTGTTACTAAACTGAAATACTACTGAATGTTGCAGTCTTTTAGATAATTGGATGAGATGGAAAAAAGCCTGAATACACCATATTCAGGCTGCAAATAATATGAAGGGCTTAATAGGCTAAGCAAGGCGTTTCTTTTCTCTGCTAATGTACAGAAGACAATTAATTCTGATTCCGGTTGCAGGGCTGCCATTATGATTCACCGGTATGTTACTCTTTATCGGCGGAAAAGACTTTTTTTGTATTTTCGTTAATTTGAATCAGAACCCGCTGAAGCAAGTTAAGATTTTCCTCAGAAATCCCATTGAGCAGCTGCTTTCCATATAAGCCCTCTATAAAAGGATACAAATGTTCTTTCAGATTTTTTCCTGATTCAGTAATGTGAATGAGAAAGGAACGTCTGTCTTCTTTATTTGGCCTTCTCTCTATAAGGAGTTTTCTTTCCAGGATATCCAGGATTCTGGTTAATGTCGCCTGGTCTTTATCAGTTTTTTGCGATAATTCCTTTTGAGTTACTCCATCATTGCTTCCGAGGCTTTTCAATACTGACCATTGTTCAGGAGTAACTTCGTATTCTTTTAATTGTAATGCCAGGAATCGCAGCAGATTACGGCTAGTTTGTGAGATCAGCATTCCAACTGGCTCTTTTTCCTTAAGAATTTTCTTCATAAATCTCTTATCCTTCCGGAATTTTAATTTTTATATACCTTCATTCTAACATAAATATAAAAATATATGAGTGGCAGCTGTGAAACGGCCATGATAAATAAACCATCAGCATAGCTTTTGATGCTGGCTAAGGGATGGGAAATACACATTTGTAAATAATTGTAATAGTTTTTGGCTTTTCCTTCAATAATTATTTTTCAAAATAATTAGAAAGGTTATCTTGGTTTATTGCCAATAAAAATCATGGGCAGATTGGTTTATTCTTTTTTAAAAACGGTAATAAACATTTTAAACAGTTATATTGCAATATAGTATATTTTTGGCTCTGTTAATCTTGTCTGCTGATTACCTTTTAAGGTACTACATCAAAATAGGGAATAAAATCATCATGGATTGATAACAGAGCTTCATCCTAACTAATTGAGGTGTCAACATGGAACAAGCGCATCCGGCAAAAAAATCAGCCCGTGCAAGATCTGACAAAAAAGCAATTACAGCAGTTTCCACACTTAATAAACCAAAAGATGGGCTGAAAAGGAAACTGCAGGCAAGACATATTACCATGATTTCTCTGGGAGGAACAATAGGCACAGGCTTGTTTCTCGCCAGCGGGAATGCAATTCATACAGCCGGCCCGGGCGGTGCTTTAATAGCATATGGTCTTGTTGGCATCATGGTCTTTTTCCTTATGACCAGCCTTGCTGAAATGGCTGCTTATATGCCAATTGCAGGTTCCTTCAGCGTATATTCGTCTAAGTTTGTGGATGAGTCCCTTGGTTTTGCGATGGGCTGGAATTATTGGTATAGCTGGGCAGTGACTATCGCAGCAGAATTATCGGCTGTCGGATTGGTCATGAAATACTGGTTTCCTGATATTCCTACTATATTATGGAGTGCCATTTGTTTAGCTATTTTATTTTTTATTAATATCCTTTCTGTTAAAAGCTTTGGAGAATCAGAATACTGGTTTGCTCTTATAAAAGTAATCACAGTCATCATTTTTATTATAACTGGGATCTTAATGATTGCGGGAATCATGGGCGGAGACAGTATTGGAGTTAAAAATTTCACTGTCGCTGATGCCCCGATACATGGAGGTTTCTTCTCAGTACTTGGAATTTTCATGGCTGCTGGTTTTTCTTTTCAGGGAACTGAATTATTAGGAGTAACTGCTGGAGAGAGCAAAAATCCGGAAAAACATGTACCAAAAGCAGTAAAACAAGTGTTTTGGAGAATCCTGTTATTTTATATTTTAACCATTACTGTAATAGGCTTAATTATCCCTTATACAACGCCTGAACTGGCTGCATCCGATGATGTTACTGTGAGTCCATTTACATTGGTTTTTGAAAAAGTGGGTTTTGCTTTTGCAACCTCTGTAATGAATTCGATCATTCTTACTGCCATCCTTTCTGCTGGTAATTCTGGAATGTATGCAGCGGCTAGGATGCTTTGGAATATGGCTAAAGAAGGACATGCTCCAAAAGCTCTTGGAAAGGTAAATTCAAAAGGAATTCCTGTAAATGCCCTAATATTGACATCTCTAGTAGGCTGCCTGGCATTTTTATCCTCACTCTTCGGTGATGGTGAGGTATATACCTGGCTCCTGAATGCAGCTGGCTTATCAGGGTTCATAGCTTGGCTGGGCATAGCCCTTAGCCACTATAGATTCAGACGGGCCTTTGTCATTCAAAAGAAGAATATAGATGAGCTCCCGTACAAAGCAAAATGGTTTCCTTTTGGCCCCATTTTTGCTTTCTCCCTCTGCGCTATTATCATAGTTGGCCAAAATTATTCTGCCTTCATAGGCGGAGCCATTGACTGGCGTGGAATATTGGTTTCATATGTAAGTTTACCGATTTTTATTGTTTTGTGGCTAGGCTATAAATTCATAAGAAAAACTAAAGTTGTAAAATTATCTGATTGTATTTTGGAAAAAGGAAAATAATAATAGTGCCCTTCTTCAAATTTTAAATTAAACGAAGAAGGGTCTTTGTTTTTTAAATCTTACTAAGCTGTGGTTTCAAAAGATTTTATTTTTTCATCTATGCTTTACTTGCAGGTGATTTTATAGCACTCTTAAATGAACAAGTATATGGAAGGAATGATTTAATGAAGGAATTGTTTGTTTTATTGAAACAAGGAAACAAATCAGCATTTTTGGCAGCCATTGTGAATGCCATCATTGCCATAATTAAAGGAGTTGCTTATGCATTAACAGGTAATGTTGCCATGTTTGCAGAAACATTGCATAGTTTAGGTGACGCTGCAAATCAGCTTTTTGTATTTATAGGCTCAGCCCTAAGCAAAAAGGCCCCTACTCCCCGATTTCCCAATGGATTTGGCCGTTTGGTAAATTTAGTTTTACTCGGTGCCGTTTTAATTGTAGGAATTATGTCGTTTGAAACCGTCAAGGAAGGCTTTCATCATATTATTCACCCTACTAAATCCACCGGTCTCTTGATTAACCTATCTGTTTTGCTATTAAGTGTCATTCTGGAAAGCTTTGTATTATTCAAAGCAGCCAGGGAAATCGCACATGAGACAGGCATTAAGGAAAAAGGCTTTAAGTTATTAATTAAAAGCATTGGTTCGTTAAAAAGAGCGAAACCCGCTACAAAACTAGTTTTCATGGAAGATACAGTTGCTACACTAGGCGGCCTTTTAGCAATTGCTTCCATTCTGTTATCCCATTTTACCCCCTTTCACCAGGCAGAAGGTATTGCTTCCGTAATAATCGGGCTCATGATGTTCATTGTTGTAGGCAGAGTATTTTTGGATAATGCAGCCGGTGTCCTTGGAGAATCTGACGAAGAAATGAAGCAAAAGATAGGTGACATGATAATAAATGATCCAGATGTAAAGGATATTCAGGATATTTCAGTAATAAAAGAAGGAGAAACCCTTCATGTTGAAGTGGAAATCGAGGTAGACCCACTGATTACAGTTGCTAAAGCAGATGATATTAAGGACCGGCTTGAAGAAGCCATCCGCCAAGAAAAAGGCGTTGCAGATGTGATTGTAGAATTTGATGAAGATGATGGTATAAAGCAATGGACTGAAAAAAACGGAAGCAAAGAAAATAGCTAGAGAAAAAGGCAGTGGGATGCATGTGCATTCCATTGCCTTTTTCTCTAGAGGGATCCCCTATTTCAATTTAAATGAGCGGACAATAAAAAAAGTCAATGTTAAGAAAACAACTAAAACAGCAAAGAGAACACTTCCTGAACTCAATCTCTCTAATTTCCCTAATGGAAATTGGATGAATTCCCAGGATTCATAAGAAAAAAACAAGACAATCTCAGCTTTAAGACAATTTAGCATGCACCTCGCATTTTTATATTGTTTTTCAGTGTTACCTTCTGTAAGAAAGGAATAATGATATTTGTGAGGAAAACTTTCTAGTAGTGAAAAGCCGGACCATATTACAATATTCAGTGCTATAAAAATCCAGATTACATTTTTTGATCCATGATTATCCGGTTCGCCGTATGCATTAAAATGAATAGGAATGGTGTGCGGAATCTCATTCCACATTATCAAAATATAAACAGCTAAAGCCATTATTGATAGAACAGAGACTATATTAAGTATTATTTCTAAACTGCTTTTCTTAAGTTTCAGTTTTGGATGGACCATAACAGTTTTCATGAAAAACCCACCTTTACAAAGTTTCTCCTGTATTTATACATTATGAGTCTGATTAAATAATCAGACTTGAACTATGCTGCAACATGACAAAAAATTCCAGAAGTTAAATCCTCAAATTAAAAACCATATCTCTACTTCATTCGGCAAACATTAGATAAGTTCCTCTTTTGAGATAACACATCGGTTTTTGTAAAAGTTCTACAGCAGATGGATTGCGTTATACGACAGCAGTTAAAAGTCTTCTTTGTTTCTTTATATAGATAACGCAGTGCCTCCCCCTGCTGCCTGCAGCAAAAAATCTATTAAATCCTATGTATGTAATACATTTTGTTATTAATATATTTCATTTATTTGTTTTTAAGAGCAGGATTATTTTTAAACTAAGTGTTTTGTAAGCCTTGATTGCAAAACTCCCGGGGAAAACGGGAAGCTAGAAGAGAATAATGGTTTAATTTAAACTTGCTATACAAAAAGATCGAAATAATCGATCCTTTTGTATAGCAAGTAAAATGTTCTTTTGCACATGAATTAAGCATCTGCAGAAAACAGCTGCTCCACATAATCTCCAGATCCATCGGTGACAGCCTCTTCCCCGCCATTCCGATTGAAGGTTTTTATATTTTCTGTATGACATCGGTTTTCATTGTTTTTGTCTTCTTTTTCCATTGGGATCTCCCTCCTTTAATAATTTATTCAGTAGCAAGCCTGTTCGGTGCAGAATTTACAAAAGGAAGTATGAATTTTATTAGAGTTTATAAACAATTCATCAATATAACTTTGAAGGGAGTTCAAGAATAATTTTTACGGGTGTCAACAGAGCCAGCATTTAAATAGCAAAAAAAAGAACTGCCTTTTGGCAGTTCTGGTCTTTTGTGTAAAATTAATGATTCATTCGGTCTTATCATCAATATTATTCCCGGCGGGCTTGTTGCCAGTCTGATTTTTAACGTTTTTGCTTGTATACGGCTTAGCGCTTTTAGCTTTATTGGCCTTTGATTTCCAGCGGGTCCACCCTTTTTTTCCAGTACCTCTGCCCGTTCCGCCTTTACTTTTTGCTTTACTCATATAATCACTCCATTATTATTGTACACCTGACTTCTTAGATGTTTGTACACCCAAGTATCTTTAATATCTTTTTGGCGCAGTAATATATACCATATCATACTTATTTAATATTAGCTCTGTAAACTTGTCTGTGAAACTCACCGGCACAAGAATACACAGGACTTTACTGAGTTCCATCTTTTCTTACGGCTATTGATGTTCGGAAATACGCTTTTCCCCCTGTTTTTGGGCGGATTGACCAATCTGCAAATACAGAAACCTGCACTGTTTTATAATCACTCTTAAAAAAATAGATAAAGGACATTTTTTTATTATTCATCACTAGAAGAAACGTAAAAGCCTTGCCTGTTGCCGGCAAGGCTTTTGCTTTTACATATAAATATTAATTTTCATCGTATCTTAGGCATTCCTTCTCCCTCTTACACCCGTTTGGCTTCTAATCTATAAGCAACCCGGGATAGGGCGAAATTCACAATAAAATACATGAAGGCAATCAGTATAAATATGGGGCCAAGATATGACATCTTTTGGCTATAAATGATCTGCCCATTATGCAGGAGCTCTGGCAGGGAGATACTGACTGCAAGTGAAGTATCTTTTAAAAGAGAAATAAACTGGCTAACAATGGGCGGTATCATTCTTTTTAATGCCTGAGGCAATATGATGTGCCATAATGCCTGGACATAATTCAGGCCGGAAGAACGAGCTGCTTCTATTTGTCCTTTATCAATGGAATTTAATCCGCTGCGGATGATTTCTGAAAGCATGGCTGATTCAAAAATAGTGAGAGCGACAATTGCAGCCGGCAGGATCTCAAGTTTAATATTCACTTCAGGAAGAGCAAAGTATGTGAAAAAAATGATAAGAAGCAGCGGCAGGTTCCGGATGATTTCTACCAGTACGCCAAGAAGGTGGGAGAAAAATGGAATTTTTGCGTATCTTCCTATCCCAATAAGTGCTCCAAAAATAAAGCTTAATGCTATAGAAATGAAAGCTGCTTCAAGGGTAACTCCAAAACCCTGCAGCAAAAATTTTAAATGATCCGGTGTATAAGCTCCTAGAAAGTCCAATAGGCTCCTCCCTTCAATTGCTTCTAGCCAGGCGTTTTTCCAAATACCCCACACCAAGGCTCAAAGGAATAGTTAGGATTAAATAGAACATGGCGACAAAGATATACACATCAAACACTACGAAGGTGCGGGAGGAAATCAAATCACCCTGATACATTAGATCAGCTCCTGCAACCAAGGAAATGATGGAAGT
Source organism: Bacillus sp. OV322 (assembly GCF_900112495.1). Taxonomy (GTDB): domain Bacteria; phylum Bacillota; class Bacilli; order Bacillales; family DSM-1321; genus Peribacillus. The sequence continues at coordinate 346,029 of NZ_FOMA01000005.1, forward strand.
GTTCTTGACAAGATTAATAAACTGGTTTCCTAGTGGCGGAATTACAATCTTGAAGGCTTGAGGCAAAATGATGATCCTCATTGCCTGGCCATAAGAAAGGCCAGATGAGCGGGCAGCTTCCATTTGGCCCTGAGGAACTGACATGATGCCTGCCCTGATGGCTTCTGCCACAAAGGATGCTGTGTAAATGGTCAATCCTAAAATTCCTGCATATAGTCCGCTGAGCTTAAAAACAAGAAAGATAAAAATAGTAATGACAAGCAGCGGAATGTTCCGAATAAATTCAACGTAGATAGTTCCAAGCCAATTTAATGGCTTGAATGGAGCAATCCTCATGACCGCGAGGACGGTACCTAAAAGGAGGCTGGCCGCAAGCGCGATTAGACTTGCATAGACAGTGTTTTTAAATCCTTCCAGAAACATATCAAGATTATTTGTCAACAAGCTGAAATTCAAGTAAATCCTCTCCTCTTGCACTAACAGGAGGGCTGCCCCTCCTGTCAGGCAGCAATCAAAGCAGATCAGTTAGTTTTTTATCCATTTATCATGTATTTCCTGATATTTTCCTGAATCCTTTAATTTTTTTAGTGCTTTATTAAGTTCATCCACTAGCTTTTTGTTTCCTTTTTTAACGGCAATTCCATAAGGTTCTTTTGTAAATGTGCCCCCTACCAGTTCGTAGGAAGGATCTTCATCTACCATTCCATAGAGAATAGCATCATCAGTAGTCAAAGCATCACCTTGTTTGGACTTTAATGCAGCAAACGCTTCAGAATAGTTCTCAAATTCAAGGACGGTGGTGTCCGGAGCCTTTTCCCTGATATTGATTGCCGAAGTAGAGCCTTTAACTGCTAAAACCTTTGTCCCTTTTTTCAAATCCTGGATTCCGGTAATCTTGCTCCCTTTTTTTACAAGCAATGACTGTCCTGCATCAAAATAAACATCGGTAAAATCTACTTCTTTTTTCCGTTCATCAGTGATGGTCATCGTCGCTATAATGGCATCAATATCGCCATTTTGAAGAAGGGGCATTCTCGTTTTTGAGGTTACTTCCTTGAATTGCACTTTATTTTCATCTCCAAGGATTTCTTTTGCAAGCGCTCTTGCAATATCAATATCAAAACCTTCAACCTTGCCTGAGCTAGGGTTCTTTAATCCGAATAAACGTGTATCATTCTTTACTCCGACAATGATTTTGCCGCGGTCCTTGATTTGAGCCAGCACATCTTTGCCTTTTCCATCACCAGATGTTTTTTCCCCTCCGCAGCCTGCCAATATTAGTGCAGCCATCATTGATATCAGAGCCAGTTTAAATATTTTTTTAGGATTCATCATACTATTACCTCCTGTTTAATGATTTAAAATACGGCTTAAAAATAGCTGTGCCCTTTGCTCGCGGGGATTTCCAAAAAATTGATCCGGAGCAGCCATTTCTAAAATCTGTCCATGGTCCATAAATACGATGCGGTCAGCAACTTCCTTTGCAAATCCCATTTCGTGCGTTACTACAACCATTGTCATCCCTTCATTAGCTAATGTTTTCATAACATCCAGCACTTCTCCTATGCTTTCTGGATCCAGTGCTGAAGTAGGTTCGTCAAAAAGCATAATCTCCGGATTCATGGCGAGTCCCCTGGCTATGGCGACACGCTGCTGCTGGCCCCCGGAAAGCTGCGATGGATAGGAATCTGCCTTTTCCAAAATCCCTACTTTTTTAAGATATTTTTGCGCAGTTTCTCTTGCTTCCTTTTCTGACAGGCCTAATACCTTCATGGGTGCTATTGTGATATTTTCAAGTACGGTTTTATGCGGATATAGGTGGAAGTGCTGGAAGACCATCCCTATGTTCCGGCGGAGTTTATTGATATCTGATTTTTTATCTGCAACAGATATGCCGTTTACAGTCAGGACACCATCTGATATGCTTTCTAAACGGTTTATGCAGCGGAGCATAGTGCTTTTTCCGGAACCGGATGGTCCGATGACGACAACTACTTCTCCTTTAGGTATTTTAAGGTTAATATCTTTTAAGACATGAAAATTGCCGAAAAACTTATTCACCCCTGAAAATTCAATCAATGAGCATCTCTCCTTTCTTTTTAAATTTTATGTACCAGAAAATTTACATTATAAGGAATAGAAATACTTTTGTAAATTTTCTGACATATAACGTTATATAAAAAATATATACTGAAATGTGGAAAGAAGTCAAATGATTGTCTGAAATTGTAAAAAAGGAACATCTGTCAAGATGCTCCTTTTTTTATAAATTGCTGCTACAATGCAGCATCTTCAAATGGAGCGGAAAATTTTCCTTTAGGGGCAATGATATCTGTTTCTGATTGCCGTTTTTCTCCTGCTACATCATATTCACCCGCGGGATAGTAATCAAACAGTCCGCTTTTTATATGCATTTCGAGAAAATTATCCTGCAGATCATCAAGCATTTTCCGGTATTTTTCTTCATCCAGGACTTCTCCGTATTCATCAACCTCAAAATTTTCTTTAATGGCATCTTGAAGTTCTTCATTGTGGGCAAGTGCAATATAAAAATCAACATCCCCGCATTCCATGCATAACAATAGCTTTTCTTCACTGGCCTCCACATAAGCTCTTTCTATCAAATCCTGCATAATTTTATAAACCTCAGATTCATTTTTCAAAATAATAGTTTTTATCATTATTCTTCCGCCTCCATTATCTATATTCGAAGACTCATTCCTTCATAAGGTGCCATAGCCCTATTTTAAATGGTTTATGTAAAAAATACATGACATAGGATTATAACTCAATAAATACAGCCTGGCAGACATTATGCCTGCCAGGCTTGGTTGTACTATGGATATGAAAAGTGCTTTTAATAAATGCAGCTGAAACTTCCTAATACGTTATTTTCCCCAGCTCCGGCACTGATTACTTAAAATGTTTGATCTATTGCTCGCTGGAGGAACTAAGGCAAGTACATAGCAGGAAAAAGTACTTTTTTTGCATGAGGAGGGATGGTTATACCCCCCGTTTGTTTCCCCAGATATAAGTGTGCAGCTGAGGAAGTACTTTTATATCTGTAAATCGGCCATCTGCCATAACCTTATCGATAAGTTCCTCGTAATGTTTAAGCAGCATCATGGTAAGCTCTGTATTATCAGCCGTTGAAATATCCGGATTTCCTACCTGAAGATAAAAGGGTACTCCTTGATATCGCTTATAAACGGTTAGTGCATATTTGTAATCCAATTCATCGAATACAACAACTTTGATACTGAAGCTTTTCCCTTTTTTATTGTTTCTCAGGTTTTTTATGATTTCATCCAGAATTGTAAAATTTGTTTCCATTTTCGAGCTAGGCGGTTTTGGGGAAAGAGTCAGTTCATCAATGTCATAAAACCAATCCTGCCATTTGCTTCCCTGTGTCTCTAAACAAACTTTCACTGAATGCATGTTCAATAGTTCTATAAGGGTGCTGAGATTTTTCAAAAGGGCCGGATTGCCTCCTGAAATCGTAACATAAGAAAAGCCGCAGCCGCCTATGGTTTGGAGCTCTTCCCAAACTTCTTCTGCTGACATCTGTCTGATATCCTGTTTGCCTGATCCATCCCAGGTAAATGATGAGTCGCACCAGTCACAGGAATAATCACAGCCTGCCGTTCTTACAAACATAGTTTTTTGGCCTATTACCATGCCTTCTCCCTGTATGGTTGGCCCGAAAATTTCCATTACTGGTATTTTACTCAACCTCCATCCACTCCCTTCTAGCCTCAGCATACGAAGTAGGAGTTTCAAAAAGCCTTACGAATTCCAATCTTACTCCAGTTTCTGTCCATTTGGGATCTTTTTTTAAGTATTCACCCATCATTTCATACATCCAGACAACTATGTTTTCAGCTGTCGTGTTCATCATTGGCAAGGTGTCATTCAAGTATCTGTGATCAAGATGTATTTCGATCTCATTTTTCCAGATTTGCTTAATTTCACCGAAATCAATCATTAACCCTGTATCATCCGTATAGCCGCTGATCCCGAATATTGCCTTATAGGTATGTCCATGGAGGTTCTTGCATTTCCCTTCATAGCAATGTAAATGGTGTGCAGCGTCAAAAGTGAATTCCTTGCTGACAAGCACTCTTTTATGATGATACTTAAGCTGTTCTTTATGGATATCTTCATTTATTTTTTGAAGCTTTTCAACAATTTTGAAACCTGTCATAGCGTCACGCTTCCTTTCGGGACATGAGATAATCGTCAAGCCCTTTTTTGCGCAATAAGCATGCCGGGCATTCACCGCACCCCATTGCTATGATGCCATTATAGCAGGTTAATGTTTTGTTTCTGACAAAGTCAAGTGCTCCTAGTTCATCTGCCATTTTCCATGTCTCAGCTTTATCAATCCACATGAGCGGCGTATGTATGACGAAAGAATCATCCATAGAAAGATTCAGCGATACATTCAATGATTTAATAAATATATCGCGGCAATCCGGATATCCGCTGAAGTCGGTCTCACAAACACCTGTGACAATGTGTCTGGCGCCAAGCTGCCGTGCCAGGATGGCTGCAAAAGAAATAAAAACTAAATTCCTTCCTGGTACAAATGTAGAAGGCAATTCACCGTCTTCTCCTTCTTTTACGTCAATATCATTTCTGGTCAGCGCGTTTGGAGCAAGCTGATTTAATAGTGACATATCAAGGATATGATGCTTTATGCCGAGTTCATTGGCAATATCCTTTGCACATTGTATTTCAAGGCTGTGCCTTTGGTTATAATCGAAAGTTACCGCTATAACTTCTTCAAACTGCTTCTTGGCCCAAAATAGGCAGGTTGTACTGTCCTGTCCGCCGCTGAATACAATTATGGCTTTTTCTTTTTTCATTCTATAAATCTCCTTTAACATGAAAAAACAGGAATGCTAAAGAAAGCACACCTGTTTTTCCTTAGTTTTTTTGAGAGGGTAGCTAACAACCTCTACCGTTATTAAACGGATTTTTATTAAGTTAACTGTACTCGAATTATTTTAGCATAATTCAAAAAAACCGCAAGTTAAAACGAATGCTTCTTTGCATCTTTTCAGGAGTCTTGCCGTTATTTGCGCTTTCCCCAGAAAAATCACATGCTTTCATTTTTAAAGCTGTTTTCGTAAACTTAATTAATATGGAACAAGCTGGCTTATTTCCGTTCCAGGATGCCTGCTTTCCGCGAGCGGACAAATGAGCATCCCAAGCTCTGCCTGCATCTCACCTGTCCCGCTAATCCTGGAGAAGTTCGGAACCTTACCTTCTAATCTTTGATTCAAAACTGTAATCCCGCGAAGAACTCATTAAAAAATCAATCTACAAGAAAAGAGACGTTTTTGCAGATAAAATGTGCTTGTACACCTGATAAGGTTTTTTTCCATAATTGTTACTTATAATAAAGAAGAAGGAGTGTTTTTATGGATTTTCGCCAATTAAAGTATTTTTATGAAGTAGCCAAACAAAATAGCATAACAAAAGCCTCACAAACTCTTCACATTTCACAGCCGGCACTCAGTAAGATGATAAAAGGTCTAGAAGAAGAACTTGGGATGCCGCTTATTCTGCGTTCAAATAAAGTAAGCGAGCTGACCGATGCCGGTCAGGTAGTATATGAGTATGCACAAAGAATTATTTCTCAAGTAAATGAAATGCATACAACTCTAAATGATATGACACATCTGGCTAGGGGAGAAATTAATATAGGGGTCCCGCCGATAGTAGGCAGCCTGTATTTCCCGAAAGTCATGGCCAATTTTCACCGTTTGTATCCTAATATTAAAATCAATATAACAGAATATGGAGCTGCGAGAGTTGTAAAAAGTGTTGAAGAAGGAGAATTTGAAATGGGCGTGGCTGTATTGCCTGTTAATGAAGAAGTTTTCAGCATACACCCCATTGTGTACGATGAGTTAAAATTGCTGGTTCACCCCGAGCACCGTTTTGCAGAACGCGATACAGTTCATTTAAAGGAATTAAACGGGGAAGATTTTATATTTTATAGTGAAGAATTTGCTTTATACGAAATCATGAGAAAAAAATTTATACAGCAAGGCTTTGAACCCAAAATTCTTTTTAAAAGCTCTCAGTGGGATTTTATGTCAGAAATGGTAGCGGCTAATCTTGGGATTTCTATTCTTCCTGATTCAATCTGCAGACGCACTGATCAAAAAAACATTAAAATTATTAAGCTTGTCCCTGTCTCTCCCTGGAATCTTGCTCTGATAACAAAAAAAGAAAAATACATTTCAATTGCTGGCAGGACTTTCATCGACTTTATGGTGGCCAGTATGACATTATAACTATAAGTTATATTCATTATGTTAAATATGTATTTTACTTATAATAATTATGATAGTAATATAGTTTTAACAAGAGGAGCGAAATGTCGCTTCTTTTTATTATTTAGGAGTGCTGAAAAATGAAACTAATTACTATCATTATACAAATATTAATCCTGCATATCTTCCTTTATCTAGGTGCAGGGATTAAACATTTTATTCATATACCAGTTCCTGCTTCAATGATCGGTTTAATTTTGTTATTTGCCGCATTGATGCTGAAAATAATAAAGCTTGAATGGATTGAAAAAGGCGGAAATTGGCTGCTTGCTGAATTGCTCCTCTTTTTTATACCTTCTGCTGTCGGTATTGTGAATTATGATGAAATCCTGAGCTTACAGGGTATTAAGGCCCTCCTGCTTATTGGCGTCAGCACCTTTATCGTAATGGGCGCAACGGCGTTTACTGCAGAAAAAATATCTAACAAGAAAAGAAGTGAAGCATCATAATTTCCATGGTATTTTTCACCTTAATAACTTATGTCATTTACATGATTACAAAAAAAATATATAAAAGAAGATCATACTTTTTTATGCATCCTCTTTTGATCAGCCCGCTGGCATTGATTGCCCTGATCAGCTGCCTGCATGTTTCTGGAACACAGTATATTCATTCGGCAAGATTGCTTTCTCATTTGCTCGGTCCGGCGACTGTTGCTTTTGCCATTCCGATTTATAAGCATAGGGCGCTGCTTAAAAAAAACCTAGGCATCATTATTACAAGCATTACTACAGGTGTTATAGTTGCCATTTTGTCATCCTTCGCCCTCTCTAAGCTTTTGAGAATGGCACCAGACTTAATTATCAGCATTCTTCCCCGGTCAATTACTACTCCAATTGCCATTGAGGTCTCCAAGGAAATTGGCGGCCTGCCGGCATTAACTACTGTATTTGTAATTGTTACAGGCATAATGGGAGGAATTATGGGCCCTTCTGCTATTAAATGGCTATCTATTGAATCACCAATTGCCAGAGGATTGGCTTTTGGAATGAGCGCACATGGAGTTGGAACCAGCAAGGCAATGGAGTACGGAGAACAGGAAGGTACTTTTTCAACTCTTGCCATGATTTTTGCTGCGTGGATTACTTTATTAATGGGAGATTCCCTTATTCCTATGCTGATTCATGCAGCTAAGCTTACTTCTGGTGTTTAATATCAATTTTAAAAAGGCGAAGCATATATCGTATATGCTTCGCCTTTGCTTTGGTAAACAAGCTTGTTGCAGTTACTTTGTTCTTGGACTTTTAAGCAAGGAAAAACGCCTGGGTAGGCGGTTGCGAGGCAGATTTTTCATTCTGATTTTCGGGAGCCGGTACCTTATCCAGACGTTTTTTTAATTGGTTACTCGCTTATTTCCGCCTCTAGGAGATCCAAAGTAGTAATAATACCGTTTGGTTTTTCAGATGGCTTTCCATTTTTGGTAATCAGCACAGCTTCAAGTTTTTGGTTTCTGCGCTGATATTCTTCAAAAATATCTTCCACATCAAGCACTGTGCTGTTCTGTGATGTAAATTCAACGTGATGCCTGAAACGCTTAGAATGGATATCTTTAATTTTTATGCTATTTAGATCAAGGCTGGTTTCAGAAAAGTGATCCGCCATCCATTTTACAATTTCTGCAGAAGTAAGCATCCAAAGATAGCAGTCATCCGAATCGTAAACAGGAAAACGTGAGTGTGAATGTTTACGGATAAGCACCAGTACTTCAGATAATTTATCATCTTCATAAAAATAGTAAACTGGTTTAGTTGCAATAGAAAGTGCTGATTGAGGTTTTTCGAATTCATCGGCCATGCTCTCAATCTTCTCGACAATATCTATATGCGGTTCAGCTATATAAAAGCCTTCTTCAATTTTTTCATGGACAATGGCATTGCGAAGCTTGGCAAATTGACACAAATCATGTTCATAGAATCGAATTAACGCGTGGCTCTTCCCTTTATAAACAAGATCGGTGAATTTATCACTTCTTGCATTTTTCACATTATGCATAAGGGATTTATGTAACCTGTTAAATGCTGTTTCAAACCTTTCAGATTGGCTTGTTTGAGTTTCTGAAGTCATGTCAATCGCTCCCTAAATCCTTTTATTTTGTTATTTCCCCAAAAAAGTGATTTAGTAACTTGCATAGTCAAAAAATATCTTTCTTGAACAAAACATCAATGTTTACGTTAATTAGTATTGTCATTGATTTTTTATTTAAATATTTTTAAGCCTTGTTCATGAAATAACTTTAAATAAGCAGAATGAAACATTCATTTGCTGGGGCATCTGCATCTGACTATTATATTTTATTTAAGCATTGTGCTAGCGAGATCAAGGATTCATTAAGCTGGCTGTGCAATTGATTTTTAGGCCATTTTGAATTCTCCATTAATAAATCCGAGGAAATCAAAAGAATCATCCAAATTGAAAAAACAGAAGAGAAAAGAAAATATTCTTTAAAGAAACTTTCTTGTTCTATGGCAGCTCCCTGCTGATCTGCAAGCTTGCAGTACAAATTCAGAATATCTTCTCTCAGTTCACTCGATGGATTTTTAGGGAAAACAGGATGAGACATATCAATTAAATGATACAAGTCCCAATGCCTGTAATTCAGGTGAACATGCTCCCAATCCAGAACAACTATGGAAGTCTTTGTTTTTGCATAATTGCCAAGATGCAAATCTCCATGTGAAAGCACCATTTCATCATTAAACACTGTTTTTTCTAACTTTGTGAAAAACTTATGAAGCAGATCTTCGGATATATAGTAGCCCTTCAGAAGCTCCAGTGTCTCTTCCTTTTTTTTTATTACTGCTTTTGAGATATGTCCGATACCTGGCTTTGGACCTTTCACAGGTATTTCTGCTAGTTCTCCGACAGGAAAAGAGTGCCACTGGACCATAAGTTTAACAACTTCTGCAAGGGTATTTTCTTCAAAAACATGGAGCAGCGGCCCCATATCCTCAAGAATAATCCAGCTCTTCTCAGGATCATTTGATGTGCTGTGCGCCAGGATTTTAGGATAAAAGGGCGGTAAATTTAATAAAATCCTCTCTTGCGCCCATATTTCCTTTCCAAGCTGATCTGTATTGGTCAATGGTTTAAAGATATAACTTTGGCCATTTTCTATGTAAAATCTTTCAACATACTTCCCGTTCATTCCCTGGTAAATTTTTTCTCTCTTTGTTATTTTACCATTGTCCAATTTCCCGCTTGGTTCAATATAGTCAAAAAATGTTTTCATGGTCCCTCCCGAAAAGTTAATGAATGTGTCTAATATTATACCATTGAATAACCTTATGGAATGAATGGATATATGCACCTAAAACCGGGAATTATATGTGCCCTGTGAGGCATCTAAAAATAAAGGTGCAAAATTATTTCTTTCTTTATTCATTAGTTTTATACTAATATTTAGAGTAACGAAATAATAGTCTATATATATTACGGAAATCGAAAATTAGAAAGAAGTGAATAAATGGAAAAAATACAGCATGCCAGACGGAATCTGGTCATTATGTGGTTTGCCAACTTTTTCATTGGCGGCAGCACGACCATGGTTCTTCCTTTTCTTTCTCTCTATATCGGAACCTTTGGCCATTATTCAGAAAAGTATATTCAGCACTCATCAGGGCTGACATTTGGCGTAACTTTTGTAACTGCCTTTTTGGTATCTCCAATCTGGGGAAGAATCGGCGACAGATTAGGCAGAAAGAAAATCCTTATATTTTGTGCCTTCGGAATGGGACTTTCCATATTTTTAATGGGATTTGTTACATCTGTGTGGCAGCTTTTTGTCTTACGGATGCTCACTGGGTTTTTTACTGGGTTTGTTTCCATGTCACAAGCTTTCATATCCACACAAACACCTAAAGAGATTGCAGGGCGTGTCCTGGGCACCTTGCAGACAGGAAGCATTACCGGATCTTTACTTGGGCCGATGCTAGGAGGCTTGATGGCTGACTCTTTGGGCTACTCGACAACATTTAAATGGACATCAATATCCATTTTCATATCTGCTCTATTGGTATTTGCTACTAAAGAATTCAAAGTAGAAAGCAAAGAAAGCAGATCTATAAGGTATTCCAGTAAGGAAGTGATTTCCCATATAGTAAAGAATCCAGTTTTATTAACTGTTTTGCTAATTTCTGCGCTTGTACAGATAGCGCACTTCAGCATTCAGCCTATCCTTTCTCTTTACGTGAGGGAGCTGCATGGTAAAACTGATCTCGCTTTTTACTCGGGAATCGCCTTTTCTGCAGCGGGACTTGGGAATTTATTAATGGCAACTTATTGGGGTAAAATCGGTGACCGGTACGGTTATATAAAAATTCTTGTCCTTCTGCTTTTTATATCCACCATCGTTTACCTCCCTGGTGCGTTTGTAACAAACCTATGGGAGCTGGTGGCAGTCCGCTTTGCACTTGGAATTGCGATTGGCGGGATAATTCCAGTCCGAATAGCATATATCCGCCAGGAAGCGCCAATTTCAATGCAGGGTGAGGTTCTTGGCTACAACACCAGCCTTAGGTTTCTTGGTAATATGATAGGGCCGGTTATGGGCGGTTCTATTGCCGGATATTTCGGTTTTTCTGCTGTTTTTATCTCAACAAGCACCCTTTTGCTGATAGCAGGAATTATACTTTATACGGTTATCCATCGAAATCATCGGCTGGCTGATCATTCCATGACATAAAAAAATGCCGGCAGACGTTGATCTGGCGGCATTTTTTTATCTATTAATTTAGAGATACAACATGTTTTTCAATTTCATCCCATGATAAAGAGAGAATACCAGGCAGTGCAATGAACAAGGCAAACAAATCATGGAACCAGTCCTTGTTTCCTGATCTGGTAGCAATGGCTTTGTTAATATTTTGGAAATGAGCAACTAAGTTTTGGCTCAGCTGAGGCCTGGAAGGCAAATAAAGCATCATGGTTTTATAATCCATGGCAATACCTATTTTCAGGACTTCTCTGAATGCGTCAGCAAATTCTGCCGCGTTTTTTCCGTTATAGACTTTAGGAAGCTTTGAACGAAGATTTTTAATCAGCACATCTTCTTCGGGAAGTTCAGAGGCATTAATTGACTTAATCATAGCATCATACATAGATTTCACTCTTTCATATTATATTTATCGTGTATCATTATAATAGAAGCATTAACTATAAACAAACTTGAATCCATATTCATCTTACAGATCAAAGACGCCGTTAAATTTGGCTGATTCCAAGTGTATAATCGGCCCCCGCCATATTCAGCAATGTTCTAGGAAGTAATAAAACGGACACCGCAATGCGGGTCCGTTTTATTTACTTCAGAACTGTGATTTGCATAAAAGCCTTCTAACTGACTCACTCTTTCATATACTGCCAGGCATTTATCTTAAGCAAGATGAGTACTTAACAAACAGAGTCATTGGGCTTAGGGTTGCTTAACCCGAACAATGGCCTTATAAATAACGCACATGAAGTTCCGAGCATCGCCATTATCATCCATACCCAGCCATGCAGGCTAAATGAAGCAATACCTCCAAAATATGCCCCGATATTGCACCCGAATGCAAGACGGGAGCCATAGCCCATCATAAGGCCGCCGATGATTGAAGCTAATGCCACACCTGGCCTTATTCTGCCTGGCTTGAATGTTCCTTGCGAAGATGCTGAAATAAAAGCACCTAAAATGATGCCAAAATTCATGACACTGGTAGAATCAGCAAGCACTGTATGGGAAAGCGCTGCCCCGTTTGCTCCCGAGAAATAACTCCAGGAGGATACATCGAGCCCCATTGCCAGCAAAAACTTCCCGCCCCATAGTGCAAAAGCGGATGTTATCCCCCACGGATTACCCCTTATGGTTAAAGTCAGGGCATTCAATAAAGCTAAAATAATCGCAGCGGTATAAAGCGGCCACGATCCCCGCAGTACTTTTTTCCAGCCCAACATGGTCGGCAATGGCTTCATAGCAGGAGGATTTTTCTTTTTTGCAATTTTTATTGTGATCCAATAGATACATGCAAAAGCGATTATCTGAACCAGCCAAGCTCCAAAATAACCGAGACTTGTTGATTCAGCAAGAGAAATGGGTGGAAATGATGGTGTATCCTCCATCCAAAATTTAAAATGATATGCTCCCAGAACCGATCCGCCGATAAAAGCCAGCAGAGTCAGGATCATTGAAGAAGACCCTCCGCCAACTGAATACAGGGTCCCTGATGCACACCCGCCTCCAAGCTGCATGCCTATACCGAAAAGAAAAGCGCCAAATACAACACTAATGCCTACAGGAGAAACATAGCCTGCCGGTTTTAATCCAGTAAATGTAAAACCTGTGCTTAATATAATGGCAAATAAAGTAGAGGAAACAGCCAGCATAAGCATATGCGCCTGCAACCCCTGGACATTTCCTACTGACATTAGTCTGCGGAATGCGGAGGTAAACCCAAATCGGGCATGCAGCAATGTTGCCCCTAAAGCTAAACCGATGATAAAAAGAACTCCCTGTGTCCAATTTGCAGTTCTTACAATACAGATTAACAAAACATTGGCTGCTATTGATCCGCCGGTTACAAACGGAATTTGAACGGGATTCAGTGGAGCAACTCTTGTTGTTGCATGGTGGCCCCAAGATGAATATCTATTTTCCATTATGTTCGCTCCTTATCCTATGAGTTTAGTCGGATTATTTACTGCTTATCTAAAGGTAATATGTTTCGTTTTCTATGTAAAGTGGTTTGCTCGAATAAAGTGCAAGCTTATGAATTCCACAGCAGATTTCATCGTTAAAACTCATATAAGAAATTTCACTTCTGCAGGAATAAGCCTTATCCTATAGTTTTATTAGCGGCTTGTGGTAAAATAGATTAAATCTGAAATTGGAGGAATTAACATGACAAAGTTCACTGGATATGTTGGAACCTACACCAAAGGAGACAGCAAAGGAATTTATTCCTTTACTTTGGATACTGAAAATGAAAAAATCAGTGATGTAAAAGTTGCAGCCCAACTTGAAAATCCTACATATGTAACTGTAAGCAGCAATAATAAATATCTTTATTCTGTAGCCAAACAGGGTGATCAAGGCGGAATTGCAGCTTATTCAATTAATGGCGAAACTGGAGAACTAAGTGAAATCAACAAACAGCTCTTTCCCGGCGGATCTCCTTGCTATGTGAGTGTTGACAGCAGCAATGAGACAGCAGCTCTTGCATACTATCATCAGGGAACCGTACAGTCTTTTAAAGTAGATCCTGAAACTGGAAAAGTGAATGCTGCCGTATCATTGATTGAACATAAAGGATCTGGCCCTAATAAAGATCGCCAGGATAAATCACATGCCCACTTTTCCGGCTTCACTCCTGACGAAAAATATGTTGTAGCTATAGATTTAGGTACAGATAAGATTATTACATATGAAGTGAAAGATGCAGAATTAACTGAGGCGAGCACCCTTACCGTACATGCGGGAAGCGGTCCAAGGCATATTGGATTCCATCCTAATGGAAAATTTGCCTATGTGATGACAGAGCTCTCAAACGAAGTAATTGCTCTTGCCTATAATTCCGCTGATGGTAGCTTTACGGAGCAGCAGTATATTTTTGCCATCCCTGGCGATTTTAAGGAAAATTCCCAAGGCAGTGCTATCCATATCTCCCCAGACGGAAAATTTGTTTATGCAGGAAACCGTGGACATGACAGTATTGCGGTTTTCAGTATCGATCAGGATACAGGTCTGCTTGAGCTCGTTGAGTATACTTCAACAGAAGGAAACTGGCCTAGGGATTTTGTTCTTGATCCATCTGGCAAATACATTGTAGCTTCTAACCAGGAAACTGGAAACCTTGTCCTATTCAGCAGAAATGAACAGACAGGCAAGCTAAAGCTTCTGCAATCTGATGTGGCTGTTCCTTATCCAGTTTGTGTGAAATTTCTGAATCAGTAACAAAAAAACTAAAACCCCCTGCTGGATTTGAAACTTCAATTCAGCAGGGGGTTATTTCTATCATCTATTAACTGAATGCCAATGATTTTCGCCGGTTCACTTTTCTTCTTGCTGCTGCTTTCCCTGTATATTCCGGATGTTACTTGCTTGGCTTCTTGCTGATACGGTTTCATGTTCTGCTGAGAAATTCTGAATAGATCCATAAGTGTTCTTCTCACATGTATGCCATGCTCAAAGAATGCGGCGGCCAGTACAGTACCTTCATCAGTTTATTTATCCTTTTAACTTTCTTACATATAAGGCTTATTTACACGGGAAAGTTCTTGTACAAGTTGCAGAATCCTTTTTGAATGTTCTCCATTCTTCTACTATTGATTCTGATATGAGATTTTTTACCTCAGCTAGCTCATTTGCTTTATGTGAATATTCCTTTTAAGTTCTTCCAATTCTTTTGCTTCCTCTTCAAAAGCTTCATTTGCACTCTGCACTGCTGCTTTCAGATTACTATTCTCTTGATTAACCACTTAAAGCTGCCGTTTAAGGTGGTCAATGATATGGAGCTTTTTCTCGTTTTCAGGTATTTTCTGTGTTAAGAAGCAGTCATTTCAGCGAACTTTTGTTGGAAGCTGGTGCTCCTTTTGCCCTTCTTACAATCTCCTTGTTTCCTCTTCAAAAGCAGTGTTTCTTTTATAAGCTCGCTTTACTTTTGTTTATCATTTGAAATTTTCTGCTCAAGCAGAGTGTTTTTTTGAAGCAGTTCTTCTTTTTCAGATATTTTCTGCTAATTAAAATATATTGTAACCTCCCAGCCGGGGGGATTTTTCTTTGATTTTGGTGCAAATAACATCGGAAGGAGACATATTTAATTAATTATTTTCGCTGTTCTATCCAGAAGTTCCTTATCATTTATAAAGCCAGGAAAAAAGGCTCTGGTTATTCCCTATTTTAAGCACAACTACGTACATGCTTATCTATAATAATAAAGAATTTAAGGGTTCTAACATCTGCTTGCTTAGCATGTATTTGAAAAATCAGAAAGGAGAAATGTCATGACTGATTCACAAGATTTTTATAAGAAACTTAAGGAGTGGGGAGTAAAAACCGAAGAGGAACTTAATACTTTCATTCAAGATTTCTTAAATAAAAAAGATTTTATTATTTTAGCAAATCAGGAGGGTAAAGAAATTTCGCCAGTTCTGAAAAAACTGCAAAATAATATAGAACAGCTTTCTATTATCTATAACTTTCCAACTAAAAATGATGTAGCAAGCGTTGCAAAGCTGGCTATTCAAATAGAGGAAAAAGTGGACAAAATAGAAGAAACTCTTTTAGAGCTGTCAGATCAAATTAACGATATTAAATCAGGAAAAGTGGAAACTCCAGTTTTAAATATTTCAGAAAATGCACGGTTAAAACAATATGAAGCTCCGAAAAAGGAAAGCCAAACATTACCAAACTTACAATCTGTTGTGTTTGAACGCTTAGCAGAGAAGATTAAAATGAAAAAAATTGAGGGTTTATATGATGGCACCCGTATGAAAAAAAACATGAAGCAGAAGAATAATCATGGATCATATTAACAAACCACAGGAAGACAGTAAATTGAAACATTTTTTCGAACTTTTGAAAGAGCCTATGCCAGACATGGGAATGACAGACCGGATGGCAATCTGGAAAAAAAATAAGGCAACTCTTTGGTATTACAAACCTGAAGAAAAAAAATATAAAGTACCAATTTTTTTAATATATTCACTTGTCAACGAGCCTATATTATTAGATTTAGCTCCAGGATACAGTTTAATTGAGGCATTTGTAAAACAGGGTTTTGAAGTTTATTTGCTGGACTTTGGTATTCCAGGGTATGAAGACAGCGATCTCGGACTGGATCAATATATCACGGATTACATCGGAAAAGGAGTGCAGCGAGCCTTAAAGCATTCACATGCAAAGGATATATCAGTAATGGGGTTTTGTCTTGGAGGCACGCTTGCAGCTATTTATGCATCTGTAGCAGAGGAGCCTGTAAAAAACCTAATATTGTCTGCAGCACCAATTAATTTCGGCAAAGTACAGGTCTTTGATCAATGGATGGAAGCCCTGCTTGAACTTGAAGATACAGCAGGTTTTGAGGAATTAATTGATGTTTTTAAAGTTATGCCTGCAAATTCTATACAAGCAGGAATGCGATTGATTACTTCCCCAGTATATTTTGCCCATTATCTCTCTTTGCTGGAAAAAGCAGATGATAAAGAATATGTTAAAAAATGGCGGAGATTCAATCACTGGGCCAATTCGTATGTGCCGATGACTGGTGCTTTTGTAAAACAGATTTTAAATGAACTGGTAAAGGAGAATACGCTGATTGAAGGTGGCCTTTTAATTTCTGGGCAAAACGCAGAATTAGAAAGCATTTCTGCAAACATTTTGGTTGTAGCCAATGAAAATGATCGTTTGGTTCCTCATGACATGATACTTCCAGTCATGGAGAAATTGACCACACCTGATAAAACATACCATCTCCTTAAGAGCGGACATTCATCATTAAACTGGGGAGGGGAACTTCCAGGTTATTTAAGAGAATGGCTGCTGGAAAGGTCCGATGCTATCTAGTAAATTAATATACAAATTTAATAATGTCTATTTCAGGAATACAGCTGCAATGAAATAGACTGTAAAACAGCTAAAATCCCGCAAAAGGGATTTTAGCTGTTTAATGGCCCATTTAGTTTATCACTCAAATAAACTCTCTTTAAGAACTTTAACAATGAAGGACATATCGTTATCTGTAATGCTAAGTGGAGGTGCCAGCTGCAGGATATTGTTAAAGCCTGCCACTGTGTCTCCATTCTTTCCAATGATCAGTCCTTTCTCCCTGCATCTGTCAATAATCCGAGTTACCTTTTCAAGCTGCAAGGGTTCTTTAGTTTCCTTGTTCTGTACTAGTTCAATTCCTATAAGGAGCCCTATACCCCGTACATCCCCAACATATGGGTGTTTTCTTAATGCCTGTAAATCCATAAGAAGTTTTTCTCCCAGCTCTTTTGAACGTCCAATTAAATTCTCATTTTCGTAGATTTCCAGGTTTTTTAAAGCTACGGCACATGCAGCCGGATTTCCTCCAAATGTATTAACGTGCCTGAAACGGTCATATGCCTCGGTACCTGCGTAGGCTTCATAAATTTCCCTTTTTACAGCTGTGGCGGATAAAGGCAAATATGCGCTTGTAATGCCCTTTGCCATTGTAATAATATCAGGTGAAACACCGTAATTCATAAATCCAAATGGTTTGCCTGTCCTTCCGAAGCCGCATATTACCTCATCACAAATCAGCAAGGCACCATGTTTTTCGCAAATTTCCTTCACTCTTGCCATATAACCATCTGGAGGCATCAGGATCCCTCCCCCGGTAATGATAGGTTCCATAATGACTCCAGCAATTGTCTCGCTTACCTCCCATGTCATCACACGGTCAATTTCTTCTGCAGAAGCAAGACTTGCGGCGTCAGCAGGGTTTCTATAAAGATCAGGAGGAGCAACATGCAGGAATCCCTGGCCAAGCGGTTCGTATTTATACTTCCTCTGTGCCTGGCCAGTCGCAGCTAAAGCACCCATTGTATTTCCATGATAGGATCTGTACCTGGAAATGAATTTATATCGGTTATGCCCTCCTGTTTGCTGGTGATACTGGCGTGTTATCTTAAATGCTGCCTCGTTCGCTTCCGATCCGCTGTTGGAAAAGAAAATTACGTAGTCTTCTCCCAGCCATTCATTTAACTTTTCTGCAAGCTTAATGGCAGGTGCATGGCTTTGCGTTAAAGGAAAATAAGCGAGCTCCTTAAGCTGCTGATAAGCTGCATCTGCAAGTTCATGCCTTCCATAACCAACGTTTACGCACCATAAACCCGACATTCCATCGAGGTAACGGCTGCCTTCACTATCTGTTATCCATGCACCGTTTCCTTCTTTGATTATCATGTGTGACTGTCCAGGTGCCGACCCCTTCATGGAATGCCATAAATATTTTTCATCCAGTTCCTGAAGTGATTGTGTTTTCCCAGTATTTTGCATACTATCAGCTCCATTCTTTGTAGAATTGCGTTAGTACCTTGCTGTCAGCATTTTTTTTCTAGTGTAAAATTCCACTCCATCTTTTCCATTTGCATGCAGATCTCCATAAAATGATTTTTTGTAGCCTGAAAAAGGGAAAAATGCCATTGGTGCAGGAACACCGAGATTTACACCAAGCATACCTGCATCGATTTCATCCCTGAACAGACGTACAGCTTTCGCACTATCCGTATAGATGCATGCACCATTTGCAAATTCCGATTTATTTGTCAATTCAATTGCTTCATCGAGAGTATTTACCCGTACTACTGAAAGGACGGGAGCAAAAATTTCATCCTTCCAAATTTTCATATCCGTATGCACTTCGTCAAAGATTGTCGGTCCTATAAAGTAGCCGCCTTCCGGACCATCGTCCTTTCTTCCATCCCTAACAAGCCGTGCTCCCTGAAGCTCGCCATGCTGAATATATTGAAGTGTTCTTTCTTTATGGGCTTCACGGATTACAGGTCCAAGAAAGACATCTTTGTCAATGCCGTTCCCCATAATGATCCCATCTGCAGCCTGCTTAAGCCGGCTAACCAGTTCATCCGCTGTATTTCCCACGGCAACAACAACTGAAGCAGCCATGCACCGTTCACCGGCAGAACCAAAAGCAGCCATTGTTATATTCCTCACAGCATTATCCATGTCAGCGTCAGGAAGCACGATTGAATGATTTTTAGCACCTGCAAGCGCTTGTACGCGCTTGCCATTTGCGGCAGCTGTTTTATAAACATACTCCGCTACCGGCTGTGAGCCGACAAAAGAAATGGCTTTAATATCTTCATGGCTTAATAAACCATTCACTACATCATGTGCACCATGCACTACATTTAGAACACCATCAGGCAAACCTGCCTCTTTAAGGAGCTCAGCCAGTTTGTTTGCCAAAAGAGGCGTTCTTTCAGAAGGTTTTAGGACAAATGTATTTCCGCATGCAATAGCAAGCGGGAACATCCAGCAAGGCACCATCATAGGAAAGTTGAATGGTGTTATTCCGCCGATGACCCCAATAGGGTAGCGGTACATGCCAGATTCTATGCCTGTTGCAATATCAGGAAGCTGATACCCTTGCATAAGGCTTGGTACTCCTGAGGCAAATTCAACGCATTCAATTCCCCGAAGCACTTCCCCGTAAGCCTCTTCATAGCTCTTTCCATTCTCCTGTGTTACTAATTTTGCAAGGCTTTCCCAATTCTCGGTGAGAAGCTGGTGATATTTGAACAAAATCCTTGCTCTTTGCGGAACCGCAACTTTACGCCAGCTTTTGAACGCTTCCTTTGCAGCTGCAACAGCAGAATTTAATTCTTCCTGCGAAGAAAGAGGCACACTCGCCAATAGCTCCCCTGTTGCAGGGTTAGGCACATCCTCAAATTTTCCGCTGGAAGAATCCACCCACTTTCCGCCTACAAAATTCTTTAAAATCTCAACTGCCGGCTTTGTAACTGTCATGTTAATCCCCTCCAGAAAAATGTCATATATATTGACTTTATTATAGTAGCCGTATGGATTGGCTTCATTAGACACTATGTAAAAGAATATAATCGAAATTCCTACAGTTTGTTGCACTGTACAAGAAAATTACCATGAAATTCTTCAATAAAAAAACGATACTAAAAGGCAAGTATCGCTTTACATTTCTGACAAATAAATTATGAATCTAGGACTTTATTTTCTCCCCGCCAGCTAAGACTCAGATTTCTGCCTTGAGCTTCAGGTTTTTTTTTGAGCTTGTCAAATATTCGTGTGCAAGCACCATGAATTCAAGCTCAAGCCGTTTCTCGGACTTCATGAAATTTTGGCCGAGAAGCTTTTCCAGTTTTTCTAGCCGATGATATAAGGTTTGCCTGACAATAAACAGCCTGCTTGAAGTTTCCTGTTTAGATCCGCTGCAGGCGAGATAGGTTTTCAATGTCCTAAGTAATTCACCGTTATTCCGTCTGTCATAATTCAGCACTGGCTCAAGATATTCATTTACTGTTTCCTCCAGGTTGCTATGCTGTTTAACTAAAGATAAAATCCTGTGCATATGAAGATCCTGATAAAAAAAGCTTTTGTTTTCTTCAGCAAGGGAATCCTGAAGAAGAAGTGTCTCTTTAGCTGATTGATAGCTCTTATGCACATCTCCCAAATCAGTTACATATTTTCCAACTCCGTATGAAATACCGATTAATCTCTTTCTCCCGCTGTTTTCAGCTTTATTTATCCTGTTAAAAGCATCAGTCATCCTTTCTTTCCAATTATCCGGATTTCGTTTATCGCCTAGAATAAAAATCAGATTATGCTGAATTTCGGTAGAAAATAGCTGAAATCCGCTTTGTTCGAAAACTGTCCTGAACAATAATTTAAAATATGTGCGGTCTACTGAGGAATTTTTATTGGAAGCTGCCTGAAGCTTACAAATGCAGACCGTCCCGCCATTTAGATTGGTTTGCGGATGGCTGTATGAAAGCTGGCTGCGGACAACCTCTTCGCTATATTCGCCATCCAGCCAGCTTCTGATCCATTTGCTTTCTTCGGCTAGTTTTCTTTCCTCCACATATAAATCCCTTAAGAAATGCTGAGCAAGTGCAGTGGCAGTCCGATCTAAAATAATGAGATCGAATTCATTCAACATACGGTGTTTGGCATAAATAATCAGTTCTGCATAGCTTTCTCCAAGAATTGTGATCGTCTGTTTTAACATGGATGTATGCTGAATGCGGTCATATTCTTTTATCTGTTCAAGCAATAACTTCAGCTCTTTTCCCCTTATAATAGGGAAAGCGAGCGATTTATTGTCATTGAAAACAATTAATACCTGAAGATCCAAGTAATTTTGCAAAAACTTAAGTATTTGCTCATAATGGTCGATTTCCAATAGGTTTTTGTTTAGCTCCTGGGAGTAATTTTCAATGTTTGAGATCAAAAGGTATTGCTTATTAATGATGATGGAATGCAAATCGTGGGTTATTTCGACAAAGGGTACTTCATGATGAAAAAGGATGATAGGAAATTTGCTGCGGTCAGCTAATTCAATTGCTTCTTGAGGAATGTTAACAATATTGGTGCCCAATTCTATGCATATTCCAGAGGCCTGGGCTGCAATCAGCTCCTGTAAGAATGGCATAAATAATGATTCATCATCTTTCCAGCCAAGGCCGGTGGTAAGAATTAATTCATTTCCATTCAGCAAGTGGTTGACTTGGGTGGATTCTACAACATGCACCCACTTTACTAAACGCTGTATACCGTGATTTCCTGCTGCTATGCAGCTTTTATCAAAGTGTTTTCGCTTTAAGATTTCTTCTATTGTAATAAAAGAATTCATTGCTGCAGCCTCATTTCCTATTATGATTGTTTCATATTATGTTAATTATAATAAAAATCAGTCATCTCAGCCATAGGACTGTCAGTTTTTCTAACATCAAAAAGAGACATGATTTTCTTCATGTCTCTAAAATAGGATAAAAAGGGATATTGTTAGACATTTCCTGCAATATTTGCGGGTATTATTTTTTGCTGATGTAAGCTGCTTCTAATAAAAATACAGAGAAATATTTTCTGCCTTCTGCTGTTTTAATATGAAGCTGCTGATATTCATTTACTTCTTTAGATTTTTTAAAGTCTACAAACGCACCGCTGAGATTTTCAGTAATATGTTCTATTCTGTACCCCTGGTTCACCAGGCTATCAATCTTTTCTTTTTCCTCAAGGAACTCCTGGAAATCTGACATTCCGCTCACCCTTCCGCACATTTTAAGCAATCAGCTGACTTAGGCCAGGCGAAGTGGCTCAGTCTGGAAAAGATTTTTCTATAAGGAAAGCTCTTCTACCCTGGTTTTAGATTCTTTTCCATATTTTGAGCGTTTAAGATAATGCCCTTTTCCTGGCTCCCCTATAAAATGCTTGTTTTTTATGACAAAACTGCCCCTGGATAAAACAGTTACAGGCTCCCCTGTTATCTCCATACCTTCAAAAGCGCTATAATCGACAGCAGTATGATGTGTTTCTGCAGAAAGCACTCTTTTTACTGATGGATCAAATATTACCAAGTCAGCATCTGATCCAACGGCAATCGTTCCTTTCTGAGGATAAAGACCAAACAGCTTGGCGGCTCTTGTGGCAGTGATATCAACAAATTGATTTAAGGTGATCCGATCTTTCATAACACCCTCTGAAAAAAGGATGCTCATTCGGTCTTCAATCATCGGGCCCCCGTTAGGTATTTTTGTGAAATCATTTCTTCCCAAATCCTTCTGTCCTTTAAAGTCGAAGGAGCATTGATCAGAGCCAATAGTCTGCAGCTGACCGCTTTTCAGTGCATTCCATAGAAAATCCTGATGATGTTTTTCCCGAAGCGGAGGGGACCAGACATACTTTGCTCCTTCAAAGTCAGGCTTTTCCATGTAGGATTGATCTAACACGAGGTATTGTGGGCATGTTTCTCCCCACACATCAAACCCTTTTTTTCTTGCTTCTATAATTTTTTCTGCCGCATCCTGGCAGGATACATGGACGACATATAATTGTGAATTTGCAAGGCCGGCAAGCTGTGCAGCCCTGCCCGTTGCTTCTCCTTCAATTTCGGGTGGGCGGGTTAATGCATGATAAATAGGTTCAGTTTTACCTTCTTCAAGTGCTTTTTTTGTTAAATAATCGATAACATCCCCATTTTCTGCATGCACCATCACCAGGGCCCCATGTTCCTTTGCTGTAACAAGTGTCCGGAAGAGAGTTTCATCATCTGCCTGAAAAACATTTTTATAAGCCATAAACACCTTAAAAGAAGTGATCCCCTCTTCTTCAATTACTTTAGGAATCTCATTAAGTACATCTTCATTTATCTCTGAAATCATTAAATGAAAACTATAGTCAATGACTGCTTTGTCCCTGGACTTTTCATGCCAGACATCGATGGCTTTTTTTAATGGTTCCCCTTTTTCCGTTAAACAAAAATCGATAATAGTTGTCGTTCCGCCGTACGCCGCACCAATTGTTCCAGTTTCAAAATCATCCTTTGTAACTGTTCCGCCAAAGGGCATATCCAAATGTGTGTGGGGATCAATTCCGCCAGGAAAAATATAAGAACCGGCAGCATCGATTATTTCTGCACCCTCTGCATTGAGATTTATCCCAATAGCTGATATTTTTTCGTTTTCTATTAATATATCTGCTTTATAGACATCTGATGCAGTGACAATTTTTCCGTTTCGGATTATTTTTTTCATAGTATACCCTCCTATTTAACCAGGTCTCTTTCACCAAGCATTCCAATTGCACTTTGTCTTTGATTCCATGTCATCGGCGGCAGCTGCCTTTCTAGTTCAACCATATCAATTGCCCCATCAACCGGGCAAACGATGGAACAAAGATTGCACCCCACGCAATCTTCTTCCCGTACACGCAAATAAGAGTTTCCATTTTCTCCGGTAAGAATATCAATACATTGATGTGAGGTATCTTCACAAGCAATATGGCATTTATTACACTTAATGCATACTTCTGTATTGATTCTGGCTGCTACTTTATAATTTAGATCGAGCTCTCCCCAGTTTGAGTAGCGGCCAACGGATTTTCCTACAAGATCCATGACGGAGGCTAAGCCTTTTTCATCTAAATAATTGGATAGTCCTTCTATCATATCTTCTACTATTCTAAAACCATGATGCATAGCCGCTGTACATACTTGAACTCCAGTAGCACCCATTAAAATAAATTCAACGGCATCCTGCCAATTGGATATTCCTCCTATTCCTGAAATTGGCACATCTATAAGTGCATTCCGGGCACATTCCGCTACCATATTCAAGGCAATAGGCTTGACTGCCGGACCGCAATATCCGCCATGTGCCCCTTTTCCAGCTACATGAGGAATAGTATTCCAGGAATGAATATCAACCCCTGCAAGACTGTTTATCGTATTAATCATACTGACGGCGTCTGCTCCGCCTCTTACGGCAGCTTCTGCTGTCACCGTTATATCTGTTATATTGGGAGTTAACTTTACGATAACGGGTGAGCGTGCGGCTTCTTTAGCCCAATATGTCTGTTTTTCTACGAGTTCAGGTACTTGTCCTGAAGCGGAGCCCATTCCCCGTTCCGCCATTCCATGGGGACAGCCGAAATTAAGCTCAAAACCGTCTACTCCTGCATCTTCTACACGTTTAACAATTTCATGCCATTTCTCCTGTTTTGGCTCAACCATTAAGGAGGCGATGATAGCATGATCCGGAAACCTTTTTTTTGTTTCGTAGATTTCCTTTAAATTCACTTCTAGGGGTCTGTCAGTAATCAGTTCAATATTATTAAAGCCTGCCACTCTCTGGCCATTGAACCCGATTGCAGCAAAACGGGAGGTTACATTCAAAATTGGGTCTCCGAGTGTTTTCCATACAGCTCCGCCCCATCCTGCTTCAAATGCTCTTTGCACCTGGTAGCCTGAATTGGTCGGGGGAGCTGAAGCAAGCCAAAAGGGATTAGGTGATTTTATCCCTGCAAGATTAATGTGTAGATCAGCCATGTTATGCCTCCTTTTTAGCTATTTAGGCAGTTGCGGTTACTTCGCCTGCAAGACTTTTATGAACTTCATAGGCTGTCAGTTTTCCCTGCTGTGCAGCGGAAACCACCATTGCTTCACCCTGTCCTTTTCCAAAAGTCACATCACCGCAGGCATATACTTTATCGCAAGTGGTTTTATATGAATCAGGGATAAGCTTGACCACTCCTCCTCTTTGTTCAACACCAAATTCTTCTAATAAAGATATATAACGGGATTGTCCAATTGCTCTGATAACCGCGTCTATTTCCAGGGTAAATTCAGAGCCCTGTAATGGCAGCGGATTTCTCCGCCCATCGTCGCCAGGTTCACTTAAGATCATTTTGATGCATTCAATTGCAGATACCCTGCCCTGGCCATCAGAAATAATCCTTACAGGTGCAGTGAGCCATTGGAAATCCACATTATCATGTATCGCAAATTCGTATTCAAAGTCATAGGCTGTCATTTCATCAATAGATCGCCGATAAATGATTTTGACGTCTTCTGCACCTAAGCGGACAGAACAAGTGGCAGCGTCTATTGCCGTATTTCCTGCACCGATTACTGCAACTTTTTTTCCTATTAAGTCTTTGGTAAGTGTTCCTGTTTTCGTAGCTTCAACAAACGAAATCGCATCATAAACACCGTCTAATTCCTCGCCGTCAATTCCTAACTTTGGAACCTCAGACATGCCAATTGCAAGTACAACAGCATCATAATTATCTAATATGGCTTTTGGAGCGATATCTGTGCCTACTGCCGTATTTGTTCTGATTTCCACATCCAGGTTTTTTACTTGCTGAATTTCCCAGTATGATATGCTTTGAGGGAGACGGAAAGAAACGATCCCGTATGTATCCATTCCTCCCGCTTTTTCCTTGGCCTCAAATATTGTGACCGAATGTCCCAAAATAGCAAGCTCCCTTGCAGCAGATAAACCGGCGGGGCCGCCCCCTATAATAGCTACCTTCTTCCCGGTCTTTTTTCCGGCCTTAAAAAGGATTGCTTCATTGCTGATCGCCCAGTCCGTTGCATATCTTTGAAGATTTCCAATCAGGATTGGGGAGGTGGAATGATTAAGCACACAAGCTCCTTCGCATAGCTCTTCTGTAGGGCATACCCTCGAACAGCTTGCACCTACAGGATTTGCAGTCATAATTGTTTTAGCCGAACCTTTTAAATTGCCGGATGCAATTTTTTTGATGAAAGAAGGAATATCTATATCTGTAGGGCAAGCTTTAATACAAGGGGCATCATAGCAATATAAACATCGATTTGCTTCTTCAATAGCCTGGCGGTTTGTCAAAGCAGGTTCAATTTCTTCAAAATTCTGTTCCAGCTGATGCAGAGATATTCTTTCAGCTTTATTCATGAACGTTCTCCCTTCTTGGCTATTTTCCTTTATATAAATATTTATGGCAGCAAAGCCGTCATTTCTTTATAAGTCTCCGGCCGGCGGTCACGGTAGAATTGCCAGGCATCCCTGACTTCCCTTATTAACTTCCTGTCCATTTCCCCAACAATAACTTCATCTTTATCTCTGCTTGCCATGGCAACAAAGTTTCCTTTTGGGTCTGCTAGGTATGACTGGCCATAAAACTCTCCCATATTCCATGGTGCTTCGGTGCCCACCCGATTGACGGCGGCAATATAGTATCCGTTTGCTACTGCATGTGCAGGCTGTTCCAGTTTCCATAAATACTCAGAAGTGCCAGCTACCGTCGCGGACGGGTTAAAGACAATTTCTGCTCCTTTCAGCCCAAGCAGCCGTGCACCTTCCGGAAAATGCCGGTCATAGCATATATACACACCAATCTTGGCGTATGCAGTATCAAACACTTGGTAGCCAAGATTACCAGGCTTAAAATAATACTTTTCCCAAAATCCGCAGCCTTCTTCTCCTGCTGCAACATGCGGAATGTGGTTTTTCCGGTATTTGCCCAAATAAGAGCCATCTGCATCTATGACAGCGGCAGTGTTGTAATAGGTGGCTATACCCTCCCGTTCATAAATTGGAAGAATGAGAACGACACTCAGTTCTTTTGCCAGTTCCTGAAAAAATTTTACTGTTGGTCCATTTGGTACTTCTTCAGCTGCATCATACCATTTGGTTTTTTGCTCTGCACAGAAATATGGACCATAGAAAATTTCCTGAAGGCAGATGATCTGCGCCGATTTTTCTTTTGCTTTCCTGATTAAACTCACATGTTTCTCAATTGCCCTTTTTTTATGGACTTCCACTGGCTCGTCTCCATGAATATCATTTGCCGCTTGTATAAGCCCAATCATTACTTTATCCGTCAAGATAATCCCTCCTGTTTTTCAAATTTATAAAATATGCTGAATAATCAGTATTCATTTCACTTATTTTATAATGACAAAGAATGCAATTCATTAAACACTTTGTAAGTATATAATTTGCCGATTCATACATAGTGTAAAAAATAGTTCCTTACATGCAGAAAAGCGACTTTATGATATGTACATCAAATCAATTATCAAAATCCTGGCATTCTGGTTTTTCTTCAAATCGAGCCAGCTGTATTGCACATTCGTTAAGGCTGTCAAACAGCGTCTGCCCCGGATCTTTTTTTAAAAAGGCTCACCTTAGCTCCTATCAGCCTGACTTGACAGCAGGAACGCCTCACATAACAAATAAAAAAACAAAAATCATTAAAAAAGAGCCTTGCACACAAAAATGCGGGGATGAAAACTGAACTCACCCCCATTGTTTTTATAGATTATTTCTTCGCTTCAATGACGGATAATGCAGTCAGGTATAGCAGTTCTGTTCCAAGTGCAATATCTTCATTCGACGAATATTCAAGAGGGTTGTGGCTGATTCCGTCTTTGCAGCGTACAAAAATCATTCCATAATCGCAATATCTTGACATGACCATGCTGTCATGAAAAGGTCCGCTCATAAGCTCAGCTGGCTCAATACCCATTTTTTTGCCTTCATTGCGTATGGCCTCTTTAATCCACTCTGCACAGTAACGGGGTTCAGTATTGGTGTCTTCTCTTATAACTGCTTTAAGTCCATGCTGTTCGGCGATCTTCTGAATCTCCCTTTTTAACTCCATTTCATTCCGGTTTCTCTGTTCAATATCAATATCCCGTAAATCAACAGTAAAAGTGACTTTTTCAGGAATGATGTTACGGGAATTAGGAAATACCTCAATGTTTCCTACTGTTGCAACTGCTGGTGAATCTGGATTGCGGGCTGCAATCTCATTTAGTGCCACAATTACTTTTGCGGCACCAAGCAATGCATCCTTCCGCATATCCATCGGGACACTGCCTGCATGGCCGGCGAAGCCAGTAAAGTCTACGGTCAGCCATAATGGACCCGAAATGCCAGTAACAATTCCCACGGGTTTATTTAATTTTTCAAGAACCGGCCCCTGTTCAATATGCAGCTCAAGAAAAGCAGCAACACTCCCTTTTTTATACTGCGATTCTGCAAATTTTGATGGATCGCATCCAACACTGATCAGGGCCTGTTCCCTTGTGATGCCGTCTTTATCCACTCTCTGCAGTTCTCCTTCTTCAAGTTCGCCCCAAATGCCCCGGACACCAAAAATCCCTTTATTGAACCTGCATCCCTCTTCATCGCAAAAGGCTGCCACTTCAATTGGAATATCAGGAACAATCCCTTTTTCCTGCAAGGTCTGTACGGTCTCAATGGCTCCAAGCACTCCAATAGTTCCGTCAAACCTTCCTCCATAAGGCTGTGAATCAATATGCGAACCCAGCATCAGAGAGGGCGTATCAGGATTCCTGCCTTCAAGCCTTCCTATTAAATTACCGAAGTTATCGATGCGTGTTTTTAAGCCAGCCTCTTCCATCCAGCCGCGGACAACGTCTACAGCATGCCGGTCCTCTATGGACAGCGCAAGACGGCATACACCTGTATCACTGATCTTGCCTATTTCCGCTAGTTTTTCTATACGCTGCTGCAGTCTTTTGCTGTTTATTGAGTGTGCTGCAATCATGTTTTCACCACTTTCATTAAGTATTCTTGAATAAATTTTATGTCTATTGATTATACAGCCAGCCTTAAATTATTTTAGTAGACATTATGTAAGATGTTTGCTGCCCTGAATTGGACAGGTTGTTATTGGGTAGCCCGCATTTTTACAGCTTAGCTGCTGATTAATCAGTATCCATGCTGAATCTGTAATCATTCAATTGAAGTTTCAGCCGGTACAGGGCAAATTAAACTTCTGGGGTGTTTATACATTCATTCGTCTAAGCTGGTTATATTAATATAAGTGGAATTATATGAAAACTAATATATACGGCGGTGTATACATGAAATGATTTTCCATTGGTTCGCCAGTTTAATGCTTATCACGAATATTTGGAGTTCACCAGCACATTTGACAGTCAGCTATCTGGGCCGCACAATTGCTGAAGCTGACCGTTCTGAATTTTATATTCCCTTACCAGGCTTTCCAGTTTTAAATATGGAGAGATATCGCAATTTCATTAAAATGCTTGATGAGCAGACTTATCAGCCACCAAGGAATGCAGTGATTAATGAACAGGGAAGGATCGTGCCGGGGCAGAATGGCTCAAAGCTTTATCAGCAGGAATTTACCAGGCAATTTTATGAGTTCTTCTTCAGCGGAAGGAATGTTCATCTGGAAACACCGATGATTTCCATTTATCCTAAAGTGGACAGTGAACTTCTATCAAATATCAGGACCAAAAGGATTGGCCATTATATAACCTATTTTAAATCAAGCAACAAAAATCGATCACATAATATCAGTCTTGCTGCAAATGCACTCAATAATTATGTTGTTTTTCCAGGTGAGATTTTTTCCTTTAATAAAGTAGTGGGAATGAGAACCGAAAGTAAGGGATACTTAAAGGCTCCAGTTATTGTGAAAGGAGAATTTTCGGAAGGGATAGGCGGCGGCATTTGCCAGGTATCTTCTACCCTTTTCAATGCTGCAGATATTGCTGGATTGGACATAGTTCAAAGGTACTCGCATAGCCGGGCTGTTCCGTATGTACCAAAAGGGAGAGATGCTACAGTAAGCTGGTATGGCCCCGATTTCCAGTTTGCCAATACACTTAATCAGGCGGTCCTTATTAGGGCACAAGTTCTCGGGGAGATGCTGGTTGTGAATATTTTCTCTTCAGATTCAATCAACGCAGGCTCCGCCCATAAAGATATTAACAGATAACCGCGGCAGGCCCCATATTTCGGCTGCAAAAAAATGCTGCAAAAATAGAGATATGGGTGTTTCGTTTTTTGCAGCAAAATTATTGCAGGGCTGTCATTATTTTTTTATTCCTTTACATGGATAATTGCAAAGGAAGGATAAATCGGAACTGAATCTTCGGTTAGTTAAAAGCTCGGATTGCCTGAAAATTGTATATACTTACAGGTTTTTTAAATTATATAACGAAATAAAATCCGGTCTTGTAATGGATCGTGTCAAAAATGCTGATTCACTTCCGTCCTTTGCTCTTGTTTCATTGAGAAAGCTAATGATTTCAGCTGAACTTTGAATGCCTATTCCATGGCCGAAAAATTTGTCATTCCCGAAATAAATAACATTTTCCCCTCTCCACTGAGGCTGTTTTGGATCAAAATCCGGATTTTTAAAATACAATATATCACCTGGCAAAAAATCATCGCCTTTTTTTGAATAGAGCTCAAGGTCTTCATCGAAATGTCCATCCATTAAAAGTATTCCTTCGAAATATTGGTTAAACGAAGCTCTGCCAATGGTCATTATTACAGATATATATAAAACTATTGCCATGGCAGTTGAACATTCAAATGCATAATATTCCCCGTTTATCAGGATATCTAAAATGGCTGATGTGGGGGACACGTCCTTTTTTAGCAAAAATCCGCCATTATTCAGCCGTTCCCAATACTTTTCATTGCACATTGAATGTTCAAATGTCTCAAATTCCGCTCCGCTGTCATTCAATTTTTTTGAGGCTTCTAAAATATTGCTGCGTGTAAACAGTTCAAACCTCAAATATTTAGGGCTTGGATATTCATATTTCACATTGTAGGCAATCATTTTTTTAATAATTGACTCTGATTCATAGCCTTCAATTTGCAGGGATTCGAGGTTTGTTTGCTTCCCCTCTATTAATATCATGTTTTCCTCCATAAATTATTGACTTCTCCATTTCCAATATATGAAGAAATAATGATAAGCATCCATATAAACGTTTCTTTTTTCAGTCAATACAACTCAGAAAAGTAAAAAGCCCCTATTTTAGGGGCTGCGGATAGTAATAACCTGGACTTTATTAAGATTCATTAAATACTGATATCATGTTTGCCATCTGCATATAAACTCCCCCGGAACAAATGGCAGAAGCAATAAAAATTGCCTCCAATTGTTCCTGCTGGGATACCCCTGATGCTTTTGCATTCTTTGTATGCTTTTTAATGCTATAAGAGCACTTTAAAAGATGAGAAACCGCTAGTGCAATGATTTCCTTCATTTTCGGGCTCAGCTTTCCTGCCTGGAAGGCTGATTCAAAAAAATTCTTACAGGTTTCTTGGCACTCATTTAGTTCATTTGATTGGCCGGTTATTTCTTCTTGTTGCATTAATGTGCTTTTGCCTTTTACTGCAGCGGCAATAAATATAGCTTCAGACAGTTCTTCAATTGAAGCTCCCTCTGTTTTGGCACTTCTTGTATGGATATCGATGCAGTACGGGCATTGTATTGCAGATGCTAATGAAAGAGCAATGGTTTCTTTTTCTTTTCTGTTCAAAGCTCCAGCTTTCAGCACTGCACTGTTATATGTTGCATATGCATGCAGAGTTTCGGGAACGAGGCTTTTTAGACTGTTAAGGTGGAGCAGATTCTCTGTGCTATATAAGTTAGTTTGCATATAAGATCCATCCTTTTTATTTCGCTTTTATAATCCCGTTTTTTTAAAACATCAGCGATAGAATTGAAAGAGAGATAACCCGAACTGTTGGTTACTTCACTTTATAACTTATCCTTTTATATAGAAATCATTCTAAAAAAACAATGGAAAATGAACACTTAATTTTCGGAATTTTTCGTTTTCGTATTATAATAAATAATAGAACTGAATATGCAAAGGCTGTTTTCATAAACTTTGTTGCTATGATACAAGGTGGTTGATTTCCGCTCCAGGATGCTCGCTTTCCGCGGGGCAGCCGGTGAGCCTCCTCGGCTGCGCCTCCGGTGTCTCACCTGTTCTGCTAATCCCGCAGGAGTCTGCACCTTACGCTCCAATCAACCTGACTTGACAATGAGAACGCCTCACATAACAAATTAAAAAAACAACAATCTGTAAGAAAAGAGCATATGCAAAAGAAGCTATTGGGAAGGAGAAATACAAAATGGAACTTAATAATAATAGAGAAATAACAAAAGGACAAAATTATATGTTTACAGATGCTTTTGTTCAAAATCCCTATCCACTTTACAAAAAACTTAGAGAGGAGGCTCCCATTTATAAGACCCTTCTTCCTGGGGGAATGCATTCCTGGCTGATTACACGGCATGAAGATGCCTCTGAACTACTAAAAGACAGCAGGTTTATTAAGGATTATACGAAATTATCTGATGAACCAACCTCACATACCAGCATCTTTACCCAAAATATGCTCTTTTCTGATCCGCCTGATCATAAACGGTTAAGAGGACTTGTACAAAAAGCGTTTACACCCAAAATGATTGAAGGCATGCGTGAAAGAATTCAGGAAATAACAGATGAACTCCTCGATGATGTAAAAGAAAAAGGTAAATTGAATTTAATTGATGATTTGGCATTTCCTCTACCCATTATTGTCATCTGCGAAATGCTTGGAGTTCCCAGCAAAGACAGGGAAAAATTCAGGTTATGGTCCAATTCCCTTATAGAAAGCGGAACTGCTGAAAGCTTTGAAGAAGTTGGACAGCATATGTCAGAGTTCATTGCCTACCTTGGAGACTGGTTTGCACAGGTGCGTGGAACCCCCTGTGAAGGCATGATAAATGACTTGATTAATGCAGAAGATGACGGAGAAAAACTGTCTGGAGAGGAACTGTATGGTCTTGTTTCTCTTTTAATCATTGCTGGGCACGAAACTACAGTCAACCTGATAGGTAATGGTATCCTATCCCTGCTTGAATTTCCGGAACAGTTTGGTATATTGAAGAATAATCCTGAGCTCATTTCAACTGCTATTGAGGAACTGCTCCGCTTTAATGGCCCAGTTGAATTCAGCACTGACCGCTGGGCAGGCGAAGATCTGATTTTTCGGAATGTTGAATTTAAACGCGGAGATCATGTTATTGTAGCACTAAATTCAGCCAACCGTGATTCTCAAGTTTTCAAAGATCCGGATATTCTCGACATTACCCGGGAAAAAAGCCCGCACCTTGCTTTTGGAAAAGGAATTCATTTGTGCCTTGGTGCGCCCCTTGCCCGTTTAGAAGGAGAGATTGCCATTAATACCTTATTAAACAGAATGCCGGATATTCGCCTGGCCATTGATCCGGATGAATTGCAATGGAGACCAGGAATGATTGTACGGGGTGTAAAAGAAATTCCGCTAATATTTTAAATAACTTAGCCTCCTGCTTATTGGCAGGAGGCTAAGTTATTTAATTGTCTGCTGTTTTTTGGGTTTATGGTTATTCAATAATTTCACCTGTCTTATAATCGGCCATGAATATTTCCACAACGTCCTCAATTGTTCCATCAGCTTCAGGCAGCTGAACAATTATTTCATTTCGGTGTTCGTCAGGGCTAATCTTCACATCGCAAAAACGGTTGACAGCAATTTGAACTTTCAAATCTTCTGCTAATTCTGCAGCATCCAGTGATTCCTTTAGCATATATCTGTAAATTTTCATGTAGTATCCCTCTTTTATCAGTTCGTTTGATATTTATTATATTCTGCCCTTTAGACTAAAAGTTTATTTTAGGGATACCATTGCATTTTTTATATTAGTTCTTTTCGAACAGGGCGAATACATTTTCAATGGTGTTGATTGGCGCGAAAGGTGTGAGACTCCTGCTTAAACTGGAAACGCACATTCTCGAACTGAAAACAACTCCTTGTTTCCATAGCAAAATTTATTAGGAAAATATGAATTCTAGCATGGCTGCCGAAGCAAGCCTGCTTGTTATATCACGGAAATCCCTGGACGGATCAATTTCCACTATGTCCATTGCTTTTACTTTCGGATGGCGTGATGCTTCAGCTATACTTTTTATAAGCTCCCTGCTTGTTAAGCCTCCGGGCCCTATTGCCGGGCAGCCTGGGGCATAGGCCTGATCCACAACATCCATATCAACGGATAAATAGATTAAATCCGTTACTGCCGATAACCGGCTGATTTCTTTTCTTATTATGGGAACAATGCCGGTATCCTCAACATCTCCCATGGAATAAACGGTTATGCCTTTTTTCTTTGTGTAGTCATGATATATTTTAGAGTTGCAGTAATCACGTATGCCAACCTGAACAAGATGTTCCCCTTTAATAAATCCCCCTTCTAATAGACTGCGGAAAGGAGTGCCATTTGTTCTCCCGCCATCTTCAAAGCTTCTGACATCATGGTGTGCATCCCATTGAATCACACCGATTGTTCCGTATATTTCCTGGAATGCCTGTATAGCAGGAAAGCTTATTCCATGATCTCCCCCAAGAATGATATGGCGTTCACAAGAAAACGTGCCGAGCATTTCTTTCACAGAAATACGGAGCCTTTTTAATGTTTCTTCAATGTTAGCGGGATGTGTAGGTACATCTCCAAAGTCCAGGATAACTTCTCCGCTGTAATCCTGGACTTGTTCACCTGAATAAGCGGAAAACCCCCTCAAACAATTCCGGATAGTTTTTGGGGCTTCAGATGCTTGTGAAGAGGAGATCGATGTCCTGGAATATGGCAGGCCAATAATCCCTGTTTTTCCAGATTTCCCTGTTGAATAAGGAATCAGGCAATCGTACATTTTTGGCATATTACGGTCTTGAAATAAAACTTCCTTACCTGGAGTCAGATAGCTGAAATTTTTCATTCTTCTGTCTCTCCCATATTTTATTTCCATCCAAATAAACAGTTTTTGCATGATTAACACCAAAGTGGTAGGGAATGTAATGATAGTTATCTGCATCCCAGATGACAAAGGTTGCCGGTTTTCCTATTTCAATCGTTCCGGCTTTTCCATTCAGGCCAATTGCATGGGCTGCATTAACTGTGACACTATTCCAAATTTCCTCCGCTGACATATTTAACTTTAGAGCGGCAAGCGACATGATGAACTGAAGGTTTTCAGTTACACAGCTTCCTGGATTGAAATCAGTTGCGAGAGCAATAGCCAGCCCGCTGTCAATCATTCTTCGAGCAGGTGCATAGGCATCCTTTCCTAAGTAAAATGTGGTTCCCGGCAATAAAACGGCAACTGTTTTTGAATCACTAAGCATCTTGATTCCCTTATCAGAAACAGCTACAAGATGGTCTCCGCTTGCTGCTTCAAGTTCAGCTGCAAGTTCAGCACCTCCAAGTGTATCGATTTCATCAGCATGGATTTTCAGGCCAAATCCTTTGCTTTTTGCAGCTTTTAAGTATTTCCTTGACTGTTCGGCAGTAAAAACACCTGTCTCACAAAAGATATCTGCAAATTCAGCGAGATCTTTATGGCTTATCTCATCAAGCAAACCTATCATCTCATTTAAAAAATCTTCTTCTTTTCCTTTATAGGAAAGAGGGATGGCGTGAGGTCCCAGAAAAGTCGGTACAATGGCAGCTGGAAATGCATTCTGAAGTCTTTGAATAACACGCAGCTGCTTGATTTCAGTATCACGGTCCAGGCCATATCCGCTTTTAGCCTCAAGAGCAGTGACTCCGAAAGAAATCATTCTTTCCAAATGGAACGATGCCTTCTGAAAAAGTTCTTCCTCTGAAGCTCTTTTTGTGGCTGCCACTGTTGAAAGAATTCCTCCGCCACCCGCCAAAATTTCCAAATAACTCATGCCTTTTTGCTTTAAAGGCATTTCGTTTTCACGGGAACCGCCAAAAACTAAGTGTGTATGCGGATCGATAAGACCAGGAGAAACAATTTTTTGCTGTACATCGATGTATTGTCCGGCCTTTATAGAATCTGCTTCATCATCGTCGCCGATCCAGGATACTTTTTTGTCCTTTACCGCAAATGCAGCATTTTCCTTCACTTTTAAAACACTCATTTCTTTGCCTTTTAAAGGAGAAAAAGAAGATTCAGGCAGAATCAGCTGGCTGATATTTCTAACAACAAGATCGTGCATTAATCATCATCCTCTCTTAAGCAATGGTATATCGAGATTTGTTTCCTTTGCCGCTTTGATTGCTGCTTCATAACCGGCATCTGCATGACGTACAATTCCCATTCCAGGATCTGTTGTCAGCACCCTTTTCAATCTTTCTTCTGCAAGATCAGTGCCGTCAGCAACCGCCACCATTCCAGCATGCAGGGAATATCCCATGCCTACTCCTCCACCGTGATGGACGGAAACCCATGACCCGCCGGCTGCGACATTAACCAAAGCATTCAGTATAGCCCAATCCCCTACGGCATCGCTCCCATCCTTCATGGATTCTGTCTCCCTATTAGGTGATGCGACAGATCCGCAGTCGAGATGATCACGTCCGATTACAATAGGTGCTTTCAGCTCGCCTGACCTCACTAGTTCATTAATTGCCAGACCCATTTTCATTCGTTCACCATATCCCAGCCAGCAGATTCTTGCCGGAAGCCCTTGAAAAGCAACTTTTTCACGGGCCATTTTTATCCATCGATTGAGTGCCTCATTTTCAGGAAACAGTTCTTTTATCAATGAGTCTGTTCTATATATGTCTTCCGGATCTCCAGATAGGGCAGCCCACCTGAATGGGCCTTTTCCTTCACAAAAGAGCGGTCTGATAAAAGCAGGAACAAAACCTGGAAAGTCAAAGGCGTTTGAAACACCTGCATCTTTTGCAATTTGGCGGATATTGTTTCCGTAGTCAAATACTATGGATCCCCTTTTCTGAAATTCAAGCATGGCTTCTACATGCTTTGCCATTGAACGGGTTGACCTTTTAATATATTCTTCGGGATTATCACTTCTAAGCTGTTCTGCTTCTGTTACATCCATTCCTTCGGGTATATAACCATTCAGCGGGTCATGTGCCGATGTTTGATCTGTCACGATATCAAAGTGCACCTGCCTGTCAAGGAGCTCATGATGAATTTCTGCTGCATTGCCTTTTAATCCAATGGAAAGGGGCTTACCTTTAATTTTTGCTTCATTTGCAATGATGAGTGCCATATCCAAAGAATCTGCAAAAACATCAAGATACCTTGTCTGTATTCGTTTTTTGATATGATTGGCATCTGTATCAACTGCAATGCAGACACCGCCATTCATAGTTACAGCAAGCGGCTGTGCTCCTCCCATTCCTCCAAGGCCCGCAGTAAGAGTTATTGTTCCTTTCAGAGAACCGCCAAAATGCTGGCGGGCAAGCTCGGCAAAAGTTTCGTACGTGCCTTGAAGGATTCCTTGTGAACCAATATAGATCCAGCTTCCGGCAGTCATTTGTCCATACATCATCAGGCCTTTACGATCTAATTCATGAAAATGCTCCCATGTAGCCCATTTGGGCACAAGCACAGAATTAGATAACAAAACCCGCGGAGCCGCGGCATGGGTTCTGAAAACTGCAACAGGCTTTCCAGATTGAATCAGCAGAGTTTCATCATTTTCCAGCCGCCTAAGTGTTTCAACAATAGCATCGAATGCTTCCCAGTTTCTTGCGGCTTTCCCGATGCCTCCATAAACAACGAGGTCTTCAGGCTTTTCTGCTACGTCAGGATCCAGGTTATTGTATAGCATTCTTAAAGCCGCCTCCTGCTCCCACCCCTTGCATTCCAATGTCAGCCCTCGTTTTACAGTAATTTTGCGGTTCGCTTCAATCGGCATATCTCTTCCCCCTTTATTTTTTATGATTGCAGGACGATTTCTCTTCCCAGAGTCATTGTCCAGCTCAGGTCATTTTTTTTTAACCATTCTGTGACGTTTTCAATGTCTTCTGAAAATACCCTGTCTTCTTTAATGGAAGGGACAACTTTTCTGGCTTCATTATAAAAATCCCTGGTTATAGGCGATAATTTATCTGGTCCTCTGTATTCCGCAGCCTGGAGTGCGCATATCAGCTCAATCGCCAAAACGCGCCTGGTATTTTGAATAATTGCATGAGCATGCCTGGCAGCTATTGTTCCCATGCTGACGTGATCTTCCTGATTGGCTGAGGATGGAATAGAATCCACGCTTGCTGGATGTGCCAGCGTTTTATTTTCAGAAACAAGAGAAGCTGCACAATATTGAAGGATCATTGCCCCTGATTGAAGGCCAGGATTAGGACTTAAGAAGGGAGGGAGATCATTCAGCTGCGGATTAACAAGCCTTTCAATTCGCCGTTCAGAAATGCTTGCGAGTTCTGCTGCAGCAATTTTCATAAAATCCATGCTGATAGCTATCGGCTGTCCATGAAAATTTCCTCCTGAGATAATCAATTCTCCTTCGTTAAAAATCAGGGGATTATCTGTTGCCGCATTTGCTTCTATTTCAAGTTTTTCCTTCACATAATCCAAAGCCTGCCAGGATGCCCCGTGAACCTGAGGGATACAGCGGATTGAGTATGCATCCTGAACCCTTTTTTCCCCCTGTCTGGTGACAAGACTGCTGCCTTGTAAAATGTCCCTGATTCTTTTAGCAACCTCTATTTGCTGCGGGTATCCGCGGGCCTCATGGATGGCAGGATGAAAGGAATCTATTATTCCTTCAAGCCCCTGGATTGTAAGTGAAGCAATCATCTCACTTTGATATGCCAGCTTGCTTGCCTCCAGCCAGCACACAGCTCCCATCGCCGTCATTGCCTGTGTCCCGTTAATTAAGGCTAGCCCTTCCTTTGCCTGCAGGCTGACAGGATTCATTCCCTCTTGCAAATATGCTGCTTTAGCAGAAATGATGTGTTTCTTATAAAATACTTTTCCCTCTCCCAACAAAACGAGCGCCAGATGTGAGAGAGGTGCCAAGTCGCCTGAAGCACCTAATGAACCCTGCTGCGGAATGACAGGATGGATTCTCTTGTTTAAAAGGGTTGCCAGCTGCTCGGCTATGATGGGACGGATTCCCGAAAAGCCCTTTAGCAGGGCATTTAGCCTCAGCAGCAGCATGGCTCTTGACACTTCTTCAGGAAAAGGTTCACCCACCCCGCAGGCATGTGACCTGATTAAATGGAGCTGGAGATCATTTACATCACGTTCATCAATGGTTACGTCACTGAATTTGCCAAACCCGGTGTTGATTCCATATATGGTTTTTTTTTCAGAAACTATTCTGTCTACTGCCTTTCTGCTGTTTTTTACCCTTTCCATGCTGTCTGAGCTAATGGAAACCAATTCATTTTCGAAACATACTCTTGCGATTTTATCCAATGACAATGCATGCCCTGTCAATTCAATCATGTACCTGCCTCCTGAATATTCCTGATAGAAATTGATAAACCCGTTTTTTCTGCACAAAAAGGCGATAATGGCATGGTAGTGCCATCATCGCCCCCTCACTCGCTAATGACTTTAGGCAATGTGAATTAAATATGATTGATGCCCAAACCAACTGTTTCATGCTCCAGTCCTTTAACAGGTGCACCGATGGTTCCATAAAATGCTACGGCAATCCATTCTCCTTCACCTTGTTTTTCATATGGCCTGCCCCGGACTACGGCAAACCTGAGACCAACCGTTCTCAACATTTCCCCTATTGCAATCTGCCCTCGTGTAACACCTTCGATTGCTTCGATAATCGCATGATACAAGGAGTGTGTTTCCCGGTAATGTTCTTCTGAGATCAATTTATTTCTTTTTGCAGCCGTTTCAACAGCTGAGATGATTTTTTGCATGTTCATCGAGCCTACTTTTCCCTGGCAAAATCTAACGGAATGTAAGGCTGGAAGAAAGCCCTTTATTTCTTCTTCTGTCAAGGCAGCAAGCAGAATAGCAATTTTTCCTATTTGGACAGTCTGGCTCATAATTTTCACCAATTCTCTATTCACTAATAACTTCTTTTATTGTAAGGTCCCCTTCTTTAATCTGTCAAACAAATATTTTGAAATTTCAGTCTATTAATAAGACAGCATGGTAAAGACTAGACGTATTTCCAAAGGCAAAACTTCATGTCTATCCCTGATGACCGTGTGGTATAATTAGTTTTATTTGTAAAATTTAACCTAATTTATTTTAGGAAGGGCTGAAATCATGGTCTGGTTATTAATTATAGGAGCTGCTATCTTAATATTGATTCTTCAGGCGGAATTAAAAAGAGGAGCCGCAAGACATGAACGATTTGAAAAAGACTTCAAGGCTGCTTTCGAAGAGATAAAAAACATCGGACATCTGGAGATTGCTGAGCAGCTGGCCTTATCCATGAATGAAGCATTACACTATGAATATATGGAAAAGGTCAATTCAGAATTCCGCGATAAATTCCCAATGATGTCTCAATCACAGGCTGCCTTATACTGGAGGGAAATTCAGCGTTATCTTTTGATGGCCTCCATTTTTAAAAGTATGGACATGTTTAATCCAAAGGTTGATGAATTATGGCATTCCATGTTGAATTATCAGGATGAGTACCAGCAATTCTGCAAAGACTTTGCAGGGTGCGAAATTTTCCATCACCCCAAAACAGAACTTGTTTACAAGCCCTTTGAACGAACATTTTTTGACTTTTGCTATGTACAGTTATTCTCGATCGACAATTCTTCTCTTTCTGTGTGGGGACCTTTTTTCAAAGAAGGAATAGGCCAGGTATATTTCAGTGAATTCATGAATGAAGATCTGTCTTATCTGAAAGATAAATATATGCGCAAGCAGGCAAACCTGGAGATAATCCGTGTTTTTGAGACATTTGTTTCCAAGATAAAAAATAGCAAATTGGAAGACGCTGCTGACTGGAAAAATCTATATAGATATAATAATGATGCAAGTTACGCCTACTTATTTTTCGCACAAACAGATGATTGCGACTATCAAATTCACTGCAAGCATATCTTCGGTGATGACAGCCTGCCTCACAGTCATCATTCACATCATGAAGGGTTAAGCGGACACGATGGAGACACTGGACATGGAGGAAGCCATTTTGGTTCAGACTCCAGCTGTTCTTCTTGCACTTCTTGCAGCTCCTGCTCTTCTTCATGAATGTTCTTTCCATACTTTTCGGAGTATGGAATTTTTTATTTTCATAAAGAAATTGATGGTTTTTACAAGGTTTTGCTGAATCCCTTCTTCTTTTGATAGCTTTTGTCAGATGGCAGGAAAAACTGAAAGTAATGAGAGAATATACATGCTATCAAGCTTCAATAAAAATTTGCTGTGAAAGGGCTGACATATTAATGAGTGCAAATCAAATAACCAGGGCATATTCAATAAAAGATGTTTCTAAAAAAATCAATGTTCCAACAGGTACTATCAGACAATGGGAAAAAGACTTTACGGGGCTCCTTCATATTCCCAGATCCAAGCAAGGTGCCAGGTTTTACACCGATATGGAAATGGCCCTTTTGAAAAAGATC
This sequence comes from Bacillus sp. OV322, assembly GCF_900112495.1. Taxonomy (GTDB): domain Bacteria; phylum Bacillota; class Bacilli; order Bacillales; family DSM-1321; genus Peribacillus. The sequence continues at coordinate 387,537 of NZ_FOMA01000005.1, forward strand.
AAGGAAATGCGGGATAAAAATATTAGCAGAGAAATGATACGAACCCTGTTGGAACAGCACCTGAATGGCGTTTCACAACCTGCTTCCGAAACCTTCGGAGGTTCCGAAAAGCCAGGTGAAACAAATGAAATAATTGCTGCGGTGCCAATCGCCCCCGCGTCTAATGCACCGGCACCAGAAGTCTTGAAAATGGAAGAAATGCTAACAGTTATGGAAAACTACCGTCAGGATATGATTAGGGAGATTAAAGGTGTCATTCAAAATGGTAAAACGGAAATTGTGGAAGACCTTCAGACGGTCATCAATCAAGGAAACATGCATACGATCCAAGGAGTTGCCAAATCAATACAGCGTTCAAATGACAAACGCCAAGCTGAAATTCAGTTCCTGAACGATGCCATTGAGAAAGCTTCGGAACTTACTTTCGAAACTTTCGGAACCATCTCCGACTGCATTGCGAAAGCTTCGGAAGATACTTACGAACTGCTGTCACAGCAAATTACAGAATCTTCAAGGAGCACGATGAATGAAAGTAAAAATATGTTATCTAAAATCTCCCGAACTGTTAAAGAAGCCCAGAAGGATATAACAAGCATGTCGAAAACCTTTCAGCATGAAAGGGAGCACATGGTAGATGTTATGAACCTTAATCTGCAGCAATTTACTGAAGCGGTCAAAGAACGTGAGGAAGCTTTTCAAGACATGGTAACCGGTTATAGAGAGGCTGCTGCTGCAAAAAAACATAAAAAATGGTGGAATGTCTGGTCATAATTAAAGATTGAACTGAGATGGAGCCGGCATGCTGCCGGTTCTTTTTTTGGACCATAAAAAACTTTGTAATGATTTTTAGCCGGAAAGTGCGGAACCTTCTGCACAAGTTTAAAGTGTGCTGTTTTACATAGCACATACATGTAAGATAAAATAAATGCCGGAGGGAAATATATCTATCTATGGGTTTCCAAATAAAGATTTATGATTTTTTCACAAAGGGCGAGGTGCCTGTATTCCGTATTGGAAGGCATGTTAAACGATCGGAAAATTTGAATAGGCAGGGATTGAACTTAATAAACCGCATAAAAGGTTCTGGCGCACGAGGTTTGCTTGACGAACAATTATGGCTTCATCATATTCTCCTTCAGCCGTCCCAGGATAAATAATGAAGGAATCACTCATAATAGCAGTGCTTCGACAATTTCATCTCATAAGGTCATGCAGACGTCAGCATCGGCGTTGGCGTTGAAAAACTGTAAAGATGGCAAATGCCGCATCATTCCCCTCAAAACTCAACGAGATGATTTGGTATTGCCTTGAAAATTCCAGGACCTCTCATTTTGTTTACATTCTCTGTAACATCCTTCAAAATGATCCATTTAAGGCTGAGATTAAAGCACTAATCGATGATAATGTTACAGATGCAGGAAAAATTTGTGTAAAACATTTTAACTTTACTGCAGGTTTGGTAAATTAACATTGAAATTGCGCAGCAGGCTTTTAATTTCAAAAGTTGCGCATGCTAAGAACAAATCTATGAAAGCAAGGAGCTATCAACATGTTAACACAGCTTGAAAACGAAACACTTATTGTAAAAATGCAGGACAAAGGTGCGGAACTTGTCAGTATCGTTTCAAAGGAAAATGGCAAAGAATACTTATGGCAAGCCGATAAGGCATTTTGGGGCAGACATGCTCCTGTTCTGTTTCCCATTGTCGGAAGGGTCAATAAGGATACATATTATGTGAATGGAAAGGATTTTCACCTTTCCCAGCATGGTTTTGCCAGGGATATGGAATTTGAGGAAAGCGAATCCCATGCATCGAAACATGCATACACCCTTTCTTCTACAAAAAGCACTTTAGAAATATATCCGTTTCCTTTTCATTTAGAAATATCGTACGAGTTAGCAGGCAATAGTGTTTTGGTCCGATATCAAGTGAATAATCCCGGTAAGGAAGCTATGTATTTTTCAATTGGCGGCCATCCTGCTTTTCGCTGCCCTGTGTTTGAGGATGAACAGTTCGAGGATTACTATTTAGACTTTGGCGAGAAAGAGAAAATGACAGTATTTGAATTGGAAGGCGGCACACGCATGCCTGAAAAAAGGCAAATTGCCCCTGCCTCGCAAACTCTTGAGCTTAACAATGATCTATTTGAAAATGATGCTCTAATTTTTGAAAATCTCAAACAGAATAAAATTGCCCTCCGTTCAAAAAAACACTCATGCTTTGTTGAGGTTGAGTTTGCAGGGCTGCCCTACGCGGGTATATGGAAACCTCATAATGAAGCGCCATTTGTCTGTATTGAACCTTGGCAAGGCATTGCAGATGCATCTGGAGAGCCTGGGGAACTGAAGAATAAAAAAGGAATCGTTTCACTAGATCCAGGGGTAACCTATTCATGCAGCTATAAAATTACAATTGGTTCTTAAAGGGATAAAATGCGCAAACCAAATAGTTTGCGCATTTTATCCCTTATTTTTCGTTTTTATTGCTATTATTGATATAATTACAATATTGAAATTATATTTTCTATTTATTAAGTTTTTCGTTTTCACTACTCAAAAAGGCAGGGAGAGAGCGTAATATGGCAAAGCGTAAACTTGTAATTACTCATAATGTAGAAAAATCACTTGCTGAAAAAATTCAAAAGATCATTCCAGACTGGGAAGTGGTCTATGGAAAAGAACCTGAAATTTGGGAAAAACATCTGAATGATGCAGAAGTTCTGGCAGGCTGGAATCCGAATGTGAAAGATACTGTTTTAAACAGCAGCAAGCTTCGCTGGATTCAAACATGGAGTGCAGGAGTTAACAGCTTGCCTCTTGAAGATCTAAAAATCAAGGAAATACTGATTACAGGAGCAAATGGTGTACATTCGTACCCTATCTCTGAAACCATATTTGGACTTATTCTTTCGTTAACCAGGAAAATTCATACATATGTCAAGAATCAGCAATCCAAGAGATGGGATCATGCCAATATGAACGCAGAAATTCATGGGAAAACGATTGGTATTCTTGGAATTGGGGCAATCGGCCTTGAAACGGCTAAAATTGCAAAAGCCTTTGGCATGAAAGTGCTAGGAGTACGTCACTCTGGCCAGCAAGCTGAATTTGTAGACGAAATGTTTACTTCTGATCAATTGCATACCGTTTTGCCTCAATGTGATTATGTTGTGGTCACACTGCCCCTGACAGAAAAAACTAAAGGAATGTTCGGTAAAAATGAATTCAGTTTAATGAAGCCGTCCTCGTTTTTTATCAATATCGGCCGCGGCTCAATAGCTGTTGAAAGTGAAATGATTGAAGCTCTTAAGAATCAGGAAATAGCTGGCGCTGGACTGGATGTATTCGAACATGAGCCCCTTCCTGCAAATAATCCGTTATGGGAGCTTGAGAATGTCATAGTTACACCCCATACAGCAGGCTCTACAGAATACTATGATAAACGGCTGATTGAAGAAATATTTATTCCTAATCTGAAAGAATACGCAGAAGGACAAGTGCCATCTCTAAATCTTGTAGATTACAAAAAAGGGTATTAAAGATAATTTTCATCTTCCTTTTACAAAACACGTGCAGCCAAAATCCCTTTATCTTGAAATGGGATTTGGCTGTATGGCTTTGAGGGGACAATGTTCATGTTATTCGCAGTCCAGGCACACTTGGCTTTCTCCCAGAGTAATAGTCTCCCTTCTTTGGCTTTTTATTTTTATGGCAGGCAATCTTTCGGCTATTTCCGAGGCCGTTTTGGCTTTTCTTTCAATTTCCTGCCTTTGCAGCTTATACAATTCCATGAATTCATAATCATTAAACATGTTTCTCATCCCTCTTTCCCCCTGAATGTGTATTCTGCCTGAGTATTAAACCAAAGTAAGGCCTTCCGCTGAATCTGTCCTGTAGGAATAAGCTCATCATCTTTTGCAGCAGAGCGGGATAATTACTGCAGCTTTCGCGGGATCCCCTCATGAAACACTTTTAAAGCGAAAGATACATTTCATATTGAGCAAGAGCTGTTTTTTTAAATCCAGCTTTTTTAAAAAATCCTTCAGCAAGGCTGTTGTTGGGAAATCCCGCATGGAGTTTTGATGCCTTCAGCTCCTTTAACCCTTCAAATAAAAGCCTGGATGCTACTCCCTTTCCTCTGTATCTTTTGTCTACATATAATGAACTGATCTTCCCTCCATTGTTAACAGACAGACAGCCAATTACTTGCTTTTCATCGAGTGCAGCAAAATAACTGACATTATCGCTGCTTTTTAAATATGGCAAATCGTTTTGCCAATTAATATGAAAATCCCATTTATTCACTGCAGTATTGAATGATAGAAAATCAACTTTTTCGAACCTAAATGGAGAATGTGCCTCAAGGGCTTGAAAACATATTAATTCTTCAGGTTTTTCTGCTTCAAAATAGGATATATCGTATATTTTTTCATAGCCGCATTTATGATAAAAAGTTATAGCCCTATCATTGCCTTTAATCACTTCTAAATACAGCTGACTGCAATTGTTTTCCGCCGCTGTTGTTTTATGTGCTTCGAATAGGATATTGCTTACTCCGGTTCCGCGAAATTCAGCTGAAATGGCCATCGCCCCGCACCTCATTGTTTTTATGCCATCAAAATATCTGATTCCTCCCAGAATGACACCGGCTGGCTTATTTTCATAATAAGCGATATACGAAGTTTCAAGCTGATTTCCCTCAGGACCAAAAAATCTATCAAAAAACACCTGTTGAGAAATTTTCATTGGAATAATATAATCAGAAAATCCGGCATCAAAAGCACTGTAAACATCTTCAATTTTTGCATCGGAACATTTAACAATCACAAATTTTTCTGTTAAGCGATCAATTGCCATCTTTAACACTTCCTCTATTTTTATTTTTTATATAGTTTCATTTTCTATAGCGGTTTTCTTTACATCCTGTTTTTTTGCCCACAAAACAATGAAACCTATTAGTACGGCTAATATCATTCCCCCGTGAAAAAAAAGGACAAGCATTGGCATTGATACATGCCTTAGCACTTGAGCAGCTGCAGCGAATCCCAGCCGATTGAGAAAATTGGCTATGCCAAAGATTCTTCCTCGTATGTTATTGTCTGTTTTTTGCAGAACTGCATTAAAAAAGATCCCTTTTCCTCCATCGAACATTCCCGTAAAAAAAGCTAACACCATAATATATAAGATGGCATTATTCCACATTAATAAAATAAAACCCATTGATGCGAACATTGAAAATACCATATACCCAAAGAAAAAGTTGTGGTGTAGCCGTTTTAACCCTGGTACAAGGATGGTCGTTAAAATGCACCCATGGCCCCACCCTCCCCAAATCAATCCCTGATAAAATGAGAAATTTTCAGAGCTCAAGCTTTCAGATAAAATAGGGATTCCAAGATTTTGTGAGCTTGCTGCAAAAGTCTGGTATAGAAAAATAATAAATATCATAAAAAGCAGCGGTCTTTCCCTGACAAACCTGCAGGCTTCAAGACTATCCTTAATCCAATGCTTATGAACAGCCTTAGAAACTGGTTTATTCGATTCACTCCATTTAATATTGAGCAGTGCTGTCCCTGAAAGAAAAAAGGAAAGGGCATCTATAACGAAAATACCGCGTGGATTTAAAACTTCAGCAAGAATAGCTGCCCCAAAAAATCCGATTACCATGGAAATTGCACTTAGCCTTGAAAGCAGCGAGCGTATCTTGACTACCTTTTCTTCTCCGAAAATTTGAGGTATTTCAGCATTGAAACTTACCGAAAAGAAGCTTGTGAATATTCCCATTAAAAATGCCCCTGAAAGCAGTAAAAATGGTGAAGAAAAAAAACAGAGTGTTAATATTATTACTCCTCTAATAAGATCACTGTAAATCATGATCTGCCGCCGGCTGCAGCGGTCTGCAAGAATTCCAGAAACCATGCTGGAAAGAATCCCTCCGCAAACTCTTGCCGACAAAACTGCAGCAAGCCAGGCTGTGCTTCCCGTTTCGGAAAATATAACAGAATTCATAACCAGCATTTCCATCAGACTGCACATATCAGAAAAAGAATTAGTATATACAAAGTACGATTGTTTACCCATCTTTCCGGGGATTTTTGCAGTTGAGCTCATAATAGAATAAATCCATGCCCCTCCACCTGATTTCCTTCACATATGTCATTCCCGCTTTTTCCAGCACTCTTCTTGAACGATCATTATCATGCTTGATCAGCCCGATTAATTTTTCAAGTCCAAGTGTATTAAAAGCAAATGAAACCGAAGCAGCTGCCGCTTCACTTGCATACCCCATTCCCCAGCTTTCCTTTTCTATTGCATATAAAAGCTCAACCTCTCCTAAGTCTGATATTTTATTCAAACCTATATGTCCGATTAAAGTACCATCCTTTTTGTTCAATGCCCATGGCCCATAACCCTCCTCTTCCCAATGTTTTATATAATTTTTCATCATTGATTTTGCTTCTTCGTATGTGTAGCCCCCTCTTTTTGGAAGCCGCTTCCCTACCTCATGCTGGGCAGCTATCGATGCATATACCTTCCATATCCTCAACAAGCTCGAACGGCCGCAGCACGAGTCTATCGGTTGTTAATGTGTTATTTACCATCATATAAAAAACCTCCATTTATTTATGCAAATAAATAAAACTGACTGTTAAGTTTATTTTATTCACTGCCCTTGGAATTGTCAAACAACTTTTAAAATTATGCAAAAGGTTCACATCCAAACTTTGTATAGCTCAGTGAATCTTTTTGATGTGATGCAGAAAATATGCCCCTAAATTTTATGGAGAAATGGGGAATCCCGGAGAAATTATTCAGTTACATCACTAAAAAATCAGGAGGACCTTATTGGTCCAGCCTGATTTTTCGGGTTTTTAGAGAAGGAGATAATTCATGTACATATCTTCAGCTGCTTCAAAATGTTCCCTATACGCGTAATCTTCTGCGACAACGGAATAGTGCAGGCAAATGCCATCAACCATTGCCCAAAACAAACTGCCGGCAGCTTCAGAAGAAACCTCTTTTTTAAACTCCCCCTTCATTTTTCCTTCTTCTATAATATTAGCCATAAAAAGCCTGTATTGTTCTTTGTACCGATTTTTCATAATTTCACGCAAATTGTCCTGTTTTGCGGAATTGATCCAGAATTCCATATGAACACTGATTAAATTTCTCCACTCAGATGTCTGAGGTCTTTCTTTATAGATGAGGAACAAAGTTTGTATTTTTTCTTTTGCAGAAGGGATAGAAGTGAATCGTTCAATGAGCTGCCCAAAAGACTTTTTCGTCCGTTCTTCCATAAGAGATATGTAAAGTTCTTCCTTACTTTTAAAATAATTATAAATTAAGCCCTTGCTTGTTTTGGAATAAACCACAATATCATCCATAGTGGCTGCCTGATACCCTTTTTCGCCAAAACATTTTAAGGCACTTTCCAATAAATGTTCCCGTTTCTTCTCTTTATAATCATCCGACACTTTAGGCATTTTAACTCTCCTTTCCCGGGATTTGATTAAACTGACTATTTAGTTTATCAAGAGTAAAAAATTATTTCAAATAATTTTCTTTTTTTAACTAATCTTTATTGCTAACAAGGGTTATTATCCCGCATGCCCTTTTCTCATCTTTCTGGATGATTGTCCGTAACAACTGCTGTCTTGCTACATAACATAGCATTAGGAATTGCATTTATGCGGCTCCGAGTACCCTTTTAAGGAGGAAATATTCAATGTGCTTTGGCGGATGCGGATATGGATACACAGCACCTGTTTCTACCGGCTATGGTAGCGGCTTTGCACTAATCGTTGTGTTATTCATTTTATTAATCATTATTGGTGCGGTGTGCTGGTCTTAAGGAAAGCTAAGGTCTTAAATAAGGAATGGAGGTATAAATATGGGTGACGGCGGTTACGGCAGCGGCTTTGCTTTAATAGTTGTTCTGTTTATTTTATTGATCATCATTGGATGTTCATGTGCAGGACTATACTAATTTTTAGGAACGTATAGTTAAAAGGACAGATTTTATCTGTTCTTTTTTCCTCGATGTTCATGGACAAGCCTCAAATCTCCAGTAGCAAAAAAAGACAGAGGATTGAAAAACCTCTGCTTTTTCAGCTAATTAAAATTGCTTTGACATCATCAATCGCTTTTTGCAGTTTTAAACTGTTTTTATGATACATATTTTTAGCATCCTGCGAGTCCGTTCCTAGGGCAAAGAGCTCTAAATCTGCCTGGCATTTTTTGAATGATGCCAGCAGGAGCGGCCTTTCCTGCGGGGATGCTACCTTGAGTTTATCATCAAAAAGATCAACGGTCAGCTCTCCGTATGAGTCAATTTGGCCAAGAAATACATTTTCAACTGTAATACCCATTTTAGATAATTCCGTGTGCAGCCACTTGTGATTCTTCCCTGCTGTAGATAATGGTTCATCCATTATTTCTCCATCCATAATGACAGCTTGGGATTCTTTAATGGGTGCCATATTCATTTGAAGATCTTTGGGGGTCAATGGCTGTTTTTCTTTTTTTAGCATTGCGGTCAGGTCCCCGGTTGCTTCAAGAACAGCGAACTCAACATCTGCAACGTTAAATACATCCTTTTTTCGAAGCAGTTCAAGTAACTCGTCAGTAGTGTATTTCTCTTTTTTTAAGTTATCCTCCATGATTTTGCCGTCTTTAATAAATACTGTTCCTCTACCTTCTACAAAACCACGGAATGATTTGCTTTTTAAAGATATCAAGCCTACTATAAAGGGCGCTAAAGCAAAAGTTGATATAGATACCAATCCATTGATGAGGCTGTGTTCAATCTTTGTGGCTACTTCTGCTCCGATGCTACCGATTGTAATGCCGGTAACATACTCAAAAAATGAGAGCTGAGAAATCTGTTTTTTGCCCAGCCACTTTGTGATAAAAAACAGGACAACCAAGAAGAAGAAAGACCTGAATATTATATTGATCCAATCAGGCATGCCTAACACCTCCTGCTTTGATGAGTTAAAATCCCTTGTAAGTTGGCTCTTCCTGCTCCATTTCCCCTGCTCTGCGTTCCACATCCAACACGATTTCATGCACAGTCATCATCGCTTGATGGAGTTTTCGCTGTGATTCTTCATCTTCTGTTCTTATAGCAAGGCCAGATAATTCAGATTCAATACCCTTCAGGTTAGCAAGACACTGTTTTACTGCTGATGCTGTTGTCACCTTCGTTCACCTACAATCTTTAAGTATTTTTCATTCACGGAACCATGTCGGACTCAATGGACACTGCATGGGCAATACATGGTATCGTTTCTTTTTGCTGAAAGGATAATGGAGATAGGAGAGCACCTGTTGCAACCACCAGAATTTTGTTTAATTCACCTTTTTTCATGGCGTTCAGCAAGTGGCCATAAACAACTGTCGCCGAGCAGCCAGGACCGCTCGCTCCTGCAAGAACAGGCTGCCCTTTCTTGTATATCATCATCCCGCAATCCTTGTATTGACTTTCATTAATTTTGACTCCATGCTTTTTTAACAGCTGCAGAGACACTTCATGGCCAATACTCCCAAGGTCTCCAGTCACGATCAAATCATAATAGGAAGGGTCAATATTCCTTTCCTTAAAATGTGCCTCAATCGTATCTACAGCCGCCGGTGCCATGGCTCCACCCATATTAAAAGGATCGCTTAAACCCATATCAATGACGCGCCCGACAGTTGCTGATGTAACACGAGGGCCATTTCCCTGGTCACTCAGCAAGGCAACGCCTGCCCCTGTAACTGTCCACTGTGCGGTTGGGGGTTTCTGCCCTCCGTATTCTGTGGGATACCGGAATTGTTTTTCAACAGCTGCGTTGTGACTGGATGCTCCGGTCATTAAATACTTGGCACCGGAAGTATTGACAAGGTATGCTCCAAGAGCGAGCCCTTCCATTGAAGTCGAGCAGGCTCCAAATAAGCCTAAATATGGAGTTCCCATGGTTCTTAACGCAAAGCTTGTAGGTGTAATCTGGTTGATAAGGTCTCCGCCCAGGAAAAATTGAATCTGCTCTTTTTGAAGCCCAGCTTTCTCGATCGCTTTTTGGCAGGCTTCCTCTAAAAGAACTCTATGAGCCTTTTCATAGGAATCCTGTTTAAGCCACAAATCTGCATGAAGCAGGTCAAAGTCATCTGATAGCGGTCCGTTTGCTTCAAAAGGCCCCCCAATTGCTGAGGAGGATATAATTACTGGTTTGTTTTCGAAAATCCACGTACGATGCCCGGTAAGCATTATAGTCCCCCCCATTTGATGAGGATTGTCTTAATCATGGCAACCACAAAGGCTGAAAAAACTCCAAAAACAATGACAGAACCTGCTAATTTGAAAATATTTCCTCCGACTCCCAGTACAAATCCTTCTGTACGGTGCTCAATTGCAGCTGAAATGACTGCATTCCCGAATCCGGTTAAAGGTACAGCCGATCCGGCACCTGCAAATTGGGCGATTCGGTCATAAACTCCAAATCCAGTTAAAAGCATTGACAAAAAGATCATTGTACCAGCAACGGGATTTCCGACTGTCTGGCCTGTAAAGTTAAAAAAGTGCATATACACTAAGGAAATAGCTTGACCAATCAGGCAAATGAGACCTCCAATTACAAATGCCCGTATGCAATTCATAAACACAGGCCTCTTTATTTCAATCTGTGATTGCAGTTTTTGATATTCCTGCTGCACAGGGGTCAGTTTTTTCTTTTTATTGCTGGACATATAAACACCTACTTTTAATCTTGATTTGTGCTGTCTTGGGTTGTATGTAAACATTGTTCATATAAAAGAGCTGGCTGAGATTGCCAGCCCCTTTTGGTGCGAATTTATTGTTTATATTGGGGTTCTTCCTGCTCCATTTCCTGAATGCGCGGAGAAAGACTATCAACAATTGTTTGGGTTTGCTGGGCTGCATCCTGGTAAAGCTGTTTTGCCTGCTGGTTATCTGTTCCAAGAGCAAAAGCTTCAAAGTTAGCTTGGGCGCCTTTTAAACCTGCCAGTGTGGTTTTGACCTGGTTGATTACAGTCATTGGGGTTTCATCTCCTTTTTCGATATTGCTTACTATAATAGGATGATAAAAATTGCCTTGTTTTATGTTTTCTAATTTTAACCATATGGAGGTGGAAAAGGATCATCTCATGACAATCTCAATATTTCCACAGTCAATTCTCCCATTTTGAATGTCATTTAAGCTAATTTCACATTGTGCAGCAATCCAGCCGGCATATATATCTTCGATTGAAATGATGCATTTGCTTTTGCCGGATGGCCTTGATGTTATAGAATAATGATCTTTTAATGCTGATATGTCTCTAATTTCTAACTGGTCAACTTCTCTTAGTTTTTTTTCATTCCATACTGCATTAAATTTAAATTCCCCTTCTCCGTCCAGACTTGCCTCAATCCTGAAACAATTGAATTCCATGCTGTTTCTCCTTTATTCAGACTCATTATCTCCTCAAATTAGTTTTGGCTAGTTCGATCAATTCACTTCCATGGCCATTGAGGACGGCCTTTAGCATCCATAAAGTAAAACCATGTGCTTGTTCAAATTTAATTTTAGGAGGAAGAGAAAGCTCTTGGCGGTTTACAGAGATATCAAGAAGTGCTGGCCCGGCGTGTGAAAAGGCGGATCGAATTGTTTCTTCCAGCTCTCCCGGGTCTTCTGCCCGGAAGCCTTTAATGCCAAGTGCTTGTGCAACTGCTGCAAAATTAGGGTTATTAAGGCTTGTACCAGTTTCTAAATAGCCGGATGCCTTCATTTCCAATTCAACAAAGTTCAATGAACTGTTATTGAACACAACAATTTTTATTGGCAGATTATATTGTTTTACTGTAAGCAAATCTCCCATAAGCATGGAGAGACCTCCATCTCCGCACAGTGCAATAACCTGCCTGCCTTTTTTTGAGGTCTGGGCCCCTATAGCCTGCGGCAAAGCATTGGCCATTGTTCCGTGATTAAAGGACCCAAGCAGTCTCCTTTTCCCATTCATTTGAAGATATCGTGCTGCCCATAATGTCGGAGTGCCTACGTCACAAGTAAAAATAGCGTCTTCCTCTGCCAGATCACTTACAAGTTTGGTAAGATACTGAGGATGAATCGGTTTTCTTCCCGGTTTTCCTGCTGCCAGCTTATCGAGTCCCTTTCGAACTTCCTTATAATGATCCGTGTACTTATCAAGATGGCTGGAATCATGTTCTTTTGTTAAATATGGAAGCAGGCATTCTACAGTATCTTTAACATTTCCGCATAGGCCCATTGTTAAATTTGCTCTTCTTCCAAGATGCTCCGCACGGATGTCTACTTGAAGGATGACAGCTTTTTTGGGGAAGAATTGCCGGTACGGAAAATCAGTGCCAAGCATTAGCAAAACATCACAGTTCATCATTGCATGGTAGCCGGAAGAATAGCCGATAAGCCCCGTCAGGCCAACAGAATAGGGATTGTCGTACTCCAAATGTTCTTTCCCTCTTAAAGCGATTACCATTGGAGACTTAAGCTTACTGCAGAGCTTCATTAATTCACTATGTGATCCTTCACACCCTGCCCCGCATAATAAAGTGATTTTTTTGCCATGGTTCAGATACTCAGCCAGCCGGCTCAGTTCTTCTTCAGATGGTCGGATCACTGGATTTGTAAGGTGGATGACTTGGTCAGGAACTGTTTCTGTATCCGGCAAGGCCGCAATATCCCCCGGAAGAACCAAAACGGATACCCCCTTTTTGGAAACTGCCTGCTGAAGGGCAAGTGTTACAAGACGCGGCATTTGTTCAGGCCTTGTCATTACTTCCGCAAAATGGCTACAGTCTTTGAATAACTGTTCCGGACGCGTCGCCTGAAAATATTCCCCCCCTATTTCACTGCTTGGAATATGAGCAGCGATGGCGAGTACAGGAATCCGGCTACGGTGGCAATCATACAATCCATTAATCAAGTGTAAATTTCCAGGACCGCTGCTGCCTGCACAAACAGCAATACTTCCGGTTAAGATGGAATCGGAGCCTGCTGCAAAAGCAGCAACTTCTTCATGCCGCACGGATATCCATTCTATTTTTCCAGAGCTTCGGATGGAATCGAGGACGGCATTAAGAGAATCGCCTACAATTCCATAAATTCGTTTTACCCCAGCATGAAGCAATGAATCGATTAATAAGTCAGCAATCGTTTGTTTCATAGTAACATCTCCTTTATGTTCCAGTTTTAGAGAAATCCCCTCCAAAAGCTGGCAACTGTTACTCTTATTCTTTATCCCAGTATCATACGCTATACCAAGAAATACTATTTGTATCCCCGCTATATGGATACTGAGTTCATTTCTTTGGGGAAAAAGCAAAGAGGTGCTTTAAGCACCTCTTGGTTAAATCATATTTCTGTTTGCATGCCAAACTCTTTCCTCTACATTCAAATCACCATAAAAATGCAAGAAAAGCAAGAGATGTAATGGCGCCTAATGCAAAGCCTGCAGCTGCGCCGCCCCAGCCCCAGCCGTAGCCACCTCCATATCCATAACCGTAACCCCGATAGTTATTGCCGCCGCCTGTTAATGGCCGGAGGTAAACCCTGTTAGGGGTTACTCTTTCAATAATGCCCCGATGAACTGTGCCCCGGTTAGTTCTGATTTCAACTGCTCTGCCGATACCTTTTTTACACATTCCATAATAATTATTATTTCCCATAATGTGGTATGCACCTCCTTTTTTTATAAGATATGCAAGAGTTTTTTTTTCGAATGGACATACACACAAATGAGGGCAAAAAATCAGTGCTTTTCAGTTAAAAGTGCTTTATATGCCCATTCATCTCATTAGTGGATACATAGTATAAAACAAAAAACAAATACATTAGGAGTTGAAGCCGTGTATCTGACCTATCAGGATGTCCTGGCATTTTATGGTATTGAAGGCGCCCATCCGGGAGGTTTCGGGCTTACAAAGAAGATATTGGCAAAAGAAAAAATATCGGATAAGACAACTGTGCTTGATGCCGGATGCGGAACGGGGCAAACATCTTCCTATCTTTTCAGGACATTTTCGTGCCAGGTTACAGCTATTGACAAGCATCCTGAAATGATCAAAAAAGCTTTACAGCGCTTTAAGCATGAAAAAATTCCGATTCAGAGCTTACAAAATTCTATGGAGGCGATGCCATTTGATGATGGCAGCTTTGATTATATTATCGCCGAGTCATCAATAGCCTTTACGAATATTAATAATACCCTGAGAGAGCTTCACAGGGTCCTTAAAAGAGGAGGCGTCTTGCTTCATATTGATATGACTGCTGAACCCACTTTAAAAAAAGAAGAAAAGGCAGAATTGAAAAATTTTTATCAAATGAAAGAAATTTTAACAGAGAAGGAATGGCTGAAGGCTCATAATTTAGCAGGTTTCAAAGGTGTACGGATCCTTAAATCGAATACTATATTAAAAGAATTGGAAGAGATGCCTATATCTGATTTTGCAAGCATGCCCCAAGTTCCTGCAAATCAAGCATTTGATGAAATTATGCAAAAGCATCAGCTTTTGACATTATCATATGGCGATAAGCTTGGGTACCGGGCATTCAGGGCAGTTAAGTCAAGCTCTTTAAGAAGTCAATTCAGCTAAAGTAGCTGCTTATATAAAATGTGTATTGGAGGAATAATATGGCCATTCACTATACAGCCTTGGGAGATTCCCTGACAATCGGTACAGGAACCCCTCTTTTCTCTCCTGGTTTTGTTCAAAGATATAAAAAAATGCTGGAAGAAGACCTGCAAGAAAGAGTAGCTCTTCAGGTCAAAGCCCGAACGGGGATTGAAACAGGAGATATCTCCAGATTCCTTAATAACCGGTTTGTCGTACAGTGGGTAGAGAGTGCAGATGTGATAACAATTACAGGCGGAGGAAATGATTTAATTCACGCCCTTAGAAAATATGAGCAGCACAGGGATGAAAAAATTTTCGCTGAAACATTGGATTCTGCTCAGCAAAATTTTTCAGAGATTATATCTAAAATATATAAAATAAAACGGAATAACGATTCGCCATATGCGGTCAGGATTCTTAACCTGTATAATCCGCTTCCTCAAGTAAGCTTAGCTGATAGGTGGATCACAAATTTCAACGAGCACATCCAGAAGTTCGGCAACGCCCCTCACGTTGAGATTGCCAACATATACGCAGCTTTTAAAGGCCGTGAAAAAGAATTGCTTTCAATGGATGGCATCCATCCAAATAGCCTAGGCTATCAGATAATGGCTGAAACGCTAAGAAAGCTTGGATATAGCTTTGTTGCAAGCCCCCAATAACCCAAAAAGGAGCCTATTTAATGAGGCCCCTTTTTTTATATCGCCGTTCTGTTTGACCGTATGCTTAAAGATTCATTATGTGACTCACATAATGTTTATTTTTTCGATAGTTTCACTTAGCACATTCACTGCAGGTTTTGAATTGTATTGAAGTAAGAATGATGGTATTCTTCAAATAACTTAAAGCCGATCAATTTAGGACTTAAGTAATTTTTCCTTATCAGTTGATAAATTTAATTCAGTCATTTTAGAAAGGAGCCTGTATTACGCTCCTCGTGAGCTTGCAAAGGAGATCTTCAAAATGAAAAAGAGACACGATTCTTCAGAAACCAGCATGGGCGAAACCAGAACTACCATTATTAGCACGGCCCAGAAGTTATTTATGGAGCTTGGCTACAGGGCAGTTTCCACAAGGAAGATTTCTGAAGCATGCGGCTTGACACAGCCTGCATTGTACCATCATTTTTCTAATAAAAATGATTTGTATGTAGCTGTTTTGCAGGATGAGCTTAAGACAGCTCAATCTGCCATTGAACGAATCATAAAAAGATCAAGCAGTATAGAAGACAGGCTTTACGAGGTCATTCACTATATTTTGGTGAATAGTCCGCAAAACCTGTCACAAATGTTTCATGATATTAGGCACGAGCTGCCGGAAGAATTTCAGCCATCCATCGAAAAATGGTGGTTCAACGCATATCTGCTGCCAATTGCAGGAATTTTTGAAGAAGGACAGAAACACGGGATATTAAAAAATTCGGAAGGCACAGAAACAAATCCAGTTAGCATGTCTTATATTTTACTTAGTATGCTGAGTCACTCCTTTCCAATTAAAAACCTTACAGAAAAAGAAATTAAGGAGAAAACAATAAAGCATGCAAAGTTAGTTGTCCATGTCCTCCTTTATGGCCTGACAGGGAAATAGCGCGACAAGTTTTCTGTACTTTTTTGCAAACTGTTTATCATTTGATAAGTAAAATACAAAGATGAAATGAGGGGAAATTCCGGATGAGTTTTTTAACAAAATTCAGTTTGAAAAATGCTGCAGCTATCTTTATCATTTCTTTTTTATTTATTTTGGGAGGGATTTATTCTTTTTCAAAGCTTCAGGTAACCCAGTTTCCTGATATTGAGTTCCCGCAGATTACTGCAGAAATCGTGTATCCTGGTGCTTCGCCGGATGATGTCAGCACTCAGGTAGTTTCAAAGTTAGAAGATCAATTCAAGTCGATTGAGGGTGTCAAAACCATTCAAAGCTCCGCTTACGAAAGCGTGGGAGTTGTGAATGCAGAATTTCCGTTTAACACAGATTTAGATAAAATTGAACAGCAAATGAATTCTCTTGTGAAAGATGCGGGTTTGCCTGACAAAGTTAGTGTGAAGCTTAATCGATTGTCATTCGGCTCTTTCCCTATTTACAATATTTCTCTATTTGGCAAAGGCTCAACTAATATTGATAAGCTGCTTAAAGAAGATGTAATACCGGAGCTAAAAAAAATAAATGGAGTAAACAGCGTCTCTGTTGGCGGCATTAAGGATCAATTGGTGCAGGTAACCGTCGACAAGAAAAAGGCAGAACAATCTGGTTTAAGCCTAAGTTCCATTAAAGATCAAATCAATGAAAAATTTATTTCATTCCCAGCTGGACAACTGAAGGATTCTGATGTAAAGATCCCGGTTCGCGTAGAAGAAAAATTGGATACAGTAAAAGAACTGCAAGGTTTGCGGCTTAATTCCACCACTGTCCAGGCAGCTGCCAAAAATACAGTGCAGCCCGGCAGCAGTGCAGGACAAGGACAAGAAGCAGCGAAGTCCATTTTGTTGTTAAAAGATATAGCCAAAGTGGAAACTGTTACAAAGCAGGAGGAAAAAACGCGGTATAACCTTAAAAGCTCTCTGTCTATGGCTATTACAAAAAAACAGGATGCCAATACAGTTGAAGTGGCTGACGGGGTCATGAAGGTATTAAAAAAATATGACAATAAGCTCGATTATTCTATCGGTCTTGATTCAGCAGAAGACGTAAAAAAATCTGTATCTTCTCTTGTTAAAGAAGGCCTCCTTGGAGCTTTATTCGCATCCATTGCCGTCCTCCTTTTCCTTAGGAATATCCGTGCGACATTAATTGCGATTATATCAATTCCTCTCTCCCTGCTTATATCGGCGATTTTCCTTAAACAGCTGGATGTGTCGCTTAATATAATGACTTTGGGCGGCATGGCTGTTGCAGTCGGCCGGGTAGTGGATGATAGTATCGTTGTCATTGAAAATATATTCAGGAGGGTACGTAAATCTCCAGAAGGAATGACCAATCATGCCATTCTGGAATCGACGAAGGAAATTTTGAAAGCTGTTACCTCTTCTACGATTACCACTGTCGTTGTATTCCTCCCTCTTGGTTTTGTAGGCGGAATTACAGGGAAGTTCTTCCTTCCTTTTGCACTGACTATTGTTTTCTCACTTCTTGCCTCATTATTAGTGGCAGTAACTATCGTCCCTATTATGGCAAAGTTTGCTTTCAAGAAAATACCGAAGGAAGAAAAAGAAGGGGCACTTCAGCGAGTGTACGGCAGAATGATATCTGCTTCTCTTAATCATAAGATCATCATCTTAATTGTTTCAATATTATTGTTAGCTGGTTCTTTTACCATTGTGCCAACTCTTGGCTTTACTTTCATACCAAATGAAGAACAGCGCACATTAAATGCCTCCATTGAACTCCCGGCAGCATCTTCATTAGAAAAAACAGATAAAGTTTCTAGGGATATCGAAAAAATACTGGATGGAAAAGAGTATGTTAAGCAAGTAACGGCAAGCATCGGCAGCCGTGATTATCAAACTAACCTGAAGCTTGAAAATAAGGCAAGCTATTTTATTAATTTAAAAGAAAATGCAGATGTTGAAGCTTCCATTAAAAAACTTCAAAAAGAGTTTGAAAAAATTACTGAAAATGATGCTCCCGAAACGAAAATTACTATAGCGGAGCTTAACACCAGCGGTCCCCCAACTAATAATAATGTAGATATCGACCTTTATTCGAACAATCTGGATGCTTTGCAAAAGGCTTCCAAACAGGTTGAAAACTATATGAATAAAGATAAAGACCTGAAATATGTTACAAATAATTTCTCAGACAAACAAACTCAGTATCTGGTTGAAATAGACCCTGAAAAAGCAGCTGCCCTTGGATTAAGCGGAGGACAGATTCTCGGTACCATCAATGACCAGACTAGCCCACTGGATGCCGGTGAGCTTAAGCTTAATGGAAAACTTCAAAGCGTCCAGCTTTCCTATAGCGAAGGCCTTAACTCTCCGGAGGATTTGAAGAATGTGATGATTTTCTCAAATAAAGGCCCTGTACCCTTATCGAAAGCCGCGAATGTGAAAAAGTCAGCCAGCTTTACTTCTATTCAGAGACTTGATGGCAAAGTATATGCCCGTGTAACCGCACAGGTAAAAGGCAATGATGTGCAGGCGGTTACGAAAAAAATATCTGATGGGGTTAAATCAGATCTTAGCCTTCCAAAATCTGTGTCACTTGAAAGCGGCGGAGGAAGCGATGATACGGCCCAGGTATTCCAAAGCCTTGGCATTGCTATTGCTGTAGCTATTGGTCTTGTGTATCTGACCATGCTAATCACATTTGGAAGAGCTCGTATACCATTTGTTATCCTTTCGTCCCTGATATTTGTTCCAGTAGGTTCCTTAATCGGATTATTTATTACAAAAGAGCCGTTATCGGTTAGTGTAATGATTGGATTCTTAATGCTTATCGGAATTGTTACCACCAATGCCATAGTACTTGTTGACAGAGTCGGGCAAAACCGGGACCGTGGCTTAACAATCCGTGACTCGCTGATTGAAGCAGGAAAAACTAGGCTCCGCCCTATATTAATGACTGCTTTTGCAACGATTACAGCATTGATACCATTGGCATTAACATCTTCCACAGGAACCCTAATTTCAAAAGGCCTTGCAATTACAGTAATCGGGGGTCTTACATCTTCAACATTGTTAACATTAATCATTGTTCCTGTTGTATATGAGCTTTTCTTCTTCAAGAAAGCTAAAAAACAGCGAAAACAGTAAAACTAATTATGGGCAGCCTGAGAGAATCCGGGCTGCCTTGTTTTTGAGAGTTTTAGTTTGAAGTAATTGTCATGAAACGGGTTTCCTGATTTGCTGCTTTGTAACAAAGGGTTGTTTTCCGCTGGGCGGGCGGTAAGCCTCCTTCGCAGCGGGTCTCACCTTCCCGCTAATCCCGCATAAGTCTCGCACCTTACACTCCAATCAACCCGGATTTACAACAGGATCGCTTCACAGAAAATATTAAGAAACAACATTCTTTATGAAAAGTGCCTTATTTTAGACTGTTTTAATAAAGGAGCGAAAAAGCAGAGTCAGTTCCATGAAGGAAATGACCCTGCTTTTTGTTGTGTTTATCTTATTGTTCAAAATGAAAAAGACTGGTTTTCCTCCATGATGAGTATAAAGGCTTTCAGTAAATCTTTTGTTGCTTCCAGATCACTGAGATCGATGACTTCTGCAGGTGAGTGGGCATATCTTGAAGGGATGGAAAGAACACCTGTTGGAATGCCTCTATTTGCGTAGTTCACTGCCCCTCCGTCTGTACCGATTCCAGGGAAAACCTCGAGCTGATATGGGATGTTTTCTGATTTTGCCAAAGAAATAAGGAGATTTTTCATAGTTCTAGGTACAATTAGACTGAAATCCATAACCTTTATTCCCGTTCCGGCACCAAGCATTAAGCTGCGATCCATGGTCTCTTCTGGTGTATCACTGACTGCTGTCGTATCGATTGCTATTGCTGCGTCTGCCATAATATGCTCTGATGCTGTTTTAGCTCCCCGCAAGCCTACTTCTTCCTGTACCGCAAAGAGAAGGACAATTTCTCCTGCGAATGATGTTTCATTTAATTCTTCCAAAGCTTGGATCATTACTGTACATCCTGCACGATCATCCAAGGCTTTAGAACGGATTTTAGGCTTTTCCTCAGGGCCTATCAATTTAAAATTTGGTTCCCAAGTAACTGGCGTACCAATTTCAATTCCAAGGCTTTCTGCTTCCTCTCTGGAGGATGCGCCTATATCAATATACATATTCTGATGACTGCGCACCTTTTTTGCATCATCAAATTTTACATAATGGGCTGACATTGTGCCTATCACACCGCTGATATTACCTTTATCTCCAAGCAAATTAACAGTCTTGGCCAATAATATCCGGTCATCATGGCCGCCAAGCTTCTCAAAACGGAGAAGTCCATTTTCTTCAATTTTTTTAACGATAAAGCCTACCTCATCCATATGGGAAGTAATGAGAATTCTGGGGCCAGGCCTGTCCCCCTTTTTTATGGCAATAACGTTGCCGATCCTATCAATGGAAACTGAATCTACTTTGTTTCTTAAGTATTCCTCTATATAATAGGATACATTTTGCTCATACCCGCATGGCCCGGCAAGGTCTGTCAATGTTTTCAGAAGTTTTAGCATGTTTTTATCACCTTTTTCATATTATTTAAAATCTTCTATTTTATTATAATTTTAAATATCCTATAAATCTATTAATACTCTTAATGTTTGCCTATTTGGCCACTCTGCGAGTATGAGCTACAAGACTCTTTGTCATAAATTACCAAACCTAACTATAGCATTCTGGAAATATATCAAAATAAAAAAACAGGCAAGCGCCTGCTTTTCTAAATTGCTGCAATAGACTCTTTCCGGGCTTTCCCGCCAGATCTGTATAGCTCTATGTCTGGATGTGACCCTTTTGTAATTAAATCCCGGATTATTTGAGAAAGAATAATGCTGTACACTGTTCCATTTCCGCCGTATCCCAGCAGAAAGTAGCAATTTGGATAGTTTTCATACATTCCTATCGAGGGAAGTCCATCCCTGCTTTCCCCAAAAAAAGCTCCCCAGTAAAATTCTGCTTTCACATTCCCCTGAAGCGAAGGAAATAGTTTGCTGAGCTCTTCAATAAGCTTATCTCTTTTATGAATGATCATGGAATCTCTTTTGTTCCTGTATGTGGTATATTCATCAAGGCCACCTATTATTATGCGCCGGTCTGCTGTTCGGCGTGCATAAATATAGGGCCGTGCTGTTTCCCATATCATCATATCTTCTTTCCACCCGATGTCATCATAAACAGGGTTTGTAGCAATTGCATAGGAGCTGACTACTTGAGCATTTCTTTCTGATACCTCTTCCTGTGCTTCGTAGCCTGTCGCAAAAATAACCTTATCAGCAGAAATAGAAAACCCTTGATCTGTATATAATATTGTTTTATCTTCTTTTAATATTTTCCCATTAATCCTGGTGTTCGAAAAAATCCTTACCCCTTTGTCCTGGGCATATTTAATTAAATAATGGGCATTTTTATAAGGATTAATTTCTGCATCTCCATCTGTAATTAGTGCGGCTGGTTTTGAAAAAGGAAAGATTTTATTTATTTCATTTTGTGTCAGGTACGTTGCATGAAAACCATATTTTATTAATTGCTGGTATTCTTCTTGGAGCATTGGAACATCTTCATTGCCAGAAGCAAAGTAAAGGCTTTGGCGAAACCTGAAATCCGGATCATCTTCAAGGCTTGGCACAATTTTGTTTCCCAGGGTTTGAAGGGCCTGCGCGCATAGTTTGACATGCCTGACTGCAGCTTCCACACCAAAAGTATGTATAAGGGAAGTCAGGGACTTGTCATTCGAAAACTGAAGCAGGCCAGTATTAGCAGATGTACTTCCGCCGCTTATGTCTCTTTTATCCACAAGAACCACTTTCAATCCTGTTTCAGCCATAAAATAGGCACAATGAGCACCTGAAGATCCGCTTCCGACGATTACAACGTCACAAGTGATATCTTCCTCTAAAGGAGGAAATTCCATATTTTTTTTCAGTGTACCATTCCAATATAATTTTCCTGTATTCAAATCCATAATCAATTCCTCCTGCATCATAACATCAATACTGGATATTTCCCCTAGCAGTTAAAAAAGAAAACCTCCCAATATGTTCATAAGCGAAAGATTAGAAGGTTTACCTGTTTTTGACAAGCACATATGTGAACCTGGCAGGGACACTGAGGCGATTAATTAGAAATGGGAAATATATATAAAGTAGTAATATTTAATAACGGAAAAATCAAAAAGAGACAGGAGTTCCCCCTGTCTCTTTAGCAGATTTACTGTACTGCTTTCTGAAAAAATTGCGGCAAGTGTTCTTTATGTGCTTCAAGCATTTCATCCAGAATCTTCTTTGCAATGGTATCGGATGGCACTAAAGGATTTATTGTCATTGCTACGAGCGCTGTATGATAATTTCCAGTAACTGCAGCTTCAGCAGCCACTCTTTCAAAGGACTTAATCTGCTGTACAAGCCCGCGCACTGCAATAGGAAGGTCTCCGATTGCTATAGGTTTAGGTCCATCCTTTGTTATTACACAATTGATTTCAACAGCAGAATCATCTGGAATGCTGGCAATTGCACCATTATTCATCGTATTAACCGGCTGGATATCCCGTTTATCATTATAAATGGAATTAATCAGGCTGCAGGCTGCGTCGCTATAAAATGCGCCTCCGCGTTTTTCAAGCTGTGGCGGCTTTATGGAAAGCTCTGGATCTTTATAGAGTTCAAACAAATCCTTCTCAAGAGCCTGTACCACTTCTGCACGTGTACCGGAGGATGCCGACGCTTCCATTTCTTCTTCCAGCATTTCGTTGGTTTTGTAATAATACCGATGATATCCGCATGGTATAACACCTAGCCCCTTAATAAAGTCAGGGTCCCATGATAGTCCTGCTATATTTTTCATTGTCATTTTATTTTCAGGATCTGACATTGCATCAATGACTTGTTGTTTTACACTGACACCATCTAAAAATACATCAAGACCGAAAACCATATGGTTCAATCCTGCAAAATTAACTGACACACGTGATGGATCGACTTCGAGTGACTTAGCTATCCCCATCCTCATACCGATTGGTACATTGCATAAGCCTACAACCTTCTTGATTTTGCTGTAGCGGAGAACCGCTTCTGTGACCATGCCTGCAGGATTTGTGAAATTAACCAGCCATGCTTCAGGGCAAAGTTCTTCCATATCCTTGCAGATCCCAAGAATCACAGGAATGGTTCGCAGTCCTTTAAATAAACCTCCTGGCCCATTTGTTTCCTGGCCAATTACTCCATATTTCAGAGGAATCCTTTCATCCTTTGCCCTTGCATCAAGCAAGCCTACCCGGAATTGGGTAGTAACAAAGTCAGCGCCTTTCAATGCTTCTCTTCTATCCAAGGTTAAGTGGATATCAATATGTAGTCCAGCTTTTTTAACCATTCTTTTCGCAAGATTTCCGACTATTTCAAGTTTTTCTTTTCCTGCTTCTATATCAACAAGCCAAAGCTCCCGGACCGGAAGTTCGTCGTGGCGTTTGATAAAACCTTCAATTAATTCTGGTGTATAGCTAGACCCTCCGCCAATCGTCACTATTTTAAGTCCTTGTTTCATAAAAAACCCTCCTGTAAATAAATTTTATTAATAAATTTATTGAATCTGCCTCTCATCCATTTTGATTTTTATTGCCTCCATCTGCTTATACATCAGAATCATTTCAGCAACTAAATCGCCGATCGTTTCAGCACTCATCATTTGATCTTCTGCATGCATGATAATCAGGGAGAATTCAAGTTTCTTTCCAGATGCCTCCTGCTGAATCAAGCCTGAATGAGATTTATGGCCCTCAATCAAATATGATTTCGACTCTTTGAGCTTATTTTCTGCTTCTTCAAATCGTCCTTCTCTAGCAGCATATAAAGCTTCCATGACAAGACTTTTGGCTGTGCCTACGTTTGAGATAATAGTAAATGCCGTCAATTCCATTTCTTCCATCGTCTTTTGATCCTCCCTTTCTGCCCTTTTAAATCTTACTTGTGCAAGCCTGCAAATGATGATAAAGCGCCCCGAGCAGACCTGCATCATTTTTTAACCCGCAGCATTCTAATGCAGATTCTTTGCCATATGAGCCCATACTCTGTATTCTCCACGTAAGCTCACTGATAAGTTCTTTTCTCTCGCTTACCGCGCCGCCGATAAAAAGCTTCTTCGGGTTGAACATAAACAGCAAATTATAAACAGCTATTGCTAGGCTATTGTAAAAGGTAGTAACCTCATGCCGGGCGCGTGGCTCTCCTTGATCGCAAGCCTCGAAAACATCAAAGCCAGTAACAGTTTCCACTTTAACTCCCTTATATTTTGCAAACCTTTCACGCAGCCCATATATTGAACCCGTATAGCTCAGAGTGCATTTTTCG
This sequence comes from Bacillus sp. OV322, assembly GCF_900112495.1. Lineage (GTDB taxonomy): Bacteria > Bacillota > Bacilli > Bacillales > DSM-1321 > Peribacillus. Next base: position 412,170 of record NZ_FOMA01000005.1, read on the forward strand.
GCCAGATTATTCTGAAGTCCCTGAGTAATCATATATCCGAATTCACCCGCCATATTTGAACTTCCCCGGTAGAGCTTGTTTCCGATAAAGATTGCTCCTCCTATTCCCGTCCCAATTGTCATGCAAAGAAAGTCTGACTCATTCTGTGCATTGCCTTTCCATTTTTCTCCTAAAGCAACACAGTTCACATCATTTTCAGCACTAACGCTTATGTTCAGCTGTTCTTCCAGATATTCCTTGATATTAAAGTGATTAAAATCACTAATAGCGCCGCCAACCTCAATATAACCTGTTTTGTGATCCACAAATCCAGGCACACTTAGTGCAATGCCGGTCAATCCTTCCGTCTGTAAAGCCCGTTCTATAATAGATTGCAAAATAGCTGAACCGTCAAAACGGTTTGATGGATAAGACCCTTTCTGGAGGAAGTTTCCTTCCTTGTCGAGAACAGAATATTTAATGTCTGTCCCGCCTATGTCAAACGCAAGGTATTTTTCGATTGTCCTCACCTCTGTGCTTACTCTATACAGCTAGCGGTATAATAAAGAGCCGGTCCGTATTTCGATTTTTTGAATTTGTCCATTAAATACTGCTCCGCTTCTTGCCCTGACAGTGAAGTGACTACCTCAAAAACAGCTGTTATTTTGGATTCTGAAAGTAAAACTGTCTTTACCTTTTCATCCTGATATTCATTAAAGAATTTGCGGACAAAGGAAATTTGTCCGCAATAAAATTTTATTTTATAAGTATTCATTGTTATTCCCTTATGCTGGAAGGTCTTTCTGATTTTTCTTGCTGCTTGAATTATTAACGGATGCAGCTTTATTTGATGCTAATACGAATGGCAGGTAAACAATTGTGGAAACTGCCAGACATACAAATCCGATCAGCAATGCAATGTAATTTCCGCCTGTTCCTAAAAATGCGATTAACGGTCCAGGTGTTGTCCATGGGACCTGATAGGCAATTGGCGGAATGAGCCCAGTGGTAATGGCAGTATAACCGATAATAACATTGATGGCCGGGACAAGGATGAAAGGAATGATCAATATTGGATTAAGAACTACCGGCAATCCGAATATAACAGGCTCATTAATATTAAAGAGTCCTGGAGCGATTGAAAGTTTTCCGATTTCCCGGTAATCCTTCCTTTTAGAAACAATGAACAAAGCAATCAGCAAACCTAATGTCATTCCAGATCCGCCGTAGTTGGCAAATGCATCATTGATCGCCCATGTGACAGGGTATGGAGCTCCCCATGCAGATCCATGCTGTGCAACATAATTCAGGTTTTCAAGGTTTGGTTCAGCGAACATGGCTTCACGGATGGCTGCCACCGTATTAGGTCCATGAATGCCAAATACCCAAAGTAGATTGGATACAATAGCCAAAATAACAAGCGAGAAAATACTGGTTCCCAGATTTTTAAGCGGAGTTTGAAGGACTGCATAAATAAGTTCATGTAAACCTTTAGGATAAATTTCTAAAATGATCGCGTTGGCAACTGAAAATCCTACGGTAATGATGATGATAGGAAATAGCACTTTGAAGCTTCGGGCTACTGCCGGAGGAACAGAAGCAGGCATGTTAATCTGCAGTTTTTTAGACTTTGACAGCCTGCTGAAAAGCTCACCCACAATCAAGCCTACAATCAGGGCAACAAACAAGCCTTGAGCTCCCAGCCATTGCGTAGAAAGGAAGCTTGCTCCATCAACAACTTTATAGGCAGGGTAAATAATGAAAAATGTAGATAAAGCAGTCAGTCCGCAAAGCAGCTCATCTGCTTTCAAGGCAAGTGCCATATTCCTTGCAACCAGAAAAACAATGAACATTGCCAGCACATTGGAAGAACCATTGAGCACCGGTGTGAAAATATGCTGATAATCAGAAAGATGCGGAAACAGCTTATTCAGGAAAAGTATTTTTGCGATAAATCCGTCCGGTGCTAAGACGGCAAAGTTCAGCAGTACAATCAAGGATCCCGCCAATGTAATCGGAAATGCTAAGATAAAGGCATCACGTATAGCAACAATATGCCTTTGTGAGTTGAGCCTGGCTGCAACTGGAACCAGAGCCTTCTCCATGAACCCCTCAAATCCCGCCATGAATCCCATTCATTTTTCCCCCTTTAGTGGATTAAGCTTCTATTAAAAAATTTCATTGGAGCTATAATAAAAATTATCAATTTTCTTCAAACTGGCTCATTAAGTCCAGCGCCCTGCTTAGAATGGCTTTTCCATTCATCATTCCGTAATCTCTCATCTCTATAACTTCAACAGGCACCCTCCCAGCGATGATGGCATCCACCTGCGGCTTTTGGTAGCGTACTTGCGGGCCAAGCAGCACCACATCAACTTCTGCAGAAACACTGGAGCATTCCGATACAGGTAAAGCAAATATATCAATTTCTATCCCTTTCTCTTTTGCAGCATCATTCATTTTGTTCACCAGAAGGCTTGTAGACATGCCGGCTGCACATACTAGCAGAATTTTTTTCATCACTTTTCCCCCTATGCTTTTTATTTAGGATGTTATCTGGATTCCTCAGTTTGTGAAGGAATAAAACTCAAATGATTTCCATTCGACTTGATGACTTCTTTGTACCAGTAAAAGCTTTTTTTCTTTATTCTCCGTAAATCTTTTTCACTGTGTTCATCACGATTGATGTATACAAAACCATACCTTTTTTGATATCCGTTCAGCCAGCTGAGGATGTCTGTAAATGACCAAGTACAATATCCAAGCAGCATGACACCATCATTTATAGCATTCTGGCAGGCTTCAACATGTGATTTTAAGTAATCTATCCGGTAATCATCATTGATGATGTCATGATCCTCTAAAGTATCAAACTCTCCCAGTCCGTTTTCAGTGATCAAAATAGGCAGCCCATACCTGCTTGTAAGTCTTCTGAGACCAATGCGCAAACCTTCGGGATCGATTTCCCAATCCCAATTGGTAGCTTCTAAGTGAGGGTTTCTTATAGATTTATACAGTCCTGGAACGCCGCTTTCCGGAGTAGTGCCTTTTTGGCCGGTCGTATTCATATCCCCCTGGCCAACGCCATCAGCCGGATTCATTTCCACTGTACCGGTCCGGTAATAATTGATGCCGATAAAATCAGGCCGGCCAAATTCAAGAAGTTCCCAGTCACCTGCATGGATATCAGGCGCCAAATCATTTTCTTCTAAATACTTCCATGATGCTTTTGGATATTTCCCCCAGCAATAGATATCCAGCCACCAATGATTATTCAGATCTTCTGCGTTTTCAAATGCCATCACATCATCCGGGCGGCATGAGAATGGGTAGTTGGGTCCATATGCAAAGCTTGGCCCTATCTTGCCTCCTGGCACATATCTCCTGAAAGACTGTATTGCTTTGGCATTGGCCAAATTAGCAATATGATTGGCATTGTACATTCTTTTTAAATCTTTTACGCCCGGAGGATGGATCCCTGACTTATAGCCAAGACCGATAAATACATTTTGTTCATTCAAAGTGACCCAATATTTTACACGGCTGCCGTAGCGCTTATAAAGGGTTATGCAATAATCATTAAAATCTTCAATGATCTGCCTTGATTCCCATGCCCCGTATTCATCCATAAGACCTTGCGGAACATCCCAGTGGTAAACCGTAATAATCGGTTCAATTTTATATCTGAGCAATTCTTCAATAAGCTGATCATAAAATAAAAGTCCCTGCTCATTTGTTTCTCCATTCCCCTTAGGGAATATCCTGCTCCAAGCAATGGAAAAACGGTATGCTTTCAGCCCCATTTCAGCCATTAATGCAACATCTTCCCTGAACCTGTTATAGTGGTCTACGGCAACATCGCCGTTAGTTCCTTTAAAAGTCGTGCCAGGCAATTTTGTGTATGTATCCCAAACGGATGGCCCTTTCCCGTCTTGATCCCAAGCGCCCTCTACCTGATAGGCAGCTGTGGCCGAACCCCAAAGAAAGTTATCAGGAAAGCGGCCCTTACCTGTATGTATCATTGACATCTCCTCCTCCTTGATCAAATTGTATACGCTTTCAAAAATAGTGTAAATGAGTTTTGAATATTCTGTAATTTGTATCATTGCTTGGTAATTGTTACATTTTAAAAACAGGGTGTTTTTTATTCCCTTTTACCGCTCCTGTGAATTTCACGTGCAATAGATTCGAGTATGTACACCACGGGTATCTGGCTGGTAATGTTGGATTCTTCTATGTATTCCTCCGTAACATAATAGGAAATATTTAAATCGGAAATATTGGCAATGGTACAGTTTTTCTGATTGGTGATGCTGATAATCGTGCTTCCCTTCTCTTTCAGTTTTTTTATTAAGTTGATGATTTCGTGTGTCTCCCCTGACACAGACATGGCAATGGTGATGCTGTTTTCAAGAAGCCTGTTATGTATTGGGAAAAAAGGATCTTTAATGTACAGAGAAAATTTTCCCAGACTTGAAAAATAACGTGCTCCATATTCAGCCATAATGCCGGAACTGCCGATTCCGAGGAAAATAACGCTACCTGATCGTGCTATAAGGTGTGATGATTCCTGGATATATGATTCAAATCCGCCCTTTAAGGTTCTTTCAACAAATTCTGATAATGCATGATGTGTGCTTTTTAAATTGTTGACTGTACTTTTTTCTAAATACAGCTTTAGCTTTACTTTAAACTCTGAGAAGCCTTCACAATCATTTTTACGGCAAAACCGGAGGATTGTGGAAGTGGATACATGTGTCTCGTCCGCAAGCTCGCGAATGCGCATATATACCACTTTATTGGCATGTTGAGTAATATAATTATAAAGGGAATATTCTAATTCGTTGAAAGATGAAATTACTTTGTTGGGAAACATCTACGTTCCTCCTCATTTATCATGTAGTTATCTATTCTCAGAATTTATAAGAAAACCCTTTTTATTTATGGATTTTGAAAAATCGTTTTCCGGGATGGTAATTAAAAATAAAAAAGCGATGCTATTTCAGCAGCGCTGTTATCTTTATAATGAGTTAATCTCTTTATTTCAGATAGGAAATGAATGTTTCGAACGCTTCATCATCTCCCCCAGTTTTAAAATAAACGATATCACCCGGGAGAAGCCATTTATCAAATATCTCCAGTATGTCTTCAGGGTCAGAAGAATTGAAAACATTCTCTTTTTTCATCCCGGCACTTATAGCTGCTTTTCCTAAATCTTTAGCCAGGGATCCTTTTGTAATCAGTTTATCTATTCCAAATTGTGCAGCCAATTTTCCGATTCTTTCATATTCCGAATCGGCATATTTTCCAAGGGCTGCTATCCTGCCTAATACAGCAATTTTTCTGCATGATGGAAATTCAAGATCATTTAGAGTCTTCAGTCCGCTTTCCAAAGAAGCGGGATTGGATTTCCATGTATCGTCAATTATAGTCATATCATTTTTCCCCTTAATCAATTGAAAACGGGATTTTAATGTAGTAAAAGTCTCAAGCCTGCTGATTGAAGTCTGTATGTCGACTCCCATTTCCATTGCAGCAGTTATGGCAGCAGCAGCATTATACACGCAATGCTCACCCAGACCTGGAATAGTGCCCTCATATATTTGATTTTCACAGGACAACTTATATTTCATGCATTCGTTTTCATAACGAATTTCTTTTATCTGCAAAAAAGCACTCTCTTTTTTTCCATAGGTAATAAGTTTACCTGAGTAACCTGAAAAATCTATTGTCATAATATTTTTATCATCACTATTTATAATAAGGGTTCCACTGTTTTGCAAGCCTTCCATTAGCTTTGCCTTTTCTGTTATATACGCTTCGAAAGTGGAGATTTTGTCTGTATGGTCTATGCCTATCATCGTAAAAATCCCTATGGTAGGAAAAAAATACCTGCATGCTTCCATCATGTCTCCACGCCTTGCAATGGCCGTTTCGAAGACGGCTGCATCGGTATTTTCGTCAATACCCAGCAAATAAGGCAAATTATAGCAGTTAGCGTTTTTGTTTGATTTTGTTGCCTGGACAGTCATTTCTTTATTGAGAATATACTTAAGCATTTCTTTTACGGAAGTTTTACCGCAGGTTCCGGTAATGGCTGCCACTGGAATATCAAATAAATGCCTGTAATACGATGTGAAAGCATAAAATGCTTTAAACACATCTTTTACCATGATGATTTGGTATGGAGATAACATTTCCATATTAGAAAAGGGTTCATCTGTCACTATGAAAAAATTTATATGTTTCTTTAACCTGTTTCCATCCAGTCTTCTCCCTTTTTTTACACGAAAATAAACGGTGTTATTTCCTGCTTCAGAAAGCTCGCGTGTTACATGGATAATTTCGACATTTTCATGGGCCTCAGAGGGCGTTTCTCCCATTGCTTTTAATATATGTTCCAAAAATAGAGCTTTCATGCTATCTCTCCTCCCAATGCTGAAAACACATTGAATGGTGCCAGCATTAACTTTTTATTTTTTTAGATATTGCCTACCTATCAATATACGTTAATGCAATTCGACTATAACTTATTTCAAAAAGAGCATGCCTAATCTTTGTCCATAATTTGTGACTCGATTAAATGAAATCTTCCCAGCTTTGTATTCAGCTGTTTCTTCAGTTTACTTACTAGCTTTTTATTTATAGATACGTTTGGCAAAGCAACATGCTGCACCATGTTCTTTAATGACTTTTCTTCATTCATTTTGATTCTTTCCCTTCTCTTGGTTTTAAGGATTCTGGATTTTTTTCAAGGTGAAATTTAATTTCCTTCGCGGCCTCTTGTGCAATTTTTATTGCGTCTTCTTTACTGTGTGAAGATGCCATCACATACCCGTACCTGTCTCCCATCGATAATGGAGCTCTTAAAAATTTCCCTTTTCGTGGTTTTATAAAAACCTCTTCTACCCCAGGAAAATTAGCAGCAGCATTGGCTCCTGTTACTTTGATGAGCTGGCCTTCGTTTTCCACGGTCAAATAATGGACATATACATATTTTTCATGGTTTCTTTTAAGATTTGGCTTGTTTCCTTGAAATGACTGGATTGTTTCTTCAACTAAATTGATTCCATACCCTACCTCTATAATTCGGTTCATGGCACCTCCGGAAATCCGGGGATTAATTTCAATGACCTTCCACTCTCCATTTACCAGTCTCATTTCAATATGGCATGCACCGTTTTTCATTCCAAATGTATCCACAATAGAATGAACGGTTTGCTGAATATTATGATAAAAATCTTCATTTAAGAATGGATCCAAAATATATCCTGTTACAATGAATCGTTTGTGGAATGTTATTTCCTGTTCTATCACTGCAGCGATATGCACTTCTCCGTCATGAACCAGGGTTTCAACCAAAAATTGCGGACCGATTAAAAACTCCTCGACCAGAATTGGTTTCTTGCCATATTTACGGATAAGATTTTTCATCGCTGACTTTAATTGAATTTTGCTATTGGCCTTTAACACATCCTTTGAGCCTGCGGATATCGGAGATTTAATGATTAAAGGCAGCTTGGTTTGATGCTCCCAAACAAAATCTTTCAGTGAATTTCCAGGAGTATAAATGGAAAAGTATGGTGATACAGGCAGATCTTTAAGCATGCTGCGTGTCAGCACTTTATCCTCCATCTGAAGAATCGGAGCAGACGAGACTACACTTGTACAGAATTCCTCAGCCAATGACGCTGCCAAATGAACATTAGGATCCATAAAACTAAATATATTTTTAATGACTTTTCCCTGTTTGATTAAATCAGCTATGATTTCCTTTAATTTGCTGATGTCCGATAAATCCGCGAATATCATTTGGTGAACATCAGGAAACTCCAGTCTTTGCTCCATAAATTGAATTCTATCTGTTAACAGCACTGTGAAATATCCCAGTCGTTCTGCCGCTTTGATAGCTTCCCGGCTGGATCCAGATTTACTTGAAGCTACAAATACAATCGTGTCCATTATTTGATTAATCCCACCTACATAACAATTTTTCAAACAACCTATAAAATAAATTATGACGATTCTAATAAAAAGTTCTCATATTGAAAAGAAATGGGAATGTGGAAAAGCCCTACTTAATATTTTACTGAGAAAACCAATTTAGAGCGGAGGGAAATGTAATGACCTTAATTGGCATGCTTCATCATAGAGAAAATCCAGAGAAGGTAATAAAAGCCTATGCGTATAATGCCGTTGCAAAGGCTGAAGGTGCAGATTTCTTTTACTTTACGCCTGGAAAGGTAAATATAAATACTAAAACCATTACAGGAAAAGTGTATGAAAACGGCCAATGGATTGAAAAGCAATTTCCTTTTCCTGAAGTCATATATAATGCCAGTCCGCCCATTAGCGAACAGGCTTCTGAAATGTATGATTACCTAGCACAGAGAATTCCTTTTACAAGTCATTCAATCGGCAACAAAGTGAGTGTATATAACCGGATCAAAAGTGGAAAGGACTTCTCGCAATACCTAATACCGACTGAAGAAGCAAGTAATTCCCAAATAGTTTTTGATATGATAGATACTTATGCGCAAGTTATCTTTAAGCCTGTAACTGGACGACAGGGAGGAGGAATTCTTTACATTGAAAAAGAAAATAAAAATAGTTTCAAAGTAAATGAGGCAGGCAATTTATCGAGCCTTAGCAAATCACAATTGCAAAAGGTAATCGCCGAAAAATATGAAGAACGGGATTATTTAGTTCAGCCCTTTTTAACCTGCAAAATCAATTCCGGCCATGTATATGATCTTCGTTTACATGTTCAAAGGGATGGTGAAGGTGAATGGGTCATTAGCTCCATTTATCCGAGAATAGGACCGCTCGGCAGCATAACCTCCAACATAAGCAGCGGAGGATACTCCTGTTTGCTGGACGAATTTTTAAAAAGAGAGTTTGAGGATTCGTGGTATAACATGAAAAGGAATCTGGAAAAGTTTGCTGTCTTATTCTCCAGGCACTTTGCCACATTATATGATAATATATCATTTGACGAATTAGGCATTGACTTGGGTATCGATAAAAATCAGAAGTTCTGGATATTTGAGGTAAACTGGAGACCGGGAATCCCGGTAATCTTCAATGGTGAACTGGATGTTGCAAGAAATACCATCCATTATGCGAAATACTTAGCAAAAACGAAAACAGAGCAGCCATAAATTTTGGCTGCTCTGTTTTTAAAGAAATAGCACCATATGGTCTTCATCAAAATAGGCTTCTCCTATTTTCAAGGCATTTTTATCAATGCCAAACACTTCAAAACCTAAGGATTCATAGAGCCTTTTAGCAGGCTCATTTTTTTTTGTTACTGACAGGTGTATTTGTTCGATATCCTTCAGCTCTTTTGCTTTGCTGATTGTCTTTTTCATCAGCTCACGGCCTAAGCCTTTCTTTCTTTTTTCCTTTAATACATACATTCCATAAATATTTGCTCTATGTCTGAGCTTTATCTTGCTTTCTTTTACCAGTGAAACAATTCCAATCAGCTCTCCGTTTTCATACGCTCCAAAAATCATGGCTTCAAAGGATTCTATTCTTTTTTGATAATGTTCAATAGAATTACTCTTTTCTTCTTCGTAACTGGATGAAAAAGCCTCTGGGCTATCTTTTAGAGCTTCAAGCCTGATTTTTTTATACTCTTTTGCATCAGATTGGTTTAAAAGCCTGATATTCACTAAGATACCTCCACTAATCAATTGTTTTTATTTGTAAAACATTTTATCCCATTTTAACTGACATGGATAGTTCAATTTTTTTAGGGATATGGGGTTTAATATATTAATAGCGGGATAATAAAACAGGCATCCATAAATGGATACCTGCTCATTTTAAATAATGAAAGTTGGCTTATGCTGTTCAAGAGATGGCTTTTGTGTTTCCAGCAGTACGCCGGTATGAACATCCATTACGTTCGATGCTTCATTAAACCAGCAGTCAGGTGCAGCTGCACCCCAAAAGGTTTGTCTCCTCTTATCATTGATATCCCATCGAATGGGCTTAAAATCAGGATCAATGGTCAAATAATCTCCATTATATAATTCAATCCGGTGTCCATCCGGGTCTCTTAAATACAGGAAAAATGCGTTTGAAAGACCATGCCGCCCAGGCCCTCGTTCAATGTTTTCACTATATCCGAGCGATGCCAGCACATCGCAGCCCTGAATGAGAGCCATAGGATCACTCAGCCAGAAGGCAACATGATGAAGACGAGGGCCATTTCCATTCATAAAGGCAATATCATGCACTCCCGGTTTCCGGAACAGCCATGCTGCCCATATATTTTCTTCTTCTGTAACCGTGTACTCTGAACATCGGAAACCCAAATCCTTCATATAAAATTCACAGGCTTTTTCCACGTCGGTTACCGCACAGTTGAAATGATCAATTCTCTGCACTTTGGCCCCCTGATACAGATCATACCGCTGAAGCATTCTTTCTGTGTGGTCCATTTCCGAGAAAAACTCAATAGGAAGCCCAGATATATCCTGAACCCGTAAAGCACGCCCGATTGCATGCTGAGATCCTTTTTCGAGCCACAATGTTTTCATGCCCCTATTTTCAAAAAATGACGCTAGCCTATCAAGATCAGCATTACACTGCACTTTATAGCTCATTACTTCAGCACAGCTTGTTTCTGCTTTTTTTAATAGCAGACTATGATGGCAATGCTCTTCAAGCCCCCTTAGATATATGGCTGAATCATTTTCCTCGGTTACAATGAAGCCAAGACCTTTTACATAAAATTCACGTGATGCTTGTAAGTCCTTTACATGTAAAATGGCCCTTGCGGCACGAAGAATGTTAAAAGCCATATGGCTGCCTCCTTTTAAATGGCTGAAATGTCATGTTTCGTCGCGCTTTTAAGGAAATCTTGTACTCTTTGTTTAACATAGTCTTTTTCATAGTTATCAAAATAAGTCATTCCCATTCTTATTGGATCCCCAAAGAAATAGTATTCATAATGTGTTTGCCTGCTTCCAAAGGAACTTAGCGTCAAGTCCCAGGCCAGCCGGAATAATTGCACCTTTTCATAACCATCAAGATTCTTGCCCTGTAATCCCCTTTGAATAAGAGGACCTATTTCTTCAGAATCAAAATCTTCCTTGGTCGGGATGCCCATCAATCCAGATGCACCAAGTATACGTATAATTTCGGCCAGGCGCGGGTACATTTTGGGATACCAATTTCTTGCAGCGTCCAGTGCTGCGTATTCTGGTGTCATTGTTCCCCATTTATCAAGTTTGGCATTATGTTCAGCCCGGTATAAGTGCGATTTCATTGCTTCAAGCGTCAGCATAATTTCAGTCCCTTTTTCCTTAACATGCTGAAACTGATCAATTCCAATCGCATCCATTATCGACAGGGCAACACCAAGTAAAAACTCTGTTTTGATGATGTTTTTTGAAACTACCTGATGAGACATATGGACCACTGCATTCGTTTCCCTGAAAGTACGGTTGCAGATGGATGAATTTCCGCAGACAAAAACACGGCTCCACGGAACGAATACATTCTCAAAAGAAACGATTGCATCTCCTTCTTCAAAACGAGATGATAATGGATGATCCCATTCATTCTTACCGCAGTCAAATGACTCCCTTGAGATAAATTTAAGTCCAGCAGTATTATTGGGAATGGCAAATGCAAGAGAATAAGCATCATCTTTTTCTCCAGCTTTTTTTACGGTCGAAGGAAACACGAGAATTTCATCTGTTATTCCCCCCTGTGTTGCCAAAAGACGGATCCCGTTTACAATGATCCCATCGCTTCTTTTCTCAGTCAGGCGCAGAGCCACATTTGCATCTTCTTGTTCATGCTGTGCTTTTGACCTGTTCACCTGGGGATGGATCAGCGTGTGTGTCAAACTTATATCATTTTCCCGTGCATATTCATAATACAATTTTGCATTTTCAGCAAACATAGGGTCTCCCTCGGCAAAAAAACTGCTTGATGCCCCCATTGCCATTACTTCAGCATTTAGATAATCCGGCGAGCGCCCCATCAGCCCGCATGATGTAATCGCCCATTCCTGAATGGCCTGGCGCCGCTGGATGATTTCATCAATGGTTTTGGGCTGCATGAATGTGATCCCTATTTTTTCTCCTGAGGCGGGTGAATTGAAGAGCATTATTTCAGGCTTTTCATACTGCAGGTCATATAGCTTCGCCATTGATTTCACAACGCCTTTAAGTCCAGGATGGCCGGTAACATCATCCACTCTTTTGCCATGGAGATAAATATTGTTATTTGCTTTCTTCAGCCGGTCCAAATATTCTTTCCCCGTCTTGGCTGGCATAATTTCTCCTCCTTATTTTCCAAACTGGGGGATATGATGGTCATTGATAGCTACATGAATAACCTTTGGTTCTGAGTAAAATTCAAGCAGGGCATAATGACCTCCCTCCCTGCCGATTCCGCTTGATTTGGTCCCGCCAAATGGGATGCGGAGGTCACGCACATTTTGAGCATTAATCCAGATCATCCCTGCATCCACTGCCTGTGCAACTCTATGACCCCGTTTGATATCATTGGTCCATACATATCCTGCGAGCCCATATTTCACATCATTTGCTGCAGCAATTACTTCATGTTCATCCTCAAATTCAATTACAGCCATCACAGGACCGAAGATTTCTTCCTGGCATACCTTCATTTCATTTCTGGCATGAAGCAAAACAGTCGGGGGAACAAAGTTCTCTGCCTTTGCTTCGGGAAAAACAGTGCCTTGAAAAACTTCACAGCCTTCTTTTTTTGCTAATTCAATATAGGAGTTTACTTTGCTGACATGCTCTTTATTTATCAGCGGACCAAGCTCAGTCGCAGTATCCATCGGATCGCCAATTTTAATGTTTGAAACTCTTCTTTTCAATGCTTCAATGAAACGTTCTTTGATTTTTTTATGGACAAAAACCCGTGAGTTTGCCGTGCATCTCTCCCCGTTAAAAGAAAATATGCCCCATACTGCAGCGTCCAGTGCACGTTCAAATTCGCAGTCCTCAAATATGATCAGGGGGGACTTTCCGCCAAGCTCCATAGATGTCCTCTTCAGTGTATCTGCTGCATTTTTAAGAATTACTGTGCCTGTAGACGTTTCCCCTGTAAATGAAATAGCGTTCACATCGGGATTTCCTACAAGTGAGGCTCCGGCCCTTTCACCAAACCCATGAACTACATTAAATACACCTCTTGGGAGTCCGGCTTTATCAATGACCTGGGCCAATATATGCGCGCTGAGCGGCGACAGCTCAGCCGGCTTTAATATCACCGTATTGCCGGCTGCGAGTGCAGGAGCCACCTTCCAAGTTTCAAGCATAAATGGAGCATTCCATGGAGTTATCAGCCCTACAACCCCTACAGGTTTATAAATTGTATAATTAATGAACTCATCGTCAGCCTGATAGGCTTCTCCATGAAGCCTGGTCTCAGCCATCCTTGCATAAAATCTGAAATTTTCAGCAGACCGGGCAGTCTGTTTTTTTGTCTGAGATACTGGAAGCCCGGTGTCCAAAGCTTCTAAAACTGCAATTCTTTCTATTTCCTGATCTATTATATCTGCAATTCTATACAAATACTTCATACGCTCAGAAACTTTCATTTTGCCCCAAGGGCCATTTTTGTAAGCATCCTTCGCGGCAGCTGCTGCTTTTTTGATATCCTCTTCGCGGCCCTCCGCTACGCTGTTAATTCTCTGGTTTGTGAAAGGATTGATATTAATGAAGGAAGAATTGGAATATGAAGGGATGAATTCTCCATTAATATAAAGATCAATATTTTCTATACTTGATATGATGCTTTCAATTTTTTGATCTGTAAGTTTGGCTGGCATACGTTCACCCCTGTCCGCAGTATTTAGAACTGACATAGTGAAGTTTGAATAATCTGTCCTGAGAAGGCATGAAGGAACGAGTCTTCTCAGGAAAGTTTACATCCATGTAATCTTGGACAATCAGTTATTTTGAAGCTTTATTGCTTCACGCTGTCTGGCAGCTTTACATACTTTTTCAGCACCTGGCGGATTTCAGCCTGAAGAGAAGCTTCCGGAATATCCATCGGCTTTCTTAATACGGGCTTAATTTTCCCCATCATTCCAAGTGCTGTTTTTAATGGCGCCGGATTGGTGTCCTTAAATAAAACATCATTCAGCTCCATCAGCTCATAGTGAAGGTCCAGGGCAAGGTCTAAGTCCTTTCTGGTCCATGCATTATAAATTTCAGCTACCTTGTCTGGAAGGATATTGGCAGTTGCACTGATATGGCCAGCTCCTCCAATTGCAAGCATAGGATAACAAAGCAGTTCTATACCAGAGTACAGAAGAAAATCCCTGCCGCACTTTGCCAAGACACGGTTTACATGCTCGAAGTCTTTATTGGACTCTTTAATTCCTATAACATTTGTGCAGTCTTCATTTATTCTTGCCAGTGTATCAATGTGCAAATTGACTCCTGTCCGGCCGGGTATGTTATAAATAATGATTGGAATATCCACAGAATCGGCAACGGTTTTAAAATGTTTATATAATGCATGCTGTGAAGGCTTATTATAATAAGGAACAATAATAAGAGCTGCATCGGCACCTATTTCCTGTGCCCTTTTTGTCAGATAAAGAGTTTCATTGTGGTTTACTGAACCTGTTCCAGGCACAAAAGGAACTCTCCCCTTAATTTCTCCAGCCGCCGTTTCCATGACCTTAACACGTTCCTCTGCAGTCAGCGAGCTGGGCTCTCCGGTAGTTCCAGTTACAGATATGCCATGTGTCCCGCTGTCAATATGCCAGCTGATTAAGTGCTTAAAAGAATCATAATCAATCGTTTCATCTTCATAAAAAGGAGTTACAACAGGGGCAATTGATCCCCTGAGAATGGCCTTGACTTCATCAAATTTCGGCAAGAAGATCACTCCAGTATTTTAGGATTGAAGTATTTTAAAACTTTTATGAAAACCCTTTCATAAATAATGTACCATGTGCTATTCTATATAAAAAATATTAAAATCATTGGCATTGCATATGAAAAAAATATATAAAGGCAGTGATTTAATGGACATGAAACAGCTATTCTATTTTTGTACCATTGTGGAAGAAGGCCAAATCACACGTGCTGCCAATAAACTTCATATGGCCCAGCCGCCCCTCAGCCAGCAGCTCAAGCATCTTGAAGAAGAATTTGATGTGAAATTATTCGAACGTAATGGAAGGAAAATGGAATTAACTTCTACTGGAAAACTTCTTTACAAGCGAGCCAAACATTTGCTTTCACAGGCTTCCGATACCATTCTAGAGGTAAAGGAAATGTCCAAGGGCTTCAAAGGAGTCCTAACCATCGGCGCCAATAAATCTTGCTTTTCTCACCTTGCTTCCCGTATCCGTTCCTTCCGTGAAAATTATCCTCAAGTAAGCTTTCAGCTGAGAGAGGGAGATACCTATCAAGTCGGCGAGCTTTTAAAAGAAAGAGAAATTGAACTGGCTGTCGTCCGGCTCCCCATAGCCGGCGAGGGATTCTCCATGATACATCTGCCGAAGGAGCCTTATATATTCGTTCTTCCGCAAGAATGGAAGACTCGAGCCCCTACCGAAGAATCCATTACATTAAAACAAATTTCTGCCTTTCCCCTCCTATTGCTGCATAGAATAAATGGCACAGGCCAATATGAATTGGTACTGAATGAATTCATAAAAAAAGGGCTGCATCCCAATATTATCTGTGAATGCCCCGACCCTTCCATGATCTTATCCTTAGTTGCAAGCGGAGTCGGGGCAACTATAGTCCCGCAATCCGCTTTACAGTCCATTAAAATGGAGAATCTGCACATTATGAAGATAAAAGGTACTCCTCTTATATCAGAATCTGCTGTAATCTGGCTTGAAAATCGCTATCTTTCAAAGAGCGCCTTGCATCTTATTCAGTCTTTCGAACATTCCGTGAACCTTGCTGCTTTGGAACAAGATGGCTGATTTGCGCTCCAGAATCTTACTTTAATCAACAGTGGAACCGCCTCACAGAACTCATTAAAAAACAACAATCTTATAGAAAGAGCAAATTGAAAAGTTTCTTGCAATCTACTGCTGCCAGTCAACACAGATAAAAAGTTTTTAGAAAAGTTTGAACATTAAACGGTGTTGCATTATATTAAAAAGAAAAAAACTTTTCCGAAACCCTTTCAACTTTCAATTCAAAGCGGGCTTTTTATCAGTATTCAATGTAGAAAAGTCTTTTCGAAAAGGATGTGAATTCTTTGAACTTTGCAGAAGTGAAATTTTCAGGGATGAGACAGCGGCAAAAAGTTAAAGCCGATCCCGAATCCGGCACATTATTCTTAAATGGTAAATCTCTTTCTATAAAACAAGCAGCGTTAGATGTGCCGATATCAGGCACTGTATATGGAACAATGTTCAACTACCAAGAAGACCTGAATTCGATAAACACCTTCGCTCCTCCTTACGGCACACCTCCAAGAGCTCCCGTGCTATATATTAAGCCTGCCAATACCCTGATAGCCTGTAATTCGCCGATACCTTTTCCAGATGGTGAGGATGGGCTTTCCATGGGGGCCGCTCTGGGAATTGTAATTGGAAAAACAGCTTATAAAATATCACGTGAAACAGCCTATGAATATATATCAGGATACACAATTGTGAACGATGTCAGCATCCCTCATCAAAGCTTTTACAGACCCGCCATTAAAGAGAAAATACAGGATGGCTTTTGCCCTGCCGGCCCCTGGGTCATTGACAGGGAATATATTGAAGATCCTGACAGCCTTCTCATTTCCGTTTACTTAAATGGTGAACTAAAGCAGCAAAATCACACTAGTGAATTAGTCCGTCCAATTTCTCAGCTATTAGCTGATGTTACAAATTTCATGACATTGTATCAGGGTGATGTTTTGCTTGCCGGTGTTCCTGCTTATCCTCCTATCGCAAAAAGAGGCGACATAGTAAAAATAACAATTGAGAAGATTGGGTTTATTGAAAACATGCTGCAGCCGGATGACTCTCTTCATAAGGAGGGATCACAGTGAAAAGAGCACGTGTTGCCTATAAAGGACAAATTCATGAAGCTGTATATGAAGAAGGCTATCTAGCTTTGCCGGACGGATGCCTGGTTTCTGAGCAGGATGTTGTATGGCTCCCGCCAATCGTGCCGAACACTGTTTTTGCTTTGGGACTGAATTATGCGGATCATGCCATGGAGCTGGATTTTAAGCCTCCTTCAGAACCGCTTATTTTTCTTAAAGGCCCTAATACCTTTATTGGGAACCGGGGAAATACCATTCGCCCCGACAATGTCAGCTTTATGCATTATGAATGTGAACTTGCCGCCGTCATTGGCAGGCAGGGAAAGAATATTAAAGCCTGTGATGCTTACAATTATGTGTCAGGCTATACTATTGCGAACGATTATGCCGTTCGTGACTATCTTGAGAATTACTACAGACCCAATCTGATTGTGAAAAATCGTGATACCTGCACACCCCTTGGTCCCTGGATCGTAGATGCCATGGATATTGAAGACCCTGAGAACCTCACACTGCGGACTTATGTAAACGGCGCCCTTACACAAGAAGGTTCCACAAAGGATATGATTTTCGGAATACCGGCATTGATTGAATATCTAAGCAGTTTTATGACATTAAATTGCGGCGACCTGATACTGACAGGAACACCAAAGGGATCTGTCGATACTAAAGCTGGAGATGAAGTCATTTGTGAAATAGAGGGAATTGGAAAACTATTAAACACGATTGTAAAGGAAAAGGAAATAGCCGAACATTAAGAGGAGGAGCGAATGCCGCATATCATTATTGAATACACCGATAACATTAAACAAGAAGCGAATATCCCCTTCCTGCTTGAGAAAATCAGTAAGTCATTGATAGCTAGAGCATCCATCTTCCCTGTTGGGGGTATCCGCCTGAGGGCCATTGAACTAAAAGAATATCTTATTGCAGATGGCGAGGAAGACTATGCTTTTGTGCATGCTATATGTAAAATAGGATCAGGCCGGTCCGAGGAAGATAAAAAGGCGGTTTGTGCAGATATGTTTGAGATTATTAAAAAGCATTTCTCCTCTTTAATGGAAAAACGCTACCTCGCCTTGTCTCTTGAACTTTACGAATTCGGTGAAGCAGGAACTATGAAATATAACAACATTCATGAACGTTTTAAGAAGGAAAAAAACTGAGCCTTAAGACGGGTTCAGTTTTTTTCCTTTTTTATTACACTTGAGTAATTCCTGCAAGCATTTTAATGAATTCAATTTGTTCTGCTTTAAATAGCTGGCTTTCTTTAATGAAAATAGCATCATATTCTGGAAAATCTTTTTTTAACTGAAGCAAAATTTCTTTTGAGCTGAATACCGCTGATCCAATGGCCTTCAACTCGGATTTCATCCAAGAATGAAAATGCCGGACTTTAACGTTCTGGTGATTTTTTGGACTCTCAATATTCTGGGTGGTAAAATCAAAATCAAATAAATCTTCAGGTTCATTTAGGATAATATTCATTTGCTGCTGCAGGTTTTGAGCAGTTTTTCTATTAAAAGCCAAGATAAGGATATTCCAATGAGGATAATTTTTGGATAAATTTTTTGTATATTCACGGATGTCAAAAGGCGCGATTTCCTTTTTCCTGCTATTCTTCTGTTTTGATAGCGGGTTTTTAATAGTGTGCGGGGATAGAAAAAGAGTTTCATCAGGCGAATCATTTCCCTGCACATACTCCTTCATTTCAGGAAATAAATGATATGAAATTGCCCCGATTTCTTCCTTCTTCAGCGGTTTAGAAAGACGAAAAGGCACTGTAATCATATCAAACAATTTATCCGTGAACTTGCCTATGGAGAATCCGGCTTCATCTTTATCAAGTTCTTCACTCATAAAGCACAAATAAGGATCCATCAGTGAATAAAGTCCGGCCCCCATAAAATCCTTCTCATTCATTTTGGTAAAAACAACACCGCAGCCATATGGGATTTTCAGCTGAAAGCGGTATTTACCTTCAAGATGAAGCAAGTTATTATCCTTGCTCAACAAACTTACTATTTCATCCATCTGGCTTCTTGCCTGTGTCATCGGATTTTCCATAATTTTTTTTTGTCCTGATGCGTCCAGATAATGCCATTGATCCTCCCCCACTGATAGAAGGGATTTATTTGTAATACCAGTTGTAGATAGAACCAGTATACCTAAGTGAGGGCCAATAATTAAAAAGTCAAAAAGTTTATCTCCAATTTCTGCTTTATAGTATATGGTATAATCATCCGGCAAAACATCTTTTAATGTATGAAAAAACTTCCGGTCACCTGGTGAAGCGATATGCTGTATTTTTTCAGGTATTGTTGATGCCATACTCCCCGCTCCAAAATCATCAAATTTACTTCCATTTTAATTTTAATTAAGAAGAAAAGTCCTTTTCGAGCATTCTATACGTGAATATATTTCCGTTGTATTGAGCAAACTATCACTATGGACTTGTAGCTCAAATGGAAGAGCAGCCAGCATTTATCCTGATATAACTGCCGTGCATCTTGCGGGTTCAAATCCCGCCAGGTCCTTATTTGTGTTCTGAAGAAATCTCCTGCAGTAAATCATTCTTAAAGGTTCCTCATGCTGCCCTCCGCCAAGCGTACTAACTCAAACAGATAAGAAAAAAAGTATCATAATTATTTTTCTGTATACAGTAAAAGCTTTTCTATATCCCCGCTAATTTACTTGTCGCTCGGATAAATGACACCAATTTGTTTTCTGATTTCATCTAAAATTTCCATTGTAATCAAAGAATTTTCAAAGGTGTTTTTATCAGATTCATGCTTTCCATTTTTAATGAGATTAATAAATTCCTGAATCTCATAAAACATCGTGTGCTTATTTTGTTCTGCAGAAATATCTTCTTTTAGATTGCTTCTGGAATGGAATTCTATTTTATCCTGTGTAGATATTCTGTCAATGATTATGGTGCCTTCTTCTCCGTGAATTTCTGATGGCAGAGAAGAATCTGTAATTTTTGAATACATGATGACTGCATCCATTTCACTGTACTTAAACATGGCACTTCCCTCGCCATCGACACCTGTTTCAAGAAGCAGGCCATTTGCAATGACTTGTATAGGACGGCCGAATAGAGCAACCATTGGATAAATGCAGTAAATTCCTATGTCCATTAACGCCCCATTTGAAAAGGCAGGGTCAAATGCATTTAATACGATTCCTTCTTTATAAGAATCGTACCGGGAAGAGTACTGGCAATAATTCGCAAAATACCTTCTTACCTTGCCAACTCGATGTAAGTTTTGTTTCAGTGCCTTAAAGTTTGGAAGAAAACTAAACTTCATGGCTTCCATTAAAAGGACATCATATTGTTTTGCTGTTTCAATCATATTCTGTAATTCTAATGCATTGGAAGCAATGGGTTTTTCACACAAGACATGCTTTTTATTACGCATAAATAGTGTGGCTTGATCTGCATGAAGTGAATTTGGAGTCGCAATGTATACAGCATCTATTACATCGCTTTTCGCCATGTCTGCAAGATCCGTAAATGTGTGTTCTGCTCTGTATTTTCGGGCAAACTCATCAGCCCGTTCCTGAGTTCTTGAATAAACTGCTGTGAGGATAAAGTCTTCCGCGCTTTTAGCTGCATCTAAAAATTTGTCTGTAATCCAATTGGTTCCCACAATCCCAAAGCGTATCATGTTACTCCCCCTCATTTAAGTATGATGTTCCCTGAAATAAGAGAAAACAGGAACTTTTTGTTCCTGCCACTTATTCTCAGTTTTTAATTTCCGGATATCTTTTTATTTTCCTCATCTATTATTCTATTAAATAGAATGGTCCATTGTCCATAAATTGAGAACAAATAGTAAACATTCTTAGTCAGCCAGCAAAAAGGATGTTTAAATAAAATGCTGAACAAGTTTTCCTTTACCGCTTTCTGATTCAATTCTCGCATAGGCACCATTAATAAAGGTCATTTGAGGCGGCATATGCCCGCAATCTATATCATATACAATCGGAATGTCAAGCTCTCTTGAAAGCTCATAATAGACATCTTTGGCTGTGTAATTTTGGACTGGTGCATTTGCAGCGCTTCTTCCGAATAAAATAGCTGAACAATCGTTGAACCAACCTGCAAGCTTCATTTGTACCAAAGATCTTCTTAGATCTGTTGCAGATAATGAACAATTTTCAAAATACCACAGCAAGGGTTCAGCATTAGTGTATTTCTTCCTGAAGTTTACGACGTTTCCATCTGTTAAATTCAGAAGCGCGTTTGAAAGCAGATGCAGATTTTGCCTTTTCCTGTGTCCAAACAGTATCTCCGCATATGACATTATATCCTTGTTCCTCTAATCGTCTCACTGATTGCTGAAACATTTTGTGCAAATCCCGGCTGATGCCTGATGATGGAGCAGTAATCCCAATAACTCCTTTATTTTTCAATGTTGGATAGGTTATCACCAACTCTCCTCCTTACCACTCGCTTGCTTAATTACTCTGTCACATCAGAACTTAAATCATTTAATTACAGCAGTCCCCAGGCAACCAGATAATAAGCGCAAAATAAAAGAAAAATGATTAACAATGAAATTGAAAGAAAAATGATTAGTTTATTGGAAAAACGGAAGGTCTGCTGATTAATGTCTTTTCCTTTTCTGAAATAGCTGAAGCTCGAAAGAATCAATACAGCAATTCCCGCTGTAATTGAGCCTATTCCGATTATGGCAGCAAAAACGTCACCCATTAACAGTTTTGAAAGCGTAGAAAAATGCAAATTCGTAATTAGGAAACCAACACCGATAATGGTAATGCTCGTTCTGACCCATGCAAGAAAAGTCCTCTCGTTTGCTAAATGCTGCTGTATGTATTTCGAATCTATAGTTTCTTTCCCGTTGTTTTTTAAATTAACATCAGTTTTAATGATAACACTTCCTTAATAAATTAAATGGATGAAGTTTCACCCCGGAAATATATTTCCGTAACCTGGTTGGCGATTACATCAATATCATTCGAAACCTGAGGGATTTTATAACCGACAAAGTAAGGCGATGCAACATAACGGGGCACAATTTTACCCTTATACGAACCATTTATTTTGTAAAAAAATAAATTATAGCTCTCTATTTTAGAGCGAAAGTGATTCTTTAAATAGTGAACCCCGTTTTGCAGACAATCTGCCATTTTTTCAACATGTTTTATATCCTGAATAGAAACATTAAATTCATAAAAACCCATAATAGGATTAGTGGAAATATTAAATTCAACATCCTCAGTTTTAAAGATGGCTGTACCTTCAAAATTCTTATTTGAAATATTTTCTTTATAGTCAACATGCTTTAAGCCGACAATCTGCATATGCGGATGGCTTATGGTACCGCCGGAGTAGGGTCCGTGGTTCTTGAACAAAAGAACAGATTTATAATTGCCGGATTGCTCGTAATCCTCCCATTTCCTGAAAGCAAATCTCATTAATTTATGTAAATGTTCTCTTGGATAATCTGAAAACTCCCCATTGCACTGGTTCGTTTCAATGAGCACAGTCTGGAAAGTGTTTTTCAGAGTTGGAAACTTATTTTCAAGAAGGATAATGTCACCTTCTCTGTCAATAATATTTTCCAAATCAGATGTATTGCAAAATGGGCAAGATGTTTGTTTATTTCTTATCGTGCTGGGCTTTTGCCTGCCAATTTGCATTTCAAAAGATAAGGTAGTTTCATGGTCCATATATATCCCTCTTTTTTTCATTTTGCATCTCTCGGTCTTCTTATTATATTCTATGAACAGAAATTTTTCCGTTTCTTTGATTCTTACATTAAAAATACATTTGCACGGCGTAATCTGTTTACAGCTATATATACAGGTTGCATGACCTTTTATACCGCAGATATTAGAAAAATTGTGCGGCAGGAACTGGTAACTGCATTTATAATTACTGCTCTAAAAAAAGGAAAAATCTTCACTACATTATTTCATTTTCTTACATTTCACCTTTTAATAGTGAATATATGTATAAATCATCAAATTTTCCGACCGTATATTCATATTTCCGCAATAAACCTTCTTCTTTAAAACCAATTTTTTTTACCAAACTGCGGGAAGGAACATTTGCGGGCTCAATGAATGCTTGTATCCTCATTAGTTTTAGTTCAGTGAATCCATATAGAAGTATAGCGGCCAGTGCTTCCTTTGCAATTCCTTTTCCCCAATAGTCATGATGCAGCTCATAGCCAATTTCTGCACGGAAGTGTTTACTCTCACGGTTATGAAATCCGCAGCTGCCAATCATCTTTCCATCATCTTTTAAACAAATCCCCCATCTCACTCCTGATTTTTCATTAAAAATAGAAGAATACCAATCTATTTCTGATTGAATGCTTTTACTCTCAGTGAATGGCTCCATTCCGTAATATTGCATCACCCGGGGATCAGACAAATATTCAAACACATCGTTCTTATCACTTTCTATTACCTGCCGTAATATCAGGCGATCTGTTTCTAAAACAGGAAAGGTTTTCTTCATTGTCATTTCTCCTTTCTACTTAAATAGATATTTGGACGTTAAGGTATATGTCCCCTATTTCAGTGGTATAACTTATTTATAGCTTTACTTGATTATTAGGGGGGATAGGCGGTATGAACTTTCTATCAAAAATTGATGCTCTGCCATCTGATAAAACATTCACAAAAGAAGACTTGCTTACTGAGCAATTTCTTCTCAATAAGGATCGGGACCTGGAAATCTACTATTCCCCCCATAATGAATTTATCAATACAGAAGCCAAAATTGCAATTGTTGGCATAACACCTGGCTGGACACAAATGAAAACAGCCTTTCAGGAAGCTAAGTTGAGGGTTTCTGAAGGAATGGAAGATATTCAGATTTTTAAAGAGGTAAAAATGGCTGCTAGTTTTTCTGGTCAAATGAGACGAAATTTAATAAGCATGCTCGATGACTGCGGGATTGCCGAAGCAGTGGAGTTAGATGCGTCATCTTCCCTTTTTCATGATAATAGAAGCCTTCTCCACACCACATCAGTAATTAAGCACCCTGCATTTTACCGGAATAAAAATTATACAGGGCATATTCC
Source organism: Bacillus sp. OV322 (assembly GCF_900112495.1). Taxonomy (GTDB): domain Bacteria; phylum Bacillota; class Bacilli; order Bacillales; family DSM-1321; genus Peribacillus. The sequence goes on from NZ_FOMA01000005.1 coordinate 436,232, forward strand.
GAAGATTTCCAGTTCCTCCGTGTTATCAGCATATGCCTTTAACTGCTTTCCAAATGAATTAGAAAAGCTGAAACATCAGCTTCTGGTTATACCTCTTGGAAAAGCGGCTGAAGCTGTGATTACAGATTTGGCGAATAAGCAAAAATTGCCCAATCATTTTTATATGTATGGTTTCCCGCATCCTTCTGGTGCCAATGGGCATCGCTTCAGCCAGTTACAAAGTAATATGCGCCAGTTAAAAGAAATTATCGAGAAATGGAAACGCACTCTTTAGCTTATAACTTGCATGATTTGAGCATATAAAAGCACAGCGGGCTATTCGCTGTGCTTTTATATATCCATTTTTAGCGTTCATAAAAAGCTGGAGGTTCAATGCCAAGACATCTTAGATAAACAAATCCTTGCCCGCGATGGTGGATTTCATTTTCAAGACTGTATAGCATCCGGCTTAAATGACTTGTTGGAGGAGCTTCAAAAAAGGGATCTTTTTCTACAGTGGAAAGCCGCTCTTCTGTGATTTCCTCCCAAAGCTTGAGCGTTTCACCTCTGATTTTATGGCATGCAGATAAAATTTCTTCTTTTGCAGCAGTTTTAATGCTGCCGGGTTCCCACTCCCATTTGTCTAAAGCGATACCTCGCACATATGCTTGTTCAATACCCAAAATTTCGATGATCATCTCTGAAAAAGGACGCATTCCTTCTGCCGCTGAAAAATGAAATAAATCTTTTTCAGGAAAGCATTCTATGGTACGGACCGTTAGCCTCCTGTTTCCTTCCAAAACTTTTAAAAGATCTGATTTAGAAAACATTTAAGTGACACTCCTCTTATTAGGCATATGAGCCCTTTTATGCGTTTTTTAACTTTCAATCGACGGATGGCAGACAAAATACTTTCGTTCAGCCAGCCAAAATTCCACTTCACTATTTATGTTCCATGTTCTCTTTGTATTATCCTGCAAGTTTTTGTTAAGTTTATTTATTATTGTTTATATCAATTTGACTTATTCGTACTATGGTAACGATTTTAATAGAGAATTAATGTAATAATTATATTTCCATTTCTTGCTGGAACCAAAAGGATGAAAAGTTAATGACTTTCAGCACAATTAGGCATTTTTATCAGAGCAGACGCACAGTCAGCCACATATGCTGTTTTTGGAAGTAAACCCAAACGATAAAGAAAGGGTGTTGTATTTCCCATGTATTATCACGATTATTGTCACCATCAGCAGCATGCACAATGCGGCCCAGTGTATTGCCCGCCGCATATAGCCCCTGCCCAAGAGGATCCGCCAATTTATGATCCCGCTCAAAACTATGTAAATACAAATATATATCCGCATATTGTGCAGCATATTCATCCAAGTCATACTACTACAGTAAACAAGCAGGTTTTTATGCATCAGCATTATTTCCCGCATACGGATTCCTGTATGAATGTTTGCTGCCATGAGCATATTATCTGCGGTCCAAGACATATACCATACTGTCATCCCGGGCCGAACTGGCACTGGTAGACTAGATAAAAACCTAAGGATAAAAATTGTAAGTCTCTTTTTATATGAATAAATAAAAGCACCTTCATTAGAATGCTTCAGATTGCCGAAAAAGGGGGTGCGAAATGGTCACATTCCGTACCCCCTTTTTATTCACTTCATTTATTTGCTGATTATAGAATCATTTTGATCAGTACTGCTGCCTGCCTCTATCCCTCTTTTGTAAATTGTCATATTATCATATTCTTCTGCTCGAAGAATACTTTGGTCTCCTCTCATTAAAACGGTATAAGCAAAAATGGATATGAATAGTCCGAAAGTCCATGCATTGTCCCATAAAAACCTGAGGCCAGGGATCAACAATCCAAGAACAGGAATCGCAACTCCGATTAAGAGAGCATATATGCCATTTTTATTATAGCCTGACTGGTAATTATATCTGCCATTTTTCTGATATAGTTCAGTCAGCGCCATCTTCCTTTTCCGGACAAGCCAGTAGTCCGCGATTGCAATACCATCTATCGGGCCAAGCAGGGCGCCATAGGTACCAAGCCATCCAAAAATATAATTGCCGAAATTGGACATGATATACCAGGGCTGCAGCAAAATGGCAAACAATCCTGTAATAAGGGCTCCGATGCCAAATGTTATTCTTTTAGGATACAGGTTTTCTATGGCGCGGGCAGGAGCCACCACATTCGCGCCAACATTAATGGTTAAAGAAGACAGCACAATAACAATGGTTCCCAGAAAAATCACGAGCGGAGGAAACTTGGCAATCAAGGCGACAGGATCCCATATTGCCTGGCCGAATACAACGATAGTAGCGGAAGTGACCGCAATTCCTATGAATGAAAAAATGGTCATTGTTAAGGGAAGTGATACCGTTTGGGCTACCATTTGAGATTTTTGGCTTCGGGCATACCTGCAGAAATCCGGGATATTAAGTGCCAGTGTTGCCCAAAATGCAATTACACCGGTCAATGCCGGAAAAAAAACTTTAAAGAACGAGGAAGCTGTTGTGAACTTTGAAGGTTTATCAAGAATGGGGCCCCAGCCTCCTGCGTGAGTAAAAGCCCAGATTAAAAGGATAATAGCAGATATTCCCACAACAGGAGCTGCAATGGTTCCTAAGAGCTTCATGGTTTGAGGGCCTTTATAGGCAACTCCAACATTCAAAGCCCAGAAAAGCGCAAACACAATGGCGGTATGGCCTGAAAGACTTGCCCATGCAGGGAATGAAGCAGAAAGCAATGTATCAATGGCACCGGTGCCTATCCAGGTATTGATGCCAAACCAGCCTGCAGCGACAATGGCGCGTGCGAGTGCAGGGATGTGTGCCCCTTTATCTCCAAACCAAAGCCTTGCAAATACCGGGTATGGAATTCCGAACTTTGTACCTGCGTGAGAATTAAGCAATATGGGTATAAGAACAATAACATTGCCGAGGAAAATAGTGCCAATGGCCTGCCACCAGTTCATTCCGAGAGTTATCATGCCGCTTGCCATCGTATAGGCTGGAATGCATAAACACATTCCTATCCATAACGTAGCAAAGTTTATTCCTTTCCAGGAATGTTCCTTAGCTGTGGTAGGCCTTAAGTCATCATTCCATAAGCTGCTCCCCTGGAGTTCATTCGCAGCTTCGCTTGTCAAAGTAACAATGCCGTTATGCTCAATTTGTGTTTTCATGGCTTCCCCTCCTCTAATTAAAAATTAAAATCTGAAATTTCCGCTAAAGACTATATCCTCCTTTCCAGGCAATCAAAGAAAACTATTTCTTCAATAATTTCGTTAACAGGATGCTTAAATTAGTTTAATTATAAAGAATATTGTAAAACATTCATTAAACAAATTGTAAAAAAATTCAGACTTTTATTTAGATACTATGTATATAGCAAGATCGTTTTCTTATAAATGTTGCAAGTGCGCTTCTGCTATAGCATAAGGTAATATTTTTCGATTTGCTCTAAAAACTTGTTAAGGCAGGCCGTTCTCATGCTGCGAGACAAGAAAGAACTGAAATGCATGCCGGATAAGAATGCTGGAATATCAGCAAAAAAACTGGCTTTTCAGCCAGCTTCACTTATAAATTTTATATCGGAGATACTCATAATGTGTGGTAGGCACGATTTCTATAACCTCCCCTTGCTGATTTTTATAAATTTCATATTCCCGGTAAGTTTCTACCCTGTAGCCGGCTTCTTGGCTTGTGTTTACCAGCCTTTCATCCAATTCCATGATATAGTTCTTTTTCAAATGCTTTTCTTCAGGGATAGCCGCAGCCGTTTTAGCAGCTTCACCGTTTCCCTGGCCAATCAATAACGGATTTGACTTCAATTCTTGAGAAGAGGAATTCTCCAAATAAAAGGCAGGGGCCATAATTAAGACTAAAAACAGAAGCACCGAAACATCTCGTTTACTTTTCAAGCGATATCTCCCTTTCTCCATCGTGCAGCTTTGTACTATAATATGCGGTCAGTTCCCCCGGCATTCAAAAACAAAATCGAGAGCAGTTGTCATGAAGGATTATAAAGAGGGCTTTTTCTAAGATTGTTGTTTTTAATGTGTTCTGAGGCGATTCCATTGTTGAGTCAGGTTGATTGGGAGCTTATGGTTTTGGTGAGAAACTCCTGCGGGATTAGCGGGAAGCGAGCATCCTAGAGCGGAAATTACCCAGCTTGTTCAACAAAAGAAGCTCACAAAAACAGCCTTAAAAAACTTCTCCAATCAACAGAACTCGCATAACGGAGTACACCAGACCAGTTTTTCTGCCTATTTACCTATTTAATTATCAAAAAAGCATCTTGACTTGAAGGATAATTAAAAAGTTTGTCGAATATCTTTATATTATTTATCGATCGTATTTTTCGGGGAAGTGGTGGAGAAAATGGAGTCGTCTTCAAGAAAAAAGGATTATAATCAGTTGGCTGCGCTGCACCTGGTAAAACAGCAGGATGTTTTTTTATCCGAGTGGTTTGAATCTGCAAAAAAGGATGAGCACGATCCCTATCTTGAAAAAATCCTGGAAAACGGATCAAGCATGTATCAAATTATCGTAGCCGGCATTTCCGGTCAACTGTCACAGAATGAACTTAAAAACCTTGCTAATAAAGTGGCCCACGAACGTCTTGAAGCACATGTTAATATCGGAGACTTCGTTTATAACGTTAACCTGGGAAGAAGCATTATAGTAAAGAATATAATCCGATCAGAAATGTCTGCTGCTGAATTACAGGAAATTATTGATGAAATTAACCATCTTTTTAATCTATTCTGCTATCATGCTGTTTCTTATTATACTAATCTGCAAAATCAGGAACTTAAAGAAAAAAATCTTTTCATCAGTGAAAACCATAAAGATAAGCTGGCGGTTCTCGGCCAGATCTCGTCAAGCTTCGTTCATGAATTCAGAAACCCGCTTACTGCTGTAATGGGATTTAATAAAATATTGAAAAATGAGCATCCGGACATTAAATATCTGGATATTATTGAACATGAGCTCAATCAGCTCAATTTCAGGATTACCCAGTTTCTCCATACATCAAAAGCAGAAATTAACCAAAATACAAGAGACACCATCTCTATTGCGGATCTTTTTAAAGATATACAGATGCTCACATACCCAAGTCTTGCAGATAACGATATTAATGTGTCAATCGATATTGACAGGCATTTGATGATAGAGGCCAATGAAGAAGAGCTGAAACAGGTTCTTCTTAACTTATTCATAAATTCCATTGATGCCCTGAAAACACAGACAAAGCCCAGAAACATTCTGGTGAAGGGTTTTTCTGAAGAAAAGGAAGGCATGATTATTATTTCCAATAACGGTCCTGTCATTGCAGCAGAGCATATAAAAACAATTTTTGAACCCTTTTTTACGACTAAGGAACTGGGTACAGGGATTGGGCTTTTCGTTTGTAAAAAAATCATAGAAAAACATGGCGGTATAATTGCCTGCACGTCAAATGATGATCTTACTGCCTTCAGTATACGGATGCCGCTTCATGCAATCTGAACTTATGCAAATGTCCCTGCTGGATATGAAGTAATGCCAGCGGGGATGTCTGGTTATACTCCCTGAATTATTTGGGATATATTGCTGCACTGATTAAACCGAAATATGTAGGGGCTTCGTATGATAGAACCTTGACTTCTCTTTCATTGGACGGGATTGCTCCTGCCAAAATAAGTGTCTGCCATATGCCATCCGGTTTAGCATTATCAATAAGTTCTGTACTGAAATCCTGCATTTCTTCCAATTTCTTCTTTTCTAACAATGATTTGACTTCTCCATCAAGCTTTGCAGCATCTTCATGAAATCCGTATGGCCCGCTCATTTGATGCGTATGCGACCAATCACAGCTGGCAATTATTCCAATTTTCTTTTCTGAAGCCAGCGCCGCCATTTTTAAAACTCTGCCGAACTCCAAGTGGTCTTTAAATGCCAATTCCCTCGAAGGCGTGATGATGACAGCCGGAACCTCAGGCATGAATCGGAGCGGTACAATCGCACCCCAATCAAGCTGCAAACATGAAAAAGGGCCAGCAGATGTTCCAAAATTTATCGTTCCTGCTTTAATTCCTGCTTCTTCAGCTTTTTTCGCAGCGTTTTTTGCAAGGTCTCTGTCAACGGTGATCTTCATAGAAAAAGATGATCCATTTTCTTCAACGACTCCCTCCATGTACTCAGAATCACTGATAGAAAAGACTCCATTTATCCTTGTACCATGGGGTGTCAAGACAATCAGTGAATCTGGCATTGCTTGTGCCATTTCTTTTCCTAACGTATATAGACTGCTTCGGGTGACTGACATTCTCCCCGGAAAATCTCCTTTTAATTCAGGTATGATTTCTCCGCCATGAGGGGTTATGCATGCAAAAACAAATGGATTCATTTTGATTTCTCCTAACTTTTTGATTTATAACTTATTATTCTGGCTAATACAGGAAAAAACCTTTTCTTGGTGTTTTCTTAATGATTTCGAAGTATAAAATATTAACAAAAGGGGCTCATCAGCTGATGGGCCCCTTTGTAATTACCTTTTTACTCTTTCTTTTTTTGGAGGCTGGTGAATCGCCTGGTGAATCAGGGATTCTGCTGCCTCAAGCAGTCCCTCGCTGCCACTTGGATGCGGGTATATGGGAAATTTTATATCTTCATCCCTTGCAGCCATTTCAATAGCTACCGCTGCTGAAGCAATTAAATCCGGAGCTTGCTTGCCATATAGATGAATACCAAGAATCAGGTCGGTTTCTTGATCAGTGATAACCTTTGTTAATCCATCTTTATTGCCGGTAATTTCCGCATAGCCATTAGCTGCAGCACTGAATTGTCCGATATTCAGCCTATACCCCTGAGAGGCGGCTTCCTGTTCCGTTAAACCTACATAGGCAATAGGCGGCTGGCAGTGTATAATTTGCGGTATCAAAGTATCATTCCATTCTGTTGGCTTATTGGCGCAAGCTTCGGCAGCTGTTTTCCCCTGTTTAATAGCTTTAGACGCAAGCTGTCTGCCTCCTGTAACATCACCGCATGCAAAAATGTGCGATATACTGGCCCTGCATTCATTATCTGTAGTGATATAGCCCATTTTATCCATCTTGATGCCAATTCTTTCAAGTCCCATATTTTCAGTATTTCCCTTTAATCTTGACTGGATATACACATGGGAAGCCTCTATCCCTGCCTTATCCCCTCTATTGGATTTAAAGGCTGTTAAAAGCCTGTCGCCGATTGAGGTAACAGATACAATAGAAAGATTTTTATAAAGTTTGATTTTTGCTTTCTTTAGCTGCCTTTTTAGCTCTTTATTGATAGATACATCCAGTTGGGGAAAATTTTCTCCGCTAATGACAAGGTATACATCAGAACCAAGCGATTTGTAGCTGAATGCTGCCTCAATGGCGATATAGTCATCGCCATTAATGACAATATCCTTCGGTATATCCCTGATTTCATATAGCGACCTTGCATCTAAAATATTATTAAGTCCATCTATGTCATGGCTTTTTATTATTTTGCTTCCTGTAGAAATAATTGCGTTCTGGAACGTATAAATTTCAAAGTCATCTCCATTTTCGACGCCAATTCTGTCAGCGGCTAAAAAGGAGGCGGATCCAAAAATTACTTCTATTTTATTTTCACGGCATAATGATTCCACTCCTCTTTGCAGGTTTGCTATGACCGTTTTTTTATATATTAAAGACTGATCATAATCCAGAGAAAACCCATTCGTTTTAATGCCAATATCATTGTTATGCTTTAGCTCTTCAGCTTTTTCAGCCAAGTGGGAGAAAAATTTCGATGAAATGCACCCTCTATTCAGACAAATGCCTCCAAGCACCTCTTTTTCAATCAAAGTAACCTCTCTGCCTAGCTGGGCAGCCCGAATGGCAGCTGTATATCCTGCCGGGCCGCCGCCGATTATCATTAAATCCCGTTCATGTGCCAGCTCCCCTACAACCATTACACCAGCTCCAATACTAAAAGAATAGGGTGCTCTATCAGTTCCTTAAACCGGTTGGTAAAAGCCACCGCAGTTGCTCCGTCAGCCACTCGATGATCGAAAGACATGCTGATGTTCATTAAGGAACGGATTACAATTTCTCCGCCAACAACCGCCGGTTTTTCTTTTGTTGCATGAAAAGCCAAAAGTCCGGTTTGCGGATAATTAATGATAGGAGTTGCTCCAATGCTGCCCAGCGGGCCGACATTGCTGAGTGTAAAAGTCCCCCCGGCTAATTCATTGATTTTAAGGGTGTTTTCCTGTGCTTTTTTGGTCAAACTCTTTATCTCAGTGTCAATTTCTTTAATAGTTTTTTTATTTGCATGCAAAATTACAGGAACAATCAAGCCTTCTTTGGAATCTGCTGCTATTCCAATGTTATATTCATTTTCCAGGATTATCGATTCATTTTCTTCATCAAGTTTTGCATTGAATACAGGATAGTCAGCAAGGGCAAGTGTTACTGCTTTTACAAAAAATGCGGGTATTGATACTGATTGGCCAAGACTTTTAATTTCTTTAGATAAACTAAGGAGCTCTGTCATATCAATTTCTTCAAAGTGAGTTACATGAGGAATGGTATAAAGTGATTGCGCCATTTTTTGTGCAATTTGCCTGCGCCGTCCTTTATATGGGATGCTTTTTTTCAGGTGTTCTGCTGGCTGAGGAATATTTTCTTGGACAGGATGAAACACAGAATCTTCTATTTCAGAGTTGTTTCCTCTCTCTTCTTTTTTGTGCAAAAACGTGTAAACATCTTTATCAGTAATTCTGCCTGCCGGACCTGTGCCTAAAACCTCTTTGAGGCTGATTCCATTTTCTCTTGCGATTTTCCTTGTATACGGGGCAGCTAATATTCTATTCCCCTTACTTTCTGCCGGCAGTTCAAGTGGTCCGGGCTGTGTTGCATGTTTTTCGCCAGCCTGCATTTTCCCTTCATTATCTTTTGTATCCTCAATGCCTTCAATAAGCATTAAAGTCGTTCCTACCTTAACGGTTGTTCCAGGATGAACCAAAATTTCTTTAATAATCCCGGAACCTGGAGAAGGCAGCTCTGCTGTCATTTTATCGGTAACAACCTCAACAAGCGGCTGATCACTCTGTACAGATTCACCTGCTTTAACAAAATATTGGAGGATTTCCCCTTCTGTCATGCCTTCTCCTATATCATGCAATTTAACTTCCAGCATTCCAATATTCCTCCTTTTTACTAAAAATGTGCCGCCTTTTCTGCCGCTTTTATGATCCTTCCTGTTGTCGGCAAATAATGCTCTTCGAGGGCAAACATCGGTACAGGAACATCAAAGCCCGTTACACGTTCGATTGGTGCTTTCATGTATAAAAATGATGTATCATTTATGATGGCCATTACATCATTTGAAACACCGCCAGTTGCATGTGCTTCATGGACGATAACGGTTCTTCCAGTTTTCTGGACGGTAGCTGCGATTGCTTCCCTGTCCAGTGGATAAAGAGTCCGGAGATCCAGTACTTCACATGAGATTCCCTTTTCCATTAATTCTTCGGCTGCCTTTAAGCACAGCGGAACCATTGCTCCCCAGGCAATCATGCTCAGATCATGTCCCTCCCTCACTACCTTTGCTTTGCCTATTTCCACCCTGTATTTCCCGTCCGGAACTTCCTCGCGGCTTGATCTGTAAAGTTTTAGCGGCTCCATAAACAGTACTGGATCGGGATCTTCTATACTTGCAATCAGCAGCCCTTTTGCATCATAAGGAGTAGAGGGACAAACCACCTTGATTCCCGGCATATGAGTAAATAATGTTTCAGTGCTGTCTGAATGGATTTCAGGTGCCCGAATTCCAGCGCCATACGGGGCCCTGATAACCATTGGGACGGTGTATTTGCTTTTTGTCCGCATTCTGATGCGGGTGGCATGTGTCATGATTTGTTCGTAGGCAGGGTAAATAAAACCAAGAAACTGTATTTCTGCAACTGGTTTCATTCCATTAACAGCCATACCTATGGAAACACCGATGATACCAGATTCACTGAGGGGTGTGTCCATAACACGTTCTTCTCCAAACTCCTCAAGCAAGCCTTCTGTAGCCCTGAATACACCGCCATTAACCCCAACATCTTCTCCAAGGATTACAACTTCCTCATTTTCCTTAAGCATGATGCGCAGCCCGGCCGTAACCGCTTGAATCATTGTCAGTTTGTTTGCTGCAACCTTTGTTTCAGGAGTCATACTGTCTCACCTCTTAAATGATTAAAATATCCATTTTTTTGTTCCTGAATATTCCATGGTGCTGTTTCAAACACATGATCAAACAGATCATTAACATCTGCCGGGGGGAATGCTTCCATTTCCTTCACTGCATCTTCAATTTGATTGTGTATTTCCTCCAGCTCCTGCTGAAGCAGCCTTTCCTCCCATAATCCTGTTTTTTTCATATAGCGCTCCAGCCTCAGGACTGGGTCAAAACTTGTTCTTTTTAAATTGCTTTCTTCCTGGTTTCTATATTTTTTTGGATCATCCGCTGTTGTATGGGCACCGTATCTCCAGGTTACTGCTTCAATCAGGGTTGGCCCACCGCCATTTCTTGCCAGATCGAGCGCTTTTTTTGTATAAAAATATACGGCAAAAATATCATTTCCATCAATTCTGTAGCCGGGGATATTATAGGCCACTGATTTTTGGGCAATGGTTTCTGAATTCATTTGCTTACGGATGGGTACAGAAATAGCAAATTGATTATTTTGATTAAAAAACACTACTGGCGCTTTAAATACACTTGCGAAGTTCATTCCTTCATGAAAATCACCTTCAGAAGTTGCTCCATCCCCAAAATAAGCGATGGCAGCGTTTTTTGTACCTCTTTGTTTTTCTGCTAAAGCTGCTCCAGTGGCATGGGGAAGCTGGGTCGCTATAGGCACAGCTGGAGGAAAAATATGTTTCCCTTCAGGCGCCAGGCATCCCTCCAGGCGACCGTTCCAATATAAAAGCGCGTTAGGAAGTGAATGCCCGAAAGTGATGCTTGCAGCATGGTCCCGGTATGTCGGGAACATCCAATCATCTTTTGAAAGTGCAAGTGCACTCCCTACCTGTGCCGCTTCCTGCCCCTCAAAAGGCGCATAGGTCCCTAGGCGCCCCTGCCGCTGCAGGCTTATGGCTTTTCTGTCAAAGTTCCTGACGAGAAGCAATTGTCTATATGCCTTTTTAACAAATTCGCTGGAAATCTGATCACTGAACTCTTCGAGAACCAGGTCTCCATTTTCATCCATGATTTGTATTATAGGGAATTGGCAATTCATCGGTTTTCCTCCTCCGTTTAAGTTTTAAATATGAATATCCCATTTCGGCCTTTTATAGTGAGAGAAAAAACTGCTTCTATTCTTACCTGATTGAATCTTTTTTTCACAGAACAGATCTGCAGCTTTTGCTGTGCAGACAGAATCAGTATCAGAATTTTCAAATATTTCAAGCAATGATTTATATATTCCTTGGGTTTTTTTGAGTACCCGTTCATTGTTTGGGCCATAAAGCTCATCTGCAACCTGGATTAAACCGCCGGCATTTACAATATAATCGGGTGCATATAAAATTCCCCGTTCCCTTAAGGCCTCCCCATGCCTTGCATAAAGAAGCTGATTGTTCGCAGATCCGGCTACGGCCTTTACCTTTAGAACTTCAAGTGTTTGGTCATTAATAATCCCCCCTAGGGCGCAGGGCACAAAAACGTCGGCAGGGATAGTGTAAATGTCCTCTCCGGAAACTGCTTTAACAGATCCTGAGAACTCTTTGCAGGATTCAAGAAATGAATGCACGGAGTGTTCATTGATATCTGTTACGTATAAGCTCGCCCCTCCCTTCAAAAGCATATGAGCTACTTTGGAACCGACTTTGCCGAGTCCCTGTATCGCTATTGTTTTGCCTTCCAGGCAATCTCTGCCCCAAAGTCTCCGATTTACAGCCCTTAAGCTGTAGATTACACCAAGAGCTGTAGGAACGGATGAGTCACCGCTTCCTCCATATTCTTTCGGTATTCCGACAATGCAATTGGTTTCCTTTTTGCTGTCCACGAAATCCTCTGGAGCTGTGCCCATATCAGTACCTGTGTAAAAGCGGCCTTTCAGCGACTCTACAAATTGCCCGAATGCCCTAAATAATGCAGGTGACTTATCCTTGACCGGATCTCCGATAATAACAGATTTCCCTCCTCCAAAATCTACATCTGCTGCTGCACATTTATAGGTCATTCCCCTGGATAAACGGAGCACATCATTAAGCGCCGCATCAAAGCTTTGATAAGGCATCATCCTGCAGCCGCCAAGCGCCGGACCCAGTGTTGTATTGTGTATGGCAATAATGGCCTTCAGTCCTGAATCAGGATCATTGCAGAACACAAGCTGTTCATGCTCGTGCATACTAGTAAATATATCCATTATGTAAGCTCCTTTTCATATAATGGCAAGGAATGCCCTCCCTATTAATCATGAGCAGGCGCTTTTTCTTTAAATGTCCTGCCGCAGGGTGCAGCGTTCTATCCCTGCTCTTATTGCGTCAGCCATTTTTGCTGCTGTCTATAATTCTGGCAATCTCATGTTTTGGAAGAATAATCTGGACGACGCTGCCTTCACCGATAAGACGTGTTTCGCAATATACCTTGATTTCAGCAGTCACCAGGCTGCCTTTTATTTTGGTGATAGCAGCCTGAAGTGTAATTACATTGCCTTCTGCTGCGGGCGCAAGATGCTTCAGGCTTACTGCAGTTCCCATCCCTTCTTCGTTTTCTTCAAGATAAGGAAGAATCAGTTTCCTTGCCGTCCATTCCATATGATGCACCATGGATACAGTTGAATAAACAGGGTGAATGACTTCTCCCTCAAAACAGGGAAACATTTCTTTCGTAACAGCACATTGGTATTCAGCTTGCTGTCCTGCCTCAATTCCTGGTTTCATTATTCAGCACCCCGTTTTATTGTAATCGCTTACATTATTTTATTAAAAATGGCATTCCGCAAAAAAAAATGACGTTTATTTAACGTTATATTATCATTTTGCAGCAAAAAAGGTCAATGTCTTTCATACTCATAGAGTCCTTAATTTCCTAAGGCGGTCAATGGTTTGATACATTTCGCCAATCATTGTTTTAATGAGCTCTTCTGCACTGTATTCCCGGTTGATAAGGCCGGCAATTTGACCGCTGTTGCAAAAGCCTTTTTCTTCATCGCCCAATATTGCCCCGATCATATGATGCTCTTCATCTGTTAATCGGCTGTATTCGCTAAGTGACAAGCCTTTTTCTTCGTTATCAGAAATCTCTTTAATAAATGGATTTTTCAATACCCGCCGTATTCTATTAATACTTCTTCCAATGACAACTGTTTCCTGGTCATCTGCATTTATGACCCTCTGTTTGTACGTCTCCGAAAATGGCGCTTCTTTTACAGCTATGAAACGTGTTCCCATTTGGACACCTTCTGCACCAAGGGCCATCATAGCGGCTATCCCCCTTCCGTCACCGATTCCTCCTGCTGCAGCGACAGGCACATCTACAGCATCTGCCAGCTGGGGAATCAAAGCTAAAGTAGTGATTTCCAGCGGTGAATTGATGCCAGCAGCTTCATATCCCTCGCCGACTATAATATCAGCGCCTGCTGCAGCGGCTTTTTTTGCATGTTTAACTGCTCCTGTCACGGCCATCACTTTTATTCCATTATTGTGGAGACAATCTATATATGGAGCAGGATTCCCGGCTGACAGAGAAACGGAAGGAAGTTTATACTTAATTGCCAGATCAATCAGCTCTTTTGTATATTGAGAAACACTGACGGCAATATTTAAAGCAATGGGCCGGTTTGTCATTTCAAGGGCGGTTTTTAGCTTTGCTTCAACCTCTGGCGGGGACATCGTACCTGCTCCGATCATTCCCAGGGCCCCGGCATTTGAAATTGCGGCTGCCAGATGCGGTGAGCTTATATTTCCCATTCCTCCCTGGATGATGGGAACGCTAATATTCAATATCCTGCAAAGTCTATTCATTTGTGAGTAACCTCCCTTTGTTATGATATAATAGATTGGCAGCGCTTTCTTAATAATGAGGAGGGAATGTATGATTTATTCTTTTGATGGAACAACACCTAGCATTGATAACTCTGTATTTATTGCGCCGGGGGCTAGAATCATAGGAAATGTAACAATCGGCAAAGATTCAAGCGTCTGGTTCAATGCAGTTTTACGCGGTGATGAAGGCCCCATCTCCATTGGGGAAAAATGCAATGTACAAGATAATTGCACTCTGCATCTTTATGAAGAATTTCCTTTGATTCTAGAAGACGAAGTCTCAGTCGGCCACAATGTGATCCTTCATGGCTGCCATGTGAAAAAAGGAGCTCTGATTGGTATGGGCTCCACCATTATGGATGGAGCAGTCATTGGTGAAGGATCACTGATCGGGGCAAACACATTTATTCCGGCCGGAAAAATCATTCCCCCGCATTCCCTTGTAATCGGTTCGCCAGGCAAGGTGGCCAGGGAGTTAACAGAACAGGATAAAACCATTATTGCTATAACAATTGATACATATTTCCAAAAAGGCAGAAAGTTCAAGGAAGAGTTTTCTCTAAAATGATATGCCTTTCACTGCCCTGCATTCAGCACATCCCTTGCCCTTTATCATTCCTCTATAAGAAGCGGATGCTGAAAAAAATCATATTCTAAATTTTTATTTTCGAGCTCATTTCCTTCCTGAAAGACCTCTTCAAAGAATCGGCTTGCCGGCTCAGCCAATACCTTATAAAAATCACTGAACAGTGAAGCTGCTGATGAGCCCAGCCATTTTTCAGGCAGCAGGTCTTCAGGAAGTCCCGGATCAATAAATAAAAACTTTCTATACTCATGCACAAGCTTGGTTCTTTGCACAAAGCATTCTGCGTCGGATAGGCCATTGTTTTGAAATTTATTTTTTGCTTCATAATATTCTTGCTGATATTCAGAAAAAAACTGCTGATATTTTTCATTGATTCCTGCTAAATCCCAGCATTTCCTGACAAGCTGTACATTTTCCTCAGGTCCTTCATATCGAGAGGTAAAGAAGTGGACATATTTACTGATTCCATACTTATTAATAAGGCTGTTTACCTCTTTATCTAAGGAGTTCGGTGTTATCCAGCAGCTGTTGGATATGGTGCCAAACCCGCTCCAAATCAGTTCTTGCCGTAGCTCATCCCTCAAATGCCGCTTTTCTTCAGGAATGGAGTAAATAAGCATGCGCCATTCATCATCCCATTTATCCGGTTTTAATTTAAAAATCCTTTTTGCAGCTTCGTCCATTCTATCTGCACCGCGTTCTGTCAGGAAGTAATAGCTTTTATTTCCTTCCTTCCGGGCCATCACCCACCCCTGTTTGCTCATTCTTGAAATTGCTGCCCGTACAGCCTGCTCATTATGGCCGAATTCTTTTAAAAGACGAATCAGGCTGCCTATCCAGATTTCGCTGCCATAATGACGTATATAATCACCATATATTGTAAAAATCATAGATCTGGTATTCAAATTCCCATTCATTTTCATTCACTGCCTTTTAAGTTGATGTGATCACTCTTTTCTACATTTTCCCATGGATTAATCACACCAGTCAATACATCATGACAGCTGCAGTATATATCGATACTTTCGTAATCCTTCATGACTCATTAACTAAAGCTAACACTATATCAGTTCAATTACGGTCGCAATTCCCTGTCCAACACCTATGCACATGGCAGCAAGGCCAAATTTTGTATTTTCCCTTTTCATTTCATGTACAAGAGTTGTCAGAATTCTTGCACCGCTGGCCCCAAGCGGATGGCCGAATGCAATGGCGCCTCCATTTACATTTACCTTGCTTATATCTGCTTCGAGCTCCCTTATGCACTGAAGAGATTGAGAGGCAAATGCTTCATTCAGTTCTATTAAGCCAATTTCTTTCATTGATAGTGATGCACGGAACAGTGCTTTCTTGGAAGCAGCTACAGGTCCCAGTCCCATTATGGATGGATCAAGTCCGCTCACTGCAGAAGACCTGTATTTGGCAATTGGCTTAATGCCGAGTTCCCTGGCTTTAGAAGCACTCATTACGAGAAGGGCGGAAGCACCATCATTGATCCCGGAAGCATTTCCAGCAGTTACTGTGCCATCCTTGAAAATTGGCGGCAGCATGCCCAATCTCTCCAGGGTCGTGTCAGGACGGATATGCTCATCTTGATCTACCGTTTGTTCAATGCCTTTTTTATTTTTATATGTAACAGGGATAATTTCTTCCTTTAATTTGCCTTGAAGGATGGCTGCTTTAGCTTTCTGCTGGCTTTGAAACGCAAAGGCATCTTGATCTTTCCTTGTCACTCCGTACCTTTTTGCCACATTTTCTGCTGTTTGGGGCATTGAATCTGTACCGTACATATTTGCAAGCTTGTTATTAATGAATCTCCAGCCAATAGTAGTATCCAGTGCTTCAAAGCTTCCGCGCGGGAAATCCGTATCTGGTTTAGCCATGACAAATGGTGCCCTTGTCATGCTTTCAGTCCCTCCGGCAATGAATATATCGCCTTCACCTGCTTTAATGGCACGTGAAGCATAAATGAATGCATCAAGACCTGAACCGCATAGCCGATTGATTGTAGTGCCAGCGACTTCAACCGGCAATCCGGCAAGCAGGGCGGACATTCGTGCGACATTCCGGTTATCCTCTCCAGCACCATTTGCATTGCCAAAGACCACATCTTCAATTTCACCCAAAGGAACAATGGGATTTCTGTCTGCCAGTGCCTTAATCACAATGGCACCAAGATCGTCCGGGCGGACATCTTTAAGTGCGCCCTTGTATCTTCCTATAGGAGTCCTGACTGCATCGACAATTACCGCTTCTTCCAAGATCCGCACCTTCTTTTCATCGCTCTATTTTTGTACCGTCACTTCCGTATTCAAATACTCCTTTGCCTGATTTTCTTCCCAGCCTTCCCGCTTTTACATACTGAATGAGAAGAGGTGCAGGACGAAACTTTTCACCAAGCCTGCTATGAAGGTAATTCAAGTTATTGAGGCGTGTGTCAAGCCCTACCAGGTCTCCCAGTTCGAACGGTCCCATCGGATAATTCAGCCCTAATTTTATTGCTTTATCAATTTCTTCAGCTGTCCCGATTCCTTCTTGAAGCATCAAAAATGCCTCATTGCCGACGAGGGCGCTGATGCGGCTTGTAACAAAACCGGGAAATTCATTCACGACAACGGTTTCCTTTCCCATCCCCTCGGCAGTTCTTCTTATTGCCTCCGAGGTTTCATCGCTTGTTTCCAGCCCTTTTACAATTTCAACAAGAGGCATTTTATGCACAGGATTAAAAAAATGCATGGCGATTACTTTATCTGGCCTTTTAGTAAAAGCCGCTATTTCAGTGGGGCTCATCGTAGATGTATTCGTTGCAAAGATGCAATCATCTTTCGCAAACTTTTCCATTTCCTCAAATACTCTCTTTTTTATTTCCAGATTTTCCGTAACTGCTTCTATGATCAGATCAGCATTTCTAACTGCATTTTCAATGCTGGCTTGAAAAAACAGGCGCTCCAAAGCAGAAGATTTTTCAGCTTCGGAAATTTTTTTTCTTTGAATTCCTTTGAAAAAAATCGCTTCTATCTCTCTTTTCGCACTTTCCAAGGCTGAATTCTTACTATCGGCAAGCGTGACAGTAAAACCAGAAATTGCTGCTGTGCAGGCAATTCCCCTCCCCATGACACCTGAGCCTATAACCGCAATGTGTTCAATCATCTGACTCTCCTTTCATATAAAGGAAGCTAGTTGTAAAAGCAGAGCATTTGCCCATGATTTTCTGCTCGCTTTTTGTTCATCTTCCCTGAAAGTGCGGCTTCCTTTTTTCGAAAAAGGCAGCTACTCCTTCTCTGTGATCTTTTGACAGCCCTGCAATCCTTTGAGCTGAGGCTTCCTTTGAGAGCATTTCATCAAGTGTGACAGAAAAGCTTTCATTCATATATCTTTTAACAAGCCCGATGGCAAGGGTTGGCATTAAAGCCAGCCTTGCAGAAAACTCCTCTATTTCACTCTTCCAATAATCCTCGGATATAAGTCTTCCTGCTATTCCCAGGCTCCTTGCTTCCATAGCTGATATTTTTTCTCCCAGCACAGCAATTTCCATCGCCTTTGCTCTCCCTACCACTCTCGGCAAAAGATACAGCAGCCCGGAATCAGGAACAAGCCCGATATTCATAAAGGAAGAAACGAAGCTGGCTTTTTCTGAAACTAGCATAAAATCGCAGATAAGCGCTAAACTGAATCCGGAACCGGCACAAATACCGTTAACGGCCGCGATGACAGGTTTTTCAAGATTAGCAATGGCAGAGATTAAGGGATTATACCTTTTTCTCAGTATTTCTCCATGATCGGTTTCTTCACCAAGTCTCTGTATGTCTTCGCCTGCACAAAATGCCCTGCCTTCTCCAGTAATGACAAGGCACCGGGTATTCCCGTCCCGTGAGGTTTCCTTCAGGGCCTGAAGCATTTCCATATGCATTTCTTCAGTAAATGCATTCAGCCGCTCGGGCCTGTTTAATGTCAGCCATGCCACACCATTGCTTCTCTTTTCAAACATGATGTTTTTATACATACCCAACCCTCACTTTCCTTTAAAAGAAGGCTTTCGTTTCTCAATAAATGCTTTCATGCCCTCTTTTTGATCTTCACTTGAAAAGAGCATATAAAAATTTTTACGTTCAAACTGCATGCCTTCCTGCAGCGGATAGTCGATGGCCTTGATTACAGATTCCTTGATCAGGCGAATGGAAAGAATGGGCTGTTCGGCAATCTTTTCAGCAAATTTCAGGCTTTCTTCCATCAAAAGCTCACGTGGCATTATTTTTGTAAGAAGCCCATATGAATAGGCTTCCTGTGCGCTCATCAAGTCACCAGTCCACAGCCATTGAAGGGCCTGTGCCCTTCCCAGCGCTTTCGTAAGCCTTTGGGTCCCGCCCGCACCAGGCATAACACCCAGATTTACCTCAGGAAAACCAAACTTTGCATCCTCTGCAGCAAATAGAACATCACAGCAAAGTGCAAGCTCGAATCCCCCGCCCAAAGCAAGACCATTGATTGCACCGACTATAGGCTTCTTTATGGAAATGATATGGTCCCAATCTTTGAATTGATTTAAGAGTTCAAGTGAAATGCTATCTTTATCCGCCATCTCCGCAATATCCGCGCCAGCTGCAAAAGCCCGGCCATTTCCAGTCAGTAAAAGGACTTTTATTCTTTCATTCTTCTCAAATTCAAGGAAGGCCTGTGCCACTTCAGAGACCATTCGGGTGTTCAAGGCATTAAGTACATTTGGCCTATTAAGCTTTACAATGCCCATGCTTCCCCGTATCTCTGTTTCAATAAATTCGCTATTAATCATTATTTTCTTCACCGAACATAAACGTCACAATGTCCCCTGCAAACTTCATGACATCTTTGCCTGAAGCCTTGGACTCTTCTGTCCGTGAAGCCTCTTTAAAGGCTTCCTTGCTTTCATAGTACATTTCGCATAATAAATAAAAATCACTTTCACCCATTGGTGAACCGGTAATTTTAGTAATGCGGAGATCCTGAAGCCCAGGAATTTTTTTAGTTAAAGGGATATGTGTGCCATAATAATATTCATCAAAGCTTTCTTGGTTTTCAGGTTTTTTGAACAAAGCCATCATTTTAAACATATTATCTTCTCCCTTATCGTTTATAAATTTTAGAGGTTTACAGAAATAAACTTCATTGCTTCAAAAGGATTTTTGCAAGATTTGCAATATAAAATACTGCGGCAGGCAGTTGAACCAAAAATATTTTCAATGGTGATGTAAGGCGAGCTGCAGTATGGACAATTTACATGCCAGGTGCCATCTTCTTCCAAATATTCTGGGGGAGGGGCAATTCCGTTCTTCTTCAAATTCTCCCTTCCGGAAAGTGAGACTCTGTCTGTTGTCCAGGGAGGATGGAATATAAATTCTGCATATGCTTTTTCCACGCCGTTTAGCTTCAGGATTGCTTTTTCAATGTTCTTTCGAATGATTTCAAGCGCAGGACATCCTGAGAAGGTTGGAAGAACTTCGATTCTGGCTGTTCCATCTTTAAAAGAGACACTTTCGATCATACCTAGATCCAGCAGGCTTACATTGGGGATTTCCGGATCATACACAAACTTCATAGCTTCCCAAATTTCTTCTTCCATACTATTGTTTGGCCGAGTCATATAGCATCATTGCCTCCTGCTGGGGTATTTGCCTTACCACACAGCTTTCTCATCCATTCTGTAAACCTCTGAAAGTGTAACTAATGCCTTCTCCATATCGGCTGTATGCTCTCCTTCGCGCCCATTTCCGGATATCATCCCATAAGAATTTCCATGGGCAAGCTGCACTTCTTCAAGAGATTTAGCAGCTAGCTTTGAGAACCGGTTTTTCAATATGGTACAACTTTCAATCAAGCCATATTGGACCATCTGACCTTCCAAAGGGCCAAGTGTCAGCAAACCTTCAAGTTCGTTCCATACCCTGCTGACAGCTGCAATCATTCTTGACCTTGCTTCACCGCCGCACATTGTCAGCTGTTTAAACCAAATGCCCCAATGCATCAGGTGATAATGCTGTTCCATTTTAATTTTTACAGCTGCATGTGATAGAGGCTGGTAAGATGAATGTATAAGTGACTCAAGCTTGATTTTTTTGTACATGTCATAAAAATAATGGCGGACTACCGTGAACGCCCAGTCAAACCTTGGTTCCTCCAGATATGTGCCGCTTCCGTTCACAAGCTCTAAAAGAATGGCATTCCTCCTTTCTTCCGGAGGTCTTTCGTGTGCCAGGGCATCTATGCTGCCGGCGCCAAGCTCGCTCAAAAGCTGATAATACAAGACTGCATGCCCCATCAAATCCTGGCTGATGGATGAAAAAGCTACATCCTCCTCGATATGTGGAGCAAGCCCGAGCCATTCTGATCCCCGGTAGGAAAGGATAAAATCATCGTCCGCCAGCCCAAGCAGCAATTCATTAAGGGCTTTGTGAAAGCTTTGATCATTTTTCGCGTCTGCTGCTGTCTTTATAATCATTCTTTATTTTCACCCCAGGACAGTATTTCTTTTTCATCGAGCATGTTTTGTTCATAGCCCCGCCACTTTTTCTTGAGATAGCCATATCCCTTTGCTGTCCGGTAATCTTTATTATCAAGACGCGGCAAAACTTCCCTTTCTTCTTCGGTCATTTTTCTTATACTGGAGCGTTTGACAACCCAAATATCTGCAGCAGGTTCTCTTCGCATGAAGTTTTCCCTGGCTAAAATCAAGGCCATATCATGGTTTGGAGCCAATAAACTAAATTGATGCTGCATATTAGAGTTAGGTGTTCTTTTACTGAATATCTCAAAGACCTCGTAAAATGCCGTGGAATTGTTTTCTTTACCCTCCAATGTGACCCTCCTATTTATTGCGCCTTTTGATTTTCAGGTGTTAATGCTTCCAGTACCCAGCTATTGTTTTCATAGGCAAGTTTCCTTAAGCGCAGCCTGTCTTGTGACTTGGGCCCTTTATTTTTGACGATTCGCTTAAATTCCTCCCAATCAGGCTGCTGGTATAACCATTTCCCTGATTCCTCATCAAATCTCATGGTTTCATCAGGAAGCTTTAATCCGATTGACAGAGCTCTTGGAATGTATTTGGTGAAAAAGTCCTGCCGCAGCTGTTCGTTCGTTTTGGTGCGGATTTTATATTTAATTGTTATATCCTGCTTTGATCCCCCTGTAGTATCGGCAATGGCTGGCCCAAAAAACATCAGCAACGGGTGCCACCACCTGTTAAAGGAATCCTGAACCATCTGTTTTTGCTCCTTGGTTCCCTCTGTCATGGCCAGTATGATCGATTCCCCGTGCTGGGCATGAAACACTTCTTCCGCGCAAATACGCTGAAGTGCCCTGGCATACGGACCATAAGAGGCACCGAGCATGTTCGTTTGCGTAATGATGGCTGCCCCATCAACAAGCCAGCCAATAATTCCCGCATCTGCCCATGTCGGAGATTCCATGTGAAAAACATTGTGAAACTTAAGATTTCCGCTGAATAAGTCTTCCATAATATCCTTGCGGTTCTTGCCAAGAGGGGCAAGTAAATCCTCTGTAACTCTAAGCAATAGCTGGCCATGTCCCATCTCGTCCTGCACCTTGGCCATAATGCCTAATTTCCTTCTTAATGTGGGTGCCTTTGGGACCC
Source organism: Bacillus sp. OV322 (assembly GCF_900112495.1). Classification (GTDB taxonomy): domain Bacteria; phylum Bacillota; class Bacilli; order Bacillales; family DSM-1321; genus Peribacillus. The sequence continues at coordinate 458,481 of NZ_FOMA01000005.1, forward strand.
ATTCCTTCTCAGGAAGCGCACCCATAATCTCGCTGATTCCATGCATGGATATCAGCTTTATCAGTGTGTGGCGGTATTCATCCGGCATCCAGTCGTCTGCTTCGATTTTTTCTCCGTTTTCAATTTTCATCATGAACCGATGAAACTTATCCTCTTCAGAAATCCTTTCAGAATAAGCAGTGCCTTCCATGTAATTTCTCCTTTCCATGCGTTTTCACTTAAACTCTTTATCACTGAAGCGGCTGGCTGATCAGTTCCTTATTTCTTAAGTCAACAATCCGGACAGCTTTCCCCTCAGATCTTGGAATGGTACCAGGAGATAATATTTTAACCTCCATATTTACCAGACAGGAATTTTTCAACCGGACCTGGATGGCCTCCGTTAAATCCTCAGCGGCTGTACAGTTCAGATTTCCCTTCATTTCCAAGTAGGTGTCCTCAGTGATTTCAGCATACAAAATTACGTCCTGGCGTGATCCATTTGGTTCGATAACCAGCTGATAATACGGGGAAGACTGCTTAAATTGCATCAGGCAGTGCTCAATTTCTGAAGGATAAACGTTAACCCCTCTGATAATGAGCATATCGTCTATCCGGCCTTTGACCCGGGACATTCTCATTGTCGTTCTTCCACACTTGCATGGCTCTCTTGTAATTGAAGCAATATCACCCGTCCTGTAGCGGATAATCGGAAAAGCTTCCTTCTGCAAACTGGTAAAAACCAGTTCACCGGCAACTCCGTCTGCAACGTTCTTCATTGTGACCGGATCTATTACTTCTGCATAAAAATGATCTTCTGCAATATGCAAGCCATCTTGCGCTTCATGGCATTCAGCCGCAACTCCAGGACCCATTACTTCACTAAGCCCATAAATATCACAGGCCTTGATATCCAGTATATTTTCTATTTTATTTCTCATTTCCTCTGACCATGGTTCGGCGCCTAATATTCCGTATTTTAACGAAGTAGCTCTGGGGTTTTTACCCATCTCAAGCATTTTTTCCGCGATATTCAAGGCATAAGAAGGCGTTGCACAAAGAATATCAGGCTTCAGATCTTCAATTAGCGTGATTTGCCGCTCAGTATTTCCTGCTGATGCCGGGATTACAGCAATTCCGAGCTTTTCGGATCCGTGATGAAGGCCAAGGCCGCCGGTAAACAGCCCATATCCATAGGCATTATGAAGAACATCATTTGGGCTTCCGCCTGCAGCTGCTATAGCACGGGATACGATTTCCGCCCAGCTTTCTATATCCTTTGATGTGTATCCGATAATGGTGGGCTTGCCGGTTGTGCCCGAAGATGCATGGATCCTCAATAAATCTTTTCTTTCAGCCGCCAGCAGCCCGAAAGGATAGTGATTTCTCAAATCGTTTTTTTTCTGTAAATGGCAGCTTTTTTATATCAGAGAAATTCTGAAATTGGCCTGGGTGGAATCCGTTCTCCTCCATTGCCTCCCTGTAAAAAGGAATGTTGTTAAAAACACGCGATAATGTCGTCCTTAAACCTTCCAGTTGCTGCTCTTCAATGGATTTCCGATCGGCCGTTTCGATTGCATGGATAATCATCAGCATCTCCCGCTTTCGTTTAGTAATCGCTTACATAATCGTATAACGGTTTTTACTCGCCTGTTATTTTTTTGTTATGTTACTACAATCTTACTGCCAGAAACGATTTTATGTCAATATATTCTGAAAATTTTAATCTACCTAATGTATTTTATTTCGATGACCTCTGTAAAGATAGACGAACATTCATTTCCAAAACTCTTTTTGCTTCATAACATATTAGATGCACTTTCCATTAGCGATTCATTTGATTGGTTTTATATTTGGATAGCTTGGGCCAAGAATTCAAGAAGGTTTTTCTTTATCTTCAGTGCTGCATGCAAAAGGAGCTGATATAGATGTCATTTTATAAATTAATCCCTTTCAAGCCGGAGGGAAATTTAACGGATGTTTTCGAAGTGCCTCCAGGAATTAAGCTGATAAAGGCTTCCTCTCTCTGGAAGGAAGGATATAAAGGGGAAAATATTGTTGTTGCTGTCATTGATACAGGGTGCCAGGCATCACATCCCGATTTAATCGGACAAGTTATCGATGGCTGCAATTTTACAGGAGATTATGAAGGCGCACCTGAAAATTATAATGATAATAATGGTCATGGAACACATGTAAGCGGCATAATTGCTGCAGCCGGGAACTCATTAGGCGTAAAGGGTGCTGCACCTGGGGCGAAAATTTTAGCTTTGAAGGTTTTAGACGCTAAAGGAGAAGGTAACGATGAGAATATCGCTGCAGCCATAAAATATGCTGCTAATTGGACAGGCCCTGCTGGAGAAAAAGTAAGAGTCATCTCAATGTCTTTAGGAGGCCCGGAAGATAATCCTCTCGTGCACGCAGCAATAAAACACGCCGTATGGAAAAACATACTTGTAGTTTGTGCTGCGGGAAATGAAGGTGACGGATCTGCTTCTAAAGATGAATACAGCTATCCTGGGGCATATCCGGAGGTTGTGGAAGTGGGTTCTGTTAATTTGCTGCAGGAAATTTCCTCTTTCAGCAATTCTAATAGTGAAGTAGATTTGGTGGCTCCAGGCGAGCAGATTTTATCAACCTATCCTGTAAACTCTTATAGAGTCCTGTCTGGCACTTCAATGGCGGCGCCGCATGTATCTGGAGCTGCAGCGCTTATTATTGACAAGTTCGAAACAATCTGGAAACGCAAGATCACAGAACCGGAAATTTTTAATTTACTCATGCAGCATACGGTGACTTTAGGCAATCCGAGAAAGGAAGAAGGAAATGGCATGATTAAATTAAATACACCAAAAAAACAAAAGCTTCGATCTCTTCTTCAAAATATAATTAAGCAGGTCTCCAGCAAGTAATCAGTTTTCAATCATTGTTAATTCCCATTAATTCATTAATTTTTCAGAATATATTGATTTTTAATGAAAACTATTCATATAATCTAATTATCCTAGGACCTTTGGAGGTGTTTTAATGGGCATCAGATTTTTGAAAATCTCGGTCATCTACTTCTTAATTGGAATTGGCTTTGGCATGTTCATGTCTATATCCCATAAGTTTCAATATGCCCCAACACATGCGCATATTAATTTATTAGGATGGACTTCACTGGCATTATCAGGACTTATTTATGCACTGTACCCTGCACTTGCAGAAAAAAAGCTCGCTATATTTCATTTTTGGCTTCATAATATCGGACTTCCTGTTATGATGCTTGGCCTTATTTGGCTGGAATCGGGAAATTCCTCTGTAGAGCCTCTCATTGCAGCCGGTGCAACAGTTATGAGCCTGGGAATCATTTGCTTCACTGTCAATGTGCTGAAAAATTTAAAAACCTCATCAGAGCAGCCGGCAAAAAGTAAGATTGTTTCATATTAAAATAAGATGGAGCTGAAAAACTTGGAAGATAAGCCGAATTATTATGATGGAAGCGGAACCCTGATTGTGGATTCTAATACATCCCCAGCAACTAAAATAATGGAATTCACACCGCTTATCAGGGCGAGCATAAGCTGTAATCCTTACGGAGCAGAGCCGGAAAAATAATTTTTGATATCATTACATTTGTTAAAAAGGCATAGAAATTCAGCGGATTTCTATGCCTTTGTTTTTTATGTTTATAGTCATTTTGAATTTCAGAACGCATTAATTTAGCTGCAGTAATAAATTAAATTACAAACGGTGGTGGAAATGTGATTACAGCAATTATTGGAAGTGCCGCTTTTTTTGCTGTCGCCTTTTTATACATACTTTTAGCTCTGGGTTTCCCATTCGGAAATTTGGCCATGGGCGGAAAGTATAAAGTAATGCCTAAAAAAATGAGAGCTGCATGTGCCTTTTCAGCCTTAGTTCAATTGGCGGCTATCGTGTTTTTACTTCAGGCAGGCGATATCATCTCGGCGGATATTTCAAAAAATACGGCCAAAGGAGCCTGTTACTTTTTTGCATGCTATTTATTAATAAATACGATTTTGAATGGGATGTCCAAAAGTAAAAAGGAAAAGCTTGTCATGACACCATTATCATTCCTGACAGCCATTTGTTTCTTTATCACTGCTTTGAATAGTTAAAAACTTGCAGGGTTTACAGCATTTAAAAATGTTCAAAGGGATTATATTTGTGTTTTTCTAAATCTATTGTATTCGGAGCAATAAATGTAATACCCTCACATTCCAGGTTTAATCGCTGTTCATTGCTTTGGGAAGAATCCTTAAATCCTATTTCCCCTTTGACATTCAATACACGATGCCAAGGAAGGCCATGCTTCCCGGATAACGAATGAAGAATCCGGACGACCTGCCTTGCTCCTCTCGGACTTCCTGCAAGGCTGGCAATCTGACCATATGTCAGGACTTTTCCTGCCGGGATATTTTGAATAATCGTTATGACTTTTTCAGTAAATGGCTTCATATTCCTCTCCGTATCATCCTTTATGTTTTTTCCTGATAAAATGTTTGATGGGAGTTCTGCCGGAAACCCGTTTCACTCTCTAGTACTAAATATAACGTAAAGGACTTTCTGAAGGAAGGAATAGCTGCTGCAAAAATTATGGAGCTTAATGTTAGCCAAATTTCAAAGAGAAAAAGCACCAAACTCCTGAATTAACTGCTTTTGCCTTTTTCTTTTACCTTTTATAGATCGTTTACACTGCTTACTTCATTCCGCAACTCTTCGGCAGCTTTCTTTGCAGATGCTGCATGAGTGATCCCCGTGATGACAGAGACCCCATCACCGCCATCTTCAATAATTTTCCCGGCATTTCCCGGACGGATCCCCCCAATCCCTACAATCGGGAGAGAAATCCCTTTATTCCGGATAGCTTTGATTAGTTCTGTTCCACTTGCGGCTTTTGCATCCTTTTTTGTGGCTGTTTCATAAATGGGGCCGATTCCTAAATAATCTGCTCCATCATGGATGGCTTTTTCCGCTTCTTCTAACGAGTGAACAGAAACCCCCATTAATTTGTCTTTTCCTATCCGTGCCCTTGCAGCTTCTGCAGAATCATCATCTTGGCCGATATGTATTCCATCAGCATTAATTTTCAATGCTAATTCTATGTCATCATTTACGAGAAATGGAATGTCCTTTTCTCTGCAGATTGCCTGCAATCGTTCTGCAAGCATTACTTTGCTTTTTTTGCTTAATGAACCTATTCCTTTTTCACGATACTGAAAAAGGGTCACTCCGCCCTCGATTGCTTCCGCTAAAATCTCTTCTGGATCTTTCATGCAATTTGTGCTGCCCATAATCAGATAAACTTTCAGATATTCCCGTATTGATTTAATATCTTTTTTTATCATAATCTTGTTCTCTCTTTCTATGCTGATAGGCCCAATGATTTGTAGGACCGTGGCCCCCGCCAATGAAAAGAGTTTCCTCAATTGCCGCCTGGATAAATAATTTTGCCGTCCTGACAGCATCTACTACATTTGAGCCCTTGGCCAACTCTGCGGCAATTGCGGATGAGAATGTGCAGCCCGTTCCATGTGTATGTCTGGTGTTTACCCTGCTGCTTTCCAGGTAGATAAAATTCAGTCCGTCATACAGCAAATCAATCACTTTCCCCCCTGATTCATCATGTCCGCCTTTAATGACGATAAATTCAGCCCCCATTTCAAAAATCCTCTTTGCAGCTAATTCCCGTTCATGTAAAGAAGCAATAGTGCTTCCGGTTAATGCTTCTGCTTCGGGAATATTAGGAGTAACTACCTTGGCGAGTGGAATCAAGTGATTTTCCAGGGCATTAACTGCTTCCTGCTGCAATAGAGATGCTCCTCCTTTTGCAATCATTACCGGATCTACAACAAGGTTTTTCAGTTGATATTCTTTCACCTTTTCCGACACTTCTTTAATAATTTCACTGCTGAAAAGCATGCCTGTTTTCACGGAATCAGCTCCCATGTCTAATGCGATGGAGTCTAATTGATCACTGACTGCACTGGGCGGAAGAGGATAGACTGCCTGGACTCCATACGTATTTTGCGCTGTTACGGCTGTTATGGCAGACATACCGTAGACTCCAAGCTCCTGAAAGGTCTTGATATCAGCCTGAATGCCTGCCCCGCCGCTGCTGTCAGAACCAGCAATTGTTAAAGCTTTATATCTTGTCATCTTTTTAATCTCCCTTCACTCGATTACACGGATTTTTTGTCTTTCTTCCAGCTCTTTTATAGAAACCTTTGATAACTGATTGAGAAATTCAATTTGGAAACTTCCTGGACCGTTTTCCTGCGTTTTCCCGGCAGCCAGCTCAGCTGCCACCCCGTAAAAAGCGCAGGCCTCTGCAGCTGCTTTCAAAAGATTGACAGATGAAGCAGCAAAAGCTGCTGTTACAGAACTTAGCAGGCATCCTGTCCCAGTTACCTTTGTTAAAATAGGGTGTCCATTCCCGCACTTGTAGACAGTAGTTCCATCTGTAATCACATCTTCTTTGCCTGTAATCACGGAGATGCATCCAAACTTCCGGGCAGTCTTCCTTGCCAGGTTTGTAACGTCCTTTCTTCCCTCGCCTGCATCGACACCTTTTATGATCCATTCTTCACCAATTAAATGGGAAGCTTCAGCTGCATTTCCTCTAAGTATCGCTACCTGAACTTCCTGAAGGATTTTTCTTGCTGATTCTGTGCGATAAGGCGTTGCTCCTGCCCCGACCGGATCAAATACAACCGGCACTCCATGTTCATTGGCAGATTTCCCTGCTATAATCATGGACTGAACTGCCCTTTCATCAAGTGTCCCCATATTTAACACAACGGCACTGGATATTTTCGCCATATCTGCCACTTCTTCGTGTGCATGGGCCATGACAGGTGAGGCTCCCATGGCCAATAATCCATTAGCTGTAAAATTGGTAACAACAGCATTTGTAATATTATGAATTAGAGGATTGTCCATTCTAACTTTTTCTATCGTATTCATTCTGCTCTCTCCCGTTTCATATGTTTTTAAATGCATCGCTTGCTTTGATATTTGATTTTATTACTTTACTGTCATGAAGCCACTTTGCTACCCTGTCCCAGGATGAGGGTTCTTGATAGCCAAACGGCCGTTTTTTTGCATCCATCAAAGGCAATAAAATGTTCAGACTTTTGGTTTCAATATCTTTTTCAAGCGGAGAAGTTTTTTCTTCATGCTTTAATAAAATAGATAATCCCTTATCAGGGTTTTTTTGTACAAATTCCTGCCCTTTATTAATGGCAGACATGAATTTTTTATAAACACCCGTTCTTTCTTTTAGCCCTTTATCACTGGCTACAAGCACCAGCTCATAATAATCTGGAACTCCATAGTCTGAAGGATTAAAGCTTCTCACGTTGTGTCCTTCTTTTTCCAGCAGCAGTTTTTCGTGATTGACATATCCGCCAATCAAGCCATCCGTTTTCTTGGCTGCTAGCGCAGGGATAAGATCATAGCCGACATCTGCCATTTTCACCTTCTGCGGATTCCCTCCATCATTTTTTACCATAGTATGAACAATTGCTTCATCCAGCGGGATAGATGGGTAGCCAACCAATTTCCCCTCTAAATCACGTGGAGATTTCACTTTGCCGCCTGCAGGCACGAGCAGTGTATTTAATGGATGCCTGACTATTGCGCCGATTGATTTAACCTGTATATGTTGTGACCTGGCTATAATGACCTCTGGCTGGTAACTGATTGCTAAGTCCATTTTTCCGGCAGCGACCAGCCTTAAGGGGTCGTTTGTATCTGCCGGCATTTTAATATCCACATCTAGCCCTTGTTCTTTAAAATAACCCTTCTCTTTTGCTGCATATAAAAACGAGTGAACGGCATTTGGATACCAATCCAGCATTAGACTCACTTTCTGTAAATGATTATTTGACTGCTTCTTTCCTGCCTGATTGTCATCTGAGCAGCCGCTCATCAGGGTAAGGGTTAGTACCAAAAAAAGAATACAAAGTTTTTTCATCAATATCGTTTCCTTTCGTTCAATTAGCTGTCTGCATGAAAATGATGTTTAAGTACTTTTTTTTCAAAAACTGTGATCAGAAAAAAGAAGATCATACCAAGAAGGGAGAGAAGAAAAACAGAAGCGAAAACGGCATCCGCCTGCAGGTTTCCAGACATTCTGCGGCTAAAATATCCAAGTCCCGCACTTCCCCCCAGCCATTCGCCAATCGTTGCGCCTACCACGCTGTACACGGCTGCCATTTTCAAGCCTGATAAAAACATGGGCAATGCAAGCGGTATCTCCACTTTCCTAAAAATTTGAAATCTTCCGGCGCCCATTGTCCTAAGCAAGTCGCTGTATGACCTTTGTCCCACCCTTAATCCATCGTATGTACTGACGGCTATAGGAAAAAAAGCAGTCAAAAAGGTTACAGCCACCTTTCCCCAGATGGAGTAGCCAAACCACATAATGAAAATCGGCGAAATCGCAATAAGCGGAACAGTTTGCGAAATAATTAAAAAAGGGTAGCAGATTTTTTCCAGCGCTTTTGAAAAGTGCATGGCTATTCCCAGTAAAATCCCCCCTGCTGCAGAAAGAAGGAATCCGATTAGCACCTCCTGCAGAGTGACAGTCACATGCTGCAGCAAAAGCGCGTCGTTTTCATGAAGCGATGTAAAAATGGCAGAGGGTGCCGGAAGAATAAATGAAGGAATATCACCCTTTTTCACAATCCACTCCCACAGACTGATAAAAATAATCGCTGCAAGTATAAATAAACCATAATTATTGCTCCATTGTTTCCATTTGCCCTTCATGCTGAATCAGCCTCTCCAGTTCTTTTCTTTTTTCCAGAAAAAGCGGATCGTATATTAAATCCGGAGTTCTTGGCCTTGGAAATTCAACTTTTATTTCTCTAAGGCTGCGTTCCTTTTTGCCAAGTATATAAATTTTGTCGCTTAACAATATTGCTTCTTCGAGATCATGTGTGATAAATATAACGGTTTTTTCAAGCTCTTCCCATAGATCCAGCAGCCAGGTTTGCATACTGCGTTTTGTCATTGAATCTAAAGCGCCAAAGGGTTCATCAAGCAATAACAGGTCTTTTCCTGTCATGATTGTTCTTAAGAAGGCAGCTCTTTGCTTCATCCCCCCTGAAAGTTCATGAGGATAAGCATTTTCATAGCCGGTTAATCCAAACCTGTCAATCCATTCCGAGATTTGTTTTATGCTTCGTTTTTTATCTGACCGGGAAAGTTCCGCTGGCAGAAGCATATTCCCCATCAATGTCCTCCACGGCATGAGCAGATCTTTTTGCGGCATATATCCTACCTTTCCAAGAATTTTTTTAGTTACCACACCTTTTATTGCAACACTCCCACTAACAGGCTGAAGCAAGCCTGAGATCAGTTTAAACAGAGTGCTTTTTCCTGAACCGCTGGCACCTATGACCGAAACAAACTCTCCTTGCTTTACTTTCATGGACAAATCAATAAAAATAGGATTTTTGCCTTTTTCAGCGGGAAAGGAAAATGACAGGTTTTCTATTAACAGCATATAGTCATACAGGCCAATCATCTCCTTTGTATACACTGTCCCAGAACAAATATTCAAAGCGTGAGGATGTTATAAAAAGATTAGTGAGATTCTCAATTTCCACTTTGGGCTGTCCATCTGCCAGAGAATCCAGGAGATTGATCAGCCACTTTGCAGACTTGCCGAATTCCTCGGAAGCATACATTGTGACCCATTCACCATATAATGGATGAGTATCAGAACCAGGATATTTTTCCTTAAGCATGTTTCCTATTTCCCAGTAGCTCCACATACATGGCAAAAGCGCGGCAGCTAATTCTGCAAGTGATCCATTTTGTCCTGCATTCAGCATGAACCCTGTATATGCAAGGTTTATTGGGGTGGGTGAGGAATTCTCCAAATCACGGCTGCTTATTGCAAATTCTCTCGCGTATTTCCGGTGCAGCTCCATTTCGCTGTGCAGTGTTTCATTCAGGATGGCGGAAAACGCACTCATCGTCTGGACATCCCGGGCTTTTAAAACCCCTAGTGCAAAAAGTCTGCTGTACTCAATTAAAAAGATATAATCTTGCTTCATATATCTGACAAAAACTTCTTTAGGCAGCTCACCGGTGCCAATACCAGCAATAAATGGATGGTGGTGTGTTTTTGCCCAAATTTCCTGGACTTTCACATGCATGATATGAGTAAATGTCATTCATTACCCTCCTTTTTTTGTATTGCACCATTTCGAAATGAATAATGCCATGACCTTCATAAAATCGATTAATTGCCGGAATTCTATTTTTTCGTTTACTGCATGTGCGTCTACAAGCTTTCCAGGTCCAAAGATGACTGCAGGGATACCTTTATAGCCAAACCAGCCAGCATCATTTACAGACGAAGACATACCAGTACGAGGTTTCTCTGCTAGCTGCTCGCTGTATGATGACATTAGAGTTTGAGTTCCTATATGATTCAGGTCAAGCTCGAGTGAAGGAAAAATTTCTCCCCTCTCCACAAGCATGGATTTTCCTCCCCACTTAAAAACGGGCATATTTTCACTAAGCCATGGATCAGAAGCAGCCACGCGCCTTACATGATTCTCTATATCCATTGTGACTTTTTCATGATTTTCATCTGGATAGAAATGTACGGTAATCCAGAGTGAACACCTATCTGCAATGAATGCAGCATGCCTTCCTCCTTCAATAACTGCAGGATTTATCGTATTAGATCCGGGAGGAAAACCAGCATACGACTTTGTCACAGCCCAGTGGCGTTCCAATTCCTGAAGGCTTTCAATAATCTTCATCATCTTTTCAATGGCACTTGCACCGAAAATCCCTCCGCCTGCAGTATTCATCCTTGACCGGAGTCCGTCATGAAAAGTTTCTTTGCCCTGAATGGTTATCCAGCCCGTTATAACACCTCCTTGTCCCTGAATATGCATATCACTTGTATCAGCAACAATAGCAAAGTCTGCTGTATAGCCCCTCTCGATGCAGGAAAGTGTGCCAGTCTCTCCTGCCTCCTCACCAGTAACAGATTGAAATTGCAGATCGCCATTGAGGGGAATGTCAAGCTCTTTTAAGAGCTTAATGGCCATCAGGGAGGCAGCGATACCTCCTTTCATATCTGCGGCCCCTCTGCCATATAAATACGGCCCTTTCTGGGTTACAGTAAAAGGATTATTATCCCACCCGGAAATATCCCCCGTTTCCGCCACATCCACATGCCCATTAATAATTAAGCTGTTATATGTATTGCTTGATTTTCCCGGCAAGATGCCAGCAATGTTCCAATCGCCGGGATAAAGCTCCCACTTCTCTGTTTGAAAGCCGAGTTCTTTTAAGTAGCTGTCCATATAATCCTGGATGCTGGCTGTGTTTCTGGCAGGGGGGCTAATTGTCGGAAAAGATATGAGCCGGGTTAAAAGCTGAAGCAGTTCCTCGCTCTTTTCTTCAGCTTTTTGTGAAATAATGCTGGCTAATTCGCTGTAACCTTCCATGTTATAACTCTCCTTCTTTTGAAATATGAAAAAGCCCGCTCCTGATATAGGGAGCGGGCGGAAAGGCAATGCCAATATAAAAGATGACAAAAACGTTTCTTTCAGCTTCCCTACGCTGGTATGATCCAGATCAGGTTCAAAGGGTGTAGAACGTGTGTTCAGTCTCAGCCAATGGCTCCCCTAGTGAAATTCGTACATATGTAATTTTACATTATGAAAAACATTTTATAATGCCCTTTAATGTGTGTCTAAGATAGCATACTAAAAAAAAGTTGTAAAGAATATTTCTTTTTTAGTGCACTTGTTTTCCCGTTTTATTCAGCTGAATATCTTATGTCTGGCCATGTTTGATCCCAGCCTTTTTTAGTCCTGCGATCCTTGTATACCTGATGATATGGGCCAGACTTTGAAAAAAGGGGAGTTGGCCTCACCTCTAGTGCCAGCAGGTCGTTAACACCCCATGGTGCAGCCAGTTCAACTTTGCCTTTTTCATCGAATCGGACTCCCAGTGCAGTGGCTGTTTCAGGAAAATTAGACATGGCCTCATATGATGAGGAATATGGCTCCATGTGATTCACTTTATGCATCCTGGCTTGATTTTTAACAGACCAGGGCAAATCAGGCAGAATTTCGCCAAGCCTCAGCTCCAGCTCTTTTTCGTAATCTTCTTGAATATTGGTTTTATCAAAATAAATCACATCTATATCAGGAAGCTGCGTTTTTATTGTATAGCAGTGCAGCACATCCCAAACCTTTGAGCGGACAAAGCCTGCACATATCCACCAATCAGGCAGGTTAAGCTGCCAGGCGGCCTGCAGTACACTATGCATCCAGGAATCTCTTTCAACTAAAGTAACAATGTCCTTCCCGCTTTTCATCTTTTCTCTCCTTTCTTGCAAATCGTTGGATTAAATAATGATTATTTTCAATATGTATTTTTCCTTTTAATGGTATAGATCAGTTAAATTCGATTGTTGATGTTTTCCCATAGAAAAGAGGCATGATTTATTGCATTCATTGATTTTTTCTTACAGAATTAACGCAGCATGATAAAAAAGTTATGGAATTTCCATATTAAAAAAAGCTATGACCATCGTTAAAGGCACACTCAAATTAAAAGTGAAGAATAAGGTAGTTTTTAAGTTAATTCTGCGTAAAGGGTTGTAACTGACCTGGAACATACTAAGTAGCATAATAAGTGAAAACAAACATATCCACACACTCAACAGAGTAGCCAAAACAACAATGTCACTCATCTGACACCTCCACAAAGATAAAATCAAGTATCTTTTTATCAATATATCAAAGCCTATGTTCTTCTGCTAAACTGCCCGTAAGCTGCATAAGAAAAAAATTAACAAAATTTTATAACAGAGCTAATGGTATAAACCAGCTCCTGCTAACAGGAAAACATGGTTATTTACGCAATAAGAGTTCATCTCCCCTTCACATGATAAAACAGCCGAAGAAAATTTCAATATTTTATCTCACTGCTTATACATCGTTCATGGTATAATATGGGACAAGTTCAATTGTTTTTTCATGGTAATTCGTATTTTTTAAAAGTCTTGAATATAATAAAAAAAACAAGCGGCTTTAACATGCTTGCGCTTGATTCAAAATGGCCGCAGTACTGCCAATACTGCGGCCAAACATGCATCGCAAGTGAGCACTGCCTTATGCACAGAGTTTATTTTTTGCCCGTCCGCGTATCAGGGCGGGTTATTTTTTTACAGCCGATGCAATTTGAACAATAACGCCAAATAACACCACAACAAATGTTGCAGTTGCAAGGTCCATAATCTCACCCTCCCCTCTGGAAGGAAGACATCGCTCACTGCTTCTACATGCTTCTAATATCATTGTAACCAAAATATTGAAATCAGCAAACTAAATTTTCGGAAAATTTATTTTTCGAAAAAAAACAGCAAGCAGACTGCATTCCTGCCTTACGAATTAGGGTGCGTGTATTTGCCTCTGATAAAACGTACTATATATGCAGTTTTTGCGGCAAACCTTTTTGACTTTACTTTCTTACATCCTCCATATCTTCCAGCTATGTAACTATCTTGCCTTTTTGACTCTTCTGATTTACTTCTGCAAAATTACGAATATGTTTTGGTCTTTAACTTGTTATGGAGCCTGATTACTGTATAATTCATTATTACCAATTTCTGTTCGCCGAACAAAATTTCACCATCCAGGTCCTCCAGCCAAAAGATGCCTCTCGCCTCCTTTGTGTCTGGCCAATGGTACCCTGCCGCGGGCTTTTACCGCCTGGATAGAGTCATTCCAGACACATAAAAAAAGGCTGCTCATTAAACAGCCTAAACCATTTTCCTTATGGACTATCAAGCTGGAACATTTTATATGTCTTGTTTCTTGCTTCACCGATAAATTGAAAATCATTTGTCTCTTTGTCATACCTGTAGTCTTTTTTCCATTCATCAATATTTTCCATAATCATCTTCATGGATTGCAGGAATCCATAAACTTCTTCATTCGACATAGTCGGATGGACGGAAACCCGTACCCACCCAGGCTTTTCAGACATGTCTCCCTTTTCGATTTCCTGAAAAATGGATTTTGAGGCAATCTTATTGATTTTCAGCAGATAATGCCCGTAGGTTCCTGCGCACGAGCACCCTCCCCTGACTTGGTATCCAAATCTGTCATTCAAAAGCTTGACGATTAGATTGTAGTGTATGTTTTCTGCTTGAAAAGAAATAATGCCGAGCCTTTCTGCTGCGTTTTTTTCCAAAACGGTGATTCCTTTTATTTTCTGTATTCCGGGCAGGAGAATATCCAAAATTTCTTTTTCCCTTTTTAAAATAAAATCGGTCCCCATTTGTTCTTTAAGTTTAATGCACAAGGCAATTCTGATGGTTTGCAGGATTGCTGGAGTGCCTCCATCTTCACGCAGTTCGATCGAATCAAAATATTTATGCTTTCCCCAGGGATCAGTCCAGATAACCGTCCCTCCACCAGGATGGTCTGGAACAGAATTTTGATAGAGAGCGGAATCAAATATCAATACCCCGCTTGTGCCTGGTCCTCCCAGAAATTTATGGGGAGAAAAAAAGATTGCATCGAGCTTCTCCTTCTCATTCTCAGGGTGCATGCTGATATCTGTGTAGGGAGCCGAAGCCGCAAAGTCAACAAGACAGATTCCACCATATTCATGCATTAACCTGGCCAATTGATGATATGGAGTCATAATGCCTGTGACGTTAGAACAGGCAGAAAAAGATCCTATTTTCAGCTTTCTGTTTTTATAACAATCAAGAAGCTCCTTCAAGTGATCGAGATCAACATTTCCATTCTTCGACGGCCGGACTATTTCAACATCGGCAACTGTCTCAAGCCAAGACGTATGATTAGAATGATGTTCAAGATGTGTAATAAATACAACTGGGCGCTCTTCTTCCGGGATGCTGATTTGATTTTTAAATCTTTCTGGTAATTTCAAACCCAATAGTCTTTGAAATTTATTCACAGCAGCGGTCATTCCGGATCCGCAGGTAATAATGACATCTTCTTTTCTGGCTTGAACGTGGTTTTTGATGATAGTTTGAGCCTCTTTATATGCCAGGGTCATGACTGAACTAGTAGAATTAGATTCTGTGTGGGTGTTTGCCATAAAGGGGCCGAATCTTTCGCTTACTGTTTTTTCAATCGGCCGATATAACCTTCCGCTTGCGGTCCAATCGGAATAGATTAGTTTTTTCTTTCCATAAGGAGTGTTTATCAATTTATTATTTCCTATGATGTGTCTGCGGAATTTTTCAAAATAATTTTCAAGATTTCCATAATATAAACACTCCTTTTCTCCGATCCTTACTGTAATCATAGAACCTACCCCCCGAAATCCGGCTTTTAGTTTCAGTATATGAATGATATCAGGCTATGTTCATCATAACGGCTTTTAAGCAGACATAACGCTTTGTTTAGTTCTTTGAGAATTCCGTTGTGCTACAAGGTTGAATAATTTGATTATGTAAATAACAAAACGAAAAAAAGGAATCCTGTAATAGATTCCTTGATATGCTTTATTTTTAGCCTTAATATAAAACTGTTTTTTGTTTTTCAGCGGATTCATAGGCGCATTCTATCAGACGTGTCAGCATAATTGCCTGAACCATATCATACTCAGATGCTTTTTTTTCATTGATAACAAAGTCGATGAACTGAGCACTTGGAAGAGGAGCATCTCTTAAAAGACTAGCTGTGTCAACAGGCGAAAGATTTTCGTGTCCAGGCAGTGATTTGGACTGAAGGAACACCCTCATACTAGTTTCATTATGGCCGGATATGACTAAAATACCCTCTGTGCCAATGATCTCCAGCATATTATCCAGGCGGTATGAAGCGAAAGATGTGTGGGCCGTACCTATTGCCCCTCCTGCAAATTCGATTACAGTCGTGGATATTTCATCGCTTCCAGTCCCATAAAGCTCATTCATTAGACAAGTGACTTTAAACGGATCTCCGCAAAAATAGGGCAGAAGGTAAAGTCCATGGCATCCTAAATCGAGGGTAACTCCTCCGCCTGTCTCGGAAGAATCGAACCAGTAGGAAGGCAGCATGTTTTTATCGATGGCAGCTTGATGGGCCCGCCTGAAATAAACAGATGTCACTTTGCCGAGCATTCCCTCATCAATGAGCTTTTTAGCATATCTGTAGGCACCTATTGTTTTTGATTCAAGGGAAATCATAAATTTTATGCCATTTTCTTCGATGGCAGTTTGTATTTCTAAACAGTCTTCTACTGTTAGGGCAAGTGCTTTGTCAGTAAAAATATGTTTTTTAGCGCGGGCGGCCTTTAAGATCACTTCTTTATGCATAGTGGTAGCACATTCAACCATTACTGCCTCTATATCCTGTCTTTTCAGCACTTCTGCCAAATCTCTTTCAAAGGGAACACCAAATTCCTCTGCTACCGCCCTTCCCCTTACTTCATCATTATCCCAGACGGCTTTGAGTTCAGCTTTTCCTGTTTGCAGAGCCTCTTTGACAAAGCCCTTTGTGTGCACATGCCATGCACCGGCCAACAGCAGATTTACCATTTCGATCTCCTCCTGCTTCTTTTTTTAGTAGTTCAAAAGAAAAATTAAATCTAAAGGGCAGCAGACCGGATACTCACTGTATTTCTTCCCCGTTTTTTTGATTCATATAAAGCTAGGTCAGCATCATGGAACAGGGAATTCAAATTCTTGTGATTGTTCATTTCTGCTGCTCCGAAGCTTGCTGTTATATGAATAATTTCTCCGCCTGTTATTAATGGGCATTCCGCAATACTTTTGCGGGTTTCTTCAGCTAATTCCCCCGCTTCTTCTATCGAAACTCCTGAAAGGGAGATGACAAATTCCTCCCCTCCATACCTGGCCAGAATATATTCCGGTTTAATAAGTTTTTTGGATATATTGATGACATGCTTTAGGGCTTCATCTCCGATTGCATGCCCGTACGTATCGTTGATTTGCTTAAAGTGGTCTATATCAAATAGAATGAGCGATAAAGGACTATTGTTTATTTTACATTTTTCTATCATTTCAGCCGTTTTATCGGTGAAATATCCTCTATTAAATATGTTAGTCAAACTGTCTCTGTATGCCATTTGCTGCAGGGTATTTCTCATGATTTTTTCCTTTGTCATGTCACTTATGATGACTGCTCTTCCTGCAAGCTGATTTGCATTCTTATATACTGGAAAAGAGTGAAGCAGCCCGTAAGACAATTCTCCATTGCGATTCCATTCTATTTCTTGCTCAAATGAAGCGGAATCTCCGCTTAATAATTCGGGAAGCACTGAATTTGGCAGCAAATTTTTCCATACTCCATAAAATTCCTTGCCTATTATAGAATTGTTTAGATCTGGAAACATTTTTATTGCAGCACCGTTAAAATCCGCAATAAGATTAGACCTATCCATAACAAGGACAGCATCCCTCATATTTTCTATTATTCGGTCACGCGCAATGGGAGCCACAACAAGCATATTGGAAGACAAAATCGCTGTCAGGTAAAGAGCAGATGTCACGCACATGATCGCAGGGACCGGATCCATATTGTATGGAGCTTTTCCTACTAAATACAGAAACGAAGCAGTCATAGGCAGCAATAACGCTGACATCATAGCAGCAAGCTGAAAGCGGTAAGAAGATTTCACACTTCGTGCATGCCATATAAGAATGCAAAAAGCAGCAAACAAACAACCGAATGTAAAGCTTCCATGAATAATATAAAAGATGCCAATTTTGTAATCCGCCAAAAGATAGGAATCTTCTTTATGAAGAATTATTGATTTATAGAACAGATGGTGAATGCTATTCGTATATATCATGATTACGGTAATCACCGGAACGCTAAAAAGCAGGATCATATTTTTTCTGGTTATATATTTATCCAATCCAATGAACTGTAAAGCCAGCAGCACATTCAATGGCGATATAAAAGGCAAGCCAAGATACTCGATCTTTACCATCCATTCTATTTCTGACAGGGAAGTTCCTGTTAGTTCAAAAGCATGCCCAAATACATAAAAACAGGATGTGATGTTAATCAGGATGAACGTACTGCTCCCCTTCACCCTGCTTCTTTTCAAAAATGCAAGGATACCCAATAAAACACTAAAAACGCCTGAAATTGAAATAATAACAATATAAATAAAGATATTCATCATATTAACTCCATAATCTATTTAATTAGGTTAATTATAATGCATTTTTAACGATATCGGTTAATTTCTGACACTTAATCATGATGAAGCTGCATAATGGCTTTTATTAATTTTGGCTCCTGACTATTCTTTCTAGTCTAACTTATTCCAATTTTTAAAAAGTAATATTATTTCAAAAAAATAAAATTATATTTTTTAATATACTTAAAATGTAATTTCTTTCTAATTTTGTAAGATATTTTGCTGATGTATCTAGTTTTTAGATTAAATAAGCAAAAAAATCACTTTTCCAATATAATTCAATTGCTTAAATATTGTTTTTTTAATAAAATAAAATTTACGTAAGAGTTAGTGAGTTTCGGCTCCTGCCGTTTGAATTTTTTGAAAATGTAAAAAACATTTTAACTTTCAGGCGTATTTTATTTTTTTAGGGGGACATGAATTATGGAAACGGCTATAAAGAAAGAGGCCGAGAAGCAGCAAGAGAGCAGGAAAAAACATCCTGCGGGCTTGTACATGCTTTTCGCAACTGAGGCATGGGAACGTTTCAGCTATTATGGCATGAGAGCCATTTTAGTGCTTTATTTGACTGCAACAGCTGCTAACGGCGGACTTGGCGTTGATAAATCAACTGCTATGAGTATTTATGGCTTACTTACGGGTGCCGTTTATATCACTCCTATGATCGGCGGATACTTGACAGATAAATTCCTTGGAAGAAGAATCGCCATTCCTATTGGCGGAGTATTAATGGCGCTCGGGAATTTTATGCTGTTCGTAAATCAGAGCATGACCGCTTTATACATCGGGCTTATCATCATGATTATCGGTAATGGCTTCTTCAAGCCAAATATTTCAACACTTGTCGGCGATCTTTATGGCAAGGATGATCCGCGACGTGATGGTGCTTTCACCATCTTCTATATGGGAATTAATGTAGGGGCATTCTTCGCACCTTTAGTTGTTGGGCTAATGAGCTATAAATACGGTTTCCTTACCGCTGCAATCGGAATGATTGTCGGACAGGTTATTTTCAATTTATCTGCCAACCGCTTCTTGGGCGATATCGGCAAAGAGCCAACAAGCAAACAGCAGCCTGCTGTTTCTGTTCAAAAACCCGCTGCTGTACTGACTAAAAAAGAAAAAAGACGTACAGTTGCCATTGTCATTCTTTCGCTGTTTGTAATTGCCTTCTGGGCTGCCTTCGAGCAGGCAGGAAGCTCACTTACTTTGTATGCACAAGATCAAATTGACCGGAACGTGTTTGGCTTTGAAATTCCTACAGCTTGGTTCCAGTCTTTAAATCCGCTATTCATAGTCATTTTAGCTCCTGTTTTATCAGCCGTATGGTACAAGCTTGGAAGCTCTAAACGCGGAGACTTTAAAACTCCCACTAAAATGGGCATGGGATTGGTAGTCGTCGGTTTAGGCTTTATGGTATTGCTGCCTGCTGTTATGTATACAGGAAATGATAACTCTTTAAAAGTAAACTTGATGTTCATGGTAGTAACTTATTTCCTTCATACACTTGCTGAACTTATGATATCACCGGTTGGACTATCGATGGTTAGTAAAATTGCACCGCTTAAACTAGCCTCTCTTCTTATGGGTGTATGGCTTGCAAGCTCTGCGGTAGCTAACTTTGTAGCAGGTCAGTTAGCTGCATTTACTCAATCCCTCGGCTATCTTGAAATATTCAGCACGATTGGTTTTGTGACTATTGGATTAGGTATCGTTCTCCTTCTTCTGACAAAACCAATTACAAAATTAATGGAATAAGTGCATCATCTTAACAAAAAGAAACTGGGGACCAAGCTATTGTTGGTCTCCAGTTTTTTTGTCCGCATATTGCCATTTAGCGGCTGTTATTCAATCTCAAGTAAATCTCCTTGTCCGCTTTGCCCGCCTGCCGTATATAATTTTTTCAGAGCACTATTCATTCTGTCACTATCAAGAAATAGCCAATCTTCCTTCTTTAATCCTTGAACAATGTATTCAGTAAAATTCATCACCATATTTTTCACTTCGTCTTCATTGGTCTCTGCAATTAAAGTGAGCGCCTGGATTACCGAAATCATTACAGATACATCTGACTTTCCGTAATGGCGTATTTGATAAAAGCTTTTATACAGATAATCAAAAAAAGTTGGTTTTTCGATGATCAGCCTGATGTTATTATTTCCATCTCTATGATAAGGATTGGATATATCATATTTTCCAAGCTTCGATAAAATTTGGCTTAGCTGTTCAATACAGTTAATAGCTGTCTCTGGGTCATTTTTCCCCGGGGCGATTCCCCTCAGCGCAATTTCAACCAGCTTTTGAATACCGAAATCTACATCATGCACTGATTCCTGATCGTCAGTTATTGCTAGAAGTGAAAGCATTTCGTTTTTATCAAATGCAGCATCATTGCCCCATACCTTGAATAAGGGTGTATCAACATCTACATATTTCCCCCTGTCTTTTTCAAGCTTGACGATAATGTCCTTTTGTTCTGCATAATTCACCAGCTTTACTGTATCAATGAACTGCAAATATCCTCTTTTGCTGCTTATCACACTTGCATAAGACTGATCTTCAAGTTTTAACTCAGTATCATCTTTAATAGTTTTAAGCTTTTTATCTCTGCTGATGTTATTATCAAAAGCCAAAAGAGTTTCTTTCGTAATATTTGAAATCAGGTTGCCGACCTTGATCCAATCCATAACATGATGAATTAAAAAGACAAACATTCCTACACATATGAATGCCACCAGCACAGCAAAGGACGGGACGATAAACGTTTCACTCAAATCATTTTTTCTCACCTGCAGCAGAAGGACAAGGGTATAAATGTAGCCTCCTACAAAGGTACCCAGTACTCTTTGCGACTTAGAACTTTCATTAAAATTCTGAAGTGTCCGCGGAGAAAACTGAGACAGAAATGTTGTCTGCACGACCAGTACAGACGAAAATGTTATCGTAGTCATAGTAAGGAGCGAAGTTGAAAGAGCACTGAGTATAGAATGTGCAAGCTCCTTATCTGAAAGGAATATACTAGGAATATGCTTATATAGCTGATGATGGACATGCAGATACCGATCCAGCTTCATGGTCAAAAGCGCAAGAATAACCGCAGCAATGCCACATATAGCCGGAGCTATCCAAAAGTTTGATTTGATTTTCTTTTTTGTTATTTTTAATGACATGGTTTTCTCCCTTGAAATTTAATTTAAGAGCCAATGATACAAAAGGATAAATAGCAGTCCTTTTATACCTAAAATGGACAGTTAAAGCACCTTAACTTTTATACCCTTAAAATAGCTTTTTTAACATCACACGTGCCCAGCGAAAATTCATTGTTTCTCTTAACAAAAAGTCATATTTAACATTTGAATAATGCTATGTGAAATAAAGATCCTGTTTAAAAGGGTATAATGTAACCAATGTATTTCTGTTTTTCCTTAGAAAGTATTCCTAATGCATTTCAAACCCCTTATCCCCTGCCAAGTCTCTTCCTTCCTATGTATTCCAGCTTTAAGGTTGTCTCTTCTATCGGGAAATGCCCAACACCGAACTTTTATCAACCAAGTAATTTTTTGTTCCTTTATTATTAATAATTATTTTAATTCCTATAGGTTCTCTTCCCTTTAATTGCAGTAATAAATCTGATATAATACGAATAATAGGAAATAATAAACAAGATAACATATTGAGTACTTGTTACTAAAAATACACAAAATATTTTATGAAAAAGAGGTGGATTGGTATGGCTGAGGAAAAAAGCAATGAACGGATCTGCAAAAAACTTGAACAAAGCTATGATATTGTAGGAAAGAAATGGATGGGCCTTATCATTCACACCCTTATGATTGAACCTAAAAGGTTTAGTGAAATTCACTCTTTTATCCCTGATTTGAGTAAGCGCATGCTAAATGAGCGTATAAAGGAACTCGAAGACTTTGGAATAGTCATCAGGAACGTCATCACAGACCGTCCAGTCCGCACCGAATATTCCTTGACAAAAAAAGGCGTCGAGCTTGGAAGAGCGCTTCGTGCTGTTGAAGACTGGTCAGAGAAATGGATGGGTAAATAACCCTTAACGTTCTGACCTGGCCAGTACGGGCAGAAATTGCATTGAATGGACTTGGAACTGCCTATATCAACCGAAAAAACCATCAAATTAGGACAAAAAAGCGACCGCTTTGTCTCAATTTGATGGTTTTTGCTTTATGCTATTTTTTTATTTCAATCACCTTACGGCTTTCTTTATCGACCGTTATAACCGTATGAGTCATATTTACAAACAATCCATTTTCAACGACACCAGGAATCATGTTAAGAGTTTGTTCAAGTTCTTGAGGATTTTCAAGGTTTTCAAAGGTGCAGTCTGCAATATAATTACCATTATCCGTAACAAAGAGAACATCATCATGCATACGCATTTTCATTGTGCATCCTGGAAGTTTTTCAAGATGCCTGACTGTCATTTTATAACCAAATGGAACAATTTCGACCGGAAGCGGAAACTTCCCTAATTTCTCGACCATTTTAGCTGAATCAGCAACAACAATAAAAGTATTGGCGGCTTTAGCAATAATTTTTTCCCTTAAAAGCGCTCCGCCTCCGCCTTTAATTAAAACCATATCCGGATTGGCTTCATCTGCACCGTCAATGGCAATATCGAGATGATCCACTTCTCCGAAATCCGTTAAAGGAATCCCCCACTTCTTCGCCAGCTTTTCTGTTTCAACCGAGGTAGGTATACCCTTGATCGACAGGCCTTCTCCAACAAGCTGTCCTAGTTTTTCTATGGTATAAAATACGGTCGAGCCTGTTCCCAAACCGACAGTCATACCGTCTTTAACATATTCAGCCGCTTTTTCGCCAGCCATTTGCTTTTCATTCATGTATGTGCGCCTCCACTCAAATCTTGCTGACAGACAAGCTTTTTGTAACCAGCAAGCTGCAGCAGAATGTCACATTATATTTTAACAGACGCCGACAAAATGTCCTCTGTTTTCAGTTCAAGGAGCTTTTCTAAAAATTTTATAGATTTCATTGCATGATAAATATCATCAACAGTTACTACATTTTCATTTTTCATTTTATCTATATTATTTTGTACTTCATGTTTGAAAACATCAGTGTGAATCAGCCATTTCCCAATAAGTTCCTGAGTGGCTTGACGCTCTTCTTTACTTTTAAGCGCAAAAATATTCTCAGTCTCTGTTTCTTCGAGCACAAGAGATCTGAAATCTTCATCCATTACAAGCCAAAAGTAATTTTTTTGGCTGTCATAATATTTTCCTTCTTTTAATAATAAATACTCTATACCAATCAGAATTCTGTAAAATGGATTATGCTCCTTAGGAGTTTGGAGCTCTTTTATTTCAACAGTATTCTCTTTATTTACATAGGTTTCATTTCCATATTGTGTCAAGATGATTTTAGCATCTAATAGCTGCATGGAGAATATGCCTCCCTTTCCTTTTCATCATTTAGCTTATACTGCACGATGGGCTGCACGGGAACATGTCAGGCTTTTGCCATGCCAAGAAAGACTCCTCCAGCAATGATTAAAATGATGCCCAGGGCAATATTAATCAGCTGACGTTTCGTTTTCTTTTCCCCCAAGAGAAAAATCCCTCCAAGTGTTGAAATGACAATTCCCATTTGGGAGAGTGAAAAGCTTGTTGCTACACCTACTTTTGGCTGTGACAGGAACAAAAATAAATTTCCAGATGCCCAAATTAGTCCAGGAATTATATTCCTGATGGCATATTTGTTAAATGGCTTATGTTTATAGGTTAGAATTAATCCTCCTATTACCATGCCAATGGCTTGAGGAAATAATGCAGACCATCCATCCACATTCATTAACCTGGCAATGACTACATAAACCAGGTAACCCAAAGTAGAAAGAAGAAGTGTTATGACCCCTTTATTAAAGCTTGCATTTTGCTTCTCCGCATTTTTGTCATTTAAGGATGCTAAAATAATACCAATGATAATGAATACCAAAGCTAAAATTCCAAAAATAACAGCTGTCGAAGTTTCCCATTCTTTAAACACAATTACCCCGAAAAGGGAGGTTGCAACTAGCTGCATGCCGGTTGATATGGGCATGGTTCTTGAGACTCCTATATATTCAATACTTTTTAATTGGTTGCTTTGGCCAAGAGACCAGAACAATCCGGATATGATGCCAATTAAAAAAATATAAGGTGTCAGTACCGGATGGACTGTGAAATAAATGATAATCGAGAAAATGAGTGCTCCAAGGGTTGTCCCAAGTGTTTGGCTATAGGCGCCTCCCCCAAGTTTTACATTAAACAGCACAATGCTTCCCCAGAAAATTGCAGGAAGAAGAGCCAGTAGTATATCCATGATGCAGAATCCTTCTTTCGGCAATTAATTATTTTATATTTGGTAACTTTATGTAACCATATTATACCCAACAAAGTCGTTCGTCAATACTTATTCAGGTAATTCAGGCTGTAAAATGATGGAGGGAACCGTCCCAGCTTTTAAGTTTGACGGTTACTTAAAGTAACAAATTGGTTGTAAGGAGTGAAGTGGAGCAAGCGGGCAGCACCTTTAAGATTTCCAGCTGATTTTTGCTTAGGCCGCCGTATCTGTCTCTAAGGCGAAATCAACATGAAATTCTGTAGAAAAGAGCCTGTCATTAAAGGCAAAAGAGCACCCCTGCCAGGGCAAAGCTTTTCGCTGGCAAAGGCACTCTTCCTGCAATATTATTTGGATAAACGCTTCATCAATTCAGCTTTTTCTGCTTCAAATCCTGGTTTACCAAGCAATGCAAACATGTTGCGCTTATATGCTTCAACACCCGGCTGATCAAATGGGTTTACGCCCATAAGCAAGCCGCTGATTCCGCAGGCTTTTTCGAAGAAGTATACCATTTCTCCAAAAGTGAATTCGTTTAACTCATCAAGTTCAACTGCAAGGTTTGGCACATTACCATCCACATGTGCAAGCACTGTTCCTTGGAATGCATTTTTATTTACTTCGTCCATGGTTTTTCCAGCAAGGAAATTTAATCCATCAATGTTAGCAGGATCTTCCTGAATTGTTACATCAATAGCAGGTTTCTTAACTTGAAGAACTGTTTCTAACAAGTCTCGGCGTCCTTCTTGTACATATTGGCCCATTGAATGCAGATCTGTTGTGAAATCTACAGATGCAGGGAATAAACCTTTTTGATCTTTTCCTTCACTTTCACCAAACAGCTGTTTCCACCATTCAGAAACATAATGAAGATTCGGCTCGTAGTTTACAAGCAATTCAATTGTTTTTCCTTTGCGGTAAAGAGCATTCCTTACTGCTGCATACTGGTAGCTCTCGTTTGACTCAAGCTCAGGATTATTATATTTTTTAGCTGCTGCTGCTGCACCTTCCATCATTTTGTCGATATCAAGGCCAGCTGCTGCGATTGGCAATAATCCGACTGCAGTCAATACAGAGTAGCGTCCGCCTACGTCATCAGGAATCACGAAGGTTTCGTAACCTTCTTCATCTGCAACCTGTTTTAAAGCGCCTTTAGCTTTGTCTGTAGTTGCATAAATACGTTTTTTAGCTTCTTCTTTGCCGTATTTTTTCTCCATATAATCACGGAAGATACGGAAAGCAATAGCTGGTTCCGTTGTTGTACCTGATTTAGAAATAACATTTACGGAAATATCTTTACCTTCTAAAAGCTCCAGCAAGTGTGTGATATAAGAAGGACTGATATTTTGTCCTGCGAAATATACTTGTGTTGTATCTTTCATCTGATTATGGAAAGTATGTGTTAATGCATCAATCGCAGCACGTGCGCCGAGGTATGAACCGCCAATTCCGATTACAACAAGAGCATCAGAATTTGAACGGATCCTTTTAGCAGCTTCCTTAATACGGGCAAATTCTTCTTTGTCATATGCTTCAGGAAGGTCAACCCAGCCTAAATAATCAGAGCCAGGACCTTTTTTTTCATGTAGCATGTGATGTGCTGTTTTAACGAATTCGCCTAGATTATCTACTTCACTTTGCTGCATAAAAGACAAAGCATTTTTATAATCAAAAGATATAGTCATGAGGCATTTCTCCTTTTTTATTCTAAATTGAAAATCTTTTAGTATTAAGCAATGTCATACTTGCCTGATAATTTCTACTTCGATAACCATATTGCTGGATTATCAAATAATGGACATTTATGTGAGCTATTTTTTTATGATTACTGTGTGGCAATCATATTGTTAAACAATAATGAAAATAGCTTAAAAAAGACAAAAAAAAGATTTAGGGGTGAAATATCCACCCCGTAAATCATTTTTCATTCATTATTTGCTTACAACTTTTTCCCAGTCAGTAGAGAATTTTTCCATTCCTTGATCAGTCAATGGATGCTTAGTAAGCTGTTCAACTACTTTAAGAGGCATAGTTGCAATATGTGCTCCTGCCATAGCTACACGTGTAACATGATCTGCGTGGCGGACAGATGCTGCAATGATTTGTGTATCAAGATTATGAGTACGGAATAAAGCAGCAATTTTTTCTACCAAAAGAACTCCATCTTCAGAGATATCATCTAAACGGCCCAAGAATGGAGAAACATAAGTAGCTCCAGCACGAGCAGCCAATAGCGCCTGATTCACTGTGAAGATCAAAGTGATGTTCGTTCTAACACCTTTTTTAGTCAAGTAACGGCAAGCTTCCAAACCGGCAACAGTCATCGGAAGTTTAATTGTAACTTTTTTGTCTCCGCCGTTGATTTTAATAAGCTCATTAGCTTCAGCGATCATATCTTCAGCAGTAAGAGCAATTGGAGTAACTTCAGCAGATACAGATTCTACATCTGGAACAGCCTGGCAGATTTCTGCGATGCGGTCTTCAAACTTAACGCCTTCCTTAACAACTAGAGAAGGGTTAGTAGTCACACCAGATAAAATACCCATTTTGTAGCCTTTTTTGATTTCATCAAGGTTTGCAGTATCTAAGAAAAATTTCATGTTGGATAGCCTCCATTTGATTTATTATGTCTAAAAAAGGTCCCAAAGCACAATAGGCGTTACGTGCCTTAGGACGTTATAACAGGTTTATTAGTTCTTTTCTACAGCGTGTCCGCCAAACTCGTTACGTAGTGCAGCGACAACTTTACCATTGAAAGTGTCTTGATCTAGTGAACGGTAGCGCATTAATAGGGACATAGCAATAACTGGAGTTGCTGCCTGAAGGTCAAGAGCTGTTTCAACAGTCCATTTTCCTTCTCCTGAAGATTGCATGATTCCTTTGATGCCGTCAAGCTTAGCGTCTTTAGAGAATGCATTTTCAGTAAGTTCCATTAACCATGAACGGATTACAGAACCATTGTTCCATACTTTAGCAACTTTTTCATAGTCAAAGTTGAAATCACTTTTCTCAAGGACTTCAAAGCCTTCGCCGATAGCAGCCATCATACCGTACTCAATACCGTTATGAACCATTTTCAAGAAATGGCCGCTTCCGATATTTCCTGCATACAGATAACCATTTTCAACAGCTGTATCACGGAAGATAGGCTCAACGATATCCCATGCTTCTTGATCTCCGCCGACCATGTAGCAAGCTCCGTTACGAGCGCCTTCCATACCGCCTGAAGTACCTGCATCCATAAAGCGAACGCCAGTTTCTTTCAAATCGTTGTAGCGGGCAATAGACTCTTTGTAATGAGAATTTCCTGCTTCGATTACGATATCTCCTTCAGAAAGGAAAGGTTTGATTTCGCCGATTACTGAATCTACAACAGAGTGAGGAACCATAATCCAAAGAACTCTTGGCTTTTCTAATGATTCAACAAGCTCTTTTAAGCTAGAAGTGCCTTTAGCACCGTATTTTTGCATTTCTTCAACAGCACTGGCATTTAAGTCAAATGCTACTACTTCGTGTTTGTGATCGATTAAGTTCATACCGATATTTAATCCCATTTTACCTAAACCAACTAATCCTACTTGCATGCTAATTGCCTCCTCAAGTTTGGAAGATATATGCTTTACGCTTATATCTTCCTTCAAACATCATGTAATTATTTCTTTTTTGTATAAATTACAGCAAGCTTTTTGCTGTTTTAACAACATTTTCAACAGAGAATCCAAACATAGCCAATACTTCATTGCCTGTTCCTGATGCTCCGAATTGGTTGATGCTGACAGTCTTTCCTTCAAATCCTACGAAACGTTCCCATCCAAGTGAAGTACCAGCTTCGATAGATACACGTTTTTTGATAGAAGATGGAAGAACTTTTTCTTTGTACTCGCTGCTTTGTGCGCCGAATAATTCCCAGCTTGGCATTGCAACTACACGTACTGAAAGGTTTTCTTTTTCCAACTCTGCTTTTGCGTCTGCTGCTAATGAAACTTCAGATCCAGTAGCAATCAGGATAAGCTCAGGATTTTCGTTTGTTTCAGTTAGGATATATCCGCCTTTTTTCAGGTTTTCTACATTGCCTTTTGTTTCTTCAAATACAGGAAGGTTTTGACGGCTAAGTACAAGCACAACTGGACCTTCTGTTTGCTGAAGTGCATATGCCCATGCATTTGCTGTCTCATTGGCATCTGACGGGCGGATAACAGTCAAGCCAGGAATTGCACGCAATGCCGCAAGATGCTCAACAGGCTCATGTGTAGGGCCATCTTCGCCTACAGCGATTGAATCATGTGTGAACACAAACGTTACAGGCAATTTAGAGATTGCTGCCATACGGATTGCTGGACGAAGATAATCATTGAAAACAAAGAATGTGCTTACGAATGGCTTTACTCCGCCATGAAGAGCCATACCATTTCCAGCAGCACCCATTGCATGCTCACGTACGCCGAAATAGATGTTTCTTCCAGCATCTGAT
Source organism: Bacillus sp. OV322 (assembly GCF_900112495.1). Lineage (GTDB taxonomy): Bacteria > Bacillota > Bacilli > Bacillales > DSM-1321 > Peribacillus. The sequence continues at coordinate 487,489 of NZ_FOMA01000005.1, forward strand.
TGAACTGCAAATGCTTCTTCACCTTTAATCTCAGTCATTGTTGAGTGAGAAAGGTCGGCACTTCCTCCAAAGATAGAAGGAACAGTTTTCACATAATGGTTGATTGCTTCTCCGCTTGCCACCCTTGTAGAGATTGCTTTATCAGGTGAGAATGTAAGAACATCCTTCGCATCAATTAAAACTTCTCCCTTAATTGCTTTTTCAAGCTCATCAGCTAATTCAGGGTAAGCTTCTTTATAAGAAGAGAATAAATCATTCCATTTGCTTTCTGTTTGTGCGCCTTGTTCCTTAAGCTCTGCAAAGTGAGCTTTCACTTCTTCTGGAACATAGAAGTCTTCGTCGAATAACCAGCTGTATGCTTTCTTTGTTAAAAGGGCTTCTTCTGCACCAAGCGGAGCACCATGGGCCTTGTTTGAACCGGCAACTTTCGGGCTTCCGAAACCGATGATAGTCCTTACTTCGATTAGTGTAGGCTGCTCAGTGTTTTTCTTAGCTTCTTCGATTGCTTTAGAAACAGCTTCAACATCGTTTCCTTCTTCAACGCGAAGGTACTGCCAGTTAGCAGACTCTGCTCTTTTTTGGATGTTTTCTGAGAAGGAAAGGTTCAATTCTCCGTCCAAAGAAATATCATTTGAATCATAAAGAACAACCAATTTATCAAGTTTCATGTGTCCAGCCATTGACATAGCTTCGTATGAGATGCCTTCTGAAAGGTCACCGTCACCAACAAGTGCATATGTGTAGTGGTCAATTACTGATTTATCTTCTTTATTGAATTTTCCGGCTAAGTGCTTTTCAGCCATTGCCATGCCTACTGCAGTCGCAATACCCTGTCCAAGAGGGCCTGTTGTTGCTTCAACACCTTCAGTATGGCCAACTTCTGGATGTCCAGGAGTTTTGCTGTTCAATTTACGGAAGCTTTTCAAGTCTTCAATTGACACATCATAGCCTGCAAGGTGAAGCATGCTGTATAGCATACTTGAACCATGTCCAGCAGAAAGAACGAAACGGTCGCGGTTGAACCATTTTGAATTTCCAGGATTGTGGTTCAAATGGTTTGCCCAAAGTGCATAAGCCATTGGAGCTGCACCCATTGGTAATCCCGGATGGCCGGAATTTGCTGCGTTAATAGCATCGATTGATAATGTACGGATAGTATTGACTGCTAATTGCTGGATTTCTGTTGTCATGCTTTTTAATCCCCCATCACGTTTTTTCGTTTTCGTTATTTTTGCAGTGTTAATTCATTTCCTTTGATAGTGCCTTCACCATCAAGCCACCATTTGAAGCCATCTTCCTTAAGCAAGTTATGGACAGCATCAGGGCCATAAGAGCCTGATTTGTATGATTGAAGAGGAACCAGGTTCTTTTCAAATGCATTCAGAATTGGCTGTACATACTTCCAGGATAATTCAACTTCATTCCAGTGAGCAAAGAAAGTTGAATCGCCGCGGAGTGCATCGTGAATTAAAAGCTCATATGCTTCAGGTACATCATGGTTATCTGTCACATAATCGATTTTAATTGGTTCAATCTTTCCGCCGTTCCCCGGATTTTTACTATTAAGTAGTAATGAGACACCCTCGTTCGGATTAATTTCAACTACTAAAAGATTTGGCGCAGTTTCTTCACTGCCTTTTCCATATAATTCTTTTAGAGGGTTTTTGAATTCAACCACAATGCGCGTGGACTTTTCTTTCATTCTTTTCCCTGTGCGGATATAGAAAGGTACACCAGCCCAGAAGTCATCATCGATCCATAATCTTGCACCGATGAAAGTATCGTTTTGTGAAGTCTCTTCAATGCCGGGTTCTGACTTATAGCCCACTACCTCTTTGCCATTGATTTCGCCTTCAGCATATTGTCCGCGAATAACCTGGGAAGCAACATCTTCCTCCGTTAACGGACGAAGAGATTCAAGTACCTTCCTTTTTTCATCACGGATATCAGTAGCGCTAATCCGCTTAGGAAGATGCATTGCCGTCATCATCAGCATTTGAAGCATGTGATTTTGGAACATATCCCGAATCGCACCAGATTGATCATAATAGCCTGCACGCTCTTCAACACCTACGATTTCCGCAGCTGTAATTTGCACGTTAGCGATATATTGGTTATTCCAAAGTGCCTGAAGTACAGGGTTCGCAAATTCCAGTGCCTCAAGGTTTTGTACCATCGGCTTACCGAGATAGTGGTCAATGCGGTACACCTCATCTTCATCGAAAGACTGGCTTAACTTAGCATTCAGCTCTTGTGCTGATTTAAGGTCATGCCCAAATGGTTTTTCGATGATCAGGCGTTTCCAGCCTGAAACTGATCCTAATCCGCTTTCTTTAATATTGGCTGCGATAATATCAAAGAACTTAGGTGCAACCGACAGATAGAACATACGGTTTTGTGAAATTTTCAATTCTTGTTCGCGCTTTTCAACAAGCTCGAGCAATTTAGTGAAGTCCTCTTTGTCTGCAGCATCCAAAGTAGTGTAAGCGAAAGCTGACAGGAATTTTTCCATTTTTGCAGAATCGTTATTTTTGCTGCGGGAAAATGTATTAATTGACTCTTCTACATACTGCTGAAATTCAGTATGCGACATATTACTTCTTCCCAAACCGACCACAGAAAAAACATCCGGCATTTTATTTTCCATAAACAAATTATAAAGGGCAGGGTATATTTTTCTTTTAGCTAAATCACCTGTTCCCCCGAATAAAACAAAGGTCATGGTATCCATGGTAATCCCCCTTTTGTATAAAAAGATCCTTAAATCTAAAGATCGAATTAACTGTTCTTATATTCACATTGGTAACATAACGTAACCATAATAACTCTTTACTTTTAACAGGTCAAGCGATTTGTGTATATATTGTGAACAGCTATAAAGCCTTTTATATCAATGGTGCAAGCTGAATTATCCCATAAATCCAGGTATATTCCTAATGATAGCGGTTCCAAAAACTGCTCATTCCAGGTTACTAAAAATCAATTAGTTTAAATTATCCGAACATTTTCTGCTGCACAAAAGCCCTGTAATTACAGACATTTCACTGTCAATACCTAAATCCTGTAAATCATATAGAGAGCATTTCAAGAATTTACATATTAAAAAATAATATCTCCATCATGCATCCATACCTTCTTAATATGTAAAAAAAACGCATTTTCAAACAAAGAATGGTTTGGAAGAAATGTAAAAAGAAATGTTGAACGATATTTGATTGTATTTTTACCGGCATTTCTTATATCTATGTCCCCTTCCCTCGCAGGCTTTTAACTAAACCCATATATTTCTTCAGCAGCTGGCTATTCTGCCTTTATACATCCTTTAACTGAATGAGGTTACTTTTAGTGGTGCCTGAATGAATAGCTAACCATCGTTAAGTTTTGCTTTGGCATATATAAAGGAGTTGACATAATATATTTATGTTATATTTATGTTTTTATTTAAACTTGGCCTTTCTGCTGATCCGGTATTTATAATTCTTTTTGCTTTTCAAATTTCCTGAAAACATATACAATATAATAGATATTTAAAACCTTACCAGGAGGGATGCATAATGAAGATTATGAGCAACGAGCAGTTAGTGGTTTCATATCGTAATGCAGTATCGACGGAAAAGGATAAGGATGTTATCAGGTGTTTAAAAAACGAAATAGACAAACGCGGACTAAGGCCATATAAAAGTTAATGATAAAATCCCGCCCAGAAACCTGGGCGGGATTTTTATATCTGCTCTATACCATGTATATTTTTTAAGATCAAAGATCCCTCATGTTAAAAACAGAAGACTTTTAATGGGCATGCAGCTTTTGTCCCTTCCAGCTGACAGCCAAAAAATGTGCGCTGCCACAAATTCACTTTGTTTTCTGTGGATGAAAAAGAGGAACAAAATTAATACTTTTAAAATGCTTACCAAAGAATGCTGTCTTAAAGATACGTTTAAAGAATAAGAAAGCAGGCAATTAACGAAGTATAAAAGGAGGAGTAAAATATGCCATACAATTCGTTAAACGAACTTCCTGAAGCAGTGAAGGATAACCTTCCTCATCATGCCCAGGAAATTTTTAAAGAAGCCTTCAATTCAGCAAGCAAGGAATATAAGGAAGAAGAAACTGCATTCAAAGTGGCGTGGAGTGCTGTAAAGCATGAATATAAAAAAAACAGTGATGATAAATGGGTGAAAAAATAAGGTAAATGAACTTAGAAACTTGCATAAAGCTGGTTTAATGGGATTTTCCCCGTTAAACCAGCTTTATTCCTTCCCGCTGTTTAAACGCCTTTTCCTCCCACTGTTTTAAGGGTACAAATTCTTTCCATGCCAGTTATGATTGGTTTTGCACGCTTTATTAATGTTTGTGTGGCTTCAAGTGTCAGTGATGCTTGATGGGCTTCTTCATCTCTCCACACTTCATAAACATAAACAGTATTTAATTCAACTTCAGAAATATTCACGAGATATATTTGACATTCATCCAGATTCATCATTGACTCTGCTGCTTTGAGCAATATATCTGTCAATGTGTCCCGCTTCCCCTCTTGAACCGTAAACTTACCCAGCAAACTATATTTACTCATAATGACCTCCTGTTTTTACCGTCTGCTAACTATTTACATACAGAGTCCACATTTCCCTTTTTTTCAATAGCTTTTTTCGTAAAATTTGCTGCTATTGAACAAGGGGCAGATTTCCGCTCCAGGATGCTCGCTCAATAGGTTTTAGTTTTGAGGGCACATCGCAGAATGAGGACAACCAAAAACCGCAACAGCAATAAGATGTAAAAAGACTCTTCAGCAGAAGAGTCTTTGGTTATTAGACAAAATTCTGTCCATTTCACATAGTAAGCTGTTATTTTCCCAGTTCAAATGCATGCTTGCTTAAAGCCTGCTGCAGGGAACTGAATGTGCTTACTCCTTTAAAGTCCAGTCCCAGCTGGACAGAGGTTTGGGCAATTTCCGGGCGGATTCCAGTAATCAGACACTCAATTCCCAGCAGACTAAGTATTTCTGTTAATTGATATAACTTTTGTGCCACCATCGTATCTATAATGGAAACGCCAGATAAATCGATATAAAGATGTTCAATATTCACTTCTGAACATTTAGCAGGTATGGATTCAAGCAAGAATTGTGCACGAAGTGTATCAATATCGCCGATTAGCGGCAAAATTGCATTTGTAGCAGTAACCGGAATAACAGGAGAGCTTAATTCTTCGATCAGCTCCGCTTGAGCTGATAGCCTTTTGTTCATGATCAAATAATAGGTGTGAGCAAACTTGCTTTGTAATTGATCAAAAGCGCCATGAATAATAGAAGTCCAATTTAACAGCATTTTTTGAGTAATAAAGTTTGGATGAAGGTCTGCATATTCACCGACAAACCTCCAATATATAGATCGGACTTTACTTAGAGCATCTAATACTTCATGAATGGGTGTATTGCTCTTAGCCCTGCTGCCTGCTACGATAAGCGCCCAATTTTCTTTCTTTTGGCAAAAAAGACTTTCATCCAGTAAAGCGCTTGCAACTGTCTCATTCGTAAGTTTGTTTTGGCTGCGGAGTAAAGCTTCTATTTCATCATTCATATTTTTCGAATAAATAGAACCCAATTTCTCATTTCTTTGTGCAATCCATTCATCCGTTATCCGCGGAAGATTGCTCATTAAGTAGTCATATAGGCGGCGGTTTTGTTCATCCATCTTTTTTCCCTTGATTGGTTTTATTCTTTAAAATATGTATGGCAATGAATGCCTGCCATCAGGTCAAAATTTTACTTAACCATTGGGAATTTCACCCCAGAAGCTTTCAAAAAGCTTAACTTCTAATAATTTCTTCATTAGCCTGCAGACAGATTACCATCAAAATTTGAAAGGGCTGTCATCAAGCGGTTTCACAGAGTAAGAAAGCATTTCTTCAGGAGGTGAAAACCTTTAATCTGCGGATCTAAAGATATATAGCCTTTTACCTTTTTGCTTGTTTGAACGAAAAAAAGCGTTCTCACGAAGTTCCTTGGAATCTGTCCTGCAGAAAGGTTAGCTTACTTAATCAGCAAACCGGCCATCCAGCATAAATTTTTTCTTGCTTATGCCAGACAGCCAAGATATGGAATTTATTATGGATTGTGAACGTTTACCAGTTTTTTTATTAAGTAACATTCAGGCAGACGCCTTTAGAGCCCCTAGTTGTGTAATATTTCATTGCCTGTTCCATAGCTTTTGTAGTTCCTGGTTGTTTATATTGACCGAAAATTATTTTTTCCATTTTTTTACGATAATTTTTGTACCCTCACCAACGGCAGAGTCAATTTCAAATTCATCCATAAGCCGTTTCACACCAGGAACGCCGGCACCAAGGCCCCCAGATGTGGTATACCCATCTTCCAGTGCCTTTTTTATATCAGGAATCCCAGGACCCTCATCAACCGCAATCACTTTAATGCCATCCTTATTTTCTTTTTTTATGGCCTCTATAATGATTTTGCCCGGCAATGCATACTTATATATATTCCGTGCCAATTCTGAAATGGATGTGGTTATTCTCGATTGATCAACAAGGCTGAAATCCAGCTCTTTGCTGACTTTTCTTCCTGTTTGGCGAGCCAGGACTATGTCCATTTCATTGTTAATGTCGATAACAATGGATTTTTCACTTTCATCAAATGACTTCAGCATAAAATCTACCAAACACCTCACCCTAATAAATTATTTAATTTCTCAACACCATTCTCCAGATCAATAGCTGTATCTATGCCTGAAAGGTGAATTCCAAGCTCTATTAAAGTGATGGCAACAGCTGGCTGTATGCCTGTCAGCACTACCTTTGCTCCCATCAGGTTAGCCATGCTTACAACATCACCTAATACTTTTGCAATGAAAGAATCCACCATATCTAAAGAAGTCAAATCTATGACCACTCCATTTGCGCTTGTTTCATGTATCTTCTTTAACAGATCTTCCTGAAGCATGATTGCACTTTCATCATCTAATTCTACTTGTATTGAAACCAGCAGCATTTCTTTTAGTTTTAATATAGGTATCCTCAAACTGATCCTCCTAGTCCAAGTGTAATATTTAGAGTAATTGCGTAATAAATATATCTGTACGAATTGCCATTAACCGATAGACAGCATATCTCCATGATTATAAAACTAAATAGGTATGCTAGCAATGTTTTTAACTGGGCAAAGCGGTTCTGCCATATAAACATGTTATTTCTGGTGATTAAGCCCAGGCAGTCCTTCTCTATGATGTATACAGCTTTTGCATATTTTCCCGGTGAGAAAAATCAAAAATCAGCAAAAATTCATATGGAGTTTTAGTGAGGTTTTTGCAACTAAATGTTTATGAAATTATAAAAAAGGATATCATACAATAGTCTTAAAAAACTAAATACAGCTGAGGTGTAATAATAGTGATTTCAGAAAATGAAAAGAACATCATGGCACTTGAACTGTTAAAACTTACAGACGATTATTTTAAATGTCCGTTTCCGGAAATCAAAACTTTAATATACTCGGATATTGAATTCCTTAAGAAAATTATTTATTAATCAAAGACTTTTGTACCGTACTTCAATGATTCCTCATAAAAGCCTTCCTTAAATCAGGGTCATCACCTGTACTTCATTTTATTGCTTATGATCGAGACTCATTTTTTTTATTCTATATTGAAGGCTTTGGCGGCTGATTCCAAGCATTTCAGCAGTTTTTGTGATGTTGTGCGAATTAATTTCCAAGGCCTTTTTAAGATAGCTTTTTTCTGCCTCTTTCAAATGTTTTTTTAATGAAGTAATTCTTTCTGGATTACTATCTTTTATGGCTGCCGCCTGTATTGGGTTTGCATGTTTAAACATAAATTTATTTCTATAATGAAAAGGCAAATGTGCATACTCTATGCGTTCTTCATCCATGACTAAATTCATGGCACCTTCCACGATATGTTCTAATTCCCTGACATTCCCCGGCCAATCATATTGATAAAAAGAAGACAGCACCTCTCCTTCAATTGCTTTTACTTCCATCTGAAAAAGAGAATTGTAAGCGGCAATAAAGCTTTCAATAAGCGGCTGGATATCTTCCATTCTATTTCTTAATGGCGGTATGAATAAAGTGACAACCCCCAGTCTGTAATACAGGTCTTTACGCAGATGGCCATTTGCTATCGCTTCTATCGGATCTTCATTAATTGTTGCAATTATTCTGACATCAACTGGGATATCCTTGCTGTCTCCGATTCGCCGGATGCTCCGTTCCTGCAAAACCCTTAATAGCTTTGCCTGAAGACTGATATTTAGGGAATTAATTTCATCAAGCAGCAAAGTCCCTCCATGCGCCTGCTCAAACAAACCCGGATAATCAACAGATCCTGTAAAAGCCCCTTTTTTTGTCCCGAATAAAATGCTTTCCAGCAGATTATCCGGAATCGCTGCACAGTTTTGAGAAACGAAAGGTGAAGCTGATCTTGCCGAGCCATTATGTATGCTTTGAGCAAAAAGCTCTTTACCAGTTCCTGTCTCTCCAATAATAAGAACAGATGAAGACGTTCGCGTCGCCCTTTTGGCATGTTCTATCACTTCTTTTATTAATGAGCTTTCTCCAATAATACTTTCAAAAGTATAAGCAGTGTCTCCTTTCCTTGCGGTATTATTCCTGATAAGTTTTTCGAGCTTTGTAACATCCCGGGCAATCTCGGCAGCTCCCCTGATCTCTCCGTTTATCAGCAAAGGAAATGTATTATTGATGGTGGTAATTTCCTTTCCTTTGTTATTAAAGTATGTTTGTTTAACATTTTTTGTTTCTTTTCCTTTGTGGAGAGCCTGCAAAAGTGTACTTTCCTGATCACTTTTAAATTTAAAAACTTCCAGCAGATTTTTATCAATCACATCCATTAACTCCATAGATTCCATCTGCATCATCTTTTTGTTGTATACAATGGTTTGGCCGTTTTCATCAATAACATGCAGGCCTATATCCATTTCATCGATAATCTGCTTAAAAACCTCAATTAAAAAAATTTTGTGCATTAAGGTTGTCTCCCTTTCCATACGTTTCTGTTATTTTATCTGCGAATGAACGATTATGCAAAAAAAATTTGCACTACAAGTGCAAAAAAATTATACACTGCCAATTTTTTTTGCAGTTTTCGCTGCCATCATTCGTAGCATGCCTTAATTTTCATTTTGGCATAAAACTTGCATTAAACATAATTGGAGAAATAATGACATGATAACAGGAGGCTTTCAAATGACGATCATTACAAAATCACAGGAAATCATTGAGAAAACAATCAATTATGGCGCGAATAACTACCATCCACTTCCAATCGTTATATCACAGGCAGAGGGCGTTTGGGTTCAGGATCCGGAAGGCAATAAATATATGGATATGCTTAGTGCCTATTCTGCCGTAAACCAGGGCCACAGACACCCTAAAATCATACAGGCATTGAAGGATCAGGCTGACCGGATCACTTTAACCTCCAGAGCCTTTCATAACGACCAGCTCGCACCTTTTTATGAAGCAGTATCAAAATTAACCGGCAAGGAAATGATTCTGCCCATGAATACAGGGGCGGAAGCTGTTGAAACTGCTTTTAAAGCGGCAAGGCGCTGGGCTTATGACAGGAAGGGTGTTACTGAAAACCGTGCTGAAGTGATTGTTTGTGAAGGCAATTTCCACGGCCGGACAATGACAGCTGTTTCCCTTTCATCTGATCCTGAGTACAAACGCGGCTTCGGTCCGATGCTTCCGGGAATCAAAATAATCCCTTATGGTGATTTGGAAGCATTAAAGTCAGCCATCACCCCGGACACTGCGGCATTTCTAATTGAGCCTATCCAAGGAGAAGCTGGCATAGTCATTCCGCCTGAAGGTTTTCTGAAGCAGGCTTTGGAGTTATGCAAAGATAACAATGTATTATTTATAGCAGATGAAATTCAATCAGGATTGGGCCGATCTGGAAAAACCTTTGCCTGTGAATGGGATGATGTTACACCAGATATGTACATTCTTGGAAAAGCTCTTGGCGGCGGAGTATTTCCCATTTCCTGTGTAGCAGCAAATAAAGAGATTCTAGATGTATTCAACCCGGGTTCACATGGCTCAACATTTGGCGGCAACCCGCTCGCCTGTGCAGTATCAATCGCTTCCCTGCAGGTATTGGAAGAAGAAAAACTTGCTGAACGTTCTTTTGAACTCGGAAACTACTTTATGGATGAATTATCACAAATAAAAAATCCGAAAATAAAGGATGTCCGCGGCAGAGGTCTATTTATCGGGGTGGAATTGTCTGAAGCAGCGAGACCCTATTGTGAACTGCTTAAGAATGAAGGGCTATTATGCAAAGAAACCCATGATACGGTTATCCGATTTGCCCCTCCTTTGATGATATCTAAAGAAGACCTTGATTGGGCGATCGAAAAAATCAGGAAGGTCCTTTCATAAACTGTTTTCTTCCTTACGATAATTGCAATTACTATTAGATATTCAGCCAATATGATTCCGGAGCAGTCATTTTGATGCTTCCGGTAATCTTTTTAGTAAATACGCCTTTATTAGCTCGGATAAAAAACAGCTCATTCGTTATATGAATATATTATAAATCCCTTTCTTGTTCAAAGATTTTAGAATATAATGAAAACATCTAATGGAAGCGTTTACTCAAAGGTTTAAGGAGAGATATATCATGAAACCTGAATACAGCCAAAATAATGAACTTAAACGGACCATGAAGTCCAGACACCTCTTTATGATCTCTCTCGGCGGGGTCATTGGGACAGGCTTCTTTCTAAGTACAGGATATACAATTAATCAGGCAGGGCCTGCTGGTGCAATACTCTCCTATCTAGTCGGCGGATTTATTATGTTTTTGACAATGTTATGCCTTGGAGAGCTTTCAGTAGCCATGCCTGTATCGGGTTCTTTCCAGACATATACAACCAAATTCATTGGTCCTGCAACCGGATTTACAGTCGGCTGGCTATACTGGCTTGGCTGGGCTGTAACTGTGGCGGTGGAATTTCTGTCTGCGGGACAGCTTATGCAAAGGTGGTTTCCTGGTTCTCCTGTGTGGATATGGTGTGCTTTATTTGCGGCTGTTCTCTTCGCTTTAAATGCACTTTCGGCAAAAGCGTTTGGTGAAGCGGAATTCTGGTTTGCAAGCATTAAGGTATTTGCCATTATCATGTTCATCATCCTCGGTGGAGCTGCCATGTTCGGATTCATTGAAATGAAGGGTGGGCAGCCAGCCCCAATGCTCGGCAATTTCTTTAAAGACGGCCTCTTCCCTAATGGTTTTGCCATTCTGTTAGTTACCATGATTTCAGTTAATTTCTCCTTTCAAGGAACCGAGTTGATCGGCATTGCAGCAGGAGAAAGCGAAAATCCTGAGAAAACGATTCCACGTTCAATCAGGCAGACTGTATGGAGAACATTGTTTTTCTTTGTACTGGCTATCTTTGTGCTGGCAGGGCTGATTCCCTGGAAGAAAGCTGGAGTAATTAATAGTCCGTTCGTTGTTGTTTTTGACAGTATGGGTATCCCGTATGCTGCAGATATAATGAATTTTGTAATTCTTACTGCACTATTGTCTGTAGCAAATTCAGGAATGTATGCCGCATCTCGCATGCTGTTTTCTTTGGCTAAAGAGGGAATGGCTTCACCTTTGCTTGGCAAAGTCAACCGGAAGGGAATTCCGATGAACTCGCTTCTTCTTACTTTAGGTGTGGCATGCCTTTCACTGCTGTCTAGTGTAGTGACGCCTGGAACAGTTTATGTTTGGCTATTATCACTGGCAGGTCTTGGAGCACAAGTGGGCTGGATTTCCATTACAGCTTCACAGCTGATGTTCCGCAGAAAGTTCCTGCGTCAGGGAGGACGAGCTGAGGATCTGAAATTCAAAACACCTTTGTATCCGCTCCTTCCGCTTTTAGGTCTTATTCTAAACAGTATTGTCATGATTAGCCTCGCTTTTGATGCAGAACAGCGCATGGCACTATATTGCGGAATCCCATTTATGCTTGCATGCTACATAATTTATTTTATTAAAATAAAAAAACAGCAAACTAAAATTGAGGTTGAATTGCAGCTTAAAACAAAAAAGCAGATGATTGTCTGATAGGATCTATCTCCTTCAGAAAAGATAGACTACTATACATAGATTTGGAGAGATATATATGAATAAGAAGGTTACCATTATAGGAATGCCGATGGATTTGGGACAAATGAGGCGGGGTGTTGATATGGGACCAAGCGCCATCCGTTATGCAGGAATCGTTGAAAGATTGCAGAACTTGAACCTTGAAGTACGCGATAATGGCGATATACCTGTCGGAAGGCCAGAGGTGGTCATTGATCCAGAAACTAAAATGCGCAACCTTGAATTAGTGGCAGATAGAAGCAGCATCCTTGCAGAGGAAGTTTATAGTGCCATAGACAGAGGCGAATTTCCGCTGGTGCTGGGTGGCGACCACAGCATTGCCATCGGCACCCTTGCAGGAACTGCCAGGCACTACCCTAACCTTGGAGTGATCTGGTATGATGCACATGGAGACCTAAACACAGCCGAGACTTCCCCGTCCGGCAATATTCATGGCATGCCGCTTGCTGCAAGCCTTGGAATCGGCCATCCTTCACTGACAGACATTGGCGGGTTCGCACCGAAAATCAAACCTGAAAATGTTGTAATTATTGGTGCACGTTCACTGGACGAAGGTGAAAAAGAATTAATTAAAAATAAAGGAATCAAAGTATATACAATGCATGAAATAGACAGGCTTGGCATGACAAAGGTAATGGAAGAAACCATCGCTTATCTTAAGGAAAGGACAGACAGCGTTCATCTTTCCCTTGATCTGGATGGATTAGATCCTCTTGATGCACCGGGTGTAGGAACTCCGGTAATGGGCGGTATCAGTTACCGGGAGAGCCACTTGGCGATGGAAATGCTTGCAGAAGAAAACATCATTACCTCAGCCGAATTCGTTGAAGTCAATCCGATCCTGGATGAAAAAAATAAAACAGCCATGGCTGCAGTAGCATTAATAGGATCTCTGCTTGGCGAAAAGTTATTATGATAGAATCCTGAACTGCTTATCCTGATGCCGCTGAAAAAGTCTTAAAGCATATTGGATTCGCTTGTTGGTTACACAGAAGGATGCTTCCAAACAGCCTGGCGGACGAAATAAAAAGCCATATCCCCTGTTTTTTGAACTGTAACCCGAATAATGGACACTTATAAAAAAGTCCCTTATTCGGGTTTTTTGTGTTCTTTTGCAATAAACCCGTTATAATCAAATCAAAT
>NZ_FOMA01000012.1 GCF_900112495.1 Bacillus sp. OV322
TCACACCCGTTCCCATTCCGAACACGGCAGTTAAGCTCTTCAGCGCCGATGGTAGTTGGGGGTTCTCCCCCTGTGAGAGTAGGACGCCGCCAAGCGAAATTTATGTATATTCACCTGAAATATGGTTATAATATATATGAATCAATATATTATCGTCGCGGGGTGGAGCAGTCTGGTAGCTCGTCGGGCTCATAACCCGAAGGTCGCAGGTTCAAATCCTGTCCCCGCAATCAGGAAAACGAAACTTTTGTTTCGTTTTTTTTTGTTTTCTGAAATCTTGAATATGCTTCACCTCACTTTAGTCAGAAGTAAGCCTATTAATATTTCGGAACAAAGCTATCCTGATTCTAATTTGTTTCTTTTTTTGAAAAAAGGTACACTATGATTATGTATACACAAGCTGTTTGTTAAAATAAAATTGAATGAAGTTAAGTGGTGAACGATAGATGGAAATATTTAAATGGATTTCTCAAAGTGCTGAAGAGACAGATCAATTCGCCAAGGAACTGGCAAAGCACTTAGTTGCAGGAGATGTACTTGCCCTGGAAGGGGACTTGGGTGCGGGAAAAACGGCATTCACGAAGGGGCTTGCGAAAGGTCTGGGAGTAACAAGGAATGTCAACAGCCCCACTTTTACCATTATTAAAGAATATCAGGGCCGCCTGCCACTGTATCATATGGATGTTTACCGTGTGAGCGAAGGTGAGGAAGATTTGGGATTTGATGAGTACTTTAATGGCGATGGCGTGACGGTTGTTGAATGGGCTCATTTGATAGAGGGCCAGCTGCCGGCAGACCTGCTGCAGATACAAATTTTACGCCTTGATGAGACAAAGAGGCGCTTTGTCTTCGAAGCTCATGGCGAACGATATGTTAAGTTATGTAAGGAGATTCTTTCATGAAGGTTTTAGCTATTGATACATCGAATTTTACTTTGGGCATTGCATTGATTGAGGGCAGCCAGATAATTGGGGAGTATGTAACCAACCTGAAGAAAAACCATTCAGTAAGGGTTATGCCTGCCATTGAAACCCTCCTTAAGGACTGTGAAACGGCTCCGGGGGAAATAGGCAAAATTGTAGCAGCAAAGGGACCAGGCTCATACACAGGTGTGAGGATTGGTGTGACTATCGCCAAGACCCTTGCCTGGACGTTAAAGGTTCCTTTGTCGGGAGTTTCAAGCCTTGAAGCACTCGCAGCAAATGGAAGGTATTTCAATGGTCTGATCTCCCCTTTATTTGATGCAAGACGCGGGCAGGTTTATACGGGGTTATATCAATACGGAGAATCAGGAATAGAGACCGTGCATGAAGATACCAATATCTTATCCTCTGAGTGGGCCGCGAAATTAAAGGAGTTTGGAAAGCCCGTCTTATTTGTCGGACAAGATATAAGCCTTCATAAAGAGGCCATTTCCGAACAGCTTGGTGACCTGGCTGTATTTTCTCCTCCTCAGGCTTATATACCGCGTCCATCTGAGCTTGCTTTCATTGGCAGGGACAAGAGTGAAGAGGATATCCATCATTTTGTCCCGAACTACGTAAGGCTGGCTGAGGCGGAGGCTAAATGGCTCGAGCAGCAGGGCAGTTCTCAGGGAAAAAAATAAATGGGAAAGAGACCGATATGGATGAGTAAAACAATGATGTTCCGGATGATGAAAACAGAAGATATCGACCAAGTTCTTATCGTAGAAAGAAAGTCATTCACTCTTCCATGGAGCAGGGATGCTTTCTTTAACGAATTAAATCATAACCAATACGCAGTCTATATGGTCATTGAAGATGAGGGGGAAGTAATCGGTTATTGCGGAGCCTGGATTGTCATTGATGAGGCCCATATAACCAATATTGCCATCCTGCCAGATTACAGAGGCCAAAAGCTTGGAGAGGCCTTACTAAGAAAGATGATAGAAATATCGCTGAGCCAGGGTGTGAAAAGAATGACACTGGAAGTGCGTGTTTCAAATACGACTGCAATTTCATTATATGAAAAACTAGGTTTTCAAAAAGGCGGCATCCGGAAGAATTATTATACAGACAATCAAGAGGATGCCTATGTGATGTGGGTGAATTTATTATGAAAAAGAATCAAATTATCTTGGGCATTGAAACAAGCTGTGATGAAACAGCAGCTTCAGTGGTCAAAAATGGAACAGAAATCTTAAGCAATGTTGTAGCTTCCCAAATTGAAAGCCATAAGCGCTTTGGCGGAGTAGTGCCAGAGATTGCTTCAAGACACCATGTTGAACAAATCACTTTGGTAATTGAAGAAGCTATCGAGCAGGCTGGAGTACAGTATGGAGATATCGACGGGATTGCCGTTACGGAAGGACCAGGGCTTGTAGGAGCTCTCTTGATAGGAGTCAATGCTGCAAAAGCAGTTGCATTTGCCCACAATATCCCCTTAATAGGCGTGCACCATATAGCTGGCCATATTTATGCGAACCGGCTTATAAAAGAGATGGTATTTCCGGCTCTTTCCTTAGTCGTTTCCGGAGGGCATACAGAGCTTGTTTTGCTTGAGGAGCATGGAAAGTTCAGAGTGATCGGCGAAACAAGAGACGATGCTGCAGGGGAAGCGTATGACAAGGTTGCCAGGACCTTAAATTTGCCATATCCAGGGGGCCCGCATATAGACAGGCTTGCACATGAAGGGCAGCCAACCATTCGCCTTCCGAGGGCATGGCTCGAAGGATCGTATGATTTTAGCTTCAGCGGATTAAAATCAGCCGTAATTAATACCCTTCATAATGCGGAACAGCGCGGGGAAGAAATAGAACCGGCAAACCTGGCTGCAAGTTTTCAGCAGAGTGTAATTGAAGTGCTTGTCAAAAAGACACTGCAGGCAGCAGCGGAATATAACGTGAAGCAAGTTCTGCTTGCTGGGGGAGTAGCGGCCAATAAGGGGCTTAGAGCAGCTTTATCAGAAGCTTTTGCAGCTCTGCCAAATGTTGAATTGGTCATTCCTCCTCTGAATTTGTGCACAGACAATGCAGCAATGATTGCTGCGGCCGGAAGTGTGCTCTATGAACGCGGGAAACGCTCGAATCTCGCGCTTAATGGCAATCCGGGATTAGATATTGAAGCATAATGAAAGCCTGCTGCGCATTGTAATGCGCAGCAGGCTTTTTTTGTTCACTCAATAAGACTTCAGGAATGGTGTGGATATCTTTTTTTTAGAAATGCTAAAGCATGTGTATAAGTAGGTGTAAATGTGGATAAGTGGCGTTTTTGATGTGGATAGTGTGGAAAACTATTAAAAGAGCTGTTAATACAGTATGCAATTTGTTGATAAACCAGTGGATAAGTAAAATCTTAATAAAAAAACAGGCATCTCGAGGAGAAGCCTGTTCATAATTAGCTTAGCATTTCTTCCAGTTCAGCCCATTCCTCCATATATACCTCTAAATCTTGTTGTGCTTTTTCTAACTTTTCTTGTATTTCCAGAACCTTTTCGTGGTTCTGGAAGATTTCCGGATCACAGAGATGTTCATTATACTGTTTAATTTCTGCCTCTAACTGCTCCATAAATGCTTCAACTTCTTCTAATCTTCTTTTTCGCTGCCGTTCTGCCTTTTTTGCTTCCTTGTCCAATTTATATCCTGTCTTTTCTGCAGCTTGTTCAGTTTGAACAGATGCTTTTGACTCAAGCTCAAGTATTTCGGCTTGTTCCTGCTTCTTCTGAAGATAATAATCATAATCTCCCAGGAATTCTTCACTTCCGGTGCCAGAAAGCTCTATTACCTTGGTTGCAATCCTGTTAATGAAATATCTGTCATGAGAAACAAAAAGGATGGTCCCTGGATAATCAATCAAGGCATTTTCGAGTACAAGCTTGCTGTCTAAGTCAAGATGGTTGGTTGGCTCATCCATGATAAGGAAGTTGCCTTTTTCCATCATGATTTTCGCAAGTGCAAGGCGTGCCTTCTCACCGCCGCTAAGTGTGGAGACAGTCTTCAGCACATCATCCCCTGAGAAAAGGAAGTTGCCAAGAACGGTACGGATATCTTTTTCAGGCAATAGTGGATGTTCATCCCATAGTTCGTTCAGCACGCGTTTATTGGAAACAAGGTTCGCCTGCTCCTGATCATAGTAGCTGACCTGTACATTTGTGCCAAACCGGAAATCACCCTGTAAGGGCTGCAATCTGCCAATGATTGTTTTTAGCAGTGTTGATTTTCCAACGCCATTTGGCCCGACAAGCGCCATGCTGTCTCCTTTAGCAATCCGCAGAGTGACATTGCTTGCTACCGGCTGTTCCTGATAGCCGATCCCCAGGCTGTTGATGTGGAGAACTTCATTGCCGCTTTGTTTATCAATTCCAAATGAAAAATTGGCGGATTTTTCATCTCCCTGCGGCCTGTCCAAAACATCCATCTTCTCGAGCTGTTTCCGTCTGCTCTGAGCCCGTTTTGTAGTGGAGGCACGTGTTATATTTTTCTGCACAAAGTCACGCAGCTTTTCGATTTCATCCTGCTGTTTTTCAAATTGCTTTAAGTCACGGTCATAATCCTCCGCTTTTTTCACCAGGTAATTGCTGTAGTTTCCGAAGTATTTCTTTATAGAATGCCTGGAAATTTCATAAACCTGATTGACCACCTTATCAAGGAAATAGCGGTCATGTGATACAATTAAAACAGCTCCCTGGTAGCCCTGGAGATATTGTTCGAGCCAGGACAGTGTTTCAATATCCAAATGGTTGGTCGGCTCATCCAGTATCAGAATATCGGGTTTTTTCAGCAAAAGCTTGGCTAGGGCAAGTCTCGTTTTTTGGCCGCCGCTCAAGGAAGATATAAGCGTTGAGACTTCAAAGCCGGCGAATTGAAGGCCGTGCAGCACAGAGCGTATATCCGCCTCATACTGGTATCCGCCTTGTTCTTTAAAGCTGACCTGGAGTTCATCATATTCCTTCATAACCTTTTGGTAAAGGACGTCATTTTCAAAGATTTCAGGCTTTGACATGCTTTCTTCGAGCCTTCGCAGTTCTTTTTCCTGATTAATTAAATCACTGAAAACCGTCAGCATTTCATTTTGGATAGACAGCTCTGACTCAAGGCCGGTATCTTGGGCTAAGTAACCGATGGACACACCTTTAGGCTTCAGTATTTCTCCGCCATCATGCGATAATTTTCCGGCAATTATTTTTAACAGGGTCGATTTTCCGGCGCCATTACGGCCAACCAAAGCAATCCGATCCCGGTTTTGTACCTCAAGCTTCATATTTGATAATATTAATTCAGCACCATAATACTTTGTGAGCTGATTTATTTGCAGTAAAATCATCGTATTCACCTCAATTGCTATAGTGATAGTGTAACGTATTGCAGGCTCTATCGGCAATAGAAGTGATTATGTGAAACATAAAACAAAGGTTCCGCAAAATGGGTATAATAGTGTATCATTTAAGAGAGAGGTGTTTTTATATGGCTGAATTTACTCATTTTAATGAGCAGGGAAGGGCGAAAATGGTCGATGTGAGCCAAAAGCCTGAAACAGTCCGTACGGCTGTGGCTGCTTCGAGTATTTCTTTAAATAGAGAGATTTACGAGAATATAGTCCATAATAAGATGAAAAAGGGGGATGTCCTTGCTGTGGCACAGGTGGCTGGAATTATGGCAAGCAAGAGCACATCAGTCATTATCCCAATGTGCCATCCCATTCCGCTTCAGGGCGTCAATATTTCGTTCCAATGGAAAGAAGAGGAAGACGGATATCGTCTTATGATAGAAGCAGCTGCCAAGACAAAAGGAAGTACAGGAGTAGAAATGGAAGCGCTGACAGCTGCTTCTGTTACTGCGCTAACTGTCTATGATATGTGCAAGGCCATTGATAAAGGAATGGTCATCGGCCCGACATACTTAATCGAAAAAACTGGCGGGGTCTCAAGTCCGGATTATAAAAGGCAAATCAATCAATAGCATAGAGAGATTTGCTTGAAAGCGGGGGAAAAGAATGAGTCAAGAACAAATGAAGATACCGCAGGCAACAGCGAAACGGCTGCCCTTATACTACCGATTTCTGAAGAACTTGCATGTCTCTGGCAAGCAGCGGGTTTCCTCCGCAGAACTGAGCGAGGCAGTGAAAGTTGATTCAGCGACAATCCGGCGGGACTTTTCTTATTTTGGTGCGCTTGGCAAAAAGGGATACGGGTATAATGTGAATTACCTGCTTTCTTTTTTCTCAAAGACGCTCGATCAGGATGAATTGACAAGAGTTGCTTTGATTGGTGTGGGCAACTTGGGGACTGCTTTTTTAAATTATAATTTTTTGAAAAACAATAATACAAAGATTGAAATTGCTTTTGATGTAGATGAAACGAAGGTAGGAACCACGATAAGCGATGTGCCTGTTTTTCATATGAATGAAATCAGTGCAAGACTAAAGGAAAGAAATGTGGCTGTAGCTATTTTGACGGTTCCAGCACAGGCTGCACAGCCGATTACAGACATTCTGGTTGAATCAGACATCAGGGGAATCCTGAATTTTACACCTGCAAGGCTGAATGTGCCGCAGTCAATCAGGATCCATCATATTGACCTTGCTGTCGAGCTTCAATCTCTCATCTACTTTCTTAAACATTATCCGGTTTCAGGGGAAGAGATTCTCCCTGACAACGAATAAAAGATGCTGCCGGAATGGGCAGCATTTTTTATTTTCGGCTCTGTCAAAATTTTGTTGTTGTGATTTTGTTCTTAGTTTTTTACAAGGCTGTTTTCGGGTTGATTTCCGCTCCAGGATGCTCGCTTTCCGTGAGCCTCCTCAGCTGCGCTTGCGGGGTCTCACCTTCCCGCTAATCCCACAGGAGTCTCGCACCTTACGCTCCTATCAACCTGACTTAACAATGGGATTGCCTCACAGAACTTATTAATAAACAACAATCCTTAAGAAAAGAGTCTTTTACAAAAATGTTATGAGGTGCTGGCCTTTGTTAAAGGCGATATACAATCAGGATCTAGGTTAAAACCAAGGATGCCTCATAGCGTTTATTTCATATATATCCATAAGAAGACGATCTTTCACGCATATGACGATAGAGGCTGTGATGTATTGGCAGCTTCACCCGACACAATAAGAGGAATGTATGAATTATATAATGATTGGATATTGGATTATGACAGGCCAAGAATTGATAAGTTTTCAACTGAAGGAGCAGAAAGGGAAACACATTACAGGTGTTTCCCCAAAAAATTTAACAGACTATTTTTGTTTAGAAGATTTTATCTTGGCATATAAAAGCAGCATCCTTATCCCAGATCCAATGTCCAGTGTGGCCAAAAGGATGAGAAATAATGATATGAATCCCCATCCAGAGTGAGAAACATGCTGGATGGCATATACAGTAAATAGAATGCCTAAGCCAAAATAAAGGATCCCCATAGCAAGCGGTGATTGCTTCCGTCTCATAAAAACCCTCCGATGATGCCTTGCACATGTTTAGCATTTTGGGCCATTTTTTCGATATCCTTGCTGAATAATTGCAAAATAACGACCAATGTATTCATTGCCACGTGGGCAAACATAGATACCCAAATTCTTTTCGTTTTATTATATAAGAATGCAAACGAAAAGCCCATTGCCGTATAAAGCAGAATATGAACGAATTCCATATGGGCAAGACCAAAAATGAACGAACTGATCAATGCAGACAAAAAGAAATTATAGCGCTTATGAAGTGATCCGAAAATAATTTTCCTGAAGATGATTTCCTCAAGGATCGGCCCGATAACGGAACTGACAAAGATGACCCACGGCACCTGTTTGATAAGCGTCAGGATGTCCTGAGTATTCTTAGAGCCCGGGCTGATGCCAAAAAGCTGTTCAAGATAGGACGCGATGGACTGAGAAAACAAGGCGAGAAAGATCCCTGCAACCGCCCACATAATAGACACAGGAATGGAAGCCTGATTCCGGCTGTTCCTGCTTTCTCTCATATCATGCCTCATAAAGAATAAAACAAGCACCAGTGCTGCCAGGAAGCTGATAACAATCCAATATGCCCCGGACTTCATCTGCAGATCATGATGAGGAGCACCTGTTAAGGCGCCAAGCATCATAAGGATGGGTACGCCGACAAATCCCGATAGCTGCATGGCGATATATGTGATGATGACAAACCAATATTCTCTTTTCAAAAACGAAAACTCCTTTAATAGAAAAACTTCCTATACTCTTCTAGCAGTCCATGCTGCAGAAGATTCTTTAAACAGCATAACAGTTTTTTCTGAAAGTGTGCGAATGTTTTAAAAGGTACAGTCCAAAAAAAGATTTTTATACATAAAAGGGTACCAAAAAAACATGGAGAACTCCAATGAAAGGTTTGTGGACAGCCTATTTGGCGCATTATCTGAGCCTATTGCTATTACGATATAGCATTTCCCAATTGGCTTAGAAATTTATAAAAAATTTTTCATGAAGATACTTGCAAAAGATGGATGATTTATTTAATATAGGAATTGTGTTAGCACTCGTTAGTGAAGAGTGCTAATAATCTAAAACAATTAACCAAAGAATTTGAGGAGGTTGTTTCACTTTGTTAAAACCATTAGGTGATCGCGTTGTTATTGAACTAGTTCAATCGGAAGAAAAGACTGCCAGCGGTATCGTTTTGCCGGATACTGCAAAAGAAAAGCCTCAAGAAGGCAAGGTTGTAGCTGTCGGAACAGGCCGCGTGCTTGATAATGGCGAACGTGTTGCTTTAGAGGTAGCTCAAGGCGATTTAATTATCTTCTCAAAATATTCCGGTACTGAAGTGAAGTACGAAGGAACTGAATACTTAATTTTACGTGAAAGCGACATTTTAGCTGTAATCGGCTAATTTCTAGCGGCATACTTAACGAATCATACATTTAAAACCATTAGGGAGGTAACTTATACAATGGCTAAAGATATTAAGTTTAGTGAAGAAGCTCGCCGTTCCATGCTTCGCGGTGTGGACGCACTTGCAAATACAGTAAAAGTAACGCTTGGACCTAAAGGACGCAACGTGGTTCTTGAGAAGAAGTTCGGTTCTCCATTAATCACAAATGACGGTGTTACAATTGCTAAAGAAATCGAATTAGAAGATGCATTCGAAAACATGGGTGCCAAGCTTGTTGCTGAAGTTGCAAGCAAAACAAATGATGTAGCTGGAGACGGTACTACTACTGCAACTGTTCTTGCTCAAGCTATGATCCGTGAAGGCCTTAAAAACGTAACAGCGGGCGCTAACCCAATGGGAATCCGCAAAGGTATCGAAAAGGCAGTTAACGCTGCAATCGAAGAATTAAAAGTGATTTCTAAGCCAATCGAAGGCAAAGCATCCATCGCACAGGTTGCTGCCATCTCTTCTGCTGACGAAGAAGTTGGACAACTGATCGCTGAAGCTATGGAGCGCGTAGGCAACGATGGTGTTATCACAATCGAAGAATCTAAAGGATTCACTACTGAGCTTGATGTGGTAGAAGGTATGCAATTCGACCGCGGATATGCATCTCCATACATGGTTACTGATTCAGATAAAATGGAAGCTGTTCTTGAAAATCCATATATCTTGATCACTGACAAAAAAATCACAAGCATCCAGGAAATCCTTCCTGTTCTTGAGCAGGTTGTACAGCAAGGAAAATCACTTTTATTGATTGCTGAAGATGTTGAAGGTGAAGCATTGGCAACTCTTGTTGTGAACAAGCTTCGCGGAACATTCAATGCAGTTGCTGTTAAAGCTCCTGGATTCGGTGACCGCCGTAAAGCAATGCTTGAAGACATCGCTGCCCTTACAGGCGGAGAAGTCATCACAGAAGAAGTAGGCCTTGACCTTAAATCTGCAACGATTGAATCTCTTGGACGCGCTTCTAAAGTAGTTGTTACAAAAGAAAACACAACGATTGTTGAAGGCGCTGGCGAATCAGCTGCCATTTCAGGACGTGTTAACCAAATCCGTGTTCAATTAGAAGAAACAACTTCTGAATTTGACCGTGAAAAATTACAAGAGCGCCTTGCTAAGTTAGCTGGCGGCGTTGCAGTCATCAAAGTTGGTGCTGCTACTGAAACTGAGCTTAAAGAACGCAAACTTCGCATTGAAGATGCCCTGAACTCTACTCGTGCAGCAGTTGAAGAAGGAATCGTATCAGGCGGAGGAACTGCTCTTCTGAATGTATACAATAAAGTGGCTTCTCTTCAGGAAGAAGGCGACGTGGCAACAGGTATCTCTATCGTGCTTCGCGCAATCGAAGAGCCTGTACGCCAAATCGCTCACAATGCAGGCCTAGAAGGATCTGTTATTGTTGAACGCTTAAAACGCGAAGAAGTCGGCACTGGCTTCAACGCTGCTACTGGCGAATGGGTAAACATGATCGAAGCTGGTATCGTTGACCCAACTAAAGTAACACGCTACGCTCTTCAAAACGCTGGTTCAGTTGCAGCTATGTTCTTAACAACAGAAGCTGTTGTTGCTGACAAGCCAGAAGAAAATGCTCCTGCAATGCCTGACATGGGCGGCATGGGCGGTATGGGCGGCATGATGTAATAACGCCCCTCAACCCTTGATATGAATGGGTTTGTGAGTAAGATGAGAGTGGTTTGCTAACATCTTGCTAACATTGAGGATAATCTAGAGGCTTCTCTTAAGTTCACTGAACTTTTGAGAGGCTTCTTTTTTCATTTCTTGGGTTACGTGTAGATATACATTCTTTGTCATCTGATCAGCGGTATGCCCTATCTGTCCATAATTTGTTCGAGCGAAACACGGGCTTCGGCAAGCAGGGATATATGAGTATGTCTTAAACTATAAGGTATTAAGTTTTCATTTAAGCCTGCGATAGCAAGCAACTTTTTTAATCACGATAGGATAGCCGTAATGCCGTTGCATTTTGGCAAAGATAAAATCTTGGTTATAGTAAGCATCTCGTAACCGATAAATCACCCCTTCTTGAACTTTTTTACGATTCTTCAATTCCTCGATTACATCTTCATCCACAATGATTTTCCCTCGAGATTTTATCGTCTTTGGAGTACCCAATTGATACTTAAGCGCATTGTTCCTTGGATTGTAATACGTTTTCGTGAAACCATTTTCAATTGTACAAATATTCATGTTGCGATTAATGATACTACCCGACTTGCGTAATAATTTTCAAAATAAACTTATTATTAAAGAATTATTAAGTTTGTATAAAGGCTTTAAACATTTATCCGATATTATAGCGAGATGATTTTTATAGGTAAAATTACCTGTTGTTATTTACCTATTAATACGATAAAGGCAAACTTATCGAAAGGTAAGGACGCAAAGCCTTGGGTCTAACGTTCTAGAAATGGAACTATGATTGCCAGGTTGCCGAATAGTCCAGATTATAAATGGCTATTCCATACTTATGGAAATAGCCATTTTTTGTTTGCTTTTTGAAAAGGAGGATAAGCTGACTGATGATATTTTAAAGTAATATATTTTCATTCTGGAAAAATATAGACGGTTAAGTGAAGTGATTGACTAAAGTTTTATAAGCTATTACAAAACAAATCTGTTAAAAAGGAAGAAAATTGATGAATCATAGAAAAATAATTATCGTTTTAATTTTAATACTCACATTAGTAGGAATTAGTAGTTTTCAATGGAGTCAAAAAGTCTCACCTTCTCTTGCTAAAGAGAAGAATAAAGAAAAGTACAATCAGCCTTTCAAAGTAGCTTCAATAGAATTTAATCCAATTTTAAATGAAAGAGATAAAAACATTTCTGAGTTACTAAAAGTAACTGAAAAGGCCTTTAAAAAGGATGCAAAGCTTGTTGTTGCACCTGAGATGGCAACAACAGGCTATTATTATGCTGACCGTGAAGCAATAAAACCATTTGTTGATACAATTCCTGGAAAGACTACAGCAGCTTTCGGAAAATTAGCAAAAAAGTATAATGCTTATGTTGTTTTTGGGATGCCTGAGGTAGAGAAAAAATCGAATCTCTATTATAATTCAGCAGTTTTAGTAGGACCAGAAGGATATATTGGAAAATATCGCAAAACGCAAATGTGGGAAACCGAAATGCATTGGGGAGCTTGGGGGGACGCAGGTGTACCTGTGTTTGATACAAAAATCGGAAAAATAGGTATAAATATTTGTATGGATTCTGCCTACTCAGAAACTGCCAGATTGGCCGGAATTCAAGGTGCGGAAATCTTGGCATTCCCAACAAACTCTTCCGCACAGGCCATATCAGCCCTTCCTGCAAGAGCACAGCAAAATGGAATGTTTATTGTAAGTGCTAACCGATCTAATACAGAAAATGGTTTCCATATGATTGGTGGAAGTGCTATTTGGTCACCTGAAGGGAAGAAACTTGCAGAAGCACCTGTAGTGATGAACCCAAGCGAAGATGTTAACGAACCAACTATTACGTATGCAACAATCGATCCTAAACAGTTTGACAACGAAAATAAAAAAGTGTTAAAGAACAGAAGGCCAGAATTGTATAAAGAAATTATGCATACTGTAGCCCCGTGGGATTACACAAAAAATACCACTCCACATGATATTGTTGCAGCAGCGCTTCAATATGAGCCTGTGATGGGAGGCAAGGAAGAAAACAAAGTTAAGATTGAAGGTTTAATAAAACAAGCCAAAATTAAAAACCCGAAGTTGGACTTGGTTGTACTTCCTGAACTTTCATTAACTGGTCCAGTTAATGGAATGTCTAAAAAGAATATTGAGTTGCTAGGGGAAGAATCCACTGGGGTAACAGCCCGATTTTTTGCAGATATAGCTCAGCGATACCATGTATCAATTGTTTATGGCTATATCGAAAAACAGAATAAAGAACTATTTAATTCCGCTCTTCTTATTTCTGAAGATGGTAAGACAGAAGGAAAATACCAAAAAACACATCTGAGCAACAGCGATAAAAAATGGGCTAACTCTGGTTCCTCATTACCCGTTTTTAAAACCAAGTCATTAGGTAAAATTGGTATTTTATTGGGTGAAGATGCTGAATATCCAGAGACGGCCAGTGTAATGGCCGTGAAACGTGCAGATATTATAACAATACCTTCATCGTGGAAAGGTCAATATGGCGGGGAAATGGAAATAAACAAACGCATATCTGCAAACACCTATCCTGAAGGTTCAATGGTTACTTGGGATGCAGTAGCGATTGGCGCACAAGCGTATACAATTGTCGCCAACTATGTTGGTACCGATCAGGATTACCTAGGCAGAAGCAGTTTATATACACTTGATCCCCTTTATGGACTCGATCAGCCTGTTGTTGCTTCAGCTGATAAGGAAGAAGCGTTAATTGTTCAATTCAAAACAATACAACCTGATGCTTGGTTTAATCAAGAGTTGTTAATTCTGTCAAGACAGCCCTCATATTTTAAACCGTTAGTTCAAGAATGATAAAAGAATTTGCATAAGAAGGCATTTTAGATAATGCCTTCTATGCTTAAAGAAAGGTAAGAAAATATGAAAAATAAAAGGTTTTCTTTTAAATCAAAGCTGTTAATATATTCTTTACTACTCTCACTAGTACCTATGATTTTAATAGGATTTTTTGTGAATAATTCCGTTACTAAAAAGACAGAACAGGACTACATCCATTTCAGTGAAAAAGAAATTTATCAGGTTGATAATGCCATATCAATATATTTTCAATCCATAAAGGAAAATGCAAGACTATTAGCAACCAATCCTGCAGTAATTACAGCGGATAAAACGATAACTTCCTATAAAGATAAAACTGACGGGGAATCGATTGACATGACCCCTTTAAAAAATGGCCCAAAAGAGAAAGATATATTTAACGTATTCTCACAATTTGGGAAATCACATCCTAATGCTGCATATGTATATATGGGAACCCCAGATGGCGGATATATCCAATATCCGGAAGGGGCGACAACCCCTCGATTCGATCCAACCGAGAGACCGTGGTATAAGGCAGCCATTGGAAACCCCGGAAAAGTAAAAATGACTAGTGCCTATGCTGCAACCGGATCAGATTCGATTATTGTAAGTAATGTTGTAACCATTGAAGAAGGTAGCAATCAAAAAGGTGTGTTAGGATTGGATGTTAGTCTAGAGGGATTAACCAGCCTGATAAAAGATATTCACATAGGGAAAAATGGATATGTAATTTTAACACAAAAAGATGGAACAATACTTGCTGACCCCAAAAACCCAAAGATGAATTTCAAGCCCATATCGAGTTTAAAAATCCCTAAATTGAACAAATCTACAAAAGATGGATCCTTTGATGCAACAATCAAGGGAAATGACTATGTATTAAATATAGTAAGCTCAAAAAATGCCGGATGGAAGTACATTACAGTAATTGATAAGAACGAAATGTCCGCAACTGCCGATCAAATTCGCAGTGCTATCCTTATTTTGGGTGTCATAGTTGCCATTTTATCAATTATAGTTTCAATATTTATGAGCCTGCGTATTACCGGTAATATCAAAAAAATTAGTGATTTAACACTTTCCATGTCAAAAGGTGATTTGACTCAGCGTGTCACTATTAATACAAACGATGAAATAGGGGATATGGGTAAAAACTATAATATTATGGCAAATAATCTAAAGGAAATGATTTCGAAAGTTGCTGATGGTTCCCAACAATTATCTGCTACCTCAGAGGAACTTGCTGCTGGGTCAGTTGAAAACCAATTGGCATCCAATCAAATTTCGGAATCCATTCAAAGTGTTGCCGCAGGAAATGATGAACAAAATGCTGCAATGGAAGAAACGGTATCGATTATCAATGAGGTAGCAAATCATGTTGATGGTGTAGTCACAAGCATGAACATAGTCAGCAAATCTGTTAATCTGGCTGCAGAAACTGCAAAACAAGGCAGCGATGTTGTAAATCAAACAGTAAAACAAATGAATGAAATAGATAAACATGTAACCTCATCAGCAGAAAAAATTGGTGAATTAAACGAAAAATCGAATAAAATCAGCCAAATTAGTATGTTGATAAAATCTATTTCCGAACAAACGAACCTGTTAGCTTTAAATGCAGCAATTGAAGCTGCCCGAGCAGGAGAGCATGGAAAGGGATTTGCTGTAGTAGCTGATGAGGTTCGTAAACTTGCCGAACAATCAAGTCAATCCGCACTGCAAATAAACGAAATCGTTATCGATATTAAAGAGGGTATTCAAGATTCCCAAGATCTTGTTGATAGAGGTTCAAATTCGGCAAAAGAAGGATTATTACTTGTAAATGAAAGCGGTCAGGCTTTTGGAGATATTAAAGATTCAGTTATAACGGTATCAGATAATATTTCTGAGGTAGGTGAGGCTATGGATAAAATGAAAAACCGCATTAGAGAAGTGGCCCAGTATATTGAAAGTATATCAGTAACAGCAATTGGTATGAATGAACACTCCCAGAACGTTGCCGCCTCCTCTGAGCAAATGAATGCCTCAATGGAAGAGGTTTCCTTTGCTGCACAGGAGTTGGCTAAAATGGCAGTAGAGCTTGAAGAGGTTATTACTAGATTTAAGCTTTAATACTGCATGTGTTATTAAAACGGATTTATACAAAAGTCCCCTGAAAGGAACCAAATCGATTTCCGATTCTAGGGGTCAAGTGTTCTCAAAGGAGAGATATTTATATGGAATCCACCAAGTATGTTGTATTTAAATCAGGTAAAGAAGAATTTGGTATTTGTAGCAATCACAACACTAAATTTGCTAACATTTTGCTAACGCAATCCTATAACAAACAGTAAATCACTGTTAAAGATGTTACAGTAAGCAATATCTAAAACGTTGATTTACCGCACTTTTTGCACCTCTCGATAACGATGTTACACACATTCATCTTAGGGGCGGCATGATGTAATTAGGGGTTTAAAACCTTGTTATAACAATGTCTAAAATGATAATATGATTTTCTTGTCCTCGGATTTGTCCTCACATCGAATCCATGACAAAAAATGCTAACTATAAGAGAAGGTCTTTCATCAGTTTGCTAAACTGTTGGGAGGCCTTTTCTTCCATATTGGCGGTCATATGAGCATAAGTATTCATTGTCGTATTTATATCCGTATGTCCAAGCCGCTGTTGTATTTCTTTAATGCCGACTCCAGCCTCAATTAATAGTGAAGTGTGGGTATGCCGAAACGAGTGTGGAGTGATGTTCTTTTCAATTCCTGATTTTTTCAGAAGTCGTTTAAGCCGGGTATCAATTACTTTCATAATTGTGGGTGTCCTTCCTCTCAAGAAAAAATAAATCCGTTATCCTGGTAAACAAGGCCGTTTTTTAATTTAATCTCATTCTGTTTAATGCGGTGCTTCTTTAACATGTTAATCAGCATTTCATCAATCTTGATTGCACGGACAATTCCCTTTGTTTTTGGTGTTAAAAGCTGATATTTCTCAATATGGCTGTTAGGGTTATAAAATGTTTTTGTCACGCGAATAGTGCCTTGTTTTTCGTTAAAATTTGCCCATTTTATGGCCTATAATTCGTTAATTCTTAAACCAGAATACGATAATACCGTGAAGATTAAATGATCCATTTCAAGCCCATCAGATTGGGCTAATTTTAGAAAATGAGCAAGCTCCTCTTTCACCAAAAAAATAATCTCTTCTCCAGCTCTTCAATACTTTGCTGCTTTTTAGGCATTTTGAAATCCTCAGTAGGATTATTTTTTATCAGCCCCTGAGTTAATGCTTTCCGAAAAATCATTCTTCCACAAGCATGAATACCATCCATATAATTTTGACTGTATTTCTCGTTTAATTCCAGAATCCTTTCCTCATACATTTTCTTAGTGATGCGGCGGCCCCCAAACACTAATGAAATGCTTCATTTCCTTTTCCCTGGCTCTTACACTGCTAATTTTCACGCCACTACGACTATATGTTTTAAGCCAGTCATGGGCGTTTTTTTCAATTAATGTATTCGTTTTGCAGTGCCCTCGCATAGGGGGATTTTTTTATCTTTGAATATGTAGTAGTAGGAATTATCATCAGAATAGATAACGTACATGGTATCCGAGTATTTGGAAGCTACTGAATTAAAAAATATCTCGTACGAAATTGCTCTTGGGCGATCTTTAGTTTAGGCATTGTACCGGCCAACTCTTATTTTCCCATTAATATGAAACCGAGTGTTATTAAAAAAAATGAAAATATTGAAATCAAATTTAAAAAATTAAGGAACTTGTCCATTCCAAATAAATTTCCCGTCATATAATACCGTATCTCTTATTAAAGGAGGGTGAAAAATTGAGTAATGATAAAAAATGTAAAGATTGCGGGCATAAAACATGTCAATGCGGATCTAAAGTAAAGCAAAAAGTTGTGGTCAAGGTAAACGCACCTGCTGGAACAACAGGAGCAACAGGACCTGCTGGAGCAACAGGAGCAACGGGACTTGATGGAGCAACAGGAGCAACGGGACCTGCTGGAGCAACAGGAGCAACGGGACCTTCAGGAGCAACAGGAGCAACAGGACCTTCAGGAGCAACAGGACCTGCTGGAGCAACAGGAGCAACGGGACCTTCAGGAGCAACAGGAGCAACGGGACTTGATGGAGCAACAGGAGCAACGGGACCTGCTGGAGCAACAGGACCTTCAGGAGCAACAGGAGCAACGGGACCTGCAGGAGCAACAGGACCTTCAGGAGCAACAGGAGCAACGGGACCTTCAGGAGCAACAGGACCTTCAGGAGCAACAGGACCTTCAGGAGCAACAGGAGCAACGGGACTTGATGGAGCAACAGGAGCAACGGGACCTGCTGGAGCAACAGGAGCAACGGGACCTGCTGGAGCAACAGGAGCAACAGGACCTTCAGGAGCAACAGGAGCAACAGGACCTTCAGGAGCAACAGGGGCAACAGGACCTTCAGGAGAAACAGGAGCAACAGGACCTGCTGGAGCAACAGGAGCAACAGGACCTGCTGGGGCAACAGGAGCAACAGGACCTGCTGGAGCAACAGGAGCAACAGGACCCGCTGGGGCAACAGGAGCAACAGGACCTTCAGGAGAAACAGGAGCAACGGGACCTGCTGGAGCAACAGGAGCAACGGGACCTGCTGGAGCAACAGGAGCAACGGGACCTTCAGGAGGAACAGGAGCAACAGGACCTGCTGGAGCAACAGGAGCAACAGGACCTGCTGGGGCAACAGGAGCAACAGGACCTTCAGGAGCAACAGGACCTGCTGGGGCAACAGGAGCAACGGGACTTGATGGGGCAACAGGAGCAACAGGACCTTCAGGAGCAACAGGAGCAACAGGACCTGCTGGGGCAACAGGAGCAACAGGACCTGCTGGGGCAACAGGAGCAACGGGACCTGCTGGGGCAACAGGAGCAACGGGACCTGCTGGGGCAACAGGAGCAACGGGACCTGCTGGAGCAACAGGAGCAACAGGAGCAACAGGAGCAACAGGAGCAACAGGAGCAACAGGAGCAACAGGAGCAACTGGAAATCCTGGAGCTGGTGCTATAATTGCATATGCGTCAGGTACTCCTGTTGCACTTACGAGTGTTTTAGGAGGATTACTTGATACTGGGGCTCTTATTGGGTTCGGAAGTTCTTTTGAGGGTGTTACTATTGGTGGAGGAACAATTACTCTGAGCCCTGGTATCGGAGGCATTCTTGACTTCGCATTCGTGGTTCCTCGTGCCGGAACTGTATCATCAATATCTGCATTCTTTAGTACGACAGTGGCAGCAATTATAGGTACACCTGTTACCGTAAGAGCAGAATTATATACGGCACCTGCAGCTAGCAATACCTTTTCTCCATCAGGCGCCTTTGTACTTTTATCACCAGCTTTAGGACCTATAATTAACCTTTTAGACGTTTCTACTGGTACTGCTGCAACGGCACTCCCGGTTGCTGCAGGGGATAAATTATTAATGGTTTTCTCTATAGATACTGCAGTTTCTGTTCTCACAACTCTTGTAGGTTTTGCAAGCGCAGGTATTGTAATCGATTAATTTAATTTTGTTAAAAATCTTCAAAAACTCAGTTACTTTTTAACAAAAAGGATAAAAAAACGGGAAGGATTATTTAAGTAAACCTTCCCGTTTTTATGTGTATTCAGTTAGAGTATAAGAAATTATTGGTAAAAATCTCACCTCCAAAAATGAATAATACAGATCAGCATATTTTCATACAAAGGAGAATAAAAACGTTTTTATAAAAAATCCTAATTATTACACGTCATAATTTTTAAAATAATTTTTAAAAAACTTTTCATTTGTCTTCACACTTGAGTCATTCGGTCGATACACTTTGGCCCTATTATTATGTTCTTCAGCTAGTTTTTGCTCTCCTGTTTCCCAATAACATACACATAACTGAAGATGAGGATACCATGTTGAATAGGCCTCTTGCCTAAACCCAGGGTTATTAACTGCCTCTTTTTCAAGAGCTAGGCGGTACCATACAATGGCTTTGTTGAATTCTTTGTTTCCTTTATATAAGTCCCCTAATCGACATGAAGCTTCAGGTCGTGGTACATCATAAATAAATGACATTACAAGTGATTCTTTTTCTTTTATTAAATTACCAAGGTTTCTATAACACTCCGCCATGTTTATACAGGCACGGATTTCATCTTCAATCCATCCTTTTTTTGTATCTAAGAAATTGTAATAATACTTTATAGCTTTCTGAAAATCAGCATGGTCTTTTAATTCATTTGCATAATAATATAAATCCCTCGGTGAAAAGTCTTCTCCATTTTTTAGACGATTTTCATAAATAAGAATGTTTCGGTCACTTTGAACAGATTTAGTTTTATCCGATTTTCGATGAGTAATAGCTATATCAGCTGTATAAATATTACCGCTAACTTCTAAATATTCATGCACAAGACCAATCCATTTGAATTTTTTCTCTCTTCTTACTAAACGGTTTCTCCTATAACTAAAGGTTGGTTGGCCGTATTCATCGAAAGCGATATTGTAAATCATTGAAACCGCATCAATTGAAGCATTTAGATTTTTCTTTAGTATTTTAAATTTTTGATGATCTTCTTTTAGTAAAATATCATCTGCATCTAACCATAAAATATAGTCCTTTGTAGCATGACTAAAAGCAAAGTTTCTTGCAGCCGAAAAATTATCAATCCATTCAAAATCAAAAATCTTTTCTGTGAAATTCTTTGCTATATCCTTAGTCTTATCCATTGAACCTGTATCAACAATAATTATTTCATCACATATTTCCTTTACACTACTTAAACATTGATGCAAAACCTCTTCTTCATTTTTCACGATCATACAAAGAGTAATTGTACACATAGCCATCACCACTCAAAAATATTAGTTATTCCTAATATATGTATCTCAAAGTGTTTCGTAACATAATTAAATTTTTTTATTAACCAAACTTTGAATCCGTTTTTCTCCTTATCTAATGTAGGGCTTTTTAAAACCCTATTTACTTCTATTATATATCCAAAAGAATGGGCGGCATGATGAAATTGCCTTCTGAACCCTTGGTATGACTGGGTTTGTATGTAAGGTGAAAGTGAAATGCTAACATTTTTCTAACATAGAGGTTAATCTAGAGGCTTCTCATAAGAGAGGCTTCTTTTTTATTTCTTGGGTTACGTGGAGATGCACATTTTTCGTAATTTGATCGTCAGTATGACCTAAACGATCCATAATTTGTTCGAGAGTGACTCGGGCCTCGGCTGCAGAGATGTATGAGTGTGTCTTAGACTATGAGGTGTTAACTCTTCATTCAAACCTGCGATAAGCAGCCTTTTCATTCGATTTCGCACATTTGTAATCACGAGCCTTTGCTATGTATAACTCTGCTTTCTTTCACCACATACTGTTTTTATTTAGTGGACGAACAGGAACAATTCATGTGAATATAAAAGATATAATTTATCTTTAATAATAAGACTTTTTAATAACAAACAGGAAGGTATATTAAATGACAAATCCAAATAAAATAGTTGTTGCTCTTAAAGGTGTTATTGTGAATGAAGGAAAAGTTTTGATCGTTCAACGTGAAAAAGACGATGAAATTGGCGGAGGCACTTGGGAATGTGCTGGCGGGAAAATTGAATTTGGGGAGGATTAGAAACTGCACTTTTACGTGAAATTAAAGAAGAAGTAAGTTTATCTGTTAGGGTAGAGCGGATTTTATATGCAGCCACATTCAATACGGATCCAATGAGACAAGTTGTTATTTTGACCTATTTATGTAGCAGTAATACTAAAGAAGTTATACTATCCACGGTAAACTAATTGCTGAAGAAAAGATGGACAACATAGAATATGACTCACCGTTTGAAATATTTAATTGTTTACCAACAGGCAAGTTTCCAGTTATAATAAAGAATGTTAAATTTCGGTTATCGAAACATTTGTGTTTGTGTATTGATGGTGAAAAAATTAAATAAAGAAAGGCGAGAACATTTTGGATAAATCTAGCGGAAAGAAACGGCTTCAGCTTGCTGTGCTTTTGGGATCATTAGGAATTCTGGGTCCTTTTACAATTGATACGTATTTGCCGTCCTTTCCTACAATCGTAAATGATTACCACACGACCCCGTCACTCGTTCAAATTAGTTTGACATCCTGTTTATTGGGTCTTGGTTTAGGGCAATTAGTCATCGGTCCATTAAGTGATGTGAACGGACGACGTAAACCTTTGTTGTTTTTCCTTGGTTTATATATCCTGGCATCCCTGACATGCTCATTTTCACCTAATATCTATTTCCTTATTGGGTCCCGATTTGTACAGGGGTTTGCAGCCTCAGGCGGAATTGTTATATCAAGGGCCATTGTAAGGGACCTTTATAGCGGGAAGGAATTAACAAAGTTCTTTTCTTTAATCATGCTGGTAGGAAACCTCGGGCCAATCGTAGCACCGATAGCGGGTGGAGCGATTCTTGCTTTTAAAGGCTGGAACTGGGTTTTTATTGTATTGGCATGTATTGGGGTTATCTTGATCTTTACCGTTTCATTTAAGTTAAAAGAGACACTTCCTGCTGAAAAGCGTGTACCGAGTAATTTGCCTTATGTATTGGGCAATTTCGGAACATTATTTAAAAATAAAGAGTTTATGGGCTATGCATTAACACAGGGGTTTATCACTGCCGGTATTTTTGCCTACGTTTCTGGCATACCGTTTGTCTATCAGAATGTTTACGGTGTGAGCCCCCAGCAATTTAGTCTTTTGTTTGGGGTCAATGGGCTCGCTTTGATCATTGGAAGCCAGTCAGTTGGCCGCTTTAATGATAGCATTTCAGAAGGGACTTTCCTGAAAATAGGCCTGACCCTTGCGAATGTATCTGGTTTATGGTTATTGATTGCACTCTTACTGAAAGCACCGCTTATCGGTGTCGCTATCCCGGTTTTCTTCTTCTTATCATCCATTAGTATAATCGGGACGACATCTTTCACCTTGGCCATTCAGTCACAAGGACATATGGCGGGCAGCGCTTCGGCTTTATTAGGGGTATTGCCTTTCGTTATGGGCTCCCTCTCTGCCCCGCTTGTAGGGATTGGCGGAGCGTACACAGGAGTCCCGATGGCCGCCGTCATCTTTGGCGCCAGCGCCTTGGCTTTCCTTTGCTATTTCATCCTGGTGAGAAAGACCAAAGACCAGAAGACACTTTCCATGGCAAATCGGAAAGCTTGAAAACTATGATAAGTCTTTAAAAAACGCCTGAAAAATTCATGCATCCTGTTGAATCAGGGGCATGCATGCATACCAAAAAGGATAGAAAAGAGCACTTCATTGCTCGTCTATCCTTTTTATTTTTACTCATTTTTGCTGCATACATTCCGAACCTCTATGGCAAATTCAGTGAAATTAATCTATTCATTTTGGGGAATTATATAGTGTTTTACATAAAATATGGAAAAATGTGCCGTGAAATAATAAGATTGTATTGAAGGTGACAAGAATAGCTTTGGAGGAGGGGATATGTTGATATATATAATTGGAGCAGTCGCATTATTTATAATCATTGTTTTCGCGGAGTTTTTGAAAAAAAGGCGAATTAATAGAATTATAGAGGAAGAATGGCAAGGGAAAAAGAAATTCTCATTAGATGAACCAATGGATTCTGTTAGTGCATATTGGAAGAATAATTGTAATCAACAGAATGGTGTTGATTTAATTACCTGGCGCGATTTATCAATGGATGATGTATATCAGAAGATTAATTATACACAAACCTCCGTTGGTTCTGAATACTTATATAATCAATTACATAATATTCATCTTACAAATCAAGACCGCGATGAATCATTTTATGAACTCATGCATAAGAACAAAGTTTTACGAACGCGCTTATTATATAATCTAAAAATATTGGGCAAACGTAATCATACAAATTCTTCGTCTTTTTTTAATAATGATTATAAAAATATAAAAAATATTTGGTTATATATTTTGTTTGGAATCTTACCGATTGCAAGTGTTGGAATCATCTTTTATTCACTGAAACTCGGAATCTTGATACTAATCTCATCAATCTGTCTGAACATAATTACTTACTATAAAGAAAACCGGAATCTCGACATTAGTTTGTATGAGATCTCGTATCTATCAAGTGTTATCCGGACAGGAAAACGTCTTACAAAAATTAAAGATGATTCTTTTAAACCATATGTTATAGAAATTAACAAATCGGTACAGCCTATCAAAAAGATTCTGTTTCTAGAAAGAATTATTTCACTTGGAAAAGGTACAGGAGATTTTGAGGGATTATTCGAATATATACGCATTATTTTTTTGCTCGACTTCATCTCATATTTTTATATGATTCGTATGATACAGAAACATAGGGATAGATATGAAAAACTCTGGAAAACAATAGGTAAAATTGATTCTGGTATTGCTGTTGCTTTCTATCGGCATTATATCGATGACTATTGCACACCAGCTTTTCTGAATAGTGAAGAATTAATCTTTAATGAGATGTATCACCCATTAATTAAAAATCCTGTAAAAAACTCTTCCCATCTGAATAAATTGACACTGATTACCGGTTCAAATGCCTCTGGCAAATCTACTTATATGAAGGCTGCAGCAATTAATGCAATCTTAGCCCAAACCATACATACAGTACATGCCAGCAGCTGGAGTATGAAGCCTGCCTATGTTCTTTCCTCAATGGCGATTCAGGATAATGTCATCGATGGAGATAGTTACTTCAAAGCAGAAATTAAGTCGTTGAAAAGAATTATTCAAACAGCTGATTCTGGTGTCCCCTGTTTGTCTTTTATTGATGAAATTCTCCGTGGGACAAATACTGTGGAACGCATTGCCGCTTCAGCATCCATTATGGAATGGCTTAGAAAACATCAGGGTATGACTATGGTTGCTTCACACGACATAGAATTAACAAAAATGGCAGTTGGATTTACTAACTACCATTTTCACGAAAGCGTTCAAGAAGATAGTGTATATTTCGACTATAAAATTCATTCTGGACCCTCCACAACTAAAAATGCAATTAAGCTGCTTGAACAAATGGAATACCCTACTTCCGTTACAGAATTAGCTTATTCATTAGCTGACAGGTTTGAAGAAAAAGGGGAGTGGAATGTACCAGTAACAAGTAAATAGCCCAATGAATTAAGTTACAGACTGTCACTTTAGAGTTCCTTATAAAGAAGTTAGAATTTATTAAGTTTAAAGAATAATAAAAAAGGTCTTTGGTTTTTAGTCCTTATACAAAAAAAGATCCTATAAAGTAGCTTCCTGCTCCATAGGGTCCTTTCATAAGTTAATTCATTCCTCTCATTATGCCCCAAATTTAAGGCGCTGTTCAAATCTGTCCGATTCTCTTCTTGAAGCGTCCTGCCAGCGGCACTACAATGATGCCGGCTAGTATGACCTGAATAATGTTTCCTGGGATGGAGCCGAATGGCTGAATCCAGTTACCGTAAAGGATAACTTCGGCAAAATAGTAGCCCACGATTTTTATTATCAGGGCAGCGGCTACTGCCAGTGTGTTTACCAGCGATCTTTTGCCTGGCGCCTTCTCAGATATGAGGCCGGCTATAAATCCCATGGCACCTACAATGATAAAGGTGAATGGTGCCCATACAGCATAGCCGGAGAAAAGGTCGGATAAGCCCATTCCGAAGGCGCCTGCTATGGCCCCTGTTTTTTTGCCGTAAACCATGGCTGCTATGAAAAGAGGCACGTTGCCCAAATGGATGAAGCCCCCGTTGCCTATTGTGGGTAGCTTTATTTGGATGAACATGGTAGCTACAAGGGTTAATGCAATAAAAAGGGCGTTCATGACTAAGGCCCTTGTTTTATCTGTTTGTGTTTGTGGATATGTTGAATTCACCGGATGACCTCTTTCTTTTTTTACATATTATCATACTCCAAATCAGACCGTTAATAAATATGTCAGAACTATTTATTTGTAACATGTGCAAAGTTGATCACAACCGTTATTGCGAAAAAGTGAAGTGGAAATGTTGATGAATGAGGTAATCCGAGGGAATTCTAGGATAGTAAAGAATCCGCCCTGTGCCGGTTATAAGCATACTAGTGATTGTAAGCCAGACGCCATACTGGTATCTAAACCCTTTCAATGGCTATTAAATAGTCTATCGGAATGGAAATGCTGCCGCTTAATAGATCTACGATTATCTCCCTATTTAACATGTCTACATCTGCTACGATTCCTATTTTTGTATCAAACAGTCCATCCTTCCAGTATATAGTCCGGACAGGGATGGTAAGGTTCAGGGAATCCATTGCCGTTTGCCCAATCTGCTCCATATTCTTTCCGTCTAAAAAGGGCTTCTTTTCTAATTTATTTTCTTCTATTAACTGTCTTAGTAATCGAATATGCTCTGGAAGCATGAGAGAAGTCCATTTTATATTATCTTTAATCATTTTCATCTGCTCCTTATCTTTTGTCTCTGTTAACTTGCCTGTTGTTTTCCTTTTAGGACATCCGGCTAGCATTCTCACAGTAATGCTCATGATGGGAATTGGCCGTAACACTATCACACCGGAGGGAAATGGATCCACTCCGGTTATATAACCTTTTCTAAAAGTATATCCGAACATTTGTTCTATTTCAATTAAAATAAAAGTCACTTTTCTCAGAAATTGTGGTTTTTGGGTTCTGTGAGGTGATTACATTGTTAAATCTGGTTGATTGGAGCGAGCATCCTGAAGCGGAAATCAACCACTTGTTCCATGGCAGCAAATTTTAGATTCGATGAGCGGGTTTTTTGGGGAGTATAGATATCAAAAAAAAATAGAGAGGTTCCCTGAAAAATGGGAACCTCTCTATTTTTATGAATACTTCAAAAGCAATTCAATATCTTCTTCCATATCCATAGGGTCAGTGGTAGGTTCAAATCTTTTGACGACTGTTCCTTTTTTGTCAATAAGGAACTTTGTGAAATTCCATTTTATCGAATCGCCATATATATATTCAGGATGCTTTTCATGTAATAAAGGGATCAGCACCTTTGCCACTGGATGGGATTCATCGAAGCCTTTAAATGGCTGGGAAGAGGCAAGGTAGTGAAAGAGCGGATGGGCGTTTTCATCCCGCACATCGATTTTTTGGAACATCGGGAAGCTGACGCCGTATCGAAGGGTGCAAAAGAATTGAACCTTTTCATTATCATCCGGTTCCTGGCCGGCAAATTGATTGCAAGGGAAACCTAAGATCACAAAGTCCTTTTCTTTATAGCGGTCATAAAGACGCTGCAAATCTTCATATTGAAAGGTGAAGCCGCATTGTCCGGCTGTATTGACAATGAGAACCACCTTGCCTTTGAATTCTTCTAAACTTATATCCTGCCCGTTCATGGCTGTTGCTGAAAAATCATAAATGCTCAATTATTTTTCCTCCAAAATGTATGTAATATTATACAGTTCATAAGACTTGGTTCCATACTACTACTTACGCGCACACAATAAAACTAATTAACCTTTTCGAATGTGCTAAAGGCTCTTCGGCTGTCCTGAACTTTTAATGTTCGGGAGGATTCGATATAATATGTAAAAAAAACGAAATCAGGAGAAACATGAATAGTCCAATTGAAAATCGATCAAGACAGATATCACCGGCACAGGTTATAGTCATTTATTACATTCTGGCAGTGGCGGTGTCGACCGTACTGCTATTGCTGCCTATCACTCTTAAGCCGCATGCTAAGCTTTCATTTATTGATGCGCTTTTTACGGCAATTAGTGCTGTGAGTGTAACAGGTTTATCCACGGTTAACTTGAGTGAAATCCTTAGTGTGCCTGGAACCTTCATCTTCGCTGTGATTCTTCAGTTTGGAGGAATCGGCATTATGGCGTTTGGAACGTTTATTTGGCTGATGCTTGGAAAAAAAATCGGCCTAAGAGAGCGGATGCTTATTATGACCGACCAGAATATTTCTTCCCTGGCAGGGATTGTCCAGCTGGTGAAGAGGCTGCTGATTTTGTTTACGCTCATTGAGCTGGCAGGGGCAGCGGTGCTTGGAACTTATTATCTAAAATACTTTCCTACCTGGAAGGAATCATTCCTGCAGGGCTTTTTTGCAAGTGTGAGTGCTTTGACAAATGCGGGATTTGATATAACAGGAGAATCTTTAATACCATTTGCTAAGGACGGGTTTGTTCTTACAGTCACGATGTTTCTGTTAATAATCGGAGCCATTGGCTTTCCCGTGCTGATGGAGGTGGTTCAGTTCTTTAAAGTGAAAAATCGCAAAAATTTCAGGTTTTCCTTGTTTACCAAGATTACGACGATCACTTTTTTTGGACTGATTATCATTGCAGCAATAATGATTTTTATATTGGAAAATCATCATTTTTATAAAGATATGTCGTGGGGGGAATCGCTTCTGTATTCTCTCTTCTACTCGGTTTCTTCCAGGAATGGCGGACTTAATACAATAGATATCCGGGAGTTTTCTGCACCCACCCACTTTTTGCTGAGCATCCTTATGTTCATTGGCGCATCGCCAAGCAGTGCCGGCGGGGGGATCAGGACGACAACGTTTGCCATTATGCTTTTGAGCATCTATTATTTTGCCAATGGAAACACGACAATCAAGGTATTTAGAAGAGAAGTGGTCATGGAGGATGTGATAAAGGCGTATATCGTGACGGTGACAGCGACGATATTGTGCAGCTGTGCGGTTATGCTTCTGATGGTCCTTGAGCCGCGCTTTTCTTTTATGGAGATCGTATTTGAAGTAGCGTCAGCCTTTGGAACAGTAGGTTTCTCGCTGGGCATCACTTCGGATTTGCATACCTTTGGCAAGATTATCATTATGGTGTTAATGTTTATCGGAAGGATAGGAGTTTTCACCTTTTTATTCTTATTGGGCGGGAAACCGATCAAAAACCATTATCACTATCCAAAAGAAAGAATTATTATTGGTTAGATATTAAATTCTTAAGCCTGCAGAAGCAGGCTTTTTACTATGGAACGATCCTGTTTAATTTGCCCAATGCAAAAAAATATGAAAAATGTGGATTTATTTTTAAAATATGGGTTTAGGTGATTTCGTACTGGGTAAAAAGTCTATTATAAAGAAACTAGAGATTTATAAATTAGTAAAAATTAACCATTTTATAAAGAATATCACGGTATCGATGGCAAAATTTGTATGGGTAATTTACAATGTAACTAATTAAATTTTAAGGAGGAATTTGTAATGGGTGCAGGAAATATTCGCGTTACACCAGATGAGTTAATTGATGCTTCGAAGAAATACCAGACGGAAAGCCACGAAATTGATTTAATGATTGGCCGCTTGGATACTTTGATTGGCCACCTGAACCAAATTTGGGAGGGTGCATCAAGCGACGCGTTTCATGATCAATATGAACAGTTAAAGCCATCCTTCAAGGACATGTCAAATTTGCTGGAAGATGTTCACCAGCAGTTGGATAAAGCTGCTAATATTATGCGTGATACTGATAATCAGATTGCCAGCCAAATTCGCGGATAATAGAAACATAGTGATTGTAGGAAAAGCGCTGCGAATCTATTAAGATTATAGCGCTTTTTCTCTGTTTAAACACAAAATTCAGGAGCTTTAAACGCACTGCAGGGGTGATTTCAATTTATATCCAGCTTACCGTCGATCTGAAAAATTACAGCGGGGAAGTATTTGATCTTCAGCTATCGAATTATCTTTCTATCAAAAAGGTTATAGAAGTTGTCTGGCAGGTGAAAAACCTGTCCCGCCCTCCCCGGGAAGGCTATTGGATCAGGATTCAAAATAAAAAGTTCGTCTGTTCAGGAAACGGGACCTTGCTTGAGAGCGGCATCACAAGAGGAGACAGGATTGAGATCCTGTAGCCCGAAGGCAGAGTCATAGTCTTAGAATCTCTGGAAAGAGGTAAAGGAGCAGGAAATGGAAGAGGTAAAATCATCTTATTTAGATAAAAGAATTGAAGCTGCAGTATTGAGGGATGATGGATATGTCTTTGTCTTTCAGAGGGCCAGGCTAAAAGTAAAAAATGAGCTAGAGCTGCAAGTGCTTAAGGATGCAGACGATGTGCTGCAAAAAGAGATAGAAGTGAATGACGAAGAAGTGAGGATTTCGGTGCAAGTGCCGGAAACTTTTGTTGGATTTTCTGAAATCAAAAAGAAAAATGAACTATCCAGATGGCTGTTTTCTTATCAGCTGATCAAAAAAGTGCAGAGTGGACGCTCACCAAGGCTGCATATGGTGATATGCCCGGAAAATATCGTGCTAGATTCAAGCTTGACACCATACTTCCTCCATTATGGAGTAAGAGAAAGCTTGCCTCCCTATGAAAAAAATCCAGAACTTTTTCTGCAGGAGCTCAAGGCTGCTGTGGCGGAAAGCATAGATGGTCAATATACATTCGAACAATATCTTTCCTATCACCAAACCCTGAAGCTATCTACTTCCGTGAAGAGAATCCTCACGGCAGGCAGTTTGGATGACCTTGCCGATTTCGTACAGTCACATATAACAGAGCTTGAGAAAAAGGAAAGAACGGTTATACATATCCCGCAGAAGAAATGGAAAAGGAACCGCTATTTCCTATTTGGCGGCCTGATTCTTCTTGTGCCTGCCCTTGTTTACACACTTTACTCCCTATTGTTTCTCCAGCCGAGGGAAGCGGCTTATGTGAATAGCGGGAAGGCATTCCTCCAGGAAAAATACAGTGAGGTAATCGACACCTTAGAGAATGAAAACGCAGATAAAATGCCAGACGTCGTCCAGTATGAATTAGCTTATGCTTACTTTGTGAATGAGGATTTGTCAGATGATCAGCGAAAGGTGCTTGAAAACACACTTAATCTCCAATCGGATAAAAAGTACTTCCTCTATTGGATTTATCTTGGCAGAGGCGAGAATGAAAAGGCTATCGACATTGCCCGTTCGCTTCGTTATCAGGATTTGATCATGCTTGGCTTAATCCATTACCAGGCAGAAATCCAGAGTGATGACAGCCTGACAGGCAAGGAAAAGGAAGAGAAGCTTAAACCCATAACTGCAGA
The DNA here is from genome assembly GCF_900112495.1 of Bacillus sp. OV322. Classification (GTDB taxonomy): domain Bacteria; phylum Bacillota; class Bacilli; order Bacillales; family DSM-1321; genus Peribacillus. The sequence goes on from NZ_FOMA01000012.1 coordinate 30,425, forward strand.
ATTTGATGAATATAAACGGCAAAAAGAAGCTGAAAAAGCTGAAAAACAAAAAGAATTGGATAAAGAGCTCGAATTGCAAAAGCAGCAGGAAGAAGCAATGAAACAGCAGGCAGAGAAACAAAAGCGTGAGCAAGCTGCGGCACAGGCTGCTGCCCGGAAAAATAAAACAGACAGCAAATCGAAAGAAGCAGCCAAAAGCACGAAGTAATGAATCGGAGAACTCAACAGCGTTTTGCAGGAGATGATTTTTAATGGAGCAGTTATGGATTTTTTATAGTAATGCCTACCAGCATTTTTCGTTTGAAAGTAATCCTCCTGACACCCTCACCATAGGGAATGAAGAAAGACATACATGCACGGTCCGCTCATTTCCATTTAAAGAGGGTCCAATAGAGCTTCAAAGACTAGAGGGCAGCGGAGGTTACTGTGTTATCCAAAATTTAAGGCAGATTGGAGAGCTGAACCATGGCGGTGCCTTCTCCATTGAAGCCTCAGGTGAAACGATGACCATCTGCTATTCCGCCATGAATGAAGATGAGCATGTCTACTATATTGGCAATCTGGATGAATGGACGGTTTCCCCTAATGACGGGGCAGATATTCAAAAAGAAGCATCAAAGATCCATGAAGAGAAAGGGTTTGAAGTGGTCAAGCTGAACGGACAATGGATGCTTGTGCCTGGTCAAACAGGTTCTGTGTATGTGAACGGACATAAAGCAGGAGAAGCAAGAAACCTTGAAATAGGTGATGTGGTTTTTTCTCCGTTTCTGGAATTCTCGCTTCTTGAAAGTGACCTGCTGAAGATAAAAGGCGCTGCTTCCTTCCAGACAGAGCTGACGAGGACGCTTCCGCCAATTTCCGAGATGCAGAAAAATTACCCTCAATATAGGCGTACACCAAGAATGGTGTACGATCTGCCGGATGATAAAGTGGCCATCACGTTTCCTGCCCAGGAGGCAGATGATCATCAAAGAGGATTATGGCTGATGATACTGCCGCCTCTTTTAATGATGATTGTAATGGGGGTTGTTGCCTATATTCAGCCGAGAGGAATCTTTATTTTAATCTCGATAGTGATGTTTACAACGACAATCTTTACTTCAACAGTTCAATATATTAAAGACAGAAAAAGCCGCAAGAAAAGAGAAGCGAGGCGTCTTAGGGTATACACACGCTACCTGGAGCAAAAACGCGAGGAGCTGCATGTGCTGTCAAAGAAACAGGAAGATGTCTTGCAGTACCACTTTCCTTCCTTTGAGAGAATGAAATATATGACTGGCAACATCAGCGCCCGTATCTGGGAAAGAACTGCAGACAGCGGGGATTTTCTGCATTTTCGCATCGGGAAGGCAACTATTCCTTCCAGCTACGCAGTAACAGTAGGTTCCAATGATATGTCCAACAGGGATATGGATGATTTGCTTGAAGAGGCACAAGAGCTTGTCAGCACCTATAAATACATAAAAAATGTGCCCTTAGCCATTGATCTTTCACATGGGTCCATGGGGCTGGTCGGAAAGGGTTCGATTGTTAAAAATGAATTGCAGCAATTGATCGGCCAGCTTGCCTTTTTCCATAGTTATCATGATGTAAGGTTTGTAGCCATTTTTAATGAAGATGATTATAAAGAATGGGAGTGGATGAAATGGCTTCCGCACTTTCAGCTCCCGCATTCCTATGCCAAAGGATTTGTTTATAACGAACAAAACAGGGACCAGCTTTTGTCTTCTCTGTATCAAATGCTCCGGGAGCGCGACCTGGATGAAGAAAAAGAAAAGAAGCGCTTCTTCCCCCATTTTGTTTTTATTGTTACAGACCGCAATCTTGTGGCTGAGCATGTAATCATGGAATATCTGGAGGGAAAAGATGTACAGGTAGGCATTTCTGCCATATTTGCCACCAATGCAAAAGAAAGCCTGTCAGAAAACATCCATACGCTTGTCAGATACATTAATGAACGGGAAGGTGAAATCCTGATTGGCCAGGGAAAAGCCGTTCATACCCCGTTTGTCCTGGATATTCATAAAAAAGAGGGAAATGAAGATTATGCGAGGCTGCTTCGTTCCCTTAATCATCAAAAGGGGATGAACAACTCCATTCCGGAGATGGTTTCCTTCCTGGAGCTTCATAATGCAAAAGAAGTGAAGGATCTGAAAATTGGAGAAAACTGGCAAGTCAATCAATCCTCACAGTCGCTTGCTGTTCCAATCGGCTTAAAGGGACGAAAAGATGTTGTAGAACTGAATCTTCATGAAAAAGCGCACGGACCGCACGGATTGCTTGCTGGAACAACAGGTTCCGGGAAAAGTGAATTGCTTCAGACATATATTCTGGCTTTGTCTGTTCATTATCATCCGCACGAAGTGGCCTTTTTATTGATTGATTATAAAGGCGGGGGAATGGCACAGCCGTTTAAAAACATTCCGCATTTGCTTGGCACGATTACGAATATTGAGGGAAGCAAAAACTTCAGCGCACGTGCACTTGCTTCTATCAACAGTGAATTGAAGAAAAGGCAGCGCCTCTTTGACCGCTATGAAGTGAATCACATTAATGATTACACGGATTTGTACAAAGAAGGAATAGCAAGCGAGCCGCTTCCTCACCTGTTTTTAATCTCAGATGAGTTCGCCGAGCTTAAAAATGAGGAGCCGGATTTTATCAGGGAGCTTGTTAGTGCGGCCAGGATTGGGCGCAGTCTTGGGGTACACCTGATTCTAGCTACACAAAAACCTGGCGGAATCATTGATAACCAGATATGGAGCAATGCCCGTTTTAAGATTTCCCTAAAGGTGCAGGACGCGGGAGACAGTAAGGAAATTCTAAAAAATGCCGATGCGGCCAACATCACAGTAACAGGCCGGGGATATCTGCAGGTCGGCAATAACGAAGTATACGAGCTATTTCAGTCAGCGTGGAGCGGGGCGCCGTATTTAGAGGACACCTATGGGGCAGAAGATGAAGTGAGCATCGTGACCGACCTTGGACTGATTCCAATCTCCAATGTCCCTGCTAAATCATTGGGAGGGGGCCAGGAGAAGAAGACGGAAATCGAGGCTGTTGTAAAAGAAATCCTGGCCGTTCAGCAGGAATTGAAAATAGAAAAGCTTTCAAGTCCATGGCTGCCTCCTCTTGAGGAAAGAATTTTCAAGCCTGAAAACAGTGATGAAAATGAGCGGCTCTTCCCGATCGGGCTGATGGATGAGCCTGAAAAGCAGAGCCAGGCACCGTATGCCTATAATTGGATCGAGGATGGGAATATAGGGATTTTCGGTTCCTCTGGTTACGGGAAATCAAACACTGTACTTACTCTTCTAACTGGGTTTGCGGAAAAACAGACGCCGGAAATGCTTCAATATTATATTTTTGACTTCGGTAACGGGGCGCTCCTGCCGCTTCGGCAGCTTCCGCAAACCGGTGATTATTTCAGGATTGACCAGGAGCGCAAAATCGAGAAATTCATGATGTTCATAAAAGCAGAGATGGAAAAGCGAAAGCAGCTGTTTACCGAGAAGGAGTTCAGCAGCATAACTTTATATAACTCCCAGGTAGAGAAAAAACTGCCGGTCATTTATGTGGTCTTGGATAATTTTGATCTGGTGAAGGATGAGCTGCCGGATCTTGAGATGCAGTTTACCCAGTTTGCGCGTGACGGGCAGTCACTCGGGATTTTCATGATTCTGACGGCAACAAGGATCAGTGCGATCAGGCAGCCTCTTATGAATAATTTAAAAACAAAAATTGTCCATTATTTAATGGATAGCTCTGAGCAGTATTCCATCCTTGGCAGAACTCCATTAAATAATGAGCCGATTCCTGGAAGAGCCCTTGTCAAGAAGGATGATGTCCATCTTATGCAGGTTTACCTGCCCGCAGAAGGCAGTGATGATCTGGAGGTCCTTGATGGTGTTAAACGGAATATTGCCAGGCTGAATAAGAAATATGAAAATTATACGAAACCAAAAGGAATTCCTATGCTTCCTTCGAGGCTGGATATCGGAAGCTTCAAATCCTTCTATTCACCAGCCAATAAGGCAGGGCTGATTCCTATAGGACTTGCGGAAGAAAGTGTTACACCGGTTTATGTGGATTTAATGTCCAATCCTCATTTGCTGATTGCCGGACAGTCCCGGAAAGGAAAAACAAATGTGCTGAAGCTGATCGTTGAGTCACTTCTAACACAAGAGGTTTCCAGTGTTGCAATCTTTGATGCTGCTGACAGGGGGCTTGCTCCTTATGCAGGCAGGGAGAATGTATATTATTTAGAAACCAAAGATGCCATTTCTGATTGGCTGGACCAAATTATTGAAGCCTTTGAAGAAAGAGAGCGGGAGTATATCCAGGCGATTGAGCAAAGAACAATCAGCAGCCTGTCATTCGAACCAGTGCTTTTTGTTATTGACAGCATCACAAGGTTTCAGCAAACCATCGACAGTAAAATCCAGGATAAGATGGCACTCCTGATCAAGCAATACAGCCATCTTGGATTTAAGCTCATCGTTTCAGGCAATGCCAGCGACTTTACAAAAGGATATGATGCACTTACGAGTGAGCTGAAGCAAATCCGCCAATGTGTCTTGTTAATGAAAAAGTCCGATCAAAGCCTCTTCACCCTGGCATATTCAAGGAAAGAAGAAGAAATTCAGCCAGGCTATGGCTACTTAGTCATGAATGGCAAGGAAAACAAAATACAGATTCCCCATATAAATTGAAAATGATTATCGCCAAATGAGTATTGATAGTTTAAAGGAAAGCAGGTGCATAGAGTGTCTGGAAAAATGAAGCCACTGGTCCTAGTCGGAAAAATATTGGTGATCCTGATTCTTCCGGTTTTATTCTTTTCCTATGTTGGAGAAAACCCAATGAAGAATACGGAAAAGGCTTCACGCCAAATTGCTGTTGTTAATGAAGATGCAGGAGCAGAATTCAATAAAGAATCCCTGAATTTCGGAGATAAGGTATCCGGGGTTTTGAACAAGGATTCACAGTATAAGTGGGAGAGCGTGAACAGAAGCCTTGCAGAGGAAGGGTTAGAGAAAAAGAAATATGATGCTGTCATTTATATGCCTTCCGACTTTTCTAAAAACATATTTACCTTTAATGAAAAAGATCCTGTAAAAGCAGGTGTCAATTATGAAATTCAATCTGACTTAAATGCAGAGAACATGGAAAAGGTTCAAAAGGAACTGGAAATGGCCAAAAATAAAATGAATACGAAAGTATCCACGTTATATTGGAGCTATGTTTCCCAGTCTGTTGAAGATGTGCGCAAAAAGTTCAGCAAAATACTTGAAAAAGAGATTGCCTTCCAGCAGTCTATGTATAATTTTTATACACCGAACTCAAAAAAGCTGGCAGGGGAAATAGATCAGCAGAAGAAAATGCTTGAGGGTGTGTTCGCTTCTACGAAAGAGACGGGCAAGTCCACAGGGCAAACCCTGAAAAATATTGATGATGCCAAAACGAAGGTCGCATCCTTTATCGAAGACGTTAATTTATATCAAGAGTATCAGAATCAGCAAGCGAATCTATTTCAGCAGACATCTGCTGAAAATCAGCAGCTGCTGCAGACAGGCATGAGCCAGTACAATACAGCACTGAATGATGAAACACAGAAGATCAGCGATGGGCAAAAGGATCCAAAGCCAAGCTTTGATAACAACGGTGAGGATATGGATCAGAATGTCACTGAAATTGAAGGGAAGATTTCAGACAGTACAGAACAGCTGAAAAAGATATCTGAGGACTTAGCGAATTCAAGCGGCGGGCAGCTGAATGATTTTCTAAGTACGGTCATGAAACAGTATAAACAAAAATCAGTAAATGCTTCATTAGATGAAATGGAGAAAAAACTTGGGCCATTGCATGAAAAAATACAAAATGCATCGCCAGGCACACCGGGAACACCAGGAACACCAGGCACACCAGGAACACCTGACCCGCAGGTTCCTGTTCCAGATCCGCCCCCTGCTCCAGATCCGGCAAACCCCGGGGACATCACTCTTACGGGATTAAAGGATCAGATTGCCATTTTAAAGAAAAGTCTAGAAGCCGTTAAGCCCGAGGAGCAGCCGGAGAACTGGGCTGCCATTAACGAAACGATTAAAAATCTTGAGGCCAATTTGGAAAAGGTTGAGGGAGAGGTACAGCAGCAGGCTGATGGCCAAAAGAAGCTGGAAGTGAATTATAAAGAGCTCCTTGCTGCATTAAAAGCACAGATTGAAGACGGGGACGGGGAGCCGGTTCCTGATAATGCTGCAGCACAAGCTGTTAAAAGCATCAGGACGAAGGAGAAAAATATTCTTGAATCTGCTGCATTGTCAGAGGATAGAAAAAATGCGCTCGCTGGAATTTTCCAAAACGATATCCAAAGCACTAATATGGAGGATCTGATGGCTTATAGCGATATGCTTTCCGCCTATCAGGCAATCCAGGAGAAAGCCGGTAATTCGGACGATGCACTAATGAAGAGCATTGTGGAAAACCAGGAAGGTTTCAAGGATTCTCCTTATCTGGCAGCGATGAATCAATCATTAGAGGACGTAAAAAATAACTCAGCAAGCATAGAAGGAGTCGGTAAGGATTTTGGAAGCTTCTCTAAATCCCTCGATTCATTCATTGCACAATATGATCAAAATGTAAGTGATCAGCAGACTGCAATCCAAAATGAGCTTGGTGCAATCATAGAAAGCGCTGATCAGGTTTCAGCAAACCTTACGCAAAATACAAAAACCCTTGAAACGGAGTCCATTCCGGTGGGAAGCCTTAACGGAGAGTTTATGCTGTCCGTCCAGGATACAACCGCAAGTGAAGTCAGCACAATAACGGATTTGGTGAATTCCCTGGCTGATCGCCAAAATCAGGTGACAGACTATACCAATGAGCTTCAGACAAAGGTAGGCTCTGTTCAGAAGAAGGCTGATGAATTAAATAATAACTGGGCTTTGAATGTAGGCTCTACGAAGAAAGTCAAAGGCGATGTTTATAATATTCTTGGCAATACCATGATTGATGACCAGCAGAATGGCTATGTTTATGATTATCTTGCCAATCCGGTCAAGGTCAGCGGTGAAGCACAGGTTCAAAAAGCGTCATATGCTCCTCCTGTGCTTATGCTCATCATTATACTGATCAGCGGGCTTTTAATAGGATTCTTCCTGCACCATTATTCAAGCCTGCCGATTCTGGTTCATATAGCACTGTTTCTCATGCTGAATTTGATTGTCGGATTGGTCATCAGCATTTATGGATTGAAAATTTATCCGCTTCATGATGTACAGGCACTTAAGTGGACAATCTTCACTATCCTGCTGTTAATGGGAGCGTCAGGCATTATCCGCCTTGCATTCTTTATCGGGCCTTTCATCGGGTCCTTGCTTGCAGCAGCGCTTATTGTCTTCTTTGTCACTCCGGCACTTGATTTGATTATGCCTAATTTCTCGGTCAGCCATCCGGTTTCGAATGTTTACTTGTCCATCCAATATGGAGATCAGTCCTCCTTCCTTCCGGCAACTCTGATATTGGCGGCAGCGGTCATCATCGCGTCTGTCATTCCATATATCATGAATCGAAGGCAGGAAGATCAAGAATTGGCACATGAAGCGTAAATTTGCGATATCTTTCATCATTTTCATTAATTTGTACATGTTCCCGCTGCACGGATCTGCTGAAGAGGGAGATCCGGCAGTAAAGCCGAATGCGTATCATGAAAAAAAGATTGATTTGAAAACAGATTATTTTCAGGAAGATTCCAGCTTGAGAAAAAAGCATGCCTTGCCGGAAGAACAAAAGGCGCTCACATTTGAGAAGAAACCTGATGAGCAGGTCAGTGAAATTAAATCGGAGCTTTTTAAAAAAGAACAGAAAGATAATAGTTCGATACAAGCAAAAGTAAAGCAATTGAAGCTTTTTGAAAAGGATGCTGCTGAAATTGATACGGCTTCTGAGCAGGATGAGCAGACGGACAGTGAGCAGAGCTTTTCTTTCAGCCTGACCCTCCTGCTGGGCATCATCCTTGTACTCTCTGTGATCATTTTGTTCTTCATCCTTGTTCCAAGAATGATGGCAGATTCGCAAGAAGGCAGGAAAGTGAAAAAATAGCAAACAGCGCAAAATGCCTGATAGCAAAAAGGGGTGCAGTGTGAAAACTGCACCCCTTTTTTGCTGTTAAAATGTCAGGACACCAGTTTCTGATTGGCTCAGTTCCTTCAGCAGAATTTCAGCAATTCTTCGGGAAGCGAAGCCATCTCCATAAGGATTCGAGATTTTAGCCATTACATCGTGTTTTTCTCTGTTTTGAAGCAATTCACTGGCAAGCGAGAAAATCCGGTTTTCCTTAGTCCCTGCCATCAGCAGTGTTCCTGCATCAATTCCTTCTGGGCGTTCAGTCGTATCGCGGAGCACCAGCACAGGAACGCCCAGTGACGGGGCTTCCTCTTGTATGCCCCCGGAATCTGTCATAATCAAATGCGCCCGTGCTGCAAAATTGTGAAAGTCAATGACTTCTAATGGTTCTATTAAATGAACCCTGTCCAATTTGCCGAGAATATCAGCAGCAATCTTGCGCACAACCGGATTTTTATGTACAGGATAAACAACTTGAACATCGGGATAGGCTTCTGCGAGACGCTTTGCGGCGCGGAATATGTTTTCCATCGGTTTCCCTATATTTTCGCGGCGGTGCGCCGTCATAAGAAGGAGCCGGTCATTTCCCAGTCCTTCAAGGATAGGATGCTTATAATTTTCCTGTACCGTGTATTTCAGTGCATCGATAGCGGTATTGCCAACAATGCGGATGCTTGCTTCCGGTTTATTTTCCGCTAGAAGATTATCGGCAGCACGCTGTGTTGGTGCAAAGTGGAAATCAGCCAGTATCCCGGTGAGCTGGCGGTTCATTTCCTCGGGATAAGGAGAAAGCTTATTTCCGGTGCGGAGTCCTGCCTCCACATGGCCAACAGGGATCTTGTGATAAAATGCTGCAAGACTTGCGATGAAGGTCGTTGAAGTGTCTCCATGAACAAGGACAATATTAGGCTTTGTCTCTTCTAAAACTCCATTCAGCTTAGTTAGTCCCCGTGTTGTTATATCCATTAAAGTTTGCTGGTTTTGCATAATATTTAAATCATAATCCGGAGAAATTCCGAAAAACTCCAAAACTCCGTCGAGCATGTCCCGGTGCTGGGCAGTAACTGTGACAATGGTTTCGATTTCCTGGTGCTTTTGCAATTCTAAAACTAAAGGAGCCATTTTTATCGCTTCTGGCCGTGTGCCGAATACAGTCATAACTTTTAGCTTTTTCATAGCTGAACCCTCTCTCTCATGATATGTATGTATTATCGTTACTGCCCTTTCGTAAATTCCTCGCAAACCGCCTCGAGATGAGTACCGGAGGAAGCTTGGATTGGCTTCATTATATAAGAACAGGATGGCAGGATTAGCTCTTTGCACCAATCTACACATAAACTTTACGAGAACCCCGATATCTTAATTATCCGTTAATAACCCCAACAATCCGTTAACAACTCTAAAGAAATCTTTATTTAACATTCATATGCTCTCAATATTCTGACTTCATAATAAGAACCAGAGACATTTTTCGTAAACATTGTTGTTTTTGAACAAGGGGGTTGATTTCCGCTCCAGGATGCTCGCTTTCCGCGGAGCGGGCGGTGAGCCTCCTCGACAATGCCTGCGGGGTCTCACCTTCCCGCAATCCCGCAGGAGTCTCGCACCTTACGCTCTAATCAACCCGTTTAACAACGGGATCGCCTCAAGAACATTAAAAAAACAACAATTTTTAAGTAAAGAGCCAAACCAGAACCAGAACATGATTAATCCAAATGGAGATTGGGTGATTTGAGCAAATGAAAAGTGTGCTGATGATTGTCCAGAATTTTTACCCCGAAATAGGCAGTGCGGGCAATAGGCTGAAAAATGTCTATCTTAACCTGAAGCAGAATGGCTATGATGTGACCGTTTTGACCATGAAGCCGAGTTATCCGAATCAAAATCTATATCAGGATGAACAGTTTTGGGATGAAAAGGACATAGAAAAAGATATTGTAAGACTTCAGCCGGGGAAGATCAAAAGCTACACGAGCAGCAAGTGGAATCGCCTTTTTCATTATATGGAAACCATGATTCTATTTATTTGGAAGGTAATGACCCTTAAGAAAAAATATGATTACGTGTTTGTATCCACACCTCCCATCTTCCCGAGTGTGGCTGGAATGATTGCAAAGAAGAAAATGAAGGCTTCCCTCATCACAGATGTAAGAGATTTATGGCCGGAGTCGCTTATCGGTGTAGGCGTATTTGCGAATAAGCGAATTTTAAAAATTGCCTATTTGTTCGAGAAGATGCTTTTTCAGCATAGCGACAAAATTATCATCAACAGTCCGGGATTCCGTGAATATATCGTGTCAAAGGGTGTAGGCGATGACAACATACAATTCATCCCGAACTCTTTAACAGCTGAAGAGTTCGACATTAGAAAAACCCTTCCGCCCCTGTCCGAAAAAAGAATTAAGGTGATTTATACAGGTAACATCGGGCTTGCCCAGGATGTCAGGAAGCTGATAGAAGTGGCGGAAAAACTCAAGAGCCATACCTTTATAGAATTTACGATCATCGGCTATGGATTCAGAAAGAAAGAGATTGAAGAAGCTATATTAAAAAAAGGTCTCCGGAATATCAAGCTGATTGATGCGAGAAATCGGAGGGTGACCCTTCAGGAAATATCCTCCTCACATATCGCTTATGTAAGTCTTGTGGAGAAGGATGTGTTTCATAAAGTACTTCCCGGCAAAATCATTGATTATATGTGCGTCGGCAAACCGATTGTGGGTGATGTGGCAGGGCGGGCACAGGAAATTATCGGAGAAGCGCAATGCGGGCTTGTTGCAGAGGAAAGAAATGTTGAACAAATTTGCCGGCATATCCTCACACTTGCGGAAAATAAGCAGCTCCGCAAGGCATATGGGGAGAATGGCTATCAATATGCCAAACAGCATTTTCAGTGGAATCAAAATATACAAGGCTTGCTGAATATTTTAGAAGCTTAACTTGGAGGAAAACCATGTCTAAAAAGGTATGTATGTTCGTTTGGAACCATTTCACGAATGATGCAAGGGTCCTGCGGTCATGCTCGGCATTGTCCGAATCAGGGTATGATGTGAGCCTCGTGGCCATTCATGACTGGAAAAATGAGGTGCTGCCAAAGCGGGAACAGCATAAAAGCGGGTTTCGCATCATTCGTGTCAATAACAGAAGCACAACCTTAAATAAGGTGCTCAGGGGTTTCCGCCAGCTGAAAAAAAGAAAGATTGAGTTGCTAGTACTCTTTCTGCTTATCCTGAATATCCTTGCAAGCCTCCGGGTCATAACGACTCTCTTGCAGGCTGCCCTATCTTTAAGTGTCATTGCTATTTGTGCACTTGCTGTATTCATTATGACAAAAACCAAGCTGCCTGCCATGCTGGTACGAGCCCATATATTCACCCAGATGGTCAGGGAAGGAAGAAAACAGAAATTTGATTATTACCACAGCAATGATTTAAATACCCTGATGCAGGGTGTGCTGAGTGCCAAGCTGTTTCGCCGGAGAAAGCTGATTTATGATTCGCATGAAGTACAGACGAGCAGGACCGGCTATAACAGTAAAGTATATGGCGTCATGGAAAAATTCCTGCTGGGCTTTGTAGATGAAATGATTGCGGAAAACCATACAAGGGCGAAATACAATGAAGAATTATATGGCATCTATCCGAATGTGGTGCATAATTACCCAATCCCGCAGAAGCCAGAACAAAGTTCATCGGTAAACCTTCACGATATGCTGGGTCTGCCGAGGGAAGAACCCATTCTTTTATATCAGGGAGGCATTCAAACTGGCAGGGGGCTGGAAAAAATCATTGAGGCAGTTCCGCTCATGAAACGCGGCACCGTTGTTTTTATCGGAGATGGCAGAATCAAGCCGCTGCTTGAGAAAATGGTCCATGAAAGAAATCTTGGAGACAGAGTGAAATTCATCCCGAAGGTTCCGGTGGATGAACTGCTTCACTACACAAAAAACGCCTACTTAGGCTTTCAGGTGCTGAATAATGTGTGCTTTAATCATTATTCTGCGTCATCTAACAAATTATTTGAATATATGATGAGCGGTGTACCTGTTGTTGCCTGCAGTTTTCCGGAGATTCAAAAAGTAGTAGAGCAGGAAAACACCGGAGTTTGTGTGAATTCTCATGAACCTGCTTCTATTGCAGAGGGAGTCAATTATCTCCTGGAGCATCCAGAAGCAAGAGATGATATGAGCAGCAATTGTCTGGAAGCGCGGCACAATTATAATTGGCTGAAGGAAAAAGAGATATTCATTGAAATATATGAAACAGCATGAGCCTAAGCTGAACATTTTTAGAGAAAGCAAGTTTTCTAAAATATAATTGAACAGGAGCTGTCAGATTATGAAATTATGTACAATGGGATTAGGATATATTGGTTTGCCTACATCAGTAATGTTTGCGAAACATGGTGCAGAGGTAGTAGGTGTTGATGTTTTTCCTGAAATCGTAAATAAGCTGAATAACGGACATCTTCATATTGAAGAGCCAGGGCTTCATGAGCTTCTGCAGGAAGTATCGGAAAACGGCAGGTTCCACGCCTCTCTTGAACCGGAAGCTGCGGATGTATTCTTAATTGCCGTCCCGACTCCTAATAAAAAGGACGAACATAAATCATGTGATCTGACCTATGTCCTTCAGGCAACAGAGCGAGTGCTGCCATATGTTAAAAAGGGAAATGTGATTATTATAGAATCCACGATTGCTCCCCGCAGCATGGATGACTATGTGAAGCCGATTGTAGAAAAAGCCGGCCTTAAAGTGGGACAAGATGTATTCTTGGTGCATTGTCCTGAACGTGTTCTTCCGGGGCAAATATTTCATGAACTTGTCTACAATAACCGGATTGTGGGAGGCATGACCGAAGCCTGTGCAGAAGCGGGGGCCAAGGTTTACGAAACATTTGTGAAGGGCGAAATTATCCGTACAGATGCCAAAACAGCTGAAATGTCTAAATTAATGGAAAATACGTTCCGTGATGTGAATATTGCTCTTTCGAATGAATTAGCGAAAGTTTGCTTCGACCTTGATATTAATGTACTTGATGTTATTTCAATGGCCAACAAGCATCCGCGTGTGAATCTTCATCACCCCGGGCCGGGAGTAGGCGGACATTGTCTGGCCGTTGATCCTTATTTCATCGTTGCCAAATCACCTGAGCTTGCTAAGATCATTCAGCTTGCCCGTGAAACTAATGTCTCCATGCCGGAATATATTGTCGACCGGGTAAAAATGCTGCTTGGGGATATTCGATATCCAAAGGTTGCGGTATTCGGCCTTCCTTATAAAGCGGATGTGGATGATCTGAGAGAAAGTCCGGCTATAGAAGTTGTCAACAAATTGATGAGCGAGGGAAATATAGAAGTTTCTTTCCATGATCCGCATGTCCAGCCTAGCAAAATGCCGGTTGTGTCGGCAGAAAATGCAGTAAAGGATGCGCATCTTCTGCTGATTTTAACCGACCATAGCGAGTTTAAAGGTATGGACTATGACAAGCTTGCGGGAAGCATGGCACAAAAAGTAATCCTTGATACACGGAATTGTATAATTACTGCTGAGTTTGAAAAGATTCAAGTGGTGAATTTGGGAAATATGTACGAATATAAAACCTATCAGCAGAAAAGAATATCGCGCGCCATCTGAGTCTCTTTGTTAATATGACACATTAGTGTTACTTCCTGAAAAAATCTTCCTCCAGGCAGGGAGATTTTTTTTCGTCAAACGTGCAAACATGCAAATGGAATTATAGGTAAAAAAAGGGATTTTGGCATTTGGAGTCGAATTAGAAAATAGTTTATCATTTACATTTCTATGGCTTCCACAGGAGGGGACGTATGACATATACACAAAAGCATTCTAAGCTGGAAAAGGTGCTCGGCAATATTGAAAAAGTAATTATCGGTAAAAGGGAGATTGCGGAGCTAAGCCTGGTTGCCCTGCTTGCTGACGGCCATGTTTTATTGGAGGATGTGCCCGGTGTTGGGAAAACGATGATGGTCCGGGCCCTTGCCCGTTCGATTTCGGCAAGCTTCAAACGGATTCAATTTACCCCTGACCTGCTTCCGTCCGATGTGACAGGAGTTTCAATATTCAATCCGAAAGAACAGGAATTCATTTTTCGTGCAGGCCCCATAATGGGGAATATCATCTTGGCAGACGAAATTAACCGGACTTCTCCTAAAACGCAATCGGCACTATTGGAAGCGATGGAAGAAGCAAGTGTGACAATAGACGGAGAGTCAAGAAAGCTTGAAAAGCCATTTTTTGTTATGGCTACTCAAAATCCGATTGAATACGAAGGTACATATCCGCTTCCTGAAGCCCAGCTGGATCGGTTTCTTTTAAAGCTCAAGATGGGATACCCGAGCGCTGAGGATGAAGTCGAGGTCCTGAACCGCGTCCAGTTTATACCTCCGATTGATGATCTTGAGCCAGCCATTACCCTTGAAGAGCTGCGTGAGCTGCAGAATGAGGCAAAGACGGTGCATATCGATGAAACTATCAAAAGATATATCGTAGAGCTGGCCGCAAAAACAAGGAGCCATCATAGTGTTTATCTTGGGGCAAGCCCGAGGGGGTCTATCGCATTGATGAAAGCTTCGCAGGCGTACGCCTTGCTTCAGGGCAGGGATTATGTTCTTCCAGATGATGTACAATATCTATCTCCTAATGTATTTGCCCACCGCATCATCTTAAAACCGGAGGCGAGATATGAGGGGAAAAGCTCTGAAGGCATCATGAAAGAGATTATCAGAATTGTTCCGGTGCCAGTGAAAAGGTTTGTGTAGCTTCCATGAGAAATATATTGCGAAGAATGGGTTCTTATATGAAAATACCCGGCCTCTTGCTCATTGCTGCGGCATCCTTTGCTTTCGCCATGTTTCAGGGAGGCTTTGTCAGCTGGTTCCTTTTTTATACGTTTCTTCCGTTTGCGGTTTACCCGATTATCCTGTTTTTTTACCCTATGAAGGATTTCAAGGCGGAAAGGCTCGTAAGCAGAACAGAATGCATAGCTGGCGAAAATATAGAGATCAGCATCAGAATTACCCGAAGAAGCCGTTTTCCTTTATGTTATTTATTAGTAGAGGAGATGCTGCCGCGTAAGCTTTCTGCAGGCGGACAGAGCGCGAAAGCCATTGTTTTTCCTCTTTTCAAAAAGGAAATCACCCTTCATTACTCTTTTGAAAATATGATCAGGGGAGAGTATTATCTTCAGGAAATCCGGGTACGGACCGGGGATATTTTCGGGTTTTTTGAAAAGGAGGAATCCTTCGAACTCCGCCAGAAGCTTCTTGTGCTGCCAGCCTATTACGATCTTCCGTACAGGCAGCTTGAAAACTTCTTTGACCAGGGTCTGGCAGGTACGACCAAAAAGCTCCAAAGGGAAAATTCAGTAGTGAGCGGAATCCGCGAATATCAGCAGGGAGACCAGCTTTCCTGGATTAACTGGAAAGCCACCGCAAGGACGAATAAAATTTTGACAAAAGAATTTGAAGAGCAAAAAAATCATGATTTATTCATTATCCTGGATGAAGAAACATCCGATTTCTTTGAAGAATTAGTATCGTTTACAGCTTCCTTTGCCCATTCGGTCCTTAAAAAAGGTATCCAAATTGGTTTTCTTGGAACGAATGAAGAAATCATCTTGCCTGTCAGGGGAGGAGACATTCAGCGGAAAAAAGTCCTCTATCAACTGGCAAAGGCTGAAGGAGGCCAATCCGCTGCATCAGTCCGGGTTTTTGATATGAATAAAGCGATGCTGCCTCCGAATGCTGTTTTGGTTTATATCACGTCCAATCTTACGGATGCGTCCATTGAATTACTGGGGTCTTATAAAAGGAACATGGCTGCAGCAGTCTTTTGCCTGAAGAAAGATCCTTTTATAACAGAATATGAAAATAGGCTTCGTCACGCTGCATTTAAAAGAGGTATCAAAGTAAGCTTTATGGAACACAGCCATTTGGAAGAAGGGTTATCCGGGGTGATTGCACAATGAGGCATAATAGGCGGCTCGAAAACTTTACGCATATACTGTTATATGCTTTTGGCATCCTGCTTTTATGGGAATGGCTAAGGCCTGTCGATGAGCTTACGAATACCGACAATATTTCTATTTTCATTCTTTTCGCAGGGCTTTCTCTTTTGCTTCACTACTTCAAGACGCATATTCTTCTGAGGTTTACTATCCTAATTGCTTATATTGCCGCTGCTCTGCACTATTTTTATTCCAATGTCCCATTTTTTGATCCAAGCTGGGTTTTTGGGTATATCGCTGAATTTTACAGAAGCCTCACAATTGTTTTTCAGGCAGACTGGCAGATGCTGAGTGACCCATTCAGGACACTTCTATTGTTCATTCTGCTTTGGCTGGTCACTTATTTAATTCATTATTGGGTGATGGTGAGAAATAGCATCTTCCTGTTTTTCTTTGTCACAATTGTCTTTTTGGCTGTAGCCGATACCTTTACTCCCTATGATGCGAAAAATAGCATTGTACTCTTAATCATCATTGGCTTTGTCATGATCGGGCTGCTCAGGCTTGTCGGCCTGACAAAAGTAGAAAAACTAAGACTGTCCCCGGCATCCGTCAAAAGGTGGACAGCCGCGATTGCGGCCATGGTTGCAATAAGCGCATGCATGGGATTTGCCTTTCCGAAATTCAAGCCCCAATGGCCGGATCCTGTGCCATTCATTGTTTCTCATTCCAATAAGGCAGGAGTGGACGGGTCAGGAGGGCCGCATAAAGTGGGGTACGGAAAAAACGACTCCCGGCTTGGTGGAACGGTCAAAGAGGATGATTCAGTTGTTTTTTACAACGATGCTCAAAGCAGCCATTATTGGAAGGTTGAAAATAAATCATTTTATACAGGCAAGGGCTGGATAAATCAAAAAATACCTAGGCATGTTTCAATGTTCGCAAATAACAAGGCAATGTCGTTTCCCAGCGATAAAGACAAAGTCGAGCGAGTCCGCTTATCGGTTAAAGAAACACACGAACATATCCTGATGCCGGAAGCCAGCCAATTATTAAAAGTGAACGCACCGGATGGAGTGTTATACCGCCATGATGATAGTGAAGACCGTGTGGAGGCCATAAATGAGAAGGGTGAAAAACTTTACCTGGATAATTACGATGTGGAATACGTTCCGCGTGAGTATGACATTAAAATGCTGAGAATGGCTGTAAATCCTGCAGAACTGTATACGGATGAATTGCAGCTTCCGGATAGCTTGCCGGAAAAAATCAGAGACCTTGCCATTTCGATTACCAAAGATAAAACAAATCTTTATGACAAGGTGAAAGCCATTGAGGACTATTTTGACGGCCCGGAGTTTACGTATGACAAGCAAAATATCCCGTACCCGTCTGAAAATCAGGATTATGCGGAACAATTCCTTTTTGAAACAAAGAGGGGATATTGTGATAATTTTTCCACAGCCATGGCCGTTATGGTGCGCTCGATCGGTATTGAAGCAAGATGGGTAAAAGGATATACGGAAGGAACGATGGTGCAATATAAAGGGAAATCTCAGTATAAGGTAACAAATGATAATGCTCATTCATGGGTGGAAGTATTTTTCCCCGGAAGCGGCTGGGTGCCTTTTGAACCGACCAAGGGCTTTTCCACAAGCGCGTCTTTTTTTGACTCTGCTGTACTGAAAACCCAAAATGATAAGCAGGTGGTTACTCCTCAAGCAAAAGCGAAGGCTGCACAAAAGACACCGCCGAAGCAGGATCTCCTGCGGGAGGACAGCCCTTCAAAGATTGCTGTTCAAAAAGAAAGCTGGCTGAAGAATAATAGCAAAATTGCATGGGCTGCTGCTGCAATTGTTTTGTTCTTTGCAGTGATTGCTGTGCTGACATGGAGGAAATGGCTGCCGCATCTTCTCATTCTTGTATACAGAAGGAAGGCAGGCGGCGAAACGTTTGCAAAGGCGTATCATGTGCTGCTTAAGCAGCTGGACAGGTCAGGGATGAAGAGGCCGGCTGGACAAACATTGCGGGAATACGCCGCGTATGTTGATTTTGTATATGGTACAGATGCCATGAAGATTATGACAGAAAGATATGAAAAACTTGCTTACAGGGGAGACAGCGATGTCGGGGTCTTTGAAGAATATCAAGAATTATGGGAAAAATTAATTAAAACAACTGCCTCTTGACCTGCTTTTTGTTCCCTTGTTACAATGAACTCGTACAATTGTATTTAAATTATTGTAATAAAATTTAATAGTGTCCTTCGTATATCCTCGATAATATGGTTCGAAAGTTTCTACCAAATCACCGTAAATGATTTGACTATGAAGGCAGGATCTTTGATATATCATGACAGGATTCTGCCTTTGTATAATTTTACGAAGGCAGAATTCTGTTTTTTTTATTTATTTCAGCACATTTTAAAGAGGAAAGACCTGTTTTTTAAAATGTGAAATACATCAATTGAGGTGACGACTGTGCCGGGTAAAAAAGAATTGCAGCAGCAGGAAATGATCGTAGTATTAGATTTTGGCAGCCAGTACAATCAGTTAATTACACGCCGTATACGTGAAATGGGAGTATACAGCGAGCTGCATCCCCATACCATTACGCTTGAGGAAATCAAAGAAATGAATCCGGCGGGAATTGTTTTCTCAGGAGGCCCGAACAGTGTATATGACGCTTCTGCTTTTGGCTGTGATGAGAGAATCTTTGATCTTGGCCTTCCAATCTTAGGGATATGCTACGGCATGCAGCTGATGACAAAGCATTTTGGCGGCAAGGTTGAACGCGCGAAAAACCGTGAATATGGAAAAGCCGTGCTTAAACTCCAAAATCAGTCTGCTTTATACAAGGTTCTTCCTGAAGAACAAATTGTCTGGATGAGCCATGGAGACTTAGTTGTGGAAACTCCGGAAGGTTTTACGGTTGATGGAATCAATGCCTCCTGCCCGATTGCTGCAATGAGTGATGAATCAAGAAAGCTATATGCCGTGCAATTTCACCCTGAGGTCCGCCATTCTGTCCATGGAAATGAAATCCTTAATAATTTCGTTTTTGAAGTTTGCGGCTGTGAAGGCGATTGGTCCATGGAAAACTTTATTGAAATCGAAACAGAAAAAATCCGCCAGGCAGTCGGAGATAAAAAAGTATTATGTGCATTGAGCGGCGGTGTGGATTCTTCGGTCGTTGCTGTACTAATCCACAAGGCAATCGGCGATCAATTAACATGTATTTTTGTTGATCACGGCCTTCTCCGCAAAGGCGAAGCAGAAAGTGTAATGAAGACCTTCAGCGAAGGGTTCCATATGAATGTCATCAAAGTGGATGCACGCGACCGTTTCATGAGCAAGCTAGAAGGTGTATCAGATCCTGAGAAGAAGCGTAAAATCATCGGCAATGAATTCATCTATGTATTCGACGATGAAGCAACAAAACTTGAAGGAATCGAGTTCCTTGCACAGGGCACTCTTTATACGGATATCATCGAAAGCGGGACGGCAACAGCTCAAACCATCAAGTCCCACCATAATGTAGGTGGTCTGCCTGAAGATATGCAATTTAAACTGATCGAGCCGCTGAACACCCTGTTTAAGGATGAAGTGCGCGCGCTGGGAACGGAGCTTGGCATATCTGATGAGGTAGTCTGGCGCCAGCCTTTCCCGGGTCCGGGACTTGGGATCCGCGTTCTTGGCGCAATTTCTGAGGACAAGCTTGAGATTGTGCGTGAATCAGATTTCATCCTGCGGGAAGAAGTTAAAAAGGCTGGACTTGAGCGTGAAATCTGGCAGTACTTTACCGTGCTCCCTGATATCCGCAGTGTCGGCGTAATGGGGGATGCCCGTACCTATGACTATACAATCGGCATCAGGGCTGTCACTTCCATTGACGGAATGACCTCAGACTGGGCAAGGATACCGTGGGACGTTCTTGAAATTATCTCAACTAGGATTGTCAATGAAGTTCCGCATGTAAACAGGGTTGTGTATGATATTACGAGCAAGCCGCCTGCGACGATTGAGTGGGAATAAGGTAGCTTACTCAAAGCAGCTGCCTGCATTACCATTAATGCAGAATCATTTTAAAATGGAGCGCCCCAATAAATCGGGGTGCTCCATTTTCAGTTTGAAACCGCGATAGAAACGATAAAAATAAAAGAATTATTTAATTGAATAACATTCGGAAAAGTATATGATAGAATCAGCAAATCTGCTGCAGGGAAGCCTAAGGCAGAACGGAAAAGTTTAAATGGAGGAGAGAAGACGGTTTATGTTCATCCAAAAACTGCATGAAATTCTTGATAAACAAAGAGCGGAAAGATATGTGCCTGCGATCCGGAACAGCTTGTTTTTTGTTTATGCATGTAGCATTATGTTATTTTTCACTAAAACCTCTCCGCTTTTTTCCTTTAATCCCTGGGTGGACTCGAATGCTTTTTTTACAATGGGAAAAGGAATGGCCAATGGATTAGTTCCATACAGAGATTTATTTGAGCAAAAAGGACCGCTGCTTTATTTTTATCATGAAATTGCGTACTTTATTTCAAATACAAGCTTTACAGGGGTGTATATGCTGGAGTGTATCTTTTTGTTTTTCAGCCTGGTGCTTATGTTTAAAATATCAGCCCTGTATGCCGGCAAAAGAACCTCAGCCATCATTGCTGTGTTGTTCCCGGCACTCATCCTGAACGAGAATGCCTTCTTATCCGGCGACAGTGCTGAGGAATTCTGCATACCCTTTTTATTATTGCTTCTCTACTCGGTGCTGAAGCATTTCAGGCTAAAACGAGAGACTTTTTCAACAGGCTTTTACCTGGTGAATGGATTGTCGATTGGTGCCGTGCTGTGGACGAAATATACACTTCTTGGAGCATGGATCGGCTTTTATCTGGTGATTGCAGCCATCTGCATTTATAAAGGGAAGTGGAAAGAATTAATCTGGGCAGTTTTATATACAGCTTCCGGACTCGTCATTGCCTCGGTGCCCTGGATTGCCTATTTTGGTATGCATCATGCCCTGCACTCGTTATATTCCGTGTACTTTATTTTTAATATGGTGTCCTATCCTTCCGAATATGGCTTTTTAGGCAAACTGCTTCACTGTGCCATAAATATCGGCAAGGCATTTGGCAGAAACCCGGCAGCGCTGGTGCTTACTTTGGCGGGTTTTATTGATTTTATGTTCACAAAAAAATATCTTAAACAACCTTCTGGCAAGCTGATGCTTTTTAGTATCATATTGTTTTTGCTGCTTGGCGTCTATTATGGAGGAAGAGATTATTACTATTACTTTTTGATCATTACGCCATTATCAGGATTAGGGCTGATTACGATTGCAGGCCTGCTGAAGAGGGTGTCCTTATTTCAATCGTTCAATAAAGATTACATGTTTCTAACATATGTCTTTTTTACAGCTCTCGCGATTGCCGTCTGTTTTTCTGTGAATCACAACATCCTTGGATCCAAATTTTATGTGAAGGAACGCAGTCCGCAGGAAAATTTTGCGGAAATCATGAATTCTTCCTCACATCCCACACTGTTGAATTATGGTTTTCTGGACGGAGGATTTTATCTAAAAGCGAATATTGTCCCAACAATCAAGTACTTTGAAAGGCAGAACATTAGCTATGATATCTTTCCTGAGAATATGAATGAGCAAAACCGGTATCTGAGAGATAAGAAAGTCCGCTTTGCCGTAGTGAGGACTTTCCCTGGTGTTCCTGCAGAAAGGCTTAGAATCCCGTATATTCATCAAAATTACCGGGTGGTAGCAGAACAGCCGGATCATGAGCAGATATTTAAATATGTTCTGTTTCAGGCAAAATGAAACGGGAGGGAAGGCTGTAACTTTAACCGATTTTTTTGAAGGAGGCCTTCATTGCAGAATACGAATGATCGGAACTGAATCCAGTTTAATATTCGCTTTAGAGGTTGACGAAAAAAATTAGTTTTGATATTATAAAGGTGAAATCATAATAATATATGTTCGTCGTATAATATTGGGGATATGGCCCAAAAGTTTCTACCGAGCTGCCGTTAACAGCTTGACTACGATGTGATTGAAAAAGGCTGGAGTCTATGCCCTTTTCTATTTCCATTTACAGTCAAGCCCCGTTCGGTTAATAGAATGGGGCTTTTTTATGCGACGTGCCAATCAGAGGAGATTAGGTATGAAAAAATATTTTCAATTTGAAGAGCTGGGAACCAGCTATCGCCGGGAGATCCTTGGAGGCTTAACTACCTTCTTATCCATGGCATATATTCTGGTTGTAAACCCGCTGACGCTTTCCTTGAACAGCGTAAAGGATTTCCCCTCCGACCTAAGAATGGATTACGGAGCAGTGTTTGTGGCCACCGCCCTTGCTGCGGCAATCGGCACCATGCTGATGGGCCTCATAGCCAGATACCCGATAGCACTGGCGCCGGGTATGGGACTGAATGCATTCTTTGCCTACACAGTGGTCCTGACGTACGGGATCCCTTGGCAGACTGCCTTAACCGGTGTTTTCATCTCTGGTGTCATATTCGTTCTTCTGACGATGTCGGGAATCCGGGAAAAAATCATTAATGCCATTCCGGCTGAGCTAAAATTTGCAGTCGGAGCCGGGATAGGGTTATTTATAACGTTTGTAGGATTTCAAAATGCTAAAATCATCGTTAATAACGATTCAGTACTTGTAGGATTAGGCGATTTAACAAACCCGCAGACGCTTTTAGCGGTATTTGGGATAATTTTAACGGTTATTTTGCTGGCTAGAGGCATTCACAGCGGTATATTTATTGGAATGGTCATCACCGCAATTGTTGGAATGATTTTCGGTTTAATTGAACTCCCGCATCAGGTAGTTGGAGCAGTGCCAAGCCTTAAGCCGACATTTGGAGCAGCCTTCCAGGCATTTGGGGATCCTACGCATAAATTATTTACAGTTCAGATCCTGGTTGTTATCCTAACTTTCTTGTTTGTTGCTTTCTTTGATACAGCAGGTACACTCGTAGCTGTTGCCCAGCAGGCAGGACTTATGAAAGGCAACGTGCTTCCGAGAGTAGGAAAAGGACTTTTTGCAGATTCTCTTTCCATCGTAATTGGTTCCATACTTGGCACGAGTACAACAACATCTTACGTGGAGTCTACTGCTGGTGTTGCTGCTGGAGCGCGTACGGGGTTTGCTTCAATCATTACAGGATTGCTATTCGTTTTATCCATCTTCTTTTTCCCGCTGCTTTCAGTGGTTACATCGGCCGTTACTGCACCAGCGCTAATAATTGTAGGCGTCCTGATGGTAGCATCACTCAAGAAAATTGACTGGGAAAAATTCGAAGTTGCAGTTCCGGCATTTTTTACCGTCATTGCAATGCCGATGACATACAGCATAGCAACAGGAATTGCTGTAGGATTTGTCTTCTACCCAATCACCATGCTTGTGAAGGGAAGAATCAAAGAAGTTCATCCTATAATGTTTTTGTTATTCTGTATATTTATCCTTTACTTCATTTTTTTGGTATAATAATTGAATGGAACACATTCAAAAAAGGAATCCTGCTGGGCAGGGTTCTTTTTTTGGCATTAAAAAGAAGAAACAGCTTTTAGAGCGACCATCTAATTTTAATAGTTGCTTTCCTGAAAGCAGATAGTCTAACATGTACTCATACTACAAGGGACAAAATGAGGGAACAAACATGCCGGAAATTATAATTAACAAGGTGCTGAATAATAATGTAGTCATTGCTTCCCATCCGGATCATGGGGAAGTTGTGATGATAGGGAAGGGTATAGGCTTCAATAGAAAGAAAAATGATAAAATCGAACTGAAGTCGGCGGAGAAAATGTTCGTTTTGAGAAATGAAAAAGAGCAGGAAAACTATAAAAAGCTGCTTCCGGAGATGAATGAAAATCTGCAGGCGGCCATCATTGAAGTGCTCGAACTGATCAGCAGCAAAGTGCGCGGCAATTTAAACGAACATATTCATGTCGGCCTGACGGATCATCTGCTTTTCGCCTTGACCCGTGTAAAAAATGGCATGGAAATTAAAAATCCGTTTCTAATCGAAACCATTACCCTTTATCCTTTTGAATTTGAAATAGCCAAAGAAGTTATAGACTTAATCGAAGAGAAGACAGGAATTGGGCTGCCTGAAGGTGAAATCGGATTCATTACCTTGCATATACACAGTGCCATCACCAACAAAAATTTATCTGAAGTTAACCAGTATTCCCAGCTGGTTTCCCATCTGATTTCTATTGTGGAGGAACAGTTCGGGTTTTTGATAAATAAAGAAAGCGTGGATTACATGAGGCTGGTCCGCCATTTGAGATTTACCATTGACAGGGTGCTTGCGGGTGAGATAGTAGAAGAGCCGGAAAAAATAACTTTACTCTTGAAAGAAGAATACCCTCTGTGTTATAATCTCTCGTGGAAGCTAATAAAAATCATGCAAAAGCAGTTAAAAAAGCCAGTCTTCGATGCCGAAGCGGTATATTTAACAATGCATCTACAACGTTTACAAAAGAAAATTAAATAAACGAACCGATAACTTTACGTGTTACTGATTCGATCAGGCATAAGTAAAGATTGCGATTGAATGTCAGGTGTTTGGGCATATTAAAACCCAAAGCCATACATCCATGCTTTCTTTGCTTATGCTTTTTTGTTTATTTTATTTTAATGTAACCGTTTTATTAGTTGATTAAAACATTTAATAGGGGGTTTGCGTTTTGTTTAAGAAATTATTTGGAGTTCTGCAAAAGGTTGGTAAAGCACTAATGCTTCCAGTTGCAATCTTGCCTGCAGCCGGTATTCTTCTGGCGTTTGGTAATGCACTGCAAAATCCTACTTTGCTGGATATTGCTCCTTTCTTGCATAGCCATGGTGTTGAAATGGTTGCTTCAGTCATGGAAAATGCGGGAAATATTATTTTCAGTAACCTTTCCTTGCTGTTCGCTGTAGGGGTAGCGATCGGCCTGGCGGGAGGAGACGGAGTTGCGGGATTAGCGGCAATCATCGGTTTCCTTATCATGAACGTAACAATGGGTACAGTTCTTGGAATTGAGCCCGGCGACATCAAAGGGAGCCAGGAATATGCAAGTGTACTTGGAATTCCTACTCTATCCACGGGTGTATTCGGCGGTATTATCGTCGGTATTATTGCAGCATTTATGTACAATAAATTCTTCCGCATCGAATTGCCGTCTTACTTAGGTTTCTTTGCAGGAAAACGTTTTGTTCCAATCATTACAGCTGCCAGTGCGGTAGTACTAGGATTAATCATGATCGTGATTTGGCCTCCTGTACAGCATGCGCTGAATTCATTTTCACAAAACATGCTTGGTGCGAACCTTACATTATCAGCATTCATTTTCGGTTTAATTGAAAGATCATTAATACCATTCGGCCTTCATCATATTTTCTATGCGCCTTTCTGGTTTGAATTTGGAAGCTATACAAACCATGCCGGAGAAGTCGTTAAAGGTGATCAGGCTATCTTCATGAACGAAATTAAAGATGGTGTACAGAACCTTACTGCCGGAACATTCATGGCAGGTAAATTCCCATTCATGATGTTCGGATTGCCAGCGGCAGCGCTTGCGATCTATCATGAAGCACGTCCTGAAAGAAAGAAAATTGTCGGCGGTCTTATGGCCTCTGCGGCACTGACTTCTTTCCTTACTGGTATCACAGAACCGCTTGAATTTTCATTCTTATTCGTAGCTCCGGTTCTATTCGGAATTCACGCAGTATTTGCAGGTCTTTCATTTATGACTATGCACCTGCTTAATGTAAAAATCGGTATGACATTCTCCGGGGGATTAATTGACTATGTATTATTTGGTCTTCTTAACCCGCAGACAAACGCGTGGCTTGTTATCCCGGTTGGTTTAGTATTTGCTCTTATCTACTACTTCGGTTTCCGTTTCGCGATCCGCAAGTTCAATCTTAAAACTCCAGGACGCGAAGATGCGACTGAAGAAGATGAAGATGCATCAGCCCCTGCAGGCAAAAACGCAGGTACCCTTCCTGGAGACATCCTTCAGGCAATGGGCGGAAAAGAAAATATCGCTCACTTGGATGCATGTATCACACGTCTTCGTGTTTCCGTTAACGACGTGAAAGAAGTAGACAAAAATAAATTGAAAAAGTTAGGGGCAGCTGGTGTCCTGGAAGTCGGCAACAACATCCAGGCAATCTTCGGACCTCGCTCTGAGACCATCAAAGGTCAAATGAAAGATATTATGGACGGAAAAACGCCTCGTCCGGTTGAAACCGTTCCTGAAAAAGAAGTGGAACACCAAATTGAAGATGTAGTTCCAGGCGCTCTTCAAACAGACGGAGAGGATGAGGTTTTCGTTTCTCCGATTAAAGGCGAAATCAAACCGATTTCTGAAGTTCCAGATCCGGTATTCGCTGAAAAAATGATGGGTGACGGATTCGCGATTCTTCCTTCTGAGGGCACAATCGTTTCACCGGTTGATGGAACAATTGTCAACCTATTCCCTACCAAGCATGCTCTTGGAATTGTATCTGATGGAGGACGCGAAGTACTGATTCACGTTGGTATCGATACAGTTAAATTAGAAGGAAAAGGGTTCAATGGCCTTGTTTCCCAGGGAGATAAAGTCAAAAAAGGACAACCGCTGCTAGAAGTTGATCTTGAGTACGTGAAAAACAATGCACCTTCTATCATTACACCTATTGTCTTTACAAACCTGAAAGAAGGCCAGGCAGTGAAGATTGAGAAAACAGGTCAAGTAGATAGAGAAGAAAAAAATATTATTTCTATAAAATAAATTCTGCAAGGACGCCGGGACTCTATTAATAGGGGCCCGGCTTTTTCTTTGCAGTTTGTAATTTTATGTGGAAAAATGTAATAATTTTACATAATTTTCTTGCGTAAATAACATTGACTTGAAGAATCTAGGGTGATAGTATATAAAACATACCTCACAGACATAAAATATTTTTTTATGAAAGTGTTGACACCGGAATGAATCTGGTGGTAAGATGTAAAAGTCGCTTACGAGATAAACGACACATTGCTCTTTGAAAACTGAACAAAACTAAGCGCCAACGTTTTAAATAGTGAGCATACACTCTAAAAGCAAATGAGCAAGTCAAACATTTCTTCGGAGAGTTTGATCCTGGCTCAGGACGAACGCTGGCGGCGTGCCTAATACATGCAAGT
>NZ_FOMA01000003.1 GCF_900112495.1 Bacillus sp. OV322
CTGCTTCCATAATGGACGGTGGACTTTAATGCAGCACCATAGCCGTCATAGGAATTTCTATTGAAAGTAGATTTATAATAGTCATACGTTTTTCCTGCATAATAGTGGGCATCTACAGCAGGTGCATCATTGGTTGCGCTGAAAATGTTGTCAGCATCCGCCCAAAGTGTTCCTGGAAGTCTTGAGGAATTGCTAGTGTTGTATGTGAAAATACCATTGCCGCGTGTATTATCCTGTAAATAATATTTTCCGCTTGATAGTGTAGTATTTAGCGATACTGTGTTCTTAAGAACGCCTGTACCGGTTCCGACTGAATTTGTGCCGGTAACTTCATCAAGGGTATTATATTTATTTAAAATTTCGCCTGTTTTTGCCGAGACGAAATAATAGTAATTTCCTGGTTTTGGATTCAAAAAGTTTAAATTCACTTTATAGGCGAAATCTGCACGGTCCTCTGAAGCAAATACAACAAGTTCCGGATCTGGAGCCTGCTCATATTTTGGAGTGAAGCCAAGATCGCTTTCCGCAATATTGACCGCTTGTGAGGCCTTAATGCCTTTTTTATCTTTTTTATCGAGCTTTGAATCAAGATCAGATACTACTGTACCCGACACTACATTCAGTACGCCATCATCTTTCAGGACAGCCGCCTGCGTGGATCCGAAAACAGGAACACCTTCAAATGTCTGCTGAAGCTTCAGCACCGTATTTCCAAGCTCGTCTTTGCTCTTTTTGAGTACTTTGAAAGAATCCTTTGCCTGCTTGCTGCCAAGCTTATAAGATTGTTTATTTTTATCAAGGAAGTTAAATAAAATCGTTTCAGGTGCTTCGCTTGAGGGAGCGGTCAGGTTTCCTGACTTGAATTCAGCGGAATCTTTTTCTTTGTTGAATTTTTCTGTGCTTAAAACATTTTTAGAAGCAGCAAACGCTTCAGAATGGGGAAGAGCTGAAACCATTAATCCAAGAGATAATACAGTACCTGCAACGATTTTACCTTTCAAATAACCCAACTCCTTTATTGTAATACAATCAATGTAGTATGAAACTATTAATTATGAAAATTAAGAAAATAACTATTTTTGCAAGCTTTATTAAATAAAATGCTAGTTTTATTAAACTTTAATAATTATATTGAATGAATATATTCTTTTAGTTATATTTTCAAACTTAATAGAGGGGGAAATTCAAATCGGCAATAAAAAAACCGATTTCTTAGAGAAAATCGGTTACGGCTCGCTGTTATCGTTATACAGGATAAGATCCTAAAATTCCAAATATAGAGCAGTATTTTCATGGATTAGGAAAAGAATATTTATTAAGCATCAATTGAGCAGCTTTTTGGTAATGAAAACTGGCTTTTTCGTGTAATCCCTGAGTCGAGTATATCGTTGCTTGAACCACATAGCATTTAGAAAGTAATTGTAAGTCTGTGCGGGCTGTCAAAATAGAAATGGCTTTTTCAATATATTCTTCAGCCATTGAATACATATGCTGATTTATTTCAATTTGAGTTAAAGAAAGAAGCAGTTTTGCTGTGAATAACTCATCATGGCAAGATTTTAAGCCTTGGCTCGCCATTTGCGTAGCCTCGTTAAATTTTTCAAATTGTAAGTACGTCAACGTCAATTCGTAATAGTTGTTAACGATATACCATTCATTCCCGAAATCAATGGAGTGATCCAGACTTCTCTCTAAATATTGGATAGACTTCGAAAAATCATTCGATTGCCTATATAAAATTCCCAAGTTTGTTTGACAGCCAATTATCTCTACTGAATTTTCATCTTTGTTAAGATGCCTTAGTGCAAGTAAATTTGTTTTTATTCCTTCTTCTATCTGTCCAAGATATAGCTCTGAAACGCCTTTAAGCATCAAGAATAATCCTGGTGAATAACTGAAATTCTGCTCTTCCATTATACTGAGAGCTTCATCGATAATAGTGAGACCTTTTTCGTACTGGCCGATTCTTGAGTAGCTCAAACCAAGGTTATAAAGTAATTTGATATGAAGGAGAGGATCATACTTATCATAAATATTGGACTTAATTAAAGCAGTAGCATATAAGGCATTTTCTATACACATGTGATGATTGTTCATCAAGCGATAATTTAAGGATAAGGCATAATAAATTTCGATGTGCTTACTAATTTCAAAAGGTGTTATATAGGATAAAGATTCCTTATATAACAATACGGCTTCTTCCATATTCGCATGGCTTTTAATATCAGCCATTAATTTTAACGCTTCACCTTTAACGGTATAGTCATCCAAGTTTCCCATTAAATCTTGCAGGATAACCTCGGCTTCATCAACTTTATGGCTATTATAGAGAGCAATACACATTTTCACCAATTTCTCAGCTTCGAGAGGATTTAACTTCTCTTGTTCTTGATTCTCCCCAAGTATTTCTCCCAGGCTCACTCCAAGTTTGCTCGCGATGAAATCTAAAGTTTTAATTGATGGGGTAGTTTGATTTCTTTCAATTAGACTAATCATCCCTCTGCTGAGGTTTGGCCCTGCTAAATCATCCTGGGTTAGGCCAAGTGACTTTCTTCTTTCTTTTATCCGTTCTCCAAATTCAGTAATCATGTAAAATCACCTTTTTCTAAGTATTTTTTTTAATCGAAATAATGAAACTTTATTACTATAAACTGGTTGACTTTGTCATTTTATATATAATATATTAACATTGTTAGATAAATTTACCAATAAGGAGAGTTTTTAATGAAGAAGGTAAAAATCTTAATAATGGCACTAATAGTTGTTGCAAGTGGCTCCCTCGCTCTGTCTCATTTACAAAGTGATAATAATTCCAGTTTAGGAATAATAGCGAATCAAACAGATTTAGCTTCTGCTGCAGTCCCAAATTTCGATCCTGTATGGCCAACAGTAAAATAATCCAACGATCCATGTAAACTGAGTTAACTTCTAGTTAACTCAGTTTTTTGTTGGCTTTATTTATGCGTTAATGTCCGCAGTCAATCAGAGCAGTTACACCCGATCACCTGTCTTGTAATGGATTTTAGGAAAAAAATGAATTTTAGTCAATGTACGAATTGTGAAATATTTGAAATTTTGTTCATATTTGAAAATAATGTTTGACTTGGTAAATAATAGTATTATATATTAACTTTGTTAATTTCATTAACATTGAGAAGGCGGTGATGGATGAAATCAACAGGGTATTTCAAATGCTAATCTGTACTGCTGACAAGATGATTTGTTGTAAGAGCCAATCATATATGAAGGAGACTCGCATGGTACATTGTCATTCTATATTCGATAGTCTAGAAGTAGTCAATCTGGAAAATGTCGTGTTACATGAAAAAACGGATGATAACCGATTGAGGAGAATAGCCAATGAAATTAGTCAGCAACAGCTACTGAAAAATCCTCCTCTAGCAATGAAAATTACAAAGGATAAGCACTTGATTTTAGATGGTGCCCATAGAATAAGCGCTTTAAAAGAACTGGGATACAAGAGAGCTATCATTCAAGAACCTGCATTAAATCTCTTTAATACATTAAAAATTGAGGCATGGGGCCATGTAGTGCGCTCTGGAAAACTAGTGGGTCTTGTAGAGGCATCCAGTGAATTTTCACTGAAATGTAATGGCGGACAAAAGATAGCGCAAATTGAAGTGCTTGGTGAAAAAGTAATAGATGTGTATACGCTGCCTTCTGAACATGATTTAGAAACTAAAATTGAAAAAATGAATAAATTAAATCTTTTATATGCATCTAATACACTCGGGGAAATTAAGAGAGTGGCTCCCGGTCATGCACAGGAGATTAAAACCGGAGAGGTATATATAAAGTATGAAGCATTTGATTACCCTGATCTTATGGAAATAGGGAAAAATAACCTGATATTGCCTGCAGGCATCACCCGCGTTGTCATGCCTGGCCGTTTACTTAATATCAATATACCGCTGGAGATATTGAATCAGCCGTCATTTGAAACCAGTCAGCTTGAATACATGGTGAATATTTGGAATCAGTCGATTAGATATTACGAAGATCCTGTTTTTATTGTCAATTTATAAAAAGGAGAATGAAGAATGGCTCTTGTTACAGATTTAGTTGGCAATACACCCTATATTACCTTACAGCGATTAACTCAAGGCATAAATTCAAACATACATGTAAAAATCGAGAGAGGAAACCCGGCAGGAAGCATTAAAGACCGTCCGGCCCTATATCTCATAGAGCAAGCGGAAAAAGAAGGTTTAATTAAACCGGGGGATACCATCATTGAATCATCTTCGGGGAATTTTGGGATATCATTGGCTATGATTGGGGCCTCCAAAGGCTATAAGGTCATTATTCTGGTTGATCCGAAGACAACGCAAGCAAATCTTTCTATGCTCAAGGCATTTGGGGCTGAAATTATTGTGGTAACAGAACAAGATGACAGCGGCTCCTATCATAAAACGAGAATTAAACTTGCGAACGAGCTTCATAAAAAAATCGAGAATTCCTTCAGACCAGACCAGTGTTTTAACCCTAATAATGCAGATGCACATTACTATAGAACAGGACCGGAAATTGCTAAGCAATTCCCTCAAGGACTCGATGCCATAGTCATCGCTGTTTCGACAGGGGGACAAACTGGAGGAATTTCAAGATTTTTTAAAGAGAATTATCCGAATACTAAAATAATTGCTGTCGATGCCGTAGGCTCATCTATTTTCAGCGGCCAAGAACATAGTTACCTGCTGCCAGGTATGGGGCTGAGCTGGACACCTGCAAATATAGAGAATATCCGCTTAATTGACGAAATTTACAAAGTCCCGGATGAATCTGCTTTTATGGCCTGCAGAACACTTGCAAGGCAAGAAGGAATTTTGGTTGGGGGAAGTACGGGAGCCTCACTCATGGCAGCCATGAAAATTGCCCAATCAGATAAGCTCGAAAATATCTTATGTATAGCTTCTGATAGCGGAGAAAGATATTTAGATACGATTTATAATGATGCCTGGATGGAAACAAAGGTGTTTAACTGTGACACGACTGTACATAGTTTAATGCAGAGAGTTAGCGATTTATCTATTTATTCAAATCAGCCTGATCAAGTTGCAAATTATAAGCCTGAACTTATTGATATTTTAGGAAGTCCCAGTAAGAACATTATTCAGAAACGAAAATCTGTTGCCGTGTATTAAAGTCCTAAATTGAAATATTAGAGGAGGAATTTATAGTGTTGAACAGCATAAAAGAAAACTTTGTTTTAATCCTGGCTAATGAAGAGGACCATTTGGACCATACAGCCCTTAGTAAACAATTAAATAAGTTTGAAATGGATAGTTTAGTAGTGGATCCAAGGGATATCATCACAATATTTGAACAATCAGGCACACGTTTTTATTTAGATAAAGTTGAACTAAAACCATCAGCAGTCCTGGGATGGGTTTTCGAAGATATATTACAATTAGGCATGAATTTGCTGTATGCCTTTGAAAGATCAGGTATTCCGGTTGTAAATAAAGCGGATACACTATTCTGCGGCCAAAATAAATATTTGAATTCAGAAGCCCTTCACAGAAATAATATTCCTCATTTTCCCGTCATAAGCGGTTTTTCCGAAAAGTATGTAAACAACTGGACAGATCAGCTTGAATTTCCACTTGTGCACAAACAAATTGTAAGTGCCGGGGGACAATCTGTAATGAAAGTAGAGAAACCAGAGTTATTGACTGATCTAGCCAGAACCTTTGCCCGGTATAATGAAAGTTTTTATGCTCAGCCTTATTTTGAAAAACCAAACAGGGATATTCGGGTAATATGTATTGATTATAAAGCTACTACAGCCTTTTATAAGTATACACCTCAAGGAGAATGGGTGACCAATGTTGCTAGAGGCGGCAAGCCTATCATCATTGATGAGATTGAGAAGGACCTTGCAAGTATAGCTGAAAGGGCAGCAAAAGCATTAGGAGCTCAAATTGCCGGGGTAGATTTGTTAGAAGACCCGGAAACAGGCTACAGAGTTTTAGAGGTAAATACTTGTCCGAATTTTTCTCTGCCGGGATTCATGGAGGATGCCCCAGATACCAATGAATATGAAATTGCTAAAATGCTTGTTAAGCTATCAAAAAAATTAGTTCAATAAGTTTGTTTGTGATAATTTTTGAAATTGGCAGGTATTCAGGAAAGATGAATCTTCAATGGTTCTCTTTCTTTATTTAGTTACTAAAAGCCGGTTCATTCACAAAAATCAGAGTCAGTTTGACAAATAGTTATGACAAGAGGTGTTTTATTTTGTATACATTAATCATCAATTCATATGATAGGAATCTTAATTTGGAAGAAATTGCTCCGGAGAATCTTCATAAAATGATTGTGCTTACCACTCCCAAATTAGAAAACTCTCATATGTTTAAATATTACGAAGAAATTCCGGAAATGAGTGAAAATGAATATTTGGAAAGCAGGGTTTTAGAGCTGTCTAAAATTTATAACATTCATACAATCATCGCACATGATGAATATGACTTAATCAGAGTCGGAAGGATCCGCGACCGATTAGATATTGCAGGTCAAAGTGAGAAGAGCGGTGTATCCTTTCGAAATAAAGTAATAATGAAGGAACACGCTAAAAATTCTGTAGCCACTCCGCATTATCGACAAGTGCAATCTATTTTTGATGTGTATGATTTTGCTGCTGAGCATGGATATCCGCTCATCATTAAACCGATTGACCAAGGTGCATCCAGAGGTCTAACTATTGTTCATAATGAAGAGGACATCAAAGAGTATTCAAAAAAAACCCAGCAATATTCAATGGAAGTAGAAACATTTGTTGATGGGGAAATGTATCATATCGACTCTTTATTTATAAATGGAAATGAAATTCTTACGAGTGTATCTAAGTACTGGAATGGCTGTATAGCCTTTACTAATAACAGCAGTTTGGGAAGTTATCAGCTCCATTCGGAGAGCAAGGAAGCAATCGAGGTCAAAGAATTTTTAAAACAGCTGCTGCTTTCATTCGAATGCCCTGAAAATGCAGTTTATCATTGCGAAGTATTCCGGGACAGAGAGGGAAAGCTGATATTTTGTGAGATAGCAAGCCGGTATGGTGGCGGCTATATCCTTCAGGCGGTAGAGGAGACGTATGGAATAAACATAAAGAACGCATGGTTCAGGGCTCAAATGGGTCTAGAACAAAAAGATGTGCCCAGAGAAGAACAAAAACTTCATGGATTTTTACTTGTGCCGCCAATTAAAGGGAAATTGACAGGGATTCCGGAAAGCATCCCTTTTGACTGGGTTAAGGTTTATCAGAAAAGTGAAGTCGGGACGGATTTTAATTTACCTGCAAGGAGTATCGATAAAGTGGCTGGCATAATGATAGAAGGTGAAAGTTCAGATATCCTTAAGGAAAGGCTGAATCGCTTGGATGCCTGGTTTAGAAGCCAATTATCATGGTCAAGTGAAAGTGATTCAGCACATTGAATACGATCATTAAAACCTTCAAAAAAATGACTCCTTTATCTAAGGCTGCAATCGCGGGAATCTTAATCAGCAGTTTAGGCACATTCATGTTCATGCCCTATGTATCGATTTATATTTCTGATTTAGGTTATAGGGCTTCTTTTGTTGGAGTTGTCTTATTGATGTTTTCCATAAGCCAGCAGGGATTCACATTCTTTGGCGGATATTTAAGTGATAAATTGGGGACAAAGTATATTTGTCTGGCAGGTTTATCAATTCGTATTGCCGGATACATAATGTTTTTATTTTCCTTAAATAAGGCTCTTATCATAATGTCTGCCGTACTGGTTGGTTTGGGAGGGGCACTGATCACTCCTTCGTTAAAGGTGACGATGTCGATAGGGAATGAGGAAATCCGTTCATCAGTTTTTGCACTCAGGAATACAGTGATTAATTTTGGTGCAGCCATTGGTCCAATTTTAGGAGGGGTTTTATATGTATATTCCATAAATGCCATCTTCCTATCTGCAGCAATATTACATGTTTTGGTGTTTTTATTGATAGCCAGAAAAAAACAAATCGTTGTAGAGGCTGAAGAAAAAGGAAATCTTCCATCGCCGAGTATTTGGGCTATTTTCAATGATAAGAGAATTCTATATTTAACTTTTGCTGTTAGTTTCTTTTATTTTCTTTATGTCCAATTTAATTTAAGCGTGCCCATATACATTAAAGATTTTTATCATAAACCCGAGCTTTCAGGTACACTGTTTACCTTTAATGGAATTCTGATTATCGTTCTGCAGTATCCAGTCATGATCTTTTTTCAAAAAAAATTCCAAGATCATATCGTATTAGTTTTAGGAATGTTTTCTTTAGCTTGTGCTTTTATAACTTTAGTTCTCTCTGAAACTATACTGATTTTATTTTTATTTACTTTTTTATTAACATTGGGTGAAATCCTGCTGCCGCCCACCCTGGACAATATAGCAACTAAACTGGCACCCAAAAAATTAATGGGAAGCTACCTGGGGTTTATGACATTCAGTTTTATGATAGGCGGAGGGCTAGGAAGTTTAATAGGCGGTTACGGATATGAGTGGGGATCAGATCATAATATCCGCCTATTATGGATGCTATATTCCTTGGTTGGATTAGCCGGTGCCAGCCTAATTTGGCCTGTGAAGAAGTTTTTAAAAGAATCCGCCCAGGAGAGTATCAAGGAGGATGCAGTATGAGAACGGCATTATTAATTAGCCCAAGGCCAAATGTAATCGAAGATGCACGCCGTGCCGGATATCAGGAAATTTTTGTTTTTATTAAAAAGAACCAAATCAATAATGATATTTTTAACCTTGCAGATAAAGTGTTTGTTTTTGAATGGGACCATTATTACGAAGCCTTACAATACGCTAAAATGCTTCATAGTGCCAATCCTATTTATAAAATCTATGGTTTTGGCGAATATTCTGTCCAGCTGGCAGCTTACCTAAGTGAATCGTTAGGGCTGCAAGGTATTTCTGTCAAGTCCGTTCAGTTAGCTACGGATAAACATCTTATGAGGGATGTATTGAACAAAGTAGACAATCAATATGTATTTTATGAAGTCGTAAAAACGAAAAATGATCTCCTTAAATTAAAGGGGAAAATACCATACCCCTTCATTTTAAAACCAATATCCGGAGCGGGGAGCATGAATGTATGCAAAGTTTCCTCCGATGAAGATTTTAAACGGTTTGAATGTGAATACAAAGAAAGCAGCGGAATCATTTATATTTGTGAGGAATTTTTGAAAGGAAAGGAAATTAGTGTAGAGGCCATTAGTTTTAATGGGAAGCATAAGATAATAGGCATCACTGAAAAATATACAACCGGCAGTCCTCATTTTATTGAAACCGGTCATGTATTTCCGTACTGCCTAGAAGAAGTCCAACAAAAGCAGGTTAGCGATTCCATAACGGCCATACTTAATAGCATCGGTCATAATACAGGGTTAACTCACACAGAGTTAATCTTGACCGATTCCGGGCCAAAGGTTGTGGAAACTCATGTAAGGCCCGGCGGTGACGGGATAACAGATTTAGTCATGCATAGTACGGGTATTAGCATGTTTCATGCACTATTTATGTATGATTTATATGAGATCGAAGAGTTTCCGGTACATCCAGCACATGTCACCTCGAACCAATTCTTTTTCTTTGAAGAGGGTATTATTTCAAAGGTAGAGGGGATTGAACAAATAAGAGAAAACCCTCAAGTAATAGCGATAAACCTATCTTTTAAAGAGGGAGATTCTCTTAAAACTCCTACTGATTCCACTAATAGGCATGGCAATGCGATATTGATTGCTGACGATAGAGAAGGAATCAACAAACTGGTAGATCAAGTTCATAAAACGATCCGTGTTGAAGTGGAACTTATATAAGTAAACAAAATATGAAATAGTTAAGTAAGTATAAATTTACATGAATGTTTTTTAAAAAAATGAGACCCTTAATGATTCTAACAGAAATCATCAAGGGTTTTTGCTGATCCAACATAGGGGCAAGAGTGGAGTAGTTGATGAACAGGGAAAAGTTATTGCTGTTGTGAAGGTAGCTACAGACATTACCGATCGAGAAAACAATATCATTGAATTGGCGGTTAATTTACAAGAATTAGCGAATGATTTGCTGAATCGCGCTGATAAAGGCACAAAAAAAAATCAGGATATTTCTTCGTCCTCAGAGAAGCTCGTTATTGAATCAGAAGAAAGTATGAAGATTTCAAATTCCCTTCAAGTAAAGGCAGATTCAATTGAAAGTATTGCTAAGACGATTAAAGAAATAGCCATGCAGACGAACCTTTTAGCGTTAAATGCAGCCATTGAAGCTGCGCAAATTAGCGGTACGGGCACAAGAAGCTATTCAAGAAGTGAACTCTTATATTGAAGGTATAACGTCAGAGGTTCAAAAAATCAGCGAAGTGTCACAGCGATCACAAAGTGGAATATTAGAAAATCAAAAATTAGTAGAAGAAGCTAAAAAAGAATTTTCGGAAATCGGGAATGCTGCTCTCCTTCTTGAAACGAAATCTAAAACATTCCGGGACATTCTTTAAAGGCTATTCGGCATGCAAGATTAAGCGGTTACAATTACAGCTGGCCAGTGGTCCTGCATTATACAACTCTTACACGTGAAATACCTCTTCTCGCAGCAGGCATACAGCAATCTTAAGCTGCATTCTTATAGTCTTTTCTCCGCATCGTAACAAAGGGCTTCTTTACTTTTTATGAGGTAGTTTATGGAGTTACAGTTTTCTAAACAGGTAAAGACGGCCGGTATAGACCGTCTTTTTAAATAAACCATTTTATGGTAATGTGGAGTGAGTAAGCTGATTATTTTGAATTTTATGGAGCTGGAGGAGAATAATTGAAACACTTTTACATGATATCAGTTTGCATGATCGCCATTTTATTTTTGAATGCCTGCAGTCCGAATGCTGTAAAAACAAAAAGCCGGGTTTTGAATATACCAAATTCAAATCAATATACCACTCTATTTGTTCAGGGTGTTAATAACAATGGGGTATCTACTGAGTCAACTACTGCTTTCATTTCAGATCATAATCAATTATCAGCGTTCATAAAGAAAATGGACAAAATGGAAGTTGAGCAGCCATCAGGTAAGGAGTTAACTGACAAGATAAAAGACTTAAATAAAAAAGGAAATTATATTTTTGTATTGTCTGATAAAAAAACAATGGACAATAAAGTTTATACAATTGATTTTTTTAGTGACGGAACGGTCCTATTCCAAAAACCAAACGGAAAGAAGCCAGCAGCCAATGGTGCAGGAGAGAAGCTGATGTACTTCTCAGCAGAAAAACATCCTAAACTTCTTCATGAAATGAAAAAAAGACTTAATATCACATTTTAGGAATGGGATATAGCAATCAATATCCATAGAAATGATAAATGATTTGCTGATAGAAGGAGGGCTTATCATGCAAAAGCCGAATTCAAAAGATGAATACCCCGCTTATTATCACGAATATATTAATCTGG
Organism: Bacillus sp. OV322; assembly: GCF_900112495.1. GTDB lineage: Bacteria > Bacillota > Bacilli > Bacillales > DSM-1321 > Peribacillus. The sequence continues at coordinate 11,480 of NZ_FOMA01000003.1, forward strand.
TTGCAGAAGGTGACATAAAGAATGTTCTGGCCAGCCAGCTTGAGGACACACTTTCATTGTTATCAGGTGTTTCTGAAACAGAGGAAAACTATCGGTATGCACAGGGAAAGTGGAGCTTAAAGGAAGTAATCGGCCATATAACAGACGTTGAAAGAATTATGAGTTATAGGCTGCTTAGAATATCGAGGGGAGATCAGACTCCGCTTGCCGGATATGACGATGAACAATATGTGAAAGAAGCAATGTTTCATACTCGACCCATTTCTAGTTTACTGGAAGACTATCAAGCAGTAAGGAACTCGACTATATCTCTATTGAACAGTTTGCCACACGGGTCAGAGTCAAGAAGGGGCTTTGCAAACAATGGCGAGATAACTGCAAGGGCCATTGCTTACATAATTGCCGGCCACGAACTCCATCATGTGAAAATTATCAAAGAAAAATATTTGGTATAGCATAATAAAAGGTTCTCTGTTATCAAGAAACATTTAGGGGATGAAACATGGATGAATATCTAAGATACTCTGTGGTCATTTTGTTAATGTGCGGTTTTTTATATGGCTTCATTCAGCAGTTCAAACATACAGCGGACATATGGAAATAGAGACAAAGTTCCGGAAAGCTATGTAAAAGAGAATTGTTAGTGAACGGGTTATCTGCATCTCATATTGCGGATTCATTATGTCGTATGTGATGAATGTATTGATCTATGCAAAATGGATTGCCCCATATTTCACAACCAGCATGACAGGCCTTTGGTGTTTAGTTTTTCTTGTCTTGTCCTTCTTCTGGGAGCTAAATTCGGAATGAAGTCTAACACAGCAAAACGGGCTGATACATTTAGTTTATGAAGGATATATTTATAGAAAATTGAATGTAGTAGTGAAAATAATTCGGAGGTGTATTTAGTGGGAAATCCTATTTTAAATCAAATCGGAACAGTTTTTATACCAGTAAGCAGCATTGAAAAAGCGAGAGGTTGGTATTGCGACATTCTTGGTCTTGAGGCAGATGGAGACATACAGTTTGGCCATATTTACGTCCTTCCTATGGAAGGTACGGGAATTGTATTAGACAGCAAGATTTTCTCAAAGGAAAATATATTGAAGACTCCATTATTTCATTTTAATACACATAACATTGAAGAAGCCTATCAATATATGACAGAAAAGAATGTCACTTTGCTAACTAGCATCCAGCATGAGCATTATTTTAACTTTGAAGATCCTGATGGAAATCATCTTATGGTTTGTAAGTGCTGATGAAGCGGTTAGCTTAAAAAAAATTTTTCTGATGAGGGAGCATATGAATCTAAAAAAAGCATCGTTTTTCATCTTATGTTTTGCTATACTTTTTTCGCTGCTGCATCCAAAACAGTCCTTTGCCAAATGGGCTTATGCTTTTGTAGTCTATGATGGTTATACTTATGTATTAAGTGATGAAGCTGTAACAGATATCAATAAGGAAATAGGGCAAGTCACAAAGTATTCGGATAACGAAGGCACGTACTCTGGCAACTTTTCTAACGAATATCACAAAGGGACAAAATACTATTCCATCAAAGGGATTAGCACAGACCGGGCAATTGCAGTTGCCGACCATGGCCATTACAAAAAGGCCGACAGAAGAGGAAAATATGAAGGGGAAAAAGTAGCACCTATTCGTTATATTGAAACTGGTTTAATTATTTTTATAATCGCTGTCCTGCTGATTTATGCTTTTCGTTCGATTAAGGCTAGGCGCTGAGTTGTTTTATTGCCGGAGTTTATGTGCTGCTTCCCACAAGGCCGGAGACAGCAGAGCTGGTGAATGTCGCAGTCGCAAAAGAAAAGCGCGGCAAGGGGATTGGAAAAGAGCTGGTTATGCATGCAATAAAATCGGCTAAGGAGAAAGGCTATAAAACCATTGAAGCGGGTACAGGAAATTCAAGTATAGACCAGCTTGCATTATATCAAAAATGCGGCTTTAGAATGAATAGTATTGATAGGGACTTTTTTATAAAGCATTATCATGAAGAAATCTATGAAAATGGCATCCAGTGCAGGGATATGGTTCGGCTATCCCAGGATTTATGATGACTTGCCTACATACTCTGGTATCTTAGTATAAGGAACGGCATATTGTGAAAGGGGTGTAAAGTTATTTGAGAAGGTATGAAGCAATGCTATTCGATTTAGATGATACCCTGCTTGATAGGGATCATGCAGTAGATAATATGTTTTTAATGATTTTAGAAAAGTGTTATCCCGGTGTTAAACATTCTGCGATAATGCTGCAGAAATTTAAAGAATATGATAAAAGAAGCTATGGTAGTAATGATAAAACAAAAGTTCTGGAATCATTTTTTGATGAATTTCCATCAAAATATAGATTGCCCCGCAATGACATTCAGGATTATTGGAATAGTAATTTTCCCAATTGCTTTTCTATAGACCAGAATACTGCAAATATCGTAAATGCTATAAAGATGCACATGAAAATTGGCATTATAACAAACGGTGCATCGCAGAGACAAAAAGCTAAAATACTTAAAACGAATTTGACTAATTGTTTTGACATAATCATTATTTCAGAAGAAGCGGGACTTAGAAAACCTGACAAACGCATATTTGAATTAGCAATAAATATGCTGAATGTACAGCCGGAAGCCGTATTATTCGTTGGAGATGACCTAGTAATAGATATTGACGGCTGTCAAAATGCAAATATGAAAGGGATATGGTTCAATCCTCATATGAAGAAGAATGATACCGAAATAAAACCATATGCCGAGATTGAATCTTTTGATCGTTTATTGAATTTTATTACATAAGCAGCTTAATCACATAATGACTGGGAATTGATTCTTGGATATCAAATTAGTTTTTAAAAAGGTGTTTTCGTAAACTTTGTTGCTATAATGAAAGCAGACTGAATTCTTCTATTTTATGAATGATAAAAATGGCAGCTGCTGTACTGAGCGGCTTTTTTTTCGTGTTTCTTGCCAGGGTATACGTAAATTACTCTTTCGTTAAAATGTAAATAATAGTCGTATGGTGCAGAACGTTTACTTAGCTTTTTGATTTGCCGTCAGCACAAATTTCCTTTCTGGAATGAGAACGGTCCGCTGTAAAGGAATCCCTCTATTGATACGTTTCTTTCCATAAAATCATACTTCTTTCCATCAATTAAGAACTTCCGGTATCCTGGGTACGAAGCCATATGGCCCTGCCGGGTAAGCTCCTTCAATATTGCTTTGATATATTTATCAAAGTCCGTGTAACGGTCATCAAACTCAATAATGATGCGGCCTTTTCCTTGTCCCATAAGCCAGTTTAAGCCCAGCACACCTAAACTCCCAAATAGTAAAGCAGCTATAATATTAAAAATCTCTTTCATTCGATTTACCTCCCGAAGATTTTCAAACCCAACTGCACCTGCAAATCGCTTCAGCAAAAATTATTCCTGGAGATATAGAAGTCATCCTTCGCAATTCAATACAAAGAAACACGTTCATTTATCTTAATAGCAAGCACACCATCTCTATCAACAGACTTTATTTTAACCACTGCATCTCCGGAATAGCTTCTTTCAAAGTACCCTAATACAGTTTCGCTGTGCATATTTCCTTTTAAATCTTTATATACAATTTTCAATGCGCCTTCATTGAAATCTGCCTTGGAAGTTTTGACAGGGTCCACATGTAATTTGTACGAAGATTTTGCTGCAATCGGCGGGATGCTGATATCCTTTTTAATATGATTGTAGGTCACATATAGTCCGGCTATTTCCTTGTTGGTCTGATTTTGCACTTTGATATCCAATCCGCGCTGACTGATGTAAAAAAGGGCCGCTGCTGCAAGGGTCATACCTATAAGTGTGATGCCAATTAAGAACTTTTTCAAAGTGCCACTCCTTCTGCAGCCGTTATAAATTGAGCTCTGCTTCGTTGATTCAAGTTTAACATATTTAACCATATTTCTTAAGAGTAAACACTCGTTTTCACCAGGTTTTCTGTTCATGTCTTAAGGGTATTTATTGATAAAAATAGTTTACTCGATGAGGTGAGAGAATGGGCAAGAATCAGCATGTTACACCGCATCCCGGCGGAGGCTGGCAGGTGAAAGCTGAAGGAGACAAAAGACCTTCGGGGGTCACGGATACAAAAAAAGAGGCTGTGGATATGGCGAGAGAGATTTCCAAAGATGAGAAATCCGAATTATTTATACACGGGAAAGACGGCCAAATACAGTCAAGGGACAGCCATGGACATGATCCTTTTCCGCCAAGGGGCTAGCCGGTTTGAGGGCTGGCTTTTTCTATTTTAGGGCTATATTCGGTTCTTAATTCATAATGTTGATTAACAAAGAAAACCGCAAATATTTTTATGCGGTTTTCTTTGTTAGATTAATAATTTCTTATTAAACTAAGGCTCTCTTTATAATGCATAAACAGAAATTAGTTATTTACAATTTTAACTTCTTTTAACGGATAATAAACAATATTTGTTGTCCCTATTATCTTTTTTAGTGGTATCGCTCCAATACGGCGGCTGTCTTCGCTGATTCTTCGGTTATCTCCCATTACAAATAAACAATCTTTTGGAACCGTTTCACTGCCTACTGCGGTTTCCTTTAAAGTAAAGGATTCTGTCAGGTTTCCTTCATTTAGTCTTTTCTTATATTTTTCTAAGTATGGTTCTGTATATGTCTTTCCGTTTATATATAAAACGTCATTTTTATATTCGATTCTATCACCAGGGAGTCCAATTACGCGTTTAATGTAATCTCTGCCGTCAGGGGCGTGAAACACAACAATATCAAATCTTTTCGGTTCTCCAATTTTAGTTACAACCATACGTTCCTTGTCCTGTAGAGTGGGGTTCATTGATTCACCGTCAACAACAATAGGGGTAAAGAAAAAAGAACGCATAATAAATACTAAAACAATTGCAGCCATAATGGGTTTAAACCATCCGATCATTACACTTTTCTTATTAGCCATTACTCAATCTCCCTTAATATTTGTTTGTATTGATATCCTTATATTACCATATGTGTTTAGTGTTTGTTATTTTTCTGATAAACAAGGTGGCTGATTTCCGCTACAAGATCCCTGCTAAATTGTTTTGATTTAAATTCGGGAAATATTGAAAGGCTTATTCCTTTGCTTATACCTCCTCTTAGAAATGCATTATAGCAAGGTCTACTCGCATGGGTAAAAAAATTTTTCTGATAATAGTTTCCTGATAAGCAGAGTTCTGCACTGATATGCATAATTTCTGCAAATCTATCAGCTATCCTCTTCATATAGATTTTATTTAAGGGGAGGATTATTATGGGTAAAAAAATAGCTATGCTAATATTTGCAGTCATGCTTGTTTTTGCGCTGTCTGCATGCAGTGATTCAGCGGATAAAGGCCATAATATGGATCATTCCAGTATGAATCATACTAGCTCAGGCGAAATTCCGGAAGGTTTAAAGACAGCCCAGCATCCGGCTTATAAACCTGGCAGCGGGGTCATTCTTAAAGCAGACCATATGAAAGGAATGAACGGGGCAAAAGCAACAGTTAAAGGGGCATATGATACAACAGCATATGTGCTGAACTATACTCCTTCAAATGGAGGAAAAAAAGTAAAGAACCATAAATGGGTCATCAAGGAAGAAATCAAAGATGCTAAAAATAAGGATCTGTCGCCTGGTGCAAAAGTGACGCTCAAAGCAGACCATATGAAGGGCATGAAGGGTGCAGAAGCTGAGATTGTGTCTTCAGAAAAAACGGTCGTGTATATGGTGGATTACACTCCTGTTTCAGGAGGAAAAGAAGTGAAAAACCATAAATGGGTAACAGAAGATGAATTGTCTGCGAAATAGAAAAGGAGCTCATCCAAAGCGGATGGGCTCTTTTCATTCGTTATTTGTGCTCCATTTATAGCCGACACCCCAAACGGTTTTCAGATGCTGATCAATCGGAAATTCTGCCTGGCGCAATTTTTCTCTTATGTTCCGGATATGTGAATCGACGGTCCGGTCTTCTGTTTCTGAAGAAAGTCCCCAAATGGCCGACAGCAGATGATCCCGGGAGAAGACCTTATTTTGATAGTTCAAAAATAATGATAAAAGAGAGAACTCTTTTTTTGTCATGGGAATTCGCTGTGATCCGCAGAAAACCTCAAAAGCTTCTTCATTTAAAGTAAGTTCCTTAAATAGAAGTGGTTCATCATTGTCTCCAGCGGTTCTCCTCAGCACAGCTTCCATGCGTGCAAGCAGTTCCTCTTCATCAAATGGCTTTGCTACATAGTCGTCTGCTCCTAATTTCAGTCCTCTTACTATTTCATTTTTATCACTGCGGGCGGTAAGCATAATGATGGGCACACTCGAGGTTTCACGGATTTGTTTGCACGTTTCCCAACCGTCCGCTTCTGGCATCATTATGTCCAGCAGTATTACATCAATGTTAGTACGCTCAAGCGAATCTAAAGCCTCGCTTGCTGAGCTGCTTTTGATGCATCTATAGCCATGCGGGCTAAGGTACAGTGTTAATAGTTCAAGCATTTTAGGTTCATCATCAACCAGCAGAACGGTATTCATCTTATTGCTCCTTCAATAGTATGGTAAAGCATGTTCCTTTGTTTACTTCACTTTCAGCAAATATCTGGCCGCCGTGTGCCACAGTCAATTCTTTAGCGATGGCTAACCCGATCCCAAAACCGCCTGTTTCCCTGGAGCGGGACTTATCCACACGGTACAGACGGTCAAAAATATAAGGGAGTTTTTCCGGCGGGATGCCAATGCCTTCATCACGGATTTCAATGACAATAGCCTCTTCTTTTTTATAAACTTTCATGCTTGTACGTGCAGGTGCAGCTGAATATTTTAAGGCGTTATCGAGAAGGTTGATAAGAATTTGCCCAAAACGGGCAGGATCTGCAAATATCTTTAAATCTTCATTTGCTTCCAATGTGAGCTGGATGTTTTTATTTTTATATGCAGGAAGCATCTTTTCATAAATGCCCTGCAAAAAAGTAGGTAAGTCTATAACCTCTTTTTTTATCTTAAACTCATTTTGATCAAGCCTTGCCAAATCAAACAGCTCTTCAAGAAGGGCACTAAGCCGCTCCGATTCTTCATGAATAATGGTTAAGTACTTTAACCTGTCTTCTTCATCCAGCATCGGCCTTTTCGCAATATCGGCATATCCCTTTACATATGTCAGGGGGGTGCGCAGTTCATGCGAAATGCTTGCCAAAAACTCATTTCTTTCTTTTTTGAGATAATTCAGGTCATTGGCCAGAGTCTGGATGGAAGATGACAACTCTCCCAGTTCATCCCTCGAAGGTGAGGGGAGAGTAACAGAAAAATTGCCTACGCTGAGCTTTTTAGTTGCTTCTGTCATAGAAATCAAAGGCCGTGTTAATGCCCTGGATAAAAAGAAAATAGAGATCAGCATAAAGACGGCAACTAATATTCCTGCAAAAATAAAGTGGTGATTTAACTGGGAAATCAATAATTTAACACTATTGGTATCCTTAAACATGAATACATTTCCGCTGTTTCCCTGTTTTGTAAAGTAGCTTGTTACTGTTGAAATATATTGTTCGTTTTTCCAGTCCTGCTGAAGGATTTTCCCCTGCAGCGGAACCTTGCCGGGATGTTTGTACAATATTTCCTTCATGCTGCTGTTTATTTTTCTGGAAGAAGCGAGAACTTTCCCGCTGCTGTCAGTGATTACGACTTCAGTATCAGTCTGGGATTCCATCAATCCGATGTGATGGAGAGTTGATGGGTTAAACGATATTTCCAAAACATCACGATGGCTGTTCCCGCGAGCCTGAAGGGAATGCAGCTCCTGGCTGACCCGGGAATGGATGATGCCCGTGTGCAAATATGTCATGGAAATCGACTCGATCAATAACATGCATATAAAAAACCATAATCCCAGCTTAAACGAGATTTTCAATATCTTCACCCTGCTTCATCCAATTCAGCAGACGGTACCGAAACCTGCCCTGAAGGATTAATATGTATTTCTGCAATTTTACCTTGGAAATGTGAAAAGAGTATGCAGAACGCTTTATGTATGAAAGTATAACAGGAAAAAGGGAGTGCTTTCTAGAATCAGTGCACTCCCTTTCTTATTTATGAAATCATCTTACGGCAGATTTCCGCACATGTTAAACAGGCATCTGCACATTTTTGGGAGTGATCGTGGTGGTGCTGTCTGCACTCATTTCCGCAGGCTTCGCAAATCTCTGCACATAGCTGGCAGATCTGAAGTGCAAATGGACTGTTTGATTGCATGGCCCTGGCCGCCAAACCGCAAATATCGGCACATTCCCTGTCCATCCTGATGCAGGAGCTCATCATTTTAACATCTTCTTCGTTCAGGCTGGCATCATTTGGTATTAAGGCCTTTTTCAAAACTCCATAAAAACTGCACAAATTAATAATAGGCGGTGAAAACGAACTTTTAGTTTTACATGCAAATTGAAGTTGCACGAACAAGGAGATAATCAAAATGCCTTATTAGTGAATTTTCTTAAATTAAAGATCAGGATTAAAGAAAAACAACTTAAAAAATACATAGGCTGGGATAGAGAAAGCAATGATTGCAAGAAGATATAGCGGTCTGAGGCGTTTGTCTTTTTTAAACATAGCCCATATAAATCCAATTATTATTACCACATACCCTACTGCGTATAACCACATGCCTAGTGGTCTATCCAAATGAATTCACACCTTTCACATTTCTAATTAAAATCAGCATAGTATTCTTCACATTTATCAATTATTGCCATGTACAAATACAACGAGTGGCGCAGCAGTAATAGCAGCCGCGAAAGATAATATCGCTCACGGTCATATTCATTTTCAGTTATTACGGTGCCATTTTTTAAATACCCTATTACTGGAAAAAAATCCTTTTAACACTTAGTTACTCTAGTTAAGGTTGTACCTTTTTATTATTTATTGATTTTTTGGAACCTGTTGGTTAACGGGCTAAGTTAAGATATTACACATATACGTGCGTCCTTTGGGATAATTCTTTTCACTCTTTTTGATTTTTTTCAAAAGATCACTGTGTTGCTAAATTAGAATTGTGAGCAGCCGACCATAAAGTTTTGCGGGGTGACGGCAGAGGTAATTGTAGTATTAAATGAATCTCCAGTGTCATTAATCGAATGAATTGCCCAAGTAATTGTACTCCCGCAAATGGCTGCTGTCATAAACACATCAAATAATCCTTACGCCTTGTGTTAAGTGACGGTTAGCAAGCCTGATTTTTGGTGTAACGAGCAGGGAAGCCCGCTATTACTAACAAATGCCAAGAAGGAATTTAAGGCAAGACTAGAGAAGTTATTTAATGAATTTTAGACATACCAGGCAGTATGTTTTAACCTATTATGCAAGGGGAGTGAACCTAGTGCGGCAATTTAACAACAGGGTAGTCGATTATTTTAGGGAACACCAAAATGATGTAATCAGAACACTTTTACCAAAGAACTTAGAAGAACTTAATATAAAATTTACTGAACAGGATTTACATATCCACTATGAAATGCTTCATTTACTTTTGGACCGGGTAACCAGCAGTCTCAAAATTAGCAAAGAAGAGATTTCAAAAAATGAATTAGGCTACGATTCCCTAAATTATTTTTTTAATCAAGGCGTTCAGTTAAAAGAGACTGTGGCAGTACTTGGATCATTCCGATTGTCTTTACTCAAATATCTGCGTAATTCAAAAATCATCGATGGCAATGACTTGGAAGAAGGGCTTCAAATATATGAAACTATTATTTTTGCTTTTGATGAAGCCATAAGGATAACAACACAACAATTTAACAATCAAACTGAACAAAACAAACAGACAATGGAGAATGAGCTGGATAATGTTGCTGCTCCGATTGTTTTTATTAATGATGATGATGCAGTGATGCCTCTTGTGGGAGGGTTTTCTTCGTCACGGATGGACAGCGTAGTGAATAACACCCTAAATCAAGTAGTAAAACTAGACGTTAGAAAACTAATTATAGATTTTTCTGGTTTTGTAGGTGTTAGTACAGTGATTTTTCAAAAATTGTTTGAACTAATAGGCGGATTAAAACTAGTAGGGACCAAGGTAGAAATTTCAGGGTTTTCTCCAAAAATGGCAAAAACGTTTACAGAACTTGGATTGGATTTAACACATGTACCTGTATATGGACAATTGAGACATGCGTTGGCATCTAGCCCTTAATCTGCTGTAAAGTTTGCCTGGTAATATGAAATCTTTCCTTTTCAGCGGCCATAGGATTCTAAAGGTTTGCTTAAAGCGTTCATAAATTGAGGATGAAGCCATTCACCCTCTTTTTTTTAGGCTGTTTTCGTAAACTTTGTTGCTATGAAACAAGGGGTTGATTTCCGCTCCAGGATGCTTCGCTTTCCGCGGGGCGTGCGCTGAGCCTCCTCGACTTGCGTCTGCGGGGTCTCACCTGTCACGCTGATCCCGCAGGAGTCTCCACACCTTCCGCTCCAATCAACCTGTTATAACAATGGAATTGCCTCGAGAACTATTTAAGTAACAACAATCTTTAAGAAAAGAGCCTTTTTTTATGTCATCTATCTAAAGTAACAAAAGAGCTTTTGCATAATCCTTTACATAGGGTAGGGGGGTATAATATACTGGGGGTGTAAAGAAAAAAGAGGATGTTCAGTAAACTTATAAATAGTAGGAAAAAGGAGAGAGTGTACATGGAAAAAACAACTTTAAACGTAAAAGGCATGACTTGCGGACATTGTGTAAAAGCTGTTGAAGGAAGCGTCGGTGAATTATCTGGTGTTTCATCTGTTACTGTCCATTTAAAAGAAGAAAAAGTCGATGTAGAATTCAATCCTTCAGAAGTATCATTAAGTGAAATTAAAGAAACGATTGATGATCAAGGCTACGATGTGGTTTAAATAAGAGGGACAAGAGCAGCGTGCTATCCGGCACGTTCTCTTTTTTTAAGGGCTTTGAATGATGAGCGGCGGAACATGCGGGATTTCTGTAAATGATATCATTATACCCTGCAACGTCTTGGAGGTGCTGCTGTATGAGTGAATCTGGAATAGCAAAAATGAAAGAAGCGAACTATCAAATAACAGGCATGACATGTGCGGCCTGTGCCGGAAGAATTGAAAAAGTCCTGAAGAAAATGGAGGGTGTCCAAGAGGCAAATGTCAATTTGGCCCTGGAAAAATCAAGAATCACATATGATCCAAGCATTGTTTCAGAGGAGGATTTTCAAAAGAAAATCAAACATCTTGGATATGATGTGGTGATGGATAAAAAGGAATTCGATATTACCGGGATGACCTGTGCGGCCTGTTCAGCGAGGATTGAGAAGGTCTTAAATAAAATGGACGGAATTTCAAGCGCAACAGTGAATCTTGCCCTAGAAAGAGCAAGCGTAGAATTTAATCCGTCATTAGTAGACACTGGAGATATAGTGAGCCGCGTCCAAAAGCTCGGGTATAACGCGATTGCAAAAGAAGAAAATGAAAATACGGCAGATTACCGACTCAAAGAAGTGAAAAAACAGCAAACAAAATTCATTATTTCTGCCATTCTATCTCTTCCATTGCTGTGGGCGATGGTCAGCCATTTTTCTTTTACTTCTGGAATTTATCTGCCTGAAGCGCTTATGAATCCTTGGGTTCAATTCTCGTTTGCTACACCAGTCCAGTTTATGATCGGGTCGCAGTTTTATATTGGCGCATATAAAGCGCTGAGCAATAAAAGCGCAAATATGGATGTACTTGTAGCCCTTGGAACATCTGCAGCGTACTTTTACAGCTTGTATATGACGATTGCAGCGGGTTCTGGCGGGCATATGCCCCAGCTGTATTATGAAACAAGTGCCATCCTCATTACATTAATTCTTCTCGGGAAACTGTTTGAAGCAAGAGCCAAGGGCCGCTCGTCTGAAGCGATTAAGAAGCTGATGGGACTTCAGGCTAAAACGGCGATTGTCATTAGAAACGGAATGGAGAAAGAAATTCCGCTTGAAGAGGTTCAAACTGGCGATGTTGTCCTCATCAAGCCAGGAGAAAAAGTGCCTGTAGATGGCATGATTCTTGAAGGGAATTCCGCGGTGGACGAATCGATGATAACAGGAGAAAGTGTGCCTGCAGATAAACAAGCAGGAGATTCGGTCATTGGGGCCACAATCAATAAAAACGGATTCTTAAAGATTGAAGCACTCAAGGTCGGAAAAGACACGGCTCTCTCCCGCATCATTAAGGTAGTTGAAGAGGCCCAGGGTTCAAAGGCGCCTATCCAGCGCCTCGCTGATAAAATTTCGGGGGTATTTGTGCCGATTGTTGTGGGGATTGCCGTTATCACCTTCTTGATCTGGTTTTTAGCTATAAATCCCTGGGATTTTGCCGATGCATTGGAAAAACTGATTGCTGTTTTAGTGATTGCCTGTCCTTGTGCACTTGGTCTTGCGACACCGACCTCCATTATGGCAGGATCTGGCCGTGCAGCAGAATTCGGTATTCTCTTTAAAGGCGGGGAACATCTGGAAGCGGCGCACGTCATTGATGCAGTGATTTTAGATAAAACAGGGACCGTTACAAAAGGTGCTCCGCAATTAACAGATGTGATCGCATATGAAATAGAGGAAAATGAACTTCTATCATTGATCGGTTCAGCCGAAAATCAATCCGAACATCCTCTTGCACAAGCAATTGCTGCTGGAGTGAAGGAGAAAAATATCCCTTTAAAAGCTGTGCAGCAGTTCGAAGCGCTGCCAGGCTATGGCATAAAATCAGCAGTTGATCACACGTCCGTTGCTATCGGGACACGAAAGCTTATGGAACAGGAGAATATCAGTCTTGCACCATATGTGCTGTCCAGCATGGAAGCTCTTGAAAATCACGGGAAAACCGTGATGCTGGCTGCTGTTGACGGGAAATATGCCGGAATGATTGCGGTGGCAGATTCAATTAAGGATACTTCAAAAGAAGCGGTCCGCCGGTTAAAGGATCTGGACATCAGGGTGCTTATGATTACTGGAGATAACGAGCGGACGGCCAAAGCCATTGCGAAGGAAGCGGGCATAGATGAAGTGATAGCAGGGGTCCTTCCAGAAGGAAAAGCCGCGGAAGTTCAAAAGCTTCAGCAGCAGGGAAGAAAAGTGGCCATGGTTGGCGACGGGATCAATGATGCCCCCGCTCTCGCTGCCGCCGATATCGGAATGGCCCTTGGAACGGGTACAGACATTGCGATGGAAGCAGCTGATATTACACTCATCAGCGGCGACTTGAACAACATTGCCGATGCCATTTTGATGAGTAAAAAAACCATCCGCAACATCAAACAAAATCTCTTTTGGGCATTTGCCTATAACGTCATTGGCATTCCAATTGCCGCCCTTGGCCTGCTCGCCCCGTGGCTGGCAGGAGCTGCCATGGCATTCAGCTCAGTATCAGTCGTACTGAATGCCCTTCGCCTGCAGCGCGTTAGAATTGCTGACAGGGGAAAATAGGTGGAAATAGAGATCCCGTTTCGGGGTCTCTATTTTATTTGCTTATAGGGACAGGCTTTGAAGCATTGTATAATGTTATAATATGAGAAGCTGCAGAGCCGTGTTTTTAATATAATCAGTTTAAGATGTGCAGTGTACTAGGGGGCAAAATAGTGAGCGGGATTGAAACCTTCGCAATATTTTTAATTCGAAATGCTGATTCAATAAGCAGAGAAATCGTTGAATATAATTTAGGAAAATTAGAAATAGAGCTTCCCTATGAAATTGTCGAAAAGTCAATAACCAATAACCGTGAATTTTTGGAGTTCCTTGGGAGTTCGTTACATTTATCGGATGAATCAGTGACTGAGATGTTTCTTCAATGGCACAAAAAACATCTGGAAAAATCTCGAGCAGAATCCCATCAGTTTAGTTTCGAAGACATCTCCAGCCTTATAAAGCCATATGCGGAAACTAAGCTCCAGCTAATAAATATGCTTGCCAAAACAACCATCAAGCAAGGCCTGTCTACAGATGAGGTAGTTTTTGTAAATAACCGAACAGGTTACCTGCTCGATTTAAGTATTACTCAATCTATCCTTGAACGAGAACGGTTAGCAGATGAAATGAATGTAAAAAATCAAAAGGTAATAACTGAGTTATCATCACCAATCGTGCCCATACAAAATGGAATAGCGATTCTCCCGTTAATTGGAGAATTTGATTTAATTAGAAGTGAGCATATTATGGATAAGGTTATACCAAAAATCAGTAACCTGAAAATTGAGTGTCTTATCATTGATTTCTCTGGACTGGTTACGATTGATAATGAGGTGGCCGGCAGAATTTTTACCATAAATAAGGTTTTAAAATTATTAGGGGTAAAAACCATATTTACAGGTATACGATCTGATTTAGCAACAATGAGTATCGCCGCAGGAATTGATTTTACAGATTTAGAAACGTTCAGCACCGTAAAGCAAGCCATCCTCAGCATAAGTTAGCACAGCAAAAGGAAGCTTCATATTTCATTAAAATTTGAGTTAATTAATCTTTTGGCTGCCATTTTCGGGCGGCTTTATTTATTTCCGCTAGTGAAATTGCTTGTTATGGCATTCGCTCGAATCAATCGGAAACTGGCTCTAATGAAGCAGAAATTCGCTCTAATCAAGGTGTATTTGGCTCGAATCAGGCTGGAATTCGAATGAATTTTCCATTTTTATGGAAAATATCAGGCTCGTCGTTTAGATTTTTAGGGGTGTTACTAAATTATTATCCTCACTGGGTGATTTGCCAGCTTTAAAACAATAATTCTTCTTCATTTTAATCTTCTCTTAATTCTTTTTATGCCGGCAATGAGGTATCATTAAGTAGTGCTACGCTCTTTATCAGGAGGTAAATAAATTAGTGGACCAAATTATACATTTATTAAATGAATATGGATATATCGTATTATTTTTATCATTAATGCTTGAGCTGATTATTGTCCCGATACCTAATGAAGCAATAATGAGCTATGTGGGTGTGCTTTGCTATCAGGGAAAGATGAATTTGTTTCTGTCTGTCTTATCAGCCGGATTGGGCGGTGTGGCAGGGGTGACGGTTTCCTATTGGATCGGCTATAAGCTTGGCGAGCCCTTTTTCCGCAGATTCGGCCGATTTATCCACATGGGGCCGGAGAAAATAGAGAAGATGTCCGTCTGGTACGGGAAATATGGGAAGGTGCTCTTGCTCATTTCTTATTTCATTCCGGGTGTAAGGCATATCGCCAGCATTATTTCCGGGATTATCAAGCTTCCATTCCGGACTTTCGCCATCTTTTCATATATTGGTGTCTTTTTATGGACAGGAACCTTTATTTGGCTCGGAGATTTGATGGGGCCGAAGTGGGATCAGTTTGAAGGAGAAATTAAAAAGTGGCTCGTCCTTGCAGCCATTCTTATTGGTACCATTGGCTTATGTTATTTTGTCATAAAAACAAACAAAGAATATATTAAAGAAGCCATAATCCTTATTTTTGAAAATGTATTTCAGCGTTTCCATAGTTTCCGCAAAATAAAAATTATTATTTTAGGTGTTTCCCTGCTGTTTGTTTCGTTTATTACCTTGATGGTTCTTTATATAAAAAGCGTTATTTCAAATGAGTTTGTCCAATTTAATGAAGTGGTAAAGACGGTTCTCAATTCATTGTTTAATGTTCACTGGAACGGTCTGATGCATCTGCTGCAGCATCTTTCTTCCTGGCCGGTTCTTGGAGTGCTTTCTTTATTTACACTGGCAGCGATCTTTTTTAACAGGAAAAATATATGGCTTGAATGCATCTTTTATGCTTCGGCAGTGATCGGTACCTACCTGTTTTCCATTGGTGTTCGCTGGCTGTTTCATTTCTTGCTTGGTGCAAAAAGCATTAGCGAGAATTTTGCTGATGAAAAGTCCATGCTGTTCATGACGGTGTATGGTCTGCTATGGTTTATGCTGATCCGCCATAAGTCGCGGTTTTTATCAGCAGCATTCCTGTTCGTCTTCTTTATTTTCTGTCTGGCAGCCTATTCAGTCAGTTCCATTTATCTTCATCAGTCACTTCCGAGCGACATTCTTGCCTGTTACGTTTTCAGTGCTGTACTGGTCAGTGGAGCCATTTTATCTATGGAAATGTTCCGTTTCTTAAACTTGATAAAAGAAAGTATCCGAAAAATCGATTAAGCGCACCTAAGGGCAGTTTCTCCTATAAAGAGAGCTGGCCTTTTTTTGCTGCAGCCGACAAACTCTTTCTTACTGCCATTTATAATAATGTGTTCCAAATAGCCGAATAAAATTTATATGAATCATGAGCATCAGAAATAAGCACCGTCGATTTGTTCGGTTAGAATTCTGCCTGAACCAACACGCTTTGAAGGAGTTGTTTTATTCCGGTCTCTTGCGATCAATACACAGACTTGTTTCGGGGATAAACTTGCACGATTAACACCGAAATTTGCATGACTCCGTAATTAGCGTACCGAATATCCATGCGAAGCACTGAAAAAGACAGCTGATATCACAGGCATCCCGGGTTACCTCCGTCTGGTCAAAGTAAATTATTAAAAATAGAGTAAAATGCGGCGGATGATAAACCCGCTTAAAATACCGGGTATAAGAAATAACATAGGAAGCCATACCGGGCCGAGCAGCACACCAAATATTTCTAATTTAGAGGAATAAAAAAGCCCAAGCGTGACGAAATAGGCTGAAAAGACAAATGGCAGGGAAGCCCATGGTTTGTTTCCGCCTCCAGCATCCCGGTAGGCATCCCACATGGAAAAAAAGTATAAGCAAGGGTAAAACATCAGCCATTGATGGTTTGTCACTTGAATGGCTTTTTGAATTTCGCCCTGAAAGCTGTATATAATAGCTAAGTTAAAGTTGGCCTGCACATTAATTAGAACCTCGATGCCAATAAATATGAATCCTTTTATTAATTTGCCATTCAGTATTTGTCCAAAACCGGGAAATGCTGCACTCCAAAAAATCGTCTCTTTAGCGTCCACATTTTTTTAATCCTTTATTGATAGCGAAATCCGCGGAATGTGCTTTACTTACATCCATGCAGGCGGCATAGGAACTCCATAGAATACTTTGGATACTTCCTTTATGATGATTTTCCATTGTATTAACCTCCTGATTATCTTCAATTATAATTTTCCCATATAGTAAATATACTTATTCATGACCTTGCACTCAGCATATTGTAAACCCTGGCCATTCCATAAAAGAAATATGCTTGCCTGCCTCCCAGTTTAATGACCTTTCTTGCAAGCCGGCGGACATTTTTTTGAGACTTGATTTTACTGTCAGATAGATATAAGCCAAGCAGGCCCTTAAGGATAAGCTGGTGGAAGCCTTTATCTGGTATATTTGCCGCCGTATCCAGTGACTTAGAGAAAAAGCTTGCAAAAGAGGCCATTAACTCTTCATCATCCCGATAATAGCTGCAAAAATTCAAATCTCCCTCCTTATGGTCTTCTTCCTGATCAATAAAATAATCCAGTAATATATGAAGGCCCTGAATGTATGGAAAATAGCCATTGAATATGGAAATGGCTTTTTCTTCATTAAAGTCTTTCTGGGTGCTGTATGCACAAAGACAAAATATGCCTAGGGTAGATCCGGCACAGGCGGAAAATTCATACCAGGCAAGGGAAGGGAAGTCAGAAATCCTGGTTCTGGCCCAGTCCATCAGGCGCGTCGCTCTTTCATCTACAGTAACATGCTTATGTACCTGCAGCTCGCAATAATAGGAATTTAGTGCCTCCATGTATGGCAGGATGATGGTGTGATGCCGGATGCCGCGCAGTACTGACTGGCAGACATCCACTAACTCATGCAGGTATCCGCCATCATCTTTTTCGTTTCTGAACCGATAATAATCTGTCTTTCCCAGTGCAGGGTCAATTGAGTGCTTCATGGCTTCATGCAAGGCAGAAAAATCTTCTGGATTTAAAGAGGTGCCCCTGTCGCACAGGTTGTCGAGATAGTCACTCATTGTTTGGTACCCTACGATAAACTTGATGGTTTCTGCCCGGTTCCATTTATTATCTGCAAGCAGGGCAAAAATAGCTCCTCCCTGACAGTGAAAAGCTTTGCTTCCTATGCTTGATAATGCCTGTTTTTTAAGCACAGGATCTGGAATCTGTTCCGCTCTTTTTCTCCAGTGGGCAAGCTCCTTGTCAACGAAAGGAAAGACTTTATAGAAAATGTCCATCATTAAAGCAATAGAATTCAAATACATAACCTCTCCTTCCGCTTGTTTAATCAACAATTCCTGATTGGCTCAGTTCGACATCCATTTTTACCGTAATATCCATTTTGGGGTATTTTTCCTTCCACTCTTTAAAGTCGAAATGGCGAGTTTTACTTCTCATTTTTTCGCCAAGGCCTAATGGATCTACTTGCAATTTCTGGAACTTCTTTATCATTTTATTTAATTTTTTGGTAGAATCCTCACTGAAATCTTTTTCCACTGCATGAAGAGCATTAGGGTCAGTGAAGGTGACACGACCGGCATCGGTTATTCTTCCTTTCATGGATATATGAACCACTGCTCTTGAAAAATCGCCCTTTGTCATTTGGTATTTCACCTTTGAGTTAAGATTTTCGATGGTTAAAAAAGTACCGCTTTTTAACTTGATTTCATGCAGCCCGTTCTCGAAATTTTCATACATTGTTTTAAAAAGAAACGATTCTTCTTCCGAAACGGATCCTGCATATTTATCTTGTTTAAAAAGAGCGACTCCCTTAATTCTGATTTTATTTTGATAGTTATCCAGCAGCGGCATGATTGGATCTTGGCCTACTTCTTTGTAAGTATTCAAAAATGAATGCAAATTTGTTTTAGGAAGATTTAAGTTCATGTTGGAATTAAAAAGATCAGAAAGATACCGGGAAGGGGTTTCTGATACCGTATAATTTTTTTTGAGCATCTTTTCAACAGATCCGTCAACAACACCCAGATAAATATTCCTCCCGATTTCAGGATCCCTGCTGAGCGTTTTAATATAGTAGCCTATTCCGTGCTCTGCGAGTTCTTTATTATATAAAACCACATCCGCTCTTCCAATCATGAGCGTTTTAGGGGATTCCGTCTGAATGATTTGGCGGATATTTTTGCTTGTATGTCCTTTTGCCGTTAAATAGCTGTTTTTTGGCGGGGCTGTTTCTTCATTTGAACTGATCGGTGTGACAGCAGTGCCTTTTACATACATATCATCAATATAATCATATCCAAATGCGGTGATAAGCTGGATATCCTCAAGAATACGGGGCTTTATGCTGTAGCCGGCGACCAATAGTATGGTAAAGATGGTCCACCATATAATTTGAAGCGGGTTGTTATTCATTTTTTTTACCTGCCTTCAATCGTATAAGTTGAAAAGCATAAAGAAATGGAATGTAAAAGTAGATCAATATAAAGCCTGCTTTCCCCGTGTATGTATTTAGCAGATCGATTTCAACACGGTTTGAAAACAATACGCAGCTAATGAATGTAATAATTAATAACAGGATCAATCCCTTTTTTTGCTTTAAGTGAATAACCTTCTTCAAGCCCCAGCTGGCTGACCACATAAGAAGACACAGGTTTGGAATGATGACAAAAAGCCAAACCACAATGCCTGTATATTCGAATCTTTCAATAAACGGCAAGTTTACGATTTTCCACAAAGTCAAAGTGGCCCAAATGGTATCTTTCAGCTGGCTTTGGCTAAAGTACAGGAACGAAACAACTGCAGTGAGAAAATAGAGGAATATGCTGAAAAGGACGCCAAGATGTGACCATTTTTGCGACTTTTCTGCTTGTTTAATAAATGGATAAAAAAAGAATAGCGTTTCAAAGCCCAAAAAATTGAGAGTCATGGTTTTAGCGCCTAATAAAATTTCTCCAACAGAATGATCCATAATGGGAAATATCCTTGTAATGTGTCCTTCCTGAAGGGGAAACCAATTCATGAAGATGACGGGAATTCCGTAAAGGACACTTAAAAACGCAATGCCTGTCACGACTCTGAACCCCTTTATGACGAATACATAGGTGATGGTCAATAAAATCATAATCATATACCAGGTATGGAGCTGAGGGAATATCCAGATTTGAATGACCTCAACATATGTGCGGGAGATGGTGACCATCAAAGCCAACAAATAGACAATGAAAACGAGTGAGAAAAAATTCCCGATTACTTTGCCAAAGAGCTGTTTATGTATGACGGTTATATCACTTTTACCCTTATTCAGTATTTTATACGACATCCATATAATGAGGTTGATGGAAAATCCGGAGATGAGTATGGATATCCATGCATCGTGGCCTGCATCCTTCGCTATATAGCGCTCAAATCCAAGAATGGCCACGCCTATTTGTGCGGTGTGTATCAAATAAAAGGTGAAAAACGGCGAGACTTGGCGGTTTTCTTTTACCATGATTTATCCTACCTCTGCAGATTATTCTTCAATATCCGGATTTTTTTTCTTCTTCTTGGCTTTGTCTTTAAATCTGACTGGATTTTGGGATCTTACTTGCATAGGGCGTAATCTCTGGTGAGAAAATGGCAGCCTGAATAGGGCATCCTTTAAATCATGTATCCTGAGCGGGTAGATAGGTGCGATATATGGCCTTCCAAGCGAAGTAAGGCCAAGCAAATGCGCCAAAACAAAAGCGAAGCATACAGAAATGCCAAGAAGTCCTAGAAACTGGGCGAATAGAATAAAAGGAAAACGAATCAAACGGATGGTATTGCTCATCTGATAGACTGGGGTGGTAAAGGATGAAAGAGCAGCCAATGCCACAACAATCAAGAGCACATTGCTTGTCAGCCCTGCATCAACAGCTGCAGTTCCAATAACGATACCGCCAACGATACCGATTGTCTGTCCTACCTTTGTAGGCAGCCGTGCGCCAGCTTCCCGCAGAAGCTCGATCGTCAGTTCTAAAATAATCGCTTCCATTACCGGCGGAAACGGAATACCGCTTCTTGATGCAACAAGTTTATTTAATAAATCCTGCGGAATCAATTCATAATGATAGGTCAAAATCGCCACATACAGCGGAGTGGATAAAACGGAAAACATAACCGAAAACAAACGGATCAAACGAAAAGCTGATGCAATATGCCAAGTCAGGAAGTAATCCTCAAAAGCAGAGAAAAACTCTACAAGCGTCGTTGGCCCGGTTAAAACAGATGGAGAGCCATCTGTCAAAATGGCAATTTTACCTTCAGCCAAAACACTTGCTGTCCGGTCAGGGCGTTCTGTATCAATCAGCTGAGGAAATGGCGAATTTCTGTTATCAGAAATCATCTGCGTAACAAAGGATGCATCCACGATTTCGTCATATTCTATATTTTTTATTCTTTGAATGACGGTATTTACGTTTTCTTCATTGGCCACTCCGTCAATATAAGCCACACAAATTCTCGTTTTGGACAAATTCCCTACAATGATTTCTACAAAGGTTAATTCAGGAATAGGCAGCCTTTTGCGGATTCTGTTTATATTAATATCCAGGGATTCCACAAAAGCTTCTTTAGGCCCTATTACGCTGTACTCCTGCTCTGGAATGGAAATGGCCCGTTTTTCTTCTGTCAGCGCATTCACCAGCATGACAGTGGTATCATCTTCATGCAGCTGAATAATGATAAAACCGGCGAACAACTTTTTCTGGATCTCGGAAACTTCATTTGTAACCATGATATTCTCAAACGGCAGAGTGTTTTTCAGCTCTTCATATGTCTTAAATTTCTTATCCTGAAGATACAAAAAGATATCCCGGTGCAAAATTTCAGGAGAGACGAGAGTCTTAAAATAAGAAATACACAAAAAATTATGCTTATTCTGCTGAAACCTCATGAAATCCGCTGATTTCCGGCATGTATCAAGAAGATCCTTCAGTGAATGATAGTGTGTATCCAGCTGGCCGCCGGGTGAATTCTTTTTATCTGATTTCTGCCACCAGGTTTTCATGTATTTCCTCTCCTTTCCCGCATCTTTGGAATATCTGTACACTTCAATATTTTTCTACAACAGCCGGTAATTATTCCTAGATGTTTTGTAAATGTACATGGTTATAGCAGAAGCTGTCCCTGAAAAGGGGAGTTGCATGATTTATGTGAAAAGCTGCATGAATATCGCCGAAAGTTGCATGATTCTTCGAAAAGCTGCACGATTATGGAAGAAAGTCGCATGATTATAGAAGAAAGCTGCATGATTATAGAAGAAAGCTGCATGATTATCTTGAAAACCTGTTTGTATGCGGGAAAAGTGATGGGTTTATGCATTCAAAGAGCCTATTTGGAAATGTATAGCTATAATAGAGATAGATTGGGAGGGGATTTTTTTATGCTTGAGGAATTTTTGAAGTGGTGATTACGCCGTTTAACCGAAAAAGAACAGCAAGAGTATACTTGCCTGAGGATTATTATCAAAATGATACGAGGTATCCTGTTCTTTATATGCATGATGGCCAAAATCTTTTTAAAGATGAAGATGCGAATTACGGTGTATCCTGGGGGATTTCAGATTATCTGGCGGCTAGCGGCAGAAAAATGATTGTAGTGGGATTTGACTGCAATCATGAAGGCTACAAGCGCCTCGATGAATATGGGCCATGGCCAAGCGAAGAAATGAGCAGGGTCTTTCCTGTTAACGAAGATACAATAGGCGGGGAAGGCAAACTATACATTGATTATATTGCACAAGAGCTAAAACCGATGATTGATGAGAAATATAGAACAAAAACAGAAGAAACCTCCATGGCGGGCAGCTCGATGGGCGGCTTGATTTCTACTTACGCAGCCTGTGCATATCCTGATATCTTTAAGAAAATCGCCTCCGTTTCCTCGGCTTACTGGTTCAATCAGAAGGAAATCGAGAGCTTCATCCAAAACAGCGATCTTTCCGGCATTGAAAAGTTTTACATGGATATTGGCATAAACGAAGATACACAAAGCATCGGAAGCCAGCGTTATGTGGACTCCAGCGAAAGAGTTTACTATATATTGAAAAATAAAGTAAAAGACTTGCGCTTCGACATTATAGACGGAGCTGTCCATAACGAGCAGGCATGGAGAGAAAGAGTACCGGCAATTTTTGAATTTTTAATTGAGGAAGATTCCAAGTAAGAATGCAGCTCAGCATTCTGGCTTTCAGCTCGAATGAACTTTGCATCATTGGCTCGATTGGCAGCTGAATGGAATCCCAATTACCTTAAATAGGAATTATTAAACGGACAATTTTATCATGTTTCTCAAAATACATTTGTGATGACAATCATGCTTAAGGAGAGGACAGTTTGTTAACAAATTTGTACTTTGTAAGACACGCTCATTCTGAATATTCTACAGAAGAACTTAAAAGGCCCTTATCAGAAAAAGGTTTATGTGACGCAAAAATAGTAAATCAACTGCTTGCCAAAGAAAGTATAGATTATGTTATTTCAAGTCCTTATCTACGCGCAATACAAACTGTAGAAGGTGTAGCAAAGTGTATTGAAAAAGAAATTATTATTGAGGATGCATTCAAAGAGAGGCAATTATCTTCACAACGTGTAGAAAATTTTCAGTTAGCTATAACAAAAGTCTGGAAAGAGCCTTCATTTTTTTGGGAAGGCGGAGAATCTAATGTAACTGCTCAAAAAAGGGGAGTTAAAGCTACTTTAAAAGTGTTAGAAAGATTTGAAGATAAAAACATTTTAATAGGTACACATGGCAATGTAATGGTTCTTATTATGAATTACTTTGATACTAAGTATGGCTTTGATTTTTGGAAAGAACTCAATATGCCGGATATTTATAAACTTTCTTTTAATAAATTCGAATTGAAAGAAGTAAATAGAATTTGGGGGAATGGTTAATAACTCTTTTCGTAAGGGCTTGAAGAAAATAGCATTGCACAATAAAAGTGAGGGTGTTACATATGGGGAGTCTTACAATACCAGCTGAGGTAATCATGGAAACATTGTTTAAATCCTGGTCTTTAGAAACAAGTTCAATGTTGATTAAAGATAATCCTGCTAAAGGGCAATGCGGGGTCACCGCATTAGTTGTAAATGATATATTGGGCGGAGAGATAAAGAAAACTAAATTGCACGATGGATGGCATTTTTATAATATCATTAACGGCAAGAGATTAGATTTTACAGCTTCTCAATTTACAGAAGACCTATTGTATACCGATCTTCCTTCAAATAGAGAAGAAGCATATAAAGATACTAATGAAAAACAGTATAGTCATCTAAAACGAAACTTTTTAATCAATTTAAATGCATTTATCAAATAACAGGTTTGTGGACCATTGCCTTCCTCTTGACCTTGCCATGTGCTGCTAGCATTAAAAAATAGCTATACGATAGGCCAATTAAAAAGTACCGATCATGAAGTAATAGAATAGGAATGAGGTGAGAAGTGAAACGTCCTTCTGCAACAATGATGGTCTTGCGTTTCCTGAATACTAGTGTCTGGGTTTGTCCTCCTAAAAGAAGAAGATTTACTTCAGCATCATGATATGTTGCAGTATAGACAATTAGTTCAGCGGATATTTCACGTTCCCAATTTTTATCGAATTCAGCTAATAAAACTCGATTGGATGCAGTGTCAAATGTTTTTGGCTTTCATATTTATTTTCCCCCTTTTTTGCTTGTACTAATAAGAATAGAAAAGCAGAAAAGGGGTCCGGTGTGTCCACCTGAAGGAAAAATAAACTACATCACAGTACGGGAAACAGATAGGTTACCGTGATATTCGGAAGAATCCGCGATCTCAACGAAATTAGAGATTAAGAGGGAACATTTTATAAACCGGAATTTTGAGGAAGCAGCTGCTTAGATTGAATGAGCATGGTATTGATGGAGGGAGGTTCATATTACGCGGACTAAAAAAGACCACTATTTAATAGCAGTCAAATGCAATGCATCTCGAAGTAAAAAAATATCTTGATAGATGATATTTTTTACCTGGTCATCGTCACAATTGTTGAACTCATTTAGTAACCGTCCAAGTTCCTTGATAAAGAGTAAGTGCACTCGCTTGTTGTTCATAGTGTTACTCTCCTTTACATAGGAAACACCTATGTACACTAAGGCTAACACTATATCCATTTAATTACAATGGCC
The DNA here is from genome assembly GCF_900112495.1 of Bacillus sp. OV322. GTDB lineage: Bacteria > Bacillota > Bacilli > Bacillales > DSM-1321 > Peribacillus. Next base: position 36,590 of record NZ_FOMA01000003.1, read on the forward strand.
TTCAGCTTTATTAATATTTGTCCCTTAGCTTTTCCCTGCCTCGTTTATAAGAAAGTTATGGCAATTTAAAAGTCCTTCCTTAAATTCTTTACTAATTCTCTCTGAATCATAGGCACATACAGAAAGAAGTTTTGTTTCGGCAACAATTTTATCCGCTTCATTTTCAGAATCCATTAATTTTCTGCTTACCTCCCTTTCATCCCGCCACTCTACATGAGCCCAGCTTCTGATAGCTAAATCGTTTTTTAGATCTCCTTCAATTAAGTTCGGAAGATAATCGAAAATAGAATTAATTCTAAAATCTCCCGTGGCAAAATAGAAATCATAATTATTGACGAACGCCACTTTTTTTAAGCGACTTTCATCCACTAACAATTTAAGTCTTTTTTTTATCAACGGAATAAAACGATCATTTTCTACAATAACACTATATTCACTCAGTTCTAAACCAGAAATGACAAAGTCGACCACATTTTTAACATACTGATCCTGATTTTTGAAAAAATATAATACATGGCCCTTGGTAAGAGTCTGAATTTCATTGACTTCTATTAAATGCGTACTTTCCAAATGTACACCCCACTGATATAGACATATAACACTTATATAAAAGTTTATCATACATTGATATAAAAACGGGTTTCGCCAGGAAAAAACCATGAATGGTGTAATTATTGAGAATCAAAGTCTCAAAACGCAAAGTTTGTGAGAGAATGTACTAAAAATATAGGGGGCGTGGGCGGCGAGCTGGTTTGTATCATATTGCGGATTGCAGCTTCATATGTCCATATTTCTGCATTGAATATAAACAGGATACCTCCTGAGTCATTTGATACATTTTTTGATTTGGGTTTAATGACCAAAACAAAGGATATAGATATAGAAATACGATGTTTCTTTAACAAATTTGGCTAAAGGTGCCAGGCAGGTATTTTGGTCTCCCAAAAAGAGGATACTATTTATAGTATTGAAATGGAGGGTGTGTTTATATGATTGATGAAAAAACGATTGGTATTGTTCAGGCAACTGCCCCGGTATTAAAGGAGCATAGTAAGGAAATTGGGAAAAGGTTTTATACATTATTATTTGAAAAGGCCCCTGATCTTTATAATATTTTCAATCAGACTAACCAGAAAAGAGGCCTTCAGCAGGAAGCGTTGGGATACGCTGTTTATGCGGCTGGAGAGCATATAACAAATCTTGGCGCAATCAAGCCTGTTATAGAGAGAATATCTCAAAAACACAGGGCAATCGGAATTAAAGCGGAGCAATATCCTGTAGTGGGCGAGACGCTGCTTGACGCTGTCAAAGATGTTCTGGGAGATGCAGCAACAGAAGAAATCATTGAAGCGTGGGGAAAGGCTTATGGCTATATTTCCGATGCTTTTATTGAACTTGAAGAGAAATTGTATGCAGAAACTAAAAATCAGACAGGCGGATGGGAAGGCTACCGCAGCTTTATTGTGGAGAAAAAGGTGAAAGAAAGCGATGAAGTGACTTCCTTTTACCTGAGGCCTGAAGACGGGAAAGAAATCGCGGGCTATAAAGCAGGACAATATCTTACCATTAAGGCAAAAGTTCCAGGTGAAGAGTATACCCATATCCGCCATTACAGCCTATCCGAAGCAGCAGGGAAGGATTATTACCGGATCAGCGTGAAGCGGGAAGACGAACATGATACATCGCCGGAAGGTATTGTTTCAAATTATCTACATAACCATATCCAAACAGGTGATTCACTTCCGTTTTCAGCACCTGCAGGAGACTTTGTTCTTGAGCAGGATGATTTGCCAGTTGTGTTTATTAGCGGAGGTATCGGGATTACACCGGTATACAGTATGCTGCAGACTCTTGTAAATGAAAAAACAGCGAAGGAAATCACTTTTATCCATTCTGCGCGCAATAGTAAAACCCATGCTTTCCGGGAGGATTTAAAACAACTATCAGATAACAACAGCCATTTAACATACTTGGTTTGTTATGACGCGCCGACTGAGGAGGATAGGGCTTCCAAAAATTTTGATAAAGAAGGTTATGTTGATTTAAACTTCTTAAAAGCGAATGCTGGCACTAAGGACGCGCAATTTTATCTTTGCGGTTCTCTTCCTTTTATGGAGACAATCATTAAAGCTCTGGATGAATGGGGAGTATCGAAAGAACACGTTCACTATGAATCCTTCAGTCCTGTCGCCATTTTAGGAGAAGAGTAGCCAATTAGAATCCGAGGTTTTTCCATGGCTGTTTCGCATTTTGCAGAAGCAGTCTTCGTTCTTTTTATAGTGATAATAATAGTCAAAATAGAAAGGAGATGCCTCAATGCCCGCAAAGCTGCAACATGCTTTTTCCGAAGTGTTAAAACTGACTCAGCGCTGCTTGATGAGACCGCATCTTATGAACATTCACTATTGACGCTGATTCGTGCGTCCATGCAGGAGCAGAAAGATACCTTGAATAAGCTGATTCCGGAATTGGAGATAGAGAACAAGGCAAGGGATTTAGATGTAAGAAATTATATAACTATCGTCTATCATAATCATGAAGTTTCAAGTCCGGTCTTTAGGGCTTGGGGGAGGGCCAATGAGTGGATGAATTTGTCCTCAAAAGAGACATTTAATACTGAAAGGTTTTAATAATTACATGTGATAGAAGGGAAAGACGACAGTGAAATTGGTTAAAAAAAAGGGGAAAATAATTAAATTACATCCCGCGCAGATTCTTGTAATAGGCTTTTCCATCCTCATATTAATAGGTACATTCCTATTGATGCTGCCTATTTCTACAACGGAAGAAGGACATGGGCTGGGCATGATCGATGCTTTGTTTGAAGCCACCTCTGCGGTATGTGTAACAGGACTGGCAGTGGTGGATACAGGCACGACGTTTACTGTATTTGGACAAATCGTCCTTTTGTTTTTAATCCAAATTGGCGGATCGGGTTTTATGACTTTAGGTATATTTATGTTCATCATCCTGGGAAAGAAAATAGGAATAAAAGAAAGATTGCTGCTTCAAGATTCCTTGAATTTATTTACTCTTTCAGGTGTAGTGACACTTGTTTTAAAGATTATTAGTATTACACTAATTGTAGAAATTGCAGGTGCTATCATTTTAGCGGTACGTTGGGCCGAGGAGATGACATGGGGAAAAGCTGCTTATTATGGTGTTTTCCATTCGGTTTCAGCGTTCAACAATGCTGGATTTGGACTTGAACCAGACAATTTAAGTAAATGGGTGGGGGATCCTGCAATTAATTTGGTTATCACATTTTTATTTATTATAGGCGGGATAGGTTATACCGTAATATTGGATATTTGGCAAAAAAAATCTTGGAGAAAGTTAACTCTTCATTCCAAGGTCGTTTTATTGTTCTCATTAATTCTTAATATCGTTGCCACTTTTATTATTTTTGCTTCGGAATATCATAACTCTGCTACTATAGGGAAGTTGGGGTTAGAAGATAAAGTGTGGGCATCTTATTTTCAGGGAGTTGTTACTCGGACAGCAGGATTCAATACAATTGATATCGGACAAATGACCTTACCCTCTCAGGTCTTCATGATGGTACTAATGTTTATTGGAGCTTCTTCTGGCTCTACCGGCGGAGGAATTAAAGTAACCACTTTTGTCATTATTTTATTGACTCTTTGGACATTTTTATCTAATAAAGGTGATGTGAACATTTTTAAGAGACGAATATCATGGCAATTGGTAAATAAATCATTATCAATTAGCGTTATTGCTGTCATATTTATCTTTATTATTTTCTTCTTGCTCACATATACAGAGCATGCAAGTATGGAGAAAATTCTTTTTGAAACGATTTCTGCCTTTGGGACAGTAGGTCTTTCAGCAGGATTAACCAGTCACTTATCCCCTGCAGGAAGAATTCTTATCACAATCATGATGTTTATTGGTAGAATAGGACCTTTAACAATGGCTTTTGCTTGGATGTCTAAACGAAATGGAACCAAAATTAGATATGCAGAGGAAAAAATATTAATTGGATGAGATTGGATTAAAAAATGATAGTTAATAAATGAAGGCTCTTTTCTTAAAATTGTTGTTTTTTTAATTTGTTATGTGAGGCGTTCTCATTGTCAAGTCAGGTTGATTAGAGCGTAAGGTGTGAGACTCCTGCTTAGATTAGCAGATCAGGTGAGACCTAAGCAGGCACAGCCGAGGAGGCACTGGCTGCCCCGCGGAAAGCGAGCATCCTGGAGCGGAAATCAGCCACCTTGTATCATAGCAACAAAGTTTACGAAAACAGCCTAAACGAAGGAAAAATGTGGGTTATTTGAGTATCTGTATGAACGACTTTCCACATAAAAGCCGCCCATGTGGCAGGCTTTTACATGAAAAAGTTTTTTGCGGACTTTGAAAGGCTTCCAGAAAGAGAGAGATGCACCCCGCTATGATTGCCATCCAGGCGGGAGGGGTGTTATATCATAAAGCCGAGCAATAACACTTATTACTCAACACTTGAATCATCTAATTGAATTTTGGCAACTTTACCATTGCTGACACACCAAAACTCTAACGTTAGATTGTGTTTATGGTCAATATAGCCAATAATGTCTGCTCCTTGCTCATTGCTTTTGTAATAGTTATCTCCATACAAAGAGAGCACTTTTTCCTTACTGTCTCCCAGTTTAATTCCTTTTTCTGTTCGGAGTGGGTTATCGTATATGTTGTTTTCCGTACCGGTTATTATTAGCCTCATCAGAGATCCTTTATTTTTGCCGGAATTAATAGAAGCAGTTTCTAATCCGCCTTTCCAATGATAATAGTCATAGTAATCATTATTTTCCTTGCTTAGCGGTTTTCCGTACCTTGTTATAAAACTGCCTTCATGTATACTTTCGTGTATTTTCATCCCTCCTATGGACTCCTTGGAAAGGTTGGCAGATTTCGTCAGCTTCTCAGAGTATGGTCTAAAATATAGAAACGCTAAAACGGCTATTATTATAATTGCGGTATATAAAGCAAATCTTTTTTTGCTCATTGAGCTCCTGCTTTCTGGATTAATTGGTAAATTTGGATAACATTAGTCTATCATATTCGGCGTTGCTCTGCCTTGCGGTAAATGGAATGGAAGCAAGTCGGAAAAATTATTGCGGAGAAGTCTCAGTAAGATTTTTAAAATATGACTGTGTGCACTTGATGCTAAGGGAAACTATCGTAATATTCTAATGCGAGTCTAAGAACAAACCGGAATAATAACTCTTCCATGACATATATTGTCTGTAGCAATGGACAAGGGATGATGGCATGATCCGTAAAATTTGTATAGCTCTATTATCAAGTATCTTCATCGGAGTAGGCCTGAATGGATTTGTTATACCATACCATCTTTTGAATGGAGGTATATGGGGAGTCAGTTTGATCTTGCATTATGTTATGAATTATAATGTGGCACTTGTATTTATCTGCTTGAATGCACCGATTTTTTTAGCGGCCAGTTTCTATGACAAATCATATTTTGTAAACGGGATGGCTGGAGTAGTCATATCGAGCACCGTGATTGATTTGCTTAAGCCTTTTCAGACGTTGATTCATTTGCCTGTTTTATATAGTGTGCTGATTGGAGGAACACTGATCGGTATCGGGGTCGGGTGCATGCTGAAGGAGCATATCAGCCCTGGAGGAATGGACTTATTGGCGCTCATCATGGCAAAAGTTTTTTCGGTCAATGTCGGGATTATCATATTAGTCATAGATGCGGTCATTATTTTAACGGGAATTTTGATATTAAAAGACGCTAGCTTATTATATTCCATGCTGATCATTGGAATTGTCGGAACAATGGCATCCATTATTACAGGAGTAAGGAATGTGAACATTTATGTGTAAATCAGAGGGCTGCACTTCGCGGCTCTTTTGTTATGGAGAAACTTGTTTTTTGCGGTTATAAGAAATTGTTATTAAAAGGGATAATTTATCGGTATTTATCTTAATGGCTTCATCCAGCTATACTTATATTAGTGAGAGCCAATGAAAAATGGATAGGGGGAAGCAGTATGGTTCTGGGTGTGCATCACGTGCAGATTACGATCCCTAAGGGCGCTGAAGAAGAGGGGAAGAAATTTTACTGCGGCATGCTGGGCCTGCCGGAAATTGAAAAGCCTGAACCGCTAAAGGGGCGGGGAGGCTTTTGGATAAAAACCGGTAATATGGATGTGCATGTTGGTTCAGAGGATAGTTTTGACAGGTTAAAAACAAAAGCGCATGTTGCTTATCTGGTGGAGGATATTTTTTATTGGAGGAACAGGCTCAAGCAAAATGGCATTGTGATCTTTGATTCCGTGCCAATCCCAGGTTATGAGCGATTCGAGTTCAGGGATCCTTTCGGAAATAGGGTGGAGATGATTCAAGAAATATAGCTTAAAAAACTGCACACTCATCGTCAGCCTATCCTGGAATGAATGTGCAGTTTATTTTACGAACTCTTCTTGTAGTTATCAAGATTCCATTTTAGGGGGCTCCGCCATCCAGCCTTTTGACATCATGAGTTTAGCGCCTTCAAGAACGTATCCATATACATCCTTCGTATAGATTCCTGACTTTGCAATAATATCATTTCTCAGGACAAAAGCATTGGCAAACCCTTGGCTGCCAATGCTGAATCCTCCTAAAAGATAGCAGCAAAATACCATCATTTTATCCGAAAAAGGAGCTATAGTTGATGTAGTGACCACCCCGCCTGATGCTGCGGCTGGCTGAACGTTATTTTCAAGAAGGATGTTCTCGGTGCCTTTTATTATTTCCTTTGTCAGGTTTTGCCCTTTTATAAAATACTTTTTGGCTTCTTCGTCTTTTGTGCATTGTGCAAAGCTTTTCATCAGCTGCATACCGGTAATATTGGTTTCCAGGGAATGAAACAACAATCCGAATTCAATAGTATTCAAGGGTCTTTTATGGCCAAGAAGGTTTGTTCCCTTCATATAGCTTGTGTCAGTAATATATTCATTGGATGTTGGCATTTCTGTAAAATTTGGCGCTGGCAGAATCCTGTTATCAAGCAGATATTGTGTAAATAAATTATAATAGGTTTGTGTTATGTCCGTAAGTTTTTTATAGAACATGATAATATCTTCGCGATACGATAATGTAGTATGTAACGCATACATGCCCATACTTATTTCCTTAAGTATGCGGCAGAACGTAATGTCAAATCCCTGCTCATAAAGATTTGGAGCTTCAAGATTTACGTCTTCCATCGTAAATCCGATTGGAACCGCTGCACCGTCTTTTTTCAGTAATGCTGAAATTTCATCCACCATGGGATTTAGTTTTTTTACGAGTCCCTGCATGAGTGCTTTAGCCTTTTGATCATCTGATGTCTCAATGAAATAATCAACTATCCGGAGAATCATTGTTTTTTTGTGATAAGTCATCCATAATATCCCTACTTCGGCTGAGCTCATTTTGTTTTGTTTAGGCAAATTCGATATCTCCTTTGTTTTGTCTGTTTAAAAGTAGTATGTGGTGTGTTTGTAAATGTATACAAAGTAAAGCTCGCTTTTAGCGGAATGCATGCTTAAACAAAAAAAGCTGCCGGGGCAGCCAATGATGAATGAGTCAATATGGACGGTATCGGGAATTAATGGCCGGACGACATAGCTATCTTACCTCTGACCTTTTACACAAGAAAATGCAAGCACTAAAGGAATTCTTTGTCTTCGTTTAAACTCACTTTCACTGCTGAAATGTTCGCGTTTTGGCGTGCCTTCCCGAAGATCAGTGACGGTAAATCCGGATTGGGTAAGTGTACGGAAATAGTGTTCAATAGTCCGAGGGTACTTCACGACAACCTGTCCAATCCACGGTTCCTTTCTCTCTCCATCCAGAAAATAATCATTCACCACCCAGTTTTCGCGCAGTTCTCCCGATTGTTTGCTGATAAAAGAAGAGGTGGTGAGCGGGTGCTGGACGCTGAAAATGAATCTTCCCGTTTCTTTTAGGGATGTCAGGACGTTTTGGAATAACTGGTTAATATCTGCCACATAATGAATGGCGAACCGTGATGTCACAATATCAAATTGGTTTGATGGGAAGGAATAGGTTTCCATGGTTTCATTGAAGAGCATCCCATTGACTCCATCCAAATTTGATAATGCCCGGGCTGCCATATTCCTGGATCCCTCCACACCTGCATAAAAAGCCGCTCCCCCATTAAGCAGATCCCTGCCAAACGAAGCATCTCCGCAGCCTAAATCCAGAATTCTTTTGCCTTTAAAGCCGCCGATCAGTTCATACATCAATGGCCCCTCAATCGCAGTATTAGGACTGTCTGGTCTTTCCCTTCTTTTTATATAGTTTGTGAAAAACTCCGCTTCATCGTAGACACTTGATCCTCTGAATTCCATAAAAACCCCCTGAGTATTGTTATATGAAGCCAGAAAATAATCGTATGAAAAACCTTGTATTGTAGAAAAAGGCTGATCCTAAATGACAGTGTAGCATAGAAAATAATGGAAGGGGTAATTTTTGAATGAAGATGTTTCCGGCGAAAGATAAGGTATTTGTCATGCGGCTTCTCTAGATGCAGGGGGGAGGCTGAGGGAAGCAGAAACGGGCAGCTTGTCAGGGGGGCATTGGCACCCCGCCTGTAAAGCTTTTTTATGAATAATGATCAAGCAGAAGAGACACCAGCAATCCGAGTGCAGCGATCAGTCCTGTCAGAGGGCCGCTGTCTTCATAGGCTTCTGGCATCATTGTAGAAGCGATCATCGCAATGATCCCTCCGCCTGCAAAAGCGCCTATTTCTGACATAATAGCTCCTGAAGCATGATCAAGGAAAAAGTAGCCTCCCCATGAAGCAAATGTTGAAATGGCTAATACAGTGATCCAAAGCAGCATGATTTTGGTTTTCGAGTAGCCGCTGTTCTTCATGCCGGCAGTGCTTGAAAGCCCCTCTGGAATATTGCTGATGAAAATGGCGACTACTAACAAAAAGCTGACTGTCTCTTTTTCGAGCAGGCTCGATCCAATCATGATCGACTCAGGTATGGCGTCCATGACTGTGCCGATAAAAATGGCAATGCCGCCGCCTGCAGCCGCTTTCTGGCCTGACCTCTTTCTTTGGGAGGCGCCTTTTTTGGAAACCAGGTAATCAAATAAAGTAAAGACAGCGGCACCTGCTATAAAACCGATAATAGTCGGTGTAATTCCGCCATCATGTACAGCATCGCCGAGGAGCTCAAACGATGCTGCCCCCATTAAGACACCTGTACCAAACGCCATTATGTATCCGATTATTTTTGTCTTGATTGGCAAAAACATGGAAACAAGAGCACCTAATAGTACGGCAGATCCTGATATCCCGCCCCACATTGCGGCAGACCACATACGCATCACTCCTTTCTTAAAAACTACTACCCAAAACCGTTTTGGATAAACTTAGAATGAAATTAGGCGAAGAAGGGGATTGGAGGTACTTGGAATGTTTCATGCCGGTCAGGGTGCTTTCATTTGATTTAGGGTAGCCTCAATTTTAAAGTCCTGTTATTAGAGAGAGTGCTTCCAAGGCAATCCGAGGAAATATAATTGCAAAATGAAGTTGCTTATTATGGTAAAAGATGTAAAATTACAGTGTTGTAAAAAATTTCTATTTAATGAATCAGGAGTGATTGTTTTATTATAGGCAGAAAAGAAAAGCGGCAGCAGTTAACGCAGAAAGATACGCATAGGTATCGATAAGGAAAATCTCTCATAAAATAAAAAATTCCCCTGCTGCGTTCTGCAATTATTTTGCTAATGCTAATAAGGAAGAAATCCTGCAGCAGTTTTTAAGCGTTAGCTATAAAATGTTCCTAGACAGCATTGAGGAAGCTGCCGTCATGAGGGCGGGTAACACCATGGAAAATCGTTTAAGAACGATTTTTTATGCTTATATCCATTTTGGGCTGCTCAAGCTGGTTGCTATCAGTTCATCTTAAACTTAAGCGACCCGTCCAGCTTACAGGCCGATGACCGGGAAAAGGATTTCTTTTGCTTATTGGAACTGTTAAACAAGCTATAGAAGCAGGAGTATTAAAAAAGGAAGATGTACAGCTTATGTCTCAATATATTTGTGCATCGCTGCCTGGGATAACATCTTTGTTAATAAAATTTCCCAAGTTTCCGCGGGTGGAGAGAGAAGATGATTTCGTTCATGCAGATAGTATCTTTAAGGGGATTTCATAATAGAATGGGATTTTAAGAATTGGGGGAGATGTTAGTGGCAAAACAAAAAATTAATGTGAAAATCTTGCTCTGTTATGTGGTTGTTGCGGCTTTTATTGGTTATATTTTAATGTCTTATGTGTTGCAAGATCCCAAAAATGCAGCTATTATTGCCGGCAAGCTGGAAAATAGCCCTAGTTTTCCATATGATTTATGGATTGTGATTTTATTCTTTCATATTTCAACAGGGGCCATTGCCCTCATTTTAGGACCTTTTCAATTCCTGAAATCCAGCAGGAAGAATAAAAAGGTGCATAGAACAATTGGGAAAATGTATATGTCAGCTTTCAACAGGGGCCATTGCCCTCATTTTAGGACCTTTTCAATTCCTGAAATCCAGCAGGAAGAATAAAAAGGTGCATAGAACAATTGGGAAAATGTATATGTCAGCCATTTTCCTTAGCGTGCCTGCGGGAATTTATCTGGCCTATTATGCAACAGGAGGAGCCGGATCGGGGATTGGCTTCCTTGTACTGGACATTTTCTGGTTTGCCGCGACATTTATTGGTCTTAGGAAAATTCATAAGCAGGATATAAAGAGGCATCAGGAGTGGATGCTTCGCAGTTATGCTATTACTCTTGTATTCGTGACCTTTCGCATTTTCATGCCAATCTTTGTGTTTGTCATGAAGCTTGGATTTTCAATTGGGTTTCCAGCCGCAGTCTTTTGTTCTATTGCACTTAATTTAAGCCTCGCAGAATGGCATCTTCGGAGGAAAAATATAAGCTCCAAGAAAACCAGCCCAAAAACAACACCTGTCTGACTTCATCAATGAATAAATCAAAATAAATAATTCCATAATTCTCCAATAAACCGCTAAAAAAAGTGGGGAGATTTGTCTTCACGGGTGAAAAACTGCAATTAATAGCTCAGCAGGCTTTAATTTGGAACTCACTGTAGATACATCCAAAGTGAAATGGGCGGCAGCGAACAGTCCAGCCTGCAGCCTTCTAAGAAGCTATAACGGTTAATTAAAGGAGACAAAATGCTAAGACAAAGAATACGTTGTGGGGTTTTATTGGCAGCTACAATCGCAATCACAATCACCTGGTACTTTATAAACTCCTACTATAATAAAGATTTATCAAAATACGATGTATCACAACTTGAAAAAGTTGATATGCTGGTTTCGCCTAGTAAAGATAAAAAATTAAGTGTTTATTTCGGAGGAGGTATTTTCGGGAGAACAGATTATACTTATATCGGACAAATGGAAAATCTTAAGAATCATAGTAAGAGTCTTATATTTATACTCCCTGGAGAAAAATTTAAACTATCCTGGCTGGATAATGAGCATCTTCAGATAAATGGGGATAGTGTCAGCATAAAAAGCACTTATGATTTTCGGGAAAAATAAACGGGTGCCGTATTATTAGGATGAAACACAATAACAAGCCGGAAACGTCATTTATCGAGCGTTTCCGGCTTTTTCTGCTCAACGCCATAGTACCATTTTCAGAAGATGGGAATCAGTGAAATGAAATATGGGTTTATAAGGAAAAAAATTGGTTTAATATACCTGAATATTTGGGTAACACTTTTATATTCTTGCAAAAATGGTAAATCTTTTCTAAGATTTTTATATGCTATAAAATGACAAATATTTTAATTCTATTCAAGGTCCGGGTTATTTTACCCTTAATGGATTGAGAGAGCACCTGCAGCAGAATTCAACAGACAAGATTAACAGAGCTATGAAAATCCACTCATTGAAATAATTCTCCTAGTTAAGATAATCAGCCGAAAAACTGGAAAGGACTTTCCGTGATGTCAATGAAAATCTATGATGCAAAGGCACTTATTCATGCTGCAGGGGAGCGTTCCAAACAATATAGCGATTTGAGAGAACAGCTTATTGAACTGAAAAAAGGATTCAGCGGCATCGTCGAACTGGATGATGAGCTGAAGGGGAATGGTGCTGCGGCGATTAAAGGATTTTACAGGGCGCAGATGGACACATCAGATGCCTGGATAGCCCTTGTTGACCGCCATATTGCTTTTTTAAATGGAATAGAAGGGGATACAGAAGAGGCTAAGCTCGGAGGGGACAGCATTGTTGAAGTGCCGTTTCTTGAAGGGGAAGTCGCACATGCAGACAGGAAGTCAAAGGAACTTGTCGCTGCCCAAAAAAGTGATCTGAAGGCCATATTCAGCCGGATAGAAGACATTATCCATCTGGAACCATTCTCCGATGAGGAATTTCAGGAACAAATTTCAGAGGCTGACAGGAAACGCTTCGAAACGATAGACAAGGTAAATGAGACGGACAGCGGGTGGCTTGAAGAATATGCGGAATCTGAAGCAGACCAGGCTGCCATTGTGTCCCTGCTTGCGCAGCTAAGGGAATCAAGTTCAAGGGGAGGCAAGGTCTCTCCTTTATACTTTGACGCCAAGTCCTATCAAAATAGCGAAGTTTATAAGGAGCTTCAGGATAGGAAGAAAGAAAACACAGCCTATTTGAAAATCAAGAAAGAAGAAGCGGAAAAACGCCGGATCGAGGATTTAAAAGCGAAACTCGCGACTGTAACCAACCCAGAAGAATTCCTGGAAATTGCAAACGTTATTGGATTGGATAATTTGCCTCCTGAACAGCAGCAAATTGTTATACAGCTTGAAATGGGCAAGCAGAATGCGGAAATCGCCAAAGGGATAGGAACAGGTCTTTACGATGCGGGAAAAGATTTGGTGACAGGTATTTGGGATTTTGTTAAAGACCCTGGCGCAACCATTGAAAGCACGGTCACAGCAATTGTTCACCCGATTAAAACGTATAATTATATTTCAAAGGCGATTTCTGACTCGTTTGAGAGGGATATGGTGCATGGAGACGCCTATTCCCGGGCACATTGGGTAAGCTATGCCCTTGGCACTGTCGTATCATCTGTTGTCGGGACGAAAGGTGCAGGAGCGGTTGCGAAAACGGGCATGGCCACTTCTAAGGCGGCCGTTATTCAAGGAGTTACTAAGGCTAAGACAATCCGCAGCCTGCTGCCATATGCACCAGGTAACCGCTTGGCAGCATCAGGTGTACCTTTTAATGCGGTAAATGGGGCAGAATTAGAAAATCAGCTGCTTACCATGGCCAAAGTTGAAACAGATCTGCTGGACAAGGGGCCTGTGAAGAGCCGGCTGGATTATTTAAGAGATAAGCACGGCACGCTTACCCCAGAAGAATTGCACGACAGGATCAACACAAGAGGCGAAATTGAAAAAGCCATAAACCATGGTTCGAGGAATACATGGAACGACTTTTATGAAGCATCAAAAGAAGGAAAAAGTGTTGAACAAATAAAAAATTCATATATTAACCTGATTAAGGAGCAATCTCCATGGCCGGAAGGATTTACTCCTGTCAAATCTGTCCTGAAATCCGGAGATACCTTTGAAATGGTTTTGGACAACAAACAGCCATTAAATAAGCCAGGAAGTTTTGGGACATATGACACAATATCCGGTGTCGAATATGCCAAAAATAAGCTGGCCATTAAATCGGACTGGAAAGAAGATTTCGGCAAGGTTGTCACATACAGAGTGAAACAAGGAGTGGAGCTGCCGGTATTAAAAGGCCCGGTTGGCCCGCAAATCGACCTTGCAGCAGATAAATATCTGCCCGGCGGCGGCACACAGCTGCAGATCATGCTTGACTGGAAAGAAGACAAGATGAATTATCTCGAAATCGTTTCAGTTCGCCCTAATAAATAGACTCTGTTAAAGCTCCATGCAGGTTTCCCGCCCCTATGCACGGGAAGGGAAATCTATAGACAAGATGAATAGAGACATTAAATAAAGGAGTATGAGTATGGAAATTATAGATTTTTCCTGGGATTTAGAAAGTGTCGGCTGGACATATGAGGGAAAAGAAGTACAAGTTGCACTATCAAATATTAACTTTGCCAACTTAGATGCGGACGAGAACTATATATACATTGTATGCGGCGAAAATTTTTCCGAAAATCAGATTCACTTCCTGACATTTGACGGAAAAGAAATTCTGGCCTATGACAAAACATCAGGATCGATCACCTGGGAATTTGACGGTAAGACCGAGGTGCAATGTGAACACCTGGAAAATGCGAGATTGTATATCATGGAATCTCTTATAATGGCCATTGCCGCAGACGGACAGGGAAATACCAAGTTAATAGGCTGGCGTTTAGACGGGACACTGGCATTTGAAACAGCTGCCCCACCAGAATATAAGCTTTCCTATTTATCATCTGTTGATAAAAAACCAACCGTTGTCTGTGAGGGCAGTCCGGCAAAAGCAGACAAGTATGGAAGAAACACCTGGCATTTCAGCATAGATGCTGCAACTGGCGAATTAATCAAGTCTGAATTGGCGCATTGATATATTTGTATGATAGGCCCTTCTTTGTGGAAGGGCTTCTTTCCTGTTTGCTTACGGATGAAAGGTTTTAAAGTAATTGTATGCACAATTACCATAGAGATTTATAATTGGTACTAAAAGGAGAAATGAGCCTTGATAAATAAAGTTCAAAGCAGGCCCTTGTATATTCAAAAGCTTGAAGCACTTTTGAGGCGTATCCCAAGCCAGCATGAAAAGCGAAAGGAAATGGAGGATGAGCTCTCAAGAAGAATGTCGGGCTTTAAAGGAGAGCTGTCGCTAGATTATTATTTACGACTGATTCCCGATAAATCAATACGGATTTTCCATGACATCAGGCTTCTCGATGGAGAGTACACTTTTCAGATAGATACTTTGTTAATGTGTACCCGTTTCTTTTTAATACTAGAGGTGAAGAATTTTTCCGGTTCACTGCTTTTTGACCGAACTTTTAAACAGCTTGTCAGAAGGATTAACAATAAGGAAGAAACATTTCCGGATCCGATTACACAGGTGAAACGTCAGCAGCTCCAGCTGAAAAATTGGCTGAAAATCCGAAAACTCCCCGAAATCCCCATAGAGACACTTGTTGTGATCTCCAATCCCTACACTTACATCATGCCTCCTGAAAACCCTACGGAAGTCAAACGCCTTGTCACGCATAGCGCTAATCTCATCAGCAGATTATCAAACCTCGAAAACAAGCATAATCATGACGCACTTACGGAAAAAGCCCTTGCAAGAATCTCAAAAACCCTCTTAAAAAACCAAATCCCAGATAACAGGAGTGTTTTGGAAAAATATCAAATCACGAAACATGAACTCATTAAGGGAGTCGTGTGCCTGGATTGCTCTCCGTTTTTAATGAAAAGAGAGTACGGCAAATGGATCTGTACTCAATGCGGAGCAGCATCTAAAGAAGCCCATATAGATGCATTGCGGGACTACCTTCTTTTATGGGGAGAGACGATTAGCAACCAGGAACTGCGTGAATTTCTTGGTATCAGTTCAGCGTCAATAGCAGCAAGAATGCTCTCTTCCTTGCAGCTTCCCTATACAGGTTCGACTAAGGATAGAAGATACAGCCTAGCGGGGTTGCTTAACAATTAAAGAGTTTGTATTTTTCTCTATTTATTGCAGTTGCATGATTTTGTTCAGAAGCTGCACGATTCATTCAAAAAGTTGCATGATTTTCGTCCGAAGTCGCACGATTTTAGGGGGAATCTGCATGATAATCTTACAAATTCGCATGATTACGCCAAATACACTCTTGTATTAGCACAAATTCAGGTAGGAATCAGCCAATCGCTAAAATAAAATTATGTAAAAGCCCTTTTTGATAAAAACCTATTTACTTAAAGTTTGCTCCTGCTTGGGAGAGATTGATCAGCCAGTCATTTAATAGGAGTTATTACCCTATCCAGAGGTCGGATATGATTGCTATACTATGAACCGGGGTTAAATTCCTTGGTTCTTTTTATTTATTAAACAACAAGAAAAGGATGATTTATGTGAACAAAGTTTTAGGTTTTGCGAAAAGAAGATGGGCATATATTTTAACTGCCCTTATTGCACTCATTATTGGAGGAAACATGGGCCCTTCAAAAGAGGAAGTCGATGCAGCTGCAAATAAAAATGAGGAACTGAATAATATAATCGAACAAAGAAATATACGGTTAGCTAACTTAGCTGATGAGAACAAAAAGCTTTCCGCTAAAGTAAAAGAAGCGGCTCCATTTTTTAAATTACAAGAAGCTGAGCGCAAAGAAAAAGAAGCTGAATTGAAGAAAAAGGAAGCAGCTGCTAAAGCAAAGAAAGAAGCCGAAGAGAAAGCAAAAGCTGAAGCTGAGGCAAAGGCTCAGGCTGAAGCAGATAGATTAGCAGAAGAAAAAGAAAAGAGAGGCTACGATACAGGAACTACGTATAGCCAATTAGCAAGAACCCCTGATAATTATATTGGTGAAAAAGTTAAATTTAACGGTACGGTTGTTCAGGTCATTGAAGGTGACGATACTGTACAGATACGATTTGCTGTTAACGATGATTACGATAGAATCCTGTTTGCTGAATTTGACCCTTCTATTGTAGAGTCCAGAGTTTTAGAAAACGATAAGATTACGATCATGGGATTATCTACTGGTTTAATCTCTTATGATTCTACAATGGGCGGGAAAATATCTATTCCAGGTGTGTCTGTTGAAAAAATAGAACAATAATAAAAGTAATTTGGGGCAGTCTCTACTTGGGACTGCTCTTTTTTAGTTGGTGGGTTTATGATTTCCCCCGCCGGCTAAAATCGGCTGTCTCCTCCTGTTAATCGATTTTTCCCTTTTTACCGTGGCTATATATACAAAAAGCCCCCGATTCCGGTCAGCGTTTGCCGGAATGAGGGGCTTTTTCAATTTTATCGTATACGGCACTGAGAGCCTGTTCGAATTTGCCGCTTTTTTTGGGCTGGTAGTATTGTTTGCCCCGGAGTTTGTTTGGCAGATACTGCTGTTTGACCCAGCCATTTTCATAATTGTGCGGATAAAGGTAGTCAATTCCTCGGCCGAGCTCTTTTGCCCCTTTATAATGGGCGTCCTTCAAGTGATCGGGAACATCGCCGCTTTTTCCTGCTCTGATGTCTGCCAGGGCCGAATCAATGGCCATGATGGCGGAATTTGATTTTGGCGATAAGCAGAGTTCGATGACGGCATTGGCGAGCGGAATCCGGGCTTCAGGAAAACCGAGGCGTTCAGCCGTTTCAATTGCGGCAAGCGTTCTCGCTCCTGCCTGCGGGCTTGCCAGGCCGATGTCTTCATAAGCAATCACGGCAAGGCGGCGGGCAATCGAGACAAGATCGCCTGCTTCAGCTAGACGGCCCAGATAATGCAGGGCTGCATTCACATCGCTGCCGCGGATGGATTTCTGGAAAGCGGAGAGCACATCGTAGTGGGCATCTCCATCTTTATCGTGTGAAAAACTCTTTTTCTGAATGCATTCTTCAGCGGTTTTTACATCTACCGAAATTATCCCGTCTTCATCAGGTTCCGTTGAAATGACAGCAAGCTCAAGTGCATTTAGCGCACTGCGGACATCTCCGTTCGATGCCTGAGCAAGATGTGTGAGTGCCTCCTTGCTGACATTAGTCTTATAATTGCCAAGACCGTGTTCACTGTCCTCAAGGGCACGCACCAGTGCCGTCACAATATCATCTGTTTCAAGCGGCTTTAATTCAAAAATCTGGCAGCGGCTCCGGATAGCGGGATTGATTGCATGATACGGATTGCTAGTTGTGGCACCGATGAGCGTAATCATTCCATTTTCAAGATATGGCAAGAGGAAGTCCTGTTTGGCCTTATCGAGACGGTGGACTTCATCGAGCAAAAGGATGACCCTGCCTGACATTTTCGCCTCCGCTGCGACGATTTCCATATCTTTTTTATTATTGGTAACGGCATTCAGCGTGCGGAAAGCAAATTTGGTGCTCCCGGCTATCGCACTTGCAATCGATGTTTTCCCGACGCCGGGCGGACCATATAGAATCATGGAGGAAAGCTGTTTGGCTTTGACCATGCGATTGATAATTTTTCCATCGCCTGTAAGATGGTCCTGTCCGATGATATCTTCAATCGAATGGGGACGCATACGGAAAGCGAGCGGTTTAATATTCATAAGCACCTCTCCTGGAATCAAGTAGGTTTCTGTCCTTATCATACTATATAATGAAGGGGAAATGCATTTATGGCGGTTGTGTGCTATAATTTCTTGTGCCGACTGCGGTTTTAAAACACTAAACCAAGAATCACATATATAGATTTAAAGCATCAAAAAAAATTGAGGTGTAAAAACTATGAGAATCTCAACAAAAGGCCGTTACGGCTTGACTATTATGATTGAGCTTGCAAAAAAACATGGAGAAGGCCCGACTTCACTTAAGTCGATTGCCAATGCACATGATTTGTCCGAGCACTACCTGGAACAGCTGATTGCACCTCTTAGAAATGCAGGACTTGTCCGCAGTATCCGAGGAGCTTATGGCGGATATGTACTTGGACGCGATCCAAAGGAAATCACATCCGGAGATATCATCCGGGTGCTTGAAGGCCCGATTACACCTGTAGAAGGAATTGAGGATGAAGAGCCGGTCAAGCGCCAGCTTTGGATCCGCATCAGAGACGCTGTCAAGGATGTTTTGGACAGCACAACGCTTGACGACCTTGCCAATTATAATGACAGCGGCGAGCAAGATTCTTATATGTATTATATCTAATGCTACACCTGCCAGCGCTTGATTTTTTCAGGGTGCTGGCTGGTTTTCTTATTGGAGGATGAAAAAAGTGGAAAAAATCTATTTGGATCATGCGGCAACCTCTCCTATGCATCCGGAAGTCATCAGTACAATGATGAAGGTGATGGAAGGGGACTTTGGTAATCCGTCCAGCATCCATTCATTTGGCAGGCAGGCACGTCATATTCTCGATGAATCACGTGCTGTGATTGCAGGCAGCATCGGTGCCGCACAAAATGAAATCATTTTTACAAGCGGCGGCACGGAGGCAGATAACACCGCACTGACTGGAATTGCCTTTAGCAGCCAGGCGAGGGGCAAGCACATTATTACCACTGAAATTGAACATCATGCTATTCTTCATACATGCCATTTTCTCGAAAAGTCCGGGTTTGAGGTCACGTATCTGCCCGTCAGCGAGGAAGGAATCGTTTCTCTTGACGACTTGAAGAAAGCTCTAAGAGAGGATACGATCCTTGTTTCTGTAATGTATGCCAATAATGAAACCGGCGCAGTGCAGCCTATCGGCGAAATAGGCAGGATTCTAAAGAACCATCCAGCTTATTTCCATACTGATGCTGTACAGGCTTATGGATTGGCGGATTTGGATGTGAACGAACTCGGAGTGGATTTGCTTTCTGTTTCGGCGCATAAGATCAATGGCCCTAAGGGAATCGGTTTTTTATACGTGAAAAATGGCATCAAACACCAGCCGCATCTATATGGCGGCGATCAGGAGCGCAAGCGGAGAGCGGGTACAGAAAGTGTGCCTGCGATTGCAGGTTTTGCTAAAGCAGCCGCTATTGCCCAAGCTTCTAGAGAAGAAAAAGCTAAGCAATACAAAGAATTCAAGAACATTATGCTTTCTGTCATGAATGAACAGGGTGTCCGGTATGAGCTGAATGGCTCACTGGAAAACACACTGCCGCATGTGATCAACTTCAGCTTTCCGGGAACGAATGTCGAATCGATGCTCGTCAACCTGGATTTGGCAGGGGTCGCTGTATCCAGCGGATCTGCGTGCACAGCTGGTTCGATTGAGCCTTCACATGTTCTTGTAGCGATGTTCGGAAAAAACTCCGAACGCACGAAAAACTCAATCCGTTTCAGCTTCGGTTTGAATAATACGGAAGAACAAGTAAGGCAGGCAGCGGAGGAAACTGCAAAAATCATTCGCAGATTGCTAAAATAAAGTTTTAAAGGAGCAGAAAGATGAATAAAGCGCCAAAAGACACCCGTGTCGTAGTCGGCATGTCTGGTGGAGTCGATTCTTCTGTTGCAGCTCTCATGCTGAAAAACCAGGGCTATGATGTAGTCGGGATTTTCATGAAAAACTGGGACGATACCGATGAAAACGGTGTGTGCACCGCAACAGAAGATTACAATGATGTAATTGCCGTCTGCAACCAGATCGGCATACCATATTACGCAGTAAATTTCGAAAAACAATACTGGGACAAAGTGTTTACCTACTTTTTGGATGAATACAAAGCAGGAAGAACACCAAACCCAGATGTTATGTGCAATAAGGAAATCAAATTCAAGGCTTTCCTTGAACATGCAGTCAGCCTTGGTGCGGATTATCTGGCTACCGGCCATTATGCCCAGGTGGAATTCCGCGATGTAGACTACAAAATGCTCCGCGGTGTGGACGAAAATAAAGACCAGACGTATTTCTTGAACCAATTAACTCAAAGCCAGCTGGAAAAAGTGATGTTCCCGCTTGGAGGTATTGATAAAAAAGAAGTCCGTAAAATTGCCCAGGAAGCAGGCCTTGCCACTGCCGCAAAAAAAGATTCAACAGGAATCTGCTTTATCGGCGAAAGAAACTTCAAGGAATTTCTCAGCGGCTATCTTCCGGCACAGCCAGGCAATATGGAAACTCTTGACGGTGTAGTCATGGGCCGTCATGATGGATTGATGTACCATACAATCGGCCAGCGCCATGGACTTGGAATCGGCGGAAGCGGGGAACCATGGTTTGTCATTGGAAAAGATCTTAAGAAAAACATCTTGTATGTAGGACAAGGCTTTGACAATGAAAAACTTTACTCGGATTCCATTAACGCAGTGAATGTAAGCTGGGTGGCGGACCATGCACCATCTCAAGAATTCACATGTACTGCCAAATTCCGCTACCGCCAGCCGGACAGCAAGGTAACTGTCAAAGTGAAAGAGGACGGAGATGTGGAAGTGATTTTCTTCGAGCCAAGCCGTGCAGTCACTCCAGGACAAGCTGTCGTTTTTTACGATGGTGAAGTATGTCTTGGCGGCGGAACGATCGATGAAATCTTTAAAGACGGAAAAAAATTAACCTATGTGGGTTAATACCGGGCGAACTCCTGAGTGAAATCTGGTTAACTTTGTTACATTAACCGGCTGTTTGGAGCGAAGGGATGCTTCGCTTTCCGCGGGGCGTGCGCTGAGCCCGCATGAGTCTTGAAAATCTTTTGCATTAAAAAAGTCAAATTCCTTATTTGAGGGATTTGGCTTTTTTGTTATTTTAATGGGGATTGTCTATCCAGAATGGGAATTCAATAAGGCTGATTCACATTCAGGATATGATACAGCTGTTTGCAGTAAAAACAGGAGACAAAGTTTCCTATTGGTATCTCATTTCAGGCCAGAATTTCGGTTTGGCTCGAATCCTAGGGAATCTGGCTCGAATGGGACTGGATTTCGCTCTAATGGAAGGGGATTTGGCTCTAATCAAGGCGTAATTGAATCGATTATCCAATTAACTGGAAAAAATCAAGCGCGATTTCTTATAATAAAAGAGATTCTGAACAGTTTATAATAGTGCCAGACTATATGAAAGTCACTGGGCTATCAAAAAAATGAAGATTTTCAGTGAGCTAAAATCAGAATGAAGTTTTTGATGAATGGACCTTTGATGTGTCATTTTATAATCAGAAAGCACATCTTCCAGGGAGCTTTGTTTTTTAATTTTATGGTATAATTCAATGTAGAAAAATTGGAGCGTGAGATATTATGGATAAAAATCAGCAAGGAATTCAGTTTATGCAAGAAGGCAAGTACGAAGAAGCAGTAAAGGTATTTTCAGAGGCGATTGAAGAAAGCCCGAAGGATCCTGTGGCATATATTAATTTCGGGAATGTGCTTACTGCAGTAGGCGAGCTTGATAAAGCGGAGAATTTTTACCAAAAAGCCATCGGACTTGATGAGAAAGCTGCGGCTGCTTATTATTCGCTTGGCAATTTATATTATGATACAGAGAAGTTTCAAGCGGCATCTGAAATGTTTCAAAAGGCGGTTTCAAACGGCCTGAATAACAGTGATGCATACTTTATGCTGGGACTTTCGCTCATGTCCCTGGATCAGCAGAAACTGGCCATGCCCTACCTGCAGCGTGCCGTTGAATTGAATCCGGCCGATGTTGACGCAAGATTTCAGTTTGCATTAAGCCTGGCTGGACTTGAGCTTTATGATGAGCTGGTTAATCAGCTGAAACAAATTGTTGAGCAGGATCCTAATCATGGTGATGCTTATTATAATCTAGGAGTTGCTTATGCCGGATATTTTGAAGATGCTGAGAAGGCCTTGGAGTATTTTGAAAAAGCGCTTGAAGTTCAGCCGGACCATATGCTTGCAGCACACGGTGTGAAACTGATTAAGTCGCTTTCTGAAACAGAAGAAAATTAATTCATTCTCATGAAAGGAGGGAAGCGCTATGGGACAGCAGGATTCGCTGGATTTGTTCTCAGAAGAAAAACCGTTTATGAAAGGGCGCCAGCTTGTCACTATTTTTCATAATGAAGGCAATATGTACTCGGTTGTGCGGATCCGTGTTGATGAGACCAATTTGAACTATGATGAAAAGGAAGCGGTTGTGACAGGCTACTTCCCTCGTATTCATGAAGATGAGACGTATACCTTTTACGGGATTTTAAAAGAGCATCCCCGGTTCGGGATGCAGTTTCATGTCGAGCATTTCCGTAAAGAAATGCCGCAGTCAAAAGAAGGAATCATTAATTATTTATCAAGCGATCTCTTTAAGGGAATCGGAAAAAAAACAGCCGAAAGCATCGTGGAGGCTGTCGGGGAGAACGCGATTTCAAAAATCCTTGCACAGCCTTCCCTGCTGGACGGAATCCCTAAGCTATCCGGTGAAAAGGCGAAGGCATTTTATGACACGCTGATTGAGCATCAGGGGCTCGAACAGGTGATGATTGCCCTGAATCAATACGGGTTT
Organism: Bacillus sp. OV322; assembly: GCF_900112495.1. Lineage (GTDB taxonomy): Bacteria > Bacillota > Bacilli > Bacillales > DSM-1321 > Peribacillus. The sequence goes on from NZ_FOMA01000003.1 coordinate 59,646, forward strand.
GGCCCGCAGCTGTCGATGAAGATTTATCAGATGTACAAGCAGGACACTGTTTCCATGCTTCAAAGCAATCCTTATAAGCTTGTAGAAGATATTGAGGGGATTGGTTTCGGGCGTGCAGATGAGCTTGGATATCAGCTTGGAATAGCTGGTTCCCATCCGGACAGAATCAAGGCGGCCTGTTTATATACCTTAGAATCGCAGTGCCTTCAGGAAGGCAATACATATCTTGAAGCGGAGGCACTCCTTGAGAGTGTCAAAAAACTTTTGGAAGAAAATAAACGGGATCGTATAGAGTTTACTGATATTTCCTCGGAAATCGTCAAATTGGGAGAAGAAGGTAAGATTATCAAGGAAGGCATGCGAGTTTACCTTCCTTCTCTTTATTATTCTGAAAAAGGGATTGTAACCAATATTAAACGGATTCTCGGGCAAACCCAATATCAGGATCAGTTTCCGGAGTCTGAATTTCTTCTTGCACTTGGAAAGCTTGAAGAGCGGCTTGGTGTAGACTATGCCCCTGCGCAAAAGGAAGCGATACAGACGGCGCTCCAGTCTCCGATGCTCATTTTGACTGGAGGGCCCGGTACAGGGAAAACTACGGTCATTAAAGGGATTGTTGAGCTATACAGTGAGCTGCATGGAGTGTCCATGGAGATAAAAGATTACATAAAAGAAGAAGACCCTTTTCCGTTTGTGCTTGCTGCTCCAACAGGGCGGGCGGCCAAAAGGATGGCTGAATCAACCGGGCTGCCTGCTGTCACCATTCACCGCCTGCTTGGATGGAATGGAAGCGAGGGATTTTCCCATGATGAAGATAACCCGATCAATGGCCGGATTGTCATCATCGACGAAACCTCCATGGTCGACACCTGGCTTGCACAGCAGCTGTTCAAGGCCCTGCCTGATGATGTCCAGCTTATTCTTGTCGGAGATGAAGACCAGCTGCCTTCAGTCGGACCGGGCCAGGTGCTGAAAGATCTGCTTGGGTCGAATTGCGTGCCGACAGTGGCTCTTGAGCATATTTACCGCCAGGAAGAAGGGTCCTCCATCATTGAGCTCGCCCATGATATCAAACGCGGCAGCCTTCCTCCTGATGTGGAAAAGCAGCAGGGAGACCGTTCGTTTCTAAAATGCGGTACAGGCCAGATTTCACAGGTAATCGAAAAGGTCGTACAGAATGCCCGTAAAAAAGGATACACAGCAAGGGACATACAGGTGTTGGCTCCGATGTATAAGGGGCCAGCAGGGATTGATGCTTTAAACAAAATGCTTCAGGAAGTTTTTAACAGCAATAAAAATGAAAAGCGCAGAGAATTAAGGTTTGGCGATGTAATTTTCCGGACAGGTGATAAAGTCCTTCAGCTTGTGAACCAGCCGGAAAACGGCGTATTTAATGGGGATATGGGTGAGATTGTTTCTATCCTATTTGCCAAGGAAAATACAGATTCAGTGGATAAGGCCATTATTTCCTTTGAAGGAATTGAGGTCAGCTACACCAAACAGGAACTTTCGCAGATTACTCACGCATATTGCTGTTCGATCCATAAATCACAGGGAAGCGAATTCCCGATTGTCATTCTTCCTGTTGTAAAAAGCTATTACCGGATGCTGCGGCGCAATCTGATTTACACAGGTATCACCCGGAGCAAGGAATTCCTCATCCTTTGCGGTGAAGAAGATGCCCTTCGTATGGGCGTTGAGCGGAATAATGAAATAAGAAAAACAACACTGCTCACACGGCTGCAGGAAACTATGAATGATAATGAGGACGCTGATAACGAAAGCATATCTGCTGAAATTTCCACAGAAACAGCAGAAGATTACACAGCAGCACTCATGAAAACAGATCCAATGATCGGAATGAAAAATGTCACGCCTTATGACTTTATGTAGGCGGGGCATTTTTTTTTGTGTACATGGCAGCCTATTTTTTGAATTGGCTCTAATCATGACGGAATCGCTCTAATTGTCATGAATTTGGCTCGAATGAGGGCAGATTTCAGTGCGATTATCCATTTATTTGGAAAATAATACTCATGCAGATCCCTATGGAAAACCTTTCACCTTATTTCTTGCAGGCAAATCACGGATACTATCATGGTAAAGCTTTTAGAGAAGCGATCAGGCACGATGTAAAACTTGAACGGAGGCGGGATGATGTGCACATTTTCTTTAATTAAAGGACTGCCTGTGTATTCCAAGGATGGAGAGCGGGTTGGCATGATATGTGATCTGGCCATTTCTGGAGACGGGCATGTAGCGGGTGTGATTGTCCATCAGCAGGCTTTTTTTAAGAAAACCTATTATATCCCGCTCGGCCAGGTTTATTCATTTGGAGAGCATGGAGTTGTGATTGAGGATTATGATCCCTCACTCCGGCAGATAAAATGTCCGCAGAATCTGCAAAAATTCAGCGGAGATCATTTATTTGGGAAAATGCTCATGTCAGAATCGGGAGAAGAGCTGGGTCTTTTACATGACGTATATTTCCAGGAAAAAATGGGCACGATTGTAGCATATGAAACGACAGATGGTTTCTTTTCGGAAATTTCGGAGGGAAGGCGCATGGTCGAATGCGGGCTTCCTCCAGCGTTAGGCAAGGACGCCATTATTGTTTCTGTCTATGATCTGTGAGGTGTTTGCTTTGGAAATGAAATGTCCGAATTGCAGAAGCAAGGATATCGGAAAAATTGGCGTAAACCAGTTTTATTGCTGGAATTGTTTTATAGAACTGTCCGTGTCAAATGGAATGATCAATACTCATCAAGTAGAAGAGGACGGAAGCTTGAGCTCTCTTGATGACTTGTTTGAAGAAAATGACCGGATGTTCGGCATGTAAAAACCTGTCCAATGGACGGGTTTTTTTACGTTATCCGCGATTAATGGCCGAGGTTTGCATGAAAATCCAAAAAGTCACAAAAACTACTACGAGGAGGCGTATTGAATGGATATTCGGCTTAAGTGGTTTTACCGCCTTGGTTTTCTGCTGCTATTATTTTTTGTCCTTTATATTTTCATGAAGCTTGAGCCAATCTGGAAGCCTGTTGTAACGATAGGTTTTACGGTGCTTTTGCCGCTGTTTATCGGGGCGTTTATTTCCTATTTGCTTCATCCTGTCGTCGAGATCCTGCATCACCGGGGCATGAAGCGGGGATGGTCGATTGTGATCATTTACCTGATTTTCTTCGGAGGTCTGGGACTTGCTCTATATAAAGGCATACCTGCAATGACCACGCAGATTCGCGAGCTGTCAGACAGTGCGCCGGATGTGATCAGGCAGTACCGCTACTTAATGGATCTTCTGGAGAAAAAGACAGCTTCCTGGCCTTTTGGCTTTCATGAGCGCCTTGAGGATAGTGTGAAGCTGTTAGAAAGCCGTCTGAATGACCTGATGAGTGTTGTGATGGGCTATTTGATGAGAATATTTGATTTTATTTTGCTTTTGTCTCTGATACCTTTTATTGCTTTTTATATTTTGAAGGACTTTGCAGCAATAAAAAAAATGGCCTGGTACTTAACTCCGAAAAAGTGGCGTAAACAGGGGATGGCCTTCCTGAGGGATGTGGATGTGTCACTTGGGGGCTATATCAGGGGACAGATTCTTGTTTGCATCAGCATTGGCGCTATTTCAGCGCTCCTGTTTTGGCTGATTGGAATAAAATATCCGCTCCTTCTTGGGATCATTATTGGCATTACCAACGTCATTCCCTATTTTGGTCCAATTTTTGGGGCGGTGCCTGCCGTCCTTATTGCTGCATCAATGTCAGTAAAAATGATGATTTTCGTGATCCTGATCGTGCTTGTGCTTCAGTTTTTAGAGGGAAATATCCTCTCTCCTCTAATTGTCGGGAAAAGCCTTCACATGCACCCCATCTTCATTATGGTCGCCTTGCTTGTCGGAGGGGAAATATCAGGGGTTTTCGGCATGATTCTGGCTGTGCCGATCCTGGCTGTGATCAAAGTATTTGTGCTTCATGCAAGATATCACTTTATACAGCGCACAAAGTATGGTCCGGCAGGAAGCAAGGGAAATTAACTGCAGTGTTGACAAAGCGGGATGTTGTGAATATAATCCAATACATAAGAATGAAAAATCGTTGAAGGATCGAGTATGCTGTAGACCATCTTCGTGCCCTGCACATAAGAGAGGAATTTCCATGGCTGAGAGGAATTCCAGATGAAGAACAGCTGAAAGCTAGTCCGGAGGGCAGCTAAAACCTGCCGTTACGCCGCGTTAAGGCTATGATGAAGGTGATGAGTGATGCAATTAGACTCATAATCAGGGTGGTACCGCGAGCTAACTCTCGTCCCTGTCAGGGGATGGGAGTTTTTTGTTTGCGGTTTTTTTGCTGCATCAAACCCATGCCAGGACGGGACGCCAACGTGTCTATTTTAGGGAGGATAAAATGATGAAGAAGCTGACAGGCGCACAAATACGCCAAATGTATCTCGATTTCTTTAAAGAAAAAGGCCACAATGTTGAGCCAAGTGCTCCGCTTGTTCCGCATGATGATCCATCTTTGCTTTGGATTAATTCAGGTGTCGCAACACTGAAGAAATATTTTGATGGACGGGTCATACCGGAAAATCCAAGGATTACAAATGCACAAAAAGCGATCCGTACAAACGATATTGAAAATGTCGGAAAAACGGCCCGCCACCATACATTTTTTGAAATGCTGGGCAATTTCTCAATCGGCGATTACTTCAAAGAAGAAGCTATCACATGGGCATGGGAATTTTTGACTGATGAAAAATGGATCGGCTTTGATCCGGAGAAGCTTGCTGTAACAATTCACCCGGAAGATGAAGAAGCGTTTGAGCTTTGGAACAAAAAAATCGGCCTTCCTGCTGAGCGGATTATCAGGCTGGAAGAAAACTTCTGGGATATCGGTGAAGGCCCAAGCGGTCCCAATACAGAAATCTTCTATGACCGCGGACCTGCTTACGGCGACGACCCGAACGATCCCGAGCTTTATCCTGGCGGAGAAAATGAGCGCCATCTTGAAGTTTGGAACCTGGTGTTCTCACAGTTTAATCATAATCCGGACGGTTCTTACACTCCGCTGCCAAAGAAAAACATTGATACAGGTATGGGACTGGAACGCATGGCATCTGTTGTTCAGGATGTTCCGACAAACTTCGATACAGATTTGTTCATGCCGATCATTCATGCTGTTGAAGGGATTTCAGGCGAAAAGTACCGCGTAGAGAATGAAAAAGATACGGCGTTCAAGGTCATTGCTGACCATATCCGTACTGTTACCTTTGCTGTAGGAGACGGTGCTCTCCCTTCAAATGAAGGACGGGGTTATGTACTGCGCCGCCTGCTGCGCCGCGCTGTCCGCTATGCTAAACAAATCGGCATCAACCGGCCGTTTATGTATGAATTGGTTCCGGTTGTCGGGGAAATCATGTATGATTTCTATCCTGAGGTGAAGGATAAAGCCGAATTTATTGCTAAAGTAGTGAAAAATGAAGAAGAAAGATTCCACGAAACACTTCATGACGGACTGGCTATCCTTTTTGACGTGATGAAAAAGGAAAAAGAAAAAGGAAGCACCATCATTCAGGGTGCAGACGTTTTCCGCCTATATGACACATACGGTTTTCCTGTTGAATTAACAGAGGAGTATGCCGAAGAAGAAGGCGGCATGACGATCGACCAGAAAGGCTTTGAGCGTGAAATGGAAGCACAGCGTGAGCGTGCGCGTGCAGCACGCCAGGATGTGGATTCTATGCAGATCCAGGGCGGAGTGTTAGGCGATGTGAAGGTTGAAAGCACATTTGTCGGATACGATAAGCTTGAAGCAGAAGGAACCGTGGCAGCCATTATTAAGAACGGCGAGCTTGTCACTGAAGCGCATGAAGGGGAAGAGGTTCAGGTCATCTTGAGCGAAACGCCATTCTATGCTGAAAGCGGCGGACAGATTGCGGACAGGGGCACAATGGTAAACGAAGATGTTAAGCTCAATGTCCTTGATGTCCACAAAGCGCCGAATGGCCAGAATCTTCATAGAGTCAGTGTTGCAGCCGGCACTTTGAAGCAGGATGATACAATCATTTCTGTAGTGGATCAGGTAAAAAGAGGCGGCATAGTGAAAAACCATACAGCCACACATCTTCTGCATCAGGCTTTGAAGGATGTTTTAGGAACACATGTCAATCAGGCAGGATCTTTGGTTGAAAATGACCGTCTGCGTTTCGATTTCTCTCATTTTGGCCAAATTAAGCCTGAGGAGTTAGATCAAATTGAGGAAATCGTCAACCAGAAGATCTGGCAAAGCCTTGATGTGGACATAAATTATAAAGACATCGAGGAAGCAAAAGCCATGGGCGCCATGGCACTGTTCGGCGAAAAGTACGGCAAGGTCGTGCGGGTAGTCCGCATCGGCGATTACAGCCTTGAGCTGTGCGGCGGATGCCATGTGCCAAATACGGCTGTAATCGGACTGTTCAAGATTGTCTCAGAAAGCGGAATTGGTGCAGGCACACGACGGATTGAGGCTGTTACTGGAGCATCTGCTTATAAGCAAATGGCCGACCAAATCTCCCTGCTTAAGGAAGCCAGTGCCAAATTGAAGGCAAACCCGAGAGATCTTTCTGTACGCATTGACGGCATCCTTGGCGAAATGAAGGACCTTCAGCGGGAAAATGAAAGCCTGTCTTCAAAGCTAAGCAACATTGAAGCAGCTAATCTCGTATCCAGAGTGAAGGAAATCAACGGCGTTCAGGTGCTTGTAGCTAACGTACAGGGAACAGATATGAATAATCTTCGTGCAATGGCTGATGATTTGAAGCAGAAGCTGAATTCTGTCATTATAGTACTAGGCTCTGCACAAGGAGAAAAAGTGAATCTTATTGCAGGAGTTACAAAGGATTATATCGAAAAAGGCTATCATGCCGGCAAATTGATCAAAGAAGTGGCTTCCCGCTGCGGCGGCGGAGGCGGTGGCCGTCCAGATATGGCTCAGGCAGGCGGAAAAGATCCCGAAAAATTGGATGCAGCGCTTAATTTTGTTGAGGAATGGGTAAAATCCATATCATAAGCATATGAAGTGTTGTACAATTGAATCAGGAGTCCGAACCCGTTCTTGCTGTTGAACGCAAAAAGAGAGGTGCATTATATGAGTTCCTTTGATAAAACGATGAAATTCAATTTTCCCGAAGAACCGTTTGAACAAGATGTAAAAGAGGTCCTTTTCCAGGTGCATAATGCCCTTCAGGAAAAAGGCTATAATCCCATCAATCAGATTGTAGGGTATCTTCTGTCAGGTGACCCGGCCTATATTCCGCGCCACCAGGATGCCAGAAACATCATCCGCAAGCTGGAACGGGATGAAATCATCGAGGAATTGGTTAAATCGTATTTGAAGCACCATCGAGAGGGAAAATAATACATGCGCACTATGGGACTTGATTTAGGTTCAAAAACCATCGGCGTTGCGGTAAGCGACGCGATGGGCTGGACTGCACAGGGTATAGAAACTGTGAAGATTGATGCAGATCAAAGGAATTTCGGCATTAAGCGATTAGGGGAAATCATCAAAGAGCATGAGGTGTCCAAAATCGTTGTCGGCCTTCCTAAGAATATGAACGGAACAGAGGGCCCGCGGGCGGAAGCAAGCCAGGAGTTCAGCAAGCTCCTGGAGAAAAAGTTCAAGCTTCCTGTCTTCCTCTGGGACGAGCGCCTTACGACAATGGCTGCTGAACGGGTGCTGTTAGAAGCGGATGTCAGCAGAAGCAAGCGTAAGAAAGTAATTGATAAAATGGCGGCTGTCATGATTCTTCAGGGATTCCTTGACAGACAAGCCAATACTTTATGAGGTGAATAATATGGAACATGGCGAAAATAATATTACAATTGTAGACGATAACGGAAACGAACAGCTTTGTGAGGTTCTTTTCACATTTGACTCTGACGAATTCAAAAAATCTTATGTACTATACTACCCGATCTCTGCTGACGATGATGAAGAAGAAATCGAAATCCACGCATCATCATTCGTGCCAAGCGAAGACAACAAAGACGGAGAGCTATCTCCAGTTGAAACGGACGAAGAATGGGACATGATCGAAGAAATGCTGAACACTTACCTTGAAGAAGAAGAAGGCGAGTAACAAAGCAGAAAAAGCAGGCTCACAAATGAGCCTGCTTTTTTCATGCGCAAATTTGTATTATTTTTAGGGGTCTGACCCCGCATGTAAAACGTTTTCTTGACAAAGTGCGGGGTTGTTTGTCATTAATAGAGGAGTGAAATTTGCTGGATTTACTGTTATTTTGTGATTTGTATGTATTTTTTGGCTGTTTTTAGTATAATAATCGAGCAGGCTTCCTGTCAGAAGGACTGCAGGTACGTGAATGTTTGGACGTGCAGGGGGTAATGGGAATGGATGATAAAGAGAAAAATAAGATAACGAAGAAGCAATACATACGGGATGGCTTGCTGGAGCGCCAGAGTGAGGCGCGTGTGGTGAGGAAGGTCATTTTGATCGTCGTAGCCGTGATTGTGCTTCTTGGAGCCGCAATCGGCATCGGAGGGTACTTTTACGTCAGTTCGGCGCTTAAGCCGGCAGATCCGGATGATAAGAGCGTGAAAGTGGTTGAAATCCCGATCAATTCTTCAATCGGAGGAATTTCAGAGATCCTTGAAAGCAAAGGTATCATTAAAAACGCGCGTGTATTTAAGTATTATATCAAGTTCCGCAACGAAGCCGGATTCCAGGCAGGGAAGTATAAGCTGTCACCTTCCATGAATATCAAGGAAATTGTCAGCAGCATCAAAACCGGGAAGGTTATGAAGCAAGCTGCGCTGAAAATTACGATTCCAGAAGGCAAGCAGCTGGTGCAGATTGCGGGAATCATTGCCGATAAAACAGGCAGGCAGCCGGATACAGTATTTAAAGAGATGAACAATAAAGCATTCGTACTGAAGATGAGGGAAAAATATCCGAATTTGCTGAAGGATGAAATCTACAACAAAAACGTGATGTATCCGTTAGAGGGCTATCTGTATCCAGCCACATACGAATTTTTCAAAACAAATCCGTCTCTGGATGAAATTGTTTCCCAGATGCTTAAGAAAACAGATGATTCTCTTCGTCCATATCAAAGTGATATAGCGGCAAAAAAATTCACACCGCATAAGCTTTTGACGATTTCTTCATTAATAGAGGAAGAAGCAACGGAGAAGGTGGACCGCAGCAAGATAGCTTCTGTTTTTTATAATCGTCTTAAAGAAGACATGCCGCTGCAGACAGATCCGACAGTGCTATATGCAAAAGGCCAGCACCAGAAAAAGGTGTTTTACAAAGACCTTAAAGTTCTGTCTCCTTATAACACCTATAAAAATAAAGGATTGCCTCCCGGGCCGATTTCAAATGCAGGAAAGATATCCATTGAGGCAGCTTTAAAGCCTGCTAAAACAGATTATCTGTATTTCCTTGCAACAGGAGACGGACGGGTCCTATATTCGAAAACTCTTGCTGAACATAATCGTTTAAAGGCAGAGCATATTACTGACAAAAATTAATCATTAGTCTTTTGGGGGAGAGATATTCACTTTCTCCCTCTTTTTGTGGTAAAATAGTCAAAGTGAATTTTTTCAGAATAATGTCCTGCTCGGCCGCTGCCGGGTTTTTTCTGCGATAGAAAGAAAAAGTGTTACATAAGCCAAGGAGGAATCAGCTTGAAGGAGAACCTGGAGGAATATCTTCATTCCCTGCTGCCGGCCAGAAACGGCGAATTTGCCGAAATGGAGGAGTACGCAAAAGAACATCAAGTACCGATCATGGAGCCTGAAGGCATGGAGGCCTTGCTGCAGATACTTAGGCTGCAAAAGCCTGAAAGGATTCTTGAAGTAGGGGCAGCCATAGGATATTCAGCACTCAGGATGTCAGACGCCCTTCCTGGCACGAAAATCGTGACCATTGAAAGAGACGGAGAACGTGCCCAGCTTGCACGTGAAAATATAAAAAAAATGGGCAAGCAGGAAGATATCACGCTTATTGAAGGCGACGCACTTGAGACAGGTGAAGAAGCAGGCCTCTATATGTATGACGCCATCTTCATTGATGCAGCTAAAGGGCAATATAAGCGTTTTTTTGAACTTTATGAAGCATTTCTAAACCGTGATGGCATCATTATTACGGACAATGTTCTCTTTAAAGGCCTGGTCGCTGAGAATGAAGAAGAAATCGAACCAAAACGGATTCGCAATTTAGTCCGTAAAATAAAGGATTATAACGTGTGGCTTATGAATCATCCGGAATATCATACAGTGATTCTTCCTATTGGAGACGGAGTGGCCATCTCAAAGCGTAAATAAAGGTAAGTTTCGGCAGTGGAAAACGAAGGAAGAACAGTTTTTTTACTTGGATCCCCTGGAGTATAATTCATCCATGTTTGGGAACCCTAGCAAAAAGACTCGTTTCGATTTCGCAAGTAGAATCCTTACCCAATAAGGATTCGTACAGGATCCATGACCGTGTTGCATAGTAAACGGGTGATGAAGTGGAATTGAACACTGTGCCCAGCATGCAAATCAGGTGCTAAAAAAAGGAACATGACAGAGATTCCTTTGGACAGACAAGCCTGGAGAGAATCGGAAGGAGAACGAACATGGGGAATAAACCTGTAGTAATCGGTGTAGCCGGGGGATCGGGTTCTGGTAAAACAAGTGTAACACGAGCAATTTTTGAAAGCTTTAAAGGGCATTCCATTTTGATGCTTGAACAGGATTATTATTATAAAGATCAAAGCGACCTTCCATATGAAGAACGCCTTAAAACGAATTATGACCATCCGCTTGCGTTTGATAACGACTTATTGATCGAACATATCCATAAGCTTTTGAAGTATGAGCCCATTGAAAAGCCTGTATATGATTATTCCATCCATACACGGGCAGAAGAAATTATCACGGTAGACCCAAAAGAAGTGATCATCCTTGAGGGCATTCTCATTTTAGAGGATGAGCGTCTCCGCGATTTAATGGATATCAAGCTGTTTGTCGATACAGATGCCGACCTGCGCATTATCCGCAGAATGTCGCGTGATATTAAGGAACGCGGCAGATCAATGGATTCTGTTATTGACCAGTACGTGAACGTGGTGCGTCCGATGCACAACCAATTCATCGAGCCTACAAAGCGGTATGCTGATATCATCATTCCAGAAGGCGGCCATAACCATGTTGCCATTGACCTGATGGTGACTAAAATTCAAACCATCCTTGAACAAAAGTCATTTTTGTAATAACATGGCATAGATAAAGGTAAGAGATATTTTTTAAGGCTGTTTCCGTAAACTTTGTTGCTGAGGAACAAGGTGGCTGATTTCCGCTTCAGGATGCTCGCTTTCCGCGGGGCAGGCGGTGAGCCTCCTCGGCTGCGCCTGCGGGGTCTCACCTTCCCGCTAATCCCGCTGGAGTCTCGCACCTTACGCTCCAATCAACTGGCTTAACAAGAAATCGCCTCAAAGAACTTATTAAAAAACAACAATCTTTAAGAAAAGAGCCTTTTTTTATTTATTTTCTGTTAAATACTGGACAAATTCCGGAAAAGGAAATACTCTATCTTAAGAAACAGAATCATTAAGCTGTCTGCATGTTAAAAGATGCAGCAGATAAACTAAGGTATTTCCTTAGTCAATGCGCGCCCTTCAGTAAGGACGCGCACTTATGTATTCTCCGCTGTATGGACCTGATGCTATACGCGTCCGGACGATTAATGGCTGCTCAGGCAGCTGACTACATAATATTTCGCATGCTGCCCAGGCAGGATGCGGAGGACTTGAAGGAGTGAAGGGTTTTGGCTATAGAAAAAGTATTTCCCATGACAAAAGAAGGAAAAGAGAAACTGGAGCAAGAGCTTGAAAACTTAAAGACGGTAAAAAGGAAAGAAGTTGTGGAAAGAATTAAAATCGCAAGAAGCTTTGGCGATCTTTCCGAGAACTCTGAGTACGATTCCGCAAAAGACGAGCAGGCTTTTGTTGAAGGCCGTATCACCACTTTAGAAAATATGATCCGTAATGCAAAGATCATTGAAGAAAGCGATACGAATTCAGATACAGTAACACTTGGCAAGACGGTCACATTTGTTGAGCTTCCAAATGGCGACGAAGAAACCTATTCAATCGTCGGAAGTGCAGAAGCAGATCCGTTTGAAGGCAAAATTTCAAACGACTCTCCAATCGCTGCAAGCCTTATGGGCAAAAAAGTAGGCGACACGGTTACAGTCATGACTCCAGGCGGAGATATGACAGTGAAAATCGTTACAATTAAATAAGATGAAAAGCGGAGCAATGCCAGATTGCTCCGCCTTTTTTCTGCCTGAATCCTATAAAGGCCCTTTCATGATTGTTGTTTATGCAGAGAAGACCCTATCCTTTGTAAAAATATGGTACTATTTATTGTGAGGTAATATATAAAGGGGGCAATTGCAATGACTGTAGAAATCATGGATAATGAAGACTTCATTATTTTAAAATGGCAGCTGTCACATATTGAAATTCCGAAGAATGACATTCTTTCTATTAAGCAGGATGATACCTATGCCGGAGATCCATCTGCCACTGTAAGGCTAGGTTTTCCCTATGCCAGCACAGATCGCCTGCTCATTGAGACCCGGCATGACAAGTACCTTGTGTTCACTAATGAGAGCCCTAAATTCCTGAGGATCCTTCAAACAGAAGTGAAATGACAGTGCCCCTCTCCGGCAGCGGAGGGGTTTTTTTGTATCTGCTTTGAAGGATTCCGCTGAATCCGTAACGGTAATAGGCCTATACCTGATTTTCTCTTCTGGGTAAAAAGTTTTGTTATTGTCAGAATGTTATGTTTTTTGTTGTGCTCCTGTGGGAATATGAGGTAGTAATGGAATGTGAGCTTTTCATATTCTTGAAAGGGGACACGATCTTGAAAAAAAGCATACATATGTGGATCCTCATTTTAATTTTACTTGCGTTAGGAGGCTGCGTGATGAATCAGAACGACGATGGAGCCGAAAAAAAAGCATTGCCAAAAGAAAAGGCTTTAAGCGACGCCTATACAAAAGAGTATTTGATGTCCCATAAAGAAAAAGAAAAAGGATTTTATCAGCTTCAGTCAAAAACCAATGGCTATACGATGCTTTTTCCAGCAGATGCCTCGATTTCAGAATCAAGTACAGAAATAAATGGCGACTTTTTTGAAACCTATGAATTTAGTGAATCCAGCAAAGAGTCAAATATCATGAATGAATATAAAATCACGTTTGATAATAGAGCTGTTTCAAGAAATATTGAGGCTAATTTAGCCCAGCTTTCCAGTTATGCCGATTACCAGGGTGAATATAAAAAAATCAATGATGGTGAAAAAACACTTTATTATGCTAAAAATACGTTCACATATAAAGGAAATGCAGACCACAGATTTTTCAGTTATATCAAATCGAATAAAAGTGATAAAGCCATTAGTTATGTGGCTTCAGATTCCTGTATGGATCAACAAAGGAAATGCACAGCAGGTTCCAGGCAAAGTGAGGAAAGATTTTTAAAATTGATGAAGTCAGTAGATTTTAAAGATTGAACTAAAGCTGCAGGTGAAACGAAAATGGGCAATGAAGAAGTGTTAAAGAATGATATCCTCCGGGCAAGAATTGCAAATTTGGAGTATGAAAAGGATGGGCCAATCACCATAGAACAAATCAGGAAAATTTATATTGAAGAATGCGGGAAAGAGCCGCCGGGGAAAATTGAAGTTTACCGTTCTGATGATATAAAGGAAATTAATCAGGATAAACGCAACGGGAAAGATTCGGGGTTTGATGGTACGGTTATTCATTTTTATGATCCAATCAAGGGTATCAACCAGACATACACCATTACAAGAGGAAGCGAGAATGCCGAAGACGGAGGAAGTGGTGGTCCGAATGACTGGCTATACAATTTATTTGGGATTTTTGAAGGTAAGGCGCAAAATCAGTTAAAGGATGCGAGTATGTTTGATCAAATAGTAACGAGTAAGATTAATGATTCTGTTAAAAGAGATCTGGAGAGGAGAAGGAAAAATGGAGAAGAGATTCAGGATATTCCGCTGCAAAAGTCCGGAATTGGACACTCCCTCGGCGGAAACCTGATTCAAATGCTGCAGCTGAAGGATGGGGGCTTCCGGAATGTGTATGCCATCAATGACTGTCCGCCAAGCGCCTACCAGCTTGTTTTGGCCGATAAAGGATTTCAATTTGCCCTTCAGCACGAATTTAATAGGAACGTCAAGGACGATAAGGAGCTTTACTCCATCCCGCCATCCGAGCTTAAAGCTTTCACAGAAGAGTATTATAGGGATAAAGGAAAGAATATTCATCATTTGACCGCTAATGAAGATATGCTTCATGCAGCCTCGATTATCAGGGGATTTATTGATCTTGGCGACAGGAGATATGTAGACACAAATCCTGACTTTGATGGCATTCAGAATGTCGTGCAGCATCTTTCAGATAAAGACCTCCAGGCACTGCAGACTTTCCTGGGGCAGTTTGGCCCTGCATATGAGCAAGGAGGGACTGAAGCACTGATCAGGGCTATGACAGGCTATGATTCCAGTTTCGCAGAGTGCGTGAATGATGTGAAAAGGGAGATTGGGAACTTTCTTAGAAATGGTCCGGATTGGGAGGAAAAGTATCTTGATGTGCATGTTCCCTATACAGGCTTCGTAAAATTTCCGCTAATTGCGGTGCCTGTGATGCCTGCTGAGCTTACCCGTGCCATCGGCAATCTTACAGCGAGGATTATCGAAATGGAATCGAAGGTTACGAATCTGGCAAAACAGCTGCCTCTTTTCGGGCATATTCTCTTAACCGCAATGCTGCCGCTTAAAGATAAGCTCGCCCCGCATTTTGAAAAGCTGAAGGAGCATGCGAAAAACCTGCTGGAGATTGCGGCTGATACAGGAAAGAGACTGGCAGTTGACATGTTTAACCCTAATCACAGCGTGGATGATGACTTGGCCGGGGTGATTTTGATCAATGGAGCCAAAGCAGTCTGGAATATTAAAAAAATGGGAGAAGCATGCGGAGATATGTTTAAGGAAACTAAAACGTTTTTTTCGGGCTTTGGAGAAGCGGCTGATGCGCATGGCATCAGCCAGTTGACGAGCGGGCTTGCATCCGGGGAAGGCAAACGCTATGAAGGAAATGACATGTTTTTATCCGCCGGAAGCGGAAGCAGAAAAATAGAAATCAATCTTTCCTCTGCTGTCCGGATTTATCAGCTGGGAACTGATTCCCTTCATGAACAGGAATACTATTTGAAAGAGCTTAAAAATATGTATAAAAAGGAATACCTCGAAGACTATGACAGCCGCAAAAAGAAATTACTTCAGAAATTCAGCGACATGGAAACCCATCCTCAGAGATACAAATACCTTCTTCACATGGAAAATGCCAAAATCACAAATATCACCGTCAATGAAGTTATGCAGCCGTTAGATGCATCCTTCACAAATGCATTCGAGGATGCGTTTCACTATTATGAAACCGAGCAGGCTAAAAGCAGGGATTTAATCAATAAAATACGAGCATCCATCGAACAGCTTTTTAATAAAGATGAAAAAGTGTCCAGTATGTTTGATCTGCGGTAGTAAAAGGAGGCAGACATGGGAAGCTTGGCTAAAAGATACGATTTTGAACCATACGAAGATCTGACAGGCAAGGCCAGGGGATTTAACGACCTCTTTGGAAAGCTCGGAAGCCTGGCCCACGAAATGCAGCTGGCGGCTGAAAAGGAACTTGCAGGCAGTTCCGGGGAAATGGTGGACAGCATTAATGAAGAGCTGAAAAAAGAGCTGAGCCAGCTGCAGATCCACATCACTCAAAGTGTAAAAGTCATGCATGATAAAGCGGTCCTCTACAGCGGGCTTATGAATGACATGAAAACGCAGAATATCACTATTTATTATGAAGAAAGCGCCATGCCTCCAAAAGGGAAACAGGAATCTGGAGAGAGCAGGCACAGCAATACACGATAAAATTATTAGAACTTTCGAAAAATAGTCTGCGTCCGGGATTAAAAAGTGATGCCTCGTCAACAATGGTGATGAGGTGTTTTTATATGATAAAAAAAAGAATAGCCTTTCTTGCATGTTTTATCATGCTGCTTTTGGTCCTGCTTGCCGCAAGGCTTGTACAAATCCAGCTTATCAGTACAGAGTCTTTTTCCGCACATCATGTGAACTTAATAGAAGCCAGTGTGAAGCAGAGAACCCAGACGGTTACGCTCGATGATGGAAGAGGGAAATTTTATGACGTGAAGGGTGTGCCTCTTGCACATGAAGAAGTTCCTACACTGGTGCTTTTTCCTTTTTTGAAAAAAATGGACTGGCCTGCGGATAAAGTGGCTGGGATTATCGGAAGAGATGAAGAGGCATTGAAGAATGCCGTTCAGATGGCAAAGGAGCCATTTGCTTTTGGAGGAAAAAAACCGATTATCTTAACAGATGAGCAGACAGCTGCTATCAATTCATTGAAAGTACCAGGTGTATTTGCCGTGAAAGAAAAATTTAACCAAAACAGCATACCAGCTGCTCAATTGATTGGCTCAACTGTTATGTACGGGTCACTGAAGGTGCCGAGATATCCAGATCAAAAGCTGTCAGCCCAAACAAGGGTAGGCTACCGGGGGCTTCAGCGGACATTTGATGAATTCCTGCTTTCAGGCGGCGACTCCAAGCTTGTGTACCATGTGGATGCCAATGGGGGACCGATGTTCGGGGTAGATGTTAAATATGTTGAACCTGCCAACCCCTTATACCCTGTCAAAGTAATCACAACACTTAATAAAGGGCTTCAGGAAAAGGCGGAAAAGCTGGTTGATGAGCATGGTATAAAAAAAGGCGGGATTGTCCTGATTGATATTGCATCAAGTGAAATCCGGGCGATTGTATCACGTCCAAGCATGGAGAAGAGAAATCCGGATGCCGAAGGCTCAGTGAATCTCATGTTCAGGCAGGCAGCGCCAGGTTCTGTCTTTAAAACCGTCGTCGCTGCCGCTGCGATTGATTATCAGGCTGCAAAAAACAAGACCTTTAACTGCAGCTTGACCATTGAAGGAAAAAAAGATAAAAAGCATGATTACGGCCCATTGAACTTTGAAAATAGCTTTGCTCAAAGCTGCAATAGGGCATTTGCCGAGCTTGGCCAGGAGATTACTGCAAAGAATCCGGACTTTTTGAAGCAATATGCCGAGAAGCTGAATGTGATCGGTGGCTCAGGATGGAAAGGGAATGTCTACCATACCCCGATTGAACAGCTGGATCAGGAGGATAAAGGGAAGATCTGGCAAGATGAAAAGCTTAAAAAAGATCCAAGGATGGTGGCAAAAAGCTCAATAGGACAGCAGGATGTGCAGGCTACCCCTCTTGCCATTGCCAATATGATGGCGACTATAGCCCGTGGAGGGGAAAAGGAAATGGTGAAAGCCGTGAAAAAGGTCGAGTTCAATAACGGGACATCCATCGTTTCATTTCCTGATATGAAAATTAGCGGAAAACCAATTTCGCCTTATACTGCTCTGAAGCTTCAGCAGATGCTGCGCGGTGTTGTCACAAGCCCGAAAGGAACGGGAGCACCTCTTGCTGATCTGCCATATGAGGTAGCTGGAAAGTCCGGCACCGCACAGACTGATATCGAGAGAAAAAGGCTGAATAAATGGTTTGCTGGATATTTTCCATATAAAAATCCAAAATATGCACTTGTCGCGGTAAGCCTGGATACGGATGAAAAAAGCGAAACAATGACTCCATTATTCGGGGATATTGTGAAAGAAGTCTATAAAGAAGACCAAAAACAAGTAAATGACGGGACTAAAGAATGAAAAGCGGAGAAAACAAGCTGGGATAGGATTCACTTCAAACTCTAAAGAGAACATGCTAAAATGGAGCTGTACGCAATAAGTTAGGGGGATATGTGAATTGAGTGATTTTAAGCCCATACAGAATAATTCAAGACTTAGCAAAGTGAAGCAAAAAAAGATGAATCGAATATACAACGTGCTGATTGTGGTTATGTCCTTATTAATCATCGTGGTAGGAGCCACTATTTTCATTGGCAATAAAGATCAAAGCGCTGCACCTGAGAAAGCCCCGAGCGCCGCAAAAGATAAAAATAGCACAACAAAAAAGGAAAGCCCTGCAAAGGAAAATAAGGATGATGCCTCCGTCCAGGCTTCAGGGGAAGAAACAGATAGCGCTGCTGCTGATGACAGCACGGATGATTCCGGGGAGACCAAGGATACCGCGGATGAAAACCAGAAAGCCGATTTAAAAGAAGTGCAGGATAAGAGCGATTCAAATGTCGACAAAGCCTATGAAAGCAAAGACTGGAAAACAGTAGGCACTACCCAGACCGGGCAGCATACTACTTCCTTTGACAAAGGCTCTGCAGACTGGAAAGAGATGACGAAGGCTCTTGCCTACGGTGCTGGAATTGATGAGAGCAATATGACAACATGGTGGCTTCAAAACGGAGGCTCCCCGAATACGGCAGTCGGAACGGTTTCAGCCAAAAATGATCCGCAATCCTACCGTGTTTATCTTCAGTGGGAAGATGGCTCGGGCTGGAAGCCGGTTAAGATTGAAAAGCTGAAAAGCAACGATAAAAAATGATTTTCCTAAAAAGGCCCAGGCATTGACCCGGGCCTTTTCTTTGTTTCCTGCTTAGTCCGTTCATATTTTATCAGGACTTCGCTTTAAAGTGTACGACTGCGCTGTAAAATCTTCTTCCTTCTTCCGTTACATGCATTTGATGGGAAACAGCATGTACACCAAGCAAAATTGCCTTGTTCACTTCTATTTGTGCTTCTACCTTTTTCTCCAGATCTTTCAGGCTTTCTGCTTCAAAAAATTCTACTTTATCCTGAATGAAATCCAGCTGAAAATTCATATCTATCCCTCCGTAATCTGTTCATCACAAATGCTATTGCTGAAGCATAGGATACTTCACAGATAAGTGTATCATGTTTATGGGGAATCTCTCTGTCTATTTTTATTAAAAAAATGCTTTAGGGAAATGCGAAGTACTTGATGGAATCTTTGACATGTGTTAAATTTAGAACAGTTTCACGCTAAAACACACTATACTGATAGGAATTATTTACTTTATAATAAAAAAGGTGATTATAATGGGAAGAGAATTTTTGGATTTATTTGAAGAATGGTCGGAATCGTATGATGATACAGTAGTGGGAAAAGATATAGAATATCAGGAAGTATTTAAAAATTACGAACTGATCCTAGAAAGCGTGGCCAAGCGGGCTCATGGCCATGTTATTGAGTTTGGGGCCGGAACAGGAAATCTTACTGAAAAGCTGCTGCAGGCAGGCCTGAGTGTAACCTGTGTGGAGCCTTCTCCTGCTATGAGGGAAAAAGCAATCGAGAAGCTACCGGCCGGAACAGACATCCAGGATGGAGATTTTATTGATTACAACCGTCCAAAAAAGGTCGATACCATCGTCAGCACATATGCGTTTCATCATCTGACAGATGATGAAAAGGAAAAAGCTTTGGCGGACTATGGAAAATTACTGAAAACTGGTGGTAAAATAGTGTTTGCAGATACTATGTATCAATCCAAGGAAGCTTACAGCCAAGCTATACGCGAAGCACAGGAAGCAGGATTTCATAATCTGGCAAATGATTTGCAGACAGAGTACTATACAACCATTCCGTTTTTTGAATCTGTATTAGAAGCAAACGGCTTTGAAGTAAGCTTTGACCGGTGCAACCAATTTGTCTGGATTATGGAAGCGGAAAAATTATAGGAAGAGGTTTAATAATGAAAGCAGCCATAATCGGAGCAATGGAAGAAGAAGTAACTATTTTACGGGATAAGCTGGAAAATCTTGAACAGGTAACAATCGCAGGCAGCGAATTCAATAAAGGAATGCTGGACGGTGTAGAAGTAATTCTATTAAAATCAGGAATCGGCAAGGTAAACGCGGCGATGTCAACGGCGATCCTGCTTGAAAAGTTCAAGCCTGACGCAGTGATTAATACAGGCTCTGCAGGCGGATATCTTCCTTCATTGAATGTAGGCGACGTGGTCATTTCAACAGAAGTGCGCCATCACGATGTGGATGTAACCATCTTTGGATATGAGTATGGGCAAGTCCCTCAAATGCCGGCAGCATTTGCCTCGGATCCGGCTCTTCTGAAGATTGCTGAAGAAGCTGCAAAGGAAATAAATGGTATCCAGGTGGCAAAAGGCCTGATTGTTACAGGTGATTCGTTTATGCATGATCCTGAGCGTGTTGAATTTGTCCGCAGCCAGTTTACTGACCTTGCAGCAGTGGAAATGGAGGCAGCGGCTATTGCCCAGGTGGCGTACCAGTTTGGCGTACCTTGTGTGATTATCCGGTCACTTTCTGATATTGCAGGAAAGGAATCAAATGTATCCTTTGAGCAGTTTTTAGAAACTGCTGCCCTGAATTCCACAGAGCTTATTTTACACATGATAAAGCAGATGAAGTAAAAAAGCAGGGGGCAAAAAAGCATCAAATGCCCCCTGTTATATCAAGACACAGCGGCGGTTACGAATCAGCCGTGAAAGGTGCGTTGAGAAATGAAGGTTTATGGAAGCGTTCATGAATTGATTGGCCAAACGCCAATGATTGAAATCACTCAATTTCCTCTTCCAGAGGGTGTCCGGATATTTGCTAAGCTTGAGTATTTCAATCCTGGGGGAAGTGTGAAGGATCGCCTTGGAGTAGAGCTGCTTGAGGCGGCCTTTAAAAGCGGGGAACTAAGGGAAGGCGGCACTGTCATTGAACCGACTGCCGGCAATACAGGAATCGGACTTGCACTTGCTGCCATCAATAAAGGAATTGATGTTATTTTTTGCGTGCCGGAAAAGTTCAGTGCAGAAAAGCAGGAGCTAATGAGGGCACTTGGAGCTAAGGTCATCAATACTCCGACAAAGGACGGGATGAAGGGTGCTATAGAAAAGGCCCAGCAGCTTCTTAAGGAAATCCCGGGTTCCTATTGTCCGCAGCAGTTTGCAAACTCATCAAATCCTGAAACCTATTATAAAACACTGGGACCTGAAATCTATGAACAGCTTGACGGTAAGATCGGTGTTTTCGTGGCTGGAGCAGGGACAGGCGGAACGTTTATGGGTACAGCTAGATATCTGAAGGAACAAAATCCTGCAGTGAAAACCGTCATTGTAGAACCTGAAGGCTCCATTTTAAATGGAGGAGAAGCTGGCCCGCATAAAACAGAGGGAACGGGCATGGAATTCCTGCCTTCTTATATGGATGTATCATATTTTGACAGCATCCATACCGTATCCGATGAACATGCATTTTTCCTTGTCAGTGAATTGGCGCGCAAGGAAGGGCTGCTTGCTGGAAGTTCTTCAGGCTCTGCATTATATGCAGCCTTAGAGGAAGCAAAAACAGCCAAACCTGGGACGAATATTGCCGTAATTTTCCCGGATTCGAGCGAACGATATTTAAGCAAGAAAATTTATCAAGGGGGCATTTAACTATGAAAAAGAAAACACAGCTGATCCATGGCGGTATTTCCGGTGATGAAAAAACAGGTGCAGTGTCTGTGCCGATTTACCAGGTAAGCACATATAAACAGGATGGTCCAGGAAATCACAGAGGCTATGAGTACTCAAGAACCGGAAATCCGACACGCCACGCATTGGAGGAACTCATTAAGGACCTCGAAGGCGGAAAGCGCGGCTTTGCTTTTGGTTCCGGAATGGCTGCTATGACAGCTGTCATGATGCTATTCAGCCAGGGGGACCATATTTTGCTGACTGATGATGTGTACGGCGGATCTTACCGCGTAATTACTAAAGTGCTGAACCGTTTTGGCCTTGAAGCTACATTCATCAATACAAGCGACCTATCAGGCATTGAAAAGGAAATCAAAGAAAACACGAAAGCTTTGTTCCTGGAAACGCCGACAAATCCAACCTTAAAAATCACAGATATTGAAGAAACAGCGAAGATCGCCAAAAAACACGGTCTGCTAACGATTGTTGATAATACATTCTCTACACCTTATTGGCAGAATCCGCTGACGCTTGGTGCAGATATTGTACTGCATAGCGCAACGAAGTACAT
Organism: Bacillus sp. OV322; assembly: GCF_900112495.1. Taxonomy (GTDB): domain Bacteria; phylum Bacillota; class Bacilli; order Bacillales; family DSM-1321; genus Peribacillus. Next base: position 81,754 of record NZ_FOMA01000003.1, read on the forward strand.
TGGCGGCCATAGCGATGTTGTAGCAGGGCTTGCCATTGTAAATGACGAAAAGATCGGGGAAGATCTTCATTTCGTGCAAAACTCTACAGGAGGGGTTCTTGGGCCGCAAGATTCCTGGCTGCTGATGCGCGGCATCAAAACATTAGGTGTGCGCATGGAAGAGCATGAAAAGAACACGGGAGAAATCGTGGACTTTCTGCTTCAGCATGAAACCGTGAAAAAAGTGTATTACCCTGGCATTGAAAGCCATCCAAACCATAATATTGCCAAAAAGCAATCCCGCGGTTTTGGCGGAATGGTTTCCTTTGATGTCGGAAGCGCGGAAAAAGCAGCAGAAGTGTTAAGCAAGGTTAAATACTTCACCATTGCTGAAAGCCTTGGGGCAGTGGAAAGCCTAATTTCAATTCCGGCTCTTATGACGCATGCTTCCATCCCGCAGGAGCGCCGTTCAGAGCTTGGCATCACTGATGGCTTGATCCGGATTTCTGTGGGCCTTGAGGATGCCGAAGACCTGATCGAAGACTTAAAGACTGCACTTGATGCTTAAAAATCAAAGCAAAAGCAGGATTCTTCCCTTTGGAGGAGTCCTGTTTTTTTTTCCGCTTCGTGCAGGCAGCATCCCTATTATCATGTCAGAGGACAGGCTTTGTTCCTATTACGGCCGCAGCATTCAGTTCACTGTCATGTACGGCTCTGGTGATCAGGCCATGTTGAGCAAATATTTCAAAGGTCTGCCATGCCTGTTTCCTGCTGGTCTCGACTATGACATGGCCAAGAGGCGCCAGCCATTGGCAAGCCTCTGATGCTATCCTGCGATGGAAATCCAGGCCATCAATTCCGCCGTTAAGTGCAGCCTTGGATTCATGATTGCGGGACTCCCGCGGCAAAAGCCTGATTGCCCGGGTTGGAACGTAGGGGGCATTTGCAACAAGGATATCGACACGCCCGCGCAAAACGGATGGCAAAGGCTTGCAGAGATCTCCTTCTAAGACAAGAGCGCCTATAGAAGCAAGGTTTCTCCTTGCACATTGCACGGAGTGGGGGTCGATGTCTGCAGCGTACAGTTCAATCCCGCCCAGGGCTTTGTCCAGGGCCGCGCCTACTGCCCCAGTACCGCAGCATATGTCTGCAACAACTGCCCCCTGCATATCTAAGCGGGCCGCCTGTTTAACTAAAAATTCAGTACGCCTTCGGGGAACAAAGACTCCAGGCTCCACTGCTATCCTGATTCCGCAGAAATCCGCCCAGCCAAGTACATATTCAAGCGGTACCCCAGTTGCCCTCCTATCTGCCATTTCTGTAAGAGATTCCAATGACTGTGCCTCTGTGACAAGCAATCTGGCTTCATCCTCAGCAAAAACGCAGCCAGCATGGCGAAGTTTCGCTGCGATTGCCTTTTCTGTTTCTTTATCTATATTAATAATAATCTCACCGCTTTTCATAGCTTCTTTTGCGTATGATAGGTAATTCGTCAGGATAGCAAAAAATCCTGTAGCATAATCGGCATTAGAGTTAAATGCTGCTTCTGCATCATAATCGCCAGCGCCTTAAAGAAAGTCTATAAAACTATAAAATATTTTTTGCGAAAATGGTTGAAAATTATGAAACTTTGTTTTAAAGTGTAATTGTAAACGATTTCAGAAATCGTTTACACGAGCGCTGAAAATTTTTTATAAGGAGGGAAAAGGAGGCGTTTTTTTGACAACGATTGCGGATGTAGCCAGTCTGGCAGGGCTTTCCAATGCGACTGTATCGCGTGTGATTAATAATCATCCCAATGTGACTGAAGAAAAAAAACAAAAAGTCAGGGAAGCGATGGAGGCACTTAATTATTTTCCTAATTCATCAGCCCAGCGGCTGCGGAACCAAAAAACAGATACTATTGCCATCTTAATTCCAATCTTGACTAATCCTTTTTTTGCTTATCTTCTTGAGGCAATAGATACTGTTGCAACACAGAACAATCTGCAGCTCCTTGTTTGCCAGACGAGGTACGACAAAAAGAAAGAACTCAAATTTCTGCAATTGCTCAAAACGAAACAGGTGGATGGCCTAATTTTGACATCCATTGAAAATGACTGGGAAATAATTGAGGAGTATACCTCATGCGGTCCCATGGTCTTATGCAATGAATATGACAGGCGCGCGAACATTCCGACTGTCCGGCTGAACCAGCTCGAGGCAGGATACTTAGGAACAAAGCATTTACTGAAAATGGGACATAAGAAAGTCGCCATCACAAGCGGCGGGAAAAGCAGCCTGGCAAGGGACAGGGACCGCGGAATCCAAAAGGCGCTGAATGAATACGGTATCCATGTACGCCAGGAATGGCGTGTCTCAAACGTCTTTAACATGGAAGACGGGTGCAGGGTATTCCAATATCTGCAGAACCTTCCAGACAAGCCGACAGCTGTATTCACAGGAAGTGACCAGGTAGCTGCGGGCATGCTGGTCGAAGCAAAAAAAAACGGAATCTCGATCCCGCAGGATTTTGCCGTGATGGGCTTTGATGACCAGCCGATATCAAGGGCGATGGATCCGGAGCTTACAACAATAAAACAGCCGGTCGAGGAAATGGGCCGGATCGCCATGGAAAAGATCATTGATGCTATCAATGGGAAAAATGATTCCGCGATGAAGCATACTTTATTGCCATTTGAATTGGTTGTGCGAGGCTCTACAAAATGAAACCGACTATAAAATTATTGGGGGACCATACATGAAAAAGTCCATGAAAATGAAATGGCTCACGGTTTTTGCTACACTCTCACTTGCACTGACAGCTTGCAGTTCAAGCGATACGAGCTCAACAGACAAGGGCGGAGAGAAGGATTCCAGCAAGGGTAAAGATGAAAAAGTAACATTGACATATGCCCGCGGCAAGGACGTGACACAGGGCACGACCAAAATGGTGGAGGCGTTTGAAAAATCCCATCCAAACATCAAAATCAACTTCAAACAGATGCCTGCTGACACTGGACAGCAGCATGACCAATACATTACGGCATTCAACGCCAAGTCATCTGAAATTGACGTCATCGATATGGACGTAATTTGGCCGGCAGAATTCGCGCAGGCAGACTATGTGCTTCCGCTTGACCGATTCATCCAGGCTGACCATATTGACCTGAACGAATACAACCAGGGCGCACTTGCAGCATCCCAGTTCAACGGGAAACAATGGGCGCTTCCAAAATTCATTGATGCAGGACTTCTTTTCTACCGCAAAGATCTTGTAAAAGACAGTGATGTCCCTAAAACATGGGATGACCTGCTTAAACAGGCAAAAGCATTGAAAGGAAAAGGCGGCACTAAATTTGGATATATCATGCAGGCCAAGCAATATGAAGGCCTTGTATGTAACGCTGTTGAATTCGTTTCTGCTTACGGCGGCCAATTCATCAACGAAAAAAATGAAGTAACTGTAAACAGCCCGCAAACAATCAAAGGCTTAAAGAAAATGGTTGAAGTGGCAAAATCATCAGTAGTGCCAGGAAATGTAACTACCTTCACTGAAATTGAAAGCGACCAGGCGTTCATCGAAGGCCAGACTCCTTTCCTTCGCAACTGGCCATATGAATACGCAAGTGCCAATGATAAAGAAAAATCAAAAATTGCCGGCAAAGTCGGAATCGCTCCGCTTCCTTCCGGTGACAAAGGATCAGGTGCTGCACTTGGCGGCTGGATGGCTGGAATCAACAAAAACTCCAAGCATCCAAAAGAAGCATGGGAATTCCTGAAATTCATGGCTGGACCTGAAGGCCAGAAAATCGATGCTATTTACGGCGGTCACGCACCGACCATTCTTAGTCTTTATAATGATCAAGAGGTTATCAAAGCTAACCCTACTTTTGCAGACAAAGGCTTCCAGGATGGCTTAAAGGCTGCGGTTTCACGCCCGGTTGCTCCTAACTATCCAGAAATCTCAGAAATCATTCAAATCCACGTTTCCAAAGCAATTGCAGGACAGGAAACAGTTGAACAGGCTGTACAGAATATGGAAAAAGAAATGAAGGCAAAACTTAAATCCTAAGTTTCGTTCACACAAGCAAGAAGAAGATGACTCTGTGAAGGAATCTGTGATATATACAAGCAGAGAATTCCATGGGTCATCTTCGATTTTTTCATAGTATAGGAGAATGATATATGAAAAATGGCTCAGTTGGAGTAGAGAATGAACCAAGAAGAGGTGTCCCTGCACCACCGGTTAGAAAAAATAAGAAGCCTAAAAAGCAATTATCCGAAAAAAAGATCGGCTATCTGCTTGTAGCTCCGTCCCTGCTTTTGATCTTCGTGATTGCCATCTGGCCTGTCATGCAATCCTTTTACTTCAGCTTGTTTGACCTGAAGCTGAATGATCCGACAAGGTCCGAGGTCCATCTAAGCCATAATATCGATCTCGACCGTTACCTGAACAACTATCCATTCCTCGTTGGCGCAATTGACAGCGAAATAAAGACAAGCACTGAAAAGGATCAGCTTCAAGAGGTGAAAACAGAGCTTGAAGACATGGATAAAAAACTGCAAAATGATTCAGCACTCAAAGGGCAATATCAAGCAGTAAACGATAAGCTCATGAATTTCGAACAAGTAGGAAACAAAGAAAGCATTGCAAAGATTGATAACAGCCTTGCTGAGGATTTTCGTAAAACAGGGGAGTCCATTAACAAGGAACTGAAATCGATTTCAAAAGAAACGAAGCTAACTCAGGAAAAGAAAATACTCGGGCTTGCCGCAGGCTATAAAGAAGTGGTACAGCAGCCGAACTTCGTGGGTTTTCAGCATTATAAAGATGATTTAACGAACAGCAGAATGTGGAAGGCCATGGGCAACACGCTGACATTTACCGTAGTCTCGGTGGTGCTGGAATTTGTGATAGGACTTGCTATTGCTCTATTAATTAATAAAGCATTTGTAGGCAGGGGACTTATCAGGGCAAGCATCCTGATTCCCTGGGCAATTCCGACAGCCGTTTCTGCCATGATGTGGAAGTTCCTGTATGACGGGCAAAACGGTATCATTGCCAAATTGTTTTCATCCATCGGCATTGTCGATAAAATGGAAAACCTGCTCGTGACCGATACCGGAGCAATGTTCTCGGTCATCTTTGCAGACGTCTGGAAGACAACACCTTATATGTCACTGCTGCTGCTTGCAGGGCTTCAGACCATACCGTCCTCCCTGTACGAAGCTGCCGCGATCGATGGAGCAGGAAAATGGCGCCAATTTGTGTCCATTACCCTTCCGCTGCTGAAATCCAGCATTCTTGTTGCCCTTTTATTCAGGACGCTTGATGCATTCCGGGTATTTGACCTTGTTTACGTTTTAACAGGAGGCGGTCCTGCCAATTCGACGGAAACCATCTCGATTCTTGCATATAAGGTCATGTTCTCCCAGACTAACTTCGGCAACGGCTCGGCCTTATCCGTAATTGTCTTTATCTGTGTAGCGGTCATTTCAATGATTTACATTAAATTTTTGGGAAAAGATCTCTTAGGTGAGGGATCAGGCAGATAAAGAGCCGTGAAAGGAGTGTGCACCATGCAGAAAAAAGCAAGCCCGTTATTTTATGTATTTCTAGTTGTGTTTGTATTCCTCGTGATGTTTCCGTTTTTATGGATGCTGATCAGTTCAATCAAACCGGCTTCTGAGCTGTTTGGAGATCGAGCCTTTACTCCATATTCGGAGCACCCGACCTTTAAAAACTTTGTTTCTGTATTCGTAAATTATCCATTTTTGCGATATCTATGGAATAGTACAGTTGTTGCCACCATTACAACGGTTTATACCGTTTTGGTCGCATCCTTTGCGGCATATGCGATTGCAAGGCTTCAGTTCAGGGGCAAAACATTCATCCTGGGGCTGGTTTTGTCAGTTACGATGTTTCCTCAAATCGCAACTATTTCACCGATTTATATTATCTTGAAAAATCTGGGTTTAACGAATTCCTATCTGGGGTTAATTATTCCTTATACAACCTTTACGCTCCCATTATCCATCTGGCTGCTTGTGACCTTCTTCCGCAAGATTCCTTTTGATCTGGAAGAAGCTGCGAAAATCGATGGAGCCACTTTGATGCAGACATACTGGAAGGTTATTCTGCCGCTTGCGGTACCCGGGATTTTCACTACCGCTATCCTGGTATTCATCGCAGCATGGAATGAATTCCTGTTCGCTTTGACCATCAATACAGATGAAAAATTTAAAACTGTTCCAACAGGGATCGCGATGTTCCAGGGTCAATTCACAATTCCGTGGGGAGAAATCTCAGCAGCGACCGTTGTTGTGACCATACCGCTCGTCATTATGGTTCTTATCTTCCAGCGCCGCATAGTTTCAGGCTTAACATCAGGATCTGTAAAAGAATAGAAAAGGAGATTAACTAATATGCTGAATGTAACCGTTTGGAATGAAAATCGCCATGAACAGAAAAATCCCAAGGTAAGGGAAGTATATCCCGAAGGAATTCACGGCCAGCTGGCAAGCTTCTTAAGGGAGGAATCGTTCAATGTCCGGACTGCCACCCTTGACGATCCGGAACATGGCTTAACTGAAGATGTTTTGGCAGATACCGATGTCCTGCTTTGGTGGGGGCATATCGCACACGACGAGGTCAGCGATGAAATCGTCGAGCGCGTCACGCAGAGAGTGCTGGACGGAATGGGATTAATCGTGCTTCACTCCGGCCATTTTTCTAAATTATTCAAAAAGCTGATGGGCACCACATGCGATTTGAAGTGGAGAGAAGCGGATGAAAAAGAAAGGCTTTGGGTAGTGGACCCTGGACATCCGATTGTAGAAGGAATTGGAGAAAGCATTGAGCTTGAAAAGGAAGAAATGTACGGCGAGCATTTTGATATCCCTGTTCCGGACGAGCTTGTTTTTGTAAGCTGGTTTGAAGGCGGAGAAGTATTCAGAAGCGGCTGCACGTATAAGCGCGGAAACGGAAGAATCTTTTATTTCCGCCCTGGTCATGAAACATATCCAACCTATCATAACCAGGATATCCAGAAGGTTATCGTCAATGCCGTAAACTGGGCAAAGCCTGTATTGCGCAAGCGCCCGGTATATGGTAATGCAAAGCCGTTAGAAGCTATCGGCGCACATAAATAAAGTACTGAAATAACAGGGATAAGAGGAGATGTAGGGATGGGGAAGTTGAGAATTGGCGTAATAGGCTGCGGAAGTATAGCTACACACAGGCATTTGCCGGAGTATGCAGCGAATCCGGAGGCTGAAATTGCAGCAGTGTGCGATATTTTGAAAGAACGTGCAGAAGAAAAGGCAGAGCTTTATCAGGCAAAGGCTTATACAAGCTACGAGGAGCTTCTTGCTGATGATTCAATTGATGCAGTTTCTGTATGCACGCCGAATTATCTCCATGCACCAATCACGATTGCTGCATTGAAGGCAGGAAAGCATGTGCTGTGCGAAAAGCCGATGGCCACTTCCAAGGAAGATGCTGAAGCGATGATTAAAGCATCTGAGGAAAGCGGCAAAAAATTAATGATTGCCCACAATCAGCGTTTTGTGCCTTCACATGTGAAAGCCAGAGAATTGATTGAAAGCGGAAAAATAGGTAAGCTGTTCAGCTTCAGAACAGCGTTTGGCCACGGAGGACCTGAAGGCTGGAGTGCTGACGGCATGGATAGCTGGTTCTTTAAGAAAAGCCAGGCATTCATCGGTGCCATGGGTGACCTCGGTGTACATAAAACCGATCTGCTCCGCTATCTGCTGAATGAAGAAATTACGGAGGTTGGAAGCTTTGTAGAAGGCTCTGCCAAAGAAAACAGCGATGTGGATGATAATGCAGTCTGCATTTTAAAAACGGAAAGCGGCATAATCGGTACACTGGCTGCAAGCTGGTCTTATACAGCGAAGGAAGATAATTCGACAATCATCTACGGTGAGCATGCCATTGTGAGAGTGGAAGATCATCCGGAATACTCACTGATTGTTCAATATAAATCAGGGGAAACAGTAAACTATGAGCTTGGCCAAATACAATCCAATGATGAAGGCGGCCAAAACAGCTCTGAAGTCATTGATAAATTCATTGAAAGCATTCTTTCTGGCAAAGAGCCAGCTGTAAGCGGAGAAGAAGGCATGAAGTCGCTGATGGTAGTCCTCGCCGCTTTGAAATCGAACGAAACAAAGAGCATTGTTCGAGTCGAATAGGTTCTTGATCAGGAGGTTTTGTAATGACAATTCTTAAAGTGGGCATTATCGGGGTTGGAGGGATCGCCCAAAACCGGCATATCCCTACGTTTCTGAAATTAGCGGACAAGGTTTCGATTTGCGCCCTCTATGACACAGATTTTGAAAAAGCGAGGCAAGTGGCGGCAGAACTCGATATTCCGCAAGTTGCCCAGACCCATGAAGAGCTGTTTGAATTTGCGGATGCTGTAGTCATTTGCACGCCAAACAAATTCCATTCAGAGCTGGCAATCGAAGCCTTGAATGCAGGATGCCATGTATTGTGCGAAAAACCGATGGCATTATCTGCAGAAGAAGGCAAAGAAATGATTGCCGCTTCTGTCAGGGCAGGCAAGATTTTGTCCATTGCCTATCATTACCGGTTTATGAAGGAAGCTATTGCCGCCAAAAAGGTCATTAATGAAGGCGAAATCGGCACTCCGCTTGTAATCCGGGTACAGGCGCTTCGCAGGCGCAAAGTTCCCGGGTGGGGTGTATTCATCAACAAGGAGCTCCAGGGAGGCGGAAGCCTGATGGATTATGGCTGCCATCTGCTTGATTTGGCACTTTGGCTGATCGGAAATCCCAAGCCGGCCGAAATTAGCGGAACAACCTATGACGTATTGAGCAGGATTCCCGGACAGGTGAATCAATGGGGCTCTTTCGACCATCAAACCTTTGGGGTGGATGACCATGTTTCAGGATATATCCGTTTTCAAAATGGAGCATCCCTGCTGCTTGAAACCTCCTGGAGCAGCAATATTAAAGAAGATGTCATCGAAAACGTTAGCATCTCCGGTGATAAGGGAGGGCTAGAGGTTTTCCCGTTCAGCCTCAATTACGCAAAGCATGGCATGCTGTTCAACAGCAATGCCGAATGGCTGCCGGGTGAGGATGATCCAAGCCTCCCTCAGGCAGAAAACTTTGTGCTTTCCTGCCTTGGTATGGCTGAGCAGGTTGTTAAAGCAGAGGAAGCCCTTCAGGTAACACAGATTATTGAAGCGATATATGAAAGCAGCAGCAAAGGCTGCAGTGTGAGGATATAAAATAGGAAGGGCGGATAAGAATGAAATTAGGAGTATTTACTGTATTGTTTGCAGATAAATCTTTTGAAGAAATGCTGGATACTGTCAAGGAATCCGGCCTTCATGCGGTAGAAATCGGGACAGGCAATTATCCGGGCAATGCCCACTGCCCGCTGGATGAGCTTCTGGAAAGTAAAGAAAAGCGGGAGGATTACCTGAAGCAAGTGACTTCACGGGGCCTGATCATCAGCGCTTTCAGCTGCCATGGCAATCCGCTGTCTCCAGATAAGGAATTTGCTGCAGTTTCTCATGATACATTTGTTAAAACCGTAGAGCTTGCATCACTTCTGAATGTACCAGTCGTAAACTGCTTTTCAGGTGTAGCTGGGGATCAGGAAGATGCCAAGCATCCAAACTGGCCTGTTGCTCCATGGCCGAATGAATATGGAGATGTGCTGACATGGCAATGGGAAGAAAAACTCATTCCTTATTGGAAGCAGTGGGGGAAATTTGCAGAAGAAAAAAATGTAAAAATCGGCCTTGAACTTCACGGAGGATTTTTGGTCCATACCCCGTATACTCTTTTGAAGCTTAGGGAGAAAACATGCAAGGCAATTGGCGCCAACCTGGATCCGAGCCATCTTTGGTGGCAGGGAATCGATCCGGTTGCAGCTATTAAGATCCTTGGCAAAGAAGACGCCATTCACCATTTTCATGCAAAGGATACATACATCGACCAGGAAAATGTAAACATGTACGGACTTACAGACATGCAGCCATATGACAGTGTAAGAACCCGGGCATGGTCCTTCCGTTCTGTAGGCTGCGGACATGGCTTGCAGGAATGGTCTGACATGATGAGCGCGCTTCGCACATTTGGATATGATTATGCAGTATCCATCGAACACGAAGACCCGCTTATGTCAATTAACGAAGGCTTCATGCGTGCAGTGAAAAACCTGCAATCCGTATTAATCAATGAAAACCCATCCTCCATGTGGTGGCTATAATAACAATCCGGGGACTCCAAACTGAGTCCTCTTTTTCTTTGCTGTTTTCGTAAACCTTGTTGCTATGAAACAAGGTGGTTGATTTCCGCTCCAGGATGCTCGCTTTCCGTGGGGCGGGCGGTGAGCCTCCTCAGCTGCGCTTGCGGGGTCTCACCTTCCCGCTAATCCCACAGGGGTCTCGCACCTTACGCTCCAATCAACCCGACTTGACAATGGGAACGCCTCACATAACAAATTCAAAAAACAACAATCTTTAAGAAAAGAGCCTTTTCTTTTTAGCGGTCATAGAGTAAAGATAATTTAACCTCAGAAGGCAAAGAGCGCCTTCCAAGCCCAAAACCCTATTTGCTTCGCAAGCTGAACAGGCGCTTGCGCTTTTTACATAATTTACAATCGGGAATGCTGTCTTTTGTATGGTAAAATAGGACTAGTGATAGATTTTGAGAATTTTGGAGGCGTCTGTATGAATACGAAGGAACAAACGAAGGTGCTTATGGCAAAAATGCATGATTTTAAACGCTTTGCGATGATTCTGCTTTGTGTTGGTTCGTTCTTTTATATAGGAACCATCCTTCCAGATCAAAATATGACCATGGCTAATACGTATGCTTACATGATAACCAGCACAGCAAGCCTTCTGGTGTCTGTTTTCTTTTTCATGAAAGCTAAAACATATAAACGGCATTTAGATGAAATTGGATGATATATATTCTAAATTGAATCCTGCACCATATACTGAACAAGTAATGTTTAGTGTGGTGCAGGATTTTTTGTGCAATAAATTTCTGAAATTTAGGCAAATAACAGGTTTACAAAACTGTATATTTTGGATATACTTACCAATGTAAGATAAAACTGCTAAAGGAGGTCGAAGGAAATGACTTATATCATTGCTAAATTCAGAGCTGCAAGTTTTTCCTGTGCAACAACACAATTTAAAAATGAATTCGACCTGTACGGAGCAGATTTTCTTTAAGGCAATACTTTGCTTTTAATGAATGATGCAGATAATCCCGGCCGCAGGAGGATTCGTTATCCTGCGGCCTTTTTATGCCCAAAACAGCCGCAGGAGGCCTATTCTTTCTGCGGCCTTTTTCTGTCCAAAAATCGGAGGTGATACCATGACACTGAATATCCTGTTTTTTACGGTTACCATTCAAAAACATAAAAAAACGGCACAGCAATGTATCCAGGCAGATCAATCTATGAAAATCCGCAAGGAACATATCGATCGTGCCCTCATGCATCGAAGAATGTAAGAATCGGCTAATAGTACAATGAATGCTGTTAAGAAGCAAAAAGAGGTGACAAAGAATGAAATTAAATATTATTTTTCTAACAATTACAATTAAAAAAAGCAAGTTAACCAAGGAAGAATCTATACACCAGGAAAATATACGCAGCCTGAGGGACCACTACAGAAACCGCGGGCTTATGCATGGAAACATCAATTAATTTTAAGAAAGGGGAGAATATGATGCTGATATATGATAGGGAAAAAAGGTTTTGGCCGGGGAATGGAAAAGGAAATGACTGCCTGTAAGGGGGTGAAAAAATATGATAGTGAATATGCTGTTTTTTACAATTATCATCAAGCGAAAGAACATAACGGCTGAAGAATATAAACATCGTGAAGAAATGAAAAAATTGCGTGAAGAATATATCGTCCGCGGTTTAATGCACAGAAATTAACAATTAAAAAAATAATTGCAGAGAGGATGAAGTAATATGAATAGAAATGGAGCAGCAGGAATGGATACCAAAGGGTGCATCTGGCATCAGAAGGATACCGGCTAACGTATTATTTTGAAAGAAGAAAAAGGAATTTCACATTATTGACATAATTTGTATGAAAAATGTTCAAATTTCAAGGAATTGTTAGCATATAAAGCATGTTACCTTTTATGAAGGATTAAAAAAAGGAGTGCACAGTTTATGTTTACAATTGTGATATCCCTGGTTGTTGCCACGATCATTGGAATAGTAATAGCAACAGAATTATCACTCAACATGTAAAATGGAAATGCTTATGGCTTTTTGCTGTAAGCATTCTTTTGCGTTGTTAAATTGTATGGAGGATTTCTGCACTATGCTGATTGGAACGGAATAATTCGTACAAATGCATTTAAAAGGTGCTGAATGGGTATGTAGGTAGAATATAGAAAATTCCAAGATAAAGGAGAGGAAGTCATGACAAACATTAATTTAGCTGTTATTTATTACAGTATGAGCGGAACGAACTATCAGCTGTCGCGCTGGGCTGAGGAAGGTGCGAAAGAAGCGGGGGCTGAAGTGAAGGTATTGAAGGTGCCAGAACTGGCACCAAGTTCCGTGATTGAAGGAAATCCTGCTTGGAAAGCTCACCTAGAAGCGACGGAGCAGGTTCCCGAAGCCACTTTGGAAGATCTTGAGTGGGCAGATGCAATTATTTTCAGTGTCCCGACGAGGTATGGAAATATGCCTTCACAGATGAAGCAATTTCTTGATACAACCGGCGGGCTCTGGAGTAAAGGCAAGCTGGTAAACAAGGTTGTGAGCGCAATGACCTCTGCCCAAAATCCTCATGGAGGACAGGAATCCACCATTCTATCACTATACACAACCATGTTTCATTGGGGAGCAATTGTGGCAGCGCCAGGCTACTCGGATCCTGTTTTATTCGGGGCAGGAGGCAACCCATATGGAACAAGTGTGTCAGTGGATCAAAACGGAAACATGCAGGAAGACGTTGAAGCGGCCGTCAAGTATCAAGCGAAACGGACCATTCATTGGCTGAATGGGTGAAAAAAGGCATTCAGTAAAACAATCGCCTTGTTTGCATGAAAAGGCAGCAAACCAGATCACTGAAAAATATATTGCAGTAAAATAAATACCTCCCTAAATTCAAGTGGTACAGACACAAACAGGCTGCCGTCCGCATAGGTATGAAACATAGGCAAAGGCCCAATGAATTAGGGGAGGTAGAAACATGCCAGACATACTGACAGCAATTGGCTACCTGGTCAAAGAATTTTACTTATTAGTTTCTTATGTGAAAAACAATGCTTTCCCCCAGCCGCTATCAGCAAAGGACGAAAGGAAATATCTGCAGCTCATGGCCCAGGGTGACGGTGATGCTAGAAACATGCTAATTGAGCACAACTTGCGGCTGGTTGCGCATATTGTCAAGAAGTTCGAAAACACCGGTGAAGACACAGAGGATTTGATTTCTATCGGTACCATCGGACTGATTAAAGCGATTGAAAGCTATTCAGAGGGCAAGGGGACGAAGCTTGCCACATATGCGGCGCGGTGTATTGAAAATGAAATCCTTATGCACTTAAGAGCTACAAAGAAGACGAAAAAAGATGTTTCGCTGCATGATCCTATCGGCCAGGATAAAGAGGGCAATGAAATTTCATTGATTGATGTACTGAAATCTGAATCAGAGGACGTTATTGATACGATTCAGCTCAATATGGAAATTGAAAAAGTGAAGAAATATATTGACATCCTCGACGACCGGGAAAAAGAAGTGATTGTAGGAAGATTCGGACTGGATTTGAAAAAGGAAAAAACACAGCGCGAAATCGCCAAGGAGCTCGGAATTTCAAGAAGCTATGTCTCCCGGATTGAAAAAAGGGCCCTTATGAAAATGTTCCATGAATTTTACCGGGAAGAAAAGGAGAAAAAGAAGAGCTGAACTTTTTGAGCTGCCAGGTTAAGAAACCAGGCAGCTTTTTTTTTGCTTCATGGAATGCTGCCGGGTTTTTTTAAAAGCCTGTTTTCGTAAACTTTGTTCCTATGGAACAAGGGGTTGATTTCCGCTCCAGGGTGCTTCGCTTTCCGCGGGGCGTGCGCTGAGCCTCCTCGACCTGCGTCTGCGGGGTCTCACCTGTCACGCTGATCCCGCAGGAGTCTCGCACCTTCCGCTCCAATCAACCTGCTATAACAATGGAATTGCCTCGAGAACTATTTAAGTAACAACAATCTTTAAGAAAAGAGCCTTTAAAAAAAGCAATGTTATACGATTATGTTGATATTGGCTATATAAGAACATAAGTGAGTGGTTAATAATGGCACTGAGGGATATTATAAAGGGGATTCAAATATCTGAACAGAAACATAAAGATGGTTACACCTGCACACACATATTGCTATTTAACTAATGCTGTCCATTTTGGGAAGTATCGAATTAAAGCCGGAACGAAATTTATTGAACGACAGCGGTACCGCTTCAAGGACTGCAGAAAAATATTTAGGATGTAACCAATATATGAATGCTAATGATCCTGGTAGTGCGATTTTCTTTTTTACCTAGTTGCATCTTCACTGTTTTGTTTAGTGAAATCCATAGTATAATACTAATCCACCATGAATTTACATTTTTTACAAACACTATAATTCGAGGTGTTATTATGACCAAGAAAAAACTTTATGTATTTAGCCTCGCTGCAACTATAGCTAGTACGTTCATTCCTGCAGTCGGAGTTGAGGATAATGAATTCCGTCATTTATACGGCTTTCCTGCACAAGTGTTCGGATACTACGAAACTGGTCATTTTAGTTTCGAGTGGCTAGGTTTCATCTTTAATTTCTTCGTACTTTACTTCGTTGCAAACATCGGATCGAAGTTATTTCTCTCATTAATGAAGTAAAGTCATGTTATTTCAGTTTTGAAATCTTTAAGTTATACAATGAAACACGACGTAGGAACTGGATATCACCCTAATATTACCCCGGATATTACGTATTCTTACAAAGTAACTTTGTATAGAAATGGGAAATATAGTATAAAGGGTACTAGAGATCAAGCACCTTCTCATGAAATGTATATAAAATAATGGCTCCTATAAAAAAATATTTAATGCTAAAAACAGAGGGATAAAAATTTGGTTAATTCCACTGGCTCCAAATGCAGCAATTAATTATTCAAACTAATTCAACATCTACAACCTTAACTCGAGAGGGAGCTTAAAATGGACGATATTACAATGTATGATCTTTTTCAAATACTATTATTTTGGTACATGTTAATTATTGCTTGGGTAGTGTTAGGTCTTTCTGTATTGTTTTTTATAATAGCATTAAGAAAAAAATCTCAGAAATTAATGAGTGTAAGTGTAATTTTAATGACACCGAATATCCTCTTATTAATCATACAGGAAATTGAACCCGTGATAATGCTTTTATTTATTATATGGTTTGCTGTCCAAATTTTAATGTTTATTAAAATATTAAGAGAAAAAAGATATTTAAAGTAAGATTACTAGAAAAGCTCTTCTCATTTTCGAGAGGGGCCTTTTTTAAATTTTTGACTAATTCAGTTATAACATTATCGTTGTAAGTTACTTTGTAAGCCCGAATTATAAAAAATAAAGCGCGCCCATGGGCGCGCATGACAAATAGCTGTAGATCACTGGTTTTTTCTCAGATCTACAGCTATTTGATTTTTTCGCATGCCTCCTGGATTTGCTTGGACCAAGGCAGATAGCGGTCTAAAAGATCTGGCTGCTGGCGGAGGTCCAAATTGGGCAAATCCGTCAGTAACTTTATTAGATATTGGTAAAAATCTAGGCCGTTCGCTTTGGCTGTTTCTGCGAGGCTTAGACAGATGGTATTCGCTTGGGCATCAGCTTTACTGACGGAGAAAAGCCAGTTTTTTCGACCAATGACACTTGGCCGAATGGAATTTTCAGCTGGATTGTTATCGATCTCGATTCGGCCGTCATTCAAGAATGCTTTTAGCCCGCTGATTCGATTAAGCGTATAGTCAGCTGCCTTGGCGAGGGCAATTTTCCCATAGAACGGTGGTGACAACCTTTATTATGACCAGTAAGGATATACCAGACTCTGTCCAGTTCCAAACAAAAAAGTGTCTGGCCATTTTGAGGTCTTAGCAGAAAACTAAGTGTACTGAGTTTATTAATTTGTCATGAAAAACTACCAGAATAGGGCGCACTGCCTGAGGAGTGGATTATCAACAAATGCATATACATATACACTTGTTGATAATCCATACTTAGTGCTCCAAAATTCCTATCTGAAATCACCTTTTTAAAATTACATTGGGTAACAGCAAACTGTTTGAGAAAAGGTTGTTGGCAAACAGGAGAATTCCCTGTTGACTATTGATAATGTGAAGCAATCCATTACCAAGGCAATAAAGGGGGACATACGAGAGATATCGATTCTTGGTTTAATGAGGTCGAATCAATTCAAGAGCAATATTATTTAACATAGCTTTTATAAAAAAATACAAAAAATGCGGAGGGAAAAACAGCTGTTTTTCTCTCCGCATTCAGTGAGTTTTACATATAGAATTAATATTTGCCTTTTATCATATCTAAAAATGCATGGTAAATTTCAATTCCTTGAAAGGTTAATAGACTTGAAGCTGTTGCTGAAAAAACGCCCACCATTAAAAAACGGATCCACATGGATACCACTCCTTCGTTTTAAAGTTTTTTACCCTTTAAAATTCAGGAAATTAGCCACATACTTGGAGCTGTAATGCACCGGATCCAAAAATAGAAAGCGCCGGATCAGTTTTACGGATGAAAGGCTGTATATAAACAAGATCAATACAATCACGAAACTGATTTCTGATACCGGAGGAACAATAGCAGGCAATGGAACCTTTTTATCCTGTTCATCTGCTGAGTATTGAACCTTATCATCTTCAAAGGTACTTAGGATCCTGTGGTCTCCGGAAGAGTGATGCACGGTAAATCCGGTGAACATGTGCAGCGCCGCATAGGCTGCAAAAACAATCAGCAATAAATGAGTGATTAGCGCTTTGCTCTTCAACCTGATCCCTCCTTTTAAGAAGTAATCCCATCATATCACCTTTTATAAAAAATACAATAAGGAAAAAGTTTAAATTTCAGAATAATTCGAATAAATTGAAAAATATGCAAAAACCCTTATAATAGAAATATAGAACAGAAAGGGGAACATATTCATGACATATTCGTTAACTTGGGATTTAGAGGTGTTTTTTAAAGGCGGAAGCTCTTCAGAAGAATTTCAGCAATTTCTGAAGGAGGTAAAAAAGCATATTCAGGAATTAGACAGCCTTGTAAGCGGTTGGAGAGTCAAGTCAGAAGAAAAAGATCAGCATCTCCTGATCAATGCCATGGAGCTTTTTGAGAAAACCCGCATGAAAATAAGCCAGGCCGGCGCTTTTATCAGCTGTCTTGAAGCCCAGGATATGGATGATGAAAAAGCACATGAACTTCGCTCGGCAATCACCCAGGATTTTGCGGCATTTCAAAATGCCCTGACAAAGCTTGATCAAAAGCTGGTGCAGCTTGATGAGGAATTTTTCCAGTCCATACTTAAGCAAGAACCCTTAAAGGAATTGAAATACATACTGAATGAACGCAGAGAACAGGCGGGCAGCATGCTGTCTGTTGAGGAAGAATCATTGATTAACCAGCTTGAAGTAGATGGATACCATGGCTGGGGACAGCTTTATGATACAATTGTCGGCTCCATCCGGATTCCTCTTGAAGAAAACGGGGAGAAACAGGAGCTGTCTGTTGGCCAGGCAGCAAATAAATTCTCTGATCCTGACCCTAAGGTAAGAAGCAGCATTTTCAAGGCGTGGGAGCAGGCATGGCAGGAAAAGAGCGATCTTTTGGCTAAAACGCTGAACCATCTTGCTGGCTTCCGCCTGAGTGTTTATGAAAAGCGCGGATGGAAGGATGTGCTGAAGGAGCCGCTTGATATAAACAGAATGCAAAAAGAGACTCTGGACAGCATGTGGGGAGCCATTGCCAGCCAAAAAGAGCCTTTGGTTAAATTTCTGAACCGCAAGGCGGAGCTTCTTGGAGTTGAGAAATTAAGCTGGTCTGACCTTGATGCACCGCTTTCTTCCTCAGGAGAAGCAAAGGTGATGGATTATCAGGAAGGAGCGGCCTTCATTCTCAAGCATTTCAGCAAATTCGGGAAAAAGCTTGCGTCCTTTACAGAAAAGGCTTTCGAGGACAGCTGGATTGAAGCGGAAGACCGTCCAGGCAAGAGGCCTGGCGGATTTTGCACAGGTTTTCCTGTCAGCGGGCAATCAAGGATCTTCATGACGTATTCCGGCACACCTTCCAATGTATCAACGCTTGCCCATGAACTGGGGCATGCCTTTCATTCTTTTGCCCTGAAGGAGACGCATCCCCTTAACCGAGGCTATGCAATGAATGTGGCTGAAACAGCGTCCACCCTGGCTGAAATGATTGTATCGGATGCGGCTGTTAAGGAAGCGAAAAATGATGAAGAGAGGCTGGCACTTCTTGAGGACAAAATACAGCGGTCTGTCGCACTTTTGATGAATATCCATGCCCGCTTTTTATTTGAAACAAGATTCTATGAAGAAAGAAAACAAGGAATGGTCAGTGCCGGACGCCTGGATGAATTGATGGAAGAAGCACAAAAAGAAGCCTATGGAGAAGCACTCAGCGAGTATCATCCGTCATTCTGGGCATCAAAACTGCATTTTTACATTACCGGTGTGCCTTTCTATAACTTCCCGTATACATTTGGATACCTGTTCTCTCTGGGAATCTATGCCCAGGCGTTGAAGGAGGAAGAAGGTTTTGAAGAAAAGTATATCGCCCTGCTTCGGGATACAGGAAGCATGAAGGTGGAGGACCTTGCCAAAAAGCACCTGAATGTTGACCTGGCGTCAAGCGGATTCTGGGAGGATGCGGTAGGCGCTTGCCTGAAGGATATTGAAGAGTTTCTTGACCTTACCAATCCTCTTGTTAAACAGGCATAATAAAGTATAAAAAAATGCCGCCTGAGTGAAATCAGGCGGCATTTTTTTATTATAATGAGATAAGTGCATGAAAATTATTAAACTTTCTTAAGTTTAAATGGACTGACCATTAAGAAAGATAATATAATCATAAAGGACAGCAGAATGACAGGATGGACATGTCCGATGGCCAGAAAGCTAAGGGTAGCCAGGCATCCAGCCGCAGTAATCGGCAGCCCGGTGAAATAGCCATTGCTTTCCGTAATATTAAATTTGGCGAGGCGGAATGCACCGCAGCCAATGTAAAATACTGTGAAGAATGTACCTGGAGCGCCGAAATCTTCAAGAACACCCTGATATAATAATAGAGCAGGCGCTATTCCGAATGAAATAATGTCGCACATGGAATCCAGCTGTTTGCCAAGCTCGGATTCACAATTGAATTTTCTGGCTGCCATGCCATCAAACCGGTCGGCAAGTGCGGCTAGAAAGATTAATAGTAAACTAAGGTTTAATTCATGATTCATGCCAGCAATTATCGCAAATCCGCCAAGGGATAAATTGGTTAAGGTTATGATGTTTGCGGTCTGTGTTTTCAGCTTCTTGACAGTAAGGTCCAGTACGTCAGATATTAACATGTTTTCACTCCTCTTGGACTGGATAATTTACATCCTAAATGCTTATTATATAATAATATTTTATACCGTACAAATTATGCAAGATATTTTTGAATTATTTTACATTTGGTGGTGGAATATTTGTACCAGTTTTTTTATCGGTCACTTATAGAATTGACAAACGGAAAATGGAGCTCCCATCTTCTGAAAAGGTTCAGCAGCTCAAGTCTCTCAAAGCACCTTATACCTTCTTATGCAAGGGTTTATAACATCAATCAGGATGAAAGCAGCCGTAAGCTTGATGAGTATGAAAACCTGCATTCCTTATTTACCAGGCAGCTAAAGGAAAATGCCAGAGTCATAGCTGCGGATCCTTCTGCGGTTGTCAGTCCCGTGGATGGAGTTCTGGAGGATTATGGGGAAATCACTCTGGAAAAAAGCATCATTGTAAAGGGACGGACATACTCGATTGAAGAAATGCTGGAAGACCCGGACTCACTCCAGAAATATCTTGGGGGATCATTTATGGTGCTGTATTTAAGCCCAAGCCATTATCATCGGATTCATGCACCGGTATCCGGCACCGTCAAAAAAAGATGGGTGCTCGGGAAAAAGTCGTATCCGGTCAATAAATTCGGAATGAAATACGGCCGTGCACCACTTTCTAAGAACTACCGGAATATAACCGAGGTTGAACATGAAAAAGGGATGGTAGCCATTGTGAAAGTCGGAGCAATGTTCGTGAATTCAATTGAAATTACCGAGCAATCGGACAAGCTGGTTAAGGGCCAGGAGTTTGCCTATTTCAGCTTTGGTTCGACAGTAGTGCTTTTATTTGAAAAGGGAATTTTCCAAAAAGACATACAGAAACCTGTGCCTTCAGATGTCAGAGTCGGAGAAAAGCTGGGCGTCCTTACAGACGCAGAGCAGGAATGACCATAAAGGAAAAAGGCTGATCCTATTGTCAGCCTTTGTAGCTTTTTACAGTGTTATTCTAATTTTATGTGTGAGGGATCTGCGGTGAATTTCCGTTTCAATAAGACGGATAAAGTCTCTGCTCAATTCTAATTTTCTTGCCTTAAAATAAGACTCAATCAGTAAATCATCAGTTAATTTATTCATAGCTTTGCCAGAGCGGCCACTCACCTCCATATTATATCAATCAGGCATAAACGGTGTATCCTGTGCATATATTGACAAGTTAACCTGGTGTATTCCCACTTTATCAAATTAGATTGTTAAGAACAACCGTTCCAATATCCACAGGATTTGGTGGATAACCTGTGCTTAACTTGTTTATAATTGGAAATTCTGTGCGTGAAACAAAGGGTAAAATGTGCATAAGGTTATCCACAAAAATAAAAATGGAGAATTTTGTCGAAAATTATTTTGATTTTTAGCTCTGTTCATCCTGACTGCTTCTAATTGGACTATCTTACAGCAGGCAAGGAGCTAAAGGCATTATTGCTCCGGAATTAAAACATACATAGTAAGAAAGGCAACACTGTGCAATCCCTGCCATTATGGAAAAAACATCATGTTTTTCCATAATAGCAGGGATTGCTCGCTGTTTTCAGAGTGAAATACAGTCAAAACTGATTGTACAGCTTTGCACTGGAAGGTTCGTTTAAAGGGGAGATTTTTCTTTTTTTCTTCCCTTTCCTTTCGTTGTATATTATGATGGAATTTTGAAGTACATGGTTTTCACTTGCTTTTTTGAAAATTTGAGGGAAATCCGATATGATGGAAACGGTAAATTCATGAAAAATATTGAGGTGCAGACATGCTTGAAATATTCTTGCCCAGCGAACATGTAAAAAGCATTTTTGACATAACGCCCGAGCAGCTAAAGGAAAAAGGAATAAAGGGTATCATTACAGACCTTGATAATACACTTGTGGAATGGGACCGGCCTACGGCAACACCTAAGCTTATTAAATGGTTTGATAATATGAGAGATCACGGAATTTTAGTGACGATTGTTTCTAATAATAAGGAAAACAGGGTCCGGGCTTTTTCGGATCCGCTTCATATTCCTTTCATCTTTCAGGCAAGAAAGCCAATGAGGCGCGCATTCAGCCGTGCCATTGCCAGCATGGGATTGAAACGGGAAGAAACCGTGGTAATCGGAGATCAGCTATTGACAGATGTGCTAGGCGGAAACCGCGGAGGCTTTCATACAATTCTCGTGGTGCCAGTCGCTTCCAATGATGGCTTTGCGACAAAACTGAACCGCAAAATTGAAAGACGGATACTCGCGTTTTTCAAACGAAAAGGGATGATAGAATGGGAGGACAGCAATTGAACAATCAAGAAGAAATGGTTTGTATAGGCTGCGGGGTCAAGGTTCAGACTGAAGATCCTTCCAAGCTTGGATATGCCCCTAAATCTGCGCTTGAAAAGGAAACAATCATCTGCCAGCGCTGTTTCAGGCTTAAACATTATAATGAAGTCCAGGACGTATCTTTAACGGATGATGACTTTTTGAAAATATTGAACAAGGTCGGCGAAACAGACTCCCTAATTGTCAAAATCGTTGACATCTTTGATTTCAATGGAAGCTGGCTTCCTGGGCTTCACCGCTTTGTCGGAGGAAACGATGTTCTTTTAATCGGCAATAAAGCAGATCTTCTTCCAAAAAGTGTGAAGCACAATAAATTGATTCACTGGATGAAAGAATCTGCACGTGAATTAGGCCTGAATCCGGTAGATGTTCTGCTTGTCAGCGCTGAAAAGGGAAAACACATCCAAGAAGCGGCCGAAGCGATCGAGCATTACCGGAACGGGAAGGATGTTTATGTTGTAGGCTGTACGAATGTCGGGAAATCGACATTCATCAATCGCCTTATCAAGGAAGTGAGCGGCGAAGGTGATGTCATCACGACTTCCCATTTCCCTGGAACCACACTGGATACCATTGAAATTCCGCTCGATGATGGACAGGCCTTGGTTGACACACCGGGAATCATCAATCATCATCAGATGGCTCACTATGTCGATAAAAGAGACTTGAAATTCATCACGCCAAAGAAAGAAATCAAGCCGAAGATTTATCAGCTGAATGAAGGCCAAACCTTATATTTCGGCGGATTGGCGCGACTTGATTATGTATCAGGAGGCAGAAGGTCCCTGACATGCTACTTGTCCAACGACTTGAATATTCACCGAACCAAGCTTGAAAAAGCTGATGAATTATATGAAAATCATGCGGGCGAACTGCTTACGCCTCCCCGCAGAGACCAGATGGATGAATTCCCGAAATTGGTTCCTCATGAATTTACAGTTAAAGAAGGCAAAATGGATATTGTATTTTCAGGCTTAGGATGGGTGACGGTAAACGAACCTGGAGCAAAGATTACGGCACATGTGCCTAAAGGGGTCAATGTTATCATCCGCAAGTCATTAATTTAATAAATGTGGTGGAGCAAATGATGAAATTGTACGGTGTAATCGGAGACCCGATTGCACACTCCATGTCACCGGAAATTCATAATGATGCTTTTGAAAAACTGGGTATCGAAGCAGTTTATCATCACCTTCATGTGGTTCCGGATGACCTGGAGGCTGCGGTCAAGGGAATGAAAGCAATTGGCTTCGCGGGCTTTAATGTCACGGTTCCCCATAAAGAGGCGATCATCCCTTTTCTTGATGAAGTGGATGAAGCCGCTTTGGCTATTGGAGCAGTAAACACAGTTGTCCGGGAAAACGGGCGTTTTAAGGGATATAATACAGATGGAATGGGTTTTTACCGTTTTCTCAGTGAATGGATCACAGGCGAGCTGTCAAATAAGAAAACATTGATCATTGGAGCAGGCGGTGCTGCAAGAGGCATTTACTTTACGTTAGTGAAGCAGGGCATGAAAAAGGCTGATATCGCCAACCGCACTGCGGGCCGGGCCAGAGGGCTGATTGATGATTGCCCCTATAGCAAGGAATCTTTGGCCCTGTCCATCCCTGAAGCAGAAGAAAGGCTTGCTGATTATGACTTAATCATACAGACAACTTCTTCAGGAATGAGTCCAAATATCAGTGAAAAACCGATTAATCTTTCCATTATAAAAGAACGGGCATACGCCGCTGACATTATTTATAATCCGCTAGAGACAGCGTTTTTAAAAGATGCGGCTTCGCTTGGAGCCCGTATTGAAAATGGGCTTGGCATGTTTGTGAATCAGGCAGCTCTGGCTTTTGAGCTTTGGACTGGCCAAGCGCCTGATACAGCAAGAATGCAGCAAATTGTTTTGAACAAACTAGGAGGTCACACATGCTGACAGGTAAACAAAAACGATTTTTACGATCAAAGGCACATCATTTACAGCCGATTTTTCAGGTGGGAAAAGGCGGAGTGAATGAAAATCTTGTTAAACAAGTCGGAGAAGCTTTAGAAGCCCGCGAACTCTTGAAGGTAAGCATCCTGCAAAACTGTGATGAAGAACGCGGCACTGTTGCAGAGGGGCTATACAAAGGCGCGAAGGCAGAACTTGTACAGATTATCGGCAATACGATCGTGTTATATAAAGAGTCAAAAGAAAATAAACAGCTTCAACTGCCATAAGGAAGAATGTGATGAAGAAGATAGGTATCCTTGGAGGCACCTTCAATCCGCCGCATATCAGCCATCTGATTGTGGCAAATGAAGTGCTGCATGCACTGTCTCTTGATGAAGTCAGGTTCATGCCGAATCATATTCCGCCCCATAAAGTGAAAACACATGAAGTATCAGATGAAGACCGGCTCTCCATGCTGCATCACGCAATAAGCGGAAATCCCTGCTTTTCGGTTGAGGAAATTGAAATGAAAAGAAAAGGGACTTCCTACACATATGATACAATCAAGCTTCTGATAGAAAAGGAGCCCGAGTGTGAATTTCATTTTATTATAGGCGGAGATATGATTGAATATCTCCCAAAATGGCATAGAATCACGGAACTTTTGGAGATGGTCACTTTTGTCGGGGTGAAAAGGCCAGGTTACAGCGAAGCTACATCATATCCGGTAACCATGGTGGAAATTCCGCAAATGTTTATTTCCTCATCTCTCATCAGGGAAAAAATAAAAAAGGGCTCGCCCATCCAATATTTGCTTCCTGATTCTGTGGTGAGTTACATTAAGGAGAATGGTTTATATGAATCGTGACGAAGCTTTACAATTAGTGAAGGCACAAATCACAGAGCAGCGCTATATCCATACGCTTGGTGTTACAGAAGCTGCGATTGACCTTGCAAAACGCTATGGAGCTGATATAAAAAAGGCTGAACTTGCGGCCATTTTTCACGATTATGCCAAATTTCGTCCCAAGGATGAAATGAAGGAAATCATCATATCAAAAGGGATGGCCCCTGATTTGCTGGAATATCACTCCGAACTATGGCATGCGCCTGTCGGGGCATATCTGGTTGAAAAGGAAGCGGGCATCACCGATCGGGACATCCTTGATGCAATTGCTTACCATACTTCAGGAAGACCTGGTATGACATTGCTTGAGAAGATTGTATATCTTGCAGATTATATAGAACCGGGACGTGCTTTTCCCGGAGTGGACGAGGTCCGCGAAACAGCGAAGAAGAACTTGGATCTTGCTGTCATCGAAGCATTGAGGAATACGGTCGCTTTTTTAATGAGCAGAAAACAGACTGTATATCCTGATACCCTATTTACGTACAATGATCTTATCAAGAACAAGAAGGAGAAGATTTAATGACAGAGCGCGAATTGCTAGTAACAGCTGCTAAGGCGGCAGATGATAAAAGAGCCGAGGACATTGTTGTACTTAATATGAAGGGGATTTCCCTTATTTCAGATTATTTTTTAATTTGCCACGGCAATTCTGACAAGCAAGTGCAGGCTATTGCACGTGAAATGAAGGAAAAAGCCGAAGAGAATGGCATTGAAGTCAAGCGGATGGAGGGGTTTGACGAAGCAAAATGGATTCTTGTTGACCTTGGCGATGTTGTTGCACATATCTTCCACCGCGATGAAAGAAGCTACTACAACTTAGAACGCCTATGGGGAGATGCACCTTCAGAGGACCTTCAAAGCGAATTGAACCTATGAGCTATGAACGCTTTGCCTATGTTTACGATGCATTGATGAAGAATGCTCCCTACGAGAAGTGGCTGCAGCTTTTGCTTGATAAGTGGGGAACGTATGATGTAAGCGGAAAGAAAATTCTTGATCTTGCCTGCGGAACAGGAGAATTCACTGTTGAGCTAGCCAGGTGCGGTTTTGAAGTAGCCGGTGTTGATTTGTCGGAGGAAATGCTTTCTGTCGCCAATGAAAAGGCAAGTCTTATGGGGCTGCAGATTCCATTTTACCAGCAGGACATGGCCGGTCTAGAGGGACTAGGCGTGTATGATGGGGTCACGATTTTTTGCGACTCTTTGAATTACCTCAGAACGGAGAATGATGTTCAGGCTGCCTTCAGGGGTGTGAATGAGCATCTTCAGTCTGGCGGGTTATTCATGTTCGATGTGCACTCTGTTTATAAAATGGAGCAAATTTTCCAGAATCACACGTTTGCTGTCAACGATGAAGATGTATCATATATCTGGGATTGCTTTCCTGGTGAAGAGCCTTATAGTGTTGAACACGATTTGAGTTTCTTTGTCCGTGATGAGGAATCCGGGTTATATGACCGCTTCGATGAATGGCATTATCAGCGTACATATCAGACAGAAACCTATGAACGCTGGCTAAACGAAGCAGGCTTCGAAGTTTTGGAGGTTCTTGCTGATTTAAATGAAGAGGCCCCAAGCAGTACAACGGAAAGAATTTTATATATCTGCAGGAAAAAATAAATAAGTTGAACAGAGCATGCAATTCTCTGTTCAACTTTTTTTTGATGTAAGCAGGAAAATGCCCTTAAGCGGAGAATCTAGTATTTATGCCCAAGATCTTCTTCGATTTGCTCCAGATCTTCCTCGAATTTTGCCTGTGTTGCCTCAAAGAGCCGCGGAAACATATCACCGATTGCCCCTTCGAGCACCTTGATTCCTTCTCCTGTAATCCCGCCTTTTACGCAGACCTTTTCTTGCAGTGACGGAAGAGAATAAATTTCCTGGCTTAATAACTCGCCTAATCCCGCCAGCATATTCTGTGTCAGAATCGTTGCTGTGGCTTCATCAATTTTCGTTGCCTGGCAGGCTCCATCAATGAATGCCCTTGCCAAAAAGCTGAAGAAAGCCGGTCCGCAGCTGACAATATCAGAAGCTGCCCTGGTAATTTCATTTGGTATAGAGACAGGAGCTGAGATGGATTTGGCCAAGTCTGAAATTTTTTCCTGCCATTCACGGCTGCATGATTCTCCAAACGTCAGCAGAGAAACCCCTGATAGCGCGCGGTTTGTGATGCTTGGAATGAATCGTGCACAGTGGCAGTTCAGCTGTGATTCCAGCTGGGCCACTGAAATGGGGCTAGTAATCGACACAACACACTGTTCCTGTGTAACGGCCGGTTTTATTTTTGCAATCACTTCCGCAAATTGTAGAGGCTTTACACAAAGGAAGATCAGGTCTGCTCTTCTTGCCGTTTCCTCTGCCGTTTCTGCCACTGATATTGCCCCGCATCGCTCCTGCAGCGTATAAGCCTTTGAAAGTGTCCTGTTCGTGACTGTAATCTCCTCGGGCTTTACAGCTCCAGCTCCAAGAAAAGCCTCTATTAAAATGGTTCCCATATTTCCTGTCCCGATAAAACCAATTTTCATCCTGCCACCCCCTCGTTTCTCCTAAAGAGTATGATACATCCTCCTTGTCTTATGACTTCTGTAAAATCAATACGAAAGGATGTTAGTTTTCATGGATATTTTATTAAAAAAGAAAATAGCGGCCGTTTTTGGAACTGTCATCCTTGCTTCGGGAGGATTTTACTATTATCAGGAAACAAAAAGCGGCCAGGAAAATCAAATGAATATTTTTCCTAACCAAGCGGAAAATGCGTTTTCTGCAGATCCCTTAGCTGCCGGAGAAAAAAAGGCTCCAGCCGAAAAGAAGCCTTCTGTTATAAAGGTGGATGTGAAAGGGGCTGTTAAGGCTCCAGGAGTGTTTAATGCAAAAGAAGGAGACCGTGTGATAGATTTGATTGCAGCTGCGGGAAATTTTTCCCGGGAGGCGGATAAAGATAAAGTGAACCTTGCTCAGCTTGTGCAGGATCAGATGGTCATTTATGTGCCGGAAAAAGGTGAAGCACCAGGGATGGAAGGAGCTTTGGCAGCACCCGCAGGAGCCGTTTCTGTCCCGCAAGGAAAGGGAGGAGGCGGGGATGGAAAGGTAAATTTGAATACGGCTTCAGAGGCGGATCTTGAGACATTAACTGGCATCGGCCCGTCTAAGGCGCAGGCCATTCTGGAATACCGGGATAAAAATGGCGGCAGCTTCAAATCGGCTGAAGATTTAAAGAATGTGCCGGGAATCGGCGACAAAACCTTTGAAAAATTAAAGGATTCCATTTTTGTACAATGAATTCTTTAGAGCTTCATCTACACAATGATAGGCTTAAAAGGTAGAATGGAGGAGAAACCATTACTGCATGAGGGAGAGACAAATCATGAAACGTATCAGCTGGGATCAATATTTTATGGCACAAAGCCATTTATTAGCTTTAAGAAGCACTTGCACACGACTGACGGTAGGAGCCACCATCGTGCGCGACAAGCGCATCATTGCCGGAGGTTATAATGGTTCCATTGCAGGGGGCACGCATTGTATTGATGAAGGCTGCTATGTCATTGACCATCATTGTGTCCGTACCATTCATGCGGAAATGAATGCCATTCTGCAATGTGCCAAATTCGGGGTCCCTACAGGAGAAGCTGAAATATATGTGACGCATTTTCCATGTCTTCAATGCTGTAAATCCATCATTCAGGCTGGCATAAAAGCAGTTTATTATGCTAAGGACTACAAAAACCATCCTTATGCTATCGAACTGTTTGAGCAGGCGGGAGTGAAAGTTGAGCATGTCAGGGCGGAATCACCTGCACAAGGCGAAAAAGAAAAGCAGGATTTTGTTATGTCCCTGCTGACAGAACTCGGACATTCTGGAAGAACTCCAGAAGAAATCGCGGAATTGCGGAAGCAGGCAGAATCAATATTCAATCCTACTGTTTAACGGGGGAGTTAAGTGGATAAAAAACTCATTTTCACAGCCGTATCAGCGGCACTTGGCACGTCCTGTTATTTTTCACGAAGCGGGAAGATTCTGTTCATCCTGCTTCTGTATTTTATATTTCTATATATGACAGCAGGATTTAGAAATCTGCTTCTTCAATGTGCGGCTGCTGCTTTATTTTTTTCATCGGCACACATTGCTGCAATCCGGCAAAAAACGGTATTTACAGGCAGGGAATATTCCTTTCTCATTACCTTTTCAGAAATGCCGGACTTTGATGGCAGCCTCATGAAAAGCCCAGTGAAAAGCCAGAATGAAAGCCTTCAGCTATTTTACAGCATAGGAACTGAAGAAGAAAAATCTGCCTTGCAGCAATACATGGGCCCGGGGGTTTCCTGCTTGATTTCCGGCAAGCTTGAGAAGCCTGAAGCTGCACGAAATGCGAATGGATTTGATTATAAAAAATTTTTGATACAGAAAAACATTTCATGGATCCTCCGAGCTAAGACTTTATCGTTAGACAGTTGCCGCCACAACCCAAAAAACCCCGCATTCATGATTTCCTCACTCAGGGCAAAAGGCATCTCCTATATTTCAAATCATTTTCCCGAATCTTCAAAAGGCTTTGTCTCTGCATTGATTTTTGGAGATGGGAAGGAGATCGGTGAAGAAGACTATCTGGCCTATCAGAGACTTGGCATCGTCCACTTGCTGGCCATTTCCGGACTTCACGTCAGTTTTTTAACAGGCATTCTATTTTATCTGGGAATCCGCATGGGCATCACCAGAGAAAAAATGAGCATGATCATCCTTATTTTATTGCCCGCATATATGATCCTTTCAGGAGGCAGTCCATCTGTTTTGCGGTCCTGCCTTATGGCCATGCTGTATTTTTTCCTTTCCCTTTGCAGAAAAAAGCAGGCTATTACTGCAAGCATGGCTTGTGTATTTCTTTTTCTGCTTCTTTACAGTCCATATATGTTATTTAATATCGGCTTTCAGCTATCTTTCCTTGTTTCACTCTCCATCGTTTTATCAGCCCCTATTCTAAAAAAGTACCCAAACCATCTTCAGCAGCTTTTAATAATGAGCATCATTTGCCAGCTGGCGGCCATTCCAGTCCTTCTGTATCACTTTTATGAAGTCTCCGTGCTCGGCATCTTCTTGAACGTAATATATGTACCGCTGTATTCCATCCTGTTTCTTCCTTTTTCAATAATAGCTTTGGCTTTTTCGATTTTTTTGCCTCATCTCTCGGAACCGCTGATTGTGCTGCTGGATCTTTTATTCCGGTTCTGCAGCTGGTTAGCAGAAAGGATATCAAAACTTCCTTTGTCATACCTGACATTTGGAAAACCTGCTTATTGGACCATGCTGCTCCTTTCACTCAGCATATTCATCATATTTATACAATGGGAAAGAACCTCGCTTTCAAAGTGCCGTAAAGCAGTATTTTTTCTTGCTGCGGTGCTGCTTGTTCAATATCATATCAATAAATTTTCACCTTTTGGAGAAGTGACGTTCCTTGATGTAGGGCAGGGTGATTCAATTTTAATACAGCTGCCATACAGCAGGGGCAATTATCTCATCGATACAGGCGGACAGCTGATGTTTCATCAAGAAAAGTGGAAAGAGCGCAGAAAAGTATTTGATACGGGCAGCGGTACAATTATTCCGCTGCTGAAAAGCAAGGGGATCCATGGCCTGGATAAGCTGATTCTGACGCATCCGGATACTGATCATATAGGAAGTTCAGATAAAATCCTTGCAGGCATTGAGGTAAAACAGATTGTATTAGGGATGGGGAACGAACAGAAATATAGGGAGAAGGATTTTATACAGACTGCAGCAAGGAAGGGAATACCGGTTGCAGAGGTGAAAAGAGGAGATCGCTGGAAGGCAGGAGAAGCAGAATTTTTTGTGCTGAATCCCTATCGAACGGAAGAAGAAACAAATGAATCATCCATCGTGCTGTTTGCAAAAATGGGTGGCCTTACCTGGCTGTTTACAGGCGACTTTGGAGTGAAAAGCGAAGGAGAGCTGCTTCGCACCTATCCGGGACTTTCCGCAGATATTCTAAAAGCAGGCCATCATGGCAGCAAAACATCTTCTTCTGCAGAATTCCTGAATGGCATTTCGCCAATGGCAGCCGTCATTTCTGCAGGAAAAAACAACCGCTACGGCCATCCGCACCAGGAAACGCTCAAAGCATTAACCATGCTTCATATCAAGGTCTTCCGGACAGATGAACAGGGGGCAGTCACTTACCGCTTTTCAGGGAGAAGGGGAACCTTTTCAACCAGTTTGCCATAGTATGTCAGTAAAGGAAGAGGAAATGAAGAAAGAGACCCTAAAGAAAAGCGGCCTCTATCGGGCGGGAATTCTTCCATTTTCTCCTTGTTAACGCATTCATTTTTGCCGGATAGTATACTTAAGAACCTATCGTATGAATTACGGTAGCAATGATGAACAACACGGCAAAAAATGCAAATGAAACACCAAATCCAACTCCGGCGTCAACTGCATCATTACGTTTCGATTGGACATTTTTTTCGAATTCGTTCATGGCTAACCCCTCCTATTTCACTTTTAGTATAAGCGATTACAAAATAAAAATCTACAGTTCCATTTTGATTTCCTATACTGACAAGAGTTGTCACAAATACTTTAGCCGTGAGGGGCAACAATAATTATATGAAGCAGGTTGAGCTTCTAAGTCAGGCGGCAGACATACTCATTTCATATCTAATACCGCTGTATAAGAAAGTAATCCGGAACTTTCTTGGCAGCGTTTATATAAATCGGGGATTGGCCTATTAGGCCGATTCCCGTTAATAGCTTGTCAAAATGCTTTCTTATCTATACCATTATAATAAGAATACATAGCAAAGAGGCGGTTTTCATTGGTATTAGATATTTGGAAAAGTATTAAAGCAAAGCAGTTTGCCCCTGTGTACCTGGTATATGGGACAGAAGCTTACCTGATAAACGAAACAAAGCAGCTTTTTTTGCAGCATGCACTTACAGAAGAGGAGATTGATTTTAACTTTGCTCAGTTTGATTTAGAAGAAACTCCAATAGAAACAGCCCTTGAAGACGTTGAAACACTCCCTTTTATGGGAGATCGGCGTCTTGTTTTCATGCAGAACCCATTCTTTTTGACTGCGGAGAAAACAAAATCAAGAATTGAGCATCAGGTAAAAAGGCTTGAGGAATATTTATCGAATCCTGCCCCTTATTCAATTGTTGTGCTAACGGCTCCTTACGAAAAGTTGGATGAGCGGAAAAAAATCACTAAGGAGCTTAAAAGGAAGGCAGTTCTTGTCGAAGCGAAAAAACTGAATGATCATGAACTGAAGGCGTGGATCAGGGAAAGGGCAGCCATTTCGCATGTGCAGATTGATGAAAATGCCATCGACTTATTGCTCGAACTTGCTGGGACAAACCTTATGCAGCTTACCAGCGAAATTGATAAAATGGCTTTGTATGCGGATGACGAAAAAAGGATAGATACTCTGGTTGTTGAAAAGCTTGTTGCTAAATCACTGGAACAAAATATTTTCACGCTTGTAGATTATGTTCTGCAGCGGAACATTGAGGGTGCGATAACCATTTATCGTGACCTTCTGCGGCAGAATGAAGAACCGATTAAAATCCTGAGCGTAATTGCAGGACAAATCCGCATGCTGTACCAGGTAAAGGAGCTGTCAAGGCAGGGCTACAGCCAGCAGAAGATTGCTTCAGCGCTTAAGGTCCATCCTTACCGGGTGAAGCTCGCTGCCGCAAAAACAAACACATTTCTGGAAAAAGAACTCCTGGCCATTGTGAAAGATCTTGCCGAAGCCGATTATAAAATAAAAACGGGCCAGGCTGACAAAGCACTCACACTGGAACTGCTGCTTTTAAAAATGAGGTAATTCTGCGTAGGGCTAGCTGAAACCGTCATAATTAGGACAAGCTATTAAAGTCATTAAAGGATAGCCTTTGCTAAATTGGCCGGCAGATTTCCGCTGCAGGTGCTTCGCTTTCCGCGGGGTCTCACCTGCCACGCTGATCCAGCAGGAGTCTCGCACCTTTCGCTCCAATCCGCCTATTTCTGTTTGAATAGTAACCAGCAATCAAAAAGCCAGCTTCCTTATGTCTTAAGGAAGCTGGCTTTTTTATAAGCTAAAATCAGTTATTATCACACTGATAGCCTTGTTCTTGTATCGTTTTTATCTGTAATATAGTTGAGGCTATTAAAACCTTTTAATTTCGCATTTTGATATAAGCCTTCGAGTTTTGCCTTGTCTTTACAATAAATTGTTACATATATAGAATCAACAACTAAAAGCACGAGCTGACAATTGCTGTTTACATATTCATCATACGTTTCAATATGTAATGGATTCTTCCCTTTCGGATAGGCTTGTAAATTTACAAAGATGAGATAATATTTATTTTCTTCCAAAAGTTCTCTGAGAAATAAGCTATCCATCCCGTTCATCTCTTCTGGGAAAAGTGGTTCCCGTAACTCTTTATTCTCCACTAAATAGGATTCTTCGTCAGCGCTTAACCAAACGAATTCAGTAATTTCAAAGGGAGTTAATACCTTCCAAAGAAAACTTCCATATTCATTGGGAATTTCGAAAGTTATACCTCGTTTCATTTTTCATCTCCTCCTTTATTTAACAAGGAAAAGCAACGTTATAACTATTGCAAAATGACCAGAAAAGCATTTGGCTGGGGGCTGCAATGCTTGTTAATAATGAATAATGCAAAAAGGTGACGGCCATATGGCTGTCACCTTTTTGCAGCGTGAAAAAAACGACCCGGGTGGATCGTTCATTGAGCATTCATTAAGCGTTTAAAGAGTTAAGTCTTTTCGTTAAACGAGATTTTTTACGGGCTGCCGCATTTTTATGGATTAATCCTTTAGATGCAGCCTTGTCTAATTTTTTAGAAGCAGCTAATAGAGCTTCTTTTGCATTGTCTGCACTGTTAGCTAATGCAGTTTCAGCGACTTTCACTGAAGAGCGCATGTTAGACTTTACAGTTGCGTTTTGAGCGCGGTTAGTATCGCTTGTTTTTACGCGTTTAATTGCAGATTTAATGTTTGGCATTCCGTTCACCTCCTACACAAGAAATCGAGATTATATGAACTCGACTTTTCAAATCTATACCAAATAGCACAAGTGATATTTTATCAGACTGCTCCCTATAATGCAATACTCTGAATCAGAATCGAAAAGGAATTATTTTTTTAAGACCAAGCTTTATCTCGTTACATATCATTGTATCAAAAGAATCGAGAATAAAAAAGCAATATCGGAAGAATGTTTATAAGAAAGTATGGAGAATACTAGATTATATTCTTTTACAGATGGGAGAACAAGCTTTGATGAAAAAGAAATTGGATGTTAGCCAATATTCAGTACGGACAGATCTTGCTGTAGAGGCAAGGGAGCTTGTCATGGACAAGAATGGAGTTGCGGGTGAAAAAGATGTTTCTCATATTGAAGGTGTCATCATTAAGGAAAAGGATGTTGATGACCTGAAAATTTCTTTGATAGAAGTAACAGCTGAAGGCGAAAAGCATATTGGCAAAAAGCCAGGCAGCTATTTAACGATTGAAGTACAGGGAATCCGGCAGCAAAATACGGAAACCCAGCGTAAGGTAGAGCAAGTATTTGCTAGTGAGCTTGGAAGTTTTATAAAAGGAATGGGCATCACAAAAGACAGCAGCTGCCTTGTAGTCGGACTTGGGAACTGGAATGTGACTCCTGATGCTTTAGGGCCGGCAGTAGTGGAAAATCTTGTGGTTACCAGGCATTTATTTCAGCTTCAGCCGGAATCCGTCGAGGAGGGATACAGGCCAGTAAGCGGTATTGCTCCTGGAGTTATGGGAATTACAGGTATCGAGACCAGTGATATCATCCTTGGGGTGATTGAAAAAAGCAAGCCGGACTTTCTCATTGTGGTGGATGCGCTCGCCGCACGCTCTCTTGAGAGAGTCAATGCCACAATCCAGATTTCAGATACAGGCATTCACCCAGGCTCTGGAGTTGGAAATAAAAGAAAAGAGCTCAGTAAAGAATCGCTGGGAATTCCAGTCATCGCTGTAGGTGTGCCAACTGTAGTGGACGCGGTTACGATTACGAGTGATACGATTGACTATATTTTGAAGCATTTTGGCAGCGAGCTAAAAGAGGGTGACAGGCCGTCAAGGGCACTCGCTCCTGCAGGGTTCAGTTTTGGGAAAAAGAAAAAACTGACTGATGAAGATTTGCCTGATGAACAGCACAGGCAGACCTTTTTGGGCATCATTGGCACCCTTGGAGAAGATGAAAAAAGGAAACTTATCCATGAAGTGCTTTCGCCTATCGGACATAATCTGATGGTGACGCCTAAGGAAGTGGATGTATTCATAGAGGATATGGCCAATTTACTAGCGAACGGATTGAATGCAGCCCTCCATGAAGCCATCAACCAGGGGAATACTGGCTACTATACGCGCTAAAGAGACTAGCTTTTTCAAAAAACCCGTTCTACTTCTTCTAGTATCTTCATAAGCATTACTAGACAAGCTTTAGAAAGGGTGACAAAGAAAAGATGCGAAGAAACCGGCATATAGGTATGATCACAGTTATCAATGGCTCAACGATTATTAAGGGTTTTCTTTCGATTCTGGTTCTGCTTCTTTTCATTTTTTCGGCGAGCGGGGTTCTCACATCTCTGCGGCCAGAATATAGGATTTCATCCGGTTCGGTAAATTCGGTTGCCAACCAATTTTCAGGAAAAATGCTCTTCTCCATGCTGGCGAGCGAAAATCATTACTTTTTTAACGCACTCCCTGGTGGAGAGCCTGCTGTTAGCGTGACTCCCCAGCTTTTAAAGCTGACAACTAATATTTCCATGGATGACCCCAGAAGCCTTCTAGGCAGGGAGCTGCCAGGCTTCTCGATATTTGATACGGAAATCCTTGTAGCAGGAAAAGGGACAAACTATACCAATATGCCTTATGAATCATCGCCTCCAGGTGATGTAGCGGAAAATGGAAAGGATGCTGCACTCCAGAATGTGGATCAAATAAAAGAACCGCAAAAGCAGGCATCCCAGGATCCTAAGATGACCACTGGCGGGCGAAAAGTGGTTTTGATATATAATTCGCACAACAGGGAATCCTTTCTGCCTTATCTCAAAGGTGTGACAGATCCGAATATGGCGAGCCATTCAAAAATCAATGTAACCAAGCTGACTGATAAGCTTGTACAGGATCTAAATGATAAGGGAATAGGATCACAGGCCAGCAAAACAGATATCCTTGCAAGGCTTAATCAAAAAGGTCTGAAATATTCCAGGTCCTATCAGGAGGAAAGAGGCGTCTTGCAGACGATGATCGCCTCCAATAAGAATCTTCAGTATTTTGTCGATATCCACCGGGACTCGAGGCGCAAAAAAGACACGACTATTGTACTGAACGGAAAAAGCTATGCCAAGATTGCTTTTGTAATTGGAGGGAAAAATGCCAATTATGAAAAAAACGCTGCACTCGCAAGCAAGATGCATAAGGCGCTTGATAAAAAATATCCCGGATTATCAAGGGGAGTGCTGCTGAAAAAGGACAAGGGCGACAATGGTGTGTATAACCAGGATCTTTCCTCGAATGCCATGCTTATTGAAATTGGCGGAGTGGATAATAATTTCGATGAAATGTACCGGACAATTAATGCCTTTGCAGATGCATTCAGTGAAATTTACTGGGATGCTAAATCCGTAAGCGGATCATCAGGCAGTCCGGCAGCAAAATAACCGCAGAAAGGAGCTGTTTCCATGTTTCGGTTTTCAATGAAATGTCTAGGCGTAACACTTATCTTATTCCTTGGGGTCCTGATCGGCATGCAGTATGCCAATCAGGGAATGAAAACGATGAAAGGCTTCAATGACCCTAAGCTGTACAGTGCATTCACAGTGAAGGAATCCAAAAAGGGCAATATGGAAGCAGCCATTCTCGGCGAAAAAGTAACCAGCCACGACCTTGAAAAAAAGAAAGAAAAGCTCCAGCAGCTTAAAGCCTACAATGTTTTTTCATCGGCAGGAAAGCAGCTGTCCCAATCTTTGACAAGTCTCTTTGAAAAAACGGCAGATAAAATAGGCGGCACCCGCTGAAAAAGCTGGAATCAGAAACCACTTGTGATATTGGTTTCTTTTTTTTGAAAGGGGGCTGATTTACGCTTCAGGATGCTCGCTTTCCGCGGGGCAGGCGGTGAGCCTCCTCGGCTTTGCCTGCGGGGTCTCACCTTTCCTGCTGATCCCGCAGGAGTCTCGCACCTTACGCTCCAATCAGCTCTGTTTAATAATGTGATTGCCTTACAAAACTTATTAAAAACTTCAATATTCAAGAAAGGCTGTTTTCGTAAACTGTGTGCTGAACAAGGGGGCTGATTTCCGGTTCAGAAAGCTCTTGTTCCTGTTAGCCCCTTTCTTCAGCGCCTAGCTTGCTGTGCAAAAGACCGCCTGTGCCAGGAAGGCAAAGAGCAGCCTTCTGGTC
The DNA here is from genome assembly GCF_900112495.1 of Bacillus sp. OV322. Lineage (GTDB taxonomy): Bacteria > Bacillota > Bacilli > Bacillales > DSM-1321 > Peribacillus. The sequence goes on from NZ_FOMA01000003.1 coordinate 118,968, forward strand.
CCGTGCGCCTATTTGCTTCGCAAGCTGGACAGGCGCTTCCGCTTTTCTTGTTGTCTGGCTTCAGCGCCTAGCCTGCTGTGCAAAAGACCGCACGTGCCAGGAAGGCAAAGGGCAGCCTTCCAGTCCCATGCGCCTATTTGCTTCGCAAGCTAACAAGGCGCTTCCGCTTTTCTTGATGTCTGGCTTCAGCGCCTAGCTTGCTGTGCAAAAGACCGCATGTGCCAGGAAGGCAAAGAGCAGCCTTCCAGTCCCATGCGCCTATTTGCTTCGCAAGCTGAACAGGCGCTTCCGCTTTTCTTGTTGAATCTCTCTTTTTGTACTGCTATAATCAAAAATAGTGCATTGTGTCGACAAGTAGGAGTGAATGTTATGAATAGAGAAGAAAAGTTAAAGAGGCAATCTAAAATTCGTAACTTTTCGATTATTGCTCATATTGACCATGGTAAATCTACATTGGCGGATCGTATTTTAGAAAAGACGAACGCTTTGGCTCAGCGCGAGATGAAGAGCCAGCTTTTGGATTCGATGGATCTTGAGCGTGAACGGGGAATTACGATTAAATTAAATGCTGTTCAATTAAGATATACAGCCAAGGATGGAGAAGAGTATATTTTCCATCTGATTGATACACCAGGGCATGTAGACTTCACTTATGAAGTATCGCGAAGCCTTGCTGCCTGTGAAGGAGCGGTCCTAGTTGTGGATGCTGCCCAGGGAATTGAGGCGCAGACTCTGGCCAATGTGTATCTGGCTTTGGATAATAACCTGGAGATTATCCCGGTTATCAATAAGATCGATTTGCCAAGTGCCGATCCTGAACGGGTCCGCGGCGAAATTGAAGATGTAATCGGACTGGATGCGAGCGATGCTGTTCTTGCCTCTGCAAAAGCAGGGATTGGGATTGAAGATATCCTTGAGCAGGTTGTGGAACTTGTTCCTGCCCCGCAAGGCGATCCGGAAGCACCTTTGAAGGCGCTGATTTTTGACAGCTTGTATGATGCTTACCGCGGAGTTGTTGCATACATCCGTATAGTTGAAGGCTCTGTTAAAGTCGGCGATAAAATTAAAATGATGGCGACGGGAAAAGAATTCGAAGTCATCGAGCTAGGGGTTTTCACTCCTAAAGCTAAGCAGCTGGATGAATTGACTGTGGGAGATGTAGGTTTCCTGACAGCTGCCATTAAAAATGTCGGCGATACTCACGTGGGGGATACGATTACAGGTGCCAAGAATAGCGCTGCTGAAGCACTGCCCGGCTACCGTAAATTGAACCCGATGGTATACTGCGGTTTGTATCCGATTGATTCAGCCCGTTTCAATGATTTAAGAGATGCACTGGAAAAGCTTGAATTGAATGATTCTGCGCTTCAGTTCGAACCGGAAACCTCCCAGGCCCTAGGCTTCGGATTCCGCTGCGGATTCCTTGGACTTCTTCATATGGAAATTATCCAGGAGCGTATTGAACGCGAATTTAAAATTGATTTGATTACAACAGCACCAAGTGTAATTTACGATGTTATCTTAACGGATGGCACGCAGCTGAAGGTGGATAACCCTTCCAATATGCCGGATCCCCAGAAAATAGACCGTGTGGAAGAACCTTATGTAAAAGCGACAATGATGGCACCTAATGAATTCGTTGGGGCGATTATGGAGCTTTGTCAGAATAAACGGGGAAATTTCATCGATATGCAGTATATGGATGAAAACCGTGTCAGCATTGTATATGAAGTTCCGCTTTCTGAAATTGTTTATGACTTCTTTGATCAATTGAAGTCCAATACAAGGGGTTACGCTTCATTTGATTATGAAATGATTGGCTATAAAACGTCCAAGCTTGTGAAAATGGATATCCTATTGAATGCAGAAACAGTTGATGCCTTAAGCTTTATTGTCCACAACGATTTCGCCTATGAACGCGGCAAGCTGATCGTTGACAAACTTAAAGCATTGATTCCAAGACAGCAATTCGAGGTGCCGATACAGGCTGCCATCGGGCAAAAAATTGTAGCACGTTCAACAATCAGCGCCATGCGTAAAAACGTGCTGGCAAAATGTTACGGCGGAGATATTTCCCGTAAACGTAAATTGCTTGAGAAGCAAAAAGAAGGTAAAAAGCGGATGAAGCAGGTTGGTTCCGTAGAAGTGCCGCAGGAAGCTTTCATGGCGGTTCTGAAAATGGACGACACGACTCCGAAAAAATAAATAAGCCAAAAGAGAGGTTAGACCGGTCACAACTGACATCTAGCCTCTTTTTCTATCTTGTAAGCCAGACTAAAAGGTGTGATAACAATGATTAAAAGTGCATATCTTCACATTCCGTTTTGTGAGCATATTTGCCATTACTGCGATTTTAATAAAGTTTTCCTGCAGGGGCAGCCTGTAGATGAATATCTGAAGAGCATGAAAAAAGAAATGGAGCTCTCCCTCCGCAAATACACGGCCGGCAATCTTGACACTATTTTCGTCGGTGGAGGGACTCCTACTTCCTTAGATGAAAAACAGCTGGAATATTTGTGTGCATCTATTAAAGAAACCCTTCCTTTTAACGAAAATACTGAATACACGTTTGAAGCCAATCCTGGAGATTTATCGGCTGAGAAGCTGAAGGTGCTTTTTGACTCAGGTGTAAACAGGCTAAGCTTTGGGGTGCAGAGCTTTAATGATGAGCTATTAAAGAAGATTGGCAGAACACACAGGGCTTCAGATGTTTATGAAACACTTGAAAAAGCCAGAGCGGCTGGTTTTACTAATATCAGCATTGATTTAATATACGGTCTTCCGGGGCAGGAAATGGAAGACTTCAAAGATACTCTGAATAAGGCGATGGAGCTTTCGCTTCCTCACTTTTCAGGATATTCATTGATAGTTGAGCCAAAAACTGTTTTTTACAACCTTATGCAAAAAGGAAAGCTCAATCTGCCGCCGCAGGAACTGGAAGCACGGATGTATGAGGTGCTGATGGAAACGATGGGCAAGCATGGCCTCCGTCAATATGAGATTTCGAACTTTGCAAAGCCTGGTTTTGAAAGCAGGCACAATCTGACATACTGGAATAATGAAGAGTATTTCGGTTTTGGGGCAGGGGCTCACAGCTATACATCAGGGAAAAGAATTGCCAATTACGGACCTCTGAAAAAATACATGACCCCTATTGCAGAGGGAGAATTGCCTGCAATGGAGGAGCATACTGTTTCTATAAAAGAAAAAATGGAAGAAGAAATGTTTTTAGGCCTCCGAAAAGCAGAGGGCGTTTCACTTGCGCATTTCAGGGAAAAGTTTTCTGTAGAAATGAAGGAGATTTTCGGGAAACCGCTCGAAGAACAATTATCAAAAGGGCTGCTGGAAGAAAGAGCCGGCACCGTCCGTTTGACCCAACAGGGAAAGCTGCTGGGCAATGAAGTCTTTCAATCATTTTTATAAGAAAAAAGAAATGTTTATCCGTTGACATCATTGGCTTCATTTGTTAATTTATTAGTAGTATTAGCACTCAGTGGTATAGAGTGCTAACAGAGGTGATCAAACATGTTAACTGATCGTCAATTGCTGATCCTGAAGGTTATTATCGATGACTTTATTAGAAATGCTCAGCCGGTAGGCTCGCGAAGCTTGTCAAAAAAAGAAGAAATCACCTTTAGTTCAGCGACAATCCGCAATGAAATGTCGGATCTTGAAGAACTGGGCTTTATAGAAAAAACTCATACTTCTTCAGGGCGTATCCCGTCTGAACAAGGGTATAGATACTACGTGGATCATCTTCTCCACCCGCAAAGGCTTAAGAAGGATGACAGGGCAATGCTGCAGTCCATATTTGCCGAGCGGATTTATGAACTGGAGAAAATTGTCCAGAAATCGGCAAAGATCCTTTCTGAATTGACAAGCTATACAAGCATTGTGCTGGGCCCGAAAGTGAAGGATAATAAGCTACGGAAAATCCAGATTGTCCCTATCAGCCAAGATACGGCTATTGCCATTATCATAACGGATACAGGGCATGTGGAAAACAAGATGATTTCCCTGCCGCCGTCCTTCGATTTGAATGAAATTGAAAAGATGGCGAACATCCTTAATGACAGGCTGGCCGGAGTGCCGCTTGCAGAGCTGAAGGACAAAATTTATAAAGAAGTTGCTGTGCTTTTGAGGCAGCATATCCATGATTACGGTACAATTGTATCGTCTCTGGCAGATACCTTTGCGGTTTCCGAAGCCGGGAAAATCTTTTTTGGCGGCAAAACCAATATGCTGAAGCAGCCTGAATTTCATGATATCGAAAAAGTGACATCACTGCTTTCGATGATTGAACAGGAACAGGGAATGTATGATTTGATCAAACAAAACCCTGCTGGCATCCATGTGAAAATCGGCCGGGAAAATAATAATACAGCACTTGATGACTGCAGCCTGATTACTGCCACTTACTCAGTGGGCGAGGAGCAGGTTGGCACAATTGCAATCCTGGGACCTACAAGAATGCAGTATTCACGTGTTATCAGTCTATTGGAATTTTTCTCGAATGACATGACCGCACTTTTGACAAGATTGTATCAAAACCATTAGCAAAGGCAATATTGGTAGGGGGATGAATATCCTCCCTGCTTAATATTCCTAGCATATAAACAACCCTTTTAGGGAGGTGAAATTGTGACAGAAGAAAGAAAGAACGAATCAACTGTTGAAAACGAGACAGTTGCAGAAACTGAGGCTGATGCTATATTTGCAGAAGGTGATGTTCAGGATGAAAATCCCCAAGCATCTGAAGAAACGACGGATTCATCCGCTAAAATCGCTGAATTGGAAGCGAAGATAGAGGAAATGGAGAATCGATACCTTCGCCTTCAGGCTGATTTTGACAATTCACGGCGCCGTTCGAAATTGGATTTTGAAGCGGCTCAAAAATATAGAGCTCAAAACCTTGCTTCTGAACTTCTTCAGGCCCTTGATAACTTTGAAAGAGCCATTAAGGTGGAAGCGGATAATGAGCAGACTAAATCCTTACTTCAAGGCATGGATATGGTGCATAAGGGCATTTTAGCTGCACTTAAAAAAGAAGGCGTTGAGCCGATTGAATCAGTTGGAAAAGAATTTGACCCCCACTTGCACCAGGCTGTAATGCAGGTAGAGGATGAAAATTTCGGATCCAATGTGGTTGTGGAAGAGTTCCAAAAAGGATACATGCTAAAAGATCGGGTCCTTCGCCCTGCTATGGTCAAAGTGAACGGATAATCCGATTATGAGTGGTTACATACGAAAACGGGAGGTAATGGAAAAATGAGCAAGATTATTGGTATTGACTTAGGTACAACGAACTCTTGTGTCGCTGTACTGGAAGGCGGCGAGCCTAAAGTAATTCCGAATCCGGAAGGCAACCGCACAACTCCTTCAGTTGTTGCGTTCAAAAATGGGGAAAGACAGGTCGGTGAAGTTGCAAAACGCCAATCGATCACAAATCCTAATACAATTATCTCAATCAAACGCCATATGGGTACAGCTCATAAGGTAGAGGCAGAAGGAAAAGAATATTCTCCTCAAGAAGTTTCTGCAATCATCCTTCAGTATTTAAAATCATATGCTGAGGAATATCTTGGAGAAAAAGTTACAAAAGCAGTTATCACGGTTCCTGCTTACTTCAATGACGCTGAGCGCCAGGCAACTAAGGATGCAGGGCAGATTGCCGGACTTGAAGTAGAGCGCATCATCAATGAACCGACTGCAGCAGCACTTGCATACGGTTTGGATAAAACAGAAGAAGACCAGACAATTCTTGTTTTTGACCTTGGCGGCGGTACTTTCGACGTTTCCATCATGGAGCTTGGCGATGGTGTATTTGAAGTTAAAGCGACTGCAGGGGATAACAGACTGGGCGGAGACGACTTTGACCAGGTTATCATCGACTATCTGGCTGCTGAATTCAAAAAAGAAAACGGCATTGACCTTTCTAAAGATAAAATGGCTCTTCAGCGTTTAAAAGATGCTGCTGAAAAAGCGAAGAAAGATCTTTCAGGCGTTACTTCAACACAAGTTTCACTTCCTTTCATCACAGCTGGAGAAACAGGACCTCTTCACCTTGATGTGAATCTTACAAGAGCGAAATTTGATGAACTTTCTTCAAGCCTTGTAGAACGTACAATGGGACCTACTCGCCAGGCACTTAAGGATGCAGGCCTTTCACCATCTGATATCGATAAGGTTATCCTTGTCGGCGGATCTACCCGTATTCCTGCCGTTGTGGAAGCAATCCGCAAAGAAACTGGAAAAGAGCCGCATAAAGGCGTAAACCCTGATGAAGTAGTAGCAATGGGTGCTGCAATCCAGGGCGGAGTGCTTACAGGCGATGTGAAGGATGTTGTTCTTTTAGATGTAACACCTCTTTCACTTGGAATCGAAACAATGGGCGGAGTATTCACAAAATTGATCGACCGCAATACAACGATTCCTACAAGCAAGTCACAGGTATTCTCAACTGCTGCAGATAACCAGACTGCTGTTGACATCCATGTGCTTCAGGGTGAGCGCCCAATGGCTGCTGACAACAAAACACTTGGCCGTTTCCAATTGAGCGATATCCCGCCGGCACCACGCGGAATCCCTCAGGTCGAGGTTACATTTGATATTGATAAAAACGGTATTGTAAATGTTCGTGCCAAAGACCTTGGTACAAACAAAGAGCAGGCCATCACAATCAAATCATCATCAGGCCTTTCTGATGAAGAGATCGACCGCATGGTACGCGAAGCTGAAGAAAATGCGGAAGCAGACAAAAACCGCAAAGAAGAAGTTGAACTTCGCAACGAAGCAGATCAGCTAGTATTCCAAACTGAAAAGACTTTAAAAGATCTTGAAGGCAAAGTGGATGAAGCAGAGGTTGCTAAAGCAAACGAAGCGAAGGATGCTTTGAAAGAAGCCATCGAGAAAAATGAAATCAGCGATATCCGTGAAAAGAAAGATGCACTTCAGGAAATCGTGACTAATCTTTCTGTGAAGCTTTATGAAGAAGCTGCAAAAGCCCAGCAGGCTGCTCAAGGCGGAGCTGACCAGCAGGGAAATGGCGACGATAACGTAGTGGACGCTGAGTACACTGAAGTTAACGACGACGATAAAAAATAATTCAGCTAAAAAAAGCTGAATTGACTACCATTAAAAAAGTCAAAGTCAGGGTTTCTTGGCTTTGGCTTTTTTTAAATGATACGTATTGTTTATCTCTGCAGGTGCGGAATCCAATGGTGGGCTGCCGGCCAAAGTCCCCTGGCCTGAAAGCGGTTTTCCAAATGGCGGTAAGATACAACCGGGAAATGGTTAATTTTCCCTTTAGCTGGAAATGGATGAAGCTGTATGCATATGATAAAGGGTCCTGTGTTAAATGTTGGGCGCAGTCATTTGCCGTGCTTACTTTTTACCTTGCACTTTAACTTTGAAAAATGATAATATTATCTTTATGTGAAACGGATCGGGAGTGGATTAATCTATGAGTAAACGTGATTTTTACGAGGTATTGGGAGTGTCGAAAAGTGCTTCCAAAGATGAAATAAAGAAAGCATACCGCAAGCTTTCCAAACAATATCATCCTGATATTAATAAAGAAGCAGATGCGGCAGACAAGTTCAAGGAAATCAAGGAAGCTTATGAAGTACTGAGCGATGAACAAAAGAAAGCCCATTACGACCAGTTTGGACATACAGACCCTAATCAGGGCTTTGGCGGTTTTGGCGGCCAGGACTTTGGCGGCGGCGGTTTTGGCGGGTTTGAAGATATCTTCAGCACGTTCTTTGGCGGCGGCGGTGGCGGCAGAAGGAGAGATCCAAATGCACCAAGGCAGGGTTCAGATCTTCAATACACCATGACTCTTTCTTTTGAAGAAGCTGTTTTTGGCAAAGAAACGGAAATTGAAATCCCGCGTGAAGAAAATTGCGATACTTGCCACGGAACAGGTGCAAAGCCTGGCACTAAGGTTGAGACATGTTCGCACTGCCACGGAACAGGGCAGCTGAATGTAGAACAAAATACACCAATCGGGCGGATTGTGAATCGCCGCACCTGCCATCATTGCCAGGGAACTGGAAAGATCATTCCGAATAAATGTTCAACATGCCACGGAGCAGGCAAGGTACAAAAACGTAAAAAAATCAGCGTAAAGGTTCCGGCTGGTATTGATGATGGCCAGCAGCTGCGCGTTTCAGGCCAGGGCGAACCAGGTGCAAACGGCGGTCCTGCAGGAGACTTATACGTCGTATTTAACGTTCGCGGTCATGAATTCTTCGAGCGTGACGGAGACGATATTTACTGTGAGATGCCAATAACCTTTACTCAAGCAGCTTTGGGTGACGAAATAGAAGTACCAACCCTGCATGGCAAGGTAAAGCTTAAAGTTCCTGCCGGGACGCAAACAGGCACTCGTTTCCGCTTGAAAGGAAAAGGTGTTTCCAATGTCAGGGGTTATGGCCAAGGAGACCAGCATGTGGTCATTTTGATTGTTACACCGAAAAAATTAACTGATAAACAAAAGCAATTGCTTAGGGAGTTCTCTGAAATCAGCGGTCAATCTGCACCTGATGAACACGAAGACGGCTTCTTTTCAAAAGTAAAGCGTGCCTTTAAAGGCGAATAAGGGGAGAGTTTTGCAATATGAAGTGGTCAGAACTAACAATCCACACAACAAATGAAGCAGTAGAGCCAGTTTCCAATATTCTGCATGAAGCAGGTGCCAGCGGGGTCGTCATTGAGGACCCTGCCGATTTGGTAAAAGAACGGGAAAATGTTTTCGGTGAAATCTACCAGCTAAATCCTGCGGACTATCCGCAGGAAGGTGTAATCCTGAAAGCCTATCTGCCTGTCAACAGCTTTCTCGGCGAAACGGTAGAGGAGATCAAGGACGCAATCAATAATCTTCTCCTTTTTGATATCGACCTTGGAAGAAATTCTATTTCAATCAGTGAAGTGAATGAAGAAGAGTGGGCAACTGCCTGGAAAAAGTATTATAATCCCGTAAAAATTTCGGAAAGATTTACAATCGTTCCGACATGGGAAGAATATACACCAGTCAAGAGCGACGAACTTATCATCGAGCTTGATCCGGGAATGGCATTTGGAACAGGTACACACCCTACGACTGTTATGTGCATCCAGGCACTTGAGCGAACAGTAAAGCCTAATGACAGGGTTGTGGATGTCGGCACAGGCTCTGGTGTTCTGAGTATTGCGGCGGCTATGCTAGAAGCCCAAAAGGTTCAGGCGCTGGATCTCGATATCGTTGCTGTTACTTCAGCAAAGCTGAACGTGAAGCTCAATAAGGTGCAGGATATTGTTTCTGTCACCCAGAACAATTTGCTTGATGGCATCGACGAAGCCGCTGATGTGGTTGTTGCCAATATCTTAGCGGAAGTCATCATTAGATTTACTGATGATGTAGCTAAAGCAGTAAAACCAGGCGGATATTTTATCGCATCAGGAATCATTCAGGCTAAAAAGCAGGATGTAAAGGATGCAATTAGCGCCTCCGGATTTACCATTGAGGAAACGATTCTAATGGAAGACTGGGTTGCGCTGATTGCCAAGAGAAATCATTAAAGCGCATCTCCGGCTTTTTTTCGACAAACGGGAAATTCTATTACTAAAAAAGCGGGTGCCAGCATGCAGCGTTATTTTTTGAGGAAATGTGATGTTGAAGGAAATACTGTAACCATTTCCGGAGATGATTTTCATCATATTACCCGTGTCATGAGAATGGAAGCAGGCTCAAAAATTATTGCGGTTACAGAGGATGGACAAGCAGGTGTTTGTGAAATAACAAATATTGCCAGCGATTCGGTGATCGGTAACGTTATAGAATGGAAGCATGAAGAAAAAGAACTGCCCGTTTCTGTAACCATTGCGAGCGGTCTGCCTAAAGGGGATAAATTGGAGTATATCGTCCAAAAAGGCACGGAACTAGGTGCAGCAGAGTTTATCCCTTTTATTGCGGCCCGTTCCGTCGTAAAATGGGATCAAAAAAAAGCCGGCAAAAAAACAGAGCGCCTGCAGAAAATTGCAAAGGAAGCGGCTGAACAATCGCACCGCACAATTTTGCCGAATGTGCAAGAACCAGTTTCTCTTACGGAGCTTGCGAACCTTGGTGGATTCCATGTGAAGCTGATAGCATTTGAAGAAGAAGCAAAGCGGGGAGAAACCAGCATATTAGCCTCATTACTTGGCAAGGCAGAGCCCGGACAGAGAATTTTATTTGTCTTTGGTCCTGAGGGCGGCTTGTCAGAGGCTGAAATTGAAAAGCTAAGCGCTGCAGGGTTTATTTCTTGCGGGCTTGGGCCAAGGATATTAAGGACAGAAACAGCACCGCTATATGCATTAGCGGCTGTATCTTATCATTTAGAATTATTGAGGTGATGAAAATGGCAACTGTCGCTTTCCATACATTGGGCTGCAAAGTAAACCATTATGAAACAGAAGCCATTTGGCAGCTATTCAAAACACAGGGCTATGACCGTGTGGAATTTGAATCTCCTGCAGATGTTTATGTAATCAATACATGCACGGTTACCAACACCGGCGATAAAAAGAGCCGTCAGGTCATCCGCCGTGCCATCAGAAAAAATCCTGATGCCGTTATCACGGTGACCGGCTGCTATGCGCAGACTTCACCTGCTGAAATTATGGCAATCCCGGGCGTTGATATTGTTGTCGGCACACAGGACCGGACCAAGATGCTTCAATACATCGAGCAATATAAACAAGAGCGCCAGCCGATCAATGGAGTAGGCAACATAATGAAAAACCGGGTTTATGAAGAATTGGATGTTCCTGCTTTTACTGACCGCACCCGTGCGTCCCTTAAAATCCAGGAAGGCTGCAATAATTTCTGCACATTCTGCATTATTCCTTGGGCACGCGGCCTAATGCGTTCACGCGATCCTAAGGAAGTCATTCGCCAGGCACAGCAGCTTGTTGATGCAGGTTATAAGGAAATTGTGCTTACCGGCATTCATACGGGAGGCTACGGTGAAGACATGAAAGATTATAATCTAGCCATGCTTCTCCGTGACATGGAAGAACAGGTGGAAGGATTAAAGCGGATCAGGATTTCTTCTATAGAAGCAAGCCAAATCACTGACGAAGTGATTGAAGTGCTGGCAAAATCCGATAAAGTTGTCCGCCATCTGCATATCCCTATCCAATCGGGTTCTGATACTGTCCTTAAACGCATGAGACGGAAATATACAATGGAATTCTTTGCAGACCGTTTAGATAAGCTTAGACAGGCCTTGCCTGGGCTTGCCATTACATCGGATGTCATTGTAGGATTTCCTGGAGAAACGGAAGAAGAGTTCATGGAGACATTTTCTTTTATTGAAGAACAGAAATTTTCTGAGCTTCATGTTTTCCCTTACTCCAAACGTACAGGTACGCCGGCAGCGAGAATGGAAGACCAAATTGATGAAGAAGTGAAAAATGAGCGTGTTCATCGTTTGATTGCCCTTTCTGATCAGCTTGCAAAGGAATATGCTTCACGCTTTGAAGGTGAAGTACTGGAAGTGATTCCCGAGGAACGTTTTAAAGAAGCTCCTGAGAGCGGATTATACGAAGGCTATTCAGATAACTACCTGAAAGTGGTTTTCCCGGCATCGGAAGAAATGGTCGGCAAAATCGTAAAGGTCAAGGTGACAAAAGCTGGATATCCTCACAGCGAGGGCCAATTTGTTACAGTTATTGAGAACAGTCCTTTAAAAGAAGCCGTTCTTGGCTAAGAAATCACCTATACGATAACCCCCAACAGGATTGAATGGACCGCTTACAATCCTGTTGGGGGTTTTTGTTTTGGATAGATGAATATTAGTGAAAGCGTGTTTAATATTATTTTTTGGGTAATATGTAAAGAGCCTCGTCAATTTATCTTAAACATGTTATAGTTGAGAGGTACGTACATCTCAATAGCTGTTTTTGAAAGGAGTTTCACTATGAGCCAAAATGTAGCAGGCATAATAGATCACACGCTGTTAAAGGCAGATGCAACAAAAGAACAAGTAAGAATTCTATGCGAGGAAGCTAAAGAGCACCATTTCTTTTCTGTCTGCGTAAACCCGACATGGGTCAAATATGCGAGCGAATTGCTTCAAGGTTCAGACGTTAAGGTTTGTACTGTAATCGGTTTCCCTTTAGGAGCCAACACACCTGAAACGAAAGCGTTTGAAACGAAGAATGCAATTGAAAACGGTGCACATGAGGTTGATATGGTCATTAATATCGGCGCTCTGAAAGACAAAGACAATGAAGCGGTGAAAAAAGATATCCAGGCAGTTGTTGCAGCTGCAACTGGCAAAGCACTGACAAAGGTTATTATCGAAACTTCTTTGCTTACTGAAGAAGAAAAAGTGCGCGCTTGTGAAATTGCTGTTGAAGCAGGTACTGACTATGTGAAAACCTCAACTGGTTTCTCAACTGGCGGAGCCACTCCGGAGGATATCGCATTAATGAGAAAAACAGTAGGACCGGATATCGGCGTCAAAGCTTCAGGCGGCGTGCGCAATACTGAAGATGCCAATAAAGTAATCGAAGCAGGAGCAACCAGAATTGGTGCTAGTGCGGGTATTGCGATCATTAAAGGGCTTACTTCGGACTCTGACTACTAAGATAACGATAAGAAAAGCGTGAACGGGGGCATTTTGCCTGCCGCACGCTTTTTTTGTTCAAATTTATTTCTCTGCAGATGATAAACCTTCTAAGTACGGGGCTTATGAAGAAATAAAATAAAACGGGCATAGTGGTGCGAAAAGGGAAGAACAATGATTGAAGTTGCTGCATTAAACAGAACACTTGCATGGGCCAGCTGTGTTTCCTTGGCATCGGTAAGGTATGCTGAAGCCTGCTGAAGCTGGTGAATAAAAGGAAAAAACACAAGCACTCCGATAACATTGAGCCAGATATGTGCGTAAGCTGTAAAAGCTGCTTCCTTTCCTGATCCGATGCTTGCCATGTATCCAGTAATGCATGTCCCGATATTTGAGCCCAGCATGATGGCAATGGCAGTCTCTACATTCAGCTGATTTCCCATCAAAAAGCTCATGGCAATTCCTATTGTGGCTGAGCCTGAATGTATGAGCGCTGTTAGGACCATCCCGATCAGCAGGGCCAGAAACAGGTTTTTTTCCATGGTATGAAGTACCTGATTTACAGCGGGATAAGCTGTAAGGGTGCTGGAAAGCATTTTAAAACCGCTCATAGCGGCAAAGATGGAAGATATTCCGATGAAGGCCATGCCAAGGCTCCGGGCCAGTGATTTTGGGATGAACAGGAGCATAGTGCCTAAAACTATTCCGGGAATGATAATGCGGTCAAGTGAAAAGGACATGAATTCAGCGGTAGCCGTAGATCCTATATTAGTTCCAAGGATAATGCCGATTGTCTGCGGAAACGTCAGGCTTCCTGCAGATACGAGACCAACCGTCATGACCATAACTGCGGAACTGCTTTGAAGAATGCCGGTAATAATGGTTCCCGAAAGAAAACCTTTCCAGGGAGCATCTGTGACTTTGGATAGAAATTCTTTTAATTTATCTCCTGAAAGCTGAAATAAGCCCTTTCTTAGCACAAGCATCCCTAATAAAAACATTCCGATATACAGGGAAAAAAGCAGTAAAACATGCAAGCCGCCTCACCTCTTATAACCAGTGTATGGACAAGTTGATCATCCAATGACTGGTTTTTAACACCTGTAACACAGGGAACATTTTGGCGGGAAGCGAAGAAGTTTCACAATTTCAGTTGACCTGCCTTTGGGCTTATATTATAATGGTTTAGTACATGTTATAGCATGTTGACAACTATGATTTATTGTGTTGTTCTCGGAGGGAGGGAAAGAGATGTCTAAAACCGTCGTTCGTAAAAACGAATCGCTTGAAGATGCTCTTCGTCGTTTCAAACGTACTGTATCTAAAGCAGGATCGCTTCAGGAAGCACGGAAGCGCGAATTTTATGAAAAGCCAAGCGTAAAACGCAAGAAAAAGTCTGAAGCTGCCAGAAAACGTAAATTCTAAGAGAGGGTGGAATTATGAGTCTTCTCGAGCGTTTAAATAATGATATGAAACAAGCGATGAAGGACAAGGAAAAGGATAAACTCTCTGTCATCCGCATGCTTAAAGCTTCCCTTCAAAACGAAGGAATTAAGCTTGGCAAGCAGGAAATGACAGCAGAAGATGAATTGACAGTGCTCTCTCGCGAATTAAAACAACGCAAAGACTCCCTCCAAGAGTTTGAAAATGCAGGTCGAATCGATCTCGTGGATAAAGTCCGAACCGAAATAGGATACGTTGAGGCATATATGCCAGAGCAACTTTCAGAGGATGAAATTTCTTCAATTGTTGCATCAACAATTGAAGAAGTTAACGCATCATCTAAAGCTGATATGGGTAAAGTTATGGGAGCGCTTATGCCGAAGCTAAAAGGCAAAGCGGATGGTTCAATCGTTAATAAACTGGTGCTTGAACGCCTTTCATAATTCTATACCTGACTATAAACCGCAGGCAATGCAAATTGTCTGCGGTTTTTTAGTAAAGAGAAATGAATGAATATTCACTTATTTTATCCCTTTGAATTATGGGTTTTGTTTTCTGAATCCAGCTTCAGCGCCTAGCCCGCTGAGGCCTGCAGGATGCAGGTCATGAAGGCGTTTCTGCAGGATGCAGAGGGTTTAGCCTTCGGTCCCTAAAAGATGCTTTGACCTAAGAAGGAAAGCCGCCTTCTGAGTTCAATGTCCTATTTGCTTAGGCCCCAGGATGGGGGTCACAAAGACGTTGCCGCAGGACGCGGCGCTCTTAGTCTTTGATCCTCTGCCAGGCGCTTACGCTTTTATTATTCATGAAACTTTTTTGTTTTACAGATTTCCCGAACGGGAATGCCCACTCCTTTAGGTGTGGTGCTTCAAGTATCTGAAAGTTCTACTTAACTTCATTAATATTCCGTGGTAGTTTAATTATAAAACTAATACAATAAATGGATGAATGAGTATAGAAGAACAAACACAACCGTATCATTAATTAACTATCATTTTGTCTTTTGTCCTCGATACAGAAGAAAAATATTCATTCGTGGTGATGTAGAGACACGCTTCAAACAGTTGGTAAAGGAAATATGTATGTTTCTAAACGTCCTGCCAACACTTAGCCCTGCCGATACGATGGCAAAAATTAAAGGAGTGACATCAAAAAGTTGAGAGAGGAATTTCCTCATCTTCAACACCTGCCAAGTTTATGGACACGTTCGTATTTCGTTTCTACCGTAGGAAATGTATCAAGCGAAACCATCAAGCAATATGGGAACAACAAAAAACAAGGGAGTGAAACAATGCTGCAAACGCTAACAGTCTAGATTAAATTGCTTCCAACTAAAGAACAAATTCAATTATTAAAACAAAGCAGCCACGAATACATTAAAGTGATTAACACACTTGTAATAGAAATGGTTGAAGCAAAGAAAAGCACAAAGAAAACAACAAAAGATGTGCCTGCAATTCTGCCGAGTGCGGTTAAAAATCAAGCGATTAAAGACGCTAAAAGTGTGTTCCAAAAAGTAAAAAAAGCTAAATATCAAATCGTACCTGTATTAAAGAAACCTGTTTGCGTCTGGAACAATCAAAACTATTCTTTTGACTTCACGCATATTTCGATTGCGTTTATAGTGAACGGCAAATCAACTCGCTTGAAGGTTCGAGCGTTGCTCGTAGATAAAGATAACCGTAATTTTGATTTGTTGAAACACAAATTAGGCACACTTCGTATCACGAAAAAATCAAATAAGTGGATTGCCCAAATATCTGTCACCATCCCTCTAGATGAGAAACCAGGGACCAAAATTATGGGTGTAGATTTAGGTTTAAAAGTCCCTGCTGTTGCCGTGACAGATGATGAAAAAGTACGTTTCTTTGGCAATGGCAAGCAAAATAAATATATGAAGCGGAAGTTTCGCACCGCACGCAAGAAATTAGGCATTAAAAAGAAATTGAGTGCAATTCGACAACTTGATGATAAAGAACAAAAATGGATGAAAGACCAAGATCATAAAGTAAGTCGTGCAATCGTCGATTTCGCAAAAGACCATAATATTTCTGTCATTCGTTTAGAACAACTAACGAATATCAGACAGACGGCAAGAACAAGCCGTAAAAACGAAAAAAATCTCCACACCTGGTCATTTTATCGCTTGGCTCAATTTATTGAATACAAAGCAGCTCTAGTCGGCATTCGCGTAGAATACGTGAACCCCGCCTACACAAGTCAAACGTGCCCAACTTGTACAGAAAAGAATAAAGCCAAGGACAGAAAATATGTTTGTAATTGCGGATTCAACAAACACAGAGATCTAGTCGGTGCAATGAATATTCGTTATGCACCTGTGGTTGATGGTGACAGTCAACCAGCCTAAGATGCTACACGCACTGTCTTAGGAGGGGTAATGAGATACCCTCACCTTGAAGGCTGTTCAAAACAGAAATGGACTGCGAACGATAAGTCATTCAAGAATCCCACCCGCCACACAGCAAGGTGTAGGGCTTGCGGCTTTAGCCGTGGGAGTCTCAAATACGTAATAAGTAGGTAGGCAGGAAAAGTGAAAGGAGGAGCTGCTTCTGAAAAAGGCATTGGTGTTCTTTTTATTTCTGTTCATTCTAATCCCCTCATATTTTTCTTCACATCAAGCTGAGGCTAAAGGCAAGCCGGTTTATATTGTCCCTATTGAAAATACTGTTGAAGACGGTTTGTATGTCTTTTTGTCCCGTGCTCTGGACAAGGCAGAAAAGGATCATGCCAGTCTTGTAATCTTTGAAATCAATACGCCTGGCGGTCTGGTGGATTCTGCCGGGAAAATAGCGAAAATTCTGGGAAATACACCTCTTAAAACCGTTGCATATGTGAATAACCGTGCATTATCGGCTGGCGCCTATATTGCGCTTAATGCGGATCAAATTTATATGGTTCCAAGTGGCGTTATGGGGGCAGCGGCTGTTATCGATTCTGCTGGGAATACGGCAGGGAAAAAGGCGCAGTCATACTGGCTGGCAGCCATGAAAACGGCTGCTGAACAAAATGGGCGCAACCCTCTTTACGCTCAGGCGATGGCAGATGAAAATGTTGATTTGCCTGAATATGGAGCTGAAAAAGGAAAACTTCTCACCTTTACCTCGTCACAGGCTGAAAAAGCTGGCTATAGTGAAGGGACTGTTTCAGGAAAAAATGAACTATATGAAAAGTTGGATATCACTGCTGCAGATGTGAGGCCAATCGATGAAAATGTTGGTGATAAACTGGCGAGATTCATCACAAATCCGGTCGTAGTCCCGATTCTTTTGACTATTGCTTTACTTGGCATTGTAATTGAATTATTTACGCCGGGATTTGGTATTCCTGGCATCATTGGAACCATCTCCATTGTGCTGTTTTTCTATGGCCATCTTGTTGCCGGAATGGCTGGTTATGAATCTATCGGCTTATTTGCAGCGGGAGTCGTCCTTTTGCTTCTCGAGCTGTTTGTGCCTGGAGGGGTCATTGGCGCCTTTGGGCTGGCCGCTATCGTCGGCAGCTTATTTTTGGCCGCAGAAAGTGCTGTTGCCATGGCCATTTCACTGTTAATTGCACTGGCGGTATCCGTTATTGCAGCCATACTATTTGTAAAGGTGTTTGGTAAAGAAATGAAATTTTTCAAAAAAATCATTTTGAATGATTCAACGAATACAGAACAAGGATATATTTCGAGTCCGGACCGCTCCGACCTTCTCGGGCAAACGGGCATGACCCTTACAGATCTGCGCCCTGCCGGCACTGTGCTTATCCAGGAGGAAAGGGTAGATGTGGTGACAGAAGGCGGGTTTATTTCAAAAAACTCGGCTGTCAGGGTCGTTAAAACAGAAGGATCGCGAATTGTTGTAAGAGAGATATAAAATAAACAATCTTGACTAACAGGAAGGATGAAGACGTTGGAAATGACTTCTGGAACAATTTTTTTATTGCTGATTATTGTGGCTGCAGTTATTGTTTTAGCTGTTCTGCTTACTTTTGTGCCAGTTATGCTCTGGATCTCGGCCCTTGCGGCAGGAGTGAAAATCAGCATATTCACGCTTGTGGGAATGAGGCTGCGCCGTGTTATTCCTAGCAGGGTGGTTAATCCTCTGATCAAGGCTCATAAAGCGGGGCTTAGTGTAACGACAAACCAGCTGGAAAGCCATTATCTTGCAGGAGGGAACGTAGACCGGGTGGTAAATGCACTTATCGCTGCCCAGCGCGCGAATATCGAGCTTCCTTTTGAGCGTAGCGCTGCCATTGACCTGGCCGGCCGTGATGTATTGCAGGCTGTACAAATGAGTGTTAATCCTAAGGTCATCACGACTCCGTTCATAGCAGGGGTGGCGATGGACGGAATTGAAGTAAAGGCGATTGCACGGATTACTGTACGTGCGAATATTGACAGGCTGGTAGGGGGTGCGGGTGAGGAAACCGTCATAGCCCGTGTCGGCGAAGGCATTGTATCGACCATTGGTTCTTCTGAGAATCATAAAAAGGTACTGGAAAACCCTGACATCATTTCAAGGACCGTTCTATCTAAAGGGCTGGATTCCGGTACGGCATTCGAAATTTTGTCAATTGATATTGCTGATGTTGAAATCGGCAAAAATATCGGTGCCATCCTGCAGACAGACCAGGCAGAGGCGGATAAAAAGATTGCTCAGGCAAAAGCGGAGGAGCGCCGCGCTATGGCTGTGGCACTTGAACAGGAGATGCTTGCACGCGTGCAGGAAATGAGAGCTAAAGTGGTGGAATCAGAAGCTGAGGTGCCTTTAGCTATGTCTGATGCATTAAAGAATGGAAACATTGGCATTATGGATTATATGAACTATCAAAATCTTTCTGCAGATACAGATATGAGAAATTCTATCAGCAATGGGACTAAAGATCCTAAAGATAAAAAGTAAGGGAGGCGTTTAGATGCATTCCTTAACCGATTTGATCTTAAATAATATCTGGAGCATTATTGTTCTGATTGGAATCATTTCTTCTGCTGCCGGGAAAATAAAAAAAAGCACAGAAAAGCATTCGGCTGAAGGGCATAATAACCGGAAGCGAATAAGCAGGAAAGAACCTGCAGGGATGCAGGAGGAAGTATACGAGAAACAACAGGTGCAAAAACCCCTTTCTGAAGCATTAAGGGATGAAAGCGCCCGGGAAGAACTTGCGAGACTTTCGCAGCAGGACGCCGCAATACGTCAAAGGCGAATGGCGGAAAAAATGATGTCTGTGCGCCCGTCAGCTATCAGAGATGAATCCAGCCCGGTGTATAGGCAGGATTTAGCCTTTACAAGGGAAAAACTCGCGGAAGGGATTATACTTGCCGAAGTTCTGGGTCCGCCTAGATCGAAGCGTACACTTCGGCAGGTGCGCAGTACTGCGGGTCATGGCCGGCGAGGATAGAAAAAATTGTGCTAGAACCCCTTTTCATTTCATACATTGAGATGAAAGGGGGTTCTTTTTTTATGGCGCGAAAATGGGGGCAGAAACTAAAACGGCTAATGGTGCAGACCATGGACCTACCGCAAGATGTCATGATGGACCTGCCGCGCATTACAATTATTGGCCAATTACATATTTATATAGAAAATCACAGAGGACTCCTGACTTTTACAGATACAGAAGTAAGGCTGATGTTGAAAAAGGGGCAGCTTTTGATAAAAGGAAATGCCTTTGTTATTAAAACGATTTTACCTGAAGAAATCATGCTTCAAGGAACGATAGATAAGGTTTATTTTATCAATGAGTGAGCTTGGGGGAGGAGACCCATGAAAAATCAATGGACAAACAAGTATAAGGGCTATGTCAAGGTAAAAGCGTATGGCCGGGGGATAGAGCGTCTTATTAATACGCTGACCAAACAGGGCATTCCGATATGGGATGTCAGGCGCTCGGGAACAGATGAAATCCTTTTTTTGATGGAATTCAAGGAGATTTCCCGGCTCAGGCAGGCGGTAAGGAAAAGTGACTGCAAGGTGAAATTCGAAGGAGGATTCGGAGGGCCGTTTTTTTTGAAACGCATGAAAAAAAACAGCGGATTTGTTGCAGGCCTTTTTGCTTTTTTGTTTTGCATTTTCATGCTGTCGAATATGGTTTGGGGCATACAGATTCATAATGCCAAGCCCCAGACCGAGCATGCTATCCGCAAAGAGCTGGACAGGATGGGAGTCAAGATCGGCAAGGTGCAATTTTTTGTGGATGATCCGGAGACCATCCAGCGCAAATTATCGGACCGTATCAGTGCCTTGACATGGGTGGGAGTGGAACTGAAGGGGACAACCTTCCATTTCCAGGTTGTAGAAAAGAAACAGCCTAAAGCTGTGAAAAAAACTTCTCCGCAAAACCTGATTGCCTCAAAAAAAGCTGTTATTACTTATATGTTTGTGGAAAAGGGACAATCTATGGTTAAAGTGCATGATTATGTGGGCAAGGGACAACTGCTGGTCTCCGGCTTCATCGGAAACCCTGAAAGTCCGAAGATTGTTCCGGCAAAAGGAGTAATCATGGGTGAAACGTGGTATAGAGCTACAGCAGAGGTTCCTTTGGCAACTAAGTTCTCCGTCTATAACGGAGACGAAAATGTCCGGCACTATCTGAAGCTATGGAATATCTCCATTCCTGTCTGGGGATTTAAAAATCCCGGATATAAGAAATATGTAGAAGAAGAAACAGTCAAGCCTTTTCATTTCCTCCAATGGGAACTCCCTTTTTCCTATAAAGTAAAAACAAAGCGGAGCAAAGAGGAAATTACCCGCACTTATACGGAAAAAGAAGCAGTGGCAAAGGCAATGGCAGATGCAAAAAAACATTTGGAGAAAAAGCTACCTGAGGATGCCAGGATAACTGGGGAGAAAATTTTGCATGAAAGCATAGACAATGGTAAAGTAAAATTATCTATTCATTACCAGGTAATTGAAAATATTGCAGCTGGACAACCAATCATTCAAGGAGACTAACGAATGCCAGAAGATGTAAAAGTAATAAACTTAGAGCTCGAATCGCCTAATGAAGCCCAGGCTTTACTGGGAAATGCTGATTCTAATTTAAAAGTGCTTGAAGAAGAGTTTAATGTATCGGTCATTACACGCGGCGGCGGCATCATGATTGCGGGAGAGGAAGAACGGGCGCTCGTTGCCGGCGATATCCTTAACGCTTTGCTTTCAGTTATCCGAAAAGGGATTTCCATCAGCTCGCGGGATGTTATTTATGCCATTGAGCTTTCAAAAAAAGGAACGCTTGAATACTTTGGCGATCTTTACGAAGAGGAAATTGCAAAAACGGCCAAAGGCAAATCCATCAGGGTCAAAACCATCGGCCAAAGGCATTATGTGCATGCGATTAAAAAACAGGATTTAGTATTCGGAATCGGACCAGCGGGAACGGGGAAAACCTACTTAGCTGTCGTAATGGCGGTCAATGCCTTAAAAAATGGCCAGGTTAAACGGATTATTTTAACACGGCCTGCAGTAGAGGCGGGCGAGAGTCTTGGTTTTCTTCCAGGTGACCTAAAGGAAAAGGTAGATCCCTATCTCCGGCCGTTATACGATGCCCTTCATGACTTTTTAGGCATGGAACAGACCCAAAGAATGATTGAACGGGGAACCATTGAAATTGCTCCCCTTGCATATATGAGGGGAAGAACGCTGGATGATGCATTTGTCATCCTCGATGAAGCACAGAATACCACCCAGGCGCAAATGAAGATGTTCCTGACGCGGCTTGGCTTTGGATCAAAAATGGTCATCACTGGAGACAGAACACAGATAGACCTTCCTAAAGGCGTAAAATCAGGCTTAAAACGGGTTGAGGAAATTTTAAAGGGTGTTAAAGGACTTTCTTTCACCTACCTGGAACAAAGCGATGTTGTCCGGCACCCGCTTGTTGCGAAAATCATCACCGCCTATGACGAAGCAAACGAATAAAAAGGGAAATCCGCCGCACATTATATGCTGGCGGATTTTTCTTTCCCGGCATAAGTAGGATGAAATAAATTCTTAAAACTGTTATGATTTTACATAATCAGATTTTGACAGCGAAAGATAATATCAACCATGCTTTGCTGTGACTAGTGCTTATGGGGCACTTAATGCTTTTCTATGTCTAGCGCAGTGCCCAGTCTCCTGTGCAAAAGATGATTGCCCCGTGAAGCCAAAGGGCGGCATCGCGGTTCAATCCCTATTTGCTTTGGAGCCTGAACGGGCACTTAATGCTTTTCTATTTACGGAGGTGGTTTTTTGGGCGGGTTTCAGCGGTTTGTGAAGAGAATGAGGGTGCTGATGGACAGCCGGTCATTTCAATTGCTGCTGTTTGTGGTATTAGGCGTGTTTTCCTATTTAATGATGTATACGAATGTTAAGCCGGAGAAAGTCCATATAGAGCTCTTTAAGCCAGCGGAGCAAACGATCCGGGCTACCAAGACGGTTGAGGATCCCGTGAAGACGAAGGAACAGGTCGAGGACAGTATTAAGCAGGTTTCAGATATATATACTCTGAAAAAGGAATATGCCCAAAATAAAGTGGATTTAATATCCTCTATTTTTGATTCGGCTCTTGAGGTCCAAAAAGAAACCGCTCCTTCTCTAAGTGCGGATAAAGCGAATCAGGACGGCTCCAAGACATCTCCTGTGAAAACAGTGCAGGAAAAGGTTTCGCTTCTGAAGAGCAAGCTGACAGATGAAGTTAATAAGGACATACCGGATCAGGTGTTTGAAGCACTGGCCAATGCGGATGCGACTGAGCTTAATATTGCGAAGGACTCTGTAATAACTGCGGTCAACAAGGTTATGAACTCCAGGGTCACCGCTGTAGATGTGGAGATGGCGCGCAACAAGGCTGAACAGGAACTGCGATCGTCCAGTTTACATACAGATATGAGAGAAGCGGCCACTACGCTTGCACGATCTGCGATCATTCAAAATGTTTTTTATGATAAAGACAAGACAGAAGAGCAAAGAAAAATTGCGCAGGAAAATGTGGATCCCGTAAGGATTCTGCAGGGGCAGATCATTGTCGAGGAAGGCCAGCTGATAGACCGTGAAATATACAGGCAGCTGGAACTTGCCGGCTTTCTCAGCACGGATAAAACGATTCTGCCTTTTGTCGGACTGTTTTTATTTATCTTCTTGATTTTAAGCACTTTTTATTATTATGTAAAATCATCCAAAACTGAGGGAGAGCATAGAAATAATCAGCTGCTCATATTTAGCCTTGTTTATGTGCTGGCATTGTCTCTAATGAAAATCATCAGCCTGTTTACAGGCTTTAGATTTACGGATCTTGGCTACTTTTTTCCGGCAGCCATGTCCGCAATGCTCATTAAAACCCTCTTGAATGACCGCTTTGGAGTGGCCATTTCCATTATCATTGGTGCATATGGCACATTGATCTTTAATGGAGATTCCCCGGGGAATATGGATTTTGCAAAAGGGATGTACTTTTTATTCAGCGGGATTGCGGCAATCATCATCCTTTCAAGGAAAAACTTTAAGACAAAAATCCTTCAGGCAGGATTACTGCTGGCGCTTGTGAATATTGTTTTGGTTTTTTCTCTTTTGTTCATAACGGACGGGCATTATACTAAGATGGAATATCTGTTTTATACTATTGCTGCCATCGTGTCGGGATTGGCATCCTCGGTATTGACAATAGGTCTCCTGCCGTTTTTTGAGCTGGGCTTTGGGTTTTTGTCATCCATGAAGCTGATTGAGCTTTCAAATCCGAATCATCCTCTGCTGCGGAAGATCCTTACCGAGGCACCGGGAACCTATCATCATAGTGTAATGGTGGCAAACCTTGCTGAGGGAGCGTGTGAGGCAATCGGGGCAAATGGTCTTCTTGCCAGAGTTGGCTGCTATTATCATGATATCGGCAAAACGAAACGGCCGCAGTTTTTTATTGAAAACCAGATGAATATCAAAAACCCGCATGACCGGCTGCCGCCGGCAACGAGCAAAAATATTATCATCGCTCATGCCGTTGATGGAGCTCAAATGCTGTCAGCACATAAGTTCCCGCCAGAAATTATTGATATTGCTGCACAGCATCACGGGACAAGCCTGCTGAAATTTTTCTACTACAAGGCAATGAAGGAGGATGAGGGGACCATAGAAGCTGAATACCGATATCCTGGCCCAAAAGCCCAATCAAAAGAAGCGGCAGTTATCGGTATAGCAGACAGCGTGGAAGCTGCTGTGCGGTCCATGAACCATCCTACACCTGAAAAAATAGAAGAGCTTGTCATCCATATTATCGATGATCGGATACATGACCATCAATTTGATGAGTGCGATATTACTATGAAAGAATTAAAGATTGTGCAGCACTCATTATGCGAGACACTGAACGGGATCTTTCATTCAAGGATTGAGTACCCTGAACTGCAAAATTTACAAAGAAGGTGACAAAATGATTTTAGAAATAGATTTTTTGGACGAAACCGGACAATTGGACGAAAAGTCAATTGAATTGGTTGAGAAGGTGCTGCAATTTGCGGCAGTAAAGGAAGAGATAGATAAAGGAAGCGAGCTTTCCGTTACTTTCGTGGACAATGAAAGAATCCAGGAAATTAATAAAGAATACCGGCATAAAGACTCTGCTACAGATGTAATATCGTTTGCCCTTGAAGAAATGGGGGAGGATGAAGTCGAAATTATCGGGGGAGAAATGCCGAGAGTATTGGGGGATATTATTATCTCCATTGACAGGACAAGGGAGCAGGCGGAAGAATACGGACACACCTTTGAACGTGAACTTGGATTTCTGGCATTGCATGGATTCCTTCATCTGCTTGGCTATGATCATATGAACGAGGAAGATGAAAAACAGATGTTCACAAAACAAAGGGAAATATTAGATGCCTATGGCCTTTCCAGGGAAGCATAAAAAAAGACAGCCATTATATAAAAGTTTTCTTTTTGCTTTTGAGGGAATATGGACTGCTTTAAAGTCTGAACGAAATATGAAAATTCACTTTGCAGCAGCGGCTGCAGTGTTATGCCTGGGCTTGTATGTTGAACTTTCAAAGCTGGAATGGATGCTGATTCTGATCTGTATTTTTGGCGTGATTTCTTTGGAATTGGTGAATTCTTCAATTGAGCGGGTTGTGGATCTTGCCACAAGCGAGACCCATCCGCTTGCCAAGCAGGCAAAGGACTTTGCAGCCGGCGCAGTACTGGTGTTTGCCATCTTTTCAGTCATTATCGGGTTGATCGTTTTTTTGCCAAAGCTTGTGGAATGGTGAGGAAAAAGGGTAAGATAACGGAAGTGTTACACTTATGTAACACTATTTCCAAGACAAGGGCAGATAGGCTAAAATAAGGATATAAAACGTTGATTAAAATAGACATTCTATTATTTTTATAAAAGATGAGCGAAATTATATCGGGGAATTATGCCTGAAAGGAAGATGCAAATGGAACTGGAAATGTTAATGGAAGAGGCTAAGAAAGCAAGGGAACGAGCTTATGTGCCTTACTCTAAATTTGCAGTGGGAGCTGCCCTTCTTACAGAAGGCGGCAAGATATATCATGGCTGCAATATCGAAAATGCTGCATACAGCATGTGCAATTGTGCAGAGCGCACAGCCATTTTTAAGGCGCTGTCTGAAGGGGACAGGGATTATAAGGTACTAGCGGTAGTGGCAGACACCAAAAGGCCTGTGCCCCCATGCGGAGCATGCAGGCAGGTCATATCAGAGCTGTGTCCGAGAGAAATGAAAGTGTTTTTAACCAACCTGAATGGGGATATTCAAGAATTAACAGTAGAGGAATTGCTGCCAGGAGCATTTTCACCGGAGGATTTGAATGAATAACTTAATTGATGATACACAGGCAAAAGGCTACAAATCAGGTTTTATATCCATCATTGGACGGCCGAATGTAGGGAAAAGCACGTTTTTGAACAGGGTAATCGGCCAGAAAATCGCCATTATGAGCGACAAGCCGCAAACAACAAGAAATAAAGTGCAGGGCGTGCTTACCCAGCAGGATGCCCAGATGATTTTTATAGACACGCCGGGAATCCATAAGCCAAAGCATAAGCTTGGCGACTTTATGATGAAGGTTGCTACAAACACGCTGAAGGAAGTCGACTTAATTCTTTTCATGATCAATGCAGAAGAGGGTCTTGGACGCGGTGATGAGTTCATTATTGAAAAGCTGAAAACGGTAAAAACACCCGTTTTTCTTGTGATTAACAAAATCGATCAGGTACACCCGGATGAATTGTTTCCGCTGATTGAAAAATATCAGGCGCTTTATCCTTTTGAATCGGTAGTTCCTATTTCGGCACTTGAAGGGAATAATGTGGATACGCTTCTGGATCAGATCAAAAAGCATCTTCCGGAAGGGCCGCAATTTTACCCGGCCGACCAGGTCACAGACCATCCTGAACGCTTTATCATTTCAGAGCTGATCCGTGAAAAGGTCCTTCATTTGACCCGTGAGGAAATTCCGCATTCCGTGGCTGTAGTCATTGATTCCATCAAGAAGATGGACAATAGTGAAACGATTAACGTAATGGCCACAATCGTTGTTGAGCGGGATTCACAAAAGGGCATCGTCATCGGCAAACAGGGGAAAATGCTGAAGGAAGTCGGAAGCCGGGCAAGAGTAGATATCGAAAATCTGCTGGGATCCAAGGTTTTCCTTGAGCTGTGGGTTAAGGTTCAAAAGGACTGGCGCAACAAAATGTCCCAGCTTAGGGACTATGGCTTCAATGAAGAGGAGTATTAAAAATTAGCAATTTTTACGTCACATGAAAATGTGCATAAAGGCCAAGATAATCTTATAGGGCAAAATATTAAAATGCTAGTACACGAAAGGTGGGCTTTAATATGTTGGATTTTACCTGGAAGGTTTTCTCTCAGACAGGTAATGTTGACACCTATCTTCTTTTTAAAGAAATAGAGGTGGAAAGACAGGAAAGACCCGAAAGTACAGATGCAGAACTAGCAGATGCTGATTTTCCTATATTCTAGATTTTTCTTGCCATATGAATAGGATGGTGACTTGTCTTGCTTAAAAAGTGTGAAGGCATTGTCATACGCCGGATGGATTATGGAGAAAGCAATAAAATAATAACCTTATATACACGTGAATTAGGGAAAATCGGAGTAATGGCAAGGGGAGCCCATAAATCAACAAGCAGGCTCTCCTCTGTCACCCAGTTATTTTACTACGGTTATTTTCTTGTCCAGACATCAAGCGGGCTGGGAAGCCTTCAGCAGGGGGAAACGATTGATTCGATGAGATCGATCAGGGAAGATTTGTTTTCAACTGCGTATGCTTCATATATTGTCGAGCTGCTTGATAAAAGCACAGACGATAAAAACCCGAATCCCTTTTTGTTTGAATTGCTCTACCAGACCCTTCATTACATAAACGAAGGCTATGATGCTGAAGTCCTCAAGTTCATTTTTGAAATGAAAATGCTGCCGGTCAACGGATTGAATCCGACCCTAAACCAATGTGCAATATGCGGGGAAACCGAAGGGGAATTTTCTTTTTCAATCCGGGAAGGCGGTTTTATCTGCCACCGGTGCCTGGATAAAGACCCTTATCATATGAAAATTTCACAGCAAGCCCTAAAATTGCTGAGACTGTTTTATTATTTTGATTTGTCCCGGCTCGGTAATATATCGGTTAAGCCTGAAACAAAAAAAGAGCTTGAAAAAGTCATAGATGCCTATTATGAAGAATACTCAGGCATCCACCTTAAATCCAAAAGGTTTTTAAAACAAATGGACAACATGAAAGACATGTTTTAAAAGTTGGACCCTGCAGTTGACAATAGCTCATACATTCGTTAAAATTTTCAGTACTGATAGTTAAGCTGCGTTGATGGAAAGTAGTACCTGATTCCCTCCATAATAGCGAACCCGGGACCGTGCAAGCCGGGGTATGGATAATCAGCGAAGGCATTCCGGAGCATTTCGTGCTGCATATTGCAGAAAAGAGGCCGTGACTTCACGGCAAATAGGGTGGAACCGCGGGTAACTCTCGTCCCTATGCTTACAAGGCATAGTGGCGGGAGTTTTTTGTGTTTTCTGCCATTTGCCTTAAGAAGTGCAAATAATTTGGAGGTGCATGATGAATATTCAAAACATGATTTTAACTTTGCAAAAGCATTGGTCTGAACAAGGATGCATCCTGATGCAGGCATACGATGTAGAAAAAGGGGCAGGCACAATGAGCCCGTATACGTTTCTGCGTGCAATTGGGCCAGAACCATGGAGTGTTGCTTATGTAGAGCCTTCCAGGCGCCCTGCTGACGGACGTTACGGGGAAAACCCGAACCGCTTGTATCAGCATCACCAGTTCCAGGTAATCATGAAGCCGTCGCCCGACAACATTCAGGAGCTATATTTGGAATCCCTGCGTGCCCTTGGGATTGATCCGCTTAAACATGACATCCGTTTTGTTGAAGATAACTGGGAAAATCCTTCACTTGGCTGTGCTGGCCTCGGCTGGGAAGTTTGGCTTGATGGAATGGAAATTACCCAATTCACTTATTTCCAGCAGGTAGGCGGCCTTGAATGCAAGCCTGTATCTGTGGAAATCACTTACGGAATTGAACGCCTTGCTTCGTACATTCAGGATAAGGAAAATGTATTTGAACTTGAATGGACGGATGGATTCACTGTCCGCGATATATACGGACAGCCTGAATATGAGCATTCGAAATATACATTTGAGACATCTGATTTAGATATGCTTTTCAAGCTTTTTAATATGTATGAAAAAGAAGCAGACCGCCAAATGGAAGAAGGACTTGTGCACCCTGCATATGATTATGTACTGAAATGCTCTCATGTTTTCAATCTGCTTGATGCCAAGGGAGCGATTTCGGTTACGGAGAGAACTGGCTATATCGCACGCTGCCGGAGTTTAGCAAGGAAAATCGCAAGAACTTTTTATGATGAGCGGGAAAAGCTCGGCTTCCCGATTTTGAAGCAGAAGGGAGATGTTCTTTAATGAATAAGCGTGATTTATTGCTTGAAATTGGCCTAGAAGAGATGCCTGCCCGTTTTGTCACATCCTCGATGGAACAGCTGGCAGAAAAAGTGAAATCATGGCTTGCCGAAAAAGCGATTGATTTTGGCGAAGCAACCATGTACTCCACACCCCGGAGACTGGCACTTTTGATTAGAGATGTAGCAGAATCCCAGCATGATAAAGAAGAAGAAGCGAAGGGTCCTGCGAAAAAGATTGCATTGGATGAAAACGGCAATTGGTCCAAAGCGGCAGCCGGTTTTACAAGAGGACAAGGTGTTACTGTTGATGATATTTACTTTAAAGAGATTAATGGCATTGAATATGTGCACATAAATAAATTTACAAAAGGCAAAGCAACCTTAGAGCTGCTTCATGAACTTAAAGACATTATCTCTGGAATGACTTTCCCGAAAAACATGCGCTGGGCTAACCAGGATCTTCGTTTTGTCCGTCCAATTAAATGGATTGCTGCATTGTTCGGAGAAGAAATCATTCCGTTTGCTATCGCCGATGTAGAAACAGGCCGCACGACACGGGGCCATCGCTTCTTGGGAGAAGATATCACGATTGATTCCCCGTCCGGCTATGCAGAATCTCTGAAAGAACAATTTGTTCTGGCAGAACCGGAACTTCGTAAAAATACGATCCGCAATCAGATTGCAAAGCTCGAGGAGAAACAAAATTGGGTGATTCCGGTTGATGAGGAATTGCTTGAAGAAGTAAATAACCTTGTCGAATTTCCTACGGTTTTATTTGGCCATTTTGAAGAGGAGTTTCTTGAGCTGCCCGCTGAGGTCCTGATTACCTCGATGAAAGAACATCAGCGTTATTTTCCGGTTAAAAGCAAGGACGGAAAGCTGCTGCCTTACTTTGTTACCGTAAGGAACGGAAATGATCAGCATCTTGAGACGGTTGCACGAGGCAATGAGAAGGTTCTTCGCGCACGGTTATCGGATGCGAACTTCTTCTACAAGGAAGACCAGAAAAAAGAGATTTCCGATTTGCTCAAAAAGCTGGATTCTATAGTCTATCATGAAGAAATTGGAACACTTGCTGAAAAAACTGCACGTGTGGGGGCATTGACTGGAGAGTTGGCTGATGCTTTGAAACTTGGCGATCAAAAGACATCTGCTTTGCGTGCGGCTGAGATTGCTAAATTTGATCTTGTGACACATATGGTTTATGAATTTCCGGAGCTTCAAGGGTATATGGGAGAAAAATATGCCTTGATCAAAGGAGAAAAAAGCGAAGTTGCACAGGCGATCAACGAACATTATATGCCGAGGCATGCAGATGACAATGTTCCATCATCCAGCATTGGTGCAGTGCTGAGCGTTGCTGAAAAAATGGACACAATCGTATCCTTCTTTGCCATTGGCGTTATTCCGACAGGCTCTCAGGATCCTTATGCCCTAAGAAGGCAGGCGAGCGGAATCGTTCAGATCCTGCTTGAAAAGAAGTGGGACCTGACAGCAGAGCAAATTATGGATCTTGCTTTGGCTTCTATTGAAGGAAAAGGCATTCTAAAGCGCGAAGCTTCTGAGGTCAAGAGTGACTTATTGACTTTCTTCAAAGCCCGCGTCAAACATTTATTGAATGAAAAAGGCATCCGCTATGATTTGATTGATGCTTTGCTGTTCGATAAAATCGGCAGGATTTCATCTATTGCAGAACGTGCTGAGGCACTGGAAAGCAAAAACGGCGAGGAAGGCTTTAAAGAAGGTTTGGAAGCGCTGAGCCGTGTTATGAATATTGCGGTTAAATGCGAACAGCAAGTGCCTGTAGATCCTTCTTTGTTTGAAAATGAACAAGAAAAAGCTTTGTATGAAAAATACCAGTCTGTGTCTGCTGAATATGCAGCCGCTTCAGATGAAACGGTCCGCATTGATTTGCTATTGTCATTAAGACCGGAAATTGAACAGTACTTTGACAATACAATGGTCATGGCTGATCAGGCAGACTTGAGGAATAACCGATTATCACTTATGAAAGAAATCAGCAGCACCATTACACAATTTGCGGCAATGAATAAAATTATTGCCGGATGATATAAGGCTTTTGAAAAACGGACGCCTCGCAGAGCATTAAGGGCAAGGCGTCCGTTTATTTTTGTATGGTTTCGGTCTGAGTATGGAGAGAAGCCCTTTTCATTTGAAATATATAGTATATAATAATTACATATAGTATAACCTATTACTTTTCTCTGCTAGAGCAGGGGGGCGGTGAATATGATCGAGCTGAACAAGCGCCAGGAGCGCATTTTACAAATCGTTAAAGACAATGGACCCATCACGGGAGAACATATTGCAGAACAGCTGAACTTAACCAGGGCTACACTAAGACCGGATCTGGCTATTTTGACGATGTCCGGATTTTTGGATGCACGTCCCCGGGTCGGATATTTTTACACAGGAAAATCAGGGAGCCAGCTTTTGACGGATAGCCTGAACAGCCTAATTATTAAAGACTATCAGTCCATTCCTGTCGTTGTGACAGAAAGTATATCGGTTTACGATGCAATCGTCACGATGTTTCTTGAAGATGTCGGTACGCTATTTGTGGTAGATAAAAACTCCCTTCTTGTCGGAGTTTTGTCGCGCAAAGATTTACTGCGGGCAAGCATAGGGAAACAGGAGCTATCTTCTGTGCCTGTTAATGTCATCATGACAAGAATGCCGAATATTACAATGTGCACGAAAGAGGATCTTTTAATGGATGTTGCCAAAAAATTAATCGAAAAGCAAATTGATGCTTTGCCGGTTGTCAGAGAAACGGATAATGGGTTTGAAGTAACCGGACGAATTACCAAAACGAATATTACCAAAGCTTTCTTGTCATTGGCTGATAGCAGCTACTAAGAGGGCTTATCTGGGGGAATGGGAGATCCTATGAAGGGTTCTATGATTTATGTTGTATCTGATTCAGTAGGGGAAACAGCGGAATTAGTAACCAAAGCGGCGGCAAGCCAATTTATAGCAGCAACTTTCACTATCAAAAGGATTCCCTATGTAGATGATGTGCAAAATATTGAAGATGTCATCTCGCTGGCAAAAATGAATAATGCAATCATTGCTTTTACGCTTGTTAAACCGAATATCAGGGAATATATGATTAATCGTGCGAGAAAAGAAAATATCCTTTACTATGACATTCTCGGTCCGCTTCTTAGTATTTTGCAGAAAAAAGCAGAATCTATGCCGTTTAATGAACCAGGCATGGTCCGAAGGCTTGATGATGATTATTTCAAAAGGGTTGAAGCCATTGAATTTGCAGTGAAATATGATGACGGACGCGATCCAAGAGGCATTTTGAGGGCTGACATTGTACTTGTCGGCGTTTCACGCACATCCAAGACCCCGCTTTCACAGTATTTGGCCCATAAAAGATACAAAGTAGCCAATGTGCCGCTTGTGCCTGAGGTGGACCCTCCGGAAGAGCTTTTCCTGGTTCCGCCGGAAAAATGCATTGGGCTGAAAATCAGTCCCGAGAAACTGAATTTCATCCGCAGGGAGCGGTTAAAATCACTTGGCCTCAATGATCATGCCATTTATGCCAACATGGAAAGAATTAAAGAGGAATTGATTTACTTTGATGAAATCATGGACCGGCTGAAATGCCCAATCATTGATGTGACGAATAAAGCTGTCGAAGAAATGGCCAATACAATTATTAATATCATACAAAACCGCAGCATATAATGGAGTTGGCTGCAGAGCAAAAGGTATAGCGGATGAACACAGTATTCCGGATACATAACAGATATTAAAATCACATAAAAAATCATGATACTTGGAATTTCCAGATGGAAAATGGAGTTCCAGAATGCGAGCCCGTTCCCGTATGTGCGGCTCCTTTTCTTTTTGTGCATTTTTCTGCACCGCATATTGCGCTTTTTATGTAATCTAGCTCCAGCGCCTAGCCTCTCGAGGTCATAAGCCACGCAAGAAGAGAAGACAAAGAACGCCTTCTATTCTTGCGCGTCTTATGCTGGTCGAGGGCCCCCAGGATGGGGGTCACAAAGACGTTGCCGCAGGACGCGGCGTTTTTAGTCTTTGATCCTTTGACCAGGCGCTTGCGCTTTTTATGTAATCTAGCTCCAGCGCCTAGCTTGCGAGGCCTGCAGGATGCAGGTCATGAAGGCGTTTCTGCAGGATGCAGAGGGCTTAGCCTTCGGTCCTTAAAAGATGTTTTGGCCTCAGAAGGCAAAGAACGCCTTCCAAGTCCAAAACCCTTTTTGCTTCGCAAGCTGATCAAGGCACTTCCGCTTTTTTTATTACCAAGTTTTTTTGTTGGCTTCTTTGGGGGAAATGTACTATAATAAAAAATTGTGAAAAATGTATTCTTGAGGTTTAGAGTTAATTATTACGGAATAAACTATAAATAGCGAGAAGTCAAGGTTTCCTCCATAAAATAATTCGACAGCTTGCGGTAATATCCCTAACAAATGCGAGGAGAAAAAAAGGATAATGCAGAAAGATGTAGAATTTAAAAATATGGATATTAATCCATCGATTTATGTGGATGCGGATGCTTGTCCTGTAAAAGAAGAGATCTTGAAATGTGCAGAGGTGTACGATATAAGTGTCTGTTTTGTGGCGTCATATAAAAATATGATGAATAATCCTTCTGGCGGGCGATGGGTGTATGTCGATGCTGATAAAGAAGCGGCAGACCTTCGAATTGTCAATTCTTCGAAAAGAGGCGATTTGGTCGTTACAGCCGATATCGGATTAGCCGGGACACTGCTGCCTAAAGGAGTTTATGTTCTTTCGCCCCGGGGAATGGAGTATACAGAAGATAACATTTCTGCGCTTCTTGATATGCGCTATCTATCTGCAAAGCTCAGAAGGCAGGGGAAACATTCCAAAGGGCCTAAGGCTTTTACAAAAGAAGACAGAAATCATTTCACCAGTGCACTTATGAATATTTTGTCGAACTTTGCAGGAATTCATGATTCTTTATCGAAATAATACTAACACCGGATCGCAAGGTGAAAATATGGCCAATGCCCGACTAGAAGATGAAAAAATTAATCAGATTCGTGAAGCTGTTGACATTGTCGACTTTATCGGCGAATATGTCCAGCTAAAAAAACAAGGGCGGAATTATTTCGGCCTTTGTCCTTTTCATGGTGAAAATTCCCCGTCTTTTTCAGTTTCTTCTGATAAGCAGATCTTCCACTGCTTTGGCTGCGGGGCAGGCGGAAACGTTTTTACCTTTTTAATGGATATAGATGGCTGCAGTTTTCTGGAAGCTGCAAAAATCCTGGCCGAAAAAGGAAATGTGCCCCTGGATGTTGAAATAAATAAAGGTTCTGCCAGATCGAATATGCCGCCTGGTGCACAGCAGATGATCGAAGCGCATGACCTTTTGAAGAAATTCTATCATCATTTGCTTGTAAATACAAAAGAAGGCCAGGAGGCTCTTGAGTATCTGCTGAACAGGGGCTTTACCGAAGAAACAATTACAAAATTCCAGATTGGATATTCTCTTGACTCATGGGACTTTGTCTATAAGTTTTTAACAAAAAGAGGCTATACAGAGGATATTCTGGTAAAGGCTGGCCTTACGATTCAAAGGGAAAGAGATCAAACCTACTTCGATCGGTTCAGAAACAGGATCATGTTTCCGATATCCGACCATCAGGGGAATACGATTGCGTTTTCCGGGAGAGCAATGGGGGACGATGAGCCCAAATATTTAAATAGCCCTGAAACGCCAATCTTTAATAAAAGCAAAATTTTATATAATTTCCATCAGGCACGTCCGCAAATCCGGAAAAAAGAAATGGCTGTAATTTTTGAAGGATTCGCCGACTGCATTTCGGCTGTACGTGCAGGAGTTGAAAATTCCGTTGCAACGATGGGGACCTCCTTGACAGATCAGCATATTCAATTGCTTAAAAGAAATACAGACCAGGTATTAATATGCTATGATTCCGATTCTGCCGGTCTTCACGCAGCAAACAGGGCATCCATCATGCTTCACGAGAATGGATTTCAGGTTAAGGTTGCACAAATGCCGGATGGCCTTGACCCCGATGACTACATAAAGAAATATGGTGAAAAAAGCTTTGTTTCTGAAGTAATAGGGGCTAGTTTAACATACATGGCCTTTAAAATGCAGTATCTGAGAAAGGGAAAAAACCTAAATAATGAAGGAGATCGCATTCAGTATATTGAAGAGATATTAAAGGAGATTTCCAGATTGCAAAATGCGGTGGAAAGGGATCACTACCTCCGCCAATTGTCTTCGGAATTTTCATTGTCTCTGGATGCGCTTGAAAACCAGCAAAGGCAGGTCTTTTTCTCCGAAAGGAAAAAGGGAAATGTGCCGGTTCCTTCAGAAAAAAGGATAACCCTTCAATATGAGAATAAATTAAAGCCTGCTTATCATAATGCTGAAATTAAGCTGATTGCACATATGCTGAAAAGTAAAGAAACTGCAGCAAAAATTCAGCAGATGCTCGGCGGCACTGTTCTCAACTTAGATGCGCACCAGGCAATCATTACTTATTTATATGGATTTTATGAAGACGGTCATGAAGCTGACACCAGCTTTTTTCTAACCTATTTGCCTGATCAAAACTTGAGAAGAATTGTTTCTGAAATAGAAATGATGTCAGTAAATGAGGAAGTTACCGATAAAGAACTGACAGATTATATAAATCAAGTGTTGAAATATGAAAAATTGTTAAAGATAAAAGAAAAAGAGGCCGAAGAAAAGGAAGCAGAGCGGCGCAGTGATTATATCAGGGCAGCACAGATTGCCATGGAAATCATTCAAATGCGCAAGTTACTTTAGTGTAGGGTGTAAGTCTTGGAAGGAGGGGAACACATGGCTGAGAAACCAGCACGTTCCAAAGAAGTTGATAATGAATTAAATCTTGATCAGGTGAAAGAGCAGTTATTGGAGCTTGGCAAAAAGAGGGGTTCTCTAACGCTGGAAAAAATTGCAGAGCGCATTGGCAGCTTTGAATTGGATTCTGATCAAATGGATGAGTTCTATGAATTATTAGGTGATAACGGGGTTGAAGTCCTGACTGAAAGCGAAGATGAAGAAGAGGACGATGATGATCCAAACGTACAGCAGCTGGAAAAAGAAGAAGAATTTGACCTGAATGACCTAAGTGTTCCTCCAGGTGTTAAAATTAATGACCCTGTCCGTATGTACCTTAAGGAAATCGGTCGTGTTGACCTTTTGTCTGCTGAAGAAGAGATTTCTCTTGCAAAGCGGATTGAAGAGGGTGACGAGGAAGCCAAGCGGCGTTTGGCAGAAGCGAACCTGCGTCTTGTAGTAAGTATCGCAAAACGCTATGTTGGACGGGGAATGCTGTTCTTGGATTTGATCCAAGAAGGTAATATGGGTCTTATCAAAGCGGTTGAAAAGTTCGATTACCGCAAGGGATATAAATTCAGTACCTATGCCACATGGTGGATCCGCCAGGCAATTACGCGTGCGATTGCTGACCAGGCAAGAACAATCCGTATTCCTGTGCATATGGTTGAAACCATTAATAAATTGATTCGTGTACAAAGGCAGCTTCTTCAGGATCTTGGCCGTGAACCTTCACCGGAAGAAATTGCTGAGGATATGGATCTGACTCCTGAAAAGGTTAGGGAAATCCTGAAAATTGCTCAAGAGCCGGTCTCCCTTGAAACACCGATTGGTGAAGAAGACGACTCACATCTTGGAGACTTCATTGAAGACCAGGATGCAACTTCTCCGTCAGAACACGCTGCATACGAACTGCTCAAGGAACAGCTTGAGGATGTTCTTGATACACTGACTGACCGTGAAGAAAATGTATTAAGGCTGCGTTTCGGTTTAGATGACGGCCGCACACGCACTCTGGAAGAAGTCGGCAAGGTCTTTGGTGTTACCCGTGAGCGTATCCGCCAAATCGAAGCAAAAGCGCTGCGCAAGCTTAGACATCCCAGCCGCAGCAAGCGTCTTAAGGATTTCCTGGAGTAGAATAAGCTAGAATGACTGCATCAGCCTCCAATAAAAATGATATGGATTACTGCACAAAAGGTTCGGCCTCAGTATGGAGCTGTTCCTTTTTTGCGGCTTGATTTCATATGATTTTTGGAGGCATTTTTTATGACTGCCTCAAACCTAAAGGTTAAATGGCCGATATAAACAGAAATGATTTTATTTAGGATGTGCCGGTGAAATGGATCAGCAGCGAAAGAAAATTATCATTCAAGAAATCAGCTACTGGAAGAAAAACAGGATGCTTCCAGATACATATTGTGACTTCCTTCTTGCCCTCTACAGCGAGGGTGCAGAATCTGTCCAGCCCAAAGCGCGAAAGTCTTACATAAAGCTATGGCTCTGCATCATAGTGAGCCTGCTGGTTGCCGTAAATCTATTTTTGAATTATTTTACTGAATTCTCAGTGGGATTGCAAATTTCCCTTTTAACTTTTTCTGTGCTCCTGTTAGCAGCTATAGCGTATTTCCTATTTAATAAAAAGACCCTATTTCAGGTTCCGCTAATTGGATGTGCCTTCTTACTTCTCTTGGAAACGGTTACAGCGGCAGAACAGCTTTCATCACATAAACACGTAATCTTATATATTCTCCTGCTGCTTCAATGCTTGATTTGGGTGTTTGCAGGCAGGAAGCTGAAACTGCCTTATTTCATCATCGCAGGGATTTTGGGGGCTTGCGTGGTCTTATTCTTTATAAGTAAATTATACAGTATATTTTGAAAATAAAAAATATTTAATTGTA
This sequence comes from Bacillus sp. OV322, assembly GCF_900112495.1. GTDB lineage: Bacteria > Bacillota > Bacilli > Bacillales > DSM-1321 > Peribacillus. The sequence goes on from NZ_FOMA01000003.1 coordinate 156,732, forward strand.
AATTATTATATTCAAAAAAGTCATGGAATTTGACGAATTTTCAAATTTATTTAATTACTTAAGCTTTAGGGCTTTTCCTGTCTTCCATTTTCAAGTAAAATAAAAGTTGCATGAATATTATGGTTAATTGAACAGAACAGGTTATACATAGGGGAGGTAAATCTATGAATCGCAATCCACTTATCCCGTTTTTGCTTATCATGGTTTTAGGTATCGGTCTTATGTTTATGCTTTCTTTTAAAGGCCTTGGTGACGCAAAACAGGCGGCTGACGAACAGAAAAATGGCGGAAAAGAAAAGACTGGGCAAACTGCATCAGCCAGTCCGGAAGAAATTTATAAAACAACCTGCATTACCTGCCATGGAGATCAGTATCAGGGCAAGGTAGGGCCGAAGTTAAAAGGTGTAGGAGAGCGTTTGTCTGAAGAACAGGTTAAGAATGTCATTACAAATGGCCGCGGGGCAATGCCTGCTGGTTTGGTGGAAGCCGGCAGCATCGATAAGATGGCTAAATTTATCCACGGACTCAAATAATATAAAAAGATGGCTGATGGTTTTGTATTTTAACCATTCAGCCATTTTTTTGTAAACGTTTCATTTTGCGTATTGATATACAGGCTATGGAATCCTAGCGGTTTCAGGGTATAATATAATTTGTAATTCCCGCAGATTATCCGGATTTACGGAGATTGGCAAATCTGTATCAAGTAAATTTAATTAAGAGAGTTGATATCATGAACCACGAAAAATTATCACTGCGCCTTGAGCGTGTTGCTATACATATCCCGGAAGGCAGTATATTGGCTGATATCGGGTCCGATCATGCTTATTTGCCTTGTTATGCAGTGAAAAAGGGCCTTGTGAAAAAGGCTATAGCAGGAGAAGTCAGTGAGGGACCCTATCAATCTGCCTGCAATAAAGTAAGGGAAACAGGACTTGGGGAACACATTTCCGTCAGAAAGGGAGACGGCCTTGAGGTGCTGTCACCAGGCGAAGCTACAGCTATCAGCATAGCCGGCATGGGAGGCACGCTTATTTCAAGCATCCTGGAAAACGGAAAAACTAAGCTGAGCAATGTAAAAAAACTTATTCTCCAGCCCAATGTGGGGGCAAACCATGTTCGTATGTGGCTAATAGAAAATGGCTGGGAATTGGTTCATGAAGAAATCCTTGAAGAAGACGGGAAAATTTATGAAATACTTGCTGCTGAACCTGGTGATCCATTAAAGCCGTATGGTGTTGAAAAGGAATCTGGCCTGCTATTCGGCCCCTTCTTGATGAAAGAAAAAAATGATGCTTTTATCAAAAGGTGGACATTGGAAAAAGAGCATTGGAAAAAGATTTCCGCGCAGCTTTCTGCAGTTGCCCTTAATCCGGAAACAGAGGAAAGAAGAAATGTGCTGCTTGCGAGAATAAATATGGCAGAGGAGGTATTAGGAATATGAAAACACCGAATGGCTGGGAAGTGATTGAGCTTTTTGAACAGTTTTCCCCTAAGAAGTATGCAATGGAGGGAGACCCAATCGGCCTGCAGGTCGGCTATTTAAATAAGCCTGTCACAAAGGTCCTCATTGCGCTTGATGTGCTGGAAACTGTCGTAGATGAAGCGATAGAAAAGGGTGTGGAGCTGATTATTGCCCATCATCCTCTTATATTCCGCCCTCTGGCAAAAATCATCACGAATACTCCTGCAGGCAGAATCATTGATAAATTAATTAAACACGATATTGCTGTGTATGCAGCACATACCAATTTGGATGTTGCGAAAAACGGTGTAAATGACCTGCTTGCTGAAGCGCTTGGCCTGAAGAATACTGAAGTTCTTTCACCTACCTATCAAACACAGCTTAAGAAGCTTGTTGTGTACGCCCCGAAAGATGCAGAAAGTGACCTCAGAAGTGTCTTGGCGCAAGCAGGTGCCGGAGCTATAGGAGATTATAGCGAATGTTCATTCACTGGGGAAGGTGTCGGCAGGTTTTTGCCTGGAAGCGGAACAAATCCTGCCATTGGTCAGCAGGGAGTTTTAGAATCTGTTCATGAAGTCAGGATTGAAACAATCTTTCCTGAAGACTTGGAAAAAAGAATTCTGTCAGCTATGCTGAAGGCCCATCCTTATGAAGAGCCAGCCTATGACATTTATACGCTTGAAAATAAAGGCGAAACACTGGGACTGGGGAGAGTGGGCACCTTACAGCAGGATATGACACTGAGGGAGTTTGCTGAGCATGTTAAGGCATCTCTGGACGTGAAAGGCGTGCGTGCAGTGGGCGACCTGGAAAGCAAAGTCAGGAAGGTAGCTGTTCTTGGCGGGGACGGAAATAAATATTACACGGCTGCTAATTATAAAGGTGCAGATGTGTATGTTACTGGAGATATGTATTATCACACAGCACATGATGCCATGATGACAGGCCTGAATATAGTTGATCCCGGGCACAATGTCGAAAAGGTTATGAAAAAAGGAGTAGCGAAGGTAATGGCTGCTTCATCTAAAAAGAAAAAATATGATGTCGAATATATTGCTTCTGAATTGAATACAGATCCATTTATTTTTATATAATTTCTCAAAGGATGACAAAAAAAGAACAGCTGGTATCCCACCAGCTGTTCTTTCTTTATATATTAAATGGTCTGTGCTGGTTTTGGTGCTTTGATTTTAGGGAGTATCTTATTTAAAGGAACTTTCTTTTCTGTATTCCAGGTTGTCTCATCCTCGTGATCGAATTGCTCAAGAAAAGCAATGACCTCTTTGGTGATAGGAGTTGGAGTAGAAGCCCCTGCTGTTACTGCGACTGTTTCGGCGCCTTTAAGCCATTCCAGCTTCAGTTCGGAAATATCTGCGATTCTGAATGCCTTTGTATGGGCAATTTCCTGTGAAACCTGTGCAAGCCGGTTGGAGTTATTGCTCTTGGGATCTCCGACAACAATCAGTACATCTGCTTCTCCAGCCTGGTTTGCTACTGCTTCCTGCCGAACCTGTGTAGCAAGGCAGATTTCTTTATGAACCTCAGCATGAGGATATTTTTCCTTGACCTTTTCGATGATTTCCATAACATCCCACTGGCTCATGGTTGTCTGGTTGGTTACGATAATACGGTCGCTTTCAAGTGCCAGTTCTTCCACTTCACTGGCTGACTGCACCAAGTGAACCACATCTGGCGCTACGCCTACCGCGCCTTCCGGTTCAGGATGGCCTTTTTTGCCGATATATATAATCTGGTAGCCTTCCGCTTTTTTCTCGACAATCAGATTATGTGTGGATGTAACATCCGGGCAGGTCGCATCAATGGATACTAGCCCTTTCTGCTTAGCAATCTCCCTTATCTCCGGAGAAACACCGTGAGCTGTAAAAATAACTGTGCCGCTTTCAACTTGTTCCAGGATTTCTTTGCGGTTGCTTCCGTCAAGTGTAATGATGCCTTCCTCTTCAAAAGCGTCAGTTACATGCTTGTTATGAACAATCATCCCTAAAATATATATTGGGCGTGGCAATGTTTTATCTAAAGCCGCATTTCGGGCTATTACCATGGCATCGACCACACCATAGCAATATCCGCGCGGAGATATCTTCATGACTTTCATATACTTCCTCCTTCAGGACATATCGCTCTATGTCTGTTCTTCCTTATTATACAAGGGGTTCAATGATATTTCAAAGAATCCTTAAGAAGGGCTGGCTCGGGCCTGAAGTGTAAGAAAGTTTCACAGCTTTTTAAGTAAAAGAAAAAAGAATGCAAGACATCATGCATTCTCATACTTCCGTTAAATGTATAGCTTTGGAGATGAACCGCCTTTTTGCTTTTGGCTGCTCTTCCTGCTGCGTTCAGCTGTTTTTTTCTCCGCTGTTTCTGCTGTGTCTGCTGTTTTTGTCTTAGTCTCCTGTTTATCCTCGGAAGTGTCTGTCGAGATTTCCGTTTTTTCTGTGTCCCTGCTGCTGTCATCTGAATCTGTGGATTTTAAACTTTTATAAATTTTCCACATCGATGGAAGATTCTTTACCATAGGACCGTATTGCTGCACCATGGGGCCGAATTGTTCTGCTGCCTGGAGCACTTTTTGCGTATTGTTGAGCATGGATGTAATTCCGGTTGGATTTGTTATGGCTGCCAGAATCCCTCCGCTTTTTGCAGCTGCTGCACCTGCTGCCTGCGGCGGGGCAAACATATTAGCGCTTTGCCGGTTCCCGCCAAGGATTTTTGAAAGAAGTCCTTGTTTTTGTACGGGCGGGGCAGACTGTGCTCCACGGCTGTTTTGAAAACCTCCGAAAGGGCTGAAACCAGTATTGCCGGGCTGCCTTCCTTGAGGCGGAGTACTGGCAGGGCCTCTCGGGATTTGCGGGCGGGCCATGCTGCCTCCCTGCTGCCTGGGGAAGCCCATGCCTCCGCCTTGCTGTCTTGGGAAGCCCATGCCAAATCCTTGTCCGGGCGGGAAATTTCTTCCTGGGGGCATATTTTCCCTCCTCTTTAAAAAAATATAGTGTATATGCTGACACTATAAAATATGCAGTACTGCCAAAAAGGTTTAACCCTGAAAGACGCAGACTGAAAATTCCGCAGTGCCCCTGGGCAAGTGCTTATACAGACTTTTTGGCAGAAGGGAGGGAAAGGAGTGAAGGGTGATAAAGCCCCTCCTTTTTATTGAATTATCGTGATATTGCCAGTTTAATCTGCTATACTGGCTGTTTGAGGCTCTTGCGCAAATGAGCTATTGTTTATTATAATAACAGGACATGTCTATGGCTGCGATCGTCCGCCTTCGATAGCCTGACTGGATAAAGGAGATAATGGATAATCGATGAAGCAAAACAATTTTGAACGTTTTCAATTAAATGACTATATTATAGATGCAGTTAAATCACTGGGGTTTGATAAGCCTACCGAAATACAGGAGAGAGTGCTTCCTTCTGTATTAAAAGGGACGAGCCTTATCGGACAATCACAAACAGGAACAGGCAAAACACACTCATACCTTTTGCCGATCATGAATAAGCTCGATGCCTCAAAAGATGAGGTTCAGGCCATTATTTCAGCACCAACCAGGGAACTGGCTAATCAAATTTATAAAGAAGCATTAAAAATTGCTGAGCACTTCCCAGAGGAAAATCCGCTTAATGTCCGCTGTTATATCGGCGGCACAGACAAGCAGAGAGTTATTGATAAATTAAAATCACAGCCGCAGCTTGTTATCGGCACGCCTGGCCGTATTAAGGACCTTGTGGAAGACGGGGCATTGCAGGTATTCAGCGCAACGGTTCTCGTTGTGGATGAAGCGGATCTTATGCTTGATATGGGATTCATAGAAGATGTTGATAAATTTGCTTCACGTATGGCCCAGCACATTCAGATGCTTGTATTCTCTGCTACCATTCCTGAAAAGCTTAAGCCATTTTTGAAAAAGTATATGGAAAATCCTAAACATGTGCATGTAGACCCTAAACAGGCGACTGCTGTAAACATTGAGCATGTGCTTGTGCCGCTCCGCCATCGTGATAAAATCCAGCTTCTTCATGACTTGGCTGTACAGTACAATCCTTATTTAGCCATCATTTTCACTAACACAAAGAAGATGGCCGATAAGGTTGCAGACTCACTGATTGAAAAGGGACTGCGTGTCGGACGCATACACGGCGACTTAAGCCCGCGTGACCGCAAAAAAATGATGAAGCAGATCAATAATCTTGATTATCAATATATTGTAGCAACAGACCTTGCTGCAAGGGGAATTGATATTGAAGGTGTCAGCCATATTATCAACTTCGAGCTTCCAACAGATCTTGATTTTTACATCCACAGAACAGGAAGAACAGCACGGGCTGGATATTCTGGCATTGCGGCGACCATTTATGATATCTCAGACGAAGATGCTTTAAACCGTTTGGAAAAAATGGGCGTTGTTTTTAAAGACGTGGATCTGCAAAACGGAGAATGGATGGAAATTGATGAGCGGAACAAGCGGAAAAACCGCAAAAAACAAGAATCATCCATTGATACAAAAGCGAAAAGCCTCGCTTCAACAAATAAGAAACACTCCAAAGTCAAGCCAGGCTATAAAAAGAAATTTCAGCGACAAGTGGAAGACATTAAAAAACGCGAGCGCCGTTTGAAAAATAAATCTAAATAAGGCCCGCTGGACGCGGCGTTCTTAGTCTTTCGACATTAAGAGGGCGATTACGCAATTCGGGGTTGTCCAGCTTCATCGCCCAGCCTCTCGAGGTCATAAGCCATCCTGCAATAGGGAGGAAGAACGCTCTCTTTTGCAGGCTGTCTTATGCTGGTCGGAGCTTTCGGGGCGATTACGCATTTCGGGTTGTCCAGCTTCATCGCCCAGCCTCTCGAGGTCATAAGCCATCCTGCAATAGAGAGGAAGAACGCTCTCTTTTGCAGGCTGTCTTATGCTGGTCGGAGCTTTCGGGGCGATTACGCATTTCAGGTTGTCCAGCTTCATCGCCGAGCCTCTCGAGGTCATAAGCCATCCTGCAATAGAGAGGAAGAACGCTCTCTTTTGCAGGCTGTCTTATGCTTGTCAAGGCTTTCAGGGCGATTACGCATTTCAGATAGGAGTTGAGGAGTTTGCTTAAGATTGGGTCACATGTTTCGATGAGCGGCAAGGATATGCTGCTTGCTTCAAGCAGGGAAGCTGTTTCTTATGGTGCTAATACGTTTATGGTATATACGGGTGCGCCTCAAAACACCAGAAGGAAAAAAATAGAGGATTTGAATATAGAATCAGGTTTGCTGCATATGCAGGAAAATGGCATTGATGAAATCATTGTGCATGCTCCTTATATCATAAACATCGGCAATACGGAAAATCCCAATACATTCGAACTAGGCGTGAATTTTTTGCGCAGTGAAATTGAACGGACAGCTGCGCTGGGTTCAAAGCAGATTGTCCTACACCCTGGAGCACATGTGGGGGCAGGGACTGAGGCAGGAATCAAAAGAATTATAGAAGGCCTTAATGAAGTGCTGACAGAAGAACAGGAAGTGCAGATTGCACTTGAAACGATGGCCGGAAAAGGCTCTGAATGCGGAAAAAGCTTTGAAGAGTTAGCCATGATTATAGATGGTGTGAGTTTAAGCGATAAACTTTCCGTTTGCTTTGATACCTGCCACACACATGATGCCGGCTACAATATCAAGGAAGATTTTGATGGAGTGCTCAATGAGTTCGACAAAATTGTAGGGATTGACCGGATCAAGGTTCTTCATATTAATGACAGCAAAAATGACAGGGGCATGAGGAAAGACCGCCATGAGAATATCGGTTTTGGATACATCGGGTTTGATGCATTAAGCTATATCATTCACCACCCTCAGTTAATGGATGTACCAAAAATCCTTGAAACCCCATTTGTCGGAGAAGATAAGAACAACAAAAAAGCTCCGTATAAACATGAAATTGACATGCTGAAAAGCAAAGAATTCGACAGCAATCTGCTGGATAAAATTCTTGGCAGCTGAATAGCAGTTTAAATCAGAAAAACGCCGTCCTGAATCAGGCCGGCGTTTTTCCTATGAATGATAGCTTGAGCAAGACTGTCAGCTGTTTGTCAGCTGCTTGAAAATAGATTCGATTTTTTTTGAAGTTTCGGTACCAGTAATCGCGGAGATTTGCTGCAGAACCTGCTGCCTTTGAGATAGATCAAAGATATTGATGTTTTTCCCGGCCAGCAGCTGAGTGATTCCTTTAGCCTGGGTTTGGTTCAGCTGAACTCCATACTGCCTGCCAATGGAAATTAAATCGTCAGGGTTCATGTTGTTAATCTTATGGTTGACCATCATTTCTAATAGTTTCATGCCATTCCTCCTCAATGTAACATATGAGGAAAATATGGGTATGTGAACAGGTAAAATGAAAAGTTTGATCGAAGAAAGAAAAGAGGGCCTCCATTATTAATATTTAATAAGCTGTTTTTGAGGTTCTGGAACAGGGTGGCTGATTTCCGCTTCAGGATGCTCGCTTTCCGCGGGGCGGGAGGTGAGCCTCCTCGGCTTCTCCTGCGGGGTCTCACCTTCCCGCTAATCCCGCAGGAGTCTCGCACCTTACGATCCAATCAGCCTTATTAAACAATGGGATTGCTTCAGAGAGCTCATAAAAAAACGACTATCTATAAGAAAAGAGTTGTTTTAAAATGGATTCCCTCCCAAAAGTCGGTTTAATCGCACTTAGGGGGGGGAATGGAAGGTGGCAGTTACCTCTAGTCCCTGCGGAAAGGGAATCAACTGCTCTCCGCTCAATTGATCACCTGTAAAGAACATTTTCAGTACCATGAACAGAGCGTTTTCTTTACAATTGAATATAATTCCTTTATACTACGAAAGGTAAATCGTAATGATTCTTATAAAATAGGTGATATCTTTGGAAATGATGAAAAAAGAACCGGTTATCAAGGTCACAGATCTTTCTTATAAATATGCAAAAGATACTGTACTAGAGGATGTAACCCTGTCCGTTCCGCAAGGCGCCTTTTTGTCTATTGTCGGACCTAATGGGTCGGGAAAGTCTACACTACTGAAACTTCTCCTGGGACTGCTAAAGCTCCAAAAAGGATCGATTGAGCTTTTTGGCCAGGATATCAGGAATTTCAGGGACTGGCAAAGGGTGGGGTTTGTATCCCAAAAAGCCAATTCCTTCAACTCAGGATTTCCTGCAACCGTGCTGGAGGTTGTGCTGAGCGGATTGACCAAAAAAATCGGACTCTTTAGATTTGCAAAAAGCAAGCATAAAAAAAGGGCATTAGAAGCACTGGACTCCGTAGGAATGCTGTCTTTTCAGCAGAGAAACATTGGTGAATTATCCGGAGGGCAGCAGCAACGGGTATTCATTGCCCGCGCGCTTGTAAGTGAACCGGATATGCTGATTCTCGATGAGCCGACTGTCGGTGTGGATGTTCAAAATGTTCACCAGTTTTATGACATGCTGGAAATGCTGAATAAGGATTTGGGAATTACCCTTCTTTTAGTTACGCATGATGTTGGCACAGTCACTGACAAAGTCACCCATGTGGCTTGCCTGAATAAAAAGCTGCATTTTCATGGAAATGCGGGGGAATATCATTCGTTAAATGAAGAAGAACTGTCGGCCGTGTATGGGCCGGGCGTACAAATGTTAAATCATAATCACTAAATGTTGTGGAGGATAACCCATGATTTCGGGTATATTTCAATTTGAATTTTTGCAAAATGCCTTTCTTACAGGCATCATCATCGGTGTTCTGGCGCCGCTGCTAGGCGTATTTGTCGTGGTAAGGAGAATGTCGATGATTGCCGATGCGCTAAGCCATGTTGCGCTTGCGGGAATTGCCTTCAGCCTGCTTCTTGAAAAAAAATTCGCAGCGCTTGCCGGGCTCAATCCCATGTATATGGGGATGGCTTTCTCCGTATTCGGCTCTCTGTTCATTGAGAAACTGAGAAATGTATACAAGCATTATCAGGAGCTGGCCATTCCGATTATCCTTTCTGGAGGAATCGGTTTAAGCGTGATTTTTATTTCGGTTGCCAATGGCTTCAATGCCGATCTGTATGGCTACTTGTTCGGTAGCGTCAGTGCGGTCAGCCGGATGGATTTATGGCTGATTATAGGAGTGGGGCTCCTTGTTATTATTGTTCTGCTTCTTTTGTTTAAAGAGCTTTTCCTTCTGTCATTTGATGAAGAGCATGCTAAGGCATCCGGAATTCCTGCTAAATTCATTCACTTTGTATTCATTGTCATGGTGGCGCTGGTCATTGCTGCTTCAATGAGGATTGTCGGTATTCTCCTCGTCTCCTCCTTGATGACAATACCAGTGGCAGCGAGTTTGCGGTTTGCAAAGGGATTCAAGCAAATGATTTCTTTTTCCATCCTATTTGGAGAAATATCTGTTGTAGGGGGATTATTTTTTTCCTATTATCTTAATTTGGCGCCAGGCGGAACCATTGTCATGATCGCTGTTATCATATTAATTCTGTCTATTTTGAAGGATAAAATTAAGTCTCGCTTTGCGTGAGGGGAGAGGTGATACTTTGAACGTTTCAGCCGCAATGAAGCTGTTAAAAGAAAAAGGATTTAAGCATACAGGAAAAAGAGAAGAAATGCTCCAGCTTTTTTCCGCGAGTGAAAAGTATTTAACTGCAAAAGACGTTTTGGAAAACATGAAAAATAACTACCCCGGATTAAGCTTTGATACTATATACCGGAATCTTTCTCTATTTGCTGAGCTCGGCATTTTTGAAAGTACTGAACTGGCAGGAGAAAAGCATTTCCGCTTTACATGCGGGCATGATAGCCATCATCATCACTTTATCTGCATGAAATGCGGAAAAACGAAAGAAATCAAGGCCTGTCCGATGGCTGGCATTGAAGAAAACCTGGAGAACTATGATATATCAGGACATAAATTCGAGGTGTACGGACACTGTCCGGATTGCCTACACTGAAAGATAAAAACCATTGCCGTACTGTGCAATGGTTTTTTTTTGCGGGAGATTTTTTCTGGAGTTTATTGTAAAATTTTTTCCGAATTTCCTGCTTTCCTGCCTGGATGTTCATAGATAAACACTACAATTAATAACTAAAAAAGAATTTTTGAAATCCATAAAATAAAATATATGCACCTAAAAGAAATGCTATTACAACAAGGGATGTAATTACAATAGAGGTATATTTCTGATTTGGGGTATACATATAAAAAAAAGGAATAATAAAAAATCCGGTGATTAACCAAATAAATGCAGTTTCTTCCCTCTTCTCAAATTCATAATAGTTTGCCGCAGTTAAAATTGGAATGATACATCCTGCAATCCAAACAATAAAAAGTATACCAACCCAAATATGCTTTGATTTAAATTTCATGTAAATGCCTCATCTCTAAAAACTGCAAAATACCGGAATTATAAATAAACCTATTTTCACGACTGTAAAAGAATAATAAGGATAATCCGGCTGCTGAGTGTAATAAACATTTTCATTAGTTAACATTACGGGTACTGCAGACCTGCACCCCAGATTTTAAATAAAGAGATAACACCACAATTAACTTAGGTTTTATATTCCATAAAATGGCCATTAAAAAGTGCAATCCATTAGTATTTCCATTTATTTTTAATAAATTCCTCTAAAAATATTACAAAAGGATAATAATATAACTTAAATACCTTATTGAAGGGTCCTTGTTTAGCCATTCACATGGGTTCTCAAAAAGAAAAAAGATCTTTTTTTCTTTTTTATTGGCTCTTTTCTTAAAGATTGTTGTTTATTTAATTTGTTATGTGAGGTGTTCCCATTGTCAAGTCAGGTTGATTGGAGCGTAAGGTGCGAGACTCCTGCTTAGATGAGCAGAACAGGTGAGACCTAAGCAGGCGTAGTCGAGGAGGCTCACCGGCTGCCCCGCGGAAAGCGAGCATCCTGGAGCGGAAATCAAACACCTTGTTTAATAGCAACAAAGTTTACGAAACAGCCTTTTTATTTTATTGAGCTTTGGAATGATTATTAATTATTGATATAAAAGAAAAATTGACACTGTCCACTTGATGTCAAAGTCATTGATTGGTTTGGCTATAATATTAAGGAAGTATAAAAAAATGCCCTGTACACAATGCAGGGCATTTCTTCTTTTGAATTGGTTGCAGGGTATTATCGGTACATTTAATCAAGTTTGCTTCAGCCAATTTTTCACCCATTGTTCAGCTTCAAGCCATGTATGTACCCGGATGACAGAATCCGGGACTGGGAGCCTGTTATAAGGCGTATCGAATAAAATCACCGGAATGTTGCATTGTTCCGAAATGGCAACAGCATTATCGTGTTTATCTTCAAAAAATAAATCCACTTTGCATCTTTTGGCCGTTTCAACTTTATCATGAGAGCCGATCAGTTCTATATGATGATAGCCGAGACCCTGGGTTTTGAACCACTCTTCTGTAATCTGAAGCAATTTGTTATGCCGTGCGCTGATAAAATAAAGATCTGCAGAATGCATCCACTCGCCAAGAACCTTCTTGGCCCCTTCTGCAATCGGTGATTCTGCATATATGTGCGGCTCATTTTCCAGGAACCACTTTGAGAAATCTTCTGCTGGAACATGAACAAAGGGTGTTAAATCATACTCTGTTATATCTTCATATGCCAAGTTCATCCCAAAAGCCTTATTGATAAATGGAACCATAGCATCCGGCCTTGTGACAGTTCCGTCAATATCAATGCCAAAACGTTTTTTCATAAAGGTACAGCTCCTAATTAAGAATCCATTTTTAAGTGTACCATATAAAAGTTGTTTAAAAAAATTCCGTTAAACGGATAAATTATCCATCCTGCGCAAATTCTTTCTCACGTGTTTTTTTGAATTTTACATACACTAAAAAGGCTCCTATTTTGAAAGTGAGGGATGCAGGAATGGATGATGACCGCTATTCAAGTGTGGATGATGAAATGATGATTACACCGAAGCATAAGTCTGAAGAACAAAATGTGAGTAATGATAACGGAGAAACTGCAGCGGCTGTTTATGGAGATGCCAGCGCCTCTAAGGCAGATTCCCTGGAAGGGGACAGTGGGGCCTCTATTAGGTATAATGAGGAAACCTCGGGTGAAATCACACCTTCTGCGGCGATTTATGGAGATGCTGAAGCTTCAGATATTTATAAAGAGGAAACAGCTGCTGAAATCGCTCCTCCAACTCCCTTCAGGAGACAAATGGATGCTGGCGTGCCTGTTGAGGATACAGACAGCGACAGTGTAACAGCGGGCACAGGCATTGGAATTGCTGCCTTGGTTTTGTCAATTCTCTCGCTGTTTACCATGCCGATTCTATTCGGGGCAGCAGGGATCATCCTGGGGTTCATTGCCCAAAGAAAAGGTGCGCTCAGTCTTGGAGCCTGGTCAATAGGCATCGGGGCACTTTCCATCATCATCGGCATTTTTATCATGCCATTTTTCTAGACATGCAAAAGAGCTTGGCTCCGATTGGAACCAAGCTCTTTTTGTATGCTATTTCTGTTTATACTGTTGGAGCAGGGGCAGCAGCTGCTTCTGCTGCCTGCTTGGCAAAGTATTCTTCTGCCACTTTATCGATTTCTTTTTTAAGTTCTTCTACCATTGTTTCTTCAGGTACCTTGCGGACGATTTGGCCTTTTCTGAACAGCAGTCCTTCACCGCGTGCTCCGGCAATTCCAATATCAGCTTCTCTTGCTTCCCCAGGACCGTTTACGGCACAGCCTAAAACAGAAACCTTGATCGGCGCTTTAATGGTTTGAATGTATTCTTCAACTTCATTGGCGATGCTGATTAAGTCAATCTCGATTCTGCCGCATGTCGGGCAGGAAATCAATGTGGCCATATTGGAAGCCAGACCATATGATTTCAGAATTTCGCGTGCAACTTTGACCTCTTCAACAGGATCGGCGCTCAGTGAGACGCGCACGGTATTTCCGATTCCCTTGCTGAGGATGGCTCCAAGGCCGGCAGCACTTTTAACGGTGCCTGAGAACAGAGTTCCGGATTCTGTGATCCCAAGGTGAAGCGGGTAGTCAAAAGCTTTGGCTGCTTTTTCATATGCTTCAATGGCCAGGGTAACGTCGGATGCTTTCATGGAGACGATAATATCATGAAAATCCAGGTCCTCCAGAATCTTGATGTGATGCAGGGCACTTTCAACCATGCCGTCCGCAGTCGGGAAACCGTATTTCTCGATGATTTTCTTTTCCAGAGATCCGGCGTTTACGCCGATACGGATAGGAATCCCTTTTGCCTTGGCAGCTCTGACAACTGCCTCAACCTTTTCGCGGCGGCCGATATTGCCGGGATTGATGCGGATTTTATCTGCTCCGCCTTCAATAGCCTTTAATGCCAGTTTATAATCAAAATGAATATCCACTACAAGTGGAATGTTAATCCGTTTTTTTATTTCGGAAATGGCATTTGCTGCCCTTTCATCAGGACATGCAACACGTACGATCTGGCATCCTGCTTCTTCAAGCCGCTTGATTTCAGCAACGGTAGCTTCCACATCATGCGTTTTTGTTGTTGTCATGCTTTGGACGATTACTTCATTACTGCCGCCAATTGTTAAGTTTCCAACTTTAATGGGGCGTGTTTTGGTACGATGTATAATTTCACTCACGTGGAATTCTCTCCTTTAGGAAAAAACCGATTTTCTTTCATGATCCTTTTAGATCACAGAAATATTGTATCAATTTTAAAGGGTAATTGACAAGGAAATGCATAGTTTTTACCCTATATTGTTAAAATCGCGTGGTTTTCTCCTCATATTTTTCCCTGAAAGCGCCGCCTTATTTATAGACGGGGATTTTATAGGTTTTCCCGATTTGAATGTTTTCTGGTTTTATTCCATTATTCAGTTTTTGAAAGTCTGCAATTGCCGTTTCAATGGAATACGATTTAGTTTCGTTTTGCTCAAGAAGCGAAAGAAGGGTATCTCCAGGTTTGATGACTGATTCCACAAAGGGGATGGTACTTGGTTCCGGTTTTTCTGCTGTTCCGCCCGTATAGACGGCACCTGCTGCAGATTCTGCCGGCCCTCTGGCACCTGCGTCAGCGGGGATTGTTCCGGTTGTAAGGTCGAAATAAATAATGAATACAACAAATATAACTACAATAAAAGCGGCTAATCTCTTCATAAAAAACATCCCCCTGGGCTTGGCTTATTCTATATATATGGCGGGGGATTTTAATATATGCCAAGAATTCGGCACTTTTTTTTGAGAGTACCGGATTTGTCACGACTCTTTTGACCGCAAAAAAAGAAGCAGAGTAATCTGCTTCCTGCGAACTTCCTATATTTCTTCGTAAGACCTTACTTCCTTAATGGACAGGTAAAGAATAATCAGTGCTGTAAACCAGCTGACAAGCGTGCTAAATGGAACTGCAGTCTGGAACGCTTCCATGATTGTAAAGAAAATGGCCGGAAGTGTGATGCTGTAGGCTGCCAATTTCCATGTATGGCGGTATGAAAGGTTTCTGCCGAGAGAGCCTTTAATGGCAATCCCGATGAGGGCAAGGATGGAAATTTTAATAAATGCTGTCACAAGTGCGAAGATATACATCAAAAGCACAAGGATGGCTATGGCAATTGGCAGAATAGAGTCGGCAGATTTCAGTACATTGGCAAGATCATCTTTAGTAATGGGCGTGCTGCTTAAAACGCTGTAGGGAGTCGTTTGCGTCTCGCCGCCCGCAACTATTACGAAATCATGTTGAAGCAGGGCAATTGCGCCGTTCGACTGGCTGCTTACATCATCAGGAGACAGTTTGCCTGAGTCATCCAGGTAAATCTGGAATGTATCTTTATCCAAAACCAGCGGCTGCTTTCCTTTAACGCTTAGCTCGCCGTTCTTTATTTGAAAAGAAGGCATTTCATTTGCCACAGCCTGCTCGACGGATTGAAAGGCATGTGTAATGAAGCTGCCGAAATAGATGGATGTTGGTATGATTGTGAGGAGCATGAGCATAAACACATATAAAATGGTTTTGCCGAAGCCCTGATTCCGGAAAGTTGCGATATCTTTCGGAGAGTATAGGCTTGTAATTAATTGTTTGAAAATATTCATCGGTTCAGCACCCTTTAGCTCTTATTATGGTAATAATCAGTTTCTGCGGAAATATCTATTTTATTTTATCTATCCTTGCCTAAGAAAACAACCTTTATCAGGATTTCCCGGGATGAGGGCCAATAAAAACCGAATTCAGCAGAAGGGGGGCATGCAGGGACCTTTGGCAGTGTTTTTTTTCATGTTAAAGGGAATTCTTATAGCAGGAAGGAACGATTTTATTTTGAAAGGAGGAAAATCTATGGAGGCCATTTATTGGAGCGTCATTATCCTATTATTTATTATCGCATTTATCGGGCTGGTTTTCCCTGTAGTCCCAAGTGTCTTGTTCATTATTGGCGGAATATTGTTATATGGAGTTTTTTATTCCTTCGAGCCATTTAACTGGGTGTTTTGGACAATTCAGATTTTATTCGTGATCCTGCTGTTTACTGCAGATTATGCCGCCAATATGTTTGGAGTAAAGAAGTACGGCGGCTCAAAGGCTGGAATTTGGGGAAGCACCCTTGGGCTGATTATTGGCCCATTTGTCATACCTTTTGCAGGGATCCTGGTTGGCCCCTTTATCGGTGCTGCCTTGGCAGAAATCCTATTTCACAGAAGAGATTTTAAAACTGCCATGAAAATAGGGCTGGGATCAGTCGTCGGCTTTATCAGCAGCGTAATAACGAAAGCAGTCATCCAGCTTGGGATGATCGGATATTTTTTGATCGTTGTGCTGCATTAGCAAGGAGAGTACAGCAGAAGAAAAATGGTCTGTTTTATAAAATAACGAATATAAAATTGGCAATTACAAAGCATAACGTTTGAAACAAGAGTGGAACTCTGATAATCTAAAATTAACGAGCCAAAGAATGGCAATTGCCTCTTCGGCCTGTACAAACTAACTTACATAGGGAGGAAATTATTATGGCATTTGAACTTCCACAATTACCGTACGCATACGACGCATTGGAGCCTCATATCGACAAGGAAACAATGAATATCCACCACACTAAGCATCACAATACTTATGTTACAAACTTAAACGCAGCTCTTGAAGGAAATGAAGAGCTTTCAGGAAAAAGCGTTGAAGAAGTAATTGCAAACCTTGATGCAGTTCCTGAATCTGCACGTACTGCAGTTCGCAATAATGGCGGCGGACATGCTAACCATTCATTGTTCTGGCAAATTCTTTCACCAAACGGCGGCGGACAGCCTACTGGCGAATTGGCTGATGCCATCACTTCAAAATTCGGCAGCTTTGACAGCTTTAAAGAAGAATTCGCTAAAGCTGCAACAACACGCTTTGGATCTGGCTGGGCATGGCTTGCTGTTAATAATGGCAGCCTTGAAGTTACAAGCACTCCTAACCAGGACTCTCCAATCATGGAAGGCAAAACGCCTCTTCTTGGCCTTGATGTTTGGGAGCACGCTTACTACCTTAACTACCAGAACCGCCGTCCAGAATACATCAACTCTTTCTGGAATGTAGTTAACTGGGATGAAGTATCAAAACGTTACAGCCAAGCTAAATAATTTTATTATTTTTCTTGTTAAAAAGCAGAAACCCGGGAAAAGGGGTTTCTGCTTTTTTTTGCTTAAATGGCCTTTTTCTGTGGAAACCGCTGGCATTTTCCATCCATTACATAAATGGCATTGTTTTTTCAAACACTAGAAGAGATTATAAAGGAGAGAGAACAATGAGTATGTTAAAAAAATGGACTGGGGATATGGAAATCAACAAGGATTTGCGGTTTCTTTTGCTGATTGGCGGTTTGTACAGCATCAGTGTCGGTTTATCCAATACATTTGTGAACATATTTCTATGGAAACAATCGGGTAAGTTCCTGGATATCGGTATTTATAACCTATCGGTGGTTGTTATTCAGCCTCTGACCTTCATTTTCGCAGGGAGGCTTGCTAAAAAGGTCGACCGCATTATCGTTCTGAGGCTTGGTGTTATTTTTTTGTCAATGTTTTACTTGAGTGTCCTCTTTGCCGGAGGGAGAGCGACGGATTTCTTAATGGTATTAGGAGGGCTTCTCGGGATTGGCTATGGTTTTTACTGGCTGGCTTTTAATGTGCTTACCTTCGAAATCACGGAGCCTGAGACAAGGGATTTCTTTAATGGCTTTATGGGCCTTCTATCTTCTTTTGGCGGAATGGTCGGACCCATTTTAGCAGGATTCATTATTTCAAGACTTGAAAAATCATCAGGATATCCCATCGTTTTCGGGTTATCACTTTTTTTATTTTCGGTTGCCGTTTTTCTAAGCTTTTCCATAAAGAGACGGCCTGCACACGGAAAATATTTCTTCTCGGCCATATTGAAAGAAAGAAAAAAGAATGTTAACTGGAGACTCATTACCAATGCCCACATTTTTCAGGGATTGAGGGAAGGTACATTCATGTTTGTCATTTCCATTTTTGTCTTTATCAAGACAGGAAGTGAAATGGCCATCGGAAACTTTGGCCTGCTTAATGCAGCGGTATCCTTCGTGGCCTACCTTATAGCATCCAGATTCATTAAGAAGCCCATGCGGAAAAAGGCCATATTGATTGGCGGCCTGCTGCTGTACGCGGGCGTGTTTCTGATCACATTTGATGTAACCTATGGAAAGCTTCTTTTGTACGCAGCGACCATTGCACTTGCCTATCCGATATTATTGGTGCCTTACGTTTCACTGACATATGATGTAATTGGACAGTCATGGAATGCAGCAGAAATGAGGATTGAATATATTGTAGTCCGGGAAGTGTTTATACATACCGGCAGAATTATATCGATTGCCGGCTTCATCTTCTCCGTGTCATTTTTCAATCCCTCTCAAAGCCTCCCCATCTTCCTAATGATTGTGGGAATAGGACACACCTGTATTTACCTGTTTGTCAGAAAAATAAATCTGGATGAGAAAACCGCTTAAAGGAGATGGAATGAATCTCCTTTTTTGTGGTTCTGACTTCGAAATAATAGATGTTTAACGTTTTATTAAAAGACCCTGTAAAATTATATGGTTGATTCAACACTGATGATCTGTGAAGATGGTAAATTCTATTATTTTCGATTGTAAACGGCCCTGGACCAAAAATAAACAGCACAACCTATTAGTAAAATAGTCATTTGCCATCCAGAGTCACCCTTAGTAAAAAAACTGTATAATGACCAAATAAGCAGTGAGATGGTATAAAAAATAAAACCATATTTTGCAGCTTGGTCGCTCTGATACTTTTCCATTTCATCGGCTTTTCGGAGTTTCATTTATTTTCCCCCTCGTAAAAAAATAATTTTTCAATTTGTCTATTTAGATGTATAGATAACTTGAACGCTAATGACAGTGTAGGGTCGTATTTATTATTTTCAATCGCATTTATGGTTTGTCTTGTCACGCCACATTTATTTGCAAGTTCTTCTTGTGAGAGTTTCATATTTCTTCGCACATTTCTAATATTATTTTTCAATTTAACCACCAAAACCTTCTCAAATGTAAAAAACTCTTTACATTTTTGAGTATATAAATTATTACCACATAATGTCAATTTTTTATTTCCGAACCAATTTTTATTAACGTTACTTCAACTACCACGAAAACGTTTTTTATTATGTACAGAGCACTTGTATGCATTAGCAAATATCAACAGATTTATTTAACAGAGCCAATTAAAAGAAATGTTAATTATCTATTGATATTGAACCAACCCAGATTTAAGTTAAAAATAAGACTTTTTTTCGAAAACTTCGTTGCTATGAAACAGGTGTTGATTTCCGCCACAGGAAAGCAAGCGGCTGGAGCGGAAACCAATAGATATGTTTAACAGATCCTAAATTAATTCACCTTATTTGCCAATATTAAGTGATTATATAAATAGTGCCTATTAAAAGGGAACTTTTTTGAATTAAGGAATTCCTTTTTCTATTATAAAAACGACATCATACATTAACATAGATTTTTTGAAAAAAAGAGAACACAAATGTAGAAAAAAAGGGTAATCTTCTATAAAATGAGGACTAGAGTGTTTTTGAGAAATGATAAAGGGTGTGTAGCTTCAGTGAAAAAAGGAAAAAAGAAAAAGACGCACGTTCCTTTTCGGCTTAATTTTCTTTTCTTTTTCGTGTTTGTGTTGTTTTCTATCTTGATTTTACGATTGGGCTTTGTCCAAATTGTTTATGGAGACGATTATCGCCGTGAAATTGCAAGGACAGAGGATGTAACGGTCAATAACCCGGTCCCGCGCGGAAAGATGTATGACAGGAATTTAAAGGTAATGGTGGATAACGTGCCTCTTGACGCAATTACCTATACAAGATATCAATCCACTAAGCCACAGGAGATGCTTGATACCGCAGAAAAATTATCAAAGCTGATCACTGTGAGCCCTAAGAAAATTACAGAGCGTGATAAAAAAGATTTTTGGATTCTCAAGCATCCAAAGCTGGCAGAAAAGAAAATTACAGCTCATGACAGGAAGCTTGTAGAGCAGAAGAAATTGGAAGAAAAAGATTTATACAAACTTCAATTAGACAGAATTACCGATCAGGAGCTGAACTCATTCAGCCCTCATGATTTGAAGGTGCTGGCAATTTTCAGGCAATTCACCGGCGGTTATGCCCTGACACCGCAAACCGTAAAAAATAAAGGTGTGACAAAGGCCGAATTTGCCAAGGTGAGCGAGAATCTTAGCTCACTGCCTGGTGTCAATATTACAACTGACTGGGACAGGGCTTATCCTTACAACAAAACACTTCAGACAGTGCTTGGGAAAGTATCTTCATCAGATGAGGGACTGCCCAGCGAGCAGCTCGATTATTACCTGGCACGCGATTACAGCCGGAATGACCGGGTAGGAAAGAGCTATCTGGAAAAAGAATATGAAGATGTCCTGCATGGACAAAAGGCAAAAGTGAAAAATGTAACAGATAAATCAGGAAACATTGTGGATTCTAAGGTAATTTCGGAAGGGCAGCGGGGTAAAGACCTTGTTCTGACCATTGATATGGACCTGCAGCTTGCGACTGAAAAAATTATTGAAGAAGAGCTGCTGAAATACAAAAGCATGCCAAACACATCCCTTCTTGACCGTGCCTTCATGGTCGTCATGGACCCGAATACAGGGGAAATCCTGACAATGGCGGGCAAAAGATATGTAAAAGATAAAAAGACCGGCAAACATACCGTTGAGGACTTTGCACTTGGGAATATTACAACCTCTTATAATATGGGATCTGCGGTTAAGGGAGCAACAGTTCTGACCGGATACCAGACAGGGGCCATCCAGCCGGGAACAACCTTCTTTGATACGAAGCTTAAATTCAAAGATACAAAGCCGAAGGGATCATCCCATAACTATGGCTGGCTGAATGATCTTGACGCCTTAAAGCATTCATCGAACGTTTATATGTTCCGTACAGCAATCAATATCGGCGGCGGACATTATGTGTATAACGGACCATTGAATCTTAATCCTAAAGCATTTTCAACCATTCGTGATTCTTTCGCTCAATTCGGCCTTGGTGTCCGCACAGGCATCGATTTGCCAAATGAAATGGTTGGATTTAAGGGCTCCGAAACTACACCAGGTAAATTGCTTGACCTTGCTATCGGTCAGTATGATACCTACACGCCTATACAAATGGCTCAGTATGTTTCCACCATTGCAAATGGCGGTAACAGGATGAAGCCGCATCTCGTTAAAGCGATTCACGACCCAGTAAATAATAATGATCAGCTTGGACCAGTTATGAAGGAAATCGTTCCAACAGTGATGAACCGGATTGATATGAAATCCAGCTGGATTGACAGGATACATGAAGGCTTCAGAAGAGTTATGCAGGAAAATGGGGGAACTGCCTCCACATTCTTTGCACACAAAAGCTATAAGCCTGCCGGAAAAACCGGTACCGCCCAGTCTTTCTATGACGGACCTGACCGTGCCAAGTATTCCAAGCCTGTAGATACCATGAATATCACGCTGGTAGGATACGCACCATACAACCATCCAGAAGTAGCATTTGCTACTGTTGTTCCTTGGGCTTACCAGGGTCATACCGGACATACAATGAATAAAGAAATAGCAGAAAAGGTGCTGGATAAATACTTTAAATTGAAAAAAGAACGTGAAAAGGCACAAGGCAAGAAAACCGATACAGCGACTGACGAACGCATCGCTAACAGCCCATCTATTAAAAAAGAGCAGGCTGCCATCAGAAAAAGCCAAAAAAACGGAAATTAATCCTTATGTAAAAGACCAAATCATTTGTGATTTGGTCTTTTTTGCAAGTAAGAAACGTTATTATGAGAGGCACTAATTCTAATCCATTGTTATGTCACCATGGTGATCCAAGAATAGCTAGATTCAGGGTAAGTGGCATCTTTAAAATCGTATCAATGGTGTATATCCTATTGATACGTAAACGTCAAATAATCCCCGCCTATTCATTAGGCGGGGATTACGTTTATAAAAGTAAAATTAAACAACTATATTGTCGCTGATCGCTTGATATAAATAAAAAAGATGATTGCTCGCATAAATAGGCAATCATCTTTTCGTGTTTTAAACGACTTCATTTTTTATATTATTCAATACCAACCAATTGTTATGTCACCATCATGAAAGTATTCTATTACATATCTTGAAGTTGGGCAATAAATGAATTGATCCCAGCCAATCCATGTAAGTTCTTCAAAATTTGAAAGGATCCTTTGTACACTTGTTTTGACAAAAGGGAAATCTCCGGATGAGTACAATAAATACGCTTGCTGAGTAAGATCAAAACCTTGAATTCTTAAAACATCTTTAATTGAACCCGTATTCCAATCCTTGATTTTCACCTTATTTTTTACCTTTTCCCAATCAATTCTCCCCCATTCAGCTATGGGAAATGTCTGAACAAACTCATTCATAATAAGATCTCCATCTTCTTTAGTTAAAGGAAAAACATCATCTCTTATGTCAAACGAATTTAATACCTCAGCCACTAAACGCATTCGTTCCTGTTCTTCAGCTTTTTGTTTTTGTACGTGTAATAGCCTAGCTAATTTAGCTTTTTGTTGTTCATTCACTAATGAATTCTCCTTTAACTTTTCTTTCTATTATAGCTGTCGATTTTTTTCTTGTAGAGTCTACCCATAAGACCTTCCACTGTTCCAACTGCTAATCCTAAACTGTTTCTCCAGTATCTTAAGCATTATATTTCTACCCTTTTTTTGATCCATTTTAAGTTAGGCTAACTAATAATCTCCCGCCTCTAACTGTATAAGAACCAGGAGGATCCGGAATTGCAGTAGCTGCTATATCCCAAACTAAATATCCCGCTGTTCTCCGAGTAGGAACTTCTAGGGCTTTCAGTGATATCGCTTTTGTATCAGTTTAGTTTCCTTTATACATATTTCATTAGAGAAGAATTAACAGAAATAAGTCCGGGAATTGCTGATTTGCATTGGATAACAGCTGGTCTTTTGGCGTGATACTTGGGGTTTACGTCTCTTTTAAATACAGAGTACCCAATATGGCGTTCCTTTTTTCCGCGGTCATGTTTTTTTGGGAGTACCTATACTTGTGTTTGCGATGGATCTGTTAATTACTTCCATGTAATTAGCTTTATCGGGATTCCTAAAAAAATAAAGAACTTTACAATACTCCAACAGGTCTTAACGCAAAATTTACAAAAGGTTAAAACCGCATTTACAGTAGGAGTTTAATCTGATTAAGCAGGACAAAACAACTAGTCAGCACAAACTTTAGCGATTGCCCGAATTTAAGGACAAGGTGCCGAGTTTGATGGGCGCTTTATAATATATGCTTGTTCCCTGATACGAAACAAGGAGGAATACTTAGTGAATCTTACAGTGATGAAGCAGCATCCGAATATAGAAAAAGAAGTCCTCGACATTAATTCCCAGCCAAGTCAGCCATTGGTTTACCAATCATCACAGCTTAATTTGTGGTATGGGGAAAATCATGCCCTGAAAAATATCAGTCTGGATATTTACCAAAACGAGGTTACAGCCATTATCGGCCCATCAGGCTGCGGGAAGTCTACGTATATTAAAACCCTTAATCGTATGATTGAACTAGTCCCGGCTGTGAAAACATCTGGCGAAATTAAATACAGGGGCACAAATATCCTTGATAAATCTTATGCAGTGGAGGAATTGCGTACACATGTAGGCATGGTTTTCCAAAAGCCTAATCCTTTTCCTAAATCCATTTATGAAAATGTCGCATATGGACCAAAGCTTCACGGAATCAAAAATAAAAAAGAGCTGAATGAACTTATTGAAAAGAGCTTGCGCGGAGCAGCTTTATGGGATGAAGTCAAAGACCGGCTCCATGAAAGCGCATATGGTCTATCTGGGGGGCAGCAGCAGCGTCTTTGCATTGCACGCTGTCTTGCTATTGAGCCTGATGTAATCTTGATGGATGAGCCGACTTCTGCACTTGATCCAATTTCCACACTGAAGGTGGAAGAATTGGTGCAAGAACTGAAGAAGCAGTTCAGCATCATTATTGTGACCCATAACATGCAGCAGGCTGCCAGGATTTCGGATAAAACGGCTTTCTTCCTGAATGGAGAGGTTATTGAATATAAAGAAACAAATACAATCTTTTCAAATCCAGCCGATCAGCGTACAGAAGACTACATTACTGGCCGTTTTGGATAATACTCAGGAAAGGGTGAATAAAGATGGTGGTACGCGAGAAATTTGAACTGGAGTTAAAAGAACTTAAAAGTAAACTGATACAGCTTTCTGAATATGCCTCACTGGCCATTTCCAAATCGTTCTCGGCACTTGAGAACCAAGATCTTGAACTCGCAGTTGAAATTATCGAAGAAGATACTAGAGCAGATATGCTGGAAGAAGAAATCAACGATTTTGCGATCCTGCTCATAGCGAAACAGCAGCCGGTTGCCATTGACTTGCGCCGGATAGTCGCTGCCATTAAGATTGCCTCTGATATTGAAAGAATTGCCGACTTCGGAGTGAACATTGCAAAGTCTGCCATCAGGATTGGCGAGAAGCCTTTCATTGTGCCGCTTACACACTTTAAAAATATGCATTCCATAGCTCTTGAAATGATTGAGCTATCCATGAAGGCATTTGAAGAAGATGATATCGTTTTGGCACGGCAAATTGCCTTAATGGATGATGAAGTGGACCGCTTGTACGGAGAAAGTATTAAAAGTCTGCTCCAGCTATCAAATGAAAACCTGCAGCAGGTCACACAGCTTTCTTTCGTTGCCCGCTATCTGGAAAGAACAGCAGATCATACGACGAATATTGCTGAAAATATTTATTATTTAGTGCGAGGCCGCCATCTCGACTTGAATGAATAACAAAGAAATCCCGGATGCTTACTGTCCGGGATTTCTTTGTTTATTCATTTGACAGTTACCATTTCAATTTCATCTTTTATCCATTCATCTTTCAAGATGTCGTATGGAATTGTCTCTTTACCTGATTTGATATTATAGAGAAAAGCAAATTTATTGGTTATTTCCTGATGGTTTAATTTCTTTGCATTCAATCACAAATTCTGAATAATTACCGACAACAGTTCCAATATTTAGAGATTGTCCCAAACTATTCTCTCCTCATTCTTATTTAATACCATATACCAAAAATTTCATAATTTAATTTGAAGAGATTTTTCTTGTGTTTCGTTATGACATAAAAAGAGGTTGAATCAATTAAGATTCAACCTTGAAGTGTTCTCAATCTATTTCGTCAATGTACATGCTAATTTTAACATTAGAGCCACTGTCGATAAACTTAAGAGTTAAAATTTGAGTAATAATAATCAACCAATGTGCGCTTCACATTATTATTTATTTTTCACACTACTTATTCTTTGTAAATAGATAAGGTTCTTCACCCAATTCCACAATAGCATCTTCGGGGACTTTTACACAATCACTTAAGTGGTAATCGATACCATTATCAACTGTTTCTTTTGTAATTACCTTTGAGCAGGTGTTTGTAAGAACACTGGGGTCACCGCCAAACTTGTCATTCGAGCTGTCATGACTGTATTTTATGTTCTTCCCGTCATAATCTAAGTCACTAAAGATTGGGTCGCCTTCTTTTGTGTAAGCAGTTATCCGGACTTTATCTTTTTGATGAATTTTCATGTTATCTAAGAAATCTTGAAATCGATTAAAGTTCTTAATTCCCGATGGCGTAAAAACAACATCGCCTCTTTTAGTAGCTTCTTCTGAGCTGTAGCCTGAGCCTAACGATTCTTCTTCTGGCTTCGTGCATCCCGATAATACCATGATTCCAATAAAAGATAGACAAATAACTTTTCTCACATATTAACCTCCCATTCATACATGCACCGTTAAAGAGATTTATTCAACTGGAAGAATATCTTCGACAATATTAATTGGGACATTCTTATGGAATGTTTCAAAAGCAATAGGTTCTTCCCAAAAGAGAAGATGAAAAGTCTCCTATTTGCATTATCGGTGGTTGCCCGTTACCGTCTTTGGGATAATTTTATCAGTCTTATCATTTTTTAGCATTACATGGTCATACAAACCGGGCGCAGATAATTGCCCCTGTTAGTTTGTAATTGTTTTGGCAATCTGTGAGAGCTGCATGAAGCTTGTCAGTACATAGGTGCCAATCTGGATGCGCCCGCTTAAATGATTTTTTTCCATATAGTCTTCAAATTGCTTTTTGTCTTTTATTATCTTATTTGCAGCTAAAAGGTTAGAGATGTCCTCTGTCGTCATGCCTGATTTGATTTCAAGCGAGTAGGAAGAAGGGCTGGTTTTATCCTGCACGTTGTGAGCCTGTTTTTTAGTTTCTTTTCCTTTGTCTGGAGAAACGGGCTTTACAGAACTTGCTTGCTTTTTATCCGGCTTCCGCATTTCTTCATTGCCATTCTTCTCAGGAAGTTTCGTTGTCTCTTGTGTGCCGGTCCCTCTTGCTCCCTTTTGATCAAAAAGGTAATAAGCTCCAGAGAGGACAGCACATGCAAAGATGATTCCTGCTGCAAATGCCCTGAGAGCTATTCTACTCATGTAAGTAACCTCTCAATCCCTGTTCCTCAATTACAGTCATGATGTCTTCTCTGGAAAGGGCAGACTGCCTTTCAATCTGTTCTAGGGAAAGTCCCTGCTGGAAGAGTGAGAGAACCTGGCTTCTCAGGATTTCATTTATTGGCAAACCGCGCTTAGAAGCTGCTGGAGCGGAAGGCTTCAGCATGGCTGCAGGCGGATCTTGGAGCAAAAGCTCCTCTTCCAGGACTTTTATCTTCTTTTTCAATACATACATATCCTGCATATGTGACAGGGTCATTTGTTCAAGATCATCCTCAAGCTTCGAGACGCGATCGCGTTTAAAGAAGGATAAAACAATAAACATGATCGAAAGTGCTAAAAGTCCTATGATGGTATATTCCATAATTTCACCTCGAAAACTAAATTTCTGCATATATTTCTACTATACACATTTTTATAAAAATTTGGTTGAAATTCCTGCATCTTATAGGGAGTTTTTAAAAACAAAACCGAGATTTGTCTAAAACAAATACTTGACCGGATATATTATCTGAAAATTCAGACTGTAAATAAAGTCAACGAAATTATTTTTTACTCTTTTAGCCCTGTCTGATAAGGCTGGCGTATATCGACAAAATGCGTTTATTGTCCATGTGCGCATTCAATGCTACGATAAGAATAGTTAAAATATAGAAGAAAAGGAATACCGGTTTTTAAAAATACGTATAAACGAAGAGCAGCCGTCCATGTGCCATTTATAAAAAGAGAAGCATCTAAAAAGGGAGGATATTTATGAATACAATGTCGGCATATAAACCGCATGCAGTTCAAGAGGGTCCGCGTAAGGGCTTGAAGGCAGGGGTATGGATGGATGGCACGTTTGATTGGCATTCCGAGCAGGATTCTTTTACAAATCATGCTGGAGATGTTCGCACACTTATTCAAGCCTTTACCAAAAGTCAAGTATCTTTTGTCACCTGCACCATCAAGAATAATGGAAGGGCTTTCAAATATCCTAAATTTGTTTTCCAATATGAAAATATATTAGAGAGACAGGCTGTGGCTTTTTATAGCCCTCCAGAGCGCGCCATCCTGCATATGTCCCAAGGCTCCATCTCTTTGCTTGGCGGCACGTTAAAGGGGCAGGGAATCTCTCAGTACTGCATCCAGGGAAAAGGGAACTTATATAAGAATGGGTGTTTCAAATCCCTTAAGGATGGAATTCTGTCGTATTCTCCTTTGGCAAAGGGAGAAGTGAGCAGCATATTCTCTCTTGAAGCGGAAATAGGTCCTGGAGAATGCGCTGAAGCCATGGCATGGGTTATCCATACGCCGACAAAGGAAGAAGCACAGGGATTAAATGAAGGCCTTCTGAGAACGCTGTAGCACGCCTCTGGTAATGCACTTCCCGGAAGGATGATTTACATACAAAGACGCAGCGGCATGAAGCAGCGTCTTTGTTCACATTCAGGCGCTTCCACTTTTTCTAATCCAGCTTCAGCGCCTAGCCTCTCGAGTCATAAGTCGCACAAGAATTGAAGGCAAAGAGCGCCTTCTATTCTTACGCGTCTTATGCTGGTCGAGGCTGGACAGGCGCTTGCGCTTTTTTTTAATCCAGCTCCAGGGCCTAGCCTCTCGAGGTCATAAGTCACGCAAGAAGAGAAGGCAAAGAGCGCCTTCTATACTTGCGCGCCTTATGCTAGTTGAGGCTGAACAGGCGCTTGCGCTTTTTTTCTTAAATTTCCCCGAAAATCGGACTAGCATTTAGTAGTGAATAGTGCTATTATAGAAAAGTCCTATGTGAAAAAGTCAATATGTTTGGAGGGAAATACACATGCGCGTGAATATTACGTTAGCTTGCACTGAATGTGGAGACCGTAACTATATTTCTAAAAAAAATAAACGTAACAATCCAGATCGTCTTGAGCTTAAAAAGTACTGCCCAAGAGAAAAACGCAGCACAGCTCACCGTGAAACAAAGTAAGCAACAGGAGTTTTTCCTGTTGTTTTTTTTATATCTAAAAATAATATAATATTTTGATATCTTCCTTTTCTGATACAGAAAGGGACTTTGAGGTGAATACATATGCTTGAAGAAAAGATTAATCTGCGCAGGGAAGTAAGGAGCAGACTTGCGCAGCTTGACGGATTGGAGCATGAAATCCTTTCCGGCCAAATTGCAGGCGCCCTGTTTGAAATGGATGAATGGAAAAGTGCCGGGACGATTGGGATAACCATCTCCATTTACCCTGAAATAGATACAAAGAAAATCATTGAGAGGGCATGGCAGGAAGGCAAAAAGGTGGCTGTGCCTAAATGCATTCCTGACACTAAAAGCATGGTCTTTAAAGAAATCAGCTCCTTCTCCCAGCTTGAGACCGTATACTTTGGACTCCAGGAACCTGTAGAAAACACCAGGGCCATTCAGCCTTCTGATATTAATCTGCTGATTGTACCGGGACTGGCTTTTACAAAAAACGGTAATCGCCTAGGCGTCGGAGGCGGATATTATGACCGTTTTCTAATTGGTTATAAAGGTCTTTCAGTTTCTCTTGCTTTCGAATTCCAGGTCAGGGAACAGCTTCCGGCAGAGAAACATGACATACCAGTCAATATGCTTGTTACCTCGTCTGGAAAAATAGACTGCCATGCTGACTGATGTGATATATATGGCTGGCATTGCAGCAGCAGCTATAGCAGCATACGCTGCTGCTGCCTTGTCAAAGTCAGGCATGATTGCAGCGATTGCTGTCGGAATTTCTGTTGAGCTTGGATTTCATTTGCCCGGGCTGCTTTTGCTTGGGGCTTTTTTTGTCAGCTCTAGCCTTCTTTCCAAAATTAAATCTAAGGAAAAGAGAAAAGCAGAAAAAATTTCACAAAAAGGAAGCAGGAGAGACGCTGTACAAGTCCTGGCGAATGGCGGTGCTTCGGCTGTTTTTTCCTTATTGTATTGGCTGCATCCGTCACAGCTGTTTTTGCTGCTGTTTATCGTTTGTCTGGCAGCTGCCAATTCGGATACATGGGCCTCAGAAATAGGCGTATTAAGCAAAAAACGTCCCTGGCATCTGCTGAATTTTAAAAAGGCTGAACGGGGAACTTCCGGTGCAGTATCCTTGACTGGAACGATTGCAGCTATTTCAGGTTCTCTTTTTATTGCCTTACTATCAATGGTGCTGCTTAAAGAACTGACGATAGATCAGACGCTCAAGATAGCTCTATCAGGCTTTATCGGATGCCTGGCAGATACCCTGCTTGGAGGAGCGGTCCAGGCAGAGTATACATGCCATATATGCGGGGGCAGGACGGAAAAAACAATCCATTGCGATGAAAAGACCATTCTAGCTAAGGGGATTTCCTGGGTGAATAATGATGTGGTTAATGCAGCATCTATTATGATTGCGGCTTTATTCCTTTTTATCATCACCACTCGTATCGCGGTGTATAATTGAAGTCTGTTAAGATTAAGAAATCTCTTTGTGAAGATCCAAATGGTTAAATTTAACCTCACACCTGAATGCACCAAAAAATCCTGAATTACACCTTATTAATATGTGAACCTGATGGAAATTCGTCAGGTTCTTTTTATATTCTGGTTCTTACTAAATAAAAGTAAGTAAAGTAAATATAAAGATATTTTTCGTTTTTGTATAAGTAAACTTTACTTTTGTATAAATATAGTTTATGATTTAATTCCAGAGGTGATAGTCATGAAGAAGGATTTTGGTGATACGATATCAAATAATGTTTATGAATATCGTGTACTTGCCAGAATGTCTCAGCAGGAATTGGCAGAGCAAGTAGGGGTTTCCAAGCAAACCATCTTCGTAATGGAAAAAGGAAATTATGTTCCGACTCTGCTATTAGCTTTTCGAATTGCCGAATTTTTTAATGTTGATGTAAACGATATTTTCACTTATGAGAAAGGAAATGATAAAAATGAAAATTAAGTCTATCTCAGACATACCTGATGCAATTTTTTATCCTTTAAAATCTTGGGCTGAACAATCTCCGGGAAACTGGAACATTCTCATTGGTATCGGTTTTATATTGCTTATAATCGGAGGGATTCTAACATATGTACTTCAAAAGAAAATGGGTAAAGCTGACGAAAGAACAAAGCAAATATCTTTAAATAGTGCCCTTATAATGTTATGTGGAGTAATTTTATGTGACATGATTTTACCTAAAGAGTATATGTGGCAAATCTTCCTCTTATTTAAATATTCCCTTGCATTCATTGCTTCAGGTATATATCTTGCCGTTCGATATAAAAAGGATTTTTTAAACTAAGAACTAAACAGGGTGATTGGGAATGGTTGGGGAATGATTGTAAATATCTTCTGTCCTTATGTGGCGGTGGTGGGTGCGGTTTATGGAATCTTAACAGCTATATTGTTGTTTTCCTAAAATGGCTTGGCTAATACCCGAGGGATGATTCATATCGAAGTGGGAAATAGTAACCACCTATAACGTTAAAAATAGATAATTAATAGTAGGAATATTTGGGGGGCTATTTATGAGTATTTATAATAAACAAACCCAGTTAATAAAAGTATTAGATACTATATTACATGTGAAAATCATCGGTGAAGGCAATCCAATTGTTTTTCTCCACGGTGGACCTGGAAGTGAGCATGGCTTTTTCCTGCCACATGTACTTCCGCTAGCGAAGGAATTTCAGCTAATTCTTTACGATCAGAGAGGGTGCGGTAAATCTTACCCAGCCGATGGTAACAAATACACAATGATGGCTGAAGTTGAGGCATTAGAAGCATTACGAAAGGAATTAGAGTTTGACAAAATTAATGTATTTGGTGAATCATGGGGTTCAATGCTTGCGTTATTATACGCATCATCTTATCCAAATAGAGTAAATAAACTTTTCCTAACAGCTGCGATAGGTGCAAGTACTGAAGGACTCGTCGCCTTTGAAAAAGAATTACTAAAACGATTATCGACAATAGATAAACTAAAGGTGTTTTTTATTAATATTGCGATGAAGACAGGTCTGATTACAATGGATTCGATGGTGAAGGTGCTTAATCCATATTATTTATTTTCAAAGGATGCATTAATTCGTAAGCTAGGTACAAAAATCAATCAAAATGTTAATCATATATTGGGTGATGATATGAGGAACAATTATAATTTAACAGAGCAATTGCTTCGGTTAGATCATATTCCTGTACTTGTTGCCCAAGGGAGTCATGACATGATTAACCCCGCACATATTAGGGAACTCTTGATAAAATATATCCCGCATGCAGAGCTAATAGAAATTCAGGATTGCGGGCATTGGACTGTTGTTGAACAACCTGACAAAATCAATCATCTTGCGAGTCGTTTTTTTAGTAATAATGCGGTTTAGAGTGATTATCAATTTTAGAAGCCACAAATCATCGTTT
Organism: Bacillus sp. OV322; assembly: GCF_900112495.1. Classification (GTDB taxonomy): domain Bacteria; phylum Bacillota; class Bacilli; order Bacillales; family DSM-1321; genus Peribacillus. The sequence continues at coordinate 188,668 of NZ_FOMA01000003.1, forward strand.
TTGAAATGATTGGTGAATCTTTTTATATGCGGTGTGAATTATTTTGGCTCTTTTCTTAAAGATTGATGTTTTTTAATATGTCCTGTAAAGCAATCCCGTTGTTAAACCGGGAAGGTGCGAGACTCCTGGAGCGGAAATCAGCCCCTTGTTCCAGAGCAAAACAAAATTTACGAAAACAGCCATTTTTTTAAAAAGAGTATTCATAAATTCTCCTTTTGTCAGCAAACTAACAAAAGGAGGGATAGCCATGAAATTATTAATAAAGATTATTGCCATAGGATCACTCATTTACCTGGGTTTCCAAAATCGCTACCGTTTATTGAATGTGTTTCTTTCAAACAGTTTTCTCAGGAGGTTCCTTGTTTCCAGCTCATTGAATATGCCTGGCATGCGTGAGAAAATGATGCAGAACATGTTTGGCCGAACTAAATAATAGGAAAAAGCCTTGTCATCCGGCAAGGTTTTTTCTATGCACAAAAGTGTCCAGCAGATTCCTTCGTAAAAACCTCCAGCATAAATAGAATGATTATTTTTAATTTATTAAATTTTCTTTAATCAGTTTTTCCACAATTTTTTGCTGTAAAACTAATAAATGTATCCGATAGATAAATTATCCTGAGATGAAAGACTGAGTTTATACAAGTTCAAATTCACCAAAATGTTTTAAGGAGATGTGCCGAGGGCAACAAAATAACCAGTTCTATACACCAGAAGATACCTGCAAAAATGTCCAAGGAGCTGTATAAAATATGAAGAATTCTGAAGAAAAAAGTAAGCTGAAACGGAGAATTTCCATAAAGGTCAAATGGATGCTGTTTATATGTGCAGCAGTCCTGATTGCAATTGCAGTCACAGCGTTTACGATGAATAGCACTGTTGCAAAGATTTTTGAAAAAGATAACACAGCCTCAAATAAAATAAGTTCAAAAAACGCTTCTGGCCAAATTCAGGCTGAACTGAAAAATTATGAAGGATCCCTTGAACAGCTATCATCTCTAGTATCCATCGAGCTCGATGGAAGAAAATCAGTGACGGAAGTTGAAAAGAACCTGGAAACAGTAAAAAAACAAAATGGAAACTTGCTTTCAGCCTATTATATGGACGGGCATAGCGGAAAGTTACATATATTCCCGAAAATGGCATTTGACAAAGACGTACGGGATACCAGGACGTATAAGGATTTGACAGCGAGTCCCAAAACACAATGGATGGATGTATACAGGGACAGTGTGACAGGGAAAATTATGACTTCTGTTGTCACGCCTGTTTTTACTAAAGGGGTTATGACTGGAGCACTGGGATATGATATCGATTTATCCTCAATTGGAGAGATAAGAAAAAGTATTGAGCATTACTCAAACAGCAAACTCATTATCCTCGACTCACAAGGATTTGTTGTCAGTTCTTTTATGAAACGTGCTGATGGAAAAAATATGAATCCGTCAAAAAGCCATGCTGTAGAAGGTGTAAGTGACCTAGTTACAAACAACAGCCAATTTAAAAAGAAATTCAGCTGGGTTGAAGATTTGTATCAGGATAAGAATTTTTCTGCCCAGTCTCTGGATTACAGCGGACATCAGTATACAGGAGAAGCGGCAAACATCTCGAAGCTGAATTGGAAGGTGCTGTCTTTTACACCTAACGAACATTTGCAATCCAAACTGAAGGATATTGCAGATAGGGCGATTATTTCAGCAATAATCGGATTATTAATCGGTGCGTGCTGTGCCATCTTCCTGGCTGGAAAGCTAAATAAAATTATTGGATCTCTGCAGGCTGTTCTTGCAAAAACCTCCAACGGAGATCTTGTCACTGGAATGTCTGTATCATCCAATGACGAAATTGGTGACCTTTCTAATAGCTATAACATAATGCTTGCAAAACTGCGGCACCTGATTGAAACCGTCAAAGGCAATGTAGATCGTGTAAATACGGCAGTAAAGGGTCTGACTGTTATTGCTGCAGAAAATAATACAGCTATTACAGAAGTATCAAGTGCAATTGAAGAAATAGCAGGAGGCGCATCAAATCAGTCTGTCCATGTGGAAACAGGTGCTGATGCCACTCAAAAATTAAGCATGGAGATTGATGAACTTCTAGAGCAGTCAAGTAGCAGCCAGACTAAACTGGGAAAAGCTTCTGATGAGGCCAAAGCGGGAATGGAACAGGTGGATCAATTGAAAGATTCATACTCTCAGTTAGAAGAAGCATTCCGTAAAGTGACAAGTATGATAGCGAGCCTGGCAGATAAGTCGAAAAACATAGCGAATGTCACGCAAGCCATTTCCAATATTGCTGAACAAACGAATCTTTTGTCATTAAATGCTTCTATTGAAGCAGCCAGGGCAGGAGAACACGGAAAGGGTTTTGCTGTTGTGGCAAATGAAGTAAGACACCTGGCAGACGATTCCAAAGTAGCAGCCTTAAATATCCAGGAGATTATTAACAGCGTACTGATAGATACAGACAAGCTTGTTAAGACGATGGAAGAAACCAATGAAATCTCGAAAGAACAGCATGGTGCAGTGTCATCTGTCAGCAGATCAATGACAGAGATGGACGGATCCATGAAAGAAGTCATTGCTGCCATGAATCTTGAAGCAAAATCCATTGAAAACATCCGGGGCCAAAAAGAAAATGTGCTTCAAACAATGGAAGAAATATCTGCCATCTCCCAGCAAACGGCTGCATCTGCAGAAGAAATTGCTGCATCTATGGAAGAACAGGCAGCATCATCTAATGATCTCGCACAGTATACGGTTAATTTGGCAGAACTTCTGGAAAATCTGGAAAATGCCATGATTGAGTTCAAAATACATTCTTAATAGCAATACTCTAATGCAGTCCATAATGATGCCATCCCCGATTCGGAGCATATGGGCTGCATTTTTTCCTATTACCGGTCCATTCCGGGAATATTATCCGAAAAATATAGCTTCCTGCAATAAATGAGTATAAAGTATCGGTACAAAAGGCCGATACAATATGTATCACTAAAATACATAAAGACCGCTGAAAAAAACACACGCATGAACCGGCAATAAAATCCCTCATCTTAGGGCAGACAGGAGGAAACTGTGTATTCATTTTCAAGTTTTAACTTATTTGACTATCGATATCTTTTGATGACTGTCCTATTTTCGGTCATCAGCTGTATTATCGGAATAGAAGCGAGCAGGAAAATCCGGAAGGAAGGAATGAACTGGAGAACCCTTGTTGCGTGTTCTGTATTGCTGGCTGTTTCTTTTTGGCTTACCCACTTTTTTGTTTCTATATCTGTAGATTTGCCATTTTCTGTAGATAATTATCAGGTTTATGTAGCTTTGAATTTTTTGATATGTTTTATAGGTTCTATCCTTGCGTTGAAAATGGCTCAATTCCGAATTGAAAATGACGGACAGCATATTTTGGGCGGCTTATTTATTGCCATCGTGATTTTGAGTGCAGATATCAGCGGATTCCTTGTGCTATTCGGGGATTTAGTCGATATCAAACCAGTTTTCTGTGTGATAACATTAATTTTAACTATCAATGTTTCTTTATCTATTTTCCGGTTTCTGATTCAAATCACTCATGAAGATTCGTTTAATCTCCCGAGGAAATGGAAGTATATCGGCTCGGCTGTGGCCGGTATTTCCTTTGCTGGCATTCCGTATATCACGATTGTCTCCATGTTAAGCTTTGATGCGTATGATCCTTCTTTTTTTGAGGAAATTCTGCCGTTTCTCTTAGTAATGATTGCAAATATCATTATGATGCTGGTGCCTAACCTATTTGGAAGTCAAATCCTGCTGAACAATATACAGTCTTATACCTCGCTTTTTAATAACAATCCCGCAGCTGTTTTTTCCGTTGATCTGGAGGGGAACATCCTGGACACCAACCTTGTGGCCACGGATATTACCGGTTACAACAAGGAAGAATTGAAGGGTAAGCATATCCGGATATTTTTCAGTGACGCTGAAAAGTCAGAGGTGCTTAAATATCTGCAAAATGTCCTGCAGGGAAATGTTTCTAATATAGAAACACAAATACTTGGCAAAGAGGGAACATATAGGTATGTCAGAATCACAGCAGTCAGAACACATATAAATAACAAGCTCATCGGAGTTTTCGGTGTTTTAGAAGATATCACGGACAGAAAAAAGGCGGAGCTTCAGGTTCAATATATGGCCTACCATGATGAACTGACCAATTTGCCTAACAGAAGAAGAATAAGGATGCTGATGAAGGAATTCACAGTAAAACATAGTGTTTTTTCTATCATGCTTCTTGATTTTGACAGATTTAAACGAATTAATGACACATTTGGGCATTCTTTTGGCGATAAGCTCTTGATTGAGGTCAGCAAAAAACTTCAGAATCTTATCAATGACTCTGGAATCACTTCAAGGCTTGGTGGAGATGAATTTTTAATCCTGGTTCCCGATGCTGATGTGACAACGCTGGCAGAGCAAATTATCCAGACCTTCAGAAGCCCGCTTTCTGTAAACGGTTATGAAGTCCTTCTAACAGCAAGTATGGGAATTGCTTCATATCCTGAGCATTCAACAAATGCGAATGATCTTTACAAATACGCCGACATTGCCATGTATCATTCCAAAGAGAATGGAGCGAACAGCTTCTCTGTTTACAATGAAAAAATGGCTGAAGAGACCCTGAATAAACTCGGCCTGGAGTCAGATTTGCAGAAGGCTTTGGATAACAGGGAGCTTCTGCTGTATTTTCAGCCAAAGGTTCATACAGCGGAAGACAAGTTAACAGGCTCCGAGGTTTTGCTCCGGTGGAATCATCCGGAAAAGGGGTTTATTCCTCCTAACGTATTTATCCCAATTGCAGAGGAAAGCGGTATGATCGTCTACTTAGAAAAATTTGTCTTTAATGAAGTTTGTAAAGTCCTTTCGAGATGGAAGGAAAGCGGAAAGGATATTAAGAGAGTTTCGATTAATATATCCTTAATCTCTATTTTACAGGAAGATTTTGCTTCCCATATCATTAGCACACTTGAGAAATACAAGATAGAAGGACATTTCCTGGAGCTTGAAATCACTGAAAGAATTGTGATGAAAAATGAGGATGATGTGAACTGTATCCTGCAAACGCTAAGGGAAAAAGGCATACATATCAGCATTGATGATTTTGGGACAGGCTACAGTTCTCTAAGCTATATTGATAAATTAAATGTAGATATCCTGAAAATTGACCAGTCATTCATCCGAAATATTGAAAGCAACCGGGAAGTTATTACAGCGATCATCTTCCTGGCGAAAAGTCTGAAAATGAAAGTGATTGCTGAGGGAGTCGAAACCAAAAAACAGATTCAGCTGCTTAAGGAACTCGGCTGTGAAGATGTTCAAGGCTACTATTATTCTCCGCCTATCCCCTTAAAAGATTTCGAATCGTCTTATTTTCATTAAAGCAGGCTGCGGCCTGCTTTTGTGTTTTAAACATATGAATAAGGGAAAATATGACATAGAAGAAAGTTGGAAATTGAGAATAAAGGCTTTTAAGTACACATATCCTTCTTGAAGGACTGATATAGCTGCCTGTAGACGTGTTTCCGGCTTTTTTATTTAGGCTCCTTTCTTTTATGCTCATTCCTTAAAGATTGTTGTTTTTTTATTTATTATGTGAGGCGTTCCCATTGTCAAGTCAGGTTGATTGGAGCGTAAGGTGCGAGACTCCTGCTTAGATTAGCAGAACAGATGAGACCTAAGCAGGCGCAGCCGAGGAGGCTCACCGGCTTGCGTGGAAAGCGAGCATCCTGGAGCGGAAATCAACCACCTTGTTTCATAGCAACAAAGTTTACGAAAACAGCCTTCTTTTAATCATTTCATCGTTAAATCAGCAAAGTTTACAAAAACATCCTTTATTTATTACTCAAATATGAAGAATCATATGCATGTTACAGGCTGTACAACTCTATAAAATTCGTTCGGTACAGAGAGCATTATATGTAAATAAAGTTTGGAAAAAGATCGGATAATCGGATACACTTAGCTAGACAGGAAAGCCAGGTTGAGCAGTTTAATGCATTCATATATTAAAAACGCTTTTTTTTTAAAGATTGTTGTTTTTTAATAAGTTCTGAGAGCCAATCTCATTGTTAAGCCAGGTTGATTGGAGTGTAAGGTGCGAGACTCCTGTGGGATTAGCGGGAAGGTGAGACCCCGCAAGCATTGCTTGTGAGGCTTCACCGCCCGCCCCACGGAAAGCGAGCATCCTGGAACGGAAATCAACCCCTTGTTCCATAGCAACAATGTTTGCGAAAACAGCATAAAAAACAGGATACTTCCCTGTTTATGTTCATACTGGCATTCCGTAAAGCCTGCATGGCAGGCTATTTACTATTTACAGCTGTAAAGAAGAAAGTGGGGAAGGTATTGGGATTTCAAGAGGATTATTTATTTTGGTCCGCGGTTAAAAATCTTTCGTCTCAATATAACTATCGGGTTATCACCATCTCTGACAATCATCAGGAAATCTGGCTCGAAAATTCGAAAGAAAAAAATTATCCTGTCATCAGGCTCATGCTCCGTGATTTGGACTGGGCAAGCTGGCTGAAAAGGGATATTGAACGGACCGTGCTGAATGGGGAACAAATCAGGAAGAAGCTGTATCATAAGCCACTTAAGGTATTGAATATCTATATCACATCACATGTGCCTGTGGATGATTATGACTTTGCAGGTAAACCATTTGTTCACCGTAAAACAGAAGCGGAAACGTTTATATTGAATATGGACTCTTTTGGAGATAGATGGAGGCAGCTTGAAGAGCTGACCGGCATGCATCTGGATATCGAGGAATCAAAAATGGCGGCAGCTGAAGAAGATGACATTTCTTCCATAAAACAGAGTGCTCTGACAGAAGCGGTCAAAAAAGCCAAAGAAGAGCAAATGATATTTGAGCGGGGAAAACCTGTTTTCACTTACATTTTTATAGCAATTGGAATTGCTGTCTACTTTTTGATGGAGTGGGCGGGTTCAAGCACCAGGACTGATACACTGATTGATTTTGGTGCCAAGTACTCACCTCTTATTCTGCAGGGGGAGTGGTGGCGTTTTTTTACGCCGATGGTTATCCATATCGGAATGATTCACTTGATCATGAATACTATTTCGCTTTATTTTATCGGTCCTGCTGTTGAGAAAATGTATGGAAGCAGCAGATTTTTGTTCATCTATTTATTAGCTGGGTTCTCTGGGACGCTTGGCAGCTTTTTGCTTAACCCTGCTTTATCTGCAGGTGCCAGCGGAGCCATATTTGGTTTGTTTGGTGCTCTTCTTTATTTTGGCATCAGCAACCCAAAACTGTTTTTCAGGACAATGGGGCTTAATGTTTTCGTTTTAATCATTATCAATCTTGGCTACGGTTTTTCAAATGAAGGCATTGATAATGCAGCACATATCGGCGGTTTGATCGGCGGCTTTTTTGCGGCAGGCATCGTTCACTTGCCAAAGGATAAGCAGCCGTTTAGGCAGATATTATTTGCCGCGGCAGCTGCAGGGCTGATTTATTTCCTTCTTCAATATGGCTACGAGCATCAGGAAAGCTCTCCTGAGAATGACATGGCTGCTGTACAGATGGCGGGCGATGAAGTGAAAAAAGGAAATGAAACAGAAGCGAAAAAGCTGCTGGAAGGCTATGTGAATAGCTACGATGTGGCTCCATATTCCCATTTTATGCTGGGCAATATAAGCTTTGGCAAAGGGAAATATGAAGCAGCAAAGAAAGAATACCTCAAAGCGGTACAGCAGAACCCTGATATGTCTGAGGCTTACTATAACCTGGCGCTCAGCTATACAAAATTAAATCAATTTCAGGAAGCAAAAAAAGCTGCCGGAAATGCAGTTGAAAAGAAGCCTTCGGAAGCTTCCTATAAGAAGCTTGAAGAAAATATCGATCATCTGCTTGATAATTCCTGACGGAGAAGTACTGGTGTTCCGTCGGAGGCAGTCAATAAAACAAGCAATTCACTTTTATTTTTAGAAAGAAGCAATTGGGGAATGGTGCTGCCTTCAGGGCTGATAACAGTGCCATTCTCTTTTTTTATTCCAAGGGCAATATTTTTATAAATGCCTTCCCACAGCTTGCCGATTATTTCTTCCCGTTTGGAGGAAGGAAAAGCGGAGAAAAAGACATTTTTTTGCTGCGGCAGATCGGTTAGGGATAATGTTGTATAGAGATTTTCATTGATATGGAAAGCCTTCAGATTTTGATTCAGGTTTTTTTCTGATTCAAGGGCTGCGGCCTTATCCAGTATTTCCTTCCACCTGATTTGTTTTGAGGATAATGGTTTTTCAAAATATTGATAGCCTGCTTCTGGAGGCAGTATTATATATAGGCTGCTATGGCTCATTTCCTGGGCGCTTCTATAGTCTGACCCCTTATGCACCTCAGCATAATGAAAGGTAATCGCCTGCAATAGGGAGCTATCTTTTTCCTTCCAGGTGCCCTCCTGATCCAAGGTTTTTTTATTTTGCCTCCATTCCTTTAGCACTCCCTGAAGCCTGCCATTCCGATAAAGCAGGGAAACATCCTGCCTTATATATGCAGAATGATTTAACTGAGAGGAAGATTTCAGCCGGACAGTGAAGGAGCTTTTTCCGGCTTTTTCAGATAGGAGATGTGTGCCTGCATAATCAAAGCTCAGCGAAGGATCGATCGGGAAAAACAGGATCGTTTCCTTTGCCTGCTGGCTATGAAAAAGATAAAGGACTGAAAAAAGCGAAGCCATCAAGATGAATGCTGCTGTTTTTAGCTGTCTTTTCATAGAAATCCTCCGTTTACAAGAGATATTGATATGTATGAAGACAGAGGGACAAGTATGTTGAAATTTGGATTTTACGCTAAAAAAAGAATATCTGTTATCTGGACTTGTGAGATATGGAGTGTTCCGATATAATTTTAAGAGGAAATCGCTAGAAGCAAAGAGGGATTTTATGAAAACAATTTATGATATTCAGCAGTTTTTAAAAAGGTTTGGCACCTTTATTTATATAGGAGATAGAGTGGCAGAGCTTGAACTGATGGAGACGGAAATCAGGGAAATTTACCGGTCCCAGATGATGGACACAAAAGATTACCAAATGGCTCTCCTGCTGCTCAGGCAGCAGATCCAGATTGAAAGAGACAAAGAGAAGCAATAGGGGTGAAGGAAATGAACAAGTGGATTATGGGGATAGACTTAGGCGGTACGACAATAAAGCTTGCATTTATCAGTGTATATGGTGAAATCGTTCACAAATGGGAGATTCCTACAGATATATCTGAAAACGGAAAACACATTACAATTGATATTGCCAAAGCGATTGACGATAAGCTCAGTGAACTGGGCGAGTCTAAGAGTAAAGTTGTTGGAATCGGCATGGGTGCGCCTGGACCTGTAAACTATGTGACAGGCTCCATTTATGAAGCAGTCAATCTCGGCTGGACAGATTATCCGCTGAAGGACCTGCTAGAGGTTGAAACTTCCCTGCCGGCTGTGATCGATAATGATGCAAACCTGGCAGCGGTCGGCGAGATGTGGAAGGGTGCCGGGAAAGGCGCCAAGGACATCGTCTGTGTCACACTGGGAACGGGAGTGGGCGGCGGAGTAATTGCCAATGGCATGCTGATCCACGGAATTTCAGGAGCTGCAGGCGAGATCGGGCATATTACAGTTGTTCCTGAGGGCGGGGCACCTTGTAATTGCGGCAAAACAGGCTGCCTGGAAACCGTAACTTCCGCAACAGGCATTGTCCGTCTTGCAGCAGAAGCAATTAAAGTATCAGACGGAACATCTCTGGCAGCAGAAAAAATTAAAAATGGAGAAATCCTTTCATCTAAATTAATTTTCGATTGTGCAGAAAAAGGAGATCAGCTTAGCCTTGCGGTGGTGGATAAAGTAGCAGGTTATCTTGGACTGGCTCTTGCTAATGTAGCAAATGTACTGAACCCTGAAAAAATTGTCATTGGCGGCGGTGTTTCTAAAGCTGGTGAAGTGCTGATCGCGCCTGTAAGAGAAGCGTTCAAGCGCCATGCCTTTACAAGGGTGCGTGAATCGGCCGAGATCACTACGGCTACCCTTGGCAATGATGCAGGAGTGATTGGTGCTGCCTGGCTCGTCAAAAATGCTTATATTGAATAGAATATAGCTCCGCTATAAGGAGAAAATAACAAAGAAGCTTTCCGTTAATATGGAAAGCTTCTTTGTTATTGTTTATGGCCCTTAGTAAACCTAACCTGGAATCGAAAAAAAGGCAAGAAGCCTTGTTTCAATACATGTAACAGAAAGGAGGGGGCATCCCTGAAGAATCTCATTATGCGCGGTTCATCGTTTTTATGGCTCACTGTTTTCACAATGTGGATGAAAACATATATTGCCTATAAAACAAGCTTTAATATCGATATTGACAGTATGATTCAGGAATTCATTTTACTTATTAATCCTTTGAGCTTTCTGCTGCTTGCTGCCGGTGTGAGTTTCTTTTTAAAAGATAAAAGGAAGAACATGTATCTGCTTCTGATGAATGTGGCCGTGACAGGAATTTTACTGGCCAATATTGTATTTTATCGTTTTTTTAATGACTTCCTGACACTTCCCGTGTTATTTCAAACAAGCAATATGAGCGATCTTGGCGGCAGTGTTACTGAACTTGCCGAACCTTGGGACTTACTATATTTTTTGGATATTATATTGTTTTTTGTGATGAAAAAGTACAAAATAACCGCTGTTTTGAAATACCCGGAGGTGACCGGAAAGAGCTACCTGATTTTTGCATTGTCGATTAGCGCCTTGAATTTAATTCTTGCTGAAACAGAGCGTCCGCAGCTGCTTTCAAGAACATTTGACAGAAAAATTCTCGTTAAGAACATCGGCACCTATAATTACCATTTATACGATGTTTATCTTCAGTCTAAGTCCTCCGCACAGCGGGCACTTGCAGATGGCAGTGAGCTGGCTGAAGTCAAAAATTATCTTGATGCAAATAGAAAGAAGGGCAGCCGGGATTTTTTCGGGATTGCGAAAGGAAAAAATGTTATATGCGTTTCAATGGAGTCCCTGCAAAGCTTTGTGATCAATGAAAAGGCAAAGGGAGAGGAAATCACCCCTTTCCTCAATCAATTCATCAAGGAGAGCTACTATTTCAATAATTTTTATCACCAGACAGGCCAGGGGAAAACATCTGATTCAGAATTCATCGCAGAAAATTCCCTGTATCCGCTGGGCAGAGGAGCAGTATTTTTTACAAATTCACAGAACACTTATAAAGCAGCTCCGTCCATTCTGAACCATAGCGGATATTACACTGCTTCTTTGCATCCTAATAATAAGAGCTTTTGGAATCGCGACATTATGTATAAATCTTTAGGCTACCAGCGGTTTTATCATAGCCGGGATTATGTGATCAATGATGCTAATTCTGTCAATTGGGGCCTAAAGGATAAGGAATTCTTTAAGCAGTCCATACAGCATCTGAAAGGAATGCCGCAGCCTTTTTATGCGAAATTTATCACGCTGACCAATCATTATCCTTTTACACTCGGGAAAGAGGATCAATCCATCGGTGATGTCGGGACAGATTCGAAAACCCTTAATCGCTATATCATGTCTGTCCGCTATGCGGATGAAGCTCTTGGCCAGTTTATAACAGACCTGAAGGCATCCGGACTGTATGATAATTCGCTGATCATATTATACGGTGATCATTATGGGATTTCACAGAATCACCGTGCAGCCATGAAACAGTTTCTTGGCCGGGAAATCACACCGTATGAGTCCATCCAGCTGCAGAGGGTGCCGCTTTTTATCCGCATACCAGGAAAAGAAGGGAAAATCATGGATGCCATTGCAGGGCAAATTGATATTCAGCCCACTCTTTTGCACCTTTTGGGAATTGAAACAAATCATAACATCTCATTTGGAAATGACTTGTTTTCACCTGATCATGATGGAAGGATGGCAATCCTCCGCGACAGCAGTTTCATTACGGACCGCTATGTGTTCACAAAGGATATCTGTTACGACAGAAAGAGCGGTGGTGTTTTAAAGCATGATGATTGCATGCTATTTGAAGACAAAGCAAAGCAGGAGCTGCAGTATTCAGACAGGATCATTTACGGTGATCTGCTTCGTTTTGATCAATAGCTGCCTGCGGGGCCTGTTCCATCATTTTTCGCTTTCCGGTTTCATATGTTATTAAGGAAAAGCGGAGGGGATATTCATGAAAATCATGGGAAGGCCAGGCGATGCGTCAGAGTATTATCAGCTCCTTTTTGGAGTTCCTGCACAATTAATTGAAGATGCCAATCCGGGGCTTGGAGACGGCGGCTCCTCTAGGGGAGGCCTGGTCATTCCGGGCTATACAGTGAGAAGGACTGCAAGTCAAAGCATGAGGGAGGCAGCAGCCGCCAATCAGCTTTCACTTGATGCGCTGCTGGCTGTGAATGAAGGGAAAAAAGAAGCTGGCATATACATTCCCGAAAGAATCAGGGAACCTGTAATCATGACCAAAAAACCTTATGTATATGAACATTTGATATCAGATTTAAAAGCATTGAAGGAGGTCTATCCTTTTCTTAAAATAAAGGCCATTGGGAAAAGTGTGATGAAGCGTGAAATATTTGAGGTCCGCCTGGGCAGGGGGCCTAAGGTCATCCATTATAACGGGGCTTTTCATGCCAACGAATGGATCACATCTGCCCTATTGATGAAGTGGCTGAATGAGTTTCTGCTGTCAATGGCGAATAACAATCCGCTTTCTGGTTTGCGGTCACTGCCCTTTTATGATGACGTAACAATCTCCATTGTGCCAATGGTAAATCCCGATGGAGTAGAACTCGTCCATAAAGGAGAAACCGCAGCACAGGGCAAATTTGATGTAGCTGCCATGAATAACGGAACAGGGGAATATTTGGCATGGAAGTCAAATATCCGGGGGGTTGATTTGAATAATCAGTTCCCCGCAGGCTGGGATATTGAAAAGGTCCGTAATGCCCCGCAGGCCCCTTCATTCCGTGATTATCCGGGAGATCGCTTCTTAACGGAACCTGAAGCTGTGGCGATGTGGAAGCTGGCCAAGGAAAGCAGCTTTGACAAGGTTATAGCTTTGCACACCCAGGGAAAGGAGTTTTACTGGGGCTATGAATCGAAAGAACCGGAGTACTCTTATTGCATTGCAAGTGAGTTCGAGCGGAAAAGTCCGTATCGCGCCGTTAAATATATTGACAGCCATGGAGGATATAAGGATTGGTTCATTCAGGAATTCCGGCAGCCAGGCTTTACACTGGAGCTTGGCTTTGGCATCAATCCGCTTCCGCTTTCACAAATGGAGGAAATATATAGAGATACATTAGGGATCTTAATGGCAGGATTATATATGTAGGGAAAATGCAATTAATTACGCTGGACCCATTTCAAATGGTGTCTCGATGAAAAAATAGTAAAAAAATCCCGTATTTTATTTCAGCAGCTTGAAGATTTTTGTTTTATAATGAAATCTATAAGGTTGCTGGGGGTGTGTTGACATTTCATTATTTTGGTCATTGCTCAACAGGCGCCGGCAAAAGAAAGGCGCCTTTTTTAACGAAAGCCATAGTGCTGTTATACTGCTCTATTGCTTCATCTTGATCGTATTACTATCAGGATGCATGTTTCAGGGCAGTCTGGAAGATGATCCCCCGCAGGATACGAAACCTGCTCCAAACATCCCCCTGCAGACCGGCGATTTGAATGCTATTGCTTATGGATGGCTGGACTCCCATACGATTCTTTACTCTTCTGGGAAAAAAGGCAATCAAATGCAGGAGCTGCATTCCTGGAATATGAAGACGAACAAAAAACGCGTTTTTTTTCAAAATGAAGCTTCTATATCGGATGTGAAAATCAGTCCCTCAAAGTCCTTTGTGCTGGTTAAGTTGTCTTCTTCAAAAAAGAAGGCGATCATTGAAATCCTGGATCACACAGGAAAATCCGTCTATTCTGCAGCAATTCCCTCTACAGAGCTTACCTATGAATGGAATCCTTACAGTGATGGTGTTTTGTTTATTTCCGGATTTAATGAAAATTGGACATACAGCAGTTATGCAGCGGACGTCACCCGCAAGAAAATGGACAAGGTTCCTTTTCCGCAGCCATTTGCGCAATGGAGCTCTAAGGATGAGCTGCTGTATTTGGACTGGGATAAAAAGAATCCCGGGCAGACAGCTCCGTTAATGAAAAGAAATTTTACATCAGGAAAAACCGAAACCGTTATGCTGGATATAGGCTATTTTAAAAAGTGGAGCAAAGGGCTAATGACCATAGCTGCCAGCAGTGAAAGCCCTGATAAGGCGGATTATATTTTTTATAATAATAAAGGCAAAGCATTATCCTCCATGTCTATGCCATTGCTCAAAACCTTTTCGGACTGGGTGATTCCCAAGATGGATGTAATCGGGAAAACAACTGAGCTGATCACTTTCCGGCCTGAGCGCGGGGGTGATGGCAGCGGGGCAGACAAACATTTCTCTTTGGTCAGTTTCAACTGGAAGACGGGGAAAGAAGAAGAGCTCCTAAAGCATCAGAGCAACGAGCCTTTGAGCTGTTCGCCAAATGGACAATGGTGTTTATATGGCACCCAATTAGAGAATATAGTCAATATGAAGACGAATAAAAGCTATAAACTTTTTTCAAGGAAAAGAGGATGAATAAGAATGGCAATTGCAGATGTTACCGTTATACCAGTAGGAATGGAAGGCCCAAGCGTCAGCCAGTATGTGGCAGACATTCAGCGCATCTTAAAGAGGCATGAAGAAGAGGGCAAGATAAACTTTCAGCTGACCCCGATGAACACCATCATCGAAGGCAATCTGTCTGATATATTCACTGTGATACAGGAAATCCATGAATCTCCGTTTTCTAAGGGAGTTCCCCGTGTCGCAACATCAATCAGAATTGATGAGCGGAGAGATAAACCATCCACTATGGAAAGCAAAATGAAAAGCGTAAAAGAAAAGCTATAAGAAAAGGGGCGGCCATAACCGCCTCTTTTCTTATAGCCGAAGAAACTTTCGCTTTTAATGCGAAACTGGGAAACCATTATGAATGAGCGTCATGACGGTAAACCAGCCGAAGATTCCTGTGCTGATGACAGCAAACAGAAGACCAAGAATGTTTTTGCTTTTAAGAGATTTAAAAATGCCTGCTAATGCCAATAGTGAAACAAGACCAAAGATAATAACCAATAGCATTTCATTAAGCCCCCTTGCGTTTCATAATGAGTCAGAATCCTCTGCGGCACAAGGTTCATTTTGCGCTGTGAGGGAAAGCTGAAGAAAAATATGTAAAGAAGATTGCAATCACTTACATTTTACTGTTTTTTCTAAAAATTGTCCACATTATTCAAATACGAGTTTGCGCTCATGGCATTAGCCCATAACATCCTGAAAGCAGCCGGCATCCGCTACCTGCTTTATTTTAGGGACTTATTGGACAGCCCATTGATTTTTGCGTGATCGTTGGAATAAGTCCATGGTTTTTATGCTTTTGAAATTTTTTTATTTGACTAATGAAGAAACCGGGTACAAAATGTCTTTTAGGTGCTTAGGATTTAATAAAACATACACAATAAAAGAATCAAATCTATTTATAGGAGGCTGTTTATGAGGACAGTAGATAAGTGAATTATTTAGAATATAGGGGTATTGAACTGGAAAACGATTTTTTCAGAGCTATTGTATCCGTGAGAAGGAAGCAATATCGATATGGCAGAAAAATTTGATGACTGGCGTACGAATCAATGATAGAAATCTTACTTTAAGAACATTCCTGAGGGTTTCCTTTACCATTCTTAGGAAAAGATAAAAAGAATTCTGTTTGAAAAGGAGAGAAGAAGAACATGATGATTATTCATGCCTTTTTGAAGGTGGACCCAAACAAACGGCAAGATTTTTTGGCGTTTACTCAATCAGTGGTTTCAAGTTCCAGGGAAGAAGAGGGAAATATAAGCTATCAATTATTTGCGGACCCCTCAATTGATAATGAGTTTGTTTTTTTAGAAATGTGGAAGGATGAGAAAGCTATCGAAACCCATGAAAAAACTGAGCATTTTAAATCGTTTGTCCAAGGTTTGGAACAATTCCTGCTTGAACCTTTACGTGTGGAGAAGTACCAGGCTGCTGGGAAATAGTAACGTTTGCTGTTATGATGTAGTTCGGTTTTGATAAGCTTATTTATACAACTGGAGAGACTCAACTTGAAATGTCCGCTTTGGCCAAGAATATGGACATTTTGCATTGTTGACTTCTTGAAAATGTCCTTAAAAGCCCCAATGAGTCTAATTTGTCTTGTCAATATGATAAGGCAGGACCATCAAACGAGGAGGAATACGAAAATGGAAAACTTGATTAATTTTCATGTGACTGGATCTTCAAAGGGACTTCAAACCATTGCCAAAACGGGAAAGCACACACTTACCATAGATGAACCGCCGGTAATGGGCGGCCAGGATTCAGGTCCTAATCCCCTGCAGACATTATTAAGTGCCCTTTCAGGATGTGAAAATATCGTTGCCAATGTCGTGGCCAGGGAGATGGAATTCGATCTTCAAGGAATCGACTTTGATATCAAGGCGGTGCTGGACCGCCGAGGTTTCATGGGTGATCCGAATGTAAAGCCATATTTTCAAAGCGTGAACATCGAGGCTAAAGTGAAAACAGGCGAACCTCAGGAACGCATTGATGAATTACAGAGGATTACCGATTCCCGCTGCCCGATTTATGCTACACTTTCAGCGGCAGGCATACCTATTGAAACGAATTGGACAAAAGCATAAACTGTAACACACTAGGCAGACACTCGATGTATATCGTTTTGTGTCTGCCTTTTTCCTTTTTTTCATAACAAATCTGGAATAGCTTACTGAAAGGCAGCCATTATTAAAGAAAGTGATAATAGGGAGGAGTGAACAATGTGAAAACAACTGGTAAGCGGGAAGGGGACCTTGCTTTTTCCGGGATCAAGCCTTCAGGGCATAAAATTGCAATGGATGCTGCAGAGGAAGCGGGGGGTTATAACACCGGGCAAGGTCTGCAGAATTGCTATTGCACGCGGTCGCAGGGGTACCAGGATTGATATTATTCTGATTTAAAAAAAGATACATTTGAATCCTGCCATTTTCATATGGAGATGGAAGGAAATAGAACGGATGACCATCCAAGAAAATTATCCGAGAATTGCCTGAAGATAAACTCATCAGGGCCATCCAATTGTCAATAGACAGATATTGCTCGTTTCACAGTCATTAAGTACCGAAGTAACGGTAAGTTATACTCTTAATGGAGTCAGGGGCAAAAAGAAATCTGAATACGTTTAAAGCGGGGAGGCCATGCCATCCCCGGTTTTTTACTAATCAGTGAAAGGATACAATCTTTTCTAATTTATGGCGGTGATGAGGATAACCTTCACTGGCTGCACGCCCCATAGGAACCAGCGCGGCAAATTTAACATGTTCCGGAAGGCCGAGGATTTCCTTCACCTTTTCCTGGTCGAAGCCAAGCATTGGAACACTTGCATAACCAAGCCCTTGTATTGTTATCAACAGAAAACCGAGTGCTATGCCAGCTTGGGTCAAGCCCCACTGGCCGCGCTCTTCAATACTCATTCCCCCAAAAAAAGAAGCAAGGTTTGCGACCTCTTCTTCTTTTCGCTCAGGAGGCAAACCGGGATGCACGGTATCCGGCAAGTTGGCGACCACATCCTCCATATCGCTTGTTACCAGTACAACCGCGGGTGCAGAAGTAACTTGCTGTTGTCCATATGCTGCTTCTTGCAGCTTTTCTTTGAGTTGGGAATCCGTTACGACATGAAAACGCCATGGCTGAAGATTCCAGGCGCTGGGAGACAAGCGGACAAGATTGAATATGGCTTGCAGCGTTTCCCGGGGAATTTCCTCTTCAGTAAATTTGCGGATGCTTTGCCGGGATTCAATCGCCTCTTTAACCGTTAAAATTTGTTCTGAAATTTGTGTGTCCAAGAATTTGGCCCTCCTTTAGACAGATTGACTGTCATTTTCTCAAGTACAAGGTTTAACCTGCCTAAATAGTATGTGCAAATTCATTCATAATTCTTAAGGAACAATTTCCCTGGCGTTTCTTGAAAATAAAAATGATGTACGAAATGGAAAATGTGTCCGGCTTTAAATAGAAGGAAGTGATTACTTCGCTTTCTTTTACTTTCCGATCAGGACGAAATTAAACAGAATGAGTGTTGCCGATAGAAAGATACTATTCTAATTTTAAAAAGCACGGGAAGAAAGGTTAATCATATCGAGCTGGGTAAAAACGGCATAAATGAATTCTATAAAATTATTGCAATTCAGAATGTAATCGATTACAATAATTTCATAAGATAGACATATGTCACTATACGTCCACAAGATGGACATTCGAAAGGAAATTATCTACTTATGGTAAGGATAGTTGATGTCGCTAAAAAAGCAAATGTTTCCACGGCTACTGTCTCCAGGGTGATTAGCAACTCAGGGACAGTGAAAAAAGATACAACAGAAAGAGTGTTAAAAGCGATCGATTCATTGAACTATCAACCTAATATTCTGGCAAGACAGCTTAGAAGACTGGAAACAAAAACGATACTGGTAATTGTTCCTGATATCACAAATACATTTTTTTCCAAAGTGCTCCGTGGTATAGAAGCTGTAGCCATTAAAAACGGTTATCAAGTATTGCTAGGGGATGCCCAAAATGATGCTGATCGTGAAAGCGGGTATTTAAATATTCTTAAACAAAGAAAAGCGGATGGAATGCTGCTGCTGACAGCAAAAATCAATGGGCAGGCAATAGAAGAAATTGCAAAGCAATTTCCCGTTGTGCTGGCATGTGAATATATTGAAGGTTCACAAATACCGACTGTTTCAATTGATAATGTCAGTAGTGCAAGGAAGGCGACTAAACATTTAATTGAATTGGGCCATGAAAAAATCGGTTTTCTATCAGGCCCATTCGACAGTGTACTGGGCAGGGACCGGTACAAAGGATTTCAGCAGGCTTTGGCTCAGTATGGTCTTCCTACTGACTCACTATTGGTTCAGGAGGGCGATTTTTCATTTGAAAGCGGCATTAATTTAATGCAAAAGTTTTTAGCAATTGACGAGCCACCCACTGCTATTTTCGCTGCTAATGATGAAATGGCGATAGGAGCAATCAAAGCCATTAAAGCAAAAGGTCTTAGCGTGCCAGATGACATTTCGATAGTGGGATTTGATGATATAAAGTTCGCATCTATTTATGAACCCGCACTCACCACTATTGCCCAGCCGTCTTTTGAAATTGGCGAAAAGGCAATGGAACTTCTTCTCCAGTTAATTAATGATAATAGTATTGATAAAAAGCAATACATTTTAGAGGATAAACTGATTATAAGAGATTCCAGTAAAAAGTGTAAAAAAGAAAAAAATTGAACATCTGTTTCAGGTGTAAAATTTTTTTATTATAATGTAATCGATTACATTTTGATAAGTTCATTATCCAATACTGAGTATTTTAATCATCGGCTCCTAAAAGCTGGCTGATTCTGAAAAGACAATCTCATCAAAGGAGGTGTTGCCGATTAGTTCCTTATTCTAAACAATCGGCTAAAAATAAAAAAATAAAAGTGGAGGACATCCAATGAAAAAGAATTTATTCCTTTCTGTTATATTGATTTTTGTTCTTGCAGCAGCACTTATGGGTTGTGGTAATTCAGAAAAAACTTCAGGAGAGAAAGAAAGTACAAAAAAGAATGAAAATTATTCAGGGAAGGCTTCCGGACCGCTGACAATCAATCCTAAAATTCCAGACTTGGAAGTCCAGGATAAGGGGCCGAATGGTGAAAAAGCAGTGTCAGCAAAGTCATTGCAGCTTACAGAAGAAGAGCTTCAGAAGATTAAAGATGGCAAGTATAAAGCTGCTATTGTCATGCATTACTCTGGGACTGACTATATGAAGGCAGCCGTAGGAGCGATGAAGGATACTTTTAAAAGAATGGGCATTGAAGTCATTGCCGTAACGGATGCACAGTTCAAAGCAGAAAAACAAGTAAACGATATTGAAACAGTATTAGCTAAAAAACCGGATATTATGATTTCAGTACCAGTTGACGCAGTTTCTACCGCACCGGCATATAAAAAGGCAGTTGCACAGGGAGTCAAATTAGTATTCATGGATGGAGCTGCAAAAGGCCTTAAGCCTGGAAAAGACTACATCAGCATTGTTTCAGGAGACAACTACGGAAACGGTGCACTTGCCGCTGACATCATGGCTGAAAAACTTGGCGGTAAAGGGAAAGTCGGAATCATTTATCACGATGTAAACTTTTTTGTTACGAAAAACCGCTCAGATGCTTTCGAAGCAAGAATCAAAGAAAAATATCCTAATATTAAAATTGTAGCGAAAGACGGTATTACAGATCCAAATAAAGGTGAAGAAGTAGCATCCGCTATGCTTACAAGAAATCCCGGCATAGATGGGATCTTTGCTCCATGGGACGTACCTGCCGAGGGAGTAATGTCTGCAATACGTAACGCAGGCAAAGAAAAAGATGTAATAGTGACTACGGTTGACTTGGGAACTAACGTTGCAATCTCCATTGCTTCCGACGGAATTGTTAAAGGCCTTGGAGCTCAATTGCCGTATGATCAAGGCGTGGCTCAAGCCATTCTTGCAGGTTATGCCCTTCTCGGCAAAGAGGCACCAGCTTATGTTGCCTCTCCTGCGATTAAAGTAACGAAGGATAATGTGCTGGATTCCTGGAAGCTGATTTATGGTACCGAGGCCCCATCTACTGTAAAAAATGCAATGAAATAAGTTAATTTGAATGACAACTATTTAATAGAGGCTGTCATAAAGCAGCCTCAAAAAAAAAAGAAGGTGAAAGAATTGAATCAGCCTATACTTGAAATGATGAACATATCTAAAGCATTTAATGGAATTACTGTTCTTGATAATGTGGATTTCACTCTGAGAAAAGGTGAGGTTCACGCATTGATGGGCGGAAATGGGGCCGGGAAATCAACATTAATGAAGATTCTCACCGGCATATATACTGCTGATAGCGGTGAGATATTGATAGAAGGAAAACGAGTAAGCATTAATAGCATTGATGATGCCAATAAAAATAATATCTCTATGATTTTTCAGGAGTTCAGTTTAATTCCAACATTGACGGTTGCTCAAAACATCTTTCTGACCCGTGAAAAAAGAACTTCGTTTGGTTTGCTTAATGATAA
The DNA here is from genome assembly GCF_900112495.1 of Bacillus sp. OV322. Taxonomy (GTDB): domain Bacteria; phylum Bacillota; class Bacilli; order Bacillales; family DSM-1321; genus Peribacillus. The sequence goes on from NZ_FOMA01000003.1 coordinate 209,916, forward strand.
AGAAAGCGAGAAGAAAACAGAGGCGCTGCTTAAGGAATTAGGAGTGGATATCAAACCCTCTGATATTGTCCAAGAACTTGGTGTAGGATATTGGCAGATGACCGAAATCGCTAAAGCATTATCTCAAGAAGCAAAAATTTTAGTAATGGATGAACCAACATCTTCTCTAACAAAAACAGAGACGGTAGTCTTATTCGACTTCATTAACAAATTGAAAGCAAAGGGTTATTCCATCATTTATATTTCCCACAGGATGGATGAAATTTTTCAAATATGCGATAGGATTACCATATTAAGGGACGGAAGATATATCACTACCGAAACATGCAGTGAAACTGATCTTGATACAGTCATTCAACATATTGTGGGCAGGGAGTTCGACAAGGCTTTTGAATGGCAAGAACGTCCATATTTAACAGATGTGCCGCCAATATTTGAAGTTAAAAACCTGAATGCCGGAGATAAACTTCAAGATATCAACCTTGCCATCCAGCCCGGTGAAATTGTGGGCATCGCTGGATTAATGGGAAGCGGGAGAACGGAATTAGTCCGCAGTCTTTTTGGCATTGACCCTATTGATAGCGGCGAAATTTACGTTGATGGCAAAAAAAGGCCTATTAAGAGTGCAGGGGATGCCATAAAAGCAGGAATTGCTTTAATTCCTGAAGATAGACGCATGCAAGGGTTGGTCCTTCAACATAGTGTGAAGGATAATATGATACTTCCGATCCTATCGAAAGTAAAAAGAGGATTATTTATTGATAATAAGAAATCCAATGAGATTAGTAATCAATTAGTTCAAAAGTTGAATATCAAAACGGATAATATTTTTAAAACATCCGGTTTGTTATCAGGCGGGAATCAGCAAAAAATTGTGCTTGCCAAGTGGCTGGCCAATGATCCCACCGTATTGCTTCTTGATGAACCGACAATCGGTGTTGATATTGGCGCAAAGACCGAGATTATAGATGTTATTAGAGAATTGGCTGAAAGCGGAAAAGCAATATTAGTTGTTTCTTCAGAACTCCCAGAACTATTAGCCATGAGCGATCGTGTCGTGGTTATGCATGAAGGGAAGATCAAAAAGGAGATTAAACGTAAAGAGATCAAATCAGAGGAGGATTTAGAGTATGCAATCCAAGGTTTCTAGCGAAGTAAAACAACCCTCAGTCTCCATATTAAAAAAATTCGACTGGCGGGACTACATAGTATATATAGCCTTTGTTGGTGTATTAATCTACTTTTCAGTCACCCTTTTTGACCAAGGATTTTTAACATCAGGAAATCTATTAAATATCGTAAGGCAAACCGCAACAATTACATTAATGGCTCTTGCGATGACATTTGTCATCAGTTCAGGTGAAATTGACCTGTCTGTTGGTTCAATTGCTGCATTATCTTCACTGGCAGGAGCATTGGCTCTTCAGGCAGGATATGGAATATTTGGGGGATTGATTGCCGGTGTAGGTACAGGCCTTCTTGTTGGGTTAGTTAACGGCTTGCTTGTAACAAAAGTAGCCATTCCTTCATTCCTTGTAACACTGGGTACAATGGGTGCAGTAAAGGGTATAGCGATGTGGATCACTGACACTGCTCCGGTTCCTATCGTTGATGCCGATTTCAATTTCATTTTTGGATCTGGAGATATCGGTCCTATCCCTGTATTGCTTATTTGGACGCTGGTATTCGCCATTATCGCTCATATCTTGCTTCGTAAGACGTCATATGGGCGAAAAGTTTTAGCGACAGGCGGAAATGAAAATGCTGCAAGGTTCTCGGGAGTTAAAACAGCCAGGGTTAAGCTGATGGTTTTCGTTGGCACTGGCCTTATGGCAGGATTGGCCGGGCTTTTATATGCAGGCCGTATGAATGCGGGAAGATTTTCATTTGGTGAAGGCGATGAGCTATCTGTAATTGCCGCTGTAATTTTGGGAGGAACAGCTCTAGCTGGCGGAGTCGGAACGATTATTGGAACGGTCATTGGTTCATTAATGATTGGCGTTATCAATAATGGCTTAATTATTATGGGCTTGGATGTCAGTCAACAGATGATCATAAGAGGTTTGATTATTATTTTGGCAGTAGCGCTGGGACGTAAAGCGGTAAGCAGATAAGAATGATCAGATAAATTGTGCCATACAGACGCAAGATTCCATTTTTCTAATAATTAGATTTATTTAGGAGGATTAACATGACAATGCAAGCGGTATTCTTTCCAGGAGATAAAAAAGTAGAAGTTCGTCAGGTTGAAATTCCAAAGCCAGGACCAGGAGAAGTTTTAATTCAAATGAAGGCTTCTGCGATTTGCCGCAGTGATATGAGTTTGTATTATGGTACATCCGTTTTTGAAGGGACAAAAACTGGTTTAGTTAGTCCAGGGCATGAACCGGCCGGTATCATTACTCAGGTAGGAGATGGAGTTTCAAAATTCCAGGAAGGAGATCGAGTTGCCGTATATTTGGCCTTAGGATGCGGAGAATGTGCGCACTGTAAAAGCGGCTATAAAATGTTCTGCAAGGAGTTCAAGTGTATAGGTTTTGACGCAAATGGCGGAGATGCAGACTACATGGCTGTTCCTGCAGAAAACTGCATGCGCTTACCGGATGACATGAGCTTTGTAACGGCTGCCGTATCCACTGATGCTGTTGGTACACTATTTCATGCTCAAAAGAGATTGGGCATCTCTGGAAGGGACAAGCTTGTAATCTTCGGAATGGGTCCTATGGGCGTAGCCGGAGTCATGATTGCACGCGCACTCGGTGCAACCGTAATAGCCGTCGATATGATTGATGAGCGTTTGGAAATGGCAAAAGAGCTTGGCGCTGACTATGTTATCAATGGAAAAAACACGAACGTACAAGAGGAAATCGCCCGTATTACGAACGGGGTTGGGGCTGATGCTGCCATCGATTGTTCAGGAAGCCCGTTCGCAGAAAATGACGCATTGGATTGTGTGCGGCCTCATGGACGCGTTGCCTTTGTCGGTGAAAGCAAGGAATCAACAATCAAGCCGAGCCAGCAGCTAATCAGAAAACAAGTAACTTTAATCGGTTCATGGTATTTCCCGATCCAGGAATTCGATGAAATTGCCGAATTTATCGTTAGAAAAAAACTTCCGGTTGAAAAGCTGGTCACCCACAGATTCAAGCTGGAGGAAGCAGAAACAGCATTCCGCCTGTTTGATGAAAGAAAAACAGAAAAAGCGGTATTTGTTTGGGAGTAATATTTCCGATTGCATTAACAATTCTATTAAACATTGGTTTTTAACCCTCAATCCTTCATTAAAAGGATTGAGGGTAATTATACATCACATTTGGAAAAGAGGTTATACAGATGAAAGGCATTTCTTTCAACACTTGGGCTTATAGCAGTTTTCCATCATGGGTACCTTCATATCCGCTAGAGGAAGTCATCAAACGACTATCTTCCTTCGGCTACGATGCGATCGAGATTGGTTGTGCTGCACCTCATGCCTGGCCGGATTATTTATCACAGGAGAGAAGACAGGAGGTTTTAAAGCTTTTAAAAGAAAAGAATTTAAAGGTTTCGTCCATGCTTCCTGCTCCGGGTGGAGGGCCGGGGAATAACCCGAGCTCCCTTTTAGCTGAAGAACGTAAATTCACTATCAATCACTATAAAGATGTTGTCCGGTTGGCACATGACTGGGAATGTCCGACAGTGATGTGGATTGCAGGCTGGGCTTCTTTCGGGATGCCGCAGCAGGATGCTTGGAATTATAGCCTGGAAGGATTAATCGAAGTCGGAAACTATGCGAAAGATCTAGGTGTAACAATGGTAGTGGAACCGACCCCGGCAGACAGCAATTTAATTGAAACTGCAGATGATGCATTACTATTGGCCGAACAAACTGGCTTATCAAATGTGAAGGTAATGTTTGATACATTCCATGCCTTGTATCGAAATGAAGTGCCGAGCGACTATGTATACCGTATGAAGGACAAGCTGCATCACGTCCACATAGCAGACAATGATCGCCTTCCTCCAGGACAAGGAAGAGGAGATTTTGATGCTGTTATTAGAGCATTAAAGGATATTAACTATGATGGCTACCTGGCAATGGAAGTCGGTTTCCACACAAGACAAGCCGAGCCTGATTGGTATGCGAAAAAATCCATTGAATTCCTGAAAGCAAAAGTGAATGAGATTTTTAGTTAATTAACAATTAAATTTTATATCTCGAGGTATTAGATTCTGGTTTTGGAATATTTATAGGGGAATTCTTGTTGAGTATCAGATGAATACCTTAAGCAGAAGAGTGGGCCTTACTGCATGTATTTAAATTGCACAGGGCCCATTTTAAAAAATAATTAATGAAATGTTCAATAGAATTGAACTAGGGGGTTTATATGAAAAAGCTATTATCGGTATTCACTTTAATGATGTTAATTTCAGTTCTGGCATTAGCAGGCTGCGGCCAAAAGAGCTCATCAGGTTCTGGGGAGGACAGTAGCCCAAAGACAAAAGAAGCAACAGCCACCTCGGGTCCGCTAACGATTAACACTGAATTGCCTAGTGACCAGAAAATCCTAAGTAAAGGCCCACACGGGGAAACTGCGGTATCCGCTAAAACATTGCAACTCTCAGAACAGGACTTGAAAAAAATTAAACAAGGGAATTATTCCGCTGCACTTGTTATGCACTATGCCGGTAATGACTGGGCCAAGGCACAAATCGACGGCTTGAAAGCATCGTTCAATAGGATGGGGATTAAAGTCGTAGCGGTAACGGATGCTCAATTCAAGGCGGAAAAGCAGGTTTCAGATATTGAAACAGTTCTAGCAAAGAAACCTGATCTTATCGTAAGTATTCCGGTAGACCCTGTTTCTACAGCAAGTGCATATAAGAAAGCAGCTGCAGCTGGAGTCAAACTCGTTTTCATGGATAATACACCAAGCGGTCTGGAAGCTGGCAAAGATTATGTGAGTGTTGTTTCTGCCGATAATTATGGAAATGGCGTTGCTGCAGCAGATATTATGGCTGAAAAATTAGGGAAGAAGGGAAAGATTGGTGTAATCTTCCATGAAGCGGACTTCTTTGTAACAAAGCAGCGTACCGATGCATTTGAGGCAACACTAAAAGAAAAATACCCAGATATGAAAATCGTTGCACGTGGAGGGATCACTGACCCGAACCAGGGAGAAAAGGTAGCATCCGGAATGCTGACAAGAAATCCTGATTTGGATGGAATTTTTGTTGTGTGGGATGTACCGGCCGAAGGAGCATTAGCAGCTGTAAGAACAGCAGGAAAAAAAGATATTGCAATCACGACAATTGACCTTGGAACAAATGTAGCATTGGACATTGCACAGGGTGGGCCAATCAAAGGTCTGGGAGCACAGCTGCCATATGATCAGGGAATAGCAGAAGCTATCCTTGCTGGATATTCTTTATTAGGAAAAGATGCACCTCCTTATGTAGCCGTGCCAGCTTTAACTGTAACAAAAGAAAATATTCTGGATGGATGGAAACTGGTTTACCATACGGAAGCCCCTAAAACTATTCAGGATGCAGCTAAGTAAATTATATACTATTAATGTCAGGTTTAATTTTTCTAATTATACGATTTTGTAAATAGTTTAAGTGTTGGAAGTGGGTTAACTCTGTTCATTGTATAAACAGAGTTAACCCTTTTTGGCTCAATAAAGAATAGGGAAATAGGTTTATTGAAATTTGTCTCTGTGCATATCAGGGGAAATAGAAGGCAGCCTATGAAAATATGGTTTCCTGATTCATTGAAAAGTGGCCCTTCTGTGTACAGCAGACTCGTTAAAACAATCCCGAACATATTTACATTAGGAAATGTACTGTGCGGCATAGTGCTCGATCACTGCCAATATGGATGGATACCTGCGTCTTGAATCATTACTAAGTTTCCTTGGCTGTTAGGTGTTACAAGCTATTATTCTTTAAATAAAACGGATCGTGGGTAGACAGCAGAGCTGTGATTGCGCTGAACTGGACAAAGACTATCAGCCACCCAGCGCATCACCGCCGGAGCGAAAAAATGGAAATTTAAAAAAATCGTTTAAAAGAGTTGAAATTTATTATGTAATCGATTACACTAATATCGTAGTCAGAGATGAATAAAAAACCTCATAAACAACTATTTTTTTATCCATCTATGTAATCGATTACAGTAAACAGAAGATTTATTGCTTTCGAAATTAATAGTTTAGTGATATAATTTATTTGTAGATGTAATCGATTACATTTTGTCTAGTATTTTCGATTAGCGAATCTAATTTTCAGCGTCAGAAAATGCTTAGATAAAAAATATTTTGTATTTAAAATCATCATTCGAAACGGAGGAGTAAAACAATGAAACTTGGCTATCAAACCAATACTTGGGGCGGTGTAGTAGGACATCCTGCTGGGGTTACTTCGATAAGGGAACTTTATTATCTTGCAAATGGTTCAACTGAAGAAGCACTGAAAGATATTTCGAAAGCCGGGTATGCAGGGTTTGAACTATTCGACGGAAACTTGATGCAATACAAAGATAAAAAAGAAGAGTTTAAAGCTTTGCTGAACCAATATTCATTAGAGTTCATCGGCGTTTATACTGGAGGAAATTTCATCTATCCGGATGTATTGGAAGAAGAATTGCAAAAAATCGAAGAAGTTGCAGCACTTGCTTCCGAGCTTGGTGCAAGACACCTGGTCATTGGCGGAGGCGCTGTCCGGGGAAATGGCATTAAAGAAAGCGATTACGCTGATTTGGCCAAGGCCCTAGATCAAGTGGCAGCGATTGCAGAAAAAAATAATCTCATTCCTAGCTATCACCCGCATCTGGGAACAAATGTGGAAGCACCGGACCAGCTGGACAAGCTTATGGCGCTTACAGATATTAACTTATGTCCTGATACCGCACATATCGAAGCAGGAGGCGGAGATCCGGTAGAGGTTATCAGAAAGTACGCGGACAGAATTAAATACGTCCACTTCAAGGATTTTGCAAACGGAGAATTTTTGCCATTAGGTGAAGGGCACCAGAAGTTCGATGAAATGGTGAAACTGTTAAACACAAACAATTATGACGATTGGATTACCGTAGAACTTGACAGCTACGCGGATCCTAAAAAAGGGGCAGAAATCAGCCGCGAGTATTTATCAAAATTTGAAAAATAAGCTTGAATGCTTTTGAAGCGATAACCGTACTTAACAGATAAAGTTCAAATTTAGAGGAGGATATTAAAATGAAAAAATTAAACGTAGGTATGATCGGCGGAGGTTTCATGGGAAAAGCTCACTCACTTGCATATGCAGCAATGCCAATGTTCTTTTGGCCTGCTCCGGCTATCCCGCACCGCCACACAGTAGTGGATGTAAAAGAAGAATTGGCTAAAGATGCAGCGGCAAGATTAGGGTTTGAACATTATTCAACTGATTGGAGAGAAGTTGTCAACAATCCCGAAATAGATGTCATCGATATCGTAACGCCAAACAATACACATGCTGAAATTGCAATCGCCGCAGCAAAAGCAGGCAAGCATATTATTTCTGAAAAGCCGTTGGCTCTTGGCGCTGCTGAAGCGAAAGAAATGCTCGAGGCAGTTAAGGCTGCAGGCGTGAAACATGCGGTTGCCTTCAACTACAGAAGGACTCCTGCTGTTGCCCTGGCGAAAAAATACATTGAAGAAGGAAGAATCGGAAAAATCTTAAGCTTCCGAGGAACTTATTTGCAAGACTGGTCTGCTGATTCGAACTCACCGCTATCATGGCGTTTCCAAAAGAAAATTGCCGGTTCAGGCGCACTGGGTGACATCGGTACACACGTTGTAGATTTCGCACGTTACCTGGTTGGCGAAATTACAGATGTAAACGCGATGACCAGAACTTGGATTCCAGAAAGACCGGTCCAAACAGGCGGCATTGACAATCTTGGAACGGTGAAAAGCAACGATGCGGATGTTCCGAAAGGCAAAGTCGATGTAGATGACGAGTTCATCACAATGGTCAAATTTGAAAACGGAGCCATCGGATCTATCGAAGCAACCCGCAATGCATGGGGACGCAACAATTTCATTACATTTGAAATACATGGTGAAAAAGGATCTTTATTCTTCAACTATGAGCGCCGTGATGAACTGCAAGTAGCCTTCGCGGATGATCCAAGTGACGCAAAAGGTTTCAGAACAGTATACACAGGCCCATCTACACCGTACGGAGAAGCATTATGGCCAATCCCTGCATTGGGTATCGGTTACGGGGAAACAAAAATCATTGAAACTCATGATTTCTTTAAAGCAATTACAGAAGAAGGAACACAATTCTCTCCAAACTTCAACGACGGATACCGCATTGAGCTGATCGCTGATGCAATCCTTGACTCAGCCGATAAAGGCGAATGGGTGAATGTAAACGAATTGGAGAAAAAGTAAGGCATTAGCAATTTGAAGGCTGCTGCTCCGATGCGGCGGCCTTTCTTAAAAAACAATACGAATTTACAATAACCACCGTTTAACGAAGGAGGATAAGGACCATGGAAAAAATTAAAGTCGGAGTCATCGGGATGGGTTTTATCGGACCTACCCATATAGAAGCCATCAGAAGGCTCGGATTTGTCGAAGTTGTCGCGCTGGCGGATTCCAGCCTGGAGGCAGCCGAAAAAAAGGCAGCTGATTTTGGCATTCCAAAAGCCTATGGCGATTATCGCGATATGCTGAAAGACGATGAAATTCAAGTCGTGCATAATTGCACACCCAATCACCTGCATTTCGCAATCAATAAAGACATCATTTTAGCAGGCAAGCATGTATTATCTGAAAAACCGCTGGCAATGAACAGTGAAGAATCCGCAGAACTCCTGGCATTGGCCAAAAAACACAAGGTTGTTCACGGTGTAAACTTTAACTACCGTCAATACCCGATAGTTAAGCAGCTGGCCGCCATGGTCAACCATGAGCAGCTAGGGAAAGTAAATCTTGTTCACGGGAGCTATTTGCAGGACTGGCTTTTGTATGAGACTGATTTCAACTGGCGTCTGGCACCGGAAGCAGGAGGCAAATCACGTGCCATTGCTGATATCGGTTCGCACTGGTGTGACACTGTTCAATATGTAACCGGAAAAAGAATTGTCGAAGTATTCGCTGATTTGGCCACAGTCATTCCTGTAAGGAAAAAATCCAAATCAAATGAAGCCACTTTCGGCTCCAAAAACGATCAGGAACTCGAATATGAAGATATTCCAATCAGCACAGAAGACTATGCTTCAGTTCTGCTGAAGTTTGAAGATGGTTCAAGAGGCGTATTTACAGTTTCCCAGGTAAGTGCGGGCCGCAAAAATCGTTTAAGCTTTGAAATCAACGGAAGCAAAAGCTCTGCTTATTGGAATCAGGAAGAACCGGCAAAATTGTGGATTGGGAATCGCGATAAACCAAATGAAACCATGCTTGCTGACCCATCTCTATTCTTGCTGGAGGCACAAAGTGGGATCCATCATCCAGGCGGACACAATGAAGGATGGCCGGATGCATTGAAAAATGCAATGCTGAATTTCTATTCATTCATTCGCGATGGCAAAGATCCAGAGCGTGATGAGGCTGGTTTTGCTACTTTTGCGGATGGACATGTTTCCATGTGCATTACCGAAGCCATCTTAACAAGCCACGAACAACAAAAGTGGGTTAAAGTAAGCAGAGGCCAGGAGGGGTAATCATGAAATTAGGTGTATTTACGGCTCTTTATCAAAATCTGCCCTTTGAGGAAATGCTGGATAAGCTTGCCGGTATGGGCGTTGAAGCAGTGGAATTGGGTACAGGCAATTATCCGGGAAACAGCCATTGCAATCCTGACGAGCTCTTGGAAAGTCCTGAAAAGTTAAGGGGTTTCAAAAAAGCTGTTGAAAGCAGGGGAATGATCATCAGCGGACTGAGCAACCATGGAAATCCGCTCCATCCCGATAAAAAGGCTGCTGCTGCTGCACATGAAACATGGAGAAAAACCGTTTTGTTGGCTGAACGGCTCGAAGTTCCAGTTATCAATGGATTTTCAGGATGCCCGGGTGACCATGCCGAAGCGAAGTTTCCAAACTGGGTGACATGCTCATGGCCGCCTGAATATACAGAGGTTTTGGATTGGCAGTGGAATGAAGTTGTAATTCCGTACTGGAAGGAGGAAGCGAAGTTTGCCGAACAGCACGGAATCAAACAAATTGCATTTGAAATGCATCCTGGTTTTGTCGTTTATAACCCTGAAACGCTTTTAAAATTAAGGGAACACGCAGGATCTTCCATTGGTGCCAATTTTGATCCGAGCCACCTCTTATGGCAAGGAATCAATCCTATTGAAGCCATTAAAGCGCTGGGAAAAGAAGAAGCAATCTTCCATTTCCATGCCAAAGATACGTATTTGGATAAAGCAAATATCAGTGTGAACGGCGTATTGGACACGAAACATTATAGTGATATTTTAAACCGTTCCTGGACATTCAGGTCAGTAGGGTATGGCCAGGATGAAAAGGCTTGGAAAGACATAATCAGCACTCTTCGCGCGGTTGGATATGACTATGTCGTTTCTATTGAGCATGAAGACATGCTGGCATCCGTTGATGAAGGATTGGGCAAGGCTATCTCTCTATTAAAGGGAGCGCTTTTCAAAGAGCAGCTAACCGAAATGTGGTGGGCATAATCCGTTCCGGGGATTCGATACAGGTACTTTCACTTTCATCTAGGCGCCTGTCTCGAATCCCTGGGCCTGCCTTACCTTTAATAGGACTGAAAAACATCATCAGAAGTAAACATAAGATTACGAGGTGAGTAAAATGAATGCGATTACAGAACAACAACAAAAAAGAGCCGGACTACCTGGGAAAATGATTTTTGGCTTTGTCGCAATTCTTATCTTTATGGCCGGTGATGGGCTGGAACACGCATGGCTATCACCTTATTTGATTAACCATCAGGGATTGACTGTCCAGCAGGCGGCAACGCTTTTCACAGCATATGGAGCAGTATTGGCGCTCGCTGCCTATTTCTCAGGAGTGCTAACGGAAATATGGGGGCCAAGAAAGGTCATGGTAATCGGGCTCATCACTTGGCTGGCCGGCCAAATTCTTTTCATTGAATTGGGTTTAAAGCAGCATAATTACGCTGCGATGTTACCAACCTACGCACTGCGCGGTATTGGCTATCCTTTCTTTTGTTATTCATTTTTAGTCTGGGTTACCTACCGCAGCCCGCAGCGTATTCTGGCTTCAGCAGTCGGCTTTTTCTGGGCAGCATGGAGCGGCGGCTTATATGTAGTGGGAAGTTATTTCCCTGCTTTCATGACTGATAAGATTGGGTATATGGGCCTTTTATGGAGTGCAGTTGCCTGGGTGCTTGTCGGCGGAATTGCAGGACTTATCGTAGTCGGAAATGTAAAAGTCGGCGTGAATAACGGTGACGCAAAGGACAAACTCAAGAGCTTATTGAGCGGATTTACGATCTGTATTGAAAAACCAAAAGTGGCCATCGGCGGGCTGGTCCGGATCATCAATTCAGTTGGTGTAGGGGCACTGCCAATTTTCTTTCCGCTTTACTTGGCTTCCGAATACAAATACTCTACAGGTGAATGGCTGACCATTTGGGGAACCTTTTGGCTGGCGAACATCATATTCAACCTGGTTATCCCATACATCAGCGACAGATGGCTCGGCTGGCGGAACACGGTCATGTGGCTGGGCAGCGTCGGCTGCGGTATAATGACCCTGGTATTATTCTATACACCACACGTTGTTGGCCACAATTTCTGGGCTATGACAGCAGTGGCCATTATATTTGGAATCGTACTTTGCGGATTCGTTCCGCTTTCTGCCCTGGTAGCTGCTTTGGCACCCGAACAAAAAGGTTCCGCCATGGCAATCGTAAGCTTCGGTGCAGGCATGTCCTACTTCATTGCACCGGCAATCGTTGGCCTGTTCATCAACAGCATTGGCGCAGAAGGACTTGCATGGGTATTCTCCATCCTATACTTTTCCGGTGCTGTGTTAATGAAATTCATGAAACTTCCTTATGAAGAAAAGCAGGAAGAAGGCAAAGAAAAACTTTCTGAAAGAACTGCTCGTGCGAATTAGGAAACCTTGTAAGTAAATCATTTAGGATTCAAAGTTTGAACCTTAACGGCTTTTCCGTTAAGGTTTTTTAGTGTGCCAGGCCTGTTCATCAGCTTGACGGTGAAAGTCTGTTATGGGCGTTGAGGTTTGCGAGCCATGACACAGCCCATGAACTCTAAGGGGAAAAGAAGCTCAGAAAGAAGGACGGTCTTTTAAAAGAGTGGGGCTTCCCTTATTTAACCACGACAGCACAAGAACAATAGGGAATCTACCAATAGACTAATTGACAAGATTGTTGAATAAGAATTTGAACAAAGCCTTTAAGAGGGACGTGTGGTATATTAAGGAAGAAAAAAAGCTGTTAGCAACGTTTTCGGAAGGAAATAAACTTTCCTCTGTTAGAGTTTCCCTCCTCAGGCTTCATTACAAGCTTCCAAGGCTCACATTCCTGATATCCATCCTATTACTATCCTTCTTTTCAACCTGTATTCCGTTGCTTTTCACCATTTATTTCCCTTGTACTCTCCCTTTATACCAATTCTCCTTTAAAAACGGACAGGTAATGGTGTAAGATGAAGTTTATAAAATGTTGAATTGGAGATGAGAAGATGAAATGGAATCAGCTGCCACTTGGCCCGCTGCAGACCAATTGTTATGTATTGTCCAATCAGGAGGAATGCATCATTTTTGATCCTGGAGAAGAACCGGATAAACTGATTAATTACATAGGCTCCAAAAAATTGAAGCCGCTTGCTGTGCTTCTGACACATGCCCATTTTGACCATATTGGCGCATTGGATAAAATACGCAGCCAATACAGAATCCCCGCCTACATCCATGAAAAGGAAGCCAAATGGCTGCTTGATCCTGCTTTAAACGGGTCTCAATCATTTATGCCGGAACATCCGCTTCGATGCCTTCCTGCAGAAGAAATTATCGCCAAGGAAGAGCTTACTATCGGAAGTTTTTCTTTTGAAATCCTTGAAACACCGGGACATTCCCCGGGAAGTGTTTCATTCTACCTGAAAGAAGAAGGAATGGTCATATCTGGTGACGTTTTATTCAAGGACAGTGTCGGCCGTACAGACCTGATAGGCGGTAATGAAGCGCTGCTGATGAAGAGCATCCACAGCAGGCTGCTGACTCTCCCTGAAAACACGATTGTCCTTCCAGGCCACGGACCAGTTACAACTATAGAAGATGAAATGGAAACAAATCCATTTCTTAACGGGTTTTAACCAACTATCGGAACTGCAGTGATGCAGTTTCTTTTTTTTGTTTATTTAAGGCTCTAGGAGAATCGCTGCCCTCTTGCAGTTATTAATAAATGTAATTATAAGGAAAAAATATATGGTATAGTTTTTAAAAAGGAGTGATGAAAAACTATTATATTGGGAGGCTGGATATGAAAATGAATATATGTGGATGTATTTCAAAACTACTTTATGCTTTTGGAGGCCTTAAATGAAAACGGCATTACTGCTTATAACACTCATCTTCGCAATCTCTTTAACTGGATGCATAGGTCCCGGACTGGGTGACACAGAAACGAAGGTAGCCGGCGACTACTATTTAGTGAAGTCAGGAAAGCATAAAGCCAGCTTGATGAAAGAAGTTTCTGGAACAAAAGAAGGGATTATTCCTAATTCGGTTACCGGATTGTATGTGTATGAAGATTATATTTTTGCACGTCAACAGCCTTATGATTTGGAAAAGGAGAAATTAGTAAAATCGGAAACTCATTACTTTGTCCTTCATCATTCCAGTGGTGAAATGAAAGGGCCGCTCTCTTTAACCGAGTTCAAAAGTCTGCTGAAACGCATGGATGTCAAAACAAAAGTGAAATTTGAGAAGGATAATATTGTCCATGTGAATATTAATTAGCTTTAATCATAGCTGGGCAGATCCAGCATTAACAGAACGAGACCGAATTAAATCTTGCCCGAAATTTGAAAGCAGGGAGAATCATTATGAAAAAAACAGCACTCTTTTTATCAATCGCAGCTTTTTTAGGTGCGGGAAGCTATCTTATATATGGGGTAAATGAACACGATCAGCCATCACCGAAAGAAAATGCTGCAAAGAAATCTGACATCTCGACATGGGTCTATCATACAAAGGTTCCGGAAGATTACATATGGAAAATTCACTTCGATCATGGCTTAAATAAAAACATTCTTAGCGATGAAACGGCATATGTTTTGGATAATGAAAATAAACATGTTCCTGTCAGGCTGCAGTCAGGAGATTCAGGAACACTTACCATTAAGCCGCCGAAAGAAGGGTATAAAAAAGGAATTACATATAACTTATACACAGATAGGGATTTGGATAAAGAATTTATTGGAGACGAAAAGCAGCCGAAACTATACCGAATACAATTCACCGTAAGCAAAAGTGGAGCATAGGCGGATAATAAAAAGTCAGAATAATTCAACACCTTTTTGCACCGATATATGATTCCAGCCTGTTAGGAATTATGTCTCTATCTATAGAAACTGTTTTAAAAGGGGAGAGTGCTCATGGAGACGGGCCGTTCGATAGACAGCATTTTAAAAGAAAAGGCGGCAGCAAGTAAAGATGGAATGATTACTTATAGAGAGTACATAGAGACAGTGCTTTATTCACCAGAGCATGGCTATTATATGAAGGAGAGAGAAAAAATCGGAAAAAACGGCGATTTTTATACATCCAGTATAATGAGTGATGGATTTGGAATAGCCCTTGCAAAGTGGTTTTCGTATAGTCTGAAAGAAACTGGCCTGCATCCTGTCATTGCCGAGATTGGGGGCGGCACTGGAAATCTGGCATACAGCATCCTCTCTTATCTGAAAGAAAATGATAGAGAATTATTTTCATGTTTAACCTATATTGTGGCGGACAGCAGCCCCTATCATCAAAAACGGCAGAGGGAAAAGCTGAAAGGCTTCGATCATATCGTTTATGCAGAATCCTTCGCAGAGTTGGAAAATTTCGAGGGGATTATATTTTCCAATGAATTATTCGATGCGCTGCCGGTCTATGTTGTTGAAAAAAAACAGGGTGTTATCCATGAAGTATTCCTGGAAATGAACAATGGGTTTCTGACCGAATGTCTGAGGCCCTGCATAAATACAGAACTGATAGGGTATATAGAGAATCAGAATATCATCTTAGCCGAAGAGCAGCGCATGGAAATACCGTTTGATATGGTTGCTTGCCTAAAGTCATTCTCTCAAAAACTGAAAAAAGGTTTTTTGTTAACAATCGATTATGGATATACACACGATGAGTGGAAGGAAAACATTCACTCTAAGGGCAGTTTAAGAGGATATTATAAGCATACGATGGTGAGTGATGTGCTGGAACGTCCCGGCGAGATGGATATAACGTCACATATTCATTTTGATGCACTTAAAAGCTTCGGGACACAGTACGGATTAAGAAATGAAACGCTGCTTGGGCAACATGAATTTCTGCTTCGCTGCGGACTGCTTGAGGAAGTGGCCGATCATCAAAACACGGATCCATTTTCAGCTGTTTCTAAACGTAATAGATCCATCCGCAGCCTGCTTCTTCCGGGAGGGATCAGTTCTTATTTCCGCACCTTGATCCAGACCAAAAATATGCCGAAGCTTGACAGGCTGTTTCCTTATTAAACATGAAAAGCTCCCTGCTGAATGCAGGGAGCTATGTATTGCATTTGTTTAGCCCGCAGGAAGTTATGTCCCGCTAGCTCAACCGGCTACATGAAGCAAACCGGGCAGGCTGGACTTTATTCCATGCCTGCTCCCGGAACCATCATAAAAGTGGACCAGTAGGTAAATCCGACGAAGAAAACGGTAAGATATGCTCCGAACACATAAATATACATCCGCTCAGATAATCGCAAATAACTTAAAAGAATAAAGAATCCAGTTTGTCCAAAGAAAATCAAGGCTGTTGTATACATATCACCTAAATAGAAAAATATGGCCATAATACCAGTCCAGAAACCAAGAACTCTGTACATGCGCTCCATCTGTATCCCTCCTTTGTGCCAATCATATCCATTCTAAATAATTATAAATTACAAGTTCGCAGGATGTAAAGACTTGATTGTATGCGCTTTATTATTTAAAGGCGAAAAATACAGATAATTCAAGTTTTTTTGGAAGGATGTTTTCGTAAACTTTGCTGCTATGGACAAGGGGCTGATTTCCTCTTCAGGAGTCTCGCACCTTACACTCCAATCAAACCGGATTAACAATGGGAATGCTTCAGGGAACATATTAAAAACAACAATATTCAGCTCTTTAAATTAAGCCATTTACTAATTTTTTTCACATATCAGGAGGAAAGCAAAAAAATTTAAAAATAAATCTTATACATGTAAGGGTAAATGCTGTACAAATGTTATACATATATTATACAATCTCCGTATACCTACTTAGATAATTAAAATTTAGAACGGAGGATGAACAATGAAAACATTAACTTTCTTTTCATACCCAAGCTGTACGTCATGCCGCAAAACAAAAAAATGGCTGCGGTCTAATCAAGTTACTTTTGAGGAACGTCATATCTTCAGGGAAACACCAACTCCGGACGAATTGCAGGAAATATTAAAATTAACAACAGAAGGGCTAGATGAGCTGCTTGCTACAAGAAGTGAAACCTTTAAGAGCTTAAACTTGGATTTGGATGACTTAAAATTGTCTGATGTCCTCCAGCTATTATCAAAGGAACCGAAGCTATTAAGGAGACCGATTGTTACGGACGGGGAAAAGCTGATTATCGGCCATCACGAAGATGCACTAAAAAGCATGGTTCATATGAAAAATGAATTGAAAATGAGTATGTAAAATGAATTCTCGGTCACTCGAGAATTTTTTTTTTTGGAACGGGCAATTTTGCCTGCTGCTTTGACCCTTTGTGGTTTCCTAAAAGAGATTAAACCGCGGCTTTTATTAAAAGGCAATTTGAAAGAAATATTGCAGATAGAAGGAATTTGGGAAAAACAGGGAGAATTAATAGACGATGATGTTATTTAAGATGCCGCTGAAAGTTAAACATGAAGAGGAGGGCATTGTGATAAAAAAAGAATTCGAACGTCCAACCGATTATTATGATAATCGTCTATATCCTATTGATGAAGAAATTTGCAAGCTGCTTCAGCAGAGGAAATCTATTTGTGAGGGAAAACCAGGCTTTCCGCCAGATAAGACAATCACTGAGTGGGCCGGGAAATATGATCTTTTTGAAGAGTTCCTGCAATCCTTATTCGGATTAATGAGGATGGATGGCTTCTTCAAGCCGCATGTTGAGCCATCTGGATTTATAAAACATCTGCCTGTATTAAAATCCTTTGAAAAAGAGGAGGAGATTTATACAATTACTTATATCAAACAATACACAAATGCCAGTGTGCTGAACCTTCATATTGATTGGGATGAAAAAATGGATACCCCGCTTGAGATGATAAGAAAAAGACCCCGTGATTTTTTAGAATTAAAGATAGACCAATACGATTGCCGTTCAGATGGCAGCGGCGGAGGACAAGGATACCGCACCCATACATATATTATATCCCCAGCATTGCCGGACAACTTATCCGGGCTGGAACTGGTTTTCAATAAAAAAGATTCAATATTCAGTGAAACAGAAATGGAAGACAACATAATCATCACATTGGATTAAGGGGACTATGTTTGTGATTAAGGATTCTGATAAGAGAACCCATTCTTTATACTCCAGTGACACCAAGAAAAATCATCGGTTTTTCTTGGTGTGTCTTTATTAGGCCAATAATTTCGCATGCTTTATTCCGCAGCATTCCACGGAGAACAAACCGCTTCATCCACACCCTCGACGCTTAGCAGCAATCCTTTGCATTAGGTTATTCATAGATGAATAGTTGTATTTGGTATATAATGCATGCTGATAATTTTTTCTAATCGTTATACATAAGACATCTGTCATTCCTTCGGGTTTATGAAGATTGTAAAATAAAGGAAGGGTTGATGGAGGGGAGGACAAAGGGATGAAAGCAATTATTGTAAAAGGGTATGGAAATCCCGAGGTTCTTGTCTGCACAGATACAGATATTCCTGATATAGGACCCTCTCAGGTACTGATCAGGGTAGAAAAGACAAGTGTGAACTTTGCAGATATTAAAACAAGATACGGAAAAAAAGGAAGCAAAAAACTGCCTTATATCCCCGGGCTTGATACAGCTGGGGTGATTGTAAAGACTGGACGCGATGTCCGGAAATTCAAGGAAGGACAGAGAGTGATTGCTTTTCCTTTCACGGGTTCTTATGCAGAATATGCAGCTGCCGAGGAAAACCTCACCTTTGCCCTCCCGGAGAATATAGACTTTGATACGGCTGCTGCGTGTCCCACAGTCTCTTTTCTCGCATACAAACTTATTTGTGATATTGCCAGAATCCAAAAAGGAGAAAATGTTCTAATCCATTCAGCTGCCGGAGGAGCAGGCACAGCAGCCATCCAGCTGGCAAAAGTTTTGGGAGCCGGAAAAGTAATTGGAACGGTAGGGAATGAAAGCAAAGCTAGAACAGCTCTTGAAGCAGGAGCAGATATGGTCATTTGTTACGAAACAGAGGATTTTGCAGAAAAAGTCAATGATGCAACAAATGGGAAGGGCGCGGATATTATTTTGGACTCTATTGCAGGGCGGGTTTCTGAGAAAAGCCTATCTTGCCTTGCTCCATATGGCAGGCTGGTACAATACGGCAATAGCGGAGGCAAAGCAGGAAGCTTTCAGACAAGTGACCTTCATTCCAGCTGCCGGTCCGTGCTGGGATTCTCCCTTGGGACTACAAGAAAGCTCCGCCCTGAAATCCTTGAGGAAACAGCGGGACATGTGCTCCGCTATCTTTCTGAGGGCTCTTTGAAAATGAAAATCGGCCGCCGCTTTCCTTTAGAAGACGCTCATTTGGCACACGGGCTGATGGAAAGCAGGCTAAGTGAAGGGAAGATCCTGCTTGACGTGAGGAAGTGAAGAATCATATTGATAGATATATAAACGTTTGATCAAAAAGGAAGAAGGAATTTTATGAAAAAGAAAGCGGTTTTAGCGGGGGGTACTGGATTTATAGGTGCCTTTCTTGAAAAAAAGTTCTGTGAATCGGGCTACGAAGTAAAGGTGATTTCCCGGCAGGCTCCACATATTAACTGGCAAGACACAGATGCCATCATCAGTGCGCTTGAAGAGGCTGAGATATTAATCAATTTGGCAGGCAAGTCTGTGGATTGCCGCTATAATAAAAGGAATAAAGAGACGATTCTTCTTTCAAGGACGAAAACGACGAATATTCTCGGAAACGCCATATCTCAATGCAAAATCCCTCCTAAGCTCTGGATCAATTCCAGTACAGCCACCATCTACCGCCACGCGGAGGACCGACCAATGACGGAGGAAGAGGGAGAGATAGGCTCTGGATTCTCTGTGGATGTTGCCAAGGCATGGGAACAAGCATTTTTTGATTTTCAATTGCCTGAGACAAGGCAAATTGCCCTAAGGATTGCGATTGTTTTGGGAAGAGATGGAGGCGTGATGACTCCCTTTAAGAATATGGTCAAGTTCGGCCTTGGAGGCGCACAAGGACCTGGGACACAAAAATTCAGCTGGATCCATGTTGAAGATCTCTGCCGCATCATCACCTTTTTACAGGAAAAAGAATCGTTGAGCGGTGTATTTAATTGTTCCTCTCCGAATCCTGTCACGAACGCAGAGTTAATGGAAAACCTCCGAAAAGCCATGGGGGTTAAGGCCGGGCTTCCATCAGCAAAATGGATGCTTGAGCTTGGCGCTGTGTTCATCAAAACAGAAACAGAGCTAATTTTAAAAAGCAGATGGGTAATCCCTGAAAGGCTGATAAAAGAGGGGTTCACATTCAAATACAGCCGCATTGAAGATGCCCTTCATCAAATCCTCAGCTGATAAGCAGCAAGGCAGCTTGTGTAATCATTGAAGGTTTCTAAAGGATAAAGAGTCAAGCGGGAACATCTAAAACTATGATTAGAGGTAACATGGATGAACGTTCAATTGAATGCTGTGACAAGAGAAAACTGGGAAGAAGCTTTGTCATTAAAGGTTAAAGCAGCACAGAGCCGCTTTGTTCCCGAACCAGCGGTATCACTGCCAAAGTTTATATTAAACCAGACGGAGACAATGTCCAATACATTCCATTTGCCATCTATAATCATGAACAATTAGTCGGGTTCATTATGCATGCATATATTGAAAATACAGCAAATATGTACTGGATTAGTGGATTTATCATTGACGAAAAGCACCAGGGCAAGGGATACGGGAAGGCCGCTCTTGACGGGATGATTTCTTGGATCATCAAAACTTTTCCTGCATGCAAAGAAATCCGGCTGACTGTACATAGGGAAAATCATACGGCCAGGGGACTATATGAAAAATATGGCTTTGTTCCTTTAGGAGAGGCAATTGGCGAGGAAGATGTATGGTCTCTGCCTGTCTCGAAGCGTTGATGAGAAAAAAGCAGAGATGAAAGCTAAGGTATGTTCTCTGAGATAGTACGAAAGCACATTTGATCTCTGCTGGCCAAATAAGAATTCATGGAGAAACTAATGACGCAAAATAACATCGTATTGGTTGTGAGTACATCAATTATTAACAATAATAATGACGTACTGCTTATAAAAGAAAACAGGTTATCTGAGAAAAATAAGTGGAATTTTCCTTCTGGGCACATAGAGCAAGGAGAAGATATACTTCTTGCTGCATGCAGGGAAGCAAAAGAAGAAACCGGCTATGATATCAGGCTGACACACACGACAGGGGTATACAATTTTATCAGCCGTACAAATCATCAGGTGATACTACTTCATTTTGTCGGTGCCATTACCGGAGGTTCACTGAAGCTTGAAGAAGACGAAATTACAGACAGTAAATGGATTCCGCAAGCGGAGATTTTAGAAATGGAAAACGGCGAACTCCGTAATCCTGGTGTTATGAAACAAATTGCACGATCTTTAATAGATAAGGATTTATATCCTATAACTCTCTTCAAAGACCAATTAGTATCACTTTATTGAAGGCTGCCGTGCACCCCATTAGCTTAACAAACCTATTTCTATGAAGGAGTCTTTTATTGATTGATATTCCCTATCTAAAATACTCATAAATATATCTGTTTCATATTTACCCTCAATTAGGGCTCCTTCTCTTTCTACTCCTTCTTGTATAAAACCACACTTTTCATAACATTTGATTGCTCTCTTGTTATACTGGAGAACTCTCAAATCAACACGATGTAGTTGGAGTTCCTCAAATGCGTAACGGAGTACCAATTGTGTAATTTTTGTTCCTAATCCTTTGTTCCAAACAGTTGGGTCAAATAATCCAACAGCGTAACGTGCTCTATTATCTAATTTATTTACAGTTAACCGAGCCTGTCCTACAAAACGCCCTTCAAATTCTACACACCATTCTAGTTTATTGATTTTAATAGCATTAACAAATTTCTGAGCATCTTCCTTTGTTTTCGGTGATAAATTCCTTGTATCTCCACCATACATTCTTTCAAGTTCTTTATTTACTTCAATTTTTAAGTAATCAATTACATCACGCTCAATAGGTTGCCGTAACAACACTTTATCGCCTTTTATCATTGGTGCTTCATTCATTTACCGACACCCCTTCAACTTTCTTCTTCAACATTACTGCTCCGTTACTTGAAGAACACGCACTTCCATTATATGTTATTTTTGAGATGTATCAATCATCCATTGAAAAACAACGTTTTTTTTAAGCACAACTCCGAGCGTACTGCTAGGTTTATTGATATTTGAAAAAGGGAATCGTTGTACATACACATCTTCATTTAACGTTGTCTGCACTTATGCAGAACATATGAATGATGGAAATTCACTTAACTAAGGAGAGATACCTGTGTCAAATCCTGAAAATCCATTAAACCAGTATTATAACGAAGATTACCCAAAACAATATCAACAGCCGCCAGCCGTTCAGGGCGAGATGAACCCGCTTCCGGACTGCGGTGAAACAAGCTATAAAGGATCCGGCAAGCTATTGAACAGAAAGGCCCTCGTGACAGGCGGAGACTCTGGCATCGGACGCGCTGCAGCCATTGCATATGCACGTGAGGGAGCAGATGTTGCCATCAATTATCTTCCTGAAGAACAGGCAGATGCAGAAGAAGTGAAAAAGCTTATTGAAGCAGAAGGAAAAAAAGCCGTGCTGATTCCCGGCGATCTAAGTGATGAATCTTTTTGCAGAGAGCTTGTCGAAAAGGCGTATAAAGAATTAGACGGGCTTGATGTCCTGGCGCTTGTTGCCGGTAAGCAGCAAGCTGTTGAAGATATCGCGGAGCTGTCTACAGAGCAGCTGCGAAAAACATTTGAAGTCAATGTCTTTTCATTATTTTGGACGGTACAGGCAGCATTGCCGTATTTGCCAAAAGGTGCTTCCATAATCACCACAACCTCAGTACAGGGCTATAACCCTAGTCCTAACCTGCTGGACTATGCATCAACAAAATTCGCGATTACCGGATTTACCCGCGGATTGGCGAAACAGCTTGGATCAAAGGGCATTCGTGTTAACTCTGTTGCCCCGGGCCCAATCTGGACACCATTGCAAATTTCAGGAGGGCAGCCAAGCGACAAAATCCCTGCTTTCGGACAAAACACACCGCTCAAGCGTGCTGGCCAGCCAGTGGAATTAGCGGGTGTATATGTATTCCTTGCTTCAGAGGATTCAAGCTATGTGACAGCCCAAGTGTATGGTGTTACAGGCGGAATCGAACTGGCCTCAAAGCTGTTTTTTTAAGTTTTCATGGAATCTTCCCATTACAACAGTATGATAATACCTGCCGTCAGAAAGAATTTTATCATTTTTTAAGATGCCTTCCATTTCAAATCCAAGCTTGCGATAAAGGGAAATGGCCTTTTCATTAGTTTCCAGCACATTTAACGTCATTTTTTTAATCCCGTTCACGTCTGCCCAGCAAATCGATTCTTTCAATAAATTTTTCCCTATAGCATAGCCCCAATACTCTCTTAAAACACATACTCCGAATTCAACCTTATGAGAAAATCTCTTTAATTGATTTCCCTCGCATCTTGAAAAGCCGACTATCTTATCCTGCACCAGAGCAACAAGAAATAGATTTGTTTTACTTTCAGAATCTCTTTTAATAATTTGTTCAAAGCCTGGCGGATCAATGAATGCCTCACCTTTTTCTCTATCTAAGTTTTCTGTTTCACCATCAATCTGCAGCCTCAATTGAGACAAATCCACGGCATCTTTTTCACTTGCAGACCGGATTGTATAATTCATTCCATTCACGCAGAATTCTTGTTTGTTTATAATCATGATTATCTCCTTTTTCAACCTTGTTTCTAACAGGCTGTTTTCGAAAGCATTGCTGCTAGGGAATTAGGGGCTGATTTCCAGTTCAGGATGCTCGCTTTCCACTGAGCGGGCGGTGCTTCCACAGGAGTCTCGCACGTTACGCTCCAATCAGCCTCATTTAATAATGAGATCTCTCCCAGAACTCATTAAAAACAGCAATCTTTAAGAAAAGAGCCTTCTAATAAAAGAAGTTCCATAACGCTGTATCCATTTGGCTTCTGCCTTTTCCGATCCTCAACAAAGATATTCTCCATCTGCATCGTACTTTCCTGTTTGTGCTCATTGAATGAGTGCTGTATGGAAATACTATCCTTACACATAAAAAAATAAGGAGGGCTATCATGCCAAAAAAGAACGAAGCAGCTGACGGAACTGCGGAGGAAAAAGAAGCTTCCGGGTCAGGAAAAGAAAATACAAAGAATGCAGATAATACGAGCCGCCTATTGGGAGAGGTACTAACCTACCTTTCAGACGATGAAGTGGAGGAAATAGATATTGAATATCTCCTGGACCACACAGAGGGCCTCAGGGATTGGTGGGATCAGTACCGTGAAAACAACAGAAAGCAAATTGAAGAAGAAATTAAGAATTCTCTGAACAAGCTTCCTCTTAACGAACTGGAAAGCATCCGCGAAAAAATTAAAGGGAAAACAAACTGATGCCAAGTAAATAACATTTCTTAATGAATGCATTCTCTATGAGGGAATGCATTTTTTCGCTGTAAATAAATGGATAATCATGATAAAGTAGTACCATGGGAATATGAAAATAAGGTAATTTTTATACAGCGATTAAAGGGTGTTTCGAGTTATCAGAAATGGGGCCGGGGATTTGAAAAAAATAAAACTGTCTTCTATTATTTTGTTTCTGTTCACATTTTTTTTAACCATTCAAGGAGCCAGTGCTGCTGAATTCTATTTTCCGAAGGGAAAAGGTGAAGTGCCGGCAAAGGCTAAGGAATTTGCGGAGAATCATTTTAAAAAAATAGTTGTGGACACTATACAACAAGATAATCCATCTTACTATTACCTCACAGATAATACCGAAGATATCAGATTTGGTGATTTGCTCCCCACCTATTCGATGACGAGGGAGTTCAAAAAAAGTACAGATGATATAAAGGAAGCCCACAAGGGATTAATACAGGCCAATGAATGGATTTCCGTTGTTTATCAGGAAGGCAAACCTGTTAATGTGATTGGGACGTATAGAAATGAAGAAAATAAATATGAATTTTCTACTTTCGGATATGGAAAGAGTCTTGCGGAAAATCTTGTCGGATTAAAGCCAAGTCCTGACACGAAAATTTTTGATGAAATGCCGAGAAATGCCTGGTATCTGTATCAAAACGGCAAGGTAAGCGGGTTAAATGATTCAGCAAAAAAAATACTCCCTGCAGCTGTGAATGTCATACAATTCAGGAAAGATATCATCGAAAGATATAAAGATGCGAAGCCTATTTTAGATGCTAACGGAAATGACAGTTCTGTCGGAGGAGGCGGCGGGGGAGACACATCCAAAGACCTTGATAATGATAAGGCACTCAGCCCTGTTGTCTTGTACGGAAGCATAATCCTGCTCGCTGCACTGGCTGCCACCGCCTTTGTCATCATTCGAAAAAGACGTAACAAATCTTCAGATATAATATAGATACAGAAACTGATCATATTCACAAAGCTAACAGATTTACAAGTAACTAACCCGCACAACTTTTTAGTTATTGGCTCTGTTAATGTTAATGTTGATTTTTGATATAAAGGAAGGAAACCCCTTAGTAAAAGGTTTCCTTCATTTAATCTAACGTTATTTTTTATTGAATATTCGGTACTTCCCATTTTCTTCGACAAGCTATTGAAATTGAAAAGAGGTTTAACAATGACAGTTACACTAAGCTCAATTTCCAAAGATGAAAAGCATATTCTTCAGAATTTATACTCTCTTTATTTACACGACCTTTCAGAGTATACCGAGGATATAGATATATCAACAAATGGTTCATTTGAATTTGATTCATTAGAATTAATTTGGGAGAGAGAAGGGTTAACACCATATTTTCTTAAAATAGAAAAGTCGATTGTAGGGTTTTTATTGCTATTAGAAAGACCTTTTTTAAGAAAGGAATATGATTACAGTATTAATGATATTTTTATGTTGAGAAAATATAGAAGAAAAGGAATCGCAATTTCATTATTAAAGGACCTATTTAAACACAAAAAAGGTAGATACTTTGTGATTGAATTAGAGAAGAATGCTCCTGCTATTTTATTTTGGAGAAAAGTTTTTAGTGAGCTAAATATTAAATTCGAAGAAGAAAAGAAAATGGTAGATGGAGAGGATTGTTTAGTCCAATCTTTTCAAATTTAAACAAGATTCTTAAACTGAAGGGTGAATTTCTGTACGTGAAACAATGTACTTAAACTATAGGGTGCTTCGAATTATAGAGTTAACCAGTTTTTACTGGTTGCTCTTTTTTTATAGGATCTATTATTTCAGTAGCCAGGGTAGAACGTAAGGTGCGTGGGAATAAGATCTCGTGAACTAAACTGTTCGCCCCCTACTAGTAGAAAGATGTTTTGAGGCTGGTTGGGACAAGATCTCGCATAACAAGCGAAGCTATGGAACTACAGGGAGGCCATACACCAATTATTCAATGTCTGGAGGACAATCAATATCTTTATATCTTGGTCAATCCGATTATTCCAAATCAACCCATGAAACAAGCCTTAGGAAGGTAAAGACGGATGCCGTTGATGCTTATCATTTTATGTATATCTCTATGCTTCTTCAGTACCAAGAACACCTAGCCAGTATAGAGGCGGAGATAGATGTCTTGGCAGAAGAAATTAAAGAATGTAAGATAATCCAATCCATTCCCGGTATAGGAGGAAAGATCGCGCCAACGATCATTTCAGAAATCGGAGAAATTGACCGGTTTAATCACCCTAAGAAACATGTGGCTTACGCAGGAATAGATCCAAGTGTACATTCATCAGTTCACAGCTACTATAATTCATATTACTAAACGAGGTTCAAGCCGATTACGGCACGCTTTGTATATGGCCGTTTTATGCGGGATTAAAAGCTCCAGAAACAAGAAGCTAAAAGAGTATTATAATCGGAAACGAAATGAATGGAAGCCTTCAAAAGTAGCAATGATCGCTTGTGTAAACAAACTCTTACACTGGATTTATGCAATCCTAAAAAGGAATGAGGAGTTCCTAGACTTGGATTAATCCACAATTAAAAGCATCTTATGAAAAACCTTCCAATTAATGTTTGGAGGGTTTTTTGGCGTGTCTTCAAAAAGTATAACAGGGAAGAAAATATATTTTAATAAGAAGTTTTTGACTCATATTAGCTGGTTTAGTTGAAGAAGAAACATCAAAGGAATCAAAGAGAAAATATAAAGAATCCTAAACTAAATTAATTCATATAATCTATTTTCACTTTGTTTTACAGTATTTTTATGGTATTTTTGGTAAAAGGAGGGAAAACATTGTGAATGTTAAGAAATTTACTGTACTGGTTATTGCGATACTGTTTTTTACTACAACCATTTTTTTTCAGGAAATATCTGCCAATAGTTTAACTCAAAATGCTACTGAGGTAGTTCCGAACGGCTATAAGAATCGACTGGAAAGCTTACATATAGGTGGGTCTAATAAAATATCTAACAAAATATTCACAGAAATTAAAAAAAGAGAACTTCAAAATGAAATAACCAACCGTTCAGATGAATATAAAATTGTAAATGCAGGATTAACCTCTAATCCCACACATACTCTATATTTCAGTTTAAACGGAAATAATAACCATTTTTATATTCAAATTTTCAAAGGTCATCTTGACCTTCATAACAATCATAAGATAATTGAGAAACAGGAAAAATGGAGTTTAGTACCAGAGTCTCAATTGTCAAATAAACCACAACAGAAAAAATATATTATAGCTGTTTCGGAAATAACTTACAAAAATAACCCATACACAATCATTATCCAAAGTTATGATATTCAAACAGACTCCTATGCAACACCTTATACAAAAGCAGAGATTTTAAACTTTGCAAACGCCATACAATTAGATGCAATTATTAAAGTTATAACATCTCAGACATTGTGAAATATTGACTTAAACTATAGAGTACTTCGTATTATAGAGTTAACCAGTTTTTACTGGTTACTCTTTTTTTTATAGGACCCAGTAGGGTAGAACGTACGGGTGCGTGGGAGTTAGATCTCGTCAACTAAACTGTTCGCCCCCTAATTGTAGATGATGTTTGAGGCTGGTTGGGACAAATGATCTCGTATAACAAGCGAAGCTATGGAACTACAGGAAGGGATAGGGGTTACTGGTGAGTAAAAATAAGGGAGAGATATTAATGAATCCACTCATTGGCCTAGATGTAGCTAAAGGAGAAAGTGAGGTTCAAGCTTTTTTTGATAAAGACAAGCTGTTCGGGGAAAGTTTCAGTGTAAAACATACCAAGGAGGATTTAGATCGCTTATTTCTTTTTTGAGAGAATTTTGAGGAATATACTGGGGTTAGGCCAGCAGTCATTTTTGAATCTACAGGACATTACCATACACCAATTATTCAATGTCTTGTGGGAAGTCAGTATCTATACATCTTGGTCAATCCGATTATTTCCTATCAAGCTAAGAAAACAAGCCTTAGGAAGGTAGATTCAATACCATTTAAAATAAATTGAGAATAAAGAAGGAATACCAGGAATAATGCCGAAATATATAGTTATTCAAATAAGGAGGTGTAAAATGGTTGGAATCCATTGAAAAAACAGCAGATCATATATTATCAAGCGCTATCCGCTTGTCTGCTTCTGATATCCACATTCTTCCCCGCAAGGAAGGGCCGCTCGTCCAGTTCCGCATAGATAACAAGCTGTATCCCCAGGAAGTACTCACCCAGGATGAATCTGACAGGCTCATATCCCATTTTAAGTTTCTTGCATCGATGGATATCGGCGAAAAAAGAAGGCCGCAGAGCGGTGCCATCACCATGACTTTGGACAAAAAAACGGTCGGTCTCAGGCTGTCGACACTTCCCGCATCTTATTCAGAAAGCCTTGTGATCCGTTTGATCCCGCAGCATGCAATCCTTCCTCTTGAACGTTTATCGCTCTTTGGCAGCACTGCCAATAAACTCATCGCTCTCCTTAAACACTCCCATGGCATGATCATCTTTACCGGCCCAACTGGAAGCGGCAAAACGACCACCCTTTACTCCCTGCTCCACCACGCAAAAGAAATCATCAACCGAAATGTCATCACACTTGAAGATCCCATAGAAAATGAATCTGAAAAAGTGCTGCAGGTGCAGATTAATGAAAAAGCCGGCATTACGTATTCAGTCGGGCTTAAGGCTGCATTGAGGCATGACCCGGACATCATTATGGTCGGGGAAATCCGGGATGCGGAAACAGCCAAAATCGCTGTAAGAGCAGCGCTGACAGGACATCTTATATTAACCACCATGCATACACGTGATGCAGAAGGAGCGGTATACCGCCTGATGGAATTTGGCGTAAACTGGCTTGAAATACAGCAGACACTGATTGCTGTAACTGCACAGCGGCTATTAGAGCTAAAATGCCCTTTTTGCAAAGAGGTGTGTACAGAAGAATGCGAGGACAAAAAAAGAAGCAAGCGGGCAAGCGTGTATGAATTGCTGTACGGAAAAGAGCTTACCCGTGTGCTGCAGACAGCGAAGGGCGAAAAAGGAAAAATAAAGTATCGTACACTGAAGGACGAAATCAGCAAGGCAGTGGCCATGGGCTATGTAAAGCGAGAGGAATTTGACCGGCTGGTGCATGAAGATGAAGCGAAGTAAATGGAATATGAAGGAACAGGCACTGTTATTATCCAGGCTCGGCGATCTGCTGGAAAATGGATATCCGCTCTCGCAGGCGCTCCACTTCCTGAAACTCCAGGAAACGAAGAAAAAGACGGCAGACTTAGAAAACGCCCTTTTAAGTCTGCGGGACGGAAACCCGCTTCATTCTGTGTTAAGCGAGCTTCGCTTTCATCCCCAATTAATCAGCTACATATTTTATGCGGAACACTATGGACAGCTGGCAAAGGCGCTTAAAGATGCAGGATCCTACTGGCAGAAACGGGCTCAGGATATGGAGAAAATCAAGAATTTGCTTTTTTATCCGATTTTCCTGCTCGTGTTTGCAGGCAATGTTTTTTATGTGCTTCAGAAGGTCCTGATCCCCAAATTCCAAGTTCTCTTTCAATCGATGGACGCCAAAGAAAATGTATTTATGAATCTGGTTCTCAGCTTTACAAAAATCCTCAAGGAAGTTCCATGGATACTTGGCATCCTTTTATTTTGCATCCTGCTTTTAAGGCAGTTCTGGTTCAGGAAGCTTTGCCCCTTGAAACAGAGGAGCCTCCTGCTTCGCATCCCCATTGCCGGTTCTTTCATCCGGTTATTCGAAACCCACTTTTTTGCCAGCCAATTCAGCGGTTTGCTGTCTGGCGGGCTCTCCATTAATGAAAGCATCACATTATTTTCAAGAAATCAGCAGCAGCCGTTCTACAATAAGCTATGCACCAGGATACGCGAAGAATTGACGGAAGGAAAATCCCTCGAGAAAATCATAGGGGAGATGCCTTACTTTGAGAAGCATCTTGGCATTATTACAGCGAACGGGCAAAAGCATGGACGGCTGGATCAGGAGCTGTTTCATTACAGTTCCTATCTGCTGAAGAAAATAGAAGAAAGGATGGCCATGATTGTAAGGATCATACAGCCTTTGCTGTTTTCTATTATCGGATTACTGGTTGTTTCCATTTATCTGGCAGTACTCATGCCGATGTTTTCATTGCTTGACGGAATTTAAGGAGGAAAAACGATGAATGAAAAAGGTTTTACCCTTATTGAAATGCTCATTGTATTATTAGTGATTTCCATTTTGCTGATTATAACGGTCCCGAATATCACCAAGCATCAATCAACCATTCAGACAAAGGGATGCGAAGCCTTTTCGAAAATGGTGCAGGCTCAGGTTGAGGCCTATCAGATTGACCATAATAAGCTTCCGGCTGGAGTTGCGGAGTTAAAAACAGAAGGCTACCTGAAGGAAACCTCCTGCCCGAATGGATCGGCCGTCACTATTGATACGAGCGGACAGGTAAGTGTTTCGGATAATGGCGGAAAATGATATTTGCCTAAAGAAAATGAAATATGAAGGGGGCTACACGCTCGCTGAAATGCTGATCGTTTTAAGCATCTTCATCTTAATCTACTCTGTCTCCTGGGGGCTTTATCCAAGGTTTATGGACCATCAGGAAACAAGGCAATTTCTTACTGATTTAAATGATGATATATTGTATGCCCAGCAATACGCCATCAGCCACCAGGCATATACCAGTTTTGCGATAGATTCGGCTCTTTCAAAATATCAGATATATACCATGGAAGACGGAATTGTAAAAAGCAGGGAGATTCCGCATGACATTGATTTTGTGAAGGGGACCATGAACTTAATTATTTATTTCACCTCAAACGGCAACGTATCCATAGCAGGTGCCTGGTTTATTTTTACCCCTGATGACACATACAAATTGACCCTTAACATTGGCAAAGGGAGGTTCCGAATTGAAAAACTCTAGCGGCTACATTTATCTGGAAATGCTCGCTTCTTTTTTTCTATGCGTCTTCCTGGCAGTGTCTATCTTCCCGATAATAAGCAAAATCCGGCATGACCGGAGTGATCTTTTCATGAAGACAGAAGCTTATCATCTGCTTTATGAGCAGCTTGATGCGTATATGGATGGAGAGGGACAGGCATCAGGCAGTCTTAAAAGCAGAGGGCACAGCTATATATTAACCTGGAGGGAATCTGCGGTGTCCCAGGGGATGATGGAAGGGTGCATAACATATAAAAAAGCAAACGGGCGGGAAGAAACATTTTGTGATGCTGCGAAAAGATGACGGATTTACCATGGCAGAGATGCTGGCATCTCTTGTTGTGCTGCTGTCCATTTCGTCTCTTGTTCTGCAGATGGCTGCCTTTCTTCATACCAGCCTTGGATCTAGGAGCAGCATCAACCCCAGAGAATGGGAAATTTGCATCCACCAGATAAAAAGGGAAGTCAGACAGTCAACAAGCCAGGAGGCATCCGGTGACACGGTGTATTTAGTCGTCGGCAGCGATGTGGTAACCATCGAGAAATACCAGGATAAGTTAAGGAGGAAACTGAACGGGGCAGGCTATGAGGTTCTTTTGCAGAACATAAAAAGTTTTTATGCAAAAAAAGAGGGGAAGTCGATTGTTTTGACAGTGACAGACAAGGAAGGGGCTTCCTTTTCAAGAATTCTGAGGCCCTATATAACGAGCCGGAATGAATAATCAAAAAGGCATGGTTTTTCCAATCATGATGGTGGTTGCTGCAGCGTTCATTTCAGCAGCACTATTTGCCATCGACCGGTATGTGCCTGATAAGAAGTTTCACAAAGAGACAGAAGAAAAGCTTGTGAATGACCATTTACTGAAGCTTGCAGCCAAGGATCTTTCTATCATGCTGCCCAAGGATATTACAGGGAAAATCAGCACAGGAATTTTCTTTTATCAAAATGGGGACGTGTATTATCAGGTGAAAAAACAGAGTCCGCAAATCGTTCAGGCTACGCTTTTTGCCACTACAAAGTCCGGCCGCAAAAGTGAATCCGTTTTTATTTTTAATCTATCTTCGGCCAAAATCACTGAATGGAGGGAGCGGTAGTTGTAATAAAAAGCTTGCGATCTGTGCATACTTGCTAATGGGTGATAAAGATGTCAGCGAATGATTATATTAAATTTTTAACTCAGCAGTTTGTGATGTATACAAATGTGCCAAAAAATCAGCGCAAAGAGCAAAGGCAGATGAAAAAGGAAAATAAGCAGCCCTTTATGAGCACCTGGTTTGGCATTGTGCCTTTTGCTTTAAAAATGCTGATTAAAAGGAAGTAAACATGCCCTTTCCTGCCGAAAGGGTATTTTTTATTGAAAAAACCGGATAACAGGCGACGATCCCTGCTAACCGGTATTTTTTATGCATGATTTTTTTGCCTGTAAAAGGAATCCGTTAAATAAAATAATCCGCCATTTACAATGGAGATGTCGATTTTCGGTTCATATTGAGCCCGAAGCGCTTCTTTTTCTGTATAATAGCTTTCATTTTTTTCTTCCATATCCTCATAGAAATGCTCTAGAAGCTGAAGATCTGCGTTCCAGCGGTTTATCGCTTCTTCTGCCCAGGAATGGTCATCACCTTCTACATAGTTTTTCCGGATGAAGGTATCCAGGCGCGACAGCCCGCTTTTATGCTTGATAAGCGGCGAAAGTGTAAAAGAAAAATCCGGAATTTTGGGTGTCATTTTTAAGGAGAGGATTTTATCATGAAATTCATCCAGCACTTCTCCTGAGATTAAATTGAGGGCAACCGATAAGAAGACATCCTTCTTCCTGTCGCACTGATAAGAAACCTTCACATTCAAATTCAGCCATGGAAACAGGGAGTGTTTGGCAGTTCCCTGCTGCTGGATGTCTTCATAAAGCCTGATGAATCCTGCAAGCTCCTTTGTAGAAGCAAAAATCTGGTGAAGACGCGGTGAACCGAAGTGTATCACTTCGCCTTTAAGATCTTCTGGTGCTTGAGCTGAATCCGTGATTAATGTCAGCTTCTGAGGGTTGGGCTCGCCGCCGGTTTTTTCAAGATAGTGCCAATAGAAAGGACGGTTCATCAGCGCTTTATCCATTTCCACCGTAAGCTGGACAACCAGATGGGAGCTGTGGTCCTCAAGAATTTCACACTGGTTCGACTGGAAGTACTTTTTTAGAAACTCATGGATTTCCTGCTGCTGCAAAGTGATCACCATCCTTCATTTCCTGCGCAAATTTAATAAGCGACGAAAGATTTTCCATTTTAATTTTCATTTCGCCTTCTGTCCGGGATTCCCCGACAACGTCTACCAGATATTCCTCTATGTTTCCGATATCTAATTTTGTCAGGATATCATCGAGCTCGCCGATTACCTTTTCAAATAAATTGATTTTTTCATACAAAAGCTTCAGGATATGTTCTTCGACTGTATCCTGGGTGGCAAAGTTATAAATTCTTACATCTTCTTTTTGTCCGAGCCTATGAATACGGCCGATTCTTTGTTCAAGCCGCATCGGGTTCCACGGGAGGTCAAAATTGATCAGATGATGGCAAAATTGAAGGTTGATACCTTCGCCGCCTGCTTCTGTTGCAATCAAAACCTGTGTCCGGTTTTGGAAGAGCTCTCGCATCCAATCCTTTTTACCTCTTTTGAAGCCCCCCCTGAAGGGAACGGAATTGATGCCATGCTGCTGCAGATACCACTGAAGATAAAGCTGTGTTGCACGGTATTCAGTGAAAATGATCACTTTATCATTAATTTTCTGTATCAGCTCCAGGGCCTTCTCAGCCTTGGAGTTCCGTTCTGTTTCATTCACCAGTGTGAATAAATGATCAAGCCTTGCTGAAAATTCCTCCGGAGGATTTTCATATTTGCCTTTCATTTTCTTTAATGTATAAAAAACAGCTTCCCGGCTGCTGCACGCTTCTCTTTGCAGTGTGAGCGACGAAAAGGCACTTCCAGTTTTTTCTCCTGAGTCCGGCTTGAAATTCGTCACTCCATCATATAGGGCACGCTCTGTAGGCGACAGCTCGATGATGATGGTTTCCACAATCCTTTTTGTCCACTCGATGCCGGTATCGGCCCGGCGGTTTCGAATCATGACGGTATTTACCAGTTCTTTCAGATGTTCATCATCATTCAGACTTCTGCCTTTGCCTTTATATTTCTCGGCGAACAGTGCGGCATTGCCCAGGTGGCCCGGCTTCAGCAGGGAAACAAGATGAAAGATTTCCTCGGGTTTATTCTGAATCGGTGTTGCCGTCAGAAGCAGGCAAAACTTCTTCTTTAAATTCTGTGCAAACTCATAGTTTTTAGTTTTATTGTTCTTGAGTTTATGTGCTTCATCAATAATGATCATATCGTATTCCTGCTGAAAGATGATGTCGCGGTGCGGATCACGCTTTGCCGTATCGATCGAAGACACCACACAATCACAGGCTTCCCACACATAGCTTTTTTTCTGGGCGACTGCAGGAATGTGGAACTTGGTATTCAATTCAAAGGCCCATTGGCTGACAAGGGAAGCGGGTACAAGAATCAGGACTTTTTTGACCAGGCCGCGAATCATATATTCCTTTAATATAAGCCCTGCTTCAATCGTCTTTCCAAGACCTACCTCATCGGCAAGGATCGCTTTTCCATTCATTTCTTCCACTACCTGTTTTGCTGCCTCAAGCTGATGGGGAAGAGGGACTAATTGCGGCAGATGCTTTGGCGCCTGTAGACCTTCAAAATCCGGGACAACCAGCCGCCTTTCGATATCTGCGGCCAGTTTATATAACTCCCAGTTAGCCCATGGCCCGTCTTTCTCAATCTTTTCTAAGAACTCTTCTCCCCAGTCTTGATCGAAGCTTATTTCAATCTTCATGGTCTTGCCCCCTAAACAGAATGAATAATATTATATCTATAAAATCGAGCTAAACACGAACATTAGAAGGTTGAAAAATAAAAATAGTAAGTTGTTTGCGTTTTCAAGATAAAAGTTATTGCGGAAAAAACATTCTTAGTGGTAGGATGGGAATAGAATTTGAGTTTTACAAATTTTCATACTGGCAGAAAACGTGTAAAATGCAGCCGCTGATATAATATTGGCTGATTGGTTTTCTAATAGTATGTACAATGGGTCTTTAAAATATAAGCGGATGAAGGCATGGGGAGAGACTGCATGGTGCAGCGCCGAAGGAGCAAGCTTAACAGCGAATCTCTCAGGCAAAAGAACTCTTGCTGGACGCAGCTCTGGAGAGAGTCCGCGTTACGGGACCACCAAAGGGGAAAGCCTACTAAAGGTAAACTTTCAGGTTTCAGGACAGAGAATTATGCCCAAAGAGGGCAGCTCTGTCCTTTTTTATGCCCTTTTTCTATGAAAGCTGAAACGTTGTATGAGCCGCAAAAGAAAGATTTTTAATCTTATTTTTAAGGAGGCAGCATTTTGACAGAATTAAAAAGAACACCATTATTCGAAGTGTACCGTGAGAGCGGGGGCAAAACGATTGATTTTGGCGGATGGGAATTGCCTGTCCAGTTTTCCGGAATAAAGGAAGAGCATGAAACTGTCCGGACAAGGGCGGGGCTATTCGATGTTTCACATATGGGTGAATTTGAAGTGAAGGGACCCGGAAGCATCGAATTTCTTCAGAAGATGCTGACAAATGATATCCTGAAACTGCAGCCCGGCGGAGCCCAATATACGGCCATGTGCTATGAAAATGGCGGAACTGTTGATGATTTGATCGTATATAAAAAATCGGATGAAGAATATCTTTTGGTAGTCAATGCTGCTAATATCGATAAAGATTTTGATTGGCTTCAGGCCAGCTTAATAGAGAATGTTGAATTGACAAATGTTTCTTCCCAGTATGCCCAGCTTGCACTTCAGGGCCCGGCAGCGGAAGCCGTGCTTCAAAAATTATCTAAAAATACTGATTTGAGTGAAATAGGGTTTTTTAAATTCAAGGAAGATGTTGATTTGAACGGAGTCACAGCGCTCGTTTCAAGAACGGGCTATACAGGCGAGGACGGATTTGAAATTTACTGTGAAAGTGCATCCGGTCCAGCACTTTGGCGGGAAATCCTTGCTGCAGGCAAGGAGGAAGGCATCCTTCCTATTGGCCTTGGAGCCCGGGATACGCTTCGGTTTGAAGCCAATCTTGCTCTTTATGGACAGGAGCTTACGGCTGATATCACTCCAATTGAAGCGGGAATCGGCTTTGCTGTCAAAACCGATAAAGAGGCAGATTTCTACGGGAAATCTGTTTTAAAGAAGCAAAAAGAAGAAGGAGCCCCAAGAAGAAGCGCTGGAATTGAAATGATAGACAGAGGGATTCCGCGCCATGGCTACCCTGTATTTTCCGGGGGAGAGCAAATTGGTGAGATCACTACAGGCACCCAGTCTCCGACACTGAAGAAAAATGTGGGACTTGCCCTATTAAAAAGGGAGTTCACTGAAATTGGCACAGAAGTGGAAGTTGAAATCAGGTCAAAAAGATTAAAAGCTAAAGTCATAGCGACACCTTTTTATAAAAAACCGAGAAAATAGAGGGGAATGAATATTACATGACGCATCGCTATCTGCCGATGACAGAGCAAGACAAAAAAGAAATGCTGGCTGAAATCGGTGTTTCAGCCGTTGATGAGCTTTTCAGCGACATACCGGAAAAAGTCCGTTTCCAGGGTGAATATAACATCAAACCGGCAAAAGCCGAATCATCTCTCATTAAAGAGCTTACAAGAATGGCTTCGAAAAATGCCGACACAAAAAGCTATGCTTCATTTCTAGGTGCAGGTGTTTATGATCATTATGCTCCTATTATCGTTGATCATGTTATTTCACGTTCAGAGTTTTATACAGCATATACACCATACCAGCCGGAAATCTCTCAGGGAGAGCTGCAGGCCATTTTTGAGTTCCAGACTATGATTTGTGAACTGACTGGAATGGATGTTGCTAATTCCTCCATGTACGATGGCGGTACGGCTCTTGCCGAAGCGGCGATGTTAAGCACGGGGCATACGAAAAGAAAGAAAATCCTTCTTTCCAGTGCTGTGCACCCTGAATCAAGGGAAGTCGTCAAATCATATGCAAAAGGCCAGAATGTGGAGGTCATTGAAATTCCTTTCAGTGACGGAATTACCGACCTTGAGGCATTAAAAGAGCAGATGGCGGATGATATTGCAGGAGTTATCGTCCAGTATCCGAATTTCTTCGGCCGTATTGAACCGCTGAAAGAAATAGAAGAAATTGTTCATTCTGTGAAATCCATGTTTATTGTTTCATCGAATCCGCTTGCACTCGGGGCATTGACGCCTCCAGGCAAATTCGGGGCCGATATCGTAGCCGGCGATGCCCAGCCATTCGGAATCCCTCAGGCTTTTGGCGGTCCACACTGCGGCTATTTTGCCGTAACGAATAAATTAATGCGGAAGGTTCCAGGGCGTCTTGTCGGCCAGACAGTGGACGAAGACGGAAAACGCGGATTTGTGCTTACCCTGCAAGCGAGAGAACAGCATATCAGGAGGGACAAGGCAACATCCAACATTTGCTCGAACCAGGCCTTGAATGCCCTTGCTGCCTCAGTAGCCATGACAGCACTTGGCAAAAAAGGCGCGAAGGAAATTGCCGTGCAAAATATCCAAAAAGCCTTTTATGCGAAGAAAGCACTAAAGGAGAAAGGCCTGGAAGTTATCTTTGATGGCCCGTCCTTCAATGAATTTGTCGTTAAACTTCCTGCATCTTTTGAAGATATCAATCAAAAATTATTTAAAAAAGGCATTATCGGCGGTTTCGACTTGGGCCGGATCTATCCTGATCTAAAAGATCACATGCTTGTTGCGGTCACAGAATTAAGGACGAAAGAGGAAATTGACGCTTTTGCCAAAGAACTGGGGGATAGCCATGAATAACCAAGATCAGCCGTTAATTTTTGAATTAAGTAAACCAGGAAGAATTGGCTATAGCCTGCCTGAAATGGATATTGAAGAAGCAAAGCTTGAAGACTTGCTTCCTGAAGGATATCTAAGGGAAGAAGAAGCAGAGCTTCCTGAAGTTTCAGAGCTGGACATCATGCGCCATTATACAGCTCTGTCCCACCGGAACCATGGTGTTGATTCAGGTTTTTATCCGCTCGGTTCATGTACAATGAAGTATAATCCGAAAATCAATGAACAGGCAGCCCGCATCTCAGGCTTTGCCCATATCCATCCGCTTCAGGATGAAGGAACCGTCCAGGGAGCGCTTGAATTGATGTATGACCTGCAGGAACATCTTATTGAAATCACTGGCATGGATCAGGTAACCCTGCAGCCTGCTGCTGGTGCTCACGGGGAATGGACAGGATTAATGATGATCCGCGCTTTCCATGAGGCAAATGGAGACCATGGGCGCACTAAGGTAATCGTCCCGGATTCTGCGCATGGTACAAACCCTGCTTCAGCAACAGTAGCCGGCTTTGAGACGGTTACTGTAAAATCCGATGAAAATGGACTGGTTGATCTTGAGGATTTAAGAAGGGTCACTGGTCCTGATACAGCAGCATTGATGCTCACCAATCCAAATACACTGGGCTTGTTTGAAGAAAATATTCTTGAAATGGCTGCAGTCATCCATGAAGCAGGAGGAAAGCTGTATTATGACGGAGCCAACTTGAATGCGGTACTGTCTAAGGCACGCCCTGGCGACATGGGATTTGATGTGGTGCATTTAAATTTGCACAAAACATTTACAGGCCCGCATGGAGGCGGCGGACCAGGCTCAGGCCCGGTCGGTGTGAAAAGCGACCTCATCCCATTCCTGCCAAAACCGCTTGTGGTAAAGAAAGACGGAGCGTACGGCTTTGATCATGACCGCCCGCAGTCGATTGGCCGTGTTAAGCCTTATTACGGAAACTTTGGAATCAATGTCAGGGCATATACGTATATCCGTTCCATGGGGCCTGATGGACTCAAGGCTGTCACAGAAAATGCGGTCATTAATGCGAATTATATGATGCGCAGGCTGGCACCGTATTATGACCTGCCGTTTGACAGGCATTGCAAGCATGAATTTGTCATCAGCGGAAGACGCCAGAAAAAGCTCGGTGTACGGACGCTTGATATTGCAAAAAGGCTGCTTGATTTTGGATACCATCCGCCAACCATTTACTTCCCGTTGAATGTGGAAGAATGCATGATGATTGAACCGACGGAAACAGAATCGAAGGAAACCCTTGATGCATTTATCGATGCGATGATCCAGATAGCTAAGGAAACAGAAGAAAACCCTGAAATTGTGCAGGAAGCGCCGCATACAACCGTCATTAAACGGCTGGATGAAACACTTGCTGCCAGAAAGCCGGTCCTCAGGTATTTAAAGCAATAATAGAGGTAAAGGCTGACTTGCCTTAAACAGATTAATGATGCCTTCCTGCTGAGTATCCAGTTTAGTTTATACTAAACTGGATATTTATGTTAAAATTGATAAACGGATTGTGAAGTTATATACAGCGAACACCTCGTTATAAAAAGGCTGTTTCGTAAACTTTGCAGCTTTGGAACAAGGGGTTGATTTCCGCTCCAGGATGCTCGCTTTCCGCGGGGCGGGCGGTGAGCCTCCTCTGCTGCGCCTGCGGGGTATCACCTTCCCGCTAATCCCGCAGGAGTCTCGCACCTTACGCTCCAATCAACTTCTTTTAATAATGAGATCGCCTCGCAGAACTCATTAAGAGACAACAATCTTTAAGAAAAGAGACTATAAAAAAGA
Organism: Bacillus sp. OV322; assembly: GCF_900112495.1. Taxonomy (GTDB): domain Bacteria; phylum Bacillota; class Bacilli; order Bacillales; family DSM-1321; genus Peribacillus. The sequence goes on from NZ_FOMA01000003.1 coordinate 249,768, forward strand.
GGTGGAGCTTGCAGTAAGCTGAAAAAAATGAGGGGGTTCATGTATGGGATTTTGGTATTTCCTTATATTATTTTCAGGACTATTTTTAGTCATGAACGGTCTGCTTGGGAAAAAGAGATTAAGTTTAGTGCTTATAGGATTGTTATGTATTTCGTTTTCAGTATTTATGTTTATCCCGGGAAGTGATGAAATCATTTCTGAATTATTCCATTTGAATTAAGGACTGTAGTGTCTTGATTTTACATAACCACCTATCAAATGCCGTTTTTCTTCAAGCATGATAATTGAACCGCCGGAAACAGAATCCAAGGAAACCCTTGTAGATCTAACTGCAAACAATCCGTACTTAATCCATATTTTTGGAATAAGTACGGATTTTTCATGATTGGAGAAACAATGGTTACAAGGTGATTGTCAGAAAGCCGTTTGTTCTCAAAGAATCGGGCCTGTGATATTTTCTAAATTATTAACGAAGTTTGCTAAAAAGCAAAAGAAATGGGGAACTAAGTTGGTACAAAGCACACAAAATATTTACTCGCCTCCTAAACATATAGTTTCAGCAGCGACTATTATATTGAATGACCAAGAAGAAATTCTATTATTTTGTGGAATATACCAGAATGTGAACTCTTCCATATGCAATACGCTGTTTTTTTTCTAAGCCGGTTGGAGGCAAATTAACGACGTCAGCAGAAAGTTTGGAAGTAGGGTATTATCCTATCGAGCAAGCACTGGAAATGGTCACTTGGAAGAATTTTAGACAAAGAATTGAATCCTGTCTGAATGAAGACGCACACCCTTTCTATATTGAGTTTTAACGAGATTATATTTTATTATAGCAGTTCAGTTATTGGAGAAACAGGTTAAGTAACATATCAAGTTTAAGACCAAATCACTAACTGATTTGTTCCTAAACTTTTTTTGTAGAAAAATGTTACTTGCTAGGAGGGTGGACTATTGATTTATAGTAAAACGGAAAAAATAATAGACACAAATAGGCTGCGTCTTCGTCTATTTCATGAAACGGATGCACAAGAAGTTGCTAAACTATGTAATAATTACAATCTTTATAAAAACACTTTATATTTGCCGTATCCGTATTCAATAGAAGACGCTCTCTCTTGGATAAAAAATCATCTTGGTAATTTTAATAATGATAAGTATTTTGAATTTGCAGATAAAACTAGGGGAGTGTTATACGGAGCAATAGCATTGTCAAATCATTAAAAGTCTGATAATGGTGAGCTTGCCTATTGGATTGGAGAAGAACATTGGGGAAATGGATATGCTACGGAGGCGGCTAAAGCTATACTTGAATTTGCATTTATGGAAAAGGGATACAATAAAGTGTTTTCACGCTACTTTCATTCAAATCCGGCTTCAGGCAGAGTTATTGAGAAATTAGGTATGAAGAAGGAAGGGAGCCTAAGAGAACACGTTAAAAAGGACGAAGAATATATAGACCTTGTTTATTGTGGAATACTCAAATACGAAGCAAATTCTTTTAATTAGGCACTTTAATTAAAGATTGTTGTTTTTAATGTGATGTGTGAGGCGTTTGTATGGTTAAGTCAGGTTGATTGGAGCGTAAGGTGCGAGACTCCTGCGGGATGAGCAGAACAGGTGAGACCCCAGCAGGCACAGCAGCCGAGGAGGCTCACCGCCTGCCCCGCGGAAAGCGAGCATCCTGGAGCGGAAATCAACCACCTTGTTTCATAGCAGCAATCCTTTAAAGGTTTTCTCTGGAAACAAAAAAAGAATCCATTGCTGATGGATTCCTGTTTCGTTCATATTTATAGAAGTGCTGAATGTTCAGCAGGCGTTATTAATTGTTTGACTTGATTTTTCCGCTCCATTGCTTGAAGCCGCCTTTTAAATGATACAGCTCTTTGTAGCCTTTTTTGTGAAGCAGCTGTGCAGCCCTTGCGCTTCTTAGGCCGCTCTGGCAATAGAGATATACCGGCTTGTCCGGGCGAAGCTCTTTAAGGCGGGGCTTCATTTGGGTAAGCGGAATATTTCTGGCACCAAGTATATGCCCATTATCATATTCGCTTGTTTCGCGGACATCGATCAGCTGTGCCTTTCGGTATCCGGCTACGAATTCATCCTGGCTGAGCGTCTTTACAATGCGGCGCTGATTGAACCAGTTGAATGCTGAATAAACAATAACGGCAGCAGCGATGACGATTAATATGTATAATCCCATGAAAAATTCTCCTTTCTGACTAATTCCAACTTGCAGACACCACTTATTATATAATTACGGCGCAGGATAATCAAAAGATTTTTCCAGTGTTTATCATTATCCTGCTATAAAGCTATTTCCTTTTTATTAAGTGCCAATTTTGTTAAACTACAATTGGATAGAATAATAAGCAGTGAAGAGGGTTATATATGAATAAGGAAACTTGGGCCTTTATTGATTCCGGGAATTGCTCCCCATCCTTTAATATGGCCATGGATGAAGCACTATTAAACTGGCACAGTGCTGGGAAGATACCGCCGATTATCCGGTTTTATGGCTGGGATCCTGCCACTCTTTCCATCGGATATTTCCAAAAAGCAGAAAAAGAAATTAATCTTGAAGAAGTCAAAAAGCAGGGGCTTGGCTTTGTAAGACGGCCTACTGGAGGCCGCGCTGTCCTGCATGAACACGAACTTACATATAGCGTCATCGTGAATGAAGAATATCCGGATATGCCTAAAAATGTAACAGAGGCTTACCGGGTAATATCAGAAGGAATACTTAAAGGGTTTATAAATTTAGGGCTGGATGCGTATTTCGCAGTCCCCAGAACAGAAAAAGAAAAGAACGCCCTTAAGGAGCCGCGTTCGTCGGTATGTTTTGATGCACCAAGCTGGTATGAGCTTGTGGTGGAGGGCAGGAAAGTGGCCGGCAGCGCACAAACGCGCCAAAAAGGCGTGATTCTGCAGCATGGATCCATTTTATTGGATCTTGAAGATGAGAAACTGTTCAGCTTATTTAACTTTTCAAGTGACAGGCTCAAGGAAAGAATGATGAAGAGCTTTAAAAGCAAGGCGGTTGCCATTAACGATATTGCGGGACGGACTATTTCCCTTGAAGAAGCAAAAACGGCTTTTGAAAAGGGTTTCGCTGAGGGACTCGGCATCAATCTGCGGCCATATCAGCTATCAGAGGAACAGCTTGCAGAAGTGAATGAAATTGCCAAAAGCAAATATGAAAGCGATGACTGGAATTTTATGAGATAACTTAAAGCGGCATTGGCCGCTTTTTTTATTTGTCTTATTTTCCTCCAGCCAGGAAGTAAACCCGAAAAAAATTATTTATTTTTTTTGAGGGATTTTAAAAATCATTGATAATAAAGGCTTTTTTAGCTTAATAAAAAAGCAACTCCTGAAATGTTCGAAATACCTTCAAAAACTAACAAAAATCGATATTTTTCTTCCTTTTTCTTTTACTTGGAGGTTTTATGGAGTTTGACAAAAAGAAATTATCTCTAACTAAATTCAATATATAGTAGTTAATTTGTTAATTCGAACACTATATATTGATTTCGGTGTTTTAATATGATAAATTGAGGGTACTTTTTAATTCGAATGGCAAAAGCAGCACTACATATAGATTCGAACAGTTAAAGTCAGAAATGGATACACAAAGGAGAGGGAATCATGTCTGTAATAATGAACCAAACGAGGAAAATAAATGTGGACAGGCTGAATAAGGATATTTCTTTATTTCCGCAGGTTCATCCTGTAACGCCTGAAATGAATACGGCCCATAAAGGAGTGTCAAGGCTTGTCATGCTTGACCGCTATGCCTTTAAGGATACAGAGAAAATCACATTGGCCATCGGGGATTTTGTTGTATTGACAATCAAGGAAGATCCGAAATTTCCGGCAAGAGGGCTCGGCTATATTACAGACATCGATTGGGAAAACAAAAAGGCGAAGGTCTCGGTTGAAGATGAGTACCGCGGTTCGCTTGACACCCAGGAGGAAGTGGAGACTGGCATCGTAAACCGTCCGCTTGATGTTATTGAAAAACCTCTCGAAGTTTTTTATGAGCAAATTGCGAAAAGAAATGCGACAGGCCTTGTTTCTGTAGAAGCTTCGGAAGATAAGCAGAAGGAATGGTTTGAAAAATATTATCAGGAATTGTCGAGCATGAACTTTGTTCCGGCTGGAAGGGTGCTATATGGTGCGGGCGCCAATACAGATGTAACCTATTTCAACTGCTATGTTATGCCTTTTATCCAGGATTCCCGTGAAGGCATCTCTGAGCATAGAAAGCAGGTCATGGAAATCATGAGCCGCGGCGGCGGTGTGGGAACGAATGGTTCGACGCTTCGTCCTCGCAATGCTCTTGCAAAGGGCGTGAACGGAAAATCATCTGGCTCCGTCTCATGGCTGGATGATATTGCAAAGCTGACACATCTTGTTGAGCAGGGAGGAAGCAGGCGCGGCGCACAAATGATTATGCTTGCTGACTGGCATCCTGATATTATTGAGTTCATCATTTCTAAGATGCAAAACCCGCGTATCCTCAGATATCTAATGGAAAATACAGAGGACGAGACGATCAGGAAATATGCAAATGAAAAGCTGAAGTTCACTCCGCTTAGCGAGCAGGAAGAATCCATGTACCAGGGGATCATCAATTATAAGCATATTCCCGGATTGGGCGGATTTAATGATAAAATCATCAGGGAAGCGGAAGAAAAGATCAGGACTGGCGGCAATTACAGCGTGCATAACCAGGAATTCCTTACTGGCGCAAATATTTCAGTCTGCCTGACAAAGGAATTTATGGAAGCTGTTGAAAACGACGGAGTCTATGAACTGAGATTCCCGGATACAGAAGGTTACAGCCCGGAAGAAATGGAAATTTACAACCGGGAATGGCATGAAGTCGGTGATGTCCGCGAATGGGAAAAACGCGGCAGGAAGGTTCGTGTATACAGAAAAATCCAGGCAAAAGAGCTTTGGAACCTGATCAATATATGTGCGACTTATTCGGCTGAACCAGGCATTTTCTTTATCGACAATGCAAATGACATGACGAATGCAAAGAGCTATGGCCAGCAGGTTGTAGCAACCAATCCGTGCGGCGAACAGCCTCTTGCTCCTTATTCTGTATGTAACCTGGCTGCAGTTAACCTTGCTGAAATGGCGGATAAGGAAAATAAAACCGTCAATTTCGAAAAGCTGAAGCAGACAGTTGAAATTGGGGTCAGGATGCAGGATAACGTAATTGATGCCACTCCATACTTCCTGGCAGAAAATAAAAAGCAGGCACTTGGAGAGCGCAGGGTTGGCCTTGGCGTTATGGGTCTGCATGATTTATTGATTTACTGTGAAACAGAATACGGTTCCGAAGAAGGCAATGTGCTGATTGACAAAGTGTTTGAAACAATTGCTGTATCAGCTTACAGGGCGTCAATCGAGCTGGCGAAGGAAAAAGGAAGTTTCCCGTTCCTGACTGGTTCGACTGAAGCAGAGACTTTAGAGTTAAGAAATGCTTTTATCCAGTCAGGATTCATGAAAAAAATGCCTGAGGATATCCGTGAAGACATTATCAAATACGGAATCCGCAATTCTCACTTGCTGACAGTGGCGCCAACAGGAAGCACCGGAACAATGGTGGGCGTTTCAACAGGCCTTGAACCTTATTTTTCATTCACCTATTTCCGCAGCGGCCGCTTAGGCAAGTTTATTGAGGTTAAAGCGGATATTGTCCAGGAATATCTTGCAGCGCATCCAGAGGCAGACGCCGGCAACTTGCCGAAATGGTTTATTTCGGCCATGGAACTTGCACCTGAAGCACATGCAGACGTACAGTGCATCATCCAGCGCTGGATTGACAGTTCCATCAGCAAAACCGTCAATGCTCCTAAAGGCTACAATGTAGAGCAGGTTCAGAAGGTATACGAACGCTTGTATAACGGCGGTGCCAAAGGCGGAACTGTATATGTTGATGGAAGCCGCGACAGCCAGGTATTGACACTTAAAGCCGAAGAAAATACATTTGATGAAGAACAATATGAAGAACCTGTTTCACAGGAAAAGAAAAAAATAGTCTTAGTGGATACCATCAATGAGCTTCGTTCCACAAATATGACAATCGGCTCCGAAGTAGGAAACACCTGCCCGGTCTGCCGAAAAGGTGAAGTCCAGGAAATGGGCGGCTGCAACACCTGCACAAATTGCGGCGCCCAATTAAAATGCGGTTTGTAAAAATTATGCATCCCTGTTTTTGTGCAGCTTTGAAATAAAGCTGCGATGGTTATAAAAAGGTTGTGAATAAATACCCCTTTGGATAATATTGTCTAAAGGGGTGTTTTTTTATATCTAAAAACAAGTGCACCTAGAATCGATAAATGGATGAAAGAAGATCGTGGATCTGGAATTGGCTCAAGCATAAATGGATTTATAAGGAGGAATAAATAATGTTTGATACTGGTGAAGGCGGGGATTGGCTTTTCACGGCTGTCCCGATATTTATAGGTAGTATTGCTGTTATCGTTTTCATCATAATAATTGCCGGTTTATTCATGGGACTTAGGCAATGGAAGAAGAATGAGGAATCCCCTCGCCTATCTGTTCCGGCAGTCGTAAAAATTAAACGGACAAATGTCAGTACAGATACTCATCATCATGATCAAAATACCCCCTTTCATAGCTCCTCAACAAGTTACTTTATTACATTTGAATTCGAGAGTGGCGACCGGTCAGAATTTCATGTTTCAGGCAAAGAGTATGGTATCCTTGCAGAAGGAGATACCGGCACATTAACCTTTCAAGGAACAAGATATATTAATTATAGTAGGGAAAAGCAGATTGAACACGCTAAAAAAGAAGGCTTCTACAATTAAGAAGCCTTCTTTTACTATGTTTCGTATATTATTTTCCCTGTCTGTGAGGTATCGTAATCTCCTAAAGATTTTACTTCCGACTGAAATTGCATAGAGGATAGAATTGCTTTTACAGAGCGTATTAGTCCTTCGGTTTTAGGGGTTTTTAATATGACTAAGTCATATTGTTCTGTAATTAACGGGATAAAATCAATTCCAGCGATTTTGGCAGCTTTTTCAATTCCCACACCTGCATCTGCCATTCCAGAAGAAACCGCTGAAGCAACACTTAGGTGGCTGGTTTCTTCATGTTCATATCCTTTTATGTTACTGAAGGGGATTTTGTTGATTCTGAGCTGTTCATCAAGAAGAATCCTTGCCCCTGATCCTTTCTCTCTATTAATAATTTTCACATCATCCCGGTTAAGATCGACCCATGAAGTGAGACTTAAAGGGTTTCCTTTTTTTACGTACAAACCGGCTTTTCTTGAAAGTAGATTAATTAAAATAAAAGGGGTACTAACCAGGATTTTTTTTATATAAGGCAGGTTATATTCTCCTGTGTCACCATCAAACAGATGCAAGCTAACAATGTCACCTTCTCCGTTGTACATAGAGATCAGGCTGTTCAGACTCCCGGTAAAGGACCTAAATGACTTAAAGGATGAATTTTTCTCAATATGTTTACCCAGCATATCTAATACTAGGTCTTGTCCGCTTATAACAATATTATGGTAATCCTTTGTTCCATCCTGGCGGAGATCATTTACAGGGTTTTTATGAGAAGGCTCCTGAATGGTTTTATGATTGTTAATATAATTATCCAAGTCTTTTGCATCAATCCTCATCTGTCTTCCCACACGAAACACAGGCATTTCACCTTTTTTGACAAGGTCATATAGGGTTAATTTTGATACTTTCAAGAACTGTGAAACCTCTTCAATGGTATAGGAAAGCTCCTTTGACATAAAATCCCCTCCACTTTTATTTTAACTTAATGTTGTTTGGAAAAGTAAATTCTCTATTGAAAATGGGATTCGAAATCATTTCCTGTTCAAACTAATTATAACTAATTATAATTAGTTATAATTAGTGAAAGGGAGAGTGTGATGAAAAAATTAAATTTTTTATTCTTAACGATGATGCTGGCTTTATTAGCCTTATCCGGTTGTTCAACAAAAGAACAATCCAACAAAACAGAAGAAAAGAAACAAGCAGGTTCTGAAAAGAAAGTAGAATTAACCATTTCAGCAGCGGCAAGTTTGCAGGATGCCTTAACGGATATTAAAGCGGATTATGAAAAGAAGCACCCAAATGTCACTATAAATTATAACTTTGGGGCTTCAGGAGCTTTACAGCAGCAAATTTCTCAGGGAGCACCTGTTGATTTGTTCTTTTCTGCTGCTGAGGACAAGTTTCAGAAGTTAGTTCTAGAAGGACTGATTGAAGAGAAAAATGGAAAAAATTTAGTAGGTAATGATCTTGTCTTGGTTGTACCAAAAAATTCAACTAAAGGAATTAAAACATTTGAAGATCTTACCAAGGCTGATAAAATCGCACTTGGAACTCCTGAGTCTGTTCCAGCCGGGCAATATGGTAAGCAGACGTTGGATAAATTAAATGTCTGGAAGTCTATTGAAGGAAAAGTCGTATTTGGAAAAGATGTTCGACAAGTGCTTACATATGTGGAGACGAACAATGTTGACGCAGGAATTGTCTATAAAACAGATGCATTAACTTCTAAAAAGGTTAAAATTGCAGCCACTGCAATGGATAACACCCATGATCCAATCATATATCCAGCAGGTGTAATTAAGAATAGTACCCACTCAAAAGAAACCCAACTATTCTATGATTATCTTCAAAATGAGCAATCAATGAAGACGTTAGAAAAGTATGGATTTAAAAAATTACAATAGTCATAAATGGAAAATAGCTTTTGGACTCTATCGGGATATCCATTGAGATTGCCTTTGTATCATTATCTAAGGCGTGTTATTTGGAAAGGTAATGGCTAATAAGAAATGAAAAGGGATTTACAGGAGCAATATTAAGTTTTGCAAGAGCTTTGGGTGAGTTTGGAGCCGAGCCACATTAATGTTCGCTGGCAAGCTGCACGATTTTTTCGGGAAGCTGTATGATTTTTTTAGAAAGTCGCATGATTTCTTCAACAATCTGCACGATTTCTTAGGGCATCCGTATGATTCCTTCGAAAAGCTGCAAGATTCTTCTTAAAAACGGTCAAAAAGCACTTCCCGCAGCTTTCAAAATAAGACTGCAGGAGTGCTTTCTTTAGAAAAATTAATATTCCAATGAGACTCTTGCTATCTCATCGCCAAATCTTACTTCAATTTGCTGTTTAGAGTTGTTCAGTTTTTCATAGCTTATGTTGTGAACAAGGATATTTTCTTTAATTAGTTCCTCAAAACGCTGAATTTTTTCTTTTACATCATCGATTGCTGAAATGTTGATTGCGATATATTCTTCGACTGGCAGATCTAATTTTTTTCGGGTATCCTGTATGGCTCGTATTAATTCCCTAACCTGACCTTCTTCTGCAAGCTGTGGAGTAAGCGTTACATCCAATATTGCTTTTACATGCTCATCACCAGCCATCACAAAACCAGAAGCAACTTGATATTCGATATGAATGTGCTCTTTCTCCAGTGTTACCGTTTGTCCTTTTAGATTAATTTGCAGATGTCCCTTATCTAATAAGGATTTTTTTTCGGCATCTGGTATCTGATCCACATATTCCTTTACCATGTTAACCAATTTGCCGAATGAAGCACCAGCAGTTTTGAAATTCAGTTTAAAGATGGTGGATTGGTATTGTGATAAATCATCTGTATAAACAACATCTTTGACATTTAACTCGTCTTTAATAATGCCTGAATAGGGGGTTAAAGCATGCTTTCCCTGATTATGCCACACAATTAATTGCTGAAGTGGCTGCTTCACCTTCAAGTTTTTAGCATTACGGATACTGCGGCCAAGTTCCACTATTTTCAAGATCATTTTCATGTCTGTCTCTAACTCGTGATTAATCATTGAATCATCAGCTTGTGGATAGTCCTGCAAGTGAACACTAGTTTGATTTAATTTTAAATGGATATCCTCAGAAGCATATGGTGAAAAAGGTGCTAACAAGCGGCATATTGCGGTAAGTGTTTCAAATAGTGTTGAATAAGCTGCTTGTTTATCATCTGAAAGTCCAGATGCCCAAAAACGATTTCTTGAACGGCGCACATACCAATTGCTTAATTCATCTACTAAGGATGCAATTTCCCGAGTTGCTTGAGTAAATTGATAACGATCCATGCAGCTATTAACAAGTTTAACTGTACTGTTCAGGCGGGAAAGAATCCATTCGTCTAATATTGTTTTCTTTCCCGTTTGCTGTCCATCATACACAAAGCCATCTATTTTAGCGTACATAGCATAAAATTTATAGGTATTATCTAACGTATCAATCAATTTTGATTTTGTATCTTGCACAATTTTCTTTGAAAAGCGTTTTGGATTCCATGGTGAACTATCGGCTAAGAAGGCAAAGCGAAGTGCGTCTGCGCCAAATTCCTCTATAAGTTCAACAGGATCTAAAGCATTTCCTTTGCTCTTCGACATTTTTTGTCCATTTTCATCGAGTACATGGCCAAGCGACAGGACGTTTTTATAAGGTGCTTTTCCTGTGAACAGGGCAGAGACAGCGAGCAGGCTATAGAAAAATCCTCTCGTCTGGTCAATTCCCTCAATTACGACATCTGCAGGGAATTGAGATTCGAATTTTTCTCTGTTTCCGAATGGATAGTGATACTGTGCGAATGGCATCGATCCGCTATCAAACCAAACATCAATAACTTCAGGCGTCCGCTGCATGGCACCATTACATTTCGGACAGATGCACTGTACCTCATCAATATATGGTTTGTGCAGCTCGATATCATCAGGCAGTGGAGCCGCCGCTAATCTTTGTAATTCTTTGATACTGCCCGGAGCTTCTTCATGATGACAAACAGAACATACCCAAACATTTAGAGGTGTGCCCCAGTATCGGTTCCTGCTTATATTCCAATCCATAAGATTTTCAAGAAAATGTCCAAAGCGTCCGTCTTTAATATGCTCAGGATACCAATTAACAGTTGCGTTGTTCGCAAGCATTGTATCCTTTAAAGCGGACATCTTAATAAACCAGCTATCCGTTGCATAGTAGAGTAAAGGAGAATCACACCTCCAGCAATGCGGGTAGCTATGTTCATATTTTTCCTTGTGAAAAAGTATACCTCGATCAGAAAGCATTTTAATAATATCCACGTCACAATCTTTCACAAATCTTCCGGTTAGATCTGTCACATCGGCAGTATATCGGCCTTGTTGATCGACTACATTGATAAAGGATATCCCATTCTGCTGAACCGTTTTATAATCGTCTTCACCGTAAGCCGGGGCAATATGGACAATGCCTGTTCCGCTATCATCTGTAACATAATCTGCTAATACTATATAATGTCCTTTTTCAATCGTCACATAATCGAACGGCGGGGCATAATTGATTCCTTCGAATTCAAGGCCCTTATGCTCACTTAAAATCGTCACTTGATCGCCAAGAACTTTTCCTGCCATAGATTTTGCAACAATATAAATCACATTTTCTTTTTGAACACGAACGTATGTGATTTCTGGATTCACAGCAAGTGCAGCATTGGCAGGCAGCGTCCACGGCGTTGTTGTCCAGCCTAAGAAATATTCATTATCTGCATCAAGACGTTTAAATTTTACGGTAGCCGATAGATCTTTTACATCTTTGTAGCCCTGTGCTACTTCATGGGAGCTTAAAGTGGTTTGGCAGCTAGGGCAATATGGGGAAACGCGATGTCCTTTATACAGTAATCCGTCTTTTTGAACCTTACTTAAAATATTCCAAACGCTCTCTATATAATCATTGCTTAACGTCAGATACGGACTGTCCATATCTACCCAATAACCTAATTCTTCGGTAAAGGAACGCCATTTTTTCTCGTAGATAAATACACTTTCCTTGCATTTATTAATAAAACGCTCCACTCCATAGCGTTCAATGTCTTGTTTCCCTGAAATATCGAGTTGTTTCTCAACGCCAAGCTCGACAGGAAGACCATGTGTATCCCAGCCTGCCTTTCTTGCAACGAAGAAACCCTGCATGGTCTTGTAGCGTGCTACAACATCTTTAATTGTCCGTCCAAAGGCATGGCCGACATGGGGAAGACCATTTGCAGTTGGCGGTCCTTCATAAAAAACAAAAGGTATCTTTCCTTCTCTTAACTGAACAGATTGTTTAAATGTATTTTCTTCTGTCCAATAATTACGGATGCGTTCCTCACGCTGTACAACCGTTTCCTTAGCTTCATCAGCCTTCATGAATATCGCTCCTATACAGAATAAAATATAAAAAAATACAAAAAACCCCGTCCCAAGTAAGGGACGGGGTTAACCGCGTTACCACCCTAATTCTATTGATTCCGGTCAATAGCACTTAGCAACGTACAATCATACGTGTTCCTTGTAACGGCAGACTCCCGGCTGGACTTACTTTAAAGTTCGGTCCAGCTTCTCAGAGAGGATATTCACGTATCACTTGAACACTGACTTGCACCAAAATGTCAGCTCTCTGCGGATCAAGTTGAAACGCTACTCTTTCTCATCAACGAATTTGTATGCTTTTATTGGAATATATTGTAACAGGCGTAGTTTGAACTGTCAAATTATTTCCTTAACTTTTTATGGAAAGGAAAGATGCAGTCATTTGGAATGGCTGAAATTTTGTTTTGTTTGCTTATAAAAATATATGATCTTCATAACCAGATTGACCGTTGTTTCATGTTATTTATTTTGGATAAACTTTAGGATTTTCATTCATTTAATGATAGGGGCTTTTATAAGGGACGTATCCTAAGACTGTTTTCGTAATCTTTCCTGTTTTATAAGAAGGCGGCGAGTGTCTGCTCCAGGATGAGGGGTGAGTCTCAAACAACTTCGCCTGGAGCCGCTAAACCAGCAGGAGGCTCCTTAGGCTCCAGAAAACAAAGGTTTCGCGTACAGAACAGCAATCGTTAAGAAACGTTTCAGCGAAGGTGAAATACATTCAGTGACTTTAAAAAAGATTTACGGATTTTTACAGATAGCATTTCCGCTTAAAATAACCATCATTAGGACACCATACAGGTATTAACTTAAATGAGGTGTCTATATGGAAAATAAGGAGTGCAAGGATAGCAAAGTTTCGGTATGGTGCATCATAAGCATGGCCTCGATACCGCTTGTCATGACTCTTGGGAATTCCATGCTTATTCCAGTGCTGCCGATATTTGAAAAAAAGGTGGGAATCACTTCTTTTCAGTCCAGTATGGTCATTACCAGCTATTCCATCGCTTCCATCTTTCTGATTCCTGTAGCAGGATATTTATCTGACCGGTATGGGAGGAAGCTTGTAATTCTGCCTAGTCTTATCCTCGCACTTATTGGCGGACTAATAGCAGGATATGCTTCGTGGAAAATGGAAAATCCATATACCTGGATTATCATTGGCCGGGTTTTACAGGGAATCGGAGCTTCTGGCGCATCACCGATCATCCTGCCGCTGGTAGGGGATTTGTATAAAGACGATGACGAAAAAACGAGTTCCTGCCTGGGAATCATTGAAACCTCCAATACATTCGGAAAGGTTTTAAGTCCAATATTAGGTTCTTTATTTGCAGCGTTTTTATGGTTTTTGCCGTTTTTTTCAATTTCATTTTTTAGTTTGATTTCCATCATCCTTGTATTTTTCTTTATCAAGGTTCCAAAAGAAAAGGATAAACCCAAAGAATTCAAGGAGTTTCTTCATAATACGAAAAAAACGTTTAAAGATGAAGGAAGATGGCTTTATACAATATTTCTTGTCGGCATTTTTGTCATGCTGATTTTGTTCGGAGTGCTGTTTTTTCTTTCCGACAATTTGGAAAAAATTCACGATCTGCATGGGGTAAAAAAAGGCTTTGTCCTTGCCATACCGCTTTTTTTACTGTGTTTATCATCATATATTGCAGGAAGAAACATCAAAGGAAGTCTGCCGGCGATGAAAAAAATCATGATAATCTGTCTGATTGCCATGTCTATCAGCGTGGTTTTTGTTGGCTTTACAGTAGAAAAGCTTTTCATCTTGTTAGCTGTCACCAGTGTGGTGGGAATCGCAATTGGCGCATTGCTGCCTACACTTGATGCCATGATCACAGAAAACATTGAGAAAGAGGAAAGAGGAACCATTTCTTCATTTTACAGTTCCGCACGATTTATCGGTGTCGCTGCAGGTCCTCCTGTCATGTCTTTGGTCATGGGACACTTTCTTAATATTAGCTATATCACCGCAGGAATAATAGGGATCGTTCTGGTTCTCATTGTATTGAAATTCATCAAAACCGATACTTCCAAAAAAGCAGCTGCGTAAAAAACGATATCAGCCGGCCAGTCCACAATGGCCGGTTTTTTTATGCCCATATATATCTGCCCTGCGGCTTTGGCTTTAACTATACAGTCATCAATAAACCTATAGGTGCCTCTCGTGAATGATCCGTGTGTTTTTACCAGCAGAAATGCGTGATTAGATATAAAAGAAGAGCCAAACTATTCATATACAGGGCAGCAGCAAGTAAGCTGCAAACATAGTACAGGAGGAAATAGAAAAATGAAGCCATTTATCCCGCAGCTTGTATACATTGAACCGAGGGCGCTCGAGTACCCTTTAGGGAAGGAACTGCTCAAGAAATTTCAGGATATGAACATTGAAATACGGGAAACAACCTCACATAACCAAATAAGGAATTTGCCGGGAGATACTGATTTTAAAAAATACCGGACAGCAAAGTCGACGCTGGTTGTAGGAGTCCGCAAGACATTAAAATTTGATACATCAAAGCCTTCCGCAGAATATGCCATTCCGCTTGCGACGGGCTGCATGGGCCATTGCCATTATTGCTATTTGCAGACAACGCTTGGAAGCAAACCTTATATCAGGACATATGTGAATCTGGATGAAATCTTTGATGCAGCACAAGGATATATGGATGAAAGGCAAAATGAGATCACAAGGTTCGAGGCTGCCTGCACCTCCGATATCGTTGGCCTTGACCATCTCACCCACTCCCTAAAAAAGACGATTGAGTTTATTGGGGAAACAGAGTATGGCCGCCTTCGGTTTGTTACGAAATTCCATCATGTCGACCATCTGCTCGACGCGAAGCATAATGGGAAAACCCGCTTTCGCTTCAGTATTAACTCTAAGTACGTAATAAAAAATTTTGAGCCTGGAACATCAAGTTTCGATGAAAGAATTGAAGCGGCCAGAAAGGTGGCTGGAGCCGGATATCCGCTTGGTTTCATCGTGGCCCCCATCTATATGCATGAAGATTGGAAGGAAGGATACCGGGAGCTTTTTGAACGTCTAAGCGCAGAGCTTGCCGGAGTGGATATTCCAGACCTTACCTTTGAATTGATTCAGCATCGATTCACAGGGCCGGCAAAAAAAGTCATTGAAAAAAACTATCCAAAATCAAAGCTTGAAATGGACGAATCCAAACGCAAATACAAATGGGGACGTTATGGCATCGGAAAATATGTATATCAAAAGGAGGAAGCTTCAGATCTTGAGGCTACGATCCGCGGTTATGTCAGCGAATACTTTCCTCAATCAGTGGTCCAGTATTTTACCTGATCCGGAAAAATGAAGAGTCACGGTATAATTCAGTAATAAAGACAGCCCTCCCTGATTAGTATGTATCAAGACCGGAATTAGGGAGGGCTTCTATGATTATTGATGGCGTTTTTTCCGGCGGAGGCATAAAAGGTTTTGCTATGGTAGGGGCAATTCAGGTGATTGAAGAGCACGGCTTTGTCTTTGGCAGAACAGCAGGGACAAGTGCAGGGGCCATTATTGCAGCATTTACCTCTGCAGGCTATACAGGGCATCAAATTCAAGAGCTCCTTAATGAAATAGATGTGAGTAAATTGCTGGATCCAAGAAGGTTCTGGGTTCCGATTCCATTCACAAGGTGGCTTATGCTCTACTGGAAGCTGGGTTTGTACAAAGGCGATGCCTTGGAAAGGTGGGTTGCCCTGAAGCTTGCTGAAAAGGGTGTCGTCACATTCAAGGATCTGCCAAGGCAATCACTCAGGGTCATCGCTTCAGATATTACAAACGGCAAGCTGGTTGTCATTCCGGACGATCTGGGGGCTTATGGAATTGATCCCATTTCATTTCCTGTAGCCAAAGCAGTCAGGATGAGCTGCAGCATTCCTTATTTTTTTGAACCTGTACGGCTGAAATCACAAGTAAAGACAGGAAATGTCTTCGTTGATGGAGGAGTTTTAAGCAATTTTCCGATGTGGCTTTTTGATTCGGAGAATGTGAAAAAAACGAGGCCGGTCCTCGGAATAAAATTAAGCGGCGACAATGATATGAAAAAACCGGAGGAAGTTGACAATGCCATTGAACTTTTTGGCGCTTTATTTAAAACGATGAAGGATGCGCATGATTCACGGTATATTTCAAGAAAGCATGTGCAAAACATTTTGTTTATTCCCATGAAAGGAATTTCAGCAACCGACTTCCTGCTCACTGAAGAAAGCAAAACTGAGCTGATTGCACGGGGAAGAAACTATGCGGGTATGTTTGTAAAAAAATGGACCTATTGAATCAGCATGCGGGCAAAAAAAGAAACCGGACTATTAAAACAAAGCCCGGTTTCTTTTTTTATTTTTTTTGCCCTCAATAACGGTCAAATGCGCTTCGGATTTTTTTCTTGCACGCTTTTTGGCGGAAGATTTAGCTAATGAGAAGCTCGCTATATTATCTCCTTTATCCTTAGGCAGAGAATTTTTGCTTTTCAGTCTTTTCTTTGATTTCCGTGCGGCCTTTATGAATGCCCGCTGCTCTTTTTTCTCAAGTTTCCCCTTTGTTAATCGCTTATAAATGAGATAGACTGCACCAGCTACTGCAGCCCAGATCAAAAAAGTTTTGATCAATCCCAATGGATCTCCGGCTAATTTACTGAACAATCCAATAAAACCAAGGGCGATAATCCCGTAGACAACATAGGAAAATGAACGATTCAACAAAGACACCTCCTTAAGAGCATCATGAGCAATTTTGCGTCATTTTAAACATATATTCCAAAAACATTTTATTCATCATTTCAGCCAGGCGGCAAGGAAGAACCGGCCGGCCTGACTGAAGTGGAAAATGTGCCGGCTTGTAATCTTATATCTGTTTTTTACACAATATCCTCTGTTTCTAAACCTTCTTCTGTGCTTTTTTCAAGACGCAGAAGCTCGTTAAAGGAAGCAAGTGCCACTTCAACCTGGTCGTCTGAAGGCTCTTTTGTGGTTAATAGCTGCAGCCAAAGCCCGGGATAGCCAAGGAAACGGAGAACAGGAATATCACGTACCTTATTTGTTATCTGCAAAACCTCAAAAGCAATTCCGAGGACGACAGGAATCAGGAGGACGCGGTCCAGTACGCGCAGCCAAAGCGGATCAATCGGCACAAACATATAAACAAAAACACCTACGATGACTGTAAACAGGATAAAACTGCTTCCGCACCGGTAATGCAGGCGTGAAGAAGCCTGAACGTTTTCTACAGTAAGTGGCATGCCGCTTTCAAAGCAGTTGATGACCTTATGTTCCGCCCCGTGATATTGGAATACCCTCTTAACAAGCGGTGTCAGTGAGACAAAATAGATATAAACCAAAAGCAGAATCAGCTTAAACAGCCCTTCTATTAAAATCTGTGAAATTTTCGTGTGGAATACAGGTTCTGTGAATTTGGCCAGAAAGACTGGGATAAGCGTGAACAAAAGCTTTCCGAACAAAAAGGATAATACGCCTATTGCAGCAACACCCAGCCATAATGATAACTTGGAAGATTCTTTTTTAGCCTTCTTTTCCTCCAAGATTTTTTCATCATCTTTTGGGTCTGTTTCATATTTTTCAGATGAAAAATTTAAATGTTTGGATCCATTTGCACTTGAATCGATAATCGCAACTATTCCGCGAAGGAATGGAATCCTTTTGAGTTTTTTTATAACAGGTTTGCTTTCGCGCGGCAATCTGTAGAATTCAATTGATGAGTCTTTCCTGCGGACTGCCGTAACGGTGTGGTGTTTGCCGCCGAACATAACACCCTCCACCACAGCCTGCCCGCCATAAACAGGTTTTTGGACCTCGGTCATTTTTGCACCAGCCTACAATTATTTTTTAGCAATGCCAACATGGGCATCTTCTATAATCATACAAAAAAAATGAAAAAACTTCTATTAAATATGAAGGTGATTGCCTGCAAAAAAAATAAAATAGGACAATTCCTGAAAGGGCATACTATTTGCGGAGGTGTTTTTTTATGTCAAGTGAATGGCAGAAAAGAGATGAAGAATCAGCATCGCAAATGGTCAATGTATTAATAATAGGGTTTTGGGGAGGAATTCTCTGGAGCTTTATCGGAATTGTGGCATGCTTCTTTAATTTTATGAAGCTCAGCCCGAAATTCATTCTGACATCCTGGTCGGGCGCCCACTGGATAGAGGGCTGGCTTGGAACCGTCATCACCCTTCTTATATACAGCATACTGTCTATGGCTGCCGCTCTGCTTTATTATGCCTTGCTCAAGAAATATCAAAATATGATGGCGGGCATCATTTATGGTGCCGTGCTTTGGATATTGCTGTTTTTTATTTTAAAGCCTGTCTTTTCAGGCCTGCCTTCCATGGAACAGCTGAAGGGAAATACAGGCATTACCAGTTTTTGCATTTTTATTTTATATGGAGTTTTCATCGGGTCTTCCATATCTTATGAATATCAGGAGAAACAAAAGAAAAACGTTCCGGATATGAAAACAACTTGATTTCATTCACTTCAAAAAAGTAGTAAGACAATTTGGAATTATGGTAGAATGGTCATGATGTATGCTATAAGCTATGAAAAATACGCACCTTTGTTTCTGTCATGCTTTAGGGGAAGGGCAGAGAGATGCATGCACAACAATAACCGCTGAAGGATGTACAGGCCGACAGCAATGAAGGCAGGTACCGCATATGAAGAAAATTCTGCTTATCAACGGGCCGAATCTAAACAGGCTCGGAAAAAGAGAACCGGCCCATTATGGAACGGCGACGCTCGATGATCTGGAAACAGAATTGAAAAAAAGCGCACAATCAATGGATACTGAGCTTGTGTGCTTTCAAAGCAATCATGAAGGGGAAATCATTGATAAGATTCATTGGGCCGAAGACCAGAATATGGACGGAATCATTATGAACCCGGGAGCTTTCACGCACTACAGCTATGCAATACGTGATGCTGTAGCCGGAATCGATGTTCCATTGATTGAAGTGCATATTTCAAACATCCATGCCAGGGAAAGTTTCCGGCATGTTTCGGTCATAGCCCCTGCCGCTGCCGGACAGATTGCCGGTCTTGGTGTGCACGGGTATGAGCTGGCGCTTCAGGCTTTGTTAAAGATAATAAAAGGGAGAGTATAAGATGGAGAAATTACAGCGTTTCCGCCAAGCATTAGAGAACGTGCAGGCTGATGGATTTTTAATTACTAGTACATACAATCGCCGGCATATGACGAATTTCACTGGTTCTGCAGGAGTTGTCCTGATTTCACAGTCAGAAGCGAAGTTCATTACAGACTTCCGTTATACAGAACAAGCAGGCAAGCAGGCACAGGGATACGACATTGTGCAGCATAAAGGAACGATTCCTGAAGAAGTGGCCAAGCAAGCAAAAGACATGGGAATCAAAAAGCTGGGCTTTGAACAGGAGCATTTGACTTTTTCTTCTTTTAAAAGCTATGAAAATGCTTTTGATGGAGAGCTTATTCCTGTATCAGGCCTTGTTGAGAAATTACGCTTGATAAAGACTCCTTCAGAGATTAAGATATTAAAGGAAGCTGCTGATATTGCAGATGCAGCATTTACACATATTGTAGATTTTATCCGCCCGGGCATAACCGAGCTTGATGTTTCAAATGAGCTTGAATTCTTTATGAGAAAGCAAGGAGCTACATCTTCTTCCTTCGATATCATTGTAGCCTCCGGCAAGCGTTCTGCTCTGCCGCATGGAGTAGCGACGGATAAAGTCATTGAAACCGGCGACTTTGTAACTTTGGATTACGGCGCATATTTCAATGGCTATGTTTCGGACATCACACGGACACTTGCTGTCGGACAGCCAAGTGACGAGCTGAAGAAGATTTATAATATTGTACTGGAGGCACAGCTGCGGGCTATGGCAGGCATCAAGCCAGGCATGACAGGCAAGGAAGCTGATGCTTTGACACGCAACCTTATTGATGAAAAAGGATACGGGGAATACTTCGGCCATTCGACAGGACATGGAATTGGCCTTGAAGTCCATGAAGGGCCAGCCCTTTCCCTTAAGTCTGATATCATACTGGAACCGGGGATGGCGGTCACTGTTGAACCGGGTATTTATTTGCCTGGAATTGGCGGTGTTCGCATAGAGGATGATACAATTGTTACAAAAGAGGGCAATGAAGCTCTTACTCATTCATCGAAAGAGTTAATTATTCTGTAAAACATGTAGGAGGAAAAAAATGATTTCTGTAAATGATTTTCGCACAGGCTTAACGATTGAAGTAGACAATGGAATTTGGCAGGTAATTGAGTTCCAGCATGTTAAACCGGGAAAAGGTGCAGCATTTGTCCGCTCCAAACTTAGAAATCTCCGTACGGGAGCTATTCAGGAAAAAACTTTCCGTGCAGGTGAAAAAGTAGCGAAAGCTCATATCGAAAACCGTAAAATGCAGTATTTATATGCAAGCGGCGATAACCATGTTTTCATGGACAACGAAACATACGATCAAATCGAACTTCCTGCAAGCTCAATTGAACGCGAGCTTAAGTTCCTTAAAGAAAATATGGATGTTCACATCATGACATTCCAAAGTGAGACTCTTGGAGTTGAGCTTCCGAACACAGTTGAGCTTGAAGTGACTGAAACTGAACCAGGAATCAAAGGCGACACAGCTTCAGGCGGCACTAAGCCTGCTACACTTGAAACAGGCCTTACTGTCCAGGTTCCTTTCTTCATTAACCAAGGAGACAAACTGATTATCAATACAACTGAAAGTTCATACGTATCACGCGCATAATTCCCCATCCCTTTTTGGTATGCGGGAAGCAGCAAAAGCCGGAGACCCAGTCTCCGGCTTTTTTGCGTCTGTAGGCGTTTCTGCGGGATGCAGAACATTTAGCCTTCGATCCTCGAAAGATGATTTGTCCCCGGAAGGCAAAGAGCGCCTTCAGAGGCCAAAACCCTTTTTGCTTAGGCCCCCAGGACAGGGGTCACAAAGACGTTGCCGCAGGACGCGGCGCTCTTAGTCTTTGATCCTCCTTACAAGGCGCTTGCGCTTTTTATGTAATCCAGCTTCAGCGCCTAGCCTCTCGAGGTCATAAGTCACGAAAGAAGAGAAGGCAAAGAACGCCTTCTATTCTTTCGCGCCTTATGCTGGTCGAGGCTGACCAGGCGCTTCAGCATTTTTATGTAATCCAGCTTCAGCGCCTAGACCGCTGTGCAAAAGATGTTTTGTCCTCCGAAGGCAAAGAACGCCTTCAGAGGCCAAAACCCTATTTGCTTCACGGGCTGACCAAGGCGCTTACGCTTTTTTGTGCATAAAGTTTTTGTACAGGCATACATTTTAATAAATGATTGAGGCCTTACAGGAGGTTCCGTGAAATGGAGACGATTCTTGCAGTTCTGCCAAAAAGTATCAGTAATGAATTTGAAAAAATCCCGACACATGAAGCACAACGAGCAGAGGAGCTGCGGATACGGGTTGGCCGTCCGCTGGAAGTCATTATTGGGGGAAGGCCGACTTTTCTGCCTTATCTGGTGTCGGCTGCAGATGCTGAACAATTGCTTGGCCATTTGAGCCGTTTTTCCATGTACACCCTGGAAGAAGAGCTGAAGCGGGGATATGTAACAATTGCCGGCGGCCACAGGGTAGGGCTTGCCGGAAAGGTGATATTGGAAAACGGCATGGTAAAAGCAATAAGGGAGGTTGCATCCTTCAATATTCGGATAGCAAAACAAAAAATCGGATCAGCCGATAAACTCCTGCCATTTCTTTATGACAGGGAATGGCATCACACGATGATTATAGGAGCTCCGCAAACTGGAAAAACGACGCTATTAAGAGATATTGCCCGCATGATTTCATCAGGCAGTGCTAAGGATAGCTTATTGCCGAAGAAAGTCGGGATTGTGGATGAACGTTCAGAAATTGCAGGCTGTGTTAATGGTGTGCCGCAGCTGCAATTCGGGCCTAGGGTCGATATACTGGACAGCTGCCCCAAAGCGGAGGGAATGATGATGCTGATCCGCTCCATGTCACCTGATGTGCTGGTGGCAGACGAAATTGGCCGAGCGGAAGACACATCCGCTGTATTGGAAGCTGTAAATGCAGGCATTAAATTAATGATAACCACTCATGGACGCTCACTTGCAGAGGTCAAAAGACGCCCTCATATAGGAAAGATTCTTGAACAGGATATTTTCACAAGATATATTCTGCTGAGCATACAGGACGGAGAAAGATTCTGTCAGGTTCTCGACTCATCAGGAAACATGATTCATTCAGGGAAGAGTGTGATGGCATGCTTAAAATCATCGGAGCTGTAATCATTCTATTGGCTACCACGTGGGCTGGATTCGAAGCAGCCAGGCATTTCAGCCAGAGGACCAAGCAGCTTAGACAGATTAAGATGGCCCTGCAGTCGCTTGAAGCTGAAATTATGTATAGCCATACTCCTCTAAGTGAAGCATCGATTAGGCTGTCAAAGCAGATCGGCTCGCCTTTTTCCGGTTTTTTTGAAGCGTTTTCGAAACGGCTTGCTGCAGGTGAAACTACCGTGAAGCTAGCCTGGGATGAATGCCTTCGTGAAGCATGGAAATCTCTTTCACTTAAACAGGGGGAGTTTGAAATTTTATCTCAATTTGGAGGAACGCTTGGCCGCCATGACAGAGAGCAGCAGCAAAAACAGATAAAGCTTGCCATGGCGCACTTGGACCGGGAAGAACGCGATGCGGCCGAGAAACAGGGGAAATATGAAAAAATGATGAAAAGCCTCGGCTTTTTAACCGGTCTTTTGCTAATAATCATGCTTTTGTAGGCATACAGGAGGAATTTTAAATGGGCATTGATGTGGATATCATCTTTAAAATTGCCGGAGTTGGAATCGTAGTAGCATTTTTGCATACCATCCTCGACCAGGTCGGGAAAAAGGAATATGCCCAATGGGTGACACTGTTTGGCTTCATATACATTTTATTTATGGTGGCGACGATTATTGAGGGCCTTTTCCAAAAAATCAAATCAGTCTTTCTCTTTCAATAGGGGTGATCAGCCATTGAAATCCTAAAAATTGTCGGAATTGCCCTTGTGGCTACTTTCCTGGCATTGATTATTAAAGAGCAAAAGCCCAATTTCGCTTTCCTTCTTGTTGTATTTACAGGGTGCGTCATCTTTTTGTTCTTAGCTGATAAAATATATGAAATTATAACCATGCTTGAAAAAATTGCTGTCAATGCCCATGTGAATATGATTTACCTGGAAACCATCCTGAAAATTATCGGGATAGCTTATATAGCAGAATTTGCGTCACAAATCACAAAAGATGCGGGACAAGGTTCCCTTGCTTCAAAAATTGAACTTAGCGGAAAAATTCTAATTTTAGCAATGGCCATACCAATATTGACAGTCATCATTGAAACCATCATTAAGCTGCTGCCAAGCTAGCAAGCCAGGCGGGATGAGGTGAGGATATGAAGCAAATGATCCGCTATATACCATTCTTTCTTTTATTGTTTCTTTTTTTGCAGCCTGATGATGCCCGGGCTTCCGGGAATGAACAGGCAGAGCCTGTCATATCTCAGGACATGGTACAAGCCCAGCTCGACCGCATCGGAGTGGATGATCTGAAGAAGTATTGGGATGACATCATTACACAATATGGGGGATTTTTGCCGGAAAGCCAAAAAGGCAGCTTCATGGATTTCGTAAGCGGGGACAAGCACTTTTCCTTATCGGAATGGGCCAAAGGCTTCGCGGCGTTTATCTTCCATGAATTGCTTGTAAACGGAAAACTGCTGGGCTCACTGATTTTATTGACGGTTTTCAGCATGTTTCTGCAGTCGCTGCAAAACGCCTTTGAAAAGAGCTCAATCAGTAAAGTGGCATATTCGATTGTTTTTATGGTTTTAATCATTCTGGCTCTTAACAGCTTTCATGTAGCAATACAATATGTCCAGGAAACTATATCAGCCATGACCTCGTTTCTAATGGCGCTGATTCCTCTGCTTCTTGCACTGATAGCAACATCGGGAGGGCTCGTTTCAGCCGCCTTCTTTCATCCGGTTTTACTATTTTTAATGAATACAAGCGGAATATTGATCCAATATATCGTCCTTCCGCTGCTGTTTTTAGCTGCAATCTTAAGTATCGTGAGCACACTTACAGAGCACTACAAAGTCACCCAGCTCGCCCAGCTTCTGAGAAATTGGGCCATTGCTATTTTAGGTGCATTCATGACTGTTTTTCTTGGGGTCATATCTGTACAGGGAGCATCATCGGCGGTTGCAGACGGCATCACGATCCGGACGGCAAAATTTGTTACAGGCAACTTTATTCCAGTAATAGGAAGAATGTTTACTGATGCAACGGATACTGTCATAAATGCATCTGTACTGCTGAAAAACACGGTCGGAGTATCTGGGGTCATTATACTCTTGCTGATTACGGCTTTTCCGGCCTTGAAAATACTGACAATATCCTTTATCTATAAGCTGGCGGCAAGTCTTCTACAGCCGCTTGGCGGGGGTCCGGTGATCTCATGTCTGGACATTATTTCAAAAAGCATGATTTACATTTTTGCTGCACTTGCTCTTGTATCGCTGATGTTTTTTTTAAGCATAACAGTCATTATCGCTGCAGGTAACATCACCCTGATGGTCAGGTAGGGAGGAGAAAAACGGATGAGCTTTTTAACAGGATGGGTAACCAATATTATCTTGTTTGTTTTGCTGGCGACGGTCATAGATATGCTTCTTCCTAATTCATCTATGCAGAAATATGCCAAAATGGTCATCGGCCTTCTGCTGATCGCAGTCATTCTTGCTCCGATCCTTAATCTCTTTCACACTGACTTGAATACATTGATATCAAAAGCCACGGAGTCCTTTACACATGGAGATGAAAAAAAATTAAAAAATTTAACGGAAATGAAGAAAAAAGAAATACAAGCTGAACAGAATGCATATATTTTACAACAAACGGCTGTCCAATTGAAGGCGAAAGCAAAAGAGGAGCTGATGAAAAAATATAAAATGGAAATTGCTTACATCGATATCAAAGTGAAAAATGAGGAACAGCCTAAAATACCTGAAGACCTTCAGAAAATTACGCTGTCATTGAGTAAAGCTTCAGCCAGCAGCAAAAACAAATCAATCGAAACGGTAGCGAAGGTGGAAATTAATACGGAAAAAAATCTTCCTGCAAAAACAGCTGATTTGGAAAAAATCAAGAAGTTCCTGTCATCCCAGTGGTCTGTAGACAAAAAGGTCATTGAAATTACAGGGGAAAGGGGGGACTTATAAATTGAAGGATGATAAAGGCCCACTTTACTGGCTGAGTAAATTAGTAAGAAAGGATGGAGATAAGAACGGAAAAAAACCGCAAATGTATGTGTATGTCCTTATTGTCATCCTGTTCGGAGCCGGCATCATGATGATTTCAAACCTAATGTCCCAAAGACAGTCAGGAGACAGTGCCAGCACAGCTGTTTTTAGTAACCAGTCTGAAAAAACGGACGTTGCTGCCTTCGGAAGGAAAGATGACAGCGGCAGTAAGACAACGAAGAATTATGAAAAAAATCTCCAAAATGAATTAAAGGATGCACTTGAATCCATTGCTGGCGTTGAGGATGTAAAAGTGATTGTCTATGCTGATTCTTCGGAAAGAAAAGTGTTTGAAAGAAATAAGACGACCCAGAAACAGGTGACAGATGAAACAGATAAAGAAGGCGGAAAACGGACAGTTGAAGACACATCAGTGGATGATCAGCTTGTGATTATAAAAGGCGGGGAAAAAGAAGGCCCCATTGTTTCTGAAACACAAAAGCCAAAAATCTCTGGAGTCCTTGTTGTTGCAAAGGGTGCAGAAAACATGCAGGTGAAAAAGTGGATCATTGAAGCTGTTACCCGCTCCCTGGACGTTCCGAGCTATCGAGTTTCAGTAATGCCTAAAAAATAAGGAGGAATATAATCATGTTGCTAAAAAAACAAACGGTGTGGCTGTTAACGATGTTAAGTCTTGTGGTGGTTTTATCGGTGTATTATCTGACTTCTCCTGGGAAAACACAATCCGATATGGCGGCGGTCGAGCAAAAAGGGGACAAACAGACTGTTGAAAAAGACAAGGCAAAAGCACCTGTGGCTAAAAAGAGCACAAAATCCGGTTCAGCTGCGGTATCAATTGCTTCTGGCGATGATGATTTTGAAGCGATGAGAATGGAAATGGAAGATGAGCGCTCACAGCTGAGAGATCAAAATACAACAATCATGGGCAATACAGAATTATCTGCTGAAGAAAGAAACAAAGCATATGAAGCAAATAAAGAAATCGGAGATGAAAAAGTAAAAGAAGGAATCCTTGAGAAACTTATTTCCGGCACAATGAATTATGATGATGCACTTGTCAGAATTGATGGCAAAGATGTGAATGTTACAGTTAAAGCTGACAAGCTAAGCCAAAAAGAAGCCAATGAAATCATCCGCACAGTCGAGAAAGAAGTGGGTGACGCACAGAACGTAGCCGTAGAGTTTCAGCCTAAGAAATAATTCAGGCACAGTAACACAAAGGCATGCAGCGAGCATGCTTTTTTGTGTTTTGCCAGCCAATCTTCCCCGCTTGTTCCATTTTAAAGTTAAGGCTCTATTCTTAAAGATTGTTGTTTTTTAATTGTTCTGTGAAGCGGTCCTGTTGTTAATCCGGGTTGATTGGAGTGTAAGGTGCGAGACTCCTGTGGGATTAGCGGGAAGGTGAGACCCCGCAAGCATTGCTTGTGAGGCTCACCGCCCGCCCCACGGAATGCGAGCATCCTGGAGCGGAAATCAACCCCTTGTTCAGGTAGCAGCAAAGTTTACGAAAACAGCCAAAGTTTTAAAAAAAGTAAGCGTTTTCCGAGGGATTCACAAATTTTTTTTTTTAGCTGTAAAATAGGGAAGGGCGGAACGCGCATATCACTCAGCATTGCCGGCAGTATGATCAGAGAGTTCATGGATCAGGCGCATAATCCCGATGATTCATGCTGATTTCCCTGCTGTAAATATCTTAAGGAGGAACTGATCATTGAAATATGGTAAGATATTATCGTATGATGTTAGCATCTGGTCATAAAATATATGCATGTTTTCCTTAAATGAATGTAATGCGGAACATTGAAGTAATCTAAGCGGGAGGAATTGCCGCCAAAGCCAGATAAGTCCGGCTAGCCATCAGACTTGAGAGAACACGCCTGATGGATCTATCAATTTATATGATTCAGCAGCATAATCTCTGATATAATGGATGTGAAACCGCCGGTCAGGCCCGGATGGTGATCATAGCTGCAAGAGACTTTGCTGAATGCAGATTTTGTGACTCTCCCAAAAAAACTTTGGGCTTAACTAAACAAGACAAGGGGTGCCAGGATGTTAAAGGTACAGGAACTTAGAGAGCTAATCAAATTAGTAGATCAATCAAGCATAAATGAATTTGTTTATGAACAAGAAGGAATTAAAGTTAAATTAAAGAAAACAAACCAGGAGCAGCCTGTTTCTGTTGTATATCAGGCTCCTGCACAGCCAGCTCCAGCTGCTATGCAAGCGGCCAAGCCCGTTATTGAAGCTACTGGTGAAAGTGCTGCACCGCAGGCCTCAGAGAGCCAGCCGGCCAGCCAGGAAAACCTACATAAAGTTACATCGCCAATGGTTGGCACGTTTTATGCTTCTCCATCTCCGGATAAAGGCGCATACGTGCAAACAGGCTCTAAAGTCAAAAAGGATTCTATTGTCTGCATCGTAGAAGCAATGAAATTATTTAACGAGATTGAAGCAGAAGTAGACGGAGAAATTGTTGAAATTCTAGTGAAGGATGGCCAGCTTGTAGAGTACGGCCAGCCATTATTTTTAGTAAAGCCTTAATGAGGAGCTGTTTCACATGATTAAAAAGGTACTGATTGCAAACCGGGGGGAAATTGCCGTCCGCGTCATACGTGCATGCAAAGAAATGGGCATCGAAACAGTTGCCGTATATTCCGAGGCTGACAAAGAAGCTCTTCACGTTCAATTGGCTGATGAAGCTTATTGCATTGGTCCCACTGCTTCTAAGGACAGCTATTTGAATACAACGAATATCATCAGCGCAGCAAAGCTGACAGGCTCTGATGCCATCCACCCTGGTTATGGGTTTTTGTCTGAAAATGCAAATTTCGCAGATTTATGCAGGGAATGCAGCCTGATATTCATCGGCCCAAGCCCTGAAGCCATCTCCAAGATGGGTACAAAGGATGTAGCAAGAGAAACAATGCGTGAAGCAGGAGTGCCGATTGTGCCGGGATCCCGCGGAATCATTGAAAATACAGGCCAGGCCATCGAATTGGCAGAAAAAATGGGTTACCCGGTAATCATAAAAGCGACTGCAGGCGGAGGCGGAAAAGGCATCCGGGTTGCACGCAGCGAAGAAGAACTGGTGAATGGCATTAATATTACCCAGCAGGAAGCTGCGACCGCTTTCGGCAATCCTGGTGTGTATATTGAAAAATATATTGAAGATTTCCGTCATGTCGAGATTCAGGTTATGGCAGATTCTTTTGGCAATGCGATTCATCTTGGAGAGAGGGATTGCTCGATCCAGAGAAGGCTTCAAAAGCTGCTTGAAGAAACACCTTCACCTGCACTTGACAGCGAAATCCGCCAACAAATGGGCGAGGCAGCCGTGAAAGCGGCCCTTGCGGTTGATTATACAGGTGCGGGCACCGTTGAATTCATCTATGACTATAAAAACCGTTCTTTTTACTTCATGGAGATGAACACAAGAATCCAGGTAGAGCATCCTGTTACGGAAATGGTGACAGGGGTTGACCTGATTAAAGAACAAATCCGTGTTGCATCCGGACAGAAGCTTTCGCTTTCACAAGAAGACGTAACCTTTAATGGATGGGCTATAGAATGCAGGATCAATGCTGAAAATCCTGAGAAGAATTTCATGCCTTCAGCAGGGAAGATCCAAATGTACCTGCCTCCAGGCGGCTACGGCGTACGCGTCGATTCAGCGGCATATCCAGGATACTCCATACCGCCGTATTATGATTCAATGATTGCGAAACTGATTGTGCACGCGCCGACAAGGGAAGAAGCAATTGAAAAGATGAAGCGTGCCCTGAGCGAGTTCGCGGTTGAAGGTATTCATACAACGATTCCTTTCCATATTAAACTTCTCAGTCATGAGCAATTTGTGTCCGGAGAATTTAATACTAAATTTCTTGAATTATATGATGTAATGGATTCATAATGAAAACTAGATGGGAGGCCTGTTGAATGAGCGAAGAAATTCAAATGCTTGAAATGAATGAACACAGCAACGGACTTGGAAAAGTGGAGATTGCCCCTGACGTTATTGAGGTTATCGCAGGGATAGCGGCTGGAGAAGTAGAGGGAGTCGCATCTATGCGCGGCAACTTTGCATCAGGCGTTGTCGAAAAACTTGGCAAGAAGAACCACGGAAAAGGCGTAAAGGTGGACATAGCCGGCGAGGGCATCAAGCTTGATTTATACTGTGTGATGAAATTTGGAGTTTCCATTCCAAAGGTAGCTCAGGAAGTACAGGATAATATCAGGGAAGCGCTGCTGAATATGACGGCATTGGATGCGGATGAAATCAACATACATGTTGTGGGCATTCAATTCGAAAATGCCAAGCCTGAAGCAGAATATGAGCAGGAAATGTAATTGATTAAAACAAAAACCCGGCCATTGCCGGGTTTTTGTTTGGAAGTGTGCCGGTTTGCAGCATTCTGATGAAAATTCTTTTCTATGATCCTTCTTTATGCTGTTTAAACGGCCTTATATTTAGGCATACAAATAGGTAGATAAAAAGAAATTCTTGTTTTAAGGTTTCTCTGAAGCACGATTTCTGTTACAGTGTAAAATAGTGATTTATTTACTGGAGAATGATAATTCCTCCATTTTTCGGTTGGATGAAAGACGGACTATCATTAAATCTTAATGTTGTGGGTAAATATTTAATAAATGTTCGTCTTTTTGATGATTTTCATATATAATAGTAGATATTAAAGGAGCAAAACCATGAAAAGAAGATTAGCCCGTGAAAAAGCACTGCAGGCAGTTTACCAAATTGAAATCAGCAAATCTGAAATTGGAGATGCCATGGAAAGTGTTTTAGATGGCAGTAAAACAGATGAGTATTTCGAAGCCTTAGTGAAGGGTACTGTTGAAAACAAAGAAAAAATCGATGAAATCCTGCGTAAAAACCTTGAAAACTGGACAATCGAAAGACTGGCCAACATCGACCGCAATCTGCTGCGCATTGCTGTTTATGAAATGGTGTACAGTGATGATGTACCAGTTAATGTGGCTATGGATGAAGCTATTGAAATTGCAAAGAAATTCGGTGATGACCAATCCGGCCGTTTTATCAATGCGGTTCTTTCCAAAGTGAAAGACAAGCTGGAATAGAAATCAGGGCTATCTCTGCATATAGCTTTGGCAGTGCTTGTCAGACAATAAAACTGCCAGGGCATTGCCTTGCCTTCGGTTTGGAAAGGCAGCCTGGTTTCTTTTTGGATCATTCGGTTTCTTTGCAGTAAATACTGACTGGAAGGATGATCTGACATGACAGCTCAATTAATTAACGGAAAAGAAATTGCTCAATCAGTGCGAAACGGTATTAGCGAGGAAGTAAAACAGCTTCGTGAAAAAGGAATCATTCCTGGCCTGGCCGTTATTTTGGTAGGAGATAATCAAGCCTCAAGAACATATGTGAAAAACAAGCAAAAAGCGTGCCAGGAGCTGGGAATCCATTCTGTTCTGATAGAACTCCCTGATACTCTTACACAGGCGGAACTTTCCGGGAAAATACAAGAATTAAACGAAGACAGCAGCATCCACGGGATTTTGGTTCAGCTGCCGCTGCCGCCGCATATCCGGGAAAAAGAAATTATTGAAACCATTTCTCCTGAAAAAGATGCAGACGGATTTCACCCTATCAATATTGGCAGGATGATGACAGGACAAGATGCTTTTCTGCCATGCACCCCGCATGGAATAATGGTCATGCTTGAGCATATTGGCTATGAAATCGAAGGCAAACATGCGGTGATCGTCGGCCGCAGCAATATTGTCGGCAAACCGGCTGGACAGCTTTTCCTCAATAAAAATGCTACTGTTACATATTGCCACTCCAAAACAAAAAATCTTCCTTTTTATACAAGGCAGGCGGATATACTGGTTGCAGCAGTTGGAATCAGGGATACCATTACCGCTGATCATGTCAAAGAAGGCGTTGTTGTCATTGATGTCGGCATGAATAGAAATGATGAGGGCAAGCTATGCGGAGACGTTTCCTTCGAAGAAGTCAGCCGCAAAGCCTCTTATATTACACCTGTTCCGAAGGGTGTCGGGCCTATGACAATTGCCATGCTGCTCAAAAATACAGTGAAAGCTGCAAAGAAAATCCATAAAGTGTCTCTTTGATAAAAAGCTCTTTTCTTAGAGACTTCTGTTTTTTGATAAGTTCTGTGAGGAGATGCACTTGTTAAACCAGGCTGATTGAACGAGGAAATCAGCCATCTTGTTCTCATAGCAGAAAGTTTGCGGAAACAGCTCAATAAAAAGAAGCAGTTTATTCTCACGTACATGCAAAATGTATCAAAAAAACACCTATTACTGTCCAAATCCTTAGAAGAAGCTGCCCTATTGCTTTATAATAAATAGAGGGCAGCTTTTTTGTATGCTTCCATTTAGGATAGGAATTTTTCTTTAATACATATATAATGGTGTCTGACTCCAGTGTCTGCTTCATCAAGATAGCGAGCTTTGAAGGAGAGAAACGATGGAAAATGAAAAATACTTAAGTGTGTGGGCATTGACGAAATATATCAGGCGGAAATTCGATGCCGATCCGCATCTTCAGAACGTTTACATAAAAGGAGAAATCTCGAACTTTAAGCGCCATTCAAGCGGCCATATGTACTTTACATTAAAGGATGAAAAAGCACGGCTTTTGGCTGTTATGTTTTCTGCAAACAGCGCGCATCTTAAATTTCAGCCGGAAAATGGCATGAAGGTGCTGGCGAGGGGAGATGTGTCTGTTTACGAACAAAGCGGCCAGTATCAGGTATATGTGAAATCCTTGTCGCCGGATGGAGTCGGAGACCTTTATTTAGCTTATGAACAGCTTAAGAAAAAGCTTGAAAATGAAGGGTTATTTTCACAAAGCCATAAAAAGGCCATTCCCAGATATCCTGTCACGGTCGGAGTGATCACTTCGCCTACAGGAGCAGCATTACGCGATATTCTGACAACAATTAAAAGAAGATACCCTATTGCGAAGGTGATCATTTATCCTGCCCTTGTGCAGGGAACCAATGCTGCAGCCTCCATTGCCAAGGCCATTACGATCGCCAATGCAAGAGCAGAGGCGGATGTCCTCATTGCAGGAAGGGGCGGGGGATCTATTGAGGAATTATGGGCATTCAATGAGGAAGTAGTGGCACAGTCCATTTATGATTCTGATATTCCCATCATTTCTGCAGTAGGACATGAAACGGATTTTACAATCGCAGATTTTGTCGCGGACCTCAGGGCCCCGACACCGACGGGAGCGGCCGAGCTGGCTGTGCCTCATTATAATGAAATCCTTGAAAAAATAATGAACCGGAAAATACGGCTGACACGCTTTATCCATGAAAGAATGAACCTTGAAAACAGCAAATTGGCACGCCTTGAAAAATCATATGCATTCCGCTATCCAAGAAAAATGTATCAGCAAAAAACAGAACAGCTTGATCGGGCAACGGAGCGGCTCCAGCGGGGGAGCAGCAGATATTTTGTCAAAAAAAGTGAGCAGCTCGATAACATTCATGCAGTCCTAAAAAAACAGCATCCAGAACAGCAGCTTACTGAAATGAGAGGAAAGCTGGAACAGCGGCTAAAAGATCTTAACCGCCGGATGGAAGGAGTTTTAAGGGAAAGTACTCAAAACTTTATCCGAATGACCGCTACCTTGTCGGCTCTAAGTCCTCTTAAAATTATGGAGAGAGGATATGGTCTCGTTTTTGACAATAAAGAAACCCTGGTTAAAAGTACGGCGCAGGTAAAAAAAGGCGAACGGATTGAAGTGCAGATTAAAGATGGAACGCTTGAATGCGAAATAAAAGAAATAAAGGAGAGAAACGGCGATGAGTGAAAAGAAAGAAATGAGCTTTGAAGAAGCAATGGATAATCTTGAAGAAATTGTCGAACAGCTTGAAGAAGGAGATGTGCCGCTGGAACAGGCCATTTCCATTTATAAAAAAGGTATGGACCTGTCGAGACTATGCCATCAAAAGCTGAAAGCGGTAGAAGATCAGATGGCCCAGATCCTTCAGGAGGACGGAGAGCTTGCAGGCTTCTCAGTTCAAGAGGAGGAGTAAATATTGAGTACATTCCAGGAATTTTCTAAGCAGTATAAAGACATCACTGAAAAACAGCTTATCGAATATGTAAGCCGGCTTCATTCGCCTGCTGTTTTAAAGGAAGCCATGGCATATTCCTTGAACGCCGGCGGCAAAAGAATCCGCCCATTGCTGATCTACGCCGTTTTGTCTTCCTTCGGCAAGGATCCGGCTGCAGGTATACCTGCAGCATGCGCAATTGAAATGATTCACACTTATTCATTGATACATGATGATCTGCCGAGCATGGATGACGATGATTTAAGAAGAGGGAAGCCAACCAATCACAAGGTTTATGGTGAAGCAAATGCCATCCTTGCGGGCGATGCCTTGCTGAGTCTCAGTTTCCAGCTGATTGCTGAAGATGATCATCCAAGTGTTACACCAGAGATGAAACTTGAGCTTATATCACAAATGAGCAAGGCTTCAGGTGCAGAAGGCATGGTCGGAGGACAAATAGCTGACCTTGAAGGTGAAAATAAAGAGCTTAGCTTAACTGAGCTGGAGTATATTCATGAACATAAAACAGGTAAAATATTAGCATACAGTGTCCTCGCCGGTGCAGTTTTATCAGGTGCAGGAGAAACCCAAAGAAAGCATCTTGAACGTTTTTCCTTTCATCTCGGCCTTGCCTTCCAAATTCAGGATGATATTCTTGATATTGAAGGCTCAGAAGAGAAAATCGGAAAACCGGTTGGAAGCGATTTGGATAACCATAAAAGCACCTATCCATCTCTTTTAACCTTACAGGGAGCGAAGAAAAAGCTTTCTGAACATATTGGCGCAGCACATGAAGAACTTCGGAATGCAGGTTTTGAATCCGGTTTGCTTCACGACATCACGGATATGATCGGAAACCGGGACCATTAATGTTGCTGTCATTGAATGAATTTGTTAAGAAATCGTTAATATGGTATACTCTACTTGCGATTTCAAGCAGAAAATTGTCGTAAAATGAAGTCCGGATTTCTTATACCCTGCACTTGCTGGGAAAATGGAATGATGGTCAATAAAACTGCTGCTGTGCAATGAAAAAATCCGCAGCAATAGATCTCTTAAGTTAATAATGCTAAGCCTGTTCTGGCTGCAGTTTGCCTTATTGAAGCGGAGGGGCCGGCCGGTGCATATATGTTTAAGCCGCTGATTCACCCAGGTGTCGGCGGTTTTTTACAATACCGTCCGGACCCCGGAGCATGAACAGGCAAGTACCTTGCCATATAAATGAATGTTAGTAAGAGCAGATTTAGCCCGTAAAAGAAGGGCCATAGTTATTAGCCGCACCGCCGTTAACCTGGCGGCTGTTCTCAAGAAAAATAAAATGACTTTTTCTAGCAAAAGCAACCAGTCGCAATAACATGGCTGTGCGGCTATTATGCTTTTACAACTAGGAAATTAGGAAAGTGAGTGATCCAATTTGGATCTTCAGTCTATAAAAGACCCTTCATTTTTGAAAAAAATGAATAATGAAGAATTAGAAGCCCTGAGTGCAGATGTAAGGAAGTTTTTAGTAGAAAAATTATCCATCACCGGCGGTCATATCGGCCCTAATCTTGGAGTGGTTGAGCTGACAATAGCCCTTCATAAGGAATTTAACAGCCCCAAAGACAAAATTCTTTGGGACGTCGGCCATCAATCGTATGTTCATAAAATCCTGACTGGCCGTGCAGGGGAATTCGATACACTGAAAAAATTTAAAGGTCTATGCGGATTCCCGAAAATGGCGGAAAGCGAGCATGATGTCTGGGAAACAGGACACAGCTCCACTTCCCTTTCAGGAGCAATGGGAATGGCTGCGGCCCGTGATCTGAAAAAGGAAAATAACTATGTTCTTCCTGTAATAGGAGACGGTGCACTGACTGGCGGAATGGCTCTCGAAGCACTGAATCATATCGGTTCGGCAAAAACAGATATGATTGTCATCCTTAATGATAATGAAATGTCGATAGCCCCGAATGTCGGAGCATTGCATACTGTTCTTGGAAAGCTCAGGACTGCAGGCAAATATAATTGGGTCAAGGATGAGCTTGAATACCTGCTAAAAAGAATCCCTGCTGTAGGCGGAAAAGTAGCTGCAACAGCTGAAAGAATTAAGGATAGCCTTAAATATCTGCTTGTTTCCGGCATTTTCTTTGAAGAGCTGGGCTTTACCTATTTAGGCCCTGTTGATGGACATAACTATGAGGAACTGTTTGAAAACTTCAGATATGCCAAAAAAACCAAGGGTCCTGTTTTGCTGCATGTAATTACCAAAAAAGGTAAAGGATACTCGCCTGCTGAAACCGATAAAATCGGAACATGGCATGGCACAGGCCCTTATAAGGTAGAAACAGGCGCATTTGTCAAAACGCCCGCATCTGCACCGGCATGGAGCTCCCTTGTCAGCGAAACCGTGAGAAGGCTTGCCCGCGAGGATGAAAGAATCGTTGCCATTACCCCTGCTATGCCTGTTGGCTCAAAGCTTGAAGGATTTGCAAGCGAATTTCCGGAGCGCATGTATGATGTGGGAATAGCCGAACAGCATGCGGCTACATTTGCTGCTGGCATGGCCACACAAAATATGAAGCCGTTTTTGGCGATTTATTCAACTTTCCTTCAGCGTGCATATGATCAGCTGGTACATGATATTTGCCGCCAAAATCTGAATGTATTCATTGGGATTGACCGTGCAGGACTTGTCGGCGCAGATGGGGAAACCCACCAGGGCGTATTTGATATCGCCTTTATGAGACATATTCCGAACATGGTCTTGATGATGCCTAAAGATGAAAATGAAGGGCAGCATATGGTAAATACAGCGATAAAGTATGATGATGGCCCGATCGCCATGCGTTTCCCAAGAGGAAATGGCTGGGGAGTGCCGATGGATGAAGATCTGAAGCAAATTCCGATTGGAACATGGGATGTATTAAAAGAAGGCACTGATGCTGTTATTCTGACTTTTGGAACCACGATTCCAATGGCTCTTGAAGCTGCTGAGATTCTTCAGAAGCAAGGATATTCCATTAAAGTGGTGAATGCAAGATTCATCAAGCCGCTGGATGAAAAAATGCTGCATGAATTATTCAGTGCAAAGCTTCCTGTTCTTACTATTGAAGAAGCTGTTCTGCAAGGCGGTTTCGGAAGCTCCGTGCTTGAATTTGCGCATAATCACGGATACCAGAATATTATCGACCGTATGGGAATTCCTGATCATTTCATTGAGCATGGAAGTGTTGAACGCCTCCTTGAAGAAATCGGCATGACCACAGAAGATACTGTAGCCAGATTAAAATCAATAACACCTAAAAAGCAAAAAAGGGCTTGAGTAAATGAAGGCAAAGAAAGAAAGACTTGATGTACTGCTAGTGGAACAGGGACTTGCGGAAACGCGTGAAAAAGCAAAGCGTTCCATTATGGCAGGACTTGTTTATGCAAATGAAGAACGATTGGACAAACCAGGCGAAAAAGTACCGTCTGACATCGTTTTGACCATAAAGGGAAAGGTGATGCCCTATGTTTCAAGAGGCGGCCTTAAACTGGAAAAAGCGCTGAAAAACTTTGATTTGACTGCTGAGGGGAAAGTGCTCCTTGATATTGGCTCATCAACCGGAGGATTCACGGATTGCGCCCTGCAAAACGGGGCAAAAATGTCTTACGCTCTTGATGTAGGATATAATCAGCTGGCATGGAAGCTGCGGCAGGATGAGCGTGTAAAAGTAATGGAAAGGACCAATTTCCGTTACGTGACCCCGGCTGATCTGGACGGGCCTATGCCGGATTTTGCGAGTATAGACGTTTCCTTTATTTCTTTAACCCTTATACTGCCGGTGCTGAAAACACTGCTCGTACCCCGAAGCAATGTTGTAGCGCTGGTTAAACCGCAGTTTGAGGCAGGGAAAGACCAGGTAGGCAAAAAAGGTATTGTCCGCGAGCCTAAGATCCATAGAGAGGTACTGAGCAAAATCATAACTTTTGCCCAGAAACAGGGCTATGACATCAAAAACGCTTCGTTCTCCCCGATTACTGGCGGAGACGGCAATATCGAGTTCTTGCTACATTTGCAATGGGAAGGCTCTAAACAAAAAGGAGAAATCCTGCTTGACCAGAGTGTAGAAGCCATTGTTGAGGAAGCCCATAAGGAACTGAAAAATCCGAACAGGGAATAAAATACTTTCGGCACTAATCCCAAGGCGATGTGCACTCGTCTTGGGATTTTTTTGTCAGGCGCCCAAAAAACGAGAAATAAATGTACAATTTACTGTAAATCCGCTAACATTGATTTTATATGGCTACAATAGAGATAAATAAACATGGGCAGCAGGGGAGAAAAGGCTGAGGGGGCTTTTTTTAAAGCCTGTCTGACATGTTAGGAACTAAGCTTTCCGTTTGTGGAAAGC
Organism: Bacillus sp. OV322; assembly: GCF_900112495.1. Taxonomy (GTDB): domain Bacteria; phylum Bacillota; class Bacilli; order Bacillales; family DSM-1321; genus Peribacillus. The sequence continues at coordinate 287,784 of NZ_FOMA01000003.1, forward strand.
TAAATACTCGTGAGGTGCTTCTTTTTGATGAATAAAGGTCAGCGACATATTAAGATTAGAGAAATTATTGCCAACAATGATATAGATACACAGGATGAGTTAGTGGATGAACTTAAGAGTGCTGGTTTTAATGTAACTCAGGCAACAGTTTCCAGGGATATTAAAGAGCTTCATTTAGTAAAGGTACCTTTAATGGATGGAAGATATAAATACAGCCTTCCTGCAGACCAGAGATTCAATCCGCTTCAGAAGCTAAGGCGAATGCTGATTGACGCATTTGTAAGGATAGACTCTGCAGGCAATCTGCTGGTAATGAAAACATTGCCGGGAAATGCCCAGGCAATAGGTGCCCTGATGGATAATCTGGACTGGGAAGAAATTTTGGGAACGATTTGCGGGGATGATACGTGCTTGATCATATGCAGGACTCCTGAAGATGCCGAAGTGATTTCCAACAAATTTTTGGACATGCTCTAAAATACCAGGTGAGGTGATCTAGGATTGTTAACTGAATTATCCATAAGGAATTTTGCAATTATAGAGGCTCTGTCGATTTCATTTGAAAAGGGCCTGACTGTTTTGACCGGAGAAACGGGAGCAGGAAAATCAATTATTATTGATGCAGTCCATCTTCTTGTTGGAGGAAGGGGATCTGCAGAATTTATCCGTCACGGAGAAACCAAGGCGGAAATAGAAGGTTTGTTTGAACTGGATGAAGAAAAGCATCCTGTATATGCGAAGGCTGAGGAATTTGGGATTGATGTCAGCGATGGAATGATCGTTTTGAGGCGTGATATGTCATTAAGCGGCAAAAGCGTCTGCCGTGTAAATGGAAAATTGGTGACCATTGCCGTCCTAAGGGAAATAGGCAGGACACTCATTGATATTCACGGCCAGCATGAGCATCAGGAATTAATGGATGAGCGCCTGCACTTGCCATTGCTCGATCAGTTTGGAGGCGAAAAAATTTCATCGGCCCTTGCAGAATATAATGATCTTTACCGTAAATACGATGCAGCGGTCAAGCAATTGAAAAACCTGAGCCAAAACGAACAGCAAATGGTGCACCGCCTTGATTTAATCCAGTTTCAATATGAAGAAATCCAAAATGCAGCACTCAGGCTTCAGGAAGATGAAGAGCTTGCTGAGGAACGGAAAAAAATCAATAACTTTGAAAAAATTCATGAGGCGCTTCAAACGAGCTATATGGCTTTGAGCGGTGAGCAAAGAGGTCTTGATTGGCTGTCAGTAGCTATGAATGGCCTTGAAGAGGCAGCAAGTCTTGATGACAGTGTCAAGGAAACATCTGAAACTGTTTCAAACAGCTTTTTTATTTTGGAAGATGCCATTTCGGCAATCAGGGATAGCCTTGATTCACTGGAATATGATACAGAACGGCTGGATTTCATCGAAAGCCGGTTAAATGAAATTAACCAGCTGAAGAGGAAATACGGCAAATCAATAGATGATATATTGGAGTACGCAGCAAAAATCGAAGAAGAAATTGAAACACTACAGAACCGGGAAACACATATTGCTAAATTGGAAAAGCAGATATCATCCATTAAAGCGGATTTATGGCTGGAAGGAAAAAACCTCTCTGAGCTGAGACAAAAGTTTTCCAGGCAGCTGACAAAGAAAATTCAGCAGGAGCTAAAAGAGCTTTATATGGAAAAAACGGTCTTTGAAGCACACTTTCATAAAACGGCACATTCTGTGAATGATCCGGCTGAACAGGACTTCGGAGTCAAAGGGATGGATGTGATGGAATTTTATATTTCAACAAATCCCGGAGAACCTTTAAAGCCGCTTTCTAAAATTGCATCCGGCGGTGAACTGTCCAGGATCATGCTTGCCTTAAAGAGCATATTTTCCAAACATCAGGGAATTACCTCCATCATCTTTGATGAAGTGGATACAGGTGTCAGCGGCCGAGTGGCACAGGCCATTGCTGAAAAAATCTATAAAGTGGCCGTGGACTCCCAGGTACTCTGCATTTCCCATCTTCCGCAAGTAGCAGCAATGGCAGATACGCACTTATTCATCGCGAAAAATATTAAAGCAGGACGCACAAATACTTCTGTCCAGCCATTGTGCAAAGAAGACAAAGTGAAGGAAATCGGAAGAATGATTTCAGGTGTGGAAATTACAGATCTTACAAAACAGCATGCCCAGGAACTGCTGCATCAGGCAGAAAAACTTAAAACGGCACAATAAGGCTGCCATTTACAGGGTATTGTTAAGGCTTCCTTATCCGTCATGCAGGTTCATAGTTCCTCGCTTCTATAGAATCATTTTCACCATAATAAGTCCCTTTATACATGTTTACAGCCAGCCATGCCGCCATACAGAGTTCATACATTTCATTCCATGAAAAGCTATCCAAAAACGGATAGCTTTTATTTTTTGCTGAAGTTATAAATGCTTGCCGGTAAGGCTAAATTATAGGTGTAGCCATAAAGGTTTCAGAAGCGAGGAGAGTGGATAGATTGAAATTTGTATGGATCAGCAGAATCATCGGTGGAATTCTCCTTGTTTCGCTAATAGCATTAGGGTTATACCAGCCGCTTCAAGAGTATATTTCGATACCAAATAAAATTGTCCTTTTTGAAGGAGAACATTATAGTTTGCCTAAATCAATGCCTGTAACGGCAGAAGTGCCGTCTCATGATAAAGGGATTTCCCTTAAAAAAGAAAATGACTCTCTGCATGTTAACGCTGACAGGCCGGGAACTGATGAACTTTTATTGGATTTTGCAGGATTTCCGATTAAAAAAGTAGACGTTCAAGTAATTAAAGATTTCAAAGTCATTCCGGGAGGGCAATCCATTGGTGTTAAGCTGAATACGCTTGGTGTCCTGGTTGTCGGCCATCATCTGGTAGATACGGTTAAAGGGAAAAAATCACCCGGGGAACTGGCTAAGGTGCAAATTGGAGACATCATCACAGAAATTAATGGCCATGTTATCAAGAAAATGTCTGATGTAACTCCGTATGTACAAGCTGCCGGAGAAAAGGGAAAACCGCTTAACCTTGTCATCAGCCGCGAAAAGAAAACATTTAAAACTGCACTATATCCCCTAAAGGATAAAAATGAGGGTTCTTATAAACTGGGCCTTTATATTAGGGACTCTGCAGCGGGTATTGGCACCATGACCTTCTTTCATCCTGATTCAAAAAAATATGGGGCGCTTGGCCATGTGATTTCAGATATGGATACCAAGAAGCCTATTGTCGTGAAAGACGGGCAAATCGTGCGTTCGACTGTTACGTCGATAGAAAAAGGAAGCAATGGAGATCCGGGAGAGAAATTAGCCCGTTTTTCATCCAACAGGAAAATTATTGGAAATATAGTAAGGAACAGCCCTTTTGGCATTTTCGGTAAGCTGAACGAACCAATGGGCAATGGAATAGCGGATAAACCGATTCCCATCACTTTATCACATGAAGTAAAAGAAGGGCCTGCTAAAATTTTGACGGTTGTGGACGGTTCTAAAGTGGAAGCATTTGATATTGAAATCGTGAGTACAATTCCTCAGAAGTTTCCGGCAACAAAGGGTATGGTTATTAAAGTGACTGACAAGGAGCTCCTTGAAAAAACAGGAGGAATTGTCCAGGGCATGAGCGGAAGCCCAATCATTCAAAAAGGCAGGTTGATCGGTGCCGTTACACATGTGTTCGTCAATGACCCGACAAGCGGATATGGAGTCCATATCGAATGGATGCTGAACGAAGCAGGTATCAATATCTATGACAAAGCAGTAAACTATCCAAAGGCCAGCTGACTGCTGGAAGCAAAAAAAGGAGCTGAATGTCAGTTCCTTTTTTTGCTGTATATATTGCTGGAAGCGGGCCATTGGAGCTTCCCACGGAAAAAAGCTTTTCCAAAACGCTCTTCTTTTAAGGTGTTTTTATTGGGTTCGTTAAGACTAAGGAGTGAGCATCCTAAAGCGGAAATCAAGGACATTGTTTCATAGCAGCAAAGTTTACGAAAAACAGCTTTCAGCAAAAAGAATTCGGGAGCCTGATTTTTAAAAATGTGATAAAATAAAGATAATTCGACAAACGGGAGAAGAATTGACAGATATAGTCGAAAATAAGAGATATCACGAGAAAAATATTGATTAGCTATAATTTTTAGAAAAATAAAAGGAAATTAGTATCCATTGTCGAAAATTTCAATTACAATAGATTTAATATTATAGAAAAAATGACCAATTGTAGTTGAGGAGGAAATCAAAGGTGAAAAAAATCCAAGTTTGCATAGTTGATGATAATCGAGAACTTGTTGCTCTGCTCGAAGAATATATTTCGTCTCAGGAAGATATGGAAGTTGTCGGGGTGGCCCATAATGGACAGGATTGTCTTGGAATGCTCGAAGGGACGGATCCGGATATTTTGATTCTGGATATTATCATGCCGCACCTTGACGGGCTTGCCGTTTTGGAAAAACTGCGTGAAATAAAGCGGGGCTCAATGCCGAATGTCATTATGCTTACTGCATTTGGCCAGGAGGATGTCACGAAAAAAGCAGTGGATCTCGGAGCATCTTATTTTATATTGAAGCCGTTTGATATGGAAAATCTTGCGAATCACATCCGCCAGGTAAGCGGAAATTCTGTGCAGATGACTGCGAAGCCATCGTTCAGCTACCGTTCACAAAATGAGTCCAAGCCTAGAAATCTTGATGCAAGCATTACTAGCATTATCCATGAAATTGGTGTGCCGGCGCATATTAAGGGTTATTTATACCTTAGGGAAGCGATTTCCATGGTTTATAATGATATCGAACTGCTTGGGTCTATAACAAAAGTGCTTTACCCGGATATTGCAAAAAAATATAATACCACAGCGAGCCGTGTAGAACGGGCAATCCGCCATGCAATTGAAGTTGCTTGGAGCAGAGGGAACATTGACTCAATTTCTTCGCTGTTTGGCTATACAGTAAGTATGACTAAAGCAAAACCGACAAATTCAGAATTTATTGCCATGGTAGCTGATAAGCTTCGTCTGGAACATAAAGCTTCTTGAAAAGGCTAGGATAGTGTTCTAGTGTAAACACATAGATGGAAAAATGATGATCTCAGGCTTGTTACGTTATCCCCGCTTCATTTCATCACCTTTTTTTCTGCAACCCATAACATTCAGATATTTTTCAGGAAGCAGAGCCTCGCAGTCGATGAGGCTTTTTTTTATTATATAGCAACGTACGTTCTATTTACAATGATTATAGAGTGATTATGTGCAGATTTTTTTAAATATTCTTAGTACTTTCATGAAATATATGGTAAACGTGATATTTTCTTTTATAATTATAGGAAGAAAGGATGAAAACATTTGCCGCAGAAAGGAATATATTCCTATGCTTATCGAAGAAAATGAATATTTGCTGATTGAAGAAGAAAATGATGTAATTTATATTACGGTTTTAAAAAAGGGTTTCTCACTTCTGGATATGAATCCGCTGCTCACAAAGCATCCTAGAATTCTTATCAATCAATTTAAAGCATTGAGGGATGCAGCTGCTGAAGGAAAAGGGGAGAAAGTTGCAATTGGTGAGCTAAAGCCTGAGATAGATTGGAGCGTGTCACCGGATTTGATGTCTGCCTCCATTCGTTTAAACTGCACGGAAAAAGACCTATCAGAAAATTATGGAGACTATTTGTCCAATATAATGACTGCTCTTCATGAAAAGGGAATCGCTGAGGGTGTTTTAGCCGAGACACTAAGAAAGGGTTTGCTTGCCCAACAGGAGATCTTGATCGCCCAAGGCACTGAGCCTATTCATGGCAAAGATGCTGTCATCACATATTTTAAACGGTCAGTGCGGAAACCGGCGATAAAAGAAGATGGAAAAGCGAATTACTATGATATGAGTTTTCTTGATGAAGTGAAAGCAGGCGCATGGCTCGGAGAAAAAATCCCTGTTACTGAAGGTGTGCCTGGAAGAAATATTTTGGGTGACTACATATATCCTAATAAAGGTGCAAACAAAAAATGCATGTATGATAAAGGTACTGTTGGGGCCTTTAAAGAGGGAGACAAAATCGTCCTGCGTGCACTCAAGGATGGAGTTGTTGAATTTGAGGGAGGAAAAATCAAGGTCGGGAACCATCTCATCATTGAAGGTGATGTAGGTCCTGAAACGGGAAACATTGACTTCATCGGTTCTGTGACGGTAAAAGGAACGGTGATGGCTGGCTTTGCTGTCAGGGCGGAGAGGGATATTTCGGTTTTAAGTGAAATGGGTGTACATAATATTGATGAAATTGTTTCAAGAAATGGTGATGTGTTTATCAAAGGCGGTATTTTTGGAGGCGGCAGGTCTAAGATTAAAGCCTGCGGCAGTATATTTGTGAAGCATAGCAATGATTGCATTTTGGAGGCTGGCGGCAATATACATATCGGGTATTATTCTCTTGGTAGCGACCTTAAGGCAAATAACATTATCACAGATGAGAAAAAAGGGAGATTAATCGGCGGGAGAGCTGAGGCATATGGGAAAATTAAAGCAGCAGTGATAGGGAATATGCTGGAACGGAAAACAATTATTCAGGTAACCGGTTTTGACCGGAGTAAACTTATAGAAGAGCTGAACAGTCTTCTTCATTGTTATAAAGAGAAAATGGTGCGTTCGGAAAGCCTGAAAGTACGGCTTGAGGACATAGCGGGTGATGAGTCTGTGGAAGGGAAGGACTCGAGATGGGAACACGTGCAAAGAGAATACGATGAAGTGATAGCGGAAATTTTTCAGTATGAAAAACAAAGAAGGTCCTTAATAGAAATACTTGATGCTAAGGGAGAAGGTGAAGTTACGATTGGGGAAAAAGCATTCCCCGATACAACACTTCAGATCAAAAGCTTAAGCAAAAGAATTAATCAAGCCACAAAGGGAACTTTTTACTGTCAGGACAACTCGATGCATTTTGAATAATTGCAGAAATTATTAGGTTATGACCATATTTTTCATCTCCATTCATAGAAATAGGGTAAGCCTGTTTTTATGGAAGGGGATGTTTTTTTGACGCAAATTTTTGCACATAGAGGATCAGCGGGGACACATCCTGAAAACACCATGATTTCCTTTGAAGAAGCTAACCGGGCGGGTGCTGACGGTATAGAAATCGATGTTCAGCTGACAAAGGATGGGAAAGTTGCGGTTATTCATGACGAAAAACTGGACAGGACTACCAGCGGAAAAGGATATATAAAGGACAGCAGCATGGCTGAAATTAAACGGCTGAATGCAAGTCACAAATACACCGGGAAATATGGTAAAACGGCTGTGCCGGAGCTGGAGGAAGTACTGGAATTTCTTCAGGGCACGAATTTGATGTGCAATATTGAATTAAAAAACGGGGTATTTTTATATCCTGGCATGGAAGAAGCCGTTATCAGGCTGGTCAGGGCTTACAGGATGGAAGAAAGAATAATATTTTCATCATTCAATCACTACAGCCTGATTTATTGCCATAGGCTGGCACCTGAAATTGAAACAGCGCCGCTATACCGGGATGGGCTATTCATGCCTTGGATCTATGCGAGGGCAATTGGGGCAAAAGCGATGCATCCGTCTATAGCCTGTGCCCCGGATCCTATCATTGAAACGGCAATAAAAGAAGGAATCAAGACAAGGCCATATACAATCAATAGCCAGGATAAAATGAAGAGGCTATTCGAAATAGGCTGCAGTGCTATTATAACAGACTACCCTGAAATCGCAGTAACGCTCAAAAAAAATTACCAAAGAAGCTAAAACAAAAGAATGCCCAAGCCCTTATTTTTAGGAGTCTGGCTTTTTTCGTCATCCAGATCCTTTAGTGAAAATGGGTAATTCTAATGAAGTCCAGCGGGCACTATAAGATCTAGGCGAAGAGCAGTAAATTGTGAACATGAAAAAAAGCCGCACTTATTACAAAAATAAGTGCGGCTTTTTATATGTATTCCTGCCAAGGTGTTAATTAGACCACGAACGCATGGGGTATTTCTGTGCTATTTGAATCGGGCAGTGACTTTTTTATTTTTCCTGTCACGATGCAGGATAAATCCGGCTATGAATCCGACGCCGGCGACCATAAGGATAAATCCGGTTAAGCATTGAAGCCAAAGTTTAGGAAACGGGAACTTTAAGATGCCAAACAGCATATCTCTCATAATGGCAATTCCATAGACTGCAAACAATCCGGGAATAAAAAGGATTAAAAAGGCTACCAATCGTCTCATAAAATATCCCTTCTTTGCTAAAAAAACTCTCATTCAAAATGATAAAGTATAAAAAAAAATTGTCAAGCTTGTTTTCATTGATTAAAATGAAAAGGTATACCATGAAAAATATTGCGCATTTTAGTTGATACTATGAAAGAAATTGCATACAGGCAGGAGGCTCTTTCTTTGCAAAAGGTTTTGTTAATCGGGGGAGGAAAAGAAGGCACCGCCATTTTGAAGCTCCTCGCAGAAAGTGATGTTTTTCAGGTGGTCTGTGTAGCGGATATCAACCCGCAGGCTCCTGGCATAGTTGAAGCTGGCAGAATTGGCATTCCATCTGCTTCTGACTGGAGAAGTGTCGAGGCCGATTCTTATGACATTATCATTGAAGCAGCTGGAAATAAACAGCTGGCAGATGAAATATACCAAGTTTCCAATGGCCATAGCGTCCTAATTCCGTGTGAAGTGGCATCCATTATTGCCAGGCTTTTCGAAGACAAAAGGGCTCTTATTCAGGAACTGGAAAAGGAAACCTCCAAGCACGATTCAATATTCAATACACTCAATGACGGCATGATCGTCATTAATAAAGAGGGCTATATCACACTTTTTAACAAAAGTGCCGAAAAGATTACAGATTCCGCGCGAGATAATGTGATTGGCAGGCATATTCTTGAGGTCATACCGACAAGCCGTCTGCCAGTGATTATCCACACTAATCGCATGGAAGCTAATCAGGAGCAAATTCTGAACAACGGCCTGAAAATTATTACCACCAGGATGCCGCTGCTGGATGAAGATAATAACGTTATCGGAGCCTTTGCGGTATTTAAGGATATTACAGAAGCTGTGAACCTTGCAGAACAAATTACTGATTTAAAAGAAATCCAGACAATGCTCGAAGCTATTATCCAATCAAGTGATGATGCTATTTCTGTTGTGGATGAAGATGGCAGAGGGCTTTTGATCAATCCTGCTTACACCCGCATAACAGGTCTCAGCAGGGAACAGGTCATTGGTCAGCCAGCAACTGCAGATATTTACGAGGGAGACAGCATGCATATGCAGGTGCTTGAAACGAGAAGGCCTGTGAGGGGAGTCAATATCCGAGTAGGCCCGAAACGAAGAGAGGTTATTGTAAATGTAGCTCCTATTATCGTTGATGGGCGGCTGAAGGGCAGTGTCGGGGTTATCCATGATGTTTCGGAAATTCAAAAGCTTACCCAGGAATTAAATCGGGCAAGACAGATTATCCGCACCCTGGAAGCTAAGTATACATTTGATGATATCATCGGGGAATCTGAAGAAATGAAACTTCCGATCCAGCAGGCCAAGCTTTGTGCAAGAACTCCTGCAACTGTTCTTTTAAGGGGAGAGTCTGGAACGGGCAAGGAGCTTTTCGCACATGCCATCCATAATGCGAGTGATAAGAAATATAATACCTTTGTCCGGGTGAATTGTGCTGCCATATCAGAGTCCCTTCTTGAAAGCGAGCTTTTTGGCTATGAAGAAGGTGCCTTTTCAGGCGCAAAAAGAGGCGGAAAAAAAGGCTTTTTTGAAGAAGCGAACAATGGCAGCATTTTTCTCGATGAAATAGGTGAACTCGCAGCCAATATACAGGCTAAACTTCTGCGCGTTCTGCAGGAAAATGAAATTGTCAGAGTCGGCGGCACGAAGCCTATTCCGATTAACGTCAGAGTGATAGCCGCCACAAACCTGAATCTGGAGAAGGCCATTGCAAATGGAAGCTTCAGGGAAGATTTATATTTCAGGCTGAACCGTATGCCCATTCATATTTCCCCGCTGCGAAGCCGGAAGGAAGACATCGGAGAACTTTGCGGCCGCCTCATCCAGAAAATCAATCAGGAATATGGCAGGAATATTGAGGGGATTACTGATGCTGCCATTAAAAAGTTAAAGCAATATGACTGGCCGGGCAATGTTAGAGAGCTTGAAAATGTTCTTGGCCGGACCATTATTTTTATGAAGCTTAATGAAATGGTCATTGATGAAAAACATATTCCGGATTTTCTTGAAAGTGAAGATAAAACCGCATCGATTCAAGAAGGAATAAAACCGCCGCAGAATCCAAAAACGGCCACATTGGCTGAAGTCATGGATCAGTTTGAGAAACAGACGCTTATGGAAGCGCTGAGAGAGCACGGAGGCAATAAAACAAGCACTGCAAAGACTCTTGGGATATCAATCAGAAATTTGTATTATAAAATGGAAAAGTATCACCTTGAAAATTTTAGCGTGCAATAATTTGCAAATCATGCAAGAAATTTCAGGTTATGATATGTTTATGAAGTCTGCAATGCTTGTTAAAAGGGATTTTATGATTTGGCACGCATCTTGCATATAAGTTATGTGTGAGGTAATCTTTAAATAATTAGGAAGGCTCTGCTGCAGAATGGCAATAAGGCGGGGTGCTCTTACTATGGAGAACGAGCATGCCGGAGTTACGAAGCCTGGCCGTCCGCAGAAAGCGGGCGCCTCAAGCAAAAATACTCAATGTCAGCTGAGGCAATTGGAGGGCCGGCAGAAAGGGAAACTTTTGTTGTGCCCTCCATCATGACGGCGCTGGGAGAAGATGCATAAAATAAGCTTTATGCAATAATCTGTACAGTTTTCGGTACTGCTTAACGTACATGATATGCACTCTCTGGCGAAAATATGCTCTTGCTTATTCAATTTATGACATGACGGGGGATTCCCTGGTTGCGTACCTGAAAAAGCAAAGCAGCCAATCAAATAAACTGCATCTTTTGGGGAGGATTTTTTAAATGGAAATTTTTCAATATCTGGAGAAGTACGATTACGAACAGCTTTTGTTTTGCCAGGATAAACAATCAGGGCTAAAAGCCATCATTGCCATTCATGATACCACTCTAGGACCTGCACTTGGCGGCACACGCATGTGGACATATGCATCAGAGGATGCGGCTATTGAGGATGCCCTGCGCCTTGCAAAAGGGATGACATACAAAAATGCAGCAGCAGGATTGAATCTTGGAGGCGGAAAGACGGTCATCATCGGCGATCCGCGCAAAGATAAAAATGAAGAAATGTTCCGTGCGTTCGGAAGATATATCCAAGGCTTGAATGGCCGCTATATCACTGCAGAGGATGTCGGCACAACAGTAGCCGATATGGACCTTATCCATGAGGAAACCGATTTTGTTACAGGCATCTCGCCTGCATTCGGCTCTTCAGGCAACCCGTCCCCTGTAACAGCTTACGGAGTGTACAGAGGAATGAAGGCTGCTGCTAAAGAAGCATTTGGAACTGATTCTCTTGAAGGAAAGGTCATTGCCGTTCAGGGAGTAGGAAATGTAGCATACAACTTGCTGCGCTACTTGCACGAAGAAGGCGCTAAGCTGATTGTAACGGATATCAATGCAGAGTCTGTAAAAAGAGCTGTTGACGAATTCGGTGCAAAAGCTGTAGATCCTGATGAAATTTATGGAGTGGAATGTGACATTTATGCTCCTTGTGCTCTTGGAGCAGTAATTAACGATGATACCATTTCAAAAATTAAAGCTAAGGTTATTGCAGGAGCTGCAAACAATCAGCTGAAGGATACCGCGCATGGAGACCAGATTCATGAAATGGGAATTGTCTATGCACCTGATTACGTAATTAATGCCGGCGGAGTTATAAATGTTGCCGATGAATTATATGGCTATAACCGTGAGAGAGCCCTTAAAAAGGTTGAAGGCGTTTATGCGAGCATTGAAAAAGTTATCGAAATTGCCAAGCGTGACTCCATCCCTACTTATTTAGCGGCTGACCGCATGGTTGAAGAAAGAATTGAGCGGATGAGAAACTCCCGCAGCCAATTCCTTCAAAACGAAAAAAACATACTGAATCGCCGTAAATAACCGGAATTGTTCTTTAGCTTGAAGGTCTTGCTGATGCATTGCTGTTGGGACCTGGAAAATACGCTGCTGTGAATTAGAAGGCTGACCATGAAGATGAGTCAGCCTTTTTACGGAATCCTGTTTGCAGAACAGGAGGGCTCACTTTAGAAACAATTTTTGTTTTCGGATGGGTTCATTTTGCATTTATATTGCGTTTGGAGGGTCGGAAGGTGCCTGAAACAAGACATCGGATTCTGGTGATTAATCCGGGTTCCTCTTTCACGAAAATTGGTGTTTTTGAAAACGAAAGATTTGTTATGGACCGGACGGTATTACATGATGCCGGCTCCTTTCGGGAAAATGAAGCTATTGCTGAAGCTATTGCTGCCCAATATGGGTTTAGAAAGAAGGCCATTTTAGAAACACTTGATGAAGAGGGTATCAACCTTTCCAAATTTCATGCCGTATGCGGCCGCGGCGGGCTTTTGAGAGCAATTGAAGGCGGCACCTACCTGGTGAACGAGGAAATGCTGGCGGACTTGAAATCGGGATTTAATGGACAGCATGTTTCTAATCTGGGAGGCATTTTAGCATTTGAAATTGCAGATGGTTTGAATATCCCTGCCTTTATCGTGGATCCCGTTGTAGTCGATGAGATGGAGCCGGCTGCCAGATTTTCAGGATTTCCTTTAATTGAGAGAAAGAGCATATTTCATGCGCTGAATCAAAAAGCGGCTGCAAGAAAAGCGGCAGCAGAAAAGAAAAAGAAGTACGAAGACCTCCAATTGATTGTAGCCCACATGGGACAGGGAGGCATTACCGTCGGGGTACATAAAAAAGGGAAAGTCATAGATGTCAATAATGGCCTGGATGGCGATGGGCCATTTACGCCAGAACGCCCTGGAACTGTTCCGGCCGGAGATTTAATCAGGCTCTGTTTTTCGGGAAGTTATTCCTGCAAGGAGATGATGGAGCTTTTAACTAGGAAAAGTGGGCTTTCGGGCTACCTTGGCACAAGCAATCTTTCAAAAGCGGAAAAGATGGCCGAATGCGGCGACAAACAGGCAGAAGCTGTTTATGAGGCCATGGCCTATCAGGTTGCCAAAGAAATCGGTGCCGCAGCTGCCGTGCTTTCAGGCCAGGTCGACGCCATCGTTCTAACAGGAAGCCTTGCTTACGAAAAGGGCTTTTCAGGAGCCATTTCTGGGAGGGTGAGCTGGATAGCAGATGTCTTTGTCCATCCAGGGGAAAATGATATGCAGGCACTTGCCGAAGGCTCTCTCAGGATTTTAAGATCAGAGGAAGAAGCAAAGAGATACCCAAACTGCACGTCCATTAGTGCGGAGGAAATCCCGGGGCTTTACTTCGAGTGAAGGCAGAATGCAGAAAAATACAGTGATCAATCAATGATACTAAAATCAAAGTATATGCAGGAGGCTTTATAATATGGCTGAAGAATATGATCTTGTCATACTTGGCGGAGGGACGGGCGGTTATGTAGCCGCTATCCGTGCAGCGCAGCTTGGACTAAAAACAGCTGTTGTAGAAAAAGGTAAGCTTGGCGGGACATGCCTTCACAGAGGATGCATCCCATCCAAAGCGCTGCTAAGAAGTGCAGAAGTATACAGCACTTCCAAGAACAGCGAAGAATTCGGTGTAGTGACAGGTGAAGTGAGCCTGAATTTCCTTAAGGTCCAGGAGCGCAAAAACAAAATTGTCGAGCAGCTTCATAAAGGAGTTCAGCATCTGATGAAACAAGGTAAAATCGATGTATTTGAGGGAACAGGAAGAATCCTGGGACCATCGATTTTCTCTCCGCTTCCCGGCACGGTTTCCGTTGAAATGAACAATGGCACAGAAAATGAAATGCTTATCCCTAAAAATGTGATTGTAGCAACAGGATCAAGGCCAAGAACACTTCCCGGACTTGAAATCGACGGCAATCTGGTGCTTACCTCAGAGGAAGCCCTTCAGCTTGAAAGCCTGCCGGAATCCATGATTATTGTCGGAGGCGGGGTCATCGGGATAGAGTGGGCATCCATGCTTAATGACTTTGGTGTGGAGGTGACAGTCATTGAATATGCAGACCGAATCCTGCCGCTTGAGGATAAGGAAATTTCAAAAGAAATGCAGCGGCTATTAAAGAAAAAAGGCATAACTTTTGCAACTGGAGCTAAAGTGCTGCCTGAAACGCTGAAAAAAGACGGCAATGTGGTCATTTCGGCTGAAATGAATGGCGGTACGAAAGAATTCACTGCAGATAAGATGCTCGTCTCTGTCGGAAGGCAGGCAAATGTGGAAGGCATAGGACTTGAAAATACGGATATTCAGCTGGAAAAGGGCTATATAGCCACAAACACCATGTTCCAGACGAAAGAATCCCATATCTACGCGATTGGCGATTGCATTGGCGGCCTGCAGCTTGCCCATGTTGCCTCTCATGAAGGTATTACGGCTGTTGAGCATATAGCCGGGGAAAATCCGCATCAAATGGATTACAGCCTGGTCTCTAAGTGTATCTATTCAAGCCCGGAGTCTGCCAGTGTAGGTTATACAGAAGAAGAAGCCGTAGCAAAAGGATTCACAGTCAAAAAGGGGAAATTCCCGTTTAAGGCGATAGGTAAAGCTTTGGTATTTGGTGAATCAGACGGATTTGTCAAGATTATCGCCGATGAGAAAACCAATGACATCCTTGGTGTACACATGATCGGCCCGCATGTGACAGATATGATATCTGAAGCAGGGCTTGCTAAGGTGCTGGATGCAACTCCTTGGGAAGTTGCCCATACTATCCATCCTCATCCGACATTATCGGAGGCAATCGGAGAAGCGGCACTCGCTGTGGAAGGCCTGGCCATCCACGCTTGATGTTTTGTTTCCGGTCATAGACGTGCCTTTGACGCATCTGAAATACCTGGGTAATGTTTGATGTCCAGCTTAGCGGGTCTTCCGGAAGGCTGGATTGCAGCTCATCGGAGTAAACGAGATATAAAGAATTTTTTCTATTAAATTTTAACCTGTCAGGAGGGTTATATGATGGTTGAAAATCGTCATAAAGAGTTAGGCCTAAGCAATGAAACGGTGCTGGAAATGTATGAAACCATGCTGCTTTCCCGCCGTATTGATGAAAGAATGTGGCTATTAAACCGTTCAGGAAAAATACCTTTCGTAATTTCCTGCCAGGGACAGGAAGCGGCCCAGGTTGGCGCTGCTTTTGGCCTTGACCGGAAGAAGGACTATGTTCTTCCTTATTACCGTGATGTAGGAGTTGTGCTTGCATTCGGAATGACAGCAAAGGACTTAATGCTGTCAGGGTTTGCGAAAGCAGAAGACCCTAACTCAGGCGGACGCCAGATGCCTGGACATTTCGGGCAGAAGAAAAATCGAATTGTAACTGGATCCTCTCCTGTTACTACACAGGTTCCGCATGCTGTTGGAATTGCCCTTGGAGGCAAGATGGAAGGCAAGGACCTGGTAAGTTTTGTTACATTTGGCGAGGGTTCATCCAATCAGGGTGATTTCCACGAAGGAGCCAACTTTGCCGGAGTCCACAAGCTTCCAGTCATTTTCATGTGTGAAAATAATAAATATGCCATTTCTGTCCCGATCGAAAAGCAGCTTGCATGCGAAAATGTATCTGATCGTGCAATTGGTTACGGAATGCCAGGAATAACTGTAGACGGAAATGATCCTCTTGAAGTATATGCAGCAGTAAAGGAAGCGGCTGACCGCGGGCGACGCGGAGAAGGACCCACTTTGATTGAAACAGTTTCATACCGCTTCACACCGCATTCAAGTGATGATGATGACCGCAGCTACCGTGCTCCAGATGAAGTAGCTGAAGCAAAAACGAAGGATCCGGTCATTATGTTTGGTGCCTACTTAAAAGAAACAGGCGTGTTAAATGATGAATTGGAAAAGCAAATAAATGATAAAGTCATGGAAATCGTAAATGAAGCAACAGACTATGCGGAAAATGCACCATATGCAGATGCAGAGTCAGCTTTTAATTACGTCTATGCAGAGAAATAGGGGGAAGTAAAATGCCGGTAATTTCTTATATAGATGCTGTTACGATGGCGATTAGAGAAGAAATGGAAAGAGACTCCCGCGTCTTTGTACTTGGTGAGGATGTAGGGAAAAAGGGCGGCGTGTTCAAAGCAACAAACGGGCTGTACGAGCAATTCGGCGAACAGCGTGTAATGGATACACCCCTTGCTGAATCAGCGATTGCAGGAGTTGGAATCGGTGCAGCCATGTATGGAATGAGGCCGATTGCAGAAATGCAGTTCGCAGATTTTATCATGCCTGCCATAAACCAGATCATTTCAGAGGCAGCGAAAATCCGCTACCGCTCGAATAATGACTGGACATGCCCGATTGTGGTCCGTGCTCCTTATGGCGGCGGTGTTCATGGAGCGCTTTACCATTCACAATCTGTTGAATCCATTTTTGCCAACACTCCTGGCCTTAAGGTTGTTATGCCTTCTACACCTTATGATGTGAAGGGTTTATTAAAAGCAGCGATCCGGGATGAAGATCCTGTCCTGTTTTTTGAACATAAACGGGCATATCGTCTGATTAAGGGAGAAGTGCCAGCTGATGACTATGTGCTTCCTATCGGGAAAGCAGATGTGAAACGCGAGGGAGATGACATTACAGTCATTACATATGGTTTATGTGTGCATTTTGCGCTTCAGGCAGCTGAAAAATTAGCCAGCGACGGAATTTCTGCGCATGTTCTTGATCTGCGTACAATATATCCGCTTGATAAGGAAGCAATTATTGAAGCTGCTTCCAAAACCGGAAAAGTGCTGCTTGTTACAGAGGATAACAAAGAGGGAAGCATCATCAGTGAAGTTTCTGCCATTATTGCGGAAAATTGCCTATATGATCTTGATGCGCCAATCATGAGGCTTGCAGGGCCTGATATCCCGGCGATGCCTTATGCACCGACAATGGAGAAGCACTTCATGGTTAATCCGGAAAAAGTAGAAAAAGCAATGAGAGAGCTAGCTGAATACTAATATCATTCCTAAAAGGAGGTCAATGCATTGGCTATTGAGCAAATGAAAATGCCCCAGCTTGGCGAAAGTGTAACAGAAGGGACAATCAGCAAGTGGCTGGTTAAACCCGGTGACCATGTCAATAAATATGATCCAATTGCTGAGGTAATGACAGATAAGGTAAATGCCGAAGTGCCTTCTTCCTTTACAGGCACGATTAAGGAATTAAAGGCAGAGGAAGATGAGACCCTTGCAGTCGGCGAAATCATCTGTACGGTAGAAACGGAAGGGTCAGGAGATAATGGCTCTCCTGTACAGGCTGAGGCAGCACAAACACCTGTTAAAGAATCTGCTGCCCCTGTTTCGGGCGGACAAGCAAAAGCCAGATATTCACCAGCTGTTTTAAAAATCTCACAGGAAAATGGCATTGATCTGTCTCAAGTGTCAGGCACAGGAAAAGATGGCCGTATCACCCGGAAGGATTTAATGAATATTATTGAATCCGGAAATATTCCTGCTGCTGCTGCCCAGTCTGGTCCAGAGTCAAAAGCAGCTTCAGATATTGCCGCACCTCAGGCCGCACCTCAGGCCGCAGTCAAGCAAGCTCCAGATCGTGTTCGTACAGAACAGGCTTCTGTGCCCGTTTCCCATGGAGATAAGGAAATTCCTGTAACAGGCATCAGAAAAGCCATTGCAGCCAATATGCTGAAGAGCAAGCACGAGGCGCCCCATGCGTGGACAATGGTAGAAGCAGATGCAACCAATCTTGTTGCATACCGTGATTTGCGAAAAGCTGAATTCAAGCAAAAAGAAGGCTACAACCTTACCTATTTTGCTTTCTTTGTAAAAGCCATTGCACAGGCTCTTACGGAATTCCCTCAAATCAATTCGATGTGGGCAGGAGACAAAATCATTCAAAAGAAAGACATCAATATTTCAATTGCTGTCGCAACAGAAGATGCTTTGTTTGTTCCTGTCATCAAAAACGCGGATGAAAAAACAATCAAGGGTATAGCACGCGAAATCACAGAATTAGCGCAAAAAGCCAGAACAGGGAAACTGAAGGCTGATGAAATGCAGGGCGGCACGTTCACGGTGAATAATACCGGTTCATTTGGTTCTGTACAATCGATGGGGATTATTAACCATCCTCAGGCAGCGATTATTCAGGTGGAATCCATTGTGAAACGTCCAGTAGTGATTGATGGCATGATTGCTATACGCGATATGGTTAATCTTTGCTTATCTCTTGATCATCGTGTGCTGGATGGACTTGTTTGCGGAAGATTCCTGGCTAGGGTCAAGGAGATTATCGAACACATTTCCAGCGAGAATACTTCCATTTATTGATTGATTCATACATGTATACGCCGGCTTATGCCGGCGTTTTTTTTTGGAATCTTAATGAACATCAATAAAAGCATTTCAAAATAAAACCCTATTCCATTTTTTTTGATAGTTAAATATGTTAGAATATTGATATTATTCACGTATCTAAAAGGAGGGCAGTTTTCTTGTCCATACTGACTGAGCGTTCGCTCTGCGTGCTCCAATGGAGAAAGCAGATTTTATGCTGTATGGAAAAAAGAAAGCGATTACAATGGAGCTGAAAAATGTTAAACATCTGTCATTTCCCGAAGCTTCCTTTCAGAAATGGAAGGAAGCTATAGAAGAAAGTTTAAAAGGAAAAAGCATCGATCGCTTACAGACCCTTACATCTGAAGAAATTGCCCTGCAGCCTCTCTACACAGCGGAAAACAGCACAAGAGAGGAATGGCCAGGGCTCTATCCATATACAAGAGGCATTTCGGCTACAGGCTACCGTGAACAGGAATGGCTAGTATGCCAGCCTGTTTCCGGCACAAATAGAGGAGAGGCAAACCGCAGGATACAGGAAGCCCTGAAAAGGGGCCAAAACGCCATATCCTTTTCAGCAGATATGCTTCCAGGGAGCATAGAAGAAGCAAGCGAGCTTTTTAACAATCTGCTTTTGGCGGAGATTCCGGTTTTTTTGGATGTATCGGGCAAACAAAACCAGTTTTTCTCATTGCTGTATGAATACTGCAAACAGTCTTCCATTGATGAGGCCGGGATTAGCGGTGTCATGGCGGAGGATTTAATAGCAGAGTGGGTTGTGAACGGTAAGATTCCAGAATATCCGGAATTATATTTTGAACGCTGGTTCTCTGCAATCAAGGAAACCCAAGAACGGTTTCCGGATGTAAAAACCATACTCATAAAAACACCAGTCTTCCATAACGGAGGGGCGAATGCTGTACAGGAGCTTGCTTTAGCGCTTTCTACAGCCGTCAAATATTTGGAAGAAGGGCAGAAGCAGGGACTTTCCCTGTTTGAAATCACTTCTAAAATGGTATTCTCCTTTTCATTGGATTCCAATTATTTTATGGGCATTGCGAAGCTGCGTGCCGCCCGCCGTCTGTGGGCCTTATTGTCAGAAGCATACGGAGCGCCGGGTGACTGGTTTAAAATGCATATTCATGCTGTTACTTCCGAGGTTACAGAAACACTGTATGACCGTTATGTAAATGTTCTCAGAACGGCGGGCCAGGCCTTTTCTGCAGCGATTGGCGGCATCCAATATCTTCAGGTTCACCCTTATGACCATGTTCAGGGGAATTCAGGGGAATCAGCAGAGAGAATCGCCCGTAATATCCAGAATATTTTGAAGGAGGAATCACATATTACGTCTGCTGCCGATCCGGCAGGAGGTTCATGGTATGTTGAGCAATTGACAGATGAACTGTCGGATAAAGCATGGAGGAAATTTCTGCAGATCGAGCAATCAGGAGGCATTCTCCAAGGCTTGCTGACAGGAAGGATCCAAGGGGAAATCAGGGATGTTTATGAGAAAAAAAGGCTTCAAGTTGAATTACGGAAGGATAGTCTGATAGGGACAAATGTCTATCCTGATCCGGGAGACTTTGCGTTGAACCCCGGCAGGATTGACATTTCTTATCTGGAGACGGATTCTGCCTTCGTTGCTATAGAACCAATCAAAGCAGTGCGCCTGTCTGCCGGTTTTGAACAGCTAAGGCTTCGAAGCGGAAAACATAGGCAGAAGACCGGTCATGCGCCATTGATGGGGATAATCTGCCTGAAGGATCAAAAAAACCATAAACCACGCCATGATTTTATTGCTGCACTGGCAGCTTCTGGGGGAATTGAAATCTCTGCGAGCGCCGGCCTTCATTCCGCTGAAGAGGCAGCCTCATTTGTGAAAGATACTAATCTGCCGGTCTATTGCCTGTGCGGAAGCGATGAAAGTTATCAGGAGCTTGGACTGCAATTACTCCAAGAAATTAAAAGAGAGTATCCGGAAAAGAGGATGTATGTGGCCGGATTACAGACAGGGGACGCTTTTGAGGCGCTTGCTGCGGCCGGTGCGGATGACTATCTTTATAAGGGAACAAATGCGGCAGCTATTTTAACACAATTGCTTAAAGAGCTGGGAGTGAATGAAGATGATAAAGCCTGACTTTTCCAAAGTTAACCTTTCCCAAACAGCTGTAGAAGGCTCAAGAAAAGAATGGAAAATGAAAGCGGAAGAAGCTGTAAATGCCCAAATTGAAGATCTGCTTTATGAAACAAATGAAAATATCTCCATTAAACCGTTATATGAATCCATGGATTCCGAAAACCTTGAGCATATGAATGGCTTTCCCGGCATTGCGCCATATACAAGAGGCCCTTATCCCTCCATGTATGTAAACCGCCCATGGACAGTCAGGCAGTATGCGGGCTTTTCTACGGCAGAGGAATCGAATGCCTTTTACCGGCGCAATCTTGCCATGGGGCAAAAAGGCCTCTCGGTTGCTTTTGATTTAGCAACCCACAGGGGATACGATTCCGATCATCCCCGGGTCGTAGGTGATGTTGGAAAAGCGGGTGTGGCAATAGACTCCATTCTTGATATGAAGAGGCTCTTTGATGGGATTCCCCTGGATAAAATGTCAGTTTCCATGACCATGAACGGCGCTGTACTGCCCATTCTCGCGTTTTATATTGTAACGGCAGAGGAACAGGGTGTCACCCAGGAGAAGCTGTCAGGTACGATCCAAAATGACATATTAAAAGAATATATGGTCCGCAATACGTATATATATCCTCCTGAAATGAGCATGAAAATCATTGCGGATATATTCGAATATACGTCAAAATATATGCCAAAGTTCAATAGCATCAGCATATCTGGATATCATATGCAGGAAGCTGGTGCCCCGGCAGATATCGAGCTTGCCTATACACTAGCTGACGGGCTGGAATACGTCCGCACAGGGATGAAGGCAGGAATTGACATAGACTCATTCGCTCCCCGGCTGTCTTTCTTTTGGGGTGTTGGAATGAATTATTTCATGGAAGTGGCAAAAATGAGGGCTGCCCGATTTATCTGGGCAAAGCTGATGAAGCAGTTTAACCCGCAAAATCCTAAATCCATGGCGCTTCGGACACATTCACAGACCTCTGGATGGAGCCTGTCCCAGCAGGATCCTTTTAATAATGTGACCCGCACGCTGCTTGAAGCCCACGCAGCAGCTCTTGGGCATACGCAGTCGCTGCATACAAATGCACTCGATGAAGCCATTGCGCTGCCTACTGACTTTTCTGCAAGAATCGCCAGGAATACTCAGCTCTTTCTTCAGGAGGAAACTGGGATTACAAAGGTGATTGACCCTTGGGCAGGTTCATATTATCTGGAATCCTTGACAAATGGACTGATTGAACGGGCATGGGAGCATATTGAAGAGATAGAAGCACTCGGGGGAATGGCTAAGGCGATTGAAACTGGATTGCCCAAAATGAGAATCGAAGAAGCCGCAGCAAAACGGCAGGCAAAAATTGATTCAGGACAGGAAACCATTGTAGGAGTGAATAAATACCGCCTTGAAAAAGAAGATCCGATTGAAATTCTCGAGATTGATAATACGGCTGTACGTGAAAGCCAAATCAGAAAACTTGAATCATTAAAACTAGCAAGGGACGAAGAAGAAGTCCATATGGCTTTGAAGCGTCTTGCAGATGCGGCAGCAGGCGGCAGGGGCAATCTGCTGGAATTCGCTGTCCAGGCAGCACGAAGCAGGGCTACACTTGGAGAGATTTCTGGTGCGGTTGAAAAAGCGGCAGGGCGGCATAAAGCGGCAATCCGTTCGATCAGCGGTGTATACAGCGCAGCCTATTCCAAAAGTGCAGACATGGAAGAAGTACAGGAAATGACAAGGGAATTCATGGAGAATGAGGGAAGGCGCCCAAGGCTGCTAATGGCAAAAATGGGGCAGGATGGCCATGACCGCGGAGCAAAGGTGGTCTCCACAGCATTCGCTGATTTAGGCTATGATGTCGATATTGGCCCGCTTTTCCAGACTCCGGAGGAAACAGCTCTCCAGGCTGTTGAAAATGATGTGCACGCAATTGGAATGAGCTCGCTTGCAGCTGGCCATAAAACCTTGCTGCCGCAGCTTGTCAGTGAATTAAAGAAACTCGGCAGAGAAGATATTGTGGTCATTGTAGGAGGCGTCATTCCTGCCCAGGATTATGATTTCCTTCTGCAAAACGGAGCTTCGGCTATTTTTGGCCCGGGAACGGCCATCCCCCAATCAGCAAAAATGGTCCTGCAGGAAATCTACCGCCGCCTAGGCTATGAGGAAGTGGCGGAATAATGCCCGATAATAAACCTGAATGGAAGGATGAAAACAGCCAGGAAGGATTTGCTTCCTCTTATATAAAAGGAAAAGAGGTTGTTTCAGACAATGACAGCAGGCCGGGGAAATTCAAGAAAAAACAGGAAAAGCCTGCAGATCTTGAGGAGCTGAAAGCGGGGATACTGGCAGGGGACCGTGCGAGTCTTGCCAAAGCCATCACTCTTTGTGAAAGCAATGCTTCTAGGCATTTTGAAACGTCACAAAAACTTCTCCAATCCATTCTTCCTTTTACAGGAAATTCATTGCGGATAGGAATTTCAGGTGTGCCCGGAGCCGGCAAAAGCACATTCATCGAAGCTTTAGGAATGTTCTTATGTGAAAAAGGCATGAATGTGGCAGTCTTAGCCGTTGATCCAAGCTCTTCTGTAAATGGAGGCAGTATTTTGGGAGATAAGACGAGGATGGAGGAGCTCTCGAGAAACAAGAGAGCCTTCATCCGTCCTTCACCGTCAGGAGGCACTCTCGGCGGGGTGCACCGCAAAACCCGGGAAACCATGCTCATGTGCGAGGCTGCCGGATTTGATGTCATCCTTGTCGAAACAGTGGGTGTCGGGCAAAGCGAAACAATTGTAAGGGATATGGTGGATTTTTTCATGCTGCTTGTTCTGACTGGAGCAGGGGACGAACTCCAGGGAATGAAAAAAGGAATATTGGAGCTTGTTGATGCCATTATTGTCAATAAAGCAGATGGTGATAATAAAAAAGCAGCCCAGCGCACAAAAATGGAATACAGCCGGATCCTTCATTTTCTGCAGCCTGCTACAAAAGGCTGGGAAGCGAAAGCCTGCACCTGCTCGTCTCTAAACGGGGAAGGAATTGATTCCATCTGGGAAATGGCAGGACAGTTTGCCGGTGATGCCAAAAAAACGGGTGTGTTTTTTGAACGAAGAAGAATGCAGTCCAAGCAATGGCTTTATGCCCTCATTAATGATAACCTGCATGATCTTTTTTACAGAGATGAAGGTGTGAAAAATCTGCTCCCTGTAATTGAAAACCAGGTCATGTCAGGCAGCAAAACCATTGCAGGGGGAGTACAGGAAATTTTCCAAGTGTTTTTTGAAGGCAATTTAAATAAAAAATAGCATAAAAAAGGGATAGCAGCATCTGCTATCCAAGATCAGGAATTAGGGGTGTCACGATTACATTTTACTTATTCCCGATATTCGGCGGGATAAACCTGATTATTTGTCAAAGCTGATATATTGAATCCATACAGTTATGTTGTTAAAATAAAAGTGTATAGCTAACCTTGGAAGGAGAATCATTATGAGCATGGATTTCAATTTTTTTATGAATGATGTTGTAAAACAAGCCCGCGATGAAATTAAAAACGCTGGATATACAGAATTAAAGACACCTGAGGATGTTGAATCTGCATTTTCACAAAAGGGAACGACACTTGTTATGGTAAATTCAGTCTGCGGCTGCGCAGGAGGTATTGCAAGGCCGGCTGCTGCTCATTCCGTACATTATGACAAGCGCCCAGATCACCTGGTGACTGTTTTTGCAGGACAGGATAAAGAAGCAACGGAAAAAGCAAGAGCCCATTTTGAAGGCTATCCTCCTTCATCTCCATCTTTTGCTCTGCTGAAGGATGGCCAGTTTGTTACCATGATCGAAAGACACGAAATTGAAGGCCATGACCCAATGAGTGTTGTGAATAAGCTTCAAGGATACTTCGACCAATACTGTGAAGAAGTATAAAAATTAAGAGAGATCCGATGATTCGGGTCTTTTTTTTATGGCTCTTTTCTTAAAGATTGTTGTTTTTTTATGTGAGGCGTTCCCATTGTCAAGTCAGGTTGATTGGAGCATAAGGTGCGAGACTCCTGTGGGCTCACCGCCCGCCCCGCGGAAAGCGAGCATCCTGGAGCGGAAATCAACCACCTTGTTTCATAGCAACAAAGTTTACGAAAACAGCCTTTTTTATAGAAAATTTAAGTAAGCGTTTTCTTTTAATCGGTGATTATACATAAACAAATAGGGATAAATCATTAAAAAATTTATTTTTATGAATAATATTGCATAAATATTTATATGTGTTAAAATACATTTTATCGTATAGTTATTAAGTAATATTCAAACAGAAAATTATCGGAGGAAATCATCATGAGTATAAAAAGAAGACTTGGACTCTTACTATCTATTATTTTGCTGGCTGGTGCGCTTGCTGCCTGCGGAACATCCGGAAACAAGGATGGAGCAAACAGCAGCGGAGGAAAGACACTTACAATGGCAACTTCTGCGGATTATCGGCCATTTGAATATGTGGAAACATCCACAGGGGATGAAATTAAAGGCTTTGATGTAGATTTGGCTAAATTAATTGCGAAAAAGCTTGGCTATACATTAACGGTTAAGGACATGGATTTTAATGGACTGGTGCCAGCCCTTCAAAACAAACAGGCAGACCTCGTCATGGCAGGAATGACTCCAACCCCTGACAGAAAAAAAAGTGTAGACTTCAGTGATGTTTATTACACGTCGAATCACATGATTGTTGCGAAAAAAGACAGCAATATCAAAACTCCTCAGGATTTAAAAGGAAAGACAGTAGGAGTCCAGCTTGCTTCCATCCAGGAAGGCATCGCTTCAGACCTAGTGAAAAAGGATAAAATCGGCTTGAAGGTAGAAAAAAGAAACCGGATCCCTGAATTGGTGGAGGAAATCAAAGCAGGCCGCTTTGATGCTGCCATCATCGAGGATACAGTTGCGAAAGGTTACCTGAAAGGCAACAAAGACCTGACAGGTAACGTCATAAAAACAGCCCAGAATGGGGCAGGATCTGCGATTGCTTTCCAAAAGGGAAGCAAGCTGACAGATAAATTCAATAAGGAACTAAAGAAGCTGCAGGATGATGGAGAAGTGAAAAAGCTTGTCATAAAATGGTTTGGAGATCAAGCTTCAAAATAATTTGAGCTTTCCACTGGTGAAGCGTCCAGAAAGCATCATGCCTTCTGGACGTTTTTCCGCGCTTGCCCCTTATTTACAGGCTATGGATAGATTAATAGGAAAGGGCGAAGAACATGAATCTTGATTTTAAAAGCATTATTCCGTCCCTCCCATATATTTTGGGAGGCGTATCAACAACGATAAAAGTAGTCATCGTTGCTGCAATTATTGGATTTATACTTGGGATACTATTATCTCTATTAAAAATAAGCAAAATTAAAATTTTAAATTGGATTGCTGATTTTTATACCTCGATTTTCCGGGGAACACCGCTTGTTCTTCAGCTGATGCTTATATACTATGGTTCGCCTCAGCTGTTTGGCTTTCAGATTGAAGCATATGAAGCTGCATTTTTATCATTCGGATTGAATTCAGCAGCGTATATCTCAGAAATTATCCGCGGAGGAATCCTCGGCGTGGACAAAGGCCAACGAGAAGCAGCTTTGGCACTGGGAGTTCCCTACAGAAGCATGATGCTTAATATCATACTCCCGCAGGCAATTAAAAATATCCTGCCAGCGCTAATGAATGAACTGATTTCTTTAACAAAAGAATCAGCGATAGTGACAATCATCGGACTTGGAGACATTATGAGGCGCGCTTATATTGTCGGCGGGGAAAAGTACAAGTTCTTTGAGCCTATCCTTTTTGCCGGAGTCATTTATTATGTCATGGTCATGATTCTTACAATCATCGGAAAAGTAATTGAAAGGAGGATGAGGCGCAGTGATTAAAGTTGAAAATCTCCGTAAAAGCTTTGGTAAGCTCGATGTGCTCAAAGGCATCAGCACAACAGTGAAAGAAGGAGAAGTAGTCGCAATCATCGGTCCATCCGGCTCGGGGAAATCGACCTTTTTAAGATGCATGAACCTGCTTGAACAGCCGACAGATGGCACCATCACCATTAACGGAATGGACGTCACAGATAAAAAAACCAATATTATGAAGGTGCGTGAAAATGTTGGCATGGTCTTTCAGCATTTTCAGCTTTTCCCGCATAAAACAGTCATGGAGAATCTGACATATGCTCCTATGAAGGTTAAAAAGTTGTCCAAAGGCGAGGCAGAAGGTAAGGCAATGGAGCTTTTGAAAACTGTCGGACTTGCGGATAAAGCAAACGAATATCCGGTCCGTCTTTCTGGCGGTCAAAAACAGCGTGTGGCCATAGCACGTGCACTTGCAATGAATCCAGGCGTCATTTTGTTTGATGAACCTACATCGGCTCTTGATCCAGAAATGGTGAAAGAAGTTTTGTCAGTCATGAAGTCCCTGGCGCATACAGGCATGACGATGTGCATCGTTACACATGAAATGGGATTTGCCCGTGAAGTGGCAGACAGGGTATTGTTCCTCGATGATGGAGTCCTTGTTGAAGACAGTTCGCCGCAGGAATTCTTTTCTAACCCAAAAAGCCCGAGGGCAAGAGACTTTTTGGAAAAAGTGCTTTAAACGGGTCCTGGTAAGCTCAAAAAGTGAGCCGGATTATAAGCCAGCCATGATAGATTAAAAGAAAGGGGCTGCCTCCAGCGTCATCATTGATGACTTAATGGAGCAGCTTTTTTTGTGATATTTTCTGATGGCCATTAATATGTGATTCTTTTCACACATGTAAAATAGACTTAAATGAGGTATGATTACTTGTAAAATATTTTTTGATAGAGCAAGATAATTTATAACGAAGAATTTGCGGCAAGGTGGTACAAAACATGTTTAAAATAAAAATCGGTTACCGGACCATTAAAACGGCTGTCGGGACAGCGCTGGCAATTATTCTTGCCCAGCTTTTTGATCTGCATAGTTTTCCCTCTGCAGGCATCATAACCATTTTGTGCATTCAAGCCACAAAAAAGAAATCTCTGCGGGCGTCATGGTCGCGTTTTCTGGCCTGCATGCTTGCGATGATTTTTTCAAGCTTCCTATTCGACGCCATCGCTTTTCATCCTCTAGTAATCGGCCTGATTCTTCTGCTATTTATTCCTGCAACTGTAGCATTTAAAATCAATGAAGGAATCGTGACAAGCAGTGTCATCATCCTGCATCTATATTCAGCAGGGCGCATCACTCTCAATTTATTGCTAAATGAAACAGCTTTGATTGCCATTGGGATAGGAGTGGCGCTTGCGATGAACTGGTATATGCCAAGCGTTGAAAACAAAATGATCCGTTATCAGGAGGAAATAGAAGAAAACTTCAGCAGGATACTCCGGCAAATTTCGAAGTACCTGAGAACAAACGCCAGCGACTGGGAAGGGAAAGAAATTACGGAGACAAACCGCATCATAGCCGAAGCGAAATCCCTTGCCTTTCGGGATGTCGAAAATCATTTCCTGCGGGAAGAAGATATTTATTATCATTATTTTAAAATGAGGGAAAAGCAATTCGATGTCATTCAGCGAATCCTTCCTCTCGCCGCGAACATTCCTGCAAAGGTGAAGCAAAGCGGGATGCTTGCTGATTTTATTAAAGACCTGGGTGAAAATGTCCACCCCCAGAATACAGCCATCATTTATCTTGAAAAACTGAAAGAAATGGAAGAGGACTTTAAACAAATGGAACTTCCCAAATCCAGGGAAGAATTTGAATCAAGAGCCTCTTTATTTCAGCTGATGAAGGAAATGGAAGAGTACCTGATGCTGAAGCATTCCTTCAAAGGTTTGCCTCATAGGAGAAAGGTAAGAATGAAAAAAAGGGCAACTGCGTAAACTAAGCAAAACAGAAGGAAAGAAAGGACTTTTCCAATGAAATTTTTGCTTTCTTTATTGCTTGCGGTTTTCCTGTTCCCTGTATCAGCATCAGCTCTTCAGCCGGGGGATTCCCTGGTTATCATTAATAAATCTTCAAATAAGCTTGCCTTTATAAAAGATAACAAGGTGCAGCAGGTTTATCCCGCAGGAACCGGGAAAAGCGATGATTTAACACCTGAGGGCTTGTTTACGGTTAAAGTGAAAGCAGTGGATCCTTATTACCGGAAAAAGGATATACCCGGCGGTGACCCGAGAAATCCGCTTGGAACAAGATGGATTGGTTTTGATGCAAAAGGGACGGACGGCAGGATCTATGGAATACATGGAACAAACGATCCATCTTCAGTCGGCAAGCATATATCCCACGGCTGTGTAAGGCTCCTCAAAGAAAATATAGAAACTCTTTATGAACTGGTGCCGATTGGGACAAAAGTCTTGATCACAAAATCCAGCAAGGATTTCCAAAGCATTGGGCGCCAATATGGAGCAATTCAATAAAAAAGAGAGAAAATCCAAACGGATTTTCTCTCTTTTTTATTTCAGCGTCCAGCCTCTCGAGATCATAAGTGAATTGAAGGCAAAAAGCACCTTCTATTCTTACGCGTCTTATGCTGAGGCCCCCAGGATGGGGGTCACAAAGACGTTGCCGCAGGAAGCGGCGTTCTTAGTCTTTGATCCTCTGAACAGGCGCTTGCGCTTTTTAATCCAGCTCCAGCGCCTAGCCTCTCGAGGTCATAAGCCCCGCAAGAATTGAAGGCAAAGAGCACCTTCTATTCTTACGTGGCTTATGCTGGTCGAGGCTGAACAGGCGCTTGCGCTTTGTGTTAAAGCAAGAAGGCTATGCCTGATAGGAGGGTGGTTAGCAGCATGGATAGCAGCATGACGTATACAACGATTTTTGTGAACTTTTTGTTTTTCATTTTTTCTCTCCCCGATTACGTTTATTACTATTATTTTACCGTCTGTCCTCTGCGTTCACAAGAATAAAGTCAAACTTCAAAGCAGGCAGTGTCCCGGCATGCTTGCGGTTTTTGCCAGTTTCATCTGTTTTTTGATGCAATATTTAAGAAAAGCAGATTTTCAGCAGGAATTATGACGATTTATACCGAATATTGTTATGTTGAAATAGTGGTAAATCTAAAGTTGGGAGCTGCTTGCCATGATTGAAAAAGTGGATCATATAGGGATAGCGGTAAAGTCGATTGATCAGGCGCTGCCGCTATATACAGAAACGTTTGGTTTAAAGCTGTTAGGGATTGAGGCAGTGGAAAGCCAGGGAGTGAAGGTTGCCTTCATCTCTGCAAATAATGTAAAGCTGGAATTATTGGAAGCGTTATCAGAGGACAGCCCTGTTGCTAAATTTATTGAAAAAAGAGGAGAAGGCCTCCACCATATTGCCTGGGGAGTGCAGGGGATTGAAGAACGAATTGCAGAAATAAAAAGCTCTGGGATAAAGATGATTGATGAAACTGCGAGAATAGGGGCTCATCAGGCAAGTGTTGCTTTTTTGCACCCCAAATCAGCTTCTGGCGTGCTTTATGAATTGTGCGAACCCAAAAAGGAGGAAAACACAAATGACTGACATCTATGAACAAATTAATGAGCTTTATGACAGGCGCAGGGAAGTGGAGCTAGGGGGCGGGGACGAAAGAATTGAAAAGCAGCATGAAAAAGGAAAGCTGACTGCGAGAGAGAGAATTGAGCTGCTTGTTGATCCAGGGACGTTCATCGAATTGAATCCCTTCATTGAACACCGAAGCAGGGATTTTGGCCTTGATAAGGTAAAGGGGCCTGGTGACGGAGTGGTAACCGGATACGGAAAAGTGAATGGCAGGGACATTTACTTATTTTCTCAGGACTTTACCGTATTTGGCGGGGCATTGGGCGAAATGCATGCAAAGAAAATTGCCAATGTCATGGACTTGGCTGCCAAGAATGGAGCCCCCTTTGTAGGACTGAATGATTCTGGCGGTGCCCGGATCCAGGAGGGAGTCGTTTCGCTGGACGGGTATGGACATATTTTCTATAGGAATTCGATTTATTCAGGAGTTATTCCCCAGATATCTGTCATAATGGGGCCGTGTGCGGGCGGGGCCGTTTACTCTCCTGCCATTACAGACTTTGTTTTCATGGTGGAGAAAACGAGCCAGATGTTTATCACAGGGCCAAAAGTCATTGAAACGGTTACAGGAGAAAAAATAAGCTCCGAGGACCTTGGTGGAGCGGATGTCCATAATACCATCAGCGGAAATGCCCACTTCAAGGGAGAGTCTGAAGAAGAAGTCCTGAAGATGGTGAGGGAACTGCTAAGCTATCTTCCGCAGAATAATGAAGAAAAGCCGCCGCGGCTTGAGGCTTCACAGGAAGATGACTATCGTCCGGATTTGACAGAAGTCATTCCATTTGATGGCCTTCGCCCCTATGATGTCCGGAAAGTCATTGAGCAGGTGGCTGACAGCGGATCCTTTATGGAAGTCCAGAAGAATTTTGCCAAGAATGTTGTTGTGGGACTGGCAAGAATCAAGGGGGAGACGGTAGGTCTTATCTGCAATCAGCCTAAGGTATTAGCAGGAGGGCTGGACATCGATTCCTCCGACAAAGCGTCAAGGTTTATCCGGTTTTGTGATTCGTTTAATATACCACTTATTACCTTTGAAGATGTTTCTGGATTTTTTCCTGGTGTCAAACAGGAGCACGGAGGCATTATCCGCCATGGAGCTAAAATCCTGTACGCATATTCAGAGGCCACTGTGCCTAAATTAACCGTTATCCTAAGGAAAGCATATGGAGGGGCGTACGTAGCATTGAACAGCAAATCCATTGGAGCGGATCTTGTTTTTGCCTGGCCAAATGCCGAAATTGCGGTAATGGGCTCCCAAGGGGCTGCCAATATTATTTTTGCGCGTGAAATCCAGAACAGCGAAAATCCTGAAGAGACACGTGCCGAAAAAATCGAGGAGTACAGGCAGAAGTTCGCAAATCCATATGTAGCAGCGAGCCAGGGAATGGTCGATGATGTGATTGACCCCCGTGAAACAAGGATCAAGCTTATCCAATCGCTTGAAATGCTGAGAAACAAGAAAGAATCCCGGCCGTTTAAAAAGCACGGTAATATACCGCTTTGATGATCAGAAGAAAAAAAACGGAATATTTGCCGAGCATCTGTTTTTAGCAGTATACTAAAGGTGGGATTATACATATTGCTAAAAAGCAGACAAATTAAACAGAAGTGCAGTATGAATGTATCAGCATACTGCCTGAAAATTTTTGGAGGTTTTGCCGGGATGATTAATGAAGATCGTTTAGTAAAAGAATTTATGGAATTGGTGCAAATCGATTCTGAAACAAAATTTGAAACAGAAATTGCAAAAGTGCTTAAGGAGAAGTTTTCAAGCCTTGGAGTAGAAGTTTTTGAAGATAATACTACTGCACAAACAGGCCATGGAGCGGGCAATCTGATTTGTACTCTTAAAGGTACGAAAGAAGGAGCAGATACCATCTACTTTACTTCTCACATGGATACCGTAGTTCCTGGCAAAGGAATCAAACCGTCCATTAAAGATGGTGTGATCGTTTCTGACGGCACAACAATTCTTGGTGCCGATGATAAAGCAGGGCTTGCTGTTATGCTTGAGACACTCAAGGTGATCAAAGAGCAAAACATTGCACATGGAACAATTGAATTCATCATTACAGTCGGAGAGGAATCCGGTCTTGTTGGGGCTAAGGTTTTGGACCGTTCATTAGTTACGGCAAAATTCGGCTATGCGCTTGACAGCGACGAGAAGGTTGGAAACATTATTGTAGCTGCTCCTACGCAGGCAAAGGTTTCTGCTGTCATCACCGGCAAAACAGCCCATGCGGGTGTTGCTCCTGAAAAAGGTGTATCAGCAATTACTATTGCTGCTAAAGCCATTTCCAGGATGCCTCTTGGACGCATCGATTCAGAAACAACGGCTAATATTGGACGCTTCGAAGGCGGCCAGCAAACGAATATCGTATGCGACCATGTTGAGATTTTAGCAGAAGCACGTTCCCTTGTGCCTGAAAAAATGGAAAAGCAAGTGCAAAAGATGAAAGAGGCGTTCGAATCAGCTGCAGAAGAAATGGGCGGCCGGGCTGAAGTTGATGTGAAAGTCATGTACCCTGGATTCAAATACGGTGCAGGTGACCATGTAGTGGAAGTGGCAAGAAAAGCTGCCGAAAAAATCGGCCGTCCTTGCGAATTGCTGCAAAGCGGAGGCGGAAGTGATGCTAACGTAATCGCCGGATTTGGAATTCCCACTGTCAACCTTGCTGTTGGCTATGAAGAAATCCACACGACCAATGAAAGCATTCCGGTTGAAGAACTAACTAAGCTGGGAGAAATGGTCATTGCCATCATCAAGGAAGTAGCAGGCGAATAATCAATGAAAAAGAGAAATTCCTGTCATAGGAGTTTCTCTCTTTTTCTGATTTTTATGGTAAAATAGTCACGGAAGAAAAGGGGACCGTTTAGGTTAATTTGACTAAGCTCCTTTTTAAAAACTGGAAAATAGCAGACAAGATTAACAGTTCCTATTAAAAAGATTGCGGGTGATGACGTGATGAAGGATTCGCGGAAAATTGTGGTGATTACATCCGGGGAAGAAGAATTTGGTTTGCCTATTGAAACGGTGCAATCCATTGAAAAGCCTGAGAGCTTAACGGCAATCCCCCATTTCTCCGATACTGTCGAAGGAATGGCAGCCATCAGAGGTACGCTGATTCCCATGATTTCTATTCAAAAGGTTTTGTTCCCGTATAAAAAACCTTTGGAAAAACAGGGAAAGTGGATATTATTGAATACAGATGGCATGACGATGGGGCTTATTGCGGATGATGCCCGCGAAATCCTCGATATTGCACTGGAACAAATTAAGGTAGCAGGTTTCCTGGGCTATCAAAAAACAAAATACATAACAGGTGTAGCCGACCTGGGTGAAGGCAGGCTGATTTCCATTATTGACCCCCAGGTGTTATTCCAGTCAATAGAAGGAATCAGCGGCATAGAAAATTACATATTAAACCAGCAATCGGGCTGATGAATGGCCCGTCAATTAAGACGAAGTGCAGGATGCAGTCTTGTCCTTCTGTTTTTGGAAAAGAGCGGAGAAAATTTATTTTCTCCGCTCTTTTCCGAAATCTTGTTATCATTCCGTTTGTGCCGGCGAATCATGTTCACTTATTCTTACAGGATCTAATACTCACTTTTATTTTCCATAGTTAGTCACCTTCTTTGAGGGCCGCATATGAAACGAGAGACTGCGTTTCAATGATTGAAAAGGTCTCCAGACTACATTTTTCGAAGCTGCTGCTAATTCATATACTACTGCATCTTCCAATCCATCTAAGGCGGCTTAATTGGTTTACAGTTGCTTGTTTTTCTGGAAGAGCCCGATACGGCTGTATAAACCATCTAAGTATAGTACTTTTCCCTGATTCAGCGATTGATCTTCTTCAAAAAATACACCTGTAGGTTCACTCCACCTTCTTTTAAAATTCATAAAAAGTTAGGTTATCCAACCTTAATTTTCCCTGTTTTCTATTTGCTGAATGCAAAGCTTGATCCTCCGATTTATTTTCTTACCATTTTCCGGCTTTCCTTAGCGAAACAGTTCTTGTCCATATTTTTAGCGGAATTTCCTCTATAAAAAGCCCCTTGTCTTCAGTGTAAATCTTCGTGTATCAGTATTGGGGGGATTAAAACCCCGGTGTTTGGTGTTTTGAAATTCGATAATCCAAAGTGGCACCTAATGGCTTAGGCTATTCTTCTTACAATCATTAAAGCCATAAAATTACACCGTATTACGATAGGCCGAATACACATTTTTATGTAATTTCAGTCTTATTGAAGAGAAAATAGTCTTTTATCTCGTTCCAATGTCCTTCCATGACACATATTAATACAGGGAAAATGATTATCGAGGAAGGGGAAAAATATTGATGAATAAGGAATTGTTTACTCATATGATTGGCAAGGTTCTCAGGGTAGATAGGGGGGGTCCGGAATCTAGGACAGGATTATTATTAGGCATTTCAGATGACCATTTGGCGATATTAACTGAGCAAGAAGGTGTCATCTACTATAAAACTGATCATATTAAAAGTATTACTGAGAATGTAAAAAAAGGATTCGAGTTTAAAGTTGAGGTCCCTGAGGATTTTTCTTATAAAACAGCTTCAAATTTTAAATGCTTACTTGATGAACTTAGAAATCATTGGGTAAATATTAACCGTGGCGGCCCAGAGAAACTTGAAGGAATACTTTGCGATATAAATGATGATTTCGTTACGGTATTTTTAAACGAAGAAGTTATCCGCCTGGCCATGTTCCATATCCGCAGTATCAGCTATGGGGAAAAAGTGGAAAAAGAAGATGAAAAGGCAGGAAATAATCAAGATAAGAACTCAGATAAAAACTCAGACAAAAATTCAGATAAAAACTCAGACAAAAACTCAGATAAAAATTCAGATAAGAAATCAGATAAGAACTCAGAAAGAAACTCAGATAGAAGATCAAGAGAAAAGAATAAATAAATTATCCCATACTTGTGTCGCTTCTATTAGAGAAGCGACCCTGCCTATATTAAGGAGGGCACTAAGTTGATAAAACCAAATTTTTACAAGGAACTTCATCAACTGATAGGTTTTAATATTAGTATCATTTCAAATAATCAAAATGTTCATAATGGATTCTTGCTTGATGTGAAAAATGATTTTCTTGTCATTCAAATGAATCAAGCTAAAGAATGTTATTTTAACTTAAATCAGATTTATGCAGTGTCTAAAAATACCAGAGATTTCAAGAGTAAAGTCTTTGATTACAATTCAACACAGAAACAAACCTTTATAGAATTACTAAATGAATTAAGACATCAGTGGGTGACAGTTAATGGAGATAGTATTCTGTCCTTTGAAGGGTTATTGGGTACTGTAACGGATAATTATATCGAGTTATTTAATAAGGATAAACAATCTTATATCCAATTATCTAATATACATTATATTTTAAAAGGTATCAATAAGAGGGAATCGTCCGAGAATAAACAACAGGAAAACAGGGAGGGAAAAACTGATAATAAACAGTCAGAAGCAAATCAAGGAAAGGAATTTAATGCTGAACTAAAGGAAGAGAGTGATGCATTAGATCCTAAAGTGAATGAAGTGTCAGCTGCAATCCTTGAAAAAAGTGAACATCTGGAGGTTTTAGCTGAAGTAAAAGAAGAACCATCTGCTCAATCTGGAATGGCTAAAGATCAAGAAATTTTATCGGAAGCAAATCAAGGAAAGGGATTTAATGCTGAGCTAAAGGATGCATTAGATTCGAAAGTAAATGAAGAGTCAGCTGCACATCTTGAAAAAAGTGTTCGTCAGGAGGTTTTACCTGAAGTAAAAGAAGAACCATCTGCTCAATCTGAAATGGCTAAAGATCAAGAAGTTTTATTAGAGGTAAATCAGGGACTTGAAGTATTAACACAGCTAATATCAGCGGTTACCCGCGAAGGAAAAAGCGGACAACATGGAGTTTCGCCTGGATTCGAACAACCAGGTACTCGATCTAAAGAACATAAAGCGGACAAATATCAGGCCGAAACAATTGAGGATACGGCTGAATATAAGGAACAAATATCCACTGAAAAAAAGAAAAAAAACATAGAAGTAAGTAAGAAGGAATTTTCTTCATCAAATAATAAAAAGAATATACAATCTGCAATCCAAGAAAACCAGGCAGAAGAAAGCTTGAACTCAGTCCCTCAGGAAACTATCGAGGAATTGCCAGAAACACATGATCCTAAAGAAAAAAGAGCAATGATCATTCAGACATTAATGAAGTCCAGTGAAAAAATGTTTACAGAAAATAGCATGCAAGAATCCCAATTTTCTTCTTTGATGAAGTATGCTCAAATAATCCACAGAAGAAAAGACAAACGGGTTAATCCTTAAAATGATGATGCAGTTTTCTATGATTGGAGGAGTTTTCTATTCTGTTTTTGCAGAACCTCAAAACTATTTTAAGAAAGATCTTCCATTGAAGTCCCAAAGTACCTGTAAAATGGGATTAGACTCCTTCCATCTATGTGCAAACTCCTCGATTCGATTTTAAACGGCAATCCGGTGATATGTTTTACTATCTTCATTGTACCCCGGGTAAGCCTCTTTTTACGTACACCATTTGGGTCTCTTTGGAATTGGCCGGTATGGCAGTATCAATCCCTCTGATATGACTGGGATGCTTATAAATCAAAATGGGTTTGAGCGATATAGTAAAGTACACACCATGGGATGTTGTTTTATTTGCTTTCAGCTTTCAATATGTTCGTTTTAACATATGCTGGTAATTCAGCATTTTAAAATTCTAAATGATGGACAATCCATTCAGCGCTTTTATACTAATGGGAAAGTTATAACTTTTATATCCAATTTACTCAATAATCTTCCTGAAGTTATGTTTAGGGACTTTGTCGATAAGATTCCTCATTCAGTAAAAAATGCTTATTTTGCTAACTTGGCTTGGAGCAATATCGATACTTTGATAACGTCTTTTGGTACACTGGCTGCAAAGTAATGAAGTTCAATTTTGGTGTTTTTTGGGGCTGCTTGGTTATTAATGCAGTAAGGAGGGATGAAAAATCATATCTATGATGTATATTTACATCTACATCATAATTAAACAGATTACCTGCCGTGAATAAAAGGCAGCAAAGACGCTGCTTTTTTACATATTCTCAGTATCATTCATAACCTTAATGATATTAGCAGATGGCAAAAACCCTGCCTTCTTTAAAAAAATCATCTGGACACATAGATATTCAGTGAAATCTGCAAGCTTGCTAGTATCATTACCCTTTATACATCTGAAAACCAGTTCTGATAATCAAGGCGCTCTTCTTTAGTCAGCGTAAACCAAATGAGTGTTCTGGAATTTCGCTTATAATCTGATACAATAGTGAAAGGATATTAGGTGTATAAGGAAGTGGCAGTTTTGAAGGAAATGTATCCAAAAAAAGGAAGAGTTATTCTTCATGTCGATATGAATAGTTTTTATGCTTCTGTTGAAATGGCTTATGATTCGTCACTTAAGGGAAAACCCCTTGCCATAGCCGGCAATGTGGAAGAGCGGCGGGGAATTATTGTCACCTGCAGCTATGAAGCGAGAAAATTTGGCGTAAAGACAACAATGCCCATTTGGGAAGCCAAGAAGCTTTGTCCTCAGCTCATTCTTCAAAAGCCTAATTTTGAACGGTACCGGAAAGCGTCACTCGCAATATTTGATATTCTAAGGCAATACACAGAACAGGTTGAGCCGGTATCCATTGATGAGGGATATCTGGATATAACCGAATGTGCACCGCTAGGCTCACCGCTTGAAATTGCCCGCAGTATTCAGCAGCGTATATTAGAAACAATGGACCTGCCCTGTTCGATCGGTATTGCCCCAAATAAATTCCTTGCCAAAACAGCTTCAGATATGAAAAAGCCAATGGGCATTACCATATTGCGCAAACGGGATGTTCCGGCTAAGCTTTGGCCGCTTGAAGTTGGCGAAATGCATGGAATCGGAAAAAAAACAGCGGAAAAGCTTCATTCGATAAATATCATGACAATTGGAGATCTGGCAAAGGCCCAGGAGTTCTCTGTTAAGAATCTGCTGGGGATAAATGGAGTGCGTTTAAAGGAACGTGCAAACGGCAATGACGGGCGTCTGGTTGATCCAGAATCCATACATGACCATAAAAGCGTCGGCAATTCAACCACACTGCCAAAAAATACATCCAGCGAAAAAGAGCTGGTTGCCATTCTTGGCAAGTTATCTGAAAAAGTGGCAATACGGCTCAAAAACAAAGGGCTCGTCGGCCAAAAAATTGGAGTGACCATCCGTTACGGAAACCTTAAAACGATTACTAGAAGCAAGCTCACTCCAAATCCTGTATGGTTAAAGGAGGATATTCATGCTCTTTGTGCGGATCTCTTCAGAAAGAATTGGGACGGAGAGAAGGTAAGGCTGCTTGGTGTAACTGCATTTGAAGTGAAAGAAAAAGAAACCGCCTCTTTGCAGCTTGATCTTTTTTCCTTTGAAAACGAAGCTAAAAAAGAGCCCTTGTACAAGGCAATGGAACAGCTGCAGACTAAATTCGGGAAAAGCATCATAAAAAGGGGAGTCGGCACAGCTCCTGACCCAAAGACCGCGGCTATTGGCACAGAAACAAGCTTTAACAAAGATTTATTTGACAATTTTGCTCTTAAAGACACAAACACTAAGGATGTTAAAATAGATAAAAAGCAAAAATGGGATCAAGACTGACGATAAGTGAAGACGGCTCTCTTGCTGTTTTTTAATGTGTTCTTGAGGCGAATCCATTGTAACATCAGCCCTGTTCCATGTCAGCAATGTTTACGAAAATAGACATAAAGAAAAACACACAGCTGGCCATATATTAGGCCTCTATGTGTTTTTTATTGGAGCTTATTTTTCTTCTTCTTTATTAAACCATAGTGGTTCATTGTCATCCACATCACCGTTATAGTTAATAAGAATTTCCTCTCCTGCTTTTATATCCTTATATGCATAAAAATCAAAGGTGTGGTTTTTAAAGTTGATATCATACGTGGCATTCGGTTCGTATGAATGGTTAAATAGCATGCCATATCCCAGCAGGATTGCTGTATGGTTCACGCCGTATTCAAAAGCATAATCATCAAGCAGCGTTTTTTCGATGTGAACATGCTGCTCATTAGGATAAGATATAACCGGTGCTTCGTGAATCAGTTCACCTTTTGCTATATCGGTTTTTGCAAACACGCCTCTATTGAATTCTCCGTCGCTGAGCGGAGATGTTTTAATTTCTATCATGAGCTCACCTGCAATCTTTTCTTTTAAGTGTCTTACCTTTCTAATAGTGAAGGTTTATGTCTAAGAAAGCAACTGTTTTTAGCAGCTAATTCAGTAAAATTGTGCACTTCCATAGCAAACACAATTGGAGACAGGGACATGAATAACAAATGATTATTTTTTTATTAGTGTATAGTAGTCAGGCGGGACTGGCAGAGAAATAAAAAAACAGGGTAATATCCCTATATTAAAATAGGCCGGTTGGGATTTTTCTGCAGTAATTTTTTTATATAAGATTAATAATATGTTTGCTTTCTTTAAAAATGGGGATATGGATAGTAAAAGAATTTTACGGCCACTCACAAGGAAACGGGCAATCATACATACAATAGCATGATGGCTTTAAAAAGAGGAGTGATTGTTGTTATGATCTGGGTTATTATATTTGTATTCTTGCTGTTAATCGGAATCGAGACAGGAATATCACATTGGATTAATTCAGAAGTTAAACAGCACAAACCTCTTCATAAAAGTAAAGAGATTGTGCATGTCATAAAAGAGAAATTTCTTGGAAATAAAGTTTCATAGTCCCGAAGAAAAGGATGCCTACTCTGTAAAATTAAAGATATATAATTACTTATTTCTTTAATTATAGAGTGGGTTTTAATAAAATGTTTAACATTTTATTATTTAGAGGTATATCACAAGTCACGTGATATGCCTTTTTATTTTAGTTAGACCCCTATATGACCTCATTTACTACCACGAAAATACAGAATAGTTTTTTACTTACAGTAACATCGTTAAGGTAAAAATGAATATTATGATAAATTACTTGTATTTAGGGTGATGAATTAATGAAAGATTACACTGTTAAAGGGGTATCAGAACTCGTAGGAAAACACGAAGAAACGTAAAACGGCGGACTTGATTACGTTAAAGTGTTTATATAATTAGAAATTATGGAGGGGGAGGGATAAGGATTGTTTCAATATGTGATTTTTGACGTGGATGGGACCATATTAGATACAGAAAAAGCTATATTAAAATCTTTACAAAAAGTTTTAAAAGAAGAGGGCAAAGATTATCAATTAGAGGATTTAAGATTTGCTTTAGGAATACCAGGAAAAGAAACATTACGAAGACTGAATGTGATGGATGTGGAACGTGTTCACCCAAAGTGGTCAGAGACTGTACTAGAATTTTCTCACGAGGTAAATGTTTTTTCGGAGTTAGAAAGTGTTATAAAAACTTTATCAGAAAGCCCTGTCAGAACTGGTATTGTGACTTCAAAAACCAAGCAAGAGTTAATTGATGAATTTGAACCGTTTGGATTGAGTTCTTTTTTTTCTTACACAATATCTGCAAGTGATACTGAAAAACATAAGCCGCATCCTGAACCCTTATTAGCCTGTTTAGATGGGTTAAATGCTAATCAAGATGAAACAGTATACATTGGAGATTCTATATATGATATGCAATGTGCAAAAAGTGCAGGTGTTAAGTTTGCCCTTGCTTTATGGGGGGCTAAAACAAATGAAGGATTTGATTCAGTAGACTTTGTATTAAAGGAACCGAAAGATATTTTAGATTTAATAAAAATGTGAAAGCTAAATGGCTTGTTTGTGCAAAACAAATGCAATCAATTGCACAGCACTTAAGAAAAAAATCTGTGATGAATTGTTCTTAAACTATAGGGTGCTTTTGTGCAACAACACGAAAAATTTGTTGTAGTTGTAAATGAGGTTGTATGTAGTCCGAAAAAAAGGATAGATAATACAGATTATAGTCTGTTTATATCTATCCTTTACTTTTGTATTAAGATGTTTAACATTTTATATTATTCTTTGACTTAACACGTGTTTTTAGTAGTTACTTTATACTTCAATAAAAGCGCATGGCATCCTTTTTCACTGCTGAAAGCTGATCAGCCGCCAGATTCCAGCTTTTCGATGGGCCACCAAAAATGCCCGTCTTTTTTCAGCAATTCATTTGCGCACTCCGGCCCTTTTGAACCCGAAGGATAATTCGGGAAAGATGAATCCTTTTCGGTTTCCCAGGCTTCAGAAATGCTATCGACGAATTTCCAGGAAAGAGCAACCTCA
Organism: Bacillus sp. OV322; assembly: GCF_900112495.1. Lineage (GTDB taxonomy): Bacteria > Bacillota > Bacilli > Bacillales > DSM-1321 > Peribacillus. The sequence goes on from NZ_FOMA01000003.1 coordinate 329,228, forward strand.
TCCCAATGTGTAAAGTTCGTGGCATCGCCTCTCATACTGTCGAACAATAGCTTTTCATATGCCTCGGGCGTATTGATTCTGTCAATGCTGTTATTGGATGCGGCTAAAGTTATTGGAGTTGTTTCAATATCTTTTCCGGACTTTTTGGCATTCAGGTGAAGGGTGATTCCTTCATCTGGCTGGATATGAATAACAAGGAGGTTAGGATTAAGCACCTGTTCTGCCCCGTAATATAAATTCATAGGAATGTCCTTGAATTGAACGACAATGGCAGTGGATTTCGCTTCAAGCCTCTTCCCTGTACGGATGTAAAATGGCACGCCAGCCCAGCGGAAATTATCAATTAAAAGTTTGCCGGCTACAAATGTTTCTGTATTGGAAACAGGATTTACATTTTGCTCATCACGATATGCTGGCAGTTCCTTGCCACCGGCAGAACCTGATCCATACTGTCCCCGGACAAAATAATTCTTCACATCATCTTTTGCCACCGGGCGCAGAGAACGAAGCGCTCGCACCTTTTCACTCCGCACTTCATCATCCGTTAAACGGATAGGGGGCTCCATGGCAAGGAGGGCTACCATTTGAAGCAAATGATTTTGCACCATATCCCGGAGGGCACCGCTGTTTTCATAATACCGGCCGCGCTCTTCCACACCTAGTGTTTCACTTGAGGTGACCTGGATATTCGAGATATACCGGCTATTCCATAGCGGCTCAAAAATGGCATTTGAAAATCGGATCACTTCAATATTCTGTACCATTTCTTTGCCGAGGTAATGGTCGATCCGGTAAATTTCCTCCTCGGAAAAGGCACTGCGGATTTTTTCGTTGAGTTCTTTTGCAGACTCGAAGCTGTGGCCGAACGGCTTTTCAATCACTAATCGTTTATACCCTGCTGTGTGTGTGAGCCCTTGTGCTTTTATCTGTTCTGCAATCGTCCCGAAAAACTCCGGTGCCATTGCCAGGTAAAAAATACGATTCCCCAAAAGCCCATACTGGGCATCTAGCTTCCCGGCAATATCCTTTAATTGAATATAAGATTCAGAGCTTGTTACATCATGTGAGTGATAATAAAAATGTGAAGCAAATTCTTCTGCATGATCCTGACTGCCAGCAAAGTTTGCCAAAGATTCCTTGACGTTTTCCTGAAATTGTTCATTAGTCAAAGTTCTTCTTGCTACGCCGACAACTGCAAACTTATTTAAGTTTCCTTTTTGAAATAAGCGGTATATCGATGGAAACAGTTTTCGCTTTGCGAGATCTCCAGTTGCTCCAAAAATCATAATCAATCCGGATGGTTTATCATTTTCCATGAGCAGATTACCTCTTTTCCATATGAAGTTTTTATTTGCATTCTATAATTTGTGATCCTTCCATTTTAGAGTTTGCGAATCAGGAAATCAAAGAAAGTGCTTTCTTTGGGTAAAATTCAAATTTATCCCTTTAGCGCTGATTTCCCGGAAAATAGATTCGCTGTTCACAGTATGCCAGTGCACGGATTTATGCGGGCACCCGATTATGTTATAGTTAAAAAAAGAATTCTCGTTATCGGAGGTATCACTGTGGATTTTGTTTTTTTAGGCACTGGAGCAGGTGTTCCTGCTAAATCCCGAAATGTTTCATCCATTGCCCTTCAGCTTTTAGAGGAACGGGGAACGGTCTGGCTTTTTGACTGCGGGGAAGCCACTCAGCATCAAATAATGAAGACACCTGTAAAACCCAGGAAAATTGAAAAAATCTTTATCACCCATCTTCATGGTGACCACATATACGGGCTTCCTGGTTTAATCAGCTCCCGGTCCTTTCAAGGCGGAACTGAAGAACTGGCCGTTTATGGCCCAAAAGGAATTGCAGACTTTATTAAGGTAAGCCTTTCAGTCAGCGGCACCCATCTGAAATATCCGCTGAAAATTGTTGAAATCGAGCAGGGCGTGATTTATGATGATGGCCAATTTACCGTGACCGCTTTGCCTCTGGATCATGGAATATACAGTGTAGGATACCGGATCGAGGAAAGTGACCGGCCAGGAAGCCTTCTTATAGAAAAACTGCTGCAGGATGGGGTGGCGCCTGGTCCTCATTTTAAGACGCTGAAAAATGGGGAAATCGTTACGCTTGATGATGGCAGAGTTTTAAATGGTAAGGATTATATCGGCAAGCCGCAAAAGGGAAGAGTTATCAGCATACTCGGAGATACTAGAACATGTGAAAATGCCAGGGTGCTTGCAAGTCACGCAGATTATCTTGTCCATGAAGCGACTTTCTCCGCCAGCGAAGCTGAAATGGCCCATGATTATTTCCACTCGACAACCGCCCAGGCCGCCTGCACGGCAAAGCAGGCTAATGCCAGGCACTTAATTTTAACTCATATCAGTTCACGCTATACTGCGGAAGATGTGCTTCTGCTTGCAGAAGAAAGCAGGGAGATATTTCCGGAGACCATCGTTGCGGAAGACACCATGATGGTAAAAATTCCTTTATATAACGGCAGCTAGACAGGAAAACAACCGAAACCATTGCAATCAGGCTAGTATGTTCTGTATCATTAATAGTGCTATATTCTTTTATTAAGACTGACTCGTAAACTTTGCTGCAGGAAACAGGGATCTGATTTTTGCTCCAGTATGCCTGTAATCAGGCAGACATTACATATGTGAAAGATATTTAAAGGGGAAAATGTACATGACTGAAGATAAACATTTAAAGCAGAAAGCAATGGAATTTTTATTAAAAACCAGCAGGACCTTCTTTATACCTATCAGCCAGCTGCCGGAAGGCCTTAAGGAAACGGTTGGTGCTGCTTATTTATGCATGAGGGCGATTGATGAAATTGAAGATCATCCAAACTTACCGAAAGAAACAAAAATACACCTGCTGAATTCTGTCGGGAAACTCCTGCAAAATGGTGCATACGAAGATGAATTGACCGCTCTACTTGATCCTCATTCACAGGAGCTCCCTGAAGTTTCTCTGCTTCTTAAAGAGTGGATCATGCTGATTCCGCAGCCTATCACCGGAAAGGTTCTTGAGGCTACTTCCATTATGGCTCAGGGAATGGCAAAATGGACGGAAAAGGATTGGCAAATACATACAGAAGAAGAGCTGGATGACTATACCTATTATGTGGCCGGCCTTGTGGGTGTTATGCTTTCGGATATCTGGGAATGGTATGACGGAACAGAGTCTGACCGTGAATTGGCCATTGCCTTTGGCCGGGGGCTGCAGACGGTCAATATCCTTAGAAACAGAACGGAAGATGCAGAGCGGGGCGTTAATTTCTTTCCCGAAGGATGGAACTTTGAAAAGATGCTGTCTTTTACTGAAAAAAATCTATCTCTTGCAGATCGTTATCTTGAAGGAATTGAAACAAAGGTTATATTCAATTTCTGCAACATTCCCCTTGCATTGGCAAAAGGAACACTTCAGGCATTAAAAGATGGAAGAGAAAAACTGACACGTAAAGATGTAGCTGATATCGTAAGCGGTGCAACTGAATAATAAATCAGGCTGATTCCTTTTGGGGTCAGCCTTTTGCGTGCTTACTATTTATCCGGACTGAAGGGCTGACAGATGGCTTGGAAAAGAAAATAGGAAATAGTTATTAAAAAATTCTAATAATTTAAATAAATTCATTGAAAAGAGGTTTGCTTGGCGATTATAATTTAAACATAACAGCGAAAAAGAAGAATTTATAACTATTGGGGGAAACGGAATGAAAAAAAGAATGATCTCCGCGGCAGCGGCCTTGTTATGCACGGCAGCATTCTTATCGGGATGCGGAAGCAGTACAAGCTCAAATGGAAATGAAAGCGGAAAAAAAGAGGAAGTGAAAATCGGGGTCACCCAGATTGTGCAGCATCCATCGTTAGATGAAGCATTCAAGGGATTCAAACAGGCATTAAAGGATAAAGGGGTAAAAGCTAAATATGATGTGCAAAATGCACAGGGAGACCAAAACAATAACCAGACCATCGCCAATAATTTTGCAGGAGATAAAGTAGACCTGATCTTTGCAAACTCTACCCCGAGTGCGCTCGGTGCCCTAAATGCCACAAAGCAGATCCCGATTGTCTTTACTTCGGTGACAGATCCTGTAGATGCCAAGCTTGTGAAATCCATGGATAAGCCAGGAGGGAATGTTACCGGAACGACGGATACCCATCCTGACGCCATCCCAAAATCCATTAAATTCATAGGAGATGAGCTCGGCGCTAAGAAAGTTGGGACCATCTACAATTCCGGAGAACAAAATTCAGCTGTCCAGGTAAAAAAGCTTAAAGAAGAAGCCGCCAAATCGGGCATCAAGGTTGTTGAATCATCTGTGTCCACCTCTGCTGAAGTCAAGCAGGCGGCTGAATCACTTGCCGGAAAAGTGGATGCCCTGTACATCATTACAGACAACACTGTCGTATCTGCGCTTGAATCTGTCGTTATGGTCTCAAAAAGCAAGCATCTGCCGCTATTCGTAGGAGAATTGGATTCTGTAAAACGCGGTGGCTTTGCTGCCTACGGATTCAGCTATTATGACATTGGATATGAAGCAGGCATTAAGGCTTCGGAAATCTTGAAGGACGGAAAAAAACCTGCGGACATACCTGTTGACTATCCTCAGAAATTGAAACTCGTAATCAATGAAAAGGCAGCGGGAGATATGGGAGTTACAATTAAGGATAGCTGGAAGAAAGAGGCCGAAATCATTAAATAATCCATAGAACACGCCGTAATAATACATTTCTTTCAATATACTGTTTTACTTTGATTTTGCGGCGAAAGGGGAAAAAAAATGCTTATATTATTCAGTTCGTTTGAGTCAGGAGTTATTTATGCAATCATGGCTTTAGGCGTTTACCTGACCTTCCGGATTCTTGATTTTCCCGATATGACAGTCGATGGCAGCTTTGTCACAGGAGCTTCTGTCTCAGCGATTATGATTGTCAGCGGATATTCCCCCATTACGGCAACACTGGCTGCCCTGGCTGCCGGATTTGCAGCAGGTACCATAACAGGTCTCCTTCATACAAGAGGGAAGATCAATCCGCTGTTATCCGGAATTTTAATGATGATTGCTTTGTACTCGGTAAACTTGAGAATTATGGGACGATCCAATGTTCCTCTTTTATCAGAGCAGACAATCATGACCAATATCAGTGATATGTGGAATAAAACCGGATTGGATGCTTCGATTAACTCTGTGTTTACTGCCATCGGCCTTGGAGATAGCCTTCCTGGGACCTGGTCCATTTTAATCGTGATGCTGATTTTGGCTGTTGTTATTAAAATAGGATTATCTTCTTTTTTGAAAACGGAAATTGGCCTTGCACTTCGGGCGACAGGCGATAACGAGGCGATGGTGAAAAGCTTTTCTGCTCACACCGGCAATATGAAGGTGCTTGGGCTTGCTATCGGAAACGCTCTGGTTGCATTTTCCGGTTCACTGGTCAGCCAGTATAATGGCTTCAGTGACGTAGGGATGGGAATTGGCATTATCGTGATAGGACTGGCATCCGTGATTATAGGGGAAGCCATATTTGGAGCTAAAACCATCGGCAGGGCCACATTTGCTGTTATCGGGGGATCGGTTGTTTATCGCCTTGTGGTCTCCCTGGCTCTGCAAGTGAAGTTCCTTCAAACTGGGGATGTTAAGCTAATCACTGCCATTATCGTAATAGGGGCGTTGGTCCTTCCGCAAATATCCGGCTACCGCAAGAAAGAGAGCAGGAAGAAAAAACGCCTGGAGGAACTGAGGCTAAGCAAGCTTAACAGCAAAAATAAGGGCGGTGAGGAGTTTGCTTAAGCTAAACGGAATATATAAAGTGTTCAACGAAGGCACTCCTGACGAAAAACTGGCGCTGGATGACTTGGAGCTTCACTTGGATAAAGGGGAATTTATCACGGTAATCGGAAGCAATGGAGCAGGGAAATCTACCTTGATGAACATGATTTCAGGAAAACTTCTTCCGGATGCAGGCGAGGTCTTTATTGATGGACGGGATGTTTCAGGCACCGGGGAGCATATTCGCTCAGCGATGATAGGCCGCGTTTTTCAGGATCCGATGACAGGCACAGCTCCTAATATGACCATTGAAGAAAACCTGGCCATCGCCTATGGCAGAACCAAGAAAAGAAGCCTTGGATTCGGCGTTAATAAGAAAAGGAAAATATTTTTCAGGGAAAAGCTGGAGTCTCTCCACCTCGGACTTGAAAACAGGATGGGCGCGAAGGTTGGATTATTATCCGGCGGAGAGCGCCAGGCCCTTTCACTACTAATGGCTACCTTTACCGATCCCAATATCCTGCTTCTGGATGAACATACCGCAGCACTTGATCCATCCCGAGCAGAGCTGGTTACTTCTCTCACAAAGAAAATAGTCGAGGAAAATCAGCTGACGGCATTAATGGTGACACACAACATGCAGCAGGCGATAGATCTTGGGAATTCATTAATCATGATGGACAAAGGAAGAATCATTTTCCAGGCAAGGGGCAAGGAAAAACAGCATCTTACCGTTGAAAGGCTGCTCCATGAATTTCAAAGCATTAAAGGAGAGGGCATGCTGAATGACCGTGCCGTATTAATCTAATTAACCGAATAATAACCAGAAACCCCCGTTCAATGAATGAACGGGGGATTTCTGTGCTTTCTATGTTGGCGCTTTATGCTGTCAGAGGCCCCGGAGATGGGGGTCCCTCTGAACAGGCGCTTGCGCTTTTTAATTAATCTAGCTTCAGCGCCTAGCTTGCTGAGGCCTGCAGGATGCAGGTCATGAAGGCGTTTCTGCATGATGCAGAGCATTTAGCCTTCGCTCCTTGAAAGATGTTTTGGCCTCAGAAGGCAAAGAGCGCGCCTTCCAAGTCCAAAACCCTATTTGCTTCGCAAGCTGACCAAGGCGCTTGCGCTTTTTGTTTTACCAGGCTCTGTCGTATTGTTTTGGGCTTTCTAGTTCGGCTTTTAGTTCTTCGGCGGCTGTTCTTGGCCAATAGGGGTTTCTTAGTAATTCGCGTCCTATGAAGACGAGGTCTGCCCGATTGTTTTGCAAAATTTCTTCTGCTTGTGTGCCTGCAGTAATCAGGCCAACTGCTCCAGTAGCCAGCTCTGCACCGTGCTTGATCGTTTCGCTGAAGGGAACCTGATAGCCCGGATATGCGTTAATTGGGGCAGGAACCACAGCGCCTGAGCTGACATCGATTAAATCTGCGCCTTCTCCTTTCATCCATTTAACCATTTTTGTATATTGTTCTGCAGTCATTCCGCCCTCACTGTAATCATGCGCAGAAAGGCGCACAAATAGCGGGCCGTTCCATACTTCCCTGACTGATGCAATGATTTCCTTCAGAAAACGGTAGCGGTTTTCTTCTGAGCCGCCGTATTCGTCTTCCCGCCTATTGCTCAAAGGAGATAAAAACTCATTGATCAGGTATCCGTGAGCAGCGTGAAGTTCAATAACATCAAAGCCTGCTTTTGACGCTCGTTCTGCTCCGTTCCGGAAGGCAAGGACGGTTTCCTGGATATCTTCCCTTGTCATTTCTTTTGGCAGTTTATAGTGCCCGCTGAATGCAATCGGCGATGGAGCAATGATTTCTGCTTCATCTTGTGCCTTTCTTCCGGCATGGGCAAGCTGGATCCCTATTTTTGCTCCTTGTTCTTTTACAAGTGATACAAGTGCGGAGAGGCCGTCGATTTGATCGTCATGCCAGATTCCGAGATCCTGGTTCGTGATTCTGCCCTGTTTTGTTACAGCGGCAGCCTCGGTAATGATTAAACCTGCCCCGCCGACTGCACGGCTTGTATAATGGGTCTTGTGCCAGTTTTGCACAATGCCATCTTCTTTACAGGAGTACATGCACATCGGGGACATGACGATCCTGTTTTTTAAAGTTACATCTTTAATTGTATAGGAAGAAAAAAGTTTTGTGCCCATGTTACCCATCTCCTTCAAATAAATGAAATAATTTACATGATTAAGTATATCAAGCCACATAGGGTATAGCCAAAATATTGCTGGGGAATGGGCTTACCGATTTGCTTTCCCTGCATCCTCAATTTCCTGTGAAATCTGCTGGCCCATGCGCTGGGATTGCTGAGCGGCTTCAAATATACATGCTTCAAAAGCTTCCTGCACCCTGTATTCCGCTAAAACCCTTAATCCAGCCTCGGTCGTTCCTCCTGGGGATGTGACTTCCTTCCTGAGCTCTATAGGGGATTTGTCTGACCTTTGCAGCATTTCTGCTGCTCCTATTAAGGTTTGGATAATCAGGGATTTCGCTGTTGCTTTTTCAAGTCCAAGAATTCCTATGGAAGCTTCCATCGCCTCGGCCAGATAATAAATGTAGGCCGGGCCGCTTCCGGAAAGCCCGGTCACAGCGTTTAACTGGTCTTCCTCAACTATTGCTGCTGTGCCTATTGTTTCAAAAAGAGCGATTGCATCATTCATTTCTTTATCATGCGCAAAGCGATTCGCTGAAAGGGCTGTTGCCGATTTACCTACGGCTGCAGACGTGTTGGGCATTGCGCGGACAATCGCGATATCTTTTCTAAGAATACCTTCAAGGCTTGAAGTATGTACCCCTGCAGCTACGGAAATCAGCAGGGTACTTTTTTGGAAGTGATTTCTTGATGCCAAAAGTGCTTCGTGCACATCCTTTGGCTTTACGGCCAGGACAGCTATGTCTGCTTCCGCTAATAAATCCTGTTTGGATTGTGTGGTGTATATCCCGAACTTCCGTGCCAAATATGAGAGTCTCTCTTGATTGAAATTATTGCCAGCATAAATTTCCTGGGGCTGATATTTTCCGCTTGCAAGCATTCCTGCAATAATGGCTTCTGTCATGGACCCGCTGCCGATAAAAGCGATTTTCCTCATATTTCCCATCTCCTTAGATTAGTGTCATGGCTCAATACCTTAGCATAAGTTCCTCATAGCTTTATTAGTGATGTGGACCCGCAGCTGGCGAGTGAAAATCATCAAGTTTAACCAGACAAATAAAAAGACCTCCCGTCCAATAAAGGACGAAAGGTCTGGCTTCCGTGGTACCACCTTTTTTCATCTTTCCCAGGGGAAGATGCAGCTTAAGATCCATTAACGCTGGAATGTACGTCAGTTTTTGCTGAAAGCTATAAGGTAGGTTCAGTGTCACAGAGGGCGGTGAAGCCTTTCAGCCTAATTGAGCTTCACTCTCTTTCGCCATGCGGCATCTACTGGCCTTAATCAATGCCGTGCTATTTTTAGTTATTAGTGATTATGGAGCATGTACAAGCAGTTTGTCAATAATTAATTTTTCTGAAAAATCCATGAGGCAGGAGATGCCAAATGTGAATGACAAACGCTGTTTAAACAGTTGTATACCCAGCCATTTCTGGGCTAGGCAGGTTATACAGTTATCCTGCTCTATATACAGAATGCCTACCAGACAGGTTCATTGTTTATTCGCACACCGATTGCCCTTACCTTCGATAAAAAGTTATGTGAAAATAATGACAATTTCAGATTGTCAATGATAAACTAATTACATGATAGTCCATTTATAATTTTGCTCTGTTAATGGTCTTTTGTTGCTGATGCTGGATTCCACTGCAAGATCCGGATACCATGCAGCTAAAATTGGCAGCGTATAATTAAATGACGCTGCATGTTTATATAATTATCTATTTAAATATAACTTTATAAGGGGTATGTATGATGGCCGAATGGATTGGAAATATTGCTAAATTATCACTTCCGACTCCCTATGCCGTAGGGGATGTGAATGTGTATGTTGTTAAAGGAGATGCGTTGACATTGATTGACGCAGGCTCCAGGACCGAGGAATCCCGCTCAAGCCTGACCCGGCAGCTCTGGGAACTTCGTCTTGAAATGAATGATATCGAGCAGGTGCTGATTACTCACCACCACCCTGATCATGCAGGCGGTCTCGACTTTTTTACAAAAGACATTAACATTCTTGGCCATCTCTATAACCAAAGATGGTTTGAGATGGATAAGGACTTTATTGAGCTTCATGACCAGTTTTATAAAGATTTTTCCCGTGAAATGGGCATACCAGATGAAATGCTTGGCTACATAAATGATTACCGGAGCGCAGACCGTTCTATTACCAATAAGAAGCTTACGTCCTTTTTGGCTGAAGGAGACGACCTCCCGGGACTTCGCGGATGGAAAACCATAGAAACTCCGGGACATGCACAAAGCCATTTGTCCTTCTATAAGGAAAGTGATGGAATCATGATAGGAGGTGATCATCTGCTTGCGAAAATTACGCCAAACCCTTTAATGGAGCCGCCTTTTCAGCCAGGAGAAGAGCGTCCTAAACCTCTTTTGCAATATAACAGTTCTCTCGAAAAATGCCTGGAGCTTCCTATTTCGCTGGTTTATACGGGGCATGGCGAAGAAATCAGGGATGTGCCGGCAGTGATACAGTCAGGAAGGGTACGGCAGCATGAGCGTGCAATGAAGGTCAAAAAAATGATAGAGGCACATCCATCCTCAGGCTTTGAAATATGCAGGCAGCTTTTCCCGAAGGTGTACCAAAGAGAGCTCGGACTGACCCTGTCAGAGACAGTAGGGCAGCTTGATTATCTTGAGAGTTTGGGAGAAATTGCGCATGACAGCTCTTCAGGTGTTATGATATATGCAATCAACCAATTGCAGAGGTGAAGAAGTGAGTAAAATACAAGGAAAATGTGTGGTAATAACAGGTGCATCAGGCGGAATAGGAAGGGAAATTGCCAGGCGTTCTGCTAGTCTTGGGGCAAAAGTTGTCCTGCTTGCAAGGAATTATGATGCGCTTTTGGAATTAAAGGAAGAATTAATTAAGGAGTATGGCACTGAAGCATATGCCTATCAGCTGGATGTAGGCGATTCCGGGAAAGTCGGGGAAGTTTTCCGCGAGATTTATGAACATGCGGGTGAAATAGACGTTCTTGTAAATAATGCCGGATATGGAGTCTTCAAGGAAGCGGATGAAACGGATATGCAGGAAACTGAAGCCATGTTCCGCGTGAATGTTTTCGGTCTGATGGCGGCCACTCAAATGGTGCTTCCAGGTATGAAGCGGCGCCAAAGCGGGCATATCATAAATATAGCTTCACAGGCAGGGAAAATGGCCACTCCGAAGTCCAGCCTTTATTCTTCTACCAAATTTGCTGTCCTCGGGTATTCCAATGCTCTTCGGATGGAGCTGAAGAGGGACCATGTTTTTGTTACAACGGTCAATCCGGGGCCGATTCAGACCAACTTTTTTAACATTGCGGACGAATCAGGATCCTATACGAAAAATATCGAAAAATTCATGCTGAATCCAAAGGATGTGGCGGAAAAGGTGGTTGGGTCCATGTTTACCGGCAAGCGGGAAATTAACCTTCCGGGATGGATGAATGCCGCCAGCAGACTGCACAATCTGTTTCCGAAAACGGTGGAGACTCTTGGGAAAAGGGCCTTTTTTAAAAAATGACAAAAGGTCTTGATATTGACGGGCTAAAAATAATATAGTACTAAAAAACTGATAATGAAACGTTAAAGAAGGATTAGTAAAATATAAGGTGCCTATTACAGAGAGGGAATAATAAAGCTGAAATATTCCTAAGGAACCCATTTGAACCTGCCTTCTGAGTTCTGCTTCGGGCCTTATGGCGAAGAGGCAGCGGATAAATCCGTTATCCTTCTTAAGAGCATGAAACGCTGCGGTGTTTTATGAATAAGGGTGGTACCGCCAAAGCCTTGGTCCCTTTCTTGGGATCAGGCTTTTTTTGCGTTTATAAAAATGAGGTGAAAAGAATGAAAAAGGAATTTGTCAAAGAAATTACACCCATGGGTGATGACTTTGCCCAGTGGTATACCGATGTTGTGACCAAAGCCGATTTAATCGATTATTCAAGCGTCCGCGGATCCATGATTATACGCCCGTACGGGTATGCGCTTTGGGAAAACATTAAAAATGAACTGGATATGCGCATTAAAGAAACAGGACATGAAAATGTGTATATGCCTTTGCTGATACCAGAAAGCCTTCTGCAAAAGGAAAAAGACCACATCGAAGGCTTTGCTCCTGAGGTAGCCTGGGTGACGCACGGGGGAACAGAGGAGCTTGCTGAGCGCCTGTGCATCCGTCCGACCTCAGAGGTGCTGTTTTGTGAGCATTACAGCAAAATTATTCATTCCTATCGCGATTTGCCTAAGCTTTATAATCAGTGGGCAAGCGTAATCCGCTGGGAAAAAACGACCCGGCCGTTTCTCCGGACACTGGAATTTCTCTGGCAGGAAGGACATACCGCACATGCGACGGACGAGGAAGCACATGAAGAAACCACAAGAATGCTTGATGTGTATGCATCTCTTTGTGAAGAGATTCTTGCCATACCGGTGATTAAGGGGCAAAAAACAGAAAAAGAAAAATTTGCCGGCGCAAAGTTCACATATACCATTGAAAGCCTGATGCATGATGGCAAGGCATTGCAGACGGGCACCTCCCATCACCTTGGAGATGGTTTTGCGAAAGCTTTTAACATTCAGTACAGTGATAAGTCCGGTGCTCTGCAATATGTGAACCAGACTTCATGGGGCCTGACTACACGTGTGATTGGTGCTCTGATTATGGTGCACGGAGATGACAGGGGGCTGATTATTCCTCCAAAAGCAGCTCCGATTCAGCTGATGATCATCCCGGTTGCCCAGCATAAAGAAGGAGTGCTGGATTTTGCTTATCATCTGAAAAACAGGCTTTCTAAAACCTTCCGCACGGATATAGACGCCAGCGATAGATCGCCAGGATGGAAATTCAATGAACATGAAATGAAGGGCATTCCTCTCCGGCTGGAAGCAGGGCCGCGTGATATTGAAAAAGGACAGGTAATCCTTGTGCGCAGGGATACTGGCGAGAAGTCTTTTATTCCGATTGATGATGTTGAACAGAAAGTGGCAGAAACACTTGAAGATATCCAGAAAAGTTTATATGAAAGAGCGTTAAAGCTGCGGGAAGAAAAGACCTCCTCTGTGTTAACGATGGAGGAATTCAAGGAAGTGTCCGCCGCTCATCCGGGATTCATCAAAGCGATGTGGTGCGGAAGCAGAGAATGCGAAGATCAAATAAAAGAAGAAACAGGGGCAACCTCCAGATGCATTCCGTTTCAAAAGGAAACCCTTTCTGATAAATGCGTTTGCTGCGGCAAAGATGAAAAACATATGGTCTATTGGGCAAAAGCCTATTAATGATTCAAAGGCGGGAAAGCTGAACACTTTCCCGCTCCTTATTAGAAACTGTCCTGAGTCAGTTCCGCCATTTTCTTTTCATCCATAGGCCCGATCATAACATTCCTGATCATGCCGTTTTTATCAAGGATATACGACGTCGGAATCGTATAGACTTTATAAAGGCTTCCGATTTTCCCCTTTTTATCGAGTGCGATCGGAAATGTCATGTTGTTATTCTTTACAAAATCCTGAACAGCTGCCAAACTTCGGTCATTTGCAGTCAAGTTAATGGCTAAAATGGTAATGTCTCTGTTTTGATTTTTCTGGAAAAATCTTTGCATTTCAGGGATTTCTGACCTGCAGGGCGGGCACCAGGTTGTAAAGAAGTTTAAAATGACAGTTTTACCCCGAAAGCCGGATAGCTTGAGCTTTTTCCCATTAAAAGAGGCAAGCTCAAAGTCAGGGGCCTGATCTCCAGCTTCAAGACCGATGCGGCCCGTCTCTTTTTCCTGTGAAGATAATGCCGCAGCCTGCTGTCCATTAAGGAAGCAGGCTGCGGAAATGATGGCTATGAGGCATAAACACTTCATCTTATTCACCGCAAGTCCTCCTTTTTTATAAAGGCTCTAAGCACTATGCTGAGAGGAACATAGTACTTCTCTAATCAGAAGACAAGATCAGCAGAGCCGCTGCAAACTAGTATGTGCATAATGGCTTCTTTTCATGAAAATCCCATTTGATAATTTCCCTGTTTTTTCCATGATCCTTTTCTGTTATTCTTGTTGTATAGCAGGCGGGAAGAAGGCGGGCAAAATGAATGATTTCAAAACATGTCTTATTGTATTAGGGTTTTTCTTTCTTTTTGGATGCAGCCAGCTCCAGACTCAAACAGAAAGTGTGAAAAAAGGGGAAATGGGCTTTATAACAGATCTTCAGGATAAAAAGAGGGTACTGATTAAAAATACATATTATACGGTTTCAGATTCCACCTATCTTAAAGACACGAGCGGCAGAAAGCTGGACGTTAATGATTTGAAAATCGGAATGAAAGTAAAGCCCTGGTACACTGGAAGCATTAAGCATTCTCATTCTCCTCTTGCCAGCACAGAAGCTAAGCTCTTGCTTGTCCAAAACGACGAGGAAAGCTTTCGGGAGCAGCAGGCCGTGCTTTCCGCCATTAAAAAACTGAAAAAGGGAAAGAGCGAACGATTTCTGGTGAGGGATTTTTCTCATATACCTGAGGATAAGGTGTATGTCATTGAAATGATGCGCCGGTCAAATTTAGATACCTCCTTTACAGTAACAGTCAATGCGGCAGACTTCGAAGTCCTTTTTTATTAGCGGATACCAGTGCAGATCTTCCTCCCTGAAAAGGGAGTTTTTTTTTGCGGCCATTTCCAATCATCTGCCCGCAGGTTTTCTGCAGAAATATCTCAGCATTTTCCTGGAAAATTGGATATAACCGGAATGGAAGCTCAAAATGTAGAATTTTGAAGTAAAATTTCCATTGAACACGAACGTGTATTCGATTAATATAATGGGTATACTAATGTAAGCGAACGTATATTCTTGTTGTTGGGTGGAGAAAGATCATGGATTACAGATCAATGCCGAAAAAATCTATCATGTGCATCGATATTAAAAGTTTTTATGCAAGCTGCTCAGCTGTCATGCTCGGGCTGGATCCGCTGGAATGCCATCTCGCTGTGGTAGGAAATCTGGAACGCTCCGGAAGTGTGGTGCTCGCCGCTTCTCCCAGGCTGAAAAAGGATTTTGGAATTAAGACCGGATCACGGATGTTTGAAATCCCGGATGATCCCCGGATTATCCTGACAGAGCCTAAAATGGCGGTATATCTGAGGATGTCTACAGAAATTACCCGCTTGTTCCATCGATATGTGCCAAAGGAATCCATCCATGTGTACAGTGTCGACGAAAGCTTCCTGCAGGTGGACGGCGCCATGCCGCTGTGGGGGGATGCCAGGGAGATTGCCGAAAAGATAAGGAATGACATCGAACGGGAATTCCAGCTTCCATGTGCAATCGGGATTGGCCCCAACATGCTTTTAGCCAAACTGTGCCTGGATCTTGAAGCCAAGAAAACAGGCATCGCCGAATGGTCATATGAAGATGTAAAAACAAAGCTCTGGCCCGTTTCTCCCCTTAACGAAATGTGGGGAATTGGAAAACGCCTTCAAAAAACCTTAAATGGGATGGGCATCTTTACAGTGGGGCAGCTTGCCAATTATCCGCTCCATTTGCTGGAGGAAAAATTCGGCATTATGGGCAACCAGCTTTACCATCATGCATGGGGGATAGATCTTTCTGAAATTGGCGCACCGATCATGGAGGGGCAGGTGAGCTTTGGAAAAAGCCAGATTCTTCTTCGCGATTATAAGGAAGAGGAAGAAGTGAAGCATGTGATGCTTGAAATATGCGAGGAGGTCGGAAGGAGGGCCCGGTCTTCACGCAAAGCAGGCAGGACGGTTAGCCTCGGGATCGGCTACAGCCGTGAGGAATTCGGAGGAGGCTTTCACCGGTCGAGATCCATTGACGAACCAACAAACATTACGATGGATCTATATGAAATCTGCCTGGAGCTTTTCCGGGAAAATTATGTTTCCAAAACAGTACGGAGCATATCTGTTACCTTATCCAATATCGTCGATGATAATGAAATGCAGCTGACATTGTTTGACTCATCACGCTGGAAAAAGAGGGACTTGGCTTATACAGTCGACCGTATCCGGAATAAATACGGCTCAAAAGCACTGCTAAGGGCTGTCTCCTATACAGCAGCTGGAACGGCTGTTTACCGCAGCAAGCTTCTAGGAGGCCATAAATCATAGTACAGCAAGCAATCATGAAAGATGCAGGATTTGTCAGGAGGGATATGCAGTGATTCGAGATCGCGGAAAGATTAAATGGACATCAATGATGCTTCCGGAGCATGTGAAAATGCTTCGGGATTGGGAAAAGGAAGACACGTACGAAGAACAGATTGCTCTGGATGAACAGCAATTGGAAGAAATGAACATGGTGATGGGAGAAGCCATGGAAACCGGCAGGACGGTAACCATCACCCATTACGGCAAACACAGATATGAACTATTGATCGGCACCATACATTATTACAATGAAAGCGGGCAAAAGCTGCATATAGTAGACCGGTTTCAGCAGGCTCACATAATCGGAATCAGCCATATTGCAGATATAAGATTTACTTAACGGGCAGTAAAGCGCGGAGGTCAAAGACGGCTGTACGTAAAAGCCCGATTGGCCAGCAGGACATCAGCCGTGGGAAATACCTTTTGCTTCAAGAAAAAAATAAGACCGCCCGGAAAAGAGACAGTCTTAAAGGCCGATCAGCTTTCGGTTTTTACGCGCACACTGGACTGGAATTTCCCTTTGTGGGAAGCGTCGCAGAAGGGCATATTCTTTGAAAGCCCGCAGCGGCAGAGAGAAAAGACAGGTTTCGTTTCAATTACATTGCCTTCGCCGTCCAATAGCTCAATATCTCCTGTCACTTTCAGGGAGCCATTATCGTTTACTTTAATTTGAACCTTTGACAAATTTATCACCTCTTTTCATAATCGTACCGGCAATCGGCCTTTTTTACAATACAGGATGGAAAAATTGGTGCATATGCTTTTGCCGGCATGCTCAAATGTTTTGGCATGCAGACAATAGGAAATAAATAGTGTAATAGAAAAAAATAAAATCAGACATAGCAGGTGATAAGGATGAAGGCGATTGTAATTGAACAATATGGCGGTAAAGAACAGCTGAAAGAGGCAGAGATGAAAAAGCCGGAAGCAGGAGAAAACGAGATCATCATTAAGCTTGAGGCGACCTCGATCAATCCGATTGACTGGAAGCTGCGTGAAGGCTATCTAAAGGAAATGCTTCCATTTGAATTTCCGATTATCCTTGGCTGGGATGCGGCAGGGACTGTCGATTCTATCGGATCGGGTGTAACAGATTTTAAGCCCGGGGACAGGGTATTTGCCAGGCCGGCTACAACAAACCGCGGAACATATGCAGAATATGTGGCAGTTGATGATATTCTTGTAGCGAAAATTCCGGATAATGTGAGCTTCGAAGAGGCTGCATCGATTCCGCTGGCTGGTTTGACAGCATACCAGGCATTATTTGATTTTGGGGAGGTAAAAGAAGACGATAAGGTTCTGATCCATGCCGGGGCCGGTGGTGTTGGATCCCTTGCCATTCAGCTGGCAAAGAATGCAGGTGCCTATGTAGCGACGACAGCGGGAACCCAAAATGTGGAGTTCATGAAATCTCTTGGAGCGGATGAAGTGATTGATTATAAAAAACAGGATTTTGACAAAATCCTGCATGATTATGACTTTGTACTGGATTCCATGGGCGGAGAAATTCAGGAAAAAAGCTTTTCCGTTCTTAAAGAAGGAGGAAAAATGCCTTCCCTGGTCAGTGAGCCTGATAAAGAAATCGCTGAAAAGAAAAAAATCAAAGCGGCTTCCATATGGCTTAACCCTAATGGCCAGCAGCTAGAAGAATTGGCGAAACTGATGGAAGAAGGAAAGCTGAAAGCCATCATTGGCGAAACATTCCCTTTGAGTGCTGAGGGTATCCGCCAGGCTCATGAGAAAAGCGAAAGCCATCATGCCAAAGGGAAGATTGTCATCAAGGCAAATTAATAAACGGCGACAGTTTAAAAAGATAGAAAATACGGCAAATGTTTAAGAGAGAAGAGTGGCCCGGTCATTAGATCGGGCCTTATTAATATGCTGCAGGAACAATATGTAATGAAGATGATTTCTTACTGCGTACTTGCTATATACCTTCACAGGAATACGATTAGTCTCCCGCATTGTACTTTTTGCAGGGAATTAAATAAGTTTAATAATATTAAAAAAGTTAATTTTGTTTTATTGGTATTATTGTAATTTTTTGGAATATGCATTATATTTATTTTAGACGATTTTCATCCATAAAACCGTTGTTCAGTAAAGAAGGTCTGATGGCCTTTTTTTACTTTAACTGTAATTAAAACAAACATTAGTCAGGAAAAGTGCTGCTATCATTTATCTTAATTATAAATATAGTCATTTTGAAGGGGATTTCATGAAGAAGATTACTTCAATTTTATGTTTATTAATATTATTAACGGGCTGCATTGGACCGGGATTATCGGATTCTGAACATAAGATTACTGAAAAATACTTGCTGATTAAGAATGGCAGCAATAAATCTATCTTAGTTAAAAGAGTAAATGGTTCGGAATTTAAAGAATTAAAAATTCTAGTTCCCGATACTGTTATCTCAACAGCCGTACATAATGGCTGCATTTTTGCTAAGCAGCAAAATTACAGTTTGGAAGAACATAAGCTGGATAAATCTCAAAACTACTATTGGATCATATCAATTTCTTCAGAACATGTTGTGGGGCCTTTGAGTCTCGAAAAAATTCACCTATATTTTAAATGATTTAGAGATAGGTTCTGAGGTTAAATGGGTAAATAATAATATGCTGAAAATGTAAGAAAATGAAGATATACTTATATAATATATGATAGGTCTATGCTGGGAGGTGCATGATGAAGATTGAATGGACAGAGGCAGCCATGAAAAAGATCCAGGAAAAATTAAATGGAACAAAAGGATTTCTCAAGCTTAAATACGATACCGACGGATGCGGCTGCGTGGTCAGCGGCGTTACAGCACTATGGCTCGTTGATGAAATCGATGAGGAAGACATAAAAACAGAAACAAGCATTGGAGATATTTATCTGGAAAGATCCAAACTGATCTTTTTGGACGAAAGCATGAAAGTCGACTTTTCTCCTGAGGCAAATAGCTTTATGCTGAAAACATCAAATGAAATCCTGAACCCGCGGCTCGGCTTCTATAACCGTACCGCAGTAAAATAAGAAAAAGCGAAGGCTCCAGTTGGAGAAACCTTCGCTTTTTCTATTATGAGCAGTAAATTTTTATTGTTTCATATGGGTTGTATCATATTTATATACAACCTCGATGAACTTATTGTTTACTTTAACCAAAGTCAAGCTTGCTGACGGTATGGCTGGTGTTGACCATAGGTTTTCAAGTGTGTTTTTTTCAAAGTAATTCATTAAAAGTTTAAGTGCAATAGAATGTGTCACTATAAGGACATTTTCAAATGGATGCTGATTAATAATATTTTGAACGGTCTTCACCATTCTTTCTTGGACATGAACAAATGGCTCTACAGTGTTATGAGAAAAAAGATGAGGCGTTTTCCAAAAAGATAACCATTCTTCAGGGTTTTTCTTTTCATTTTCCTCAAAAGTCTTACCTTCCCAATTTCCAAAAGACAGTTCTCTTAAATGATTATATGCAATTACATCAAGAGGTTTTTCACCTCTAATTATTTCGGCAGTGTGAATCGCCCTGTTGCTTGAACTTGAATAGATAGCATCCAATGAAACATCCGATAATCTCTCCGCCAATTGCTTTGCCTGTTTTATTCCTCTATCAGTTAAGGGAGAGTCTTTCCAACCTTGCATAAGTTTCTTAGTATTCCAAACAGTTTCTCCGTGTCGTGTAAGATATAATTGTGTACTCATTTCTTTTCCCCATTTTTTCTTCTCTCTGCCGTTTGTTCTTTTTCGAGTAAAGCCTTTAGCTCAAAAATATATACTCTTTCAGCGATGCCAATTTCCTGTTCAGGAATTTGTAAAAAAGAGTTTTGTACTCAGAAGGCAAAGAACGCTTCCTAGGCCAAAACCCTATTTGCTTAGTCTCTGATCCTATGAACAAAGCGCTTGCGCTTTTTTATTTAATCCAGCTTCAGCGCTTAGCCTCTCGAGGTCATAAGTCACGCAAGAATTGAAGGCAAAGAGCGCCTTCTATTCTTACGCGTCTTATGCTGGTCGAGGCTGGACAGGCGCTTGCGCTTTTTTATTTAAACACCAGTTCTTTTAAAAATTGGTCGATTGCTTCTTGGTATTCTTGGCTATTTTCGTTATAGGATTGGGCGTGTGCTCCGTATGGTGCGAGGTAGAGCTGTTTAGGGCCTGTTTTTTCCTGGTACAGTTTTTTTGTCATGTCAGCGGGAATGAATGTATCCGGCAGGCTATGGATAAAGAGGACCGGCTTTTTAATGTTTTTGATAACAGAAATCGGCGAAACCTCGCTTGTCCAGTAGCCGTCGCGTATTTTAATAAAAGTCCTGCCAATGGGAAGAATCGTCCAGGATGGAAGTTTGACTTCTTTTTTGATCTGATGCTTCAACTGGTCCTCGAAATCAGAAAAAGGACAGTCTGCAATATAAAAGTCACATGCATCCTCGAGCATGCCGGCATACAGCAGCAGTGTGGCAGCACCCATGGATTCTCCGTGGATTCCAATAGTGATGTCGGGTCCCTTCCGGCTTTTTAGTTCATCCACAACAGCTTTCAAATCGAATTTCTCATAATGGCCATAGCTGCTCGTTTTTCCCCCGGATTCACCATGCCGCCGGTGGTCGTAAATAACCGCATTGAATCCGCGCTTAAGAAAGATGTTCATATATTTAATGGAATTTATTTTATTTTCGGTAACTCCATGAGAAATAATGATCCATTTGTCTGTGTTGTTCGGTTCTATGAACAGGCATTTTAAGCCGTAGCCAGACGGAGAATTAATAGTAATCTCACTTTTTGGCAATTCAGCGAAGTGCTTCATATCAAGCCTTTTTGCTGTAATCTCTCTGTTTTGGATAAAATCTTCTTCTTTTTTCTTCATATACATGATCCGATTGGAAAAATACATGCCGGCACCCATCGTATAGACAGCCATGCCTGCAGCTGCAGCCCACCACTTTTTCATATTGACCTCCCAAGAGACATTTTTATTCCTTATTATATACACGGCGTGTGCGGAGAGCCAACTCCAAAAATGTCTGATATAACCAGCAGGGCAAGACATGATATAATATTTGTGAAGATGGTAAGGGGGTCATAAGAATGAAAAAGAAAACTTCAGGAAGAAATAATCAAAGAAAACCTGAAAGAGAGCAGGCCAATGATTCATTAAGGCTTGGTGATTTCATCAACGGTGATATTATGTCAAAGCTCCGTGAAAAACAAAAAGAGCTGGCAGATGCGGAAAGTGCAAAAAAAGAAGCAGAAGAAGCAAAAAAGAAGGAAGAACGCAGACTGCGCGAAAAAAACAAATCCTTCGAGGAGCTGCTTAATGAAAGCAGCACAGACTGGAAGAACTTTAAATAATGTAAAACGGGCAATGACTTGGGAAAAAGTCATTGCCCGTTTTACATTTTGCTTTAATCTGCTACATATCCCGGTGTGCTTCATATTTGCTTGATTTGGTCAGTTCTTTCAATAGGACAATTTCCTCTTCTGTAAGAGATTGCGCTCTGGCTGCCCGGCAATTCTGCTGAAGCTGCTCAACCGTGCTGGCTCCAGGGATGACAGAGGCCACCGCTTTATGCGAAAGCACATACTGCAGGGCAGTTTCATTAAGGTTTCTAGGAGAAAGCTTTTCCTTAATGCCAGGCAAAATGTCTTTCAATTCTTCATAGCTGTAATCCAGATATCCGTTCTCCTTGATGCTGCTTGAGGCCTTGTCAAGCATCTTATCACTCAGCAGGCCTTTTGCAACAGGGCCTCTGGCTATCATACTGATCCCGTTATCGATCAGCAGGTTCATCCATTCTTCTGGCCGCCGGTCAAGAAGGCTGTATTGCATCATAACAGAAGAAATAGAAGATTTCTCTGCGTATTGCCTAATCACATTCGGGCGGATGGAGGAAATCCCGTAGTGCCTGATAAGGCCTTCCGCTTTAAGCTCTTCAAAGGCTCCGATCACCCCGTCTATATCATCTTCCATTGTGCCGCCGTGCAGCTGATAAAGATCAATATAGTCGGTGCCGAGCCTTTTAAGGCTGTCTTTCACGGCAGATTTAAGGTAACTTGGTGATGCATCCCAATGCCAGCTGTCTTTGGATTCATTCCAGCGGTTGCCTGCCTTTGTGGCGATTACCACCTGATCCCGGACTTTCTTAAGTGCATGTCCGGCAATTTCTTCATTCGTGCCAAAATCATATAAATCCGCTGTATCAAAATAATTTATGCCTTCATCAATTGCGGCCGAAATAATGGTTTCCGCCTGTTTTTTATCCGTGCCAAGCGACATGCAGCCGAGTCCTATTTCTGAAACAAGCAAATCGGAATTCCCCAATTTTCTCTTTCTCAATGCGCTCCACTCCTTTATATTACTTGCTATTTATATTGTAAAGGAGCGGGGTGACAATCACAAAGAATTCAATTTGGTTGGGTGTTCATTGACTAGGCATGCTTCAGCCGGCCTGGCATGGACATTTTCAATCCAGTCTGTGACAAAAATATGCTGATTTTGCAATTCCTTCAGCTTGTGCCTGATTTCCCACGCTTTCCCGGCAAACACCACACTCTTATCCAATACATATATCTTCATAAAAACAACCTCCGCTGCTAGTATGGTAAAATGTATGAACAAACATGCATTATGTAGAACAAGGAGTGGGAATATGAATAAATTTGAAGAGAAAACACTATCAACAGACAAGATTTTTGAAGGAAAAGTAATTAAGCTTCAGGTGGATGAAGTCGAGTTGCCTGATGGAAAAACAAGCAAAAGGGAAATTATTAAGCATCCAGGAGCTGTCGCTGTTATAGCTGTGACTGAGGATAATAAAATTATCCTGGTGGAGCAATACCGCAAAGCGCTTGAACGAAGTATTGTAGAAATACCTGCAGGAAAACTGGAAAAAGGGGAAGAGCCTAAATACTCTGCTGAAAGAGAATTAGAAGAAGAAACAGGGTATGAGTGCGAAAGAATGGAACTCATCAACTCTTTTTATACTTCGCCAGGCTTTGCTGACGAACTTGTTCATGTATTTCTTGCCCATAACCTGAAAAAGAAAGAAAATGCTGCGCCGGCTGATGAAGATGAATTTGTCGAGCTTATTGAAGTTTCGCTTGAGGAAGCACAGGCATTTATCAAAGAAGGCAAAATCCGGGATGCCAAAACTGTTTTTGCCATTCAATATCTGCAATTGCAGCAGGCGCTGGCAAACTCTTGAATTCCTACTTTGCCGATCTGCATATCCACATCGGCAGGACAAGCAGCGGGAGGCCGGTGAAGATTACAGGATCAAAGACGTTAACGTTAAGGAATATTTTAAAGGCGGCAAGCGAAAGAAAGGGCTTGGATTTAATTGGCATTATTGACTGTCATTCGCCAGAGGTTATTGCGGAAATTGAGGAAATGACCGGTAATGGCGAACTCACAGAAGTGGTCGGCGGCGGCCTCCAATACGGCAAGACAATCCTTATACCAGGATCTGAGATAGAAATTTATGATGCTAATTGCAATGGCCCGATCCATGTGCTGGCGTATTTTCCTTCCATGGAAGTAATGAAGCAATTTTCCGGATGGATGAGCGGGCATTTAAAGAACATCCATTTAAGCTCGCAAAGAATTTATGCGGATGGCAAAACGCTTCAGAAAACGGTGAAAGACATGGGGGGATTATTTATCCCGGCACATGTTTTTACACCATTTAAAAGCTTATATGGAAAAGGGGTAAAACACAGCCTGAGGGAAGTGTTTGATGAAGTGCTCATTGACGGGGTAGAGCTTGGGCTCAGCTCGGATACAGATATGGCACAGGGCATTCCTGAGTTAAGACAGTATGTGTTTCTTACCAATTCGGATGCGCATTCTTTAGGGAAGCTGGCAAGAGAGTACCAAAAATTTGAGCTTGAGCGACCGTCATTTCATGAATTGAAGCTGGCGCTTAGAGAAGAAAGCGGAAGACGGGTCTCCGCTAATTATGGACTTAACCCTGAACTCGGCAAATATCATGGAACAGTATGCGGAAAATGCTTCACGAGTGTGAAGCAGGATGCCAAGACCTGTCCGGTATGCGGAAGCAGGACGATCATTAAGGGCGTTTCGAACCGGATTGAAGAACTCTCTCAGCCCCTTGATTCCTTTAAGCAAAGAAAGAGGCCGCCGTACATCCGCCAGGTGCCGCTCGACTTTATTCCTGGAGTGGGCTCAAGGACGATGGAAAAGCTGCTTCACGCATTTGGGACAGAAATGAATATTTTGCACAGTGCCGATTATGATAGCCTGAAGCTTGTGGTTCCGGAGAAAATTGCCGGTTACATTGATTTGGCACGGCAAGGGAAATTGAATTTCAATGCTGGGGGCGGAGGCAAATATGGGAGGATCATTCCTTCTTAGCCTGAAGCGCAACCAAATGAAGAGGGGAAGAGCAATTTGCTCTTTCCCTCTTCATTATTTTTGGATTTTAGCATATATGCAAGTATCACGCAGATTTTTCCCATCTGCCGTCAGGCCGTCATTTCGGAGAATCCCCTCAAGCGGATATCCCAGTTTTTCCGCAATGCGCCGGCTGCTGATATTGTTGGGATCACAGCGGATTTCTACTCTATTTGCACCATAGTAATCGAAAGCAAAGGCTGTAAGAGCTTCTGCTGCTTCTGTCATATACCCCGTTTTTCCATAGCGTGAATCAATCCAGTAGCCAATTTCGAATTTCGGCAGCTGCCAGTTAATCCTGTGCAAACCTGTTGAACCAATAAAAACATGATCTTCTTTGCGGTAAATATGCAGCCGTATGTCTTCTTTTAAAAGGAATTGAGCATACGATTTAATGACGTTCTCCTCTGTTTCCTCCAAAGTCTGAAACCTGGTTGCAAAAGCAAGCCAGGGAGCAAGCTCCTTTCGGGATGCGGTGATTGCCGCATGCACAGCCTGTCCATCCCCCGGCTGGCATGGACGTATATAAAGCCTGTCCGTTTCTATTTTTTCAGGAAATTCCCGTAAAATAGCATTCATATTTATCACTTCTTTCTTAATATTTAAAAAATTATATCACAGGAAGCTTGGTGAAACTTAAAAACGGAAAAATTTAGCCGGTCCCGGCTTCTCTCTTTTATATCTGCTGCATGGCTTGTCATAAATGGCAGGGAAAAACATAGAATCTAGTAAGAGATAAATGGGAGGATGAAAGATGAAGAAGAGATCTGTCATACAAAACGCAGCAATTAAACATATTACTGAACATTCCTCATTATATGTATTTGTCACTGTACTTTTTCTGATGGGTGTAATATTTGGCGCCATCCTTGTAAATTCATTGAGCCCTGCCCAAAAGGATGATTTATTTTATTATCTCTCGCAATTCTTCGGCCAGGTTTCTCAGGGGAAGATTGCCGCTAACCAGGATATGTTCTTTCAAAGCCTGACACATAATATCAAATATATAGCAGTTATCTGGATATTGGGAATATCCGTGATAGGACTACCTGTCATCCTGATTCTATTATTTTTAAAGGGTATGGTTGTGGGATTTACTGTCGGCTTCTTAGTGAACCAAATGGGGTGGAACGGATTTTTATTGTCATTTGTTTCGATATTGCCCCAAAACATATTCATCGTCCCGATTTTCATCATCATCGCTTCACTGGCCGTGTCCATCTCGATGAAGATGATAAGGCGGATTTTCCTCAAACAAATCAGGGATCCGCTAAAACCAATATTTACCCGCTATATTTTTTCGTTAGCTTTTTCGATGTTTTTTCTGATTGCAGCAGGCATTCTTGAAGCCTATCTTTCACCGCCGCTTATGAAAAATGTGGTAAGCTTATTAAATAAGTGAACCGAAAAGTGTAAAAAGGAACAAATTTTTTCTGTGAACATGAAATGTATTTTGACACTTTTCCTTCATTTGATATAATAATATAGATAGCGGCGCGGGAGGGAAAAGTATGGAGAACAGAATTGAGAGAATAAAAAAGCAGTTGCACTCGTCCAGCTATAAATTGACGCCTCAGCGAGAAGCGACCGTCCGCGTTTTACTTGAACATGAAGAAGATCATTTAAGCGCCGAAGACGTTTACCTCCTGGTTAAAGAGAAATCGCCTGAAATTGGCTTGGCAACAGTATATCGGACACTTGAATTGCTGACTGAACTGAAAATAGTTGATAAAATTAATTTTGGCGACGGGGTATCCCGATATGACTTAAGGCAAGAAGGCGCAGCTCATTTCCACCACCATCTCGTATGCATCGAGTGCGGTGCCGTGGATGAAATACAGGATGATTTGCTAGAAGACGTTGAAGCAATTGTGGAACGGGATTGGAACTTTAAGATAAAAGACCATAGATTGACGTTTCATGGCATATGCTACAGGTGCCAGTCGAAAAACGAAGACGAAGATGAAACTAAATAATCACTACATAGCCTTTTCCTCCGGGAGAAGGTTTTTTATTATTAAATGTGCATCCCGCTTTGCCGGAATACAGAGGCCCAAAGGATGGAATACAAGGCGCTTGCGCTTTTTTATGTATAAATCTTGTCCGTCTTGGCATAAATTGAAAGAAAAGGGCCTTGCGGCGGATGCTGGTGAATTTCCAGCGGTTTCCGGGTGTTGCAGGGGCGGGATGGAGGAATGGCATGAGGTCGTCATTATCACTGGTGCTGCACACAGCGAAGGTTATGGTTCTCTTTGTCAGCTTTACTGTTCTTTTTTATATAGGAATGGTATGGTTAAATCAGGAATATCAGGATTATCATCGTTATGACGAACCAAAGGGGGCAGCGATTAAGGTCACGAATGCCATGGAGCCTGAAAAGGAAACATGGGTGGACCGGCTGATGCTGTTCTATAAAAACGGGGAGTAATGTTAATGGAAGATCAGATAAGAGATTTTATGCATTTTTTGACTATTGAAAAAGGCCTGGCGAAAAACACGCTGGTATCATATGAACGTGATTTAAGATCGTACATGGCTTATGCTGTGAATGTTGAGGAAATGAAGTCCTGGAATGATGTGCGAAGAGTTCATATTATCCATTTTTTAGCCCATTTGAAGGATTCCGGAAAATCCAGCAGGACACTTGCACGGCATATTGCTTCGATTCGATCCTTCCATCAGTTCCTGATCAGGGAAAAAGCTGCCGATCAGGATCCTTCCCTGCATTTAGAAACGCCACAGCAGGAGAGGACACTGCCGAAAGTGCTGAGCATGGAGGAAGTTGAAGCATTGCTTGAAGCGCCTAAGATCCTTGATGAATTTGGCCTGCGGGATAAAGCCATGCTGGAGCTGCTTTATGCAACAGGCATGAGGGTCAGCGAGCTGATAAATCTTGAAGTGAATGACGTGCATGCATCAATGGGATTTGTGCGATGTATCGGAAAAGGGAATAAAGAAAGAATTATTCCAATCGGGAAAACGGCTCTGGATGCAATTGAAGCCTATATGAATAAAGGCAGAAATAAGCTTGCGAGCAAAAAGCATAGAGCTGATACCCTATTTTTGAACCATCACGGAAACACACTGACACGCCAGGGGTTTTGGAAAATATTAAAAAAGCTTGCGCGTGAAGCACACATAGAAAAAGAAATTACGCCGCACACTCTCCGCCATTCCTTCGCAACACATTTGCTCATGAATGGAGCGGATTTGCGGGCTGTGCAGGAGATGCTTGGACATGCGGATATTTCCACCACACAAATTTATACACATGTGACAAATGTAAGGCTGAAAGAAGTTTATTCGAAATTTCATCCGAGAGCTTAAACATATTGAGAGAATAGGATATTGATAGAGCGGGCGGGCAAAATAGCCGCTCTATTTATCTTTAAAAGGCTCTTTTATTGATTGTTGTTTTTAAGAAGTTCTGTGAGCCAATCATATTGTTAAAGCAGGCTGATTGGAGCGTGAGGTCCTGTTAGATTAGCGGGACGGTGAGACCCCATAAGCACAGCTGGGGGAGGCTCACCGTCCGCCTCGCGGAAAGCGAACGGAAATCACACGCATGTTGAACAGCAGCAAAGTTTACGAAAAAAGCCTTCAAAAAAAATCAGCACCCTGTGAATTTTTTATTTGAAGTTAATAAGGTAAATCGTTTACAATATAGAAGTCAGACTTCTGACATTAAAAACGGTTACATATAAATCAAGATTATAATCAAGCTTAACGGGTAAAATAAAAGAGATGAAAAAAACCATTCCAGCCTGGAATAATAGTATGTCAAAATGAAGTAAAAACAAGCTTATCCACAAAATAAGAAGATTTGCTATTTTAGGAGGAATTCACATGAAAGAAGCTTCTGCATTTAAAAGGATTTTCGTTGTAGTAATGGATTCTGTGGGAATAGGTGAAGCACCCGATGCTGAGTTGTTTGGCGATAAGGGAGCCGATACCTTCGGCCATATTGCTGAGAAAATGAATGGATTAAACATGCCGAACCTCGGAAAAATGGGGCTGAGCAATATCCGCGAGATTCAGGGCATCCAAAAAGCCGAACAGCCGATTGGCTATTATACTAAGATGAAAGAAGCATCAAGCGGGAAAGATACCATGACAGGACACTGGGAAATCATGGGCCTTAATATCAGCACACCATTCCGTGTGTTTCCAAATGGATTTCCCGAACTGCTTATAAATGAGCTTGAAGCAAAAACAGGCCGCTCCATCATAGGAAATAAACCAGCGAGCGGAACAGAAATCCTGGATGAGCTTGGCGAAGATCATATGAAGACAGGTGCTTTGATTGTTTACACTTCTGCCGACTCTGTGCTGCAGATTGCTGCGCATGAAGAAGTTGTTCCTCTTGAAGAGCTTTATAAAATCTGTGAAATCGCACGCGAGGCCACATTAAAAGACGAATTCAAGGTCGGACGTGTTATTGCAAGGCCGTTCAAGGGAGAGCCGGGGAATTTTAAGAGAACTTCTAACCGCCATGATTATGCTTTAAAACCATTTGATAGAACGGTCATGAATGAACTGAAGGATGCAGGCTTAGATGTAATCGCTATCGGAAAAATCTCTGATATCTTTGATGGCGAAGGAGTGACAGAGTCACTTAGAACGGTTTCAAATATGGATGGCATGGATAAATTGGTGCAGACACTTGATATGGATTTCACAGGAATGAGCTTCTTGAACCTGGTAGATTTTGATGCACTGTACGGCCACCGCCGCGACCCGATTGGATACGGCAAAGCGCTTGAAGAATTTGATGCCCGGCTTCCTGAAGTGTTCGAGAAGCTGAAAGAAGATGACTTGCTGATCATCACAGCTGACCACGGCAACGACCCAGTTGCACCGGGAACGGATCATACGCGTGAATATGTGCCATTGCTTGTTTATTCAAAGAGATTTACAAACGGTAAAGAGCTCGCTGTCAGGGACACCTTTGCTGACATTGGTGCTACAGTTGCAGCCAACTTTGATGTAAAAATGCCTGTTTACGGGAAAAGTATTTTAGGCGAAATTGAATAAGGGGAGTTTGGATGATGTTTGAACAATTAGAAAAAGCAGCTTCTTTTATTAAAAGCAAATGGGATGGCACGCCAGAAGTCGGCCTGATTCTTGGATCCGGCCTTGGCGTGCTTGCAGATGAAATTGAAAACGCGATTGCAATTCCTTATCAAGAAATTCCGGAGTTCCCTGTATCGACGGTTGCCGGGCATGCTGGCCAGCTGGTGCTAGGTGAGCTAAGCGGGAAAAAGGTCATTGCAATGCAGGGCAGATTTCATTTTTATGAAGGTTATTCCATGGAAAAGGTCACTTTTCCTGTACGTGTGATGAAGCTGCTGGGAGTGGAGAAACTAATCGTCACAAATGCTGCCGGCGGAGTGAATGAAAGCTACAAGCCAGGAGATTTAATGATTATATCCGATCATATTAACAACATGGGGACAAGTCCTCTTATTGGGGGCAATGATGAAAAATTCGGTCCCCGTTTCCCGGATATGTCTGAAGCCTACAGCAAGGACTTAAGAAAGCTTGCAAGGGAGATCGCAATTTCACTTAATATCAGTATTCAGGAAGGCGTATATGTCGGCAATACCGGCCCTGCGTATGAAACACCTGCAGAAGTAAGGCTTGCAAGGGTCCTTGGGGGAGATGCAGTTGGAATGTCGACTGTACCGGAAGTAATCATTGCAAGCCATGCAAAGATGAAGGTGCTTGGCATTTCCTGCATCACCAATATGGCTGCAGGCATCCTGGATCAGCCGCTTTCGCATGAAGAAGTAATCGAGACGACTGAAGCAGTACGAAGCAGCTTTTTAAGCTTTGTAAAGGAAATTGTAAAAGCAATTTAAGTACACATATATAGCATGAAAAGCACATCAGGGCTATAAATAAAAAAAAGTGGTGACTCAAATGAGAATGGTAGACTTAATAGAAAAAAAACGTGACGGCAAGGAACTGGCAACGGAAGAAATCAACTTTATCATTTCGGGATATACGGATGGATCAATTCCTGATTATCAAATGAGCGCATTATCCATGGCTATTTATTTTAAAGGAATGAGTGAAAAAGAACGCGCAGATCTTACAATGGCAATGGTGAACTCAGGCGATGTTATTGAATTGTCTGGAATCGAAGGCATTAAAGTTGACAAGCATTCAACAGGTGGAGTGGGCGATACCACTACATTGGTGCTTGGCCCGCTTGTTGCAGCTGTAGGGGTGCCGGTAGCGAAAATGTCTGGCCGCGGACTTGGCCATACGGGAGGCACAATTGATAAGCTTGAATCTGTAGAAGGCTTCCATGTAGAAATCGAAAATAAAGAATTCATTGACTTAGTCAATAAGAACAAGATTGCAGTAATCGGACAAAGCGGCAATCTGACTCCAGCGGATAAAAAACTGTATGCACTTAGGGATGTAACAGCAACTGTAGACAGCATCGCCTTGATTTCAAGCTCGATCATGAGCAAAAAAATCGCAGCAGGCGCGGATGCTATCGTTCTTGATGTTAAAACAGGAGCGGGAGCTTTCATGAAAACGCTGGAGGATTCTGAAGCACTTGCTAAGGCTATGGTAAGCATCGGAAATAACGTAGGCAGAAATACTATGGCTGTTATTTCAGATATGAGCCAGCCTCTAGGATATGCAATCGGTAATGCCCTTGAAGTGAAGGAAGCAATCGACACGCTTAAAGGAGAAGGCCCTGAAGATTTAACAGAACTTTCATTAACACTTGGCAGCCATATGGTTTATCTGGCTAAAAAAGCGGACTCCCTGGAAGCTGCAAGGAAAATGCTTCAAAAGGCAATGGAGGATGGATCTGCTCTTCAATCTTTCAAGGTCTTCCTTGAAGCACAGGGCGGAGATGCATCTGTTGTCGATAATCCGGAAAGATTGCCACAGGCGAAGTATACCTTTGAACTTGAAGCAAAAGAAGATGGCTATGTATCTGAAATCGTAGCAGATGAAGTCGGTACGGCAGCTATGATTCTTGGTGCAGGCCGTGCGACGAAGGAATCTGTTATTGATCTGGCTGTCGGTCTTGTTCTTCGCAAGAAAATTGGTGAAGAAGTGAAAAAAGGCGAATCTTTAGTGACCATCTACAGCAATTTTGAAGATGTAGAAGCAGTTAAAGAAAAATTGTATGAAAACATTACGGTTTCAAGCGGAAAAGTAGAGAAACCTGTGCTTATTCATAAAGAAATCACAGAATAACAACCGTATATAAAGCTGGCTGGAACACAATCATGTGTTTCAGCCAGCTTTTTTTTGTGCTTTATTTTCATCTTTCCTTCTTGTGTCTGTATAAAATTGGAACACTTGGAAAAAATGGTTGGTATTAAGATTGGAGGGTTTGGAGATGAAGCGAATTCTTTCTCTGAGTATGACAATATTACTGGCAGCAAGCCTACTATCACCATCAGCCTTTGCGGCGAAAAAAGAAGGAAATCAGCTGGCTGAAAATGCAAGCTCAGCCATATTGATTGAAAGAGACACAGGTGCAGTTTTATATCAAAAAAATTCTGATCAAAAGCTTCCGCCGGCGAGCATGACCAAAATCATGACAATGCTACTAATCATGGATGCGGTAGACAAAGGAGAATTAAAGCTTAACGAAAAAATCCGTACAAGTGAATACGCAGCATCAATGGGCGGATCACAGATTTTTCTTGAGCCTGGAGAAGAAATGACTACTGAACAAATGCTTCGCGGAATTTCAATTGGATCAGCCAATGATGCTTCGGTAGCAGTTGCCGAAAGGCTGGCAGGGTCTGAGGAAGCCTTTGTTAAAAAAATGAACGAAAAAGCAAAAGAGCTTGGCCTGAAAAATACGAGATTTCAAAATGCAACAGGACTTCCGGTCAAGAATCATTATAGTACCGCACATGATATGTCGATTATGGCCAAGGAATTATTAAAGTATGATTTAATCACTAAATTCACAGGGACCTATGAGTCTTTTCTCCGCGAAGGGACAGATAAGAAATTCTGGCTGGTTAATACGAACCGCCTTGTAAAGTTCTATCCTGGTGTGGACGGATTGAAAACAGGTTTTACCAATGAAGCGAAATATTGCTTGACCGCAACGGCTAAAAAAGGAAATATGCGGGTGATCGCGGTCATTTTTGGTGCGCCATCTCCTAAAGAACGCAATGCACAGATTACAAAGATGCTGGATTACGCATTTTCACAATACACCACACATCCTATATATAAAAGAGACATAAAGCTTGGTGAATCAAGCATCTCAAAGGGCAGCCGGAAAACTGTTACGGGAGTTACCAGTGAGCCTATTTCTGTATTGACGAAAAAAGGAAGCTCGGCCAAGGATTTCACTCAGAAAATCACCATGAAAAAACAGCTGAAAGCTCCGATTGAACGCGGAGATCAAATTGGGACCCTTAAGATTATAAAGGATAATAAAGTCATTGTGACTTCCCCGATTGTGGCACGCGAAAATGTGAAAAAAGCGAATTGGTGGGAACTATATAAAAGGGCCTTTGGCATGTTTTCACAAACAAAGTAGCGGGTTTTGTCAGAATTAAACTACTTTAGACGAATGGACGCAAGTTTTGCTTTAAGGAAGGATAATGGCAGGATAAACTAGAATTTCACTTCTTATAACAGATAAGGAGGGCTGTATAAGTGAGTCTTGTCATTAACATGGAAGCAAAAAACCATATATTATGCATTCGTCTAAAAGGAGAGTTAGATCATCATACAGCAGAAAAACTAAAGAACCAGGCAGAGGCGGCAATTGCCAAGCATTCGATTAAGCATATCATCTTAAATCTTGAAGAACTGAGCTTTATGGACAGCTCAGGGCTTGGCGTAATTCTGGGCCGGTATAACCAGGTTAAACATAATGGCGGCGAAATGGTAGTCTGCGCAATCTCTCCTTCTGTAAAGCGGTTGTTTGATATGTCAGGTTTGTTTAAAATAATTAAGCTTGAACTATCCGAAGAAAACGCTTTGCAAAGATTGGGGGTTGCGTAAAATGAAAAACAATATGGAAATTAAGTTTAGTGCATTAAGCCAAAATGAGTCATTTGCCCGTGTCACGGTTGCTGCATTCATTGCACAGCTTGATCCGACTATGGATGAATTGACAGAAATCAAAACGGTGGTTTCAGAGGCAGTGACAAATAGCATCATTCACGGCTATGAAAATGATCCGGAGGGAATTGTCTATATCTCATGTTTAATTGATGGAGATACGGTAGAACTGACAATCCGTGATGAAGGTCTAGGGATAACGAATGTAGATGAAGCAATACAGCCTCTATATACGACAAAGCCTGAACTTGAACGGTCAGGAATGGGCTTTACCATTATGGAAAACTTCATGGATGAAAT
The DNA here is from genome assembly GCF_900112495.1 of Bacillus sp. OV322. GTDB lineage: Bacteria > Bacillota > Bacilli > Bacillales > DSM-1321 > Peribacillus. The sequence continues at coordinate 363,076 of NZ_FOMA01000003.1, forward strand.
GCGCGTTATTTCCCATGAAGGCGAAGGCACCATCATTCGATTAAAAAAGCACTTAACTAAAAGCAAAGCATTGTGCAATTGAGGGAGATTTGCATATGGATGTGGAGGTTAAAAACAAAAAGAGCCAGGTCCATTTAAAAGATGATGAATTGCGGAGATTAATCCGGGACAGCCAGAATGGGGACCAGGCAGCTAGGGACAAAATTGTCCAAAGCAATTTAAGGTTAGTATGGTCTGTGGTGCAGCGTTTCATGAACAGAGGATATGAACCAGATGATCTATATCAGATCGGGTGTATTGGCCTTTTAAAATCCGTCGATAAATTTGATCTGTCATTTGAAGTCAAGTTTTCCACTTATGCAGTCCCCATGATCATTGGAGAAATACAGCGTTTTATCCGTGATGATGGCACTGTCAAAGTTAGCCGCTCCCTAAAAGAGATGGCCAACAAAATACGCAGATCAAAAGAAGACCTGTCCAAAACCTATGGCAGGGTGCCGACGGTCAATGAATTGGCGGAACATTTAGAGCTGTCGCCTGAAGAAATTATCATGGCCCAGGAAGCAAGCAGGAGTCCTTCCTCCATTCATGAAACGGTGTATGAAAATGATGGAGACCCTATTACCCTCCTGGATCAGATTGCTGATAATTCAGGAACCAAATGGTTTGATAAGATTGCTCTGAAAGAAGCCATTCAGGAATTGGATGAGCGCGAACGCCTCATTGTGTATTTGCGCTATTATAAAGACCAGACACAATCTGAAGTAGCTGTGCGCCTAGGCATATCTCAGGTGCAGGTATCCAGGCTCGAAAAGAAAATCCTTCAGCAAATGAAAGACCACATGAATCAGTGATTCATGTGGTTTTTTACTGTGTTTGAAGACATACTAGGATTATTGTGCAGCTTCCACCCTCAGGGAAGTTCCCATTTTCTCAAATTACCTGGCAGTCAATGCTTCCCATAACCCATAAATAGTGAGTGCTCCTGCCAGTTGAAACGGTATAGATCTTAAAAAAAACCTATTTTTGTATTTTTGGATAAGTAATTTACTCTGTTTTTAAAATATAGGTTGAAATCAAGCTCAAAAACGAATATTATAGTAAATGTTGTTTAATTTATTCGTTTTTTTTGACGATGTGGAGGTTTTACTAAACATGCTGGAAAAATATTTCTCCTTAAAGAAAAACGGCACATCAGTGCGTACAGAGATAATGGCAGGGCTAACGACCTTTTTAACAATGGTATATATCGTAATAGTGAATCCGGCCATTCTTCATTCTATAGGAGTTCCGTTTGAACAGGTATTCATGGCTACTGTTATTTCAGCCGTTATCGGTACTCTGATTATGGGGATCTTCGCTAAATATCCGATTGCCATCGCGCCCGGTATGGGTCTCAATGCATACTTCGCAAGTGTCGTAGGCTCGCATGGACTTTCTTATCAAACTGTTTTTGGCACGGTGTTTCTTGCCGGTCTTATATTTCTTTTATTAAGTGTAACGAAGCTTCGCGAAATGATCATCATTGCCATTCCAAGTTCCCTTAAGTACGGAATCACTGCCGGCATTGGTTTATTTATTGCCTTTCTTGGTTTAAAAGACAGCAAGATTGTTGTCCCGAATAAGGCAACAATGGTGGCACTTGGGGACTTTAGCGATCCCATCACGCTTCTCTCCATTGCGGGGTTATTCATCACACTTATACTTATAGTGAGAAATGTGAAGGGCGCCATGTTTTTCGGTATGCTGATAACCGCCATTCTGGGGTATATTTTTAACCTTCTGCATATCAATGGTGTAGTATCCGCGCCACCTGCTCCTGTATTTTTTGATGTAGACCTTGGCGGGGTGTTTACCCATAATTTATATGCTGTAGTATTTGCCTTTTTGCTTGTTACGATTTTTGATACAACTGGAACACTTATAGGTGTGACAGAACAGGCTGGATTAATGAAGGACGGACAAATACCAAGAGCCAAAATGGCGTTTCTCGGTGATGCATTTGCCACAACGATTGGCTCACTATTCGGTACAAGTCCTTCAACTGCCTATGTTGAATCAAGCACAGGCGTTGCCGCAGGCGGAAGAACAGGTTTCACGGCTATTATCGTAGCCATTCTCTTTGCATTATCCATCTTCTTCTCGCCGATTATTTCTGCCATTTCATCACTTCCATCCATTACAGCACCTGTATTAATTATCGTCGGCTGCCTGATGATGGAGGGACTAGCAAAAATAGACTGGAAAACATTTGACGAAGCTTTTCCGGCATTTGCCATTATCCTTGTCATGCCGCTGACATCAAGCATCTCAACGGGTATTGCTGTCGGATTCATCACATACCCGCTATTAAAGCTTGTATCAGGGAAAATTAAAAGCGTTCACCCGCTGATCATGATTTTCGGCGTAGTATTCCTGATTCAAATGATCTTCTTCCCTGCACATTAAAAAAAGCGCAAGCGCTCAGAGGATCAAAGACTAAGAACGCCGCGTCCTGCGGCAACGTCTTTGTGACCCCCATCCTGGGGGCCCTCGAGAGGCCAGTTGCTGAAAAAATCAAAAATCAAACCTATATTTATTTAAATGCATGCCTTTGCCGAGGCATGCTTTTTTGCATGTGATAATTCACAGATGTCTTTTAGCAATATATGGACTTTACCATTACCATGTATATAGCCATGCTGCTTAACCATACTAAAAAATAAAGTAATGTTGTACAGGGTGTGAGATTAGTGGATATGGTGTATGTAAGAATGCGCAACCGCATCCAGGTTTTTCAGGGGCAGGAAATTCTGGTTAAGGACACAGCAAAATTAATCGGGCCCGAAAATATTGTAAGAAATCTGGAACAAATTCTCCTTAAAAAGGTGGAGATAGCTGATCAGAACATCATCGTTATTGATCTTGTACATATGATTGGAATCATTACTAAAAACGACCCTTCCATTGAGATTCAAAGTATTGGCCCAGCACAGACCATCGTGGAAGTCATCATCAAGAAAAAAGAGGTTTCCATTATAGCCTTCTCTGCTGTCTGGCTTCTCTTATTTATTGGAGCGGCTATTACCATTATGAATTTTCACGAAGACGTAAGCATGAGAGCGGTACACCAGCATCTGTATAAGATGATAACAGGAAAAAATGAAGCAAAGCCATTGCTGATTCAAATTCCTTACAGTTTCGGTCTCGGCATCGGCATGATCCTGTTTTTTAACCACTTTTTCAGAAAAAGGTTCAATGAAGAGCCAAGCCCCCTTGAAGTGGAAATGTTTAATTATCAGCAAGATTTAGATCAATATGTGATCATGAATGAAAATGAAGAAAGCACCAGGAATCTAGATGACAGGTAAAATTGTGGCCAGCCTATTTGTCGGACTTGCCGGGGGTTTTTCAGTCGGAGCAGGATATGTGGCCTTCTTAACTGTTCTTGGGGTCATCCCCAGATTGACTCAGCTTACAAAAACGATGAAGATGATACATTTTTATGAAGCAGCTGTCGTGGCTGGAGTGCTTGCAGGCGGATGGATGAGCCTTCATGATTATTCCTTATGGCTGACCCGGTTTATTTTAGTGCCGATTGGGCTTGCGGATGGGATTTTCAATGGAATGCTTGCTGCAGCACTGACAGAAGTTTTAAATGTTTTTCCCATCCTTGCAAAGAGAATTGGGATTCAAGAAAAGATTATTTACCTGATGATGGCCATTGTACTTGGCAAGGTGGCCGGTTCATTATTTCAGTGGATTGTATTTGTTGATTTATAAGTTCGGCACAGCCTTACATGCAAGATATCCGGAAAGATTCTTAAACTGAAAGGGACATTCTAATGGCAATCAAAAGGAAGGTCATTTTAATTACAGATGGAGACGAATATGCCAGGAGGGCAGTGGAGCTTGCTGCCATGGAAGTAGGAGGGCGCTGCATTTCACTTTCGCATGGCAACCCGTCTCACCTTTCAGGCCCGGATGCTGTCAGGCTAATAAAAAAAGCAGCGAATGATCCTGTCCTTGTCATGTTCGACGACAGCGGCCTCGTCGGGGAAGGTCCGGGGGAAACATGCATGCGCTATGTTGCCTCCCATTCCGATATAGAAGTACTTGGGATTATTGCTGTTGCTTCAAAAACAAGACACGAGGAATGGACAAGGGTGGACGTTTGCATTGACCGGGACGGAAATCTAACTCCAAATGGTGTAGATAAATTTGGAGCGATAGAATTTGAGACCGGAATCATTGCAGGAGATACTGTTTATTGCATTGATCAGCTGAACGCCCCCATCGTGATTGGTATCGGTGACATAGGGAAAATGGCAAAAAAAGACGACTACCGTATTGGATCGCCTATTACCCTGCTGGCAGTACAAATCATCTTGGAAAGGAGCGGTTTTATTGGTGTCGGAAAAAAAGAAAATCATCCCGATTCCCCAGAAGGTTTCGGAAGCTGAACAATATATGAAAGACCATGTAGGACTTGGAAAGAGCTTCGATCTTGGTGTAAGGAAATTTATCGTACTCAATAAAGAAATACAGCTGTACTATGTAAATGGGCTTTGTGATACCCGATTTATTATAGAGATACTCGAGGTCCTTGTCGGGCTGAATGACCGGGAACGGAATACATCTAAGGTATTTGAAATCGTTAAGAACAGGATTGTCAATCAGTCTGTAGCAGAAATTGATGACATGGAACAGCTGATTTTCCAGGTTCTTTCCGGTTTAATCGTTATATTGGTGGACGGGAGCTCAAAGGGACTTGTTGTTGATGTCAGGAGCTATCCTGGCAGGCAGCCGATGGAGCCTGACACTGAAAAGGTTATCCGCGGCTCGCGTGACGGATATGTAGAAAACATTATCCTTAATACGGCATTGACGAGAAGGAGAATCCGGGACGAAAGACTCCGGCTGGAAATGCACCATGTCGGCGAGCGTTCCAGGACGGATATTTCAATCGGCTATATCGAAGGACTGGCAGATCCAGATCTTGTGGATGTGATCCGGAAGGAAATAGATAGTATAAAAATAGACGGAATTACGATGGCTGATAAAACGATAGAAGAATTCATTGTCAAACAGGGGTACAATCCATATCCGCTCATCAGGTATACAGAAAGAGCGGATGTAGCGGCTGCACATCTTTTGGAGGGACATGTCATCATTATCGTGGATACGTCTCCAAGTGTCATCATTGCCCCAACTACCATGTTCCATCACATGCAGCATGCTGAAGAATACAGGCAATCTCCTGCGGTAGGGACTTTAGTCAGGTGGGTCCGCTTTATCGGCATCATTGCCTCACTGTTTCTTTTGCCGCTGTGGTTCGTTTTTGTGCAGGAGCCTTCACTGCTTCCTGACCAGCTTGGCTTCATAGGTCCCAATAAGCATACGCATATCCCCATTATCGTCCAGATTTTTTTGGCGGATATAGGGATAGAATTCTTGAGGATGGCTGCCATTCATACACCGACACCTCTTTCGACAGCAATGGGCTTGATTGCAGCGGTCCTTATCGGGCAAATTGCCATCAGTGTGGGCTTATTTGTTCCGGAAGTCATACTATATGTCTCAATTGCAGCAATTGGAACGTTTCTGACCCCAAGCCTGGAATTGGGTGTAGCTAATAAAATCTCACGCCTTTTCATACTGGTTCTTGTAGCGATTTTCCATGTACCCGGATTTGTAGTGGGCTTTACTATATTCCTCTTGTTTCTTGTAAGAGTGAAAGCGCTCAGTACTCCTTATTTATGGCCTTTTATCCCGTTTCGCCCTAAAGCCTTAACGCATATTTTATTAAGAAGACCGATTCCTGGCTCTACAATACGGCCGAGCATCGTTCACCCTGGAGATAAATACAGGCAGCCCAAATCCTGAATTTGGTTGATGTTGTGAGAAAGTTATGATACTTTATTTTAATAAGACAAAGCGTTAAAATACTAAAAATACATGAACACAGCATGAGCCGTTTCTAAATAGCGTTATGCGGACATAATGCAAAGCAGGCAGTGCGGCAATATTATATTCCGGTGAAAGCTTTGCCTGTATAAGTTTGATTTGTTTAATTAAAATGAGCGGCAGATGAAAACCCCGTTCATAGAAGTTCGACAATATGCCCGCCCCTGCTGTTTGTCATATAAAGAGAGGCTCCTGATTGTAAGGAAAGGAGAGGGGAACATGCAATTGAATGGAACGGGAAGTGTGAATGATAGAGGACATCTTGAAATAGGCGGAGTGGATACGATTGAACTTGCAGAGAAATTTGGCACACCGCTATATGTCTATGATGTAGCTATGATCCGCGAAAGAGCGAGGGGTTTTAAGCGTACCTTTGACAAGCTTGGAATCAGGGCTCAGGTAGCTTATGCAAGCAAAGCGTTTTCTACCATAGCGATGATACAGCTGGCAGAAGAAGAGGGCCTGTCGCTGGATGTGGTATCCGCCGGAGAATTATATACAGCCATTAAAGCAGATTTCCCTGCTGAAAGAATTCATTTTCATGGAAACAATAAAAGTGAAGATGAGCTGAATATGGCACTGGATTATAAAATTGGCTGTATTGTTGTTGATAATTTTTCAGAATTGGAGCTGCTTGAGGAAATCTGCAGAACGAAAAAACAAAAGGTAGAGATCCTTCTCCGTGTTACTCCAGGAATTGAGGCACATACACACGATTATATCCTTACAGGCCAGGAGGATTCTAAATTTGGTTTCGATTTACTGAACGGACAGGCACAGAAGGCACTTATCCAGGCTATGAAAAGCAGCTGGATCAATGTTCTTGGACTGCATTGCCATATTGGCTCACAAATCTTCGAAACAACGGGTTTTATACTGGCTGCAAGAAAAATAATCGGCCAGCTGAAAGTCTGGCACCAAACACTGAACTTCCATCCTGAGGTATTGAATTTGGGCGGCGGATTTGGAATTCGCTATACAGATGAAGATGAACCGCTTCCTGCTTCTCAATATGTGGAGGCCATCGTGAATGAAGTCCAGGCCGAGCTTGGCGGCTCAGGCATCAGCATGCCTGAAATTTGGATTGAGCCTGGCCGTTCGCTTGTCGGGGATGCCGGAATTACACTTTATAAAGTCGGCTCTGAAAAAGAAGTGCCGAATGTGAGAAAATACCTGGCAGTGGACGGGGGCATGAGCGACAATATCCGTCCTGCCCTTTATGATGCAAAGTATGATGCTGTTTTGGCCAACAGGCCGCTTGATAAGGTGGAGGAAACCGTTTCGATTGCAGGGAAATGCTGTGAAAGCGGCGATATGCTGATTTGGGATCTTCCTCTTCCAATAGCAGGGCGAGGAGATATATTAGCCGTATTTTGCACAGGAGCCTACGGGTATTCTATGTCAAATAACTATAACCGCATCCCGAGGCCTGCCGTCGTATTTGCGGAAAAAGGCGAAGCGCGGTTAGTAGTTAAAAGGGAAACCTTCGAAGATCTTATCCGCTTGGACCTTACACTGCATGAAAAAGTGAAAAATTAAATAAAACCGAAAAAGGGATTACGGAATGTGAACATTCTGTAATCCCTTTTTGATTTGGAGTTTTTTGGAGTGTGAGTTCCTATTTGGCTCGAATTACTTGAAAATTGGCTCAAATGGGGCTGGAATTCGCTCTAATGTAAGAGGATTTGGCCCGAATTCATTGTGTATTAGAATCAATTATCCTTTTAACTGGAAAATACTGAACCCGATTCTTTCAGAAAAAGTAAATGAATGACCATTTGCTCTATTGTGAAGCTAAGCTTTGAGTTTATTCTAAAAAACCTTGAGAATCCTTCATATCAGCTGGATTAGCCGGCAACTATGCTGCAGGTCACACAATCTATATTACTGAATATTCCATCTAGACAATTTAAAATAAATGAACTAATATTAAAAAATTTAATATATTGTTCAAAAGCCAGGAAATATTGTCGATTCTTCATTTACAAGTTAAGTTATTAATTGTAATATTTTAGAAGTAAACAGATGGAAAGTTATTACATTTTATGTGATTTCCTCACAAATCTCATTAATAAACAACATTTTTTAAGAAAAGAACCTTAATGATAAGAGGATAATGCCGGCATGATAAAAATAGAGAACGGTGAGCTTACATAACAAAGTGAATTTCCAGTTCAAGCACTGAAAAATGTATCTTAAACTAATGATCTAACACCGTAAAATATATTTTTATCCTGCTTTTAAACCTGCAGTAAATTCTTTAAGGCGGAGCGGGCATATGCGTAGACTAAAATATTTACTTATCCTGGTAATTCTAACAGCAGCACTGACCGCTTGTGCTTCAACCCCTGATTTCAAGCCGTATAATGGCAATTCTCTCAGAATAGCAGTTGTTGGAGAGCCGCCAGAAGTAAAAGAGGAGCAAGTGAGATTCACAAAAATTTCTTTTGATGAAATGACAATTGGAAAATTGAAGTCATATGATGCGGTTTTTATTGCGAAAAACAACCATTATAAAGCGGCTGAAAGTAAATATACAGATGTTTATTTAAGATCAGCTATCCCTTTCTTTTATAGGAACTTATAATTATATTCCTTTTATTAAAAAAGATATAGCATACAACAAATCCTGGAACTGGAGACCAGGTTTAGAATATGCTGTGGGTATTCAAGCATTAAAAGACAATGATACAGTACAATGTTGGGGATATGGTTTGTATAATGATGAAATGACGGATGAAAATATCGGGGATGTTTATTCTAGAATTTTTGAGCAAATTGATAAGCTTAATCTTTAAACAAAAAAACCTGCCGAGGTTGTTAAAACATAAAAAACCAAAAGGAGATACGGAATGGCCACATCCCGTATCTCCTTTGTTAGAAAGCGGGATCTGACCTTCCGCTTATTGATTCATTATCATGAAAATAGTGATTTTATTGCATCAATCAGGCTGCTGAAAAAATCTTTTAACTTATCAAGAAAGGACTGGCCTTCGTCGGATTTTAAAAAGGTTGTCAGTTTTTCCTTGGCTTTTGTTAATTGATCTCCAACAGAGTTCCAGTTAATGTTCAAGTCCTTTAGTTTGTTGAACAAGTCGGTTAAACTCTGAAGCTGTTCGTCTGTCAGCTTGATGCCGAGATCATCTGCCGCTTTTTTAATGATGCTTTTGATGTCATCCTCTGTTTTTGGAGGATTCTTTGCCATTTCTTCCTTAATTTTAGTCATTAGGGCAGAGGCCTTATCAGAGCCAATTTTGTCGCCAAGCTGTGCCGTTTTCACCATTTCTTCGTTGGCCGCCTTTTTGACGTCTTCCGGAATGGTTTTGTTTGAAGAGAGCTCGTAAGCTTTAATTACACCGGTCAATGCGGCTGTTCCCGATACAGGGATAGGAGCGGTCACATAGACGGATGCATCTTTTACTCCGGCTGTGGCAAGCGCGTTAATGTACATTTCTTCTGTAACCCAGTTAATATTTTTGCTTTGTACCTTAAGTCCGGTTCCGGCCTTCTCAAGTGTGATGGCAGAAGACGATATTGCTTTAGTGCCGATTAAGCGGCTTGGAATATAATCGCCAAGATAGTCATGCTCTTCTTTGTTCGTGACAGTCAGGATATCTGTTCCCTGCGGTGCCTTCATTTCTGACAATATCATCTGTTTTTGCTCTTCTGTTAAATTCTCCCCGAGCGTAACGGTCATGTCACCGACTGCAGCATCAGCAAAGGCTCTCAGCGGAAGCAGCAAGCATAGTATAAGGGTCAAAACTGCCCATTTTTTTGAAATTCTGATTTTCATATTTTCCTCCTTAATCATCTGGACCATCTTTATGGAAAAGAACCCTGTTACAGGAAATAAATCTTTTCTATAGAATAGTATAATCACAAAATGATAAAGTTTCAAAAAAAAAGCGAAAAGGAGCGGATGTCTGCCGCGCTGAAGGGGACCTAAGGGCGATTTGTCATAATGTGAAGTATTATAGTAGAATATAGAGGGCTTTGAATGTAAATAAACTCATAGCAAATAAGAGCGATGTGTAACAGTTAAAAACTGTCCGGAAATTCAGGTCATATTACCATGCTGCACGGGCATCGGTTTCAGCCTAAAACCGGGCAATAACACCATTAATGATTGATCCTTGCTGTCACTTGCATGATAAGACTCTGCAGCGGGAATAAACCCGGTGAATCCGAAAAAATAAAAAAAGAAAGCGTTTTAATAGCCTAGCGTGCGGGACGGGTTGAAACGGACACGATTTTTATGTATGATGTATAAGATCATTAAATTATTTTTAAATAAGCTCTGTTAAAGCTCTAGTTGATTTTTGGCCAATTTGAAACTGGAGCTGATTTGCTGGCTTCATGCGGAAAGCTGCGGAGCGTTCTGGCTTGCCCGGAATGCCGGCGCCACGCGGAAATCAGCGGGCAAAATTAACAAAGCCTTAATAAAAAACTACGTTCTAGTAACGAGGGATCATATGTTAATCAAATATAAGAAAAGTTTTGAGAAGTTTGCAATGGGCTTATTATCATTTATGCCGAATGAAAAAGATATTAAGAATCTGCAGCAGACGATGAAAGACTATGAAGGCAATGAAGATAAGCAGCTGTTTTTATGGAAGGATGAAGAAATCATCGGGCTGATCGGAATTAATCTTGCCCAAGAAGGAATCATCCAAATTGAGCATATATCAGTCAACCCGGCTTTTAGGCACCAGGGCGTTGGGAAAGCAATGGTGAAGGCACTGAAAGAAATGTTTGCAGATAAGGAATTAAAGCCTAACGAACTGACTGCGGGGTTTTTTGAAAAATGTGATGCTTCATGACGCCTGACCTTATTCCTTTCGGGGAATAAGGTCTTTTTGCATGCTATGCCTGTTTTTCCGGGCTGCAGGGCAGAAAAACACGAGGAGGCCCTTATCTGCCGGCATTTTTCATGCTTAGGATCCTGGCTCTTTCTTCGATAACCTCCGAACGGTCCCTTAATGAATGTTTATTGACTAAAAATGGGTCATGGAGCAGACTGTCAGAACACCAGGCAAGACCCTTGCTCAGGCACAAGGCTTCACATTCCTTTATCAGACCCGGATCGGAAATCGGAAGGATAAAGTGTTCATACGGCTTGCCTTGGAGCAGGCGTTCATGAAGCTCTGATAATAATTGCATGAGCATGCTGTAATTTAATCCGAGGTTAAGTGTTTCAGTTTTTTTGCACTGTAAGATATTCAAAGATTTTTGAAGTGTCTTCAGGGCGCCTTTTCCGTTTCCTCTGCGCTGATGGTAAAGTGCTACTGCAAGCTGAATGAAGCCTACCCAATGGGACTGTTTATCCCCTGGAGAAGTCTTTTTCCAATATTCTTCAAGGATTTCATGGCATTCGAAATAATCTCTGTCTCCGTGAAAATGAACCAGATATGTAACATACTCTTGTGGATAGCTCACGCGGCACCTCCTTTTCGTCGTCATATGAGATATTGTAGCACAGGATGTGTTTGTACAAACATTGAAAGGGTGCAGAACAAGATAAAGAGCCGATTGCATGGCAATCAGCTCTCCTTCTTCGGATGGCAGCAATGCCGCCCGAAGAACCAGGAAGCGCAATTTCTTAGGATGAAAACCGTGCAGGAAACAATTGTCTGCTTCATGCAATGTCCTTTATCCCCCCATGTAAAGTACCTCCCTGGAATTTTCCTTCTTTACATGTTCAGAGTATGAAATTGTAGGCGAATGTGTTTGGGCGGCTGCCCAATCAGAAAAAATTTCTCATACAGAGGAGCAGCTGCAGTGAAAGAATCTTGTTGGACAAACCCCGTTAATCTACTATACTTAAGGATAGCGGGATAAGGGTTTTTATAGAAAATATCCTTCTGTCATGGCGGGCTTCCCCTATGATGGATAGGTGAACGAAATGTGTTTTCGACGGGCAGTTTTACCCGCTTAGACTTCTTTAGACTCTCCTTTGAACCGGGAGCATTCAGCCCGTTTAAATAGGGCAGTAACCAATCATGATATTGCGGGGTTTTTACTATGGGCTACAACATTAAAATTGATGCATTTGAAGGTCCTATGGACTTGCTTCTTCATTTGATCAACCGGCTTGAGATAGATATTTATGATATTCCGATGTCTGAAATTACAGACCAGTATGTGGGCTATATTCACGCAATGAAGGATCTTGAACTGGATATCGCAAGTGAATATCTGGTAATGGCTGCAACATTGCTGGCGATAAAAAGCAAAATGCTTCTTCCCAAGCATGAGGACGAAGCGGTATTTGATGAAGATGGTGCTTCCTTTGAAGAAGATCCACGGGACGAACTTGTTGAACAGCTGCTTGAATACCGGAAGTTCAAACAGGCAGCAAAGGAATTTAAGACACTTGAAGAAGAACGGGGCATGGTTTTTACACGCCCTCCGGCAGATTTGTCTGATTTGGCCAAAGAAACGGAGCAGAAGCGGGAGGATTTGAATGTAAGCCTGTACGATATGCTGGGCGCCCTGCAAAAACTGCTCCGCAGGCAGAAGATACAAAAGCCGATTTATACAAAAATAACCAGACAGGAAATTTCCATTGAAAAAAGGATGGATGAAATTCTGTATGATCTGAAGAATTTTATCGGGAGAAGAAGCTTTTTTGATCTTTTTCCTTTTCGGGAAAAGGGACATATTGTTGTAACGTTCCTTGCGGTTCTGGAATTGATGAAAATGAATGAAATTATGGTAGAGCAAGACGGGAATTTCTCGGAAATTTTTGTAGCAGCTAAGGAAGGTGCAGCAGTTGGAGGGTAACAATTGGAAGGGCAGTTTAGAAGCCCTGTTATTTGCAGCAGGAGATGACGGTTTGTCCTTAAAACAGATTTCTTCTGTTCTGGATATTACGGAGATGGAAGCTGCAAATGTCATTGAAGACTTAAGAGAAACATACGATTCAGAAGAGAGAGGAATACAGCTTGCTGAGATGGGAGGGGTGTTTCAGCTGGCTACTAAAAAAGAACATGCCGATTACCTGAAAAAACTTGTTGAAACGTCGGGGACGCAGGGGCTTACACAGGCTGCACTGGAAACACTGGCTATCATTGCTTATAAGCAGCCGCTGACGAGGGCTGAGATTGAAGAAATCAGGGGTGTTAAGACAGAACGTCCGCTGCAGACCCTTGTTTCAAAAGTCCTGATAAAAGAAGTCGGCCGTGCCGATGGGCCGGGAAGGGCATTTTTGTATGGCACAACAAAGGAATTTTTGGATTATTTCGGATTGAAATCGCTTGAGGAGCTTCCGCCGCTTGCTGATTCTCAAGGTGAAGAGAATGATATGGGTGAAGCCGATCTGTTCTTCGGGAAATTCCAGGATAATATAGAGCAGAATTAAACTCTCGGCTGCAAATGGTGCATGACAGATTTTTGATAATTGTGATAATATACTATTCATATAGATACCTTGCAGTCAGGAGGGAAGTCTTTGAATATATTGGAATGCCAGGGATATGAGCTCGAAAAGGAAAAATCCAACTCGCCTGAGGAATTTTTTAACAGGTCGGCCGTAAGATACATAGAAGGCGGAGCTGAAAAAACACTTACTGTTTTGTACCTTCGTTACTTTGATGAATTAATGGAAAAACATACTCCTTACAAGGCCAATCCGCTGTTTCGATGTTCCGGCCGCGATGTCTGTCTCTCGGATATCGCTGCACTTGTCTGCCTGATGGCTGATCGGGGATTCAAGGAGCGAAAAAGAGTGTACGTGAATTCGGAAGAGGATTTTTTCGGGTATTTCAAAACTGCTGACTTTCACCTTTTGCAAAAGATATTTATCGCACTTTCCAATGGAAGTCAATACGAAATTCTATGAGATGATGCAGAATGAAAATCTGTTAAAATATGAGGAGGGTGCACGGTTGGGGAATTTAATTGTAAAATCTCAGCTTGAGGATGTTAGTGTTTTTTTGGAGGGTACTGTTGCAAAGCTTGAAAACTTTCTGAATGAAACCACTCTTTCAAGCCTTAAGCAGGAGAGTGCCGGGGACGAAAGGTATTATAAAAGAGTCATTTCCAATGTAAGGAGGCTGCTTGTTCACTGTGAAGATGGACTGGAAGCCTGCCAAATCGTCCTTAAAAATGAAATTTTTCATAAAGCGGCTGCTGAAAAAACACTTTATAAAATTTACCACCAATGTGTGGATGAATTCTTTTCTCCTAAATCCGATTGCTGGTTTGAAGACAGCCGTTCAGCGTATACAGGAAAAAACTCAATTAAATTCCATAGCGGGGTACCTGAGAGCATATCAGGAATCTTCAGAAACCTGGAAAAGGAATTTCAGTCTGTGCGTGAAGACCTGGAATTCTATGAAACAGATTACCGGACAAAAATGCTTCAATCTAAATAACAAATGACGAAGAGGGTGTTCCTGAAAGGCCATAATTCATTGGCCTTTTGGAAACATCCTCTTTTCTTTTGGCTCTTTTCTTAAGGTTGTTGTTATTTAATAAGTTTTCGAGGCAAATCTATTGTTAAAGCAGGTTGATTGGAGCGAGAGGTGCGAAGACTCCAGCGGGATTAGCGTGACAGATGAGACCCGCAGACGCAAGTCGAGGAGGATCAGCGCACGCCCCGCGGTAAGCGGAGCATCCTGTAGCGGAATCACCCCCTTGTTCCATAGCAACAAAGTTTACGAAAACAGCCTTTCTTTTTTTGCTCTCTGCAGAATGGAGGTAAGACAGAAGCCTGCAGGATCTCCATATTCAGCTGGTGACCTTTTAAAATGACCTGTTTTATTCATATCCCATCTTCCTTTGCATACACTTGTACTAAACCATAATGGGACGAGGGGAAAATATGCGTTTTCTTAATAGATGCCTGCCAGTCTTACTTGCTGCAGTGCTGTTTCTGTCATTCTATCCGCTTCAGCCAAAAGCAGCTTCAGGAGTGACGGCCCACAGTGCCATATTGATGGACCAGGAAAGCGGACGAGTATTATTTGAAAAAAACGCACATGAAAAGAGCCGCATCGCAAGCATTACAAAAATTATGACAGCCATATTGGCCGTCGAATCCGGAAAAATGAATAAAACAGTGACGGTGTCGGACAATGCCGTTGGAACAGAAGGCTCCTCTCTGTATCTTAAATACGGAGAAAAAATTAAATTGCGGGATCTTGTTTATGGACTGATGCTGCGTTCCGGCAATGATGCTGCTGTAGCCATTGCTGAAGAGGTGGGTGGAAGCCTTGACGGGTTTGTCTGGATGATGAATCAAAAAGCGGAAGAAATCGGTATGAAAGACAGCCATTTTACTAATCCCCATGGCCTTGATAACACAAAGGACCATTATTCTTCTGCTTATGACATGGCTCTTCTGACCAGATATGCCATGCAAAATAGCACATATAAAAAAATTGCAGGAACGAAAATCCACAAAGCCCGCAATTCCATGGAAACCTGGGATTATGTCTGGAAAAATAAAAATAAGCTTTTAACCCAGTTATATGAATACTGTACTGGAGGGAAAACAGGCTATACAAAGCTTGCTAAACGGACACTTGTGACAACGGCCTCAAAGAATGGGCTTCACCTTGTTGCAGTAACCCTGAATGGACCTGATGACTGGAATGACCATATCCATATGTATGAGTCCTCATACAGTACGTATAAGCCTGCAGAGATCCTTTCTAAAGGAGAAATTACCGGTGTGAAAGCAAAGCCTTACAAAGGTAATATCTATTACAGAAACAGCTTTACCTATCCTCTGCTGAAAAAAGAACATGATAAAATCACGGTAGAAATGAAAATGTTAAAGCCTCAAAAGAGCTGGGAGGATAAAAAGAATATACCTGAAATCGTCGGAAAAGCAGTGATTTACCTGGATGGAAGGGTCATTGGGGTGCGTTCCATTTTTTACGGAAAGCATCAGGAAGCATTTAAGCAGCAATCCTTTCAGGCATCATGGCTCGACCTGTTAAAGTCCTTCCTTGGGATCAGCCATCATGGTTAACTACATTTGGGTGGGCCTGACAGTTTGCGGCATTCTGTTTGCCATGATTAATGGCACGATGGATGAGGTGAATGAAGCATTATTTAAAAGTGCAAAAGAAGCGGTTACCTTAAGTCTTGGATTGATGAGCATCCTGGTGTTTTGGCTTGGGTTAATGAAGATTGCCGAGGACTCTGGCCTGCTGAATAAATTGTCGCGCCTTTTTAAGCCTTTTGTGCAATTTTTGTTTCCCGAAGTGCCAGCAGGCCATCCTGCGATGGGGTATATCCTTTCCAATATGATGGCGAATTTCTTTGGACTTGGAAATGCGGCAACACCTCTTGGAATAAAAGCAATGGAACAGCTAAAAGAATTAAATGGAGGCAGGCCGGAAGCGAGCAGGTCCATGATTACCTTTTTGGCAATCAACACCTCGAGCATTACGCTGATACCGACAACCGTAATAGCCATCAGGATGAATTTCAACTCTGCGTCCCCTACCGACATTGTTTTTCCGACAATCATTGCTACAGCCATTTCAGCAGCGGGAGCGATCATGATTGACAAGTATTATTACAGGAAGAGAAAACGCAATGGGGTGAAGTAGATGCATTGGATGACAGTGATTTCGATTTGGATGATTCCCATATTAATCGGCGGCATTCTGCTATACGGAACCTTCAAAAAAGTCCCGACATATGAAGCTTTCGTTGAAGGAGGAAAGGAAGGCATACAGATATCCTTTTCCATTATTCCTTTTTTAGTGGGCATGCTTGTGGCGATTTCAGTTTTTCGGGCATCGGGTGCGCTTGATTATGTTGTAGGGTTTATGAAACCTGTTTTAAGTATCATTCATGTTCCGGCAGAAATTGTTCCGTTGGCCATTATCCGGCCTCTGTCAGGAACGGCGGCTCTCGGAATGACGAGCGACTTAATTTCTGTTTATGGGCCAGACTCATTTATAGGGAGGTTAGCCGCCACCATTCAGGGAAGCACAGACACGACTTTTTATGTGTTAACTGTTTATTTTGGTGCTGTCGGCATCAAGAAAATGGGCGATGCCGTCAAAGTGGGCCTTTTAGCAGATTTAGTTGGAATTGCTGCGGCCATAGCGGTAGTAACATGGGTCTTCGGAACAAAATAATGAAAAAGCAGGAAGCTTGTTGATAAACAGGAGAATAACATATCAATTTTTAAGACCAAATCGCATATGATTTGGTCTTTCGTATTTTTTATATCAATGTATTTATTCAAAACCATAAACCTAATGCTTTTCTTAAAGATTGATTTTTTTATATTTTGTGAGCCGATCCCATTGTTAAGTCAGGTTGATTGGAGCGTAAGGTGAGAGACTCCTGCTTAGAATAGCGGAACAGGTGAGACCCCGCAGGCGAAGCCTAGGAGACTCAACGGCCGCCCCGCGGAAAGGGAGCAATCCTGGAGCGGAAATCAACCACCTTTTTCTAGAACAGCAAAGTTTAAGGTATTCTCCATATAATCTGAACGATCCCAGGATATCTCCTTCTTTTTTTTGTCTTTTTTTATACGAAAATGGCATTACAAATACAGTGCTGGTTTTGCATGGTAATTTTTTTGTGGGGAAATGACAGCTATGTGATACACTCATATTGTCAAAATGTATGAAACAATTTCCTGGCACAAGGAAAGAATAAAAAAAGAAACCCGGTTATTCCCTAAAAAACATTTGTTTTTTAAGAGCATTGTGCAATAATTGTATGATTGCGTGTAAACTGCAGTTTTTAAAAAATGCCACAAGTATGACTTATGAGGTGAAGATAGATGGAACGGTTGCAAAAAGTTATTGCTCATGCAGGAATTGCATCGAGAAGAAAAGCGGAAGAACTAATTTTGGATGGAAGAGTGAAAGTGAACGGAAAAACGGTAAAAGAACTTGGAATTAAGGTAGGCCCTAATGATAAAGTAGAAGTTAATGAGGTGCCTCTTGAAAAAGAAGCTCCGGTTTACTTCCTGCTATATAAGCCCCGGGGTGTCATTTCTGCAGTAGCGGATGATAAAAATAGAAAAGTGGTCACAGAATTCTTTCCGGGAGTTCAGGAAAGAATCTACCCGATCGGAAGACTTGACTATGATACATCAGGCCTGCTGCTTCTGACAAACGACGGGGAATTCGCCAATATCCTGACACACCCAAAACACGAGGTGGACAAGGTATATGTAGCAAAGGTGAAAGGAATTCCTCTAAGGGAAAGCCTTAAGAAATTGGACAGGGGAATCATGCTTGAAGATGGCAAAACGGCTCCTGCCCGCACTAAAGTCCTTTCTGTGGATAAGAAGAAACAGACTTCGATCATCGAAATCACCATCCATGAAGGCAGAAACCGGCAGGTCCGGAGAATGTTTGAAGCGATTGGCCATCCTGTAACAAAGCTGAAAAGGGAAAGATTTGGCTTTTTAACCTTGCAGGGCCTTTCAGCCGGTGAAGCACGAGAGCTTACACATCATGAAGTGAAGCAGCTTAGAGCGCTTGCCTTGAACGAAACAAAGAGATAAAACCTGAAACTGAAACTATAAGCGATGTTTTTTACATAAGAATCTTTCAATTACAAATGGGATATATATTTTACGCCTTTTACCAAAGATTCTAGTAAAAGGCATCGCTTTAATATTTCGGTAAAACGTTTACATTTTTTATTTCATCAATCCTGTTCTTTTTGTCACACAATTTTCAATAATTAAAATATTGGGGAATATATGTAAAATGTTATAATGAAGTAGCAATCAGGAAACAAACAGGGGGTAGTGCGGTGGATAAGAAAAAGCGGAGATTGATACTGAGAACAGCAATCCTCCTTGTGCTCGGCGGAGCTTTGGCATTTACGCTTTATGCGAATTTAACAAAAGATAAAAATGATTCTGTCCAAGTTGGTTCAAAAGCTCCCGATTTTGTGCTGAAGGATATGAAAGGCCAAAAACATAAGCTTTCAGACTATAAGGGGCAAGGCGTGTTCCTGAACTTCTGGGGAACGTACTGCAAGCCTTGTGAACATGAAATGCCATACATAGATAGCCAATATAAAGAGTTTAAGAACAAAGGAGTCCAAGTGCTTGCTGTAAATGTCAGTGAATCGCATTATGCGGTCCAGGACTTTATAGACCGCCATCAGCTCACCTTCCCGGTGGTTATTGATAAGGGCGGGGAAGTTCAGGCAGCATATGGCATTGACCCTTTGCCTATCACTTTTCTCATAGATAAGAATGGAAGGGTGATAGATAAGTTTACCGGAAGTTTAACAGAGGCTAACATACAGCAATTCATGGATAGAATCAAGCCTTAACATGGGAGAGATTTCAAAATGGCAGATGTGATATGCGAGTGCGGGCATAAAAATCCCGAAGGAACCATTCTCTGCGAATCCTGCGGAAGGCTGCTGGACGAAAAGCAATCGGGCGAAAAACTCGCCGATATGCGTTATGAAGGCAGTGCCAGGCGCTCACAAACCTATAATAAGACAATCATTGATAAGATTTGGAACTTTTTTTCTTCGGTAAAGGTGGGAGTCACACTTATCATCATTACCCTTATCGCATCCGCGGCGGGCACCATTTTGCCTCAGGAAATGTACATACCGACTAATGTGGATCCGTTGGATTATTATCACGACGAATACGGCTGGTTTGGCAAACTGTATTTTCAGCTGGGCTTTAACAATTTATACAGCTCCTGGTGGTATATGATTTTAATAGGTTCCCTCGGCATATCTCTATTAATTGCGAGCATAGACCGGTTCTTTCCGCTATACCGCTCGCTGAAGCTCCAAAAGGTTACGAGGCATGAGGGTTTCCTGAAAAGGCAGAGGGTCTTTGGAACAACGGATGGTGCCGGACTCGATTTAAACGTGGAGGAAGCAAAGGAAAAACTTAAAAAAAGGCATTACCGTGTCCGGGAGGAAAATGGGAACCTGCTGGCTGAAAAAGGCCGTTTTGCACGCTGGGGCCCATATATTAACCATATTGGTTTGATCGTTTTCCTGATTGGGGCCATGCTCCGGTCCGTCCCTGGCATGTATGTAGATAAAGTGCTGTGGCTGAGAGAAGGAGAAACAAAGGAAGTTCCAGGGACAAATGGCCAGTATTTTCTACATAACAAGAAATTTACACTCGAAACCTATGATAAAAACAGTAAAGAAGATAAGGAATTCAAGGAGGCCATTGATAAAAAAGGCACCATTGCAAAAAACTATCAATCTGACGTCACCCTTTATAAAAAGGATGGAAGCTCCCTTCCAGGCGAAGAAGCAAAACTGAAAAAAATTAAGGATTACAGCATTAAGGTCAATTATCCGCTGACATATGATCATTTTTCATATTATCAGGTGGATTATAAGCTTGGCGAGCTGAACAAAATGTCGTTTAAGCTGATTGATAAACAAACGTTACAATCTTTTGGTTCCATTACAATAGATTTATATAATCCTAAGAAAAACTATCAGCTTGCAAAGGGCTATTCCGTACAGCTTATGAGCTATTTTCCTGATTTTGAATTTGATAATGACAAACCTCTCACCAAATCAAGAATTCCGAACAACCCGGCTTTTATTTTCAAGATGTTCACACCTGATAAGCCAAAGGGTGAGGTCAGTTTTGCAGCTATCAAACAAACCATGGAGCCATTGGGAGAAAATAAATATAAAATGGCATTTGCCGGTATTGAAACAAAGAATGTTACAGCCCTGACAATCAGAAAAGATTTGACTCTCGGGATTATTTTTGCAGGCGGCATCATTTTTATGATAGGAGTCGTTCAGGGTGCATACTGGAATCACAGGCGCATCTGGATCATTAGAAAAGACAGCAAAATCCTGCTGGCTGGCCACACAAACAAAAACTGGCACGGACTCAAGCGGGATATCAGTACGATTATCGAAGGAACGGGAATACAGGAACCGGAAGATCAACTTCAAGAAGAGAAATCTTCAAAATAGGGGGATTCATATTGGCTGGGTTAAGCAGCAATTTATTGTTTACAGCTTTTATCTTGTACTTAGTGGCTACCTTTTTCTTTGGAGGGGCAATCAAGGATAAAAAAGGCGGAATGGAAAAAAAGCAAAATAAGTGGGCAATTTTTGGCATAACTCTTTCAGCGATCGGTCTCGCAGCCCATCTTGGCTATTTTGTGACACGCTGGATTGTGAGCGGGCATGCACCTGTAAGCAACCTCTTCGAATTCACCACATTCTTCGGAATGATGCTGGTTTGTGCATTCATGGTTATTTACAGTATTTATAAGACACCTGCTCTTGGGGTGATCACTTTGCCTATTGCTCTTATCATCATTGCCTATGCAAGCATGTTTCCAAGGGAAATTGCGCCCCTTATCCCATCACTTAAAAGCTATTGGCTTTATATACACGTGACAACAGCGGCAACTGGTGAAGCAGTGCTGGCCATTAGCTTTGCTGCAGGTCTTATTTACCTGCTGAAGTCTATTGATCAGTCCAAAAGGAGCAAAAGCACTTTTTGGCTGGAAGCATCACTTTTCATCTTGATTACAGCTCTGGGATTTGTGGCAGCTTCTTCAGCTTTCTCACTGATGGATTATAAAGCTGATTTTACCTGGACAGACAAGCATGACAAACAGCAGCAGCTTACATATACGATGCCTGCTATTTTCGGCCCGCATGAAGGGAAATTGCAGACTGCCGGGAAAATGGAACCGCTCATTGAAGTGCCGGCCATTATTAATGCGAAGAAACTGACTACAGTGGTATGGTCGCTTGCTGGAGGAATCATTCTCTATGCTATTATCCGGCTGATTTTAAGAAAAAGGATTTCAGCTGCCATTCAGCCGGCTGTCAAAAATATCAATTTGGATTTGCTCGACGAAATCGGCTATCGCTCTGTTATGATCGGCTTCCCGATTTTCACTTTGGGGGCACTGATATTCGCTATGATATGGGCCCAGGCAGCCTGGTCCAAGTTCTGGGGATGGGATCCAAAAGAGGTATGGGCATTAATCACATGGCTCTTTTATGCAGCATTTTTGCATCTCCGGCTTTCGAAGGGATGGCAGGGAGAGAAATCCGCCTGGCTTGCCATGATCGGCTTTTTAATTATCATGTTCAATTTAATTGCTGTTAATCTGGTTATCGCCGGCCTGCATTCATACGCATAAAAACTTTAAGGACGGATTACACCGGACGCAAAATTCTTTTTGTGTCCGGTACAGATCTGTTCTTTTTAATTGGCTCTTTTCTTGTTTTTTTAATGTGTTCCTTGAAGCGATTTCATTGTTAAGCCAGCTTGATGGGCGGAGCTTTTGCAAAAGGACCGTATTACACAAGATTTCCGCAGCATGAAGCATGTGTTTCGCTTTTATGTTGTTTTTAGATATAATATGACCGAGGCCTTATCTTATTACATAATGTCGTGTATTTTCACAAATAGATTCATTTACAAGATTAATCAGCTTTTATGCCGGGGTTTTAAAGTGCATAGATGAATTGTACTTTGCTGATTGAAGATTTCAGGAGATTGATGCTGAAGGCGAAACCCTGCTGGAGCCGAGCCAAAAGAAGGTTCACTCCCAAGGTATGCAAGTTTAACAAAGACTTTAGGAAAAGGTACCCTGTACTAAAAAATGAAAGGGGAGGAAAATCTGTCATGGATCAAACACTGAAGATATTGGTGGTAGATGATGAAGAAAGAATCCGCCGTTTACTTAGAATGTATTTAGAAAGAGAAGATTATATCATTGATGAAGCGGAAAATGGCGATATTGCCCTTGTAAAAGCACTGGAAAATGAATATGATGTCATTCTTCTCGACATTATGATGCCCGGCAAGGATGGAATTGAGGTATGCAGGGAGCTTCGGGAGAAGAAGTCCACCCCAATTATTATGCTGACAGCAAAGGGAGAAGAAATAAATCGTGTTCAAGGCTTTGAAGCAGGCACAGATGATTATATCGTCAAGCCTTTCAGCCCGCGCGAAGTGGTGCTGAGGGTAAAGGCTCTTTTGCGCAGATCTTCCCATGCAAGCTTTATCCAGCCTGAAATTGCTTCACACGATGTGATTGTGTTTCCTCACCTGAATATCGATAATGATGCACACAGGGTGACTGCGGACGGCAAGGAAGTCTCACTTACACCGAAGGAATATGAACTGCTTTACTTTCTGGCAAAGTCCCCGGATAAAGTGTTCGACCGGGAACAGCTATTAAAAGAAGTCTGGCATTATGAATTTTTTGGAGATCTTCGGACGGTAGATACACATGTTAAGCGGCTACGTGAAAAACTGAACCGGATCTCCGAAAATGCTGCACGGATGATTGTGACGGTTTGGGGTGTCGGCTATAAATTTGAGGTGACAGCTGACTGATGTTCTGGCGGAGTGTTGTTGGAAAGCTGTGGATAACGATCTTGCTGCTGGTTTCACTTGTACTGAGTATCCTGACCGTGCTGCTCATGCAGTTTTTTGAAAATTTCCAGATAGACCAGGTGGAAAATGATTTAACGAAATCAGCGGAACGAATTGTGAAAGTCATCCATGATAATCCGGATACCGATCAGGTTTTGCAGATTGCTTCTGATATGGTCGGCAAGGAAACAAAAATGCTTGTATTGAATAACAAAGAAGTCATTTTCAGCACATTTGAACATAAAAATGCAGGGAATTTACCTAGTATCCTTAAAAATGATAATGAACTGGAAAATGTTTTTAAAAAAAGAAGGACAGTTAAGAAAGAGATGATATTTCCTTCTGATATTCCGGGCAGCCAGGGAATTTCCGCTATTGTAATCGGAGTGCCCCTGCAGCTCGATGGAAAGAAAGAAGAAATTTTTCTGTTTCAATCACTGGAGTCAATGGAGAAAGCCATTCATTCTACGACTAAATTCATTTTGCTTGCTGCCGGGGTCGCCATCATTCTGACAACAGTGTTCGCATTTTTCCTTTCAACAAGGATTAATGCGCCGCTTAGGAAAATGCGTGAAGCTGCCCTTGAAGTCGCCCGGGGAAAGTTCGACACTAAGGTCCCGATTGTCACTCAAGATGAAATCGGGGAGCTTGCGGCTGCATTTAACCAGATGGGAAATCAGTTAAGCTTTAATATTAATGAACTCAGCCAGGAGAAGGAACATTTAGCCAGCATTTTAAGTAGTATGGCAGATGGTGTTATTACCTTTGATAAAGATGGTGCTATCCTTGAAACCAATCCGCCTGCAGAGCGTTTTCTTCATAGCTGGTATTTTGAAAAAGGATTTAACCGTGAACCGGATGATGGAGTTCCGGCTGTTTTGATGAATCTTTTTAACGCATCAGAAGAAAAGGATAAAGAACAGATTGGTGAAATCACCCTGCAAGGGCATGATTGGGTTTTGATTGTCAGTCCTTTATACGGATCAAACAGTATCCGGGGGGCCGTCGCCATCATCCGTGATATGACAGATGAGAGAAAAATGGATAAGCTGCGTGATGATTTTATCGCAAATGTTTCACATGAACTTAGAACCCCGATCTCAATGGTGCAGGGATACAGTGAAGCGATTATTGATGATATTGCCGGCAGCAAGGAAGAAAATATGGAAATGGCCAAGGTCATTTATGATGAATCCCTAAGAATGGGCCGGCTGGTGAATGATCTTCTCGATCTTGCCAGAATGGAATCAGGACATATTGTTTTAAATTATGAAGAAGTAGAGCTGGATGTTTATCTGGGGAGGATTGCCGCTAAATTTTCCGGACTTGCAAAAGAAAAGGACATTATCATCCAGACGGATATGCAGGACCAAGATGCCAGATGGGATTTCGATCCTGACCGGATTGAACAGGTTCTGACAAATCTGATTGACAATGCCATCCGTCATACTCCAGTTGGCGGCGAAGTTAAAGTCCTTCAGCGGATCGATGAAAGAAGAGGCTTGATCATTGATGTGAAAGATACAGGATCCGGGATTCCTGAAGGAGATTTGGCCTTTGTGTTTGAGCGATTTTATAAGGCAGACAAATCGCGTACAAGAGGACAATCAGGTACAGGACTGGGTCTTGCTATTGCAAAAAATATCATTGATGCTCATGAAGGGATGATTACAGTCAATAGCTTGCTTGGAAAAGGAACGACATTTACCTTTATATTGCCTCGGAAAATGAAAGAAAATGAAAAATAGGATAAAAGCGTGGCGGATAATCTTGTTTCATAAGAAACGCGGACGCTGCAAAAAAAGGAAGATATTTCTCGGAATATCTTCCTTTTTTTGGGTTATGGGACTATGATGAAGATATGACTCATTGATAGCAATATGACAATATTTTTAACGGAGGAGGGAAAAGATGGACTCCGTTTTCCATGAGCTTTATCAAGGCTACCATAAAGAACTTTATCAATTCTTATATTATATGACAGGAAACAGAGAAACTGCAGAAGATATCGTCCAGGAAGTCTATATCAGGGTGCTGAAGTCATATGAGCATTTTCAGGGGAAAAGCAGTGAAAAGACCTGGCTTTATTCAATTGCCAGAAATGCGGCAATTGATCATTTCCGAAAGCAAAAAGGCTTTAAGGAAAGGCTTTTCCATAATTTCGATTGGAATAAATATACTGTAAAGGACACAGCACCGCTGCCGGAGGAAATAGCACTGCAAAAAGAAGATATTCAGCAAATTTATAAAAGCCTCGACCGCTGCACAATGGATCAAAAATCTGTCCTGGTGCTGCGCTTTGTACAGGGGCTTTCGACCGCTGAGGCGGCAGAGGTGCTGAACTGGAGCTTAAGCAAGGTGAAAACCACACAGCACAGAGCTTTGAAGGCCGTTAAAAAAATGATGGAGGAGTATATAGGAGAGGAGGGAAAGCAAAATGAAAAAATCCCGATGGAGCGATGATGAAATAAAAAAACTGCTTCATCAATTGCCTGAAATCAGTGATAAACGCAATCAAGGAGAAGTCTATCAGTCTCTTTCTTCTCTAAAATTATTTAAAAGAAAGAGAAGCTGGATTCCTGCCGTTACAGCAGCTTTTTCTTTGGTTATTATTGTACTGCTTTCCGTTTCATTTTTTCATGAAAGAAATCATCTTTCCAGCCAAATCTCTATGAAGCAGGCAAACAGTACACGTGCAGATAAACAGATTGACAGTGGCAATCTTGCAGCTGCTGATGCAGGCAATCAAAAGACGGCTTCGGATAAAGCGGTTTCCGGAAACGTGCAGGGATCTGGCAGCAGCAAGGATCCGGCAGGGAAATCAGAAGCTGCCATGCTGTCAAAAAACAGGATTGTTACAATAGGGGTACCGGACAGGCAATATAATTTAATTATTCCAGTTTCAATAAAAGTGAAACAATTTTCAGAAAGCAAAAGGCTGGATGTGCTGAAAAAAAATATGGATGGCCTCAAAGGTAAAGTCTTGGGGTTAGGGGATTATTACCCTCTTAAGCTGACTTTTACTAAAAAACCCGGAGAATCCAGTATAAATATAGACATTCCGGCAAAAAGCCGCGCCATTAGAGATGATCAGCTTTTTTTGAGAACGATCCGCCAAACAATGAAGTATCAGCATGTTGCCAAATTTACGCTAACGGAAAATGGGAAAGCGGGAGCAAGCTTCCCGGAAACCGGCTGGATTAGAGAAGAGAAGCTCCCGGCCAGCTTCAGGCAGACATATCTTATTTATCAGGCCGATAAGAAATCTCCATCCTATATCGTGCCTTACATGGAATATAACTATATAGGAGATGCCCTTGCATCAGCCAAAAAAAATCCAGCCATAGAGGGAGTAAAGCCTTCGATTCCGAGGGCACTTAAATGGACGAAGATCATGGAAGACAAAAAAGAAAAAAAAGTAACGATTTGTCTTTCATCTGATTCCGAGCTGAAAAATACAAAAGAGGGTGTGCAAACCGTAGAAGCAATTTTATTTACAGCAAAGGATTTCGGCTATGAATGGGTGAATTTTAAAAATCCGCCACTTGCAAAAATCGGCCATTTTCAATTAAACAGAGCAATAAGAGTGCCCCAAGCTCCAAATGTCATTTCGTCAATCAAAAACAAATAATAGCCAGGTTCAGAACTAAAAGCATTTCTCATAGACCGTTCTATATTGAACCCTTTTCACATACCATAAAAAAGTATAAACGGCTTAGGGGGTATCTGATGCTTGATTATGGAAAAAGGCTGCTGATTGCAGTTATTATTGGACTATGCGTTGGGTTATTAATTATTGGCGGAAAAAGCGGACATGCTCAAGAAAAAAGGGAGCAGGCATTTTCCGGGAGCAACTGGACCCGGTCAATATGGATGCATGATGCTTGGAGCTGATAAATGACACTCCGGGCAGCAGGGATTATACTTGCCTGTAAATGCATGGGAAAAAGGAGAATGAGATGCATTCTCCTTTTTTGAATTTGTATACATGAATGTTTTTGTACAATCACCCAGAGGACTGCCGTGCTCCATCCTCTCACGGGCTGCGGCCAGATTTCGCCTCTAGCGCCGATTCTCAGAAGCGAATCATTCCCCATAGCGCAGAACGCCAGTCATGTACTCTAACAAAGCCAATGCTTTAATTGAAAGTCACAGGGTGATTCTGGACATGAAGGTGATATCATCCAAGTCACCCAGTTTGCAGGAAGCTTCTTCGTTAAGGCGTTTATCGAAGGATAAAACCATAATGGCTTCTCCGCCCGCTTCTTTTCGGCCTACCTGCATAGTGGCAATATTCACATCATGGTCTCCGAGTATTTTTCCTACTCTTCCAATAACACCGGGCCGGTCTCTATGCTGAATATAAAGAAAATTCCCCTCAGGATGGAAATCAATGTTAAAGCCGTTTAAGCTGACAATTCTTGAATGATACCCCTCTATGTGTGTCCCGCTAATGCCCAGAAGCCCCCTATCTCCTTTTGCAGTGACGGTAATGAGGTTCGAGTAACCGGAAGTTTCAGCCGCAATTTTCTCCCCGATAGTCACTCCCCGTTCTTTTGCCACTAAAAGGGCATTTACCTCATTGACGGGAATATCTAAACGGTGTTTGAAAAAGCCAGATATCAAGCTCTTGGTCAATATTGAGTGATCAAAATCAAGGTCGCTCCCTGCGTAGGTTACCGATATCTCGTGAATTCCCTCCTTCATGCATTGTGAAACGATAGAGCCCATTTGCTTTACAAGCTGATAATACGGCTGTACCTTTTCAAATAATTCCTTTGATATAGCAGGGAGATTTATTGAATTGGAAACGGGATTTCCATTTAAGAACAGCAGTACCTCCTGAGCGACCTGTGTGGCCACATTGAGCTGAGCTTCTTTCGTTGAAGCGCCGAGATGCGGAGTAGCAATGACAGAATCCAGCGTAAGCAGCTTATGTCCAAGAGGAGGCTCTTTTGCAAATACATCTATGGCAGCACCGGCAATGTGGCCTTCCTGTATCAGGGCATACAAATCATCTTCATTAATAATGCCGCCGCGTGCGCAATTCAGAAGGTATACACCTTTTTTGCATGTGCTGAGATTTTCTTTGTTTAATAGATTCCTAGTATCTTTTGTCAATGGGGTATGGACGGTAATGATATCGGCTGTTTTCAGCAGCTCCTCAAGAGATAAAGAGAGGACGCCCATCTTCTTAGCGCGTTCTGCTGTCAGAAAGGGATCATAAACCGCAGGTGTCATGCCAAATACTTTCGCCCTTTTGGCAATTTCACTGCCAATTCGCCCCATGCCCACGATTCCCAGTGTCTTTCCGTATAGTTCAGTGCCAGTGAAGGATGAGCGTTTCCATTCTCCATTCTTAAGGGAAGAATGTGCCTGTGGAATGTGGCGCATTAATGAAGCCATCATGGCAAAAGTATGCTCAGCAGTGGACATAGTATTTCCATCTGGTGCATTTACAACAACGATGCCTCGCTTAGTAGCTGCCGGGACATCGATATTATCAATGCCTACACCTGCACGTGCAATAATTTTTAAATTTGGCATACGGTCCATTAATTCTTCTGTGACGGTTGTCGCGCTCCTGACCAGAATTGCATCAACCTGATCAAGCTCATCTTCTGCTTCTGTTACTGTTTTGTTAATGAGAAGGATATCCTGCGCCTCAAGAAGAGGGCCCAGGCCTTCGGGCTTAATAGCATCCGCAATTAAAATATGATACACCTTGCACACCTGCCTATAAGAATTTTCTGTCAATTTTACAGAAGGTTTTACAAACTGTCAATTTAGTAAATACAAATGTAAACGCTTAATGGAATTATTATGCCAGAAAGATAATTTTACAAGGACCTCAGAAAGGCTGTCATCAGAAGAAATTCTGCTTCCAAAGGGGAGCTGATGAAATAAAAGAAAATATATTTTTTAAATAAAGCTATGTTAAACCTTTATGCTGATATTAATTACTGACTGGAGGGGGATTGAGGGGAATGTTTGGGGCTGCCATACTTCCCGCCTGAACGTAAGCCAGCAGGCCAAATCTCAGGAGCACTTTATAGAATATAATCAAATGACTTTTCAAGAAAAAGAAAATCGTATATAATCTAAAAGTGTAAGATAATTTTATAGGTCTATCTTCGGGGCGGGGTGAGATTCCCCACCGGCGGTGATGAAGGATCATCCTTCTAAGCCCGCGAGCCTTAGGGCAGGATTTGGTGAGATTCCAAAGCCGACAGTATAGTCTGGATGGGAGAAGATGGAGGTTCCGGCAACGTTCAAAACAGCATGTCTGCTGAACGTTTGTTTGCTGATGCCGCTATTTATCCCTTTAATTTCAATGTGAATTAAAGGGTTTTTTGTTGGAACCAGCAGGCAAAAATGGAACCAATCCTCTTTTTCGTGGGGTAGACACAAAAAAGAAGGAGAGAGAACTATGAAAGAAAGTAAAGTTAAAAAAATGGTCACAGTGGCGATGCTTGGGAGTCTGGCATATCTTTTGATGCTGCTGAATTTTCCGTTTCCCGGTTTGCCTCCATATCTGAAAATTGATTTCAGTGATCTTCCAGCTCTTGTTGCGGCCTTGATTTTTGGGCCATTGGCGGGCATTCTGGTTGAATTCATTAAAAATCTGCTGGACTTTGTCATGATTGGAAGCCCTACAGGTGTCCCTGTTGGACATATTGCAAATTTTGTAGCAGGGGTTGTATTTATTCTTCCTGCATACTATATCTATAAAAAAGCCAGCTCTAATAAAGGAATGACATTAGGCCTAGCCGGTGGGGCTGTCTCAATGGCAATCCTTATGAGCCTGCTGAATTATTTTGTCTTTCTTCCGGCATATACGATGTTCATGGGATGGGCGGCTATGTCTGGCGAACAAACAAGACAGCTTGTAACGACAGCGATCCTTCCGTTCAATATGATTAAGGGTGTATTAATGGGGATTGTATTCATGCTGCTGTTCACACGTCTCCAGCCTTGGATCAATAAACAGTCACGCTATAAGAATGCTTAAATTTTGCAGAAGCCGAAAGCCTAACAAGCTTTCGTTTTTTTGTATGCAGTGAATTTTTCCTCTGAGCTTCTTGGAATCAAAAATGGATAATCTATAAAAGGCTGCCGGCTTTGTTGGCAGCCTTTAGACATTAACGGTGTTTTTTTGCCTCTGTCCTAATATCTCTAAGCTGTTTTCCGTAAATTTTGGTGCTATCTGAACCAGTGGTTGATTTCCGCTCCAGGATGCTTCGCTTTCCGCGGGGCGTGCGCTGAGCCTCCTCGACTTGCGTCTGCGGGGGCTCATCTGTCACGCTGATCCCGCAGGAGTCTCCGCACCTTCCGCTCCAATCAACCTGCTTTAACAATGGATTTGGCTCGAGAACTTTTTAAGAAACAACAATATTTGTGAGAAGAGCTTATAATAAAAATGGAACTATTACCATTTTTAACCTTGGGGTATAATGGGAAATAGGTAAGTGGATTTTCCTGAAATTACCCTGCCTTTATTCGGCATACCAACAAGCATTAAATTTTTCAAAGTTTCATTACTAATTCCAAATCTTCAGGTGCTGAAAGAAATCGGTAAAGGATGAATTTGCAGAGGGAGGGTATATTTGTTAAAAGGAAAAATAAATTTAAAAACTATTAGCCATCTCATTTTTAATGCTTTTGTATTGTTATGCAGTATTTGTGCAATTTCTTCACTGCCTTCAATTTTATACAAAAATAAAATAATTGGATTTTATCCTGTGCAGTATATACAAAGATTTATCTCAGTATTAATAAATCTTTTTTCAGTAAGAGATAAAAACATTATACTGGGTTCTCATGAAGTTGTACCTTTATTTAGTTATTTACCTAAAGCCTATACATATTCTATGACCATTTTATTGATATCACTAATTTTATCAATAATCATCGCTGTTTTAGTTACATATATCTATATTTATCTGCCAAGGAAAGCTAAAAAAATTGTAATGAACATTCTTACAATCACTGAAATATTACCTGATATATTTATTATTATTTCTATTCAATACTTTATAATCTATATTTATAAACATACTGGTATAAAGATTTTTCAATTATATGGATTTAGTTCTAATGTTTATGTCATTCCTATTTTTTGTTTAATGATTATTCCGCTGTTTATGCTGATAAGATTACTAATTGCCATTACTGAAGAGGAATATGAAAAGATGTATGTTGAATTTGCAGTAGCGACAGGTGTCTCTAGAAGTCAAACTTTCTTTAAACACGTTTTAAGAAATTTATGTTATTCTTTACTGCAATATTTAACAGTAATTTATTGGGTTATGCTGTCTAGTTTGATAATTATTGAATATTTATTTCAAATGAAAGGATTTACCCTCTTAATGTACCGTTTTATGTCTGAAGATGTACTTGCTATAGGCATCATTCTTATTTTAATCCCATATGGAATAATATTTTCATTAATAAAATCAGCCGTTATAAAAACGGGAGTGTGATTTATTATGTTGAATTTTATTAAAAAAAAGCCACTGCTAACACTTTTAGTTATATTAATAACGATATGTATCATTAGTTTATTTTATAGTGTAATAGTTAAGGAACATATTAAGGCTGATAGAATACATATAACAGAAAATGGTGATAATGAATTTGCTCCATTTCCTCCATCTATTCATCATCCAT
This sequence comes from Bacillus sp. OV322, assembly GCF_900112495.1. GTDB lineage: Bacteria > Bacillota > Bacilli > Bacillales > DSM-1321 > Peribacillus. The sequence goes on from NZ_FOMA01000003.1 coordinate 395,048, forward strand.
TAGGAACTGATAGAGGAGGAAATGATTTAGTTTTAAGAGTACTCGATGGTGCAAAATATACTATTTTTTTTATTACCATAGTATCTCTTGCCAGAATCATAATTAGCATTACAGGTGCTTATCTTTTAGTATTTCCACTTAAGAAGGTCAGCAATAAAATACAGCTTTTTTTAATGCCCTTTCAGTATATTCCGGCTTTTGTTTTAGTAATTATTCTTTCTCCAGAACTTATATTCTTGAAGACTCAAATGGGCTATACCAAAATGATTATAATTCAGCTTTTGATCATCATTTTTGTGGGTTTTCCTATATTAATAAATACTGTTTCAAATGAAATGAAAGAAATAGTAAAAAGTTCATACATAGAGGCCTCAATGCACTTAGGTGCTTCTAATTGGCGTATCTTAACAAAACATATAGTGCCAGTTATGAAAAATCGATTAATTAGTTTATTTTTACAGCAAATTTCAGCTAATTTATTACTATTAATTCATTTGGGGGTATTTAAATATTTCATTGGGGGAATAAAGCCGGGGAATATTGCAGCAGATCCCGAAAGAGATGCAAAATACTTATCCCAATCCGGAGAATGGGCTGGTATGATTGGACAGAGCATAAACGATATATTAACTGCTCCATGGATATTATTTAGCCCACTTTTACTATCAGTAATATTTTTAATAATAGTTAACGTACTGTCAAAACAGGAAGTTAAACTAGGCGAAAATTAGAAATTAAATACTTTTAAGAAAAGCTGCTTCGTAAACTTTGCTGCTTGCGCGATAAATAGACCTTTTAACCTGGATTTATTTGGAATAATCGAAACCAACACTTTGGGAAAGAATAACAAAAAAAGCCATCCTCATTTTGAGATGGCTTTTTTTGTTATTCGAATTTCATTGCGTCGCCGTCAAATGGTTCATCGGCAACTTTGATTGAATCTGTCGGGCAGCCTTCAAATGCATCCATCATATCATCAAGGAGAACATCTGGAATCTCGACGATGCCTTCATTGTCATCAAGCGTAACAAATGCGATTCCTTCGTCATCATAATCATAAATGTCTGGCGCAGCAGCACCGCAAGCGCCGCATGCGATACATGTTTCTTTATCAACGATAGTATATTTTGCCATTAATATCCCTCCCGGTAGGTTCAGCGCTATCGCTCCCAAGAGGTTGGAAGCTCTAACTCTTTACTATTGTAAAACTGAAATACAAACTTTTCAATAAAAATCTCTGATACAGCGAGCTGTAAAGAGGGTTCCTGTATGTTTTTAGTTTGCGTTATGACCGTACACCCGTCACCTGAACGCTTACTGGGTCCAAGATAAGGCGAAAATCTTATCTTCCATTTTGGCTGTTCGATGCGACAGCCGGTAATAAATTATCACGGTCATTCCTGCAATTTGATACAATGGAACTAACTTTACTATAGGGTTGTGATGGACATTGATTCGCCACTATTTAGAGGTTGTTATTTTATATAGTATTAAAATGTTTAAAGGTGAACGCTCGGTTCATGGAATTTATCATATGCTAAAAGGAAAAAAATCGTCACAGACCATCCAGGATGCACATTTCTTCCGCCTGTCTCCCTTATTTGGTACGGTTCCTTCGCTTTCTAGGGAAGAATTGATGAAAACAGCGGCAGGGCTTGAGAATAATGGGCTGATTGATCCCGGAACAAGGGAAGATCATTTTCTTATCAGCCGGCAGGGAGAGGACCTGCTTACAGAGTATCTGGACAAACAGCCAATGCCGGCGGCGCTTAACGGATTGAAATTCCATAGTGATGCTTTTGCTTTTTGGGCACGGCTTTCATTGCTTATCCAATCCCTTTCGCATATTATTCGCTCCCAAAAATCCTTTTATCCGATTCAGCGGAATCTGGGCATACAAAGCTTTGTGAAACAATTTCTGTCTGGCGCAGGTAAAAATCGAGTTCTTTTGGCAGAACATCTTTTTTCGGAACTAGTCAGTCTTTTAGAAACAAGGGAAGCACTGGAACAGAAAATCTTTGTGCTGAAATTGTCCGGAAGCCACCGCATCGGCAATACATATAATCAGATTGCTGCAGAGCTTGCAGATGATGAATGGCATATTAAATTTGTGTTTCTTGGCACCATCCATTTTATGATGGAGCAAATATCTATGGACAAGGGGGATTACCCTTTGCTTGCATCCTTGCTGAAAAATAAGGGGAACAGCAATAATGGTTCCTTGACACAATCGTCCAAAGCCACACTGGATTTTTTGGAAAAAGGCTATTCCCTGCAGGATATAGCGGGAATAAGGAAACTCAAGTCAAATACCATAGAGGACCATATTGTCGAAATCGCACTGGCAGACAAAGAGTTTCCGATACATGACTATGTATCGGAGAAAGAAAAAATGCTCATCTTACGGGCAGCTGGCGAAAGTAAAACTAAACAGTTAAAATCCATTAAAATGCTGGTAAAAGATGAAAGCATCAGCTTTTTTAAAATTCGTCTTGTGCTCGCTAAAGCAGGGGATAACTTATGAATCTACATGCAGCATTAAATAATTATTTTGGTTTTAAGGAATTCCGTCCCGGCCAGGAGGAAATCATTTCTTCTCTGCTGGACGGAGAAGACACAATTGGCATGCTGCCGACAGGGTCAGGTAAATCGTTATGCTACCAGCTTCCGGCATATCTGCTGAATAAGACGGTAATTATTGTGTCGCCGCTTCTGTCTTTGATGCAGGATCAGGCGGAACAGCTGAAAGCAGGTGGGGAAAAGAGTGTTTTGACCCTGAATTCCTTTTTATCTCCTGCTGAAAAAAGAAAGGCGATTGCAAACCTGCACGATTTCCGTTTCATATTTATGTCACCGGAAATGCTCGTACTTGAACATGTCAAGGCAGCTTTGATGCGTCTTGATATTGGATTGTTTGTCATTGATGAAGCTCACTGCATCTCTCAATGGGGCTATGACTTCAGGCCGGAGTATCTTGAACTTGGAGTGATAAGAGAGAAATTATCCAATCCGCTTACATTAGCACTTACAGCTACCGCAACAAGGGAAGTGAGGAGCGATATCAAAGAAAAGCTGGGGCTTAGCTCATGCCGCGAAGTGATTTCCTCCGTGGACCGTGCCAATATCTCACTCATTGTGGAAAAGCATCATTCTTTTGATGATAAATTAAACCGCTTAATCGAACTGGTCCAATCTTTACAGGGACCGGGCATTATATATTTTTCGAGTAAAAAGGCCGCGGAATCGTCAGCGCAAAAATTATTGGAAATGGGGATAAAAGGGGTCGGCTGCTATCATGGGGGAATGGAGCAGGAAAATCGGATTCTGATCCAGCAGCAATTTCTAAACGGCCAGCTGAATATCATCTGTTCAACATCTGCGTTTGGCATGGGTGTTAACAAGGAAAATGTCAGATTTGTCATCCATTTTCACACCCCAGCCAGCATGGAGTCATATGTCCAGGAAATCGGCAGGGCAGGACGGGACGGGTTAGAAAGTCTGGCAGTCCTCTTATACTCCGACGGAGATGAGGGCCTGCCCATTCGACTTTTGGAGCAGCAATTTCCTCTTCCTGCCCAAATGGAGGCTGTTTTTTCCTACATAAATAATAATTGCGGAAATCCAGATGTGATGCTGCAGGAAGAGGAAAGGCTGATGATGGCATACTCCCTGAATGAAACTCAGTGGGGTTTCATTAAACATTTCATCCAAAATAACCGATTGAAAAGTATAGGGGTTATACAAAGAGATATGGAAGAGTATGCAGCTGACAGAACGCAATACAATATGAAAAAGTTTCATCGCTTTTTCGGATGGCTGCACAGTTCATTGTGCAGGCGTACAGGAATTATGGAATATTTTGAAGAGGAGCAGGCAGGCAAGAAGGTAAAGGATTGCTGTGACCATTGCGGATTGAGGGCAGAGGACTTTTTTAAAAGCATCCCAGATCAAGGTAATCACGGGAACAGCCTTAACTTCAGCTGGAAAGAAGAATTGTCCCGCTTTTTGCTTTTGAAAGATGTTCAAGATGAAAAATAAACAAGCGGAATTAATCAAACAGCTCTCGGATAAACAGCTTATCTATAACTTATTTATTACGCAGCTGATATTATTGGCGGCATCCCTGCTTTTAGGTCTATTTTTATTCCCGGATATTGCGTCATTTGCCGCTTTGTTCAGGATAAGCGACATCAATATTGCGGTGATTGGACTGCCGGCAGGAGCAGCTGTTGTGGTTTTTGATATAATCATGATGAAAACCATCCCTGCTTCCTGGCAGGATGATGGAGGCGTCAACGAAAGGATTTTTAAAAGCCTTAGTTATCCGCTGGTGCCTGCAGCTGCCCTGATTGTCGCTTTTTGCGAAGAAGTGCTGTTTCGCGGGGTAATCCAGACAAATATTGGGCTAGTTTGGACAAGCGTTATATTTGCGCTCGTTCATTACCGTTATTTATTTAAATTGTATCTGCTCGTGAACATCACCGGCCTTAGCTTTTTTATCGGCTGGATTTATAGCGTAACTGGAAATTTAATAGTAACAATCACTGCCCATTTTATTATTGATTTCATCTTGGGAATTATACTGAAAAATAAGCAGGGAAAAGCCTGAAGAAAGAGGATGTTTATGGACACGGAAAGAACTTCACAGCAAGATCAAGCCCATGAGCTGAGAACGAAAGCAGAGAGGCTGAAAACAAATCCGCCTCTGCCAAGCAGAAGTGAAATACATCGAAATAAAAAAAAGAAGACCAAATTGAAAATCAAATTTCCTCTGCTTAAGCTGCTGGCCTTATTTTTTATTCTTTTGCCGATTACCATTTACTTTTTGAATGCACATTTAAAAAGTCCCTTAAAGATACTTTCTCATTCTGAGCCATCCAATGTTGAGCAGGTGGAAATTGTCGATGAACCTGTAAGCACAGCTGGGGAAATTGAGAAAGATGCATCAGGGAAAACGGAAAAGAAATCCGCCGACTCTGTAAAAACGGAAAATCAAAGCGCGCCGCAGAAAGCCGAATCAGCTTCTCCGGCACTTGATAGGAATGCAAAGACAGCTTCCGCAGCACCTGAGAAGAAAGCAGTGCCTGCTTTGCCGGCACCAGAGAAGAAAGCTGAAACAGCCTCAGCAGCGCCCAAGAAAGCTGAAACCGTAAGGGCGCAGAAAAAGGCAGCTCCTGCCTACAGCGGAAAAGCAAATAGTGCGCCGGCTGCTTCTGCAAGCCACTATAAAATCCTGCTGCACACCGTAAAACCGCAGGAAACCATGTACCATATTTCAATGACATATTATCATTCAAAGGACGGCATACCGCTTATAATGAAATGGAATCACTTGTCTGGCTACGATTTAGCAGCGGGCCAAATACTTAAAATCCCGATTAAACAATAAACCCAGGAATTTCATGTTTTATGCAAAGCTGCATGGCATGGCCATTCAATAATACAGGAAAAGCGATGTTGAATTTGCCGTTGACTGGAACGCAGGGATGCGTGTTCTAAGGGAGCATATTATGGTCCTGCAGGATTGTGCACCTGCTCCAGTCAACAAAGTGCAAACATCAATAATGTACATTAACAAAGCCGATTTTAAAGGAATCCGGCTTTATTTGTTTTTCTGTTTTCGAATAGCTATTTTCGTACACTTTGCAGATATGGAAAAAGCCGGTCGACCGCTCCAGGATGCTCGCTTTCCGCGGGGAGGGCGGTGAGCCTCCTTAGGCTGCGCCTGCGGAGACACCCTCCCGCAAATGTAAACAGGTTTCTCGTACCTTACACTTCAATCAACCTGATATAACAATGCGTTCGCTTCGCGGAAATCATTAAAGTACAGCAATCTTTAAAAAAAGCCTTTTTAAATATTCTTTGATTTTCGTCCATTCGTATTGGCAGCAACTTACGAACTCCTCCATCACTCCTTGTTCATGCCTTGCTTTCACGTATGTTATTTCGCAGTGAAATCAAAAATCCCTTTTAAAAAACAACAAAGTTAACGAAAACAGTCGTGTTTAAAAATCATCCTGTAAGAAGGAATACCAGCCAGGTGCCTTTCTTCACGGAATATATTTGGTACAAGCGCATATAGTTTTCCTGTAAGAAAGTTTATAAGGAGGCAGACTGTCATGGAATCTGCGATTATATTGCTTGATGAAAATACAGATCAGGCAACAAGGCAAATGCTTCAGAAAGTAATTGAGAAAAAAAGAAAATATGAACGCTTAAAAAACAAGCATATTTTCAGCATTTGGACCTCTATGATTATGGCTGTCCTATTGTTTGGGTATGTGTATTATTATATTGTTGTACCATATTCTTCTTCTTTTTTTACTATGTTTTCAATGTTTGTTGACCGTTTTTCGCACTTTGTATTTTTATCAGCTTCAATAGGCATGTATGGGTACATGCTTATGGTTAAAAAGAAATTGGATAAAGCTGAAAAAGAGTTTCATGGCTTGCGCTGTGAAATTATTGATAAAAGCAAGGATCTATGGAAAAAGGAACAGGAGTGGAAAAACCGCCATAAGGTATTTGAAATGATGAAAAGCAACTATGATATAAACCTATATCATGAAAGTAAATAAATACATGGATATTCTCTCTTTTATGAGGGGATTTTTTTTTCTAAGAGGCCTGGAGAGTATTTCGTGAAGGCTGAGGCGCAGTCAGTCATACAAAACTTGCGCTGGCAGTCATTTATAGATAGTGTAGGAATATATAGGTATGTCAATAATCAATGTATCGAATAACGCTGTTTTTAAAATGAGATCTTATTAGAGGGAAGGTTTGCTTTTGCGATGATTTTATTAATATGCCTTGCAGTTATTGCAGCAACTTCTGCTGTGATGATAGTGATTATGTACAGAAATGCTTTTTTGGACCGTGTATTGTCGGAAGATCTGACATTCCCGCAATTTCCTGAATCCTTTGGGAAGGTTACGGTCTTTTTTATTTCTGATATACATAGAAGAAGGGTTACGGATAAGCTGATCAGGGAAGTCAAGGGAAAAGCCGATATGGTGATACTTGGGGGAGATATTAGAGAAGGCGGCGTTGCCTTAAAACAGGCAGAAGACAATATCATTAAGCTTAAAGAAGCGGGGCCTCTCTATTTCGTATGGGGCAACAATGATTATGAAGGTGACTATCATTCACTTGATGCTATGCTTCTGGATCATGGAGTCAGGATTCTTGATAATACTGCGGTATCTTTTCAATCAGAACAGGGCGAGAAGTTTTCGCTGATTGGCATTGATGATATCAGCGAGGAACGGGACCGGCTTGATTTAGCGCTTTCTGATGCCGAAAAAGGGACTTTCCGGATATTGGTCTCACATAATCCTATAGTGAAAAAACAAATTGAAGACGAACATAATATCAGTCTGGTATTATCCGGTCATACGCATGGGGGGCAGATCAGGGTATTCGGGTATGGCCCCTATGAAATCGGCAGCATTTACACTGAAGGAGATTGTGTATATCTAACAAGCAATGGCTACGGGACAAGTACGGTTCCTCTCAGGCTTGGGGCCAAACCGGAAACGCATATCATCACGATCCAAAAGGGAGAGAAGACCTCAGCTAGAAGAAATGAGCCGCAAATGTAGCGTGCAGCCTATTTGAATTTTACATCGCTTATATAATGTTCTATACTTTTTTCAATAGAACGTTCTGGATGGAGGACATATGAAGGATGCAGGAAGGAAAATACAATATTAAAGCAGTTTCTAAAATGCTTGACATAATGCCGGGTACCTTGCGTGCCTGGGAACGGAGATATAAAGTAATTGCCCCTGTAAGGAATGAATCTGGGCATCGATTATATACAGATCAGCATGTGAAGACACTGAAATGGCTGATTGCCAAAGTAAACCAGGGATTTACCATTTCCCAGGCTATTTCTCTTTTGGACAGGGATGACACCAAAGAAGAAAGTGATGATCATCCCGATGAGGGTCCTCAGGAAAAGAACCTGGGGGAAGAGCTTCTTCAGGCTCTTTTAAGCTTTGATGAAACAAAGGCACATGGAATTATCAACCAGGCTTTTGGTATGTATACAATTGAACAGGCTGTCGTGAACATTTTAGGCTCGCTTCTGGTCCAGATAGGGGATATGTGGGAAAAAGGAGAAATTACATCTGCCCACGAGCATTTTGCATCTTCTGTATTAAGAAGCAGGATCAGCTTTATTATGCACACCCTGCCGGTCAACAGCATGCTGCCTAAAGTGATAACAGTCTGTGCTCCGGGAGAATGGCATGAATTTGGATTGCTTATTTTTTCATTGTTTTTAAAAAGAAAAGGATATCAAACGGTCTACTTAGGGCCAAGCATTGCAGAAAAAGATCTTTTTGTTGTCCTTGATATCATCAAACCTAAAGGGCTGTTTTTTTCCTGCACCATGATCGATTGCCTAAACCCTGCACTCGGGCTGATCGGCGAACTGAAAAAGCAGTTTCCTGATCTTGCTGTGGGAATTGGCGGTGCGGCTGTTGATGCCTCTTCACCCGCTGTCTTAAAAAAGTACAAAGATTGCCTTGTCGGAAATTCCCGCACTGAATGGGAAAACTGGCTGGATGCGTCTATTCAAACCTCTTAGGATATATGCACCCCAGATAGCCGCCTTCATATGATATATGAAGATGGTATCCAGGGGGCATTTTTTTATGAAGCTTGAGCGATTGACCAACAATAAAATAAAAATATTTTTAACCTTAGATGATCTTATCGACAGAGGCATAACGAAAGAAGATATAAAAGGGAATTCGCTGAAGGTCCACAAGCTTTTTCAGGATATGGTAGAAGAAGCATGTGATGAATTAAGTTTTAAAATGACAGGATCCATTGCGATTGAGATCTTCACCCTCCAGGCTCAGGGGCTGGTTATTATCGTCACGAAGGACGAAGAAGAGCTTTTGTCAGATGAAGATGAGTTTTTGGACCTTCAGGTTAAGGTAGGGGAGCATCCGCACATTTTATACAGGTTCGAAGATTTTGAGGATGTCATACAATTGTCGCATTCGCTTAAGTTCAATGGGATAGTCAAAAGCTCGCTGTTTAGCCTTGAAGGCCATTACTATATGTGGATAGAAGATGTCGGCGAAGATTTATTCAATTTGGCCATTTCCCTTGCAGCTGAATATGGCTCAGTTTCTACTCTGACACTTTATAGGCTCCAGGAGTATGGGACTTGCATTATTTCAGGTAATGCTATTTCCGTTATGACGGAGCATTTTAAAATGTGACTCTTAGAGTACCGCTGCTTTTTGTCCAAATGCAGAGTTGCTGTTAAGCATTTGTCTTCCTCTGCCCGGAAAAATTCGTGCGTTAATCTTCAAGAACGGGCAAGGGATACTAGTGCAGTATTCAGAGCTGTGTGCAAGCCCTATAGGGTAAATAAAGCCTTATTCAAAAGGAAACTCCATATATTCTGGAGTTCCCTTTATTTATTTTAGGGTATTTTCCTATTTTTACGATCAGGTTGTTTGGAGCGTAAGTGCTGGACTTCAACAGGTAAGGGGGGACAAGTGAGACCTGCAGGCGGAGAGGGGAAAATCACCGCTCAGGACGAGGAAATCAGCTGCCTTGTTTCATGGCAGTAAAGTGTTCAAATACAGCTATTGGCACTGTTAGGTGGGCGTGTAGCAGGCTGATCATGCGAAATCGAACGATTAAATTATATTACTATAATTTTAAAGCTGGATTTGTACTCTTTTTCTTTTTAAATATGATCGAAAACACCATGAGTTGGCAGCGTTTACAAAATCATGTGAAAAAATTGGACAATTGCTTTTTTTATCCTTTGCAGAAGGTTGGTTAAGGTGTATACTATGTCATGGAAGGTGAGCCAAAGCCTGAAAATAGCCTATTAAACGAGACTTTAGGAGGTAAGCAGATGGTAGCCGAAAAAGGTACTGACCATACTAACGAAGAAGAAAAACATGATGTGCTGAAGTCTACTCAGACTGTAATACATAAAGCATTGGAGAAGCTCGGATATCCCGAGGAAGTGTATGAGCTTTTGAAAGAACCTTTACGTTTGCTCACTGTTAAAATTCCGGTAAGAATGGATGATGGATCTGTAAAGATCTTTACAGGTTACCGTGCACAGCATAATGATGCAGTGGGTCCTACAAAGGGAGGAATCCGTTTCCATCCGGATGTAACGGAACGTGAAGTAAAAGCGCTTTCTATCTGGATGAGCTTGAAATGCGGCATTGCTGATCTTCCTTATGGCGGCGGAAAAGGCGGCATCGTCTGCGATCCGCGCAATATGTCCTTCCGTGAGCTTGAAAAGCTGAGCCGCGGCTATGTGCGGGCAATCAGCCAAATCGTCGGGCCGACTAAAGATATTCCAGCCCCGGATGTTTTTACTAACTCCCAGATCATGGCATGGATGATGGATGAATACAGCAGGATTGATGAATTTAACTCACCTGGCTTCATTACCGGTAAGCCTCTTGTGCTTGGCGGTTCACATGGCCGTGAGTCCGCTACAGCCAAAGGGGTGACAATTGTCATTAATGAGGCTGCGAAAAAGCGCGGCATAGATATTAAGGGCGCCCGTGTAGTTGTACAGGGATTCGGCAATGCAGGAAGCTTCCTTGCCAAATTCATGCACGACGCAGGCGCGAAGGTAGTCGGCATTTCTGATGCTTACGGCGCCTTATACGATCCTAATGGCCTTGATATTGATTATCTATTAGATCGCCGGGACAGCTTTGGTACGGTTACGAAGCTATTTAAAAATACCATTTCCAACAAGGAATTGCTGGAATTGGATTGTGAGATCCTGGTGCCTGCGGCCATTGAAAATCAGATCACTGAAGAAAATGCCCACAATATACAGGCTAAAATCGTTGTCGAGGCTGCAAACGGCCCTACAACAATAGAAGCCACACAAATCCTGACTGAGCGGGGAGTGCTGCTTGTGCCGGATGTGCTTGCTTCTTCAGGCGGTGTAATTGTTTCTTACTTTGAGTGGGTCCAGAATAATCAAGGCTACTACTGGTCAGAAGAAGAAGTTGAAGAAAGACTGGAAAAAATACTTCTAAAATCGTTTAATAATATTTATGAAACAGCTCAGACCCGGCGTGTGGATATGAGGCTTGCAGCTTACATGGTCGGCGCAAGAAAAATGGCAGAAGCATCCCGTTTCCGCGGGTGGATTTGATAAAATAAGCCTTCTGCATTGAAACTGATTGAAAAATCTCCTATCATTATCTTGATGGGGGATTTTTTTTTACGCTAAAAAAGATCTCTGGATGAGCAGGAAGAGAAATTGAAATATAGTTTTTCTGCAATAAAAACCGGCTATAAAATCCGGCTGGAGGAGTATAGAACATGAACATAGAAGATGTAATTATAATTGGCGGCGGGCCCTGCGGACTTGCAGCGGCAATCGCTCTTGAAGATGCCGGGATAAAGGCACTTGTCATAGAGAAAGGCAATATTGTCAATGCCATATATAACTATCCGACACATCAGACTTTTTTTAGCTCAAGCGAAAAACTTGAAATTGGAGATATCGCTTTCATTACAGAAAACCGCAAGCCGGTAAGAAACCAGGCCCTCGCTTATTATAGGGAGGTTGTAAAAAGAAAAAATCTCCGCATCCATTCTTTTGAACATGCTGAAAGCATTAAAAAACAAAACAACGGTACTTTCCTTGTGCAAACCTCGAAGCAGCAGTACCAGGCAAATAAAATTGTTGTGGCAACAGGCTACTACGATAACCCTAATTATATGTGCATTCCCGGTGAGGATTTACCGAAGGTCCATCATTACTTCAAAGAAGGGCACCCGTTTTTTAATCAAGATGTATTGGTGATTGGCGGAAAAAATTCAAGTATCGATGCTGCCTTGGAATTGGTTAAAGCAGGTGCACGGGTAACGGTTATATACAGGGGACTGGAATATTCCCCAAGCATCAAGCCGTGGATACTGCCGGAATTCGAAGCGCTCGTCCGAAACGGAACAATTAACATGGAATTTGGGTCGGTAGTAGATGAAATCACGGAAAACACAGTGAGTTATCATACTGGCGATGTTAAAAAAACACTAAAGAATGACACCGTTTTTGCAATGACAGGCTATCATCCTGATCATTCTTTCTTAATGAGCATGGGAATCGGCATTGATAAAGAAACAGGCAAGCCAGTCCATAACCCTGAAACGATGGAAACGGATGCGGAAGGCATATATATTGCAGGAGTTATAGCTGCAGGAAATAATGCCAATGAAATTTTCATCGAAAACGGACGCTTTCATGGAGGGCTCATTGCGAAAGATATTTCAATGAAAACTGAAGGACTATAATGAAAAAGGCTCATCCTGCATATGCATAGGATGAGCCTTTTTTTCTGTCAGCTATAAGGAAAAAATGTCACTGATGGCATCCTGGGAGCTTTCAGAATGGAGGGCAATCAGCAGTTTTATCCGCGCTTTTTGCCCGTTAAGTCCATTAGAGAAGATTACACCCATTTCTTTCAGGTGTTTTCCGCCGCCCTGGTAGCCGTAGATATCCTGTGCAATGCCATTAAAACATCGGGAAACAGCGACAATAGGGATATCTGATTCGATAAGGGACTTTATGCCTTCAATTGTTCCGGGCGGCATATTGCCCTGTCCAAGGGCTTCTATCACAAGACCGTCTATCTTCATTTCTTTCAGTGCATAAAAGAGGAGTGAATCCATGCCGGAATGGGCCTTGACCAATGCAACCCGCTTATGGATTGAATCAATGGGATAATGCTCCTTGCCTGTAGGCTGATGGTGGAAAGAAACACCCCGCTTTGTAACGATTCCGATTGGGCCGAATTGCGGGCTTTGAAACGTTGAAATATTGCTTGTGTGAGTTTTTGTCACGTTTTTCGCGGAATGAATTTCATCATTCAATACCACAAGCACACCCTTGCTTGCAGCCTCTTCACAGGTAGCTACTTTTATGGATGAAATAAAATTATACAATCCATCAGACCCTATTTCGTTGCTTGAGCGCATAGCGCCAGTCACAACAACGGGGATGCTGGCATTTAAAGTCAGATCAAGAAAATAAGCGGTCTCTTCAAGTGTGTCCGTGCCATGTGTAATGACAATGCCATCTATGTGCTGCGCGCTTAAAGCATGATCGATTCTCATTTTTATGTTCAGCATTTCTTTTGCCGTGATATGTGGTGATGGCAGATTAAAAGGTTCATCAATAATTAAATGGGCCATTTCCGATAAAGCCCCGGAATGCAATTTCATCGGGTTTTCTTCAGAGGGATTTACCGCTCCTGTTCTAGCATCCTCCGTCATGGAAATGGTTCCGCCTGTATGTATCACTAAAATATTTTTTTTCAACGCAGTTACCTCCGTGTTTTGATGGATCTCTGAAGGGATGAACCCTTTCGTTTTCTTTTTCCTTAATACATGATACGATTAAATAAAAAGAATGAAAAGAGGTCAGCCTATGCTGGTCATATTATCAGCGGGCATTGCACCTGGTTTGGCTCTGCTCAGCTACTTTTACTTAAAGGACCATTATGATACCGAACCATTATCTGTTGTGATAAAGGCTTTTATATTTGGCGCTTGTTTAGTGTTCCCGATTATGTTTCTTCAATATGTCCTGCAGGCGGAGAATATTGCAGGCACTGATTTTGGACATGCCTTTTTGTCTGCTTCTCTTTTGGAAGAAACCTTTAAATGGCTCATACTCATTTATATGATTTACCCGCATGTTGCTTTTGACGAACCGTATGACGGTATTGTTTACGGTGCATCTGTCTCCTTGGGTTTTGCTACGATGGAAAACATTCTGTATTTAGTAGGAAACGGTGTGGAACACGCATTTACAAGGGCCATATTGCCAGTTTCCAGCCATGCTCTTTTTGGCGTGATCATGGGCTATTATATCGGCAAAGGGAAATTTGCCAAATCGAAAAAGAGGGCATATGTACTGCTTGCACTGGCTATTCCGTTTTTATTGCACGGCATCTACGATTATATACTTTTGGCCCAAAAATCCTGGGGATATTGGATTCTTCCATTTATGGCATTCCTATGGTGGCTCGGCCTGAAAAAAGTCAAGACGGCAAGACTTCTTTCAGATTTCCATGCAAGCGGATCACTATAAAAAAGACAAACTTACAGAGGTTTGTCTTTTTTTTTTGCTCTTTTCTTTAGGCTCTTTTCTTAAAGATTATGTTAATGAGTTCTAGGGTGTAATTCCACTGTTAACTAGGGATTAGAGCGAAAGGTGCAAACCTCTTGAAGAATCAGCGGAAAGCGAGCATCCTGGAGAGGAAATCAGCTCCCTGTTCCATATCAGCAAGGTTTACGAAAACAGCCTTGTTATACAGAGAATAAAATCTTTCATTAAGAGGAAAATAGGTTTACATCCATATATGAAAAGAGGGAGTGTATTTGATGAAAGGGGTTTCGTCAATATGGAGGGTCTTGTTCCTGTCCTGCTGTATAGTTTGCATGCTTTCAGCACATCAAACAAAGACAAGTGCCTTTTCCGGCCAGGTCATTCAAAAAGGTGCGGTTGGTGATGATGTTATAGAGCTCCAGGCGCGTCTTCAGAATATCGGTTATTTTAAAGGGAAGATTGATGGTGTATACGGGTGGGGCACATATTGGGCGCTCAGGAATTTCCAGAAGGATTTCGGTTTGCCGATTGACGGGCTTGCTGGTACAACCACAAAAAATAAGCTGGCAAAGGCATCGAATTTTGATCGTGCGTTTGTCCATGGGCAGATAGCAAAAGGAAATGATTTTACTTACTATGCCGGAGTGGATATCGATAAACAAATTAAGCCTAAAAAAGGCGCTGCCAAGCCTGCGAACCCACCAGCGAAAAATAGTCCGGCAAAAACAAGTACAGCTTCGGCTGCAAATTTGCCTGCGGGATATTCGCAAAATGATATAAAGCTTCTAGCCAATGCAGTATACGGTGAATCCAGGGGTGAACCGTACATCGGGCAGGTTGCAGTAGCAGCAGTTATTTTAAACAGAGTGGAAAGCACGTCGTTCCCTAACTCCATTTCAGGGGTCATATTTGAACCTGGGGCCTTTACAGCCGTCTCGGACGGGCAAATTTGGCTTACACCAAATGACCGAGCAAGGGAAGCTGTAATAGATGCCATAAACGGCTGGGACCCTACAGGGAATGCACAATACTATTTTAATCCTGAAACAGCGACGAGCAAATGGATATGGTCCAGGCCCCAAATTAAAAAAATCGGAAAGCATATTTTCTGCAAATAAAAAAGCTTTCCCGGCAAGTATCTTAATTACAGCTAAGCAATGAGGTGAAAGTGATGATCAAAAATATAGGGATTGCGGTCCTCGCTGCAGCATTGATCGGGGTGTCTGTGTGGGGATATAAGGAACATAAAGAAAAAAACGCTGTATTAATACATGCAGAAAATACATACCAGCGGGCATTCCATGATTTGGCCTATCAGGTAGATACCCTGCATGATAAAATCGGCAACACACTTGCAATGAATTCAAGAAAGTCTTTAAGCCCGGCGCTTACCGATGTATGGAGGCTCACTTCCGAGGCGCAAAATGATGTTGGGCAGCTTCCCCTTTCTTTGATGGCATTTAATAAAACTGAAGAATTCCTTTCGAAAATAGGAGATTTCAGCTATCAGACCTCTGTGAGAGACCTTGAAAAAGAGCCTCTTAATGACAAAGAATATGCAAATCTTAAAACACTATATACACAGGCTGGAGAAATACAGGATGAACTGAGAAAAACACAATACCTGGTGCTGAAAAACCATCTGAAATGGATGGATGTTGAAACTGCGCTGGCTTCAGGAGAAGCAAAGTCCGATAATACCATTCTTGACGGCTTAAAAATTGTCGAAAAAAAAGTATCAGTCTACAGCGAGTCTGACACACAAAATCCTACCAATGTCAGCATGGAAAAGCAAAACGAAAATTACAGCAACTTAAAGGGGAAGGAAATAACAAAAAAAGAGGCTGTTCTGGAGGCCAGGAAATATGCGAATTTCAGCAGGTCTGCAAAAGTTTCAGCAGAAAGTAACGGAAAGGGCGCAAACTACGGGTTTTACAGCATCACCCTGACGGATCCCTCAACAAAAGATGAAGCCAATATGGATATTGCCAAAAAAGGCGGTTATCCTATCTGGATGATTAATACCCGAAAGGTAAATGATGAAAAATTGGGTCTAAATCAGGCGGAGATGAAAGCTAAACAATTTTTAAAGAGTCACCAATTTAATTCGCTAGATTTATATGAAAGCTCACAATACGATCATATAGGTTTATTTAACTTTGTCGGATCGGTTGGCGGGGTAAGGATTTACCCTGATTCCGTTAAGGTGAAAATAGCACTTGATGACGGAAGTGTCATCGGTTTCTCGGCAGAAGAATTTCTGAAATCCAATAAAATGAGAAAAATTGGAACTGCAAAGCTTTCCCTTGAGCAGGCCAGGACGAAAATCAATCCAAAGGTGAAGGTTATGGAAGAGCGGAAAGCATTGATCATTAACGATGTTGACCAAGAAGTGCTCTGCTATGAATTTCTTGGAACAATTGGTGAAGATACATACAGGATTTTCATCAATGGCAATACAGGGCAGGAAGAAAAAGTGGAAAAATTAAAGAATGCAGAACGCATGTATGACAAATTTTTATAGCTGGCAAAGCTGATTGTCCCGAAATATACTGAATCATTAAATTTCATGGAAAGGAAAGGTACAAATGTACTTTTCCTTTTTTTCATTTCATGCAATAATTGACAAGTGAATGATATTTTGGATAATTATATCAATTTAACGTGACATAAGTAATGGGAAATTACATCTAGGAAGTGTGTGGAAAGATGATTAATATTGGCGATATTTTAATTTTGGAACCTAAATTTTCACCTCAGCGCGAGAAATATAAATGCATGATAGTAGAAATGAATGAAGACAGTTTATACATTGATTATCCGGTCAATACACAGACAGGAAAGGTCGTGTTTCTGACAGACGGATCTCAAATGAAAATGACCTTTACATCCCCTGATGGAACTGCATATCTTTTTGACTCGGAAGTGCTTGGCAGGGTGAAGGGAAATATACCGGCTATTCAAATGTCCCGTCCGGATGAAAGCACATTTATTAAAATTCAGCGCAGGCAGTTTGTAAGGGTCGAAACACCCATAGATGCAGCTATTCATCCCTTAAAT
This sequence comes from Bacillus sp. OV322, assembly GCF_900112495.1. Lineage (GTDB taxonomy): Bacteria > Bacillota > Bacilli > Bacillales > DSM-1321 > Peribacillus. The sequence continues at coordinate 412,239 of NZ_FOMA01000003.1, forward strand.
AAGGAATTTCAGCCTTTTCGCGCCATTACAGAGGATATCAGCGCAGGAGGAGCTGCATTAAGGTTTGCGGGATGGCAGCATATTGAGCCTTCTTCCACGATTCTCCTGTGGCTCGTGCTGCCTCTGAAGTCTGGAGAAATTCAGTATCTGCACATGAATAGCAAGGTCATCAGGATGAGTGAAAGCGACAGCGGTTTTCAGCTTTTGTCAGTACAGTTTGCCGATCCCTCCGAAGCTGACACGCAAACCCTTCTGCGCTTCATTTTCGAAAAGCAGCTTGAGTTTAAGAAAAAAGGAATCATGGGTTAAGATAGCTGTAAATATTTTTGCTGAACCGTATAAAATCATCCTTTTTCTCCATACTGGGGATATAGTGACGCAAAGGGCTGATAATAATATGAAAACAGTAGAAAGACTTATGGTGAAACTAATATTGATCCAGCTTATTTTCCTGATTATCACACAGATCTGGTTTAATCAGGCCGCACCCAGGGAACTAAACAAACTGGTCCGTTATGAGGGTGTAAACAGCAATAATTATTCGAAAGTCATAGAAACTTTTCATGGTTTGGACGATTAAAGCGGGAATGCCGCTTTTTTTTTGCCATAAAATGAATTGCTGTTCAGATTATCTCTGAAAGGTTTTTGGGTAAGGGCAGAAAATGGGCCTTTTTCCTTGTATTCCTTCTATGTAACGGGATTGGCATTGCAATCAGATTGCATTCTTCCAGAAAAAGTGAAGCCTGCAAAAGAACACTTTTTTCATAGAAAACAGGTGTTTTGTGATAAAATAAAAGAGAAATAAAATGATCAGCAAGATTGGGTATTACAGGAGGAATTATGGAAAAGAAGATATCGATAGCAATCGACGGGCCTGCTGCTGCAGGAAAAAGCACGGTGGCTAAAATTGTTGCAGAAAAATACAGCTACATATACGTGGATACAGGAGCTATGTATCGCGCCTTGACATATAAATCCCTGCAGGAAGGGATTAATCTGTCGGATGAAAATGGCCTATCATCCCTTTTGATGAAAACACAAATTGAGCTAAAGCCAAGTGAATTAGGGCAGCTTGTTTACCTGGATGGGCAAAACGTTACATCCGAAATCAGGAATCCTGAGGTGACAGCTTCTGTTTCAGAAGCTTCAAAGCACCGTTCTGTCCGTGAAGAAATGGTAAAAAGACAGCAGAAAATAGGCGAGCGCGGCGGAGTTGTCATGGATGGAAGAGATATTGGAACATTCGTGCTTCCAAATGCAGAAGTTAAGATATTTTTGATAGCGTCCGTTGAAGAACGTGCAGAAAGAAGGCATTTGGAGAATCAGCAAAAAGGATTTTCTTCTGATATTGAGAAATTAAAGGAAGAAATCGCATTAAGGGACAAGCTGGATTCAGAAAGGGAAGTTTCTCCTTTGCGTAAAGCAGAAGATGCAATCGAAATAGATACAACATCATTGTCCATACAGCAGGTGGCTGAGAAAATAATGTCATTGATCGAAGAAAGGACAAGATAGGTTTGAATCTTTATAAATTCGGTAAAAACGTTGTTAAAGCATCTTTAACACCCATCTACAGAGTCAGGATCATCGGCAAAGAAAATATACCAAAAGAAGGAGGGGTCTTAATCTGTTCGAACCATATCGACAACCTGGATCCCCCTGTAGTCGGAATGACGGCAACCAGAGATATTCACTTTATGGCTAAAGAGGAGCTGTTCCGTCTTCCGCTGTTAAAGGAAATTTTGCCGAGGGTCAATGCTTTTCCTGTCAAAAGAGGGATGAGCGACAGGGAGGCCCTTCGAAAGGGACTGTCGCTTCTTAAGGAAGGAAGGGTCCTTGGGCTGTTTCCAGAAGGAACCAGAAGCAAAAACGGCGAGCTTGGTGAAGGGCTTGCCGGTGCCGGTTTCTTTGCATTACGTTCAAAGGCAGCAATCGTTCCATGCGCCATCATTGGCCCCTACAAGCTTTTTGGCCGGCTGAAGGTGGTATATGGAAAACCAATTGATTTCAATAAATATCGCGAACAAAAAACGTCTGCGGATGAAGCCACGGGCATTATTATGGAAGAAATCCGAAAGCTGATTGCCGAGCATAAATAAGTCTTCTTGCTTGACAATTTGGCGATTTTATTGGAATTTATTAATTAGGGGAATTATTCCGAATTATGAATTTATATGAAGCTTTATGTATTTCACTCTTATAAAGGCTGGCTTTTCCCTGCTGAAGCTTTCAGTCCAGAGCATATAGCCTAATCAAGAGAAATTCTGCAGAGCAGTCATGGGTTAAGGAGGAGTTCGTAATGACAGAAGACATGAACCAAGTGGAAGTAAACAGCTATGAGGTTGGGGATAAGGTAAAAGCAAGGGTATCTAAAGTTGAAGAAAAGCAAGTGATTGTTGATGTCGAAAACAGCAAGACAGACGGCATCATTCCGATCAGCGAGCTTTCAAGCCTTCATATCGAGAAAGCAAGTGATGCAGTTTCTGAAGGCGATGAGCTTGAGCTTGAAGTAATAAAAGTCGAAGAAGAAGCTATTATTCTATCAAAACGCAAAATTGAGGCGATTAAAGCCTGGGATGAGCTTGAAAGAAAGTTCGAAACTCAGGAGGTATTCGAAGCTGAAGTCAAGGACGTCGTTAAAGGCGGGCTTGTGGTCGATCTTGGAGTGAGAGGTTTCGTTCCTGCTTCATTGGTTGAAGATTATTTCGTAGAAGATTTCTCTGATTACAAAGATAAGACCCTCGCCTTTAAAATTGTCGAGCTGGAAAAAGACAAAAACAGGCTGATCCTGTCTCACCGTGCGGTCGTTCAGGATGAAAAGGAAAAGAAAAAATCCAGGGTCCTCGACTCCATCCAGTCTGGGGATGTTCTGGAAGGGACTGTACAAAGGCTTACGGACTTCGGCGCATTCATTGATATCGGCGGAGTGGACGGTCTCGTTCACATCTCCCAGCTTTCCCATAAACATGTGGATAAAGCCTCTGATGTCGTAACTGAAGGCGAAAAGGTCCAGGTCAAGGTGCTTTCCGTAGACAGAGATAATGAGAGAATCTCGCTGTCCATTAAGGATACTCTGCCGGGGCCTTGGCAGGGAATTTCTGAAAAAGCCCCAAGAGGAGCTGTTCTGGAAGGAACGGTTAAACGATTGGTCACTTTCGGTGCTTTTGTTGAAATTCTGCCGGGAGTAGAGGGACTTGTTCATATCTCGCAAATTTCCCATAAGCATATCGGCACTCCTCAGGAGGTGCTGAGAGAGGGACAAGGCGTGAAGGTTAAAGTACTGGATGTCAATGAAGATGAGCAGCGTTTGTCACTTAGCATCAAGGATCTTGAAGAACAGCCATCCTCGTATAATGCTGACTATGAACTTCCTGAAGAATCAAAAGGTTTCCAGCTGGGTGAAATGATCGGCGACCAGCTGAAGAAGCTAAAATAAAATCAATTTTCCCCCGCGTGCTGGCAGATAAACGTCATATGCTGACTGCCAGACAAATAGGGGGACCTTATAAAAGCCGCCTGGGCTAAAAGCGCTGTTTTGCGCTTCTGCCCACAGGCGGCTTTTTTTTCGGCTCTACACGTAATCCAGAAAGAGATTAGTGTTCATTTCTTTTTCTTGCTTCTTCCGGGCTTTCCATTTTCGTTGCTCCTGGAAGGCCCAGTGATTGATCACGGTCGGATTCTACACGTTTGCTCTCCCTTAACTTTTTCTCCTGGCGGTCTTTTCCCATATTTGAACACCCCCTTCTACTGTAAGATGACTAAAAAATGGCTGTATTATGTATCGGGTCCATGACAGGAAGAATGAAAGGTTTAATCCTGAATTAAAGCAGATATAATGTTTCCTATAGGAGGCGTGTGTATGGAGGGTTTGCTTTTTTATTGGATGGCATGGATGTCTTGGGTAGTTGTCATGTTTTTTATACCAAAAACGATAAAATTCCGTTTTGTTTTGCTGTTTCACATACTGTCTGTAATATCCTTGGCAGGTTATCAGCTAGACGTGCAGAGATACAGCATAAATACCGCAGCCATTTATCTTTTCGCGGTTATTTGCGCATCCATTCGCAATAAAACGCTTAGCAATCAGATTAATTTTATATGTACATGTGTCATTCTGGCACTTGCTTATTCAAGTTTAGAGATGTTTGCCCTATTAGACCCGGTTTGGGTTATATTCAGTAAAACAGCCATACTGGCCATTTTAATTAATTATGCGGCTATCCTTTTAATTAAAGATTGGAAAATGAGGATTTTGTCCATTATTCTGGGCCTTGTGCTTGGAGACTGTTTATATGCAGCGGTCCTCTATTACATTGGCATGCCATATCCTGCAGCTTCTTTCGAGTGGCTGGATAAAGCAGCGGTTATTATGGGAGCGGGCTTATGCTGGGTATTGATGGAGACTGTCATCGGGCTTCTTCAAAGCTATATGAAATATGGCCAAAGGGAGAAACAGGGCTAAATGAATAGGCTCTTTTAAGTTTGTGACCTGATCATTGAGGGCATGCTGTTTTCATACAATCATTGTTGATTAGCTGAAAATTTGATACTATATGATAGTTAGCGGAACAGAAGAATGAAAAACCATGCGGATACAAAGCCATGGGGCATGACGGCCAAGGCTGATGGAATCTTTTCCAGGCAGGCCATTTTTGCAGGTTCGCATGTCAGAATGCAAAATTTTGCGATCTTCTAACATCTTTTGCGGGATAAGACTGAAGTCAAGAAGCTCTCTTACGCAGACTGCTTGTGGCATATACGTCGTACACCCGCAATGAAAAGATGGAAATCAACAATGCAGACTTTAAACCATAATAATGAATGCATTCATGAATTTCATGATAACAGATACAGCTTATGAAAGGGTGAGAAGCAATGCCAAAACCGGTAGTTGCAATCGTCGGACGTCCTAACGTTGGGAAATCGACCATTTTTAATAGAATAGTGGGCGAGAGGGTTTCCATTGTTGAAGATGTGCCAGGCGTGACAAGAGACAGGATTTACAGTTCAGGAGAATGGCTGAACCATGATTTTAACATTATTGATACAGGCGGAATTGATATCGGGGATGAACCGTTTCTTGAGCAGATACGCCAGCAGGCGGAAATTGCCATTGATGAAGCGGATGTTATCATTTTTATGACTAATGGCCGCGAAGGTGTGACAGGCGCCGATGAAGAAGTTGCAAAAATTCTTTATAAATCGAAGAAGCCTGTAGTGCTTGCTGTCAATAAAGTGGACAATCCTGAAATGAGAGAACAGATTTATGATTTCTATTCACTTGGTTTCGGCGAACCATTCCCGATTTCGGGATCTCATGGATTGGGTCTTGGAGATTTGCTTGATGAAGCTTCAAAGCACTTTCCGCAATTTAATGGCCAGGATTATGATGAAGATGTTATAAAGTTCAGTTTGATCGGAAGGCCTAATGTCGGGAAATCCTCACTCGTTAATGCGCTTCTTGGTGAAGACCGCGTTATTGTTAGTGAAATCGAAGGAACGACAAGAGATGCGATTGATTCTCCTTATACATATAATGGCAGGGAATATGTCATTATCGACACGGCTGGAATGAGGAAAAAAGGAAAGGTTTACGAAAGTACAGAGAAATATAGTGTACTGAGGGCCTTGCGGGCAATTGAACGCTCTGACGTTGTGCTTGTTGTCCTGAATGCAGAAGAAGGCATCAGGGAACAGGACAAAAAGATTGCAGGCTATGCGCACGAAGCAGGCCGAGGCGTAATCATTGTCGTAAATAAATGGGATGCCATAGAAAAAGATGAAAAAACGATGAAGGAATTTGAAGAAAACATTCGCGCGCATTTTCTGTTTTTGGATTATGCTCCAATCGTTTATTTATCTGCTAAAACAAGGAAACGGACACATACATTGCTTCCGATCATAGATAAAGTCAGCGAAAGCCATGCCCTGCGTGTGCAGACGAACGTTCTGAATGAAGTCGTGATGGATGCTGTTGCCATGAACCCGACTCCGACACATAATGGAAGCCGTTTGAAGATTTACTACACCACACAGGTAGCGATAAAGCCACCAACCTTTATCGTATTTGTAAATGATCCTGAGCTTCTGCATTTTTCATATGAAAGATTTCTTGAGAACCGGATTCGTGATGCCTTTGAATTCGAAGGTACACCAATCAGGATCTTTGGCCGGCAAAGAAAATAAAAAGGACGGTGCTAATAATGGCAGAAACAAAACAAACAGTGGCCGTCATCGGTGCTGGAAGCTGGGGAACTGCACTTGCCATGGTGCTTGCCGACAACCAGCATGAAGTAAGGCTGTGGGCCCATAATGAAAACCAGATTTCAGAAATCAATGAACATCATACAAACCATAAATACTTGCCTGATATCACTTTGCCTGAAGGAATTACAGGTTATCATTCCCTCACGCAGGCTTTGGATGGGGTAACTGTTGCGGTTTTGGCTGTTCCGACAAAAGCGGTACGTGAAGTGCTTGCAAAAGCGTCAGCAGAAGCATCACAGCCTCTTATCATCGTTCATGTCAGCAAGGGAATCGAGCCGGATACACTTCTGCGCATTTCAGAAATGATCGAAGAATCCGTTCCAGGGGAATTGCTGGAAGAAGTTGTGGTATTATCCGGTCCAAGCCATGCGGAGGAAGTAAGCCTCCGCCATCCTACAACAGTAACCGTATCTGCACGTAATATGAAAACGGCTGAAAAGATACAGGATCTGTTCATCAACCAGAATTTCCGGGTTTATACGAATCCTGATATCATTGGTGTAGAGATAGGCGGCGCCCTGAAGAATATCATTGCACTTGCTGCTGGAATCACAGATGGACTGGGATATGGCGACAATGCCAAGGCAGCACTGATCACCCGCGGCCTGGCGGAAATTTCCCGTCTGGGAACAGCAATGGGGGCAAATCCCCTTACCTTCTCCGGCTTGACAGGAATCGGGGATCTGATTGTGACCTGTACAAGTGTGCATTCCCGGAACTGGAGAGCGGGAAATATGCTTGGCAAAGGTAAAAACCTTGATGAAGTGCTTGATAGTATGGGTATGGTTGTCGAGGGTGTAAGAACCACAAAGGCTGCATATCAGCTGGCAGAAAAATATCAGGTGGACATGCCGATTACAAACGCACTATACAATGTGCTGTTTAATGGCCAGGATGTTAAGGATTCTGTTGATGCCTTGATGACTCGCATGAAGACAGGCGAAATGGAAGACTTGTTTAATATATTGGATGAAAGAAAGAATGATTGACCATTAAGGCTTTTTCAGGGAAAGGAAAGGAAATTTGCATGAATTGGGCATTTCGTGATGCAAATTTCCTTTTTCTTGCATACAATGCAACGAAAGTAAGCTGGTATTGCAGCCTGGCAAGGGTAATTTAGTCGATGACAGAAGATGTTATTCATGATATCTTCTGTTTTTTTTTGCTCCTCACCAGATCGGCTATTTTGGGTTTCGGTCATCATGGCCAAATAAGTAACTTCATCTTGTTATTTTATTCTATATTAGGAAATGAATATGTTATAATATGACCTGGATAGAGGAGTGATATTTATGACACCAGCGCTTCAGAAAATGTGGATTTCATTTGCAGCCATGTTTTTTATGGGAATATCAATTATAGCCATATACATAAGCCGTAATAAATTAAGGGGATTCCTTAAGCTGATTACTGCTGTTTTTGCATACATACTTATGATCTTAGCCGGCCTGATAATATTTATCATCGTTTTCAGCGGGCCGACCGATTAGACGGGGCGAAACTATGAAAAACTTAAAAATGATTTCTATTTCACTATGTATTTTACTGTTGCTTGCCGGATGTGCGTATCCTCATGAAAAGATGTCAAAGAATCTCGTGCCATATCGTGAACAAATTCAGTCCGTTCAAACGGCTGTCAACCAGTTTCAAAAGGATGAAGACGGGATCCTCCCGATAAAAACAAAGCCGGGAGATACACCGATTTATCAAAAATATATTATCGATTTTACAAGGATTTCACCTAAATACATAGCCGAGCCTCCTGGCAACTCTTTTGAATCAGGCGGGGTATTTCAATATGTACTGGTTGATCCCGAACATCATCCGACAGTGAAATTATTCGATGTCCGGCTGGCCGATGCCATCCAGAGCCTTTCAATGCGGCTAAACAGCTACAGGCAGGACCATGGGTACCCTCCATTTAAAGAAAGGCTTTCTGCTGATGTTTTTACCCTGGATTATAAAAAGCTTGGATTAAAGGAAGCCCCAGCTGTTATGAGCCCTTACTCTAAAAAAGAGCTGCCGCTGGTCATCAACTCCGATGGTGATATTTTTGTGGACTATACACCCGATTTGTACGATTTTCTTCAAAAATACAAAAAAACCTTTAAAAATGGAGAGGATATCAGAAGGATCCTTGTGGAACATTCTGATTTCGTACCAGCCTATTCATTGCCTTATACAATTGACCCAAAAACAAATAAGCCGATATTCCTTACAAAATAGTCATAACCCTTCTTCTGCAAAATATATTGTAGTAGAAGGGTTATTTTTTATCTTCTTCTAAAATTTCCATAACGGCCAGCAGCACTGGAGGGAATTCGTTATGGAGACAATTTATTGATTTAGTTAAATAATAGCGGCCCTTATATAAAAACATTCGCGCAAAAACAGCCAGATAGGGCGCCTGTTTCTGCAGTACCTGCTACCCTGGCTTATTTCAGAAGCAATTATGGCAATTAAATTTTGTATGGAGGAATGCACATAACTCTATAAACAGAAGAATAAATTTTTAGGACAACATCATATGATTGTAATGTCCGAATGAAATAAGCAGATTGATTGATCCCAAGACTTTAAATGCGGGAGGGGTTCCCTTGGAAAAGGTAGATATTTTTAAAGATATAGCGGAGCGTACAGGCGGTGATATTTATTTAGGTGTAGTCGGTGCTGTAAGGACCGGTAAATCTACATTCATTAAAAAGTTCATGGAGCTGGTTGTCATCCCTAACATTGGCACAGAAGCTGACAGGGCACGCGCCCAGGATGAGCTGCCGCAAAGTGCTGCAGGCAAGACGATCATGACAACCGAACCTAAGTTTGTTCCTAACCAGGCAGCCTCTATCCATGTTTCTGAGGGACTTGATGTTAACATCAGGCTGGTGGACTGTGTTGGATATACAGTGCCTGGTGCGAAGGGGTATGAAGATGAAAATGGGCCAAGGATGATTCATACGCCATGGTATGAAGAGCCAATTCCCTTTCATGAAGCAGCTGAAATAGGCACAAGAAAAGTTATTCAAGATCATTCCACACTAGGTGTCCTGATTACAACAGACGGAACGATTGGTGAAATACCGCGCAAGGATTATCTTGAGGCAGAAGAACGGGTTGTCGAAGAATTGAAGGAGGTTGGGAAGCCTTTTATCATGATCGTAAACTCTGTTCAGCCGCATCATCCTGAAACTGTTGCACTGAAGGAAAATCTTCAGGATAAATACGATATTCCAGTCCTTGCCATGAGCGTGGAGGGAATGAGGGAAACGGATGTATACAGTGTGCTGCGGGAAGCACTGTATGAATTCCCTGTACTTGAGGTGAATGTTAACCTTCCAAGCTGGGTAATGGTGCTGAGGGAGAATCACTGGCTTCGTGAAAGCTACCAGGAAGCTGTTAAAGAAACAGTGAAAGATATTAAACGGTTAAGGGATGTGGACCGTGTTGTGGGCCACTTCAACGATTTTGAATTTATTGATCATGCAAGCCTTGCGGGAATTGAAATGGGGCAGGGTGTCGCGGAAATTGATTTATACGCGCCTGACGAATTGTATGATGATATTTTAAAAGAAATAGTCGGAGTTGAAATAAGAGGAAAAGATCATCTTTTATCACTTATGCAGGATTTTGCTTATGCTAAAGCAGAATACGATCAGGTGGCAGATGCTCTGAAAATGGTAAAACAGACAGGGTACGGGGTTGCAGCTCCTTCATTGAATGATATGAGCCTCGATGAACCGGAAATTATCCGGCAGGGCTCCCGTTTTGGAGTCAGGCTGAAGGCTGTCGCGCCGTCCATTCATATGATTAAGGTAGATGTTGAATCAGAGTTTGCACCGATTATCGGTACAGAAAAACAAAGTGAAGAGCTTGTCAGATACTTAATGCAGGACTTTGAAGATAACCCATTGTCCATCTGGAATTCAGATATTTTCGGCAGGAGCCTGAGCTCTATCGTGAGAGAAGGAATCCAGGCAAAGCTTTCTCTAATGCCTGAAAATGCACGTTATAAATTGAAGGAAACACTTGAAAGAATCATCAATGAAGGTTCAGGCGGCTTGATAGCCATCATTTTATAGAACAGGCATGTGATCAATTCCATTGTGGATTGATCTTTTTTTTGCTCTTTTCTTTAATACGTTCTGTGAAGCGATCCATTTGTTAAACCGGGCTGATTGGAGTATAAGGCGCGAGACTCCCGCTAAGCCCGCAGAAAGCGGGCATACTGGAGCGGAAATCAGCCATACTGTCCCAAATCAGAAAAGTTTTTACGTAAACTGCTCTTTAAAAACACAAATGAAGTGATAAAACCCTTGTTATATCTGTGTTTTAAACAATTAATTTTGTTTATGCCGCCTTATTTAGGGAAAGAATCAGGTATGCAGAAGGAAAAATTTTTAATATATGCAAATTCTTATGAAAAGATTCCCATTATTTTTTGAATTTCCTTGCTAAGAGAATGACATTTATGATAATCTACATACAGAAAACGCGTAAAGACGCCATTTTAACCTGACTAATTCATGTTCCCGGTCCTTTTCCGGGTATGCCAATGCTAAACTGCCAACGTTTTTTTGTTAATGGACAGGGCTAGTGTTGCAGCTAAAAGTAACAAATCACTATTATACAGTGTTTGTAATATTGATTTTTTATAAAGTTCTTTGGGAGGAGGTGAATGGCATGAACAAAACAGAATTAATTAACGCAGTTGCAGAAGCAGGAGAGCTTTCTAAGAAAGACGCTACGAAAGCTGTTGATGCTGTTTTTGATACAATCTTAGACGCTTTGAAAAGTGGAGATAAAGTTCAATTAATTGGTTTTGGCAACTTTGAAGTCCGTGAGCGTGCGGCTCGTAAAGGGCGCAACCCTCAAACTGGCGATGAAATCGAAATCGCTGCAAGCAAAGTGCCGGCATTTAAACCAGGTAAAGCACTTAAAGACGCTGTTAAGTAATTACATACTGACTGTTAGCGTTAAAGGAGGACCACGTGAAACAAAGCGTGGTCCTTTTTGCTTCTTATTTTTAAAGTGTGATAAGATACATTACAGCTGGGATATTTGCTAAAATAGAGCATATGCCAAATTTTGCGGTAAATCGGAAATCCTATTTCTGCCCCGAGAGTCAGAAGGGCAATCATGGATACGATTGTGATATACATAATGAATGATTGATTTTAGGAGGATGAACCATGGCAAATGTAAACCATGAAAAAATAGAAGAAGCAATTCGGATGATACTGGAAGCTGTCGGAGAAGACCCTGAGCGCGAAGGATTGCTTGATACACCGAAGCGGGTTGCAAGGATGTACGAAGAAATTTTTTCAGGCCTGAACCAGGATCCAAAGGAGTACTTTCAAACAATATTCGGCGAGGACCATGAAGAGCTGGTGCTCGTGAAAGATATCCCGTTTTATTCTGTATGTGAACATCATCTTGTGCCTTTTTACGGTAATGCCCATGTGGCTTATATCCCTAAAAACGGCCGTGTTACTGGGTTAAGCAAGCTGGCGAGAGCAGTAGAGGCTGTGTCGAAAAGACCGCAGCTGCAGGAAAGGATTACTTCTACAGTAGCAGACTCCATCATGGAACAGCTGGAGCCGCATGGTGTAATGGTGGTTGTGGAAGCGGAGCACATGTGCATGACAATGCGCGGAGTCAAGAAACCTGGTGCAAAAACCGTTACTTCTGCAGTAAGGGGAGTATTTGCTGAAGATCACCGCACCAGATCTGAAGTGCTGTCATTCATCAAAAATTAACCGGTAATCCAAGTGAAAGGCGGCGGGGAATAGTGGAAGATAAAATCATGAATGATTTTGTAGTAATAAAAGCGATAGAAGACAGCGTCAACGTCATTGGGCTTACACGGGGCACGGATACAAAATTTCATCACTCTGAAAAGCTCGACTCCGGGGAAGTGATGATAGCCCAATTCACTGAGCATACGTCTGCGATTAAAATAAGAGGACATGCTAAAATTTATACTCCATATGGAGAAATTGAAAGCGAGTCAAAAAAGAGTTCTTCTGACAAATAAGGATGACCGGATATTATTCTCTTTTTGAAAAATATCCTGTCGCCTATCACATGGGAACTTGCTATAATGCCGTAATGCATACCGTTCAGTTGCTTTATTGCAAAAATAATGTGTTCAAAGTACCAACCTAATATTTTTATGTTATAATGATGTGGGTTTTTTAAACGGCAAGAACACTAAACTGAACAATAATTAAAATTATCTTACGGGGATGCAAGGTGATCTCAATTGTTAAATATAAATAATCTTTTAACAAAATTAAAAGGAATGATTGAATCAAAGGCAAATCATCCATATCTGGCCGAGTTCCTGGATAAGCCCTTGATCGATGAAGATAAACTGCTGCTCTTATGGGGCCTATTCAATGAATTGGATATGCCTGAAGAAGACAAAAACAGCAGCATCTTATCTGCCATGCTTATGCAGGTCGCTCTTGATACGCATGAGAACGTCACGAATTCTGTGGGAAGCGGCGAAAGCGGTAAAGTGCTCAGAACTCGGCAGCTGACTGTCCTGGCTGGTGACTTTTATAGCGGTTTATATTATCAGATCCTGGCAGATGAAGAAAACCTGCCGTTAATCCGCATATTGGCCAGCGCAACAAAGGATATGAACGAGCATAAAATCGCCTTATATCAAAAGACGATAGATGAAACGTCCGGCCTGCTGCATAGCCTGGGCGTAATCGAATCCTCTTTAATATATAAAACAGCCGATCTATATAAATTGCCTTTGTGGATGGAATTATCACGAAGCCTGCTATTATTGAACCGGCTTCAATCGGAAAAAGACAGGTTTTTAACTGGCGGGAAGTCACTTGCTATGGAAATTCTTGCGAAGATTTCCTTTTCCAATAAAGATAAATACAGCGAATTGTCAAAAGAACAAAGAAAATTCCTGCTGAATAAAATGGACCACTGCATCATATATGCACAAAAGTCAGCCAAACAAGCAGCGGACAAGCTTTCTCCTGCTAGCCAGCTTAAAAAGAGAGTAAGTGCAATCCTTGAACAGACAGCCGTAGCAGCAAGTTCATTCGTGGAAGAGGGGTAAGCGATTTGGAATCAAAAGAAGAAAGAGTCCATCATGTATTTGAAAAAATATATGGAAATTATGATGCGATGAATTCTGTCATCAGCTTTAAACAGCATATAAAATGGCGGAAAGCCACGATGCAGGTAATGGATGTCAAGCCTGGATCAAAAGCTCTGGATGTCTGCTGCGGAACAGCTGATTGGACCATTGCGCTTGCTGAAAAAACAGGTCCGAAAGGCAGGGTCACTGGTCTTGACTTCAGCAAAAACATGCTGAAAATCGGTGAACAAAAGGTGAAGGACCTTAAATCGGACAACATTACTCTTATACATGGCAACGCAATGGAACTGCCGTTTGAGGATAATAGTTTTGATTATGTGACAATTGGCTTCGGGCTTAGAAACGTTCCCGATTACATGACCGTGCTGAAGGAAATGTACCGTGTCCTTAAACCCGGCGGAATGGCTGTATGCCTTGAAACGTCCCAGCCGACAATGGCTGGTTTCAAACAAATGTATTATTTCTATTTCCGTTTCATTATGCCGCTTTTCGGAAAATTATTTGCTAAAAGTTTCAGCGAATATTCATGGCTTCAGGAGTCTGCCCGTGATTTTCCCGGCATGAAAGAATTGGAAGCAATGTTTAAAAAAGCAGGCTTTGCCAATGTAAGTTATAAAGCCCATACCGGAGGAGTAGCTGCCTCGCATTTTGGATATAAAACTGATAAATAGTAGCAAAAGCATTTGCAAAGCTGGGTGGAGTTTATGAAATTTAAAATGTTGTATTCTTTCTTGAATACGGATCTGCAATTAATTGAAAAAGAACTAGAGGCTGCCATACAGGCTGAATCTCCTGTTTTAACAGAAGCGTCTTTGCATTTGCTGCAATCAGGCGGGAAAAGGATTCGCCCAGTTTTTGTATTGCTGGCTGCACAGTTTGGGAACTATGATATTCATGTTGTAAAACATGTTGCTGTATCACTTGAACTCATTCATACTGCATCACTTGTGCATGATGATGTTGTGGATGATTCCGATTTGCGCAGAGGAGCTGCTACCATTAAATCGAAATGGGATAACCGAGTCGCTATGTATACAGGCGACTACATATTTGCCCGCTCGCTTGAAATGATGACGCAGATATCTAACCCGCTCGCTCATCAAATCCTTTCACATACCATGGTGGAGCTGTGTGTCGGAGAAATCGAGCAAATACAGCATAAATTTTACTTTGAACAAAACCTGCGGACTTATCTGAGAAGAATCCGCCGCAAGACGGCTCTTCTGATTGCTTCCAGCTGCCAGCTTGGGGCCTTGGCTGCGGGGGCAGATGAAGAAATACATAAAAAATTATTCCGTTTCGGGTATTATGTCGGCATGTCCTATCAAATCACGGATGATATTCTTGACTTTACATCATCAGAGAAAGATCTCGGAAAGCCTGCAGGAAGTGACCTGATCCAGGGGAACATCACTCTTCCTGTTTTGATAGCCATGAAATCCCATGGTTTAAAGCCCTTGATAGAAACAGTCCATGAAGGAATGGACGCTGATAAAATGCCTGAAATCATCGATGCCATTAAGAAATCGGGTGCCATTGATGAAGCTTCAAAAATAAGCAGTTCCTATCTGGATAAAGCTTTTAGGGAGTTAGACGGACTACCCTCAATCAGGGCAAAAAGAGCACTATCCGAAATTGCCAAAAACATTGGCAAAAGAAAGTTTTAAGGGTATATATTGCGTATTCCGATAAACCATGATAATATTTCAACGACTGCCTGAAAAAGGCAAATCACTTAATACATAGTGGGAGTGGACAATTATGGAAAAGACGTTTTTAATGGTCAAGCCTGATGGCGTACAACGTAACTTAATCGGTGAAATCGTATCAAGATTTGAGAAAAAAGGTTTCCACCTTGCAGGAGCAAAGCTTATGAGCATTTCTCAGGAGCTTGCAGAAAAGCATTATGGTGAACATAAAGAACGTCCATTCTTCGGTGAACTAGTTAATTTCATCACTTCCGGCCCTGTATTTGCGATGGTATGGGAAGGCGAAAATGTCATTGGCACTGCACGTCAAATGATGGGTGCTACAAATCCTAAGGATTCAGCTCCTGCCACAATCCGCGGCGATTTCGCAGTAACTGTAGGCAAGAATATTATTCACGGATCTGATTCTCCTGAAAGCGCTGTTCGTGAAATTGGCCTGTTCTTTAAAGAAGAAGAACTAGTAGAATATTCAAAGCTGATTAACGAGTGGGTATACTGAAAATAGGTTTATCAAGGCCAGAACTTTAAAAAAGTTCTGGCCTTATTTTTTTAAAGACTCTTTTCTTAAATATTGCTGTTTTTTAATATGTTCTGTGAAGTGTAAGGTGCGAGAGTGTGGGATTAGCCGGAAGGTGAGACTCCGCAGCATTGCTTGTGAGGCTCACCGCCCGCCCCGCGGGAAGCGAGCATCCTGGAGCGGAAATCAACCCCTTGTTCCATAGCAGCAAAGTTTACGAAAACAGCCTTTTAAAATGAACAAAAATCAGCAGAAACATAAATTATGCGCCATTTGATCCGATATACCTATTTAGATGGAAAAATTAACAGGGAGTCGTTGGAGTATGCCACAGGATTATGAACAATTTATCATCAGCATTAAAAATCTGACCGGCATTGATTTGTCTCTTTATAAAGAAGCACAAATGAAACGCCGGTTAACATCATTATATGAAAAAAAAGGCTTCAAATCCTTTGGGGAATATTTTCGCGATATTCAAGGAAATCCTGCCCTTCTTCACGAATTCCTGGACAGGATTACAATTAACGTTTCTGAGTTCTACCGCAATGCAAAACGCTGGGAAGTGCTCGAGAAAAAAATCTTGCCCCGTTTGATCGGATCTTCCAAAAAACTGAAAATCTGGAGCGCTGCTTGTTCCACAGGGGAAGAGCCTTACACGATTGCCATGGTGCTTTCCCACTGGCTCCCGCTTTCGCAGATAGAGATATTTGCCACAGATCTTGATGAGAATGTATTGGCCAGGGCCAAAACAGGTGTTTATCCTGAGCGGTCATTAAATGAAGTGCCACCTGAAATGAAGAACAAACATTTTTCAAAAGAAGGGGAATATTATCTGGTATCAGATGAGATAAAAAAAACTGTCACTTTCCAGAAACAGAATCTGCTTGCAGACAGGTTTCAATCTCAGTATGATTTGATTGTATGCAGGAATGTCCTGATTTATTTTACGGAAGAAGCCAAAAACTCTTTATACAAAAAATTCAGTGAATCATTAAAAAGCGGAGGAGTTTTCTTTGTAGGAAGCACGGAGCAGATTTTCAACCCCTCACAATTTGAATTTGAAACTGAAGATACTTTTTTCTATAAAAAGATTTAGATTGCTGTCTTTCAGAGATGGAAAAGTTTTTTTCGGCATTTTAATGATTTATAATGAGGTTGTGTATCCTATTTGTGGATACTCAGCCTTTTTTTTATAGGGCTCTTTTCTTAAAGATTGTTGTTTTTTAATTGTTCTGTGAAGTGAACCTGTTGTTAAACCAGGTAGATTGGAGTGTAAGGTGCGACAGTGTGGGATTAGCGGGAAGGTGAGACCCCGCAAGCATTGCTTGTGAGGCTCACCGCCCGCCCCACGGAAATCACCCCTTGTTCAGGTAGCAGCAATGTTTACGAAAACAGCCGCCCAATATTAGATTAGAGCATGAATAAGGATTAATTTTTAGATAACCGGAAGAATTTTTTAATGTATGGCAGGCCGTTTCATGATAAAATGTGTTATATTAGTACATACACGCTTTACAGCACAAAAGGAGTGAAGGGAATTGAGATATTTAACAGCTGGAGAATCACATGGTCCGCAGCTTACTGCGATAATCGAAGGTTTGCCTGCAGGCATGCCGATTACAGAAGGAGATATTACAGAAGAACTGGCCAGGAGGCAAAAAGGACATGGCCGCGGACGCAGGATGCAAATTGAAAAAGACCAGGCCTTCATTGCTTCAGGCATACGGCATGGTTATACACTGGGCTCGCCGGTTGCCTTGGTTGTAGAGAATAAAGATTGGAAACACTGGACCAAAATTATGGGCAGTGAACCTATCAGTGAAGAAGAAGCAGAAGAAGTTAAACGAAAAATAACCAGGCCCCGTCCAGGGCATGCGGATTTAAACGGCGGAATTAAATACGGACACAGAGATTTGCGCAATGTACTTGAACGATCCTCAGCACGTGAAACAACGGTAAGGGTTGCCGCAGGAGCAGTGGCGAAAAAGATGTTATCTTTGCTTGGTATTGAAATAGCTTCACAGGTTCTTGAGATTGGCGGCATAAAGGCGGAATCACTTCCATACAGCTCGCTGAAAGAACTGAAGGAAGCAACGGAAGCATCACCTGTCCGCTGCTTTGATAAAAGTGCAGAACAGAATATGATGGATGCGATTGATGATGCCAAGAAAAATGGCGATTCCATTGGAGGAATTGTGGAAGTGATTGTGGAGGGAATGCCAGCTGGAGTCGGCAGTTATGTGCATTATGACCGCAAGCTCGATGCCAGGCTTGCAGCAGCAATCATGAGTATTAATGCTTTCAAAGGCGCTGAGATAGGCATCGGGTTTGAAGCTGCCCATCGCTTTGGCAGTGAGGTGCATGATGAAATTGCGTGGGATCCAGAAAGAGGCTATTACAGGACTAGCAATCGCCTGGGTGGTTTTGAAGGCGGGATGACAACAGGCATGCCAGTTGTCGTGCGCGGTGTAATGAAGCCGA
This sequence comes from Bacillus sp. OV322, assembly GCF_900112495.1. GTDB lineage: Bacteria > Bacillota > Bacilli > Bacillales > DSM-1321 > Peribacillus. Next base: position 430,342 of record NZ_FOMA01000003.1, read on the forward strand.
TCCCCACTTTATATAAGCCTTTAAAAAGCGTGGATATTGATTCCAAGGAAACATTCCAGGCAAGTGTTGAGAGAAGTGACAGCTGTGCTGTTCCTGCAGCAGCTGTTGTGGCTGAAGCAGTGGTGGCCTGGGAGCTTGCTGCTGCCATTGCCGAACAATTCCCTTCTGATCAATTCGGACAGCTTGCAAGCTATCTGAAGGCATACAGAGAAGAAATTAAGGAGTTTTAATACATGGACAGGATTGATATCAAAACTTCGTCAAAAAATTATCCTGTTTTTATCGGTGAAGGTGTTATTGCAAACCTGCCGGCATTTATTGAAGAACATGCGGCTTGGGCTAATAAGATTCTAATCATCACTGACGAAAAAGTGGCCGGACTTCATTTGGATAAGGTAAAAAGCACCCTATCCAATACAGGGAAAGACGTGCTGTCAATACTTGTACCGGAAGGGGAGTTTGCCAAAACATTTGAAGTCTTTCTTGAGTGCCATACATTCGCGCTGGCAAATAACCTGAACAGAAAATCCCTCATCCTGGCTTTAGGCGGAGGTGCTGTTGGAGATTTGGCAGGGTTTGTGGCTTCAACCTATATGAGGGGTATTCCATTCATACAGCTTCCCACGACATTGCTTGCACATGATAGTGCAGTGGGAGGGAAGACTGCCATCAACCATCCAGAGGGGAAAAATATGATAGGGACTTTTTATCAGCCTGAAGCTGTATTTTATGACCTTGATTTTTTAACCACACTCCCTCTAGGTGAGGTTAGGTCAGGTTTTGCAGAAGTGATCAAGCATGCATTGATAGCGGATGGCAGTTTTTATCACTGGCTGAAAGAGAATATCACGGATTTACGGTGCATGAGCAGCGAGCAATATCAGACAGTAATAAAAAAAGGAATAAATATCAAAGCGTCGATTGTTGGCCTTGATGAAAAGGAAACAGGAGTCCGGGCATATTTGAACTTTGGGCATACACTTGGCCATGGGGTTGAAAAGCTGATGGGTTATGGAAACTTCACACACGGTGAATCAGTTTTGATTGGTATGGTTTTTGCCCTGTACCTCAGCAAAAAATATAAAAACCTGCAATTTGATGAATTGGAATTCCTGCGCTGGGTGAAGAAGCTTGGCTATCAGACTGAAGTACCGAAGCAGCTCGATAAAAAGCCTCTTGTGGAGTTAATGAAAAAAGATAAAAAAACCGTTACGGAAAATCTGACATTTGTGCTTTTAAACGAAATAGGTTCGCCGCTGCTCGCTGATATGCCGGCTTCAGTTATTTTGGCTGATTTAGATTCCATGTACACCAGCAAGTAAACAAGGGAGGGTGAGAAATGATTAGAGGAGTCAGAGGGGCAACAACAGTAAATAAAGACACAGAAAAAGACGTTATCGAAGCATCAGAGAAATTACTGTCTGAAATGATTTCAGCGAATGGAATTGAACCAGACTTGGTAGCTTCTGTTTTCATTTCTGTCACAGAAGACATTTCATCCGCTTTTCCGGCAAAGGCTCTCCGGCAGGTGAAAGGATGGAAATACGTTCCTGTCATGTGCATGACAGAGATTCCTGTGACAGGATCCCTGCCTGCCTGCATAAGGATGATGGTGCACTGGAATACAGAAAAAAGTCAGCAGGATATTCAGCATATTTATCAGGAGAAAGCTGTGGCATTGCGTCCGGACTTAAAGGAAGCATAATGTAATACTGCTCTAAACGTCTGACTGCAAAAAAATGAAATTTCCCGCTTGCTGCGGGAGGTAAAAGGGTGGCCTGACAAGAACTGTTTTTATAGGTACAAGCTAAACAGGCAGCATACTGTGATATAATTTAATTATCTTTATCGCTTTAATGTGATGAAAAAAGGAGTGGTCATGATGAAATGGAAAGAAGCCGTTCTTGCCTTAAAGCCTTATCAGCCTGGTAAATCAATTGAGGAAGTTAAGAGGCAATATAGCCTTGACAAGATTACAAAGCTTGCATCAAATGAGAACCCTTTTGGAAGTTCCGCCAAAGTAAAGCAATATCTAGCTGAATTCAATGAATCTCTTGCGCTTTATCCGGATGGCTATGCCACACTGTTAAGAACAGCTGTTGCCCGGCATGCAGGAGTGAAGGAAACAGAATTGATTTTCGGGAATGGATCAGATGAGATCATTCAGATGATTTCACGCAGCCTGCTTGCACCTGGTCTGAACACAGTCATGGCTGCGCCGACATTTCCCCAGTACCGCCATAATGCCGTTCTTGAGGGAGCCGAAATCAGGGAAATTCCGCTGATCGGCGGGGCGCATGATTTAGAAAAAATGCTGTTATCCATTGATGAAAATACAGCAGTTCTATGGCTATGTTCACCAAACAATCCTACTGGGATTTATATAAACGAGACAGATCTGCGGAATGTTCTGGATGCTGTTCCAAGCGATGTGCTCGTTGTTTTGGATGAAGCATATTTTGAGTATGCAGTTGCTGAGGACCTTCCTGATCCGTCAAATTGGATTAATGAATATCAAAATATCATCGTGCTGCGGACGTTCTCCAAGATTTATGGCTTGGCAAGCCTTAGAGTAGGATACGGAATGGCGAACGAAGATATCATTAAAAAACTGGAGCCTGCAAGAGAACCTTTCAACGTCAATACCCTTGGCCAAAGGGCTGCTATGATTGCAGTGGAAGATCAGGAATTCGTTGAAACATGCAAGCGGGTGAACCGTGAAGGACTCGGACAGTACTATGCTTTCTGCGAAGAACAAAATCTTTTCTATTACCCTTCACAAGGGAATTTCATATTAATAGATTTTAATAGAGATGCTGATGAAGTATTCCAGTTTTTGCTCGAGCGCGGATTTATCACGCGTTCCGGAAAAAATCTTGGCTTCCCTACAAGTCTCCGGATTACAATCGGATCGCATGAACAAAATGAAGAAATCATCCAAGTGATGAGAGAGTATGTAAAAGCTGCAAGCGAAAAAAATGCCGCTGACACAGTGTTATGAGTTATTGCCCAGCAGGTTAATTGTTAAGATCAAATAACCGGACTTAAACAATTGGCCTGCATTTAATAAATGGCAGTTTTCCTGCATTTTTTGCTTATGCTGACACTGACCGGCAACATTAAAAAAAAGCGGGGGGAAAACATGGCCAAAAAAGTATTTGTCATCGGATTGGGTTTAATAGGCGGATCACTGGCAAAAAACATTAAAATGGGACATCCCGATGCTGAAATCACGGGATATGATATCAGTGAAAAGAATATCAAACTTTCAAAGCTGCTTGGAATTATAGATGAATCAGCCGATTCCCTGCAAGAAGGATCCCTTGAGGCAGATCTGATCATCATTGCCGTTCCCGTAACAGCGGCAGAAAAAGTCCTGGATGCACTGTCCAGTCTTCCTCTAAAGCCGGGGGTGCTGGTTACAGACGCAGCAAGCACCAAAAGCACCATTGTGAAAAGAGCTGAAAAACTTTCCGCAAACGGAATTACCTTCATAGGCGGCCATCCTATGGCAGGTTCGCATAAAAGCGGTGCAGGTGCTGCGAAAGATAACCTCTTTGAAAATGCCTTCTATCTTCTTACTCCCGGAATGGGGATTGAGGATGAGGATGTAGAAAAATTAAAGGGGTGGCTCATTGGCACTCGGGCCAATTTTCTTGTTGTTTCCCCTGAGACCCATGATTTGCTGACAGGCGTCATCAGCCATTTTCCTCATATTGTAGCAGCTGGCCTTGTTCAACAGGCGGAAGGCTATAGCAAAGAAAATAATCTGGTTGCAAGGCTCGCTGCAGGAGGGTTCAGGGATATAACAAGGGTTGCTTCAAGCAGTCCTGACATGTGGCGCGATATCCTCTTGCATAACAAAGATGTCCTGCTTGCACTTATGGAAGATTGGCTTGACATGATGAACGAAGTTAAAGGATTTATGGAAGCAGAAGACGGCACGGAAATACACCGTTTTTTTAAAAATGCAAAATCATTTCGCGATGAATTGCCTCAAAGCGCAAAGGGAGCCATCCCTGCATTTTACGATTTATATATAAATATCCCGGACTTTGCAGGTGTCATTTCAGAAATAACCGGCTATTTAGCAAATGAAGAAATCAGCATAACAAACATCAGGATACTCGAGACTAGAGAAGAAATCTACGGAGTGCTGGTCATCAGCTTCCAGACAGATGAAGACAGAGAGAAAGCAGCAGCTTGCATAGGCAGGTTAACTGACTATGAAACAATCCTGGCTTAATATACAAATAGGGGGATGTCAGTGAATACGAGAAAGCTTCAAACTAAAATCTCCTCATTGCGGGGATCTATTAAAGTACCAGGTGATAAATCTATATCACATCGGTCAATCATGTTTGGGTCAATTGCTGAAGGCAAGACCACTGTTGAAAATTTCTTGCCGGGTGCAGATTGCCTGAGCACGATTTCATGCTTTAAGGCACTTGGCGTCCAAATTTCCGCTGATGGGGATTCTGTTTCTATTATCGGGAAAGGGCTTGAAGGGTTAATAGAGCCAACTGAGCAGCTTGATGTGGGCAATTCAGGAACAACCATCCGTCTCATGATGGGAATTTTAGCTGGAATTGACTTTCATGTCTCTATACAAGGTGACTCTTCTATTGCAAAAAGGCCGATGAACCGCGTCGTTCAGCCATTGCGCCAAATGGGTGCCAAAATTGACGGCAGGAAAGATGGGAACTTCACTCCATTATCACTTAGGGGGGGACAGCTCCGCGGAATCCGTTATGAACTGCCTGTTGCAAGTGCACAGGTTAAATCATCCATCCTTCTCGCTGGACTGCAGGCCGAAGGGGAAACAGTGATTATTGAACCGGAGAAAACACGTGATCATACGGAAAGAATGATTACTCTTTTCGGAGGGGAAATTGAAAAAGACGGCCATAAAATTACGATTAAAGGCGGCCAGAAATTAAAGGGTACACATATTTCTGTTCCAGGTGACATATCATCTGCTGCTTTTTTTATGGCCGCAGCAGCCATCACGGAGAATAGTGAAGTGATCCTGGAAAATGTAGGCCTGAATCCTACCAGAACCGGCATCATTGACGTTTTGAAGGAAATGGGAGCTGATATTACTATTGATCATGCAGAAGAATCAGGTGAGCCATACGGCACAATAACCGTCAGATCTTCTCAATTGAGGGGGATAACCATTGGCGGCAGCCTGATTCCAAGATTGATTGATGAAATACCGATCATTGCCCTCCTTGCTGCACACGCAAGCGGAACAACGATCATTAAAGATGCCGCAGAATTAAAGGTAAAAGAAACGAACCGGATTGACACAGTTGCAGGAGAGTTATCCAAATTGGGTGCTGACATTCTGGCTGCTGATGACGGATTAATTATCCAAGGCGGAAAACCCCTTGCCGGAAATACTGTTTCGAGCCATGGAGACCACCGCATCGGCATGATGCTGGCAATAGCAGGGCTCATTACAGAAGGAGAAATGAATCTTACCGGCTCTGAGGCAATAGAAGTTTCATATCCGCAGTTTTTCGATCATTTAAATACACTCATTCCATCGTAGCACCAGGTTTTTACCCTGGTGTTTTTTATCATTTATTCAGATTTCTCCATAAAAACAGCTTTTTCTGGAATCAGTCTTTTCTTCTCAGGGACTCAAGAATATCAGCGCCCATCTTCCGTGAAAAAGGAAGGAAGCTTTGCTGGATTTTTGGCCATAGAATTAAAGGAAAATCGTATTGTGCTGGAGAAGCCATGGATAAGGAATTACGAAAATCCAGGCAGGCAAGGAGTGTGAATGGAAATGCCGAACGTAATTATGATAAACTGATAAGCGCAGCATTAATAATGCGATAAGTCAGGCGGCGGAAATTATGCAGGCTGAAGTAAAAAGTGCTAAGCACTGAGTGATGCCAGTCACGGCTTTTCCTGCTGCGATTTTTTAATTCACCGTAGACTGCAGGTGCAGACTGACTATCACAGGAAGGAAAATTTCATGAATATAGTGGATAAAGCCATTCAACATTTGAAAAAAGGCGAATTAAAAGACGCTTTTGTTCATATAAATCGAATTAAAACCTCTGAATCAGCTGAGGATATGCTGGTTTTGTCAGATGAAATGCTTCAGCTGGGTTTTATTGAGGAAGCAAAAGATATATTTGAGCATTTGCTCAAGCTGTACCCTAATGAAGGGGAGCTTATTGTCTCCCTTGCTGAAATTCTTATTGATTTGGACCAGGAAGATGAAGCCATGCTGCTGCTTGAGAAAGTTAGTCCTGATGATGACCTTTATCCAAGTGCATTGCTGCTGGAAGCTGATTTATTCCAGCTTCAGGGAATGGACGAAGTCAGCGAAAGAAAACTGCTGAAAGCAAAGGAACTGCTGCCGGACGAAGTCCTCATTGATTTTGCATTGGGAGAGCTTTATTACCAGCAGGGAAGAGACCAGGATGCCGTGTCAAGCTACATAAAGGTGCTGGAGCAGCAGGAAGAGATAGGCGGCACTAATGTGAATCAAAGAGTTGCAGAGGCACTAAGCACCTCCGGAAAGTTTGAAGAAGCTCTTCCGTACTTTGAAAAGGCCCTGAAGGACAAACTGGAAATCAACACTTTATTTGAATATGCCTTTACAGCATACCAGGCGGGCATGTATCAAACGGCGGCAACAAAATTCACTGAATTGAAGGAACTGGATAAAGAGTATCATTCACTTTATCTGCACCTTGCAAAAACATACGAACATCTTGAAGACTTGGATTCTGCACTTGAAACTGTAAAGGAAGGAATCCGGGAAGATGAATTCAATAAGGAGCTTTATTTTTTCGGCGGAAAAATCGCCCTGAAAAAAGGAGTTTCAGAAGACGCAGAGAAATTATTCAGAGAGGCGATTGCCATCGATCCAGGTTACCTTGAAGCGGTGCTGACTCTTATCAAATTGCTGATGCACGAAGAAAGATATGATGAAGTGCTGGAATGCATCGAGAGTGTAAGGGAATATGGTGAGGACGATCCCCAGTTTGAATGGATGGCTGCAGTAAGCTATCAGAAAAATGAGCAATATCAAGAGGCATTAAAGAGCTATCATAAAGCATATAATTCATTTAACAGCAATGAAGATTTTCTAGAAGATTACGGATTCTTTTTAATTGAAGAAGGAGACCGCCATACCTCCAGAGAAATATTTACTAAGCTTACGAAAATGAATCCTGCAAACGATGATTATGCAATGATGCTAGAACGGCTTGCAGAAGAACCTGATTCAATGTAGGTTAGCCAGGGTGGGAAAATCTAATACAGAGGAGGGAACTCATGGTGGCTGCCCCTGTATCTGTGAACGAAAAGAAAGATTTTATTCGGTGGTTTTTAAATCATTATCAGCTTAAAAGAAGGGAATGCGTCTGGATATTAAATTACCTGATGAGCCATGACCAGCTGATGAAAAAAGTTCATTTTGTGGAGCATGCACAGTATTGCCCGCGGGGCCTGATCATGTCAACCCACTGTGTGGATGAAGCTCCTTTCAGATTTTATAAGTCCAATATCATGACAACGGATGCTGAAAAGTCATTTCATGACATCCGCCTTAACCGGGAAGAAGATATATTTATCCAGCTGAATTTTAAATCTGCTTATTCTTCCTATCAATATGCTTCAGTGCTTGAGAATAATCCATTTATGCCGAGAAGCACGGCAGGCAATGATAAGGATAAGATTCTTGCAGAGCAATTCCTGGAAAATACCATTTTGTCTTTCCAGAAAGACCGGATATTAAAGGAAATTGATGATGCGCTTGACAACAACGACGAAAAAATGTTTAAAACACTGACTGAAAAGCTTCTCAAGCTGCAAAAAGTCTGACAAGCACCCGGCATGGAAATAGCTTTACCGGTTTAAAGTCCCTGCCTGACAGGATATCACTGAAAAAGTCTTAATACCTTTATAATAGGAATAGGCTGATTGGAACGAAAGGTGCGAGACTCCTGAGGAATCAGCGGGACAGGTGAGACCCCGCAGGCGCTTGCGCTGAGGAGGCTCATCGCCCGCCCCGCGGAAAGCGGAGCATCCTGCAGTGGAAATCAGCCGGCCATTTTAAGAAAGACTACCCTTGCCAGATCCCTTGTTTTTATAAGGGATCTGGTTTTTTTGTCCTATAATAGAGATCACTATTCGAAATGAAGGCGAAGAAGACGGGAGAAAGCAGGTATGCCAAATTAATGAAATAATGATAAAATATTGTATGACACCTAAAAAGAATGGAGAAGTGAATGAAATGAAATGGATACCTGCAGATATTGAAATGTATAACGGGGCCAAGGATTTTGTGGATACGGTCCTGATTCCGCTGGCTCCCATTTCACTTGACAGCCAAATGAAGCAATCTTCTTCCATGTATGAATTCCTTGCCATATTATCCGCTGAAATTGAAAGGCAATTTAAAGGCAGGATTCTTCTCATGCCTTCGTTGACCTATTTAATGGAGGAGGAAAGAAATTATAGCTATGCTAACTCATGGGCTGCAAAATTACGCGAGAATAATTTCAAGCACGTCTTTTTTCTATCGTGTGACAGTGAATGGAAAAGATGTGAAAGCGAGCTTAAAGGGGGCCTCATCTGGATTCCATCCCTTCCACTTGAGCATCTTGAACTTGCGCAGGCGCGTTCTCTTGTCAGTGAACAAGTACGCCAGGTAATGGAAATATTCACTTTAAACTGGGAAAAAGCCATTTAGTTCGAATTTTGTGAAATTTGGATCTGTAAGCGCTTAAATTATTCTGAGAAATATTGACCTTGCCGAATTATTGATATATCATTGTAATGTCCTAGTTTAATAGTGTTCTTATTTCATTGGTCCTTTGGACTCAGTTAAGTGATAAAGGGGGGAAAAAGCATGAGTAAACATAATGTTTCACGACGTCAATTCCTTAATTACACACTCACTGGCGTTGGCGGGTTTATGGCAGCGAGCGCGTTGATGCCAATGGTGCGGTTTGCTGTAGATCCTGTTCTTAAAACAAGCGCTGGCGGCAATTTTGTCGCTACCAAAGAAAAGGTCAGCGATTTAACCGATGAACCTAAACGTGTTGACTTCTCTTTCAAGGAAGTTGACGGCTGGTATGAATCTGAGGTTACAAACACTGCGTGGGTATATAAGGGAAAAGACGGTAAAATCGTGGCCTTATCACCTATTTGCAAGCATTTGGGCTGCACGGTCGGATGGAACACAGACAAAGGTAACCCAAATCAGTTTTTCTGCCCTTGCCACTATGGCAGGTACACAAAAGCAGGAGTGAACGTACCGGGTACTCCGCCGGCAAAACCGCTTGATATGTATGAAACCAAAGAAAAAGACGGAATTCTTTATTTAGGTCCAAAGAAGCCGCAATAAAGGGGGCGTAAACATTGTTAAACAAGATTTATGACTGGGTAGACGAACGTTTAGACATTACGCCATTATGGCGGGATATTGCTGACCACGAGGTTCCTGAGCATGTAAACCCTGCACATCATTTTTCTGCATTTGTTTATTGTTTTGGCGGGCTGACGTTTTTCATCACAGCCATACAAATTCTTTCCGGCATGTTTTTAACCATGTATTATGTTCCGGATATTAAAAATGCATGGCAGTCTGTTTACTACCTGCAAAATGAAGTCGCTTTCGGGCAAATTGTCCGCGGCATGCACCACTGGGGAGCAAGTTTGGTTATTGTTATGATGTTTTTACATACTCTCCGCGTATTTTTCCAGGGCGCATACAAAAAACCGCGCGAGCTGAACTGGATGGTCGGTGTACTGATTTTCTTCGTTATGCTGGCTTTGGGCCTGACAGGCTATTTGCTTCCTTGGGATATGAAAGCGCTATTTGCTACAAAGGTTAGTCTGACAATTGCTGAATCAGTTCCGCTTATCGGACCAGCCATTAAAACATTAATAGCCGGTGACCCGACAATTGTCGGTGCCCAGACGCTGACACGCTTTTTTGCCATCCATGTATTCTTCCTTCCTGCGGCGCTGCTGGCATTAATGGCTGGCCACTTCCTGATGATCCGTAAACAAGGGATTTCCGGACCATTGTAAAATTTCTGGTTTTTTAGTATTAATAACCTTTTCATAAAGGAGGGGGATTGTTCAATGCATAGAGGAAAAGGTATGAAATTTGTAGGCGATTCGCGTGTTCCTGCAGGTCGTAAACCGAATATTCCAAAAGATTATTCGGAATACCCTGGCAAGACGGAAGCATTTTGGCCGAATTTCCTTCTAAAGGAATGGATGGTCGGGGCTGTTTTCCTTGTAGGCTATTTATGCGTAACCATTGCTGAGGAATCTCCGCTGGAACGGATTGCCGATCCGACAGATACTGGATATGTGCCGCTTCCTGACTGGTATTTCCTGTTTCTGTATCAGCTATTAAAATATTCTTATGCTTCAGGGCCTTATAATCTGATCGGGCTGATTATTCCGGGAATTGCATTTGGGGCATTGCTTTTGGCTCCATTCCTTGACCGGGGACCTGAAAGGCGTCCTGCACGCAGGCCGCTGGCAACTGGTTTCATGCTTTTGGCTGTTGCTTCAATTGCGTTTTTAACCTGGCAGTCTGCAGCACATCATGACTGGGAAGCTGCTAAAAAGCAAGGTGCGATTGTAAAAGCCAGCGCAATCGATAAAAACAGTGAAGGATATAAACTGTTTCAATCGAACGGATGCATCAGCTGCCATGGAGCTGAGCTGACAGGCGGAGGCGCAGCACCAGCACTGATGGACAATGGCCTTAAACCGGAAGAGATCGCCAAAATAGCGAAAAACGGCCGGGGATCCATGCCAAAGGGAATGTTTAAAGGAACAGATGCACAGCTAAAAGTACTTGCTGACTTTGTTTCTAAAGCAAAAAGCAAGTAAAATTGACAGGTCAGGCACCGGGACTTCTGTAAATAGCAGATTTTTCGGGTTCCTGGTGACCTGCAGACAAAAAATCCGTACTTATTCCATATTTTTGGAAGAAGTACGGATTTTTTATGTTCACAGTTCTCGATACCCAGAAAAATGGTTGAAGTATATTGTACTAATGGTTGAAGGTTATACCCTACCAAAAATCGCTGAACGCTTAAAAATTCATATTTCCACTGCATTTTATTGGAGACATAAAATTTTGAACGCATTAGGAAGTCTTTGTTTTAATCAACTTAAAGGTATCGTCGAAAGTGACGAAACCTTTTTTCGTGAGTCTATGAAAGGTCGTGAAATTACCCATAGAAAAGCCAAGAAACGTGGGAGAAAGAACAAAAAGAGAGGAATTTCAAACATTAAAATTGCTGTTATAGTAGCACAAGATAGAGATGGTAATATGATTGCTCGTAAAGCAGGAACAGGTCGTGTAAAAGCTGAAGAAATTGACTCTGTGAAGGTGAGTTTATTCAGCCGTCTGCTTTACTATGCACAGATACAGCAACGAACTATAAAAAGTTTGCCAAACTTAAAGGTTTACAACACGAAACCGTTAATAAACGCCAAAAACAGCGTGAAAAAAAGGGAATTTATCATATTCAGCACGTCAATAACTCTCATAACCGTTTAAAAAGTTGGATGGAACGTTTCCAAGGGGTAGCAACCAAATACTTAGATAATTACCTCAACTGGTTTCGTTGGCTTGAATTGGGCAAACAAATATCATTTGATGAACGAGTCAAACAAATGCTTGTTTCTGCTTGCCGAACATCAAATAATTTCACAGTGGAAATGATAAGGTGTTCTTAAAGGTTAATGTTATTAGATTCATATTTGTTGCTTCCAGGAAGCTTCTTGATTTCATTCCAGGCTTCAATCGCTTCTTCACGACTTTTCCCTTTATTTTTTGAGTCAGCAAAAAAGTCACGAATGAAATGATTGTATTCAAATTGGGGTGCAATGTTTTTCTTGTACGAGGGGTCTTTCTTTCGTTCTTCTTCCTCATACCATGCGTCTACAACATCACGATACGTTTTTCCAACATTGTTTTTAAAGTAGTTTTGGATATAGGTGGAAAAATGAAAATTCGGGATAATTGACTTAAAAAAAGCTCTTACATCTTGACTGCAACGATGGTTTTCCGAAATGATTGTATCAAGACTTAAATCTACTTTAGGTTCCGTTTTCTTATTCACTCTTGATTTTCTAATTAGGTTTTTTTATCTCTCCTGTTCGAAGAAATGTTTCAATCCTATCGGAAATTTCTATCTTTGAGCCTGAAGCACTTATCCCGTTTTCCCTGCAAAACGTTTGAAGTTCTTCTTTCAACCAATAGAATTCTTTAAAACTTTGAATATTAATATCTTTTGTTAGATTAGGTCTCATCCAAAACACCTCCTTATATGCTATATTTATCCATTATAGAACAATTGTTCTCTTTTATCAAAATAAACATATCTAAAAACAACAAACTTTACGAAAACAGCCTTTCTTTATGATGGTTGTTTTTTAATGTGTGCCATTGTTAAGTCATGCTGATTGGAGTGTAAGGTGAGACTCCTGCTTAGATTAGCGGAACAGGTGAGACCCAGCAGGCGCAGCCTGGGAGACTCACCACCACCCGCCCCACGGAAAGCGAGCATCCGGGAGCGGAAATCAGCCGCCAATTTAACAAAGGCATCCTTTAAAGTCTTATTCATTGTCTTCGGTCAGTACCGCCGGTTTTTTGTTATTTTACAAGAAAGAGCATGAAGCTACATAAAAAACATACTTTTAATCTTCAAAAAGCGGAGGGAGCTATGAAATCATCTGCAAAAAGGATAAAATAATATATTGATAGTAATGACTTAGCAGGAAGAGGTAGGAAAATGAATATGCTATATGGATTTTTTGCCAACAAATACACAATAAGACTGCTTCTGGCCGTAAATGTTCTCGGCACAATATATGGATACTACTGGTATGGCTATCAGCTGAAGGAGACACCGGCAATTTTCCTCCCATTTGTACCGGACAGCCCTTCGGCAACCCTTTTCTTTGTCTTTGTCCTTGTAGGATTTATATTGAAAAGAAATTGGGGACTCATGGAAGCGCTGGCCCTTCTCACTTTATTTAAATATGGGATATGGGCAGTGGTCATGAATCTGCTCACGCTAGCCACTACAGGCGATCTTCCATGGGAAGGGTATATGCTGATTTGTTCACATGGGGCGATGGCGATTCAGGGCATTTTATACTCCCCGTTTTACAGAATTAAAGCCTGGCATCTTGCAGCTGCAGCTGTATGGACTGTTCATAACGATATCATTGATTATGTATTCGATATGATGCCAAGGTACAGTGATTTATGGATGTATATGAACGAAATCGGATATTTTACATTCTGGCTTAGTATACTCTCTATTTTTGCAGGATATTATTTTGGTTATAGAGAAAAACGTTTTACACTGAAGATCCAATAATTTTGGATTCAAAGGGTCATACTCCCTTTCCTGTTCTCATATTGTGTAAAGAGAAATGAGGAGGGACAAGGGGTATGATAAAAAAAATTCTGTTGCTGGCTGCCGCATTCCTTACAATAACCATTTCCAGTGTTCACGCCAATTCCTCTTCTGTTTTAGGACAATTGGATGATATATCGGATGATTCCCTGCAGCTGGCGAAGGTTGGAAAATACAGCGATTCTGAAAAAATGCTTCTTTTTTTCTCTGATAGGTTCATAAAAGGCAAAAAGCAGATATTCAACATGGACGAGTTAAGAGTCATAACAGCGGCCCATGATGAAGCGCTTACTGCAATCAGGGATAAACATGCAAGCGCCAGTAAAAAGGTGGATGCAGTCACTAAATTCCGTCTTGTGATGGACGCTGTAAAATCCAACAGGCAGCCTCTGTGGACTTCTATGGAGGACCCGATGATGACAGCCTTCAGCCAGACAAAGGAAGCTGTTAAAGAAAAGGATTCTAAACAGGTTCATAATCAAATTAGCATCCTGCTGAATCAATATAGCGTCATACATCCGAGTTTAAAGGTAGATCTTTCAAAGGACACCCTAGAGAAGCTGGATGCAAGGGTGAATTTTATAAAGCAGTATGAGCCTGGCCTTTTGTCAGATGAATCCGGCCAAAAGGAATTGGATGGGCTGCAGCAGGATTTAAAATCCATTTTTGATGATATGTCCAAGGATGAAGCGGATCCTTCATTATGGTGGGTAATCATTACGACAGGAAGCATCATCATTTTGACTTTATCTTATGTAGGATGGAGAAAATACAAAGGGGGAGAGGGAACCGAAAGACCGAGGAAAGAACGCAATGATTGACAGGGAAGTAATCCCCTCCTAAAATAAGACTTATTACAGCGAGAACAGGAGGCTAACATGTATTTTATTTATCTTGCGATCATTATTTTGATCCCTCTTTTTGCGCAATCAAGAGTAAAAAGCGCGTATAGAAAATATTCACAGGTTCCTTCCTCGTCAAGAATGACAGGCGCCCAAACTGCCCGGACTATACTGGACCAGAACGGTCTTTATCATGTTACTGTTGAAGAAACGGCCGGGGTGCTGAGCGATCACTATGACCCCGGTGCAAAGGCAGTGCGGCTGTCTTCAGATAATTACCATGGTTACTCGCTTGCGGGTTCTGCCATTGCGGCCCATGAATGCGGCCATGCCATCCAGGACCAGAAGAGGTATGCATTCCTTAGGTTCCGGCATGCTTTAGTACCGGTGGCCAATCTGGGTTCGAATGTATCCTGGATCCTGATTCTTATAGGGATATTTGCCCACCTATCAGGGCTCCTGCTGCTTGGAATCGTATTTATGGCAGCGGCCGTGCTGTTTCAGATCATTACACTTCCTGTTGAATTTAATGCCTCGTCCCGCGCCATGGATCAAGTCGTCTCACTTGGCATTATCAGGAATGATGAAGAGCGGGAAACGAAAAAGGTACTGAATGCTGCGGCTCTCACTTATGTTGCAGCAGCTACGGTCGCAGTTGCTGAATTAGCAAGATTAATCCTTGTTTATACAGGGATTTCAAGAAATGACGATTAAATCAAAAAAATCCGCCTGATTTATTCAGGTGGATTTTTTTTGAAATGTACCAGAGCTACCTTTGTATCGGGTTTTTATTTTCATCAAGCGTGAATCCTTCTCCTAAAACATCATGCACTTCGCTGACCGAAACAAAGGCATGGGGATCAACAGAAGTAATGGCATTCTTCAGCCTCATTAATTCGTTTTTTCCGACCACGCAATACAGTACATCACGGTCTGTTTTAGAAAAAGATCCATGCCCGCGCAGAACTGTAACTCCCCGGTCCATTTCTTTCATGATCTTATCAGCGATTTCTGTGTTTTTATCGCTGATAATCATAGCGCCCCTTGCTGAATATGCGCCTTCCTGCATGAAATCCACGACTCTGGCGCCAATGAAAACAGCGACAAGGGTATACATTGCCTGACGATAATCCAAGTAGATGATGATGGAAAGGGTGATGACAACTGCGTCAAACATGAACATGGTCCTGCCCATGCTGCGCCCCCAGAATTTATGGGCCAGCGTAGCGATTATATCGACGCCTCCCGTAGTACCGCCGAACCTGAAGATAATTCCCAGTCCAATACCTACAAAAACACCAGCAAATAAGGCAGCCAGCATTAAATCATGTCCAAGGGCAATTTTTAGCTGATATTTCTCAAAAACCCAAAGCCATATCGATAAACCTACGGTACCTACAATTGTATAAAGAAAGGAGGTCTTCCCAAGATATTTCCATCCGATGAAAAAGAGGGGAACATTCAGGATTAAGTTAGAATAAGAAGGATTTAAACCAAATACCTGATAGATGATTAAGGTAATCCCGGTAAACCCGCCTTCTGCAAGATGATTTTGCATATTAAAGTGTACGAGCCCAAATCCGAAAATGGCTGAACCAAAGAGGATAAACAAAATATTTTTAATGCGCAATCCGAAAATCATGCGGAAAATACCTCCAATGTAAATAAATGAAAATGCCAAAAATCTCAATGTTCATTATTATATAGGAATAATCAAGTAACAGCAATATTCAGCTTGACAGCGAAAATCTTGTCATTATCGCAACTTTTAGCTAACATGAAGAAAGAATAGAAGAATCAGCAATTCTTTGCGGATAAATGGCAAGTGCATTGACTACATATGAGCAGGTGAATGAATTGGAAGAAAAGAAAACACTTCAAATGATGCAAAAAGAAGTTGACAGGTACATCAGCCAATTTAAAGAAGGGTACTTCAGCCCTCTGGCCATGCTTGCAAGGATGTCTGAAGAATTGGGGGAACTTGCAAGGGAAGTGAATCACTATTACGGGGAAAAGCCGAAAAAGGCGTCAGAGGCGGCAAATACAGTAGAAGAAGAACTGGGTGATATGCTGTTCGTGCTGATCTGTTTTGCAAACTCCCTTAATATTGACCTGCAGACTGCACATGATGCTGTTATGCATAAATTTTCGACGCGCGACAGTAATAGATGGACTAAAATTGAAGGCAGCGGGATAGAGGAAGGGGAAAAAGAAAATGGAGACAATTAAAGTAATAGTGGCGGGGCCTAGGGGAAGAATGGGAAGGGAAGCAGTAAAGCTGATCCATGAAACCGCCCATTTTGAATTAGCAGCCGTGTTAGACAGAAAGCAAGATTACAGCAACATAAAACATATGGAGGGTTTCCAAGACATGGATGCTCCGGTATACACGGATGCAGAAGAATGTTTTTCTTCTGTTAAAGCAGATGTCCTTGTTGACCTGACAACACCTGAAACAGGCATGTTCCATACGGAAGCAGCTCTAAGGCATGGAATCCGCCCGGTAGTGGGCACAACCGGTTTTTCCGGAGATGATCTGGAAAAACTGGATGGATTAACTAAAGATACAGGTCTTGGCTGCATCATCGCACCTAACTTTGCAACAGGAGCGGTTTTGATGATGAAATTTTCACAAATGGCTGCCAAGTATTTTCCTGATATTGAAATCATTGAAATGCATCATGACCAAAAGCTTGATGCCCCGTCTGGGACAGCTGTTAAAACAGCAGACTTAATTTCTAAAGTAAGGGAAGCTAAAACCCAGGGCCACCCAAATGAAAAAGAAACCATACAAGGTGCCCGCGGAGCAGATATAGATGGGATGCATATCCACAGTGTCAGATTGCCGGGGCTGGTTGCGCACCAGCAGGTCATGTTTGGAGCTGATGGACAAATGCTGACAATCCGCCACGATTCCTTCAACCGGGCATCCTTCATGTCAGGTGTCAGACTTGCAGTTGAAACAATTATGAAGCTTGATGTTTTGGTATACGGCCTGGAAAACATCATGGAGTAGGAGGGGAAAAGGATGAATATTGCATTAATTGCCCACGATGAGAAGAAGGAAGATTTAATGAGGTTTGTTACTGCCTATAAAGCAGTGTTTGCAAAGCATCATCTATATGCCACAGGAACTACCGGCCAGAAAATAATTGATGAGGTCTCTCTCCCAGTTACAAGGTTTAACTCAGGCCCTTTGGGCGGGGACCAGGAAATCGGGGCAATGGTTGCCAGAAATGAAATGGATTTAATTATTTTTTTCCGTGATCCGCTGACTGCCCAGCCCCATGAGCCTGATGTAACGGCTCTTATGCGCCTGTCTGATGTTTACAATGTGCCGCTTGCAACCAATATGGGAACTGCCGAAGTGCTTATTCAAGGTTTGAGAAGCGGTTATATGGAATGGAGAAAAAAAGATAATGGATAATGTGGATATAATTGCATTTGGCGCTCATGCCGATGATGCAGAAATTGGCATGGGCGGCACTTTGGCAAAATACGCAAAACAAGGCAAAAAAATAGTAATTTGTGATTTGACAAAAGCAGAAATGTCCTCCAACGGAACAGTCGATCTTCGTGCGGAAGAATCGGAAAAAGCTGCCCGGATTCTTGGTGTATCAAGAATGGCACTGGATCTTCCCGACAGGGGGCTGTATATGAAAGAAGAATACATAAAGAAAATCACTGCGGTTATCGGAAAGTATAAACCCCAAATTATCTTTGCCCCTTATTTCGAAGACCGCCACCCGGATCATGGAAACTGCGCGAAGCTGGTGGAGGAAGCCGCTTTTTCTGCTGGCGTCAGACGGTATATGGAAGAAACGGGATTGCCTGCCCATAAGATAAATGCCATGTACCTTTATATGATTAATGGATTTCATAAGCCGCATTTTGTTGTGGATGTGACAAATGAAATGGATGCAAAGCTTGAGAGCCTGCGTGCCTATCAAAGCCAATTCCAAAAAAGCGGGGATGGCGTGGACACACCTCTTGTGAATGGCTATATAGAAACTGTTGAAGCCAGAGAGCGGCTGTTTGGAAAAGAAGCAGGAGTTAAGTTTGCAGAGGGCTTTATTGCGAAGAAACCTTTGCTGCTTTCAGCCGATTTATTTAATTAAGGATGAAGCAGACGCAGACTCATCCGGTTAATAGAACTACAGAAGTATCAGAGGGGAAAACATGCCCCAAAAACATTTGATCAACTAACAAGCAGATGTAAGGGTCACTTTATATTTAAGCAATAGGAGAATATTATGAAACTAAAAATAGGAATTACTTGCTATCCCACAGTGGGAGGCTCAGGAGTCGTGGCAACTGAGCTAGGCAAACTTTTGGCCGAAAAAGGGCATGAAATTCACTTTATTTCCTCAAGCCTGCCTTTTAGGCTAAATAAAATGTATCACAATGTGTATTATCACCAGGTGGAAGTGAATTCATATTCTGTTTTCCAATACCCGCCGTACGATTTGGCGCTGGCCAGTAAAATGGCTGAAGTCATCAATAGGGAAAAACTCGATATCCTCCATGTTCATTATGCAATCCCTCATGCTGTATGTGCCATATTGGCCAAGCAGATGGCAGGACATCCGGTAAAAATCGTTACAACGCTTCATGGAACAGATAT
Source organism: Bacillus sp. OV322 (assembly GCF_900112495.1). Taxonomy (GTDB): domain Bacteria; phylum Bacillota; class Bacilli; order Bacillales; family DSM-1321; genus Peribacillus. The sequence goes on from NZ_FOMA01000003.1 coordinate 449,241, forward strand.
CACGGTGCTTGGGTATGATCCGTCTTTGACTGAACTGATCAAATTTGGCATTGAAAAATCGGATGCTGTTACTGCTGTTTCCGATGCGCTTGTCACCCAAACATCAGAAGTGATTGCTCCTGATAAGGATATCAGGACGGTTTACAATTTTATTGATGAACGAGTATATCAAAAAAAGGAATCTCAATCTCTTAAGCAGGAATACGGAATAGACAGCAGCGAAAAAGTCATCATCCATGTGTCCAATTTCAGGGCTGTAAAAAGGGTGCAGGATGTTGTCAGAGCCTTTTACTCTATTAGCGAAAAGGTCCCTTCAAAATTGCTTCTGGTAGGAGACGGTCCGGAAATTACAGTCGTGTGCAATCTTGTCAAGGAGCTTGGCATAGAAGACAAAGTCCTTCTTCTCGGAAAGCAGGATAATCTGGAAGAATTGTATTCCATGAGTGATTTGATTCTGCTTCTTTCGCAAAAAGAAAGCTTCGGTTTGGTCCTTATCGAAGCGATGGCCTGCGGTGTCCCTGGAATCGGAACGGATATCGGCGGGATACCTGAAGTAATTGAGGACGGGAAAACTGGCTTTATCTGCAAGCTGGGAGACGTTGAAGATGTCGCGTCAAAGGCAATTACCCTGCTTTCTGATGAAGACATGCATCAGCGTTTTTCCGAAGCATCCATTAAGCTGGTTAAGACAAAATTCCGCTCTGATATCATTACAGCCCAGTATGAATCCATATACCGCGAGCTGCTGCCTGAGGCTATACAAAAACAGGAGAACGGGAGATATGAATGAAATATTTTTATCTGCCGTGCCGATTCTTGAAAAAATAGAAAAAGCCGGTTTTCAAGCTTATTTTGTTGGAGGATCGGTCCGCGATGAAATAGCAGGCAGGGAAATCAACGATGTGGATATTGCCACCTCTGCGACCCCTAATGAAATAAAGTCCATTTTCCCTGTCACAGCAGATATTGGAATTGAACATGGGACACTCTTGGTCATCCATGATCATGCACAATATGAAGTGACTACATTTCGGACGGAAAGCGGATATACAGACTTCAGAAGACCCGATAAAGTCGACTTTGTCAGATCGCTGCTGGAAGATCTGAAAAGGCGTGACTTTACGATGAATGCCATTGCCATGGATAAAATGGGCGTTTTGCATGATCCTTTTGAGGGCAGAAAAGCCATCGAAGACAAAATAATCGTTACAGTGGGCGATCCTAAGGAACGATTCCATGAAGATGCATTAAGGATGCTGCGGGCAATCCGGTTTGCCGGCACCTTAGGCTTTAAGCTTGAGGAGCATACTTTTCAATCGCTGAAAAAACATGCACCTCTTCTTAGGAACATTGCCACAGAGAGGATTTTTTCAGAATTCGAAAAGCTGCTAAAAGGCAGCTTCAGCAAAAATGCAATTGAACTCTTGGTGAAAAGTGAAATGTTTCAATATCTTCCTGGCCTTGAGCCGTTCAAAACAGGTTTAAAGAAATACTGCCAATTCGAGCTGCCATGCCTGCCATCCTTGGCAGAAAAATGGTCACTGCTGCTTTTTACAAGCGGGATAACAGCAGCAGAGCCATTTTTGCGGAATTGGAAGATGCCCGTGAAACAAATTCGTGAAATACAAAAAATTCTTTCCCTGATAAATCAGGAAGATGAAATCAGCACTTTTCAATTATTTCAGGCGGGTCTGGATATTAGCATAAAAGCGGGCAGAGTAAGAGCGGTTATGAAAAGTCAGGATGTACAAATTTCTGAGACGATGACTATAAAGAAATTCTCAAGTCTTCCGGTCAAAAAATCATCTGATTTAGCCATTACAGGTAACGATCTTCTCGAGTGGAGAAATCAAAGACCAGGTCCATGGATGAAAGAATATCTGGATTCCATCATATTGGCCGTGCTGGAAAAACAGACGGAAAATGACCGGGAAGCAATTAAGGAGTGGCTTTCTTCATGCAATCTGATTTAAGAGGAAAATTAATTGAAGCATTTACCAAAGCAGATGGCGAATTCATCTCCGGCCAGGAAATCGCAGAACATATGGGCTGCTCGCGCACAGCCGTCTGGAAGCACATTGAAAGCTTGAGAGGCGAGGGTTACGTGCTTGAGGCTGTCAGAAAAAAGGGCTATAAAATTGTCAGCACCCCTGAAAAGGTAACCGCTGATGAAATCCAGCTGGGCATGAAGACAAGCCGCTTTGGCAAGGTTATCCACTATGAAGAAACAGTGGATTCCACACAGAAGATTGCTCACCGCCTTTCAAATGAGGGAGCGGCAGAAGGAACTTTGATTGTTGCAGAAGAGCAAACAGGAGGAAAGGGAAGGCTTCTTAGAAGCTGGCATTCCCCTAAATATTCGGGTGTATGGATGAGCCTGATTCTGCGTCCAAACATTCCTTTCCATGAAGCTCCCCAGCTGACGCTTCTGGCAGCGGTTGCCGTTGTCCAGGCGATTGAGGAAATGACTGAACTTAAACCGGAAATTAAATGGCCAAATGATGTACTAATAAACAAAAAGAAAGTGACTGGGATCCTTACTGAGCTACAGGCTGAGGCCGACCGCATTCACTCGGTCATAATCGGGATTGGCATCAATGTCAATCAGAAGCTTGAAGACTTCCCGGAGGAGCTGCATGCGAAAGCTTCATCTCTCTCTATGGAAGAGGGGAAAAATATTTCCAGGGCCGGATTGATACAGCAGGTTTTGCTTAAATTGGAAAAGCTTTATGATTTATATTTAACAAAAGGCTTTGCTCCTGTGAAAATTATGTGGGAAAGCTATGCCATTAGCCTTGGCAAGGAAATCACTGCAACCACCTTGAATGAAACCATCAAGGGAAAGGCGCTTGGCATCACAGATGAGGGTGTGCTCCTTGTCAGGAGCCAAGACGGAGAAATCCGCCGCATTTATTCGGCAGATGTGGAAATCACTTGATTTTTTATTACTATATTTTCAGGTAAAATATTTTAAGATGGTTAAGACAATGATAATAATAGAAATTTTTGTTTGATATTGTTATAATGCATGTGGGCAGTATCAAATTAGAGCTGCACCCAAAAATGCCAGGCCAAACAAAAAAAAATTTCTGCCTTGATCCAATGAAATGGACGGGGACGGAGGGATGAAAAGACTAATAGCAATAAAGAGGTTTACTGAACAAATGAACTGCCGCACCCTGCAGGAAAGCGATGCTTTTTTTATAGGGTACAGCAGCAGAGCAGTATGCCTCTTTTTTTGGTTTAAAACACAGAACAGATTGTTGCTGATGTTTTCATCTCCTCTATGAAAAAGGAGGATAAAGGATGAAGCTTTCTGGAGACTTTTTGAAAATGAAGAACAATGGCGAAAAAATTGCAATGATTACAGCCTATGATTTTCCTGCTGCCAAGCTTGCCGAAAAAGCGGAAGTGGACATGATCCTAGTCGGAGACTCACTTGGTATGGTGGTGCTTGGCTATGATTCAACGATTCCAGTCACAGTGGATGATATGATTCACCACACAAAGGCAGTCAAACGGGGAGCACCGGACACTTTTATTGTTACAGACATGCCTTTTATGAGCTACCATATATCGATGGAAGATACCCTCAAAAATGCTGCCAGAATCTTTCAGGAAGGGCAGGCTAATGCCTTAAAGCTTGAGGGAGCTGGAGATGTACTCCCTAAAATTAAAGCTTTGACAGATGCTGGCATTCCGGTAGTGGCCCATCTGGGCTTAACGCCGCAATCCGTTGGAGTCCTTGGAGGGTATAAGGTTCAGGGGAAAAATGCCGAAGCTGCGAAGAAGCTTATTGAAGATGCAAAGAAGTGTGAAGAGGCTGGAGCTATTGGGGTTGTGCTTGAGTGTGTGCCATATCAAGTTGCAGAGCTTGTGACAAATGAGCTCTCCATACCGACAATCGGAATAGGGGCAGGAAGCGGGACAGACGGACAGGTTCTCGTATTTCATGATGTTGTAAACTTTGGAGTAGACAGAGTTCCAAAGTTCGTGAAGAGATACGGAGATGCCAATCAGCTTGTTGCCAAAGCGATTGAAGATTATGTGGCAGAAGTAAAAACGAAGGAATTTCCATCTATCGACCATTCATTTACTATGAAGGAAGACGAAGTTTCATCCTTATACGGAGGGAAAGCATAAGCATGAAGATAATAACAACTGTGAAAGAAATGCAAAAGCACGTCCGTGAGGAAAAGTCTTCAGGGAAAACTGTTGGCTTTGTACCCACTATGGGTTTCTTGCATAATGGACATAAATCATTGATTGAAAATGCCAGAAGAGATAATGAAATTGTAGTGCTCAGCATTTTTGTCAATCCGCTGCAGTTCGGCCCGAATGAAGATCTTGAGACATATCCCCGTGATATCGACCGGGATGAAATAACGGCAAGGGAAGCAGGCGCTGATTATCTATTTTATCCTGCTGTAGAAGAGATGTATGGTTCAGACGTTTCGGTTACAGCAATTGTCAAGGAACGTACAGACGTGCTTTGCGGCAGACAAAGACCAGGCCATTTTGACGGTGTCGCCACCGTACTGACAAAGCTGTTCAATATCGTAAGCCCCGACAGAGCGTATTTTGGAATGAAAGACGCCCAGCAGGTTGCAGTAGTGAGCAGCCTGATACAGGACTTTAATTTTGATATTGAGCTGGTTCCTGTCCCAACTGTACGCGAGGAAGACGGACTTGCAAAAAGCTCCCGAAATGTGTTCCTCTCTGATGAAGAGCGGAGTCAGGCGAGCCAATTATATAAAAGCCTGCAGCTTGCACAAAAAGCAGCTGAAGCAGGCGAAAGGGATCCTGCTGTACTTTCTTCAATGATCAGAAAACATATTGAAAGCAATACCAGCGGAATCATTGATTATGCAGAGGTTTATTCCTATCCAGCTTTAAAACCGCTTGATAAACTGTCCGGCAAGGTTTTGATTGCCATTGCAGTCAAGTTTGAACGTGCAAGGCTAATTGATAACATTACAATTACCATTTAAATAAACCGCACCTGAGGAGGATTTAGCATGTATCGCACAATGATGAATGGAAAGATCCATCGTGCCCGGGTAACAGAGGCTAACTTGAATTATGTAGGAAGCATTACAATTGACCAGGATATTTTGGATGCTGTAGACATCCTGCCAAACGAAAAGGTAGCCATCGTTAATAACAACAATGGAGCCAGACTTGAAACGTACGTGATCGCAGGTGAAAGAGGGAGCGGCGTAATCTGTTTGAATGGAGCAGCTGCAAGGCTTGTCCAGCCAGATGATATCGTGATTATCATCTCATATGTACAGGTGGCTGAAGAAAAAATCAGCAGCCATTCACCTAAAATTGCTATTATGAATGATAAAAATGAAATCGCTGAAATGATTTCACATGAACCGGAAGCAACCATGATTTTTTAAAAACCTGGGTCTGTTTTCTTCCTGCCAAATCTGCACTGTCTTCGATACAGCTATGCAGCTTCGGCAGGGAAAAACAGGCTTTTTCTTTTTGGCTAAGCTTTAAGACCCTATGGCGCTTCCGCTTTTTATTAATCCAGCTGCAGCGCCTAGCCTCTCGAGGTCACAAGCCACATCAGAATTGAAGGCAAAGAGCGCCTTCCAAGGACAAAACCCTATTTGCTTGGGCCCCCAGGATGGGGGTCACAAAGACGTTGCCGCAGGACGCGGCGTTCTTAGTCTTTGTTCCTATGAACAGACGCTTCCGCTTTTTGTGTAATCCAGCTGCAGCGCCTAGCCTCTCGAGGTCATAAGCCACATCAGAATTGAAGGCAAAGAGCGCCCTCTATTCTGATGCGTCTTATGCTAGTCGAGGCTGAACAGGCGCTTCCGCTTTTTGTGTAATCCAGCTGCAGCGCCTAGCCCGCTGTGCAAAAGATGCTTTGACCTAAGAAGGAAAAACGCCTTCTGAGGTCAAAGCCCTATTTGCTTGGGCCCCCGGGATGGGGGTCACAAAGACGTTGCCGCAGGACGCGGCGTTCTTAGTCTTTGGTTCCTATGAACAGGCGCTTCCGCTTTTTAATTGAAATTCTTTCATTTTATTTATTTTGTCTGGTATGGTATAAAAAGTGAGAGAGTACGAACAATTTTGGTATGAAGTGAATTTTGAGGTGTACATAATAATGACGCAGCGATATGCAGTTATAGATTTAGAAACTACAGGCAATTCGCCCAAAAAGGGAGATCGGATTATTCAGTTTGCGGCTGTTATCATTGAGGATGACAATATCGTTGATGAATATTCCACATATATCCGCCCGGAACAGAGCATTTCCCTGTTCATTGAAGAGCTGACTGGAATCGACAACGATATGGTGGAGGATGCTCCGGTATTTGAAGAAGTTGCCGGGAAGATTTTCAGTATTCTTGAAGACTCTGTGTTTGTCGCCCATAATGTGTTATTTGATTTGTCTTTTCTTAAGGAAGAAATGGTGCGTTCGGGATATGAACCTTTTTACGGATCAGCCATTGACACCGTGGAGCTTGCGAAAATCCTGAAACCTACTTCAGATGGATATAAACTTAATCAGCTTGCAAGGGAAGAAAATCTTGAGCATGCAAGGCCGCATAGAGCTGACAGTGATGCTTATGTGACTGCTCTTTTGCTGCTGGAGTTCAAGAAAAAGCTGAAATCATTGCCAGTCATGACATTAAAACAGCTGTATAAACATTCATTTTCACTAAAAAGCGAGATTTCAGAAATGATAGATGAATGCCTGAACTTTAAGCTGGCACAGCCTGAAAAGCATAATCCCGATCTGGAGACCTTTAGGGGACTGGCATTTCGAAAAATAGATGGTGAAAGCCATGCTGAAAGTGAAATACCGGATTATCCAATGAATGAAGAAGAAAAAATGAAACTGATTGCCCAGGCTTTTCCGCTTTTTGAAAAAAGAAATGGGCAGCTGAATATGATGGATAATATTTATCAGTCTTTTCAATCCTCCCGGCATTGCATCATAGAAGCAGGAACAGGAATTGGAAAGTCCCTTGGCTATCTGCTTCCTGCGGCATATTTTGCCAAGAGCCGCCGCAAAAATATCATCGTCTCCACCTACACTCTTCAGCTGCAGGAGCAGCTTCTGCATAAGGAGCTGCCGCAGCTGAAGAAAATCCTGCCTTTCCCCATTCATGCGGTTTTATTGAAAGGTAGGGGAAATTACTTGTCTCTTGCTAAATTTGAGAGGTCATTGAGGCAAAAGGATGATAACTATGAAACAGCGCTGACCAAAATGCAGATTTTAGTGTGGCTTACAGAAACTGAAACCGGCGACCGTGACGAGCTTCATTTAACCAGCGGCGGCCAGCTTTTTTGGGAAAGGCTGCAAAGCGATGAATTTACCTATCAGGGACTTCAGCTTCCTTGGCAAAAAAGGGACTTTTACACAAGAGCAAGGGCGATTGCAGAGAAAGCAGATATTATTATTACCAATCATTCGTTTTTAATGGCAGACCTTATCTCCAAAAACAGCGGTGTTGCCGGCGACGGTTATCTGATCCTCGACGAAGCGCATCATTTTGAAAAAGCTGCTTCCCGGCACCTGGGCAGGAGACTGGACTACATTACGGTTAAAACAATGCTCAACAGGCTCGGAACGTATGAACAAAAACAGCTTTTTTATAAAATAGAAAAAATGGCCAGCAAACGGAGAAAAACTGACCTGCCGCTTATAAAAACCTTCAATGCGCACATCAGTGACTTTTTTTATGAATTTGAACAGCTCTTTTATTTTCTTGCCAGACAGGCAGAAAAACTGACGAAAAATGGAAGTCCTGACAGGCTGCCCATTGATTCCAATGAGAATTGGAAGCAGGCATCCTTTCTAACAGAACGCCTGATCCAAAATTTGAATTCCGTCATGCTTGAGCTGGAAAACCGTATTAATCTTGTGAAAAACAGCGAAAATCCTGCAGGCAAGAACAGCCTGTTTTATTTGAATGACGCCGAGGTCCTTTTAAAAGGAATCGAGGATATCAAACAAACGCTGCATGAATTTTTTATAAAAAGAAATGAAGACTCCATTTATTGGCTGGATTATACCAAAGCCGGTCCCCATCAGGGGATATCGCTTTCCTCGCAGCCTATCTCTGGGAGCAAGATCCTTTGGGATGACTATTTTTCCCGGCAGCAAAGCGTCATCATGACATCTGCCACATTATCAGTCAAACAGTCATTTGCATTCTTTAAGGCACAGCTCGGTATTGAGGATAAACAGATCCTTGCGGTGTCATATCCTTCCCCGTTCAATTATAAGGAAAAAGTCAAAATCCTTGTGCCGTCTGCGATGCCGGATGTAGCATCATGCTCTAAGGATGAATTTGCCGAAGCAGCGGCAAATTCAATTATTCATGCTGCTAAAGCGGCAAAAGGCAGGATGATGGTCTTATTTACTTCGCATGATATGCTAAGGAATGTTTATCAAAAGGTAAAAGACTCAGGAAGTCTCCAGGAATTCACTTTATTTGCCCAAGGTATCAGCGGCGGGAGCAAGATGAAGCTTATCAGGAACTTCCAAACCTTTGACAAAGCGCTCCTTTTTGGGACAACAAGCCTTTGGGAGGGTGTTGATATACCTGGGGAAAGCCTTTCCTGCCTGGCTATCGTCAGGCTGCCTTTTTCGCCTCCTGATGAGCCGGTTACAGCAGCAAGGTGTTCTCTATTGGAGAAAAGAGGAATCAATGCCTTTTCAGCCTATTCGCTTCCACAGGCCATTCTTAGGTTCCGGCAGGGCTTTGGCAGGCTGATCAGGACAAGCACAGACCGCGGAATTTTGCTTATACTTGATAAAAGGGTCATGACCTCCCGCTATGGAAGGGAATTTCAGCAGTCACTTCCGCCTGCACAATGGCTGGAAGTCACCCAGGAAGAAATGATTGGGACAATAGAAAATTGGATATAAAACCTATGATATAAAATCGGTTTTTTAAAGAAATTTATTATCGAAATACAGCCCGTACTGATATAATGTGTTAATAAGGAAGGCAGCATTGCCTGCCCCCACAGCAATCAGCAAGCGGAAAACTGGGAGGAATTAGTATGGAAAGCAAAATAGAAGTCTTGTCTACATTAACGATTCAAAATTCACCGGACTTGTATAAAATTGTCGATTCACTGAACCGGACGTTAAAGGAAAAGGATTTAATGTTCGGACTTGCACTCGATGCTGAAAATCAAGAAAAAGCGATATTTACGATTTATCGTACATAGAAAGAGTGGCTGAAATTGAAAAAAGCAATGATACTGGCGGTCATATTAATCCTTTGTATAGCGGGTTTTACAGCAGGGGCTTACATTAAGGCGATGGGCCCAAAAAAAGAAGCCAAAACAGAAGCCTTTAAAAAAGCCCAAAAAGAAGGCGGATTTGTAACGATGGATGACTACTATCTATATCATGGGAATGACTCATATTCAGTTGTAGTCGGCAAGACAAAAAACGGCAAAAAGAAAGTAATCTGGCTTCCGGACAATAAAAAGGAAAAGCCGGTGATAGAAGACAGCAAATCAGGGAAAACCCGGGGAGAAATACTAGCCATTGTCAAGAAGCAGCTGAATACTCAAAAAATCATTTCTGTTAAGCTTGGAATGGAAAATAATGTGCCTCTATGGGAGGTCACTTATTTAGATGGATCAAGCCGTTATAATTATGATTATTATGACTTCAAGACAGGTGAATGGCTGAAATATTACCGAAGCATATAAAATTGGGGGATAAAACCATGAAATTAGCGAATCGTGTAAAGGCACTGGCACCATCTACTACCTTGGCAATTACGGCTAAAGCCAAAGAGCTTAAATCTCAGGGGCTTGACATCATCGGGCTCGGTGCAGGTGAACCGGATTTTAATACTCCGGAACATATTATCAAAGCTGCAGCCCGATCCATGGAAGAGGGCCATACAAAATATACTCCTTCTGCAGGGCTTCCAAAACTTAAACAGGCCATCATCAGCAAACTGAAAAAAGACCAGGGGCTTGAATATACAAGTTCTGAAATCATTGTAGGTTCCGGGGCTAAGCATGTTCTTTATACATTATTTCAGGCTATCCTTGATGAAGGCGATGAGGTTATCGTTCCCATTCCTTACTGGGTAAGCTATCCAGAGCAGATTAAGCTTGCTGGCGGAACCCCTGTATATGTGGAGGGACATGAGGATAACTCCTTTAAAATCACAAAAAAACAGCTTGAAGCCGCCATAACCGAAAAAACAAAAGCTATCATTATTAATTCACCAAGCAATCCGACTGGCATGATTTATACAGAGGAAGAGCTTAGGGAACTAGGAGAAGTCTGCCTTTTGCATGATATCATGATCGTTTCGGACGAAATTTATGAAAAGCTTGTTTATGATGGCAATGGCCATGTTTCCATTGCACAAGTATCACCGGAACTGAAAAAGCAAACCATCATCATCAATGGGGTTTCCAAGTCCCATTCAATGACAGGCTGGAGGATAGGGTACGCGGCAGGTGATGAGGAACTAAACAAGGCTATGACAAACCTGGCAAGCCATAGTACCTCTAACCCTACTACAACTGCCCAGTATGGAGCCATCGCAGCGTATGAAGGCGCTCAGGATGCCGTCGAAGAGATGCGCAAGGCCTTTGAAAGCCGTCTTAATGCCATTTACGGCAAATTGACTTCCATTCCCGGATTTCATTGCTTAAAGCCGCAGGGAGCATTTTATCTATTTCCGAATGTGAAGGAAGCCGCAAAGCGCACCGGTTTTGAAAATGTGGATGACTTTGCCCGGGGGCTGCTCGAAGAAGCTCTTGTAGCTGTTATACCTGGCTCCGGATTTGGAGCGCCGGATTATATCAGGCTATCGTATGCGACCTCCCTTGATGCCCTTGAGAAAGCAGTTGAAAGGATTCATTCCTTTGTTGATTCTAAAATGATGAAAGCTTGAGTTAAACAACCGCTTGTGCAGGCCATACGCGTTTTGGGCGCAGCAGCCTGCACAGGCATTTTTATAGGATGCCCAGATGGGGTTATATTCAAATAATATTTGCCTGTACTATTTGTGAAATGTATAATGAAGTAGGTTAATTCCTTATCGGAAAGCAATTTGGAGGGAAATTGAACGTGAAAATTACTATAAAAGAAGCAAGTAAATATGTAGATCAGCAGGTAACAATTGGATGCTGGCTGGCCAATAAACGTTCGAGCGGGAAGATAGCATTTCTTCAGCTGCGTGACGGTTCTGGCTTCATTCAAGGAGTTGTAGTGAAAGAGGAAGTCGGGGAAGAAATTTTTGCAAAAGCAAAATCGCTGACCCAGGAAACGTCCCTTTATGTTACAGGAACCGTTCAAAAAGACGAGCGTTCACCATTCGGATTTGAACTGCAGGTAAATGATTTAGAAGTGATTCATGAGGCTGTTGATTATCCGATCACGCCTAAAGCCCATGGACCGGAATTTTTGCTGGATAACCGCCATTTATGGCTTCGTTCTAAACGCCAGCATGCTGTGATGAAGATTAGAAATGAAATTATCCGGGCTACATATGAGTTCTTCAATAACGAGGGATTCGTCAAGGTGGATCCGCCGATTCTTACAGGAAGCGCACCAGAAGGAACCACAGAGCTGTTTGCAACCAAATACTTTGAAGAAGATGCCTTCCTGTCGCAGAGCGGACAGCTTTATATGGAAGCCACTGCTATGGCCCTTGGTAAAGTATTCTCCTTCGGCCCGACTTTCAGAGCAGAAAAGTCCAAGACCCGCCGCCATTTAATCGAGTTTTGGATGATCGAACCAGAAATGGCATTTTATGAATTTGAAGACAATCTTAAGGTTCAGGAAGAATATGTAGCTTACATCATTCAGTCTGTTCTGCAAAATTGCCAGCTGGAACTGAATACGCTTGGACGCGATGTTTCTAAGCTTGAAAAAATCAAAGCGCCGTTTCCGCGCATTACCTATGATGATGCTTTAAAGTTCCTTCATGAAAAAGGATTTGAAGATATCCAGTGGGGAGACGATTTTGGTTCGCCGCATGAAACAGCTATCGCTGAAAGCTTTGACAGCCCTGTTTTCATTACCCATTATCCAACATCCCTCAAGCCGTTTTATATGCAGCCTGACCCTAACCGGCCTGAAGTTGTGCTGTGTGCAGATATGATAGCTCCAGAAGGGTACGGGGAAATCATTGGGGGATCTGAGAGGATTCATGATTATGATTTGCTCGAACAGCGCATTGAAGAGCATAAACTAAGCAAGGATGCCTATAAATGGTATACAGAGCTTAGGAAGTTTGGCTCTGTGCCTCACTCCGGCTTTGGTTTAGGCCTTGAACGCACAGTTGCCTGGCTCAGCGGCGTTGAACATGTCCGTGAAACCATTCCATTCCCAAGGCTTTTAAACAGACTTTATCCATAAACATTAAGCGGTATTTGCCTCTTGGCAGATGCCGCTTTTTCCTTTCCTTGAATGTTTTTGGAGGGCTTAAAATTCCGGCAATGTAAAAAGTTTCCCTTCCATGATGGATACTCCAAACAGAGTTATTCATGTTATACTTATGAAGAGGTGTCTTAAATGATAATGGAAAAGTTATACGCTTGGTTTAAAGAAGGAACGGTTACATTTCCTTCATTTCTTTTTTCTCATTATAAAACCATGGGGCTAAATGAACAGGATGTTATGCTGCTGATGCAGCTTCAAAACTTTATAGAGAGCGGAAACGGCTTTCCTACTCCATCACAGCTATCAGAAAGGATGACATTTCAGGAATCGGAATGTCTTTTCTTAATTCAGCGGCTGATGCAGAGGGGATTCATAAAGATTGAAGAAGAAAATACTCAATCAGTCGGACATGAAAGCTATTCGTTAGAGCCATTTTACGAAAAAATGCTGGAGTGCTTCCTGATGACAATTAAACAGCAGGAGACGGGGCAGGAGCAGGAAAAAAGCGACAACCTATATACGGTGTTCGAGCAGGAATTCGGCCGCCCTCTGTCTCCATTTGAATGTGAAACGCTTGCTATGTGGATGGAGGATGAACATCATCCTGATATTATTAAGGCGGCTCTCAGGGAGTCAGTCATTTCCGGTAAACTCAACTTTCGGTACATAGACCGGATATTGTTTGAATGGAAGAAAAATGGTGTGAAGACACTGGATCAGGCCAAGTCGCAGGGGCAGAAATTCAGGTCCTACCAAAAGAAGGACAAAAAAACAGAGCCATATGCTGCTGACAAAGATGTCCCATTTTATAATTGGCTTGAACAGTGAAGGTATATTGATATTTTGATTCAAAGGAGTCTTTTATGCTGAACAAAGCTCAAATCCGTATTTGCCTTGACGCGATGGGGGAGATGTTTCCTGATGCACATTGCGAGCTTAATCATTCCAATCCGTTTGAATTGGTGATAGCTGTTGCCCTGTCGGCGCAATGTACAGATGTTCTTGTCAATAAGGTGACTAAAGATCTTTTTATGAAATATAAAACCCCAGAGGACTACTTGAATGTCCCTGTGGAGGAGCTTGAAAATGATATACGCTCCATCGGACTTTACAGAAACAAAGCCAAAAATATTCAAAATCTTTCTAGAATGCTTATTGAGCAGTACGACCGGGTGGTTCCAAGAGACAGGGATGAGCTGACTAATTTGCCGGGTGTGGGAAGGAAAACGGCAAATGTAGTTGTGTCGGTAGCATATAACGTCCCTGCCATTGCCGTTGATACACATGTTGAGAGAGTCAGTAAAAGACTTGGAATCTGCAGGTGGAAAGACAGTGTCCTGGAGGTTGAAAAAACCTTAATGAACAAAGTGCCAAAAGAAGAGTGGTCACTGACACATCACCGGATGATATTTTTTGGAAGGTACCATTGCAAGGCACAGTCTCCAAAATGTGAGACATGCCCTTTGCTTGATCTGTGCCGTGAGGGGAAGAAAAGGATGAAAGGAAAGGCCATTATATGAACGGCAAACTGCTTCTTTCTGTTCCGGAAGCTCTCTTTCATCCGCTGTATGATCATGATTCAAAAAGTATTGAGGTACAGGATTTTCAGATTTGGAGGTTTCCTGATGCAGCAATCCCGTTTCCCTATGAAATGCTTTACGGAAACGGGGTAGAGGGATATCAGCCTTGGAGCTCGCCGGAGATTCCGATAAAAGATATTCTGAAAGAGTGGAAGAAATCAGAACAAAGCATCAGGTTACTATTTGCAGGCCGTTATGCCAAAGAAGCCCATGAACCAATGAAACAGGCAATGTCCTGGCTGCTGAGCTCTCTATTTTGGCTGAATGGAATCCCTGTTAATCTTAAGGACTTGCAGAGGGAGGCCGGGGGATTTGCGGTGAAACCCGTCAATGCTATAGAAAGGCTCCAATTCATACTCAGCAGTCCTTCACACTTTTCTTCTTTTATTCAGCTCAGCGAATTGATGCAGGAGCTGGAAAAGCAATTTTATAAAACTCTTGCCCTTAGAAATAAACGAAGCTGAACGGAGAAAAAAAGCACGGCAGACATGTAATTGTCTGCCGTGCTTTTGTGCTTTTTTAGAAAGACCTGCTTGAGCACGTTTTAAAAAAATAAAGAAAAAGCATCGGTATGTTTCAAATGCCGATGCTTTTTCTTTTAGTTCATAAAGTCTCTTAGTTTCCTGCAGCAGCGTCTGGCTGGCTGTCAGGTCCTTTTCCAGGTTTAGGTTTAGGATTAGTATCACCTGGTTTAGGTTTAGTGTCTCCAGGCTTAGGTTTAGAATCACCGGGTGGTGTAGTCCCGCCAGAACCATCGCCAGAGCCAGAGCCAGAGCCATTGTCATTTCCAGTACCGCCGGTTCCATTATCAGATCCAGTGCCGTTTCCGGAACCATCTCCGGTACCGTTATCAGAACCTGTGCCGGTTCCAGAACCATCACCAGTACCATTGTCAGAACCATTGTCAGAACCAGTACCGCCGCCGGTATCATTATCAGAACCATTACCGTTTCCTGTACCGTCACCAGTACCGCCGGTTCCATTGTCAGTGCCAGATCCGTCTCCGGTTCCGGTTCCGTCTCCTGTGCCATTATTGTCTCCGCCCTGGTTATTATCTTCTCCAGGAGGAGTGGTGCCATTATCTGTCCCAGGTTCCGTTTGGGCGGCATCCGGGATTTTAACAGAGGTTGAAGCAGGATCGCTTCTTTGACCGTCCGCAATGGCTGTTACAGTAAACGTATATTTGCTTCCTGGTGTCGGGTTAGGTATTTTCAATCCTTTGTCGCCGGATTGTGATAATACCTGATCTGATCCGCCGTCTATAGATACCTTCACTTCAAAATCGGCGTTTTTGTCAGAATTATAGCCCCAATTCAGGCTAATTTCATTCGCTGTCTGGTCAAATGATGCACTTAAACCAGAAGGAGCAGAAATTTTGTCATATTGCTTGGTAACTTGAGTAGGCTGATGGCCTTTTACAAAATACTCATAGCTGATTTTATCGCTAGGTGTATAATCGCTAGCCAGCATTGGCGGATTTGTTCCTTTAACAACAGGAACCTTTACCACGCTGTTTGGCTGTTTGAAATCTTTTGTTTCCTTATTCTGTGAAACATGTTCCATCAGATTCTTAAAGATTTTCTTTGGAATTGTCTGTGATTGCTTTCCTACATATTCCTTTGTTTTGCTGGATGCGTCAGTATCGTAGCCTTCCCATACGGCAATCGTATAGTTAGTCGAATATCCAGCCATCCAGCTGTCAGGGACACCGTCGGAAGGGATATTATACTTTTGGCGGTCACTGGCTTCAAAGTTGGTTGAACCTGTTTTGCCTGCGACATCCATTCCAGGCACATTGGCGAGAACCCCGGTACCGTAGCTTTCTTTTAAGACGCTTTTCAGCATATCTGAGATGATGAACGCAGTAGAATCCTTCATCACAGGTTTTGATGTGATTTTATTTTTAATTGTCGTATGATCCCTCAGTACGATTTTTGTTACAGTATGCGGTTTGTTATAAATGCCGCCGTTTCCGAATGCGCTGTATGCACCTGCAAGCTGCATGGAAGAAATACCTTTATTCATGCCGCCGATGGCATAGGATTCATATATTTCAGGAAGCGGGATCCCAAGGCCTGTTGCAAAGCTTTGCGCTTTTTTCAAGCCAACCTGCTGGATTGTTTTAACCGCAGGGATGTTTAATGAACGTGCCAGCGCTTCGCGGATGGTCATTGTGCCATGATACGTGCCTGAAGCATTTTTCAATGGAGTGCCATTAGAAAAATGGTAAGGCTCATCCGTTATTTGCTGGTAAGTGGACCAGTTCAGATATTCCACAGCAGGCCCGTAATCCAGGATCGGCTTAATGGTGGATCCTGGCTGGCGCTGGGCATCTGTCGCGTAATTAAACCCGCGTGCCACTTTGGTGTTTCTGCCTCCGCCGATTGCCTGGATTTCTCCGGTTTTCGTGTCAAGAAGGGTGACGCCTGCCTGCAGTTTTTCATTTGGAAATTGGATGATTTCATTAGTATTCAGCATTTTATATAAATATTTTTGGGCGTCGCGGTCCAGGGTGGTATGGATTTCCAAACCGTCTGTAGCGACATTATAATCTCCCATTTTTTCTACTTCTTTAATAACCTGATCGATGTAAGCATCATATGGTTTTGTGTTTTTTGATGTTTCACTCTTTTTCTTAAGTCCTTTTGCAACAGGAATAGCTTGTGCTTTCACCATTTGATCTTTGGTGATATAGCCATGCTTATTCATCAGGTACAGGACGACATTCCGCCGCTTCTCTGCACGGTCCGGATGTTCATAAGGATTGAATCTGTTCGGGCTTTGCGGAAGTCCTACAAGAAGGGCAATTTCATTAAGCTTTAAATGCTTCAGATCTTTGCCGTAATAGGTTTTGGATGCTGTTTCAATTCCATTTGCATTTTCGGAATAAAAGATTTTATTCACATACATTTCAAAAATTTCATGCTTGGTATATTTTTGCTCGAGCTGGAAGGACAGCCACATTTCCTGGACTTTCCTTTTGATGGTCTTATCTGCTGTCAGATAAGAGCGTTTCACTACCTGTTGTGTCAGGGTACTCGCACCCTGTGAACCGAAGCCGTTGGTGAAGTTGGCGATGACCGCTTTGCCAAGGCGCAGGAAGTCAATGCCGTGATGCTTGTAAAAGCGTGCATCCTCTGTAGCCAAAACCGCATCCTCAACTTGCTTCGGTATCTGGTCGTAGGTAACGTAGTCGCGTTTCTCAACCCCGACTTCTTTAATTAACTTATTGTCATTGTCATAAATCTTGGAAGAAATTGGATCTCTTAAAAGCTTTTCATCAAGCTTTGGAGCACCGCTGACGAAATAGGCGAATGTTGCACCGCCAGCTATCATGCCAATTATCCCCAGTGTAATAAGGATCAGAAAAATCCGTTTGAAAAGGCCCCCGGATTTTTTTTTGCCTTTTTTCTGCGACTGGGCCTGTTTACGGCGCTCTTGTCTCGAATTATATTGTTCAGCCATTACAGCTACCTGCCTTTCTTAGTACAACAAATCTAAATTTTTCCGTTAAGGAAAGAATCTATTACTTTAATATAGTCAATTCTCGGCTGAAAGCCAAGAGGAATCTTAATTGAGCTATTTTGAATCTCTTCTTTGGATATAGACTTTCTGCCTCCTGATTCCATGCGTTCCCAGAAAGTAACGAGCTGCGGTGCATCCATCATATAGATTTCATCGCTGGAGGAAAACCTGATAATGACAAAGGCAATGCCTCCTTGGTCTGTGACGCTTTTCATATGCCTGATCTGATGTTCGTGAAAATTTTTAAGCGGAAAGGAAGTGCGGCTTTGTGTTTCCTTAGCTTCAAAATCAATATATCTCCCTTTATACACACCGTTATAGTCTGTAGTTGATGCCTGTTTGAAATAGGCCTCTTTGATGACGGCTGCGCTTCTTTTGGGATAATGAACATCTACAATCTGTACAGGTGTGGGTTTTTTATGGACAACAGCTATTCCATTAGTGAGATAGAATTCATTTGTGTCATTTAGATCATCCTCCAATGTCATTCCCCTGTTGCTGTAATTCGCCTTCTTCATTGGGTTGACCGCTGTTTTATCTGGCCCGGGAGTGAACCTTCGCCCATTTGGATAATGAAATGCCATGAATGCCCCTCCTTTTTCACTGTTCTATGATAGCAAAAAAATAGGGAGGATAGTGAATAATTCTACCCGCAACTTAAAAAGATAAGTATGAGAAATATCTGGAAAGCGGGTTTACTGCCTGCAATGTGCGATTGTGAGGTGTTATACAATGAATGGCCGCAGCCTTCCCCCCGATCTTTTGGATGATGAAATGAAGATCCTTTATAGAATAAAAGAGAGAACAGAAAAAGGGAATAGTGATAATATCTCAAGGACCAAAGCCTATAGTGCATTTTTTTCCGTTCATCCTGAAATAAAATGGGCCTTTTTGGCTTCTATGGTTTCTAGAAATGCTGGATGGAATATGTGTGATCTTCAGGGATACTGGATGCCTAGAATACTGTCGCCAGAGTACAGGCATTCTTTATTTATGACCTACGAAGAAGCGAACTGGCTCATTTTCCGGGACGCATTTCCGCAATTGCTTCTTTATCATTATTCGACGAAACTCAGGGTGCCTTTGTTTCATTTAAGCAGATATTTTTGCATTTCAGGATTCATGGAAGAAGAATGGTTCCGATACTGGAGGGACAGAGACGGCACGCGTCTCATGTATTCCCAAATTATAAACGAACAAAACTTGATAGAAGAGCCTGTTATAAAAAATAAGAATTTTAAGATTCCGGTTTTTCGTTCGCTGTTATTCAATATCCAGGATCATTTCCATTACAGCACCGTTCTTTTTCCTACTGTAAACGGAGAATTGTACGGAGCTTCAGTTTCTAAATTCCGGAGGACTGACGCAAGAATTGAACTGGGAAAAAGGCTTGCATCTATTTTATTTTCAAAAGATTTATTCCAGGAATTTTATCTATTTTCCCTGAAAACGGAACCGACCGGATCAAGATATGATTATGAACGTTTTTTCCCTTATTACAAGCTGAGGGAGACCCCTTTTTTAAGATTAGCCTATCCGCCTATCAGCCACAAAAATAGAAGCTTCGGCCAATGGGACCAAAAAAGGAAAATAAAAAAAAGCTGGTTTTCTCCTCCTTCTATAACAGAGGAGGTTCTATTAACCAGCTGGTACAAAGAAAAGCAAAAACAGCTTCAGGCCGCAATGGCTTTTGGCAATTATCTGCTGTAGAAAAGCGGCCCGAAACTATAAGGATTGACGCTGCTTAGGTTGAAGGACGGTCTGGGCCGTTCAGCTTTTTATCACCATAGCCTTTTTGGCTATTTTTTTCTTGCTGGTTCTTTTTCATTTCTTCTTGCTTGCTGTTTGTATTATTCATTTTTACACACCTCCTATAAGGTAGTTTAAGTAAATCTGTCGACGTCCATTCTTCAGGTTTGTCGAAACACCGAAAAATTTATGCGGATGTTACTTTCTTTGCCGATTAGATACTAGTTTTGTCACCTTGGAAGGGCTGAGGAGACCCGGCAAGAATAATACATGTAAAGACTAAGGGAGGCATGGGCATGAACAATAAAGCATCCGCTGAAGAAATTTTGTGTCTGATCGCTGCCATTTCAGATAGCCTGGATGAGCTTGAGCAAAGCATTGACGAAACAATTAATACAGAACGCTGCAGGCTCTGGAGCAATCAGTATAAGATGGTTCATTCAGCTCAGCAGCAATTAGAAAGAATAGAGGAAAAATGGAATACCAAAGAAGATATCATCAGCCAGTCTTATTTGATGAAGACGGAAAAATCAGGCAATCACCCATTGCTTGCTAATCCCAAATTAGGATTTTAACACATGCTGCCGCTGATGGAAATCAAGACCAGCACAAGGATTCGAAGTTTTTCCTTCATCCTTAAAAAATCATTGCACCTTTAAAAGGGATCCAGCTATTGATATCCTTCCAGGGTGTTTTTTTTTGCGCGAAAAGATTATACTTTAAAAAAAAGGGCTCTTTCCTAAACGTTTTTTTAATATGTTCTGTAAAACGATCCTGTTGTTAAACGGGGTTGATTGGAGTGTAAGGTGCGAGACTCCTGTAGGGTCACCGCCCTCCCTACGGAAAGCGGGCATCCTGGAGCGGAAATCAACCCCTTGTTCCATAGCAGCAAAGTTTACGAAAACAGCCTAAAAAAAGAGGAGCAAGTATGCAGAATAAAAGAGAAATCCAGGAGCTGACACAGCAGTTAATAGGCTTTTGCCAGGCCGCCGACAAAATTTATGACTCGGTCCGGGAAGAAGGGGCAGAGAAAGACTTTTACGGGGAGGTTAAGCCCTTTGCTGATAAAGTACATCAAGCGTCAAAAGAATGGGTTATACAAATGAAGGAATGGATGAAATCCGAGGCCTTTACACATCTTTATCCCCAGCAGATTGAACAAACCGCAGACAATTTATCAGATATCGCTGTACAGGCATTTTTTCCGAAAACCAGCTATAAAAGATTTAAAAGCCATGTTCAATCAGTCTCGTTCATCCTTAATAACACATTATCCGAAATAAACGCAAAGCTTTCCGGTTCTTGACCGGATTTTTTTGTTGCTCACCATTCCTTCTATAATGTCATATAGTATATCAGCTAATGCCATAAGAAGGAGGATGGATCCATGAATATGATGGATCAAAGAAACAGCAGTGCATATATGCCCAATCCCGGCTACTTGAATGAACCGCAGCAGCAAGGTATGCCTTATTACCAGCCAGGTAATCATCCATATTATAGCCCTTATCAGCATATGCCGGGGCCGTATGGCATAGGAGAGCAATACGGAAGCTATCACCCCTTTATGCAGCAGGCCCAGCCGGCGATGCCTGTAAATGGCCATGCAGCCCCATATCAGCAGAACAATTTCCCGATGCATCATGCAGGACAGTCCTTCAGCCCATTTTCAAACCCGCTGCAGCAGGGAGCAAAAAAAGCTCCATCTAGCCTTCAGCAGGCTTTCAATCCCAATCCTTATCCAAAACAGCAGCTTATGCAAAAACCGCAATCCTCCGGGATAGGTTCGGTGCTGAATCAGTTTAAAACACAGGATGGCTCCATCGATATTAATAAAATGATGAATACTGCCGGTCAGATGATGAGCACTATGAACCAGGTATCATCCATGGTTAAAGGAGTCGGCAGCATTTTTAAAGTTTAAATAACCAGCCAGCAGCATCCTGTGATTAAGGCGCCGTCATCAGCAGGAAATACAGATCGATAATTGATAAAGTGAAAGGGAAAGCAGAGTGAAATCCTGCTTTCCCTTTTTCTTTACTCTTAATCGTTAATACTGATGCGATTACCCTTTATTTTTGGAACATTTATGATGAGAATTCCATCTCTATGGTTTGCACTTATTTTGGTTTCATCGAGGGGAAGAGGCAAATTTATGGTTTTAGACATTCTGTTAAAGCTTTGTCTTTTACGGAATAATCCCTGTGTTTCATTATGCTCAGTCAGGCTCTGCTGGTTTTTTACGGAAATCACGACTGCCTGTGAAAGTATTTCTATATCAATATCCTGTCTCTTAACCCCGGGAAGTGTGGCAGAAATTTTATATTCGGTATCTGTTTCCGCTACTTCTACTGGAAAAGAACGATCCGAGGCGAAAAATTCATCCATGGACTGTAAAAATCCTTTAATTGGCCTTTCTGTAAAAAGCCGATCCATTGAATTCACAAAGCCTGTAACCATTTCTCTGTGCAGAGGCTCCTTAGGTTCTTTTTTTTCAGAAGATGACAAAACAAACGCCCCTTTCTAAAAATTTCTCTACAATAGCCTATGCACTGGTGCCGAAAAAGTGAATCAGTTCTTTGATTTTATACATTTATCATGCTGATTTCGTTAGATGCCAGCTGCTTCGGTGCTCCCGGTACAGCAGCCGCAAAAAAGGGCGCTTCCATTTCATTGAGTTAGGCACTTTGCTTAAAGCTTGTTGTGTTTTAATGAATTCCGTGAGGCGAAGACATTGTTAAAACAGGCTGACTCGAGCGGAAGGTGCAATATCCTAGATTAGCGGGAAGATGAGATTTTGCAGGCGCAGCTGGGGATGCTCACCGCCCGCCTTGCAGAAAGCGAGCATGCTGCGGCGGAAATCAGCATAGCAGCAAAGTTTACGAAAACAGGGTTAAGTTAAAACAAACAGCTAGGCAGCCAAACAAATATTCGGTACACTATTTATAGAGGTGGCTCCAATATGATAAAAAAGAAATCACTTTCAGAGTTAATTGAAGAACTAAGACATAATGAAAATATTATAAATTGGCATGAAATCGAGCCGCAGGAAGCGAAAAGCCGGCCGATGCCAGAAAGTATAGACAGCAGAATCAAGAAGGCCCTGCAAAAGAGGGGAATCAGCGAATTATACAGCCACCAGCATACTGCATATGAAACATTGCAAAAGGGCGAAAATATTGTAGCTGTAACTCCAACGGCATCAGGAAAAACACTTTGCTATAATCTGCCTGTCCTGCAGTCCATTGCGGACAATGATGCAAATAGGGCATTATATATATTCCCGACTAAAGCACTGGCACAGGATCAGAAAAGCGAGCTGAATGAGATTATTGATGAAATGGGAATAGACATAAAAAGCTACACCTATGACGGCGACACTTCTCCTGCTATCAGGCAGGCTGTCAGGAAGGCAGGGCATATTGTCATTACTAATCCTGATATGCTTCATTCTGCTATCCTCCCGCATCACACAAAATGGGTAAGTCTTTTTGAAAACCTGAAGTACATTGTGATAGACGAGCTTCATACGTACCGGGGAGTTTTTGGCAGCCATGTAGCAAATGTGATACGCAGGCTGAAAAGAATATGCAGCTTTTATGGCAGCAGCCCCATTTTCATTTGCACATCCGCTACAATAGCAAACCCGAAGGAACTTGCCGAACAGCTGACAGGAAATCCTATGAGGCTGATAGACGATAATGGTGCTCCAAGAGGAAGAAAGCATTTCGTGTTTTATAATCCTCCTGTGGTCAATAAGCCATTAAATATTCGGAGAAGTGCTACGGCAGAAGTTAACAATCTGGCAAAAACCTTTTTGAAAAATAAAATACAGACGATTGTTTTCGCCAGAAGCAGGGTGCGCGTCGAAATTATTTTAAGCCATATACAGGAGCTGGTTAAGGACCAGCTCGGCTCAAAATCCATTAGAGGATACCGCGGAGGCTATCTTCCGAAGCAGCGGCGAGAAATTGAACGCGGTTTAAGGGATGGGGAAATCCTTGGCGTCGTCAGCACAAATGCACTGGAATTAGGAGTCGACATCGGTCAGCTTCAGGTTTGTGTTATGACAGGTTATCCGGGAAGCGTCGCCAGCACATGGCAGCAGGCTGGCCGTGCAGGAAGGCGCCACGGTGAAGCTCTTATTTTGATGGTCGCGGGCTCATCGCCCATTGACCAGTATATTGTACAAAATCCGGAATACTTTTTTGACCGGTCGCCAGAATCAGCAAGAATCAATCCGGAAAACCTGATTATTTTAGTAGATCATCTAAAATGCGCCGCATATGAACTTCCTTTTAAAGAAGGCGAGGAATTTGGGCCATTGGATGTAGCTGACATTCTGGAATACCTTGTTGAAGAGAGAGTTCTTCACCATAATGGCGAAGCCTTTTACTGGGCTAACCAGTCTTTCCCTGCATCAAATATCAGTCTGCGTTCAGCATCACAGGAAAATGTTGTGATCATAGACCGGTCGGTAACGAATGATGTGAAAATTATTGGTGAAATGGACCGTTTCAGTGCCATGACATTATTGCATGATGAAGCCATATATTTGCACGAGGGCATCCAATACCAGGTGGAAAAGCTGGACTGGGATCATAAAAAAGCCTATGTAACAGAAGTGGACGTAGAATACTATACAGATGCTAATCTGGCGGTTCAGCTAAAGGTCCTGGAAATTGACAAAACGGTTCAAAGGGAAAAAACGGCAGTCCATTATGGTGATGTAACGGTAAATGCCATGCCGACCATTTTTAAAAAAATCAAGCTTACCACCTTCGAGAATATTGGGTCTGGTCCAATTTCCCTGCCGGAGGAGGAGCTGCATACGAGCGCAGCATGGCTTGAGCTTGAGGAAATTGATCCTGGATTAGGCGAAAAAACCATGGAACAGCTCCTGCTAGGAATTTCAAATGTTCTTAGGCACGTTGTACCCATCCATGTCATGTGCGACCGGAATGACATTCATGTTGTCTCACAGATTAAAGCTTCCCACAGCCAATTGCCGACCATTTTTTTGTATGATCATTATCCCGGAGGCATTGGACTTGCAGAAGACGTGTACAAGCGTTTTGACGAAATAAAAGCCGCTGCTAAGAATTTAATTGTAAATTGCCCATGTAATGACGGGTGTCCGTCATGCATCGGAACGGAAATTGAAGGGATCGCTGCAAAGAAAAAGAGCATTCAGCTTCTGGATGCTTTTTAGTGAGAGTGCAGCCTTCCCGCTTAAGAGGTGATAAGCATGAACCTTAAAAATAAATTGAATATGATGAAGAGCCATTTGAACCTGGAACAAAATCAAAATCAGGAAGTGCATAGCGAAAAAAGGATTCAGACGCAATTGCTCCCGGAAAATGCAGATATTCCATTTTTGGAAAAATGGAAGAATAACAGCACAGAGCTTTATACATTGGACGGAAATTACTGCTTTATCCGTGAAGTCAGGTATCCGCTAACCCATAAACATGGCAACTGGACCTTCATCGAACTGGAAAGCGTAATAAAAGAATGGAATTCCAGTGTTTTGGAACATCCGCTTTCAACAAAGGGTTTAAGTATGGAGGATTTGTTTTTCTTTGATACAGAAACAACAGGCCTTGGGGGAGGTGCCGGCAATACCATTTTCCTTCTGGGATATGCCTATATCAGGGACAACGAAGTAATCGTGCGCCAGCATATACTGCCTGAGCCCGGAAGCGAAATACCGCTGTATAACAGCTTCCTTGAAAATATCAATTATGAAACCCTTGTTACGTATAATGGCAAAGCTTTTGACTGGCCGCAGTTGAAAACCAGGCACACGCTGATCAGGGAGCACGTTCCAAAGCTTCCCGAATTTGGACATTTCGATTTGTACCATGCTTCCAGAAGGCTTTGGAAAAATAAACTGGAAAGAGTCAAGCTATCTGCAGTAGAAACAGAAATCCTTGGATTTGAGCGGGAAAACGACATACCAGGATACCTGGCTCCCATGATTTATTTTGATTTTGTTGAAAGAAAAGACCCTGATATCTTATTCGGGATTATGAAGCATAATGAACTGGACGTGCTTTCTCTTATTACGCTTTATATTCAATTGTCCCGCCAGATCCTGCAATTGGACGGGTATGGCGAGGAATCACTTGAAATTGCACGCTGGCTCGATCATCTTGGTGAAAAGAAAGACGCTCTCCAAACGTATCAGCAGGTGATTGAAAAAGGAAGCAATGAGGAACGGATTACAGCCCAGCATGCGATTGCCTATCAGGAAAAAAGAAAGAAAAGCTATGACTCGGCTTTTAAAAAGTGGTCTGAGGTTGCCCTAAAGGGAAAAACGCGGCAAAAAATAGAAGCTGCCATTGAATGCTCGAAGCTTCTGGAACATCAGTTCAAAAATCCTGCCGAAGCAATAGGCTTTGCTGAATTGGCGCTGAAAGCTTTGAAGGAAGCAGCTGATATCAAAATGGAAGCTGTCCACCGTGCCAAAATTGAAAAAAGGCTGGACAGGCTGAATAAAAAACGTCAGCTATCTTCCTGAACTGCATGTCATAATCTCCATCTTTTTTATTTAAAAAGCGGATGCTGCCCAAAAGCTGATCCGCTCTTTTTTATGTTCCCCGCTTATGAAAAATTTTCCTGATATTTCGCCTGATATTTTTGTTGAAGGCGCTTAATAATATGTGTAAAATGGAAAATTGTATGGTATATAAAATACTAAAATATAAGGACGGAAAAACATGTACAAAGCTATTTTGGTTTTATTTTTTGTTGTAATCTGTCTGACAGCAATCGTCTTTTCATCGATGAAAGACAGCTTTTATTCCTTTTTATAAATTATTAGGTTTTTGACCAGTTCAGATGTACCCCTTTTCTCATAGTCTGTTATTGTAAACGAATTAAGACGAAAGGGGAAAAGATATATGAGTTTTTTCAATCGAAATAGCGGCGCTAACAAACCGTTCAAGGGTGCACCGTACGGTCCAGGCCCAATGGGACCTCAAGCAGTAAGCCCGGCCGAATATGGCCCAGGCCCAATGATGCCCGGCCCGATGAGCCCAGGAGGTATGGGAGCTGGCCCAATGGGACCGCAGGCAGTAAGCCCGGCTGGATATGGCCCAGGCCCAATGGGACCTCAAGCGGTGAGCCCGGCTAATATTGGACCATCTAATGTACAGCCGCCAATTGTCTCACCAACACAGAACTTTGTTAACACAAATGTTTATAAAACAATTGTGCCGCACATTCATCCAAGCCACACTACAACGGTTAACAAGCATGTTTTCCAGCATCAGCACTATTTCCCGCATACGGCTTCAGTAGTAAACGAATGCTATAACCAGCAAATGATCTGCGGCAATCCGTGCCCGCCGCCACGTCCATTTGGCTGCTAATGCTGCAAGGGCTTAAATGCCCTTGTTTCTTTTGATAGGGGGGATTCCGGTGAATGTATTATACATAACAGGCTATAAGCCGTTTGAATATGGAATTTTTAAAAATGATCATGAAGGTGTAAAATATATAAAGAAAGCAATTATGAATCGATTGCTACCCCTCGCAGATGAAGGCCTGGAATGGGTGATTATTTCCGGAACACTCGGAACCGAGCTGTGGGCAGCAGAAGTTGTCTTTGAACTGCAGAAGGAGTATGAAAATCTAAAACTGGGTGTTATTACACCTTTTTTAAAGCAAGAAGATAAGTGGAATGAAAAGAACCAGGAATATTACGGACAAATATTATCGAAAGCTGATTTTGTTGACAGCATATACAGGACAGAATATGAAGGTCCGCAGCAGCTCAAGGCGAAAAATCTGTTTATGGTAAGAAAAAGTGAGGGCATGCTGATTATTTATGATGAAGAAAGAGACGGTTCCCCTAAGTACGCCTTTCAGGAAGCGAGAAAGCATCAGGATGCCAGCGGCTATGAAATTATCCAGCTCACGTTTGACGATCTGCAGCAGGCGGCAGAGGAATTAAACTGGAATGAGTGATTTTCTGCGAACATTTTGGGAAGAATTAGAGAAGTATCGTTGACAAATCATAAGAGATTTGAAAAAATAATAAAAAGTCGATGTATGGCGAAAGTATTGAGGTGATTCTAATGCTGTCTGATAAGATAAAGCTGACTGCAAAGGATATATTGGAGAAAGATTTTAAAACAGCAATGAGAGGTTATAAGCCTGAAGATGTGGATCAATTCCTGGACATGATCATAAAAGATTATGAAATGTTCTATCAGGAAATTGAAGATTTAAAACAGGAAAATGCCAAACTGAAAAAACAGGCCGATGATGTTACAAGGCGGCAGCCGGCACAGGCATCTGCAGGTGCTGCTCCAGGGACAACCAATTTCGATATCCTAAAACGGTTATCCAATCTGGAAAAACATGTATTTGGAAGCAAGCTTTACGAATAATTCTTTTTTTTGAGGAATTATTTTTTATTTACCATTGATGTTCGCATTTTTAATTGCTATAATGATTTCTGTTATGTTAAACGTTCGGGTAATTGCTGCAGCATGTAATGCTGTAGAGGAAAGTCCATGCTCGCACAGGCTGAGATGCCTGTAGTGTTCGTGCCTGGTGAAAAAATAAGCCAGGGCAGCAGGCAACTGCTGACGGCCGGGAAAATGCCTAAGTTCCTTGGAATATGGCATGAATACCTATAAAAGTGCCACAGTGACGTAGCCTTTCCAGAAATGGAAAGGGTGGAACGAGGTAAACCCCACGAGCGAGAAACCCAAATTATGGTAGGGGCGCTTTCTTTCTTGGAAATGAACGAGGAGAAGGACAGAAGCGCATGCTTCTGTAGATAGATGATTACCGCCGAAGTACGAGACGAAGGTCGCTTGCAGTACTGAGGAACAAAACATGGCTTACAGAACGTTTTCATATCAAAACAATGAATATTAACTCTCCTTGGTGCAAGGAGGGTTTTTGTTTTGCTGTCTGCTGCATGAGGATATATAAAAGATGTTCGATACATAATTGCTGGCTTGAAACAGCATGGTTAAGACTCCAAAAAGGATATACTATGATATATGACAATATAGGCTGGAAAATGGATAGGAATATTTATTAAAGAGAGAAGGTGCTGAAATGAAACAATACGATATTATCGCGACTTCAGCAATGGGCCTGGAATCAGTTGTGGCAAAAGAAGTCCGGGATCTTGGCTATGATTGCCAGGTGGAAAACGGGAAAATCATGTACAAGGGTGATGCTAAGACGATTGCACGCTCAAACATGTGGCTGCGAAGTGCAGACCGCGTTAAAATTAAGGTTGGAGAGTTTAAAGCCACATCTTTTGATGAATTATTTGAGAAAACAAAGGCTTTAAGATGGGAAGACTTTCTGACTGCTGATGCCGAATTCCCAGTCAGCGGAAAATCCGTAAAATCGGCGCTGTACAGTGTCCCGGATTGCCAGGCAATCGTGAAAAAGGCCATTGTCGAAAGAATGAAGAAGCAATATAATCATGTTTCATGGTTTGAAGAAAATGGCCCATTATATAAGATTGAAGTTAGCATACATAAAGATATTGCGGTCATCACACTCGACACAAGCGGTGCTGGATTGCATAAACGCGGCTACAGATCAGGACAGGGGGAAGCCCCTCTTAAAGAAACCCTTGCTGCTGCATTAATCATGCTGACCAACTGGAACCCAGATAAGCCTTTCATAGATCCATTCTGCGGTTCGGGAACGATCCCTATAGAAGCGGCCATGATCGGGCAAAATATCGCACCTGGCTTCAACAGGGAGTTTGTATCTGAAGAGTGGCCGATTTTTGGGGCTGAGGTATGGGAAGAAGCAAGGCAGGAAGCGGAAGATCTTGCAAAGTATGATCAGCACCTTGATATTTCGGGATACGACATTGACCATAAAATGGTGGAAATAGCCAAGGTAAACAGCTTTGAAGCAGGATTTGCCGATTTGATTTCTTTCAAACAAATGCAGGTAAGAGACCTTACAACTAAAAAGGAATTTGGTGTAATTGTCGGAAATCCTCCTTACGGCGAAAGGATCGGGGAACAAAGGGCTGTTGAACAAATGTACAAAGAAATGGGACAGGCTCTTTCTAAGCTTGATACTTGGTCCATTTATATGATTACTTCGCATCCTGATTTTGAAAAGTTTTATGGTAAGCAGGCAACAAAAAAACGCAAGCTTTTCAATGGATTCATCCGGACAGACTATTATCAGTATTGGGGAAAGCGCCCTTCTAGAAAATCCGGTATTGATAAGGCTTAAGGAAACAAAAAGCATTCTGCAGCCGGCTATTGGCAATATTTTGTTGACCACACTCTTTAATAGGGATGTGGTTTTTTGTTGCTTAAATTGCTATAAAGCACTATGTGAAAGAAAAAAAATTCAGGAATCTATCAGAATACACTTAAGATATTTATTCAAGTAACTTAAGGATGTTTTTAAATAACTGTCTGCACTGGGCCGTCCGGGATGTGCATATAAATGGAGGGGAAATCCCAGTGATAAAAAGAAAAGGGGTTTGGGTAGTTACATCGATGGGTAGGTCTTAGGTATGCTAAAGGTGAATATACCATGGAAAGATATAGTAAAAATGAATGAGGTGATGGTTCGATATAGTTGTTTGAATAAAAGGCCCGGGCTGTGTTAGCTGTTCCAGTACATACATAAGCTAACGGGAAATTGCTGACTGGCTGCTTCCAGTGCAGGCGGCGGCTCCGTCCCAGGGGGTGTAGCCAAGGCGGCGCTGGCAGAGGATGTAGTATCCGGTATTTTCGGCTTACCATGGATCAATCTGAACATGAAGGAAACTGTCTGAGAATCTGCAGGAAGTGCAGGCGGACTTAAGGGCCTTGCTTGTGGTGTCAAGGGCGGTATCGGTTTTGAACGGCAGAAAATAAGGAATTAATTTAAGCATGAGAGGAGCACTTGGATCATGGCAAAGGATTTTAATTCATTAGAAATTGAAATTGGGGAAGAACTTCTTCCGATAGGAAGTGTCGTCGAGACAGAGATTGTCCCCCAGGCATTGATGATTTACGGAAGGAAGCAGCAGAAGGCAGACAAGAAGACAGTCTGGGATTATGTGGCATGCCCGTACCCTCAGGGACATATAGGCGAAGAAACCAATGTATTCTTGAATCATAGCCAGATTGGCAGAGCTGTCTTCAAGGGTCTTGAGACGGAAGGCGAAAAGGCACTGAGACAGCAGCTTAATGCCCTTTTTAACAAATCAAGATGAATGCATTTGTTCAATGGTTTATAGAACCATATACTACAGCTGCATCAGAAATGAGGCTTCTGGCCGGCCGGAAGAGACAGGGCGGGACCGATGAAGAAAAGCAGCGAATTGGACAGCTGATCACATTTAACTTGGCATTTATAATCTTATTTTCTATTTTCCTGGCAGCTGCCATCATTTATCCGGTCATATCCCTCGTTATGGGGAATTGGTACGGATTTGGCATCTGGATAATTTCCATCCCCATGATGCTTCTCGCAAAGACGGTCTACAAGAACAGATATTTACCGAGAAGGGACGCTTTCATCAAAGGTGCCCCCGATTTGATGAACCGTTAGCAGGAGCCGGAAAAAACTACTCAGCGAAAAATTTATCGTCGGCCTGCTGCTTGCAGGATGCAGCAGTGCAGGGCCGGCTTCTGAAAATAAAAAAGAACTGACTAAAAGAAAAAACAGGAAATCTTCCTTGAATTCGTCAATAAAGATACAAAGAAGGCGTCCGATTATGAAGTAGAGGCGTTTCAATCCCTCGGATCAGTATCCGGTAAAAACTGCACAGATGATAAAACCCTCTATAATAAGTTTGTAAACAAAACCATGCCTGCTTATAAAAAGGCCGTCGATTCAGCGTTTCTGAAACCTTCTATAAAGCTCTTGAGCTCGAGAAAAAAGCACTGGAAAAAAGTGAAAAGAAATCATCGAAGAGTATTATAAGGATATGGAAATATCATCTGTAATTACAAGTTTGATTATAAGCCTAGGAAATCACAGCCATAAACTATAAAGCGCAGTCCTCTGGGGGATTGCGCTTTATACTTCATTAAGTTTCGGAAGGCTGTCGGAACCCTTTCGGAACCTTTTCGGAAGTTATGAAGGTTTCGGAAGGCGATTGCGAATTCAAGATGCAGGAGTGAGCAAATGAGTAAACTTAAACAGCACTTCTAAAACTTAATCATGAACACTAATTAAGAAGACAAGAATATTCCATGAATACATAATTATCCTGCACTTAAACTGATACCGGATATTATCAGTATGTAGGGGAGGGCGGACCGGCAGTGTAGAGGCAAAAAAATGCAAGCTTTTCCGGACAGATTATTATCAGTCTTGGGGAAAGCGTTCTTCTTGAGTATAATTTTTGCGAATTAAAGGGAAAACAGGAGAAAAGAACCAGAATATCCTTTATGAAGAATCAAAAAAAAGATATTCTCTCTTATCGGGAGGACAATGGTCCTTCCTTAAAAAAAGCTGAAAGTTACTATCACCTGAAAATCATGTTCGCGTTCCTTTTTTCTCTGTGATTTTCCGCCTTGGTGAAAGGCCGCGCACTTGCTTATCTTTTCCTTTTCTGTTATTCTTAAAAAGAATTATTTTTGTTCGGTATTAGGAAAACAAGTTGTTATAACTTTCTTACCTTAATATCATTAAGAGCAAGGATAGTAATACAATGTGTGGCTATCACACTAGGAGGCAACAACAATGGAACAAGGTAAAGTAAAATGGTTTAACGCAGAAAAAGGTTTTGGTTTCATCGAACGCGAAGGCGGAGACGATGTATTCGTACATTTCTCAGCTATTCAAGGCGAAGGCTTCAAATCTCTTGACGAAGGTCAAGACGTTACATTTGATGTTGAGCAAGGCCAACGCGGACCTCAAGCATCTAACGTACGTAAAGCTTAATTAATAGTATCCCAAAACAGGCCCTTTCCAGGGTCTGTTTTTTTGGCTGCCCTTAAAACCAGGGTGAGGTCAATGTATGCATTTATTCTCCCTCAGATTACTGCCGTATAAAATGGCGCATTTATGCATATCATATATGTATGACTGGTTTTTAAGGGAGAGTGGGCGGACCATGACCATGTATAATATGGATAATATCAATAGTTTTGAAATGATTTCTAAGGCTTTGTCATCTTCGTATGAAAACATCAAGGTAGATCAAAAAAACTCTTTGGGTTTGACAAAGCTAATGGAAGCTGAAAAAAATATGTTTCAGGCTTTAACTTTTCATCTTCAAAATGATGGGAAAATAGAAGATTAGCTTAAAAGTTTTGTTTAAGCTCGGTCCTGCTGCGGAAATCAAACAAGCTGAAGGATAGAGCCTCAAAATATGGGCTATTGGCTGCGCGGGCATATTGCTTCTGCATGCTGGTAGGCTTTTTTCTTTTGGGCAGAAATAGCGGTGCCAAAAATCAATGATGGTGCCCGCATTCCTGCAGGGGATGTTTCTAAATAGTTGACGGAGACACAAAAATAAAGGATAATTTACTTTTGTTTATATTTATCCGTACATTATTGGACAATTTTCCGATTGAAATAGAAGGGGAGAACGCAATGCTGCAAACACTGCCTTTTCAGGTAACAAAAGAAGATTCATTTTATGACAAGCTTTCAGAGTGGATCGGAGACGTATTTTACGATATTCTCCCTGAAAAAGGGTTTGAACTACGTGATGAACAGGTTTTTATGGCATTTCAGCTTGAAAAGGCTTTTAAAGAAAAAGGTGTCATATTCTCAGAAGCAGGAGTAGGCACAGGAAAAACACTTGCCTATTTGCTTTATGCGATTTGTTATGCGCGCTATACCAATAAGCCTGCCATTATTTCCTGTGCAGATGAAACGCTGATTGAGCAATTGGTCAAAGAAGAAGGAGACATCCAAAAGCTGAAGGAAGCATTGAATCTTGAGGTGGATGTACGGCTTGCCAAATACCATGATCAATATCTATGTCTTAAAAAGCTTGATCACGCTGTCACACATGAAGACTCCGAAGCAATTGACCAATTATATGATGAACTGCCCAAATTCGTTCTGAATGGTTCTTCAATGGCTTCTTATACTCCTTATGGCGACCGTAAGCAGTATCCTTACATGAGTGATGAAGATTGGGCAAAAGTCGGCTGGGACCAGCTTCAGAATTGCTTTACCTGCGATAAACGCCATCGGTGCGGACAGACATTGTCGAGAGATCATTACCGCAAATCCGCTGATTTGATCATTTGTTCCCATGACTTCTTTATGGAGCATGTCTGGACTAAGGAAAAACGCAAGCGTGAAGGACAGCTGCCGCTTCTTCCGGAACACAGCTGTGTGGTTTTTGATGAAGGCCATTTGCTGGAATTCTCAGCACAAAAAGCCTTGACCTATAAAATAGGGGAATCTACACTATCCACAGTTCTTCAATCGCTGATAGCTAATGAAGTACGTGAAGAGACGTTGTATGTAATAGAAGACCTGATTGACCTTAATGAAGAATTCTTTATCCTGCTTGAGTCGGCAGCCATTCATGTACCTGGCTCCAACCGTTATGAGCTTCCTGAATCACAAGCGATCATGGAATTTGCAGGAAGGCTGCACAAAAAGGTGGAAGAACTGGAAGAAAGCCTGGTCTTTGAAGCTGAATTATATACAATTAATGAATATGATTTAAAAGTGACAGAAGAGTACCTGGAGCAGCTTGGCTATTCACTTTCTCTTTTCTTGAATAACAGACAGGCCGTAACATGGTTTGAAGATCATGACAGCACAAAAACGCTTGTTATTATGCCTAGGCTTGTACAGGAAATCCTTGCAGAGGAAGTTTTCTCAAAAAGCATGCCGTATATCTTTTCATCAGCAACACTTTCGGATAATAAATCATTTGATTATATTGCCGACAGTCTTGGTATAAAACAATATTCAAGTTTTTCTGTTGAATCTCCTTTTGATTACGATGACGTCATGAAAATTTCCATTTCTTCTGCGGATGCCGGGGACAATATTGCTAAAATGGAATATACCCTTGACAGTATTGAGGCAGCAGGGGGAAGGACGCTTGTGCTATTCAAATCAAAGGAAGATCTCCAATGGTTTAAAGATCACAGTGAAGAAGGCGCCTATCCTTTTTATTTCGAGGGTGACTCGGAAATCAGCGAGCTTGTGAAAAGGTTCCAGGAAAACGAAGCATCAGTACTGTTTTCTTACCACCTTTGGGAAGGTCTTGATATTCCTGGAGATTCACTGAAGAATGTTGTGATATTTTCCCTTCCGTTCCCTCCGCATGATCCTGTTTTCCAGGCAAAACGAAAAGCTGCCGGAAATCCTTTTGAAGAAGTGGACATGCCTTACATGCTGCTGCGCCTAAGACAGGGGATAGGAAGATTAATCAGGACTTCGGAAGATTCAGGAACCGTCCATATTTTAACTGAAAACAGCATGCCGGAAAGTGTACTTAACCAAGTCAAAGCTGTTTTGCCGATTTCAATTTAACACCGGGATTTTCCGGTGTTTTTTTAGATTTTTTACAGTGGCATTAATAGATTATTTCCAATTTTTCAAAAAAATCTATGTTAAACAATAATGTTGTTTTTTTAAAAAAAGAGGGGACTCCAGTATTAAGGAGTTCCCTTGCTAGTTCAATAACTTCTTTGCATCGTTTGAAATGTAGTTTTTTAACATTACCAGTTCATCTTTCTCAAAACCATAAGTATCTTTATAATTTGAATAACATTCAAGCACTTTTGCAACAGTATTTTGCATTTCTTTGGGAAATGTAGATACCCCCCAGTTACCAGCTTCTAGCTTTGAAGAAATAACTCCTTCTTTTAGGTACCAATAAACTCTAATCAAATTTAGCGTACAGTAAATTGGGTCTTCTTCGATATTTTTTAAACAATTCGTGAAATCCCCCGTTATTGATGATAGATAATCAGAGGATGGAACTAACGGAAAAGCTTCCTCAATAGATTTACCATATACACACACCCCTCTTTTATTAGTAATGGTAATATGAGCAGCTAAATCTGCATCGGTATTAACATCACCATTCAAAAATTTTTCTGTTCCACTTAATAAATCATTTGCATATCGTTCTCTCCAAAATTCACTATAATGAAAATCAAATGGGCAAGGATGCTGCCAGACTTTTAATTGTTCAGTATTCAGGAAACTAATTTCAACAGGAAATGGGGAACTAGAATGCGTTAATAAGAGCTTTGCTAACTTCCTTTTAGTTTCAACTTTCATCGACTTGTTTGTAATGGCCAATACATCAATATCGCTACTGTTCGGATTAAATCCTCCCATTGCTAAAGAACCGTGGATATAGATACCAATCAAATCATCATTTATTATCTCTGAAATCTTTTTTTGCAGGTTAAAAATAAATTCTTTTGTATCGGATGAATTCGTTTTCAAATTATAAATCACCTATATTACCCCTTTTTATTCCTAAGGAACTTCGGTACCCATTTGAAGCTGATGGAGAATTGTGAACATGAACAAAAGCCGCAGTTATTCTAAATATGGAATAACTGCGGCTTTTATGTATTTCGTCCTTCCAGAGACCAAATGGGATGCCTGGTTTTTTTAACACACTTTAATGGCTAGTTAGCTTTTTCTGCAGAGTTTCGGAAAAACTGCTCACAATGCCATCATGCCGAAAACTATAAAAGCAAAAGCTTTTAAAAAAAGTCATAGAAAAAAGGCGTATAGTCTGGAAGTAGATCCTGAAAATCCTGTACGGTCTGCTGAGATCCTGAAACAAGGCCAGCATCAAAAAGCTCAACAGGAGTTTTATAGCCCAGCAAAATGGCCGTAAGCTCATTGATAGAGAGGGATATTCCCTCCATATCCCCGCTTTGGGTTTCTATATTGTCTTTTTTTATTACAAAAGATTTTTGATTGCCATCAAGAATCGTATCCTTTAAATGAAGGGCGATTTCTTTGGGTCCGCTGCTCCAATTAAAAGGATATTGCTTCAAAAATGCTTCTGCATGAATGATTCTTGCCATGAAATAAGGAGTCAGTTTTGCAGGAACCCTCGGTTCGGGAAGTATATGAAAAAGAGGTTCCCTTTCATGAGCTGTAATGGAGACTGAATCAACCATTGAATCATGCTGGCAGATATAATTCCATAATCCAATCCGTGCTTCTGGGGTTAAGGGGACAAATTCAGATACAGTCATTTTATGTTCACCAATTCGGTACAATAGATACCCCAGAGGATTATTGCGGGTATCATAAAAGACGGCGGCATGCTTTGTATCATATACAGACTGAAGCCACCAGGAGGTAGAGCGTACCAGCATGCCTGGGTGCTGCTTTGCATACTGATTGTAAATGTGCTCTATTTCTTGAGGGTGGCTGTCTTTTGTATATCGTTTAATTTTCCCTGCCGCTTGCTTCTTCCGCACAAGGTCACCTTTGGATAAAGTGATAGTAAGCCGGTTCGAGAAAAGCTCCCAGCCATATTTTCTGTAAAAAGGAACAGAAAAGGGATGCAGCATGGAAAGGGCATATCCCTCGCTGTACATTTTTACTAAAATAAAGCGGAGAAGCTCATTGACATATCCCTGCCTTCTATATTCAGGGTAGGTGGCCACACCTGCCAGGCCGCCCATTTTCAATTTCCTGTCACCTGAATATACTTCAAGAGGCAAAAAATGAAATTTTGCCGCAAGCCGGTCATTTTCATTTATTCCGTATACCAAATGATGTTTTTTCATTGTTTCAATTTGCCCGGCAATCTGCTCTTTATTTACAGTATATTGAAAGGCATATTCTGAAAGCTGTATGGCCTCCATAAATTGATTTTCCTCTAAGCGATGGATTTTCATTTTTTCCCCCTTGATTATTAAAATTGCTCAACCTGTTCAGGATAAGCTTGTTTCGTCTTCGTTCTCTTCCTCCAATTCGGCACAGGAGAAGCAAATCAGATTCTTATTAAACAATATGCCATCCAAAAAACCGTTTCTGCAAAATATTTTTTCTCCGCACCGGGTGCACAAACCAATAAACTCAATCATTGAAAGGCCCCTCCCTTATCTGATTTTTCTGAACAAAAACATAAATGGCAATTATTGTTCTATTATATGTTAAAATACTGGTTGAAAGCAAAAGGGGGAATAACAATGTCACTGGCAATAGAACATACGAAAAAAGAGTTTTTGGCATACATAAAGAAAATTTCCGCTTATAATGAAGCACTTGCCCTTATTTATTGGGACCTTCGTACAGGAGCACCGAAAAAAGGGGTGGAACAGCGGTCTGAGGTTATCGGCATGCTATCTTCTGAAGTATTCGGCATGACTACAAGCAAGGAGATGGCTCATTTCATCGCAAACCTTTCTTCTGAAGAGGCGATGGGGCAGCTATCGGATGTTGTCAATAAAATGGTTGAAGAATGCAAAAAAGATTATGAAAAAAACAAAAAAATTCCATCAGATGAATATAGGGAATTTGTCATCCTTCAATCAAAATCAGCCAGTGTCTGGGAAGAAGCAAGGGAAACCTCGGACTTTGCGATGTTCCAGCCATATCTTGAAAAAATTGTTCAATATACACGCAGATTTGTTCAATACTGGGGTTACGAAGGAAATCCTTATAATACTTTATTAGATATATATGAACCAGGAATGACTGTAGAAGTACTCGATAAAGTATTTGGAGAGCTTCGGGAACGGATTGTTCCGCTGGTCAGGAAAATCTCAGAAAGCGAAAATCAGCCGGAAACTGAATTCCTGTATAAGCATTTTCCTAAAGAAAAACAGCAAAAATTCAGCCTTGATATCCTAAAACAGCTTGGGTATGACTTTGAAGCCGGCCGTCTTGATGAAACCGTACATCCTTTTGCAACCGGCATAAATACAGGTGATGTCCGTGTTACAACACGCTATGATGAAAATGACTTCAGGGGTGCCATATTTGGAACAATCCACGAGTGCGGGCATGCGATTTACGAACAGAATATTTCTGAGGAATTAACCGGGACACTGCTTGATTCCGGGACATCCATGGGAATTCATGAATCACAGTCCCTTTTCTTTGAAAACTTTATTGGACGGAACCTGCACTTTTGGAAAAAACAGTACCCCTTGCTTAAACAGTATGCCGGGGAACAATTCGATGCAATAGATCTTGATGTTTTCTATCGCGGGATAAATGAATCAAAGCCTTCTTTCATCCGTATCGAGGCAGATGAACTGACATATCCTCTGCACATCATGATCCGATATGAAATTGAAAAGTCCTTATTCAATGGAGACCTGGAAGTAAAGGACCTGCCTGGTGTCTGGAATGAAAAATATAAAGAATACCTTGGAATTACACCAGAAAATGATGCTATGGGTGTCCTTCAGGATGTTCATTGGTCTGACGGAAGCTTTGGATATTTTCCGTCTTATGCACTGGGGTATATGTATGCAGCACAATTCAAACATGCAATGATTAAGGACATTCCAAATTTTGATGAGCTATTGGAACAAGGCAGCATTGCCCCAATAAAAGAATGGCTGAATGAAAAAGTGCATCAATTTGGAAAAACAAAAAAACCTCTGGAAATTTTGGATTCTGTGACAGGAGAAGGACTGAATGTCCAATATCTGATTGATTATTTAGAAGAAAAGTACGGACAAGTTTACAAGCTGAATTAAGAGAGAGAAAAAAGTGCAGAATTGAGTTCTGCACTTTTTTTGCATCCCTAGAACGCTAGATGACAGGGTAATATTGCTCATATCTTGGATTAGTGAAGAAAGGCGGCCTTTTGCCGATTTTAGGCATTGTCCATGAATGGGCATTATCATTATATAAGACTATATCTTTTTCTGCTGATTGATTGATTAATAATAATTTCACCTCTCGGCTGAAATAATGCTGCATATAATTTCCTCCCCGGAAAGTAATTTTTCCATTCATATTATTCTGCTGCTTGAGATAGGATCCTGTTTTGTTGTGTATACCGGAACCATTAATAAGTCAGGTTGATTGGAGCGTAAGATGCAGGATTCCTGCTTATATGAGCGGCTCACTGCCACCCCTCGGAAAGCAGGCATGCTGGGCAGGAAATCAGCCACCTTGTTCAATAACAGCAGCGTTTATGAAAAATGCCTTGCAAAAGGATAAAAAACGCCTGAATTCTCATGTTCTCTCTAGTTAAAAATGAAAATATAATATATGCCTCAGTCACGCAAAACTCTCAGTCTGCATAGGGTATCCCAAATGGGCGTTAACCTGGAGGGATAGGATGTCTAGAGAAAATGATAAGGGAAATCATGGTTATCCCCTGTACCCTAACTACGGGAAAATAACCCGGTATGAAGATGTTGCGCTTACAGTACCGGAGCAGAGGCAGATGAGGCAGCCCGGAACTGAAGGTCTTATGGTGCCGAGGCCGATTATTGAAAACCCTAATTACGTTTCAGCCGGCAAACTGAAGGGAAGGGCTGCCCTGATCACGGGCGGCGACAGCGGAATTGGAGCCGCTGCAGCCATTGCTTTTGCAAAGGAGGGCTGTGATGTAGCCATTTCATATTTGGATGAACAGGAAGATGCGGACCGGACGAAAAACAGGATCGAAGAGCTGGGACAGAGGTGCTTGCTGCTGCCAGGGGACTTAAGGGAAAAAGAGCAATGCATCGGTATCGCGGAGAAAACCATGGAAGCATTCGGCAGGCTTGATGTCTTATGCAACCATGCGGGAATCCAGTTTCAGCAATCAAGCTTAACTGATATAACTGACGAGCAATTTGACGAAACATTCAAAGTGAATATTTATTCTCATTTTTATACAACAAGGGCAGCCCTGCCTTATATGAAGGCAGGTAGTTCCATCATAAATACTGCTTCAGTTGTCGCTTATTATGGCCATGAACAATTGATAGATTATACAGCGACTAAAGCAGCCATTGTCGGTTTTACCCGGTCATTGGCCAATAATTTAGTCAAAAAGGGCATCAGGGTAAATGCGGTAGCACCAGGCCGTATTTGGACGCCGCTGATACCTTCCAGTTTTTCTGCAGACCAAGTCCCGCTTGCGGGAAATCCGATGGACCGCCAAGGCCAGCCGTTTGAACTTGCGCCTACCTATGTGTATCTGGCCAGTGATGATTCGAGATTCGTTACAGGCCAGACTCTCCATGTGAATGGAGGGCAAGTGACATCCTCTTAACGGGCAGTTTGAATCAGCTTGCCGCCGGCCACGTGATGAGCCAGAGTTTTTTGTGAATGAATAGAGGGGTGTCAGCTATCCATGTTCATTCCTTTGCCAGCTGACAGACAATAGTAATCCTCTGCGCAATGACTGTTATCAGGCAAGGGGTAACTTATAGGGAATTCCGTGCCGGAAAAGCCAGATGGAAAGAATTTTCGCCAAAAGTTCTTTTCAAAGCGAATATTTGCTGATATAATCAACTACATTGTTAATCTATTCGAATAGTTTCACTCATATAATAGCAGGGATATGGCCTGCGAGTTTCTACCGGATTGCCGTAAATAATCCGACTATGGGTGGGTAATATCTCTGCAGCTAAAGCAGCCCTGATGGGGCATGCTGTTTTTAGAGCTCAAGAAGTATTGCGCCACTCACGCAGTGGTGCAAGTGCTTCTTGAGCTTTTTTTGCTATATGAGAAATTGAATTCATCACGGGAGGTCTTTTGCATGGAAGCACTAAGACAGAAAATCGAAAAAGAAGGACAGGCACTATCAGAAAATATACTTAAAGTCGATTCTTTTTTAAATCATCAAATGGATCCTGTGCTGATGAAGGAAATTGGACAGGAATTTGCCAGCAGGTTTCACGGACATGAGATCACAAAGGTGCTGACAATCGAATCTTCTGGAATTGGCCCTGGACTTATGGCCGCTTTGGAGCTTGGCGTCCCTATGATCTTTGCCAGGAAAAGAAAGTCCCTTACACTGACAGATGATCTTATTACAGCCAGTGTGCATTCTTATACAAAAAATGAAACCAATGATATTACCGTATCTTCAAAGTATATAAAGAGAAATGACAAGGTGCTCATCATCGATGACTTCCTGGCAAACGGACAGGCTGCGCTTGGTTTAATCGAAGTTTGTGAGAAAGCTGGCGCGATCGTTGCCGGTATTGGAATCGTAATTGAAAAATCCTTTCAAGATGGCGGGAAGCGTCTTAGAGAAGGGGGCTATCAGGTGGAATCACTGGCAAGGGTTGCACAATTAAATGTTGGGGAAATCTTATTTGAATCAGAAAAGGAGATGCATAAAGCATGATGAATCAAAAAATGAAAATCGCATCCCTTGGGCTTCAGCACGTTTTAGCGATGTATGCAGGTGCCGTCAT
The DNA here is from genome assembly GCF_900112495.1 of Bacillus sp. OV322. Lineage (GTDB taxonomy): Bacteria > Bacillota > Bacilli > Bacillales > DSM-1321 > Peribacillus. Next base: position 490,787 of record NZ_FOMA01000003.1, read on the forward strand.
CGTTCCCTTGATAGTCGGTGCAGCGCTAAAGCTTACGCCTGAGCAGCTCACATATCTTGTGTCAATTGATATTATGATGTGCGGGGCAGCTACACTTCTTCAAGTTATAAAAAACCGGTTCTTTGGAATTGGCCTGCCAGTTGTTCTCGGCTGTACATTTACTGCGGTGGGGCCGATCATTGCTATAGGAGGACAATATGGAATTAGTTCCGTTTATGGAGCCATCCTTGTTTCAGGAGCGTTTGTCTTTATAATAAGCAAGTTTTTTGGAAAGCTTGCCAGATTCTTTCCGCCGGTCGTCACAGGTTCAGTCGTGACAATCATCGGCATCACCTTGATTCCTGTTGCGATGAATAATGCGGCAGGCGGACAGGGTGCTCCTGATTTTGGTGCACTTGATAATATTGCCCTGGCTTTTTGCACATTGCTTTTTATCATTATTCTCTACAAATTCTTCACAGGATTCATTCGGTCGATTTCCATTTTGCTTGGTCTTGCAGCAGGTACTATTGCAGCCTTCTTTATGGGGAAAGTGGACTTCTCAGCTATAGGACAAGCATCTATCCTGCACTATCCTAAGCCATTTTACTTTGGAATGCCCACTTTTGATGCAACTGCTATCCTGACAATGATTTTAGTTGCGCTTGTTAGCCTAGTGGAATCCACAGGCGTATATTATGCAGTAGGCGATATATGCGGAAGTCAGGTCAAACAAGAAGATCTGGCAAAAGGATACCGGGCTGAAGGCCTTGCGATCATGCTTGGGGGATTGTTCAACGCATTTCCATATACGGCATATTCCCAAAATGTCGGATTGCTTCAGCTATCCGGTGTCCGAAGCAAAAATGTGATTTATACAATGGGAACAATGCTGATACTTATTGGCTTTGTACCGAAAATCGGAGCTCTGACAACCATCATCCCATCAGCAGTCCTGGGCGGTGCAATGATTGCCATGTTCGGAATGGTTGTGGCTTCAGGTATTAAAATGCTAAGTAAAATTGAATTTGCTTCACAGGAAAATCTATTGATTGTTGCATGTGCCATTGCTATGGGAATGGGTGTGACAGCTGTACCTGATTTATTCGCAAAGCTTCCAGAGAGCCTTAAAATCCTCACTGGCAACGGAATTGTTGCAGGAAGCCTGACTGCAATCCTGCTGAATATCATATTCAATATCGTTCCATCAAGGGTAAAATTGAAACAAATACAATTTGCAGAGCGCAAGGCTTCTTAATATCAAGCTCTATTTTAAAAAGATTCCCGCCTAACTAGATTAGGCAGGGATTTTTTTATGCACAGTTTTCGGAAATTTAGTGAAAAATTTACACAAAGTGGCAACGTCTATTAAAGTGCTGAATATAATAAAAGAATATCTAAGAAATGAGAGTGAAGAGTATGGAGAAAAAATACTGCAGGCACTGCAAAACGCTTTTGAACGATGAACAGTATTGCCATGTATGCGGCAAAGCAGATTTTCAGAAAATCATCATAGAAGTTCAAAATGGCTCCTCTTCTGCTAAGGAGATAGAATAGATAGGATAAAATAGGTGATTTCGTGTTAAATATGTCTTCTGGGTAATGTTTTGTGTACGTTATGGGGCAGTAAATGGTTAAATAGAGTATACACATTATTCCATAGGGAGGTTATTTAACATGCATGTTCCTTCATTTCGTTTAGATGGCAAAACGGCAGTTATTACAGGGGCCGGGAGAGGAATAGGAAAAGCCCTTGCAGCAGGATTTGCCCAGGCAGGTGCAGATGTAGCAATATTATCAAGAACGGAAGAAGACTTGTTAGATACAGCCGAATTAATCAGACAAGCTGGAAGGAAGGCGATACCTGTTGTAACAGATGTCACAGACCGCGGACAGGTACAGCATGCTTTTGAAAAAATATTGGAGTCAGTACCGAAGATAGATATACTTGTCAACAATGCAGGAATGAATATTCGTTCTAAAGCATTTGATGTAACAGATGATGAATGGCAGACGATCATGGACACAAACTTAAAATCTGCGTTCATGATGTCACAGGAAGCCGGCAAAATCATGAAACAGCAGGAAACCGGAGGAAGCATTCTCTCTATTGCTTCAGTAGGTGGCCATGTGGCATTGCGTACAGGCGTGGTTTATGCCGCAACTAAAGCAGCACTCATTCAAATGACAAAGGTGCTTGCCATGGAATGGGGAAGCGACCATATCCGTGTCAACAGCATAGGACCATGGTATTTTAAAACACCGCTTACTGAAAAGCTGTTAAGCGATAAGCAGTATGTAGAGGAAATTCTTGCTGTAACACCATTAAAAAGGATTGGAGAGCTTCCGGAATTAATCGGGCCTGCCGTGTTTTTCTCCAGTGATGCAGCAAGCTATATTACAGGACAGACATTATTTGTAGACGGCGGAATGACCATTCATGGTTTTTAACATATTATCTTTTAATAGAGACATATAAAAAAGAAGCTGTTCTGCTGCAGCTTCTTTTTTATAGGCTCTTAACTTTTGTATGATTAATGAGTTCTATAAGGCGATCTCAATATTAAAACGGGTTGATTGGTGCATGAGGTGCAAGACTCCTGGAGCGGATATCAACCACTTTGTGAACGGATTATGGAGTGTCAGGCCAGCTTGCCGAGGATGCTTCAGGCTGTTTCTTCTGTTTCTATAATCAGCACAATGTCAAGGCTGCCTGTTTGTTCAATACTGACAGGGAGAACAATTGCCTTTTCAAATCCATACATTTTTGTGGTCCCGATAAGGACTGTCGGAGGAGTAATATCCATTTCCATGCTGCTGGCTGCTGTATGTGTTGCTAAATTGCCAGCAATCATGTTGCCCAGCTCTGCGGAAAAGGATTCAAGCATTTCACCCTGAAGGGGCATGCCGAACATCAGCTCAGCAATTTTACTCATGATTTCCTCATTGGCTTCAATAATAAGTCTGCCTCGTACATCACCCGTCATTCCTATTAAAACACTTAAGGAAGCTTGTTCGAGCGGCTGTCTCAATAAAAAGGGATCTCCAAAAGAAATCCCTGCAGGAATCACCGATTTTACTGCTGAAATTGTCCCATTTAATACACTTGCTGCATGTGCTGTAACTGCCATCGAAATTCCCCCATTTATATATATAAATAATAATAGCAAAAAATAGAGGGTTTGGTCCTGTAAAACCAAAATATTTTGGAAGAAAAACATAAATATGGATAACGGCCCACGGGTTTTGGGCTGAAAGTATTGTTTTTTCATAACTTCAGAATTTTTGGGAATGGCTCTTTTCTTAAGGCTATTTTCGTAAGGAATGTTGCTTAGTATATAAAAGGTAAAAAATATCAATATTATTGAAAGCCAAGTGTAATTTCCCCTAAAAAACAGACGGGGAAGGTTTTTTAACAAAATAAATAGAGTTGAAAGGAAATAACTCCTCAGAAATCGTATATACAATATTAAAAAGGAGGAGTTAATTTGTACCAATATTACAATGACTTAGTTATAAGAGAAGGTACCGAGGGAGTTCCTGCTGAATATGTTGAAGCTCTGTTTGAAGATGCAGGTTGGGTAAGGAATACACCACCTTGGCAAAAAGAAAAATTTTCACTTATTTTTAAAAACTCAACGTGGGCATTTACTGTTTGGGATAATAACAAGATGATTGGCATGGTTAGAGTCCTATCAGATCAAATAATGGCCGCTAATATTATGGATTTAGTTGTACAATCAGAATATCGCAGAAAAGGCATTGGTAAAAAATTAGTGAAACTCTGTGTTCAAAAACTTCCCCACGGTGATTGGTTTGCACATACATCAGCTAACAATTTCAGTTTCTATGACAAATGCGGTTTTGAAGTTAAGGACCTAACTCAAAATGGTACTTGTGTTTATTATGGATATATACAAGCAAGGAAAGAAGGACATAGGTAAATGTTTTCAGCATTAAATTTATTCATTTTTTACACTAAAAATGAATGATAAATTCTTTTTTATTCTAGTAACTTAGTGGAGATCTCTTCAGTGAGGTCTATGTCCATTACAATCAAGAGCAACTAAGACACGATTTGCTCGTTTGTTATTCCCTTGTAGGTAGCAACACCTCCACTTTTTCGGGATTTTCTGTGAATAATCCCTTTCTTTCCCTTATCGCTTTCCAGGATGGAGGTTTCGTCACTTTCAATAATTTCTTTCAGGGCTTGATTACCTATCGAATGAATGGCATATAGAATTTTATGGCACCAATAGAAACCTTTGGAGATGTGAATTTTAAGCTTAACAGCAATTTTAGGCAGAGTATAACCTTTCACCATCATTTCAAAGTATTCGAACCATTTATGAGGGTATCGAGATCCTTAAAATGGCGTATTAGTCATATCATTGAATGACTTTCCACAATCTTTACAAGATAACGTTGGCTGGAACGGTAGTTAGCATTCTTCTTAACAGCGACTCTCCCTCAAAGAAGACAAGCTAAACCTTCAGAAAAACGAGTTTCGCGAATTTCTTTAAGCATTTTTGCGATATCGGCACGTTCTTCTATAATAAGAGTCTCCTCTATAGCTTTAAATAGGGGTATTTGTTCTTTATCTGATAAATCACCTGAAATCTTGATAAACGTGTCTCCACACCTTCTAAACGCCTCCCAAATAGCATTATATCTTCCATTTTATTTTGACCACTTTAGAGCAACAAACTTTACGAAAAGAGCCTTTCATAAAGATTATTATTGTTAATAAACTCTATAAGGCGCTCCATATGTTTAATTGGGTTGAATGGAGCTAGCATCCTGCAGCGGAAATCAGCTGCCTTGTTCTATAGCAGCGAACTCTACGAAAACAGCCTTGGAAGGAAATGTTTGAAGATGCACGAAAACGGCCATTATAAGGGAAGCTTTAAAATAATGCATAAAGGTGTGGAAATATGCCATATATTCTCTCTAGCGCACACAGTAATCTTCCAAACAGCATTGCACAGGATACCGTCATGGACTTTTCGCGCAGCATCTTTGGATCAGCATTTAAAGATATTGAGCGATTGCTGAAGGCATTCAAAAATGGAGAAATAGAAAACCGTTATTTTGCATGTGATTTGGATTGGTTCAACCGTGATCATACTTTTCAGGAAAAGAACGAGAAATATATTGAACTTGCTGCAGAATACGGAGCACAGGCTATTCAAAAGTGCCTGATCAATCCATTGTTTTTACGTGATGGGATTAATATAGAAGAAATTGATGCTTTTTTCTTTATATCCAGCACTGGCATTTCAACACCATCAGTAGATGCTATCATCATGAATATGCTTCCTTTTTCTCCTCACACAAAAAGAATACCCATCTGGGGACTAGGCTGTGCTGGAGGAGCATCCGGCCTATCCAGGGCATATGAATACTGCAAAGCTTTCCCTGAAGCAAAGGCATTGGTGCTGACAGTAGAGCTCTGCTCCCTGACTTTTCAAAAAAATGACGTTTCCAAAAGCAATTTGATCGGCACCTCTCTATTTGCCGATGGAACCGCATGTGCGCTGGTTTGCGGAGACGAATCAGGCGGGAGAGAGGTTTCCCTGCTTCCAGCTGTCCCAGAGATCCTTGGCACACAATCGACTTTAATGCCGCAATCATTGGATGTGATGGGCTGGGAAATGAAAAATGAGGGTCTTCATGTTGTTTTTTCAAGGGATATTCCTGCGATTATCAAAAATTGGCTAAAGCCTAATGTCGAAGAATTTTTATCCGGATCAAAAACAGAATTGCAGGATATCAGCCATTTTATTGCCCATCCTGGCGGTAAAAAAGTCATTTCAGCCTATAAAGAGTCATTGGATTTTACAGAAGAAATGACTGAAACCTCAATGGATATTTTAAAGAAGTTTGGCAATATGTCTTCTGCCACGATTCTTTACGTATTAGAAAAGTTTATGGAAAAGCAGATTCCAAAAGGAGAGAAAGGATTGGCAGCAGCACTTGGCCCTGGTTTTTCATCTGAACTTCTGCTTATGAGGTGGCAATGATGGTTTTTCTTATTTTTATCATTGTTGTCGGAGTGCAGAGGCTGGCGGAATTATTTATTGCCAAACGCAATGAGCAATGGATGAAAAGCCGCGGAGGAGTTGAATTTGGTGCTTCCCACTATCCCTGGATGGTTGCCATGCACATAGGTTTTTTTGCAGCTCTTATATTGGAAACCGTTTTTTTACGTAGAGGGGTATCGGAAGTGTGGCCATTATGGCTCGGCCTATTTTTCGCAGCCCAGGCAGGAAGGATTTGGGCACTGTCTTCCCTCGGGAAATTCTGGAACACTAAAATCATTGTGCTTCCGAATGCAAGGGTAGTTGCCAGAGGGCCGTACAAATGGATGAAACACCCTAATTATGTGATTGTAGCGACGGAAATTATCGTGATTTCTCTCTTGTTCAATGCCTATTTTACAGCCATTTTATTTACTGTGCTGAATTATTCTATGATGAGGGTGCGGATTCCGCTGGAGGAAAACGCATTAAAGTCTTTAACAGAATATGAAGCTGTATTCAAAAGCCCCAATAGATAAAACCGATGCAGGGCGCTGCCTCCTGCGGGTAAAGAAGGATAAAATCGGAGAGAAAACAATTACCCTGAAACTTCTTGAAATTGATATACTCCCGTGTTACACTTTAATTGAAGATGAAAATTATTCTCAATTAAACGTACAGTGTATCTTAAAAGGGATGGTGATTATGAATGATCTGGTTTTTCCTTCTATTGACTGTCATTACATATAGCATGGTTATGAAATATGTGCTCAAAAATATTCGGCACCAGAATAATATAATTGAACAAAACAGCAATGAAAATGAACAGTTTGCTGCTGCAGCAGCCAGGTGATAGCGCCTGGCTGTTTTTTTTGGTTATCCAGGCAGGCGCTAGATGAATTTTGCGTGACTGCATTTGTAAGCGTTAAACAAACGTTTTAAGCAACATGCAATTATAATATAGGAAAGACGTGTAAAATCGTTTACAATGTTAGTAAAAATAAAGATATTCAATTAAGGGGAATAGGTCATGACCGAAATATCGACGAAGATTAATGCTCCATTGCCGGTTTTGTCTGCACTATATGAAATGTTTGAAGAGGCAGGCGACTTTTCACAGGCTGAAAAAATGAAGCAGCTTTTGATTAAGATGTATAGAGGGGAATTTACGATTGCCTTTTGCGGCCACTTTTCGGCGGGCAAATCAACGATGATTAATTATCTCCTGAAGGATCAGATACTGCCTTCCAGTCCTATACCTACAAGTGCCAATACAGTTAAAGTCCAAAAAGGGGAGGATTTTGCGCTTGTCCGCTTTAAAAATGAAGAGCCGGTCCTTTTTCCCGCTCCATATGACATTAAAACAATAAAAAATTATGCGAAAAATGGAGACATCATCGAATCCATTACAATCAGTTCCCCAAGGTTCCCTCTTCCGGAAACCTGTGCCTTTATGGATACTCCGGGAATTGATTCTACTGATGATGCACATAGGGTTTCGACAGAATCTGCCCTGCATCTTGCTGATATGGTTTTTTATGTGATGGATTATAATCATGTCCAATCAGAGGTGAATTTCCTGTTCACCAAAGAATTAATTGATGGCGGAAAGCCTGTTTACCTGATCGTTAACCAAATCGATAAGCATGATGAAAAGGAGTTAAGCTTCAGCAGCTTTAAAAGCTCTGTTATCGAGGCATTTGCAAATTGGAACGTATATCCTGATGGTATTTTCTTTACTTCAGTCAGAGATATGGAGAACCCGGAAAATGAAATCGGGAAGATGCAGACATTCTTATTTGAACAGGCCAAGAAAAACTCTAAAGGAGCACCTGCTAATATGCAGGCTGCAAAAAGGCTGATTGCACATCACCAAACATGGCTTAAAGAAAAGCTCGAGGCTGAACAGTCAGAAAGCCTTACAAAGCTCGATGAACTGGATGAAGGAGCAAAGGAAAATCTCCTAAACCGCCTTACGGGTCTTTACAGAGAAATGGAAGAATTACGCACTGAAAAGGAACAACTGGAGAAATCCTTTTCAGACAGCCTGGATACCCTGCTGAATAATGCATATATCATGCCGTCCTGGACGAGGGAGCTTGCGGAGAAATATCTGGAATCCTCCATGCCTGACTTCAAAATGGGCCTTTTGTTTTCCAGGAAAAAAACGGAGGCAGAAAGAGAACTTAGGCTTCAGCGTTTTCTGTCCGATTTAAAAGAGAAAACAAAAACCCAGCTGGAATGGCACTTGAAAGAGCTTGCCTCCAAAACACTAAGGGAAAATCATATTCATAATGGGGAACTTGAAGAGGCCGCTCAAAAAATCCATATTGATGTTACGGAGGATATGCTTGCTTCCTTGACCAAATCACAGGTACACATTACCGGGGAATATGTGCTGAATTATACAAGCGGGGTGGCAGCTGCCATAAAAAAAGAAGCTAAACACGGTGCAGATCAATTTATGGAGAAGCTGCTGGAGGTTACTGAAGAAAGGATTGCCGGAAGGACCAGGGAAATTGAAGCTGAACTGGAAAATCACAAAGATTTTGAGAAAGCCATCCAAAGTGCTTCGGGTATCAGCACAAAGTTAGCAGAGCAGGAAGACGTGCTGATGAGCATACTTGATGGAAGAACGGAACCGGGTAATTCCGGCAGCCCGGAGCTGCTCGTTGAGGAATGGCTGAGAAAAGAGAAAGAGTCTATTAAAGTGAATAATGAGGGGAGCAGTGAAATAAAGCAGAGCGTGATAACAGCGCCGCCGGCTGAAAACAAGAGGAGAGAACTCCAGCATCCGGTGCATCCAGCAGAGAGCATGAGCGGCAAGGAAAAACTGGACAGCATGTCAAAGAAACTGAAAGCTGCAGCACAGTCCATCCAATCCTTAAAGGGCTTTCAATCGCTATATAGGGAGTTAACTGAAAAAGCATCACGTATGGAGGCACAAACGTTTACAGTGGCGCTTTTCGGGGCTTTCAGTGCAGGCAAGTCATCATTTGCCAATGCCTTGATGGGTGAAAGCGTTTTGCCTGTGTCTCCTAATCCGACAACCGCAGCCATCAGCAAAATCATGGCTTCTGATCATGAGCATAAGCATGGCACGGCCTCTGTCCGGCTTAAAACTCCTGTTATGCTTTTGGAGGATGTGAAGCTGGCATTATCTGTTTTTAACCATTATCCGAAAACACTGGAGGAAGCCTATCATTCTTCTAAAGAAATTGTGAGAGGTTCCGATCAGGCGGAAAAGGGGAAAACGCAGCTGTCTTTCCTAAAGGCTTTTTGCGAAGGCTATCAGGAAAATCGGGAAGTGCTGGGACAGATTCTTTTTGTAGATCTTGCAGGATTCAGGGAATTTGCTGCAAGGGAGGAAAAGTCCTGCCTTGTTGACATGATAGAGCTTTACTATGACTGCGGGCTGACGAAGCAGGGGATTGTCCTTGTTGATACTCCCGGAGCTGATTCTATCAATGCCAGGCACACAGGAGCCGCTTTCGAATATATTAAAAATTCTGATGCGATATTATTTATCACCTATTATAATCATCCATTTTCCAAGGCTGACAGGGAATTTCTTATACAGCTGGGCCGCGTGAAAGAATCGTTTGCCATGGATAAGATGTTTTTTCTTGTCAATGCCGCAGATCTTGCTGCAGAAAAGGAAGAACTGGAGGATGTTCTGGAATATGTACGCGGTGAGCTGAACGGATTTGGCATACGGTTTCCAAAGCTTATGCCTGTTTCGAGCAAAGGAGCCTTGAAAGAAAAACTGGGAAAAGAACCATTTTCTCATACATTTCTTCCAGACAGCGGGATCAAACATTTTCAGGCGCTATTTAATGATTTTATCGAAAATGAGCTGTCAGGCCTAGCCATCGAATCAGCAAAAAATGCCTTAAACAGGGCTGTTCTTCTTCTTCGGGAAGTAGTAAAAGCCTCGAAGCAGGACCACAACGCTAAAAAAGCTGCCGCTGATGCACTTGCTGGCCAATGGAAAGCAATAGACCGCTTATTCTTGGCGAATCAGGGAGTGACAGAGATTGAAAAGCTGAGAAAGGAAATTGAAGAGCTTGTATATTACAGCAGGCAGCGCGTTTTCTTAAGATTCAGCAGTTTCTTCAAGGAGTCCTTTAATCCTGCTGTTATTAAAGATGATGGCCAGGATCATAAGCTGGTTTTAAAAAATGCTTTAAAGGGGCTGCTTAAGGATCTTGGATTTGATCTGGCCCAGGAAATGCGTGCAACGGCATTGCGGACAGAAAATTACATGGTGAAGCTGGTGAAAGAAAGGCAAATGTCACTGGAGCAGCAGCTTGAGAAAATACGTCCCGGTTTGCAGCTTCAGACATATGAGCCAGCTAAACAGGCAACAGCTGAATTCTTGCCTGCCTTTTTAGATCTGGATGTGCAGCATTTTAAAAAAGAGCTTGCCCTCTTTAAAAATACAAAGTCCTTTTTTGAAAAAAATGAAAAAGTGAAGATGAATGACGCGCTTATGAAGGCTTTGGATGCACCTTCTGAGGCATATGCAAAAGAACAATCTGAGAGGATTTTCACTGAGTTTTCAAGGACTTTGAATACTGAACTTGAAGCACTATATATGGAGTGCCAAAAAGAACTAAAGGAAATATTTACGGGCTTGCTTGCTGCTTTAGAAGAAAAAGTAGATATCATTCAATACGAATTTAAGATTGAAAATATTCAGAGTATGCTTTCTTAATTCCTGTACAAAAAATCAAGCAACACTGAAAAGACAGTTATTAGATTTTTAGCATGAAATAAACGATGAATCTTTACTTTTTGATGGCTGCCGAAACTGCAGCCGTTTTTTTGCAGCCGTAATGAAAGATAAGGCTAAAAGAAGCTATTAAGTAAGACCAATCCATAACATAGAAACAGCTTACAAAGTCACTTCCGTTTTTAATGAAGGCTGTGTTCGCAAACTTTGTTGCTATGGAACTAGGGGTTGATTTCCGCTCCAGGATGCTTCGCTTTCCGCGGGGCGTGCGCTGAGCCTCCTCGACTTGCGTCTGCGGGGTCTCACCTGTCACGCTGATCCCGCAGGAGTCTCCGCACCTTCCGCTCCAATCAACATGCTATAACAATGGAATTGCCTCGAGAACGATTTTAGAAACAACAATCTTTAAGAATGAAAAAAGGGGCAAACACTTCATACATTTTGAATAATTAAAACAAAACACAAAAAAACCATTTTGGCCGATAACATTAGTGTAAAAAAGCGCTTTTCCGTTCTAGTAAAAGGGAAAGGCGCTGAAGACCGTTTTAATATTCTTCTCTGGCCATGGTCTGTAAGGCCAATTAATTTAGTTTAGCTGTTTTCGTATACTTGCTTGAATAATGGGGCTGATTTTCCTGGGTGCTCGCTTCCCGCGGGGCAGGCGGTGAGCCTCCCCATCTGCGCTTGCGGGGTCTCACCTTCCCGTTAATCCCGCTGGAGTCCCTCACCTTACAATCTAATCAACCAGGTTCAATAACGGGGACGCTTCAGAGAACATATTAAAAAACCACTTTCTATAAGAAAAGTGCCCTTATTTTTTAATCCGTTTTTCTTATATTGTGATCAACATTGATCATTTCTCGGCATTCAGGGCATCTTACTCTATTTCCTTCCATAACATCCATCGGCTCAGGTGAAGGAAACCAAGTTTTGCATTCTGAACACTGAATCTCTAAAGTAGTTGAATTGGTCATATTTTCACCCCTTTCTGTAAAGTATTTAGCCATAAATAACCAGGGATAAACCAGCTTTTATAAGTAAATAGAACCTCTGCTTCGGTCTGCCTGGAGTCTTTCAAAAGTTAATAAACCACAATCTTTAAGAAAAGAGCTTAAAATAGAGGCAATCTCCTATGAAGCAAAATACTGATAAAAAAGAACCATTTTGAAGAAGGGGAAATTGCTGATGATAGCGTTATTTCATCAGGTGAATTTGCAGTATGTACAATAACAGCAGGAAATGATCATGCTGATGTGGAAAATTGCTAGGTACAAGAATATTTTAGGAGGAGATTGAGCTGGGATATGTAATAAAAATAGCAGATGCGATTAAATTAATGGAGCAAAAACAAGCAAGATTTGCCGACTGCCGGTTTAAGCTTGGCGACCCTGCTTTTGGAATAGGGGAGTATAACAAAGATCATATACCGGGAGCTGTATACTTTGACCTTGAGCGGGATTTGTCTGGAAGAGTGAAAAAACATGGAGGAAGGCATCCTCTTCCAGATCCAATGGCAGTCAAGGATAAGCTTGAAGAGTACGGAATAAGCAATAGCACTCCTATCATTGCCTATGATTCTGGAGATGGCCAGTATGCAGCCCGTTTCGTTTATATCCTTTTATATTTAGGGCATAAGGAAGTATATCTGTTAAACGGAGGCTACCGGGAATGGAGAGCAAAAGGACAGCCTGCAGAAACAAACATCCCCGTTTACGGAAAATCTGTCTATAGTATTCATTTGAACCATGAAATTGCTGCAAGCTATGAAGAGGTGAAAGAAATAGCAGGGAAGGCAAGAGAGGATGTTATATTGCTTGATTCCCGTGAAGAAAGGCGTTTTCTAGGAATAGAAGAGCCGATTGATAAAAAAGCTGGAAGAATACCAGGAGCATTGAACGAAGTCTGGACACACTCCCTTGAAGACGGAAAATATCTTGAGCCCGATCAACAGAGAGACAGGTTCCGGAGCTATGATTCCAAAAAGCAAATTATTGTGTACTGCGGATCTGGTGTTACAGCTGCAGCCAATTTTATTGCTTTAAAGGAAGTGGGATTTGAAAATGTGAAGATATACACCGGCAGCTACAGCGATTGGATATCTTATGAAGATAATCCAGTTGAATGCGGCAGCGAATAAGCAGATTGGCACTGAGTACCGCTTAAATACATACATGAAATATGGTATAATCATGATATAGTATTTAATTTTAGAGGTGATTTTTTTGGATACAAACAGTATGAAACAGATGCCATCCTTTTTGCTGGTAGACGGGATGGCTCTTTTATTTAGAGCATTTTATGCCACTGCAGCTACAGGACAGTTTATGATTAATTCAAAGGGCATGCCGACAAATGCGGTTCAGGGTTTTTTAAAGCATATGCTTACAGCAGTTAACTACTTCTCTCCCACTCATATGGCTGTATGCTGGGACATGGGCAGTGCCACGTTCCGCAATGAGCTCTTTGAAGGATATAAAGCCAATCGCTCAAGCGCCCCTATTGAAATGGTTCCGCAGTTTGACCTCGTTAAGGAAGCTGTGGAAGCTTTTGATATTCCTAATATCGGGCTCCCGGGTTTTGAAGCGGATGATTGCATTGGAACCATTGCCAAAGCATCCAGCACAGCTTCTTCCGTGTCCATTCTCACAGGAGATCAGGACATGCTTCAGCTGATTGAAAATAATATCTCTGTCATTCTATTAAAGAAGGGGTTTGGCAATTATGAAGTGCACAATCCTGATACCTTTTATGAATGGAAGGGAATTACTCCAAGCCAGATGATTGACTTAAAAGCGCTAATGGGAGATACAGCCGATAATTATCCGGGTGTAAAGGGCATTGGCGAAAAAACCGCATTAAAACTGCTTATCCAATTTGGAAGCATTGAAGGAATACTAGAAAACCTGGATTCCCTGACTAAAACACAGAAAGCCAAGATTGAAAGTGCGGTTGATATGCTCCATCTTTCAAGACAGCTTGCAGAAATCAAATGTGATGTCCCCGTTTCATGTTCATTGGAAGAAGCTGCCTTTCAATATGACAGGGAAAAAGTAAAATATATGGCCCAGCATCATGAATTTAAAGGACTGCATCGCCTGCTTTAATAAAACCGTTCCCTAAGGTACCGACCCCCGAAAGTCAGATATTTCATTCTGACTTTTTGGGGCAGTCACCATCAGGAACGGTTTTATTTTAATCCTGCCAATAATTGTTTCTTTCGCATATTTTCTGCGGAAGGCCGGGATTTCCTCTTTGTTGAGCCAGGCTGGTCATTCCAAAAATGATTCGCTATTTTTTATTTATTTTCTTTTGTGCCTGTTCTAGCTTTGACTTAGGGCTGTTATCCCTGCCATCTTCAATATTATTTCCTTGCGGGCTGACACCGCTGAATGCTTTGGCACCGCGATTACTGTGTTTGCTCATCATTACACCTCCCAGCAATATGATTTCCATAACCTTTGCAGCTTATGTCGAATTACGGATAGTCAAATCAAAGGAAATAGGGTAAGATGTAGGATGAAAATGGAAAGTCGCAGAGAGGATGAGCCTGTGGAAAAGTCAGTTGAAGAATATGTGAAATTTCTCGAAGCTAAAGGTTTTGCATTTGGCGAGGATGCAATCGGCTTTATTTACTTCGGCAAGCGGTATACCAATGCAGAAGATTTTCTGGTGAATGCAGCGATTGAAGTAACCCTGAAAGCCCAAAAAACATTTGATGGAAGTTTTTATATATCACTCCTGGAAAATCTGAAGCAGCAGAAAATACATAGTCGTGCAGCTGCCGAAAGTTATGCGAGAAAGTGCGGCCTGCTGGCCTAAAAAATCCATATGCCCCAATAGACCATAAAAAAATGCTGATTTTTGAATCTGTTGGCAGATCTGCCTGCAAAAAAGCGGACTTATTCCATTTTTTGGGATAAGTCCGCTTTTCATATCATCATTCCTTTTTTACCCTGTTTTTAGACCGCCAGCTTCATTATTTTTTGCTACCTCAGTTTACGGAAATTGATCAGGGAGCTCGGAACTAGGACTTTCTCTTCTGAAGCCATCTTGAGGTATATTTAAAGAACATATCGAATTAGGAACGTTCTACGATTTAAATCGTTTTGAATAATAGTTATTTGAACATGCAATTGAGATTAATTGCTTTTATGTTAATACTTATCCTTATCCTTAAGCTCTTCAAAACAAAAGTTAAGTCTACGAGGTCAATTACCCGCACTACCCATTAACTTTTGCACGTTGAGGTAATATTCGCATCATTAGAACCAATTATTTGAATAAATGACTCTCTATTATAAAACTAAAGCCATAGTGAGGGTCTTGAATTTCCAAACATTAGGTAAATATTTTACGCAATATCACTAGGTTGATTGGAACAGAAGGTGCGGAGACTCCTGCGGGATCAGCGAGTCAGGTGAGACCCCGCAGACGCCAGCGTCGAGGAGGCTCACCGCACGCCCCGCGGAAAGCGGAGCATCCTGGAGTGGAAATCAACCGGTTAGCAAAGTCTATCCTTTAAAGAATTTTTCAGTGGCTTGGTTATAATCCAGCGTCAGCGCCTAGTTTGCTGAGTCCTGCAGGATGGAGAGTATTTAGCCTCGATCCTTAAAAGATGCTTAGGCTTCAGAATACAAAGGCCGCCTTACCAAATTCCTATGTTCTATTTGCTTCAAAAAGCTGAGCTCATAAGGTGCTTCTGTTTTTCATACCGCTTTTGAGGCTGGGGTTTTGGCAGGGAGTTCTGCAGCGACCATTCCCAGCAGGATAAGGATGCAGCCAAGAAGGGAAATGACGGTTAACTTTTCTCCTGTCACAATGAAGGATGTGGCTGCTGCAAAGACTGGTTCCATGGCAAAGATAAGTGCCACACGAGTTGGAGATGTATAGGCCTGGAAATATGTCTGTGCAAAAAAAGCAAATGCAGTGGCAAGTATCGCGCAAACCATCAATGCCGTCCATACCTCTGTTTTTAAGAAAATAGCCGGATTTAAGGCATGTGATGATCCTTTAAACATCAGGCTGGATAGCGCTGACAGAAACGCCGTTGTTAATACTTGTATCATTGTTAGCGGAAGCGCCGGATGAAGTCTGGCATATTTGGCTGTCGCAATGATTTGCATGGCGAAGCTTACTGCACAGAGAAAAACCAGGAAATCTCCAGCATTAAAGGATGATTGTCCTGAAGCGGTCATTAAATATAGCCCTGCTGCGGCTGAAACAGCACCGATAACTGTATTTCTGGAGAGCCTTTGCTTTAGCAGCAAAAGAGAAAATACCGGCACCATGATAACGCTAAGCCCTGTAAGAAACCCTGCTTTTGATGGTGTTGTATAAAGCAGGCCATATGTTTGCAATGCGTAACCTAAAAAAAGCCAGATGCCTATTTTGCTGCCTGAGAAGAATAATGATTTTGTCCAGACTGCAGGCCGTTTTCTATACAGCGCAAGATAGCTTATTAGGAGGATGATAAAAGCCGCAAAAAAACGGATGCTGTTAAAAGTGAAAGGATCCAAAAAAGAAATGGCGTTTTGGACCATAACAAAAGTGGCGCCCCAAACAAGCACAACAAATAATAAGACCATATCTGCAAGCGTGTTTTTATTCATTTAACTATCCCTCGGATTAAGGCGGATGGCTCTTCTTGCAAGTTCATCAGCAGATTTATTTTCTATGCTTGGTATCCATTTTATAAAAAATAAATCCAGCTCCCTGGTAAATTTCAAAGCTTCCTCCAGCAGTGGCGCATATCGTTTGTTTTTTGCAAATTCCTTTTCCATCGCGCTGTTAATTAGTTGCGAATCAGTCCGGAACGAAACAGTGCGGTATCCATTTGAACAGCAGATTTTTAAGCCCTCTATAAGTGCATGGTACTCTGCCTCGTGATTTTCCATTTCGCCAAGCGGAATGGCATGCCTTTCAATTGTTCCGTTATTATTTATAAAGATTCCGGCGCCGCTTGGGCCCGGGTTGCCAGCGCTTGCTCCGTCTATGTATACTTCTATCATGCTTTTCTCCTTCCTTAATCCACTAGTAAGCCTTCTTTTTTGATTATATTGTTGGAAAGAATCCATATAACTATGAGAAAATAAAGTGAATCATCCGTAGCTGCGTTTTGCCAGTTATGGTAAACTTACATGCCATTAAAAACAGCTCCATAAGAGGATTGCAGTTCCACATGTAAATTATAGACTTTAATCTGCAAAATGTGGATAAAATATAAAAAGTTTATAAATCCGGCTTTAGAGGAATCACATTCCAAAACGGGCATTTCATCCATAAAGGGAAATGGAGATGAAAAATCATGAAGGTCATTATGCAATGGACTTACGGTGCGGCAAAAAAGCCATCCGCCACATTTACTTCAGACTGGGTGGATGCAAAGCAGGCTTTAATAATCGCGATGGATCTTGAAAAATCCGGCAGGCTGAAGCATATCGAGTTCCAGGATGAAATCGGGACGGTATGGACCAGGAAAGAACTTACAAAGCTTCTTGAAGAAACAGCCGCAGAGCCGCAGGATGCGACGGTTTATTTTGATGGAGGATTTCAAAAAGAGAATGGGTTATCCGGAATCGGTGTGGTGATATATTATACACAAGGAAAAAAAGAAATGAGGCTCCGTTCAAACCGTCTTTTTCATGAACTGCAATCCAACAATGAAGCCGAATCGGCAGCGCTGATGGAAGCCGTTAACATGCTTGAGGAGCTTGGTGTGCACCATCAGAAGTGCACCATTAAAGGGGACTCCCAGGTAGTAATCAATCAGCTAAAAGGAGAATGGCCTTGCTTTGATGATGTTATAGGCAAGTGGTTTGACAGAATTGAAGATAAATTAAACAAGCTCGGCATTAAGCCAGAGTATGAACATATTCCAAGAAAAGAAAATCATGAGGCTGATAAACTTGCAACTCTTGCACTTAAAGGAGAGAGCATTAGTTCCAGGCTAGCTTTATAATATGGCTCTGTTAAAGCAAAGTAAAAGCTGATTGTATCATGGAGCAGAAGGAAAGGTGTGAAGCGCGAATATGAGCGCTTTAAAATCAGCATGCAAAACAGAGCCTAAAATAAAAAGGAGAAGCGGTATGGATAGAAAAAAAGTGTTTGACGATGTGGATGAAATCCTTGTTTCATACTGCAAGGATTGTTTTGTATATAAACAGTTCAGAAAAGATAAAGGCAGGGGCTATGCCCATAAATTCTGCATTTCACAATGCACGGTAGGAGAACAACTTCAAAAGGCAGGAAGCAGGCTGAAAAATAATCTTTAATCTGTACAGCTTCCTTTAATTTTCCTTACAATAAATAATAAAATTTGTTATTATTGTAAAAAAAGAGAATTATATGGAAAAGGGTTGGGAATGAAGATGGCATCCGAATTTAACCGAATGAATCCGCCTCTTACTATACCGGATATTGATACAATGATTCTGCAGCTTAAGAAAAATAAAGAGTACAGGTATGATCCATTATTGGATACTAAAATGGATAAAAGAAATGTGAAAGAGAAAATTGCAGAAATATCAATGGAAATTGAAACAGCTTCAAAGCAGATCAGTGAAATTTTTCATTATGTACAGCGTACAGAAACTGTTCCTCTGCAGGAAATAAACCATGCCATCATTCCTACCATTACTAAAGCAGCAGAAATTCCGCATATTTATTACCTTTTCAAGGAGATGCTGGAGAAGGATGAATACACTTACAGGCATAATATTTGTGTAGGCATCATTTCAACCTATATTGGAAAATGGCTGGGACTAACAGGAGAAGCACTGACAGAACTTACGCTTGCTTCTACCCTGCATGATATCGGTAAAACCAAGATTAAAAGCCATATCCTTCATAAACCAGGCAAACTTTCCGAAAAAGAATACGAAGAAGTAAAGCTTCATACCGTCTACGGGTATGAGCTGCTTAAAAAGGTCCCAGAACTCCCGCCATCGATACCTCTTACGGCTTTATCGCACCATGAAAGGGAAAACGGGGAAGGGTATCCATTCCGGCTAAAAGGAAAAAATACAAACTATTTTGCCAAGATCGTTGCAGTGGCTGATGTGTTTCATGCGATGTCTTCTGACCGTGTATATCATGAAGCCATTCCTTTTTATCATGTTATCAGGCAAATGAATGAGGATGCGTTCGGTAAGTTCGATCCGTCCATCCTCCTTGTATTTTTGAATAAAATCATGGAATCTCTTGTAGGAAAGCAAGTCATGCTAAGCAATAAGATCCAGGGGCAGATTATTATGATCAATCCTTATGATCCCATTCATTCCCTGGTAAAATCCGGCGAAGAAATCATTGACCTGAATAAGGAGAGGGAAATTAAGATTGAAAGGGTACTGAGTGAATAATGCCTAAAGAAAAGCCAGAATCCGGCAAACTGAACTGTAACCCGAATAATGGACACTTATAAAAAAGTCCCTTATTCGGGTTTTTTGTGTTCTTTTGCAATAAACCCGTTATAATCAAATCAAAT
>NZ_FOMA01000009.1 GCF_900112495.1 Bacillus sp. OV322
GTTACGTTCTACCTTGGCTACTGATATAATAAGACCAAAATAAATAAGGTCAACCAGAAATATTTAGCATTCTGGTTAACCTTATAATACGAACGGGGCAGTTTAGTTTTTTTACTCTTTTTAAGGGGGTGTAAGGAATGAGGTCCGCAAAATGAAAATAATGAACGTAGTATGGGTTTTATTAATCGTAATAGGTATTATGTTATCTGGTTGTTCCGAAGGTCCTCAAATTGACCACTTTAAAGAGAAAATAGTAGAAGCAACCGTAGTCAAAAAAGAATACGTAAGAGATGATGTGTCGGAATGGGAACTCACCCTCCGATATAAAGATAACGTCATCGTATATGGATATGACCATTCGGACTATTACAATCAGATAAAAGAAGGGGATAAAGTGCCTGTTACCTTAAGAAAAGGTTACACAAAGGAAAATAAATTAGAAGCTGAAACGATAGAACCAGTCAACGAATAAAAAAAGCGATGAATTATAAAGATTCTTATGGAACTAACGGGTGCGTTAGTTGATATATTTAAAGATGGGATGGCTATTACGAACCCATCTTTTTTATTATTCAACTTAAAGGGTTAAAATACCTAAATGTCTAGGTAAGAGAATTTACAGGGGCTGGTAGGCAATGCTTCAAATGAATCTGATTAAAAAATTGAAAACTTCATATCAAATTAAACTTTCGAACAACCACCGTTTTTTATGCCATACTATGGGTAGTAAAACCATTGTTTTTGATTCAAGTTCTTGGGAAAAAATTGCGGAGCTTAGTAAACCTAAAGATCCTGGCTATACCCAGTTCTCACAGAACGATAACTACTTATATATAAAAAGGACAATCGGGGCATTTTGTGTTTATGATACAGAGGGGTTTCAATTAGTCAAAACCCTTAAATCTAATAAAAAATATGGATTTGTCGAAGGGGACTTTGTAGTAACTAATACTCCCTTCCTTATCCTTGATACACTGAAAACCAAAAATGGGCAACAGCTGGCATTAATCAACATTGATAAGGGGGAACACAGAATCCTAACGGAATTTGAAGATTCAACAACAACCCTTATCAATTATAATCAGTATATCAAAAATGCAAATTCCTATTTATTTACTTTGAGTTATGAAAATCACGAAGGTTACAGAGTTAATAAAATAGTAAAAGTAAAAGACCCCTTAAATACAGGGTCGATTAAAGTGATGGAGAATTCAGAAATCTGGCACTGGAAATCAGTTATCTATTGTTCAAGTTATAACACATATATTGTTGTGGATAATTATGAGGTATTTATACTCGATGGACAGTTTGAAGAAATACTAAAGACAGTCTGCTTATCAGAACAGGATTATCCTGACCACTTGGGCTATTTTCAACATCTTCACCAGTCAAACGATGGTCGATATATTATCCTTACATATAGTCAGACAGTTTTAATACTGCGATACGATGATTTAAAACCCATAGTAGTTGAAAAAATTAGATACGCTTGTTTTGGGGAATTCAGTAGCGATGACCTATTTTTACTAATAGGAACTTGGGAAAATGGCTACATTCTTGAAAACAATTTACGTTAAACTGTAGTTAACATTGGTTATACCCCATTAGGATGTTACTTTTGATCTAAAATAAGATTGTGAAGAAATGTACTTAAACAAACGGGTGCGATAGTTGTACAACGCTTTAGAGCCGATAATTATAAAAGAAATGGTGGTTAAAGTATGGATAAAAATATCGATAAAAAAAGTTTAAGTGAATTTTTTGATTCTGGTGTAGGTTTAGATTTCTATATCAAAACTAAGGATTCTCGAAAGCATATAAAGTTTAGAGAAGAATTACAAGGTTTTCTTTGCATAAGTGAAAAATATTGGCAACGATATAGAGCAAATGGACCAAGAGAGAAGTTTGATTTACTTTTAGGTTTAGATCAATATGGTGACAAAGATTTTTCCATACAAGAGATAAAGGAATTAATAAACATTTGTGATGGTTTATCGGAAAAATACAATTCTAATAACATAGATGACCAAAAAGTAAGATACTTTTCAATAAAGTTAAAGGAGTTATGTGAAGAAGCACTCCGAGGGAAAAATTTAGTAGAAGCAATAGGAGATTGAGATAATTGTTTGCCTTATGTAATTAGTTGGAATTGCAAAAGATGGTATTAGGATTATAAAATCCTGTATTGAAACTACTGATTAAAATTTAAAATGCGTCTTACCGAGGCGTTTCTTAAACAAGCAGTAACACTTTATTATTAGTTTGAAGGTCTTATGATTATTGAAATTGACTATACTGGCTTTTTAAAGTTTGTGAATATTTGTACTTAAACTAATGGGTGCATTAGTTAAAGTAATGGAGGTTGCTTCAGCAGCCTTCGCTAGAAGTATTTATTGTAGAAATCTTTCCTTATTTTCCCGCTAAGATGGGCGTAGACCCTGGTTGTTTCACTTTTTTCGTGTCCGAGTAAAGTCTGAATAACTTCAAGAGGGGCCCCATTATTTAATAAATGAGTCGCATAACTGTGTCGGAATTGGTGAGGGTGGATATTTTTATTGAAGGCTGCTCTTTTCGAAATTCGCTTTATGATGTAACGTATCTGGGCTGTACTCATCCTATGAGGACAGCGTTCCGTGACAAATAGGGCTGAATCTTGATCCTGCCGTTCATCCAGGTAACGCTTTAACCAAATGTCACTGCGAGTATTGAAATAAACTTCGCGTTCTTTATTACCTTTCCCTCTGACTATCGCTGATCTGCTGGGCCAATCTATGTGCTCTTTGTTAAGTATTGCAACTTCACCAATCCTGCACCCCGTCGAAAACATAAATTCAAACAATGCATTTTCGAATGGGGAATAACAAGCCTCTCTAAGTAATTCAATCTCGTGATCAGTAAGAAATTTCGGTATTCTGCCCCAATTTA
Source organism: Bacillus sp. OV322 (assembly GCF_900112495.1). Lineage (GTDB taxonomy): Bacteria > Bacillota > Bacilli > Bacillales > DSM-1321 > Peribacillus. Next base: position 2,926 of record NZ_FOMA01000009.1, read on the forward strand.
GGCTCTTTTATTTTTACGGCTGGGTTGTTATATAGATAGCCCTCTTCATATGCCCACCTAAGTAAGGACTTTAAGAATCGTATACGGTGTGCAAGGCTCGCCGGCTTCAAATGATTCCCAGTACTTATAAGGTATTGTTTTAAATCTTCTGTGGTAAGTGTTTTAATATCAATATCCTTGAAATATCTTATCAGTAAGTACAATTGGAATTTGTATGCTTTTATCGTATGAGGTGAGTAACCCTCAATACGTTTATCGAATTCATAATTTTCCCACGCTTTGGATAATAACATATAATCTCCTCCTAATTATCTATCTAGAAGGGATTATCCCCAGTTAAAATATCACTTAGTACACTTTTGTCTGAATGTTGGCCTTAAGCGAGCGATAGTTGAACAAAGTTATTTGTTATTCCGCTAACTGGCAGGTTAGTAGAAGAAGAAGTCCTTCTTATTCCATATCCTTTATTAGTGATTACCACTTGTTCTTAATATTCTTGTTGTAGGAATGTAACGGAACCTAGAAAACATCCGTTTATAGAAATAGGAGGAATGTTCATGAAAAAACCCATATGGCTAGTAGGACTGGTTGGTTTGATTCTTTTTGGAGTATACATAGGTGTGGGGATGCTTCAGGCAGAACCACCACAACCCGCTGTGAACGCAGATGGTAAATCCATACGGGTATATCCCGGGTCGTATTGCTGGAATTCCATGTTTAACGCAAGGTGCGTTGATACCATCGGTCCAGTTGGAATAATCCAACACCACCAAGCTAAGCCCATATCGATATCTCCAGGATCTACAATCACATTTGGATACGGGAAGAAGCCGAACAAGGGCAGCGTGGGGGCGAACCGTTGGAATCCGGATAATGAAAGTGCAACAGTTACCCTAAAAGGGAACTCCTTTACAGCACCAAATGAAAAAGGGACATATGTATACGATGTCTTTGCAAGTTGGGAAAAGGGCAGTGCAAGCCACGTGTTTGTCGTAGAAGTAAAATGAAGCATCACAATTGCGGAATGTTCTACAGTGGAAAGAGTGCCGATGTAGTTAAGGCAGAGCCTTCTTGTTCAACTAAAGGGGCAGAATAGTTCAATAAGGATTTTTGGTAAAAACATGATAATACCTTATATTTTTCATAAAAAGAACACTTCTTAAGTTAGAATATATAGATACTGTAAAGAAAAATATTTAAATATAAGTAGGTAAACAAATAAGAAAAATGAGGAAAAATATGAAAACTTATCCTTTAACAGAAAATGATTTTAAATTAATTGATGAAGCTAAAAGTAAAATTACTCACCTCTATGAAGATGATAGGCATCATGTAGGAGCAGCGTTAAAAACAAAGTCGGGAAATATCGTTTCTGCGGTACATATAGAAGCATACATTGGACAAATTACAGTATGTGCTGAAGCTATCGCGATTGGAAATGCAATTTCAAACGGAGAAAAATACTTTGATACAATTGTTGCCGTTAGACATCCTTATTCTGATGAAAAAAATAGAGAGTTAAGAGTAGTTAGTCCGTGTGGATTGTGTAGGGAATTAATCTCCGATTATTCACCAGATTGTTTTGTTGTTTTAGATATAGATGGCGAGTTACAGAAAACTAAAATTGGTGAACTAATTCCACTTAAATATAGTCGGGAATCATAAATGAAAAACCTTAATGAACTAACGGGTGGTTTACTTCAATAAGAGAGTTGCTTTGGCAGCTCTTTTTGTTATGGAACTATCGGGAGGGGGAATTTGACCTTGGACAAAACTCAAGTAAAGGTTTACTTCAGCTTGTATGGAGCTGAATTTCCAATAAATTATGCGACCAAAACGTTGGAAGTTAAACCAACAAAAACCTATAAAAAGGGTGAAGTGATTGTAAGACCTTATAATCCAAATGTTATTTCAACGAAAACTCTATATCGAAAAGAAACAGCCTGGGAATTAAGTACGGGCTATCGAGAATCCTTTGATGTGAAGGAACAAATGGACCAGATTTTAGGACCGTTAAAAAATAAAGCAGCTACAATAAATCAGTTAAAAACAAAGTATAAACTCGAATGTAAAATCTTCATTGATTATTATGGAAAATGGAGATTCACCGGGTTTGTATCTGGATAACGAACAGATTGAATTTGCAAATAGTGTTAAAGCTGAAATTGATATTGATTTGTATGCAAACCCTTATGAAAATGATTTTGAAGACTAAGCACAAACCTTCTTCAACTAACGGGTGCGATTGTTCAATAAGAGCAGTCGCTTTTCTTGTTTCGCTAACGGTGCAGGATAGTTAAATATGAGGGATAATATGTAACTTTGAAAAACAAAGTCGGAAACTGACTTTTTAGTAAGTGAGAACAAAGTTGGCTACTCCACCTAAAAATCCTGTTTAACCGATATATATTAACCTATCAAATAAAATTAATCGGTTTAAATTTGGTGTTTGGTTGGTTCCCATCCTTTTTTAGTTACCGACTTTTTCATTCTGTTATCCCTTCACTATTCCTCTTTGCTTCCTCCGTAAATAAGATGACCATCTGCTCCATAAACTGTTATATCCGCTGGTTTAATCATTTCATCTTTAGAAGTAATATACCAAACCCACAACGCAGCCGTACCTGAACCTCCGCTCATTCCAGCCAAGTCGTCCCGAACATAAAGTTTATTTGGCTGTATATTGCCTTCACTATTTATAATGATGGTCTTTGCCTTGTCTCTGGCAAATCCGTATAGAATGGAGAAATCCTTTTGGACATTATTTTCAACTCTCCAGGTTATTGGTCCATTCTCCTCCTTTTCCTCTCTGAATTCTTGGAAATCTAATCCTGGAATCATTTTTACCATTTTGGTATGGTCTTTGCTGATAAGAACAGGATGGATTCCGAATTCAGTCTCGACAAAAGCCACATTTGAATCGGTATCAATTAAAATCACTTTTTTGCAATCCTCATTCTGTGCTTCTACTTTTGCACAGATTGCTTCTTCCAAGGATGTAGTAGGAATATAATTAGAACCAGGACTTGAACCAGGACTTGAACCAGGACGGGAAGCTGAAAAATAAAGTACCACAATTAATCCTAAGCAGAGTAAAGCTATTAAAATTTTTTTACTCATCTCCATCGCTCCCATAATTTTATACTACTCAGATAATTTCAATTATAAACCACACTCTTTCATCTTAGGAATAAATAGGGATTTTATATTAATACTCTCAAATTCTTGTTCAACTAACGGGTGCGTTAGTTAAAGAAGGAGGGCTGCTACATCAACTTTTTGTTCTTCAGCTAACGGGCAGGTTAGTTCAACAAGCTGATAACTCTAATAAGCCAGTGAAAACAACAGTTTCAAGTAGTATATAATAAAAATATAACTATCCGACCCTTTTAAGAGAGGCGAATAACATGAAGGTAGAAATAAGCTACTTCCCTCAAGAAAAAATAATAACTGTACCTGGCCCAGAAGCCACTTATCCTTTTGAGATAACCGGTGAGTTCCAAAATATCGTAGAGTTTTCTTGTTATATTGATGGGGACTATACAGATGTCCATGAAGAATTCTTTTGCAATTGGCTGGAAAACCCAAATTATTACCCTATTTATTCACTTGCGGAAATCGATGATTTTCAACTAGCAGAGTACGAAGAGCTGTTTAAGGTGCAAAATATAGAGTTCAATTGTATGAAGGGAAGTCGTAAAGACATGTTCTTTGTAAAGGCAATTATCCGCAGCCCACAGCAATTTAAACAATACTATCCTTATTTGCATGGGAATGGGAGCATGTTGAACTTATCATTATGGTCCTTAAAACAGGATATATTCAAACTAGAGGAAAGGGAACATGAGTCACCTTATCCTGTAAAAAGGACTAAAAATAACCGAACCAGACTTATTAAACTAAAATGGATAGCCAATACCCCGATAGCAACTTTAACTGAGAGTTCCACTATGTTTTGGGTAGGGCATGATGGCGATTATATAGCCGCATTCTCAAACGATGAACACTTTTCAACAATAGACTCTCTTCAAAAAATAATGCCAGAAAAGGTTGAGCTGGTGACTGATTATGAATGGGAATAGTGTTCTCCCTTTCCATACCCTAATAGAACTAACGGGTGCTTTACTTCAATAACAAGGGTTGCTGCGGCAGCCTTTTTCTTATGGCACTAACGGGGCAGGTTAGTTGAAGAAGTTACTCCCTTTTTAGCTCGTTGCTAAAGCCCGGAGACTTACGTTCTCTTTTTTTTACAATTGAGGTAAGATAAATTTAAAATAGTTTAGAAAGGAAAATTATGAACAGTAAACAAGTTGCAGAAATGTTTGACCTATCGGTCGACACTCTTCGTTACTATGAAAGAATTGGTGTGATACCACCAGTTACACGTGATAAAAATGGTTATCGTAATTATCAAACCAGTGATTTGAATTGGATTTTTCTTGTAAAAAGTCTTCGTTCGGCAGGATTATCCATTGAGTCATTGATTGAATTCGCTTCACTTGCGAGGCTTAGAGAAACCCAAAATGTGGAGGAGGCTCAAAAACAAATATTGGTTGACCAATTGGAGGAAGTTGAAAAAAATATAGAGAAAATGAAAGAAGTACATTCCCTCTTACAATATAAGATTGACACCTATGACGTTCATATAGCGAAGTTCAAAAGTGGTGAATTGACGAAAGATAAAGTGGAGAAGTTATGGGAGATGAAACATTTCAAAAAACTCGAATAAATTTCTTGCTATGGAGTTGACTCCATAGTTTATAGTAGCCTTATGTAATTAACCAATACGGAGGCAGAAAAAATGAAAACTATACAACTCAATAATGGTGTTGAAATTCCAATTTTAGGTTTTGGAGTATTCCAAATCCCTGGAGAAAAAACAGAGCAAGCTGTGATTAATGCTATCAAAGCTGGTTACCGTCATATTGATACTGCACAATCTTATATGAATGAAACGGAAGTCGGATTAGGAATTAAAAATTCAGGCGTTGCTCGCGAAGAGCTTTTCATTACAACCAAGATATGGATTGAAAATGTATCGTATGATGGCGTAATGAATTCTTTTCAAGGTTCACTTAATCGTCTTGGCTTAGACTATGTTGACTTATTACTTATCCATCAGCCTTATAATGATATTTATGGTGCATGGCATGCGATGGAAGAACTTCAAAAAGAAGGGAAAATACGTGCCGTTGGTATTTCAAATTTTGCGGTTGACCGGGCAGTGGATTTATCATTGTTCAACGAAGTAACTCCAGCTATCAACCAAATTGAGATTAACCCATTCAACCAACAAACAAAAGCTATTGAAGCGTTAAAAGCACAAGGGATTTGTCCTGAAGCATGGGCTCCTTTTGCAGAAGGGAAAAATGAGATTTTCCAAAATGAAATTCTTAGTGAAATAGGTAAGAAATATAATAAGTCAGTTGCACAAGTCATTTCACGTTGGCTCGTGGAGCAAGAAATTGTAGTCTTAGCAAAAACAACAAATCCAGAACGTATGGTAGAAAATATTGATGTCTTTGACTTCAGCTTAACTGATGGAGACAAAGCAGCTATTGCGACCTTAAATATTGGAGAAAGCCAGTTCTTCTCACACGCAGACCCAAATATGATTAAGTGGCTTGCCGAAAGAAAATTAGATTTATAAGAGAATTAGAATAGTAATCGCATGAAATTAGCTCATTTAGAGCGTTGATTTCATGCGATTATTTTTTTACCGATTAAAGAAAAACCATCCTTTAATAAATTCACAAATATTCCTGCTTTAAAGTGTGTTTTAAGGTTTCTAGTAAACCCAACTTAAATAACTCTTCTTCAACTAACGGGTGCGTAAGTAAACAAGTGGCTAGCCTTTAAGGGTAGCTTTTTCTACGATGTAGGAGAGTTCAATAAGATAAAATTATGGATATGTATAATTATTCTATATTTTCTTTTGAGAATTGTGCTTGTTATGATAAAGATGAAAAATGGGACCTTATTTCTTAAAGAAGTATGTATAGGAGGGGATGGAACAAATGCAGTATTCTATCAAACCAATTGCCTTTGTAAATAATACTAGAAAAGATATCTTGGATGATAATTGGGGTTCAATCATATCTACAATTGAACTAGCGGAAAATATAAATGATTCTTCATTGAAAGGTATTAATGAATTCTCACACTTAGAAATCATTTTTTTCTTTGATAAGGTATCAGATGATAAAATTCAGTATGAAGCAAGACATCCAAGAAACAATAAAGATTATCCCGAGGTTGGAATATTTGCTCAAAGAGGAAAAAATAGACCAAATAAATTAGGTGTAACTATTGTTGAACTTGTTGAACAAAAACAGCGTATATTAATAGTTAAGGGATTAGATGCATTAGACGGAACTCCGATTATCGACATTAAGCCAGTATTGAAAGAATTTCTACCAAAAGATGAAGTAAGCCAACCCGATTGGTCAATCTCTTTGATGGAAAATTATTGGGAGGATTTAAAGTAATTATTTCATAAACTCTGTAAAAGTAACTTTTGACCGTTTATTGAAATGAAGACCGAAATTAGATTGTGAAATATTGTACTTAAACTAACGGGTGCATTTGGATAAGTTATTTTGATGAAGGTGTTTTCGGAAATGGAATATCAACAGAAGGTTTAGTTTTATTCGATTTTACTGGTAGTGTTATTTTTAGATATCGTTCCGACTTAATGGATAGACCATTCATATCAGATTGTTATGCTATTTGTAAAGGGGAGGGGTCCTCCGTTTGGCTATTCCCCACACCGACTTTCCTTTATTACAGATTTATCCTGAATCTAAAATAATAAATTATCATAAAGTCCCAGAAAAATTGTACGGTTCACATGCTTTATGTGTTAGAGGAAATTATGCTTATTTTTTTGGTAGTTATGATTCTAATGGTGAGTTGTTCTCTTGGTATATTGGTAAGAAAAAACCTCAATTTCTTGGAAAGATTGATGGTATGGTAAGAGGCTTAAGTCATCGTGAGAATAACCACTTTATTTCTATATCTGAAGAATTCGTTACGTTATATAAAATAATTAATGATGAGGAATACAGCAACTAGTTCTTGTTGAACTAACGGGTACGTTCGCATTATAGAGTTAACCAGTTTTTACTGGTTGCTCTTTTTTTATAGGACCTATTATTTCGTAGCCAGGGTAGAACGTACGGGTGCGTGGGACTAAGATCTCGTGAACTAGACTGTTCGCCCCCTACTTGTAGAAAGATGTTTGAGGCTGGTTGGGACAAGATCTCGCATAACAAGCGAAGCTATGACCAATCTCCCCGGTACCAAAAACTACAATCCGACGATCATAAAACATATTTATAATTCGTAGCATCACTTTTAGTGGTCCAATTCTTTCCGATTGCTGGACCCATATCCTTTGATATATAAAGCTCTGTGCTGAACAGCTGAACTCCAGAATATTTCTTGAATGGCTAACGACTTTGTACTAGCATCATAACAATATTGGGCTTTCACTTGTTTCACTACTGGATCATAATGTGAATACTTAATGAAATCGTGTTGTTCTTGGTAAAATCCAGTTTTATCTTTGTTATAAACGGAACTCCAGGCACTAACAAAAGAAGAATTGTAATCCACCAATGCTAGTTATGAGAGATTAAGATTATCGACATATAAGTTATAGTGGTCCATTTTTTCTTGAACTACGATGTATTTAGTTAAACAATATATGATAAAAATACTTAATTTATGGAGGGGAATATGGGTTTAGAACACAAATTTTACCTTGTTTCTGAAACGATTGAAATTAATGAAATTTGGACGCTTATAGAAAACATCAGGGTGATTGATAATGTTGTAATTCACGATGATATTGTCCATTACATTTCAGACTCATTAGAATGGATACCAAGTAAAAATCCTGCGAAAAAAGGGAATCCAAATGGTCGAGGCATTAATTATTATGGAGTCACTCTTTTTGATGAACAATCTTCTAAATTATTAAAAGGTATTTTTACATCTTGGAGAGATTTATTTGAGAATGCACCAAATACCTTTGAAATAACAGGAAATTTTGTTTATGGAGATAATGAACAAGATGGAGAATACGAAAGAATTAATATTAATCGTGATGAAGTGATTAATCAGCTTGGAAAGATTATTTCTATGTCAGAACATTTAGCAAAAGGTAATTGTTATCTTTACCATTTGGGCATATAAAGTGTTTTACAATACTCTTCAATAATATAAAACAAGGACCAAATCTAAGGTCCTTGTTTTATATTCCATTATCAACAGTATTATTTAACAGAGCCCTTTTTAAACATCAACACTATTCTTTAACATAGCTAAATAAAAAAGGGTGATCCATTCACCCTTCAGTCCGATGCAGGCAATATAAAGTTATTAAATATGGGTGTCTGTTCTTTGGGGTTTTGATTTTACTGTAAAGTAAACAATAAAATATAGAATTAAACCAATGATAAAAGTATAAGTTGAACGATAGATAAAAAATCCAGTAATCAATGTGGCGATGCCAATAAGATATAATAATATTTTTTTAAAATCCAAGCTGGACATCTCCTTAAAAAATCATTTTCGTTCATTGTACCATATTATGGAATTTTAAGTTTTGCATAAGTAGTTGTCCTGCTATATCCTTTTGCAAAAAAAACGAATGTTTTCATACACTGCGTCTAGTAAAAGCATGCTCCATCGCCTGCTGATAATGACTGAATGTTTTAAGGACAAAGAAGTGTAAGGTCACAAGACAAGCAGCAGCCTTTAAGGCGGCTGTTTTTTTCTTCAGACAAACTCGCTCGAATGGAGGCCGATTTCGCTCGAATGAAGCTGAATTTGGCTCTAATCATCAAGGAATTGGCTCTAATTACAGCGATTTTGAACTTATTATCCATTTAAATGGAAAAAGTGAAGTCTCTTATACCCGCAAAATAGGAGAATTAAATGAGATTTGTCCCTATTGTTGATGAATTATGATCTTTTCCTCAATAATCATGACATTTGCAGGTTCATCCTGAATACATTTGTAAGTAAGTTTCCGAGAGTTGACTGTGCTATCTGATTTTGAAAAGGATGATGAAAATTTTATGATGAGTGACAATCAGAGAAATGCCTATCTTGATGCGATATATGCGGCTATTGAAAAAGGGATGGCTGCGAAGGAAGTGGTGTGCTCGATTACAACGGGTTTTCGTTCGGTTAAAACGTTGCGGGTCCAGCCTGGCCTTAATCCGTATCATGCTTCTGTTGCGGATATTGGTTATGGATTTGATGCTGTGCAGGGAACGATTGACCGTTTACGAAGAGGTGTGACCTCCAATAAGCTGGCCATGCTTGTTTTTGATCTGGATACTTTAAGAATTTCTGAGCAGTAGCTGAGCCCTAACTTTGAATTGGCTGTAAAAAATGCACCTCCTGATGTTTATTATTTAGTTGATTACAGCAGGAAACTGAACAGGCAAATTGCAGGCAGTATTTGGGAGGGAAATGATCTTTGCAAAGAGCTGCTTGGATCTCAGTGGGATATGATTTTGTCGCAGACTGAACCGGTTCAAGCCATTCCGCGCCTTTAACGGTAAGGAGGATGTGAATGAATCATGATGAGAATGAGCTCCTGCTGGATTGGTGGAAGATGATGGAGGAGGCAAAACCATTGGTGCGAAGGGTGATGTCATTGATGACGGAGCTCCGGCTGCATCCGGAATCAAGCCATAGCACCGGAATGATTTTGCTGTATAGAGCTGCGTCTGAGGTATCATACGGGTATGCAGGAGTAAGGGGCTGCATCAGGCGCGCGTTTACAAACGAGTACGGAGAAACATTGAGAGTCAATATGGCGAGGTGCCATAGCTTTGTGCATAAATTTTCAGCGGATACTAAAGTACTTTTGAAGCATGTGAAAGCAAACACTGCCGGTGCCCATGCTCAGCAAATCATCATCCAGCTTGAAGAGGTGTTAATGGAAAATGACCGCTTTTTAATAGAAATAGAAGAAAAAGCATAGGCCTTTTTTGGAAGGGACACATTCATGGCTTTGAATGAAAAAATGAAAACATAAACAAGAAGAGTGAAGCCAACTCTTCTTGTTTTTTGTCTTAGACACTTATTGTGTTTTCAGCCTGTAATAGTATTATTGTGCAGAAGATAAAGTATATTGTTGTGCAGTGCATGTGACAATAAACGGACCCAAAAACCGTACAGTTTTTGGTTGTAGTGCTGTATGGTTAATTCATAGGAGGATGAAAGATGCAATTAGATGAACGAAGTGCTCACTTACTGCGGATATTGCAGCAGTCGTCTCCTTTAAAGATGGATGAGCTTGAAGCGCAGACCAGCTTGACCCGAAGACAGGTGCAATATGGGATAGGGAAGGCGAATGATTGGCTTCACTATCATGATTACAAGCCTATCGGATATGAACGTAAAGCAGGTTATTACTTGTCAGACAGCATCCTTGCTGAAGATTTGCAGGTGAATCTGACTACGCGCACATATTTGTTTTCCGAAGGAGACCGTGAGAAGGTTTTTTCTTTGACCCTTCTGCTTAGCAGGGAGGAATTGTCTCTTTATCACTTTCAGTATATTTCAGGAGTTTCCCGAAATACAGTATTAAAGGATCTGCAGCGATTAAAGGAAAAAATGAAGCAGGCAGATCTTACAATTAGATATTCCAAGCAGGATGGCTATCTTGTAAAAGGCTCGGGCACAGCAAAAAGATATGTGGCTGAACAGCTGATACATGAGGTTCTCCATAGTGCAAACAGTTCCCTCATCATGGAATGTGTATGGGGACATGCAGCAAAACAGATTCATTCCATCCAGCATGAGCTCGAAACCATTGAACGCAAGCTCGGCATTACTTTTACAGATGAGAGGCTCCAGGAATTGACGTATCTGTTTTTGACTGCAGATGCGCTGATTGCAAAAGGAGACCCGCTGGAATCCATTGACAGCTGGAAAGAGCTTACGGCTGCGAAGGAATGTAAGCTTGTTGAAGACATGGTAAAAACGGATGGCTTTCAATCAAAATGGAATGAAACCGACATACTTTATGGAACGCTGCATTTATTAAGCATGAACCGGACAAGGGATGTGTCTCCACTGCAGGAGGATCATGTCATTTTGCAGCTTTTGAAAAACATTGTTGAGGAATTTGAGAGGCTGGCATGCCTGCATCTGCAGGATAAGGAATTGCTTTTAAATCAGCTTTATATTCATTTTAGGCCGGCTTATTACCGCATGCAGTACCGCATTTCACATGCAAACAGCATGGCAGAGCGGATTCAGAGGGTTTATCCGGAGCTGCACCATTTGACTCGAAAAGCCATGAGCCCAATGGAGCAGGCAATAGGCTGCAAAGTTCCGGAAGATGAAGCAGCGTATTTTACGATTCATTTCGGCGGCTGGCTCCGAAGGCAGGGCACTGCGCTTGATGACAGGAAGCGTGCGATTGTGGTTTGCCCGAATGGAATAGGCATCTCAAGCATCCTGATGTATACGCTTAGAGAGTTATTTCCTGATGTACTGTTTTTAGATGCATTATCGATCAGAGATATGGTGAATTACCCTTTATCATATGATCTCGTATTTTCCACAGTCCATCTTAGGACAGATGCCGCCTTATTTATTGTGCCGCCGATTTTGGAGATTGCAGATAAGCAAAAACTCCGGCAGCAGGTTATGCAAAAGCTTTACGGTTATTCAGGGCAAAGCCTTGATGCCGGTGCGCTTTTGAAGGTTATCGCACAATATGCGGACATTCGTGATCATGAGCAGCTTGAGGCAGCTCTTTCATCCCACATTTTTGCCGGGACACAGAAGATGAACAAGCATTCAATAGAGGAGGCAGAGAAACCTGTGCTGGAAGAATTATTAACATCACAAACCATTCAATTAAAAGCGTCTGTATCTGATTGGAAGGAAGGCATTAAAGCTGCTTCACAGCCCCTGGTGGATTTAGGGACGATAGAAGAAAGATACGTATACAGCATGATTTCATCCATTGAGGAAAACGGGCCATATGTCATCATTACTCCAGGTGTTGCCATTCCCCATTCAAGGCCCGAAGCTGGCGTGCGGTCATTATCTATGAGTCTATTAAAGCTCGATGAAGCTGTGGATTTTGCGCCGGGTAAACCGGTCCGTCTGATCATTGTGCTTGCAGCAGCGGACAGTGAATCGCATTTGCGGGCATTAGTCCAGCTGACACAATTGCTTGGTGAGCCATCAAACATTGAAGATATTCTGCAAAGCTCAGATAAAAACGTTCTGCTGAACTATATTCATAAATATTCGAAGGAGGAAAAGGTATGAAAATCATGGTGGTATGCGGAAATGGATTAGGAAGCAGCTTTATTATGGAGCTTAACGTGAAAAAGGCACTTACAGAGATGGGAAAAACAGCAGAAGTGGATCATACGGATTTAACATCCGCAAGAACGGTCCAGGCTGATATTTTTATAGGAGCGGCTGATATCATGGGCCAGCTTGATGATGGGAAGCGCACGGTTGTTACCCTGGAAAATATGATGAGCATTCCGGAAATCAAATCTAAACTAGAATCGCATTTAGCGTAATAAGGAGGAAATAGTATGAAGAAAATCATGGTAGTATGCGGAAATGGATTAGGAAGCAGCTTTATTATGGAGCTTAACGTGAAAAAAGCGCTTACTGAAATGGGTAAAACAGCGGAAGTGGATCATACGGATTTAACATCCGCAAGAACGGTCCAGGCCGATATTTTCATAGGGGCGGCTGACATTATGGGCCAGCTTGATGATGGAAAACGCACGGTTGTAACCCTGGAAAACATGATGAGCATTCCGGAGATCACATCAAAGTTAGGTTCCGTTTTAGAATAATACGAGCAGAAGGAGATAAAAGCTATGTTAGATCTTTTAATGAATGATATCCTCGGTACGCCATCTATATTAGTCGGGCTTTTCGCTCTTATTGGTTTGCTGCTTCAGCGCAAATCTGCGGCTGATGTAGTATCAGGCACGCTAAAAACAGTGATGGGCTTCATTATTATAGGAGCAGGTGCTACTGTTTTGACTGGTGCACTGACCATTTTCAGCAAAATGTTTGTCCACGCCTTCCATGTGCAGGGCGTGATACCGACAAATGAGGCGGTTGTAGCGGCTGCGCAGGGCAAATTCGGAGCCTCAACAGCGCTTATCATGGTATTTGGAATGATCGTCAATATCATTCTTGCCCGTTTTACCCGTTTCAAATATATCTTCTTAACAGGCCATCACACGTTATTTATGGCATGCTTGCTGGCTGTTACCTTATCTGTTGGCGGATTGAAAGGATTTCCGCTTATCCTGGCAGGTTCAATTCTTTTAGGGTTATGTATGGTACTCTTTCCTGCTTTACTGCAGCCATATGTCCGCCAAATTACAGGCAGCGATGATTTTGCAGTCGGCCATTTTGGCTCCATCGGATATTTTACTTCTGCAAAGGTCGGAAAATGGTTTGGCAACAAGGAAAAAACAACGGAACAAATCAATGTTCCAAAGTCATTGGGATTTTTGCGCGATACATCCGTAGCGGTTTCTCTGACAATGACCATTTTCTTTGTCATCGTAGCCTTGTTCGCCGGGCAGGGATATATTGAATCGAAGCTTTCAGGCGGTTCGAATTTCATCATCTTTTCATTAATGCAAGCGATCACATTTGCTGCTGGGGTTTATATCATACTGGCTGGTGTACGTATGCTGATTGCTGAAATTGTTCCTGCATTTAAAGGAATTGCAGAAAAGATTGCACCAAATACGAAACCTGCACTGGATTGCCCGACGGTCTTCCCGTTTGCGCCAAATGCAGTCATTATCGGATTTTTATTCAGCTTTCTTGCCGGTCTTTTATCCATGTTCATTCTTCCGGTCATCGGTTTGAAAATCATCGTTCCAGGCCTTGTTCCTCACTTCTTTACAGGTGCAGCGGCAGGGGTATTCGGGAATGTGACAGGCGGAAGACGTGGAGCTATGTTTGGTTCGTTCGCCAACGGCCTTATTATCAGCTTCATTCCAGCCATTCTTTTAGTCTTAATGGGGAATGTGGGCTTTGAAGGGGCAACATTCGGAGACTCGGACTTCGGAATCGTCGGAATCATCATTATAAGCATCCTGAAGTTTTTTGGATTATCATAAGGTACATAGAAAGAGGGGACTATGGTTCCCTTCTTTTTTTTGCATTCCGGTAAGACTCGACAAGGAGCAAACAGCATTTGCTTTGCCTTTGTCTAAAAAAGTCGATTTATTTTAATAGCTTCAGAGAGTAAGCTTCTGTTCAAATATGTTACAATTTTGATAAAATAAAAGTTTGAAATTAAAAGATAAAGGGAATCGTGAAATAGAGAAATACTAGCAGATTACTCTTTTTTGGATATGAAATTGGCTATGAGGTGGATGGCTGCTCATATGGACTGCCAAAGGCTAGCGCGACAAACCCTATAAAAGCCCTTTGTGCTGCCAAAAAATACTTGCTGCTGATAAGAAGCTAGGGAGTTGTCCAGTATGGAAATAGTACCGGAATTGATAAAAAACCTAAAACAAACGAAAGGCGGTCATATATTTTATCCTTTTGATAATATCGAGAGCTACCTTTGCAATGCCGTTTCGTTTATAGTCACCGCAGCTAAAAATGGTGATCATGTCATGTTTATTGAAAATGACCGAAATCTCCTTTATATCAATAAAATACTGCAAAAGAAGTTAAGCCATGCTGAAATGGCTAAAGTACATATCATGAATAATTTTGACTTTTATTATTCAAATGGAAACTTCCACCCGCATACCGTTCTTAATTACTTTTTAACCAGTATTGCTCCTCATCAGGAAGCCGGTGATTCCATATGCACATGGGGTCTGATTGAATGGGGAAATGATCAGGAAATCCACAATGAAATTGAAAAATATGAGCGTGAATTAAATAAATACATACTAAATAAAGGAGTCATTTCTGTTTGTGCATATGATGCCGGAAGAACTCCTGAATCTTTAAAAAAGCTCTTAATGGAATGCCATGGAATTTTATTGACGGATAAAGAATTCAGATTTTTGCAATAAAAGAATATTGCCGGTGCGTTTGGGGCAATTAAACAGGGCGCACAATCTGCTGTGCGCCTTTTGTTCAATTTTGATATTTATTCGGGAGCGTCCGCCCATTTGATGAAATGGTCTTCTCCCGGGTCATATGCAAGAATTTCAGAATTCGATCCTTTTTAATCCTTGGAATAACCTGATCAGTCACCATTTTTAAATGGATATAAAGCAGGGAATGTAAAGCCTTTTTAATTCTGGCCGGATTCGCTTTGCTATGGAAAACAGCGATATCATCTTCATTTCTGAACCATTCTGCGTTATATTTTTTAATCATTCTGATTGCCGCTTTTGGCAGCATCATAAGGGTATGTCAAAAAAGATATCTACCACCTGCAAAACGTGAACAACTATCATAAACGTTTAAAGGGGTGGATGGATAGGTTCTAAGGAGTGGCGACCAAGTATTTGGACAACCACCTAAACTGGTTCAGTTTCCTTCAGCAAAGTAAGAAGATGGCGGAAAAAGAGCAGATAAACCAAATGCTCCTCAGTTCTTGTCAGAATTCAAATAGTATAACTGTGAAGTTTTTGCGTGAGGTGTAAAAAAAACAACCATTCCATTATGAAAGGGCTGTATCCTTTTATATATTAAATAATTTTCCATCTATTTGCTTCAACCCTTTTAGCTGAACTCTGTACACGTTGAGCGGCATCTTCTCTTATTACGCGATGAAATGCATCATATAAGCGAGTAAACTTTAATTCATTCATCCTTTTAAAGATTCTCTCAATAGTCACACTTGGCAAGGGGATGAGGTTAGGATAGCTGTACATAAAACTTACCCAATTTCGGTCAGCTACTACGCGTATAATATCTCCACAAAGTAGAACCCCGTTTTGTATATTGCCGTTTCATTCTAGAACGGTACCACCTTTAAAATGTCCGCCTATCCTAAGTAAGCTTAGCTTTTCCCCTGGAATTATCACCACATGATGTTTATGTCCAGGAATTTCCATAATATGTGTAATTATTTTTAAGCAATTTTAGAGATTTGATTCAGAATAAGAAGCGAGGGAATTGCGGAGGAATTAAATTCGAAAAATGGTGGGTATTAAACTGTTTAGTTGACGTGCATTCTGTTCATGCAGCACTACAGACACATATTGCGAAAAAAAAAGAACTGTACCAGAAGGTCAGTTCATTTAGAGTTATTTTTTTGAGGGGAGATAACATTATTATAAAAAAATCTCTCCCAACGAACTAGCAAACTGTTTCCGTTTTCACCACGTTGTATTTCAGTTTCGTGTTTTTTGTGAAATTCTGCTACTCGTTTATTATGCTCTTTGTGCCATTGATTTAAAGAAACTTGCTTCATTTTCAAATCCTCCTTTTAGTTTATAACTTAATTATATTTGTGAGCTCAAAAAAATGAAAGGCAATTTAAAAATCGTTTTAGTGCACATTTCGTTTCTAATGCGTGACAGACAAAAACTTTGAGGGAGTGAAAACCATTTTTGAAAACATATAAAGCAAAAGTATCTGCAACTGTAGAAATCACTGCAATTGTTAAAGAATATGATAATAGTGAGATTGAAATTGTGGAAGTGGATGAAGTTTTAGAAGTAAATGACTTTGATAACGTAAGACCACTTTAATGAACTATTGTTCCATATGTTAAAAGTCTTTAAATATTGAATTTTTAAAAAAATATAAACAACAACAATTATTTGCTTCTCATTATCTTACGAAAGAGTGCCATTTTGTCTTGGATGATGGAATCCAAGGTATATAGTATGGAGCAAATTCTAAATGAAAGTGGTTTCGTAATAAATCAAAAGAAGAGTTAAAAGATATTATAAATTTTTTAATGAAACAATAACAAGATGGGTCCAATTGCAGTGGGAAAATACTGTGATAAATAAAACTTCTTGTTTTTAGAATGCAGTGGACTTATAGTCTTAAGTATTGCGTTTACGATAAAAGTTTTTTCAGAACAATATCTAAATTCAAATCAAATTGGGTCTTTTCAACTAACAGGTCTGTTTTAGGACAGCTCCTTTTTCTTATTGGGATAAACGATGGCATCCGTCAGTGCCCCGTGCAGACATTAAGACACTAATGTAAGTATTAGTTGTCCCTTTGCTTGGAGAGATAAATTCCAACAGCGATTCGACCAGCAACGCTAAAAGTAAGGCCTGTTCCAGCGAATATGTAGATTATGGTGAAAATCTTTCCTATATTAGTCGGTGGAACAAATTCAGCATTCCCTACCGTGGTAAGAGTTGTCACGCAAAAAATTTAAAGCATCCAGTATGGCTATGGATGATCAAAATGGCATCCAAGAATTTAAAAGTTGGAACATTTTAACAAAAATCAAAAGCGGTGCAGTAAAAATGATTCTACTAAAGTGGATTAGGAGTATAATAAATTTTGGTTATTAAGGGTTGTTTGCCCATTAATAAAGGTTCACAAGAACGTTTAACAATTAGTAATTAAATGAGGAGAAATGTGAACCGATATACAAGGTAAAGAATGATTATATAGGAGGAAAACATTTGAAAGAACTATTTGTATTATTAAAACAAGGAAATAAATCGGCATTAATGGCTGCCATTGTAAATGCCGTTATTGCTATCCTTCGTGGGACGGCATTTTTCTTTACCGGGAATGTGGCCATGTTCGCAGAAACGATGCATGCGATAGGTGATGCAGCCAACCAATTCTTTGTCTTTATCGGCTCCGCTTTATCCAAAAAAACACCTACCAAACGATTTCCAAATGGATTTGGACGATTGGTGAATTTGGTCCTGCTTGGGGCCGTCATCGTGGTAGCGATTATGAGCTACGAAACCATAAAAGAGGGAGTACATCATGTCCTTCATCCAACCGAGGCTGAAGGTTTCTTCATTGTCGTGGGGGTTCTCCTGGCTGGAGTCATCCTTGAATCAATGGTACTAGCAAAAGCCATGAAAGAGGTCATCCATGAAACTCACGTGGAGGCAAAAGGGCTCGGAATCCTTGTCCAAAGTATTAAAAATGTAGGGAAAGCAACACCTGCTACGAAGCTCGTCTTTATGGAGGACTTGGTTGCTACTGGAGGAGGATTACTGGCTCTATTGGCTGTTCTACTATCTAAATGGACAGGCCAGCATGTATTAGAAGGAATTGCGTCCGTTTTGATCGGTTTGATGATGTTGTTTGTTGTCGGAAAGGTCTTTATAGATAATGCGGCCGGTGTTCTGGGAGAAGCTGACGATGAAATGGAAAAGAAAATCGGACACATTCTCATCCAGGATCCTGAGGTAAAAGATATTCGGAACATCACAGTGATGAAGGAAGGGGAAACACTTCACGTAGAAGTAGAAGTAGAGCTAGAGGCATCTATCACCATCGAAGAAGCAGATGTGATTAAAGAGCGTTTAGCAGGTCAGGTCATGGGGCAGAAGGGCGTAGCCGATGTCCTTATCGAATTTAGCAAAGATGATGGAGAGGTTGATTGGAAAATGCATTACACGTAAAAGAGCAGCGGATTCTCCGCTGTTCTTTTTTTTCTTAATGATAACCGCTGTGATGGAGGAGGGGCTGCCTACTTGAAAAAAGGATTTACATATTAGAAATGCTGATTGTCATCGCCATGATTTCCATGTCACTATCTATTGTGTATGACACCGTAACACTCCTTAATCTCTCACCATACCGAAATGTTTCCGCTGTTGGGTGCCCATATGAATTTTTGCTTGCCTACACTGATAGCCGAGTATGTAGGTCTGGCAATACTTAAAAATTTTGCGCTGGTTGAAGTATTTGCTCCATGATGTCCAACTTTTAACACATCTACTTTGGATATTAACTTTTTAGCCATCATGTCATTTTCCAGATTTGAATTCGGCATCTCTTGTTAATAAGAACTTTTAACTCCATGCTTAACGATTAGTACGCCGCTCCAGTCATTTAAGTCAGACTGTGCAAATGTTTTTACAGGAGCAATAAATTTTATTTCTGTATTGTTATCTTTATCAGGAATAATGACACCTTTTGTGCCGTTTTTATGGTCAGCTTTTTGTTTTTAACTGCGGTTAAGAAATTCTTAAACGCCTGAGTAGTATGGGACACCTTTGGTGCATAAACAGATTTAACAGGACACATTTCTAAAGAAAAGTATATGGAAGGATTTATAGAATTGGATTGTAGAGGGTATGTTTGGAAAGATAATGTTTATCAGCAACTCGTTGATGAACTTAACATTTTTGGAATTGCCCCAGCAGAGCTGGATTGTCAACACTAAATCAAACAGCATTTTAAGGGAGCATTGCCCGTACCTCAGTAGACTCACATTGCCGAGAGTTTTATGGATAAGCAGCCTAGACCTGATTAGCTTAGTTTAATAAAGTATTTTAAGCTTTGAGGTATTTTTATGAGAAGCCCTAAAGAACTATAGTTCTTTAGGACTTTAAAATGCTGTTTATCTGCTACAATGAATTTCTTCAGTAAACTTTTCAATTATTTCTTGTATGCTCATCACACCAATGTTTCCTGTTTTACGTTTTCTTAATGCCAGGGATTGGTTTTCCATCTCTTTGTCACCTATAATAAGCATGTAAGGAGTTTTTTGTTTTTCAGCTTCTCTAATCTTTAATCCCATCTTTTCAGTTCTAGAATCGACTTCCACACGTACCCCTGCTAATTCCAACTGGGATTTCACGTCATTTGCGTAAGCTACATGTGAGTCAGAAATAGGGATTATTTTTGCTTGAACAGGCGACAGCCAGAGGGGGAATTCCCCAGCAAAATGTTCAATTAAAATGGCCATAAAACGTTCTACAGAACCAAAAATGGCTCTATGAATCATTACGGGGCGGTGAAGTTTATTATCTTCACCCACATATGCACATTCAAACTTTTGTGGCATTTGAAAATCCAATTGGATAGTGCCACATTGCCAGCTTCTTCCGAGAGAATCTAAAATATGAAAATCAATTTTCGGCCCATAAAAAGCGCCATCGCCCACATTAACTTGGTAATTCACTTCCTTACTTTTCAAAACAGATTCCAAGGCAGATTCAGCTTTATCCCAAATCTCTTTAGAACCCATATATTCCTCAGGTCTTGTAGAAAGTTCTATCTTATAGTCAAAACCAAAGTGAGAGTAGAACTCGTCGATTAGTACAAGGATTTTATCAATTTCTGACTCTATCTGGTCAACACGTATAAATAAGTGCGCGTCGTCTTGAGTAAAGGAGCGAACCCTTAGAAGTCCATTTAAAGAGCCTGAAAGTTCATGTCTGTGAACTAATCCAAGTTCGGAAAAACGGATAGGTAATTCTCGATAGCTTCTTCGTTTGTTGTTGAAAATTAATATCGCACCCGGACAGCTCATTGGTTTAATTGCATAATTTTGATGATCCACATTAGAGAAGTACATGTTTTCATGGTAGTGATCCCAATGACCTGATTGCTCCCAAAGTTCCTGTTTCATCATAATAGGTGTTTTAATTTCCTGATAACCTGCCTTTGTATGTTTTTCTCTCCACAAATTTTCCAACTCGTTCCGAATTACCATTCCATTCGGCAAGAAAAAAGGCATTCCTGGGGCCTCCTCTAACGAAGTAAACAGTTCCAGCTCTTGACCCAGCTTTCGATGATTTCTTTTTTCTGCTTCTAGTTGATTAAACATTTTAATTCCTCCTAATTTTAAATTGTATAAAAAAAGACCACACTCCTCCCAGAAATAAAGGGACGAGTGTGGTCGTGGTTCCACCCTGATTTCATAAAGCGCACATGAAAAATGCTTTATGCTCAAAAAAGATAACGGATTTACCGATTATAGATACTCTGGTTGGCACATTTCCCTATAATAGCTCCAAGGTGGTAAATCATTCGCTTTTCTTCAGGGCTTTCAGCCAGTGGCCCTGTTCTCTGGTAAGAAAACGAAGAATGATTCATGTCCTTATCAACGCCTACTATTTAATTTTGTATACAAAAAGACCACACTCCTCCCGGAAATAAAGGGACGAGTGTGGTCGTGGTTCCACCCTAATTTCATAAAGCAACAATGAAAAATGCTTTATGCTCAAAAAAGATAACGGATTTACCGATTATAGATACTTTGACTAGTGCATTTCCCCATAATAGCTCCAAGGTGGTAAATCATTCACTTTTCTTCAGGACTTTCAGCCAGTGGCCCTGTTCTCTGGTAAGAAAACGAAGAATGATTCATGTCCTTATCAACGCCTGCTATTTAATTTTGTATACAAAAAGACCACACTCCTCCCGGAAATAAAGGGACGAGTGTGGTCGTGGTTCCACCCTAATTTCATAAAGCGCACATGAAAAATGCTTTATGCTCAAAAAAGATAACGGATTTACCGATTATAGATACTTTGACTAGTGCATTTCCCCATAATAGCTCCAAGGTGGTAAATCATTCACTTTTCTTCAGGGCTTTCAGCCAGTGGCCCTGTTCTCTGGTAAGAAAATGAAGAATAATTCATGTCCTTTTCATAGCTTAATTAAGATTGTAATTTGTTGTTGCTGACAATTCTAATACACATATTGGAAAAAATCAAATGTTTATTTAAAGAAATACAATAACTAAGCGATCAGTTTTGATTAGCAATTATCTATATAAGTTCATAGTGTAATTTTACACCGTCACACAAAGTCGCCCGTCCTCCCTACAATCTCCTTATGGGTATAGCCGGAAAACCATAGGAAAACTGCCTGGTACTGCTTTATCCTTTGGAGCATTTTACTTATTATATACATGAAAATTGTAAAAGAAAAATGCTTAATTAAATTTACAAGTAGCTTATGAATACAAAACAAACGCTTGCTGAATAATCCAGTGGCTTATCCGTTTTAATACAAAGTCATATTCCATATTAAAAATTTCGTTTATGACTCTTGCAGCTCCATCCTGAGTATTAGTCTTTGTTTCGCTTAATGACATTTACTTTCGTCCCATGATCAGCGGAGCTTGCTTTAAAATTCGTTCTCCATCCTAAGCTGCTTTAATTCCTTACGTAGTGCTAAAAGCTCCCGCTGTTCAGGAGACCGGTTGTCTATCTCTTTAAAAGAGCCGGAGGTTTCATCCTGGTGAATCCAGCGGTCAAGAGAGGCCGGAGTCAGATCATATTCATCAATAATAGCTCGTTTCGTTTTTCCATTCTGGTACAGCTGCACCATTTGCTTTTTGAACTCAGGCGTGAATGTGCGGCGTTCTCGTTTTGTCATATTTAAAGCCCCTTATCTGTTTTAGGTCAAGTGTATGTGACCTTAATTTTTCTGTCCAGATAAGTGTAGACGCTCCAAGCTACTTCAGGATTATCTTGATGAATTTAAGAATAATTGTGTTCCATTTGATAACCTAAATCAAATGCTGGAGAACTTAAAATAATAAACTTTATTTAGGTATGATTACGAATGGGTATGGTCAATTCCAAATGGATAAGATAAAGGCTTTAGGTATTGAAGGCTACTTTAATGTTATATTGATGTCTGAATGGGAAGGAATAAAAAACCAAGTCCTGAAATTTTTTGCAAAGATATTCAGAAACTTGGTGTATCAGCTAATGAGTGCATATTTATGGGGAATCATCCTGATATGACGTTAAGGCTGCTCAAAATATTGGTATGAAAGGTTTTTGGAAAGTTATAGAGGAATAGGCAGGAATTTTAAAGAGGCGAAAGATTATCAATTTTAAGAAATTTTGGTTGACGAAGGTTTTTTCAAGTAGTAATATGAAAGCGTAATCAAATTAAGTAACCGTTTACGTAAATTATTTAATCAAAGAAAAATGAGGGAAATTATGGACCCTACGATTAAGCATGTTGCGAAAAAAGCGAATGTTTCAACAGCCACAGTATCTAGGATTTTAAATAATAAACCAGGTTTCTCCCTTAAAACGAAAAAAAGAGTATTAGAGGTTATTGAAGAGCTCGGCTATCAGCCTAATGCCATTGCAAGGGGATTAATTAACGGGAAAACAGAAACCATTGGGGTATTGATGCCGCGGCTGCTGGATATGTTTGCATCAAGAGTTTTAGAAGGAATTGACGAGTATGTTCATGAACGGGGTTCTAGTGTCATTGTCTGCAATACGGATAACAATAGAGACCGGACAATGAAATATCTGCAGTTCCTCGGGGAAAAGCGGGTGGATGGCATCATCTTTGTCAGTCAATTGCTAGAGGAAGACTATTACAGGATGATGGCGGATATGAAGATTCCCATTATCCTGGTTTCGACTATTTCTTATGAGTTTCAGCTTCCATATGTAAAAGTCGACGACTATCATGCCGCCTTCAGTGCCACGCAGTATCTTATTCAAAAAGGACATAAGAAAATTGCCATGATAGCAGGAGAACAGACCGATCCTGTGGCAGGGATACCCAGAATCGAAGGATTTAAATCTGCCCTGAAGTCTGCAGGATTAACCCCGGATGACCGCTTTATTGTATCCACTGGCGGTTATAGCCACAGTGACGGTAAGCGGGGGATGGAGCAAATACTTGCAAGGGGACTTGATGTCACGTCGGTCTTTGCCTGCAGTGATGAACTCGCAGTAGGAGCCATGTCTGTCGCTTATAAAAAAGGTATTTCAATACCAGATGACTTGTCGATCATCGGCTATGATAATACGCCGTTAGCTGAAATGTCGTTCCCTCCATTAACAACGGTTGCACAGCCTTTGTATGATATGGGAAACAAGTCGGCAGAGATGCTGTTTAACATGATGGAGACTGGTGAACGATCAGAAAGCAGAATCATGCAGCATAAAGTGATTGAAAGAGAAACAGTTAAAGAGATACTTTGTTGACCCCGTATCTTTTTTTCTAAACAAACGTAAACGTTTACTTAATTACGTAAACGTTTTCTAAAAACAGGAGGGAAAACTATGGAAAAGCAGTGGTGGAAAGATAGTGTTGTGTATCAAATTTATCCAAGAAGTTTTAAAGACAGCAATGGTGATGGAATAGGGGACATTCAAGGGATTATTTCCAAGCTGGATTACTTACATAAACTTGGCATCGATATTATCTGGCTGTCACCTGTATACAAATCTCCAAATGATGACAATGGCTATGATATCAGTGATTATCAGGATATCATGGACGAGTTTGGCACAATGGAGGATTTTGATGAGCTATTAGGTGCTGCACATAACCGGGGCATTAAAATCATGATGGACCTGGTGGTGAATCATTCTTCAGATGAGCATCAATGGTTTGTTGAATCACGTTCTTCAAAAGATAATCCAAAACGCGATTATTATATTTGGAAGCCGGGCAAGGACGGGGCAGCACCAACAAACTGGGAAGCGGCTTTTAAAGGCTCTGTATGGGAATATGACGAAACTACAGATGAGTATTTCCTTCATCTTTTCAGCAAAAAGCAGCCGGATTTGAACTGGGAAAACCCGAAACTCCGCAGTGAAGTGTATAACATGATGAAATGGTGGCTGGATAAAGGGATTGATGGTTTCCGTATGGATGTAATCAACTTTATCTCCAAGGATACAAGCTATCCTGATGGAGAGGTACAGCCCGGGAAGCAATATGGAAATGGAAGCCCTTATTTCATGAACGGCCCGCGCATCCATGAATTTTTCCAGGAAATGAATCAGGAGGTTCTTTCCAAGTACGATATTATTACCGTTGGGGAGACACCGGGAGTTACTCCTGAGGAAGCGAAATTATATACCGGAAGAGACAGAAATGAACTGAACATGGTCTTCCAATTTGAGCATATGGGCTTGGGTGACGGCCCTGAAGGCAAATGGAGCAATGGTCCTTGGAAGCTGACGGAGCTTAAGCGTATTTTGACCAGATGGCAAAAGGGTCTGGAAGAGGATGGCTGGAACAGTCTTTACTGGAATAACCATGATCAGCCCCGGGTCGTCTCACGATTCGGAAACGATCAGGAATATCGTGTGGAGAGCGCCAAAATGCTGGCAACCCTTCTTCATATGATGCAGGGAACTCCTTATATTTACCAGGGAGAAGAGATCGGCATGACAAACGTTGCGTTCGATACCATTGAGGAGTACCGGGACATCGAAACGCTGAATGCCTATAACGAACTTGTTGGGGAAGGAAAGATGAGCAAGGAAGAAATGATGTCAGCTATCTATGCCCGCAGCAGGGATAATGCCCGGACACCAGTTCAGTGGGATTCCTCGGAATATGCTGGCTTTACATCTGGAAAGCCGTGGATTGATGTGAATCCAAATTATACAGAGATCAATTCAGAAAAGGCGATGGAAGACCAGGATTCTATTTTCTACTATTATCAAAAACTGATTAGCCTTCGCAAGGAACACAGCATCATAGTCGATGGTACCTATGATCTGATTTTAGAAGATAGCGAGAATATTTATGCGTATACACGCAGCATGGAAAATGAAAAGCTGCTTGTGATCTGCAACTTTACGGCTGAAACAGTACCGTTTGACTTGCCTGAACATATTTCATATACAAATAGCGAGATACTGATTCAAAACTATCACACAGACAGCAATGATATTCAGCATATTGAATTAAAGCCATATGAAGCACGCGTATACAAACTTTCATAAAAGGGGCGAAATTGAAAATGAAGAATAAGAAATTAGTAGGTACAGTTGCAGCATTGTCTATTGGAGCTTCATTACTGGCAGGATGTTCTACTGGAGGATCGAAGGATGACGGAAAAACGCATATCGAATTTTTCTCGACAAAAGTAGAAAACTCCAACACATACAAAGAATTGATTAAGGATTTTGAGAAAAAGAATCCGAAAATCTCGGTCGATCTTACTTCACCGCCAGATGCAGGTACAGTTATTAAGACTCGTTTAACAAAGAATGACCTGCCTGATATCATTGCTTCAGGAGATGACACTACATTCACGAATCTGGCAGACTCCGGAGAGCTTCGGGATCTTTCTGACAAAGGCTTCAAGGATAATATCCAGCCGGCATTCATCGATATGGTTAAAAAAGATTACAAAAAAAGCAGTGCACTTTACGGAATTCCATATGCAACAAACGGGAATGGCGTTATTTACAACAAAGACAAATTTGAAAAGCTTGGCATCAAAGAAACGCCAAAAACATGGGATGAGTTTATCGCTGATTTGGATAAAGCAAAAGCGGCAGGCGAGATTCCGATTTACTTTACCCTGAAGGATGCATGGACTGGAATGGTTGCACTTAACTCTGTTGCTGCTCCAGTGGGGGCCGACCAGTTTGCCAAAGATAAAACAGACGGTAAAACAACGTTCAAGAAAAGCTACAGTGAGGTTGCTGACAAGCTGCTGACACTTGAAAAGTATGGACACAAAGACAACTTGGGCGTTGCTTATGGTGATGGAAATACTGCTTTTGCACAAGGTAAAGGCGTATTCTATCTTCAGGGAAACTGGGCAATCCCAGAAATTCTGAAAGCAAATCCTGATGCGAAGCTTGGCGTGTTCCCTTTCCCTGCTACAAATGACGTGAAGCAAAACAAGCTTGTATCAGGCATCGATGTACTGTTTTCTGAAACAAAAGCCACCAAGCACCAAAAAGAAGCAGATAAATTCATTGAGTTTTTGGCAAGCCAGGATTCAGCCCAGACTTATACAAAAGAGCAAAAATCATTCTCTGCAGTTAACGGCGTAACACAGGACGATCCGACTCTTGCAGGCTATAAGGACAGTTTTGCAAACGGAAATATTGCGGGCTATGCCGACCACTTCTTCCCAGCAAGCTTAAATGCTCCAAACATTGTACAGGACTTCTTTATTAAGAAAAATAAAGATGCCTTCCTGACAAAAATGGACAAGGAATGGGATAAGGTAGCAAACCGAAAATAATAAAGTAAGCATAATGGAGCAAATAGGGTATCCATCTGGATGCCCATTCTCTTTCTAAGGGGTGGTTATTGATGAAAAAGCGCAATTATGCCTATCTGTTTATGGTATTGCCCGGTGTATTACTGTTCTTCATCTTTCATACTTTTCCGGTTTTAAAAGGGATTTTTTATAGTTTTACAGACTGGAAGGGCTACGGGGACTGGAACTTTGTCGGCATAAAGAATTATCTGAATGTGTTCAAGGATGACCGGGCGCTTCATGCCTATTTATTCACCTTTAAATTTGCGATTGTTTCGACCATTATCGTAAATGTGTTAAGTCTATTAATTGCGATTGGACTTAACTCGAAGATTAAGGCAAGGAGCTTTTTCAGGGGAGTTTACTTTCTGCCCAATATTCTAAGTGTGTTAATTGTAGGTTTTATTTTTAACTACATATTTGCCCATATGCTTCCGCAGATCGGGGACGCGCTGCATCTTGATGTATTATCAAGAAATATTCTCGGAGACCCGGATCTTGCCTGGATCGGTGTGGTCATTGTCGCATCATGGCAATCGATTGCTTTTAACACCATCCTTTACCTGGCTGGCCTGCAGACGATTTCGTCGGATATTTATGAAGCCGCAGCTATTGATGGGACAGGAAAATGGCGTGAATTCTGGAGTATTACATTCCCGCTGATCGCCCCATTCTTTACGATTAACATGGTGCTTTCATTAAAGAACTTTTTAATGGTGTTCGACCAAATTGTGGCGATGACAGGCGGGGGACCCGGCCAGTCTACAGAATCAATTTCGTATCTGATCTATAAAGGCGGTTTCCAGGGAGGAGATTTTGCCTACCAATCTGCCAATGCGGTCATTTATTTCATTGTGATTGTGGTTATTTCCGTTCTTCAGCTTAGATTCCTGCAAAAACGGGAGGTTGACATGTAATGAATAAAACAAAAACAAATTGGACCGTTCAAATCCTGATCGCGCTTGGTGCATTGTTTGTGCTGATTCCCTTATACTTAACCATCACCATTGCCTTAAAGGATCCGCAGCAGCTGGCACAATCTGTTCTGGCTTGGCCGGATAAGCTGCACTTTGAAAACTTTTCCGAAGCCATTCAAATGACTAACTTTTGGGCTGCATTTGGAAACAGTGCCATTATTACAGTCAGTGTCGTGATTTTGACGCTGCTGACGAATTCAATGGTTGCCTATGCAATTGCCAGAAACATGCATAAACGTTTCTTTAATATCTTATACTATTTTCTTGTCAGCGCCATGTTCATCCCGTTTCCGATTATCATGCTTCCTATCGTGAAGCAAATGAGTGACTGGGGACTGGATAATATGGTCGGGCTTATTCTCCTGTATGTGGTTTACGGCCTTTCATTCAACATTTTCGTATATGTCGGATATATTAAGTCGATACCAAAGGAGCTGGAAGAAGCGGCTATTATGGACGGAGCCAGTACGTGGGGAGTGTTCTGGAAAGTGATTTTCCCTCTATTGACACCCATCAACGCAACTGTTGCCATCCTGACTGCTCTTTGGGCATGGAATGACTTTATGCTTCCTCTCGTGTTATTGGATCAAAATTCAGCTACATTGCCTCTCGTACAATATGTATTCCAGGGACAATTCAGCACAAACTACAACCTGGCTTTTGCTTCTTATATCATGGCTCTTGCGCCAATGGTCGTTGTTTACCTGTTCGCGCAAAAGTGGATCATCAACGGAGTCACAAAAGGGGCCATCAAATGAGAAACCGGATTTTTCCGGTTTCTTTTTTTTTGAGAATTAAAAGATTTGCGGGAGTGTGAAAAAGTGTTTAAAGGATAGCCTTTGTTATTTTGGCCGGCTGATTTCCACTGCAGGATGCTCGCTTTCCGCGGGGCGGGCGGCAAGCCTCCTCTGCTGCGCCTGCGGGGTCTCACCTTCCCGCTAATCCCGCAGGAGTCTCGCACCTTCCGTTCCAATTAGCCTGTAGCTATTAAAAAAAATATTCACCTAACTTTAGAAGAACAAATTCCTCAGTCATTTAAGAAACAAAAAGTGTTTAAAGGATAGTCTCGGGTATAATGGACAGCTATTTCCACTGCAGGATGCTTCGCTTTCCGCGGGGCGGGCGGCGAGCCTCCTCTGCTGCGCCTGCGGGGTCTCACCTTCCCGCTGATCCCACAGGAGTCTTGCACCTTCCGTTCCAATCAGCCTATAGCTATTTATAAAGTTTCTACCTAAATTCAAAAGGTGAAGTTACTGAGGGATTTAAGGAACAACAACCATTTAAGGGTGAGAGGAGGGGAGTATTTAAAAGATATTCTGAGTTATACTGGCCTGCTGACTTCATGAGGGATTGCCTCACAAAATAAACAAAAAACATCAATCGTTAAGAAATGATTTTTTATATTTTGTTTTTTTAATAGGGTAAGGTTGAATTTACTTTACAGAGATAAAGTTTACTTTATCAATATGAAAAAATACTGCACTATGGGATATTTATAATTCCCAATAGTTATATATGGACTTCACTAATTAAAGAATGAGTATTTCCTTCTGTGTCTTTAAAAAAGGTCATCCAAGTTTCAGTTTGTTCCATTTTTGCAACTATATGTGGTTCGTCAATAAAATAAACGCCTTTTTCAATTAATTCTTCATGAACTTCTTTAATATTCTCAACTTGAAAATATATGACAGAACTTGATTGAGCAAAATCTTCATTTTCAGGAAGGCTAAGAAGAAGGCGAGTACCATCACAATCAAAGAATGCCATAGAGTCTGTGCTGAATAGTAAAGGAAGTTTTAATAAATCCTTGTAAAAACCAACTGCTTTTTCTAAATTTTTTACGGGTATTCCTATTTGTCCAACCTTCTGAATAGAATTTGCAATCATTGAAAACAACTCCTTAATTTTATTCTATCTAAATTTTTTGAATATAAAATAAACTATATAATGGTAAATATACCAATAATTATATTATGCTGTCTAGGTGAAAATATCAAAAAAAGAGGGCCGGAAAAGTCCTCAACTAATTTAATACTCTTGCAACAATCTTTCAGAACATAGCCTAAAAATATATAAGAAAAAAACATTGTTGGAAAACTTATTTTCTGGAAGCTCATTTATGGTTTTTTGTTTATAATAACTGGTTTGATACGTATTGCAGTAGATTCTATGCCCTCATTTTATGAACAGCATTTCCGTATTAGGACGGCTGAATTTGCAGGCAAATATATGAAAGAACCTTTTTTGATTGGGGAATGATTTTTTCTTGTGTTTTTAGAATAATAGATACAGGGGTGGTAACATGAAGATAGAGTTCGTGCATGAATATGATATCAGTAATGAACTGTCTGCAAAAATAGAAGAACTATTAAATGACAGTTTCCCCGAGATATATCCCAAGAATAGGATTTATTTTAAGCAGCTTCCGCATTTTAGATTTCTTGCCTATGGTCAGGAAAATCGGCTTATTGGACATGCTGGCCTGGATTATAGAGTGATGAATCTGAACGGAAAACCTTTAAGAATACTGGGTGTTATTGATTTATGCGTTGCGGGGAATGCGCAGTCACAAGGTGTGGGTTCGAGTTTATTGCTGGAAATTGATGCGTTTACCGAGGGGCGCAAGATTGATTTTATCCTATTGTTTGCAGATAAGATGAACCTATATGTGAAAAATGGATATCAGCCGGTTAAAAATCTATGCAAGTGGCTGAAAATCAATCAGGAAACACATGAAACAAAGGGGATAGGGAGCGAACACATCGAGGGGCTAATGATTAAAAAAGCGGGGAAAGCCAATTGGGAAGAAGGGGAACTTGATTTATTAGGGTATCTGTTTTGATGGGTGCCTTTGTTATATGGGCCGGCTGATTGGAACGTAGGGATGCTTCGCTTTCCGCGGGGCGTGCGGCGAGCCTCCTCGACTTACGTCTGCGGGGTCTCGCACCTTCCGTTCCAATCAGCCTATAGCTATTTAAAAATATTTACCTAACTTCACGAAGTCAAATTCCTCAATTAATAAGGAATTTGGCTATTGGCTATCATAAGTCGAATCAGTCTGGAACAGGCAGCTATCATTCCCCATGTTACTAACCGTTGTTGATTCATTACAGAATCTAATGACATCTAAGAACTGCAGCCAATTCCAATTCGATAAGGGTCAAGGTATTTGGTGCCAAAGGTACATCCAGTCATAATCATAAAATAGGCTCAGTGGACCGGTTTTTTATGAGCACGATTTTATTTTAAGATCATTCCATATTTTTTATGACGCTGTATGAACCTTCTGTAAATTAGTATATAATGGAAATTATAGGGGGAGTGAAAATGAAAAAAATAGTTAGTGTTTTTCTCACGGTAATTGCGTTTTTAGCGGTGAACTATTTTGTTAGCACAGTAGCTAAAGGCAGTTTCTTAGATTACTCTTTCATTGTGGGGCTGCTTCTTACAGTTATAGTTAAGTTTTTCACCTCAAAAGGCGGAGTTTCTGCAAAAATGGCTGAGGGATATACCCAAGCTACGACCACTGAACGAATGGAGCATAACAATAAGGAATATTCCTTTTCCCCAGGTGCTGTTTTTTATACAGGAATCGCTTATACCGGATTATCTGTATTGATTACTGTTATTCATTATAGAAGTTATTTCTAAATCAGATGTAATATGAATAATAGGCTGCTTCGGCGGCTTTTTTTGCTTTATAATAAAATATACATATTTTAGAAATGAACCTGGGGATTGGGAGGGACTATATTTGGGCAGTTTTATCATTGAATTCCTTTTTGAAATTGCTGTTGAAGCAGTTTTTCATTGGCTTCCTAAACGATCACGTGAAAAAATACTTGCCAGGCACATTAATAGATTAAGAAAAGAAGACTGGTTTTGTGAGCTTGAGAGGGATTACCGCTATGAATATATCATCTGCCAAAACAGCAGGGTAAGGAAATTTTTAAGCAGAGAAAAGAATATTAAACTGATTACGAATGTGGACACCGAAAAAGATAAATTCATTAAGCTAATTGAAGAGGAGCATCACAAGTTCACTACCGGGCGTTAAAGATATATAAATAGGAAAAAAGGAATTAGAGAAACATTTCCTCTTGCGTTAAAATTAAGTAGTTCAGTATAACAGCAACTTAGAAAAAAAGAGGGGAAACATCATGAAAAAGAATTGGATTGCCGCCTTACTAACTGCATCTATTGCTTTGTTCGGTGCAGGCTGCAGCGGAGCAGATACAACAGCAAGCAAACCGGCACAAACAGAGAAGCCGGCAGACAGCAGCACCCAACTGTCTGGGAATACTCAAAAGACGAAGGAAAAACCTTCACAAACTTCACCGAATGCTGCACCAGCTTCAGGTGTGTTAAAGGTCTATTTTTTTGACGTAGGACAAGGTGACAGCACATTAATTCAGACGCCTAAAGGTGAAAATATATTAATAGATGGCGGTAACAATGATAAAGGGGACGATGTGGTACGCTATCTGAACCAGCTGCATGTAAATGAATTGGATGATATGATTGCTACCCATCCAGATTCAGACCATATTGGCGGACTGGACACTGTCCTTGATCACATAAAAGTTAAAAACGTATACACTCCGCGTGTTACTCATGACACGAGAACATATGAAGACTTTTTATTAGCCGTAAAAAATCAGGGACTTAAACTGAAGCAGGCAAAAGAAGGAGTCGACCTTGGGCTAAAAGGCGCAGAAATGAAGCTTGTTGCACCGGTCAGGAATTATGGTTCCGAGATGAACGACTGGTCAGCTGTTGCCAAATTGACGTACGGGAAAAAGGGCACCTTCCTGTTTACCGGGGATGCTCCATTCCGCTCAGAAGATGACATGATAGCGTCAAATCAGGATATTTCGGCACAAGTGCTGAAGGTAGGTCATCATGGTGCCAAAACGGCAACGAGCCAGGATTTTTTGAATGCGGTGAAGCCTAAATATGCCGTTATTTCAGTAGGCCAAGGCAATAGCTACGGACATCCGACTGAAGAAGTATTGAATCTGTTAAAAGCAAATGATATAAAAATCTTCCGTACGGATGAAAGCAAAACCATTTTAGCGACAACGGACGGAAATGACATTCAGTTCAAATCGGTTTCAGCTTTGACGCCAAATCATTCGGGCAGCAGAACCGCAGCCATCACACCGCCGCCAGTTAAAAAACCAGCTATGCCGAAAACGTCTGTTCCGCCAGTTACGAAACAAACACAGCCGAAAGCCGGTACATTAAAGGCAGCGCTTGATGACAAAACGCCGCAGCAATATCATGATGTCCATTTAATGGTCACAGGCATAACAGGAGCCAAGTATACTGCAACCTTTCATTATAAAAGCAAAGACACCGTCTACGAAGGAACAGTTGGAACGCCGCTTGAGGTAAGAATAAGCAGGGCTGCTGCGGGGTATGAAGTAAATATAGACGTTGAAGCAACATCCAATGGCAAAACCTACACCACCCAAACTTCATTTATCCCGCAATAAGGAGGGCAAAGTAATGAAATATATTGTTGACCGTATCGAAGGCGAGCTGGCAGTTTGTGAAAAAGAAGACAGATCAACAGAGGATATTCCGCTAAAAGAACTTCCTGCAGGCGTACAGGCAGGAGACGTGGTGATCAAAGAGAACGGAAAAGCACGAATTGACAAATCCGGAACGAAAGAGCGCAAAGCCTATATTGATTCATTAGCCAATGAGCTATTTGAATAGAGCCATGAGAAATCATGGTTCTTTTTTTGCTCTGCTGATAAGGGCAGAAGGCCGCTTTTTTTCAGGTGGTTTGTTTATCCTTGATTATGAGGACGAAATTTTAGGTATCCTTAACAGACGGAGAGGAAATATACACATGGATTAGGCCCTGCAAACATGCAGGGCCTCAATAACTCAATCCTTGTGCTGCTGCTGGCTAAGCCAGGAATCAACATGATCTAAATTAAAAACAATCATGTCGGACAGCGGTCTAAGATGCGGAATGCTTTTATTAAGTATGAGCTCAAGGATTTCCTCCTCAGTCAGCGGATAATTAACTGAATGAAGATATTTGATTAAGCTCTTGATGCCAACAACTTTTCTCATCTAATCACCTCCCGCCAAGCTCTCTTTGTTTTGCAACAAAGAAAACTTAGTAGAAGGTATTAAAGAGAAATGCTGACTTGCTTTCTAAGTAAATACCCTATTTTTTATAGAAATACACATCAAGGCATTTACGCAGGAGCGGGATGCCATTATGATGCACAAATGAAAAACAGGTGAATCCGTTATTCACCTGTTTTTATTGAACTAGTATTACGCTAAGCTCATTGTTACATTCCTAACTGAAAATCCCATTTGCTTGTAAAGGTTAATAGCCTGATTTTCTGAGAATACATTCAGACGTATTTCCTGGTATCCTTCTTTTTTTAGACTATTGATTCCGCTGTTCATTAGCTGCTTGGAGATACCTTTGCCCCTGAATTCTTGTTTTACATATAGTTCGTAGATAAAGCCAATTGCTTCATCCGTAAACTGGTCTTTACTTTTACCTAATAAAATCCACCCCATCAGCTGATCCTCCTCTGAAGCTATTAAGTAATAACAGCCTTTTTGCAGCAGAGGTTGAACTATCTGGTTGATTTTCTCATCAGTCGGCATGAAACTGCCTACTGTTCCTTCAAATAAGGCTTGCGGTGACAGCCTTATGATTTCTTCAAGCTCATTTTCGGATGGTTTTCTGATTTCCATAGTACTCATTCCCTTCGTACAGTTTCGGCACATCATACATTTTTTTCCTATCTATAAAATATCATAAATACGTCCCGTTTTACCCTTTTTAATGGGAAACCTGCAATTCGCTCGAATGGACCGTGATTTGGCTCTAATGAAGCTGGATTTCGCTCGAATCAGATGTGAAATGAATCGATTATCCATATAAATGGAAATTTTCGAAAGAAAATCGTGCCCCGAATACAACTTTTTTTATCTCTGCCTCTTTTTTTGCCGAAAGTATTGTTACTAGGACAAAAACACGATGAAAATATTGATGAAAACCCTCCCATCATATATTGTTAAATGAAAGGGGGAGGAATAATATGGCAAGAAAACTGGATTTTCAAGAAGATAAATTGGTGATTCATTTTACAGGGATGACGAGTGTTGCCGCTTTGAAAAGTATACTGGAGGTCCCTTATACTGCTATTAAAAATGTGAGCGTTGGAAGCTTTGACATCCCTTTGCTGAACTTCCGGGTAGGCACTTCAGGCTTCGGTGTGCGGGAAGGAAGATTCCTTGTTGACGGAGAATGGTGCTTTGTTTCATATGAGAAAAACAGTAATTTGGTCATCATGGAACTGGATGATCAGGAGTTCTCGAAGGTCGTATTTGAGACCGATGAACCTGAGAATGTAAAGGACGAGATTTTATCAAAAGTGAAGCAATAGATGAAAAAAGTGCTAGGTTATCAGATGAAGGTTCCATTCCTATTGGCTTACCACACAATTGCTGGTATAAGAAGGGGTGTTCTATAAAAATGCTTAGTAAAATATCCATTATTTTTGCTGTTATTGGCGTTCTGTTCCTGGGTTCCTCTTATATTTATTCTGGGAATCTTGAATTTTTAATGATAACAGGAATTGGTGTATTGTTCATTGGCTTACTGTTAAGTTTTGGTGCTATGTTTAAAAGGGAACAAGGAAGCATAAAGTTTCTCGCTATTGCAGTGTTTTTCCTCTTTAGTTTTTTAATTACTGCGTATGATCCATTCCAGATTGTAAGATTGTTAACTTGGATGAAAAACTAATCAGTATATATTAAAGGAGCCTGCTAATCAAGCTCCTTTTAAGTGTGCTTTTTTTCGGAACATAACAGTTCTCACCTTGTAGTGTCCTGATTTTATAAAAAAAGGAAAACACCCTCTTTGGATAGAAGTACTCTTTATCAGAGGAGTGTGATTTCATTGAAAAGAGAAGTGTTGAAGGTCATGTCGCTGCCGGGATATGAAGCGGAAATTGGCCGATGGTTATGGTGCCTGGAGGATGTCCGTTATACTTTGTTGAAGGAAATAGACGGAATCAGCCAGCGTGTGCTTGACGGGAAGGTTGATGAAAGGCAGAGTATTGGCTCGCTGCTTTATCATATTGCGCTGGTGGAGGCGGATTGGCTGTATACAGAAGTACTGGAGTCTGAGTGGGATCCAGAGATTCAGTCGTTATTTCCTTTTGAGTTCAGTACGGAAGATGGCAGGCTGACACATGTTGGGGGACAAAGCTTGGGGGAACATATTAGCCGCCTTAACATGGTGCGTGAAGTGTTTCTTTCCCATTTTCGCTCGATGGATTTGGCGGACTGGCAGAGGGCAAGGGTGCTGGAGCGTTATGATGTGACACCTGAATGGGTCGTGTACCATTTGATTGAACATGAATCCCATCATAGAGGACAGATTGTTCACCTGCTAAGAAAACTGCAGAATGGCCAAGAGTAGCAGTCATGCTTTACCTGGAGGGGAAACGGTGAAGATTAAAGTGCTTATTGCAGATGATAACTCTTTTATGTGTTTAAAAGGAATGCACAAGGAGCTTGGCTTTGCGTGATAGACAACTCCTATGGCACAGATCTAATCAATAGCCCGGCACTTTAGCTATTTAACAAAAAGTGGATTTACAAGGTATTTCGAGAAGGGAATTTTTTACTTTATGTCGAAAGTAATCTTTATCCGGAAAAAGGGGTGTAGAGAGTTATGAGAGGACTTTCCATTCAAAGTATGGTAGAAGATTTAAAAAGTAAACTCGATGAAGGCAGCATGCTGAGCAATGAGGTGGGCGGGAAGCGCAAATGTGTGTTTAAGGAGCCGGGAGATGCTGATTCTTTAGATAGGGTCATTGCCGAAACGGGCTGGCACATACCGGAGGATTTAAAACATTTTCTGCTGATGCATAACGGCGCAGACTTTTTTACCAATGAATATGGACCCGCTTTTCAGATCTTTTCCATAGAAGAACTGCGGTTCAATTTTGAATTGATGGTGCTTACCTTAACACATGATTCCCTGTCTGCTGCTGAGTACCTGCGGAATCATTGCTTTCCGATTGGCTACTTAACAGACGTTGGCCCGATTGTTATGGATTATAGCAAGCTCAAGAATCTGGAAAGTGAGCATATCCTCATTGTAGGCGAAGAAATCAAAGACCTGAATTGCGATTTTAAAACCTGGCTTGATCGGATGATACGTGTCCAGGGCGACATGTATTGGGAATGGAGTGCAGAAACGGTTCTATTAGACTGACTGTGTGGTTTCTTCAAATAAATAAGATTTAGAGACCGGGGCAATCTTTTGTTTTGGTCTTTTTTTTCGGTGAAAATTGATGACTTGCATGATTTGGACTTCTGTCAATTAAGAACTGCTTGAAAACTCTTACAGGATTAATTTCTAAATTACGGTGCTTTTATATTTGATAATACATATTTAGGAGGGATATAAATGATTTTTGAAATGACTACTCAGGTTAGAATAGCCAATATTGAAGAAGGGCAAAAGTGGTATGAAACACTGCTTAATAAGAAGCCTGATTTTACTCCACACGAGGGATTTGCTGAGTAGGAACTCATTCCAGGATGTTGGTTGCAGGTCGCAGAAGGACCTCTTACCGAGGGTAACGGACCTATACGTTTAGGAGTTACTAACATTGAGGCTGAAAGAGACAGACTTATTGAAGATTTAAAGATTGATCGTTTTGAAATATATTCAAGACCCGAAGTACCAGTGAAATGGGGAACATTTACAGACCCTTGGGGAAATCGACTTGGGTTTTTCGAATACTTAGATAAGGGCGAAGAGCAAGAACGTATTAAAACTATCATTGGAACAATAGAAATTTAAAAAGTCTTGTTAGAAAGGGAACTCCGAGGGAAGTTCCCTTTCATCTATGATTAAAATAAAACAACAAAGTTTACGAAAATAGCGATTAAAAAAAGCTGTTCGGATATAGTTTCTAAACAGCTTTTCCTATTTTAGTTCAGTTCTAATTGGGTTTTCATTTCTTTTTGGATCCGCTGCTTTTCATCGTCAGCTACGAGTCCGTAGTAGATTTTGTTGATCATGGTGCCGGTTTCTTTGATGCTCATTTGCTGTATGTTGCGGCCGGCAGCTTTGTAGTTTTTCTGGATATCGATCATTTCCTTGAAAGTTAGGTTGGTTTGGACGTTTGTGCTCAAGGCTTTGAAGATATCTCCGTAATTGGCAAGTGTTGATACGCTTGCTCCTTCATTGATGACCTGCTGGATGATTTCACGCTGCCTCTGCTGGCGGCCGAAGTCTCCGCGCGGGTCTTCATGCCTCATCCTTGAGAATTTTAATGCTCGTTCTCCGTTCAATGTAACATTGCCTTTAGGGAAGTGGGTGCCATCAGAAGTGAAATCCAAATCATTGTAGACTGTGATTCCGCCAACGGCATCGACGATATCCTTAAAGCCTTCCATATTGATTTTCATATAATAATCCACCGGGATATCAAGGAATTTTTCGACTGTTTCCATCGACATTTTCACTCCTCCAAAAGCGTAGGCATGATTGATTTTGTCTACGGTGTTATGGCCGACAATTTCTGTTCGGGTATCACGCGGAATGCTGAGCATTTTAACGGAATTATTGTTCGGATTGACGGTCAGTACTATCATGGTGTCAGAGCGGCCGCGATCTCCTTTGCGCTCATCCACGCCAAGCATAAGGACGGAGAATGGATCTTTCTTCGCCAGTGCTACCGGTTTTGCGCGTTTTTCGGATTTATCCCGGTCAATGGGTCTATGCATGGTATCGACAACGGCAGTTAAAGAGTGATAAACAGAGTATGCATAAGCGCCAGCGGCTAAAACAAGCAATAGGACAATGATGCCAAATGCTTTTGGCCATTTCCTTTTCTTTCTTCGTCTTTTTTCTTTGCTCATGATCGTTTCCCTTCTTGTTTCATATCAATCTTTATTTAGATAATTATAGGATAGCGCGGAGCAGTTGAATAGAATTTTTTATCTAAAATTGTATTTTTTTACAAAGAATGATTATTTTTCAAAAATAGGTTTGACACTTTCGTTTGTCTCAGTGTACTATTTAACTAGAACACTAATATAACAAAAAAATACAGTGAAGGTGCTGATTCGTATGTTTGCGTTGAAAGGATTGCTGAAAAAGGAGTGGCTGATTGGTAAAAAGATGCTGTATGTGCTGCTGTTTCTGCAGGCTGCCTTCTTTATCATTGGATATGCCTCGTCGTGGTATTTCCGTAACTCAAGCGTGTTTACCCTGATGATGTTTGGCATGATTTTATTTCATATGGGAGGCATACCGGCATTTTTGTGCTATTTGCTTTCGGCTGACGGAAAAACGCAGCTATGGCTGCATAATCCGAATTCCTCGGGGCTTTTGCTTGGTGCAAAGCTTATAATGAGCCTGTTTCTTCATTTCCTGTCCATCCTAGCTGCCTGTTTTCTTGCATTTGTGGTCCTGCATTTTAGTGAGGATATTTTTTTCAGAGGAGGAGCGAAGGTAATAGGTGAGCCAACATTTGGCGAATTGCTGGTGCTTGCGGCCGCCGTTTCAGTTTCAAGCTTATTTATCGGAGGCATTGTCCTCTTGCTGTGGAATCTTTATCATTCACTTGCAAGGGTCAGGATTGTGAGAAGGGTCCGCTGGCTTGCTGCTATTCTGGGTTTTGCTGCAATTACTGTTTTATGGAACTGGATGACAACATTTGCTTTTTATAAAAAAATGGAGAGCATCGGAAGTTTTCATTTCCATACGGTAAGCAATTTTAAGATTACCTTCCATTCAGTAGGATTTTTAACAGCCGAAAACAGTTCTTCCATTATGATTCTCGCATTAAGGACCATTTTCTTCATTTTTGCTTTTTGGCTATCAGCACGGCTTTTTGACCGAAAGATTGAGGTGTAAAACATGGCAGAGGAATTTCATTCTTCAAAGCCCATATATCTGCAGGTAGCAGACAGGATTTATTCCTCGATTGTGCGGGGCGAAATCTCGTATGGAGATAAGCTTCCGTCTGTGAGAGAAATGGCTGTGAATATGGGTGTGAATCCAAATACGATACAGCGGACATACGCTGAGATTGAGAGGGAAGGCATTGTGGAAACGAAGAGGGGCCAGGGGACATTTGTCAAAGAAGATCCGGGGATTGTCTCTTCCCTGCAAAATCGCATGAAAAAAGAGCTGATTGAAACGTTTGTGGGCAACATGAAGGAGCTTGGGCTGACAGCAGACGAAATGGTTGAAGGCGTGCAGCACTACTTCATGGAAAAAGGGGGCAATGCAGAATGAGTGTCAGCTTAAAAAACGTGATTAAGCATTACGGGGGGACATATGCATTAAAGGATGTTTCGCTTTCCTTTGAGAAAGGGAAAATATACGGCTTGCTTGGTTCCAACGGCAGCGGAAAATCGACCATGCTTAAATTGATTTCCGGTTTGGCAAGACCCTCAGAAGGTGAAATCAGGGTCGACGGGGAGAAGCCCGGCAGAAGAATCGCCTCAAAGGTAGCCTATTTACCTGAAATTGATATTGTCTATGGACAGTTTACCGTAGCAGAACTGATTGATTTTCATCATTCCCAATTTCCCGATTTCCATAGACAGAAGGCGGATGAAATGCTAGAATTTATGGGAATTGCTTCCATGTCGCGCGTCGCTTCCCTGTCAAAGGGGAATCGCGGAAGGGTTAAGCTGGTTTTGGCCCTGTCCCGCACGGCGCCGGTTATTCTGCTGGATGAACCTTTTTCAGGACTGGATCCCATGGTCCGTGATTCATTGGTCGCAAGCATGCTTTCATTTATCGATTTCGAGCAGCAGACAGTTATCATCGCTACACATGAAATCGACGAAATTGAAACCATCCTCGATGAAGTGATTTTAATTGATGCAGGACATATTATTGCCAAAGAAGAAGTAGAAAGCATCAGGGAGCTTCATGGTAAATCTGTGCTAGGATGGATGAAGAGTTGTTTTGAACGCAAAAAGGAGAGTGTTTGAGTGGAAACCGTTGTTTCATTAACAAATGTAACGAAGAAAATTAAAAACAAAACCATCATTGACGACATCAGCTTTGAAGTATATGCAGGAGAGGTATTCGGGTTTCTGGGTCCAAACGGCGCCGGTAAGACGACTACAATCAGGATGCTTGTAGGCCTTATGCAGATTACCTCAGGAGATATCCATATTTCCGGACACAGTGTGAAAACGAATTTTGAAGATGCCGTCAAGAATGTTGGAGCCATCGTCGAAAATCCGGAAATGTATAAATTCATGTCAGGCTACGATAATCTGAAGCATTATGCCAGAATGAATAAAAGCATTACAAAGGAAAGAATAGACGAGGTGGCAGATCTTGTCGGGCTGAAGGACCGCTTGAAGGAA
This sequence comes from Bacillus sp. OV322, assembly GCF_900112495.1. Taxonomy (GTDB): domain Bacteria; phylum Bacillota; class Bacilli; order Bacillales; family DSM-1321; genus Peribacillus. The sequence goes on from NZ_FOMA01000009.1 coordinate 44,209, forward strand.
AAAGTGAAAACCTACTCCCTTGGGATGAGGCAGAGACTTGGCCTTGCTCAAGCCTTGCTGCACCGCCCAAAGGTTCTGATTCTGGATGAACCGACAAATGGCCTTGACCCGGCAGGAATCCGCGAAATGAGAGATTATATGAAGAAGCTCGCCCGCGAAGAGAATATCGCGATCATTGTATCGAGCCATCTTCTTTCTGAAATGGAAATGATGTGCGACAGAATCGGCATCATCCAGAAAGGAAAAATAGTCGATGTGCAAAATGTCCGCGAAATCATGAAGGAAGAAAAACATGCCCATCATATCCGCGTGAAGCCTCTGCAAAAGGCACAAGACATTCTGCGCGCGTCATATCCTGAAGCGGATATTAAAGTGTCTGGCCAGAATCTTGAAATTGATGCCGTCCAGATTCCGATCCCGCAGGTTATTAAAAAATTAGTAGAAAACGAGTGTGAAATTTTTGAGGCCTCTCCTGTACATGTTTCACTGGAAGATAAATTCCTCGAAATCACCGGTGAAGGAGGAGTCGCATAATGGGTTTGATTATAAACGAATGGGTGAAAATTTTTAAACGAAAAGCAACGATAATCATGCTTGGCCTGCTTGTGCTGTTGGTGCTGGGAGGAGCTATCACTCTTAATATCTTCAACAAGGATGATGCAAAGCCAAATTCCAATTGGAAAACAGAGCTTAAAGCAGAAAACAAACAGTTAGAAGAAGATATGAAAAGTGTTCCCGGTGATTCAGCTAAGAATTATATGAAAAAAAGTATTGCTGAAAATGACTACCGCATTGAACATAATCTGCCGGAAGACCATTATACCGTGTGGAGCTTTATGGATGATATGCAGGGTGTCATCAGTTTAGTAGCACTCTTTACTATTATCATAGCAGCTGGTATCGTAGCCAATGAATTCAGCTGGGGCACCATTAAACTGCTCATGATCCGCCCTATCAGCCGTGTGAAAATCCTAATGAGCAAGTATGCGGCGGTCATCGTCTATGCACTGTTAAATCTTGTTGTCCTGTTTGTGCTAAGCCTTATTTTTGGAGCTATATTCTTCGGGTTTGGCGATACATCTCCATATCTGGCATATACAGATGGCCATATTGTTGAGAGAAATCAGATTATGCATCTGATTGGGGCTTATGGGATTTCTTCTATATCGATGCTGATGTACACCACAATGGCCTTCATGATTTCAGCAGCTTTCCGCAATAGCTCGCTTGCAATTGGAGTATCCATTTTCCTGCTTTTATCAGGAGCAAGCATCACCAACCTTCTTGCCATGAAATTCGATTGGGCAAAATACCTGCTGTTTGCAAATGTGGACTTAACACCATACTTTGACGGCAACGCTTTGATCGATGGCATGACCCTATCATTCTCGCTCGTCATGCTGCTCATTTACTTTATTATCTTCCATGTTGTCGCCTTCCTTACATTTGTGAAGAGAGATATCGCGGCATAAAATGAAAGCTTCAGATCTCGGCCCTTTTTGGGTGGATCTGAAGCTTTTTTTGCGTTAGATAGATTTGTAGCATTTAAAAGGTGTAGTTTTGTCCTTAATGCAGGGTTTTCATAGTGACTTATTTCCAATTAATTGGATAATAGGTTGCAACTCCTGGTTGATTCGAGCCAAATTCCCTATGATTCGAGCCAATTCAGGCCAGATTCGAGCCAAATCCCCTATGATTCCAGCGAATTACATTCGGCGGTTCACCATGTTTTTTTCAAATATCGTTTTCTTCAAGTAGCTGTTTTTCAACAGTACTTTTAATAGAATAAAAGCAATGATGGCGCCGGTGAAGGAGCTGAGTATGAACGCAGGCAGAAATCCGAACAGGGCAATTTTTTTGCCGAGAAACAAAAGGGCGATCGGGTAGCAGCAGAGAGACCCGATGACACCGGTGCCTATGACCTCCCCGAGGCAGGCAAAAACCACGCCCTTCGTTTTTTTATACAAAATGGAGGCAAGAAGGGCACCAATCATGCTGCCCGGAAAAGCAAAAATCGAACCTGTTCCTGTCAGGTTGCGAAGCAGGGAAACGGTAAATGCCCCGGCAACCGCATAAGCTGGCCCGAGCATGACGGCAGTAAGAACATTGGCAAGATGCTGAATCGGGAATATTCTCGCTGCACCGGCTGGGAAATAAACGAATGAGCTGCTGGCTGCCGTTAATGCAGTAATCATGGCTGTAAGTGTAAGCTTTTTAATATTGTTCAATGAAATCCTCTCCCTTTAATTTTTTTGACTAACAAGTTTCAGCAGGGCACTGAGAGGAGACATGGTATTAAAACAAACAAAAAACCCCGCTTTGAAAAAAAGCAGGGTACGATCTCATCTTTAAATCGGCAATCCGCTTTCCTCCGCCGGCATGACCCGGTTCAGGTTCAAAGGGTTTAGAACAGTGTTCAATCTCAGCCGAAAAGGCTCCCCTAGCTTAAACTTGCTATCCAATTATTAGCATCATATCACGGGAGACGATAAATGTAAGCAGAAATTTACCGAAAAATTGTCAAGGAACATTTTAGCAGGGCTTATAACCTAAAAAATTTTTTAATAATACCTTGTATTATTAGGTAATATATTTTATAAATAATTAAGGAGGTGGAAAAGTTTGGAGATTAACAAAGAGGTTTTAAAAGGACATATAGATACATTAATTCTATCGTTATTACATAAAAGGGATATGTACGGATATGAAGTAGCGAAATTGGTTCGTGAAAAAAGTGAAGAACAGTTTGAACTTAAAGAAGGTACGCTGTATTTGTCATTAAAGCGATTGGAAAATAACAAATGGATTTCTTCTTACTGGGGCGATGAACAAGGACCAGGAGGAAGACGGAAATATTATAAACTTACACCATTAGGTGAAGAAGGCTTTAAGGAAAAGCGAAAGGAATGGCAATTTGTTAAAAAAATTATTGATACATTCATCGAAGGGGGAGAATAACTTTGAAACAGGTAGATAAATATGTAAATTCTATCTATAAAGATGTTACTGGTGATAAACAAGATATCGAAGAGTTAAAGCAGGAAATGCGTTCACATTTATTAGAAGCTGTAGAGGAGTTAAAATCAGAAGGAAAAACTGAGGAAGAAGCAATCCGTATAGCAATGGAAAATTTCGGAGGAAAAAACCAAATTGTAAAAGGGTTATCCGAGTTTTTTAAAGTTCAAAAGAAATTTACTAATTATGTATTATCGTTTGCACTTATCTTTTTAGTATTGTGTATTTTCTTTCTCACAACTCCATTCTCAGGAGTAAAGGAATATAATGAAGAATTAAAAAACATCAAAGTAGCCGATCAAGAAAAAGAAACGATTATGAATGATATATTCGATGTATTGGATACTTCAAGTAAAGTGTCCGAAAAAGAAAAAGAACAGATACTAGATGTGTTTAAAAAATACCAAGATAAACTGAATTTGGTAGCCGTCTTTCCAGCCTCTGATTTAGGAAGTTGGTTAAAAGATAATGAAGAAGTGAAAAAAGGGCCTGACACACACTTTCCAATTGAATATTCAAAAGCGGCTATTGTAATTGGAAATGGTGATGTTGTTAAAGAAAAAGATCAAATTGTACCGAACGATTATGATTTAGGCACAGTTATCGAGGCAAATGGAAAGTGGATTGTTCAATATGAATACAAAAAATCTTATGAAAAGACGATTGAAAAGTACCATCAATTAAAATATTATGGACCTAGTATTTGGTCTTTTTACCAGCTGCCAATTTTATTCTTTTCTTTATTTATTGTTCTTGTTGTTGTTTGGTTGAGTGTGAGGAAACAAAATAGACAGTTAAAAGGTGTATTGAATTAAGCAAAATAAATTCGAAGATAAAAGATAGCAACTGATATATTCAGCTGCTATTTTTTGTGATATTTTATTAGGTCAAACGATTTCCGCTGTTAATGGCATAGAGCGCTCTTGGAGCTTAGCGGAACGAAGGCTATAGGAAATTGTTTTCTTTTTGTACTGTTTGACTACATCCACATGGTCTTTGTAGCTGTACAAAAACAGCTTTACATCTTTTTTGCCTTGTTTGGTGTCAATGACTAATGGAGTTCCGCCGTTTTCAGGATGCAGAAACATTTGTTCATTTCCTGGGAAGATATAATATTGCTCTAAAAATATGCCTTTGTTGAAAGTATCAATGACTTGATTTGCCTCTTCACCTTCAATGCGTTTACCTTCATAGGTCACGACAGTATTTTCAGCATTAAGCTTTGCATGCATTTCATACTTGCCTATAATCCATTTCACTGAATCGGAAGGAAGACAGGAAATCAATATTTTTAATAGTCCAAAGAGAATGGTCAAAACCAAAGCAAGTCCAGTCATACTTTATCATCTCCGTAATGTTTTAAATTGATATATACATCATTTCATATTTATAATATGCCTACCATTTTTGTAATACAATAAAATGTGAAATATGTCACAAAAAGTTCAAGAAGACAAATTGGAAGAAGCTGAAGGAAAGGGCTGAATAGGTTACAGAGATTAGAAATAACTTAGTGAAAAAAGGAATTCTTATTGCGGAAAAAGAATAGTATATGTACACCATTTGTGGATGACTAATTTTCTGAGGGAAGTGTGAGTGTGGGGCTATTCGATTTTTTATTTAACAAGGTGCTCGTTTATACAGCAGTTGGCGATGAACATTATTTTAAAGCAGCTCAGTGCTTCCAAAGCGAAGGCTTGCGCTACAAAGTTAAAAGCAATTCAGGAAACCGCCCGGCACTGGGCCAGCAACATATCAATAACACAAGCACTATAGCGATATATGATTTTTATGTTAAAAAAGAAGATCAGCACAAGGCGCAAAACATACTGTCAAAACTCAGGTCATCATGAAACACTGGTAATCATTTGAATTGAAGCAGAAAGCGGAAAATAAAAGAATTTTGATGGTCTAACAATTGAGGCTGTTATCTAAAACCTGCATGGGCGTTTGATTAAGGAGAAGATAATAATGAAGCAAGCATTATTAATTATTGATGTACAAAATGGAATGTTCAATGTAGGTAACGAAGTATATAAGAGTGTTAGCCTGCTTGAAAATTTAGAACGTTTAATAAATCAGGCGCGTTTGGCAGAAGCGTCTATTTTTTATATCCAGCATAATGGGCCTGTTGGACATCCTCTGGAATATGGTACAAAGGGCGGGGAGATTCACCCCAATATTTCTCCACGGAACCAAGATGTTATTATACAAAAAACAACGCCAGATGCGTTTTTTAAAACCGCTTTAGAGAATGAAATGAAAACACGGGGTATTGAGCATTTAATTATAACGGGCATTCAAACAGAGGCGTGTGTTGATACAACATGCAGGAGGGCGTTTAGTGCTGGATTTCAAGTCACTTTAGCTTCTGATGCACATAGTACATGGAATTCGGGTGAAATCACAGCTCAACAAATTATTAACCATCACAATTCCGTATTACGCTGGTTTGCAACTGTTATTCCTAGCACTGAGATAATATTTAATACATAACTGAATCCGAAAAATGCGCTTTATCTATTTAATGTGTTTGTTAAAGAAGTAGTGCAACTGTGTTTACAATTTTAAAAATGATAGCGAAGTATTTCAAATAAAAATTTCTCCTTTCTATCAGGAGTTTACCCTCAGAGTAAAAGATAAGAAATCGTGGAAATCGATCTGGCTAATTATCGGTGCATTCCCGATGTGGTTTTTCGTTCAGATGGGTGGCGTGAGATTGTATAAATCTGTATATCCCCATATTGTCAATCCAATATGTTATAATGTTTACAAACCTTTTAAGCTTTAAATCTTTTTATATTACCTGTACCATCTCCCTGCTCGAAACATGAGCAGGTTTTTTTATTATGCAATTTCAGGAGAATATAAAAAAACAAGCTCTTTTAACAAAGAACTTGTTTGTGACATTCATATGGAATTAAGCTTTTTGAACGTTAGTCGCTTGTGGTCCGCGTTGGCCTTGCTCAACGTCAAAAGTAACTTTTTGACCTTCGTCTAAAGATTTGAATCCTTCAGATTGAATAGCAGAGAAATGTACAAATACGTCGTCTCCATCTTCGCGTTCGATGAAACCGAAGCCTTTGTCTGCGTTAAACCATTTTACTGTACCTTGTTCCATTTTTGTTGCCTCCTAGTGCGTAAAAACACAATATATTAATATTTTTGCTCACGAGAAGAAAAGTCCACATTGATACTATTTCATTACACCGAACAAAAATATTCCCTTTTATGATAACAGCATACTGAAGATATTGCAAATTACTGGATCTGTTACAAAAATGCAGCTTGAATTAAATGTATACATGACATTTATCATGTACTGGACATGACATCTGGGCCTAATAATGTCCTTATTCTTCCTTTATAATTTGAAGTACAGCACAAACAAAAGGAAGTGCATTTGAATAATGACCTTACAAAATACAAAAAACTTGAAAAAACAAATTGCTCCATTTGAACAATCGACGACGAAGGAAAGTATTTGGCAGATTATTAATACGCTTGGGCCATTTATTATCTTATGGTATCTGGCATATCTGAGCCTTTCCGTTTCTTATTGGTTAACATTAGTTCCAGCTGTGATAGCTGCTGGATTCTTGACTCGTATTTTCATTATTTTTCATGATTGTACGCATCATTCCTTTTTTAAAAACCGCCGTGTCAATAGAATCGTGGGAACAGGAATGGGTGTTCTGACTTTATTTCCGTTTGATCAATGGGGACATGAGCATTCTGTTCATCACGCTACAAGCGGTAATTTAGATAAGCGAGGCACAGGAGATATTTGGACTCTTACAGTGGATGAATATTTGGCTGCACCGCTTAAACTTCGTTTAGCCTATCGTTTTTATCGCAATCCATTGGTTATGTTTGGATTAGGTCCAATTTATGTTTTCCTTCTTAAAAATAGATTTAACAGAAAAGGTGCTAGAAAGAAGGAGAAAATGAATACCTATTTGACAAATGTACTCATCGTTGTTTTAGCAGGAGTACTATGCTTGGCAGTGGGCTGGCAATCATTCCTTTTAGTACAAGGCTCGATATTCTTAATATCTGGTTCAGTGGGCATCTGGCTGTTTTACGTACAGCATACTTTTGAGGATTCTTATTTTGAAGAAAATAAGGATTGGGAATATGTATTAGCAGCAGTGGAAGGAAGTTCTTTTTATAAGCTTCCAAAATTGATGCAATTCCTTACTGGTAATATCGGATACCATCATGTTCATCATTTAAGTCCAAGGGTCCCTAACTATAAATTAGAAGAGGCACACAATAATACGCTTCCGTTAAAGAATGTACCGACAATTACTCTTGCTACAAGCTTACGGTCGATCCGTTTCCGCCTATGGGATGAGAAAAACAAGAATTTCATCGGCTTTAAAGAAGTAAAATATTTAAGGAAAAAAAGTGTTCCTATTAAAGTGAACCCCGAACTATAACGGGCCAGACTCCCCTTAATCATTTGTATTCAGGGGAGTCTTTTTAATAGGCTGTTTTCGTAAACTTTGTTGATATGCAAGAGTATCGCACCTTACTCTCCAAAAATGGGATTGCCTCACAGAACTCATTAAATAACACAATCTAAAATAAAAAAGCCTTTTAATATAAGCTGACCAATAAGGAGAGATATGAATTGATACGAATTGTAATTGCAGAGGATCAGGAAATGCTATTAGTGGCAATTAGTTCTCTACTCAATTTTGAAGAAGATATAGAAGTTGTCGGGCTAGCGAGTAATGGGGAAGAAGCACTTACTATGGTGCACGAATTGCAGCCAGATATATGCATGATGGATATAGAGATGCCTAAAAAGAGCGGGCTTGATGCAGCAGAAGCTTTACAGCCATTTGAATACAGGGTGATCATTTTGACAACGTTTAGCAGGAATGGTTATTTTAGGCGTGCTTTAAAAGCGAATGTAAGAGGTTATTTATTGAAAGATAGTCCGAGCGACGTGCTAGCAAGCTCCATACGAGGCATCATGGATGGAAAGAGAATCTATTCCCCCGAACTTATCGATGATGCCTCCGCTATAAATGAACACGAAATGGAATTGTCAGGACTGATGGATGATAGTCTTAACACAAATAAAGCCTCTAATCAGCAAAATAACCTGATTGGTACGGCAAGAAAATATCTTTCTGCCATCAAAGGTAAAATGAAATTACCGGCCGGGTAGAAATATTTTTTCAACCACATAAAGGGTCACCTATTTTTGGATAAGGCCGCTAATAGTTGGAAATGTAGATTGGCGCTTCTTAGGGGAATTAGTTAAAGTTGAGAATTGCCGCAGTCTATTTTTTGAGTTTTATGGTATTATTAACCTATTGAAGCTAGGAGCTGATTAATGTGACAACGGATACTATCACGAAAGAACAGACCATTTTTAGTCATACGGGAAACAGGATTCAAACGGAAGACAGAGAAATCCGCATCCTTGCCAGATTTGAGGAACCATTGGTTGTCGTTTTGGGAAATGTCCTGAGTTTTGAAGAATGCGCTGAACTCATCCAGTTATCGAAAGCAAGGATTCTGCGCTCAAAAATAGGTGCTGATAGCAGCGTAAACGAAATACGGACAAGCAGAGGTATGTTTTTTGACCAAAATGAAAACGATACCATTTCTAAGATTGAAAAGCGAATAACATCCATCATGGGTATTCCCAATGAAAATAGCGACGGTATCCAAATCCTGAACTATAAGCCTGGACAAGAATATAAACCCCATTACGATTTTTTCTCCTCCACTAGCAAAGCCGCTCAAAACAACAGGATTAGTACACTTATAATCTACTTAAATGACGTAGAAGAAGGCGGGGAAACATTTTTCCCTAACTTGAACTTTTCTGTAACACCTCAAAAGGGACTTGCCGTCTATTTCGAGTATTTCTACAACGATCAAACACTAAACGAACTGACCCTTCATGGGGGAGCACCTGTTATACAAGGTGAAAAATGGGTAGCAACCCAATGGATGAGACGACAAAAATTAAGATAGCAAACTATAAATTCCCTACCCATTGATGTAACTCCAGGATATAGGTGGATATAGGTTTGTTTTTAAATATCACTTATAAAATTACTTTTTGGTGCCTATATTACTTTAAAGTGCGTACTTTTTTTTTGAGTGTATTGATTTATAATCAATTTGTCAGAGGATAAATTTTCATTAACCTTTTCTAAGACATAGAGTATGGGATCATTAAAAAAGGCTGTTTTCGTAAACTTAGCTGTTATTGAACAAGAGACTGATTTCCGCTAATCCCGCAGGAGGTCAGCACCCTATGCTCCAATCATCCTGGTACATTTCGTGATATGACGATATAATAAAAACCATGAAACCAATTGACATTTTTAAAGCATTATCAAATGAAACAAGACTGCAAATCTTAGAATGGTTAAAAGAGCCAGAGAAGCATTTTTCTTTACAAGAAATGAGGGATTTTCACGAAGTAGGGGTGTGTGTGACACAGTTCCATGAAAAATTGAATGTTACACAATCAACAGCTTCTCAGCATCTTTCCATTCTGTATCGCGCCGGACTTGTGACAGCAACACGTCACGGAAAATGGACATATTATAAAAGGAATGAAGAAGCTTTTAATCAGCTTAAAGAAATCATTGAACATGAAATATAAGATCTAATGATCAATAGAGCATGTTCAATGTTTTTCTGTATTTTATAAGTTCCTTGCATGATTTCTTTTTTTATAATACATATCGTTATTATGCGAAATGACGATTTATGTTTATTGAAACCTGTAATGGTAAATAGAATAGAAGAAATCAAAGTCTTTTTTATGCTGTTTTCGTAGACTTTGCTGCTATGGAACAAGGGGGTTATTTCCGCTCCCGGAGTCTCGCTTTTAGTGGGGCGGGCGGTGAGCCTCACGAGCAATGGCTGCGGGGTCTCACCTTCCCCCAAATCCCACAGGAGTCTCGCAACTTACACTCCAATCAATCCGGTTTAACAATGGGATCGCTTTATTGTTCTCCATATATAAAGCACTCTAACCTAATATAAAAAGGAGTAATAAATATGCAAATGAAAAACATTTTAAAGGGTAAACTTGGTTTTGGTTCTGCACCACTAGGAAATATGTATCGTGATATTCCAGACGAAGAAGCAATCGCAACAGTGGAAGCTGCTTGGGAAAGCGGCATTCGTTACTTTGACACAGCTCCGCTTTATGGATCTGGATTGGCAGAGATTCGTCTTGGTGAAGCACTGTCGAAAAAAAACCGTGATGATTACATTTTAAGTACAAAAGTGGGCCGGATTATTTCCGATGAATTGGAAGAGCCATCTGGACGTGATTTGGGAGAAAAAGGGGGACTCTTTGAATTCGGCCGTAAGAATAAAATTATTAATGACTATAGCGCGGATGCAACCCTTCGCTCTATCGAGGACAGTTTGAAACGTTTAAAAACAGACTATATCGACTTTGTTTATATTCACGATGTAGCACAGGATTTCTATGGTGATGAATGGATTTCTCAATTTGAAATGGCCCGGACAGGTGCATTCCGTGCGCTCACACGGTTACGTGAAGAAGGAGTGATTAAGGGCTGGGGACTCGGCGTGAACCGGGCAGAAGCGATTGAACTAATGCTGGATTTGGAAGAAGCAAAGCCAGATGTATCCTTGCTCGCTGGGCGTTACACATTATTGGACCATGAACGTGCACTGCAGCGGGTCATGCCTGATGCAGTAAAACACAATATGGATATTGTCGTCGGAGGTCCATACAGTTCAGGTGTACTTGCTGGAGGTACTCACTTCGAATATCAAAAAGCCTCACCGGAAATTATGGCAAAAGTTGAGAAAATCAAGAACATTGCAGATCGTCACCAAATCAGCATTAAGGCTGCTGCTTTACAATTTTCATTGGCTAATCCAGCAGTTGCTGCTGTCATTCCTGGAGCCAGCCGTCCAGAGCGGATTACAGAAGATAAAGAGGCATTGAACACTGTAATTCCTGCAGCATTCTGGGAAGAAATGCGTGAACAAAAACTGATAGCACCACATGCACCGCTGCCAATCAGCTCTAAATAAAAGTAGAGTAAAGTAAAAGGAGTGTCTCTGGTTCCATTTAGAGACACTCCTTTTTTTGCATCTATAAAAGAAAGCTATGAACAAAACAAAATATAATTAATAATTCAAAATATATTGAATTATAGATTCGTATATATTAGAATTTAGTAAATTGAAATTTTGGAGGAATCGCATTGAAACAGCTTTACCAGATGTCGGACGCTGCCGAAAAAGTAAATCTATCAGTGGAATTTTCGCCCGTATGGGAAACTATACTTGGGATTTCAGGTTTTACTCACGAAAAACTTAGACATACATTTGATTTAGATGAAAAGTGGGCTTTAGAAGAAGCTAAAATGTCAGGAGTCTTAAGGGGACATTTAAAAACAATAGAAATGACAAATTTCTGGTACGCACTTATTATGCTTCAAGATGACTTATCATCACCCACTATTCAAGATTTTTCGCACAGTCTCGCTGACATGACGGCATCTAAATTCTACAAAATACTGTTGCCTTATAAGAACCGGGAGAGTGAACCACTGAGAAGGGAAACTTTGAGGGATTTTCATGATCCTGAAGCTTTTGAAAAATATGCGGTTATTTTTAAAGATCATGAATATCTAGGAGAATACACACGCTTTCTCGGAAAATATTCATTTGAAGAAATTTGTGATTTGTTAATAGAGGTCTTGAATGGCTGGCACCAATGGGTAAGTCAATTTGAGGAGTGGGAAAAATGGATACAAGCTCTTGAGTTTGAGCAAAAACAATACAGTTCCTTAAAAGTGGATAATCCTATTGAACAGATTGAACAAATTACAAATGGAATTATATATACTCCAGAACCATCTGTTTGGAATGTGAAATTGGTTCCTCATGTCTCATACCGGCCCTGGGTATTGACATTCAGATCACCAGAAACAAAGATTTTCTTTTACCCAATAAACGAAGACTGCCTTCTGGACACTGGTGTTCCTTCAAATCATTTAATTAAGGGGCATAAGGCATTAGGCGATGATCTCCGCTTAAGATTGCTCTATCAATTGGTAAAGGGTCCGCTATCACTCCAGGATTTAAGCAGCCAATTCAACATTTCAAAAACGACGCTGCATCATCAGTTGTCATTGTTGAAGGCAGCAAAATTTATTAAAGCAGAAAAAGGAATATATTATGCGGATATTAATCAAATCCAGACTTTTTCAGGACTGCTGACAGAATATCTTGGAGGTCAAATATGAAAAAATCCTCCAGGGCTTTTAAAGCGTTATGGGCTGGAGAAATAGTTTCGGAATTTGGCGGAGCTGCAGGAGCAATTATTAATGGCCTTGTATTATATGAAATTACCGGTTCTAAAGAATGGATGGGAGTACTGTGGCTTGTATACTTTATCCCTTCTTTAATTCTGCAGATGGTCAGCTCCCCATTTCTTAACCATGTTGAAAAAGGAAAAATGCTAAAAAACATCCAGTTAATCCGTTCGATTTCTTATACGCTCCCGCTTTTAGGCTATTGGGCTTTCTCAAATACAGGGGCAATCACAGGACTTGTCTTATTACAATGTATATTGGGGTTATTGCAGCCTATCTATGCCAGCTTAGCTTTCTCTTTGCTGCCTGATATTTGCAAAGAAGACGAGCTTGCCGCAGCAAATGGATTGCTTGATGGTACACTAAGACTGATGGCCTTTATTGCACCTGGAGTGACTACTTTGCTTTTGGTTGTTATGCCTATGCAATGCATCTATGTAATTTCGGCAATGATGTACTTTATAAGCTTTCTCTCCTTATCCCGTATTCAAGTAAAGCTGAATCAACGAATCCCTGCCTGGACTAAAAAGTTTTGGTGGGCAGAAATGAAGCTTGGTTATAAAATCTTCTTTCAAAAACCAAAACTGGTACGCCTTACTTTCTTATCCTCTTCCGTTCAATTTGCCGTTGGGGCTTCGATGGTACTGAGTGTTCCATTTATAAGAGGTGACCTAAAGGGCGAGACATGGGAATATGCTATTTTCTCAGGCTGCTTTTCTGTTGGTTATGCATTAGGTACGTTATTACTTCGTAAGCTGCCACGGAATAATCAAGTTATGTATTTGGGGTTAGTTGGTGGAGGTGTATCATTTATAATGCTCTTTTTTGTCCATCTAACTTCGTTTGCCTGGTTATGTGAATTATTTGGCGGGACGCTGTTTCCTCTCTACAATGCAAATAGTGCAGCAATTTTTCAAAAAGAAGCACCCAGGGAGCGCTTATCTCAATTAAGTGCGGTCAGATTATTGTTTTTTAGAAGTACCACACCACTAGGAATCCTCTTCGCCTCATCACAATTTATCCATTTCAGCAGCAGAGAAATATATTTAATTGTTGGAACCCTAATTGCAGCACCTGGTTTATTTTATTTTTTTTCTGCGTTTGGAGAAAAAGAAAACAATCTCCTTGATGTCCAAAACTCAGTTAATAAAACAGAAGGCACAAGTTGAATAAAAAGGTATCTAAGTATGAAGGGGGATATATTTGTGCGAGATATCGAGCTGATGGAAATCCAGGCAGATGTATTATTTAAAAAGGCTCTTTTCTTAAAGATTGTTGTTTTTTTTATTTGTAATGGAGGCGTTCCCATTGTTAAGTCAGGTTGATTGGAGTGTAAGGTGCGAGACTCCTGCGGGATTAGCAGAACAGGTGAGACCCCGCAGGCGTAGCCGAGGAGGCTCAACGGCTGCCCCGCGGAAAGCGAGCATCCTGGAGCGGAAATCAACCACCTTGTTTCATAGCAACAAAGTTTACGAAAACAGCCTTTAAAAAAGAAAACTCTAGAAAAATGACAGAAATAAATGAACCAATAAGCAGTCCCGCACCATTACTTTTTCTTGGCCGTACTAAAGAAGGCAGTATTCTTCGATTCAACGTGTCTTTTCCTAAAAAAACACTCCTTGAAGTAATACAAATGGTTAATCAAAATCCAGCAAACACTGATATTGGAAAAATAGTAAGTAGTATTAATAAAGTGAAAAACATAAGCAACATCTGGATGGGTCCTGCATACATATTTCCTGAAAATTTTAATAGGATATCCAGTGACATTAAAATAACAAATGAAAATAAAGGAGCATTACTATCAAATTTTCCAAACCTTTTATACCAATATGAACGGAGACAGCCTATTTTTGCCATCAAAGAGAATGGTAGTGCAGTTTCTGTATGCTGCAGTGCGAAAAGGAATGATAAAGCAGCAGAGGCAAGTGTTGAAACACTAGAAGCATACAGAGGGAAGGGATATGCGATGGAATGTACTATTGCTTGGGTAAAGGAAATACAAAAAATAGGAGGTCATGCTCTTTACAGTACGGCTTGGGATAATTTCCGCTCACAGGCAATAGCTAAGAAATTAAATCTTTATCAATATGGGATGGATTTGCATATGAGTTAAGGCAGCAGGTTTCAGTGCATAGCATAGGATTAGAGCGGTCAATTAGGCAGCTAACAAATGGTTAGTCGAAATTGATACCCCGTTAATTAGACTACAGGCGGAGCATCCGTAAAAAGTTTTTGAAGAAATTGTACTTCAACTATTGGGTGCTTTAGTTTATTAACAGGGGTTGCTGCGGCAGCCCTTTTCTTACGGCACTAACGAGGCAGGTTTGCTGTACAAGTTATAAATTTATAGAGCATTTCTATGAATGAGGAATGCTTTTTAATTTTGCTTAAAACCAATGTATACGATAAAAAAATTGCTTATTTTAATAAAAATTTATTGTAAATCGATAAATTAAAGATTAAAATCAAAATTATAATAAATATGTGAGGTGCTTTTTATGGAAAAAGTAACAACGTTGTTTTTAAAAATAGCTGTTATTCTTTTAGGAATCCCAGTTCTTGCTCTGTGCATCTTTTTGGTGCCTGAGATGGCGAACCTTGCAGTAAAATTGGTTCCAACATTTGCTTTTATAAAATATCTCGTTTTCATCATTTTTGATGCATCGGCAATTCCTTTTTACTTTGCTTTGTATCAGGCTTTCAAACTTTTACGCTATATTGACAAAAATAAAGCTTTCTCCGATTTATCAGTAAAAGCTTTAAAGAAAATCAAATACTGTGCCATTATAATCAGCATTTTGCATGTGCTAGTTTGGCCGCTCTTCTATGTTTTTGCGGAAGCAGACGACGCACCAGGAGTTATCTTTGCCGGATTGGCTGTTCCTTTTGCTTCGATGGTTATCGCGGTCTTTGCAGCTGTTCTCCAAAAACTTTTACAAGAAGCAATTACTATCAAATCAGAAAATGATTTAACGGTCTGAGGTGAATAACAATGGCAATTATCATCAATATTGATGTGATGTTAGCAAAAAGGAAAATGAGCGTAACAGAACTATCGGAAAAGGTTGGAATAACAATGGCGAACCTTTCTATATTGAAAAATGGAAAGGCGAAAGCAATTCGATTATCTACTTTAGAGGCAATTTGTAAGGCTTTGGAATGTCAGCCTGGAGATATTTTAGAATACAAAAGTGACGAAGACCATTAAACATTGTGAATGAAACCATATATTAGGGGAGGTATAACTATGGATACTAACAATTTGATTATTGATAATATTGCTGCCCCTCATGAGCTGGAGAGAATATACAGAAAAGACCCGAAAGCTTTTAAAAAGTCTTTCTCACGCGCATGGGAACAAAATCCTGATTCTGAGGTTCTTGGTGTCTGGTATGAAAGATTGCATTTCAAGGAGAAGGCAAATACAGAAAAACCTTCCTTTCTTCAAAAAGATTTTTTATTCATGGGCCTTTTAGCCATTCTGGCCGGGATATGCACCAGGGTCATTTTCCATTTTGTCGAACAGGAAGCAATTGCTCCAATTAACCTGGCATTTGGTATAATTCCCTTTATTGCTGCCTATTTTGTTTACAAGAATCCTCCGAAGAAAAGAGTTATTTATTCCCTAGCGGCGTTGTTCCTGATTTCCGGAATTTACCTTAACATGCTGCCATTAAATGATAAAGACAGTACTATCCTTGTTTACTTACACCTTCCCATATTTTTATGGGGATTGGTTATGCTTGCATTTACAGGTAATGACTATTCAAAAGGCAGTGCAAGATTAGCTTATATTACATTTAATTTGGAATATGGTATTCTCTACGCCAGCATGGCAGTTAGCGGAATGATACTAGCGGTGCTAACCATGCACTTATTTACCTTTGTTGGTTTGGATATAAAAGACTTTTATTTTAGTAATGTCATTTTATTTGGTGCTGCCGCTCTTGCTATTGTGGCTGCATACCTGGTATCAATGAATCTTAAACTTGCTAAGAATATCACCCCATATATAGCTAAAATTTTCAGTCCTCTTGTTCTGGTCACATTGTTGGTCTATCTGATAACGGTTATATGGGTTGGGAAAAATCCATTCTTGGACCGCAATTTTCTGATAGCCTTCAACGGAATTCTCCTTGGTGTATTGGCCGTTACCATATTTTCCATTATCGAGAGCGACTCAGACGAAAAAAAGACCATTTCAGATTATATAAATGCTGCCTTAATTGTCCTTGCGCTTATCATTGACAGTGTGGCCCTGTCAGCCATCGTATTCAGACTGTCATCTTATGGGATTACGCCTAATAGACTGGCTGTTTTAGGGGTAAACATCCTTATCTGGGCAAATCTATGTTGGATTATGCTTTCCTACATGCGTTTTCTGCAAAACAAATCCGGACCTTCAGCTATCCAAGATGCCGTTACTAAATATTTGCCGATCTATGGACTATGGGCAGCCTTCGTTACATTTACGTTTCCTGCATTTTTTTAAGGCTGTTTCCGTAACTTTATTGCTTTGAAACAGGGTGGCTGATTTTCGCTCCAGGATGCTCGCTTTCCGCGGGGCGTGCGGTGAACCAACTCGGTTTAACAACAGGATCGCCTCACAATACAGATTAAATAAGAAAAGAGTGCGTTAGTTTAATAAACACGGCTTCTTCGGCCGCTTTTTTTTGACGCATAGTTGTAACGTAATATCTATTTAATACGACTATTGCGGTAGAGGAGGGATTGTGTGAAAAGATGGATGTCCTTTTTATGTTTAATCGTACTCATTCTAACTGGCTGTACAAACAGCCATGTAAAAGAGAGCAAGCCGCCAAAAACTGAAATTGTAACAGAAGGCAAGCACTATAAAACTGTACTCGGTTCCTACTGTTGGAGAGATGGAGATAAGGGTGTATGCGTTGATTCTGCACAGCCAAAAGCCAAAGAGCCTATTGCTGTTCAACCAGGTGCTGACATTGAACTGAAGATTAATTATGACCCTCAGCCAAACGAGGTTCATCTTTCGCTGGTAAATGGCAAAAAAGAAATAGAATTACCTGTGGAAAAGGGACATTTCAAAGCACCGGGAAAAACAGGAACATATAATTATATCTATAGTGTGTGGTGGATGGATGAAAAGGATAAGCACATGTCCCACGGAGACGCTTTATATGGATTCTCCCTTAAAGTGCAGTAGGGGAATTTCGCAGCCTTCAAAAAATATCTGGGGATTTAAATAAAAGAAGAGGTCTTTTGTATATTCTCCTGCATATTAAGGCATTGGATTTTGTTTAGGTTTTCAACATAAGGAAAACGTATTTTGTTATTTTTCAGGCAAATAAATATGGGAACGTCTGATTTGGACGTTCCCGTTCTTATTCCGTTAAAGCACTGAAATAAGGTATTTATTATAAACTTACCAGTGTACTTGAAGTTTATTGCCATTTGGGTCATAAAAGTGGAAACAGGCGTGACCATTATCTTCTTTTATATCCTCGACCTTAACTTGATTTTCAATTAAGTGCTGATGAAATTTAGATAATTCTGGACTGGTAAAGCCAATGCTGAATTCTTGTTCATTATCAATTGTAAAATGTGCAAATGTTTCATCTTCAGTAGGAACTAAAATAAGTAAGAAAGGTCCTTCATTTACTTTTAAAATGGCAAATTCCTCTGTATTGTTTAGTAACTGGAGCCCTAATACATCTCTATACCATTTTGCAGACAGTCCTGAGTCTTTTACAGGAATTCTGATATAATGTACTTGTTCAATAAATGATTTACTCATTGCTTCTCTCCTTTGTTTAATCCGGTATATCAAATAGTTCCCTTTCTATATCCCTTTTCCTTTAACCCCCATTCCTTTTTCTGTTGTATAAGTCATAAACGCCCGCCAAATATTCGTATATAGAACATGTTGAATAGATAGCTAGGAATCGAATAACAACATAGTTCTCTAACAAAGCCTTGAATTAAAGGGTTGAGTTACATAGTCTGTCAACTTTGCTGACAGCTTTTTTTGTGTTCTTAGTAATAAAAATAAAATTTAGAAAATTGGAAAAAACAGGTTGTAAAAAGACACTGGTGTCGTTATAATAAAATTAATAAAAAAGACACTAGTGTCATTTTTAAAAGGAGGGTAACAGAGATGAAGGGATTAATGAAAAATAAAGGATATTTAATACTAATGTTTGCCCAGGCAATATCAAGTATTGGAGATTGGCTTAGTATAGTGGCGATTATTACGCTTGTAGGTTTGAAATGGAATGCTTCGCCGATGGAAGTATCGTTTATCATTTTGTGTCTAGCCATTCCTATGGCGCTGTTAGGTCCTGTAGCTGGCACAGTCGCAGACCGGTTTAGTCGAAAAACTTTAATGATAACATCTGACCTTGTTCGTGCTGGGCTGATTCTTTTTCTAACTGTAGCTGATACAATATGGGTTGTGTATATATGTTTGTTTACAATCGGCGTGTTTTTAGCAGTATTTATTCCAGCTAAAAACGGGAAATTAAAAGAATTGATTGCTCATGATGATATGAAAGCTGCCATGTCCATAACGTCGATGATTGACTCCGGTACGAAGGTGATGGGCCCTTTATTGAGCGGGGTATTAGTAACGGCATTTAGTACAAAGCCTGTGTTTTATATCGACTCTGCCACTTTTTTTATATCTGCTCTTTTAATTCTGTTCTTACCAGGCGTGGTCCAGTCTTTTGAAAAAGAGAATGGAAATGAGGATAGAACAGATTCTTCCTTCAAAAAAGAATTTTTAGAAGGCCTTTCTTTTATTAAATCCAAAACAAATATACTTGCAGGAATGTTTTTATTAGGTTTTAGCCTCTTGATCTTACAGCTTTCGGACTCGCAAATCATTGTCTT
The DNA here is from genome assembly GCF_900112495.1 of Bacillus sp. OV322. GTDB lineage: Bacteria > Bacillota > Bacilli > Bacillales > DSM-1321 > Peribacillus. The sequence goes on from NZ_FOMA01000009.1 coordinate 63,444, forward strand.
AATTAGAGAGCTCACTGCAGCATCACCGGATCTTTTTGGTTATTTAGTGACATCATCGGGTGTCGGTATGTTTTTATCAGGGCTGCTTTTAACGAAGAAATCCAATTATAACGCCTTTAGTTTAATGCTTATTGGTGTTTGTGGAATTGGACTTAGCTTTGGTATCATAGCAGTATTAACTCATTTTGATGCACGTTTTTCTATCTTTTGGGGTCCTTTACTAGGACTGTTTGCAGGATTTTCAGCAAGCCTAGTGTTTGTTCCATTTCAAGCATCGGTCCAAATTGAAACCCCAGTTCATTTGACTGGGAGGGTATTTGGAGTCATAAATAGTGTAACAACAACTGCAACGATTATCGGACCTTTGCTGGGAGGCTGGCTCTCAACAATTCTAGGGGTCGTTCCAACGTTTATGATTACAGCATCTCTCTTGGTCTTGGTATCTTTAATAGGATTTTTCACAAAAAGTAAAATAGAGAGGAGTAAGAAAGATGTCTCCGAAAGTCAGCGAGGAACACATAAAGCAACGTCGGGCTAAAATCTTAGAAGCAGCAATACAAGTATTTATCGAAAATGGGTACGAACGAACGACTATGAAGCATGTAATGGACAAAGCTAACGTGAGCAGGGGTGGATTATATCAGTATTTCTCTAATAAGGAAGACTTATATGAAGCTATATTAGAAGAAAATCTATCTCGAAGAATACTCGAAACAAAGGAATTACTTAAAGAAAAAAACAATTCTTATTGGGATTTACTGCTATTGAGGCTGTTTGGTGAAGATCGGGAGCCAGATGATAAGATGGATCCATTAGCACCAAGTAATTTAGAATTTTTCATCACAGGGAGAAATGATAAGCGCAGAAGAGAGTATGGTAAAGAACGATATAATTATGGTATTAACCTATATACGGATATTATTAGAGCAGGACAAGAAAGCGGAGAATTCAGCATTGCACATGATAGTGATATCATAGCTCGATCTATTGTCACATTTATTGATGGGCTGGCACTTGGCCATGCTATACTTCCAACAGAAGATCTAAAGATGAAGGAGCAATCCATACTATTCGTGGAAAATTTAAAAATCACACTTGGAGTAAAGTAGATAGAAATGAAGAACTTGAATGTTCAAAATTTCAATACTCTGGAATCGGCCCCTTACGGAAATTTCACTGGTTCTGCCTCGAAATGATTTAATATTGTGTCAGTTATTATAGGAAGGATGGTATCTCGTGAATTTTGCTTCAGTACTCATGGAAATCAGATTGGAGAAAGCGGCAGAAACGGATGCAAAGTCTATTTTTGAGATTCAAGTAAAGGCTTTTAATCCATTATTGGATGAATATAAAGATTACGAGACAAATCCTGCTAATGAAACAATTGAAAAAGTGCTGGCAAGGATAAATAATCCTGATGGAGGATTTTATAAAATATTATCTGATGATGTGCTTGTGGGTGCTATTTGTGTAGTGTGCAAAGAAGAGACGCAATTTTGGATAAGTCCCATGTTTATTTTACCGGAATATCAAGGAAAGGGTATTGCGCAGAAAGCGATACGTCTAATTGAGGAGCTATTTCCTCAAGCAGAAACTTGGGAATTGAAGACTATTTTACAAGAAAAACGCAACTGCTATTTATATGAAAAAATGGGATACAGACGTGAAGACTGGAAATATAGCTTAAATGAAAAAGCGACACTTGTTCACTATAAAAAATTATGTTAATGCTTTTTTTATTAAAAATAGGGTTAATAGGAGAAGATTCTCTATTAATTGTCCGTGGGAACAAGATAAAATGCTTCTAACATTCTTTTGATTAGGAGTGATTTACATGGACTTGAACTTCAAAAATCCAAAAGTTAAGCAAGTACAGGAAGTTTACCAATCATTTTGGGCTATTAATAAGACCACAGCTGAATTTACGAAAAAGAATGCTGAAAGTTTTGGTCTGACATTGCAGCAATTATCGATACTAAATACTTTATATGCAGTTCCGGAATTAATACAGCAAGAGCTGGCTGATAAGCTTATTTCAAGTACAATAAGCGTTAGTGTTGATAAATTAGTTAATATGGGCCTGGCTGAAAGGGGCTTTTTTGGCGAGGACCGGAGAGAAGTAAAGGTAAAGCTAACTCTTAAAGGTGAAGAAGTGTCCAGAACATCCAGTAAAAATTCCATTCTTATAGGGCTATGCTTTCCGCAATCGAAAATATGGCTGATGATGATATTCAATCTTTGCTTCGTATTCAAAAAGAACTATTAAATCATCTAATTGAAGTGGTTACTAAAATTAGTACTGTTTCTAACCTAATTGATACGTAAAAATCAAAGCTTCTTAATGAATAACGGTGCAGTTTAGTAGTGAAGTAAAGTTGTTTAATGTTGATTTATAAAGCATTCAAAAAGGAGAATCCATGTGTAAGGATTCTCCTTTTATTATTGAAATTTTTTATTGATTTTAGGAATGACACAATCTAAATCTTACCAAAAATATAATTATAAGTCTATTTTTTAAATAAAAAATATGGAAAAATTATGATAGTATCAATGGGAAATTATGCTGAGAAAGAGGCGGTTTGAACGTGAAACAAAACATTTATGATCATCCGGAATTTTTCCAGAGCTACCGGAACCTGCGTGAGTCTGAATTGAATTACAATGATTTATTAGAACAGCCGGCATTGAGAGGTATGCTGCCTGAATTAAAACATAAAAATGTATTGGATGTAGGTTGCGGAATGGGAGACTTTGCTATGTATTGTGTAAAAGAGCAGGCTCGGGAGGTCGTAGCGATAGACATCTCAAAGAAAATGATTGAAGCTGCCCAGCAAAAAAATTCCCATGAACATATTCACTATGTAAATACTGCCTTAGAAGATATTCAGTTAAAACAAAATGAATTTGATGTTGCGGTTAGTTCACTGGCACTGCATTATATACAGGACTTTCATGCTGTAATAAAGAAAATTCATTCTAGTTTAAAGACAACGGGGGTTTTTGTATTCTCCATTGAACATCCGATTGTAACTGCAAGAAAAGATATGGATAATTGGATCGTTGATGAAAAAAATAACACCTCTCATTACGCAGTTGATGATTATCAGGAAGAAGGCGAAAGGCAGCAGCATTGGTATATAGATGGTGTAGTGAAATATCACCGTACTTTTTCGACTATAATAAATGAACTAATCATAATTGGCTTTCAGATTGAGCAAGTAATTGAACCTATACCCAGTAATGAGGCACTGAATCGTTTGCCAAGGCTTATTAATGAGATGAAAAAACCATCTTTTATGATTATCAGGGCAAAGAAAGTTTATTAATAGTGAATTAGAACAAAGCTATCTATATAGACTCCAGAAAAAAAGGTTATAAACCTTGGAATTAGAGGGGAAGAAATTGAAGAAGATCTTAAAATATAAAGCAATTCCAGAACGTGGTGCTAAGATATGCAAATAAACAGTTACGTTGAAGAACTTGCTAAACTATATACCCAACACATTGATATGGATTATGCTAACTGGTCTAAAAGCTACTTGAGGGACCAGTTTGAGTTTTTAGGCATTCGAACACCAATACGCCGAAAACTGACCAAGCAATTTTTACATGAATTTGGTGTCCCGAAAAAAGAATGCCTAAAAGATGTCATTTTTACATTGTGGGAACGTTCAGAAAGAGAGTACCAAAAAGCAGCACTTGATATCCTTAACAAAGTAAAAATGGATCTTACCCCAGAAGATATGCCATGGCTTTGTTCTTTATTAGTTAATAAGTCATGGTGGGATACTGTGGATGTGCTTTCTCCTCATATAATGGGATATATGTTTACATCCTATCCAAAACTAACTTCTCAATATGCAGATCAGTGGATTTTAGATGAAAATTTTTGGCTGCAAAGATCAGCACTGCTTTATCAACTTTATTATAAAAATAGAACCGATGAAAAACGCTTATTTCAATATATTCTTATGAGGGCTGCTAGTGAAGAATTTTTCGTTCAGAAAGCCATAGGCTGGGTATTGAGAGAATACGCAAAAACAAACCCTTTAGCTGTAAAAGAGTTTGTTTCATTAAATGATTTAAAATCACTTAGCAGACGTGAAGCGTTAAAAAATCTGTAACTTTATGCTTAACGATATTAAGCTGACAAGTGAACTAATGGAGTGTTGCTGGGCGGCCCTTTACTTATATGTAAAAAAATTGCGATGAATATTACTTAAATTAAAGGCTGCAAGAGTTGAAGATTTATCTGGACACCAGTTTTATCTTTTCTTGTTGTGCGAATGGGCAGCTTAGTTATAAAAGGATTTTACATTGAGAAAATATTTAATTATTATTCGAATATATCGGCTTATCAGCCTGATATTATTTTAGGGGGTTGTAATGGAACTTTATTTTATTCGTCACGCACAGGGGGAACACGTTTTAAATCCTCCTGATAGTCTACAGATATTAGACCCGGCATTAACTGATCTAGGAATTAAACAAGCTCGTAAATTGAAAGAACTCTTCCCTGTATTTGATGATGATTTATTAATAATAAGCCCACTAAGACGCACCCTTCAAACGGCAGAATATTGGACCATAGATTCAGCGTGCAAAAAAATTGTTCACCCTTTGGTTGGACCTAGAATGTTTCCTTTATTATCGTCATACAAGGCTTACAATTGCGATACTGTACTATCAAAGGAGCAAATAATTAAAGACTTTCCTCATATAGAAATTGAAGATATTAATTCACTTAATTGGAATAGTGGGATTAACATAGTACCAGAAGTAGAATTTGCAATGTTGGCACAACAATTTATGAATTGGTGTAAAAAGCTTGATACTAACAGAATCTTTATTGTTTCTCACGATGGAACAATAACCGCCTATAGACAGTTTCTCGGAGAAATAGTTACGCGCGACAATTTTTTAGGCGATGCTGGGTATTATAAAGTTTTTTAATAATATAAATGAGATTGTGAAAGAATACACTTCAACTAAAGGGTACGTTCGTTGAAGATCATTCGGCTACTAAGGCATCTCCTCCTTTTTATGGAAATTATTTTAAAATAGGTTAGTTTAATGATGTGTACTAAGATATTGAAACTAATGAAGTGAAGTATTTGCAGGGCTTTCGGTGATATCGTTGCTTTATCAGTATAGTTATTTAACTAAGCGCAGGTCTCTTAGTTGCAGAAGGAGTTTTGAAAGTGGTGCCCATATTAAAATTCAATTCATTTATATGTTATATTATAAAAATATCTTGAAGATTAAGGAGATATTCGATGAATTTAAAGGGACATATACCACAAGACCTGACTGTTTTAGAGACATTGGAGAGTATAGGTGAAAATATTATCATTGCTGATCAAGATTTTTATATTACTTGGATAAATACTAGAGCATCTCAGTTACTATCAATGATTGCTCCTTTGTTTGGCCTTCAAATTCAGAAGAAATGATTGGTGTAAACATGGATAGGTTTCATTCAAAACCAGAACACCAACGAAAAGTTATGACCGGTTAAAAAAAAGGGCATAGAACAAGGATTAATATTCATAATCAATTTGTTGCTGATATTGTTATAACTCCTAGCCAAACGAGTACAAAGCCAGGAAATATAAAAGGGTATATTATAATGCTTATGGATGTAACTACAAAAGCAGATGAAGAGAAGAAGAAAGAGCAGTTAATCAGGGACTTATCGGTACCCATTTTAACTATCTGGGAAAAGACAATTGTATTACCATTAGTTGGAGATTTAGACTTAGATCGTGAGAGAATGTAATCTCATCTGTACTAAGGGAATGTTCAGCTAAGGGTATAGAATATGTCTTAATAAGTCTGAGTGGCATTAACAGTTTTGACGTAAATATAAGAACAATAATTCAAAAGCTGTATGATTGTTTAAAATTACTAGGGGTGGAATGCATTATTGTTGGGATTCGGCCCAATTTAGCCATAAACATTAAAGAACTTAAAAATATAAGTACTTTTAGTTCAGGAAATTTAGGGTTAAAGTACATAATTGAACGCCAAAATAGTCAAAGCTAACTTTAAAAAGTGAGAATCCGGTTGTTTTATGAGGAAGAAATTTGTAAATTTTTTTATCTTATTATTTACTTTAGTGCTTGAGATTCTATATAACTGTATCTCTGTATCATCCTACAAAAGATCTTAGGGCTTAAATATATTCCCTTCTCGTTCCCGAGATACCAGAAGCTACTGAAGAAATATGCTCCCGGTCAGTCTATTTCACGCAGAGGATACCGTCGGGATATCGCCCCTCAGGAGTCTTTCTTTTGCCACCTGAAGGCAGAAGGAGGAAATTTTGCCTATCAATCTTAAAGGGAATTAGAAGACCAGTCCTTCATGCTTGAGTATTTAAACAAACAAGGGTTTGCAAAAAAATATACTATTATTAATTAAATCGATTACTGGGAGATATAGAGATGAAAAAATACAACACGCGTGCCATCTTGGCATCGCTGCTTATCTGCGGTTTTGTGGGCATGTTTAGCGAAACCGCTCTAAACATAGCAATGACTAATTTAATGGGAGTGTTCCAAATTTCGGCTGCAACCGCACAGTGGTTAACAACCGGGTTCTTGCTTACTCTTGGCATTTTAATGCCGATGAGCGGGCTGCTGCTGCAGATGTTTACTACGAGGCAGTTGTTCACAGGTTCGCTCATAAGCTTAATCGTCGGCACATCGATTGCGGCACTCGGATTCAATTTTGAAATGTTGATGTTTGCCCGAGTTTTACAGGCAGTAGGTATGGGGTTGTTGCTTCCCCTCATGTTCAACACCATTCTTGTCATATATCCGCCGGAAAAGCGGGGGGCGGCAATGGGTTTCGTTGGACTTGTTATCATGTTTGCGCCAGCAACCGGCCCGACCATAGGCGGTCTATTAATCGAGTATTTAACATGGCATTATATCTTCTGGTTCTCTCTGCCGTTCCTGATTATTGGATTGTTGATAGGGCTGAAGTATTTGGAAAATGTCACCGATGTCACGAAGCCCCGGATAGATCTGCTGTCTGTCGCATTATCAACGATCGGCTTTGGAGGAGTTGTCTTCGGCTTCAGTAAGGCAGGAGAAGGATCTGAAGGCTGGAGCAGTGCAGTCGTGGTTACTTCAATCGTGGTTGGGCTCATCGCGCTGGTGCTGTTCATACTGCGGCAGAACGTTATGCACAATCCGATGATGAATCTGAGCGTTTTCAAGTACCCAATGTATGTCGTCGGGCTGCTCCTGGTAATGTCGTGTATGTTGATCATTATGTCGAGCATGATTATTCTGCCGATGTTTCTGCAGACGGGTACAGGACTGTCTGTGTTCACTACTGGACTCATGCTTTTGCCGGGCAGCGCGCTGAACGGTATCCTCTCCCCGCGTATGGGGAGCCTGTTCGATAAATATGGACCGAAATGGCTCGTTATTCCCGGACTCGTGATCGTTGCAGTCATGTTATGGTTCTTTACTGCCCTTTCCCCTGCTTCTTCAGGGCCTTTATCGTGGCTTTGCATATTGGGCTTATGGTTGGGGTAGGCATGATATGGATGCCTGCTCAAACGAACGGGCTAAATCAATTGCCGCCAGAGTTATACCCGCACGGCACGGCAGTCATGAACACACTGCAGCAGGTCGTGGGAGCAATTGGAACAGCGGTCGCAATCAGTATCCTTACGGGCGGTATGGAGAAATACTTGCACGGCTCCTCCGCTCCGACCAATCAGGCCGAAATTGCCAAGGCGATGACGGCAGGTTCACAAAACGTGTTCTTGTTTACGATGATTATAGCATTGATAGGAGTGGTCATAGCGCTCTTCATCCGCCGTGTCGTAGTCAGCAGCGGGGCGGTTAATGAAAACTAATGAAAAAAAACTTGTAAAAGAACAAAGAGAAAAGACATTCATTTTGAATGTCTTTTCTAACATATATTTTCTTTAACCGCAATATCCTTCACAACATCTTCTAAAGTAACATTTCTTAAAACCTTTTCCATCGCCAATTGGGCTGCTGTAAATAATGGTTCAATTGTATTCTGGATGTTCCTGCCTACAGGACAATCAGGATTTGGATTTTCATGTATGCTAAATAATTCTTTGTCCTTTACAACATTCACTGCATTATAAACGTCGAACAATGTAATTTCAGATAATTCCTTTGCGAGTTTAGACCCTGCAATACCTGGGTGTACCTCAATCAAACCAGCTTTTTTTAGCATTCCCATTAATTTTCTTATCACAGCTGGGTTCGTTTTTACACTTGAGGCTAAAAATTCCGAAGATGTTACTCCTTCTTTATTTAATTCAATTAGAGTCAATATATGAATTCCGACAGCAAATCGGCTGCTAATAGACATGCTAAGTCACCACCTTTACTAATATTCCGATATATAGATTTATTTCTTGATCATGTAATTAATTCGATTACATGTTTATTATACCAAAATACGAACAATATTATAAATAGCATTTATCCTGTTGACAAAATAAATACAGGTAACTACAATAAGTACATGTATTCAGTTTTGTTACAGGTAAAAACAAATAGGAGGAATGCAAAATGAAAATATTAGTTACAGGAGCAACAGGGAAATTAGGTTCAAAGGTTGTGGAATCATTATTGAAATCTATACCTGCAAGTGATCTGGCAGTAAGTGTCCGAAATCCAGAGAAAGCCGAAGGGCTTCGTGCTCGTGGAGTGGAAATTCGTCAAGGAGATTTTGATCGTCCAGAAACATTGGATCATGCTTTTACAGGGATTGACCGCTTATTAATTATCTCTGCTGATGGTGACAATGAAACAAGAATTCATCAACATACTAATGCTGTACAAGCAGCTGAGCGTACAGGGGTAAAATTTATTGCTTACACAAGTATAGCTAACGCAACTGAAAGCAAAAATTTGATGGCTCCTCCACATGTAGCGACAGAAGCAGCTATCATTAAGACGGGTATCCCATATTCTTTCTTGCGTAACAATTGGTATTTGGAAAACGAAATCGGAAGCATCCAAGGTGCCATGGCAGGAGCCCCATGGGTAACTTCTGCTGGAGAAGGTAAAGTAGGCTGGGCACTGCAACAAGATTACGCAGATGCAGCGGCAGCGGTTCTTGTTGGAGACGGTCACGAAAATACAGTGTATGAACTTTCTGGTCCTCTTTTAACTCAAGAAGAAATGGTATCGGCTCTAAGTAATGTATTGGGTAAAGAAATACCTGTACAACAAGTTAGTGATGAAAAATATGCAGAGATCATGAAAGGCTTAGGTTTACCTGATTTTGTGATTCCGATTATAGTAGGAATTCAAGAAAGTATTCGGAACGGTTCGCTAGACGTGGAAAGCAATGATTTTGAAAAAGTTCTTGGTCGTCCAGTTACACCGATCAATGAGGCACTGACCCAACTTGTTAATGCAAAATTATAAACAAAATAAAATGAACAAAAAAAACCGACTCTTAAGTCGGCTTTTTTTTTTGCAGAATTATACAATTGCAATGATAAAAAGGAGGTTCCCATGAAAAGTAGTTATCAGTAACAGACAGAAGAGGCAAGGAAGGTAACGACAGTAAAACAAAGATTGTGAAAAAATATACTTAAGTTTAGTTCAAAAAGGTATTTTTTGATACAGGATAGAATCCTTACTGGAACAGCTTAAACTAAGAGGTGGAATAAAAGATATGAACACTAAAATTGTTGAATATCCTCCATTGGAAACTGAGAGGATTAAACTTCGAATATTAACCCTTGATAAAGCGGAAGAAGTTTTTATTCATTTCTCAGATATTAATGTAACTATGTTTATGGATATAGAACCTTGTAAACATATAAAGGAAGCTGAAGAAATTATACAATATCATATGGAGGATTCAGGGTGCATGTGGGGGATGTATGATAGAAACAGTGAAAAGTTCATTGGAACAATTGGATTTCATTATTTAAGAAGAAATGAAGATTTTATAGCAGAAGTGGGATTCGATTTATGCAAAGATTACTGGGGTAAGGGATTAATGTCTGAAGCAATGAAAGAAGTAATTTCATTTGGTTTTTCCCAATGGGGTTTGATCTAATAGATGCAACGGTTGATTCAAAAAACCAGCGATCAATTAATTTAATGAGAAAGTTAGGTTTTAAGGAGAATATAGAACGTAGGGAGGATAAAGGTATTATTAGTGACAATTTAAAGCAGAAGTGATAGTTCCAAGCAGAAATGGCTTTTTATAAATGGATGACATAATTGAGGAATGGGGATCGCTGTGGTGATGCCCAGTTTGTATTGTGCCACCACTTTCACTGATATTAAGATAATTTCCTTACCTACGGGTCACAGGGAGTAAGCCCTCCGCATTATCTGCTGCCGCAGCTTTAAGAATCCTAGCCTTATCAATTTTCCACTTTAAAGAACAGCTTTTACATAAATCATTGATTGTATTAATTAACTCATCCTCACTTTGTCCATGTGTTCTTCAATCTTCTTATCCAGGAGGTCGTTTTATTACAACAATTTCGCCAAACCATAAAGTCATAATGAGTTTGAAAATGTGTTTATGAAGCTTGTTCTTATTTCCTGGCTAAACCCATATAATTCAATGAATGTGGGAAGGACAGGAGAATGATATGCGAGTAAACTTATTGCTGGTCGCTGATTTAATGCTTTTTTTTCTGTTTCCTCTGGCTTTCTGGGAGGTCAGCAGAGAGGTAATCGGGGAATATCCGGCCATGCTGCTTTCTACACTCCCTGGCATCTTATATAGCCTGTACAGGTTCAATCAAAATGGCAGGCTGAACTATACGGGGATTTTTGTACTGACTAATTTATTTGCAGGACTCTTGGTGGATCTGCTGTCTGGTTCAGCTCTTCAACTTTTATGGAATAATGTCCTGTACTCGGCCGGCCTGTTCCTTATATACGCAGCCAGCCTTGCCGCCGGAAAGCCGCTTCATCTTTATTTCACCCTCGATTTAATGGAAATGAGGGGGCATGAAAGAAGCATCACAAAGGAATTGTTTTTTGAAAAAAAAACCTTCAAGCTGTTTAAGCTGATCACCTTTGCCTACTGTATGAATGAAGCGTTGTATATGCTTTGCCTGACCCATTGGATTAAGCATTATGGAGTAGAGGCCTACCGTCTGGATATTGTCCTGGACAAATCTCTTGAAATCATACTTTCAGGGGCTTCCTTGATTGTTTTCTTCTTTATCTATCAGACGGTGGATCAAGTATCGCCGGTTAAAAAACTGACAGTGGTTAAGGCGAGTAGAAAGCTGCTTTCACTTTCAGGAAGCTGGATTTCCTTTTATTTGGAGCAGGCTTATTTTTACTTTAGTCATCATAGGCGGTAGAAAGATTTTACTGGCTGCCAAAGCCAATATTAAAGTACATAAGTCTTGAAAAGATGACTTTTCAAGGTGCAACATGAGTGAACCAAATACAGCGGATTGTTATATATGGATCCAGATACTTAGGATCAGGATCCAAAAGAAAGTGAAAGCATCCTTGAGATGATATTTTCTGATCCAATACCAGTTTAGTGGCTGTTACATTTTCCAGAATGCAATGGAAAGAGGTGGAGTTATTATATGCCGCAAACAATCATTCCCGTTGCTGCTGTCCGCGGGACGGCAGCGGGAGTTCTTTTCATGGCATTTTTCGGTACTCTTTGGGCAGGAATCGGTATAAGAGGTTTGCAGGGATGGGGATTTATTTGGTTTTTAATGGTATCCCTGCTGATTGGTGTCTTCCTCCTTATAGGTGGAATCAAACTAATAAAGAAGTCAAAACTGCTATCAAACGTGATAATGGAAGGGAATTCAGCCCGTCATTCAAAAAGGATGGGTATCATGTTCGGTATTATTTTTGGTTTAGAAGGTGTGTTTATTGCCGCCGCCAGTGCAATATGCAGGGCTGCCAATCATTTAGATTTGTTTGTCCCTATTATGGCCCTTATTGTGGGTGCTCATTTCTTTCCGCTAGCCCGCCTTTTTAGGGTTAGAATCCATTACATTGCAGGCACACTCCTTTGCTTGCTTGCGATCGTTACATTGCTGACACTACCTGTCAGAATTATCATAGAGCATCATCAAATTGAGGTATGGTGGGCAACTCTCGGATTTGGTTCAGCCCTGATTTTGTGGGGAACTGGAGCCGCCCTTTGGGTTTCAGGAATCGGACTGCTGAAAAGGGCTTCGGAAAGGTACTAAGATTTGAGCTTGGGAATTGTTCTTGAACAATGTATATTAACTTGCCTCACTCGTTTATTTCTGAAGGGGTCAATAAATTTATTCCCGTTAGCTGAAGATGATTTTGCTGTTGCGGCAGTTTTTTTGTTTTATCTAAAAAGCATGTTAGCTGAACAAGAGTTCAGTCTGAATCAAATCTTATACTCGTCTGAACTTTAGAAAAAATAAAATGCGTTACCGTTTTGAGCATAAGGATTTACCTCTTCTATAAATTCTTCTGCTTTGGCAAATGTATCGAACTGCATTTTAAGCATATAACAGGCGTTTCCAGCGCGGTAACAAAATTCAACATTTGGAAGTCCTTCAATATATCTTTTAAAAGAAGTATAATCTCCATTTTTAACGGTTGCCTCTATCATGCATTGAATAGGAGCGCCTAATTTAGCATAATCGACTTCTAATGTATAACTCTTTATTACTCCAAATGACTCCATTTGTCTTACCCGTTCTGTTACAGATGGTGAAGATAAATTAATTCTTCTCCCAATTTCACTCATCGATAACCGGCTATTCTTGCTCAATTCATCTATTATTTTCCTGTCAATTGAATCGATTTTCATTTTTTACATTAATTAGTAAAGAAAAATTGCGAAATGGGTTTTGGATTAATACTATAAGGAGGCAGTGGTTATGGCAAGAATTAACAAATCTGAATTTGGGGTGACCCCTTTTCAAAGACTTTTAGGATATAACAGGGAGATATTAAATGGGTGGATTTTATTGGGAGAAGTATTTGAGAAAGATATGAATCTATCATCCCGGCTAAAAGAACAAGTAAGGAGAGTATTAGCACAAAGCAATGGCTGTGAGTATTGCAAGGCAAAAGGTACACCTGAACCTCATTTGTTCGATGAAAAAATGTCTATTGCAACAGGTTTTGCAGAAGTTTTTTTAAAACAAAAAGGGGATATATCAGATGCTCAATTTAATATATTGAGAGAGTATCTTTCTGATGCAGAAATTAGTGAACTTTGTTCATTTATTGCGTTTACTACAGCTTCACAGTATTTTGGTGCCATTATGAAATTAGAAGCTGTGACAACTTAATAGAGTCACTACTGAAGGCTGCTAAATGGCAGCCTTTTTGTTTTGGAGAAAAACCGATATTTCTTGAGTAATTTTTGATTTAGGAATGATGTATCCAGAAACATTGCTGTTGTAGATGTAAAAATAGCTCGGAGTATCTACAATTTTTTGAATGGACTCCCAATTGTGTCTGGTTTCACCATTTTTGCTTTTCTCTATGATTTCCTGATCTGTAATGGTAAGTTCATGGGTTCCATACAGCGAGCAATCATCGCCCTCCTGAAGCATTTTTTTCGCATTCTTTTTAATATGCCCATAAAAATATTTAGGATAAAAAATAAGCCAGCCAGCAGCAAAAATCGTATAAACAATCCACCCAAATATGCTTGAATCAATGAACAGGGGAAGGGCTAGCATAATGATGGGAAATAAGAACCGCTGGATTAAAAGTGCTTTTTTTACGGCCGGTGAATTGGCAGCATGATTCATTTGGAAATTAAGGTAGTCCTGAAGATCTAATTGATAGGTTGATTTCATATTATTCCTCCTTTCTGTTCGATTTTACCTCAATATCAAGGAATGGGTGAAGGACATAAAATTGAGGGGCAACCCGTAACTTCTATTATTTAGGCTGTTTTCGTAAACTATGCTGCTATGGAACAAGGGGTTGATTTCCGCTCCAGGATGCCCGCTTTCCGTGGGGCGGGCGGTGAGCCTCCTCAGCTGCGCTTGCGGGGTCTCACCTTCCCGCTAATCCCACAGGAGTCTCGCACCTTACACTCCAATCAACTCGGTTTAACAAGGGGATCGCTTCACAGAACATATTAAAAAACAACAATCTTTAAGAAAGGCTGTTTTCGTGTATATTGTTGCTATTTTGACCAAGCTCTTAAAAGGTACTAAAATACTGCCACAGGAAGGGTTTAGGATGTGGAAAGACGTTTATACCTAAAATTTCTGAAAGGTTGGGTATCCACCTATCTACTGCATTCTACTATCGACACAAGGTACTTTTAGCCCTTCGTTCATTAGGATTTCAAACCTTAAAAGGCATCGTTGAAAGCGACGAAACTTTCTTTAAAGGAGCAAGAAAATGGCAACCCAGGAGCGAGTAAACCAAATGCTTCTAAGTGCGTTTTAGAAATCCAATTTTGATTACGGTTAAATATTTGAGTGAGGTGTAAAAACAGCCACTTCCAAAAAGGAGGAAGCGGCTACTGTTAGTTGAAGAGAAATAGAAATTAATTTTAAAAATTTTGTATTAACCTAATCAGATAATCTAACAAAACCAAATTTCCATATTATGTAACTGGATATAATAACCACAACACACCCACATACAATTAGTACATCTGTAATCGGAATACCAAAGAATAATATCAAAGAAGTTAGTCCATAAGAAAGTGGTATTAGTCCAAGTGAAGCGGTAGAAGTAAGACCCATTACTCTCCCCATCTTTTCATTCGGAGTATTTTCTTGAATCATTGCAATAATTAAAGAACTGACGGAAATACAAGCACCATAAGCTGTAAGAATCAATATACCTTGATATAAGTAACTAATTAAACCTAAACTTAAAACACAGAAACCTGATAAAATCATTGCACATAGTATAATTAACCCTCGTTTTTTTCTTATATTTTTAATTGAAAAGATAAGTGTTGCAGCTAACATACCTAAGAACAAAGCACTTTGCATAAAACTAAAATTTAAAATCTTCGACCCAAACTTTTCATCAACAATGACTGGGAGAGCAATATTGACTGGGCCAACTATAAAGAGGTTTACAATAAAAATAATTGCCAATAGGCTCGATAGCAATTTATCCTTTCTTATGAAGGTATATCCAGTTTTGATATTTTCGATTAGTGTTTCTTTCTGAACTTGTTGTAGCTGAACTGATGTATTAATAAGAAATACAACTACCCCGCCTACCAACAAAAAAAAGGCAGTTATAGAAAAAAGGAATATGAAGGAACCAATTGATAATAGTAACCCGGCCAAGATTGGACTTACTACTGTGGAAAATAAGTTTGTAGATTGAAGTAATGCATTAGCTCTAGTAAGCTCTTCTTTTTCAACTAACTCTGGTACTATTGAAGAATTAGCTGGGTAAAATATCGCATCCAGTATCCCAAAGAAAAATGCATATAGAAGAATCGCTAGGATGTTTACATTTTCAGTAATAATTAAACTTACTAAGGTAAAAACCAATAATCCTCTTATTAAAAGTGACATAAACATAATTTTTGTCTTATTATATTTATCAGAAAGAAAACCTCCAAAAGTCATTAATAACAGTCTTGGTATACTGGTGAGCATCAGAACAATACCCAAATAAGATTTCATATTAAGTTCGTTGACAACATACCAGCTCTCACCTAAAAGGTAAATGCCGAAGGATAGTCCAGTTAGAACTCTAACTATCATTAGAGACATAAACTTTTTGTTTCTTATTAAAGCTTGTTTATTTATCAATACTTGTGTATTCATTTTGTCCTCTCCTCACAAAAAATATCACATATATGTTATGAGTATTTATAACATATATGTGATATTTTAACAATGAAAAAATTAGTAATCTATAAAATATACTTTATACTTATTTTTAGAAGTAATGTAGTTCAAGTAAAAAAGTAAAAACTAAAAACAAAGGATGGTGTACAAATATGAGTGAATTTAAAGGTGATTTTCCAAATAAAAAAGAAGATGAAGAGTTCAAAAGCCAAGTGGAAGAAAATAAATTAGAAAATGAAGTGGCTAAACAAATTATTTCTTTAAGGAAAAATTTAGGTTTATCCCAAAAAGAGTTGGCTGATAAATTAAATACAAAACAAAGTGCAATATCAAGAATAGAAAAAGGGGAACAAAACATATCAATAGGCTTACTTGAAAAGATTGCGGACGCTCTAGGTGTAGAAGTAAATGTTTCTCTTAATTTATCTCAGCTAAATACTCCATCTCCGGTGAATCCTGTTGGACAAAACAACTTACAACAACCTGGGGGAAGAGCAATCCCATTGGGGGTACCTTTATTACCAGTTCACATAAAAAGCCATATTAATTAGTTAAATGAGGACTGTAATAAACTTCACGAAGTTAAACTAAATTGCTAAACGATAACAATTTATGAAAGTTAAGAACTCGTTCATTTAGGACGAGTTCTTTTTTTAACTTCTTTAATTCTTTTATGCATATGGCATACCTAAATTAATCTAACCTGGCCCTATGGTTGAAGGAGACAACTTTTAGTTATAGCAACAATTCTTACGAAAACAGCCTTAAGAAAAGAGCCATTATATAAAAGTGTAATAAAATTTAAAATTGCCGCTTGTTTACTATGTTAAATCTTCTTCGACTAACGGATCCGTTCACATAATAGAGTAATACTGGTATTGATTTATATATTAAAACAGAAAATTATGGAATTTAATGGTAAAGTATAATCGGGTAATATTATCGTTTTAAATTTTTATTCATGGAGGATTGCTTATGATAACTTTTTTGATTCCTGTTATGTTTTCCCTGCTTGTAGTGACATTTTCTCGGCTGTATATAAAAACAAAGCAAAAGTGGATAAAGGTTTTCAATTAAATTACTTTGGCTTATCTTATAGGAGAAAGGTAGTTAGAACATTAATAAATTCTCCTATAATCGTTTTGGCAGTTATCATTATTTATCATTTCATAGACTTACGTATACTGGGAAAATCACTTTTTGTACTATTTATCGTTGTTACTTTTGCTGTTTCACTTATCTATAATTTGTATATGTGGAAGACAAAAGAAAGTTGAAAGGGTAAAAATGGATGCCAGTTTGAATGCGAATATAAAAAGATTTTATTGAAGCTATTCAGGGGGATAATAATGAGTTATCGAATTGTGTTTTTGGATGTTGATGGGACTATTACAAATCACGAAGATGGCAGTATTCCTATTTCTACAGCTAAAGCAATAAAAGAGTTGAAAAGAAAAGGGTTAAGGGTTGTGGCAGCAACAGGAAGACCACTTTCAATGTGTAAAGATCTGATAAATCTAGGCATAGAAACCTTTATAACAGCAAATGGCGGGTACGTGAAACATTTACAAGAAGTGATTCATAAAGTACCAATGGATAAAGGCATAATTCACGAGGTCATGGAATTTGCGAAATTACAAAGAAACGGTTTGTCATTCTATACAGAAGAATTTAGTATGAATGGTGTAACAGAGCCCGAAATCTTAACTGCATTAGAGGAAACTTTGTCTCTCAATGAGTATCCTAAAACTCGTCTTCAAACGCACAGTGAAGAAGTATTTTTATTATGTTTATTTGCAAATGATGAAACCGTTGAGAAGTACATACAAAGGTTTCCGCATCTAAGATTTAGAAGATGGCATCCATATGTCTTGAATGTTTTGCAGGAAGATGTATCAAAATCTCTGGCAATCTCAAAAACTTTGGAATATTTTAATATCAATAAATCAGAAGCAATTGCCTTTGGAGATGGTGAAAATGATATTGATATGGTGGAACTAGCTGGTTTGGGCATTGCAATGGGTAACGGAAATGAAAGATTGAAAAATGCTGCGGATTTTGTAACGAAAAAATCCAGTGAAGATGGTATTTATTATGCGTTAAAAAAGTACGGAATTCTTTAAATAGATGAAGGCCTTTGCGGGAGATCTAGTAAGTGTTAATGATAGTTTCAAAATAAGGATATGAATTATAAATGGACATACGGCATAATTAAATATACCGGGAAGGTGTTTTGATCTATGGAAATTAAATCAATTGTTTTACAGACAAACAGTTTAATGGAAATGAAAAATTTCTATATCAATATATTGGGCTTTTCTCTGATTCATGAGGATAAGGATAGCTTTCGTTTTGCTGCCGGTACAGGTGAATTTGAGTTTACAACAAGAGAAGCAGCAGAAAACCCCTTTTATCATTTTGCCTTCAACATACCAGCTAACAAATTTAATGAAGCAAAATTATGGGCAAAAGAAAGAGTGAGTTTACTTGTTGAAGATGGATTAGATGAAGTTCATTTTTCTCATTTCCCTGCCCATGCTTTTTATTTCTATGACCCTTCAGGTAATATTGTTGAATTAATTTCCAGGTATGAAATTGCTGAAATTAGTAATGAACCATTTTCTGCTAAAAGTGTTTTAAACATAAGTGAAATAGGTTTAGTCGTAAAGGATGCTGTGAGTGTAAGTGAAAAACTAAATGAAATCGGTTTAACCGAGCGTGACAATGATGCAATTAGCAGAACCTCTCTTAATTTTATGGGAGAAAGAAGCAGCGGAATATTTATCATATTAGCTCAGCCGGGGAGAAGGTGGATCTTTTCTGATAAAGTATCTGCTATATTTCCACTTGAGATTACATTTATAAATAACATTAAAGTCATGATCAACTCCCAAAATGAATTACAGATTTACCGGGATGAGCACAGGTGAGAGGTATCTTCAGAAACGTGATTAGCAAATGCCAAAAAACGGCCATCATATCTGCACTCATATAAAATTAAAGGGGAATTTTCATCTTATGTTTGGTTTCTTAAATAAAGAAAAATTGAAAAAAGACGATTTAAAAGGCATTGCGCAATTAATGTATCAGGATTATCGGATGATGCTTGGGATAGAGAGTATCTGACTAAAAGAAACCTAGACTTTACTATCGAGAGTATCCGGTATATTGATATGTATGCAAATAGATTAATGAGTACGGAGTTGGGTGCTGAACTTTTAAAAAATCATTTTGATAATTTTGTAAATCGATTAGGTGCATATATTGGCCAGGTTATCAAAAATCATATTGCACAAGACTTTTACTGGTATGAAGCCTCTTCTGTATACAATTACTCTCCTAATTTAGATGGAGCGGATAGGAATACCAAAGTACAAAGTGTCCTGTATTCTAAGAAGAAAGATATATTAATATCACCATTGAATGTGGCATCGCAATGTTTGAAAGGCAGCTCTCCTTACAGCAGTTTTCTTACTTACGTTGAAGAAATGATTGAGCAGCATTCATAGAAGTATCACTATAAAAAGAAAACCTGAGAATAAAAGTATGGGGGTTTGTTAATGAATGACGTAATCGACTTAATTGATTCAAGAAAACCTGGAGTTACTGAGTTGATATACATTTAGCAGAAAAAGAATTAGAAGCAGCCTTCCCAAAACAATACAAAGAACTATTCAAGCTATCCAACAATACTCAAATTGGAGAGTGGACGCTTTTTCCTATTAAAGACCCCAAAAATATAAAAAGCACTTGGGACGACATAGTAAGGCAAAATAAAGAAGTAAGAGATGAAGGAATGGCAAGTGAGCTTATATCGATTGGTGAAGATGGAACAGGAGACAAGTTATGCAATGAGGAAGTTGATAATAGTGTGTACATTTGGTATCACGAAACAGGGGAAATTGAGGAATTAGCTTCAAACCAAAAGGAGTTTATTATTTTACAATCTGAAGAATTGGATGGGGACTAAAAAAGTACATCATACATATCTTGTTGGTAAAAGAATTGCTTATATCCTGATTATTTTGTTTATGGTAATTTTTAACACAAAGAGAAAGGGGGGGAGCATGAAAAAATTAAGTCTTATATCCATTGTTGCATTTTTAGTTTCAGTTTTTGTGTTAGGTCGATCTTTATTAACAACTAGTGGCGATTTATTTTCAGGTCCAGTAATGATAGCGATTTGTATCATTCTGCCGATCATTGGTTTATTGGCTGCGCTTATAAGCAATAAAGGTGCCCTTAAATTTATTGGTATCACTGGCAATTCACTTATTCTTTTGTTTTCTGTCATTGTGCCTGCTGTTTCTACACTCTTTTGGAATCAGCCATAATAAACTTTTACAAAGCAATGTGGATAACCACGTCGCTTTTTTTTGATACTGTAAGAAAGTGTTGATGGGTAACCAAGAAGCCAGGCCGTGGAATTGTGTTGAATCCAAAGGGAAAGCACTCACCATTCGATAATAAAAGTGACTACTCGGATTCAGGGATTTTTCGTGTACTCCGTAAAATCAGACGGAACCAAATCAACTGAATGATTCCTGTGACCAATACACCGATAAGGGTATCTCTCATTCTGTCTATTGCATAATGCTTTGTTTGGTGTTCAAATACGAAAACAAATAAAATGGTGAGAGCAACCTGATGAATGACTTTTTTGTCCAAATTCAAATATTTCGCAGCAAAACATCCTAAAAGAATTAATAGTCCTAAGTTCCATGCGATTACTGTCATATGACTTGCAATCAAAACAGTAACAAATATGCCGATAATGGTTCCAATTACCCATTTAATGGATAGCCTAACTGTTTTATCCATTGTTGATCGAAGGCTAATAATGACAGAAAGCGGAGCTAAGTAAGGATGGAAGGAACCACAGAGTTTTGCTATTTCCCATGATAAAGTAGAGCCGCCTATTGCCAATTTCCATATAAGAATAGATGAATTTTCACTTTGAGTTTCGTTTTTTGTTGTTTTCATTTTCACCTCATTAGGTTTTTCCATTTATATATAATCTTTTCTTTTGATGATTTAATATGTACATTGCTTAATTTTAAATGTCTTGAAGGCAGTTTTTAATGAGCACTTCCAGCATGTATCTGAAATGAATAGAAGGCTTGAGATGTTGCTGATGTCTTACTTGGCGGCTTTTTTATATGGAAAAATTAATGTAGCAGTTTGTTGAAGGATGAATTCGTTTTTTTTTTGAGAATATTTCAGATGGGGATTTTTATATGGAGTACTTCTTGAGTAAGACAAAGTTCCATGAACGGCTTAAGATAATGCAGGGCTTGTGAGGCAGAGGAATAGAAAGCAGAGTTAGGTATCGCAAAGTTAATGGACCTAAAAAGGAGATGTGTACATGAAAAAAGATATATTGGAATACATCAAGGCAGTCAGTTTTATGGTAATGGCCATAAGTTTAGCCGTTATTGCCTGGAAAACTGCAAGTCGGGTTAACGTGTTAAACGAAATTCAAGAAAGTCTAAATCTTATTGCGTCTAGAGTTAATGAACTTAAAAAATAACTTGTACTTGTAGAGACCATTAAGGTTTTTTAATAATTTTTAACATCGGAATAAATTTCTCAGTTGGTTCAAAATTCCGAGGGTTTACCGTTATTATCATGTAACCTAGAACCTGTTAAGGGAGGGTGTTCATTTGAAATACAAACAAACAATCTTTTGGGGGAGCATTGCCATTATTTTATTGATCGTATGGATGGCAACAAAATCGTAAACTTAAAGAATCTTGTTTTTTAATATGTTCTGTGAAGCGATCCCTTTGTTAAGCCGGGTTGATTGGAGTGTAAGGTGCGAGACTCCTGTGGGATTAGCGGGAAGGTGAGACCCCGCAAGCGAATCTGAGGAGGCTTACCGTCCGCCCCACGGAAAGCGAGCATCCTGGAGCGGAAATCAACCCCTTGTTCAGGTAGCAACAAAGTTTACGAAAACAGCCTTTTAAAAAAATTATTCCTTCAATCAATTTCTACAAAAAAGCCTATTAAAAAAGTTTTCAAAAAAATCAGCATTTATGATATACTTTCCAGGTACTTATTAAACGCGTTTAATAAGTTGCTGATCGGTTTCATACGTAATAGTGCATTTACATAAGCGGGTGATTGTATTGGGCGAGAAGTGGTCTTCTTCAAAGGAAAGGGAATTACAGATTATGCATGGTATCCGGGTTGCTCTTTTGCAGATGGGCAGTGCTACGAAGGCAAATCTTTGCGATAGGGCGGGCATTAGTTTTCCTACGGTGAGCAAGATGGTTTCACGTATGGAGAAGAGCGGGGAGGTGTTTGCTGCAGGCCTTGATGAATCGAGCGGCGGAAGGCGGGCACAGCGTTATGTGTATAATCCGGAATATATGCTTGGATTGTCTGTTTTTTTAGAAAAAAATGAAACGGTTTACACGGTATTTAATTGCCTAGGGGAAGTAAAGGAGCATGGGTCATGCAAAAGCTTTCTTCAAGATGGCAAAGGTGCTTTAATGGCGTGGACCCAAGAAGTGCTGGAAAGGTTTCCTAAAATCAGCGGTGCTGCTTTCGGTGTGCCGGGTTCTGTTGAGAAGGGACGGATCTTTTTTATTCCTGATTATGAGGGATTTCAAAATCTGGATCTGCAGGGCATATTCGAGGAAAGATTCGGCATTCCAGCTGTCGTGGAGAATGATATGAATGCGGCCGTGCTTGGTTATCATGACCGGTCAGGAAAGGGGATGGATCATTCCGCTGCCTATATCTATACTGGGGAAAATGGTCCTGGAGCAGGTTTGCTTGTTAACGGAAATGTAGTCCGGGGGAGCACGTTCTTTGCGGGAGAAGTTTCATTCGTACCGCTTTATGATGAGTGCAGCTTCCTCCAGGCGATGCAGCAGGAAAAAGACAGAAAAGGGATTGTGAATTTGAAGGCCATCAGCAGGCTGATTGCGTCACTTGCGGCGATCATCAACCCGCATGAAATTATTCTTAATCACAAGGAATTCCATGTTTCGCAAATTCCCGTCCTTATAAAGGAAAGCACAAAATATGTGCCAAAAGAGCATCTCCCTGAGCTGGCATTAAGCGACTGGCGCGAGGATTACCTTCATGGGCTGCAATATCTTGCCTTGAAACGGATACTGAGGAGCTAGAGAAGGAGTGAGAATGAATGGCGACATTATTATTGATAGCGATTTATCTGGCATTCATCAGTCTCGGGCTTCCAGATTCTTTACTGGGTTCAGCCTGGCCTGTGATGCAGCCGGAATTTGAGCAGTCCCTTGAAACAGCCGGTTATATTTTTATGGCGATTGCGTCCGGCACAATTGTTTCAAGTTTAGCCAGCGGCTGGCTGTATAGACGCTTAGGAACCGGGAACGTTACATTTGCCAGTGTGATTTTGACGGCGGCGGCTCTTCTGGGCTATTCCTATTCATCGTCCCTCGTCTGGCTTATTCTCTTCGCAGTGCCGCTCGGTCTTGGTGCAGGAGCGATTGACTCTGTGTTAAACAACTATGTCGCCCTTCATTATAAAGCCCATCATATGAGCTGGCTGCATTGTTTCTGGGGAGTGGGGGCAAGCACAGGGCCTATTATCATGTCACATTACATTACAGGTCAAGGATCATGGAGAGCTGGCTATTTCACCATATCGATTCTGCAATTTAGCTTAGCGTTTGTCCTCTTATTAGTGCTGCCGTTGTGGTCCAAAGTATCAAAAATTTCGGAAAGCAAAGCTGAAGCATCCTATCATATAGAGCCAGCCGAACCTATAAGCGGGAAAACAAGACCGCTTTCAATCAAAGGAGTCAAGTTTGCGCTTGTTTCATTCTTTTTTTACTGTGGTGCCGAATCAACGGTCGGCCTGTGGGGGAGCAGTTTTCTTGTTCAAAGCAAAGGAATATCAGCAGCCGGTGCAGCTCAGTGGATATCGCTGTATTATGCCGGAATTACAATAGGAAGGCTTATCACTGGGTTCATTACCCTAAAAATCAGCAGCAAAATGCTGATTCGGACGGGGCAGATCATTGCGCTTATGGGTGCAGTGATCCTGATTCTGCCTCTGCCCGCTTTTATATCACTTCCTGGCCTGATTTTGGCGGGTCTCGGCTTGGCCCCTATTTTTCCCTGCATGATTCATGAAACACCAATACGGTTTGGCAAGCATCATTCGCAATCCATCATTGGCTTTCAGATGGCGGCTGCCTATACGGGCACGACTTTTCTGCCGCCATTACTCGGAATCCTTGCTTCACATACGTCCATTGGCATATTTCCGTTCCTTGCGGCCGTTTACATGATGGCGATGCTTTTTACATCTGAAAAAATTAATAAAATTATAAAAATCAGGGTGGAGCAAAATATTGCAGGGTGAATAAATCCTGCTAACCATTAAGGAGAGAGTGCAATGAAAACAGAAAAAGAGAAAATGATACTAGGAGAAATGTATAATCCCGCTGATCCACAATTAGCAGAAGGCCGCGTAAGTGCCCGCCGCCAGGTCAGGATTTTTAATGAAACACTGGAAACGGAGATCGATAAACGAACAGAGTTACTGAAGGAGCTATTCGGTTCCACAGGCAATGGCTTATATATAGAACCGAATTTCCGTTGTGATTATGGCTATAACATCTTTGTTGGAGAAAATTTTTATGCAAACTTTGACTGCGTCATTCTGGATGTATGTGAAGTCAAAATGGGTAATAACTGTTTTCTTGCCCCAGGGGTGCATATTTACACAGCCACACATCCCCTTAATCCGGCAGAACGGAATTCCGGATTAGAATATGGCAAGCCGGTCACTATCGGAAATAACGTCTGGATAGGCGGAAGAGCTGTCATCAACCCGGGAGTAACCATCGGTAACAATGCCGTTATCGCTTCAGGTGCAGTCGTGACAAAGGACGTGCCGGATAACGTGGTTGTTGGAGGAAATCCTGCAAAAATCATTAAGCATATTGAATTGTGAAGCTGGATAGATGGGGGAAGGGTTTATGGACAGCGTAAACAATGTGCTAGATTTATATTTTGATAATCTTGAAAAAGAGATGCCAGATAATCTTGAAGCATTCTACCTTTATGGCTCATCATCGCTCGGCGCGTATCAGGAAGGCAGCAGCGATATTGATTTTATTGCGGTTATTAAGAAGAAAGCAGCTGCTGAAGATATACAAATATTAAAAAGGGTTCATCAGCTTATGCACAAAAATTCCAAGATCCCTTTAGATGGCTGGTATGTTATACAGGGAGATCTGGGCTGCAGGGACAAAAAAGAAATTCCCGCCCTCCGCTTTAATGAAGGCAAGTTTTATGGTGAAAACTTGTTTGATAAAAACTCCATTGATGCGTATCAATTAAAAAAATACGGAATCACTGTAAAAGGCCCAAGCTAGACGTGGACTGGGACATATTATTGGTAAATATGAGGAATAATCTTAACACCTATTGGGAGAACTGGGTTTATAGCTGCAGAAAATTCCCCTCAGTCCGATACATATATTCGCTAGCTAGTCTGAACTGTATTGAATGGGGAGTATTAGGAATTTCACGACTTTATTTTACTTTTAGAGAATACGACATCACCTCCAAGGCAGGTGCGGGTGAATATGGATTGCAAACTGTGCCTGAGAAGTGGCATAAAATTATTCATGAATCACTAAGGCTTAGGAAAGGCATCAAGAAATCCTCCTACAAATCTGTATTTGAGAGGCGAAGAGACGCGCTGGGGTATATGGAGTATATGATAGTGGAGTGCAATGGGCTCTTTAAAGATTAAATTAGCTTATAATGCAAAGAATATATTTATAGAATACAGCCTTAATTACATGGTGAAAAGTGCCCTAAGATTTCATTGGGTGAGAAAAAAAGCAGCCATTCTATGAGGTAATGGCTGTATTCATTATCAATAGCTGCTTCGTGAATTAAAGATAAAGTACTTAATTGTTATTTAGAAATAATCGGGACCCATAATTCATGACGCGGCTTATGCCCGGGTCCGTAATAGCATTCTATACAAGGCAAACTAGCAAGTTCATATCCTGAGGAGGGAAGCCATTCAGAATATAAACGTTTCCAGGCCTCCGTAATATTCGGGAAAACAGCCCAAGTACTTGGCGGCAAGATTTGTGTTTGCATTTCTTCAGGTACCTCGCCATCATAACGTACCCCCATAAAATAATTGATTTCTTCATCAGTGATGGCTGCTTCATTTCCGCAAACGCCTAAAATTCCTTCTAGTGAACATTTGGGATTCTCCCAGGACATATCTTTTAATTCTTGCATGAAACCTTCTTTTTTCGCCTTGCTCCAAAGTGATGGAATAGTTTTGAAGGCTCTGTTTGTTTTAACTGGTCTACCTCTACCTGCAATTATTATCTCAAAATCTAAATTCTCGATTCTATACTCGATTTCAGTGTCTCCCTTTATTCATTATTGAAAGGATATTTTTAGGAATTTATTGGAACAGGCTTTTGTAAATATAATACCATAAAAAGTAAATTTATCCCTGTCGTACTGTCAAGTTTGATCAGTATTCAATATGGTCTATTCCACGGTGGAATTATATAAGTTTTCTAAAGATGGAGATAAATAACTAGCTCAACTTTCGCATACTGAAATAGGCAGATATGTCTTGATATAAGCCAGCTAGCTATTGTTGTAATTGACTTTTGATTAACTTTTGGATTTTCTTGTTACTCTCTTTCCGGGTATCTTGAAGAAGCTCGATTATTGCTGAAGCACATTAGCCCAATCAAGGTCACTGATGTTCACAAAACATACCGGCCAATGTTATTTGGTCCGTGCTACATCGATTTTGCCAGGATAGTACAATGTATCGTGTAAAGACAAATCGTCTATGACTAATTAAGGAATCATAAGAACGACCTTGATACTCCTTTTGGAGTTTTAATAAGGATTTCGTCGTTTAGAAAAAGACCTCAATGTCCCATCTCATGCTGTAAATTCTGATGATTTCTTGGTCACTTAACGTACAGTTTGTACTTAAAATAGTTAGCCACTCACTCTTTTTATTACGGTTGACAACGAAGACCATTTTGACTGGAACCCCATTGGCTTGGTTGGTATATATGGAGCGAAGAAGCCCTTTTTTTCCTTGAATGGGTGTGCTAAACTATAAAGTTCATTTAAACTGACACGATCACCATCTACAAAGTATCGTTACTTTAAATTCTTAACCATGCCAATTACATCAAGCCCTAGTTCTTTGATGTTCTTAATGAGTGGTTGATGGGTAAACCAAGTATCCATCAACACAAAAGAGGCATCAACCCCAGCATCCAATGCACGTTGAATCCTATCTGGAATTTGTTCTGGTGGCTTCAAGGCGTCGTTTATAGCCTGAGCTGCGATTATCGATTTTACTTGTTGTTCCGCTAATTTGGCTTGTTTTTGAGCTCAATAATGAAAAGTGATTAGGATTTAATGAGATTCTAATATCTTAGTTAACAATTTAAAAAAACTTAGCTCACATTATGTACTGATACAAAGCTGTTCATAAAATCAATGAGCTGCAGTTTTTTGATGAGAGAGATGCATAGGATCGTGTAAAGAATGGAGTGAACGGACTTTCTAATCACTACTTTATTCTATACTCTGCTAAACGTTTGTCCATTTCCCTTCTGTATATTTTACATATTTTATAAGATAAGGATAGGGGGAGCACGCTTTTAAACTATTAGTTATTGTCACCGGTTTGGATATTAATCCCCGATAATCGTGCATGATTTAAATAGGAAAAGCGGATTTTTGGACATGCCAATTGTGGTGATCATGACGAATAGCTTGGAGAATGTATCGATGCTTAGGGTATGGTTACTATAGCAATTATCGGGATTTACCGATTTCGTTAATAACTAGCAGGGGCAAACCAGCAATGTAGCACACTCTGGATTAGAGACAGATTTAAACTGGCTGGACAAGTTTTCATTGCGGGTAGCGGTAAAACTGATATAACAATCTACTAGCAAAGACTAATTGCATCGAATTTTAAGTTATATGATACCACTTCCCTTACAACCATGTTGGCCGTTTTAATGCAAAGGAAAGGGGACATAAAATGAGTAATGGTAAACAAGACAACAGCAAGGGCACAAAAGGGCTCACACCCAAATGGAAACAAGCATTAATGACCCTGAAGGCTCCTATGCCTGAAATGGGAGTTACGAAAAGAGAACACGTTTGGAAGAAAAATAAGGCAACTTTGTGGTATTACCCTCCGGTTGAAAAAAAATACAGGGTGCCAGTTTTTATTGTTTACTCACTGATAAATCAGCCGGTCATACTGGATCTAGGACCAGGCATGAGTATGATCGAGGCTTTTGGTAAAGAAGGGTACGAGGTGTATCTACTGGATTTCGGCAGCCCTGGATACGAAGACGGAGAAACGAATATCGACAACTATATTCTGGATTATATTCAAAAAGGTGTTCAAAGGGCGCTTAGGCATTCGGGGGCAAAGGAGATAACAATCATCGGTTCCTGTATTGGAGGGACACTTGTTGCCATGTATGCTGCTGTAGCTGATGAACCGATAAAAAATCTTATACTTTCAGCAGCACCTGTAGATTTCAGCCACTCTCCGACATTTGATCAATGGGCAGAAGCAATTCGGGAGGATTCTGTAAATTTTGATGAATTTCTGGATGCCATTCACATAATCCCTGCAGGCTATGTGAAAAAGGGAATGCGTTTAATTACCTCCCCAATATATTACTCTCCTTATCTCTCACTCCTCAACAAGGCCGATGATCCACAATATGTCGCCAGTTGGCGTCGTCTCAATGCCTGGACCAATGGGCACATTCCATTGACTGGGGCAGCTATAAAACAAATGATGCATGATTGGGTCAGGCATAATAAACTCGTCAAGGACACTCTTTATATTAAGGACAAAAGGGCTTCTCTTAAGAATATCAAAAGTAATCTCCTTGTGGTTACTACCGAAAATGAAAATCTAGTGCCATTTGAAATGATCAAGCCAGTGATGAACCTTGTTTCAAGTAAAGATAAAACGTACCGAGTTCTGGAACGTGGACATGCCACAATCAGTATAACCGACACTTTGCCTCTTTATATTGCTGAATGGCTTCCTTCGAGATCTGAGCCGATAAGAAAAGGGAACGAATTTTAATGTGCCACGGATTATCCAAAGTGGCCCTGAGTAATTCACTTTCTGTAAACAAAATACACCTTAAGGATTGCCCATTTTCAGCAGAGTTTCTTGGGTACAGCTTGATCATTTCTTGACTGGTTTTTCGAAAGAAAATCAATAGAAAGGCTGAAATAGGTTTGCCAATAGCTTAAGGTTTAGGGCAGGGAAATCGGAAGATTTTTTAAGTTTCTAGCGTCCGGAACCAGTTCTTATTTTCAAAGATCAAACAAAAAATCACTTGAAAAAGATACCCACAAGAAAAGCCAATAGACTTTGTGATACCGGCTTTTTTTAGAGGTTTTAGCACCTGTAATTCTTTAATTGTGGATGTAAGTTCATTTGGTAGTTGCTTATGTTGTCCATTATTCGCTATCATATAGGAGGCACCTCTTCTGTATGGATAATTTGATTCTCGACAAATCAACTATACCAAACGATGAGGTGCTTTTTCATGCTTATTTTTAAAGGCAAGTACCCTAGGTTAAACAACATTGAACATTACAGCCATTTAAACTCAACATATTTTTCTAGGTGCGAAGGTTGAGTAACTAGCATGCAATTGTCTACTATTTAGCGCGGATGGTTCTTAAGCGCATGATTGATGTGAGAAGTCGCATGATTTTTCCGGAAACCTGCACGATTATCCTGCAAAGCAGCATGATTTATATGTAAAGCAGCATGATTCCTTACAGTGGGCATTAAAAGTCCTTAAGTATTAAGAAATGATTGAAAAATCAGTAAATAACTGGTAGTATATAAAAAATCGCATATAAAAGACGATGAAGAGATGAGTAGCTGAGTAAGAGTTGTTTACAGAGAGCTCCTGCCTTGCTGAAAGGGAGCAATAATCTGCTTAATGAATAAAGACTTGGAGTTTCATGGCCCTGTGCGGGGTAACATGACGGATTCTTCCGATATCAAGATAGGGTATTTTACCCGAAAAGGCTGATGCAGCGATGTATCAGCAAACTGAGGTGGTACCGCGAAGCTATCTATAACTCTCGCCCTCAAGACAGTTGTCTTGGAGGCGGGAGTTTTTTCGTTTTTTTTTTAGAAATGGAGGGTAAGGCAGTGAATCCAATATTATTTGAAGTCCCATCGCAAATAGAAACAAGCCGATTAATTTTGAGAGCTCCCCGGCAGAAGGGTGACGGAATCGTCGTGAATAACGCAATAAGGGCTTCTTTTACTGAATTGAAAGCATGGCTGCCATTTGCTCAAACCATTCCAGAAGTTGAAGAAACAGAAATTAATCTCAGAATAGCTCATGTGAAATTTTTAAAACGAGAAGCTTTCCGCTTTCTGCTTTTTGAAAAGGAAAACAATGATTTCGTAGGAACAGCAAGCCTTCAGGACATAGATTGGGATATCCCAAGCTGTCAAATCGGTTACTGGATGAATACAGCATTCACAGGAAAAGGATATATGACAGAAGCGGTACAGGAATTAACAAACCTGGCCCTGAATACGATTTCTTGCAGAAGAGCTGAAATCAGATGTGAAACTGAAAACAGTAAAAGCCGCGCGATTCCTGAAAAACTTGGCTTTCGTTTGGAAGGGATCCTAAGGAATGAAGATTTGTCCGCAGATGGAAAAAGGCTGACTGACACCTGCATTTATTCTGTCATTAAATAACGAGGAGAATGATGATGAAAGTATGTTTAATCGGAGGGGGAAATCCCTCTGCAGGAGAGCTTGACGATGTAATGGATGCTGTGTCCCGATATACAGATGCCAGTAACAAGGTATTGATTATTCCTTTTGCAACAGAGGAATCAAAACGGGATAAATGGGTTCAATCAGCAAAAATAATGTTTGCAGACATTGGATTGGTGCAGATTTCCTTGCTTGATGATTCGTTAACAAGTATAGAAATGCAACAGAAGATTGAAACTTGTGAAATCCTATATTTTACTGGAGGCAGACCAGAACTGTTAATGAATAGATTGATAGAAAAAAATCTGCTGCAAGCTATTCAAGGATTTTCCGGAATGATGATCGGCGTCAGTGCAGGCGCACTCATTTTCTGTAAAGACTGTTTGATCACAAAAGACGATGACTATCCAGAAACTCATTTTATAAAAGGTTTGGGAATCTTGGATTACAGCGTGGAAGTTCATTATGGTGCAACCATTGATGAAGAGCTTATTCCTTTATCTCAGAATAGAGACATCTATGCCATCCCAAATGGAAGTGCAATCCTTTGTGATGGCAACATAACGGAGTATATTCATGATGTATATCATTTTAAAGACGGAAATAAACAGTTAATGGGCAGCAATTCTGCTATTTAGCAGGGGATTTAAAAGTTGCATGATTAATAGGTAAAGTCGCATGATTTTGTCAGAAACCTGCACGATTATCTGTAAAAGCTGCATGATTCTTAAAGGCTCTTTTTTTAAAGAGTGTTGTTTTTTAATAAGTACTGCGAGGCACTCCAATAGTTAAGCCAGGTTGATTGGAGTGTAAGGTGCGAGACTCCTGCGGGATAAGCGGGACAGGTGAGACCCCGCAGGCGCAGCAGAGGAGGCTCACCGCCCGCCCCGCGGAAAGCGAGCATCCTGGAGCGGAAATCAACCATCTTGTTCCATAGCAGCAAAGCTTACGAAAACAGCCTTCTGAAAAAATCCACACGATTCCTGGTGGAGTGTCAAGATATTAAAGCGTTTTAATAGATAGTTCCATGTTATAGTAAATTATCATTGAAATATTCAGAAAAAGGCAGGCGCAGACATAATGAAGGAATCATTGTCATTAAGAGAGACATTCAACAATAGCAGCTATCTATTTGGAGGCCATGGCAATCGTGATGCTGGCGTACTTAAAGATGCCTTTCAAGATATCGAAGCCACACTGGATAGCGATATTTACGGAAAAGGGAAGGTGATTGAGGATTTCCAGGACAAGATGGCTGCATTATTGGGCAAGGAAGCGGCGGTCTTTTTTCCGAGCGGCACGATGGCCCAGCAGATTGCACTCCGGATCTGGTGTGATGAAAAGGGCATAAAGAAAGTTGCCTATCATCCGTTGAGCCACCTTGAAATTCATGAACAAGATGGCCTGAAAAAGCTGCACAGCATTGAAACAGTTCTTCTTGCAGACAAAACCCGGGTCATTGAGCTTGAAGATATCGTCAGCATGGAAGATGAGGTTTCAAGTGTACTGCTTGAGCTGCCTCAGCGGGAAATTGGCGGCCAGCTGCCAAGCTTTGAAACACTGGAGAAAATCTCTGCTTTTTGTCAGGAAAAAAAGATACGCCTTCATCTGGACGGAGCGCGTTTGCTTGAGGTACTTCCTTATTACGGGAAATCTGCTGCTGAGGTTTGTGCTCTTTTTGACAGTGTGTATATGTCATTTTATAAAGGAATCGGCGGAATTGCAGGGGCGATTCTTGCTGGTAGTGAATCTTTCATTGAAGAATCAAAGGTCTGGAAAAGACGCTATGGCGGTGATTTAATCAGCCTGTATCCTTATATCATTTCATCGGATTATTATTTCAATCAGCGCTTTGAAAAGATGCCATTGTATTATGAGCAGGCGATGGTGCTTGCTGGGCACTTCAATTCCTGTGAACATATATCAACACTTCCTGAAGTGCCTGTTTCCAATATGTTTCACGTGTATTTCCAGCTTCCTGCAGAACAGGCTGAAAAAGTGCTGGCCGAACTTCAGCAGGAAACCGGCATCGGTATCACAAGCTATTTGAACAGCAGCGGGGAAAATTCCTGCTATTTTGAAATGAGTTTGGGAGATTCTTTTGAAGATATTCCAAAAGAAAAAATCACAGAAGCCTTTGGGCTGCTGAAGGAAAAAGTGAAAACTGCCACCCTGTCTCAGTAACACAAAAAACCACGTTCCTGTGAACGTGGTTTTTTGCTTCATAGTTTTACTTGGTAGCTTCAGCAGCATTAATGACAGCCAGTTTATCCATCAGCTTGGTACTGGCGGAATTCAATCCTTTAATATGCACTTTTACGCCATTTTGCCTGTACTTTAACACAACTTTATCAATGGCGCCTACGGCTGAATCATCCCAAAGATGTGTGTTGGATAAGTCGAGATCCATTTCAGAAATTTCTTCTTTAAAATCGAATTGATCCACAAAATCAGTAACAGAAGCAAAGAAAAGCTGGCCGTACACTTTATAGGTTTTCTTATGTGAATCTGCACCCGTTAGAGTTTTTACTTCAACCTTGGACATTTTGGAAGCAAAGAAAATGGCGCTTAAAATAACACCCGTTACTACTCCAATAGATAGGTTGTCCGTTGCAACAACCGTAATCACGGTAACGACCATTACGGCTGTATCTGTAATGGGCATGATCGGCAATTTCCTGAGAGATGACCAGTCAAAGGTTCCGATACAAACCATAATCATGACGGCCACTAAGGCAGCCATCGGGATTTTTACAAGAACATCGTTTAAAGCAACAATTAAAATCATTAAAAAGACAGCTGCGACAAAGGTGGAAAGTCTTCCCCGGCCGCCAGACCTGACGTTTATGCCGGATTGGCCGATCATCGCGCAGCCTGCCATGCCGCCGAATAATCCTGAAGCAATATTGGCTATCCCCTGGCCGCGTGCTTCCCTGTTTTTGTCACTTGATGTGTCTGTCAGGTCATCCACGATCTGGGCAGTCAAAAGGGATTCAATCAGCCCTACCAAAGCTATTCCCAGCGAGTATGGAAAAATGATACGGAGTGTCTCCAGGTTAAACGGTACATCCGGAATAAAGAATGTAGGCAGAGACTGGCTTAAACTGCCCAAATCTCCAATTGTGCGTACATGCGCTCCGGTTGCAACAGCAATAATAGTAATCACAATGATTGCGACCAGCGGTGAAGGCACAGCCTTCGTAATTCGCGGGAACAAATATATAATTGCTAAGCCTCCGGCAACCATTGCATACATCACCCATGTTGCTCCTTGAAAATGGGTCACTTGTGCCATGAATATCAGGATGGCCAGTGAATTAACAAAGCCCGTCATAACAGACCGCGGTATGAACTTCATTAGTCGTGCTATCTTCAAAGATCCGAAAATAATTTGGATAATGCCTGTCAGGATCGTAGCTGCAAGCAAATACTGCAGGCCATGACCTTTCACCAAGCCGCCCATCAATAAGGCAGTGGCACCAGTTGCAGCTGAAATCATCGCAGGCCTGCCGCCCACAAAGGCGATGACAAGAGCAATGCAAAAGGAAGCATATAAACCAACCATCGGATTGACTCCTGCAATAATAGAAAAACCAATCGCTTCCGGAACCAATGCAAATGCTACGACCAGACCAGAAAGAATATCACCCCTGATATTCCCAAACCATTCATATTTAATTTTTTGCAAATCCAACCAAATACACCTCTTCTAATAATTTGTTTGACTTTCAACTCTCATGAAAGCCGGGGCCGTTTTAGACAGTTGCAATTATACCTGATTGCTGCATATTTGTTAACTGTCATGTAAACGCGAACATGTTAGATTTCTTCAAACTAGCTCTTTAATACTTATCTATCAGCCACGTTTTATAGCGAAGGATATTAGCTGAAAAAAGGGATATCTTTAACTATCTTGAATAATAAGATGTAGATGAATTCATAAAGAAAAGGGGTTTCCTTAGTGATAGAGCCTAGATCAAGATTTGAAACAATTGGCGGGATGGAAGTTCATTTTACGGAATGGGGGACCCGGGGAACCCGGCTGTGGTTTGCTGGCATGGTCTGACCAGGAATGGGCGGGACTTTGATATCCTGGCAAGTCATCTGGCTGACAGGTATTATGTGATTTGCCCTGATACCATCGGGCGCGGACAAAGCGAATGGAGCACGGACCCTGAAAGAGATTACCGCTTTGAAACGTACAGCAATCTTGCCATCAGGTTATTGAATCATCTTGGGATTGAAAAGGTCCGCTGGGTGGGAACTTCGATGGGGGGCGCAATCGGCATCCGTGTCAGCGGCACACCTGCCCATCAGCACAGGATTACACACTTGGTATTAAATGATATTGGGGCAGGTGCTTCTGAAAACCGTGTAGAGGATATTGAAGGAATAAGCCGGATCATCAGCTATGTTGGAGCTCCTCCTGCATTCAAAACCTTCACAGAATTAAAAAATTATTATAAAAGTATTTACAGGACATTCGGTCTTTCGAATGAGCAGGAATGGACAGATTTTACCCTGAATTCGCAAAGACGAAGAGATGATGGCAAGGTCAGCCCGGATTATGACCCCAATATCTCGCTTCAATTCCAGCATACCGAAGACCTGGATTTATGGGGGCACTGGGATAAAATCAAAGCGGATATTCTGCTCACCCGCGGTGAGATATCTGATGTTCTGCCGCTTAATATTGCGCAGAAAATGGAGCAGAAACAAAACTGTGAAATGCGCACGATTCCAAAACTTGGCCATGCCCCTGCATTAAATACCGAAGAGCAAATCATCATGATTCAGGAGTTTCTTAGATGATTGAAAGCCTTATATTTATTGGGGGATAACTGCGAGTGATTTTTATTGGATGATAAAATAATACAAAAACATCATGCAAAATATTCCGAAAATATGCCAGCCTTGGCCCACAGCAATATTTTTCTTTCCAAGCAGCCTGCTTAATACAATTTCTAAGCAACTGAAAAATAAACAGCTTATTAAGAGAAAAAGAATAATTAATAATACAGATGTATAGGTCCATTTTCTGACAGCATATGCTGATGAAAAATAGACAACAACCAAAAGGCCAAGGGGATTAGAAATCAGCCCGCTTACGTTATATTGGATTTTTTTAAATAAAAGTTTTTTTATATTCAAATTCGTCCTCCTCATCTTATGCAATTTTCTAAATTATATAATAAATGTATTTTTTTTACAAAGCTGCTCATTAGCTTTAAGGGTGCAATGAATATTTTGGATATATGGGTAATATTCTTAGAAAGGTACAATTTTGTGAAGGGTAATCCATTTAGGAGGAAACCGTATGGAATGGTATGTATGGTTTGCCGTAATTATTGCTGTTGTTATCATTGGATTCAAGTCATTTAAACGGAAATAAATAACTGCGGGTTCAATTATTGAAATCTAGCATCCTTCAAATTCAAGGAGGTTACCCATTTGAAAGCAGCCATTTATCATTCCTATGGATCTCCCGAAGTCTTGCAGATAAGGGATGTTGATAAGCCGGCCATCAAGGATGAAGATAGAGTATTAATTAAAGTGGCTGCCGCTTCAGTGAATCAGTATGACACTTTGTATAGAAAAGGGTATCTTCCTACTAGATTAGAAAATGGTTTTACAAAGCCAAAAACACCCATTCTGGGGATAGATGTTGCAGGGACCGTTGAAGCAGTTGGAAAAGAGGTTCAAAAATTCAAGGTTGGCGACCGTGTTTTCGGAAGCTGTGTTGGCTCCCATGCAGAATATGTCTGCCCGCGGCAAAGTGTTTTAAGCCATATGCCTGATAACGCAAGGTTTGAAGAGGCAGCCGCTATCCCGTGTGCGGCGCAGACTGCACTGCAGGCATTGCGGGATACAGCACATATTAAAGAGGGGGATAAGGTATTAATCTACGGTGCATCAGGAGGTGTCGGCCACTTTGCCGTTCAGCTTGCCAGATACTTCGGAGCGGAGGTTACCGCCGTTTGCAGCGCCACAAATATGGGCTGGGTTAAAGACTTAGGAGCCCATCATGTAATTGATTATACGGAAGAAGACTTTTCTCATAATGGAGAGACGTATAATATCATACTTGATGCTGTCGGAAAGAGGACCTTTTTCAGCTGCTTGCGTTCTCTTGACGAGAAGGGGATTTATATAACGGAACATGCACTCTACCCCAAGTATCATCCCATTCAATTGATGCTCGGTTCCCTGATAGGCACAAAGAAGGCAAAAATTCACCTTGCAAAACCGGCTGACAGTGATTTGGATCTATTGCGGGAGCTTGTAGAAAAAGAAGAAATAAAACCTATAGTTGAAAAATACTTTTCTTTAGATGAAATTGCAGAGGCACATAGACACGTTGAAAGCGGGAGGACTAAGGGCAAGGTTGTTCTAAAGATTAAATGACCATATAAATAAACAAACAAAACTGGTAGGTGGAATAGATAAATAATTTTTAACATTTTTTTAAATAATATTTGCAAAATGCAAGTATTGTTTGTAAAATAAAAACAAGGAAATTAATTCCTAGAGAGCGGGTGATTTTATGACAGTAAATCGTTCTGGTGATTTGTCTCCGCAATATTTGGAAGCATATTTTAAATTGGTCATGGCGTCGCGCCAGTTCCATCTCGATGAGGCAAAGGAATATATAGAGAGTACCTTTTTTAACGGCAATCCCTTATCATTTGGAGAACAAACAAATCGGCGGTTTATTGAAGCATATCTGAAAATAAAAGAAGGAAAGTCTTGAAGTATATTTGCAATTTGCAATTGTATAAAGTATAAATGAAAGTGCGGTGAAATGAATGGAAACTGAAAACCTGCGAGGTCTTTTTCAGCTTTTGACAAGGCGTTTTGGACTATTAAATAAAAATTGCTGCAGTGCTGGAGGGATGGATGTTACTCTTGTGCAAAGCCATATTCTTTATGAAGTACAGCGTCAGCACCAGCCGTCGATTCAGCAAATTGCAGACACATTGGGAACAGACATCACAACGTTCAGCAGACAAATCCAATCACTCATAAAAATGAAACTAGTGCAAAAAACGCCGGATCTTTCTGACCGAAGAATCTCCATCCTTTCTTTAACGGAAAAAGGAATGGAAATCAATGAATCCATTGAACAGCAGATGAATGATTATTTGAATGAAATTTTTTCTACAATGAATGAATTTGAAAAAGAAACTGTGATTCGTTCTTTAACTCTGCTGAATGATCGCATGAGAAATTCTTCAGTATGCTGCACCGCTCCTTTTTAGTCAAAAATGAGA
Source organism: Bacillus sp. OV322 (assembly GCF_900112495.1). Lineage (GTDB taxonomy): Bacteria > Bacillota > Bacilli > Bacillales > DSM-1321 > Peribacillus. The sequence goes on from NZ_FOMA01000009.1 coordinate 101,314, forward strand.
TCTAAACCCTATTACTTGCAAATTGCAAATAATAGCTTTGAAAGGGGTGATATGAACGTAAGTAATCTAGTTTAAGAAGGGGAGGAGATATCATGTTTAATGAATTTGAAGCTGAAATCATGGTGAAAGCGAAAATGGAAGAGCATGAGAAGTATATTAACAGGTTGTCTCGCAGCAAAAGGAAAAATCACATCCTGTCTTTCTGGATCAAAAAGGTGCTGTACAGGGAAAATCGTAACACACTTATCGATTGCTGCTGTGAATGAATAGCTTTCATATGCAAAAACAAATAGATGAATAGAGGAGAGATACAATGAATATGCATGTCGGAATCAATGTAACCAATCTCGCGAAATCCATCGAGTTTTACCAAAAGGTGTTTAACGAAAAGCCTGTTAAATTAAAAGAGGATTATGCGAAATTTTTATTGAATGATCCAGGGTTGAATTTCACGCTCAACCTAAAAGATAGTGTCTCGGGAAATCAGGTAGGCCACTTTGGCTTTCAGGTTGAGGATGCTAACGAAGTACTGCACCATAAAACACGTTTAGAAAAAGAAGGATTTTTTACCCGCGAAGAAATGGATGTTACCTGCTGCTATGCCACACAGGATAAATTCTGGGTAACAGATCCTGACGGAAATGAGTGGGAATTTTTCTTTACAAAAGGTGATGCAGATAATGTGGATACAGCAGATAAGTCTTGCTGCACTGAAAAAGCGGAACTGAAATAAATACTATATTCCGTCAAGTTAAGCTGACATTGCCCCTTATTTAATCTGCATCTTCCCCAAAAGGAGGATGCTTTTTTCATTTGCTATAAAAAACATGGACTTATATAAGGGTTTACTTATATACTGTTTCTTATATTAAGAGAATTCTTATCTGCTATTAACAGAGGAGGTTTATATGCAGCCAAAGCAGGAAATGGATATTGAAACATCAGCCCGGCTTTTAAAGCTGCTGGGTGATAAAACACGTTTGTCCATGGTGAAGATTATGTCTGAGTATGAGTGCTGCGTTTGTGAATTTACAGATCTATTTGATATGAGCCAGCCTGCAATCAGCCAGCATCTAAAAAAGTTAAAGGACGCGGGGGCTGTTAGTGAAGCTCGCAGGGGGCAATGGATCTTTTATTCGTTAAATCAGGATTCCTCTTATTATGGATTTATTTCAAACATCATTAGGGATTTGCCAAAACAAAGCGATAAATTAGAGAAGATAGAAAAGCAGGGGAAAAGAATTGCCTGCTGCAAATAAGGAGATGCAAGGTTGGTCACAGTTATATTAGCTTGTTTCATTTTTATATTTACCATAACGCTTGTCATCTGGCAGCCAAAGAATTTATCCATTGGCTGGTCAGCCTGCGGAGGTGCGTTTCTTGCTTTATTAGCAGGAGTTGTCGACTTTCATGATGTTATTAGCGTTACACACATTGTATGGAATGCAACACTTGCCTTTATCGGAATTATTATTATTTCCCTTGTTTTAGATGAAATTGGTTTCTTTGAATGGGCGGCTTTGCATATGGCAAGAGCTGCTAAAGGAAATGGATTAAAAATGTTTATATATGTCAGTCTGCTGGGAGCAGTAGTATCCGGGCTTTTTGCCAATGACGGAGCAGCTCTTATTCTGACACCAATTGTTCTGGCAATGGTCAGAAACCTGGAGCTTGACGATAAAATGATTTTCCCATTTATCATGGCGAGCGGGTTTATTGCCGATACGACTTCATTGCCGCTTGTCGTGAGCAACCTGGTGAATATTGTTTCTGCTGATTTCTTTGGAATCGGATTTATACAATATGCTTCAAGGATGATTATCCCAAATCTGTTTTCCTTGGCAGCCAGCATCTTGGTCCTGTTTTTATATTTTCGGAAAAGTATTCCAAAAAAATATAATCCTGATACCATCAAAAGGCCGGCTGAGGCCATAAAAGATCAGCTGATGTTCCGGCTGTCCTGGATCGTGTTAGCTGTTCTATTAATTGGATATTTCATTAGTGAGTTATGGAATGTGCCCGTTTCATTTATAACGGGGGTTATCGCCATTTTCTTTTTGTTTATGGCAAAACGGAGCTCTGCAGTTAGAGTCAAACACGTTATTAAGAGTGCCCCGTGGGCCATTGTGTTCTTTTCCATTGGCATGTATGTCGTTGTATACGGATTAAGAAATGCGGGGCTGACAAATGTTCTAGGAGATGTGATAGACTCAGCAGCCCAGCACGGCTTGTTCATTGGAACGGTTTCAATGGGATTCATTGCCGCGATTCTATCTTCTGTCATGAACAATATGCCGACTGTCATGATTGATGCTCTTGCCATTTCACACACACATGCTTCTGGAGTAATAAAAGAAGGACTTATTTATGCTAATGTTATCGGTTCTGATTTGGGGCCGAAGATTACACCAATCGGTTCTCTTGCTACATTATTATGGCTTCATGTACTATCGCAAAAAGGAGTCAGGATATCCTGGGGGTCGTATTTTAAAACGGGAATTATTTTAACCATACCTACTTTATTCATTACACTGGCCGGTTTATATATTTGGCTGATTATTATCCACTAACCACTATAAAAGGAGCAAACAACATGGCTGAAAAAACGATTTATTTCTTATGTACAGGAAATTCCTGCCGCAGCCAAATGGCAGAAGGCTTTGGGAAAAAATATCTTGCTGAAGGATGGAGAGTCCTAAGCGCAGGCATTGAAGCGCACGGATTGAACCCGAAAGCTGTTAAAGCAATGAATGAAGCGGGCATCGATATTTCCGGCCAAACCTCGGATATTATTGATAATGAAATTTTGAATTCTGCAGATATGATTGTTACCCTCTGCGGTGATGCTGCAGACAAATGTCCGATGACACCGCCGCATATTAGGCGGGAACACTGGGGCTTTGATGATCCTGCTAAAGCACAAGGAACAGATGAAGAAAAATGGGCCGTTTTCCAGCGTGTACGTGATGAAATCGGAGAACGCATCAACAGATTTGCGGAAAGCGGGGAATAACGGAAAAGAGGATTATCCAGGTCCTTGCTATATCTAAAACAACGAGTGAATGTTCACTGAAATTCACCTCCTTTGTTTTTTAATGAATAAGTCTGCATGGTACACTCCTAACAGAAGTTAATTAGCAAAAACTTGCAACCTCTTATTTCATTAACATTGGAGTGTCTATACTTAGAATATGTACAATAAGAAAAAAACCAGCCTTTTAAAAGCTGGTTTTTTTATGCTAGGAATAGAAAACGATTAATTAATTCCTACTGCAGTGAAAGCATTTGTAACTGCTGTTTTTTCTGCACTGCTAGATCCATAAAGGTCAGCTGCCGATTGAATGGCTGCTGCTTTTGCTTGTGAGAAAGTAGCAGAAGAAGTCAGATA
>NZ_FOMA01000006.1 GCF_900112495.1 Bacillus sp. OV322
ATTAAAAAAGATGACCCCAGAACAATACCGAGGTCATCTACTTGCTGCTTAAAAGGTCCTTTTTATAAACTGTCTATTTTATTGGTTACAGTTCAAACCCCGGCTTCTGGCTTTTTTTGTTTAATTCAAAATAAAAGAATATCCAAACTGCGATTTTTTTGGCGATATCCATTCAAGTTATGTGGATAAATCAGAACGGCCTGGGCTATTCGATCCGTACATTTCAAAGTAATCACGGAGCATCGGGCTGTTTTCTGTGACATCTTTAAGGCTATAGCCGTCGAGCACCTGCAGGAAGGATTCAAGCGCCTTATTAAACACATATTTTAAGGAGCAGACAGGTGCTATGGCACAATTTTCGCTATGGTTTTGAAAACATTCCACTAAATAAAAGTCTTCCTCTGTTTTACGGATGATCTCGCCGATGTTGATCTCGGCAGGTGACTTTGCCAGTCTGATGCCGCCATTTCTGCCCCGGATGGTTTCTATATATCCGAGCTTCCCGAGATTGTAGATAATTTTCATTAAATGATTTTTTGAAATGCCGTATACCTCTGCTATTTCTTTGATATTTACAAGCTTATGGTTCTGGTTTGTCGCTAAATATATTAATACCCGTATGGAGTAATCCGAGTAGTTCGTTAAGCGCATTATGTTCCCTCACAATCTCTATTATCATAATCATAGCATAAATGTGAACAAATTTTAAACGTTGATGTTCAAAGGAGTAAAAGATGTATTTTAAATATTGCTTTTGGGATATTTAAAAGCTATCATAAACATGTATTTAAAATACTTATTAAAAAAGAGGGATTGTATATGCTAGCCCAAAAAACCATTGACATCATCAAATCCACTGTTCCCGTGTTAGAAGTTCACGGTACAGCAATTACGACTGCGTTTTATAAAAACCTTTTTAAAGCACACCCAGAGCTTTTAAACATTTTTAATGGAACAAACCAGAAACAAGGACGTCAGCAAACTGCTTTGGCAAATACAGTACTTGCAGCTGCTAAATATATTGATAAATTAGAAACAATCATTCCTGTAGTTACACAGATTTCCCAAAAACACCGCAGTTTAGCAATAAAACCTGAGCATTATCCTATTGTAGGAGAGCATTTGCTTGGGGCTATTAAAGAAGTGCTTGGAGACGCAGCAACTGATGAAATCATCGGTGCATGGGGTGAGGCATATGGCGTCATTGCCCAGGTATTCATTGACATCGAAGATAATATGTACAAAGAAGCCGCTGATCAGCCTGGCGGATGGAAAGAGTATAAGGAATTTAAAATCATTGAAAAAGTGAAGGAAAGCGATGTAATTACATCGTTTTACCTGCAGCCTGCAGATGGCTCAAAATTGCCTGTGTTCAAGCCGGGACAATATATTACAATCAGAATTTCCATACCGGGAGAACAATACTTGTTTAACCGTCAATATAGCTTATCTGCTGCACCCGGGCTTCCGTATTTCCGCATTTCTGTCAAAAAAGAAAGTGAGCCGAACACACCTGAAGGAATGGTTTCAAATGAAATGCATAAAAACAGGAATATTGGCGATACCATTGAAATAACCGCTCCAGCAGGCGATTTCACTTTAAATGATCAGCAGACTCCTGTTGTACTTTTAAGCGGCGGAGTTGGAATCACACCTTTCATAAGCATGATAAACAGCATTGCCAAGAATGCTCCAGGCCGTGAAACTGCATTTGTCCATGCATCAAGAAACGGTAAATTGCAGGCATTTACAGAAGAGCTGCAGTCTCTTTCTGAAACAATGGATCATGTTTCCTTGTCCTACGTTTACGAAAATCCTTCTGAAGAAGATAAGCAAAACCGATTCTTCAGCAAACAAGGTTATATTGATGCTGCCTGGCTAAAAGAAAATGCGTTCTTAGAAGAAGCCGATTATTATATTTGCGGCCCGGTTCCTTTCTTGCGTGCAATGATTTCTAATTTAAAACAGATTGGTGTTCCAGGAGAAAAAATTCATTTTGAATTCTTCGGTCCTGCGATGAATCTTGAAACTGAAGCGTAAAAATATTTTCTGGCAAAATAAACTGCAAATAGACCCTTTTCTTCTGGAAAAAGGTCTATTTTTTGTACAACAGCAGAATGGATGGCTTTTAGTGATTAATACCAACTTCAAAAGGGTAATAACATAATAGATTACACACTCAAAGGAGAGAAAGTCATGGTAAAAAAAATTATTGGGGCATATGAAAATGAAGAGCAGGCAATTGCCGCTATTGAAAAATTAAAAAATTCCGGATATACAGAGGATGAAATATCAGTCGTTGCAAAAGATATGAAAAAATTAGACGAACTTGAACCTGAAGCAGAAAAGGTCTCTGCAAAAGGGAAGGACGGGATGATGACAGGAGTGGCGGCTGGAGGTGCCATCGGCTTAACAGGATTTTTTGTAGGAATGGACACCTTTTTAATGACCGGCATTGGGCCGCTTCTTGCAGCGGGCCCTATCTTCGCCACACTTGGAGGAGCTGCAGCAGGACTTGCTTCAAAATCAGGCGGACTGGCAGATACCTTACAGGACATGGGAGTCGCAGAGAAAGAAGCAAAAGCTTACGAAGATGATGTGAAAAACGGTAAAATACTCATTATTACGGATGAAAAATAAAAAATCCTGCTATCTATATCTCACAAAAAGCTTGCACCTGCCAATAGGTGCAGGCTTTTTTTGTAAAGGAGTACTAAATATTAATAGTCATAAAACTATATGAATAATTTGTTATTTGAGAGTTTCTTCCCGTATAGCACTAATTAAAAATAGAATAAGTTATAGAATTCCAATGTTTAAAGTTTGTTTTCTTCTTTCCATTCCAGCCCCTTTTTTTGAGTTCCTTTCCAACCAGCATATTAAAAAACCCATGTCCCACTAACACTGCATTATTATGCTCTTTTGCACTTTTAATTAAAAAATCCGCAGCCTTTTCAGCCCTCATACCCGCTTCTTTTAAAGATTCGCACCCACGTGAATAACCGCAGAACCATAAGCTCCTGAAAATCACTGCCCAAATACTTGCCTTTAATTTTATTCCCCCTAATTTTATTAATGGAATGGGTAATGTTGTTTCACGGAATAAAGGGTCTGAAATAACCGGTATATCTGGCCTTAAATACTTCGCAGACTCAACAGTCCTTTTCAAATCACTTGAAATCACAATATTTGCTGCCCCTATTTTTTCGAGTGTCACGGAAGGATAAGATTTTTCCTCAAACACTCCATTACAATCATAGTTCTCAACCCACTTTTTAAATTCAATACAAGTCATTGGCATATTTTCTATCCAAAGGGATCTGCCATGTCTTATTAATGTAATTTCCATATGACACCTCTAATAAATTAGTAAGCAAGTATTTCGTTTATATACGGTTATGTTAATGAACCTTAGACTTTAACAAGTGCAGATTATCATAAGTTACTTTCAATTATCAAAAATATTCTTCAACAGGTCTAACCAAAAAAGGTATAATAATAGAGAAATGCCAAAGCGCCCGTACAGTGAAAAAGAACACTGCGTTCTGCGCATAAGCATGGTTACCTTTCTATGTGGCTGCCCGCTTAAGACAAGTAAAAATGACTATTTTATAAAGCTCAGGTGAATGTGGATGAAATTAATAATCGCTGAAAAACCTGATCAAGGTTTGACGTTATCAAAACAGTTTAAAACAAAAAAGCATTTAGGATATATTGAAATTCTGCCAAATGAACTTTTTGGCGAAGGTGCCTTTGTAACGTGGGCAGTGGGACATTTGTGCCAGCTCGCAGCTCCTGAAAAGTATCATTCAGAGTGGAAAAAGTGGTCCCTTGAAACACTTCCAATTATACCGGAAAGATTTAAATATGAAGTGACAAAATCAAAAGCCAAGCAGTTTAATATAGTAAAGTCTCTAATCAGAAAACCCGAAGTGAAAGAAATTATCCATGCAGGTGATGCGGGGCGGGAAGGAGAGCTGATTGTCCGGAATGTCGTGAATTTAAGCGGTGTAAATAAACCGATGAAGCGCTTATGGATATCTTCTCTTACACCGAAATCGATTTATGAAGGCTTTAGCAGCCTGCTTCTTGAAGAGGATACAAGGAGTTTGTACCATGAAGCCTATACAAGAGCCTGTGCGGATTGGATTGTAGGAATGAATGCTTCCAGAATTTACAGCATCTTGCTGAAAAAGCAAGGTATGTCAGACGTCTTTTCAGCAGGCCGGGTCCAGACACCTACGCTCGCCCTTATTGTAAAAAGGGAAAAAGAAATTGAAGAATTTGTTTCAGAGCCGTTTTGGGAAGTGATTGCCGGATTTTCTATGAATGGAAAAAAATACGAGGGCAAATGGCAGCAAAATAACGAATCCAGAATAAAATCGAAAGAACTTGCAGAGAAAATTGCAGCATTCTGTAAAGGGAAAACGTGCGGAATTGCTGAACTGAACACAGAAAGAAAAGAATATCAGCCGCCATTGCTTTTTAATCTTTCTTCCCTTCAGGCTACAGTGAACAAAATGTATAAATTTTCTCCTAAGAAGACTCTTGATGTGGTACAAAGCCTGTATCAGAAAGGGATCGTTTCATATCCGCGATCAGATTCCAGCTATGTAACGAAGGGGGAAGCAGAAAGCTTTCCTGACATTCTGAACAAGCTAGGCAGCCTGCCAGCCTATGAATCACTTTTTCCTGTGCCAAATGCTTCTATTATTAATAATAAACGTTTTGTGAATGAAAAAAAGGTTACCGATCACTATGCCATCATTCCGACTGAACAGGTCACTAATCCCGAAAAACTGCCAGAAGATGAAAGGAAGATTTATGACCTTATCATAAGACGCCTGATTGCTGCCCATTACGATCAGGCTATATTTGATTACACTACAGTAAAAACCATGGTAGATAAGAGGGCTGAATTCATATCAAAAGGAAAACAGCAAATTCAGGAAGGCTGGCGGAAGGTCATCTTTGCCATTGATAAGGAAGATGATGACATCCTGCTTCCGCTGCTCAGTGAGGGGGAAGAGGGAACTGTCAGCAAAATTAAAGTGAAAGAAGGAAAAACCCAGCCACCTAAGCGCTATACAGAGGGACAGCTTATTACTTTAATGAAAACAGCAGGAAAGCATCTGGATAATGAGGAACTGGAGAAGGTTCTGATGAAGACTGAAGGCCTTGGGACAGAAGCGACCCGGGCAGGCATCATAACCATGCTGAAAGACCGCAAGTATATTGATGTGAAAAAAAATCAGGTCTTTGCCACTGATAAAGGAAAAGTCCTTATCACTGCCATTGGAGATAAAATTCTTGCTTCTCCTGAAATGACGGCAAAGTGGGAACAGCGCCTGCACGAAATCGGTGAAGGTAAAGCATCTCCAACCGTTTTTATGGAGGCTGTAAAAAAACTTTCCTCCAAAATTATTTCCGATGCAGTAGATTTATCCAAATCATGGGATTTCAATGGCCTGGATACAGATTCCATCCAGCGCAAAACCGCCAAAAGAAGCGGCGGTTCCATTGGGAAATGCAGACTTTGCGGAGGCAATGTGGTAGATAAAGGGGAATTTTACGGCTGTTCAAATTACAGCAAAACTAAATGTTCTTTCACTTTATCCAAAAAAATCCTATCTATTAAGATCACTAAAGCAAACTTAAAAAAACTGTTGGATACAGGAGAAACAGAATTGATAAGCGGCTTTAAAAAGGGAGAGAAAGCCTTTGACGCCTTTTTATTCTGGGACGAAGGGGCGAAGAAAATTTCCTTCAAATTTCCTTCAAAACAATCATAATTTGCTTTGGCTGCTATGGCGGCCAAAGCACTTTCTTGTTTGATTGAAGTATTTATAGTAAAATTTGATTGATATGTGTTGAATGGGAGGATACGGGATGCCTACACCGAGCATGGAGGATTATATCGAGCAAATATACATACTAATCGAAGAAAAAGGTTACGCGCGGGTTTCTGATATAGCAGAAAACCTGTCAGTACACCCTTCCTCCGTCACTAAAATGGTTCAAAAACTGGACCAGGAAAAGTACCTGGTATATGAGAAATACCGTGGTCTTGTATTAACCGCGAATGGCAAAAAAATCGGAAAAAGACTGGTTTTCCGCCATGAATTATTAGAGCAGATGCTAAGGCAGCTTGGCGTGAAAGAAGAGAATATCTATAGAGATGTTGAAGGAATCGAGCACCATCTCAGCTGGGATGCAATTGACAGAATCAGCGATCTTGTCCAGTACTTTGATGAATCACCTATACGCCTGGATGAATTAAGAGCCATTCAAAAACAAAATGAAGAACCTGAAGAATAAAGCTGCGATAGCGGCTTTTTTTATTTTAGGTGAGATTTAAATGTAAAAATATCGGAAAATCAGTTTCTTGTTTCTGTATAGTATTCTGCAAATCTTTCAGAAAAAACAGTTAAAAAGAAGATTTTTCCTGTTAAAATAAACATAAATCGACGGAAGGAGAGGGTTGGGTGAATCAGGATAGCTGGCATGGGGAAGCAGAAAAATTATGGAATTCATATTCAGATCAGTGGAAAAGCAATTCAGGAAATATGTGGGAGAAGGGAAGCAGGAAGGATATACTTCCCCTCATCACAAAGCATGTTCTAAAAGGATCAGAAATCTGTGACCTTGGCTGCGGGGATGGATATGGTTCACTAAAGCTTGCTGAGGCGGGTTTTAAGGTAACTGGAATGGATTTTTCCAAGGACATGATCACAGCGGCCAAGGAGCTGGCACAAGGCCATGAGAACCCGGGATTTATTCAGGGAGATCTCGCAGCCATGCCTTTTTATGATGAGCAGTTCGATGCGGCGATGGCGATAAACTCCATTGAATGGACTGAATCACCTCTTATGGCTTTAAAGGAAATGAATCGGATTTTAAAGAAAGACGCTCTTGCCTGTATTGGTATTCTTGGCCCAACAGCTGCCCCAAGGAAAGCACACAGCTACCGGAGGCTCTATGGAGAAAAGACCATCATGAATTCCATGATGCCATGGGAATTTGAACGTCTTTCACTGGAAAACGGATGGAAGATTGTGGACGAAATGGCTGTTGTAAAGAAGGGGGCAGAAACTGAAAAAATTGCCCGCCTGCCAAAAGAACTCAAACAGGCGGTTTCGTTTATGTGGCTATTCATCTTAAAAAAATGCAGCGGAGATGAAAAAAGTGAATAAGTACAATATGGATCAATTTATCAGCGAAACAAAACAGGAAGATAAGGGCGAGGGACTGTTTGAACTTGAAACTCCAAGGATACTGGAAATAAACTTGGAAGATCAGGTATGGGCGAAAATGGGTTCTATGATTTCGTATTTAGGTGATATGAAATTCAAAAGAGAAGGCCTGCTTGAGCATGGTATCGGAAAAGTATTTAAAAAGGCTTTGTCCGGTGAGGGAACATCCCTGATGAAAGTGACTGGAAAAGGCAAGCTATATCTGGCAGATCAGGGAAAAACCATAAAAATCCTTCAATTGCAGGGTGAATCTATTTCAATTAACGGAAATGACTTGCTGGCTTTTGAGAAACAGCTGAATTGGGATATTAAAATGATGCGCAGAGTGGCTGGGCTTCTTTCTGGCGGACTGTTCAATATCAAAATGGAAGGAACAGGGATGGTGGCTTTCACCACTCATCATGAGCCCCTGACTTTGGCCGTGGAACCCGGGAAGCCGGTTTATACCGATCCCAATGCCACGGTAGCCTGGTCTGGCCATCTGCAGCCGGAGTTTGTGACAGATGTTTCTCTTAAAACATTTTTTGGAAGAGGCAGCGGCGAGTCCATCCAGATGAAATTTGAGGGAAATGGATTTGTGGTCGTCCAGCCGTTTGAGGAAATATATACTTCCGAAAAAAGCTGATGCAAGTTGTTTTTACATAGATGCGGCAGGAATAGTGCTGGAATTTCTGTCGTTTGAGGCTGCACTGAAAATTCAGGTGCAGCCCTTTTATGCTAATCCCATTCATAAGGAGTTTCCTGGTAAACATAATAATTAAGCCAATTAGAGAATAAGAGGCTGCAATGGCTTTTCCAGCGGTGCTGCGGAGCTCTCTTTGGATCATCATCAGGGAAATAATTCTCGGGAAGCTGTGTGTTCTGTCCTCTTTCTAGATCACGGTAATATTCATCTGCGAGTGTTTGGGCATCATATTCGAGGTGCCCGGTAACCATAATGTTTTTCCCATCCTTTGAGGATGCAAGCAGCACACCTGCTTTGTCTGATTGAGCCAGGATACTCAAGTCAGGGTGTTTCTTCATTTTTTCAAAATCAATATCGGTATACCTTGAATGCGGGGCAAGGAATACATCATCAAATCCCCTGACCAGTTTTTCATGGGGTTTTAGTATTTTATGCGGATATACTCCGAAGCACTTTTCCCGAAGCTCATATTTCTCGATACCATAATGATAATATAAAGCTGCCTGCGCACCCCAGCAAATATGCAATGTGGAGGTCACGTGAGTTTTGGTCCATTCCATGATGTCATTTAATTCGTCCCAATAGTCCACGTCTGTATAGGGCAGCTTTTCCACAGGGGCACCTGTAATGATCATTCCATCAAACTTCTTATCCTGGACTTCAGAAAAAGGTTTGTAGAATTGGTCCAGATGAAGCTTGTTTGTTGTTTTGGCTTCATGGGAAACCAGTTTTAAAAAGGAGATATGCACCTGAATAGGAGTATTGCCTAAAAAACGGAGCAATTGTGCCTCGGTTTTTTCTTTTTCCGGCATTAAATTTAAAATCAGTATATTCAATGGCCTGATATCCTGCGTTTGTGCACGAGCCTCGTCCATTACGAAAATATTTTCTCTTTCCAGAATTTCTTTGGCTGGCATCTGTCCGGGTATTTTTATTGGCATAATGTCCTCCCTTTTGTGTGAATAGTTAAAATATAATAAATTCATTATATAGAAAAAAGTGGTGAACATCACATGTTTTATATTTTTTCCAGGTGACAAATAAAATTGACAGACGAAAAGGGAAATGCGAATATTATATAAAATTTATTCTTTTATATTCGTCTGCAGACTATTGCAGCTGGAAATTTTTTCATCCTGCTGACCCTATACATAATTAGAAAATGGAGGAATTTAGATTGAATTCAGCGAGTGCCGTGAAAACTGACATAGAAATCGCCCTGGAAGCACAAATGGAAGAAATAAAAGTCATTGCCGGAAAAATGGGCTTACGTGAAGATGATTTAGAACTGTACGGAAAATATAAAGCGAAAATATCTTTTGATAAACTGGCGGAACTGCAGAAAAATCCTGATGGTAAGCTTATCCTTGTGACATCTGTCAATCCTACCAGAGCGGGGGAAGGCAAATCAACCGTTACAGTCGGCCTTGCTGATGCCCTCCAGAGAATCGGAAAAAAAACGATGATTGCCATGAGAGAGCCGTCTCTCGGGCCTGTTATGGGACTGAAAGGGGGGGCAACTGGAGGAGGTTATTCTCAGGTGCTTCCCATGGATGAAATCAATCTTCATTTCACAGGGGATATTCATGCTATAACAGCCGCCAACAATGCTCTTGCAGCGATTGTGGATAATCACATGCAGCAGGGGAATTCCTTGAATATAGATTCGAGGAAAATACTATGGAAAAGAGCAATGGATATGAATGACCGTGTCCTGCGCAATATTGTTGTAGGTTTAGGCGGGCCGGCGAATGGAGTGCCAAGAGAAGATGGGTTTGATATTACGGTTGCATCAGAAATAATGGCTGTATTATGTTTGGCAGAAGACTTGAAAGATTTGAAAGAAAGACTTTCAAGGATGGTTGTTGCCTATAATTTGTCCGGCGGGCCAGTTACGGTGAGTGATCTGGGGGCACAGGGCGTTCTTTCCCTGCTCCTCAGGGATGCCGCTAAACCGAATCTTGTTCAATCCATTGAACATACCCCGGCTCTCATCCACGGCGGGCCTTTTGCTAATATTGCCCATGGCTGCAATAGTGTCATCGCTACAAAAGCAGCACTGAAATTAGCGGACTATACAGTGACAGAAGCAGGATTCGGGGCAGATCTAGGCGCAGAAAAATTCCTGCATATTAAAGCCAGAAGTGCCGGCATTAATCCATCAGCTGTTGTCATTGTATGCTCAATCAGGGCATTAAAACTTCACGGCGGACTTGATAAAGAGGGTTTGACAGAAGAAAATCTTCCTGCATTAACGGAGGGGTTTGAAAATCTGCGCAAACATGCAGAAACAATTTCGGCGTTTGGCCTGCCATTTGTAGTAGCCTTAAATCGATTCACAACAGATACTGAAAATGAACTGGAAGTTTTTTCGAAGCTTTGCAGTGATCATCACATGCCCTTCTCTTTGACAGAAGTTTGGGAAAAAGGAGGGGAAGGCGGCGTCTTGCTTGCTGAAAAATTGCTGGAAATCATGAACGAAGATAGGCACTATAAGCCCTTGTACGAGCTTTCACAAAGACTTGAAGAAAAAATCAAGACAGTTGCCAAAGAGGTATATGGAGCAAAAGATGTTGATTTTAGTTCAACAGCCAGAAAACAGCTTCAGCAGTTTGAGGCGGAAGGCTGGGGAAATCTGCCTGTCTGCATCGCAAAAACGCAATACTCGCTCTCTGACGATCCAGGCAAAATCGGCCGCCCTGAGAATTTCACATTAAATGTGCGGGAGCTAAAACCTTCTATAGGAGCGGGTTTCATCGTTGTGCTGACTGGAAAGATTATGACCATGCCCGGCTTGCCTAAGCGGCCCGCTGCCCTGAATATGGATGTAGATGAATTCGGGCAGGCAAAAGGGCTTTTTTAGAATGGCTCTTTTCTTAAAGATTGTTGTTTTTTAATTTACTGTGTTTGGTTAGGCGATTCCATTGTTAAGGCTGGTTGATTGAAGCGAGCATCCTGGAGCGGAAATCAACCCCTTGTTCCATAGCAGCAAAGTTTACAAAAACAGCCTTTAGAAAAAACTCAGCTGCAGTGTAACTATGAGCAGGAAAGAGAGAAACATGGCAATATAGAAGTTTGATAAATCAACATCAAAGAGGTGAAGCAAGACTTTGTTTGATCCAACTGCATATGAAAACATGAAGGTTGTTATTGAGGGAGCTTTTTACGATAGAGATCTTGAAGGAGAAATTGCTGTAACAGGCAGACAGGATATCATGAACCTTGCTGACCTGTCGAGGAAATTCTCTATTGAGATGGAACTTAAAGAACACATGCAAATACGAACTTTAAAAGGCGGCATGGTGATTGAGGCAAGCCTGGAAAATCTGGGCTCTGAGCTTTTGCACCCGATACTGAATGAAAGTCAGGCAGGTTGCTCAGTCCGTATCTTTATTTCTTTTCCCTATCAGCTCATGCAGCAGGAAGTCGGAGGGCTGATGGCGCTGCTGTCAGGTATATGGGGCAAAGACCGGCTGATTGAAATAACCTCTTCAAAGGTAACCGGAAGCCATTTTGAATCTCATGAATTTCTTACAAATGCCTCAATTTCCTTCGGGAGGCTTGTTGGAGAAGACCAGCTGGATGATCTTGTGGATATGATTGACTATTTAATAAGTTCTCTGGAAAAAATCCATTCCTTCCTTGCTGTCTCCCTCTAGAAAATCAGGAGAATGCTGATATTGGAAATTTCCTTTCATGGTAGGATAAAATAGTTGTAACGTAATGCGAATGGGGGAAGCAAGTATGTCAATTTATGAATTTGAAGCAGAGAAAATTAATGGTGAACAGTTATCAATGAAAGAGTATGAAGGAAATGTTCTCCTGATTGTGAATACAGCCAGTAAATGCGGATTTACCCCGCAATACGGAGAGCTGGAAGAACTATATAAAAGGCACGGTGATGACCGGTTTTCTGTCTTGGGTTTTCCGTGTAACCAGTTCCTTGCACAGGAGCCTGGCGACAATCTTGAAATCGACTCATTTTGCCGGCTTAACTATGGTGTAACATTTCCCATGTTTTCAAAGGTTGATGTGAACGGGAAAAACGCTCACCCTCTTTTCAAATATTTGACAGACCATGCTCCAGGGGTTATGGGTTCCAAAGCCATTAAGTGGAACTTCACGAAGTTCCTCATTAATAGTGACGGATCCATTGTAAAACGCTATTCGCCGAGCACTAAGCCTATGGAAATAGAAAACGATATCCAAAAGCTGCTGAAGAACGAAAAATAAAACAGATTGCCAAAAGTCTCTGGACTGCATCTTCCAGAGGCTTTTTTTATATGGCTGTTTTCGTATCCTTTGCTGTTATGGAACAAGGTGGCTGATTTCCGCTCCAGGATGCGGACGGGCTCCTAATCCCGCACCTTACGCTTCACTTCCTGATTTAGCAAAGGGTTCGCTTATGTAAGTCATTAACAAACACTCAGGTACTTTACAAGCCTTTAATAGGAATAATTCCTTCCTGTATATAAGCGGAATGCTGAATCACCATGTGCAATCGTCAGGAATTTGAGTATGGACCTGTCCTCTTTACCTGAAAAAACATGATAACCATGGTAAAATGGAAGGGATCTGAATAGAGGAGAATACTATGGAAAATTATTATATAAAATCAGCAGAGAAATTCGTGAAAGAGCAGCTTGGTGAAGACAAAAGCGGACATGACTGGCACCATATCGACAGGGTCAGAAAGTTATCTCTTTTCATTGCCGGCAAAGAGGCAAAAGGAAACAAAACCATTATTGAACTGGGTGCACTGCTGCACGATATCCCGGATGGGAAATTAAATGATTCTGAAGAAAGTGGATGGAAGAAGCTCCGCAGCTGGTTTGCCGAAGCTCAACTGGACGGGGAAACCATACGTAAGGTGGAAGAAATTATTTCATCCATATCTTTCAGTGCCAAAAAAGAGACACTTCCCTCCATTGAAGCAATGATCGTACAAGATGGAGACCGGCTTGATGCGATAGGGGCAATAGGCATAGCCAGGACATTTGCCTATGGAGGGGTAAAAGGGCAGCCAATCTATGATCCTTCCATTGCAGTCAGGGAAATGTGGTCGAAGGAAGAATACCGCAGCGGCAAAAGCTCGTCCATCAATCATTTTCATGAAAAATTGCTGACCCTGGCAAGCAAGCTTAATACAGAAACTGCAAAAGTAATAGCAAAAGAGCGCCATGACTATATGGAGAGCTTTTTAAAGCAATTTTATAAAGAATGGGATGTAAGCTTATGAAAGTTTTCAGCATGGAAAACCTGACCAAAACGCACGGAGAAAAAACACTTTTTAAAGATACTTCCTTTTCAATAACCGAAGGAGATAAAATTGGGATCCTTGGCATAAACGGAACAGGAAAGTCCACTCTTTTGAATATCATTGCCGGAATAGAAGATATTGATGAAGGCACAAAGGATCATCCAAATGATTATACAATTTCGTACCTGCCCCAGGATCCTGATTTTGACGATAGCCTGTCGATTATGGAATATCTGTATGAAAGTGATACGCCTGTATTTACTGCAATTAAACAATATGAAAAAACGCTGCTTCTTCTTCAGGAAAATCCTGAAAATCAGGATATCCAGGAAAAGCTTTTAAAACATCAGCAGCAAATGGATGAGCTTAATGCCTGGGAAACAAGTGCAAACGCTAAGACCATTTTGACAAAACTTGGCCTTCCGGATTTTTCAAAAAGTATTTCTGTTTTGTCTGGAGGACAAAAAAAACGGGCTGCTCTTGCAAAAGCCCTTATTGAGACTCCGGATCTTCTTATTCTGGATGAACCGACAAACCATCTGGATTATGAAAGCATTAAGTGGCTGGAAGAGTATACGGCTAAATATGCCCGTTCCGTAATCTTTGTTACCCATGACAGGTATTTTCTGGACCATGTATCAAGCAAAATCTGGGAAATTGCCCAAGGCAGCCTTTTTGAATACAAAGGAAACTATGCAGATTTTCTTGAAGCAAAAGCTATCCGCGAGGAAAATGAAGCAGCTGACAGATCTAAAAAAGAGAGTCTCTTCAAGAAGGAATTGGCCTGGATTAGAAGAGGGGCAAAAGCGCGGTCTACAAAGCAAAAAGCAAGGATACAGCGGTTTGATGACCTGGAGGGGAAAGTCAGGGATAAATCAAAAACCGCTAGCCTGGAAATAGAATTGAGCGGCAGCAGGCTGGGGAAAAAGGTTCTGGAGCTGATCAATGTCTCAAAGGCCTACTCTGATAAAATCATACTAAAGGATTTTTCATTCTTATTTAAGCCTGGCGATCGAATCGGAATTGTAGGAAGAAACGGCAGCGGGAAATCCACACTGCTCAATATCCTAGCAGGACGCACGGATATTGATTCCGGAGACCTTGAAAAAGGGCAGACAGTAAAGATTGGTTATTATACCCAGGAAAATTCTGATATGGACGAAAACTTGAGAATGGTCGAATATATCAGGGAAACGGCAGAAAGCATTACGTTAAAGGATGGAAGCATCATATCGGCTGCTTCCATGCTTGAGCGGTTTTTATTTCCGATGGGCACGCATGGCACTCCTATCAGGAAGCTTTCCGGAGGAGAAAGGCGCCGTCTGTATTTGCTTAAAATCCTGATGTCAGCGCCGAATGTACTGCTGCTTGATGAGCCGACAAATGACCTTGACACCCAGACACTGACCATTCTGGAAGATTATTTGGAGCATTTCTCTGGAGTTGTGATAACTGTATCGCATGACAGGTATTTTCTTGATAAAACCTGCCATCAGCTTCTAGTGTTTAAAGACTTGGGTAAAGTTGATTTTTATTATGGAAGATATTCCGAGCTTCTGGATGAAAAAGAAGAGTCTTCACCACTTGAAGTGAAAAGTCAGGCTGCAGCCCAGCAGCCGCGTACAGAGAAGAAAAAGAAAAAGCATACCTATCAGGAAAGCAAGGAATGGGAAGAAATTGAGGGGAAAATGGAAGAAGCTGAAGAGCGCCTAAAAGCAATCTCAGCTGAAATGGCAGCGGCCGGAAGTGAGTTTGAAAAAGTCAGGCTGCTTTTAAATGAAGAAACAGAGCTGAATGAAAAACTGGAGCATATGCTGGAGCGCTGGGAGTACTTAGCTGAAAAGCTGGAAGATTGAACAGCATAAAGGTGGTTTATTGAACCCTGACGGATTACTTTTCCGGGAAGCTTTATGATTAAAATGAACAAGTTTTATAAGATATAAAGGAGTGTGTCATTTGAATATAAAAAATATAGAACCTACGCCAAGCCCAAATACCATGAAAATCATCCTCACAGAGGAACTGCCTGCAGGACGAAGCAATAATTACAAAAAAGGCCAGGCAGAACATGCACCAATGCTGATTCAGGACATTTTAAACATTGAGGGTATCAAAGGTGTCTACCATGTGGCTGATTTCCTTGCTGTAGAAAGGAATGCCAAATATGATTGGAAGGATATTTTAATTAAAGTCCGCCAGACATTCGGGGAGGATACATCCTCAGAATCCGCTGGCAGCAGCATTCTTGATCATTATGGTGAAGTGGCTGTTTCAATACAGCAATTCAAGGGTATCCCCATGCAGATAAAATTGAATGACGGAGAACAGGAAAAAAGGTTTGGGCTTCCTGCGATTTTTTCAGATGCAGTGGCGAGAGCCCAAAAGACGGACGACAATGTCGTTATGCTGAGAAAGTGGAAAGAGTACGGAGTGCGTTATGGAGATATGGACGCAATCGGCGCTGAAGTAAGTGAAGAGATTATGGCTGCCTACCCAAAAGAACGCCTGGAGCAGCTTGCGAACAATGCACAAGCAAGCAATAAGGGCAAGGAAATTTTGGCGAAAAGACCTCAGGCAAAGCTAACCGAAGAGGTTCTTGCTTGCGACAATTGGGAAAAAAGATATCAGGTTCTGGAACAGATGGCCAGCCCGTCCGCTGAAGATATCCCGCTGCTTGAAAAAGCGCTGGATGACGAAAAAGTATCGATCCGCAGGCTTGCAGTTGTCTATTTGGGCATGATTGAAAATCCTGCCGTGCTTCCGGGTCTGTATAAAGGGCTTATGGATAAAAGTGCTGCAGTAAGAAGGACGGCGGGTGACTGTTTATCTGATTTAGGATTCGACGATGCTATGGACCAAATGGCACATGCACTCAATGATAAAAGCAAGCTTGTGAGATGGAGAGCAGCCATGTTTTTGTATGAATCCGGTGATGAGCGGGTATTGCCTGCCCTGAAAGAAGCAGAAAATGATCCTGAATTTGAGGTGGCCATGCAGGTTAAGATGGCTATCAGCAGGATTGAAAATGGCGAAGAAGCAAAAGGTTCAGTCTGGAAGCAAATGACAGAATCCAGACAGAACGGAGAAAATAAACCAGTACTATAGAACTTTGGACTGCAGCCCAATTGTCAGGCAACGGACAATTGAGCTGCAGTTTTTTTATGCTCTGCAAAAAAGTTCTAAACTGAAAGAAAATGCGGGTTCCGCCGATCAGTGTGTGCAGATAATCAGAAGTGTAAACCGGCAGATTTGAGCACTTTAGCCTGTTTTGATATGTAAACCCTTTCAAAAAAAATAATAGAGAAAAAAATGCATTAATTATTGAAATTATCAGAAAAGTTCTCTATATTGAAAAGAAAACAACTGGAGGGACAAAACATGAAAAAAGATTTGAGGATAAAAAGTAAAGTAATCAGTGAAGGGGGGCCAACACGGGTTCCAAACCGGGCCATGCTTCGGGCTGTAGGTTTTACGGACGAAGATTTCAAGAAACCGATGATTGGGATCGCAAGCACATGGAGCGAGGTGACACCCTGCAATATACATATTGATGAGCTAGCCAGAAAAGCCAAGCGAGGAGCGGGGGATGCAGGCGGAGCGCCAATGATTTTTAATACAATTACCGTATCTGATGGCATCTCAATGGGAACCGAAGGCATGAGGTATTCGCTTCCGAGCAGAGATTTGATTGCAGATTCCATTGAAACGGTTGTTGAAGGGGAAAGCCTTGACGGTTATGTGGCGATTGGGGGATGCGATAAAAATATTCCAGGCTGCATGATGGCTATAGCGAGAATTAATCTTCCCTCTGTTTTTGTTTACGGAGGAACCATTCAGCCAGGAAAATTGGATGGCAAAAATATTGATATTGTTTCTGCTTTTGAGGGAGTGGGGGCGTACAATGCCGGCAAACTGGATGAGGAAGGTCTCCATAAAATTGAATGCAATGCATGTCCCGGTTCGGGATCCTGCGGCGGCATGTACACAGCCAATACGATGGCAAGTGCAATTGAAGCACTTGGGATGAGCCTTCCGGGCAGTTCATCAAATCCAGCTGAAACGGCCGAGAAGCACGAAGATTGTTATAAGGCGGGACAGGCTGTTTACCATTTGCTTGAGGAAGGCATCTATCCAAGGGATATTTTGACGAAAGAAGCATTTGAAAATGCCATAGCGGTCGTGATGGCTCTGGGAGGATCTACAAATGCTGTTCTGCACCTGATGGCTATAGCCAACTCAGCGGGAGTCCATTTATCACTTGAAGATTTTAATGCTATGCAGAAGAAGGTGCCGCACATAGCTGATCTGCGCCCAAGCGGAAAATATGTGATGCAGGATCTTCACGAAATTGGCGGTATCCCTGCTTTGATGAAGCATTTATTAAAAGCAGGCCTGCTCCATGGGGAGTGTCTGACCGTTACTGGAAAAACTGTTGCGGAAAATCTTGAGGAATGGCCTGATTTTGAAGAAGGGCAAAAAATCATCTTTCCTGTTGACAAGCCGTTAAGCAAAGAAGGGCCATTGGTGATCCTGAAAGGGAATCTTGCCCCGGATGGTGCTGTAGCAAAGGTTTCTGGACTAAAGGTGCGGGAAATGACAGGTGCAGCTAAAGTATATAATGATGAACCCAGTGCGACAGAAGCGATATTGAAAGGAGAAATAGAAGCAGGGGACGTTTTGGTTATTCGGTATGAGGGTCCAAAAGGCGGTCCGGGGATGCCTGAAATGCTATCCATCTCAGGAATGCTTGTGGGCAAGGGTCTCGGTGAATCTGTCGCACTTCTGACGGATGGCCGTTTCTCAGGAGGGACACATGGTCTTGTCATTGGGCATATTGCACCAGAAGCACAGGTTGGCGGCCCCATTGCCCTGATTAAAACAGGTGATGTCATCACAATTGATACAAACAGACAGGTGCTGAAGGTACATGTATCGGACGATGAGCTACAGGAAAGAAAATTGCAATGGCAGGCTCCGCCGCTTGTGAAAAGAGGGACACTTGCGAAATACGCCAGACTGGTTTCATCTGCTTCAAAAGGTGCGGTAACAGACTTATTTGAAGAAGAAGAAATTAAAGCGCCAGCTATGACAAAGTGAGTGGGAAACTGGAACGGGAGAATTAGAATCTCCCGCTCCAGTTTTTTTATGAAATGTTGTTTTGGAGGGTACTAACCAGTCATGGAGCACAGGTTTTGCATATCTTATCAATATTATAGTATGCTAAAGAGAAATCATGTAACTACAGGAGGTTATCATAATGTCTATGGCATATGAAGAATATATGAAACAAATGGTCAAGCCGATGCGTGCAGAGCTGGTTCAGGCAGGATTTGAAGAGTTAACGACAGATGAAGCAGTCGAAAACTTTATGGAAAATAACGAAGGAACGGCTTTGGTTGTCATTAATTCTGTTTGCGGCTGTGCTGCAGGGCTTGCGCGTCCGGCTGCAACTCAAGCTGTACTCCGCGCAGAAACTAAGCCTGAAAAGCTGGTGACTGTTTTTGCAGGACAAGATAAAGATGCAACAGAAAAAATGCGCGAATACTTTAAGGGAATTGAACCATCTTCCCCGTCGATGGCATTAATCAAAGGAAAAGAAGTGCTTCACTTCATTCCGCGCCACGAAATCGAAGGCCATCCGATGGAAGAAATCATGGAAAGCCTGATTTTATCTTTTGACCGCTTAAAATAAAACAACCAAAAGGGTATGCTCACAGCATTCCCTTTTTTAGAGGAGATTTTTATGTTTGTGACCACCCCGGGAAGAACAGACGAAGAGAGCATAGCAAAGGCAAAGTCATTTGCTGAGGAGATGGGCTTATCATATGTGCCAAGAAATAAACAATCTATCAGAAAACTGCAGCAAATTACAAATAGCGACTGTCTTGTTCTTGGGAAAGAAAGATACGAACTTTATCGGCTGAACGAAAGGGAGCCATTCTTTTTTCACCCGAATCTGGCATCGATTCGAATCAAGAGACTGGAAAAAGGGGAACAGGATGCTTATCTGGCTGTGGCCGGAATAGCTAAGGGAAGTGAGGTTCTCGACTGTACTCTGGGGCTTGGCTCAGATGCAATTGTCGCAAGCTATGCTGCAGGTGCTAGGGGCCGTGTAACCGCCATTGAAGAAAATCCTTATCTGTCGCTTCTTGTAGAAAAGGGGCTTTCGGAGTGGAAAACAGGCAATGAAAAAATGGATGAAGCTATGAAGAGAATAGAGGTTAAGACAGCGCCGCATTTGAAGGTGCTTGAGGCGCTTCCGGATAATAGCTATGATGTTGTTTATTTTGATCCAATGTTCGAGACCGCCATTAAAGAGTCCAGCGGCATACAGGCGTTAGCCTTTTTCGCCTCCAGGCACGGCCTGACCCTGGAAACGGTCAGGGAAGCAAAAAGGGTCGCCAGAAAACGTGTCGTTTTAAAGGACCATTATAAAAGCAGCCGATTTAATGAATTTGGATTTCAAACTGTTCAACGAAAAACCTCTAAATTTCATTTTGGATTTATGGATATCAATGAATGAAACCAATAACAAGAAAGAGGCAAAAGTAATTTTTGCCTCTTTCTTGTTTCTATTGCATTAATTGAGATAATCTTCTTCGTTCAGGCCGCTTGCTTTTCCTTCCCTGCTTGAATCAGCTGCACCGAACATTTTGCCTTCTGAAAAGCTGATGCCCTGGACATTGCCAATAGGATGCGGAACCTCATTGAAAGCAAATCCCATTCCTTCAAGATGTCCCTTGCTGCTCATATCCATTCCTGCTTCCCACTCAATATGCGGCCCCATTGGCGTGAAAATACGCGGCTCTTCAATGGCGGATTTCAGATCCATGTTGAAATCAAGGACATTCAGTATCGTTTGGGATACAGAGCTGATGATGGTTGGCCCTCCAGGAGAACCAAGCGTAAGAACAGGCTTTTTATCCTTGAAAATAATAGTCGGGCTTTTACAGCTTACCGGGCGTTTTCCCGGCTCAGCCTGATTCATTCCTCCAGGCATGGAATCGAAATCGGTAAGCTCGTTATTCAGCATAAACCCGTATTTCGGCACCATTACTCCAGAGCCGAAAGGGTGCTCGACTGTGGATGTACAGGCGACAATGTTTCCCCACCTGTCTGCGACCGTAAAATGGGTTGTTTCACTTAATTCATCTAGCTCCGGCTGTCTTACAACATCCCTTTTCGGTACATTGTCATATACCCATGGATTGCCGAAATCAATTTCATTATTGCGTTCTTTAAAATTAATGAATGCTTTACGTTCTTTCAGGTACTTTTCATCAAAAAGACCTTTCAGCGGCAGCTCTGCAAACTCCGGGTCGGCAAGGAAGGCTTTTTTATCTGTGAAAGCGAGTCTCATGGCTTCGGCAATCAGATAATATTTTTCCCATGAACGAGGGCCATATTGCTCAATGTGAAAATCTTCAAGTATTTTAAGAATCTGCAGAACAGTTGATCCGCCAGCACTTGGAGCAAAGGAGGAAACAATTTCATAGCCTTTATAAGTTGCCCGCATTGGCTCATCAATGGTGATTTTATAATCCTTTAAATCCGACATTTCCATAAAACCGCCTAATTCCTTAATGGCAGAAATGATCGCTTCGCCGATTTCCCCCTCATAAAATGCTGAAATTCCTTCACGCTGCAGAATCCGGTAGGTATGTGCCAAATGCTCTTTTTTCAGGATTTCTCCTTCCTTCAGCTTTTTGCCTTCCGGGGCGAACAATCTCTGGGCTTCATCTCCAAGTCGGTAATGAAAGTTTTCAAGGGCATCCGTGAACACCCAATTGACAGGAACTCCTTCTTCGCAAAATTCAATGGATGGCTCAATCAAATCTGCAAGAGGCTTGGATCCATATTTCAGGCGTGCTTCCTCCATGGCTTTTAAGATACCCGGTATGCCGACTGCAGTGGCATCGGTCGATCTCTTCTTAAATGGAATTACTTCTCCGTTTTCATCTAAAAACATTTCTGGATGTGCCGCCTTTGGAGCCCGCACATGTCCGTCAAAAATTTTCACGGCATCTTCTTCCTTATTGTAAACCATCATAAACCCGCTTCCGCCAATGCCGGTCATCATAGGTTCCACAATATTCAATGCAAACTGGATGGCAATAGCGGCATCTACTGCGTTTCCCCCTTCTTTTAAAATTTTTTCTCCGATATCCGTCGCAATCGGATGTGCAGTAACAACCATTCCTGCATTTCCTTCTGCTGTTTCTCTTTCATAAGAGTGATTTTTAGAACGGCCCATGTAGGCTTTGCTGTTTTCAGTCATATGTATACCTCCTCAAATTTTATTGCTGCAGAAAATGAATAGGCAGGAAGAGCTAAAAAACCTTGCCGAATAATTAGGCAAGGCTCATGAAGATAGCTGATAGTTTAAATATTCATCATTCAATCGGCAATTTCGAGGTAAATGAAATACATTAACATCAATATGCTTAGAATCATAAATACAGCTGACCATTCCATTGAAGCCCCTCCTTGGAAAAATCTATTCATTAAGTATATCCGCCGCCTTGTCCTTCTATGTGGTTTTAAATTAAATAATGCCTTAAACGTTAAAGCTGCTTTAGAATATCAATACCTTTTTTTAATGAATTTAAAACCTTATGCTCACTGGAAAATAGCGGGCATTAAGAAAAAGGGGCGAATGAAGAAGCGGGGTTTCTGGTAAAATGCTGAAATTAATATTCGTAATATCCCAGAAACCAAAGTATACTGGAATTATAAAAGACAGCCACTGAGCTGTCAGGAATCTTGAATGTTTGACACTGATACTGATGCGTAAGGGGATATGTCATGAAAGGTGCTAAATGGTTCAAAAAAAGTCTGATTGTTTTAGTTTCTGCCCTGACATTCGGGCTTGTTACTCCAGCTGATTTTAACTGGCTTGGTGAGACAGATTCTGCCAAGCATCCGGAAAAGGATTCACAAGAAGCCAATTCTGCAAGATATGGTGCCTCTGTCCAGAACGTCAATAAAAACATAGAAGAGGAATTATTCAGCCAAAATGATTTCATCCAGAATATTGTCTCCAAGGGAGAAGAGAATGCGTATTGTAAATTCGGCGGCAAAATAAAACCGAAAATCCAAGCAGAATTTAAAGCTGTAATCCTTCCAAAAATGGAGGCAGCCATTGCCGAAATGGCCTCCAGCCATCAAGAAGAAGAATTACGGCAGCTCGCTATTACAGAAAATCCTGCTTCAGGGCGCGGAGAAAAAATCTTTCATATTTATAATGAGAATAATGGGGAAGACATTATGAGATTTCATGTCAGGCAGGAGAATCCTCCTCAAGAAGGCTATTGGTTTAATTTCCATTATCACACCTATCATGATCAATTTGCTGCCCACCATGATTTGGGCAGGATTTACTGGGACAAAAACACACCGCCAAAATGGTCCTCGCAAGGGATGCTATCATAAGGCTGAAACAGGGTTTTTATTGAAAAAGATTTTGGAAAAGCGTACACTAGTATAATATAATCTGGTATTTGGAACCTTCGGCCGCAGGTTCCTTTTCCATTGTCTTCATATACAACTCATATTAAAATTTTTAGGAGGAACATCCTGTAATGCTGAATCATATCTTGGATACTTATGCACAATTCTTTGATTGGGAAATGTGGGGCAAAATACTGACAGATCCGGTAAGCTGGGGTCTGATCGGGACATTAATTATACTTGAGGGACTTTTATCAGCCGATAATGCCCTTGTGCTAGCAGTAATGGTCCGCCATCTGCCAAAAAACAAGCGCAAAAAAGCATTATTCTATGGTTTGCTTGGTGCATATGCCTTTCGATTTATAGCCATTGGTCTTGGAATTTTCCTTATCAAGCTCTGGTGGATCAAAGTACTGGGCGCTGCATATCTAGCATGGCTTTCAATTAAATACTTCCTTGATAAACGCAAAGGCGAATCTGAAGAAGATGAAGTGAAGGGCATGTCAAAAGAGAGCTTGCTTATCCGTATGTTTGGGACTCTCTGGGGTACTGTCGTAGCGGTTGAACTGATGGATATCGCATTTTCCGTTGATAGTGTACTTGCAGCCTTCGGGGTCAGCAACAAAGTCTGGGTCCTTCTTCTGGGCGGAATGATCGGCGTTCTGATGATGCGGGGAGTGGCAGGCGTATTCCTGAATCTGATTGATAGAATTCCAGAACTGGAAACAGCCGCATATGTGCTGATTGCCATTATTTCCATTAAAATGTTTCTATCGGTCTTTCATATCGAAATATCATCCACGATTTTCTTCTTGCTGATCGTCATTACATTTGGCTTGACTTTCATCCTGCATTTCCGCAAAAGCAAGAATCTGAAAGAACAATAAAAATATGGACAAGAAAAAAAGCTGGCGGCTGCGTCAGCTTTTTTTCTTACGCTCTTTTCTTGAAGATTGTTATTTTTTATTGAGTTCTGTAAGGCGATCTTATTATTAAATGAGGTTGATTTGGCGCGAAAGGTGCGATACTCCTGCTTAGATTAGCGGGAAGGTGAGACACAAAGGCATTTCTGTGAAGGCTCACCGCTTGCGTGGAAGCGAGCTTCCTGGAGCAGAAATCAACCCCTTGTTCCCTAGCAGCAACGTTTACGAAAACAGTCTTTCTTATAATCATGAGCGGCTTGTGCAGTCTTCAAATGTTACATATTCCTGCTCTTTTGCCTGAAAAATATGCGGAATATGCCCAAAAATAATAGGAAAAAGAGGGCAGGAATCATAACAGATAAGGAAACAGAGTGAACAAGCGGCATGAGGATAAAACCAAGGAAAATCGAAAAAAATATTAAATCAAGATATACGAATATTTCAAGATTCATGATTTCAATCACTTCTTCTGTGATTTCTGGCTTGCTTTGCAGAATTGCTTTTTTGCTGTAAGTTCTCATATCTATCACCTTGTAGTTTTGAATAAGTCAGACTTTAAAAAGCGCAGTTTGTCAGAAAGAGGATGAAGCATGTGCTGTATATACATCAAATCATTCTTTTAGTGATTCAGACGCTGCAGACCTGTTAAATAATGTTCAACATGGGAATCAGATTAATAATAAATTATGTAAAAAAACGAAAATGGTTACTTCCTGTAAAGAATACCGAAAAGACATTCATGTGTTAGAATGATAATGAGATTCCAGGAAAGGCTGGTCACAATGAAACAATATCTTGATTTATGCAAACACGTATTAGACAATGGCACAATAAAAAGCGACAGAACAGGAACCGGAACAATCAGCACATTTGGATATCAGATGAGATTTGATTTGCAGGATGGATTTCCGCTGCTTACTACAAAAAAGTTAAGCCTGAAGGCCATCATCCATGAGCTTCTTTGGTTTTTAAAAGGAGATACCAATGTAAAATATCTTCAGGATAATGGTGTCCGCATCTGGAATGAATGGGCGGACGAGAATGGGGAACTTGGACCGGTATATGGACATCAATGGCGCTCATGGAGTGCTCCTGATGGCAGCAGTATTGATCAGATTACTGAAGTAATTGAAATGATAAAAAAAGATCCTGATTCAAGGCGCCTGATTGTCAGTGCATGGAATCCCGGGGAAATTAGTAAAATGGCGCTTCCGCCGTGCCACGCATTTTTTCAGTTTTATGTGTCGGAAGGAAAGCTGTCCTGCCAGCTTTATCAGCGTTCTGCAGACGTGTTCCTTGGGGTGCCGTTTAATATAGCTTCCTACGCGCTCCTGACATTAATGATTGCCCAGGTATGCGGCTTGAAGCCAGGGGAATTTGTGCATACCTTTGGTGATGTACATATTTACTCCAATCATGTAGAGCAGGTGAAATTGCAGCTTACCCGCGAACCCAAAGCACTCCCGGTAATGAAATTGAATCCCGAAGTAAAGGATATCTTCGGTTTTTCTTATGAAGACTTCGAACTGGAAAATTATGAAGCGCATCCTCATATAAAAGGAGCGGTCAGTGTATGATTTCATTGATGCTTGCAATGGACGAAAATAGGGTGATTGGAAAGGATAATAAACTTCCCTGGCACCTGCCGGCAGATCTTCAGTATTTTAAGAAAATGACCACTGGCCATTCTGTAATTATGGGCAGGAAAACCTTTGATTCAATAGGGAGACTTCTGCCCGGCCGAAAGAATATCATTCTTACCAAAAATAAATCTTTCGAGGCAGAAGGAGCCGAAGTTTACCATAACATACTTGAGTTGAAGAAAATGGCAGAAAGAGAGAACGATGAAGTTTTTGTGATCGGAGGAGCCGAGATATTCAAAGAGATGCTGCCGATATCAGATCGGCTGTATATTACCCATATACACCATGTGTTTGAAGGAGATGTATTTTTCCCGGAAGTAGCAGAAGAGCAGTGGTCAAGAATATCATTGACTCCAGGTGAACAGGATGAAAAAAACAAATATCCATTCGACTTTGCTGTTTATGAGAAAAAACAAAGCTGATTCATTTAAAACTGGCTGATTTGGAAGGCATTCATGGAACATAAAACTTTTTCTTATCCCTTGGCCGACCTTATTAAAAAGCTGTTTTCGTAAAAAAACAAATAGAGCCTATTATAAAAAATCCGTACTTAATCCAAATTTTAAGTACGGGTTTTTATGTTTGGCTCTTTTTTTTAGGCTGTTTTCGTAAACTTTGTTGCTATGGAACAAGGGGTTGATTTCCGCTACAGGATGGTCCGCTTTCCGCGGGGCGTGCGCTGAGCCTCCTTGCCTTGCGTCTGCGGGGTCTCATCTGTCACGCTAATCCCGTCGGAGTCTTCGCACCTTTCGCTCCAATCAACCTGCTTTAACAATAGATTTGCCTCGAAAACTTATTAAATAACAACAACCTTTAAGAAAAGAGCCTTTTTTTAAGATTGTTGTTTTTTAATTGTTCTGTGAAGCGATCCTGTTGTTAAACCGGGTTGATTGGAGTGTAAGCAATTTGCTGAAGAACTCATTTTTTTGCTTGTCTTTTTAATTCTCCTAAAAGAGCAATTAACGTTGAAACAAACATAACACCCATAAAGGTACCATTTATAAATCTATGGTCTGTAAAATTCAATACTGTTACAAAAAAAGATAAAGCTGCTGATACAATCAAAGATAGTTTTCCCATATTTTCACCTGCATGTAAAATTGTCATTCTTAATTCAATATAATTGTCCTTTAACAGAATAAGTCTAATAAATATAATACTATAAAAAGTACATACACCTTGGTCCAATTGAAAAGCAACAATCTTTACGAATAGAGCTACATTTATTCAATCTCCAATCACACATCCGGAATAGAAGATATCATTTTAAAACACTCCAGATTCATAGATTCTTGAATTTATATAATTGGAGCAAATGGTAAGTAATAATATTTGAATTTTTAGAAAAATTAATTGATTTATCGCGTTGAAGTGTTATAATTTAAAAATTATATTAAAAGGAAAGCAGGGATATGATGGCCGGGACAGCATCCTTAAAAAAACGGATCGGAATTGAAGAAATACTTATAGCAAACAGAGAATTAAAAGAGGTTGTCGTTCATACCCCGCTGCAGAAAAGTGAAAGATTATCAGAGAAATATGAATGCAGCCTCTATCTGAAACGTGAAGATCTTCAGCATGTGCGCTCTTTTAAGCTCAGGGGAGCCTATTATAAAATGAAAAGTCTTCGTGAAGAAGAAACGAAAAACGGGATTGTCTGTGCAAGTGCAGGCAACCATGCTCAAGGAGTCGCTTTTTCCTGCAGCCAGCTTGGCATACACGGGAAAATTTTTATGCCTGCTACCACTCCAAGACAAAAAGTGAAACAGGTTGAACTTTTTGGCCGGGATAAAATACAAATTATTCTTTCTGGCGACACATTTGATGATGCATTTGCCGAAGCAAAGCTTTGTGCGGATAAAGAAGAAAGAAGCTTTATACATCCCTTTGACGATGAATGGGTCATTGCAGGCCAGGGGACTGCTGCCGTCGAGATATTAAACGATTGCGAAGAAAAAATTGATTATCTTTTTGCTAGTATAGGCGGAGGGGGCCTGATGGCAGGGTTATCTTCCTATTTTTCCGCTCTTTCTCCAGAGACAAAATGCATGGGGGCAGAGCCTGCAGGTGCTGCCTCCATGAAGTTTTCTTTTGAACAGGAAGAAGTAAGAGAATTAGCGGAAATTGATACATTTGTTGATGGTGCTGCAGTGAAGTGTGTGGGCCGCAAGACCTTTGAGATATGCAGGGAAAATGTAGCTGATATCCTGAAGGTTCCGGAAGGGAAAGTGTGCACGTCTATCCTGGAACTGTACAACGAACACGCCATCATCGCAGAGCCTGCCGGAGCTTTGCCTGTTGCTGCTCTCGATTTCTGCAGAGAGCAGATAAAAGGAAAAACTGTTGTCTGTGTCATCAGCGGAGGCAATAACGATATAAGCAGGATGCAGGAAATTAAAGAAAAATCGTTGCTGTATGAGGGCCTGCTTTATTACTTTATCGTGAATTTCCCGCAAAGGGCAGGAGCATTGAGAGAATTCCTTGATGAAGTTCTAGGGCCGGATGATGATATTTCCAGATTTGAATATACAAAGAAAAACAATAAGGAAAGCGGACCTGCTCTTGTGGGTGTGGAGCTTAAAAGCCGGCACGATTACGACGGGCTGATTCAGAGGATGAAGAAAAAGGCATTTCCTTTTGTGGAAGTGAATAAAGACAGCAATCTATTTCACCTCTTAATCTGAAATATGGTCTAATTATTCCGAAATTTTAATTTTATATGGAAGACAAGGATGTATTGAGTTAAAATGAATAGGAAGTTAAGATTTTTTTAACGTTCGCAATTACTGGTATGAGGAAATTACGCAAAGCCTATACGGGGCTTTAACATCAAAGGAGATGTGTTTATGCTTTCAAATATTGGCTTGCCGGGCCTATTTATTATTCTTATATTAGCACTAATTGTCTTTGGACCGAAGAAACTTCCTGAAATCGGCCGTGCCGCAGGACAAACTCTAAAGGAATTCAAGAACTCTGCACGTGAATTGACCAGTGACAGCAAAGAGGAAATCGAAGAAAAGAAAAATATCATGAAATAAAGTGAAACTGCCAGCTGCAGGTGTTCTTACTCCCAGCTGATGGCAGTGAAAGGCCCCATGTTTCTGCCGCAAATATTCCCGATTTTGCAGGGGAATTACTGCTTGTCCATAAGGGTTTAAACAGGTGCGGGATGAGGCCATCTTGCACCTGTTTAGCGGTAAAGGGCTCATGTGGGTATTGGACTATTCCGACACTTGAATTTAATAGAGAAGGCGTGATGAACTTGGCAGACCAGGATTTACACATCATTGAACACCTGGAGGAACTGAGAAAAAGGCTCATTATCTCTGTTGCTGCTTTTTTTGTTTTTTTTATATTGGCTTTCATTTATGTGGAAGATATCTATAAGTGGTTTATCCGGGATCTGCATATGAAACTGCTCGTACTGGGGCCAAGCGATATTATTTGGATATACTTCACTCTTGCGGCAGTTATCGCAATAGCTGGAACCATTCCCGTGCTGGCATTTCAAATATGGCTATTTGTAAAGCCCGCACTTATGCCGAATGAAATCAGAGCAACATTAGCATATATTCCGGCCCTTTTTCTTCTTTTTGCAGGTGGCCTTGCATTCGGGTATTTCATCATTTTGCCAATGGTTTTTAAATTCCTCCTCAACATCGGGGGAGATATGTTCACCGCTGCTTTTACAGCAGAAAGGTACTTCCGTTTTGTTCTGAATATGACTCTTCCATTTGGGGTTCTATTTGAGCTTCCAGTGGTCACCATGTTTTTGACATCAATAGGGATCATTAATCCATTTGTGCTGCAGAAACTGAGGAAATATGCTTATTTTGTTCTGGTTATCATTGCTGTAGTGATTACACCGCCGGATTTTATGTCAGACTTCATTGTGACACTTCCTTTGCTGTTTTTATATGAAATCAGCATCTCGCTTTCTAAGATTGTCTTTAAGCGGAAGCAAAAAAGGGAAGCCATGCAGGAATTTAGTCTGCAAAACCATTAAAGACACGAAGGGGGCTTTTTTAAAGCGCCTTTTTTTTTAGGCTCTTTTCTTAAAGATGTTGTTTTTTAAATTTGTTATGTGAGGCGTTCCCATTGTCAAGTCAGGTTGATTGGAGCGTAAGGTGCGAGACTTCTTCGGGATAAGCAGAACAGGTGAGACCTAAGAAGCAGGTGCAGCCGAGGAGGCTCACCGCCTGCCACGCGGAAAGCGAGCATCCTGGAGCGGAAATCAACCACCTTGTTTCATAGCAGCAAAGTTTACGAAAACAGCCTTTTTTTATGAAAAAATCCTCTAAGGCTTAAAGCTTGTCTTCGTACAATCGTGTATATAGAAAACGGGATTTGGCAACGTCACCTGTCTGTGGTCAGGACTTGAAAATAAGGAATTATCGACAAACATGATGTACAGTGCATATAAAAAATTCAGTGTAATAGGGTTGCTATTGAATAGAACGTGTTTTTTTAGCTGAAATAGGGAAAAGGAATAAAACATCATGTGAGGGAGAGATTTTCAAATGAATATCACAGCAGAAACCGTAGTGACCCGTGTAGATTTTGCGAAAAATATAAAGGAAGAAGAGGGGTTTGTCCTTTTTGATTTTTCCTATGAAGAGGAACTGGCACATGTCAGGGTAAAGGACGACCTGTCTCTCATTGAAGTGAAATGCAGGAACATGTCCAAAGAGCTCGAAGAAGGTTTTGAGCAGGAAATAACAGAAAAATTAACCGGTCTTGCTTAATACACTGTCAGCAAACATCAAAGCATGAAGGAAATGTCCTCATGCTTTTTTTGTCTGCTTTCTTCCTCTTATAGACATTCAGCGTTTTTCAATAACGAAGGTATCTGATAATAATGCCCAGTTTTGCGGAAAAGGATAGCCTAGTACCCAGTAGCTGATTCCCCTTAATCCATAGGTTTTTACCAGATCAAACTTTGCTTTGGCACTTCTTGCATCTTCAAACCAGACTTCATGGCTCTGCCCAGAGCTGTCCTGGTAGTTAAAATAGGGAGATTGGGCGACTGGATTATATTTTATTGCTGCATTATATTTCACGGCTCTGCGAATTGCTTCCTGCATATCAAATGTTTCAGCCTCCTGTCCTTCTTTATGTGGAATAAGCCAGTCTCTGGCATAAAGCTGAAATCCCATTAATATCTTTTTTCCGGGCATGACTGTTATGGCATAATCCAATACACGCTTCATTTGATCCAGCGGGGATATGGCCTGCGGAGGCCCTTTTCGGTATCCCCATTCATAGGTCATGAGCACGGTAAAATCGAGAATTTTTCCATGTGCAGCATAATCATGTGCTTCAACTAAAGGCCCCTTTTGCTCCGAACTGGTCTTCGGGGCGAGTGAAGAACTGACAAAGTAGCCTTCCTGATGTAATTTATCAGCTGCAAGCTTAAGAAAACGATTATAGAAATCACGGTCTTTAGCCGCAGTATTTTCGAAATCAATATTCAAACCCCTGTAGCCTTTCTTTTTCATCACAGCAAGAATATTCGATAAAAGCTTTTCCGTTAATTGCCTATCAGATAAGATGGCGTGTGCCAGCTCGGTACCTGCTTCAGAAGAAGAGAAATTTGTTATGGACATGATCGGTACAACCCCATTTGACAGTGCAGCCTCAACAGTAGGGACATCATCAAGCGGTCCAAGGGTCCCATCTTTTCTCATCAGATAGGCAAAAGGGCATACAAAGGTCAAATCATACGCAGCTTCTCTCACGTCCCTTGCTCCGGATTGGCCATACCTATTTGTAAATGCATTCACTTCAATTCGGGGTCTGGATTTTCGTGGAATTTTGATGATTTGACCTTCTGTTAGCACAGAAGAGCTTGAAAGATTGTTTGCCTGCAAAAGCGATTTTACGCTTGTTCCGTACATACCTGCTATTTTATGGATAGAATCAGCTTTCTTCACCCGGTGAAAAACTGCCGGTATGGTAAGCTTCTGCCCAGGATAAACCTTAGATAAAGATGACAGTGAGTTGATTAGCAGAATTTCCTGGGGTGTCGTGCTGAAATAATCTGCAATACCAGTAAGGGTATTTCCTGGCATAACTTTGTAGGTAAGATATCGTTCAGGAATAAGCAGTGCCATGCCAATTAACAGTTTATCCGGATATTCTAGCGCATTTACTTCAGCAATTTTGCTTGCACTCACACCGTATTGCTGAGAAATGTGCCATAGCGTATCGCCTTCATGCACAACATGTATTTTCAATATTTACAGCCCTCCTTTTTGCTTTTTGACTGTTTGCTTTCAATGTATTCCCCCATCAGCCCGTACTATTCCCTTCTCCAAAGCTGTTACCCGCTTGACGCTTACCGGAAAAATACAGTTTGTAAAAAGCTCTGAATGAAGAAAGCCCATAATTGGAGGAAGTGTTTATGGCGGGCAGGAGCAATCTGCATTCCTTGAATGTAACACCAAAGCGCTTTGCACCATTTTCATTATTGAAATTAGAGTAGGAGTAGGCTTTCTGCCCTTACAGATTGAAGTAATATTTAAAAGCTGCAAGGAAATTGCTTCACGTTTGGCGAATATTCCTTTATAGCCTTTTAAACTTTACTGCTTATGGAACAAGGAGGCTGATATCTGTTCAGGGATTCTTACTTTCCCGGGCAGGCGGTGAGCCGGGATCTCTGTTCCGCTAATTAAAGCAGGTGTCCCGCACCATACGCTCCTATCAAAGGGACTCAACAATGGAATCGCCTTACAGAACAAAAAATAACAATAATCTTTAAGAAAAGAGCATGTTAAAAGTAGCCAGCGAAGAATGGGAGAGAGGTGCTGCATGATGGAAAATGGCATGGTAAATCCTCAGGTTGATGAGTTTTTTAGTAAAG
Source organism: Bacillus sp. OV322 (assembly GCF_900112495.1). Lineage (GTDB taxonomy): Bacteria > Bacillota > Bacilli > Bacillales > DSM-1321 > Peribacillus. Next base: position 32,077 of record NZ_FOMA01000006.1, read on the forward strand.
CAAAAAAGTGGAAGGCAGAATATGAGGCAATGAGGAAAATCGTTCTTGATTGCGGATTGAGCGAAGACTATAAATGGAAACATCCCTGTTACACTTACGGGGGGAAAAACATAGTGTTAATACATGGTTTCAAAGAATATTGTGCGCTTCTGTTTCACAAAGGCAGCTTGCTGCAGGATGCGCACGGGATTTTAGTTCAGCAAACGGAAAATGTACAGGCAGCGCGCCAAATCCGTTTCCGTGATGTTCAAGAAATAGTCGAAATGGAGACCATTTTGAAACACTATATAAGAGATGCCATTGAAGTGGAAAAAGCCGGATTGGAAGTGGATAAAAAGAATATTGAAATAATACCTGATGAACTGAAAAATGCATTCAGTGAAATCCCGGCTTTGAAAACCGCCTTTGAACAATTGACTCCGGGCCGTCAAAGAGCCTATATTCTTTATTTCTCCAATCCCAAACAAACCAAGACCCGCAAGTCCCGGATTGAAAAAAACATACAGCAAATTCTTAATGGCAAGGGATTGAATGATTAATCGAACGGGGAGGAAGAACAATCTCAAACCTTAAAATAATCCGGGTTTAATGTTCACCTGAACTCACTTGACTATTAGTCCAGTATTGGAGGTAACCGGGACAATTGCCGGCAGCCATTATTATCGGGAAACAGGTAAATGAAAGGTTATTTTTTGCAGGAGAAATACATTTTTTTCTTTTTTTGTGTATAATAAGAATAATCGGTGGAAAATGAGGATTGATATTTTGCTTTTTAAAAACCTGGAGTTCAAAAATGGTATTGGACATAAGGTGAAAATAACAGATATCCCCGTCTTATTGCCAGGCGACCCCAATTATTTTATGGTCACCGCCAGGCTGGAGATGCTCATGAATCATGTTTATCGCAAAACGGATTGCCCAGTTAATTGTTCCTTTAAGGAATATTTAGCTGCCGTTTTAAGATGGCCGGATTATCAAAAAATGTTTTTAGAGGAACACTTGAAAAGCAATGCCTGACACTAAAGACTGTCTTAACCACCAGAATAGCCCGGAAGAAACGGCTTAGTTAATATTCCTGAGCTGCCAGATTCCGGACGGTCTTCTGCTGGCCGGAGACGGTCTTTTTTTTTATTGATACATAGCAGTGCTGTCTAAATTACAGCTGTAATTATTGGAAATAAGTCTAATTCGTGAATTATAAAAATATACTAGCCTTTACACCATAAAATTCGGTTTGAAAGCACTTGCCGAAAAGGTATAATACAATAGAATTGCCACCCGAAGGATGTGAAACATTGAAAAAAGTCAAAATTGTTACTGATTCAACAGCAGATATGACACCAGAAGAATTTGAAAAATACGGGATAACAATGATTCCGCTATCCATTTGCATAGATGGGGAAACTTTCCTGGACAAAATTGAAATCGAACAAGAAGAATTTTTGACACGAATGAGAAATGCTAAGGACCTTCCTAAAAGCTCTCAGCCCTCAGCAGGAGTTTTTTTGGATGTTTATAATAAACTGGGCGAAGATGGCAGTGAAATCATTTCGATCCATATGACTGGCGGAATGAGCGGAACAGTGAAAACAGCTGAAAGTGCCGCAACCATGACGGATTCGAAAGTAACGGTCATTGATTCAAGTTTCATTTCAAAATCACTGTCTTATCAGGTGATAGAAGCTGCTGAAATGGCCAACGCCGGAAAAACCGCAGCTGAAATAGAAGCCAGGCTAGACCAAATCAGAAAAAATTCTAGCCTGATTATTGTTATTGATACATTGGAAAATCTGGTGAAGGGCGGAAGAATCGGGAAAACGGCCGCATTCATTGGCTCATTGCTGAATATTAAGCCAATCGCAGAGCTTGAATCAGGAGTTTTGAATCCGATTACAAAGGTGAGAAGCCAATCGCAGGCGATTAAATGCCTTGTCAGCCGATTTAAAGCCGATACAGAAGGCAAAAAACTGTCAGGAGTCGGTATCGTGCATGCCAATGGCTATCAGCTCGCTGCTAAAGTTAAAGATGCCATTTGCAGTATTACTGGACTTGAAACGATTACTATTGAAGGTACTACTCCTGTAATCAGCACTCACACAGGAGAGGGTGCAATGGCACTCATGTACTATTGGGATTAAATAATTTAATGAACCTTCTTCTTCTTGAACTTTTTGCGGGAATAGAAGATAGGAGGTTTTTTTTGCTGTTTTCTTAGAGAAGGCTGTTTTCGTAAGCTTTGTTGCTATGTAATAGAGGGTTGTTTCCGCTTCAGGATACTCGCTTCCCGCTAATCGCACCTTTCCCTCCAATTAACCTCATAAAATAATGAGGTCCATAATAGAACTCATGAAAGAAACAACAAACTTTGGGAAAAGAGCTTTTTTCGATCACTATAGATTTAATCCCTGTTTATTGATTTCTATTAATAACTGGTTGATTTTTTTATATTCAGGGAATTCCGGAAGCTGTGATTTTTTTAATGCAGCTTTTAAATGGCCATCATACATCTCGACCATTTCTAATGCCTGCTCAAAGGAAAATTTCCCATTGCGGCAGTCGAGTAGCAAATGCCTATTTGTTCTAAATGTACTGTAGTCCCCGGTTTCAAGGATTTCTATAGCACTTGTAAGAAGCCTGATGCTGTGCATGAAGAATTTTGTATCATAGCCATAAACCTCTATTAAATCCTGTCTTCCGGAACCAGTGATATTTTTATTTTTCAATTTTTGAATCTGAGAATAAGCATAGCCGCCGAATTTTTTCTGAATATGCTTAGATAAAAACAAATGCCGGTTATCAATTAATATCTGCCCTAATTGTGTTACTTTTACATAATCACTTTGTTTCACAAAAAGGATATCAATATTATTTGGTACACCGCCCATGGCATCTTTTACAAACTTATTGATATGAATGATATTCACATCAACATCATCTTTGGTATTTTTAAAATTCTTTCCGCCGCTTGTATTATATTCATTAAAAGATTCTAAACCTAAGTAGTACTCAGGAGGCGGAATGCAAATGCCTTTGAAGTCCCTGTCTGATGTTTCTGTATTAGTTCCATATGCATAGCTCCCAGCAGGGGAAAGAATGATGGTTCTTTCTTCAAGCCATGGCAAATTAGATGTTTGTAAGTCAAATTCACTCATTTTACACCCTCCCTTAATAAACTTACTTTTCCTTGTATTATCTCCTGATTTACCTTTAGGGCGTTCATCATGGAGCTGTTCTTCACCCGCAGATGGAAAAAAATTAGGCCCGATTCACATATTCCTTGCACCTGTAAGCCCTCAACTGGGATAAATCATGAAACGTTAAGTATGACATACATATATTAGGAGGGAAATAAGATAAGGCGGTGGGCGGACTGAGTGAAAAAGTACTTTTTTTCGGCGATTTGGGCATCGATGATATATTTGCGCTTTTTTATGCGTACTACTCAGAAGATATTGAAGTGGTCGGTGTGGTTGCAGATTATGGAAATGTTTCGAAAGATGAAGCCGTTAAAAATGCCCGCTACCTTCAAAAAATCTTTAAAAAAGATGTGCCTGTTATGGGTGGGGCCAGGATACCACTGACAGGAAAAGAGCCAGAGTATTTTCCGGAAATCCATGGTCTTGAAGGACTTGGTCCTTTGTCGATAGCCGATGAGCCTAGCTCGACGTTTGAAAATTTCTTTGAAGTTGCACCTCTGATTGATAAGTATGAAGGGAATTTGACTTTAATCAACGTGGGCAGGCTGACATCCCTAGCCTCGGCATTTGTGTTTTTTCCTGAAACAATGAAAAAAATCAAAGATTTTTATATTATGGGCGGGGCGTTCAATTATCCCGGGAATGTTACCCCGGTAGCAGAAGCTAACTTTCATGGAGATCCAATTGCAGCTAACATCGTATTTTCCAGAGCTCCGAGAAAAGTCAGGATATTCCCGCTAAATGTAACCCAAAACAGCATCATCACACCTTACGTGATGGATTATGTTATTTCTGAAATGAACAGCGGAAAAATGGAACCGGCAAAAATACTAAAACCAATGTATGACTTCTACTTCAATGCCTACAAAAAACAGAATCCTTCCATCCAGGGAACACCGCTTCATGATTTAATGACCATGTGGGCCATTAAAGATAAACAATGCATTATTTTCGCTGATGCTCCTGTAAAAGTGATAACTGAGGAAGGAGACGCATTTGGGCAAAGTATTGCAGACTTTAGAAAGATAAGGGAAAAGGCGCTATATCCTGTTCATAAAATTGCTCTCCGTGCCGACTATGCACGTTTTGTTAATTCTTTTGCAGAAACATTTATCAAAGGAAGCAACCGAAGTGCAAAATGAAAAAAGTCTTTTAAATGATAACCTCACCTTTTATTATCTGTTAAAATAATAAAAACAAGCCAAAATTATGAAGTAATAAGTTTGGGCTATTTTAACAGTTGTAAAACATAAAGGCGGGGTATAATGAAAAAGCTGCATACCGTTTTCATCCTCATGGGAATTTTTGCTGTACTGCTTTTATCAGCTTGCGGTAAGGAGGGTGTGCCAGGAGCCAAGAACTGGGATATTGAATCCTTTGCATTTACCAACCAGGATGGAAATACCATTTCCAAGCAAGATTTAAAAGGAAAAGTTTGGATAGCTGATTTTATGTTCACAAGCTGTCAGGATGTATGTCTGCCAATGACAGCCAATATGGTGAAGCTTCAGCAAATGCTTAAGGATAAAGGAATCGAAAATGTGGAATTTGTTTCCTTTTCAGTGGATCCAAATACAGATAAGCCAGCCGTTCTGAAGGAATTTGGACAAAGGTTTAAAGCCGATTTTGAAAACTGGAATTTCCTTACGGGGTACAAACAATCTCAGATAGAATCCTTTGCTAAAGACAGCTTTCATACCATTGTGCAAAAACCGGAAAATATGGATCAAGTCATGCATGGAATCAATTTTTACCTTGTAGATCAAAAAGGTAAAGTCATACAGTATTACAATGGTGTGAAAGGAACACCATTTGATGACATTGTAAAGCATATCAAGATATTGCAAGGCAGCAACTGAGACAGACAAACCCCTTTTCCAAAAATTCAGATGAGGAAAAAGGGGTTTTAATCTATTCCAAGCTTTGGTTTTTCAAACAATGCAGTTAATCGATCAAATTTTAATTGTAAGAATTTTAGGCAGAGCAATTATATGAAAGATGTCTAAGCACTTTTTGCCATATACTCGACGGATTTTTTTTCGGGGAATAATCGATGTATAACCCAGCGGTCTGCTCCAACTTTTCCTGCATTAATGCCAGCTATGAGGATGAAAATCCCGAGAATAATCATTTGCGGATTGGTGCTTACCGCACCTGAAAACATATAAGCAAAATTCATGGTGAGCCCCATTAACACAGAAAAAGAAGTGAATAATCCTAAAATCAGGCTAATCCCTACTAAAAACTCGCCCCATGGTACAAGTGTGTTAAAAAGTTCTATGTTTGGCAAGGCAAGTTCTTTTAAAAAGACACCCCACCAGGGCTGTACTGCTGGGTGGCTGCCTGATACCTGTTTTAAAGCTCCTTGCATAAAACCGGCTGCATCAAAATTCCCGCTGACGATTTTTCCCCAGCCTGCTTTCATCCATTGAATCCCGAGATACAAGCGAATAATGGCAAGGACATAAGAGACATAACGGTTAGTCCTTAAAAACTCAATAAACATATAAATCCTCCTTGAAAATAATTCTAATTGATAACGATTATCATTTTCACACACTTCCCAAAAGCGGTCAATATGAAAAAGGGATTAGTAAAGCAGCTGTTAAGATAATTAAATATACCTATAGTACAATTGGTCCGCTGAATTTGCCTTCATGCTCATACTGCTAAAAACATCAAAAAAAATGTTCAAATCTCACTCCTTCCCGAGGGTTTTACTTTGCTTCAGGACACCAAAAAAATATACAATAATCCTGATAAATTGCTGATAGTGATCTTTTAGCGAAATCAGATAGGAAGTTTTTTATTCTTTTTCCGTGTTATAATAAAGTGAAGACTTATAAAGATTCTGTAAAAAAGGAAGGTGGAGTTATGAGTAAAAAATTCACCTGTCTTTTAATATGCCTGCTATGGTTATCAGCTTGTTCCCGTGAAGCAGAAACTCCTGCAGCTGTAAATGGCGAAGGACAAAAAAACAGCCTCACGCTGGATAAAAAAGAAGATATTCCGGCATCCTTTTTTCCGGATCCGGTTCAAATAGTTTCAATCGGCGATTCATTGACTGAAGGGGTTGGCGACAGTACAGATAAGGGGGGATATGTTCCTTATCTGCAAAGACAGCTGGAAAAAGAGCCTTCCATCACGGCAGTTAATATCATCAATCACGGTGTACGGGGCAGCCGGACAGACCAATTGCTAAAAAGGATGGAACAGACTGAGACAAAGAGGGATATCAGAAAAGCTGACAGTGTCGTTATTACGATCGGCGGCAATGATATCATGAAGGTCGTCCGCAATCATTTTTCAGATTTACAAATGGAGCAGTTTGAACAAGCAAGAAAAGGGTATGAAAAAAGACTGGGGAAAATCATCAATAAAGTCAAAGAAGAAAATCAGCAAGCACAGATTTATTTAGTCGGAGTGTATAATCCTTTCTCTGATTATCTGACATCCTTCAAGGAACTCGATGTCATCAGTGAAGACTGGAATGACAGCAGCAGAAAAGTGCTGCGGAAATTCCCTGGCAGCCATTTTGTTGAAATTGAGGATATTTTCAGCAAGCAGGGAGAGAAATTATTATTCAAGGACGATAATTTCCACCCAAATGACAGGGGATATGAAAAAATTGCTTCCAGGATCTACCAGAATATGGAAGGGAACTCTCTAGGCGATAATACATTAGAAGCGAGTGCCAAAGGGAATGAGGAATAACTGAACATGAAGAGCAAGAAGTGGAAGATTTTATTTATTACATTATTATCGATTAATGCAGCAGTGGTCATCTGGCTGCTGATTGCCATCAATTTGCCTGCTAAAGATGAACAGCCCCCGAAAAGCTATAGCAGGGAAAAAGACATTCAGTTTCAAATTGATACCAATAAACAAGATATGAATAGACTGATTAATCAATACCTTGAAAAGGAAGGGCTGAGTGACGGCCCGCTTCACTATGAAGTGTATTTGAATGATGATGTGGAATTATACGGAAAACTCCCTTTTTTCGGAAGGGAACTTCAGATGAAGCTTGCATTTGAACCGCTGGCACAGAAAAACGGGGACTTGGTGCTGAAGCAAAAATCCATCTCTGTCGGACAGCTGAATCTGCCGGTTTCATATGTAATGAATTTCATTAATGAAAGCTACAAAACCCCGGATTGGGTCAATATCCAGCCTAACAATGAATTGATATACGTCTCCTTAAATGATATGAAATTAAAAAGTGATGTACATGTTAAGGCAAAAACCTTTGATTTAAAGCACAACAGGATATCATTTCTTCTCAATGTACCTTCTGTAAATCCATAAAAGAACCGGATGCTCTCCGGTTCTTTTCCATTTAAGGAGCCAGGAAAAGCGGTTCTAAACCAGGCGATCCTTGGCTCAGACCAATAATGTAGAGAGAATATGGCGTATTTTTAATTAGCGTAATTCCATCAAGAGGCAAAATTGGCTCCTTGGAGCCTGCAGCCCTAACCTCGAGATCCACTGTCATCGGAGTCAGCCCTAAGTACTTTGTAGGCTTGCGGTAGGCAGCATTAGAAAAAATGACATCCCTGCCTTTCACGGCTATGTCAACCGGCGGAGAATCTGGAGAAAGATGAATCACCCTCAATTTAGTTTCTTCATTGGGCACGTACGGATCATCTTCAATCACTATCAATTTCAATGTTTTGGCTTGCCCTGCGGCTGCAAGTGTATAAAGCTTGCCGCTTCGCGGGCTCACTTTTTGGCTTAGTACAGTTTGTACCTGCTGTCCTGCGGGATAAATATCAATCTGGTAGGTTCCTTCTGGAAGCGACATGTAATTGCTGATATCCCTATATGGGAAGTTTTGAAGGATACGGGTTTCATTTACATATACATCTACATTCGGTGCATCGGGGGAAGCATGCAATACCCGGACTCGCGCAGGTATACTGTCTGGCTTTGCGCCATGTAACGCACGCATATGGGATGCTGCCTGGTTCATCCTTTTTAAATGTTTATAATAATAGTGCACAAAAAGTTCGGGGTTGCTGTATTTATAAAATTGTGACAGCTGATCATACAGCACAGCATTATATAGATACTTATTATTCTGCATAACTTTTTTCACTCCAATTCATATGGCCTTTACGTACTCAGCATATGCGGATGGAGGTAGGCTGGTGTCATGCAAAATCCATGAGCAGCCCGCATATTGTTTTACATACTCATAAAAAGAGGATAAAATCTTAAGGATAAACATGTAGTTTGCAGTTTAGATTTGATCAACGCAAGGAGGATATTAATGACAGGATCATTTGAAAAGGCAACATTTGCGGGTGGATGTTTCTGGTGCATGGTCAAGCCATTTGATGAGCAGCCTGGCATCCAATCAGTCATTTCAGGCTATACAGGAGGAACAAAGAAAAATCCTACCTATCAAGAAGTGTGTTCTGAAACAACAGGCCACTATGAAGCTGTACAGATTACATTTGATCCGGAAGTTTTTCCATATGAAAAGCTAGTAGAATTATTCTGGCAGCAAATTGACCCTACAGACGCAGGCGGCCAATTCTTTGACCGGGGCAGTTCTTATCAGACTGCGGTCTTTTACCATTCAGAAGAGCAAAAGGAAATCGCTCTGCTCTCAAAGGAAAAACTGGATAAAAGCGGACGCTTTTCGAAGCCGGTCGTCACACCTGTTCTGCCTGCTAAAGAATTCTATCCTGCGGAAGAATATCATCAGAATTACTATAAAAAGCAGCCTCAGCATTATGCATCTTACCGTTTTGGCTCGGGCAGGCAAACATTCCTGGAAAATAAATGGAGGGATATCAATGAAAAATAAAGAAGAGCTAAAAAAGAAATTAACGCCAATTCAATATGAAGTAACACAAAATAGCGGAACAGAGCCAGCTTTCAGAAATGAGTTTTGGAACCATAAAGAAGAAGGCCTGTATGTGGATATCGTTTCCGGAAATCCTTTATTCACTTCTAGAGATAAATTTGATTCCAGCTGCGGCTGGCCAAGCTTCACTAAGCCGCTTCAGGAAGAAGAGGTAATCGAGAAAAATGATACAAGCTATGGAATGATTCGTACAGAAGTGCGTTCTAAGACTGCTGATTCACATTTGGGCCATGTATTTAATGACGGGCCTGGACCTTCAGGGCTTCGATACTGTATCAATTCAGCGGCTCTTCGCTTTGTACCTGCCGCGGATCTTGAAAAAGAAGGATACGGGGAATACAAAAAATTATTTCAGTAATGGATGCGGATGAAATATAGCCTGCTATATTAAGCTGTTTTGAGGAGGGGAATTGTATGTTAAGGAACTTATTTGGAAAAAAGGACAAGGACAAAGAAGAGAAAGAAATTGTTTTATTTGCTCCAGTGAGCGGAAAAGTCATTCCACTTGAAGAAGTAAGCGATCCTGTTTTTTCTGAAAAGATGATGGGAGACGGACTTGCTGTTGATCCTGATGAAGGTGAAGTAAGGGCACCTTGTGACGCAGCTGTTATTCAAGTTTTTCCGACTAAGCATGCAATCGGCCTTAAAACAAAAAATGGTGCAGAAATACTGATTCATATAGGGCTGGATACGGTGAATATGAAGGGCGAAGGCTTTGAGGCTTACGTGAAAGAGGGAGATACCGTTAAAAGGGGTCAAAAGCTTGTAAGCTTTGACACCAGCTTGATAAGAGAAAAAGCGGCTAGTACGGTCATTCCCATCATCATAACCAATGGAGAATTGGTTCAGAACATTGAGAAGACCAGTCAGTCTGAAGCAGTAAGCAATGAAACTTCCTTTTTAACCGTAACTATGAAATGAGACAAAAAGCTGCCTGATAATGAGACCCAATAGGTGTCTTTAAAGGATAGCCTGTTTAAAATGCGGTTGATTTGCATTGCAGGATGCTTTGAATTCCGTATGGTTCTGCCTGTCCCCGCTGATCTCGCGCCTTTTGGTTCCATCAGCTTTAAGCTAATTAAAAAAGCCAGATTCCTTTTTGATTTTTAGGAATCTGGCTTTTTTTATGTCCTATGATTTCAAGGGATATTTCAGGATGCGGCCTTCTTAGACTTTGATCCATTGCAAGGAGCATCCGTATTTTGTTTAATCCAGCTGCAGCGCCTAGACCGCTGTGCAAAAGATGTATTGTCCTCAGAAGGCAAAGAGCGCCTTCCAAGGCCAAAACCCTATTTGCTTCGCGGTCTGACCAGTCGCTTCCGCTTTTTTCATTAGTTTTTATTGGTTATTATGGAGGAGATTCTTATTATGCTGTTTTTTGTTTTGTGGTTGGCTGTTTTGCTGCCGGTGGTTTCAAATCTGGCTGTATGGTGTCCGTTTGATAATTGGGTTGTGATATAAAGCGGTCTTTTTCTTTGGAAGGGCCACCATGTGCTCATTATTGTGACAGGCTTGCCGTCAATGAATACTTTTATTTCACCGCCGTCTGGGCTTCTCTGAAGATTAACACCCAGAACATTTCCCGTGAATGAGTACTCCAGAAAATCTCCCTTTTTGCCGCTTATATAATAAGCGCCATTCTTTATAAATCCCTTTTTATTTAGTATTTTCTTTTTAGTTGAAAATAGAAGGTCAGGATTCTTATGAATGGAAGAGGAAAGGACAGCTATTTTTTTATGTTTGGCCGCATTCCATTTAATTACCTGATAGATGCTGTCAGCATATAACCTGTATCCGCGGCTATTTGGGTGTACAAGGTCCCTCGTCAGCTTTTCTGCAGGAAGGCCGGTATCCTTGAATACTGGTCTCATATCTATATTGACTGCTTGGTAATGCTTTGATACAAGCGCTATCTGCCGGGCAAAATCCTCATACGCTAAACAGCTCTCTGTTAGTGTAATAATCTCCGCTGTTGGATAATCCTTTTTCGCTTTTCGGATTAGGGATTCATAAATCTTTCCGAATTCATCACTATTCATATATTTCCTGTCATTTTCCCCAAACACAATAAAAATAAGATCTGGTTTGGCGACAGCAGAGTGGCTGTTAAGTTTATATAAACCTTCAAAGGCAGTTGAACCGCTTTGAACAATGTAATCGCCTTTCATGTCAATATGCCGCTCTTCATACATCTTTTTTTCCAAAAGCTTAAACCATCTTTGTGATGCATGTTCTGCTCCAGAACCCCGTCCGATGCTGTCACCTATTACAAGATAGCGGATAGGTGTGTGATGATTGTATTTTTCATACACATTCTCTTTTTCTTGGAATCCGTAGGTTTTTTGCTCTTTTTGAAAAAACAAGGAACCTGTTAATAGTGCCAGCAAAATCACAATAATAAAAGGAACCAGAATCGCCCTTTTTTTCAATTCACTCTTTGCCCCCATATATAAGTAATAAGGTTACAGCTGGTATATTTTTGCTGAATTGCCTTTCGAGTTCATTATTATATCTCAAATATCTCAAGGCTGAAAGAAAAATTTAATGTTTTTTTAATCTTAATGAAAAAATAGGCATTCGCACAGTCCAGAAAGGGCGAATATACATATGGTAAGGATGTAAAGAGATTGAGGATAAAAAGGGAGTGATTTTCATGTACGGACATGGATATGGCGGCTGCGGATATGGATACGGTGAATGCGGTTATGGGTACGGAGGAAGCGGATTTGGTGCGAACTTTGCATTGATTGTAGTATTGTTCATTCTTTTAATAATTATCGGAGCATCTTTTTGCTGTCCTTGACGGGTTTTAATAATAAAAATGTTCACCAGCCTTTTTTAGGAAGGCTGGTTTCTCTATGCGCCAATCATTCCCTATACAAGCGTTGGATAATCTGCGGAAAAATCTGAAAAGAAGAGATAAAATCATTTTTTGGTATTTACTTCATATATTAATCGGTGAAATAATATAAAATACGAACGATTGATATTTAATACATAATATAGTTCGTTTTTTTCTTGACCTCATTGGCGTATTTTGTTATATTAACCGAGGGATAAAACAATCATCCATCAGTTGGGTCTTTAGCCACTGATGATTAGTTGAACGAATTAGGCTTTACGGCCATTAACCACCCGCTTAGACTTCTTCGTTTATTTTTAAGTATGAAGCGGAGACCTTACTGCCCGTGAAAGCGGGATATCTGATCATTTTCTCCTGGGAGGAATTTATAAATGAAAACCAATTATGATGTAATCGTGGTAGGAGCAGGTCCTGCAGGGATTTTCACCTGCTATGAGCTAACATTGAAAATGCCCGAAGCAAATATTTTGCTGATAGATAAGGGCCATAATATATATAGAAGAAATTGCCCGATACTTGAGCATAAAATTGAGAAATGCCCGCCTGCAATTGGAAGAAAGGAATTTGCAGGGTGCCTGCCAGCATGTTCGATCACGAATGGTTTTGGCGGTGCCGGTGCTTATTCTGACGGTAAATTTAACATCACAAGCGAATTTGGCGGCTGGATGACAGATTATTTGCCAGATTCAGAGGTCGTCAATTTAATAAAATATGTTGATGAAATCAACTTAAGCCATGGAGCCACACATACTATTACCGATCCGCTTACAGATAAGGTAAAAGACATTGAAAAGCGGGGATATGCTGCAGGATTGAAGCTCCTTCGCGCACAGGTAAGGCATCTGGGTACAGAGCAAAACTTGAAAATCATGCAGAGCATATACGAATACTTAAATGAAAAAATTGAAATGGTGTTTAAAACGGAAGTTGAAGATTTGATCACAGAAAAGAACAGCGAAGGAAACCATTTTGTGACAGGCATACAGCTTAAGTCAGGAGAAAGCATTACCGCAGAAAAGGTCGTCATCACTCCTGGCCGTGATGGGTCGACATGGCTGAGCAAGATGCTGAAAAAAAGGCGTCTTAAAATGATTAACAACCAGGTTGATATCGGTGTCCGCGTAGAGACGTCCGATATTGTCATGGAAGAAATCAATGAAAACCTTTATGAAGGAAAGTTCATTTTTAACACATCTGTAGGCACTACAGTCAGGACCTTCTGCAGCAATCCGTCTGGGCATGTGGTTGTGGAAAATCATTCAGGAATCATGCTTGCCAATGGCCATGCATACAAAGATCCGAAGCTCGGCAGCAGAAATACGAATTTTGCACTTCTTGTATCACATACTTTTGCTGAACCCTTCGATAAGCCAAATGAATATGCACATGAAGTTTCACGTCTGGCAAATGCGCTTTCGAGCGGAGGTCTGATTGTCCAAAAGTATGGAGACATCCTTAAAGGCAGGCGGTCTACTGCAAAGAGAATTAAGGAAGGTTTTCTTGAGCCGACATTAAAAGAAGCGGTACCTGGCGATCTAGGGCTTGTTTTGCCTTATAATACGATGAAGAGCCTTATTGAAATGACTGAAGCATTAAATAAAGTATCTCCGGGACTTGCATCTGAACATACCCTGTTTTATGGAGTGGAAGCGAAATTTTATTCTGCACGTCCAAAATTAAATGATCGTTTCGAAACAGAAATTTCCGGATTGTATGTTGGCGGTGATGGTGCAGGGATAACAAGGGGACTTGCCCAGGCAAGTGCATGCGGTGTCTGGATAGCAAGGGACATTATCGAAACATCACAAAGTAAAAAAAGCCATAGAGACACGGTGCTGAGCCATTCCTGATAGCAGGAATAATAGATGGACAAGAGGGTGGGACTATCTCCATCCTCTTTATTTTGCAGTGCTGTTCTGTTAAAATAATGCAGCTATATATGAAAAGCTATTAAGAGGGGTAAGGGAGATTGCAATGACTAAATTAAAGGCCGGAGATGAAATCAGGATTATAGCTCCCTCCAGGAGTCTTGCCATTATTAAAGGCGAACAGCGGAGAATTGCTGAAGAAAGATTAAGTAAAATGGGATTTGCCGTAACATTTGGGGAGAATTCCTTTCACCATGATGAATTTTTCTCGAATTCCATTAAAGATAGGATAGCAGATTTGCATGAAGCCTTCAAAGATCCTAATGTAAAAGGAATCATATCTGCAGCTGGCGGCTATAATGCGAATCAGCTGCTGGGATATCTCGACTTTGACCTTATAAGAAGCAATCCTAAAGTATTCTGCGGTTATGGAGATACCACAGCGCTGAGCTTGGCTATTTACAAGAAGACTGGGATGATCACTTATTCTGGTCCGGATTTTTCATCGTTCGGCATGAAATCTTATTTTGACTATACAGTGAAGCATTTCTCGAAAGCTATTATGAGCCAAGAAGAATTTGAACTTGAACCAAGTGGCATGTGGAATAATGAATCCTGGATTTTAGAAGACGAACAAAGGGAAATGCATGAAAATCCCGGGTATAATGCAATGTGCGCAGGAGAAGGCGAGGGTGTGATTATCGCCGGAAGCTTAAGTGGAATAAACTCCCTGCAGGGAACAGAATACATGCCTTCTCTTTCAAATAGTATTTTATTTCTGGAAGAAAACGAAGAAATGCACCCGCCCGCTTTTGACCGGGGGCTGCAGTCTCTTTTGCAGCATCATGGATCATCCGGCTTGAAAGGGCTTGTGATTGGACGCTTTCAAAAAGAATCCGGCATGACTGATTATGCGCTTCATAAAATTATAGAAAGCAAAAAAGAATTGCAGAGACTGCCTGTCATTTCAAATGCCAACTTTGGCCATGTGCATCCATTTGCAACAATACCAATTGGAGCCAGGTGCTCAATGCGGATTAATAATAATGCGGCGATAAAAATTTCCTCTCATTAAATCAATGGGTTTACAGGAGCCGGATAGCAGCGCGGACTGTTAGAAAGTATCTGATAAGAAAATTCAGAATATATGAAATTGAACCATTACTTGGCTTATTGTACATTATAATTATTTTTTTGATATACTAATAGAAGAGAATAATTAGAAAAGGTGATTACGTGTTGTTAAGAATACCAGCTTCAATCCGTTTAACAGGAGTACTTGATTCATATAAGAAAAAGGGAAGGGTAAGCCATACATGTTTTGTATGCGGCCAGGATACCTCGGCAGCTCTTTCACATATTGAAAATGGCGAGAACGGCAATCAATATTTTAAACTGGGCACTAAAAGTGTTTGCATTCCTTGTGTCCAAAATGTATTGCGCCACTCATCATTAAAAAAATACGAATATGTCCACACACAAGTAATAGATAAAGAGGCATTTTACAGAGATACCCTTGCTATCCTAAAAGATGCAGATTTCCTGGCAGGCATAAAAGAAGCTAATGCCGAACCTGCCTTGTCGCATTAAGCGCACTGATACAATTTATGTAAAAAAGCAGGATAAGAGATAGTGCAATGATTATTGCCGCATCCTTATTTCCATATGATTATAATAATTGGAGAAGCAGTCCGCAGTGCGGGCTGCTTTTCTTTTTCTTTAACTTTGTATAGTTAATATGTATCAGCATGATTCACGAAAATATCTGGTCCCCTGCTGCCCGCAAAAGGAAATGTACTTTATAGGGGCAGCAGGGGCTTTTTTCGCATACTGTTGTTTCCGTCACATTACTTCAGAGTTCCTGGTCTTGCTGTTAGCTTGTGTAAGGGTATTGGATTTATCTTCCATACAGCCCAAAAGCAATATTAATTCGGCAATAAACTATTCCCCAAGAGATGCGAGGCTTGCTTTGGACCGGATAGTGGTGCAGGCTTACAATGCTTCAAAGGTCAAGGTCTTCCTTTATGGTGCTGCATTGGCGAAGGAAAATATATACAATAGCATGGATGTCATTTATCGCGATCCGAAAGGCTCTCTGAATGCATTAGTGGCAGTGATCAATGGCAGGGCCCTGGATGCTTTAAATTTAAAGCAGGGGATTGGCCAGAAGCTTCACGCTTTCCATTTTGATGCATGGAGCGGCCTGAATTGGGACAAAGATTATCCCAATGTAAAAATAACCCCCGATATTAAGGTGAACATCATTCAGCATGGAATCATCAATTGATAACAACTTTTTATGAAGCTTATAGGGAGTCACCTTAAAAAATACAAATCTATTGCGTATGGACTTCCCTGGAATCAAATGGGATAACTAACAGTTAATCAATAAAATAGAATTGCAGCAGGGAGGGCCATTGCGGACACCTCCTATTTTTTATAGATTCATAAAAAAATGATGGCCCTTTATGTAAGCAGGAAAAAGCTTTCTTTCATTTATTTCCTGTGAAAGATTGCCGAAGCACCCACATACAATTCACTATAGGTATGTTTTTTAAGAGAGTAAAGGAGTGGGCCAGGTGAAACAGCATTCTTCATTGATAAAGCCGGTGCTAGATGCCGGCTATCCGACAATCAGCCATGGAAAAGGCGTGTATTTGTATGACCATGAAGGAAAAGATTATTTGGATGCTTCATCCGGGGCGGTGACGGCAAATATCGGCCACGGAGTCGAAGAAATAGCGGAAGCCATGGCAGAGCAGGCGAAAAAAGTATCGTTTGTATACCGCTCGCAATTTACAAGTGATGCAGCCGAAAATCTTGCAGCGAAAATATCTGATATGACGGATGGGAAAATGCCCTGGAGTTTTTTTGTCAACAGCGGTTCGGAGGCAACTGAAACAGCCATGAAAATCGCTATTCAGCACTGGCAGGAAAAAGGGAAACCGCAAAAGAGCAGAATTATATCGCGCTGGATGAGCTATCATGGCATAACGATGGGGGCTTTATCCATGTCAGGATATCAGCAGCGCCGTGAGCGATTTACAGAATATCTGGAGTCCTTTCCCTCTGTGCCTCCTCCATATTGCTACAGATGCCCGCTCGGAATGGAAGCCTTAACATGCGGGATGGCCTGTGCAAAAGAACTGGAGTCATCTATTAGAAGAATAGGAGAGGATCATGTTGCAGCGTTCATTGCTGAGCCCGTTATCGGTGCAGCTGGCGGGGCGATTTCTCCGCCAGAAGGATATTTTCAGGAAATAAAAAAGATTTGCAGCAAATATAACATTTTATTTATTGCCGACGAAGTGATGACAGGGTTTGGTAGGACTGGAAAGACACTGGCCTGTGACCACTGGGATGCCTGTCCGGATATCATGGTCTTCGGAAAAGGGATGAGCGGCGGATACACCCCGATTGCAGCTGCGGTGATGGCCGATCATGTGATACAGCCGATTTTACAGGGTTCTAAATCCATTATGGGCGGACATACATTCAGTGCAAATCCCCAATCCTGCGCCGTCTCATTGGCGGTGCTCGAATATGTTGAAAAACATGATGTAGCTTCAAAAGCAGCAGCTTCAGGGATTTTTTTAAAAAAGGCACTAGAGAAAACGGCTGAGAATCATTCCTTTATTGGAGATGTCAGGGGAAAAGGCCTGCTCTTAGGGATAGAATTTGTAAAGAACAAGCAAACGAAAGAACCGTTCCTCCGTTCTGCAGAAGTAACGAATACATTTATTTCCCTGGCACAGAAAAACGGTTTGCTTCTTTACCCTGCCGCATCCGGCCATGATGGAGTAACAGGATCTGCCGTCATGATTGCACCTCCGTTAACCATCACTGAAGCAGAGATGAATGACCTGCTTTTCAGGCTGGATCTGACATATTCCGATTTTACGAAAGCGGCATTGCCGGGATTCATGGAATCCAATTAAGGGGGTGTAAAAATGAGTAATTTTTATAGCAAAATATGCAGCATGGAAGATATAAAACATGTTTTCAAGGATGGAATGACCATTTTATTCGGAGGATTCGGCGGAGTTGGAACCCCTCCTGGACTGATAGATTTAATCCTCCAAAGCGGAGTGAAAAACCTGACTGTCATAGGAAATGATGCTGGCTTCCCCGATATTGGAATCGGCCGGGCCGTTACGGCCAGAAGGGTAAAAAAAATGATTGTTTCCCATATCGGCTCCAACCCGAATGCAGGGGGATTTATGACTTCAGGAGAAATGGAGATTGAATTTTCCCCTCAAGGGACACTTGCTGAAAGAATACGGGCAGGAGGCATGGGCCTGGGAGGGATATTAACGGATATCGGGCTTGAAGATGATTTTGTAAAAAGAGATAAAGGTGTGGTCACCGTGGACAGTAAAAGATATTTAGTCGAACCCGCCATAACCGCTGATGTGGCCATTGTGTATGCGGAGAAATCAGATCCCTATGGAAACCTTGTTTATGATAAAAGCGCGCGCAACAACAACCCCCTGGTTGCAATGGCAGGAAGCAGGACAATTGCCGAGGTCCGTGAAATCGTTCCGCTGGGCTCCCTGGATCCGGAAGAAATTGTTTCACCAGGTGTTTTTATTGACCATATCATTGAGAGCAAGGGGGTTACCTGGAAATGGGCCTGGGAGAAGATATAAGAAAAAAGCTTGCAAAAAGGGCAGCAGAAGAAATTAAAAATGGAATGCTTGTAAACTTAGGAATCGGCATACCATCCTTGGTCCCTGATTTTCTTCCCGAAAATCACACAGTCATGTTTCATGCTGAAAATGGCATTGCAGGAATGGGCCAGACGCCAAAAAATGGTGAAGAAGATCCTCATCTATGCAATGCTGGCGGTTTTCCGGTATCTGTGAGAAATGGTGCTTCTTATTTTGACAGTACAGTAGCTTTTGGAATGATCAGGAGGGGGAAAGTTGACGTGACTGTACTCGGAGCCCTTCAAGTGAGTGAAAATGGTGATCTTGCAAATTGGATCGTTCCTGGAAAAAAGGTGCCTGGCATGGGCGGGGCAATGGAGCTTGCCTCAAAAGCCAAGAAGGTCATTGTATTAATGAACCATACCGATAAATGGGGAGCTCCCAAACTTGTAGAAACCTGCACCCTTCCGCTTACATCAAAGCGCTGCGTACATATGGTTATCACTGAAATGGGTGTTTTCTCTGTAAGTGAAGCAGGTCTGGTTTTAAGTGATCTGTTCAGGCCATTTTCCGTCTCGGATGTTGTTCAAAAAACATCAGCCAAATTTACGGTTTCATCAAAACTAAAGATCATTTAGAGGAGGATGCCTGATGACATACCAAAAAGAAATCAGCAGGTGGCTGAGCGGCAGTGAAAAAAATGCCATTAAGCTTCTTCAAAGGCTCATCCAGGAGCCAAGCAAGAGAGGGAATGAAGGAAAGGCGCAGGCAATCATCGTGGAAAAGTGCCGGGAATTGGGGCTTGAAATTGATTTATGGGAAATTGGGGATGAAACGCTTAGAAATCATCCGCGCTTTTATTGTGACCGGACAGATTTTAGTGAGAATCCGAATTTAATAGCCGTAAAAAAAGGAAGCGGAGGCGGCAGATCCCTGATCTTGAATGGCCATATTGATGTAGTTCCTGAAGGAAATGCAGAAGACTGGGACGATGATCCCTACAGCGGCACCTTTCATGAAGGAAGGATATATGGCAGGGGAGCATCAGATATGAAGGGAGGAACGGTTTCATTGCTTATGGCTCTTGAAGCATTGGCGGCTCTCAATATTCCTCTTAAAGGCGACGTGATTTTTCAAAGTGTAATTGAAGAAGAGAGCGGCGGAGCAGGAACTCTTGCTGCTGTGCTCAGAGGTTATAAGGCGGACGGGGCAATCATCCCAGAGCCGACCAATATGAAGATATTTCCGCTGCAGCAGGGATCCATGTGGTTCAGGCTGACCATCAAAGGTAAATCGGCACATGGCGGGACAAGGTACGAGGGAGTGAACGCCATAGATTTAGCTTCAGAGGTGCTGGCGGAGATTAAAAGGCTGGAAGAGAAGAGGAATGCAAATATTAAAAGCCGCCTGTACGAAAATATACCTATCCCTATACCAATAAATATCGGAAAAATTTCTGCCGGTGAATGGCCTTCGTCCGTCCCTGATAAAGCAGTGATTGAAGGAAGATTTGGAATTTCTCCCTGGGAAACGGTTGAAAGCGCTGAACAGGCTCTTGAGCTTTTTGTTTCTGAAATCAATGCAAACCATGAATGGTTTCAAAATAAGCCAGTGGAATTGGAATGGTTCGGGGCAAGGTGGCTACCAGGTAACTTGGATCTTGAACATCCTCTGCTGCAGGCGATATCGGATGAATACAGGGATGCCTTGGGCTCTGAACCTGTATTAGAGGCTTCGCCGTGGGGAACTGATGGAGGGTATCTTTCCGATGTGGGAGAAACACCTGTCATTGTTTTTGGTCCCGGAGTTACGGAGTGCGCCCATGAAGCGAATGAATATATTGAGGTAGAAAAAATGATACAGGCGGCTGAAGTTATTGCGCTTACGATCATTAACTGGTGCGGAATAAAATCTGATTAATCCTGTAAAGCGATGGGAAAGCGGCAATTCAAAAACGGAAAAGGAGTGATTTGTCGATGCAGCCGGAAGAAAAAACGATAATGAAACCGGGATTCTCCCTTTCCATTACATTAGATGCTTTTAACAAAAGAGCAAGAACAGATGACTGCCTGGGCCAGGTAGCGGCAATTTCCGGGGAGTCCATCAGGATAGCCCGTGAAATGAATGCAGAAAAACTTATATTTAAAGCAAGGAAGGAACAGACTGTGCACCTGCTGGAAAAGGGCTTCGTACTGGAAGCGTGTATACCGGGATACTTTCTTGGCAGTGACTGTTATCTGTTTTCCAAGTACTTTACCGAACATAGAAGAAACAGCGCATTCTGGACAAAGGAGGATCTTATACTGGAAGAAGTAACAAAGCTTAAAAGGAAGCCTGAAATCGGCAGTCTTCCAGTTGGCTATGGTGCAAGAAGAGCCGTCTTGGAGGATGCTGATGATTTGGCTGCCCTTTATTCCGCTGTTTTCGAAATATATCCTGTCCCTATGAATGACCCGGAATATATTAAAAAGTGCATGGGCAAGGACACGGTTTTTTTTATTTGTACATTTGGCGGAAAGATTGTCAGTGCTGCTTCTGCAGAATGCAGCGCTGTTTACCATAATGCAGAATTGACAGATTGCGCAACCCTGCCGGATCATCGGCAATTTGGACTGATGAAAATATTGCTTTCAAGGCTTGAAGAGCATCTTTTTGAAAACGGGACTTTTTGTGTGTATTCAATAGCGCGTTCTCTTTCTTTTGGCATGAATGCGGCCTTTCACCAGCTTGATTATACATATAAAGGAAGAATGGCCAACAACTGTTATATTTTTGACAAGCTGGAAGATATGAATGTTTGGGTAAAGAATTTAGCATAGCTGCCAAAAATCCGGCATGTATTTGGCAAGTTTCCGGCATCATCTCATATATTAGTAAAAAGAGAGATAGGAGGCCATGCATGCAGGGGGAATTTAATACGAATGAAGTACTGGAAGCTATATTAAAGAGCATAGACGAAGGAATACATGTTGTCGGCACAGACGGGCGGACGATATTTTATAACGAAGTGGCAGCAAACCATGATGGAATGAAGGCGAATGAGGTTTTGGGGAAGCCTTTATTGTCGGTTTTCCCCTCCCTGACAAGGCACTCATCGACCCTGCTTCAGGTTTTGCAGACAGGAGAGCCCATTATTCACAAAAGCCAGACTTACCTGAACCTGCATGGAAGGAAAATAGAAACAATGAACACTACCCTTCCTATAAAGGTCGGCGAGGAGCTTATCGGTGCTGTTGAAATTGCGAAGGATTTCTCCAAGCTGAAAGTCCTTTCTGAGCGGCTTCTGGATTTGGAGCATACACTAAAGACAAAACCGGCAGTAAAGACAGGAACAAGCGGGGCATTCTTCACTTTTAAAGATATTCTTACAGAAAACATTGAGTTCAGAAAAAAAATCGAGCAGGCCAAAAAAGCCGCGCTAGCCGATTCACCTGTGCTTATTTATGGAGAAAGCGGCACAGGCAAGGAACTTTTTGTACAGAGCATCCATAATGAGTCAAAAAGAAGGAATGGCCCATTTATTGCCCAAAACTGTGCCGCTCTCCCTGAAGCGCTGCTTGAAAGCCTCCTGTTTGGCACTGCCAAAGGCAGCTATACCGGCGCTGTGGAACGCGGGGGATTATTCGAGCTTGCAACCGGCGGGACACTTTTTCTGGATGAACTTCAATCCATGCCTGTGGCCCTGCAGGCCAAACTTTTGAGGGTGCTGGAAGACGGCATGGTACGGAGAATCGGGGGGAGCAAGAGCATCAAAACGGATGTAAGGGTGATGGCGGCAATGAATATTCCCCCTTCTGAGGCGGTAAAAGAAAACCTCCTGCGGGGCGATTTATATTACCGCCTGAACGTAATGAGCTATGAGCTGCCCCCGCTCCGTGAGCGAAAAGACGATATTTTGATGCTTTCCTGTCACTTTATGAATCATTTTAATGAAAAATTCAGCCGCAATGTTACCGATTTAACCCAAGCTGTCAGAAAAACCTTTATTGACTATCAATGGCCTGGAAATGTCAGAGAGCTCAAGCATACGATTGAGTTCATGATCAACCAAACCGAAACACAGCAGCTGCAAAGCAGTGATCTTCCGGTATTTTTACAGTCAGTTCCTCGGGAAACGCCAAAACTTCCGGAGTTCCTGCCTTTACGTGAGGCAGTGAGGCGAACGGAGTCACAACTGATTGAAAAGGCTCTTGCAGCTTCAGAAGGCAATATCCTTAAGGCGTCAAGACTGCTTGACATTCCCAGACAGACTCTTCAATACAAGATTCAAAAGGGGAAGAAATAGCAAAAAAAATCCTGTTGCGCTTGTACAGGATTTTTTTGCAGTAAATAGAAGCCAGAGCAAATCCAGCACCCCTGAAAACCAGATGAAATATTTATGGTAATGAGAGGTAACTGTCTATTTTGGCACGATTCTTGCATTAAATATAAGTATCAAGTTTTTGGGGGAGGAAATAGTATGCATTACGATTTATTTAAACCAGATCGCCACTGGAAGGATATTGAATTATGGAAAGACGTTAGTGATGAGCAATGGAACAATTGGATATGGCAATTGACGAATACAATCAGGACCCTGGATGATTTGAAAAAGGTCATTCATTTAACAGAAGACGAAGAAGAAGGTGTGCGGATCTCTACGAAGACGATACCTTTGAATATCACTCCTTATTATGCGTCCCTGATGAATCAGTATGACCCGCGCTGTCCGATCAGGATGCAGTCTGTGCCCATTTCTAAGGAATTGCATAAGACAAAATATGATATGGAGGACCCTCTTCATGAAGATGAAGATTCACCGGTTCCGGGCCTGACACACAGATATCCGGACCGTGTCCTATTTTTGGTGACAAATCAATGCTCCATGTATTGCAGATACTGTACAAGAAGAAGGTTTTCCGGACAAATTGGCATGGGTGTTCCCAAAAAGCAGCTGGATGCTGCGATTCACTATATCCGTGAAACACCTGCTGTAAGGGATGTCCTTATTTCCGGCGGAGACGGGCTGCTGATCAATGACACCATATTGGAATATATTCTGAAAAATCTGAGGGAAATCCCCCATGTTGAAATCATCCGCATAGGCACAAGGGCGCCTGTTGTATTCCCGCAGCGCATTACAGAAAATCTGTGCAGTATCCTGAAAAAATATCATCCTGTCTGGCTGAATACCCATTTTAATACCTCTATAGAAATTACAGAGGAATCTAAAAAAGCCTGTGAGATGCTTGCTGACGCTGGAGTGCCGGTAGGGAACCAGTCTGTGATACTTGCCGGCATTAATGACAGTGTGCCGATTATGAAAAAACTAGTCCATGATTTAGTAAAAATAAGGGTAAGGCCCTATTATATTTACCAATGTGATTTATCTGAAGGCATCGGACATTTTAGGGCCCCGATTTCAAAGGGACTGGAAATTATCGAGGGATTGAGGGGACATACGTCCGGTTATGCTGTGCCTACCTTCGTTGTTGATGCACCAGGTGGCGGAGGCAAGATCTCACTGCAGCCAAATTATATTATTTCACAATCACCGTCAAAAACCGTGCTGCGGAACTTCGAAGGTGTAATTACTACCTATCCGGAAACGGAGAATTACACTCCTGGCATGGCTGATGGCTATTTTGCAGGTGTTTACCCGGATTATATGCAAAAAAGCTCAGACTCAGGAATTGCAGGCTTAATGAATGATAAGCAATTCAACCTTGTTCCTGAAGGATTAAAACGAATGGATAGAAGGAAGGATTACACATCTGATCCCGTTCATACCACTTTAAAGGATCAGCGTGAAAAACGGGATACGTTAAAAGAAAAAAAATATCAGGCACAGCAAAAAATCAGCCACAGCCCAAAGAGCTGAAAACAGAAGGCGGTGATTGACATGGAACTTTGTCCCTGGTGCGGTGATGGAGTGCTCACAGATCATAAGGAGTCGGTATACTGGGAGCTGCCGGATGGCACAAAAGCCATTGAAATAAAGGAAACACCTTCAAAGCTCTGCAGCGACTGCAAAGCCAGCTTTCAGACGGAAGATATCGTCAAAACGATTGAAGACCAGCTGTTCTTAATCAACACCTCAACACTTGAAAAGGTGATCTCCTATGGGGAACTGCTTAAAAAAGAAAGGCTGCTAAAAAGAAATTATTTTGACTTTACCTAAAAACCGGTAAGATTGGCGAGGGATTAAAGCTGCAGCAGGATACAGAGTCCGCTGAAAAATTTTTAAAAGGATCGCCTTTGTAAAATGTCCGGTTGATTTCCACTGCAGGATGCTTCGCTTGCCGCTCCAATCAACCTAATGCTATTAAAAAAAATTAACCACATTTCAGGAGGTCAAATCCCTTATTTTTTAAAGGGATTTGACTTATTTTGTTTTAACATGGTGATCGACTATTTAAAAAGGGGGGTATCAATATTTATTTTTTCAGGAAGCTTATCCTCTAAAGACTTTTTCAGTGATTTCCCAGAGGTGCTGCATCATGGGGAATATTTGAAGGGGCAGCATCCTTCCTTGCTGGAGGATATGAGGTTGTTAATCATCCTGCTTGCCTTGCGGTGGATTTCCATGCTTAAATACTTCTAGGCAAGCGTCCAATAAGCGGCAAAGCGGGTTCCGGGAGAAAATGAGGAGGATTTGATTTCTGATGAAGGCTTTTTATTCTTTTTTAATGAAATACAGGCAGCCCAAAGACATAGATGAATTGACCAAATTTGCGAATCGGGCTTATGAAGACCATGGATTTCCCAAACAATCAAAAAGCTATGATGAAGTAAGCAGATATCTTGAAATGAACGGCCATTATCTTGATAGCATGTCGATTTTCGATGAGGCTTGGGAGATTTACCAAGAAGATGAAAAAGGGCTTTGATTTTTAATGTCACACAAGGCACAGTATGCTTTTATCGGCTGGGATTATTTCCAGCCGATTTTCTTTTTAACCTGTTTGTTTCTTTCTGCATATAATTTAATAATCAAACTAAAGGACCTATGCTGAGGGGATGTCTCTTATGGGGAAAAGGAAACAGCCGAAGTTCAAGAAAGGCGATACCGTCGTGATCATCATGTATGGAACAGTCGGCAATATCACAGATATCAAGTATCTCGACGGTAATTATGTGTATGAAGTGAATTATAGTGAAGGTTTGTATATCGAGAGCACTTTACAGCATATTTTCGAATATAAAGGCGAAGTGCACTATGAAAAAGAACAAGTTGACATTGATTACAAATTTATTTTTGGCGATCTTGTTCAGGTTGATGGATATGACCGGGATTATTTTAAGGTAATCGGCTTCAGGACGGAAATTTGGCGGTATAAAGAAAATGCCTGGGAAGATGTCATCTATGAGCTTTCTAGGGTGTCGGATGGTGAATGGCTTGAGGCCCATGAGGAAGAGCTTACCCTGATTGCAGATGCAAAAGAGGCTGACGGCATCATTGAAAAACTGGGCTTGCTTCACTCTATAGCGAAAAAACCGGTAAAAGTAGATCTCAATAAAACAAAGAAGGATTCCCGCGCAAGCGAGCAGGAAACGTTAAACACGAAATCGGAGAAACTGGCTTTCATCGATGGGCTTCTCGATTTATATAATGATTATCAGCTCTTGTATGACATGTTTGGCGATGAAGATTTTAAACAGATTATGAATATTGCGATGATCAAAGTCCAAAAGGCTGCGCATGAAGTATATAACTATGGTAATAAATACCGGGAATCCTCTTCATGAATAATTGCTGGCGGCTAAAATGAAAACTATGGGACACCATACGCCATCCGGCTTCATGAAGATCCGATTTTACAGATTCACACGAATAGACAAGGAATATTTGTCTTGTTTTTTTCATACATCTTATTGAGGGGGCGATGATATGCGGGAAATCGAGGTATTTATTGATACGGAAGAAATTGCCGAGTTCTTTTTTAGGGAGCTTATGAAAAGGGGCTATATTCCTACAGCAGAAGAAGTAGAAGACATCGCTGATATTACATTCGACTATTTGCTTGAAAAAAGCATCATTGATGAAGAAATTGATGAGTAGACGGCAAT
Organism: Bacillus sp. OV322; assembly: GCF_900112495.1. Lineage (GTDB taxonomy): Bacteria > Bacillota > Bacilli > Bacillales > DSM-1321 > Peribacillus. The sequence continues at coordinate 58,578 of NZ_FOMA01000006.1, forward strand.
AAAGCCGGCAGATGGATTGCCCTTTTAATGAAATGAATCGAGAAGCTAAACGGCGGACACCCCCGCCGTTTTATTTATTTGGCGTTATTTTTATTTGTGCTCCTCACATCTGGCCCGCTTGTGGAGCTGAAATGCTAAACCCCGGAAACCAGGCGGATCCTAAGCAGCACAGAACTAAGCTATTTATTATTTTTATCGATGCTTCCCATTCATATAGTTCTATTTCCCTTTCAAGACGCCTGTGTGTTATATTAATGTAGGATATATGAATATCCTTTACAATGAGGAGGACAATACAATGAGTGTACATATTGGTGCAAAAGAAAACGAAATTGCAGAGACGGTCTTATTGCCGGGAGATCCGCTTCGGGCTAAATACATAGCAGAAACCTTTTTGGAAGATGCCAAATTATATAATGAAGTAAGAAACATGTTTGGCTATACCGGTACATATAAGGGCAAGAGAGTTTCCGTACAGGGAACAGGCATGGGAGTACCGTCTATTTCCATCTATGTGAATGAATTAATTTCAAGCTATAATGTTCAGAATTTGATCCGTGTTGGTACAGCCGGAGCCATCCAGAAAGATGTCAAGGTCCGTGATGTAATCCTCGCCATGAGCTCATCAACAGATTCACAGATGAACAGGATGGCATTCGGGGGAATTGATTATGCCCCGACAGCGGATTTCGATCTTCTAAGAAAGGCCTATGATGCAGGTCTTAAAAAAGGCCTCCGCCTAAAAGCGGGAAATGTATTCACAGCCGATCAGTTCTATAATGATAACGCTGACTTAGAGAAGCTTGCAAGATACCAAATCCTGGCCATTGAAATGGAAACAACGGCTCTTTATACGATTGCTGCCAAATTCGGGCGCAAAGCTCTTTCCGTTTTAACTGTCAGCGATCACATTTTAACTGGAGAAGAAACCACAGCAGAAGAAAGGCAGACCACTTTTAATGAAATGATCGAAGTTGCATTGGAAGCAGCAGCGGCAGAGTAAGCAGTCCTGCCACCCCCCCATAAAGAGATCGGGCAGTAAAGTCAATGGCATGACACACCATGAATTTGGCATATGCCAATTTTGAGACATATGCCATTGGCTGGACTGCCTGTATTTTTTATGTCCCTGAAAGCCCTGGCATCATTTTTTCAGAATGCCGGCTTTTTTCTATAATTCCTTAAAATTGAACATTAATATTTTTCGTTTGCTGACAAACCTGATAAAATAATCATAAAATTCCTGAATATAAAACAGTCCAGTTTTGATGGGTGAAAGTGGTGAAGGTTAGTGGAAGAAGAAAAGAAGCAGCATGAACACAATAGTGAACCCAAATTTATTAAAATTAAAAGGTTCCCTTTCATTATGGGAATTTTTTTGCTCATTTTTTTAACGGCAGGAATCACTACGATTGCCCTTACATTCGGCAACGATAAAGCCGCTCCAATTGTGGCAAAGACGCAGGGAGACCATCCGGAGTTTAATAAGCTATTCTCTGCTTATAACACACTCAAGGGCCAATATTATCAGAAAACAGATGATAAGACGCTTGTGAACGGAGCAATAAATGGAATGGTGGAAGCACTAGGCGATCCTTATTCCGACTATATGACGGATAAGGAAGCAAAAAGCTTCCATGAAAGCATTTCTTCCTCATTCGAGGGAATTGGGGCAGAGATTCAGGAGCAAAACTCAAAAATCATGGTGGTTTCCCCAATTAAAGGGTCACCTGCCGAAAAGGCTGGCCTAAAACCTAATGATGTCATCCTGAGTGTTAACGGCAAGAGCCTTCAGGGATTAAGCGCTACAGAAGCGGTATTGAAAATCCGCGGTAAAAAAGGGACAAAGGCAGACCTCGAGATTTCAAGAGGAGATGATTCCAACCCTATTCAAGTGAGTATTGAGCGGGATACAATCCCGATTGAAACAGTATATCCTGAAATGCTATCAGGGGGAATTGCAAGGATCCAGGTGACAAGCTTTTCCGATAATACTTCAAAAGAACTTGAAACAGCAATTGGCCAAATGAAAAAGAAGAACATGAAGGGTCTTATCCTTGACTTGCGCGGAAATCCGGGAGGGCTGCTTGACCAGGCTATGAAAATTGCCAGCATGTTCGTTCCAGATGGAAAAGTAATTGTTCAGGTAGAAGATAAAGCTGGAAAGAAAGAAATTATTAAATCTCAAAATAATGGCGAGTTAAAGCTTCCTGTTGTGGTGCTAATCGATAAAGGAAGCGCAAGCGCCTCCGAAATTGTCTCCGGAGCTGTAAGTGAAGCAGCTGATATAAAACTTATCGGGGAAAAATCTTTCGGCAAGGGTACTGTGCAGACTTCACAGGATTTCAGTGACGGATCCAATATCAAATATACGATTGCTAAATGGCTGACTCCAAACGGAAATTGGATTCATAAAAAAGGAATAAAACCTGATATCGCAGTACCGCTTCCAAGCTATGCGAATCTGCCGTTTATCTCTCCTGATAAAGTGCTGAAGCAATCTATGTCGTCTGCTGAAACGCAGTCTGCACAAGAGATGCTGAAAGCAGAAGGATACTATCCCGGCAAGGCTGACGGATTTTTCGATGCACAAACCAAATCTGCCGTCATGAAGTTCCAGGGTGACCATTCTTTAAAGAAAACAGGCATTATTACAGGCGAAACGACTGTAAAGCTAATGGAGATATTGCGCAATAAAATCCTTGCCAATGACACTCAAGTCAAGAAGGCAGAGGAAGTATTAAAAAAAGAACTTCAATCTAAATAACCGGGAAAGCGGTGTTCACGGAAACGAAGCCGCTTGATCAAGTAAAAAGCCGATTTGGCGCTGCCCGCGCTGAATCGGCTTTTATATGTATAAAAGGCAGGCTGCTAACACATATTAAAGAGAAAAAGGAGTGAACGCCTGTGAAAAATGCAGCAATTTTGGCCATTAAATTCCTCTCTTGCATTATAGCCTTTTCTGTCGGACTGGATTTGTTTTTTCAAGCTTCCTTTTTGGAAATCATATCTTTTAGCTTATTTGCGGTCACTGTATCCTATATTTTCGGCGACCTGATCCTTCTGCCGAGACTCGGGAATAAAGCGGCACTGGCTTTTGATTTTTTAATCACATATATAAGCGTATGGGTTTTCGGGAACATTGTGCTGCAGAATTATTTGCAGATTGCCTGGGGAAGTATTATTTCTGCGGTCATTGTACTGGGTGCAGAGGTATTTGTACACAGGCATATTTTAAGCCTTAGCAGCGGAACAGGAAATGTTCAGGATAAAAAGGCTTTCTATAGCCGGAGATTATCTTATGAGACAGAATTTGCAGAAGAACCAGAGTTCAAGGATCATAATGAAAACAAACAAAACTAGGGGCAAAGCTCCCTAGTTTTTTATAGTTTTTCTAATATTTTTTTTGAAATCCGGATAAATGATTCCTTCTTCAGTTATGATGGCTGTAATAAGATGATTAGGTGTGACATCAAATGCAGGATTGAAGACTGAGACATTTTCAGGGGCGACTGGGACTCCGTGAATATGAGTGATTTCCTTTGGGTTTCTTTCTTCAATAGGAATCAAATCTCCAGTTTCCAGGGATAAATCAAACGTGCTGGAAGGAGCGGCAACATAAAAAGGGATGCCATAGTGATTTGCCAGTACAGCAAGGCTAAGTGTGCCGATTTTATTCGCTGTATCGCCGTTTGCCGTGATCCTGTCCGCACCGACAATGATACTTGAGATGTTTTTTGTGCTGATTGTATGTGCAGCCATGTTATCGGATATCAGGGTCACATCAACACCTGCCTGCATCAGCTCCCAGGCAGTCAATCTTGCTCCTTGAAGGACAGGTCTTGTTTCACAAGCAAACACCCTAAGGTTCATTCCCTTTTCAGCTGCTAAGTGAAAGGGGGCAAGAGCGGTGCCGTATCTTGCTGTTGCTATACCACCTGCATTGCAGTGGGTCAAGACAGCCTCTCCAGGCTTAAAAAGCGTTAACCCATATTCTCCAATGCTCCTGCATGTCGCTTCATCTTCAGTGAAAATAGAGATTGCTTCATGTGTCAAATCGGTTTTGGCTCCATTAACACTGCTTGCATCATGAAGCTTTTTCCTCATTCTGTTTAATGACCAGAATAAATTGACAGCAGTTGGCCGTGAAGAAGAAAGGAAGGAAATATCTTCTTCCATTTTTTTTCTGAATGCCAAAAGATCATCTCCAATAAATGCAGAAGCAGAAAGTGCAATGCCGTACGCGGCGGCAATCCCGATTGCTGGAGCTCCTCTGACTTTAAGGGTGGTGATGCTGTCAAAAACATCTTGTATCGTATAAAGGTCAATGAACTCCGTAATCTGAGGCAGGGCCTGCTGGTTAAGAATAGTTATGTGAGTGTCCTTCCACTGGATGGAAGAAGGGATATCTGTCGTTTTTTGCATGGATAATCTCCTCAGAATTATAATTTAGCAGTGTATGAAAGTGAAAGGTTATGCTGGCTCACAGCTTCTGTCACCAGTGAAATATCCAGGTGCTTCCTGTTCTTTATTAAAAATTCCCCGATTCGCAGGGCCACTTTTTTAGCTGAAATACGTGCGTCCTTATCTTGGATTCCGTCCAGATCCTTTACATGGGACAAACCGATTGTCCTGCGGATTAATTCACAGCCGGCGAAGCCAAAGGCATCATTGGTGACTTTATTCAGTACAAATTCTAGATAGCCTTCTGTTCTGCAAAAAGCTTCCTGTCCTTGTGCATTCCAAAGGGCAGTGAAAACCTCCGTAAATGAATCCCAAACATCATGCAGGTGGGTAAAGATGGCTTCTTTTGAATCTTGTGATCTGCTGAAAGCCTGAAAGAGCAGATTTGCGATATACTGTCCCAAATCAAATCCAATAGGACCATAAAAAGAAAATTCGGGATCTATTACCTTTGTTTCCTGTCTGCCTGCAAAGATGCTTCCGGTATGAAGATCTCCATGCAGAAGCGCTTCTTGCTCGGTCAGAAAGCTTTTCTTTAATTTAGCTACTTCAAGCTTCAGTAAATTATTTTGCCAGATAGCTTGAACTTCTTCCTTCAATTCTGCTTCATAATCATTGGATTCACTATCGAAAAAGGGATCTGTGAAAACAAAGGTTTCTGTTATATGGCATAATTCAGGATTGGAAAACTGCCGCGCCAATTCCTTTTTCTTTGTGTGAGCTAAAAAATAATCTGAAGTATAGAAAAGAGTTTTTGCAATATATTCGCCTATATGCTTTGACAGCAGGGGAAATTCTTCGCCATTAATCAGCCCCTCGCGTGCAATGGTCAGGTGTGATAGGTCCTCCATTACGGTAATGGCCAATTTTTCATCAGAATAGTAAATCTTGGGCACATATTCCTTGCAATAGCTTCTAAAAATTACAAGTGCATTTGCTTCAATGGCTGCCCGTTTGATTGTAAGCGGCCAGGATTCCCCGATTACTTTGGCATATGGCAGGGCCTGTTTAATAATGATTCCCTTCGATGTGTCTTTTTCAGTAATGCGGAAAACATAATTTAAATTGCCATCGCCTATTTCCCTGCAGCTCAAGCTGCCTGCATCTTCAAATAATCCAAGCCGGTGCACGAGCTCCAGAGCGGTTTTTTCGGTCAGTGGTTCATAATGTGTATGTTCAGCTTCAGTCATGAGTAATCCCTCCAAATAATGTATCCGGGGGTAAAGAAAAAGCCCCCTTCTAAAAAGAAAGAGGCTTGAAGTGTAGGCTTCGCACCTCTTATCTGCCAGAAAGAAATGTCTTTCTGATGGAATTGGCACCGTGCCTTAAGGATTGGATCCGGCGAAAATGTTTCGCCCCATTTCACAATGGAATTACGGTCGGTTGCTGGGCTTCATAGGGCCATAACCCTCAGCCTGCTCTTGATAAGAGAAAGTTGATGCTATTAAGTTTTTTTCCTGGTTCCTGAAATGAATAATAACAATATTTAAAAACATTTGTCAACGCTGAATTTTTAGAATATCAATAAAATTCCGGCCGCCTGTCAGAGAAAACAGGTATTTGCTTCCGGACATGTTCGGTGTTTGCAAAATCGATTGTCCCTGTGATAATTGCTTCTTCTTCTGCAGCTTCAGCCACTATTTCTCCCCATGGATCAATGATCATGGAATGTCCTGCGAATAGGTTTTTCGGGTCGCTGCCTGAACGATTTACTGCTATTACATATGCCTGGTTTTCTATTGCCCTGCTGATTAACAGGGCTCTCCAGTGCGAAAGGCGGGGTTTAGGCCACTCTGCAGAAACAAATAGGGCTTGTGCACCTTTTAAAGCATGGGCACGTATCCATTCCGGAAATCTGATATCATAGCAAATAAAGCCTGCGCAGAGCATGCCTTCCAAAGAAAAAAGCCCATCTTCTTTTCCCGGCTGCAGATAATGATGTTCATCCATCAAGCGAAATAGGTGAAGTTTATCATACTCTTTAATCAGCTCGCCATGCTTGCTGATGACGATGAGCGTGTTTGTTATTCCTTCTGCTGTTTTTTTCGCAACAGAACCGCCCACTAAGTGGATGCGGTATTTTTTTGCGCAATTCTGCAGAAATGCCACGGTTTCGGCAGCTTCTTCATCAGCTATTTCATCAAGCCTGCCGAGATCATATCCCGTTGTCCATAGCTCAGGCAAAACCGCTATATCCGGGCTTTCCTCTGCAGCTTTCCGGATGAGCTCTTCTGCCTTGGCATAATTTTGTGCGGGGCTGCCAAAGGATATATCCATTTGTATGCAGGCTATTTTCCATTTCATGTTATCTTCCTCCATGATTTCATAGAATTTTCTTTACATTAGTAATTTTAAGATATATCATTTGTGACGAGAATTTCAAGAAATTTCAGAGAAGGTGCCAAAATGACAGAATTCCAAAAATCAGAGCTGCTCAAAAATTTGCCTCAGCAGTTTTTTACTTCACTGGTCTCTAAGGTGAACAGCAGAACAGAACAAGGACATGATGTAATTAATTTAGGGCAAGGAAACCCGGATATGCCAACACCGCAGCATATTATTAAAAAGCTGCAGCAGGCTGCAGAAAATCCTGTTAACCATAAATATTCGCCATTTAAGGGGCTTCGGTCACTGAAAGAAGCTGCAGCAGAATTTTATGAAAGAGAATATAATGTCAAACTTGATCCCGATTCAGAAGTTGCCATCCTGTTCGGAGGAAAAGCGGGGCTTGTAGAATTGCCGCAATGCCTGATGAATCCAGGTGACACAGCGCTGGTTCCAGATCCCGGGTACCCTGATTATATGTCCGGGATAGCGATGGCGCAGGCCAAAATCGAAACCCTGCCGCTTCTGCAGGAAAACGGTTTTCTGCCGGATTATGATGGAATCGGCCAAGAAACACTCGATTTGGCAAAACTGATGTTCTTAAACTATCCTAATAATCCGACGGGTGCAGCAGCTACAGAAGATTTCTTTGAGAAAACAGTAAAGCTTGCGAAGAAGCACTCCATCTGCGTCGTTCATGATTTTGCGTATGGTGCCATCGGGTTTGGCGGCAAAAAGCCTCTGAGCTTCCTTCAGACACAGGGAGCAAAGGACATTGGGATTGAAATATATACACTTTCCAAAACCTATAACATGGCCGGCTGGCGTGTGGGTTTTGCTGTCGGAAACTCCAGTGTGATAGAAGCGATTGAACTTTTGCAGGATCATATGTATGTGAGCTTATTCCCGGCCGTCCAGGAGGCTGCACAAGAAGCGCTGCTGCATTCCCAGGAATGCGTCAACGAACTGGTGAATATTTATGAATCCCGGAAAAAGGCATTCATAGGAGGCCTGCGCTCTATAGGGTGGAATGTATCTTCGCCAGATGGCTCTTTTTTTGCATGGCTTAAAGTTCCGGCTGGATTTACTTCACAGGAATTTTCAGATTACCTACTTCAGCATGCACATGTTGCAATGGCAGCAGGAGCAGGTTTTGGGGAATACGGAGAAGGATATGTAAGGGCAGGACTGCTAACCGGTGAAGACAGGCTTTTGGAGGCTGTCAGGAGAATAGATGCGTTACATTTATTTTAACTTCTAATACATGTTTTGAAACGCTGGCCAGAACGGACTATAACAGGCAGCAGCGGCAGGGCAAATTCTTTACACATTGAACTCGGAAAGTGATTGACAAGAAATAAATTTCCTGTCATACTCCGAATATGAATTATTAAACAATTTCAAAAACATGATTAATTAAAATATTTCATTTTCTTATTGTGAGCAGGTGGAGGGAACTAGCCCGATGAAGCCCGGCAACCGACTGTAATACCATTGTGAAGTGGGGCGAATACGTTCGCCGGATGAATAATCCGCAAGGCACGGTGCTAATTCTTGCAGCTTTTTGCTGAAAGATAAGAAGATGGCTCAAAAGGCCTCTTCTTTCTGAAGAGGTTTTTTTATTTGGAATTTTCTAAAGATGGTTGTTTTTTTAATTTGTTATGTGAGACGTTCCCATTGGTTGATTAGAGCGAGCATCCTGAATCGGAAATCAGCCACATTATTTCATAGCAGCAAAGTTTACGAAAACAGCCTTTTATTTTTACATCCGGGAGTGAAATCTGTGAGTGAAGTTATAGCAACATATATGGTCCATGATTCAAAAGGAAATCACGAAAAAAAGGCAGAGGGAATTGCCCTTGGATTAACAGTAGGAACGTGGACAGATTTGCCCCTGCTGGAACAAGAGCAGCTCAAAAAGCATAAAGGGCGGGTCTTGTCTGTAGAAGAGCTGGATCAGAGAGAAAATGTTAATAATTATTTTGGTGAAAAAACATTTCGCTCCATCATTAAAATTGCTTATCCTGCTCTCAATTTTTCGGCTGATCTTCCGGCAATATTGACAACGGTTTTCGGTAAGCTCTCACTGGACGGCGCCATAAAATTATTGGATCTTGAACTAACTGGGGAGTTGAGAAAATCCTTCCCAGGTCCGCGATATGGAATAAAGGGTATTCGCGAAAAACTTGATGTGTTTGGCCGGCCGCTGGTTATGAGCATATTTAAAGGAGTCATCGGCAGAGATCTTTCGTATCTGAAAAGCCAGCTCAGCGCCCAAGCCAAGGGGGGCGTTGATTTAGTAAAAGATGATGAAATTCTTTTTGAAAATGATCAGACGCCTTTTCTTGACCGGATAATACAGGGAAAGGAAGTGCTCCGGCAGTCTTACGAAGAAACAGGAAAGAGGACACTATATGCTGTTAATCTGACAGGCAGCACATTCGCCTTGGCCGATAAAGCAAGGATGGCTGCTGAAGCAGGTGCTGACGCTTTATTATTCAATGTCTTTTCATATGGGCTGGACGTTCTTCAGAGTTTAAGAGAATTGGAGGATGTCTCCCTTCCCATCATGGCACATCCTGCATTCAGCGGTTCATTGACAGCATCGGAATTTTACGGAGTTTCCCATCCGCTGCTTTTAGGCAAGCTTGTCAGGTATGCTGGAGCTGATTTATCACTTTTTCCATCACCATATGGAAATGTCGCGCTTGACCGGAGCATTGCCATTGAGCTCGCCGGTCAGCTGACAAAAGTGGAAGAGCCATGGAATACAGCCTTTCCTGTACCGTCAGCTGGCATCCACCCAGGCATGGTGCCGCATTTAATAGAGGATTTCGGGAAGGATTGCGTGATAAATGCAGGCGGAGGAGTGCATGGCCATCCGGATGGAGCAGCAGGCGGCGGCAAGGCATTCCGCCAGGCTGTAGAAGCTTCGTTAAACGGTATAAGTCTTGAAGTTGCTGCAAGGGATCATCAGGAACTCCGGAAAGCCCTGGATTTGTGGGGAGGTGTTCCTGAGAGACTATGAAACCAATCATTTTTTGCGACTTTGACGGAACAATCACGAACAGCGACAACATTATAGCTATCATGAAAGAATTCGCTCCCGAAGGATGGGAATCGATAAAAGATGATGTTCTATCCCAGAAAGTGAGCATTTCTGAAGGTGTTGGAAAGATGTTTTCCCTGCTCGATAGCGGGCTTGAGCAGGACATTATCGAATTTGTCAAAAGCAGTGCTGTTATTCGGGACGGATTCCGGGAATTTGTTGCATTTGCCAGGCAAAACAGCATCCCTTTATACGTTGTCAGCGGCGGGATTGATTTCTTTATTGAACCACTGCTTGAAAATATATTGGATTTGGATCTTTTATACTGCAATAAGGCGGTCTTTGAACAGGAAAACATTTCGATAGAATGGCCGAATTCCTGTGATGACCAATGCCAGAATGGATGCGGCTGCTGCAAGCCTTCCATCATGAGGAAGATCTCGGAAGCTGATACATATAAAATTGTCATTGGCGATTCTATCACTGACTTTGAAGCAGCCAAAGAAGCAGATTTGGTTTTAGCAAGAGATTTCCTGACTGAAAAATGCATGGAAGAAGGAATCAGCTACCAGCCCTTTCAAACATTTTTTGATTGTATAAACATCCTTAAGCTAAAACTGGAGGCGGCTTAGTGTATGAGTATCTATGAAAAAGAATGGCAGGAGCTTGCTGATATCAAGGATGAACTTGCCGCACGTGACTGGTTTATGGGAACAAGCGGAAACCTTTCCATCAAGGTGAAAGGAACAAAAACCTTTCTGATTACTGCCAGCGGAAAGGATAAAAGGAAGAGGACCAGTGAAGATTTTCTGCTTGCAGATGAAAATGGCGAGCCGGCTGAAGAAACATTGCTGCGGCCTTCTGCAGAGACGCTTTTGCATACGGAAATCTACAGAAAAACGGATGCAGGCTGTGTGCTTCACATCCATACCGTGGAAAATAACGTCATTTCAGATCTTTACGCAGATAAAGGAAAAGTGACCTTCAAAGGCCACGAAATTATCAAAGCCACTGGAAGATGGGAGGAAGATGCAGAGTTCACAATTCCTATTGTGCATAATCATGCGGATATACCTGCTCTTTCAACGGAATTTTCGAAGTTTATTGAAAGCTCCGCCGGTGCCATACTGATCCGCAATCATGGAATTACAGTATGGGGAAGGACACCGCTGGAAGCAAAGAAGTATCTTGAGGCAAGCGAATTTCTTTTTCAGTACCATCTGCTATTAAGGCAGCAGGCTGCATATGCAGTTTCATTATAAAAATTGGAGGGATTATACATGGCGAGCATTAAAATTCATGGAACAGCTGAATTGATTGAAGGAAGGGAAAAGGTACATGCTTTTCTGCAAAATGAGGGAGTTATTTATGAAAACTGGGATATTGAAAAACTTCCAGAGCAATTAAGGGAAAAGTTTCAGCTTACTGATGAAGAAAAGAATGAGATTCTTCAGTCCTTTCAAGAAGAAATCACGGAAATCTCCGATAGAAGGGGCTATAAATCCCATGATGTGATTACGCTTTCGGATTCAACCCCAAATCTTGATGCCTTACTCAGCAATTTTAAACAGGAGCACCATCATTCAGATGACGAAGTTCGTTTTATTGTAAGCGGACATGGCTTATTTGCCATTGAAGGAAAAGAAGGTACATGGTTCGATGTGAATCTGGATCCTGGTGATTTAATCAGCGTACCGGAATCTGTCCGCCATTATTTTACCCTTCAGGAGGACCGCAAAGTTGTGGCTGTCCGCATTTTTGTAACAACGGAAGGCTGGGTGCCAATCTATGAAAAAGAAGAAATCCAAGCCTGAATAAAACGATAATGTAAGCTAATAAAAAGGCCGTCCGTTCCCAAAAAGAGGGAGAGGCGGCCTTATTTGTTAGTCTATTTCCGGATGTTCTGCAGACCCTTTTAATGCTTATTCTAATTCATTCATAATGTCTTGCAGTGTCTGCTGGGTATGCCGGCGAAAAAATGTGGTTGACTATTTAATGTAAGCGACCGAAAAACTCTACAAGAAAATGGAGGACATGTTCAATATATCGAAGCTTTACTGAGGTCTTTTAATCTAAGAGACTTGGTCAGCGGCGATCTAATTCATAACCAATATTGTTGAAGTAGATCAGGATTGTTTAAGAAGAACTATTAAAATTATTCCATATTTTCCGAACAGATTATAAAAGAATAGTATAAAATAGATTCAGTAGGTTTTATTCAACTAAAAAGAAGGAATCTAAAGAGGATTAAAAATGAATAAAGAAAAAGCCCAAAATATTAGAGAAGGTTTAACTGCTGATTGTTCTAAATGCTTTGGACTCTGCTGCACAGCACTTAATATTATTGCATCGAGTGATTTTCCCATTAACAAGCCCGCAGGTACTCCCTGCATGAATTTGCAATCTGATTATAGCTGCCAAATTCATAGCCGGTTAAGAGAAAAGGGTTTTAATGGCTGTACAGTATTTGATTGTTTAGGTGCTGGACAAGTTGTTTCTCAAATTACTTTTAATGGCCAAAGTTGGCAAGATAATCCTGAAACTGGACAAAAAATGTTCCGAGTTTTTTCTTTAATGGAACAAATCCATGAGATGATTGCATATGCAGCAGAAGTCTTATCGTATGATATTTCAAGTGCCTTGTCTGGTAAGTTAACTGAGAAATTGGAGGAGTTACAGAATTTAGCAAAATTAGGTGCTGATGAACTATTATCTCTTGATTTGATAATGTACCGATTTTCGTTGAATGAGCTACTTACAGCAGCAAGTAATTCTATTAGAGAAAATATCATTGCAAAGTTACCGGGTGATAAAAAAATCAAAGATTTTTACCATGCGAGAGCAGATTGGATGGGGAAAAAATTAAAGAACAAAGATTTAAGGGCAAATGATTTTAGAGGAGCATATTTAATTGCTGCCGATATGCGAAATACTGATTTAAGGGCGGTTAATTTTATTGGTGCAGATTTGCGGGATGCTGATTTTAGTGGGGCCGATCTATCTGTCAGTATGTTTTTGACACAAATGCAAATAAATTCGGCTAAAGGTGACGTAAAAACAAAATTACCTGCTCATATACAACGGCCTTCTCATTGGATTTAAGTGATTTTGTTATTATTTGTGTATTGTAGAGATTCTTGAATATTTCCTCTGCTTAATGAGGGAAACAATCTACTTTGTCAATTTATACGTATACCTGATAAGCGATACATAGTGAACTCATGAATGATAAAGAGATAGAGAGATTAGGTAAATAAGTCATATTAATTGCCGAGCTATAGTATTGTTGCCAATGATACAAAGCCAGGAAATATTGAACTTTAGAATATTTATCATATTCTTTTTAAAATTTAAGACAACAATAGTGATATGAGAATATTTAATGCTGACCTTTTGTGTCACTTTCAATTGTTGGTAGATATCCATACGTGCACACATGATAAGTATGTATATTGAAAGCATATATGTATATGTTTATTTAAGCGTTACTGAACATATTTAAAGTAGCCTTTCTAGGTTGGCTAGAGCGAGTTGATAAGGGGTTTTTATTTTTTTGAAAAGGAACCGTAAAAAATCAGGTCACTGGGTACAATAAAGTAAAAGGGCCCCTATTGCGAAACCTCCCGGTACCTTTGAAATTTGAGGGGTTAATGCCCTGAACTAATTAAACTTTCCTTTTAACTCATGTTCAAATTTTTTTATTCCTTTAATACATCCCCATGCATGTGAGACTCTGCTTTTTTCGCATCAGTGAACTCTAGAGAGTACTTCCCAAATATATGCCCAATCAACACATGTTTTTCTGGGGAAGATTGGCTTTCTCTTGCACCTATTAGGTATGAATACCCTTTTTGTGTCAATTCATAGTCTTCAGGAGTATAAATTGTTCGTTGACCGGTTAATTTATTTTCAGTATATCCAGCAAACTCTTCAACAATCACTTCATCATTTTTCTGGAATTTTGATTTAGTATCACGATAAATCTTTTCAATCTTAAAAGCAGACTCTGTATAAGGATCTTCATAATTGAGGCTTGGATCTGATGAACTTTGAGTAACCTCTGTCATATTCTTTTCGTCCACTTTAGTGACCTTGGCTATTAACTCTGTTTTGGCAATAAATCCATTCACATCTCTGGTTGGATATATTTCGCACTTACCTTTACTTTTTTTGGAGTGGTATGAAGATTGTATATATAAAAACCCCCATAAAGCACTCCTAAAGCTAAGCTAATACACCAGAAGTAATGATTTTTTGTTTTTTTTCCATTTGCTCAGCTTTTTATTTGAATGACAGAATGATTTTCTCCCGAGCTATAATTATCTGCGTAAATGACGCATTCACTGCATGCAGGAATATGTTAAAATAAAGGGTAATAAAGAAGCAGGATTAGGAGAAAAATAATGAAGAAAACAGAAATATACATACTTGGCGGTTTCCTGGGCAGCGGTAAAACAACGCTGCTGAGAAATATAATAAAAGAAGAAAAAAAGGCAGGCAGAAAAATTGCGGTATTGCTTAATGAATTAGGAAGCATATCTGTGGATACTGGTTTGATTGGGGAGGACGTTCCTCTTAAAGAATTATTTGACGGGTGCATTTGCTGCAGTATTCAGGATAAGCTTGAAGTGCAGCTGCATGAGCTTTTATCGTCTAATGATTTAGATTCCATATATATTGAAACAACTGGTGCAGCACATCCGGTGGAAGTGCTCGATAGCATCATGTCTCCGCTCTTTGCAGATCAGCTCATATACAAAGGGATTGTTGGAGTGGTTGACCTGCTAAGGTGGAAAGACAGAGAAAAGCTTCCTCCTCATCTTCGACAGCTGCTTTTGGAACAAATCCGCCATGCTGATTTGATATTGCTGAATAAACAGGATCTTGTCAGTGAAATTGATGCAGGCCAAATCCTTTTTAGCATTCAGAATATTAATCCAAATGCCTTTTGCCTGTTAACCAGCCAGGCAAGAATTTCATTGGATATGATCAGGAACATGAATATGCAGCCAAAGGATGCTTCCAAAATTTCAGGATCAAAGCACAGTCTGCAGCTTGAAGCGCTGGTGCACCGGTTCGAAGATGCAATAAAGCAGCGTGAATTTGAGGAATGGCTGCGAAACCTTCCTGATACCATATACAGAATGAAAGGCTACATTAAATTTTCACATTCTGATTATCCTTATCTGTTTCAATATTCCTATGGAATGCCGCTCTTTCTGCAGGAAGGGCTGAATTTGCCTTTGAATTTGGTTATCATCGGTGAAGAACTTGATAAAGCAGGAATATTAGATCAGCTGGAAAATCTCGGGTAACTGTAAAAAGCCTGCAAAAAAACTGGTTAGAAGATCCAGGAGCAGGGCGAAAATCATAGAAAAATAAACCAATCAATACTGGTTTATTTTTTTTTGAAGGATAATACTACACTTATGGCCTATTTACCTTTATACTTAAAGCGTTTAGAATATCGCCTTCATATAAAATTAAAGGAATGATTATCATTTTAAAACAAGATAAATTATATCTTTTAGAAAAAGAATTCAAGAATATGTTTAGAACAATGAGAAAAGAATTATCAGTCATTTACGGTGAATCCATTAATAGCAGTGAATTTCTTGTTTTGAAAAATATAGCTTTTTCTGAAATAAAAAATGCAACAGGGCTATCAAAGGAAATGGATGTTTCTGCAAGCCATATCACAACTGTTACGGAATCATTAGTGAAAAAAGGCTTGCTCCTTAGAAAAAGAACGGAAAGTGACCGGAGAGTTGTCACATTCGATTTGACAGAAGAAGGTGTAAACCTCATCAATAATCTGGAAAAGAAAAAGACCGAATATCTTCATGAAAAATTCGGCACATTTACAGAAGATGAATTGACATCACTGCTGCATTTAATCAAAAAGTTTAAATGAAAATGGCGGCATTAGGCAGTGATGGCTAATGCCGCCATTATTTCGTATTTGATAATTTATTGCATGTCCATATTCCCGAAAGCAGCAAAGGATTTTTCTTCATCTATCATTCCGCATGTCGCACATTGAACCTTTAATTCTGGCCCTTTATAAGGCAAATGGAAGGGATCAAGAGCATCATTGGAATATTCAGAGACGATTTCCCCAGTATGTGGATCTTTTTTAACCGGGACTGAAACCTGCTGAATCATGTTAAATCTGGATTTATTGGTTTTGCATCCGGGACATCGATATACCTGTGGCATGTTATTCACTCCTTTTTCTGTAAGTTTTTGCAAATCGTCTGGGTTTTATGTACAAAGCCCCCAAAAAGGAGGAATTTATAATGACAAATATACATAGCGAAGAGCTGCTTTCCTTGTATCTAAGGCTCTGGAATAACCGGCAGCTGCGTAAAAAGGAACAAAAGCCTGAAGAAATAATAAGTGAGCTGATACGCCGGGAGCTTCTTGATGAAAATGCACATCCAAGAACAAGAAAGTCCAGCTATGAAAAATTTTATCTCAGCATTACAAGATTAGCAGAGTCGGAAGCATTGACAGCTGATGAAAAACAGGAGCTGCTTTCTCTGTACATTGAGGAAATGAAGACGCTTCAAAAATAGATAATAACTGACCTGCAGTTTTAAGGAAAGTCACAGGAAAAGAGGGCACGGATATGAAAAAGATAAGCTTATGCTGCTTGATTGGCCTGCTTTTGCTTGTAGGCGGGTGTTCCGGCAATAAGCAAGAAATGGCCGAAGATATGCCAAATATGCTTGATGTTAAGGTTACAATCAATCCGGAAATAGCAGATGTCAATAAAACGGTGGATTTTAAAGCAGACATTGTTTCTAATGGAAAAAGAGTAAAAAAGGCAGACGAGGTAAAATTCGAGATTTGGAATTCGCAAATTAATAAGCATACAACAATTGAAGTCCACCCCAATGAAAAAGGCGACTATGAAATAAAAAAAACCTTTTCGGCACAAGGGACCTATTACATAATTGCGCACGTAACGGCAGAAGGGATGCATGCAATGCCTAAAAAGGAATTTACCATAGGCTCCCGCAGCAGCACGGAGTAATTCCAGGATATCTTATGTATTGCTTTCAAAAAGTTTTGCTGAAAGCGGATTCACTGACTCTGGGGGATTAGCATCAAAGGCGGGGGCATATGGAGTCCTGAAATCTGCAGTCAGCAAAACAAAAAAATAATCGGCCGCAGAACCCGCCCCGATTACTTTAGAATACTTTTTCATGTATTTCTGCTGTGATAAGCTATTCCTCCTTTCTTGAATGAAGTTTTACCTCCGGTGCTTTTTCATCATCATCCTTTGAGGCAAATTTAGCCATGCTGAATTCCGGCATTTTCTTTAGCTTGCCTTCATAGCTCGTTCCAATGTTCAGTTTGCCGGTAAGTTCATTTATTCCAAGCTGTCCAAAGTTGTTGCTGTATTCCAGCTTCTCCACAATAATCTTATCGACCCTTAAAGACTCAATTTTGATGGGAGAGCCTGCGGACGCGCCGAGAGAATCTTCAGTGTTAATTGGCGGGGGCTGAACATGCTGTTCTGTTTTATTATTATGCTCTTGCCTGACAAGGTTTTCATGTCTGATGGAAACCTGCTGCTTGAGAATGGGAGGCCCTTTATTGGACGATAGCTGAAAAAGATACTGCTCGATATTTTTCAGGGTTGCTTCGAGTGAATCGATTTTTTCATCATATATGCTGCTGGCCGTTTTTTTCCTTTTAAAAAACTTTATCATCCCCGGTTTTCCATTACTTCTCATTGGCCGGCTGTATATCGATCTTCACCGGCTCTTCCTGAGGGGGGATTTTGTAGGTGATTGTAAGCAGACCATTTTGGAAGGCAGATTGAAAGGTATTTCTTTCCGGGAGATATGGCAATTTAATCAATCTTTCAAATTGCTGATGCTTCCGTTCCTTCACGTAATAATGGATTTTCTCCTGTATGGACCTGATCCTGCCCCTTATGGCCAAAATATCATCCTTCAGGGAAAGCTCGATATCTTCCCGGTGAATCCCGGCAAGCTCAATGGTAATTGTCATAACCTCCCCAAACAGGAAAAGATCATATATGGGCCATTCACTTTCAGTATTGATAGGGCCATCCATTGTGCGGCTTTTATCTGCAGACGGGTTTTCAGCGGCAGTTTTTTGTGAAAAAACCTGTTTCCAGAACTGTTCGGATTGATAAGACTGGGAGATTTCAATCCACTGCTTAATTTTATCCATATCCATACTATGACCACCTTTCAAGCGGGTGCTCTTATTACTATATTTTTACAGAGCTTATCTCAGAATAAAAGATAAAAAAGGACGCCTCCATTATATTTCGGAGACGTCTATTTCTGAATACTGCAAATCAAGGTTTTTTTGCAATTTGATTTCCAATGTATGATCCTTAAAATGTGCAGAGGCTCCTTTTTTCTTTACAATGGCCGGAAGTGTGATGATATGTTTGTCATCATTCTCTGGTATTCCTTCAATAATGGATTGATTAGAGGTATGAAAAATCCTGATTTTTTTCAGCCACTCGGGATCTTTAACGGGTATTCTGACATAAACATCCGTATGTGTTTCGAATACCTCTGCGCCAAGAGGGGATTTTCTCTCTGCAGAAGCAGGCTGAGGAGACTGGCCAAACGGCGGGAAGCCTCCTCCGCCGTCATTTTGCCCAGGGTTCATCATTCCTTTCATATTTTGGGGAATCACCTGGGAAAATAATGTATCAATGAATGATTGAACTTCTTGGGGTTTCATGTTTTTTAAAGAATCATTCTGGTTTTTTTGAAAAGGGAAAAGCATATTCCAGGGAAACATGATGAATTCCTCTCTTCCGTTGCCGGCATTTCGTATTTTGCTTTCTTACAGCTGGCTTGTGATCGGCATGGATGGGTTGGCAATTTGGTCCTGATCACTGAAATCCGGATCCCAGACACCGTTTGCCATGCTTGAACCTGCAGGAGATATATCTCCGAAAGAAAAATTTGCGCCAATGATTTTAAAGTTCGAGGTATGGCTATTATGGACAGTAGGCCCAATGTCAAAATTCGCATTTGTGGTTATGCTGTTTGTCTTGATGTTAAATATATTTATTTGCTGAGGCATCACATTCATCCTTTACAATTGGCTGGATACTACTGGTGTTGAATCCAAAACGTCGCCTTGATCGTTTAGGTCTGGATCGATAAATACATTTTCCATGACTGCGTGTGGAGGGGCAAAATCACCGTAAGAAGAATTTTGGCCCTGTGACTTGGTATTGGCAGTGGGAGAATTATGAAGAGATTCCCCAATGTTAATACTTCCGTTGCTTGAAATATTATTAATCTTCAGGCTGTAAATATTAATCACGGTCTGCATCTCCGCACATCCTTTTTCTTTGTTGTGTTATCGTATGCTGGCCATTGCCTATACGTTAATATACGGTGGACTTACGAAAATGGAATATGCGGGAGAAAACCATAAAAAGTAGAGAATGAAAAATTTTTATGTATAATAAACTATAAGAAAAGTCACTAAATGAAGAGGTATTACTGTGGATGGAAAAGTAGCGTTAATAACCGGGGGGGCAACAGGCATCGGCAAAAAAACCGCCTATATGCTTGCAGGCTCAGGAGCGGCTGTTATCATAACCTACAGGAAAAGCAGCAAAGAAGCAGAACGTGTGATTGAAGATATCACTTCCTCCTTTGGCGTCCGGGCTATGGCCATACAGGCTGATGCGTCGCTTGAAGAGGATTGTGCCAGGGCTGTGGGTGAAGTTTTAGAGAATTTCGGTAAAATAGATATTTTTATCCACAATGCCGGCCCTTATATTCAAGAGCGCAAACCGATGGCTGATTACACGAGCGATGAATGGAATTATCTTATGAACGGAAACTTGAACGGCTTTTTCTATATGGCAAAAGAGATTATCCCAAGCATGAGGAAGAATTTGTGGGGAAGAGTGATATCGTTCGGTTTTGAGCGAAGTGATACAGCACCTGCTTGGATATACCGTTCTGCCTTTGCAGCAGCAAAAAGCGGTTTAACTTCATTGACCAAAACCCTGGCACTTGAAGAAGCTCCATATGGAATTACGGTAAATATGGTTTGTCCGGGAGACATTACCCAGGAATGGAAAGAAAAAGATATCATTGAGGCAGCGGGCATCTCCGATGATACGGTTCCAGTCGGAAGGCCTGGCACAGGGCAGGACCTTGCACGTGTCATCCGTTTCCTTTGCGATTCTCAATCAGACTTTATCACAGGAAGCATCATTCCCGTTACAGGAGGCAAGGATGTCCTTGCTAAAATATTCCACAAATGAAAAAAAGACTCCGCGGCGGAGTCTTTTTTTCATTTGAGATACTCTCTTGAATCAAAAATCTTTTAAGATTTATCCGCGCCCCGCGATTTTTTTTCGCTGCAGGTTAAGGAGCCTGCTTGTCAGTCCGGCGGCTCCAAATGCCAGCCCTGCAATCAAGCCAATCCAATATCCAAAAGGTCCGAGCGCTGTATAATGGGCAAAAAGGTATCCCGTTGGGAGGCCAATGATCCAATACGACACAAGTGTCATGATGAAGGTAATATTGACGTCTTTATAACCCCGGAGAATTCCCTGAATAGGTGCCTGCACGGCATCTGAAATCTGAAAAAAGATTGCGTAAATCAAAAAGTGTGCAGTCATTTTCATGACGACGGAATCGTTTGTATAAAGGGAAGCAACGTTTTCCCTGAAAAAGAAAATGATGCACGCGCATAGCAATGACAAAAATAGTGCCGTGGAAATTCCAATCACACTGTATTCTTTTGCATCCCTATAACGGCCGGCACCGGCCTCAAAACCTATAATGATGGTCAGGGCCATTGAAATGCTGAGCGGGAGCATGTAAAGGAAAGAAGCGAAATTAATTGCCACTTGGTGAGAAGCAATCGTTATTGTATCATAATTGCTCATGAACAGTGTCACTGCAGAAAAGATACTGGTTTCAAAGAAAATCGAAAATCCGATGGGCATGCCGATTTTCAGAATCATCCGCCACTGTGCAAACGATACTTTTGGAAAAGAATGAAATACTTTATATCCCGAAAAAGGCCGCATCCTGTGAACGACAATCACCGCAATGAAAAAGATCATCCAATAGGAAATGGCTGTTGCATAACCCGAACCGACGCCCCCAAGCTCTGGGAAACCAAATTTCCCATAAATTAAGAGGTAATTGAACAGGACATTTACCGGCAGGGAAAAAAGAGTAATGAACATGGAAATTCTTGTTTGGCCAAGTGAATCGATGAATGATCGAAGGACATTGTACATAAAAAGCGGCAGGATGCCCAGTCCAAGAGCTGCAAGATAATCGTGCGCCACTTCTTTGACAGCAGGAGACAGACTCATGCCATTGAGGACAGGATCCAGTACGAACATGCCGATGATTGTTATGATAATGGCCATACAAGCAGATAAATACACTCCTTGAATGACTGAAACAGGGACCGCTTTATGGTTTTTCGAGCCGATGTACTGGGAAACAATAGGTGTAATGGCGAGCAATATCCCGCATAGCCCTGTATTTACCGGGACCCACAAGGAACTCCCTATAGAAACTCCTGCTACATGTGAAGTGCTATATTTGCCAGACATCATGATATCGAAAAAATTCATTGCGTACATGCCCATTTGAGTGACAAGGATAGGGAGGAGTATCACCAGCAGCTGGCGGAATTTTTCTGCTTTTGTATAAGTTTGCTTCATGCTGTTACCTCGATTTACATTTTTGCGAATGATAGCATTATAACATTTTTTCATTGAATAGATAGAGTCTGTTGAAGATTGCTTATTCTGGGGGGGAATTATTTTAAATATGGCATGGAGGGAGGCACTTGTTCCAATCCAGGATCTGGCGCGTTCCTTGAATTTCTTTTCCCGCTTTGCTTATATTGACAAAAGAAAATTCATGATTCGCCATTTCAGCCGGCTTTAACTGTGGTAATATGAAGGGAAAACATTTTTGGCTGCGGAAGGTGAAATCAATGAAAAAGAAAATCGTTTTTACGGGCGGAGGTTCAGCAGGACACGTATCGGTCAATGCTGCCATTATCCCTGAATTTATAGAAAAAAGCTGGGATGTAACCTATATTGGATCAGAGCAGGGGATTGAAAAATCCATCATCGAAAAGGAATTTCCTCAAATCAGCTATCGTACCGTTGCTGTAGGAAAATTAAGAAGATACCTGTCTCTTCAAAATCTGAAAGATCCTTTTAAAGTGATTAAGGGAATCTTCGATGCACGAAAAATTTTAAAAGAAGTGCGACCTGAGTTCATATTTTCAAAGGGAGGATTTGTTTCAGTTCCTGTCGTTCTCGCAGGGAAAATGCTGAAAATCCCCATTTTAATTCATGAATCAGATTATACTCCAGGGCTTGCCAATAAAATTGCCATGCCATTTGCGTCTAAAATTTTCACAACGTTCCAGGAGACTGCCGCTAACCTGCCGGAGCAAAAAGCCATGTACATAGGAGCCGTTTTGCGGGATGGCATTTTTAAGGGAAATGCAGCAAAAGGAAAGATATTCTGCGGTTTTGACAGCAGCAGGCCCGTGCTATTGGTTATGGGCGGAAGCCTCGGGGCAGTGAAGATCAATAATCTGATTACCGAAAATCTTGATGAACTGCTGAATTCCTATCAGATTATCCATATTTGCGGAAAAGGAAATGTGAAGGAGGAGCTGAAAAGAAAAGGCTATTGCCCATTTGAATTTGTCCATGAAGAGCTTTTCGACCTGCTGGCTGCTTCTGATGTGATCGTTTCAAGAGCAGGATCCAATTCGATTTTTGAATTTCTAGGCCTCCAAAAACCGATGCTGCTGATTCCTTTAAGCGCACAGGCCTCACGTGGAGATCAAATCCTCAATGCAGCAAGCTTTGAAAAACAAGGTTTTTCAAAGGTGCTGCAGGAAGAAGACGCAACATATCAAAATTTTGAAGCTGCACTTCATACGTTACAGGAGAAGTCTGCATTGTATAAAGATAAAATGAAAAAAGAGCGTCCTTTTAAAACCGCTCATGAAATGTATGAACTGCTTAACGGTATGATGAAAAACCGCTAGAACATACATGAAAAACCCCTCAGGCGCATATCTTGTAAAACGCGCATGAGGGGGTAGATGCTATTGGCCTATAAATATTCAAAAGGCTGGTTTTTGACTCAATTAAAAGCAAAAGGGATTACAAAGCATCCTGTTGAAAGAAGAAAGCTCGAATCCTACAAAACCTATGTGGTCCGCAAGCTGTACGAAGAATTGATCGAGAGTGACAGAAAAAGTTCCAGCTTATAAATGAAGGCTGTTTTCGTATTGTTCCAGGATCCAGGCCGCTGATTTCCTCTCCAGGATGCTCGCGCCTTTCGCTCCATTCAGCCTGTTTTAACGATGGGTTCGCCTCGCAGAACTCATTAATATAGCAATCTTTAAAAAAGAGCCTGAATGAAAAACAAAAAACACAGAAGCCTCCCGGGCTGATTTTTTCTTCCTGGAGATAACTTCTGTGTTTTTTTCTGCGTATTCGGGCTGTGATAATTGCTGAGGAGAAAAATAAATGGGGATTGGCGCATTTGCCAATCCCCTAGTGGTGTTACATCAGCGAACTTATAAAATTATGCTTCAAGCAGGTGCTGTGAATCATCATCCTGCTGCTGTCTTAGAATATGAAGGGTGTACAAATCCTTTGGAATTTCATACAAATCAAAAATATCGCCGTTTTCGTTAATGGCATCATACATGTATTTCCTTGATTCATTGGCTTTGACTGCATATGGAAGTTTTTCGGCAGCCCCAATAGAACGCAGATTTTTTTTGCGGATTCTCATGAACACAGTTTCAATGTTCAGTTCAAAGAAAAGTTCATTGAAGAAGGCTTCTTTTGCCATGGCATTATAACCTTTTCCATGGTAAGGCTTGCCAAGCCAGGTCCCAAGAAAACCGGCAGAATCCTGTACATCAAAAAGGGATATCGTACCAATAGGATTTTCCCATTCATCGGTTATCGTGCGGGAAATCAAATGGCCCGATTCTTCAGCTTCCATCGTTTGCTTTGTGACGAATACATATTCTTCATATGAATCAACTTTTTGGCGCACGAAAGGGAAGACATCTGGATGCGTAATCAACTCGTAAAGAGGATGACAATCTGTAAAATCTCTCTTTTTTAACATTTCCGTCCCTCCGCTTGAGGGCAGATTCCAAGCATCTGCTCTGCTCTCACCCTCGAAATTTTTTAAGTAATGCATCAAAAAATTTCGGGGTGGGAATCGAACCCACTAGGACCGGAAACCGGTGGCGCACCATTTGCCTTCCCTATTTTTATTTTTAAGCAATATATTCAAAAAAAAATACCTTACGAAGGTATAATACTAAAAAAAAATGAATTTGAAAATAGGTTTTTATCTATTTTTTTCACCAAATTTCTACTTTTTTTTGAATACAATTTCTCCATTAATCATGGTGATAAATGGCTTTGCCTGATAATGGAAAGGATGGTGTGTCCAAAGAACCAAATCGGCATCTTTTCCAGCCTCGATGCTCCCTAATCTTTTTTCCAGTCCCAGATTTCTTGCAGCAAGAATAGTTATGCCCTCAACTGCTTTTTGAATAGACAAACCTTCCCGGACAGCAAGTGAAGCGCATATGTTCAAATACTGGATCGGGGTGTAAGGATGGTCGGTGGTGATGGAGACCTCGACACCCCGTTTAGTCAATTCTTCATACGTTTTCCAGCTTTTATTCTTCAGTTCGACCTTGGATCTCCTGGTAAGAGTCGGACCGACGCATACTTTGAGCTGCCTGTCCGCCAGTTCATCTGCTATCAAATGTCCTTCCGTACAGTGTTCAATTCTTAAATCCAGCCCGAATTCTTCAGCAAAACGAATGGCAGAGAAAATATCATCTGCCCTGTGTGCATGAATGCGGACTGGTATCTCCCTCTTTAAGGCTTTAATGATCGGGGCAGCCCTGAATGTATCGGGATTATCACAGTATTTTGCTTCAGTAAATGCCTCCCGGAGCATTCCCATAATTCCCATTCTTGTTATGGAATCATTGCTTGAGGAACTATGAATCCTCTTAGGGTTTTCACCGAGTGCAATCTTAAGGCCGGAAGTTTCCCTTACCAGCATCTTGGTAATATTATTTCCAAAAGTCTTAATCACAGATGTAGTCCCGCCAATGACATTGGCGCTTCCAGGCAGCACCTGAACAGTTGTTATTCCGCTTGAAATTGCATCAGTAAAAGCCGTATCGAGAGGGTAGACCCCATCAATGGAGCGGATTTGGGGGGTGAGCGGCTCGATGGTTTCATTCGCGTCATTGCCAGCCCAGCCTGTGCCTTCATCGTATAGCCCCATATGTGTATGAACATCGATTAATCCAGGGAAAAGATGCATGGTTCTGCAATCGATTCTTGTAAGGGCATAATGGCTGTACTTTTGCTCAAGTGAATGGCCGATATCCTTTATCTTTCCATCCCTCACATATACGTCACCTCCCTGCAAAGGAGGGGAGGTAACAGAATGGACAATGGCATTCTGAAAAAGTATAGACATTTTTTCTCCTTTCCTACATATATTTTAATCCCCTTAAAACAGGCGGAACTCTGGCAGCCCCAATCTGTCTAAAAGGCACCCGTAAATTGGAGAAGTAAAATCAGCCCGCCCAGAGCCCATACATAGATGGAAAAAACCTTTAATGATCTTCTTTTTAAATAATTTATCATCCATACTACAGCAATGTATCCAAAAATCGCTGATGACAGGGTGCCGGCAAAAAGTGCAGGCAAACTTAGATACTCAGCCTGTCCCAATAAAACAGGTTTGATCTGCAGCACAATGCCGCCCGTTATTGCAGGGATGGATAGGAGAAAAGAAAAATAAGCTGCAGTCGCTCTGTCTAGCTTGCATAATAATCCTGCAGCTATTGTAAGGCCTGAGCGGGATAATGCAGGCATGATTGCAGCAGCCTGAAAACTGCCGATGAGGAAGGCATCTTTTACAGTGATTTGGCTGATCGATTTTTTGCCTTCCTTGGCGCTGTCTGCAAGCCATAAGATCAATCCTGTCGCAAGAAACTCCCATCCAATGGTCACTCCTGTTTTGGAAAGCTCATCAAACCAGTCTCCCAGCAGCAGTCCTGCAAATACAGCGGGTATCGTGCCTGCGATAAGCAACAGTGTCAATTTGGAAAAGGGCTTCTTCACTAAAGCAAACAAATCCTCTTTGTACACCGCGATAAGGGCAAGCAGTGTGCCGATGTGCAGCATGGTATCGAGCGTAATGCCGGCTTCATCAAGGTGAAAGAGGTGCCTCCCTAAATACAGATGACCGGTGCTTGATATGGGAAGGAATTCCGTCAATCCCTGTATCATACCTAGTATTAAAGCTTGAAATCCATTCAACAAACCATCACCTCATAAGAAGATACTTTGTACAACCTTATATCCATACATATGTATCCCTAAAAAAAACATGTTGATTTTTAAGAAAAAGGGGGAGTCTGGAAAAATATGAAGCCTTATTTACAGTTTTTGCGTATAATATCATAAAGAAAGCGAGGAGAGGGAAATGCCATCAAGTGATGAAAGATCATTGGCTGCGCTAATATACGTTGCCAGTTTCTTTACTGTTTTCATAGGGCCATTGATTATTTGGCTGATAAAGAAAGATTCTTCTAAGTTCATTGATTATCATGGACGGGAATATTTTAACTTTCTGATTTCCTATACGATTTATACAGTTGCCGCCGGTGTGCTTTGCCTGGTGTTCATAGGATTTATTGCCCTGCCGGTGATAGGGATAGCGGCTTTTGTTTTTACCATCATTGCGGCAGTTAAGTCATATGAGGGTATAGAATATAAGATTCCAGTTATATTCCGCATTCTGTAATAATCAGAAAAGGTATCCGCATTGCCGGATGCCTTTTTGTTTATGTTTGCCGGTGTTCATTAACCGACTTTTTTCCTTGCGACTTGTATAAAATATGAGTTCAAGGGGCGGGGGCACAAAAGCGCAGCCACAGGACGAGGCTGACCAGGCGTTTTCGCTTTTTATGTAATCCAGCTGCAGCGCCTAGCCTCTCGAGGTCATAAGCCACATCCAAATTGAAGGCAAAGAGCGCCTTCTATTTGGATGCGTCTTATGCTTGTCGAGGGCCACCAGGACGGGGGTCACGAAGACGTTGCCGCAGGACGCGGCGTTCTTAGTCTTCGATCCTTTGAATCAGGCGCTTTCGCTTTTTTAGTATTCTATTAAAGTTCAAGAAGGAATAGAATGAAAGAGGTAGAACGTACTTTAGGAGGCTGGGCAAGCGGCAATTCTATTAATGTATTCTTAAGGCATACTATTAATCTCCCAAGGAGCAGATTATGAATATACGGACTTATTATGTGAAAACGGCTAAGATATGCTTCCGGACTTCCTGGATTTCTTTGATCATGGCTGCAGCTTTCTTTGCACTGCATCTTTTTGGGGTTTTAACGGGCAATATTCTGGAGATTGAAGCACCATTCATTCTTTTTAGCATAATAAGCTTTGCGGGTTATAGAGTATACGAAAACAGGGCACAGGGATTGCCGATAGAAGCGGTAACTTCATGCAAGCCGCTGGAGGAGCAAAAGAACTTGCTTGCGGCCTTTATGCCGGCTCCTACATTGAGGGTATTGCTTTTTGAACCGAACGGGGCACTTGCAGGAGAAATAAGAGATATGAACATGAGCTGGTATATGTGGATGATTCCGAATTCTGTTTCCTTGGTTTTGCCTAAAAGGTATGGATTGTATGACTCAAAGGGAAAACTGTTTGGTATGTATAATTTCCGCTGGGGCCTGCTGAACAAAGTGGTTATGAAAGACGGTGAAGGGCAGCTGATAGGGACCTTTAAGGAAGTCTGGAAAAAATCCCTTTTCAAAGTGAATGGCATGATTGCTGGTGCGGGCGGGGAAGACTGGATCCCAGTCAGCATCGGCGGGCTGCTTAATGATTTTGAATTAATCACTTGCAGCGGCAAAAAGATCGTGAGGTTTCAAAAAGGCTGGATGCCTATCGAGTGGGGAGAGCGATTCAAGGAGATGAACACTCCCGTTCTCTCATTTAGTGAAGCAGCCATAATGGAAGAAAAAGTGGCCGTGCTTGGTTTTTGTGCAGCAGTTTTACATCACAGAAAAAATTGAACAAAGCTATGAATAAGGTTCCTTTCATAAAGAATGATGTTTTTAAGCTGCGAGGCAAATCCATTGTTAAAGCAGGCTGATTGAAGCGAAAGGTTTGCGGATCAGCGTGACAGATGAGGCCCCGCAGACGGAAGTCGAGGAGGCCTGGCGAACGCCCCTCGGAAAGCATATCATCCTGGAGCGGAAATCAGCCATTTGTTCAGGCAGCAGCAAAGTTTACTAAAACAGCCTTAAAAAAAGAACTGCATGAATGCATAAAGAATTCTTATAAAAAGCATTTTTGTTTGTTTTGTATTATAATTAGCAAGAAAAATACATAGAAAATAGGTGATTTTATGTCTTTATTGGATGAAATATTGGTATATAACGAAAGATTTGTGGAAGAAGAGGAATATGAAAAGTATAAGGCAGGGAAGCTGCCTGAAAAAAGAATGGTTGTCTTAAGCTGTATGGACACAAGGCTTGTGGAATTGCTTCCTAAGTCCATGAACTTCAAAAACGGAGATGCCAAAGTCATTAAAACTGCGGGTGCGGTTGTTTCCCATCCATTCGGAAGTGCCATGAGGAGCATAATGGTTGCCGTTTACGAATTGAATGCTGATGAGGTATTTGTAGTTGGCCACCATGATTGCGGAATGTCCTCCATCAACAGTGACAAGATGATTGGAAAAATGAAGGACAGGGGCATTACAGAAGAAACAATTGAAACGGTAGAGAACTCCGGCATTCACTTGGCAAACTGGCTCCGCGGCTTTGACAGTGTAGTGGAAAGCGTCAAAAACAGTGTTGAAATTATCCGGAACCATCCGCTGCTTCCGCCAAATATCCCGGTACACGGGCTTGTCATCTCTCCTGAAACAGGTAAACTTGACAAAGTCGTGGACGGCTACGAGTTTCTTAAATAATAGAATCGCGTTAAAGGGCTGTAATCATACGTCCATCTGGTGAAGTTGCTTGGCCAGCTGAGCCCACCATGTAAAAAATGGCTGCAGCAAGCGGTCCGCTGATGAAATGGGAGAATAGTTTGATTTTCGGTGTTTTTCTGTTAAAATCACATAGTGTGGTTTGTCACTGTAACAAACGGGTGGGTGAGGGATAAACTAAATAAGGAATCTACTATGAATCGTTCTATTTTTGAAAGGCTTTTTAACATCCAAGAAAATGGGTCGACATTCCGCAGAGAAATCCTTGCAGGGATAGTGAGTTATTTTACCATCGTCTACATTACCGTGGTAAATTCGCTGATACTGTCTGAAGCAGGCATTCCATTTAACGGTGCAATCGTTGCGACAATTGTCACGTCTGCTGCAAGCTGCATCCTGATGGGGTTCTTTGCAAATGTCCCGATTATCCTTGTGCCGGGAATGGGGCTTAATGCATTATTTGCCTATACGATGGTCCAGGGAATGGGCCTATCCTGGCAGTCTGCATTAAGTGCTGTATTTGTTTCCGGTGCCATCTTTGCGTTTATCGCCTTTACCCGTTTTTCCAAAGTTATCAGTGATTCAATTCCGAACTCATTAAAAGAAGGCATTTCAGTGGGGCTTGGATTATTTTTAATGTTCCTTGGACTTGAAAAGGGCGGTTTGATTACCAAGAGTGCTTCATCGCTTTTAGCGCTTGGAAGCTTCAGCGACCCCAAAGTCATTGCAACAGCGCTGACCTTTATCATTGCCATTTCATTGTTCATCAAAAACGTGCCGGGCAGCTTTCTGATAACGATCATTGCCGGCAGTATCATTGCATACTGTCTTGGGATCATTTCATTCTCAGGAGTTTCGTTTAAAGGCATGGATGTTTCATCCTACGGAGATGTTTTTATGTCTCTATCCTTTGCCGAAGCTGGCCGCTTTGATTTCTGGGTAGCCGTATTTATCATGACAATGGTACTTGTGTTTGAGAACATCGGCCTTGTTCATGGACATGTGAACAGCATTAAAAGACCAGGACAGTATCAAAAGGCATTCCAGGCAACTGGAATTTCTGTATTGATTTCGGGCTTAGCTGGTTCAAGCCCTACGGTGGCAACTGTTGAAACAGCGGCTGGAATCGCATCTGGCGGCAGGACTGGCTTAACTTCGGTCATTACCGGGATTCTTTTTATCGTGTCCATATTATTCATTCCAGTCATCAAGGTCATTCCTGACAGTGCCATTGCACCTATCTTGATCATTATAGGAATTTTAATGATGGAAAATATCAAGAATCTGAATTTCGGGGACTTTTCTGAAAGTGTGCCTGCCATTTTAATTATTGCCATGATTCCATTCACCTTCAGCATAGCTGACGGAATGGCCATCGGATTTATCATGTATCCTATTTTGAAAATTGTAATTGGCAAGGCAAAAGAAGTTTCGCCTGTGCTTTATATCATTGGTGTGCTATTTTTAGCCTATTTCATAATCAGCACCATAAGCTGAGCTGTAAAACCAAAAGGAAGCAGATATGTAAAATCTGCTTCCTTTTTCTGTTTTGCCGGCTTTTTGTCCTGATTATTTGTTCTTATACCAATAGACACATATTCCTTTTATTGTTAAAATATAGGCATAATTATTTATAGATGACAGAGGAGTTTATAAATGGAAGTTTTTGTTGCCAGGCAGCCTATTTTTGGGAAAAATGATGAACTGACTGCTTATGAATTATTGTATCGCAATAGTATGGAAAATAGCTATCAAGCCGTTAATCATGATCAGGCCACTGCCGATGTAATTATTAACAGCTTTTTAAACATTGGGATTGACAGACTTTCTGATGGAAAGCCATGCTTTATTAATTTTACTGAAAATTTACTGGAACTGAACCTGCCGACATACTTTCCTCCCAGGGAAATAGTAGTTGAGATTCTTGAAACAGTCCCTGTGACAGAGCAATTGATCGGCATATGTTTATCTCTTAAAAAACAGGGCTATAAGATTGCTTTGGATGACTTTGTTTTCAATAAAGAAAATCCCTTTTCAGAAAGGCTGCTGAAAACAGCTGATATCATAAAAGTGGATTTTCTGAATACGCCAGAAAATATGAGAGAGCAAATAGAATCGATCTGCAAGCTGCTGAATTTAAAACTGCTGGCTGAAAAAGTAGAAACAAGGGAGGAATATGAGCTGGCAAAGAAACTGGGCTACGATTATTTTCAAGGGTATTTTTTCTCTAAGCCCATTATTTTGACAACACATGATGTACCTTCTTTTTTTCATTCATATTATGAAATTATCCAGATTTTATCATTGCCCGAGCCGGATATCGATCATCTGACAAGTTTAATAGAGAAAGATTTATCTCTATCTTATAAGCTGCTTAAATTAATCAATATGCCATCTTTCAGGCCGAAAAATAAAATAAATTCAATTCGCCAGGCGATTGTTTTTCTGGGATTGATTGAAATCCAAAAGTGGATCTTTGTACTGGCTGTAAGGGACTATAGCGGGGGGCAATCGAAGGCATCCAGTGAAATTGCCAGGATATGCCTGACGAGGGCAAGGGCATGTGAAAAAATTGCTTCACTTAGCCAGGCAGGAACGGCGGCACCGGGATTTTTTCTGGCAGGCATGTTTTCCCTGATGGATTCGATTATGGGGGTTCCTATGAAGGATGTACTGCAGGAACTTTCCCTGCATGAAGAAATTTCCCAGGCGCTGCTTGGAGAACATAATATCTATAAAAAAATTCTGGACTTGGCAATTGAAGTGGAAGGGGCAAATTGGGAAAGCGCTGAAATGATGTGTGCCTCACTGGGATTTGACAGCAGCCAGGTATTTGAAGCCTGCAAAGAAGCACTCTTCTGGTCCAGCGGCCTGCTTTCAGGAAGTGCGGCTTCATCATAAATAGGCTTTTTGCGGTTTGATGTACCGCCTTAGCTCAATAAGAAGCATTTTTTTTGCTGTATCGGAAGCATGGATCCGATTTAGATCTTCAGGCTGCGGATAGATGCCAAACTGATTGATTAAAACGCGGATTTTACCTTCCCAGACTAATTCCTGTGATTCTGTCAGTATGGAAACTTCTGCAGAAATGACCTTTCCATTGGAATCTTCAGAAAGGACATGTCCTTTTGCCGGTACAAATAGATGGAACCAATAGACATGCTTTTTAAATACAGAACGGATTTTCATGATGGCACTCTCCTTAACGCCTTGGCCTTATTTGCTTATTCGGATAAATGGCCTCTTGTTTGCTTGCCGCAAGAAAAAATATCAGTATACTGGAAGTAACACTCAATTTTTGCAGAGCAGCATAGTATAATGAATTACATACATATACCCTTTCAAGCGAACAGATTAACACCGGGTTAAACATGGATTGGAGATGCTGGAATGATTATTGATTTACTGAAATGCCATGGATCTGGCAACGATTTTATATTAATCGATGAATTGACAAAAGATATAAGCTTTACGGATGATGAAAGAAGCAAGCTTGCCATTTCTTTATGCAACCGGAAAGGCAGCCTTGGCGGAGATGGCATTCTTTTTGTCATGAAGAGCAGCCGCGGGGATGCCAGGATGAGAGTATTCAATGCAGACGGATCTGAGGCGTCAATGTGCGGAAATGGATTGCGCTGTGTGGCAAGGTTTGTCCATGAAACAGTTACCAAGGATACATTAGTAATTGAAACAATGAAAAAAGACCTTGCCGTCGAACGGACCGAAGATATTTATGATGGCATTCCTACTTTTAAAGTGGAAATATCGCCTGTTTCTTTCAGGCTGAACGATCTGCCGCTCCGGCTTGGGCAAGAAACCCTGAAAAATGAAACGATCCCGGGGCTTTCGGATAGCCTGCGTTTTACTGCCCTTGCTGTGCCAAACCCTCATCTTGTTTCAATTGTAGAACAGGAAGTCCTGGATTCTGGCATTCAGGAGGAACTTGCCGAAAGTGTAAATAAACCGAATGAACTTTTTCCTGATGGAGTAAATGTAAGCTTTGTAAAGCATCTTGGGGAAAACAAAATTTTTGTCCGCACATTTGAAAGAGGAGTCGGCTTCACCAATGCCTGCGGAACAGCAATGTCGGCTTCAAGCCTTGTTGCCTGTTTGAACGGCAAAGCTAACGCGGAAGAAGAAATAGAAGTTTTTAATCCAGGCGGCAAAGTAAAGTGTGCTGTGCACTTGGATGAAAAAACAGGAGAATATACAATAGATTTGATTGGCAACGCAACATATGAGTATCGTGCATCCATAGCCGTCGACCTTGAAGAAACGGCAAAATTCAAGCTTCTGCATGAAACTAAATTCACAAAAGAGACCAACGTCTACTCAAAATTTGAAAACTCGGTGCGGGAACAAATTTTGGCATTCAAATAAGTACACAATAAGGTGCATCCGGTGATGCACCTTATTTTTTGTGCTTATTTAAAAAAGAAATGACCTCCTGAAATGGCTGGTTTGCTCTGTACTCTTCGTAATGTCTGAAAGGGCATCCCTGACTTCTGACCCTTTTGGCAGCATTTCTGATTGTAAAATCTTCAATGGCAATCTCATTCTCCAGTTCTTCCCAATAAAGAGGTGTCGCTGCACCCGCAAAGCTGTTGCCTCTTGCAGAATAAGGCACAATAATGGTCTTTCCTTCCCCGTGCTGAACAAAATCAAGATACAGCTTTCCATGTCTGTTTTTTTTCATCCGTTCAATCGTGAAATCATCCGGAAAGGCGTTTAATAAATAATCTGCCAGAAAATCCGTGAAAAGACGGGTATCAGACCAGCTGTATGTATCAGCAGGGATCGGGATATGAATCTGCAGACCTTTGTTGCCAGAGGTCTTTAACACCCCGCTAATAGAAATGGAATCGAGAAACCCCTTTATGGCTGCCGCAGCTTTGACTGCAAGCGGGAACGAAGCGGATGAGGGAGGGTCAAGGTCGAGTACTATTTCATCCGGCATGTTCTTGCCTGCTGAAAGGAAGGGTGCATGGAACTCAATGGCTAACTGGTTGCCAAGCCATAGCAGGCTTTGTATATCATTGCAAAGAATATAGGAGATATCTCCTTCCTTAAACGTATCGACAAATGAAGGGGTATATTCAGGCGCATTTTTCTGGTAAAAGCGTTCTTCAGACATGAGTCCATGAGGGTAGCGTATGGTCGTCAATGCTTTATTGTATAACCCGGGCAGCATCCAAGAGGATATATCCCTCAAATACTGTAAATACTCTATCTTTGTAATAGTGCAGCCGTTGTCAGTGTTCCATATGGGCTTATCAGGAGATGTCATCTTAAGGTTTTCAGGAAAAGTAAACTGTCCTTCTATAAATGCTTCCCAAGTACATTGAGATGGTTGTGCCTCTACAAGAATTTTATGAAACTTTGGTTCACGAAGCTCACTTTCATCATAGGAATGCAGAAAATGAACAGATACACATATAGAAGGATGAATGAACAGAGAAGCACCGTCACTGCCTGCCGCATTACTTTTTATAACCTGTTCCAAAATATCTCTTTCATGCGAAGGAAGGCCGTTTTTCACCTGTCCCACGGATATGATGTCACTTCCCCGGTAAACACCAAGGGAAAAGTAGCCATTTACCGTATTGAGCCCGGTGATAAAACAGGAAACAGTCCTCCAGTTTTTTACTTTTATCCATTCCTGTGTCCGCCTTCCTGCTTCCCAAAGGCTTGCGCCATGTTTTGCTACAATTCCTTCACCGTCATATAAAATCACCATATCCATTAATGCATGGAAATCCCTGAAGGCAGGAATATATTGAATACAGGCAGAATCGGACGGATCAGGTGACTCTGGCATGCCTGGTATTCTAATAAATTCTTTTAACAGTTTTTTGCGTTCGCTGTAAGCGGTATTTAAAAGATTCTGTCCTTTGTATTCAATGAGATCAAAGGCCAGAAATATCGCCGGGGAATCATAAGAGGCATTTTCAATGGCTTCTGAATTTCCTAATCTTCCTCTCCATTGCAGGTGCATGAAATCGCTTTTGCACGGATTAACAAGCCACGTCAGTTCGCCGTCCAGTTTGACAGGCAGGTAACCGTCAAGCATAGGCCTTATTGAATCAGCGTACCTTTGTATTTCGGGAAAATTAGGGAGCAGCTGCTTATTATTCCGGCTTAAAAGCTCTGTGTGCGATTCCCCTATTGTCAATATTCCCCTAAACCCGTCATATTTGACTTCATAGCTCCACGGCTCTCCAAGCGGGGGATCGCTTTTATATGTAGGAAGCATTGGTTTCATGAAGAATCCTCCTGTCTGTCTAAGGCTTGTTCATTTAGGATGTACCAGATCAGCATAAACTTGCATTGCCAATTTTTTTTACGGAAGGAATATAAAGAGCTGTGCACAATACCTAATAAAGGAGACTTAAAGCATCTTCCTTTAAAAAAGCCCTGTTAAAAACTGGAGGATTGCGGAAGGCGGATTCCTGCGGGAAACCCGGGAAAGAAGCACACGGGTAAGCCTGAAACGGAATCCAGGAAGTACGTAACAGGAGCAGACAAAAAATCAGCAGGTGAAAAATATGCACACAATGTGGAAAGGCAGCATAAGCTTCGGATTGGTGAATATTCCGGTCAAGCTGCATGCAGCCACTGAAGATAAAGACATTTCGCTTAGAAATTTGCACAAAGAGTGTCATTCCCCCATTAAATATGAAAAAGTCTGTCCTGTCTGCAGCAAGGAAGTGGGCAAGGATGATATTGTCAGGGCCTACGAATATACAAAAGGGAAATATGTGATTCTTGAAGATGAAGAATTAACTATGCTTAAAAAGGAGAATGAAGAAAAGGCAGTCGAGATTATCGATTTTGTGAAATTGGAAGAAATTGATCCCATTTATTATAATAAAAGCTATTATATGTCTCCAAATGAAGGAGGAATAAAAGCTTATTCGCTCCTTCGGAAGGCACTGGAAACTTCCGGCAAAGCAGGTCTCGCAAAAATCATGATCCGCTCAAAGGAACAAATGGCAGTAATCCGGGTAATGGAAAACACACTGATCATGGAAACCATTCATTATCCTGATGAGGTCCGGCCGGCAGCCGATGTGCCTGGTATTCCTTCCGGGGATGCCATTTCTGATACTGAGTTATCAACGGCCATCATGCTTATTGATCAGCTGACGGCAGAGTTTAAGCCGGAAAAATATCATGACGACTACCGTACGGCACTTCTTGAACTGATTGAGTCCAAAAAATCAGGAAAGACGGTTACCGCAAAAGAAAAAGAACCGCAGGCAAGCAATATTACTGACCTGATGGCTGCCCTGCAGGCATCTATTGATAAAACGAAGCCAAAACAGCCTGCCGCAAAGAAAAAAACAGCAAGAAAAAAGACGGCAATAAGGAAAAAAGAAGCTTAAAAGGGGAAGATGCCTTCTCCTTTTTTGTTATTTGAGCATTGGCCAAAGTATGATAAAATGATGGGAAAATGGATACTTTCCGAAAGGGAGGACAATCATGCAGCACATTATTCCCGCTTCAAGAAATATGAAGGAATTTGAAAAATTTCTTGAAAGCCCATTTAAAATCGGAGCCTTCCTTGAAATACATATCTCACAGTTAAAATCGGCTGCAGCAATGGCGGAACAGCATGGCAAGAATATGATTTACCATATGGATTTGATCCATGGAATTAAAAATGACGAATACGGAACAGAATATATCTGTCAGGAGTTCAAGCCTTACGGATTAATATCCACAAAAATCAGTGTGATTCAAAGAGCGAAGAAAAAGGGCATAAAAGCAATACAGCGCATGTTTTTGATCGATTCCCATGCACTGGAAAAAAGCCTTCAGCTCATTGAAAAAACAAGGCCTGATTTTATTGAGCTTCTTCCGGGTGCAATGCCTTGGATCATTGAAGAAATCAAGTCAAAGGTGAACATACCCATAATGGC
The DNA here is from genome assembly GCF_900112495.1 of Bacillus sp. OV322. Taxonomy (GTDB): domain Bacteria; phylum Bacillota; class Bacilli; order Bacillales; family DSM-1321; genus Peribacillus. The sequence goes on from NZ_FOMA01000006.1 coordinate 95,439, forward strand.
AGGCGGTTTTATAAGAACCCGGCAGGAAGCAGAAAATGCCTTGAATTCCGGAGCGGTTGCCATAACCACTTCCAATTTAGAGCTTTGGAAGCTGTATAGTGACCCTGAACTTTGATTGCCGGGCAAAATGCTTTTCAAATGAAAAAGAAAGCGTTATACTTTAAATAAGTTAATAAAATTGGTTGGAGATTTGGAGAGACCGCAAGTGGCATGGCTGCATATGGCAGCTGTGCGGTTTGCGGTCTTTTTGTATGCATTTTTAACATAAACGCAAGGCTATCAGGGTATTAAAGAACTAAACGAAGCTTTGAGGGGGAGATAGCATGAAGTTTTCTAATCTAAATCGCGGGAAAGTGACAGATAAGCTGCAGTCAAATGAGTATGACTTATTAATAATAGGAGGAGGAATAACAGGGTGCGGCATTTCTCTTGATGCGGCGTCAAGGGGTCTTAAAACGGCACTGGTTGAGATGCAGGATTTTGCTTCGGGAACATCGAGCCGTTCCACAAAGCTCGTTCATGGAGGTTTGCGTTATTTAAAGCAGCTTGAGGTTTCTTTAGTAGCCGAAGTTGGTAAAGAAAGAGCGATTGTTTATGAAAATGGCCCTCATGTAACAACACCGGAGCGGATGCTGCTTCCATTTCATGAAGGAGGAAATTTCGGTAAGTTTTCTACTTCAGTCGGGCTGCGTGTTTATGATTTCCTGGCAGGAGTTAAAAGAAAAGAAAGAAGGACGATGCTTTCAAGGGAAGAAACCCTTTCCAAAGCGCCTTTGGTCAAACAAACCGGTTTGAAAGGGGGCGGCTATTATGTTGAATATCGTACAGATGATGCACGTTTAACGATTGAAGTGGCAAAAAAGGCTGCGGAGATTGGAGCTGACCTCCTGAATTATGCCAAAGTAACTGATTTAGTATACAAGGACGGAAGGATAGCAGGAGCTGTAATCATGGATATGCTGACAGGAGAGGAATTCACCATTACGGCAAAAAAAATCGTGAATGCGGCGGGTCCGTGGGTAGATGACTTACGGGAAAAAGACCATTCAAAAAAAGGAAAGACCCTTCATTTAACGAAAGGCGTCCATATCGTGATCGATCAGAAACGATTTCCGCTCAAGCAGGCAGTTTACTTTGATACACCCGATAAGAGGATGGTATTTGCCATTCCGCGGGAAGGGAAAGCATATGTAGGAACCACGGATACCTTTTACGAAAATGACCCCATCCATCCCAAAATGACTAAAGCAGACAGGGATTATCTGCTCGATGCAATCCATTACATGTTCCCTGATGTAGGCATTACAGAAGATGACGTCGAATCAAGCTGGGCAGGTGTGCGGCCGCTCATCCATGAAGACGGGAAAGACCCTTCGGAAATCTCAAGAAAAGATGAAATATGGGTCTCGGATTCCGGCCTGATTACCATTGCCGGAGGTAAACTGACGGGATACAGGAAAATGTCAAAGCAGGTAACTGACAAGATTGCCCTGCAATTTGAAAAAGAGCACGGAATTAAATTTGATGTCTGCCAGACGGAACATATGCCGATTTCAGGAGGAGATGTCGGCGGGGCATCAAAATTTGAAAGCTATATAGAAAATAGGGTGGAAGAAGGCATACAAGCTGGATTGTCTAGGGAATCTGCTGAAAAACTTGCAAAGAAATACGGGTCGAATGTCAGCAGGATCTTTCAAATCCTCCTTGAAAAAGGCAGTCTTGCGGACAAATACCATCTTCCTAAAGAGATTTTTGCCATGCTTGTTTATGCGATTGAAGAGGAAAGTGCCGCTTCGCCAGATGATTTTCTGCTAAGAAGAACAGGTGCTATCCTGTTTGATATCGCTGGCGCAAAAAGGTGGAGCGAGGGAGTGACGGCCTATATGGAGGAAGTTTTTAGCTGGAGTGAGAGCAGGAAACTTGAAATGGATAAGGTTCTGAAGGAACGTATAAGAGAAGCTGAGTTTCCCCTGGAGTTTTGATAAGCATGTAAAACAGATGTTAAAAAATCCTAAAAGACTAGCTGTTCCTGAGATCGGAGGCAGCTCGTCTTTTTTGATGTCCGGAAAATAAAAAAGCCGCCCAAATGATGGGCGGAAAAGAGGAAATCTATTTACAAAAACAATCAATATATAGGCGATATTATCAGTAGATCAACTATATATTGTATGGTAATAGTAACATGTCTCATTATCAAAAACAATAATTATTCAGAATTTTTAGTACTAAAGTAGTTATTTCATTAAAAAGGAACACACGTTCGTTGGTTTAGCGGATTTATGGTATAATAGAAGGACGATAGACTGCTAGGATCGGGACTCCCCAAAAGGGGGTGATGCCTTTGACAATCTTTGAAACTTTTATGGCGATGTTTTCGTTTGCAACTCTCATAATTGCAATTTTGTCTTTTCACAATAAAAAATAGGCCATCCTAAAATGCACAAGGAGAGGCCTGTTTGCTGATAGAAGCCCGGTCCGACAGAAAAGTCTATCGCGGGACCGCAGATGCTGGCACATTTGCGGTTCTTTTTGTTTTTATCTATCATTAGAATATCATAAGATCACTGCCCTGTCACGAATACAACATGAACCGTTTTTTAAGGCGGCAAGCTTTAGTATACTTACATAAAGAGGACTGCATGTTAAAAAGCACTCTCCAAAATCAGCTGCGTTTCTATCAGATGTATTCGCTAAAAGAGATGCTTAGAAAGAGAGGATGAAAAATAATGATATTGCAAGGGAGCATTGTATCACTTCAAATAGGAAAACCGCAGAATGAGGCATTCAGCGGAATGAACATGAAGACAGCCATAAAAAAACAGAAAACAGAAATGGCGGACCTTGGTGCAAATGGGTTTTCCGGGGACGGAGTAGGAAACCCGGTGCACCATGGCGGACCTGAACGCGCTGTATGCTTTTACCCTGCAGAACATTATTCCCTGTGGGAAGAAGAATTCCAGAAAACCATTGCGATGCCTGCTTTTGGTGAAAACCTGACCGTTCATGGGATGAAGGAAGAAGAAGTATGCATCGGTGATATTTTCAGAATTGGCAGAAGTGCTGCAGTCCAGGTAACACAAGGAAGGGTGCCATGCTCCACGATTTCTTTTTTCAATAATGAACCTCAATTCTTAAAGCGCATTTTGGACACGTGCTATACAGGTTACTTTGCAAAAATGATTGATGCTGGCACAATCAATCAAAATGATAATATAACTTTACTGCACCGCGCGCAAAAGCCCATTACCGTCTTACAGGCATCCAGAATTCTTCTGCACCAGGAGGGAGGCTTGGCAGCCGCTGAGGAACTGATTTCGGCAGAAGGGCTTGCAGAAGACTGGAAAAAAAAGCTGAAAAAAAGGCTTTCTTAATTTTTCCTGATAAATAAACCTAGCTTAATGGATAAGAGCTCTGTGATTCTGTTAAAATCAGTGAGCTCTTATAACACCTTGATTTTTTAATTCTTTTTGCAATGGGCAGTAACACATACCGTTAATTGTGGCCGGACTTTCTTGAACTTAACAGAGATGCTGCGGAATCCGGCATGAAAGAGTGCTTGTTCAATTTCTATGGCATGGGACAGGGCTTTTTCCCGGGATGCGTCTTCCTCTCTTGGCTGTACAGTGATGGCGATGATACCTCCATCCTTCATCAAATGGTGAATCCTGATTAATTCCTTCTTCGGATTTTTCCAAAGGGGATAGTTATTAACAGACAAAACCTTGTCGTATCTGTATAAATCCTGCTTGAAATCTGTCACATCCCCGCTGTATAGCTGAAGCCTTCCTTCTTCTGCATATTTGTAATTTCTCTTTTCCGCTTCCTTAGTCATAGACTCTGAGACATCTATTCCATCTATTTTCACATTATGGTGTCTGCGGAAAATTTCCTTTATCGCATACCCTGGCCCAAATCCAATCTCAAGAAGATAATCCCCGGGCTTTATATTTAATAGGTCAATGGTCCAGCGGTTGATCCTGCGGTTTTCGAACAGCATTATTGTTCCGGCAAGCTTTCCTAATAGCCCGTCTGGCCTGCGGAATTGCTTAGCTAAAATTTCAATCAAAAAAATGCCTCCTTTCTCTTTGTGATTATAGTTTTGTTATTCACTTCTGCAGCTTTTGGTAAACATGGTGCTGATTTTTTTAGTTTTTTGTTCTTAAAAATCCTTAGCTGATATGCACACAGGGATTATAAGATAAAGCGATGACCAAAGGCAAAAAAAGAACGGCACGAGGATAAAACCTGGGTTTTTTAGAAGGATATACATACTATTTTCCATAAAGTCTTGAAATTGGCTGCATAATCATGTAAATTAAATGTAATTAATTTTTTGAATATTAAAATTACATATCTTATCGAGAGAGGTGGAGGGACTGGCCCCATGAAGCCTCAGCAACCGGCATATCGCCATGGTGCTAAATCCAGCAAGCAGAAGCTTGATAGATGAGGAGAATGTTTGAAACAGGCCTTCTTCCAAGAAGGCCTGTTTTTATATTATTTCGAAGTGCATTATTATGGTTCATTGCAAATCCCAGCACTTTATTATTGGAATGGTTGGGCTTGATTTACAGGGAGGCAGCGCGTCCCCGGAAGTCTGCCGTCACTGACGGAGAGCAACAGCCACGTATACAGTAAGCCCTTTTAAAATTACACACAGATATTGAAAGAAGGTGTCATATGGATTTCCGGAGCGAGCTGAAAAAACGGGTGCTTATCGGGGAGGGAGCCATGGGAACATTGCTGTATTCCCATGGAATTGATCATTGCTATGAGGAGCTTAATTCCACTGACCCAGGAAAAATAGAAACGATTCACAGGGCCTATTTAGAAGCGGGGGCCGATATTCTGCAATCCAATACCTACGGTGCAAACTACCATAAATTGAAGCGGTACGGCCTTGAAGATGAAGTAAGCGCCATTAATCGCAATGGAGTTGCCATCGCAAGGAAGGCCTCGGAAGGAAAAGCGTTTGTTTTTGGAACGATCGGAGCGCTGCGGAGCATAAGGAAAAATGATCTTAGTATGGAGGAGATAAAACGCAGCTTTCGTGAGCAGCTTTACAGTATCCTTATGGAAGGGCCTGATGGTCTGATTCTTGAAACTTTTTATGACCTCGAAGAACTGGAGACCGTGCTGCCGATTGCCAGGAAAGAAACAGATCTTCCTATCATCTCCAATGTGACATTGCATGAAATAGGATACATGCAAAACGGCATTCATTTGAATGAAGCATTCCAAAGAATGGAACAGCTTGGTGCAGATGTTGCAGGCATAAACTGCAGGCTAGGGCCGCATCATATGATCCGCTCCTTAGAAGAAGTTCCCCTAATGAAGAACACGCCGATATCCGTTTATCCAAATGCAAGCCTCCCCGAATATATCGATGGCAGGCTGATATATGAAGCCGTGCCGGAATACTTTGGCTCAAGTGCCTTAAAGCTCAGAGAACAGGGGGCGGCAGTAATCGGCGGCTGCTGTGGAACAACTCCGCTTCATATTGCGGAGGTAAAAAAGAAGCTTGGCACTATCCCTCCTGTTACACAAAAAGAAATTAAGGCCAGAAAAATAGAAATCATCGAGATAATTGATGATAAAACACCCGCACTGCACCAGCTTGCCAAAAGAAAACGGACGGTTCTCGTTGAGCTTGACCCGCCAAAGAAGCTCGGAATTGAACCTTTTATGATGGGAGCTAAAGCACTTTTAGATGCAGGTGCTGATTCCGTAACCCTTGCTGACAACTCGCTCGCAACGCCGAGAATTAGCAATGCAGCTCTTGGCGTAATGCTGAAAAATCAGATGGGGGCCAATCCTTTGATACATCTGACCTGCAGGGACAGAAACCTGATTGGACTGCAGTCTCATTTAATGGGACTTCAGACTCTGGGGCTGAATGAATTGCTTGTTGTGACTGGAGATCCGTCCAAAATTGGCGATTTTCCGGGAGCTACTTCAGTTTATGACCTTTCTTCTTTCGATTTGATCAGCCTCGTCAAGCAGTTTAATGAGGGTTTATCCTTTTCGGGGCAAAGCCTTGGACAGCAATCACATTTTAAAATTGCTGCAGCATTTAACCCCAACGTTAAGTATCTCGACAAAGCTGTACAAAGAATGGAAAAGAAAATTATCTGCGGGGCACAATCCTTCCTGACCCAGCCGATTTATTCCGTAAATCAGATGGAAGAAGTATATGAAGCAACTAAACATCTTGATACACCTGTTTTTGCAGGCATCATGCCGCTGACAAGTGCCAGAAATGCTGAATTTATTCATAATGAAATACCGGGCATTACACTCCCTGATGATGTGCGCCGTGCAATGGCTGCTGCAGGCAGCAATCCGCTGCTTGCCAGGAATGAAGGGATTGCCATTGCAAAAGCTTTGGCAGATGCGGCGATGGAAAAATTTCAAGGGATTTATTTAATTACTCCGTTTATGCGCTATGAAATGACTGTAGTGCTGACTGAATATATCATGAAGACGGATAGTAAGAAATTGGCAGGGGTGACAGCATATGAGTGAAAATCTTCTTGTTAAGCAGATGAAGAAGAAAATATTGATCTTGGACGGTGCAATGGGAACTATGATTCAGGCTAAAAACCTCACCGAAGCTGATTTTGGCGGTGAAGCGTATGATGGATGCAATGAATATCTTTCACTTGCAGCCCCGGAGATTATTTTGTCCATTCATGAAGCTTATTTAAAAGCAGGAGCCGATATTATTGAAACCAATAGTTTTGGAGCTGCGAGCATTGTGCTGGAGGAATATGGACTCGAAAGCATGGCATATGAACTGAATAAAGCTTCTGCAAGGCTGGCAAGAGCAGCATGTGATAAATTTTCAACAGTCAGCTGGCCTAGGTTTGCGGCAGGCTCGATGGGCCCGACCACCAAAACCATTTCCGTTACAGGAGGGGCGGATTTTGATGAATTATCTTCCTCTTATGAAGAGCAGGCAAGAGGTTTGCTGGACGGAGGAGCAGATCTGCTTCTAGTTGAAACCTGTCAGGATATGCTGAATGTTAAGGCCGCTTTTTTAGGAATTAAGTCAGCCTTTAGGAAATCAGGAAGAACGGTGCCGATCATCATTTCTGGAACGATCGAACCGATGGGAACAACGCTCGCCGGGCAATCCATTGAAGCGTTTTATTTATCCTGTGAGCATATGGATCCGCTGGCAGTCGGACTGAATTGTGCAACAGGGCCGGAGTTTATGATTGACCATATCCGCACACTCTCAGGGCTGTCTCACCATGCAGTAAGCTGTTATCCGAATGCCGGGCTGCCGGATGAAGAAGGCCATTATCATGAATCGCCAGTTTCCCTGGCGGAAAAAATGAAGCAATTTGCCCAAAAGGGCTGGGTCAATATTATTGGCGGCTGCTGCGGAACTACACCGGCCCATATTGAGGCCCTGTCTGATGCCTTAAAGGATGTTCTGCCAAGGGAACTGCCAGAAAACACCCACAATCACGCGATTGCAGGCATAGAGCCTCTTATATACGATGAAACGATGAGGCCGCTGTTTGTCGGAGAGAGGACAAATGTAATAGGATCCCGCAAATTCAAAGAGCTGATCCGTGATAAGAAATATGAGCAGGCAGCAGAGGTTGCAAGAGCACAAGTGAAAAAGGGCGCCCATGTGATTGATATCTGCCTCGCAGACCCTGATGGCGACGAATTCGGTGATATGATGGAATTTGTCAGGGAGGCTGTGAAGAAAGTCAAGGTACCATTAGTTATAGATACTACAGATGAAGCCGTGCTTGAGCAGGCATTGAAGAATTCACAGGGGAAAAGCATCATCAATTCAATTAATTTAGAAGATGGTGAAGATCGATTTGAAAGAATCACCCCATACATTCATCAATACGGGGCAGCTGTTGTTGTCGGGACGATTGATGAAAAGGGAATGGCAATTGATGTGAATAGAAAACTTGAAATTGCCGGCAGGTCCATGGATTTGCTTGTTAATAAATATAAAATCAATCCTAAGGATATCATCTTTGACCCGCTCGTTTTTCCCGTCGGGACTGGTGATGAGCAATATCTGGGCTCTTGCTCCGAAACGGTAAAAGGCATCCAGAGCATTAAGGAAAAATATCCGCAATGCCAGACGATCCTGGGCATTTCCAATGTTTCTTTTGGCTTGCCGGCAAGAGGGCGGGAAATTCTTAATGCTGTATTTTTATATCACTGCACAAAAGCAGGGCTGGATTATGCGATTGTCAACACGGAAAAATTAGAGCGTTTTGCTTCTATTCCTAAGGAAGAGGTCCGCCTTGCAGAGGAACTGCTTTTTAATACCACGAAAGAAGCATTAACCGCTTTTACAGAGTTTTACCGCGGAAAGAAAACGGAGAGTAAAGTCAGCGGTGCATCGCTTCCGCTGCATGAAAGGCTTGCAAACTACATTATAGAGGGGACAAAAGAGGGTCTATTGGCAGATCTTGACACCGCCTTGAAAGAGGGCAGAGAGCCGCTTGCCATCATTAATGGCCCGCTGATGGACGGTATGGCTGAAGTCGGCAGGCTTTTCAATGATAACAAGCTGATTGTAGCAGAGGTTCTTCAAAGTGCAGAAGCGATGAAGGCTGCAGTGTCATACTTGGAACCTCTTATGGCTGGGGATACAAGCGCAAAAAAAGGCAAGCTGCTATTGGCAACCGTAAAAGGCGATGTACATGATATCGGGAAAAATTTAGTTGAAATCATCCTCTCGAATAACGGTTTTGAAGTCGTTGATCTGGGAATCAAGGTCCAGACACAGCAGATTATTGAGGCAGTCCGTACCCATAATCCAACGGTTATCGGGCTTTCAGGCCTCCTTGTTAAATCTGCCCAGCAAATGGTGATAACGGCACAGGATTTAAAGCAGGCGGGAGTAAAAGTGCCGATCCTTGTAGGCGGCGCTGCATTATCCCGTAAATTTACAGATTTTAAGATTTCGCCGGAATATGATGGGCCAGTCATATATTCAAAGGATGCCATGGACGGGCTTTCAGCAGCAAATATGCTCCATGATGAAAGCAAGAAGGAGGAATTTCTGCTTAATCTGGATCAAAAAAGAAATAAAGCAGAACAAAATGCAAAAGCCGTTTCTTTGTTAGAAAGGCCGCAGATTGCCAAAAAGGCCGCATTTATTATTTCAAGGGATCTTGATGTAAAAAAACCTGCAGACACCAGGCGGCATGTTTTGAAAAATTACCCTCTGGAATTAGTTTTGCCTTATGTTAATAAACAGATGCTGATAGGGCATCACTTGGGGCTAAAAGGAAAAGTGGATGTACTGCTGCGGGAAGGGAATGAAAAAGCTGCATTTTTAAATGAGCTGACAAATGAACTTGTGGACATGCTAAAAACAAATCCTGAATTTAGCTTAAATGGCGTATATCAGTTTTTCCCTTCCCAAAGCGAAGGAAATAAAATCCTTATCTATAATCCTGAAAATCCGGGGGAAGTGGCAGAAACCTTTGATTTCCCCCGCCAAAACGGGGAAATGGGATTATGCCTTGCCGATTATGTCAAACCAGTAAGTTCTGGCATCATGGATTATACAGGGTTTTTCACTGTATCTGCAGGCAAGGGAATCCGGCTAAAGGCTGAAGAACTAAAAAAAGAAGGAGACTTCTTAAAAAGCCATGCACTGCAGGCACTGGCACTTGAAATGGCTGAAGGGTTTGCTGAAAGGCTTCACCATATCATGAGAAATGACTGGGGAATCAGCGATCATCTGGACATGACCATGAAAGAAAGACTGGCTGCAAAATATATAGGCCAAAGATTCTCTTTTGGATATCCTGCCTGTCCGGATCTTGAGGACCAGGCTAAGCTATTCAGGCTGCTGCAGCCAGAGGAAATTGGCATAACACTTACAGAAGGCTATATGATGGAGCCTGAGGCATCGGTTTCTGCAGTTGTATTTTCACATCCGCAGGCAAGGTATTTTGATGCAAACAGGGTGGATACCTAAAATGAAGTAACACCCCGGACATGGAGAATACCTGATTTTTTGCTTCTGTGAATGAGTTCCCTCCTGTTGAGCACCTTATGAATAACAAGGGGGAACTGTAATGAAAATCGTTCTGTGTTTCATGATGTTATTTATATGTATGCTGGGGGCTGGTCCGGATTCAATTGCAACAGAAAAAATGGCTGAAGGATTTCAAGGCGGGAAAGGTGAAAAACAGCAATGGAAAACTGTGCCTGAGGAGCTGACTCCGCTGGAACTGGCTGACAGAGCCAGCAGAAAAGTGGCCTATCTGACTTTTGATGACGGTCCTTCCACACATACCCTGGATATTTTAGATATACTTGACCGCTATCATATCAAAGGCACTTTTTTTGTAATGGGAAATGAAGAAAAATACGCAGATCAGGGCTATAAAGAAATGATAAGAAGAGGCCATACAGTGGCATTGCATTCTTATACCCATGATTATTCAGTAATTTACCGGGATAAGGAGAGATTTTTTCAGGATGTAAACAGGCTGGAGCAGATGCTTCAAAAGAAATACGGAATTACATCCAAGTACATCCGATTCCCCGGAGGAAGCAAAAACAGGTTGATCAGCCAAAATGTCAAAAAGGAAATGATGGATGGCATCCTCCAGGAGCTGAAGGATAAAGGCTATGTGTATTGTGATTGGAATGTTGATTCTACAGATGGCATCAGCCCGGCAATAAGCACAGGAACGATTATCAATTCTGTGCTGAAAGGGGCCCGAAACCAAAAAAAGGCCATTATTCTGCTTCATGATATTAATAGTATGAAAAACACAGTTACAGCCCTCCCAGCCATTATTGAGGGGCTGAAAAGACAGGGATATGAATTCGATATGATTCAGGAAAATGCCCCAATCGTACATTTTCGCTAAAAAAGACAAATTTTACAGTGCCTTAATAAAATGAGAAAAGCCGGAAAACACGCAGAAGGTGTTTTATCCGGCTTTTTCTATTGTTCAAGCGAGCAGGACAGTCTTTGTTTGCGTTTATTCGTCAGATGCAAAAAAATAAAAAATTTGTAGAACAAAGAAAGTTATATTTTGTTATAATGGTTTCGTCAGATGTAAGGGTTTTTATGATATTTTCTTCCAGACCCTGAATTATTTGCTTGAAGAAAAAAAATGTCGAAACAGCGAAAAATGGCCTAATTCAGAAAAAAATTAAGTAAAAGCTTTAAAATACTGAATAAAGCAGAATATTTTCTTGGAATTTGCTGATCAATGCGAGGAATCTCTTTGGAAATTTCATTGAAAACATGGTAATATAACATCTGAAAACGTTTTATCCTTTGAATATTATAAATTTATCGCAAATTAACTATTTTTATATATTTATTAAAAATAGACAAACAGCAAATATTCTGGGGATGGGTAAAACGGGAACTTAAAATTTTGAAAAAATCTGGGGGTTTACAAGATGGCCAACAAGGATGCTAAGGCATACGATCCATGGAAAGCTTTTTCCGGTCCAAACCTTGGGTACGTCATGGAGCAATACGATTTACTGCAAAGCAATCCGGATGAAGTGGATCCGGAACTGAAAAACTTATTTGAGATTGCTGGTCCGCCGGCATTGGATGCACATGCAGAAGTAATGGCAGAGGCACCGGTTAGGCAAACCATCGAACCAAGCGAGAGTCTATCTATGAAGAAGATCATGTCAGCCGTTAAGCTGGCTGATAATATCCGTACATATGGACATCTAGCGGCCAATATTAATCCTCTGAATGACAAAACATTAGATGCAGAGCAGATCCATTTTGAAAAATATGACTTAACAGCAGATGATCTGAAAAAAATTCCGGCAGACTTCATTTGTGCTGCTTCTCCTGATCATGTGAAGGACGGATACGATGCTGTTCAATATTTGAAAGAACTTTATACAAAAACGATAGCCTTTGAGTTTCAGCATGTTAGCGATCTAGGCGAAAAACAATGGCTTACAGATATGGTTGAAACCGGAAGCATGTTCCCGGAGATTACAAAAGAGAAAAAATCTCTTCTGCTGAAAAGGCTGACTGAAGTAGAAAACTTTGAGAAATTTTTGCACCGTACATATGTCGGCCAAAAACGGTTTTCTATTGAAGGTTTAGATACACTAGTTCCGATTGTCGACGAATTGATTTCCGAAGCAGTCCAGGACGGGGCTTTTAATGTGAATATTGCCATGGCCCACCGCGGACGTTTGAATGTCCTTGCACATGTGCTTGGGAAGCCATATGAAGTGATTTTTTCTGAATTCCAGCACTCTCCAAATAAAGATCTTGTTCCATCTGAGGGATCGATTGGCATCAATTACGGCTGGACTGGCGATGTTAAGTATCACTTAGGCCTTGATAAGCAAATTACAAAGGAAAATACCCAAAAAGCAAGAATTACCTTGGCCAATAACCCGAGCCATCTTGAAGTGGTCAGCCCGATTTCTGTCGGATATTCACGTGCTGCACAGGAAGACAGGACAAAGGCAGGTTATCCTGTTCAGGATATAACGGGTTCGATGGCAATTTTAATACACGGAGATGCAGCTTTCCCTGGTGAAGGCATTGTTCCGGAAACCCTTAATTTAAGCCGTTTGCGGGGTTATCAGACCGGCGGATCCATCCATATCATTGCAAATAATATGATCGGTTTTACCACTGAAAGTGAAGACTCCCGTTCCACAAGATATGCAAGCGATCTTGCTAAAGGATTCGAAGTTCCGATTGTGCATGTGAATGCAGATGACCCTGAGGCATGCCTTGCAGCTGTGGCGCTGGCATATAAATACCGCAAAGAATTTAAAAAGGATTTCTTAATTGATTTAATCGGCTATAGACGCTTTGGCCATAACGAAATGGACGAGCCGCTTGTCACCCAGCCGCAAATGTATGCTCTTATACATCAGCATAAAACCCAGAAAGAAATTTATGGGGAACTTCTCCTGAAAAATAATGAAATTTCTCAGGAAGAAATCGATGACATTGAAAAACAAGTGGATTCGAGGCTGACAGAAGCATATAGCAGGGTATCAGGCGATAAACCGGTGGAAGGTGCAGAATGCAACCCGCCTGAAACGGTTGAACATGGACTTCCAAAAATTGTAACCGCTGTAGCGGAAGTTGAACTTAAAAAAATTAATGAAGAGTTAGTTCAATGGCCGGAAGGGTTTACAGTCAATAAAAAACTGGGACGCATCCTTACCCGCCGCCTTGATTCATTCACTGAAAATGGAAAGATAGACTGGGCCCATGCTGAAACCTTGGCATTCGCCTCCATTTTAAGTGATGGTACGCCAATCAGGCTAACTGGACAGGATTCTGAACGGGGAACATTCGCACAGCGCAACATTGTTCTTCATGATAGCGAGAATGGCCAGACATATTCACCGCTTCACAAACTTGAGTCTGCAAAAGCTTCCTTTGCTGTCCATAACAGCCCGCTCACTGAAACAGCAGTGGTAGGATTTGAGTATGGATACAATGTTTTTGCACCTGAAACACTTGTTCTTTGGGAAGGCCAGTTTGGGGATTTCGCCAATACAGCACAAGTGATGTTTGACCAGTTCATTGCCGCCGGACGTGCTAAATGGGGCCAGAAGTCCGGGCTTGTCATGCTGCTGCCTCACGGATACGAAGGGCAAGGGCCAGAGCATTCAAGTGCGCGCCTGGAGCGCTTCCTTTCTCTTGCAGCTGAAAATAACTGGACTGTTGCAAACTTGAGTTCTGCCGCACAGTATTTCCATATTTTAAGAAGACAAGCCAAGATTCTTGAAATGGATGAAGTAAGGCCGCTGGTACTTATGACACCTAAAAGCCTGCTGAGAAATCAGGTTATGGCATCAGAGGTTTCCGCTTTTACTGAAGGTGAATTCCAGACTTACATTGAACAGCCGGGTCTTGGTGAAAACCCTGATCAAGTAGAAAGAATTGTTTTCTGCACAGGAAAGCTCGCCGTAGAACTTAGCAGCAGAATTTCTTCTGAGGAAAATCTGGATTGGCTTCATGTAATCAGAATCGAAGAAATTTATCCATTCCCATTTGAGGAAATCCAGAAGGTCATGAAAAAATATCCAAACCTGAAGGAAATTATCTGGCTGCAGGAAGAGCCTAAAAACATGGGGGCATGGAACTTTGTTGAACCGAGGCTGAATGCAGCGGCACCTCATGGCCTGAATGTTTCTTATATAGGAAGAAAACGCCGTTCAAGCCCTGCAGAGGGAGATCCGACTGTCCATAAAAAAGAGCAGCAGAGGATTATTACTCAAGCGATTACACGTACAGTAGAGGGGGAAAAGTAAGATGGCTGAAGTCAAAGTACCGGAATTAGCAGAATCAATTACAGAAGGTTCCATTGCACAATGGTTAAAGCAACCGGGAGATACAGTGGAAAAAGGGGATTATATCCTTGAACTTGAAACAGATAAGGTAAATGTGGAAATTATCTCCGATTACTCTGGAACACTAAAAGAGCTTCTTGCAGAAGAAGGCGATACCGTTCAAGTCGGCCAGGCAATTGCTGTAGTAGACGAAAGCGGTTCAAAAGCGGCACCAGCCGAAGCTCCTGCTGAAACTGCAGCTCCTGTCAGCACGGAAGCACCAAAAGCTGCAGAAGCGAAGACAGAGCCTATCACAACTGAACCAAAAGAAGAAACGAAACAAGACCCTGCACAGAGGACAATAGCTTCTCCTGCTGCAAGAAAACTTGCTCGTGAAAAGGGAATTGACTTAAGTGAAGTGGCAGCTGCAGATCCGCTTGGAAGAGTACGGGTCCAGGATGTAGAAGCGGCTGGAAAAGCACCTGTTCAAAAGCAAAGTGCACCGGCACCAAAGGCTGCGCCTGCACCAGCGGCACCATCCCAATCCGATGACCGTGTAGAAGTAATAAAAATGTCCCGCAGACGCCAGACCATTGCTAAGCGACTTGTGGCAGTGCAGCATGAAGCAGCAATGCTTACTACTTTTAACGAGGTTGACATGACAGCAGTCATGGATCTTAGGAAACGCCGTAAAGATGCGTTCGCAAAGCAGCATGATGTTAAGCTGGGCTTTATGTCCTTCTTCACAAAAGCGGTTATCGGCGCACTTAAGAAATACCCTCTTCTTAATGCAGAAATAAATGGCGATGAAATTATCATGAAGAAATTTTATGATATCGGCGTTGCCGTTTCGACAGATGAAGGTCTTGTGGTTCCTGTTGTGCGTGATGCAGACAGAAAAGGCTTTGCCGGAATCGAACAAGCGATTTCTGATCTTGCTGTAAAAGCAAGGAACAATAAGCTGGCACTATCCGATTTGTCTGGCGGCACGTTTACAATCACAAATGGAGGAACATTTGGATCATTATTATCAACACCGATCCTAAATGCTCCGCAAGTGGGTATCCTCGGAATGCACAAAATCCAGGTTAGGCCGGTTGCCATTGATAATGACACAATGGAAAACAGGCCAATGATGTATCTTGCGCTTTCTTATGACCACAGAATTGTAGACGGTAAAGAAGCGGTTGGCTTCCTTGTCACAGTCAAAGAACTTTTAGAAGATCCTGAACAGCTTTTATTAGAAGGCTGATTACAGAAAAGCCTAACTTATTCCATATTGCTGGAATAAGTTAGGCTTTTTTTCGTTCATGGAAATCTTCTATTCCAAATAGTTTTCAAGTCTTCCAATATGACAATAGATTAAGCTCTTATATGAATCTATATCATCTCAGGAAAGAGAGGACATCCAAAAATACTTAATTACCACCAGTAAGCAGCTTCGTTATTCACAGCTGATCTGCAAAAGAATCATGCTGTTTGTGGCTGAAAAGGATTGTACCCTTTTTATTTAGGCTCATTTCTTAAAGATTGTTGTTTTTTTAGTTTTTTATGTGAGGCGTTCCCATTGTCAAGTCAGGTTGATTGGAGCGTAAGGTGAGAGACTCCTGCGGGATATGCAGCAGGCCACTGAAAAACTATATGTTTTGGAAAAAAGATGAGTTTATAGGGGATCAAAAATGTTTCCTGACCTTCTTATCGTCGCTTAGAAGCGATTCTAGAGCTTCGTTTTTTGTACATCATTTTTCACTTTTAAAATTCCTGACTTTTTCAGTGGCTTCATATGCTGAACAGGTGAGACCCAAGCAGGCGCAGCCGAGGAGGCTCACCGGCTGCCCCGCGGAAAGCGAGCAGCCTGAAGAGGAAATCAACCACCTTGTTTCCATAGCAGCAACGTTTACAAAAACAGCCTTTATTTAAGCCCTCAGGCCCGGTTAAAGTGGAAGGGAGTGCAGCTGTGAAGCGGAAATTACCAGGAAAATTAGCAGAGGTTTAAAAATCGAACTGAATGAATTTAAATGTTTTTGAATGAATTTAAATGATTTTGAATGTTTTTGATTGTATTTTGTAAGGGCTTCCTTTATTATAAAGATAATAAGAAATGAGGTGGTTCTTTTGCTTACCGCTGAAAGGCACCAAGAGATAATGGCACTCCTAAAGATGAATGGAACTGTCAAGCTGCAGGAGCTTGTCGACCACTTGCAAACATCGGAGTCAACAATCAGGAGAGACCTATCGCAGCTCGAAGAAATGAAGCTGCTGAAAAGAGTGCATGGAGGCGCTTCATTGCTTCAAAGAAAAGGACTTGAGCCAAGCATACATGAAAAACAAAATAAATTTACAGCTGAAAAACTGAAAATCGGCCAATTGGCTTCCTCCTTTGTTGAGGAAGGCGATTGCATTTATCTGGATGCCGGAACAACCGTAATGGAAATGATTCCTTTTTTGAAAAGTAAAAATGTAACCGTTCTTACAAATGGAGTGATGCATATTCAGCTCCTGATGGAAAATAAGATAAAGTCACTGATTACCGGTGGAGAAATAAAAGTTTCTACTAGTGCCGTAGTAGGAAGTACGGCAGTGAATTTCATTTCGCAATTCAGGTTTGATAAATGCTTTTTAGGTATTAACGGCATACATCCTGAACTTGGATTTACAACTCCAGACCCGGACGAGGCACTGCTCAAGAAGATGGCGATTTCTGTATCCAATGAAGTGTATATTCTGGCTGACAGCACGAAGCTGAATGAATCGACATTCGCTAAAGTAGCAGATATACATGAAGCAATGGTCATTACAGATGAAAATGATGCAGAGGCTTTGGCCGAGCTTAGGAAAAACCCTAAAGCAAAGGTTGTGACAGCATGATATATACAGTAACCCTTAATCCTTCGATAGATTATATCGTACAAGTGGAACATTTAAAAATCGGCCACTTAAACCGGGTAAACAACGATGTCAGATTTCCGGGAGGCAAAGGTATCAACGTTTCAAGAGTTTTAAAAAGGCTGAATGTTAATAGCATGGCACTTGGCTTCATTGGCGGCTTTACAGGCGAATTTATCTCAGATTTCCTCAGGAAAGAAGATGTTGAAACGGACTTCACAAGGGTTTCCGGAGAATCCCGGATTAACATTAAATTAAAAACAGATACTGAAACCGAAATCAATGGAAACGGACCGGAAATCTCTTCCGAAAATTATCAAGACCTGTTAAATAAAATAAAAAAGCTGAAGGAAAACGATATCCTGGTACTCTCTGGAAGTATTCCTAAAAGCATGCCGGCCGGATTTTATGAACAAGTGACTGAATTTTGCGGAAATAACAATATTAAGGCAGTTGTCGATACAAGCGGGAGTGAACTGCTGAATGCAGTGAAGCACCGGCCTTTCCTGATTAAGCCTAACCATCATGAATTGGGAGAGATTTTTTCTGAAGAAATTGACTCCTTCGATAAAGCTGCCTTTTACGGAAAAAAACTTGCACAAGCAGGGGCACAGCATGTTATCGTCTCTATGGCTGGTGAAGGAGCTGTTTTATGCACGGATGGCAAAACATATAAAGCCAATGTTCCAAAAGGGTGTGTAGTGAATTCTACAGGAGCAGGAGATTCCGTGGTTGCCGGATTTATCGGTAAATATGTGACAGCGGGCATGCTTGCTGCCTTCAGATACAGTCTGGCCGCGGGGAGTGCGACTGCCTTTTCTGCGGATCTTTGCAGACAAGGTGATATCGAAAATTTGCTTGGCGACATTGAAATTGAAGAAATGAAGGGTGGTTTACTATGAAAATAACAGACCTTTTACAATATGATACTATTATTCTTGAATTAGCTTCAGAATCCAAAGACAGTGTCATTGACGAATTAGTTGCCAAGCTGGAGGGAGCGGGAAGGCTGCACGATCCCGTTAGCTACAAGGCTGCCATATTGGATAGGGAAAAACAAAGCACAACAGGCATCGGAGAAGGAATTGCCATCCCCCATGCCAAAACTGCAGCGGTAAAAAAGCCAAGCATCTGCTTCGGACGTTCCAGCCGCGGGGTTGAATATGAATCACTGGACGGACAGCCATCACATCTTTTCTTTATGATTGCAGCAAGCGAAGGTGCTGATAACGATCATTTGGAAACGCTGTCAAGACTTTCGTCTCTATTAATGGATGCAGAGTTCCGCGGTAAGCTGCTTAGTGCTTCAAAGGCAGGTGAAATACTTGAGCTGATAGATAAAAAAGAACAAGAAAGCGAAAGTCAGAATGAATCGGAAGAATTTGCTACATCAAGGATGCTGCTTGCCGTTACCGCTTGTCCGACAGGCATTGCCCACACTTACATGGCAGCTGATGCTTTAAAGGCGAAAGCAAAAGAGTTGGGTGTGAACATTAAGGTAGAGACAAATGGTTCCACCGGGATAAAAAATAAACTGACTAATGAAGAAATACGGGCGGCTGATGCCATTATCGTTGCTGCCGATAAACAGGTAGAGATGGATCGCTTTGCAGGAAAGCCTGTCATTATTGTTCCTGTCGCACAGGGCATAAGGAAGCCCCAGGAATTGATCCAAAGGGCAATGAAACAGGAGGCACCTATTTATAAGGCGGGGAAAAATACCGCTGGAAGCGGTGAAGATGCCGGTTCAACATCAAAACTGGGGGGATTTTACAAGCATTTAATGAACGGTGTTTCCAATATGCTTCCGTTTGTTGTTGGAGGCGGAATTTTGATAGCCCTTTCATTCTTTTTTGGCATTCATGCCTCAGATCCAAAAGACCCCAGCTATAATCCGATTGCAGGTGCCCTGGGATACATTGGCGGGGGAGATCATGGCGCATTCTTCTTCCTTGTTCCAATTCTTGCCGGGTTCATCGCAAGCAGCATCGCTGACCGGCCAGGGTTTGCACCGGGAATTGTCGGCGGATATCTGGCAGCCCAGGCCCATGCTGGTTTTCTTGGCGGATTGATTGCAGGATTCCTTGCCGGATACGTTGTATTAGGGCTTAAGAAATTATTTGATAAACTGCCGCAGCAGCTTGAAGGAATAAAGCCAGTTCTGCTGTACCCGGTTTTTGGAATCCTGATTACAGGATTAATTATGCTGTACGTGATTAATGACCCGGTAACAGCCATAAATACAGGCTTGACTTCCTGGCTGCAGGGATTATCAGGTGCGAATGCCATTCTGCTCGGCATCATCCTTGGCGGAATGATGGCAGTAGATATGGGTGGTCCGATTAATAAAGCAGCCTTTACATTTGGTATTGCTGCCATCCAGGCAGGAAGCCTTGGGCCTCATGCGGCCGTTATGGCAGGAGGGATGGTTCCTCCACTCGGTATTGCACTCGCTACCACTTTTTTTAAGCATAAATTTACAGAAACAGAACGAAAATCAGGATTTACCAACTATTTCATGGGAATATCCTTTATAACAGAAGGGGCAATTCCTTTCGCAGCTGCTGATCCTCTCAGGGTAATCATCAGCAGTGTAATCGGATCTGCGATTGCCGGTGCCCTTACCATGGTTTTTGGCATCACTCTCCCGGCACCGCACGGAGGAATATTCGTAATCGGCCTCGTCAACCATCCGCTCCTGTATGCAGCAGCGATATTGGCTGGATCTATTGTGACAGCCCTCATTCTCGGGGTCTGGAAAAAACAGAAAATATAATGTTAGTCACGTAAGATGCTCAATAAGCAGGCTTTGTTGAAAAGCCTGCTTTTTTATGGAAAAATACCGGGGGGAATTAGGCCTGCTTACGTCTCACAGCGGAGGGAACAATCTGCAATCATCACTTCATAACAGCCGGAAACATATTGATCTGTTTGGTCCTTCAAGTATGGTAAAATCAATTTACCTGATTTTACCTGAGGTACATATTTTAATGAGTCATAAAGCTAAGCTTCATCCTTAAGCTGACAGGGGATTATGGCAATATGGAAGGAGAGGAAAGGTTTTGGATCTTTTATTCGATCACCTTGTACATTTTATAAAACGCAGCCCTGCTGAGGCAGCTGATAAAATGAAGGAAATTGGCCGCCACGCTGTAATTGGCGGCAAACATGAAAAATGGGGAACCTGGAACAGCCTGATGCATGCCGGCTTGGCTTATATTGAATTTTTGGCTGTGAATGACATAGAGAAGGCTAGGCATGCCGACAATGATCTGATTTCCCTGCTTCTGCAAAATCATCATCATGAAGGCTTCGGTGCCATTTGCTTTCGGACCAAAAATATATCCGCACTCAGGAATGTTCTGCTTCAAAAAGGTATGAATCCCAAAAAGGTGATACATGCCGAACGGCGGCTTGAAGATGGAGCATTGCTGCAATGGAAAATGCTTTTTATCGAACAAAAAGAAGGAGAACTTCCATTGCCGTTTTTCATTGAGTGGGAAGAGGATTCAATCAGACTGAAGAATTTGCTTGATAGGGGTATAATAATCAAAAGCGGAGCGGATGAAGGGATTTCATCTGTATATTTTAGGGTAAAAAATTGTAAGGCAACAGCAGCAAAATGGAGCATGCTCCTTGATGCAAAGATAGAAGAATATTATTTGGATCACACGCTCGATTGTTTCTGCTGTTCTGTCATTGCAGGAGGGACACGTCTTATTTTTGCAGAGCCTGCTGCAAAATGCCAGCAGTCTGCTGACACTGAAGAAACAGATCAGAAGCCATTTAAGGTATGCATAAAAACCATAAATGGAACAGACTTTGTACAAGAAATCATGGGAAGCTGGTATGAGTTTTCCAAAAGGAGAGGATAAGCATGATCAAAAAAATTAGCGTGAGTACAAGGAAAAGAGATGAAATCATAGACCTGACGCCAGAAGTCAGGGAATTCATAAAGGAAACAGGCTTTGAAGAAGGCATAGCAGTTATTTATTCAGCACATACAACCGCCGGAATAACCATAAATGAAAATGCTGACCCTGATGTTAAAACAGATTTTCTGAGAATGCTTGATGAAATTTTCCCGTGGAACCATGAACTCGATTTGCATGCTGAAGGAAATACTGCAGCACATCTAAAAACCTCCTTCACTGGCCCGTCACAGCAGGTAATCGTCCATAAAGGCAATCCCATTCTTGGAACATGGCAGGGGATTTATTTTTGTGAATTTGATGGTCCAAGAGAACGGCAGGTATATATTACATTGTTAGGGAAATAAGGGACATTTGCATGTCTCTTTTTTTGTTTTTGGCTCTTTTCTTAAAGATTGTTGTTTTTTAATGAGTTGTGAGAGGTGATTTCATTTTTAAATGAGGTTGATTGGAGTGCAAGGTGCGAGACTCCTGCGGGATTAGCGGGAAGGTGAGACCCCGCAGGCGAAGCCGAGGAGGCTCATCGCCCGCCCCGCGGAAAGCGAGCATCCTGGAGCGGAAATCAACCCCTTATTCCATAGCAACAAAGTTTACATTATGGAACGGAAATTAAATTAACCACTTTGTTTTTAGCAGCAAAATATAGGAAAGTAGCCTGAAAATATTTAAATATTTTTAAGAGAGTGATTGACGGTATGGAAAATAAACAATAAAATCAGAAAATAGTCAATTGTTTAACGGCTTACATGTCATGTATCAAAAGGATTATATAGTCCGGAGAAAGAGCGGATATACATAGGAAATGGGGATTATATGAGCAGAATATTTCGTGAGGTTGGCCCGATTGGCTGGAATATTATTATTGGAACAATGTTCGGCAGGATGGCTATATCCATGAGCATGCCATTTTTAGCGATATATTTGACCAAAACCCTGCATGCGTCACCCGCCGAGGCAGGTGCGATTGTGGCAGTAAGTGCCTTGGCGGGCGTATTTTCAAGCTTCATTGGAGGATATTTATCCGACAGATTCGGGAGGAGGAATATCCTTCTTATTTCTGTCTTTTTGTGGGCAGCAGTATTTGCCGGGTTTGGGGCAGCACATAGTGTTATTGCTTTTTTTATCATGAATTCATTGAATGGTTTATGCAAATCGCTGTTTGAACCATCTTCACGGGCTCTGCTGTCTGATATCACTGAACCGAAAAACAGGCTGATGATTTTCAATTTAAGATATACAGCGATTAACGTGGGGGTGACCTTTGGCCCTATTCTTGGATTGAAGCTTGGATCATCACACTCTACGGCAACCTTCTTTGCAGCGTCGGGTATATATATATTATATGGAATATCTCTGGCCATTTCTTTAAAGCATTATGTCCCAAAAAGGAGGACTTCAGAGAATCGTGTTGCATTAAACGAAGCGTTATCACTAATCAGGAAAGACAAAATCTTCACATTGACACTTTTAGCCATGATTCTTTCCATCATAGGTTTTTCCCAGTTCAATTCCACACTTCCTCAGTATTTTTCAGAGTCTTCGTTTGAAAATGGTGTGGCAGTATTTTCCTATCTTCTCGCATTGAATGCTGTGGCGGTCGTTCTGATCCAATATCCGCTGGTACAGCTTGGAAAGAAATTATCACCTCTGGTGTCGATCATGGCAGGGAACTTTGTCATTTGCTTATCACTGATTGGGTTTGGTTTTGCACATAATATTGCATCCCTGATTGTCCTTATTCTTCTTTTTACAGTCGGTGAAGTTCTTATGTTCAGCATGACTGATATTTTTATTGATGAAATTGCCGATCCATCTTTAAAAGGAACCTACTTTGGGGCAATGGGTTTCAATGGGCTCGGCAATGTTTTAGGGCCGCTGCTTGGAGGATATCTGCTTCAATCCTTTGGAGCAGGAAAGCCGATGTACTTATTCGGTACATTAAGTGCTGCTGCTTTTATTGGAGTACCATTGTTTTTTTATGTACATATGCTGCTGAAAAGAAAAAAGGCGCATAACCTGGGTGACAAAAAGCTGCATGTGCTTTAACTTAAACGAAAGCTTGGAATGATTTCCTCTATTTCCTTGGGAAATATTAAGCGCTGTTTTTTTTTCGTTCCTCTGTTATCCTTGTTTTTGGTTAACAAGGAGGTAGGATCATGACAAAAATACGCAATCAGGCGTTCATAATGTCTCTTGGAATAATATTGTTTGTGGTATTGACGTTTGTGCCAGAACATTCAACATATGCAGCTGTACCAGTGAAAAAACACACGATTAAACAGGGAGAAAATCTTTGGGAAATCGCGAAAAAATATGGAGTATCTGTTAAGTCACTAAAAAAAGTGAACCATAATGATAACAATGTGGCTGAACCTGGAAAAGTGCTGGAAATCCCGCAATCTCCTATCAGCAATCATGATAAAGAGCTGCTTGGCAGACTTGTGAATGCCGAAGCAAAAGGAGAACCGTATAAAGGCAAGGTGGCGGTTGCTGCAGTGGTACTGAACCGCGTTCATAATAAACAGTTTCCGGATTCCATTCATGGAGTCATTTATCAGAAGAACCAATTCGAGCCTGTTTCAAATGGCAGCATCAATAAAAAGGCAGGGTCTGATTCAAAGCGTGCAGTGAATGAAGCAATAGCCATCCAGGGATATACTTATAAAGAATTGTATTTTTACAATCCCAGCTTGACTAAGAGCAAATGGATGAGAACATTGAAGGTAGTCAGAGTAATCGGCGGCCATCATTTTGCCGTAGGGCAGGGTTAATGGGGTAAAACAGCCATGAGTGCTTAAGCTCATGGCTGTTTTGTATATCACCTGTCCAGCAAAAGGGAATACATTGAAGGGATATCATTTAAAACAGAATATTATTCAATGCTGGCCCATAATTCTTTTGGATTTAGTTCATAAATGCCGTTTTCCCTGAACATAATTCCGTTTATGATAAATTCCCTTCTGATGGTGGCATAATCTTCGTGAAATTTTGTTATAAATTCATTAATTTCTTTTTCCTCGTATCTTCTCCCGGATTCCAGGCCGCTTGCAAGGTGATCGAGTATGACCAATTTTTTCTTTCTTTGTGCAGGGATGGTTTTTAAACGGCCATCTTTGGAAAGGAAATTGTCCAGGATCTTCTTATATTCCACAGTCTTTTCATCTGTCACTTTTTCTTCCTCCCTATTTGAAATAAGCTTTGGCAATGCCTCAGAATAATAATGAAGGACATCTTCATTCAAGAAATAATAAACGGTGTTTTTATCTCTCCTGTCTTTTATGATATTTATTTCTTTCAGCCTGGAGAGATGGTGGGAAACCGTTGGCGGTGTTATACCCAATATTCCTGCAAGGGCCCCTCCATGTTTGGGTCCTGAAGCAAGAAGAGTGACAATCCTGATCCTTTGGGCATCACCCATTGTTTTGTGAAAAGCAATAAGTTTATCAAGCTGCAAGAATAACACCTCCTAATTCGATTGTTATCTAATTAGATGATAGTCGAATTAGTTTGAGCTTGCAACCGTTTTTGTTAATGCAGGAGAAACTTGTTTGCAGGCTGGGACACTGCAACATTATCTTTAGTGAAGGGTGATACGGATAGTGTGTTGGCCAATCGGTAAAAATTTTGGACCTTAGTGATTATTCCATCTTTTATGGTGTGGGCAATCGGGGTATACTTAGAGCAGATAAAAATAGCCGTGATGGCAGTATTTATGATTGTTGCTCTAGAGCTGTAACAAAGGGTACTGAAACCAGCGGAACTCATCCGTCCTGAAAGGGCTCTTATAAAGTGAAAGCGAAGGTGAATGCTTTGGCCGATACACATGTTTATACGAAAAAAGAAGAGCTGGTCAATGCCATAACCCATGGTATTGGAGCCATGCTCAGCATAGCTGCATTAGTTTTTTTGATTATTTATTCAGCAGAAGAAGGAAAACCTTGGCATCTGGCTGCTTCCATCATTTACGGAATTTCCATGCTTGTTCTTTATATGGCGTCTACACTGGTTCATAGCTTTCCTCCTGGCAGAGCTAAAGACCTGTTGGAAATCTTTGATCATTCAGCCATATATTTTTTTATTGCAGGCACTTACACACCATTTATGATTATTTGTGTAAACGGGGTTCTCGGATGGACATTGCTTGGAATCGTCTGGGGTATAGCGGCGGGAGGAGTCATTTTTAAAGCGTTTTTTGTGAAGAAATTCCTGTTTTTATCCACGCTTCTTTATCTGGTTATGGGCTGGATGATAGTTGCAGCCTGGAGTCCCCTTAGTGCTGCGCTTCCGCCTAATGGCATGTATTTGCTCATATTCGGGGGCCTTATGTATACTGCCGGTGCAATATTTTATGTGTGGAGAGGTTTTCCTTTTCATCATGCTGTATGGCATCTTTTTGTGCTGGGAGGCTCTGCAGCCCACTTTTTTGCGGTACTTCTTTATGTTCTACCAATAGATGCATAATAAGTCATAGACAGTGAAACTGCTGGTTTTAAGGGGAGTTATTCGCTGTCTTTTGTTTTCCAGTTTTGTTCACAAAATTGTCATATATAAAAAAATGTAGTATAATCGTACTGTGCAAAGGGGTTATTATATATTTTGCATTTATACGGACTTATGGGGATAAGACCGAGTGATGGCTCTTTAGTCTAACTGGTTTTCATGTGATGAAAGCGTTAACTGAGGGTCATCCCTGTATATTTCGGAAGGTTTCTTTATTTTGCAGAAAGAGCCTTTTTTTTATGCCTTCATGAGTAACTTTGCAACCGCCTCCAGTCTTCCGCTTCCTAGGAAGGCATATGATGTTTATTAAAATAAATGCTTATATATAAAAAGCTTAAAAAACATATATCCAAGTCACCTAGTTAAGAACTTAGGTGGCTTTTTACTGTGAAAAAAACTTTTCAAGGTGGTTACATGCATTCACCTGGCACATTTAACTAGACTAGGTACAATGGAAAATATAATCAAAGGTAAGGCGGAAATGGTTGAGCAATTATCACTTTTGGTTTTTCAAAAGGAAATACCATTCGAGCAACAAATGTATACTACAAAAATTTCTAAAGTTGCTTTACTGTAAAGGAAAAGACTTTGAGTTTGATTGTATGATGAATACCTTTGGCAGTTATAATATCGCAAATGCATTAGCGGCGATTGCTGTAGGGTTAGAGCTTCAAGTACCAATTAAGAAGATTTAACAGGGGATTGCTCAATTCTCTCCTATAAAGGGCCAGCTTCAGGTTCTTAAATGATATTACCGTCGTCCATGATAAATTCAATGCTAATCCAGACTCCACTAACCTTTTATTAAGCCAAGTCCCATATTTGCCTAAGAGACCTATTATTCTTGTTTTAGGAGATATGGAGAACCCTCATACGAATGAAGCATACCCAAAAAAGTTCATCGTCAAATAGGTGAAAAAATCGGCGGCCTAACGATTAATAGATTGGTAGCGGTCGGAAAATGGGCGAAAGAATATTGTCATGAAGCTAGGGCAATGGGCATCTCCCCTGATAAATTATCTTATTATAAACATGTTGATGAAGCGAAAATGGACTTGCCCCAATTTGTCCCGCCTAATTCAATCGTTATTTCAAAGCCTCTGTTGCTTATTGTGATTTAGAACCTCTCATTCATCTGTTTAGAAAAAAATAAGGACTGTATATGTGAATGTAAATGAAAGAGGCAGACCGATTGGTTTGTATTTTTTTATTTGAAAAAAATGGTTATTTCCGCAGAGTTCCAATGTTTACTTTAGTGTAACTAAACTGTAATAATCAAAGGAAATCCCTTTAAGGACAGGGCATGAGCAGTTGTAATATTTCTGTTGGTGGATATTGGCTTAAGGGCAAATTTCATTTCCATGTTAAAATCAGGACAAGCTAGAAAAAACATCAGGAGGTAACTTATGAATAAGCGTTTAGTTACAACAACACTTGTATTTGCACTTGGATTTAGTACATTAGGAGCAGTTCCCGGCCTAATCAAGCCATTAGAGGTTTCAGCAGCAACGGTTAATGTTTATAATAACCAAAAAGCTGTGGATGCCAAGGCTGATGACATCATTCGTTTTGGTAAGAGTTTAATGGGAAAAGCAACATATGCCTCAACAACATACAACTACGAAAAACTTCAGTTTAGATGTGCTTCATTCATCGCGTTTATTTTTGAGAAGAATGGGATCGATCTAGGTAATCGCGACGAAGATTATATGATTAAGCAGGGAACGTTTGTGCCAAGAGATCAACTGCAAAAAGGTGATTTAGTTTTCTTTAGAAGTTCACCTACAGCAACGCTTCCAAGCCATGTAGGGATCTATATTGGAGATAATAAAATACTTCACATGGCAAATGCAAAACTGAATATTACGATCTCTGATTTAAACAGTACGTCCTTTTATAGAGATAATTATATGAGTGCCCGAAGAGTGCTGCCATCTTTATTGCCATCTAATCCAGCAACAAAAGCGGATTATCTTGTAGAAGATGCTTATAATTTAATGAACAAGGTAAAAATGGGAAGCGTGAATGATGAAGCAAACATGAAGTTTACTGGTGGGGGCTACGTTAACTATATTTACAAGTTAAATGGCGTGAATTTAGGAAAAACATCAGTAAGCGACCTATCTAAATTAGGTAAAACCGTTTCTCGTTCGTACTTAAAAAAAGGTGATCTAGTTTTCCTTAATAGCACAGTGGGTTCTAGCACACCGACTAGGGTAGCTATTTATACGGGTGATTCCCGTATTATCGTGCCGAGCTCAGATGGAGTTATTTCGAGAGTACTGTTATCCGATAATTATAAAAGCCATTATATGTATGCAAAGCGCGTATTTTAATAGAAAAAAACTAAATACATAGGTTAGGCTAACTCGTGTCCATTTAGAAAAAATACAAGAAGCATTCGTTTGCGAAATAACTGCGAATGCCTCTTTTTTTAATTCCTTTAGAAAATCCGCCTACATGTCGATTTGGTTTTCTTTGTGCATTTTCCGAATAGCTTTAATACGTTTCCCCATTTCCCCATTTCCCATCTTGGAAAAAAGGCCGACAGCAGGGCTTGTATTGATTTCAAATATAATCGGTTTCCCACTTTGACTGATACCAAGATCAATTCCGTATTCTATACGTGGAACTTCGGATGCCACCATTTCAGCTGCTAAAATGGAGATTGTCTTTATACTATTTATTACTTTATTCTTCTCTGTTTTATCCAACTTCAAATGTACCGATAACAATTTATCTAGCCTCATAGCTTGAGCTCCGCGGTCCATATTAATGACTCCACTTTCCATTGTTTTCCCGATTGCAATCATTCCGTACATCCCTCCAATAAGCCACTTACCATTAAGAGTTTGAACATGAACTCGAATAGATAGCGGATGCCCATCCGGAGTCAAGCTCTTGATACCCTCCTGAACAATATATCCTCCAAATCTCTCAATTGGATGTAGTATAGGGTGGAAATCCTCAATATTGACAACGCATTTTTTTATTTTTTCCCCATTTAGAGGGTAGCCGTTAAAACAATGGAGCCCATCGTTACTTTTAAATACCTTATAAATCCCTTTCCCTCGACCACCTCGATTATTTTTTAAATAGACATATTCATAACGTTCAAGTAATTCGGATAGGTTTTCGATTGAATAGAGCTTTGTTTCTGGAAGGTGTTTTGAGAGTAAGGGATGTTGACCTAATAGCGTATATTGCTTCCATTTTCCTAATCGATCCTTCAATAAATTCACCTCCTTTGTAACATCCTATGTTCAATATATCTACATTGCTTGTACTGATAACTAATTAGATTGCTTTAGAGGTACCATTAAAAAGATCAAACCCATACAAACGCTGCCTTTTTTTTTTACTAACTTGATTTAGGATAGATAACCATACAAAAATAAAAAAGCCTCATAAGTATATATATCAAGGTGATTTCATTATTGTTATTGATAAGGATCGTCTTTTCAAAATGAAAGAAGAACGCTTAAGAGGGAGGGATTAGATGAAGTTTACCATCCTAACTGATCACACATCTAGCCATTCAATCTCACTTCATTCGACTGTTTTAAAAAAACTATCCATTTCTAAGCTTCAAGTGATTAATGTAGCAATAGGGATTATAGAAAAAACTGCAGTTACCTTAAGAAAGCATCAGGAAGATAAAGCAGTAATTCATATATCAGCTGACCTTCTAGCGGGTTTTTCTCTTCCGGATTCAATTAACTATGAAGTAATAGTTAAAGAAGAGACATTATTAATCGGCCCTATTATCGGGCTTTTTATAAAAGGGCAAGTAAATGAAATGCCAAGGAGAAATATAGATTACTATAAAAAATATTTCATTGATTACCAGCATATAAACGGTCTCATTTTATTGATAACTACTGATGGGATTGACGAAAAGAACAAGATTGTGAATGGTTTTGCCTATAATTCAATTGAAAATGAATTTACGAAAGGGACTTTTCCATTTCCGTCAGTTTTATTTTGCCGGAAGACATTAAAGGAAGCTGACAGGAAATTATTACAAAATTTAATAGGTTCTAAATACTTTAACTCTCATGTTTTTAATAAATGGGAAATATGGCAACGGCTTTCTAAGAATGATCAATTAAGCCGAAGCCTGCCAAAGACCGGTTTGGCGGTGAATCTCCAGGAAGTAAAGAAGCTAATGGTCGAAAGCGGATGTATTTACTTAAAGCCTGTTACGGGAAGTCAAGGGAAGGGAATTTATCAGCTGGAGAAGACAAGGAAAAATTATAAAGTAAATTACCGGTTAGATGGATTAAATAGGACCATGGTTTTAGATACCTGGGATGCAGTGGAAAAGTATTTGATTGGAGAATTGAATCTAAAAAAATATATCTTTCAAAAAAGGATTCCTTTATTAAAATCGAATGATCGGATCATAGATTTTCGGGTGATAGTTGTTAAAGACCAAAACGGAACCTGGGTTGTCCCTGGTATGATAACGAGGTATGGGGTGAAAGATAGTATAGTCAGCAACATATCAAGCGGGGGTTCAGCGGAGAAAACGTGGGATACTTTAGTTAGAATTTATAACAATGATTACAATGAGGCTTTTAAAAAGTATAAAGAAATGGAGCAAAAATCTATTTTGTGCTGCAAATTTTTGGAGGAAAAAGAGATTCATTTAGGCTATATAGGTGTTGATATTGGCATGGACGAAGATAAAAACCTCTGGATTATTGAAATAAATAATCGGTATCCAGATATGACTATCGCTCTTGATGCAAATGATTTTCAGCTTTATGACCATACGCAAGCAGCCCCGTTACACTATTCAAAGTGGGTAGCTGGTTTCAGTGATCATTTAGAATGATGCGAGATGGTCTTTTCATTTTCAGACCGAATTTATCACAGATTAACGGGCAGTAAGAACATGGGTGTCAGAAACCGAGGATGGAAGTTTCCTATTGCGGTGTCTGACGCTTTTTGCTTTTTAGCACGTTAGGAAAGTATAAATTGTCAGCGATGAGGTTGACTCGACGAGTTTTCTTTATCTATTTTTGCAATCACAAATATTGAAAAATGGCAATCAACATCTGATGTAACACATGTAATGAAATTGTAAAGACTCTCTATAACCCAATAATGTCTAGGCTCGTGGGGTCATGATGGGTAATGTTAAGTTTTACCACACATTTTCGATAAAATTGGTATTTGAGATAATAACTACATCAGAAGGATAAGAGCATCGTATGCTTGTCCTTAGTTCGAAAAGGAATTAGTTCGAGAGTCCTTTTATCTGATTATATGATCAGCGTTATATTACGGCAAAGCGCGTTTATTAAGAGAAAAACAAAATCGTTCAGCCACCAGTTATGTTTAAGTCAGAAGATAAGATTGTAGACTATACTTTAAATATAATGAATAACGTGAAATATCAATTAAATATTTACGATGAAAAATCATTAACCTTCACAAATGCAGGCTCCACATATTACATTTTTAAACAACATGGTGTTGACCTGAAAACAAAAGTAGCCAGTCAGCAAGCAGAGAAAGGTGTACAAGTTCAAAAAGAAAAATTGCAAAAGGGCGACCTTATTTTCCTAAAGCAAAGTGGGGGAAGCAAGATTAAGTATGCCACGATTTATATTGGAAATAATGAATATGTGTATTTATCTGACTCAGGTTCAGTTGTGAAAGAAAGCTTAGATTCTAATTGGTCCAAAAGTAACTTTGTGACAGCTAAGCGTGTACTCTAATCTAATGAAATACCCGGTTAGATTCTAAATTGTACATGCCTTTAAGGAAAAGTAAAAAAAAGCATTCGTTTGCGAAATAGCTGCGAATGCTTCCTTTTTTTATCGAAAACATAAATTCTGCTTACATGTCACTTGAATCTTTTAGGTGCATTTTCCGAATCGCGTTTATTCGTTTACGCATTTCCCCATTTTCAATCTTGGAAAAATTGCCGACTCCTGGACTCGTATTTATTTCAAATATAATCGGATCCCCGCTTTGACTAATTCCAAAATCAATTCCATATTCTATACGTGGAACTTCTGATGTAACCACTTCGGTAGCTAATATGGAGAATTCCTTTATACGATTAACTAATTTATTCTTCTCTGTTTCATCCATCTTCAAATGTACCGATAACAATTCATCTATCGTCATCACTTGAGCTCCACTGTTGCTATTAATGATCCCATTCTCCATTGTTTCTCTCGTTGCAATCTTTCCATACATTCCTCCAATAAGCCATTTTCCCTTAAGAGTCTGAACATGAACTCGAATGGATAGCGAATATCCATTCGGAGTCAAGCTCTTGATGCCCTCCTGAACAATATATCCTCCAAATCTCTCAATTGGATGTAGTACAGGGTGAAAATCTTCAATCGTGACGACGTTTTTTTGTATTTTTTCCCCATTTAAGGTGTAGCCGTTAAAACAGTATAGCCCATCGTTACTTTTAAAAACTTTATAAATCCCTTTCCCCCGACCACCTCTATCGTTTTTTAAATAGACATATTCATAACGTTCTAGTAAATTAGAAAGGTTTTCGATAGTATAGAGCTTTGTTTCGGGAATGTATTTTGAGATTATGGGATGTTGACCTAACAGTACATATTGCTTCCATTTTCTTAGTTGATTCTTCAATACATACACCTCACTTGTATTGGAACGCTTCGACAGTATATTCATCGTACGACTTTCTTTATTGGAATCGAACCATAATATCAGCCTACCCGTTTCTTAAATCTTTTAGGTACATTTTCCGAATAGATTTAATTCGTTTCGCCATTTCCCCATTGTCAATCTTGGAAAAAGGGCCGACTCCTGGGCTTGTATTGATTTCAAATATAATCGGATCCCCGTTTTGTTTGATACCGATATCAACTCCATATTCTATATGTGGAACTGCTGGCGCAACTACTTCAGCAGCTAAAATGGAGGTTTTCTTTATAATTTTAATCATTTTGTCCTTCTCTTTTTCATCCATCTTCAAATGGGCTGTTAACAATTCATCTACCGTCATTACTTGAGCTCCACGGTTTCTATTAATCACCCCATTTTCCATTGTTTCTTCCGTTGCAATCTTTCCGTACATTCCACCAATCAACCATTTTCCCTTAAGAGTCTGAACATGAACTCTAAGGATTAGCGGATGCCCCTCCGGAGTCGAGCTCTGAATACCCTCCTGAACGATATATCCTCCAAATCTCTTAATTGGATGGAGGACAGGAAGGAAATCTTCAATCGTGACTACGCTCTTTTGTATTTTTTCACCACTCAGGGTGTAGCCGTTAAAACAATAGAGCCCATGGGTATCTTTAAAGACCTTATAAATTCCTTTCCCCTGCCCGCCTCTATTATTTTTTAAATAGACATATTCATAACGTTCGAGTAACTTAGATAGGTTTTTAATTGTAAAAAGCTTTGTTTCGGGAATGTTTTTATTGAGTAAGGGATGTTCACTAAAGAGCGAATATTGCCTCCATTTTCCAAGACGTTCCTTCAATACGTACACCTCATTTATCTGTTGTGGTTATACATATTTATTGTATGGATAAACAGTAATCTCGATTGGGTAAGTGTATGAGAAAAATTATCTTTTATTTTTAGTCAGTAGGCTTTGTTTGCCTCTTGATGATCTTCCTTATATATATACGTATCTTTTTCCTCAAGTCCAAAAAACATGGCTAGGTTTGGTTTATAGTTTCCTTCGAAAATCCAAATATCTCCTTGGGGGCTAATCCCAATGTCAAACCCAATTATATGAATATCAGGATGGTTTTCTTCAAATAGTTTGCTTGCATAAATACAGATTCTGTCTATTTCATATTCTAATTGTTCATTGTTTGAAATTGATAAATTTGGGCTTTGGATTGCTTGATCAAGATTCAACAGCTTCTGGGCGGCATTGGTTATAAAGAAGTCTTTACCAGCAACCTTTACAATTTTTTCGGTTACTTTCCAGGATGAATGTTCCTTTTGAGTAATGACTCTAATATCTATTGGACAACCATCTATCTCTGCTAACGGTAATCTTTCCCGAACAATGTAAGATTTCTTTAAAAGATCTTTCCCTTTAATATAATCATAGGCTTCATCCATGTTTGTCTTTGTTACTTTTCTGTTATTAAAGTGGATTTCATAATGAAAAGGATTTAACATAGTGATTTTTGCAATTCCTAATCCTTGTTGGCTAACAAAAGGCTTAATGTTCATATCATTATATTTATTTAAGTATTCATTAAAGGTGTTGTAAGTAAATCCGTTTTCGGTACAAATGGAGAGATTGAATCATTTGTAGAGAGTGTTTGAAACTGGCTCCATTTACTTTTTTGAAAATGCAGCATCGTATCTTGAATTCATATCCACCCTTTCAGATCATATAAGATATCGATTACAACAGTATGAAAATCAGGAAAGGACTCTCCTGATTTTTTTGCTGCAAGTATGGATACAATTTGTCTTTGTTTTACCTTTAGTCCCGGTTACGGCAACAATTGGAATATCAAACTGGTTTCGGTAATAATTTAGAAACTTCCAGTATGCCTTTTCTGCAGATTCTACTTGGATGATGGTTTTATTATCCAGGTGGCCACTATTCTCGTACTTTTTATGTGTGACAAGTACCAACGGAAAAAAAACCTTCAGATCTTCCCAATTTTTAATTTTATATTTTGCAAATAAGATTGTATTTTTTTCTTTATTTGTTTAAGCCGGTAGGCGCCATACTGGACTTCTACATGATCAGATCCTTGGATTAGTTTTCAATCAATAATCGTTCTGATTTCTTTTACAGAGAGGCGATTCATTGTAACTTTCACTCCATTCCTTACCGATATTCTATGTTCAGACACTTACATTGCTTGTATAGATAACTAGTGATTTTTCAATGTTCGTTATCACTATATCGGTTATTCAGTTAATTTCCAGCTAAAGCAGCATTTATATAATAAATTGGCTTGTATAGTTATAGATAACCATACAAATTTGAGTACGTTTCATAAACATATATATCGAGATAGTTTGATTTAAATTTTTAAAGGGAGTGGGCCTTTTGAATACGATACTTTTTATAGGCACGAATAAATCAGGTTCAAGCAGAGATGCTATCGCGGCAGCTAAAAGCCTAGGTTACTTTACCGTTGTTTTTACTAAAAACGAAAAGCAAATGCAGCAGAGAGAAGAGTACACGGATGTTCATAAAATGATCTTTGTTGATACGGACAACCTCTCTGAAATGAAGGAGGAAATAAAACGATTAAGATCAGAAGGATTGGAATTCAAAACGATTGTCAGTTTTATAGATTCATATGTTTATACGGCTTCCCTTCTTTGTGATGAATTTTGTAAGAACTATTTTTCGTCAACAGCTATTCAAAAGATGAATAGCAAGGAAGAAACAAGATCAATTTTAATGAACCAGTCTTACACGCCAAAATTTATCATCATTAAACCCAGAGAGGGGATCTCTTTCAAATCAATCCTATCGAAGCTTACTTTTCCTGTCATGGTCAAATCACCAAACTCTACAGGTTCAAAAGATGCGCTGCTAGCTGAAAGTAAAGAAGAATTAAAAAGGCATACACTCATGCTAAGAGAAAGAGAGCCGAATGAGTCCATTATTATAGAGGAATATATTGATGGAAACCAGTATTTAGTAGAGGCAGTCGTTTACAAAAGTAAGGTGATGATAGCTGGCATTATTGAGCAAGAAATTACGAAAGGAAAAAGATTTATTATTACAGGCTATGGGGTAATGGCAAAAATACCTGACGAAATCGAAAAGGGAATAGCAGGGGTTCTTCAGTCTATTGTTAATCATTTCGGAATCATTAATGGGGCCTTGCATCTGGAATTAAGACGTAATAAGAATGGATGGAAGCTAATTGAAATCAATCCAAGAATTTCTGGGGGCGCAATGGATAAAATGATACAAGCTGCTTTTGGCTTTAGTTTAGTTAAAGAAACACTGTTATTACAATTAGGTGGCAGTCCCTCCTTAGTACCGAAACATAAGAAATTCGTGTTCACCCAATATCTTATTGTTTCAGAAAAGGGAATATTAGCGAGAGTGTCTGGGAAGGGCAGAGCTAGAAGGTCCCCTGAAGTCGTTGATGTATATGTAAAACCAAGAAAAGGAACGCTGCTTCTTCCTCCCCTATCAATGGGGCATAGATATGCCTATGTAATTGCAACGGGGGAGAGCATGGAGGAAGCAAAGGGATTTGCTAAAAATGCTGTAAAAGAAATTAAGTTCCACTTAAAGAAAGAATAATTTTCTGTTTTGTTGCAGATTAACATTAAAATCTATTAAAAAATGACCCTGGTATGAAGTGACCCCATAAAGTTAGACAAGTTATTTCATTACAGCTTGGAGGGCATGAACTCGGTATTGTACCGGGCTCATGCCTTTTAATTTTGCCTTAATTCGTTTGTGGTTGTAGTAATCGATATATTTCACTTGTGGTTGTAGTAATCGATCTAGTTCTTCCTTAAAGTGTGGTATGTTTTTGAATTCTTTTAGATAAAGGAATTCTGATTTCAGGATGCCAAAGAAATTTTCCATAACGGCATTATCGTAACAGTTTCCCTTACGAGACATACTTTGTGTTATTCCTCGTCCTTTTAGGGTGTGCTGGTATTTTTCCTTTGATAATGCCAGCCTTGATCGGAATGAAGGAGGAGTGTATCATCCTCTGTTAAACGCTCAAAAGCCTGATCTAACATGGTTGAAACGAGTGAGAGTAGGTTGGTCTTGAACCTATTGTATAGATAATTACTTCACCATTATATAAATCCAAAATGGGGGATAAATATAACTTCTCTCCAAACAATTTGTTATTTTGCCTACTGTCCCTTTGTAAGATCTATCTTTCTTCATATGAACTAAACCTTTTAGACCTAGTTCATTAATGATTCGTTGAACTTTCTTATGATTGACCTTGTGGCCCCGATTTCTAAGCACATCACGAATACGGCGGTAGCCATACCGCCCCTCATGCTCATCAAAAATGGTCTGAATCCAATTTTTTAGTTTGCATCTGGATTAGGCTGACCCATTTTTTTCACCAAGTAGTAATAGGAACTACGAGGGATATCCGCCAGTTTGATAAGAGCGTTCACCGGAAAGTTATGCCTTAATTCATAGACTACTTGCGCTTTGTCTTGTT
This sequence comes from Bacillus sp. OV322, assembly GCF_900112495.1. Taxonomy (GTDB): domain Bacteria; phylum Bacillota; class Bacilli; order Bacillales; family DSM-1321; genus Peribacillus. The sequence goes on from NZ_FOMA01000006.1 coordinate 132,211, forward strand.
TGGTGATTTTTCCTTGTTTTGAACTAAGGCATTCAACTTTTTTAAATAGGCATTCTCCATACGTAAACGTTCTAATTCTTCCTGTAAAGTTTCTGTAGTTCCCTCTGATGAAATTCCTTTTTTGACCAGTTTTTGATTATCTTTCTTCATGGAAAGACGCCCCTTTTTCTGTTGATGTAAGGCGTCTATTCCTCCAGACTCAAAGGCCTTTAACCATTCGCGCACCCTTGAGGGAGAAGGGATATTGAAAATAGCCGCTGTTTCATTTATAGACGTCCCATTATCGTTCATATAGTTTAGTACGTCTAGTTTGTATAGCGTTTTAAAAAGGCATCATCCCCATGATTTTCGTATTGTTTTATCCAATCTCGAAATACAGGGAATTTACACCGATTCGATCAGCAATGGCTCTATATCCTTCAACACCACTTAAATACTCTTTTACTCCGTTAATTTTTTGTTCAACTGTAAATTTACCAATAGAAAAGCACCTCCAATTGTTAGATTTCAAGTGTCTAACAATTGGGGTGCAGTTCATTTTAACTATTTAAATGCTTTTTTTAAGAATTTAATCGTTTCATACATGTTTGCTCGGCTTGCACCTTTAACTAAAATGGTATCATCCTTTTTAATAATCTCCTTTAGAAACTCATGTAATTGATTTCTATCGTCAAAGTGGTATACATCTTTGGCAGGAAAGCCCTTTATTTTAGCTTGATCGCCCATTGTTTCTGTTTGATCACCATAAGTGATGAAAAGGTCAATTTTTTTATCGTAAACAAATTCTCCTATTTTTCGATATTCTGCTTCTCTTAAATTCCCGAGTGCTCTTATTTCTCCAATTACGGCTATTTTGCGTTGTTTTCCGATATTTGCAAGGACATCAATGGCAGCTCTTAATCCTTCAGGATGAGAATGAACAGTATCATCAATTAAAATAATATCGTTTTTCTGATTATAAACCGTTAATCTTCTTGGTGGCTTTCTAAATAATAATCCGGCTTGGATTTCACTTGGAGTAAGACCTAAGTGGTCCGCAACGGCAACAGCATTAAGGGCATTATAAACATGATGTTCACCGAAAATAGGAATGAAAAACTTCTCTTCATTTCCGTGCAGCACCGTTTTGAAAGACATTCCGTTTTCTGAATATTTCACATCAAAGGCTTTATAGTCAGCGTCTGACTTAATGCCGATTGTAATGATTTTTCCTCTGAAATGATCTGTCTCCAAAAGGATAGAGTTACGGTCATCTTTATTCGTAACGAGCAATCCGTCTTGATCCATCCCGTGTATTAATTCTGATTTAGCTTTAGCGATACCTTTAATATCGTTATTGAAATGGCCAACGTGTGCAAGTCCGACGTTTGTCACAATACTAATATTCGGTTTAATAATGCTGCAGTGTTTTGTTATCGTTCCGGGGGAGGACATCCCATACTCTAGGACAATGGCTTCGTGGGTTTCATTGATTTCAGAGGCATGAATTTCAGTATGTTGAGCGGTATTCCAATAATCTTTTGATTCAAAGGTATTCCATTTTTTTGATAGGATCGAAGCCAGGAATGCTTTAGTTGTAGTTTTACCGGCGCTTCCTGTTATGGCTATTATTGGGATTTCGCCTTTTGCTTTATTTGTTTTTTTAACTGTCTGGATTTTAGCTTTCATTGCTTCTTGTTTCTTTGCCAAGTACATAGCATATCGAATAGAATTTATGACAACATCCATCTCTAGATAAAATGTAGGAGGACATCCTGGCAGCCAGTTAACTTCGTAGATCCATATTTTTTTATTCTCGTCTAATCCAATATCTATTCCAATTTCATCAATAACTTCCTCATATAGCCGCTTTTGAAGTTCATCAAGATGCCGGGCTAGAGACAATGAAAAGTATTCAAGAGTCCCTTTCGTATTCAAAGCTTCTTCATTAAATTCTTGTTTTAAGAATGGTTCTAAATAATTGGTAAATCCCCCATTATTAATATTAGGAATAATAGATCCCTTAGGGGCAATTCTTGGGTAAATAGCAGTGATGACCCATTCACCATCTCCATTTTTTTGTACATGAAGCCTAAAGTCATAAACTTGTCCAGATTTCGTAACAGATGTTATATATGGCTGCATAATATAGGTTTCCTTTGAAAGCTTTTCTTCGATTAGGTCATTTAATTGGCTGTGCGAATAATAACTTGAATGTGAATCTTTCGTTACAAGAAAATTTTCGTTTTCCATGGAAATAAGGTAGATCCCTTTTCCTTTTCTCCCATTATAAGGTTTAAAAACAATCTTCTCATATGAAGATAAAAATTGGAAAAATTTCTCGATGTTACCTGAAATTTTTTCGGAGGGAATTAAATAGTGAGAAAAATCTTGTCCTTTTTTTAGCCTCTCGTAAACACTCCACTTGTTCCCGATGGAATTTGTCGTAAAAGGGATTATTTTTTTTAATTTTTGAATAACCTCTTCAGACTTTGCCAATTTGTTTGGGTCACCCGCATTATAGATGACGTCTGGAAAAGGCATGGTTCGGTTAACCCAGGAGCCATTTTCAAACACTTGCCCTTTTATTGACTTATTAGTGAAATCTACAGTTTTTGGAGAAAAGTAAAAAAACTCTGCGCCTTCAGCTTTAGCGACCGCAGCAAAAGCATAAGTCTTTTTTACCTTTGATGGATCTTTTCGATGGTGCAGCATTCCTATAAGTGTCATAGCATAAACTCCTTTTACTTACTGTCTAGCTCCAGCGCCTACCCCCTCGAGTCGAGGTCATAAACCAAGCAGCCAAGAAGGTACAACCTTCTCGTCTACTTGCCTTATGCTTGTCGGGGGTGAGCAAGGCGCTTGCGCTTTTCTTACTAACAATCTATTTATATTACATTCAATTAGCCGAGCATTTGAAACGGACAAGCGTTTATTTTTTTAAATAAATAAGCGTAAAAGAATCACCATCCTGGAATAAAAAGGTGGGGATTCTTTTACGCTTACTAGAAGTGGTAAAAGAGGATAAATGATTTTCTCTATTTTATTTTTCAACCGTACTTTTCCCTAATAACCCCTTCGTCCAATTTTTTAATTTTTTTAATACTGCACCCGTTTCTTTATTCTCGTGAACTTCCATATTAATTGATTTATTTGTTATCTCTTGTTTGCTGCCTCTATTGGCCCTCCATTAGCTATAAGCCGCATTGCAAACTGGTCTTCGTTGTTAATGCACTTCCTGATTCAAATGATGTGACACATGGATTTATTAGGAAGCTGGAAAGCGGCCTTAAGCAGAGAAAAGTTGTTATACCCTACTCGAAATATGAAGCTTGAGTTCAACTATGGTTTAAGTCCTATAATGAACCTGTGCATCGTATCAGAGGATTTGAGGCGTAATGGAGGATGCTAATGATTCTGTCGTTAAATTATCACGTGTTTGTATCCAAATAAAAAAACGAAATGGGGCTCATTAACTATGAAAGCACTTGTCGCTGGCGCAAATAAAGGAATCGGTTTCGAAATCGCTCGAAGTCTTGGGAAGCGTGGCTATGACATTCTTGTTGGGGCACATGGCAGCAGTCGAAAAACTTGTCGCAGAAGACATACAAGCGACGTTCATCAAGATTGATTTGAATGATTTAGACAGCTTGCACGAAGCGGCTAAAATGGTTAACTCGCTCGATATTTTGGTAAATAATGCTGGAATTCCTGATAGTTTCAAGCCTGGGCGCGCTCGCTCGACCTCGCAAAGCATACCATGGATATACACCTGAGGATCTACGTACGACGATGGAAACGAATTTTCTAGGCACCCATGAACTCATCAGCAGCAGCTGCAGTTAGGAAGAAAAAACTAAAACAGGACAAAGAACGCCTTTATCAAGAGGCTCTCCGAAAACACAATGTCATTATTAATCAACTAAAGAAAGAAGTTTTAAAATAGAATATGCTCTGTTTGTGGAGCGATATATTCTTCCGCAAATGAACATTATTGATATTGTACAAAATAAAAAACAGAAGCTTTTAGATGCTGTTGAACATTTTGAACAGGAAATAGAGGAAGAGGGACGTATGCACTATGAGATTACTTTCCGTGAAAATGTAGGGAATGATGCCGAATATTATGCCCGTCTCTGCATATTAAGAGATAATTTTAAGAATGGTGTAGAGGATCCGTATAAACATATTTCTGACCATGACAAGCATGATGAATATTACAATATAAGTAAGAAAATTCCGCGAATTTTAAAAAAGGTTTTTAATTTTTTGCATTAGGGAATCAACATACGGTAAGCAGGTAAGCAGCTTGCTTAGCATCACTAACAAACTTGGAAGAAGGAATCATTGTGGAAGGAATTTTTTATGCGTTGCTCCCGGCTATTGCATGGGGAAGCCTGGTGCTTGTCAGCGTAAAGCTCGGAGGCAATTCCTACAGCCAGACACTTGGCATAACATGCGGATCGCTTCTATTTGCGGTTGTCATGTTTTTTATAAAAACCCCTGAAATGAGCGGGCTCGCATGGGCAGCCGGCATGATATCAGGCTTCTTTTGGTCTGTCGGACAGCTATATCAGCTTAACAGCGTCAAATATATAGGAGTATCCAAAACCGTGCCGATTTCTACAGGCATGCAGCTTTTGGGTACAACGCTTTTTGGGGTAATCGTGTTTAAAGAATGGACATCAAAAACAACGGTCATTCTTGGCATCATTGCGCTATTATGCATCATCGCTGGAGTCATTTTTACAAGCACAGGCCAGTCTGAAGATAAAAATGAAAAAGGGAATAGCCTTAAAAAAGGCCTGCTGGTCCTCCTTTTATCTTCTGCCGGCTATATTGGTTATGTTGTCATCATTAAATGGTTTAATATCAGCGGCTGGTCGGCAATTCTTCCGCAGTCTCTTGGGATGCTCGCCGGTGCATTGCTGCTGTCAATCAAGCACAATCCTTTTTCAAAATATGCGTTTAGAAATATTTTAACAGGGATTATGTGGGGAATAGGAAATATAGGATTATTGCTGGCAAATCCAAAAGTGGGAGTTGCCATAGGCTTTACCTTTTCTCAAATGGGGATCGTCATTTCCACATTAGGCGGAATATTTCTCCTGGGAGAAAAGAAATCCGGCAAACAGCTGGCATTCGTCATAATTGGCTGTGTACTTGTAATTGCCGGCGGAGTTCTATTAGGATTCACAAAACATTAAAAGGTGAGGTGCCGTTTATGTATCAGGATTTAGAAAATAAAGTGGTTGTTGTTACAGGAGCTGCCAAAGGTTTAGGAAAGGCCATTGCAGAGCGATTCGGCAAGGAAAAAGCGAAAGTGGTCTTGAACTACCACTCAGATAACAGCGAATATCAGGAAATCATTGAAACGATCCAAAAAAATGGAGGAGTAGCTGCGGCTCTTCAAGGTGATGTAACGAAAGAAAAAGACGTCAAAAAGCTCCTTGCGTTTGCAGTTGAAAAGTTCGGCAAGGTTGATATCATGATTAACAACGCCGGAATTGAAAATGAAGTTCCTTCACATAAGCTTTCACTGGAAGATTGGAATAAAGTCATTAATGTCAACCTGACAGGAATGTTCCTTGGCAGCAGAGAGGCCATCGCTTATATGGTGGAAAATGATATCAAAGGAAATATTATTAACATGGCCTCAGTACATGACCGTATTCCATGGCCTCATTTTGTCCATTATGCTGCAAGCAAGGGCGGTGTGAAACTGATGACCGAAACTCTGGCGCTTGAATATGCACCAAAGGGAATCCGGGTCAACAATATATCCCCTGGAGCCATCGATACGCCGATTAATGCTGAAAAATTTGCAGATCCTAAGGCAAAGCAGGACACACTGGATTTGATTCCTATGGGTTATATAGGTAAGCCAGAGGAAATTGCTGCTTGTGCAGTCTGGCTGGCATCATCAGAATCAAGCTATGTAACAGGCCACACATTGTACGCTGACGGCGGCATGACCAAATATCCAGGCTTCCAGGCGGGAAAAGGCTGATAAAAAAAGGGCTTCGGCTCTTTTTTTATGCCGAAAAACGGGTAAAAGCCAGGATATTGCGCAATGGCACCTTATTTGCAGAATGCCTTAACGATTCAAATTTCCGCAGCCTTACAGGAACTGAAAGTTCAAAGTATCTGTGAAAAGGCCATCTGCTAAATCAAATGCCCGATTTTTTCTTGTGTTTCAGGTTATATGCCTATGCAAATAAAGAAATTCCACATATTTGTATAGAGTAAGAAAAATACAGAAGAAAAAAGGGAGGCCCATTATGAATCCTGAATTTGATGGCGTATTTGCAGATGGGAATGATTTAAGAAGACCGTGGGGATTTGGAGGCATCGGGCGTGTTGGCTTTGGCAGACCTGGATTTGGCTTTGGCAGACCTGGATTTGGCTGGGGCAGGCCAGGGTTTGGCTTTGGCAGACCTGGATTTGGTTTTGGATTTGGAGGCCCGTTTGTCGGCGGACTACTAGGAGGCCTTGCAGCAGGTGCCTTAATCGGAGGACCTTATTATGGAGGTTACGGCGGATATGGATATCCTTATGGTTACGGATACCCTTACGGCGGATACCCATACTACGGCGGATATCCTTACTATTATTAAAAATAAAATATGTGATTAAACCAAGCCGGGTGCTATACCCGGCTTTTTGTTATTAGCTCTTTTCGTATAGTTTATTTTTATGATTCTGTTAGGCTGCTCAATTATTAAATTAGCTGCCTAGTCATATAACAGCAAAGTTTACGAAAACAGCACTGTTATCAATACAGGAAATGGTTCTGCAAATCATGCTTCACATATGAGTAATAGTAGGTTTTAAAATAAAATGAAAAGTTATCAAAACATAGATTTACATTTTGCTCAAAGCAGTAGGAATCCAGAAAACCTTCTATTAACTCTGAATCATCAATATCATCCAGCAGTCCTGAAACGAATAATTGATAGTGGAACTTTTTATACAAAAACCCATAGCCGCTGTTTTCAAATATCTCCTTAATTTGAGAAGCTTCCATACAATATCACCCCTTATCGAGCATTATGCCAGCCCTCGGCATTTTTTAAACCTCTTATTTCTTTGAATATAGAAAATCTGTTCAACCAGCCAGAAAACTCTGCTGCAGGTTCGGGTTTTATGGGATACCATAGCGGATTTTAGTGTATATCCAACCAATTTTCTAAGTTTTCATTTTAAGCGCCGGGGAGGTTTAGCACAGAACTGGTCTTTATATATTTTATTATTAACCTCGCTAGAATAAATAATCTTCGCAGCAATTCTTAATTCCATATAAATCGGAGTGAAATTTTATTTAAGATAGTAAGGTAAAAGAAAAGCACACTATCCCAAAATGAAATAGTGTGCCTTAAAATTATTTGTACATTTCAGCAACCTGTTTTTGCAGCTCGCTGTTTTCAAGATACTCATCATAGGACACTTGCTTATCCACAACACCATTTGGAGTTAATTCGATAATCCTGTTAGCGATTGTCTGAATGAACTGATGGTCATGGGAAGTGAAGAGCATAGATCCTTTGAAGCTGATCAGACCATTATTCAAAGCAGTTATGGATTCAAGATCCAGATGGTTTGTAGGCTCATCAAGCATAAGAACATTAGAGCCGCTCAGCATCATTTTGGATAGCATGCAGCGCACTTTCTCGCCGCCTGATAGGACACTTGCTTTTTTAAGAACTTCCTCGCCTGAGAAAAGCATCCTGCCAAGGAAGCCCCTAAGGAAGCTTTCGCTTTGGTCATTAGGTGAATATTGGCGAAGCCAGTCAACAAGAGAAAGATCACAGCCCTCAAAATATTCGGCATTATCTTTAGGGAAATATGCCTGCGTAGTAGTGATTCCCCATTTATATGTGCCGCTGTCTGCTTCCATTTCGCCTGAAAGAATTTTAAATAAAGTAGATTGGGCAATTTCATCTCTGCCGACAAGGGCAATTTTGTCATCTTTATTCATGATGAAAGAGATATTGTCCAAAACTTTTACTCCGTCAATCGTTTTTGAAAGGCCTTCAACCCTTAATAAATCATTTCCGATTTCTCGTTCCGGAGTGAAGTTCACATAAGGATAGCGCCTTGATGAAGGCTGGATATCATCTAAAGAAATTTTATCAAGCAATTTTTTACGTGAAGTTGCCTGTTTGGATTTTGATGCATTTGCACTGAATCGTGCAATGAAATTTTGAAGCTCTTTAATTTTTTCTTCTTTTTTCTTATTAGATTCCTGTGTCAGCTTTTGTGCAAGCTGGCTGGATTCATACCAGAAGTCATAGTTGCCCACATATACTTTAATCTTGGCAAAATCAAGGTCAGCGATATGTGTACACACTTTATTTAAGAAGTGGCGGTCATGCGACACCACGACAACTGTATTGTCAAAGTTAATCAAAAATTCTTCCAGCCATTGAATGGCCTTTAAATCAAGATGGTTGGTAGGCTCATCCAGTAATAGTACATCCGGTTTGCCGAATAGAGCTTGTGCAAGAAGGACTTTTACCCTGTCGCCGCCTGTAAGCTCAGCCATTTTTTTGGTGTGAAGATTTTCCTCGATACCAAGGCCCTTTAAAAGAATGGCAGCTTCAGATTCTGCTTCCCAGCCATTCAATTCAGCAAATTCACCTTCAAGTTCGGCAGCTTTCATGCCATCTTCATCAGTAAAATCGGCCTTCATATAAATAGCGTCCTTTTCCTGCATGACGCTATATAACTTCTCGTGTCCCATAATAACCACTTTTAAAACTTCATGTTCTTCGTATTCAAAGTGATTTTGTTTTAATATGGCTAGGCGTTCTCCCGGCCCCATATGGATATCTCCGCTTTGTGCTTCGATTTCTCCAGAAAGGATTTTTAAGAATGTCGATTTACCGGCGCCATTAGCACCAATCAAGCCGTAGCAGTTACCAGGATTGAATTTTATATTTACATCTTCAAATAGCTTACGGTCACCATATCGCAAGCTAACGTTATTAATAGTAATCATTTATTAGCATTCCTCCATTGACAATGTCTTTGAAATTATAACATGGAAAAGGGGGGACTGGAAAATGGTTTTCATTCTGCAGCGTTAATTTTAATGAAGAACGGGCACTTCAGGCTATATTAATTTCACAGATTCTAATTTTAAAAAGGGCTAGAATCAGATTTTTTCTTCAGGAAATTCCTGCTTGATATTGTTATATTTTTCTGATAATATAGATTTCCGCCATTTCACCGCTGATTCTAAATTTCTCCGGGCAGCAAGTCAATTTGAAAGATGAGAGAGGCAATGCTCTTTTCGAAAGGAGAAAATAATGACTGCAGATCAGCATCCTGATTTTCAAAAAGAAAAGCTTCATTTAGAATTCACTAAAAGATATATGGATGTCGTAATTAAAACCTCAGAAACCAGCAAGAGCCAATTCAAAAAAAATATGCAGGAAGCCTTTGGAGATGCTGACTGGCTGGAGTCAGGCGGATATTCCGAGCTTTTGACCAACGCAGGATTTTTTGAAATGTCAAAGACAGAGCTGGAAAGTCTCCGCAATGCCAGGAATAAACCATACTTTGCCAGAGTGGACTATGTAAGGGAAGGAACAGGGAAGCCAGAAGTCCTTTATTTTGGGAAAACCTCACTATATCAAAGGGAAAACCAGGAGCAAATGATTGTCGATTGGCGTTCGCCTATTGCGAATCTTTATTATGAGGGGCGCATCGGAGAGGTAATATATGAAGCTGAAGGAGAATCCTTCACAGGGAATATTACCTTGAAACGACAGCTCATGATCGAAGATGGCGCATTGGATGAAGTGCGTGATATTGATTTGACGACTACTGATGAGCTGCTTCAGGATTCCCTTTCAAAAAGCTCAAGCAGCCGATTAACAGAAATAATCTCCACAATCCAGGAAGAGCAAAACAAAATTATCCGTGCTGACCTGAATAAGCCTATCATTGTCCAGGGAGCTGCCGGGAGCGGAAAAACAACGATTGCTTTGCACAGGGTTTCTTACTTTTTATATCACTATAAGGAAATGTTCGATCCCCGCCAGCTGATGATTCTTGCACCAAGCAGATTATTCATCGACTACATATCGGAAGCACTCCCTGAGCTGGGAGCAGAGAAAGTAAAACAAATGACATTTGCTGAATATGTGCAAAAAGCCATTGGAAAAACCCTGAAGCTGGCGAAAGATGACAAGCTGATCAGAATTCTTGAAAAACAGAAAGATGAGACAAAAGAGATAAGGGCTGCCTCAAGGTTTAAAGGATCCCCCTTATTCAAGAAAATCATCGACGCACACCTGATGGAAATTTATGCGCGTTTTAATCCTGCAGAGGATTTTTATGCAGATAAATACCGCCTTTATTCTTCAAAAAAATTCAAAAAGCTGCTGCAGGAAGAATATTGGTATCTTCCGCTTTATGGGCGGATTGATAAGCTGAAGGTAATCCTTCAAAATCAGGTAAAGTCAAAAAAAAAGGTTATGCTCGACCGGGTTGCAGATTTTTATGATGCTAAAATAGATAAAGCGTTATATAAAAATATTGATCCTGATATCAGGAGAGAGTATGTAACAAAGTGCCTCGATAAAAAAGCTCAAAGAATCGAAGAAGTGAAAAAATCCTGCCGGAATGCTGTGAAGGATTATTTAAAGCAGTTTGAACGGAAAAATGTTCTCGAATATTATCAAGAGCTGTTCAGCGATCCAGAAGCTCTTGCTTCATACACCAATGGCCAATTAACCTTACTTGAAGCAGAGAGCATCTGCATCATGTCTAATCAGCTTTTCGCAAAAAAACTTTATGAACTGGAAGATTTGGGACCAATCCTTTATCTTCAGGCACGTATTTTCGGAATTGATAAAGACTATATGGCAAAGAATGTTGTCATCGACGAAGCACAGGATTATAGCTTTATGCAGCTTCAATCATTAAAGACGGCAGTCGATACGGATATGTTCACACTTGTTGGCGATCTTGCCCAGGGCATCCATTCGTACAGAGGCCTTGAATCGTGGGAAGAAGTTCACCAGCATATATTCCCAAGAGCCACATATACAGAGCTTCAGAAAAGCTATCGGACAACAGTAGAAATCATGGATGCGGCAAATAAATTATTAACAAAGCTGCCATACACCTTTCCGCAGGTGCAGCCTGTTGTCAGGCATGGTGATAGCCCGGAATTCATCCCTGTGGCAGACAAGACATGGGGAAAGAAATTATTGGAGAAGGTAAAGAGACTAAAAGAGGAAGGACTTAAAACCTTTGCCGTTATCGCCAAAACCATGCTGGACAGCCAAAAAGCGCATGAATGCTTGAGTGCCCTTGACAGCCATGTATACCTATTGGAGGAAGGGACATCCATTCCGAAGGAGTCACTTGTTGTGGTACCATCTTATTTGGCCAAGGGACTGGAGTTTGATGCAGTATTTGCTGTCTCGCTGGAAGAAAAATATGAAGCTGGCAACGAGCTTGATATTAAGCTATTGTATGTCGCAATGACACGGCCGCTGCACCGGCTATATTTTTTTGGAAAAGAAAAGAAAGATTTCCTTATAGAAGAATGATACTCAGGCTGCCTTGTTTTTTATAGGCAGCCTTTTCCGGTTAATCGGCAGGTTCAATGTCCTGAAAACCAAAGCTTGAAAGTATGTAACTTTCATAATGTATGCAGGATAAATCAGCCGGCATATTTGCAGCGGAATAGGACATTTTAGTAAGGAAAATAAAAACATGTTTACATGCAGGGCTAGAAAGGGGAAATATACAGAGACGCGAATTTTAAAAATGCAGAAGGGACTGGCAAAAGAAATGAAACTTAAAGTAGGATTTTACTTCGATGGAGGCAAAGAGCTTTCTCATGTGGTTGAAGGTGAAGATACCACTCAAATGATTACAAACATACAAAAACATAAAACGTACAATATGGTCAAAGGTGATACACATTATGTAGTGGATACAGAAAAAGCATCATACTTTTATGTGGAAGAAGTACAATAAAGCTAACAAAAACCGCTGAACAGCGGTTTTTTTGTCGGAATTTTTTCTCTGCTGCATTTTTCCTTTTTTTGCTCTTTTAAATTTTTTTATGTTAGTATGAAAACAAACCTATGAAAAGGGAGCAGAAAGATGAAAATCAACTTATCAAAACAACAATATGCAACGCTGCTCAAACTGCTGCAATACGGATATTGGGTAGAGGATTCCGGCAGTCTTGAAGGTGCAAGCCAGGAAACCTTTGAACTCGAACAATATTTATTGTCCCTTGCAGGAGAGTTCGAAAGTAACCAAGTATTCCATAATGCTGAGCATGAATTGTATGAGCTGAATGAAGAAAATGCAAAAAGGCTTCAAGAATCCATAGCTGCTTATGAAGAAATGGTTTTTTGGGATAAGCTGGCTTATTATATGGCACAAAAAGATATTAAAGAAAGTCTTGATGGAAAAGCAAATCTTGAAGAAGTGACACATCAGCTGATAGAGAGAGAAAAGTTTTATCATGACCATTTTGCTGAGCATGGTACAGCATTCTTGAAACTGCAAAAATAACATGAACTAAAAGTGATGAAGAATATTGGATAAGAGAGGGTAGCTTCGCCATGCCGATACTGATTTTTTTGTTAATCCTTATTGACACTATCTTTACGGCAGCTGGGTTCTCGCATCATATAATCGGAGAAGTAAATCCTGTAATGGCTTATATCCTGGATGACAGCCTCGTGTTATTTGTTCTCATTAAGCTGTCCCTGCCAATCTTCCTGGTTGTGTTTTATAGAAAAATCAAGGCTGGATGGATTCACGTTTTATTGAAAGCGGCAGCAGCCCTTTACCTTTTAGTAGACCTTTATCACTTGCTGTGGATATTGCCGCTGTATGTCTAAACAAAAAAACCCCTGCATCGGGGTTTTTGTATGTTACAGTTATTACTTTCTGTATCCTTCGGTGTCCTTTACCTGGCCAGCAGAAAACTTAAGGAAGTCTAATGCTGCATCAGAAGAGGAAAAGCCTGCTTGTGCTGACTTATCATTTCCTCCGCCTTTTCCGCTGAAGTGGCTAAGGTGCTGTTTGAAAAATTTTCCGCAAGAAAAAGGTGAAAAACCGTTATGGCACATAACCAGCTTATTTTCTTTGAGGGATGCAAAGATGATGAAAATATCATTTTCGGCAGCAAGCCTGGCAGCAAGGGTTTGAAGTTCCCGTAATGATTTATCTTCAAAGATATGTGAAAGAACACCATTGTCAATATGTGATAACAGCTCTGCAGCCAGGTAGGAATCATTTTTTTCTTTTAGCTCCGCTATTTCAGCTTCAAGTAATGTTTGGTTTTGCTGCCACTTTTCAAACCGGTCAAGGATATCGCTTCTTCCGGTATTGAATTTTTTGGATAAAGCTCCGAGAATACCAAGTGCTTCATTATAATCCTCCAAAGCCCTACTTCCGCACTTAAAGTAAATTCTGGTGAAGTCTTTTTGCTTTTCTGCTTTAAGTATTTTGATGATTCCAATTTCCCCTGTTCTTGACACATGGGTTCCGCCGCATGCATTGAATTCAATTCCCTCGATTTCTACAATGCGGATATTTTCAGTAACCTTAGGCATCTTTACAAGAGTCAATTCTTTTAATTGATCATTAGTGACAAAATAGCTATGTATCTTTCTGTTTTGATATATTTGCTCGTTCACTTTTTTCTCAAGTTCCGCTATTTTGCTTGAATCAGTCAATGAACCATCTACATCAATGCTGCAGTCGTCTTTGCCCAGGTGAAAGCTCATGGTTTTTGCACCAAAGAGCTGAAGGCAGACGGCGGAAAGTAAATGCTGGCCGCTATGGTGCTGCATATGATCATATCTTCTGCTCCAGTTAAGCTCACAGGTCGCATGTAAGTCAGAAGGAATATGCTCCAGCTTGTGAAACACTTCTCCGTCTTCATTAAATACATCCAAAACAGGTATACCATTAATCGTGCCTGAGTCTGATGGCTGCCCTCCGCCATGGGGATAAAATGCGGTTTCCTCTAAAATCGCGAAAATTCCTTCTTCTCTTTCAATAATCCTGGCGATTTTTGTCTGCCATTGTCTTGTATAGGCATTGCCGTAAAATAATTTATTTGTCATCTGTGATATCCTTTCTTCATTCATGAACCCTCATTGTCTTTATCCCGAAATAAGGAACGAATGTGCTGAAACATTCGAACCAACCATCACTTAGGGATTGCAGTTCACGGGCGGAAGTTACGCTGAGTGGTTTTTAATTTTTACTGTAGTATAACATATTCAGCCATCTGGTTTAACGGCAAGATTTACAATAGCGAAACCTTAATCTTCTTTAAAATTTTCAATCAGTCACATGCTCACAGTTCATGTATGAACCATTTATAAAGAATTCGGTGATTGTAACATTCCAATAGAGACTGTAAACTATTTTACAGTAAATATGTTATTTTAGGCTCTGTTAATCTTGTTTGTTGATTTCTGCTGCAGGTGCCGGGCACTTTCTGCTCCAATCGACAATTGGTCAAAATCAATTTTAAGCTTTAAAGCTAAGATCTAAAAAAAATGATGATACATTGAAAAAAATCTGTACTTTGCAGCTTGCACGATTGTTAGGAGGGTAAATGTGAATTTGGAAAAATATAAAAATCACTTGTTTCAAAAAATAAAGAATCAGCTTTGTAAGTGGTTTGAATCCAGTGAATCTCTAAAGGTAGAGAATGCTGAGGTTTTTCGCTTTCTTCATTCTATTAAAGGGACTGCAGGAACCATTCAGCTTGATGGCTTGATGCAGGTATCTCAGCAGCTGCTCGAACAAATGGATGAAAACAGCAATAAAATCTGGGGGAAAGAAGACCTGCAAAATTATTTGTTTCATTTAGTGGAACTGGTCTATGACTATGAGCATTTTGAAGAAGGAACCAAAAAGGAACTGCCCATTAAAGAATCCAATGCACCTCTAATCCAGATAATCGATGATGATATCTCCATGCTGATCATATTGAAGGAGGTACTCGAACAGCAGGGATGGATGGTCATTACGAGCAATAGCCCAGAAAAAGCTGCAAGCCAATATTATGAAATGCAGCCTGATTTATTGATACTGGATATTAATTTGCCTAAGAAAAATGGATTTCGTTTGCTTGAAGATATACAAACACATAATGAAAAATATTTTGTACCTAAAATCATCATAAGTGTCCAGAAAGATATGAAAACCAGAATAAAAGCCTACGAGACTGGAGCTGACGATTTTATTGAAAAGCCAATCGAAATGGATTTGTTTTTGGCCAAAATCCGCCGCCATCTTCAAAGGAAAAAAATCTTTGATCAATCTGTATTGATCGACGAGCTTACACAGGTGTACAACCGCAGATTTTTTGAAGAAAGCATGAAAAGAAGTTTTCATGATTTCAAAAGAAATTCACAGCCGTTTACTATTTGTATAGCGGATATTGATCATTTTAAAAGCATCAACGACACATATGGCCACTTGACAGGAGATAGGGTACTTGCTGATTTTGCCGGTTTTCTAAAAGACCATGTGCGCAGTTCGGATGTGGTATACAGATATGGAGGAGAAGAATTTGTCATTTATTTTCCCGGCACTTCGAGCCTGGAAGCTAAAAACAGAATAACAGAGCTCATCTCCATATTTGCTGGCAAGGTTTTTTATTATAAGGATATACCCTTTTCTATCACTTTTTCCGCTGGAGTTTATACAGTTGTGGATGAAACAGAAACTCCTAAAAGTGTTTTTAAGGCTGCAGATTTGCTGCTTTATGAGGCGAAGCACAATGGCAGGGCAAGAGTTGAAAGTGCAGTTTCGGTGAATTCAAATTACAGCAAGAAAACGATTTACGTTTCTGTTGTAGATGATGATATCATTATCCGGACCATGCTCAGCCAGGCTTTGAAAACAATGGATATTAACGGGACTAGCTTAAATGTTGCTGTCTATGAGAACGGCGTCTCCTTTCTGGATTCAGCACGCTCCAGGGAAGATGCTGACCACTTTTTGATTTTGGATGGAATCATGCCTGAAATGGATGGTCTTGAGGTTTTGCAAAAGGTGAAACAAGGGAGTAATGCACAAAGGTATACTATTTTAATGCTGACAGGAAGAAAAAGCGAACATGACATTGCAAGAGCATTGAGCCTTGGCGCAGATGATTATGCAACAAAGCCGTTTTCCATAGCTGAGCTTGGGGCAAGGATTCTGCGTTTATTAAAAAGAATGAATGACAGGTAACAAAATCATTTACAAATATAACATCTCGCCGATATAAGCATTATCAATATTATTTCTTACATGAAAAGCCGCCAAGGGAGAGAAAAAATGAAAAATATATTATTGGTAGAGGACGAAGATGTACTTAGAATGCTGATTGCTGACACACTGGAAGATGGGGATTATACAATAGATGAAGCGGCAAACGGCCAAGAAGCACTTGAACTGCTGCAAGACCATTCATACAATTTGTTGATCCTTGATTATATGATGCCTGTATACAGCGGAATGGAAGTAATAGAAAAAGTCAGGGCAGATGAAAGCTTCAAAAACTTAAAAATATTAATGCTGTCAGCGAAAACGCAGCGATTTGAGCAGGAAGAGATATTAAACGCAGGTGCAGATTATTTTATGGAAAAGCCATTTAGCCCCTTGAAGCTGCTCAAAAAGGTTAAGGAAATACTGGATGAAGATTAAAACTTATCTTTCCAGCAGTCTATCTAGACAGGTTGTTTTTTTAATGGCTGGATTTATCTGTTTTTTTGTGATGGGAACAATAGCCCTTTTTGCCATCCAGCAGCATATGAACCATGCCTATTTTGATCAGCGAAAGGAAATCCTGGCCAAGCGATATATTGCAGATGAAATTTATGATAGATTCCAGACAGCATTTTTTAATATGAGAGGCTATCTTTTGCTGAATCAGCCTAAATTGAAAGTAAATGCTCTCAATCAAAGAGACATTATTATAGACAAGACGAAAAAGCTTGAGGTACTGAAATCTACAGTCAGAGACAATACAGCTTACCGTGATATTCAAGAATTCACGTTTTATTATTTTGATGAAACTCTTCCTCCTGTCATTAAAACCTTCGAAAGCGGAGATGACATAACATATAAAAATATCGCCAATAACGGGGCAACTGCCAGGATAAATGGATTTCAAAAAAAAACCAAGGCATATAAACTTTCTCTGGACAAACAGCTGGATGAAAAAGCAGTGAATCTATCTAAAACACAGGCATATCTGCAGGTAGGGCTGATCACCTTTATTGCCTTACTGTTCATTCTTCTGATGAGGATGATCCGGATCATTATAAGAAATATCGGCCGCCCGCTATCTGATTTTGCGTTTGCAGCCAATGAAATAGCTGCAGGCAGGGAAGCGGAAATTACAATTACAAATAAACGGAAGGATGAGCTTGGAGCTCTAGCCGCAGCCTTTAAAAAAATGATTGTAAGCGTTCAGGATAAGGAGCAGGATCTGATTGCTCAGAACCAAGAGCTATTTGCCCAGCAGGATGAGCTTCAGGCACAGCAGGCAGAGCTTGAAGGGGCTTTGGATTTTCTGACAGAAAACGAAAAAAAATTGACCCGCCGAAATGAACTGATTAATGGTATTTCTTCATCCCTTGATAAAGAGGAAGTGTTATATACCATCGTTGAAAATATGTGCAGGCTGATTGATGCTGATCGCGGAATGATTTGCCTGCTGCAAGAAGATGCCTATTCTTCTTTTGGCATTTCAGATTATGGAGTCAGCCAGTTTAGAAAAAATCTGGAATGTGGATTAAACCAGCGCCTGATTGCATCAAAAAAAGGATTTACTGTAAAAAGAGAGCAGATGTCACAGGAAAAAGCGTTTCATGAAAATCAAAATTACAGCTATGACTTGTATCTTCCTGTTCTTTCTGCTTCCGATGAGGTAGGGGCCATCATGGTTTACAGCAGATACGGGGGACCTTTCTCTGAAAAGGAAATTTTGGAATATGAAACACTGGCCAGGCAAATCGCTATATCTTTGGAAAAGATTAAGCTTTATGAACAATCTGAAGACAATCGAATAATGAATCAAAGGATTTTGAATACAGTGCAGGAAGGAATACAGCTGATTGACCGCGAAGGGACGATTGTTCAGGTGAACCAGAAGCTATGCGAAATTTTTGGCGGCAGCCTGACAATTAAAGATATCATTGGGCTTAACAGAGAAGCCTGGACCAAACTCATGGCTGGGCAAATAGTAGAACCTGCATTTAAGGAGAGCCTTGACCAGGCAATCCATACTGCAGCCGTCAGCAGCAGTATGGATACTTCATTTGTTTACACCTGCAAAGGAAACAGAGTAATCAAGGTTTATTGCGAGGTGCTGAAAAATGGCAAAGAAGTATTTGGCACAGTCCTGGTTCATAGGGATATTACCAAGGAACATGCAGTCGATGCTATGAAATCTGAATTTGTCAGCACAGTAAGCCATGAATTGAGGACACCGCTGGCAAGTGTTTTAGGTTTTACAGAATTAATGATGAATAAACAATTAAAGCCTGAGCGCCAAAGTAAATATTTACAGACAATTTATAATGAAGCAAAGAGGCTGACTGCTTTAATCAATGATTTTCTGGATGTTCAGCGAATGGAATCAGGCAAACAAATGTATGAAAAGAAGCATCTTGATATTTTGCCGGTGATTCAAAAAATCATTGGCCTTCAGGAAATCAGCACTGTTCAGCATGCAATCAATTTGGAGGCGCACGATGAAAGCTATGTAATCCTCGGCGATCGTTCAAAGATAGAGCAGGTTTTTATGAATCTGATCAGCAATGCAATTAAATATAGCCCTAATGGAGGCAACATTGACATTAAAGTATACAGCTCAGGCAGCTCCATTTGTGTTGAAATAAAAGATTTTGGCCTTGGAATACCTGAAGAAGCCATTCCTGAACTATTTCAAAAATTTTACCGCGTAGATAACAGCGACAGGCGCCGCATTGGAGGGACGGGCCTTGGACTTTCCATAGTGGATGAAATAATCAAGGCCCACGGCGGAGCGATTGCAGTTTCTTCAGAATATGGTGCGGGAAGCACTTTTACACTTTCTTTCCCCAGGGTTCAAATGAATTTCCAGGGAAAGAGTACTGTAGAACAAAATGGGAAATTAAATTATCAAGTCGCAGTTATCGAGGACGATATGAGTCTTGCTGATCTCATTCGCCATGAATTGCTTGAAAGCGGCTTTAGTGTGAACAGCTACAAAAATGGCGGAGCAGCTCTTAAATCCATGGCAGCAAATCCTCCAGATGCAGTTGTCCTTGATATCATGCTGGATGATGATGAGATAGACGGCTGGGGAATCATGGGGAAAATGAAAGATGACGATAATTTAAAGTATATTCCTATTTTTGTTTCCACTGCACTTGATGAGCCGGAGCGCGGTTTTTCACTCGGAGCAGAAGATTTTCTTGTAAAGCCTTATAAACCAAGCCAGCTATCAGCAACCATTAAGCATACATTATCAGGCAATGAAATAAGAGGACAGATCCTGGTCCCGCAGGAAAAATAAATGAGACCACCCTAAGCTGCCAAAGAGTAATTTCTTTGGCAGCTCTTTTAAGTGGTCTCTGTTAAACATGCCTATTGGTTTCCGTTCCAGTGGCAAACCTCGCAGTGGAGAATTCGCCGGCCTACTCACAGCCTGGCTTGCGTGGTTCCGCCCGCAGCGCTGATTCCTAAGGAGAAGCATCGTCTACTCCGTATCAACAAGTGCATAAATCAGCTATATATTTTAACAAAGCGGTACGAAAAAAAATATTGCATTAACCTTTGCAAGTGCAGGGGCAATTGTGCTGCTTACAAAGTTATGTTAGATTCGGCAGATTAAGTTTCCATTTATACAGTTGGAGATGCCGGGAGGTCTGGCTGCTTCTGGATTTGGTTCACTAACAAATGACATAATTAAACCAGCACTTCATTATGACCCGGAATATATGAGTCTTTGGGCAGTATATGCCACTAGATTGATAAAGAAATATAAAGCGGCTGAAGATTTAATGAAAGAAATATCAAGGCGGGCAGACTGATCACATAATCACTCAGCATCAAGCATTTTAAACATCACAATGTGTTCGCCTATATGGGGGATTTTAAATATACGTCCTGCCGATTGAAGCCCGAGCTTTTGATAATATTTCGATGCACTAAGCCGTGCATTGCACCACCAGGCATCAGCCTTGCGTTTTTTGAGTACCTTTTCAGCATGCAATATAAGGGAGCGGCCCGCACCCATCCCCTGAAAATCCGGAAGGCAGGCCATTCCCCTAAGCTGGTAATGTCCACTGCCTGGTATGTCAGGATTCGGACTCTCTAAAAAAGTGGCGATGCCTATCAGCAATTCATTTTTGTATGCTCCGAAATGCAGGGTACCAATATTGAAATCGCCGTCATATTTGCAGGCATCAAGAGGCTGATTAGGCCTTAATACACTATGTCTGATGCTGTAGGTATCTTCGGGCTTTATTTCAAGGATATTCATTCTTACACCCTCCTTTTCGTTCCTTTAAATTATAAAACATTTGTTAAACGGTGAACAGCTGGTGCATGTTTTTTGGGGTTATGGAAATTTTTATATACAACAACTGATAAAAATGATAGATTCGAATATGCCGGTATTGAGAGCTATCAACAGGAAGAGCAAAAGAGCGGATTTTTTTTGCAGGAGCAGGACTCACTGATTGAAGTGCTGCAATTTTTGGTACAATATAAACATAATGAAAGCAGTTTTGGGAGGATAACACATACATGGATTACATTCAGGCTGGAAAAACAGTTGAATTAGAGATAGAACGAGAAGCAGAATTTGGTTTGTTCCTGACAGACGGAGAAGAAAGTGTCTTGCTGCATAAAAATGAAATGAACGAGCAGGATGATTTGGAAATTGGACAGGATGTAAAGGTATTTATCTATCATGACAAACAGGGACGGCTTACAGCAACAAGAAAAATCCCGCAGGTTACCCTGGATTCATACGGCTGGGCGGAAGTTGTCAGTGTGAAAAAGAATCTTGGTGTTTTTGTCGATATCGGAATCTCTAAAGACATGCTGGTATCACTTGATGATTTGCCGAATTTGCAGCATTTATGGCCAGCACCAGGAGACAGGTTATTCATTTCTCTTAAAACAGATCGTCAAGAGAGGTTATTCGGTAAACTTGCCACTGAGGATATAATGGCAGATTTGTCTGTACAGGCTCCTCTTAAGGGAATCAGGAATGCAGCTGTAAAAGGGAATGTATATAGGCTGCTTATGGCCGGATCTTTCTTTATATCAGAAGAAGGATATCGCTGCTTCATTCATGAAAGTGAAAGAAAAGAAGAGCCAAGGCTTGGCCAGTATGTAGAAGGCAGGGTTATTGACAGTAAGGAAGATGGCACATTGAATGTTTCTCTTCATCCTTTCAAGCAGGATAAAATGGATGAAGATTCAGAGGTAATCTACAAGTATCTTATGAATAGGGGCGGTGCAATGCCTTATGGAGATAAAACACCTCCTGAGGACATTTCCTTCCATTTTGGTTTAAGCAAGGGTGCATTCAAAAGAGCTTTAGGGAAATTGATGAAAGAAGATAAGATATATCAAGAAGAGGGCTGGACATATTCCTCTGACCGCAGATAAAGGAAATACATCACCCGGGAATCATTGCAATTGCCCCCTCGGGGGAAACAGCGGAACATTTCTGCTGTTTTTTTTTTTGCAAAAATCCTTTCTAAACAATTATATAGGACGAATGGATTAGTCAGGGGTTTAATTCATTCCTTTTGAGGGAAGTACGGATTATTTTATCAGAATAATCAGACGTATTGTTACTTTGCCGTCATAAAGCTGATATCTTTGTCATCAGAGTTTCATCTTCCTGTTCTTTGCTATGAAAATATTTATGTTACGATTAATTCCGTTAGCTTATAACAAGCTGAACAGGGAGGTAACTACTTATGAAAAAAACATTCTTAACTTTTGCAGCAGTAGCTGCTATATCAGGTGCAATCGGCACAAACGCACATGCACAGGATGTGAAAGTGAAAAATGGAGACACATTATGGGGACTTTCTCAAAAATACCATGTATCAATAGATGAATTAAAGTCCTTGAATAACCTTACTTCAGATACTATTCAACCTGAAGATGTACTTAATGTTTCAAGCAAAGAGTATTATTCAATTAAATCAGGCGATACTCTTTGGCACATAGCTAATAAATTCCATGTATCCGTTGAAAACTTGAAAGCCTGGAACCACTTGAATTCAGATTTAATCCAGCCAAACCAAAAATTATCTGTTTCATCTAACGGAATCACTGCTGCATCAGAACCAAAACATGCAAATAGAGCTTCCGTGAAACAGGAAGCACAGCCAACCCAAGAGAAGTCTGAACCGGCACAGCCGCAAACAAAAGCTGCCTCTTCAAATGAAAAAAGCGATGCACCCGCGCAAAAACAATTCGCCAAGGAATTGACAGTAGCGTCAACTGGCTATACTGCAAGCTGTAAAGGATGCAGCGGCGTGACTGCTACAGGCGTCGATTTAAAAGCCAATCCGGAAGCTAAAGTAATCGCAGTAGACCCAAGCGTCATCCCATTAGGCTCTGAAGTTTATGTAGAAGGTTATGGATACGCGACAGCTGAAGATATCGGCGGCGGTATTAAAGGAAACGAAATTGATATCTTCTTCCCTAATGAACAAGATGCGTTAAATTGGGGCAGAAAGCAAGTACAAGTCAAAGTCATTAAATAAAATACTTTCACATAGATTCGGGGCACAGAGATATTCTGTGTCCTTTTTCATGTCGCACTTCTTTGAAGAATGACTGGATACAGTGTAAAATAGAAGTGAAATGTAAAGTGAAAATGGAGGGATAGGAGTGATTGAAGAAGCTCAGGAATATCTTCAGAAATATTTTGGATATGAAACATACCGTGATGGACAAAAAGAAATCATCAGCAAGGTTTTGTCAGGTAAAAATACTGCCGGAATAATGCCGACAGGCGGAGGGAAATCGATTTGCTATCAAATACCGGCGCTGGTTCTGAACGGACTCACCATCGTGATATCCCCGCTTATCTCCTTAATGAAAGACCAAGTGGATTCTCTTCTTTTAAATGGCATTGAAGCAACATTTCTTAATAGTTCTATTTCTGCTAAGGAAGCATCAGACAGGCTCTCAGGAATTGCCAATGGATTATATAAGCTGGTTTACATAGCGCCCGAAAGGCTTGAATTACCTTCATTTTTGCAGGAGCTGCAGCGATTTGATATTTCAATGGTGGCAATAGATGAAGCACACTGCATCTCCCAGTGGGGGCATGATTTCCGGCCGAGCTACCTGAAAATAAAAACACTTATAAAACAGCTTCCATCCAATCCGGTAGTCCTGGCACTTACAGCTACAGCCACACCCGCAGTAAGAAATGATATCTGCCAATCCCTCGATATTGAAGAATCAAATACAGTCTTTACTGGTTTTGAAAGAAGCAACCTGAGTTTTGCTGTTGTAAAGGATGAAAATCGCAATCAATATCTGAAGCGGTATCTTTCAAAAAATCATCATGAGTCAGGAATCATTTATGCTTCAACAAGAAAAGAGGTAGACCAGCTATACAGCCGTCTGGCTAAAGGCGGATTTAAAGCCGGCCGTTATCATGCTGGCATGAATGAGCAGGATAGATCGGAGCAGCAGGAACAATTCCTGCAGGATGACATCTCGCTTATGGTTGCCACTTCTGCTTTTGGCATGGGCATTGACAAATCCAATGTCCGCTTCGTAGTTCATTATGGAACACCAAAAAATATGGAAAGTTATTATCAGGAAGCTGGCCGTGCAGGACGTGACGGTCTCGATAGCGAATGTATCCTGCTATACTCTCCGCAGGATCTGCGTCTGCAGAGGTTTTTAATAGATCAGTCGGAATCCCGGCCGGAATGGAAGGATCTCGAGTTGAAGAAGCTGAATGCCATGAAGGATTACTGCTTCACAGAAGGATGTCTTCAGGCTTTCATTCTCCGTTATTTTGGCGAAGAAAATCCAGAGAACTGCGGGCATTGTGAAAATTGTAAAGACAGCAGAAATTCGGTAGATGTAACCACAGAAGCACAAATGGTATTATCCTGCATGATCAGAATGGGAGAAAGATTTGGCAAAACCCTCATCAGCCAGGTGCTTACAGGATCAAAAAATAAGAAAGTGGAGGACTTCAATTTTCAAAAGCTATCGACATATGGAATATTGAAGAAGAAATCTGCAAAAGAAGTCGCTGATTTTATTGACTACCTCACTTCAAAGCAGTTTATCGAGATGACAGGTGGCCAATTTCCTGTATTGAAGGTAACAGACCAGGGAAAAGAGGTTCTTCTAGGCAAGCAAATGGTCATGCGCAAGGAGCTTTCCGTTATTACAACCATTTCTGCCGACAATCTTCTATTTGAAGAGCTGCGTCAGCTCCGTAAAGAAATTGCCCAGGAAGAAAAGGTGCCTCCATTCGTCATTTTCTCTGACGCTTCATTAAAAGACATGTCTGCCTCGCTTCCCGTTACGCCTGAAACTTTTATGACGGTAAAAGGAGTCGGGCAGAAAAAACAGGAAAAGTATGGCCGGATATTTATCAGGAAAATCCAGGAATACCTTGCAGAAAATCCGGAATTAAGTCCTCTGGCTGAAGAAACCATTATGAAGCGGGAACCTAAGGGAGAACCTTCTCATCTTGAAACATTCAGGCTTTTTAAAGAGGGAAAGAGCATTGAGGAAATTGCGGTGCTACGAGGCCTTGCTGAGATCTCCGTTGAAAATCACCTCCTTAAATGCGGGGAAGAGGGAAGAGATGTAGACTGGCAGAGAATCTTGCCTGAATCAGCAAATATGCAAATACTTGATATGGTTTCAGATATTGGTGCTGAAAAACTCAAGCCTCTTAAAGAAGCATTGCCGGAGGAAATCAGCTATTTTATGATAAAAGCTGCATTATTGAGAAATAGTGTTGAAATATAATTGCCCATCCATATGAAAATCCTTTTTTAATAAATAATCCGATGCATTACTGCGTATACTGTTAAAAAAGGAGGTTACTCATGTATTTTGCAAAAAAGAATCAAGAGGAACCCGTTACTATCATTGAAGATACAGTAGTATATGCTTGTGCGTCGGAAACATGCAATGGATGGATGCGGAAGGATTTCGTCACAGACAATCTTTCTTGTCCGATGTGCGGTGAAAACCTTGTAGAGGAAATCAGGGAATTGCCTCAAATCAACAATGATTACAATGCTTACAGATAAACCGGATAATGCTGCATGCAGATATTCTTTACCTCTGCAAAAGAATATCTGCAGCAATCCCGGTGAACCGCATCAAACTTTTATGGTTTGTTGACTTAAAGGGGAAACCATGTTATTATAAATATTCAGGTGTTGGAACACGATAAACACCAAGAGGGTAATTTAAAGACATCTTTATTAAAGTAAGTGTATCAGCCATAATGCAAACAGCAAAAGCCGTCTGAATGGCCAAGAGTTGAGTTTAGCAATATTTGAAAATAACGGATTAACAACCCTAAAGTTTTCCTCAGGTAGTTTTATTCTTCTTATGAAATTTACTTCTATTGGACAATCATCCCCTATTCGTCATTTCGACAGTATCCTTTAATAAACATGTTTAAGTCTAAACCTGATTCTCACAGGCGCGGTCTAGGAACCGTATTGATGGGAGAGAGGAAGGGCTTTCATTGTTTTAGGTTAGACCGGAAAAATTACTCTCCTGCTCATTATTTCTGCTGCGTTTTCCGTTAAAACGCAAAGACAGAAAAATAGCAGAACACATCAGCTTACATGCTGATTAAAAAAAGCTGCCTTACACCAAAAAGGCAGCTTTTTTATGCAGTGCTGCAAAAAGCCGCATGCACTCTAATGGTATTGATGCCATTTTAAAGAGGAGCAGGCACTTCATATGGCAGGCTTTTTATGATATAATAAAATAGAAACATGTGTTTAGACATGGCTCTATGTGCGGAGCTGACATCTTGTTCCAGTGAAATGAGAAAGATTGTTTCTAAAAAGCACGATAATCAAATCAAATCCAAGGAGTGAGATGCTTTGTATAAACGCAATAACGTCGAAGAAGTACCACCTGAAGAAACAAAGGTCTGGGAATGTACATCAGAGGACTGCAAGGGATGGATCCGTGATAATTTCACAAGCAGCGACAAGCCGAGCTGTCCGCTGTGCGGCAGTGAGATGAAAGAAGGAACAAAAATGCTGCAGGCGATAAACAACCCAAGAAATAAATAAATATCAAAGAAGGCACACTCCGGAAGTGTGTCTTTATTTTGCCTGAAATACAAACTGAAAAACCTGCAGCTTCAAAGTCCGCTAATGAACTAAAACTGCAGGCCGCTTGTTAATGAATATCTTTTTTCTTGAAACGCCCTCCGCGTACTTCAGCAATGTCTCCTACTGCAAGGAAGGCCGAAGGATCGAAATTAGTGACAATATCCTTTAATTTGGCTTCTTCCAGACGGTTAATTACACAGAAAATCACTTTCTTGTTATCACCGGAATAAGCGCCTTCTCCTGTCAGGTAGGTTACACCGCGTCCCAGACGGTTTAGGATGGCTTCGCCGATTTCCTCGTATTCATCGCTTATGATCCAGATGGATTTGGATTCATCCAAGCCGGCAATTACGATGTCCATTGTTTTGTAAGCGGCGAAATAGGCTAAAATGGAATACATAGCACGGTCCCATGAGAACACAAATCCCGCGCTGCCCAATATAAACAAATTGAAAAACATAATGATCTCGCCTACTGAGAATGGAACCTTTTTATTGGCAAGAATAGCCAATATTTCAGTACCATCCAAAGAACCGCCATATCTAATGACAATTCCGACTCCAACACCTAGAATAATTCCGCCAAATATGGTGGCAAGCAGGATATCCTGAGTAAAAGCAGGTACGGGGTGAAGCAATGCAGTTGAAATGGAAAGGATGAAAATTCCATAAAGAGTAGAAATAGCGAAGGTTTTACCGATTTGTTTATACCCGATAAAAAAGAACGGAAGATTCAATACGAAAATGAAAATACCGAGCTTTATTCCCGTTAAATACGATAGCATAATGGATATGCCTGTGATTCCTCCATCGATTACATTGTTTGGAACCAGAAAAATTTCCAGTCCAACGCTCATAAGCACCGCCCCGAGCGTGATCAGCAGCCCCCGCTGCAAAATCTGCCTTTTTGTCAGCTTTCTGTGTGCTTTTTTCTCAACCAGTTCTGTAAGACTTAAGCTTGCTGTATCTGCCATCAGCATGCCCCCTCCTTAATTAATATATGTATGTACAACTTAAGTATAAACAATTCACTAAAAATATTGTAGTATTTAGACTTTACACCCTGTTTGGCGCTCTTATTTTAATAAACAAAACCTTCCAGGTTATCATGTCACTTTCTTCGATTATTTATCAATAAACTTAAGGGAAAGCAGGGGGAATTCATGAAAAATTATAAAGTCTCTGTAAGGACTCTTGCAGAATATGTTTATAAAAGCGGTAGCATAACCTCTGGTTTCAGGGCCTCTGCATCGTTGTCAGAGGGAACCAGAATTCACCAGCAAATCCAAAAACAATACGGAGAACATGATGTAAAGGAAGTGCCGCTGGCGCTTGAGCAGACGTATGAGGATATTGTTTTTTTCATTGAAGGGAGATGCGATGGCCTGCTGGCTGGCCAGTCCTATACGATTGATGAAATTAAGAGTACTGCCTTGGATTTGCACACTCTCTCAGAAACCAGTTATCCGGTGCACTGGGGGCAGGCTAAATGCTATGCTGCCATGTTTGTCTTACTTCATAATCTGGACGAAATTGACGTTCAGCTTACATATGTTCAAAAGAACACGGAAGAAATAAAAAGATTCAAAGTGAATTGCAGCAGGCAGGAATTGGCTGTTTTTCTGGAAGATATGCTAAAGGGATTTTATCACTTTGCCAATTGGAAGCTTCAGCATCTTGAAGAAAGAAATAAGTCATGCAGAGATTTGCCATTTCCTTATGAAAATTACCGTGACGGCCAAAGAAAGCTTGCTGGAGCTGTTTATAAGACCATAAATGAAAATGCTAACTTGTTCGCTAATGCCCCTACAGGAATCGGAAAAACAGCGTCCACCATATTTCCCAGCTTAAAGATCATGGGACAGGGCGAATGCCAGAAATTTTTTTACCTGACAGCCAAAACAATTACCCGCCAGACTGCTGAAGACACTTTTTCCTTAATGATGGACCGGGGCTTAGTTTGCAAAACGGTGACAATAACAGCAAAGGATAAAATCTGCTTTCATGATAACGGCAGCTGCAATCCAAATGAATGCGAGTTTGCAAATGGATACTATGACCGTGTTAATAAAGCGATGCTGGATATTTTAGAACAAGAACAGCTGATTACAAGGAGTATGATTGAGGAGTATGCCAAAAAGCACAAGCTCTGTCCATTTGAATTTTCACTCGACCTTGCCTATGTCTGTGATGCCGTCGTATGTGATTATAATTATGTGTTCGACCCAAGGGTGTCATTAAAAAGGATGCTTGATGACCAGAAAAAGGATACAGTGTTGCTTGTGGACGAAGCACATAATTTAGTGGATAGAGCGAGAAGCATGTTTTCGGCGGAGTTATATAAGACTCCATTTTTGCGGATAAAGCGGGAAAATAAAGTAAATGAGCCTGCCATTTCGCACGCTGCTAAAAATATCAATCAGTACTTTATTGAGGAAAAAAAGTCGCTTGATAATCAACAAAATAAAATCATGCAGAATTTGCCTGATGATCTTTTAAAAGGTCTCGAAGCATTCATTGAGGCGGCAGAACCCTTTCTGCTGGATATGAGCGGCGGAGGTGAACATGAAGACTTGCTTCAGGGCTATTTTGATGTTCAAAACTTTCTAAAGATTTCTAAGCTTGTTGATGAGCATTATTCGATATATTTTGAACTGCAGCAGAATGATGCAAAGATCAAATTATTCTGCCTGAATCCTTCAGCACTGCTGAAAAATATCCTATCTGGATTTCGCTCTGCCATTTTATTCTCTGCTACTCTCTCCCCTGCAGGATATTTTATGGATATGCTTGGAGGAGGAGAGGAAGATTACCGGATTTCGGTCCCTTCTCCGTTTACAGCAGAACAAAATGAAGTGCTTATCAGCAGGATTTCAACCAGATACCGCAACAGGGAAGAATCGATAGACCGTATTACAGATTTGCTAATAAACATTCTTGAAGGCAGGAAAGGGAATTATCTGGTATTCTTTCCTTCCCATCAATACATGAAT
The DNA here is from genome assembly GCF_900112495.1 of Bacillus sp. OV322. Lineage (GTDB taxonomy): Bacteria > Bacillota > Bacilli > Bacillales > DSM-1321 > Peribacillus. The sequence continues at coordinate 161,548 of NZ_FOMA01000006.1, forward strand.
AACGTGTATGGCGCATTTACGGCAGCATCCTCTGTGAATACGATCATTCAAGGCAGCATAATGACGGAAGATGAACGCGAAGGTTTTTTGAACTCTTTTCAGGAAAACAAGGACAGCTTATTTGTTGGATTTGCTGTATTGGGCGGGATATTTTCAGAAGGAGTGGATTTGAAGGGCGACAGGCTGAGCGGCGTAATCATCACTGGTGTGGGCTTGCCGCAGATTGGTTTTGAACGTGATATTATTAAAAGGCATTTTCAGGTTCAGGGGAAAAACGGCTATGATTATGCATATGTATTTCCGGGGATGAATAAAGTGCTGCAGGCTGGAGGCAGGCTGATCAGGTCTGAAGACGATCATGGGCTGATTGTTCTTATTGATGACAGATTCCTGACTGCCAAATATCAAGGCATGCTGCCGGAAAACTGGAAAAATTATAACTTATATTAATACCTTTGCTCATTTCTTTACATTGAAAAAGGAAGATATATAATAAGAGGGCAGTATCAATCTGCATGACTTCATATAGAAAGGTGATATCAATACATGAACCAGATTATTGAGTCATCTAATCCAATTTTGCTATTAGTGGCTGTTATCCTTACATTTATGGCTTCTTATACAAGTATAGATTTATTGATTCTTTTGCGTACCTCTGAAACCAATAAGCGATTTTTATTTCTTGGCGGGAGCTTTTCCATGGGAATGGCCATCTGGACCTTCAACTTCTTTGGTATTTTGGCTTTCGACCAGAACGGGGCGGGAGCATACAACATTCCAGTTACTATTTTATCAATGGTGCTTGGCGTTGCTCTTGCCGGTATGGGATTTATGTTTGTTTCAACTGAAAAAATCAGGTTTTTGCATGTCTGCTGCTGCAGTCTTCTCCTGACTTTATCTGTGCTGTCCAATTATATTATCGGGATGTATGCCTTGAATAACGGGATTTTTTATCATCTTGCCGTTCTCTTAGGTTCGTTTCTTTTAATTATGGCCATGTTTTTATGTTCGTTTATGATTCTTTTTTATGCGAACCATTGGAACCGCAAAAATAAGCTATGGTTCAAGCCGCTGAGCACATTAATCGTTACAGTTGCCATTGCGGAAGGCCATTTTTTATTAGCAAGAAGCATGCCTGCAAAAGAGCCGATCAAAAATGTGGAACAGCTTGTGAATGATACACCGTTTGTCATTAATCTGGTCTTTTTTGTATCGGTCCTCATTGTTGCAGGACTTATCGGATCTGCGATGATCATAAACAAACGCCTCGCAAAAAGCGATAAATATTTGCGGGACTTCCGCTATGCGCTTGATCAGTCTGCTATTGTAGCCATAACGGACAGTGATGGAAAGATAACGTATGTCAATGATAAATTTGTTCAGATTTCTAAATACAGTGAAGAAGAACTGATGGGGAGAAGCCATTCTATCATAAGTTCAGGTTATCACACACAAGCATTTTATAAAGAAATGTGGCAAACGATTTCCAGCGGGAAAACATGGAAGGGTGAAATCTGCAATAAAGCAAAAGATGGTACGCTTTATTGGGTGGACACCACAATTGTTCCTTTTATGAAAAGGAAAAAACCTTACCAGTATATCTCCATTCGCACGGATATCTCGGCACGAAAAAGAGCCGAAGCCGACTTAAAAGAAACAATGAAGGATATCCGTGATATTCATTATGCCCTTGACCAATCTGCCATCGTTGCTTTTACGGATGAAAAAGGGAATATAACTAAGGTGAATGACAAGCTTTGTGACATTTCACATTATTCACGGGAAGAATTGATAGGCAGAAATCATAATATCCTTAATTCCGGCTATCATTCAAGAGAGTTTTTCCAAGATATGTGGAGTACCATATCCAAAGGAAATGTCTGGAAGGGAGAGCTGCGAAATCGCTCAAAGGACGGTAACTACTACTGGGTAGGAACGACGATTGTCCCTTTTTTAGATGAAGACGGGAAACCATATCAGTATATTTCAATAAGAACGGATATCACGAAGAGGAAAGAGACGGAGGATATGCTGCACAGGCAGGATAAGCTTGCGGCTATCGGCCAATTGGCTGCAGGTGTGGCCCACGAAATCCGAAATCCGCTGACGACAATTAAGGGCTATGCCGAATATTTGCAGCTGGATGAGCAAAACGATGAACGTAGTGAATTTTTAGAGATCATTTTAGATGAAATTGAACGGGTCAACGATATTGTGGAAGATTTTATGGTCCTTGCGAAGCCTCAAAGTATGAACTTGGAAGAAGAAAACATGGTATCAATTATTCAAAGTGTTTTTTCTTTCCTGGAAATAGAAGCAAAAAAGAAAAATATCTCTTTTTATCTTGAATATAATCAGGAAAATATCATAGTGCGCTGTGATAAAAACAGAATCAAACAGGTTTTCCTGAATTTTGCCAGAAATTCGATGGACGCCATGCCAAATGGAGGGACTATTAATGCAGCCATTCAAATAAAAGGGCAAAATGTATCCATTGTATTTAAAGATACAGGCGGCGGAATACCTCCTGAAGCTCTGAAAAAACTTGGTGAGCCTTTTTTTACTACTAAAAGTACGGGCAATGGCCTTGGGTTAATGGTGAGCTATAACATTATTGAAAATCATGGCGGCACGGTGGAGGTTGAAAGTGAAATAAATAAAGGTACAGTCTTTCATATTGAGCTGCCAGCAGCAAACGGAAAACAGGAGCAATAATGCTTCTGTTTTTTTGTGAGGGCTCTGTTAATTTCAGAAGCAGGCACAAACACTCTAAGGCAGGGCGGTGACTTGCCTCCAGGAGAAGATATAATCTGTATCTAGCTTTAGCTGCACTTCGGAAATAAGTCTAAACTTTCGGAAAAATGGCATTTTAGCATTCGTTATGTTAATTTTGAATTATCATACATCGGAGGAAAGTGACTTTTGAAAAATCCTGTAAAAGCAAACATGCTGAAACTACAAGCTTATTATCTTTTTTCCTTTTTTGCAGTAGGGAGCTTAACACCGCTTCTTAGTGTTTATTTAAAGGAAAGTGAAAAAATGAATGGATATCAAATCGGGACTATCATGTCTATAGGACCCATTATCATGATTATATTTCAGCCTATCTGGGGAATGGTCTGCGATATATCCGGCAAGCCATCTAAAGTGCTTTCACTGACAGCTTTTTTCGCTGGTTTTCTCGGTTTAGGATACTTAGTGCTTCATTCTTATTTTCCCCTCGTCATCCTGGCAGCATGCCTGGCTGTCTTTCAAAGCGCCATCATTCCCGTATCAGACAGTATTTCCCTTAAATACACAGCAAAAGAAGGGGGGAATTACGGAAACATCCGCTTATTTGGATCACTTGGCTTTGGCATAGCGGTATTTGTAATGGGGCGACTCTCTGAAACCCCATTAGGATTGTCAGTCATTTTCTACGCTTTCTTTATTGGGCTAACAGCAGCAGCAGGGCTTGCGCTCCGTCTGCCAGAAGAACCTGCCTTAGTTAAAATAAAGCCTGGAACTGGGATGAAAGAGCTTTTTTCCATCCCACGGTTTGTCATTTTTTTAATTGTTACGTTTCTAGTTTTTGGGCCAAATCTGGCCAACAATGTATATTATGGCTTGTTTGTAGAAGCAAGAGGAGGCACATATACCGGCATCGGAATTGCCTTTTTGCTTGCCGTGCTTTCTGAAATTCCTTTTATGAGGATAGCCGGAAGATGGATCAATCAATGGGGCCTGCTGCCGGTTGCCTTGATGGCTGCCTGTGCTTCACTGCTTCGATGGACGTTTTATTTTTATGAACCTGGTTTGACTTTGGTATATATATCATCTATTGTTTCGGGATTTTCTCTTGGGCTTTTCATTCCCGCGGGACTTCAATATATATCCAAAATCGTCCCAGCTCATATTACTGTAACCGCCGTAACGATTTATTCTGCGTTCGGTAATGGTCTGGGCAATTGGTTCAGTACATTTGCCGGCGGAATATTGCTTGAAAATAGCGGCATTTACAGTGTATATCTGCTATTTGCCGGCATGTCGCTGCTCGGTATGCTTCTGACAGTCTGGCTGATACTTAAAGAAAAAAGCTCTGTTAAAGCTCCATGCTGATTTGTCCTGAATGTGACAGGAGAAGAAAAGCGGGTTAAAGGATAATCCATACTGTACCCAAGCTGTAATCTTCAATGGATTTAGAATAAGGCTGCCTTCTAAATCAGGATTCAGCATTCTTCATATGATCCTGATTAAGTGCCCATAAACAGCCTGAAAAGAGGGAACTTTATGAAACGATATCATTGCTGTGCCACATGCATTCATTTTTGCAGTGAAAGGGTAAATGGAAAAATGATGTATAGATGTTCTCGCTTGGGTTTTGAAACTAAACCTTCCTATCAGTTTACCTGCTGGACCCCAAAGGAAAATGTAAGAAAGCTGATGGAGAAAGAAAAAAACATATGAGTGCCCGTGAACACTTTTCCTTTTTTTAGGAAAGGTGTTTTTCTGTGACTATTTACCCGGTTGATAGTATTGAAAAGAAGTCGAATTTCCTATTAATTTAAATAACTATGTACCCTATAATGTAAAATATGGAAAAGACTGAGTTTGTTTCATTCTATTGAAAATTGATAATCATATATGCATGTTCAAATATTCACGGAAAAAAATATAAGAATGAGAGGTGCCAGCATGGAAGTGACTGATTCATTGAGAGCAGCACATGATGCAGCTTCTTCTGCAATTGCAAATTTTGATGAACAAATCGCCCGGCTTAAAGCTGCAAAAACGGATATTAACAGAGAAAAGGATACTGGTTTAACAGAAATTAAAGCAATACTTGAACCGGATTTAGGAAAATCATGGACTGGAGAGCGATCAGAATCGTTTGAGAAAGCGAGAAAAAAAGCGCATACTACCATTTCGAATATATTGAATGACGACTATGATCAGTATATCAGTGAAATAGAAAGCAAGATTACATGGCTTGAGATTGAAAGAAATGCACTCGCTGCAGCAAGCGCGGCAGCGGCAGCAGCTGAAAAGTTAGTTGAAAAAGGCGAGAAGACGCTAGAGGAAGTCGGACACTTTATAAATGACTTTAGAAAGAAGGTATTTTAATGGAGCAGGAGATCAAGCTGAAGCATGACGCAGTAATCAGCCAGCTGTCAAAAACAAAGACGGCATTGAAAGCTTTAACACTAAATACGCCAGCAAAAAATGCTGCTGGCAGTAATACCCTGGATTTCACCAGTCATTGGCTGGAGCGTGAAGAAGAAATAGCCGAATTGGTCAAAGGCTATATAGCCATTGTCCAAAAAAGCATTGATGATACTAAGGCAGGTGCCGATTTAATGAAGCATCAAGATGAAGCGATGATAAGGAAATAAATCGGAAGGGCACTGATAAAATGGCGGATACCAAAATCTATGAATCCAACACACTGATATCAGCAATGGAGGAACGCGCCAAGCAATATGAAGAACTTGAAAAACAAATCACCGCACTCAAAAAAGAATTTGAAGCGATTGTCAAAATGGATGATGAGCTTCAGGGAAATGGCGCAAAATCGATTAAGGGATTTTATGGGGCGCAAGGAGATCTTGCCGATGCCTGGCTAGGGCTGATTAAGGCCAACATCGCCTTTTTTAATGGAGTCAGCGGCTCTGCTGAGGATGTCAAGCTCTCAGGAGACACCGTCGTCATGGAACCTTTTCTCGAGGACGAGGTTTCAAACGGACTGAAAAAGTCAAAGGAAATCGTAACGGCCCAGCAGGACGATTTGAAGAAGATTTTTCAGACAATAGATGATATTCTATCTTTACAGGTATTTTCAAAAGAAACCTTTGAAGATGAAATTGATAAAGCGGATAAAAAAAGAGACAACACCATTAAAGCGGTCAATAAGTTCGATGCCAGCCTGCTGACTGAATATGCGGTTTCCGAGCAGCAGGAAAACTACTTGATTACACTCCTGGGCACCATCATGAACTCAAGCAGTCAAGGCGGCAAGATCTCTCCTCTGTCCTTTGACAGCCAAGCCTATAAAAACAGTGACGTGTACAAGCTGATGGATGATGTGAAAAAAGCGAACAGCGATTATCTGATATTTAAAAAGGACCAGGCTAAAGCCAGGAAACAGGCAAAAGAGCTCAAGGAACAGGAGAATCGCCCATGGTATGAAAAAGCCTGGGACACAGCGAAGACCTTTACCGGCGAAATAACCGGATATTACGACTATATCAGGGCGACAGAAGGCGTTGACCCTCGTACACATACGAAACTCACCACAGCCCAGCGTACTGCCGCCGGGGCTATGGCGTTAGCTGGATTCATTCCAATAGTAGGATGGGCCGGAAGAGCGGCCAAAGGCGGAGTGGCCATCTACAGAACGGCCAAAGTCCTGAACGCCGCCGATCATGCCCTGGATGCATATAAAACCACCAAAGGCTTCGCCGCTCTCCAAAAGACTGAAAAAGGCATCTATGCGCTCGCCGCTGCCAATGGCATGGGAGAGGTTATCACAGGCAGGGACTTTTTAGGAAACAAACTGACAGAAGAACAAAAGCAGCAAAGCCTGATTCAGGCATTCAGCATACTCGGACTTGGGGCAGCAAGCAAATTCATCGGCGGAAAGCCCGCAAACATTCCATTTAACACCTACAGCAAACAATACGCCCAAGCCACAGCAAAAAATGCCCAAAACACACTCCAGGAAATCGGCAAACAAATCGGAAAAGTCGATGTCCCAGTGGGCGCAAAAGTACTGAAAATGGCAGGGAACGGTCCTATTCAGCCTAAAGTCTTAGCGGTCGAAACCAAAACCCTCAGCGAAGTGAAGCAGGGTCTTGGGGAGAAACTTGCGAAGAAGAAGGAACAGAAGCAGGTTAATAAGGAGTTGAATGGGGGTAGTGAGGGTAAGGGTAATGATGTACCTAAAATAAAAGAAATTGAAGTGAACTTTAATAGAAACGTGAAACATGATTCAGTAGAGTTTACGAGACAATTAAAAGTCCAAGAAAAGGGTATGAATGAGTTAACGGTAGACGAGTATCTTAAAAATAGAGAAAGATATATTGCTGAGGGACGAGCGTTGGAAGGTAATGCAGCTCAACAAACCGCTCGAGAAGAAGCATTTTCTGATAAAATTGCAGAACTTATGGCTAACGGAAAATCATTTGATGAAGCAGAAAAAGAATCTAAAGAATGGCTGAATACACAAGCAGCACTTCATAATCCAGATCAAATTGCAGGTGGAAAACCAGATAAAATTGGTGGAATGGGGCATAAGGGCATTAATTCTTCAATTGGTTCCCAATGGAGATATAGAATTGATGTGGTTGATGAACAAATAAGGGAAATTGCAAAAAATATGACACCTGAGCAATTAAAAAACACCTATTTGAATGTAAAACTGACACATTAAGGAGATTTATTATGGAAAAAACATTAAATGATTTTAAGATAAACAGTAATGTTCCTAGTGAAATAATAGAAAAATATAAAAATCTTGTTCCAAAAGAAATAATAGACTTGTGGCAGGAATATGGATTTGGAACATTTATGCAAGGATATTTTAAAAGTGTTAATCCAGAAGAGTACATTGATATTTTACAAGAGTGTAGTCAAAGATATACGGATTCTGTAGTGTTATTTGCTACTGGTATGGGAGATTTAGTATTATGGGCTGACGGTTATGTAAGATTGCTTAATTTTAGATACGGAGTACTTAAAACAGTTATGCCAAACTTTTTATATTTTTTCAAAAGTCTGGATTCAGAAAAGTTTCGGGATGAGTATTTAAAGTGGAAACCATATCCCGAAGCTGTTGAAAATTGGGGAGAACTATCTTATGAGGATTGCTTTGGATATACACCTCTATTAGGTTTAGGTGGAGCAGAAAAAGTAGAGAATCTAAAAAAAGTCAAACTGAAGGAACATATTCTTATTATTACTGAATTTATGGGACCAGTTCAGTAATATTCGGGAGTATATTACTGAATTAACTATAAGCACTTGATTGCCTTATTAGGCAACAGGTGTTTTTTGTTTTTTTTGTTGTTAACTTTTGGAGGACATTAGATTATGCTTTACTGAAATTCATAGCTCTTGAATGTAGTATCATCCTGGAGTATGGTTTTAACATTATGGAAACTGAACAAGAAAGAGTATGGCAAAATGATATATTATTTAGCTGGGGTACTAATGATACTATAAGACCACAAACTAAACAAAAAGACAAAGCTCGTGCCGATAAACAAAGGGTAACGTGAAAGAGAGTTGTAATATTGCCTTCGCTTTTCAATTTTGGGTTGTACTTCTACAAGAGACGTTCGTATAATACTCGCTATTCGTTTAAAAAGCATTAGGCTAAATTACAATTTATGTAACGGGAGGATGAAAAGTTGAATGTAGTTGGTTATATACGAATCTCTACTCAAGGGCAAGCAAGTTTATCAAGCTAGCAAGAAATACCCCAACCTAACAATAGTTGTAACATCAGAGATTGATGAGGGTGTTAAAGCCAATGGTCTGATCTCTTTCGTTTTAAAAGATGGGAAGATTATCGAATATATAAGGAGGAACTCATGGAAAATGAATTAATTGATAATTTACAAAGTGAAGTAAAAGTAGGGTTTGTTTTAACAGTTGCTGAAAGAGTATTTTCTGTAATTAGTAAAGATGATGAAAGATATCCAGAAGGGAGAGAAGCATTGGACAAATGTTGGTTATGGGCCGAGTCCCATGCTGTAACTGGGGATGAACTATAAAAAAGAAAAAGCAAAATATTTGCCACAATCTCTGGAAGGTATCAATGCCGATAGTATCACTATCCTTTTAAACAGTGCAGTCGAAACAGCTTTTCTCACAACTGATGAAATTAAGAGAATGGAATTAATTCTTCAGGCATACAGCTGTACAAATAATGCAATACTAATAAAAAGAAAAGAGTTTATAAAATTATTTTAAGCCTGCCTAAAGTGATCCACACAGTCGGATTCCTTAGATAAAGAAATTGCTATTCCATAGCAAAGAATCTTCTTATTACAGCGTTATCGTAACAGTTACAATTACTATTAATTATTACTATTACTTATTCCTTGATTGGCTAAATGCCTTTCAAGGTTTTTTCTTATTATATAATTAGTTAAGCTCGTATCGCTAAACAATGGGTAAAGTAAGACGATTTTATCAGGGCGACAGAAGGCGTTGACCCTCGTACACATACGAAACTCACCACAGCCCAGCGTACTGCCGCCGGGGCTATGGCGTTAGCTGGATTCATTCCAATAGTAGGATGGGCCGGAAGAGCGGCCAAAGGCGGAGTGGCCATCTACAGAACGGCCAAAGTCCTGAACGCCGCCGATCATGCCCTGGATGCATATAAAACTACCAAAGGCTTCGCCGCTCTCCAAAAGACTGAAAAAGGCATCTATGCGCTCGCCGCTCCAATGGCATGGGAGAGGGTATCACAGGCAGGGACTTTTTAGGAAACAAACTGACAGAAGAACAAAAGCAGCAAAGCCTGATTCAGGCATTCAGCATACTCGGACTTGGGGCAGCAAGCAAATTCATCGGCGGAAAGCCCGCAAACATCCCATTTAACACCTACAGCAAACAATACGCCCAAGCCACAGCAAAAAATGCCCAAAACACTATCCGAGAAATCGGCAAACAAATCGGCAAAGTCGATGTCCCAGTGGGCGCAAAAGTACTGAAAATGGCAGGGAACGGTCCTATTCAGCCTAAAGTCTTAGCGGTCGAAACCAAAACCCTTAGTGAAGTGAAGCAGGGTCTTGGGGAGAAGCTTGCGAAGAAGAAGGAGCAGAAGCAGGTTAATAAGGAGTTGAGTGGTAGTAGTGAGGGTACCGGTAAAGTACGTAAAGTAACAAAAGGTTATGATGTAACACCTTTGAAAAGCACTTATCAAGAAAGGTTGAATCAGACTCCGGTGAATAATGGTAAATGGACTGGTGAAAGAGGCGAATCAACTTTTATTTCAGACAGACCAGAAGTTAAACCATATGTTGAGAAAGCAGGAGTTCCAGGTGTAGAATACAAGAGAGCAATGCCAGACTTGTCTCCGTTTTCAAAGGCGGAATTTGAGATTACCGAAATGTCTAGTTCGAGGCCTTCAAATTTTTCAAAAGCTGACGAATTGCTCGCGAAGCAATGGTCAACACCAGAAAAACAGTGGAAAAAGGCTGAAGTTGCGAAATGGAGAGCACAAAACAAGTACACTTGGCATGAGCTTAATGATGGGAAAACCGTACAATTGATTCCAAGTTGTGTTAATTCTAAATTTGGACACCTTGGTGGTGTAAGTGAAGTTAAATAAGAAAGGGCGATATTATGAAAATAAAAAAGGATGAGTTGTTTGGAGAAATTGTTTATGAAGATTTGTGGATAGGTGCAATGGAGATTACCATGTTTGGGGAAAACCGAAAAATACTTTTGAATATCTATGGTGAAGAGAATGAAGAAATTACTCCGAACCAACGTGATGCTTTCTCGCAATTTAAAGCAAATATGCCTAAGATAATAAAGGAAAGCGAAGATAAGATTTTCAAGTACTATTTAGAGAACTGTGATGATTATCGAGCAATGCAAAGTAATAGTGAAGAAGTTGAGAAAATTGCTCCAAAGATTTCATCGATAGACGAGTTAGGAAGCCTTGTTACGCCTACAAGTTTGCTAATAAGATATGATTTTGAGGATGGTATTAGAAGAGTAGGAATATTATGTGATTGCACTTGGGAACCTGAACATGGATTGGGTATCAGTATTGAAAATGAAGAAATAGTAGAAATTGGCCTTCAAGATATTGTACTTTAACCATAAATACATTAGGCTTTGTGTAACCCTCATTTTAAATTATAAAACATAAGATTGTGTAATCTAACTAAAACAATCAAAACTCATAAGAAAATAGCCGTATTGTTGTCTTTTATTCTCCGGTATATCAAAAAATATTGTTTAGTGCATATTTAGAACCCGTATCTGGGAAACCTTGAATGGCTAAATCCCCTTCGAGGTTTTTTTGTGATTTATCTAATGCCGAGTAATTCATGACTTAAACATCTCTCCAATCGTTTCTAAATTTTTCTTAGCCTAATCATCAAGTTCTGGAGCACTATCTTGTTTTAAGTGAAATGTCAACAAATGCTGTATTAGTGTTGGATAATGTAACAGATAAATTATTTATAGTTAATTTTGAGGGTGGAGATGAACTGCTTTTAAAAGGAAAGTTGAAGGAAACTTGGTCATCGTTTTTTGCTTTCTTCAAAGTATATTTTAATTGTTAATTATTGTTCAATAAAAATAATTCATAGATACTTATAACCTTGTTTGGTATTATGCCTTTCAAGGTTTTTTGCTTAATAAATGGTTAATATTTAATTAAATTTATGCATCCTAGTTATGTATAAAGCGGTAGTAAGTTCGTCATTTAGATAGAGTTTCCGAGGTGGATAAAGCCAAAGTAAACTAAAAGGATGTAATCATGGTAAATTAATTCACAGCAAAAACCTTGACCGGTGAAATAATCATCTACAGAACGGCCAAAGTCCTGAACGCCGCCGATCATACCCTGGATGCCTATAAAACCACCAAAGGCTTCGCTGCTCTCCAGAAAACTGAAAAAGGCCTTTATGCACTTGCCGCTGCCAATGGCATGGGTGAGGGTATCACAGGCAGGGACTTCTTAGGAAACAAACTGACAGAAGAACAAAAGCAGCAAAGCCTGATTCAGGCATTCAGCATACTTGGACTTGGAGCAGCAGGGAAATTCATCGGCGGAAAGCCCGCAAACATCCCATTCAATACCTACAGTAAACAATACGACCAAGCCACAGCAAAAAATGCCCAAAACACACTTCGGGAAATCGGCAAACAAACCGGCAAAGTCGATGTCCCAGTGGGCGCAAAAGTATTGAAAATGGCCACAAACGGCCCGATTCAGCCAAAAGTCCTTGCCATTGAAACCAAAACCCTCAGCGAAGTGAAGCTGGGTCTTGGGGAGAAGCTTGCGAAGAAGAAGGAACAGAAGCAGGTTAATAAAGAGTTGAGTGGTGGTAGTGAGGGTATAGATAATGCTAATAGACTTATTCCAGGTACTCCTGGAAACCCTACCTCAGGAGACCCAACTAAATTAGGTAAAAACTTACTAGAGTCAATGGGGTTACCTCGCTCTACAAGTTGGAAAGGTTATCAAGCACAACATATAATTCCTTCTCAATTAAATAAACATCCAGTTATTAAAAAAATTGGAATGGAAATGAATGACTCTACAAACGGTATATTTTTACCTATACCTTCTGACGATGTTATTAGTCTATCTAGACATAGAGGCTTTCATACCGTTTATAACAATGTTGTAAGAAAACAGCTTGATAAAATGGATGTTAATCAAGATATAGCAGTGTTAGAAAAACAAGTATATGAACTACAACAAAAGCTAAAAAAGGGAGTGGAAAATGGATTACCGTTATATAAGACTAAAATAAATAATATCGAGGAATTTTACAAAAGTGGTAAAAATAAAAACCTGCCTGTTTGGAACAGAGGCGGTGGAGCAACCGAAGAGTTATGGGAAAGGTGGTTATCTAAATGAAATTTGGTGAAAACACTCAATTAGTAGAAGAAGTAATGGATTTTATTCGTAATAATAAGATGTTTAATAAGAATAACTTTCATGTAAATAACTTAGAGGTAATAAATGATTTCAATGAAGCCCAAAACCTTGCCTGGTCTCAGGACTCAAGTGAAGTTGATACTGTATGGGAATTTGTTAAATCACAGGAAGCAGAAAGTATTGTTGAAAAGGTATATGATTTGGATTTAGTAACTCAGCAAGATGATTTATATGATTTTTTTAGTGACCATGACAATTACTCGAATGACTTTCTTCCTTTTGATTATATTGATATTAATGAGGAAGTTGAGGGAGACCTCACGATGTGTGCATTAAATCGATTAGTTAATGGGAAAACAGATAATTTTTATGAAAAAATCTTTGAAGTTTATAAGCAAGGAGGTTGGCCTTGTGGGTGGAAGGGGACATACCCTATTGGTGAAATTTTTGTGTATGTGCCTTAAATTAAATGAATTTCAAACCTGGATTGGCAAAGTGCCTTTCGAGGTTTCTTTTTTGTGGTGGGGCCACCTAGTGACTCATAGTTCATTTTTTATTCAGAGAATATAAGTAACTCCTTAAATCCCCATATTATGTTTTTGCAAATTATATAGGACGTACAACACCTTTTAACCGTATGCCCTATTTATTCTTTATTTTGTGAAGCAAATAACCACAATATCATTAGTTACCACCATTTCTATTTTCCATAGCCATTCCTTCGCTTTCTTCCTAACTTTTAATTTTTTTCGCAACTTTGACGTACATAGAACGATTACTATGTCGAGAGGCTACTCAACCTCGATTAACTCCTGAATGTCGATGTCTAACACTTTGCATACCGTTTCTAATGTTTAAAGATACACTCTGTCCACGTTGTCTGAACAAAGATGACTTACTGTATTAGGGCGAAGCCCTGTCATTCGTGCCAATTCACGTTGTGATAGGTCACGTTATTTCAAGATTTCCTTTAGTTTGATTGATATTGTCATGGAATTTCCCTTCCTCTTTATCATGTTACTTTTACGATACACAATAAATTTGTATCGGTAAAGGAGTTGAATGTATCGCTAAAGCCGCATACAATGAATTTAGATTATATATAGCAGCTAAGCGTTACGCAAATTGAGATTAACGTAACGCCAAAACGGCCAAAGTCCTGAATGCCGCCGATCATGCCCTGGATGCCTATAAAACCACCGAAGGCTTCGCCGCTCTCCAGAAAACTGAAAAAGGCCTTTATGCACTTTCCGCCGCCTATGGCATGGGAGAGGGAATCACAGGAATACGCTTCTGTGTTGAAAGTAAACAACTTTTTCACACTTTTTATACTTTATGTGTGGTGAACAACATAAACATTCTATAGAAGAAAATTATTTCTATAGGAGGTTTCCATGGATCAAAAGGATCAAAGTCGTCAATTAGACGAAATAAAGCAAATGCAGGAAATGTTTAAAGCGAACATGAAAACTCAACCTTATCCCATGTACCCTAACTATGGGAAAATCACACGTTACCAGGAAATTCCTATAAGTTTACCTGAACAGCGCCAGCTGCGCCATCCCGGAGTGGAAAAACTAATGGTACCCCTTCCAATTATCGAAAACCCGAACTATAAAGGTAGTGGAAAGTTAACAGGAAAAGTAGCACTTATTACAGGGGGTGACAGTGGTATTGGTGCAGCCGCAGCGATTGCGTTTGCTAAAGAAGGCGCAGATGTTGCTATTTCATACTTAGATGAACATGAGGATGCAAATAGAACAAAAACGAGGATTGAACAACTTGGACAACGTTGTTTTCTAATGCCTGGTGACTTGCGGGACAAACAACAGTGTATCTCCATTGTAGAACAAACAGTAAATACGCTTGGCAGTCTCGATATTCTTTGTAACCATGTTGGTATCCAATTCCAGCAACTAAGTCTGCTTGATATAACAGATGAGCAATTCGATGACACCTTCAAAGTTAATATATACTCTCATTTTTACACAACAAGAGCAGCGCTTCCTTATTTAAAACCAGGCAGCTCAATCATTGGCACTACTTCAGTGGTAACGTATGTAGGTGAGCAGCAAATGATTGATTATACGGCCACAAAAGGTGCGATAGTTGGTTGGACACGTGCCTTGGCTAAAAATGTCGTGAAACAAGGGATCCGAGTCAATGCTGTCGCCCCAGGCCGAATTTGGACCCCGCTTATTGCAGCAAGTTTCTCGTCAGACCAAGTCGCTGTATATGGAGCATTTAATCCAATGGAACGAGTTGCCCATCCATTTGAACTCGCACCAACTTTTGTCTATCTTGCTTCTGATGACTCTCGTTTTGTTACTGGTCAAGTTCTTCATGTTGATGGGGGAGAATCAACACATTCCTAATAGAAGGGGGGGTAACATTGTGCGATATGAATTTAATCCAGAAGTAAAGCTATTGCTAGTAAACCATTCAAACGATAAAGTAAAGATGGTCTATATAGAGGATTCCTGGCCAATGTCTAAAATAGCACTTAGACCACCATTTTATTGCTACCCAAGTTACGAGCTGAATTATCCAATAATCTAAATAATAACAGACAAAAAGACTTCTATAAAAAGTGTGGAAGACCATTTAACAATTCGTTTAGGGTTGCAATTATCTAATTTTCATGCAGTCATCCCTCACGATGATTAAACATTGGAAAACCATGACTTACATATCCAAGGGCCGCTTTGTCTTCTCGACTATCTCGCCAAAAATAAGAGCTCTGGTTATACCAATACAATTGGTAACAATGTATCGATGGAGGTTACGTTATCGTTATCCCTGCTAATAGCACAGAGGCTGGAATTTTAGCAAAAACAATAAAAGGTTTCCAACATAATCTATATCTTCAAATAAAGGGTGCGTATGTTCTATAAATTGGGTTGCTTCGGCAGCCTTTTTCTTATGAAACTAAAACGGCAGGATAGTTCAAGAATACATAAGGAGTTTTTCAACAATTAGGCCATTTAGTGGAATAGCGCATAATTGTATTTTATGACACGATTTCAATCTTAAAAAATCAAACTTAAAGGAGAATAAGACTATATTAATTTGTCTTCTCCTCCTTTATTGTATTTGACATGAAACAATGCCGTTTATGACAGTATGTTTTTTTATGTAAAAAAGCCGAAAATATACAAGAAATGAATAAAAACTTGCATATTTTCGGCTTATAGATAATTTGGGGTATTGAACAAAAGCACCCATTCGTATTATAAGATCAGCCAGATGTCTCTGGTTGATCATTTTTTATAACGATATATGATAGCGGTAGCCGGGGTAGAACGTAAGCACCCGTGGGACTAGACATAGATCCCGTCAACTAAACAGTTCGCCCCCTGCTTGTAGAAAAACGATTGAGGCTGGTTGGGAAAGATCCCGAATAACAAGCGAAGCTGTCACACTACAAGAAGGATTAGGAGTACCGGTTAATTTTCTAGGAGGAGGAGGCTTTAGAATGAATCCAGTTGCCGGGATTGATCCTAGGGTTTATGAATCTAGTAGATTTAAAGGCACCGTAAACTGAATATCCAAAAGAGGATCAAGCAGACTTCGACACGCCTTATATATGGCTGTACGCTGCGGCATTCGTGATTGTCGCAAAAAGAAAACCACTGGGGAGATTATCCCTCGTAACTAAAGATTACGGGAGTATTATGATAAAAAATGAGAAGAAGGAAACCCCTTTAAAGTCGGCTATTTTAGCATGTGCCAATAAACTTTCACAATGGATTTAACGCTTTTAAAAAGCAATACAAATTTCCAGGATATAGCTTAGATTATATGTCTAACTAAATAATGAAAAACTTCTAAACTAATATCTAAGAAGGTTATTTGGTATCTTCTTTTTTAGTATAACATTAGAGGTTTAATGTTTTAACTGAAAAATGTAGACAAACTATTAGCTGGTTTAGTTCATTAAGCAAAATAAATAATTATGCCTTCTCTTTTTATAATTTACTTTTAGCTAATTCCTCCCAATCTTCAAAGGACAGCTTATCAGTAATATGTTTTAAAGCATTAGGAACTTCAACAGAACACATCATTTCCAAACTGTTACCATCAGGGTCTTCAAAGTAAACGGAAGCATTTTCTTGATATGGTCGAATAAATGGCTCAATAGATTTTCTACTACCAAATGGCACGACTTTAACTTGAATAGAATCTAACCATTTTAAAGATTCTTTTAAATTTTCATATGAAACTCGAAAAGCAATATGTCGTAAGGAAGGATGGTATGGTGTTTGATACTCATTACCATCCCACAAACCTAACCAACTTTTTCCTTTTTCAATCCAAAAAAAAGCAGTTTCTTCATCACGCCATGCAAGTTCCAAACCCAGCCTTTTATAAAACTCCAATGAAACATCTAAATTTTTTACTGGCAAATGTGCTTCAAATATTCCTTCTATCAAGTTTTCAACCCCTCAACAATTATGAATATATTACCAATTATAGCACTATTGAGGTGTTGGTGAAAATCCAAAGCTAAATAAAGAAGATTATCCTGAAATACAGCCGGTCCTCACTTTAGGTCGTGGGACTCTTGCTAACTATGACTGGGCAAATAAAGTGAAAAGTGGAGAACAACCAGAAGAATTTGTACCGGAAAAAGTATTAAGTCCAAACGCTAAAATTAAAGAATTTGAAGTGTGAATATTATCTCCATCAACATTGCTTAATTGAAAAAAGCCAAATTGAAAAGTTGATTCCTGTAGTTTAAGGAATCAACTTTTTTAAGTTTAAATTGCTTAGTGTCTATAATTTTTAAAAATGTTGGCGTTACTTCATAAATAAAAATAGTAATTGATCCATATTATCAGATGAAGGAAAAAGAGCAATGGAGAAGCATCGAAATAGACAGGGTGGGCTTACAGAAAATGTTGGCTCACCTTTCGTCTGTCTATATTGATTTTTGGCAGTGCTGAACAAAAGCCGAATATGGAGGTCATATATTGTTGTAGCTTTACCAATATGCTTCCATCCCGGTTATGTTAGAGAAGGTGAGAAGATGTATGTATTAATGAGAAAAAAGAAAATATAGTTTCTCTTAATAATAGTGATAATTATAAGGAAGTATTTTTTAATTCTTCTATAAATCAAATAATTATTTAATAAATGGGCAGCAGAGAGATTCATCGGCAGGAAGCCAGCGAATATCCTATTCAACACCTACAGCGAACAATACGCCTAACCCACAGTGAAAAATGTTTTAAAAGACACTCCAGGAAATAGGCAAACAAATCGGAAAAAGCGGATGTCCCAGTTGGCGTAAAGGATTCTGCACATTTATACAAATGGTTCTTTAATAATATTGTTAGATGCCGATATATTGATAAGAGATATTAGAATATCGGAAAAATACCGAATGATAGTATTTCTAATTGTTATTTATTATGCAAACAGATTAGATGATCTTATATGCTCCATTGTTGGGTCATTTTATTTGAGGGATATGGAAAATTTAATCTCATTTTCCGTTGGTAGCAGGACTGAAAAAGTTGTTCATAATGTAAGTCACATATGGTTTCTTGAAGGTCAACTGAGATAAAACATTCGGGAAAGCAAGGGAAATGAGCATGAAATGGTTTATTAATCTTAAAACTTCAGTAAAGTTAATTTCATCATTTGTATTAATGAGTATTATTCTAGGCGCAGTTGGGATTTATGGTTTAACAAACTTAAGCAAATCAAATGAAAATCTAAATTTCATGTACAAAGAACGGGTTATTCCTATTAGTAAACTAGGTTCTACTGAAACTGCGTATCAGAGAATCAGAGTAAACATTCGTGATTTAGTTATGGTGGCAAAAACACCTGAAAAGAAAGATGAGTTCCAGAAAACTATAAGAGAAGTACAAAAGGAAATTCAAGACAATATTCATTTTTATGAAAGTACAACTATGATAGCTGAAGAGCAAAAGCGTCTGGATGCTTTGAAGCCTGCCTTGGATGATTATTATACCTATTTAGAAGCTGCAATTAAATTGGGGTATAGCAATGATATAAACGGCTATTTGAAAATGGCTCCTGATTTTAAAGCTTCAGGGGATAAGGTTCAAAATGGTTTAAGGGACTTAATTAAATTTAACATTGATTTGAGTAAAAAGTCTGCCGATGATTCTGATGCATTTTACAGTTTTGCTCGTTCTGCAACAATTACTGTTATTATAATTGCGGTATTGTTCAGTATAATTTTTGGATATATACTTTCCCAATTAATTGCAAGACCTCTTAAAAGGGTTGTTGATTTAGTAGGTGATGTAGCACAGGGGGATTTAACTAAAACAACGGATATCATTAGCAAGGATGAAGTAGGAGTTTTGGCTAACTCTATTAATAACATGATAATAGATTTGCGTAAAACAGTTGGAAGCATCGTTCAGTCTGCTGAAAGTGTTGCTGCTTCTTCTCAACAAATTTCAGCTACAACTGAAGAAATAGCAAGCGGTGCATCTACTCAGGCAAATGATGCTCAGAGAATCACTGAATTATTTGCCGAGATTTCAAACGGTGCTGAGGGCCAATCAAAGGATTCACAAAAAATGGAGCAACTTTTCAAGGAGTTAAACATAGTAATAGACTCAGTTGCTAAGAAGGCAAAAGAAACCGCAATAATAGGAGAGGCTTTAGCCGAACAATCAGAAAATGGCAGCGTAGTTGTTAAAACTTCTATTGATGGAATGATAGGGGTAAGTGAAAAGATGTTTCTGCTTGAAACCGATGCAAACAAGATTGGGGATATTATCAAGGTAATAGACGGCATTTCCAGTCAGACAAATCTGCTGGCGTTGAACGCAGCAATTGAGGCAGCACGTGCAGGTGAAAAAGGCAAAGGTTTCGCCGTTGTAGCAGATGAGGTACGTCAGCTTGCAGAAAAAAGCAGCGAGGCAACTAAGGAAATTTCAGAAATAATAAAAGGTATTCAGTATAGCACAAAAAGTAGTGTTAAAGCAGTAAAAGAAGAGGTAGATAACTCTCATAAAACTGGGATGGCATTCAACACTATTGCAAATATGGTTGGTCAGGTTTCTGCAAAAGTAGCAGAAATACAATCAGCAAGTGATAAACAGTCAGCACAGTCAACAGAAGTGATGAAGTCAATTGAAAACATTGCTTCAGCTAGTGCGAAGCAGTCAGCACATTCCGGCGAGGCTATGAAAGCAGTTGAAAGTATAGCAGGTGCTAGTGAAGAATCGGCGGCAGCAAGCGAACAAACTGCGGCAGCATCACAATCATTGGCTAATTTAGCGGAAGTGTTAAATGAGTCGGTGTCTGCCTTTAAGGTAAAATAACAGAAATTAATATAAATGAGTTTGAAAAGGGTGGTAACATTACCCTTTTTTTCGTTTTTACTAATTATTATACAAACTGGTTTAAAACATAACTTTTATCAAACAATTTTTCTAATCAAAAATCCCCCCTGGAAAAAAGGGGGGATAGACAAACAAGTGGGAATTGAGCATGCCAATCACACTTTCCACTCCCATGTCTTTTTCATATAAATCAGATTGTGCTGGTATCAATTACGAATCGATATTTGACATCTGAAGATAATACCCGTCTGTAAGCTTCGTCAATTTGATCAGCCGAAATGACTTCAATTTTCGGTGCGATATTGTGTTCAGCACAGAAGTTCAGCATTTCCTGAGTTTCTCGGATACCTCCAATCATTGAACCCGCAAAGGAACGGCGGTGGCCAATGAGAGAAAACACATTTACTGGCAGTGGCTCTGCGGGAGCACCGACATTAACAAGTGTTCCATCAAGCGTTAACAATGAAAAATAAGCATTAATGTCAATCTTTGCACTTACCGTATTAATGATTAAGTCAAACGTTCCGGCAAGTTTCTCAAATGTTTCCGGATCGCTTGTAGCATAGTAGTGATCAGCACCAAATTCAAAGCCATCGTCTTTTTTGTTCAGCGTTTGAGATAACACAGTGACTTCAGCACTCATGGCATGTGCAATTTTGACTGCCATATGGCCAAGGCCGCCCATTCCGACAACCGCTACTTTCTTGCCGGGACCTGCTCCCCAATGATTTAAAGGCGAGTATGTGGTAATACCTGCGCAAAGTAATGGAGCTGCAGCATCAAGCGGGATACTATCAGGAATCTTCACAGCAAAGTCTTCAACTACGACAATGTGAGTAGAATAACCGCCTTGAGTAGGTTCACCGTATTTATCTACACCGGCATATGTAGGAACATTTCCTTTAAGGCAATACTGTTCTTCACCTTTACTGCAATTCTCACATTCACCGCAGGAATCAACCATACATCCGACACCAACCCGGTCCCCAACTTTATACTTTGTCACATTGGCGCCTACATCGGTGACAATGCCTGCAATTTCGTGTCCAGGCACCAGCGGATAGTTTACAGGGCCCCACTCGCCGTGTGCGGTATGGATGTCTGAATGGCAAATGCCTGCAAATTTAATTTCTATTAAAATATCATGTGAATCAAGATCCCGTCTTTGAATCTCAGCTTTACGAAATGATTTGTCCGGACCATCAACAGCTCTTGCTTTTACATTTATCATTAAAAATAACCTCCCATAATCTAAAATCGCTGCAGTTCTTCTTATAAAAAGAACCTTATCCCTTTTTCCTTTGTTTATCTTACCTTAAACCTCTTAATGTGTTTTGATTTATTGAAGTCCTAAAAGAAAAAGATCTTTTTCTTTTAATTAAAGACTACAATTGATGCTTTACAACATTTGTTAATAATTTATAATAAAAAAATAATCAAAACAAGAGATAGAACTAGTTAATTTAATCTGATTTGTTGTTTATACAACAAATCAATAAAAATTGTGGATTATCTCAAAAAGCGCATGGTGCTGAAAATATGGCAAAAGTGGATAGAAGAATTATCAGAACACCAGACTGCAATTAAAGAAGCATTCCTTGAGTTGATGTCAGAAAAGCAAAAGCATTTCGATAGCATTTCCAAAAAAGATATTTCTGACGTTGCAAATATTAACCGTGACTGTTTATCTTCATTATTGGATGGGTGGATGTATGGATGCGGTTTTGCCGACTCCGATGGCCATCGGTGGAACGCGCTATATATGGATATGAGTAAAATGCCTCAGTGATGAAAGCCTCAATACAATTGAGACGGGTTTTAAACGGAAGTAAGTTACATAACTTATGTGTGCTTTACTTCAATATGAAGTAAAGCCAATTTTTGTTATTCCATTCACGATATAGCGCAGAGATATAAAATCAATGTCTTCAGTTGCTGACCCTCTTAATAATTATGGTGATAGGCGGATGTGAGAATCAAGTGAAGTCATATGTGCTGGGTAACAAAAGTGCAAGCAATGATTAAGAAGACATAGATCACCGCCATCACTCATTGCCTGTAATATATTTGCATTTCCAGAACACTGAAGGCTTTAGCTGCTTATTCATGAACTAAGTATTTTGATAATTAATTAGGAAAGGTTGTACAGTGAAAAAGTTTAAGGAAATAAAACAGGGTCAGTTTGGACATATGTTTAATCTTTGTTATTATTTTAGGGTGCTGTTAGTTGAAGACGACATAATATTGCAGACGTTCATTGAACAAAGGGAAAAAAAAATGACCGCTGCAAACGGCCATTAATAGTTGTTTATAGATATTGCTTTAAAGTTTCCTGGAGTGTACCTTTTGTGTCTGCACCTTCTTCAAAGCGGATTCCCGAATGCACCATTTTTCTTACAAGATCAGGACGAAGCCCAGTAAGAACAGTTTTACAGCCCATCATTTTAACCCCGGCCAATATCATTTCAAAATGATTTATGACATCTCTTTCCATCATCGCAATACCTGACAGGTCCATTACAAGTGTCTGAATTCTTGACTTAGCTATATCGTTCAAGACTTTTTCCTCAATTATTTGTATCCTGTAGGAATCTATTGTCCCAATTAGTGGTAAAACAGAAACGTTCCCGCTAACAGGAATGATTGGAACTGACAAATGCTCCACCATTTCTCTTTGTTCTAAAAACACCGTCTCTTTGTATTTGGCATAGTTAAGAAAAAAGTTATTTAAGAACTTGTCAATATTATCGTTGATACTTTTTTCTAAAGAATAAAATTCCGACCGGTCGCTTGTAATATTTTTTTCCTCGTCGATAATACCTGCAAAATGCCATAAAGTTCTTCTTATTGCTTGTACCCACTCTAATTTTAATTCAAGTGTTAATGCATGCTCGGCCCAAGCGATACCTTCCTGTTTAGCGAACGCCACTAATTCATTATCTTTCTGGTTAATTACATAATAAATCAATGTCCGTGCATTTTTTAACAAATCAATATTTCCTTGATCTAAAATGTCTGTAATTTTTGTTGAGACATTTACTGCTTCCGATAGCAATTTGCTCTCAAACGTTTCTCCATCTTCTTTAATAAAAACTTCTATTTCCATACCCAGTATCTGTAATGTTTGCATTGCCGCTACCCCTTTAATGCACAATTTTAAATCTTGATAATCGTAATTATATTATAGTGTGTTTTTTCTAACATGGCAATTTTGTGAAAATTCAAAAATAGGAAAAATACTATTTTCAAGACGAGGCTGGCTAAAGCGGCCTCCTTCTTATTGTACAATTGAGTAATCTATAATGTGAAAAACCGGAATTAGTTTTTAGACTAACGGGAGAGTTCGTCGTAGAGCATTGCTGCTTATGCATCTTTATTCTGTTCATTGAAATACAGAGGCAGAATTGTAATTACGTAAAATTATATTTGTTATGCTAGAATGGTACTTCCTTAACAATAGGTTTTTTTAAGATGTTGATTTTTGCAGAGGTTTTGCGTTACAGCCGAGTCCATCGGCGCTTTGCCACGAGGAGGCTCCGCGAACGCGCTCCGTAGCCTTACGTTTGAAACGGAAATCAACAGGCAAGTTTAACAGAGCCAAAAAATAAAACCCTGAATTCAAAGGGATATAACGTGAATATAAACATAGTTATAATTATTCCTTCATGATATGATTGTAATTATCGTAGGAGTGATGAAGTTGCAAAAGGAATTTTCTAAAATAATCAAAGATAATAAAAGCGTACACATTTTTTATTATGTTACCGAACAACAATCATATATTAATAATCTTATATCGTACATTTTATCGGGGATTGAGCAGAATGATCACATATTAGTTATCGAAAGTGAAAAAATCATTCTGCAATTAAATAGGCGATTAGAAGATATATTAACCAAGGAACAGGTGTCCCATGTTCATACCGTTAATAATTTTGACTACTACTGTTCAAATGGAAGTTTCCAGCCGCATGTGATTTTTTCTTATCTGAATAAAATTTTAAAACCTTTTTATGACAATGAACTATCTTTCCGTACCTGGGCTCATGTTGAATGGCATGAAGAGCAAGAAAGTATATTGGCAATATTAGAAGAGTTTGAAATGGAAGCGGACAGATTAGTCAATGAAGGGGGATTATATTTAGTTTGTGCATATGACTCCGAGAGAGTGCCTGAATCACTAAAAACGGCATTAATGAGCTGTCACGAATATATCATTAAAGGAGATAGAATCTATCCTTCTGTTATGAGTCCGTTGTAGGATAATTGATAATGGATAATATGAGTAAGTATCCGGCAGATACATTGTCACCCAGGCATTTGTGGCTAAATGATGCTTCGTATTCTAGAATTAACCAGTTTTTACTGGTTGCTCTTTTTTTATAGGGCTTTTTATTTTCTGTTAGTCAGGGTAGTACTAAAGATGCGCTGGTGTTAGCTCAAGCCTTTTTAGATAAAAATCAGCCTTTTTAGGAGATATAATACTTAATTAGTTTTCGATTTAGTTAAAAATTCATTAATTTACATCAAAGAACGAACAGCAGTTGAAAATCTTTGGCTCCACATGGATGAAAATTAATGGAACAATTTATTTTGAAAAAATCCAATAGCATATGGACGCTATTCATATCAAAGTCATTAAAAAAGGGACAGATGCGATCCTTCATCAATCTCAGATTGTTAAAAAGCACTCGTTATCAACGAAAGGAAGTTAGAGGGAAAAAACTCCAATTATGGAATCGCATGATACACTTAGATTATCGAAATTTACAGTTAAATAATATTTCTTTTTTAAATCAAGCGGAGCAATAAGGTTTAAGAAGAGATGATAATGATTGGGGGGGGAATGTGCAATATTTCTTGTAGTTAAATGTTGTAAGTATTATATATGCTCTTATGGTATTTCTTCCAATTGAACTTATGGTGAATGTTTATAGAATAAGCAGGCTAACAAGTTGGGGAATTGGTACGATTAATATTTTGACGGGTGTCACGCTACTAATTGAAGTATTAGTTGGCACAATAATCCTTTTTTTATTAACAAAAAGATGGCTGACTGGGCGATTAGCAAACCTATGGACTGCCATCTTATGGATACCATATTCCGTACTTTTTATTTATGTATTCGCTTCTTTATTTCCGATAATTTCTGGTGGAGACGACCCAAATCCTGCCTCTGGTCTTTTAATAATTGGAGGAATGATAGTGTATCCATTTTATATACTGATTCTTAATTTTTTTTGTATGACAACTCATGAAAAAATGATTAAAACTGCTTTATGAAACACAAAAATGAGAATTGTACGTAAAGAAATGAGGGTGCAGGTTAGATAAGACGAATATACAAGATTAGAACATACACAAAATTGAAGTTATATTTTTATCGTCAAAACAACATTTAACTTAAGGGTTGGCCTTATGAGTTCTGATGATTTAAGAGTGTCTTTAGTAACAACCACTATTTATCTTCTTAGTTGCAATAGTTGCATTTTGTTCTGCATGGTATATGGAGTGAAAAAACATTATCTATACATCTATCTCTACGGCCAAAAGAAATTGTATTAAGATTGAAATAATACCTGAAATTGGAGATGGGTTCTGATGCAGCAATAAAGGAGCCCAAAAATTAGGACTCCCTTTTTTTTATTGCTTTTGCGGCAGTATTAGTAACCGCCGTACCCGTAACCGCCTCCACCATAGCCTCCGCCGAAACCACCGGCACAACTACATCCAACAATGATTAGGAGGATAAACAGAACAACCACAAAGGCAAAACCGCCTCCGACTCCGTATCCACCAACACCAGCTCCATCTGACATTTTAAATCCCCCTTTTATACAGGGTAGGTATTACATGGGTAAGATTATATTATGTATGAATAAATGAAATGACACTCCTTTTCAATGACATTGACTAAATTAGTTGAATTGACCCCCAACTTTGTTCGCTTGCCTCCCCTTTATCAAGTTCACCATAGACGTGTTGAAAATGATCATGTAAATAATTTGCAAGAGCAAAGGGGTTTTTGGCACTACCAAAAGTGTAAGCAGTACAAGTTCTGCCAAAACGATGGGTACAGGTGTTTTTTCATTATATAAACCGATTATCCTGATTTTCAGGAGGAGAAGCTAGCATGATAACAAATGCATATACATTAAAATCTCAATTTTAACTGTATATCTTTAATAGAATAAAAGGTACTAATAACTCAAGCGGGTATCTGGGTTTGTCATTTAACTGGAAACCATTAAGGCTAATATATATGAATTCAGAAAAGAGATTGGCTGTACGTTATAAATGATAACGAGGCGGATCCGTGTGTTTTAATGCGGATTATCAACACTAAACTAGACAGTTTTTATATGGTTTCCAAGTTTATACTTGAAAGGTCTTAAGTAGCTTAACGTTCCGTGAATTTGAATGTGATTAAACCGATGGAAGTAATTCTGAAGTTCTCTTGTTGACTTGAAGATGTCGATGACAGAGGATGTCATATTGTCTTCAGAAGCTCTTTTTTTCTCTGCGTAGTAGTATCAGTTATTTTCAGGTGGAGAGAGTTTGTCGTTTTCCATGAATGAACAGAATTCAGGCATTGGCTCACCCCCTTATTTATAGAAGAAGGCATAAGGTCATATTCTCGAATCAAATCCTTTTTTGGTTTTCCATTTTGGAAAGCTGAACAATCTGTTGCTTAAATTTTTCTTAGTCAATGTCTGCGTTGTTTATTAGTCATCGTAGATTCATAAAATAATAATTTTTTTCTATAATAGCCTGTACACATTATTTCTCATAACATATTATATTCTGATATAACTTTTCGGGAGATGATGGAATGCACGATATGGGAGAGCAGCCAGATAGGCTTTGTATGGATTTTGCAGGCATATTGGGGGCAACGCCAGGAGTAATAAACGGTGTATGCACCGCAACTAGATTTCGGAGAAACATACACCCTACTGTTTTAGGGCGCAGAGCAGAGTCTTTTATGTTCATTCCCCAAGCTTTTTCGTTTGAAAATATGGGGCCAAATGGTAAAGCTTTATGTTTAGGTGAAACTGTTCTACTTCAAGAGGAAGTAAATCCTTTTATGTCCCGGCTGCGTGAACAGGGCATTATAGTAACTGCTCTTCATAATCACTGGTTATTTGAAGAGCCGCGTCTATTGTATATGCATTGGGAATCAATAGACCATCCTCTATCTTTTGCGAAGAAAACACGTGACGCTCTTGATGTATTAATTAAGAAGAATATAGGTAATAAAGATAGAAGAGTAAATGGCAGAGAGTTTTCCCGGGAAGAAGAAGCAATTTGTATTGAATTTGATAGAATTTTAAGTGGTGATATGCATACGTTTGAAGACGGCATTTGCACAGTAATGAGATCGCGTACCTCCATTAGACCGACTGTATTAGGTAGAAGGGGAAGGTCTTTTCTTCTTGTTCCGCAAATGTTCACATTTGAATCTATGAGTTCTGATGGAAGAGCCCTTTGCAGTGGAGAAACTGTAATTTTAGAGGACGAATTAAATCCATTTATTAGCAGGCTGCGAGAGCATAATATCATTGTGACTGCGTTCCACAATCACTGGTTATTTGATAATCCTCGATTAATGTATATCCACTGGGAAAAGATTGACCATCCTTTAAATTTTGCCAAAAATGTGAGAGAAGCATTGAACGTTTTGCGTTAAAGATTCTTTCAAATGGAGAAAAGGAAAATTTCGACATTCTCCTTTTGTAGCTATTGATCTCCAATAGATGTTGTTACCTAATCGCTTATTGGAGTGTCCCTCAAATTATTAATAATTTGATCATAAATAAGGCCCCTACCTAAGATTAAGGGCCCTATTTATGCTTTTAATGTTGAATTATTTTTCCTTTTTCACACCCATATGATTTGCCTGGATCGTGGGGTATATTTACATTTCTGCAGAATAGCTGGACTTGGATTAAGTTGGGCAGGATAATCCTTAAGAAGATGTTATTGTTTAATGATAATAAAGTTGATTAAAAAACAGCATTTTAAGTGGGAATAAAGTTGTGAAAAAAAGGAAAAACTCTTGGCAAGGTTTTTCCTTAAATTTTAAACAACATTATTAATATCTTTTATGGGGTTTCACTTCCTCTTGCGATTGCAGTTAAGTAACTTTTTTTAAATTGATCTGAAGTAAGAACGGTATTATGCGAGTTTAGTAGTTCAAAATTAAATGATTTTATTGTAATTTCACAGTTATTTAACTTATCTGGATTGTGGTGTACCACTTGTAAGATGAAAATCATACATATCAATTATTTCAAGGAATCTATCAGCTTCACGGAAAACATGGTCGGCTAAAAGTGGATGGATGATACTCTTTATTTTACATTGCTCAATTAAATCTCGTGCAGTTTTCTTGAAGTCCCGAAGAGATGAGACCGATACACGATTTTGATCCAGGAATTGATCTAAAAGGGGAACTGTTTGAGATTGTGGCTTCATAGATTCTAAGTCTATTGCTTGATACATTAATTGATCAAAATCATTACTGAAATTCCGGGCCATATCAACAAGCTTTCTTTCTGATGGATCAAGAAGGTGACCAATAAATTTAGCATGGTCTGCCATAATTCTTAAAAAGAAAACATTTTCTTTAATAATGGCATCAGGAAGAGCTTTCAATTTGCCTTCATTTAGTTCAATTAAACGTTTTCTGAAATAGTTAGCTTCCCTGCTTGTATGATCAACTAACAGTGGGAAATTATTTGCCCCCGGCAATTTGCATGTGAGAATTAATCCTAAAACTTTTCGTTTGAATCCGAAAATATTGGTTGCAGCTTGTTGTACCTCTGTATTGAATCCTTTTATTTGCTCAGGATCTGTTTGGTTTGTATAGGAATGTGCGGTTTGTTCGATGTGTTCAAACAATTTGTAAAATTGATTAGCCTCGTGGATTAGTTGAGTATCCTCTGCTCTAAAACCCAATCGGAGAAATAAAGAATGCTCTTTCATGATTCTGGACCAAAAACGAATTTCATTTAATGATCGCTCAACAAACATTCCAGATGTCACACCCGTATCAGGATGTAATGAGGCTTCATCCATATTCATTTGCAAACCCCCCCAATAATACTGCATTCGTTCTATTCTTATTAACATGTACATATAAAAATACCAGAATAAAAATTCACTGTGGCTATAAAGGTACAGTGAGGAAGCTGCGGTGATCTTACCCCTTCTTACCTTGTATGCTGTTTAGCAGTTCGCTTTTAATTTTTGCTTGAAAATAAAGGATAAAGGTTGTGAATAAGCGTATTGGAGTTCTTAACAAAACGATTTCTTACTGGGCGCCGTTTGATTCTGCGCCAAGCCACGTCTTTTATTCAAAATGTTGCATAAAATGTTAGCTTGAAAGAATATGTTTTAAATAGTATGACTGAGAGGGGAGATTATGTGCCTAATGGTTTTGAAAAAGCTGCTAAATTTGAAAATGGGTTCTGGCTTCAAATATTAGGCGATCACGCCCGTTTTATACATGACTCACTGGTACCGCAAGAAAAAGAATGGATTGATACAGCGAACTATTTTATCCAAACCTTCGATCAACTCCTAAGCTGTGTTGAAGGGGGCAATTTAGTAGAGCTGAGTGTGAGAGCAGAAGAAGAAACTATAAAGTTGAGAGAATACAAACTTAAAATTATGGAGCATCAACTTGTAGGGAAGATTTCAATACATCTTAGTCCGGTTTTTTTTAACCATATGGTAAATGAATTGGAAGAATACTTACTTGTATTAAAGTATTTGAAAAAAGGTGAGGTTCCACCCATATTCCATGAGTTGCATCACCATTTAATTTGGTTGTTTGATGCAGCTGGACATGCAGGGGCTATTTCAAACAATTTGGAATGGGTTGAAAAACGCATTAAAAATATGAGTGATGATTTTGCAAAAGTTTTTGAGGCCTTTTATTTAAAAGCTGTTGAATTGACAGGCTTCCTCCGCACAAATATCACATCATTCCCGGCACTTAAACGGTTTAATAAGGATGTCTCACTTGAAATGAAGCTGTTTATGAACTTTTTAAATGAAATAGAGGAACTAAGGCTTAGCAAGGAGGCATTAGGAACTTTTGCCGCGCTGATGGCTGACCATATGTTCAGAGAAGAATGCTATTATTTGATGAAGCTCGCTGAATCCACCCAAGCAGATGTGCCGGATTGTAATCCTGCAAAACCGCGCTTACAAGAATAATGATGATGAATTGACAAGTTTGTTGATGATTACACAATTATCTTCTTCATTAGCAGTTCGCCTTTTAGTTTGCTCGTTTTAATGGTAATAGTACCAAAGAAAGTTAGCTGGAGGCGTTTAATGTGTTAGTGGTTACCACAGAAAAAATTTAAGGTTATAAAATTATAGAAGTAAAAGGACCTGTATTTGGTCTGATTGTAAGAAGTAGAGGAAGTAAATATCGACCCGGTAACAGGCAAAAAAACAAGGTTGTATTATAATCCAGATACAGGTGAACGCTTTTATAAAAAAGATAAATAATTGTATATGCAAGGAAAATATAATAGCAATAAACCATGATTTTTATAAAAATCGTGTTTTTTTTGCTGAAAAATGAAATGTAACAATTGCACTAACGTGTACGTTAGGTGAAGTTACGCTTGTGATATCTTAAGGGATATGATAAAAATGCAAACAGAAAAGCAACCAACGAGCCCAAGATGGCGCCTATTTGCCAGGGTACTGTTTTTTTCTGGTTTTCTAAAAACAATCAAAACCAGCAGTTCACCGGCTGTGTAAGGCATAATAAATTCTAACCATTCTAAAGAATCTTTTTTTACCCCTTTTTATTAATCAAAGTATTAATAATAATTCGGAAAATCAAATTAAAATTCTTTTCATTACTAATATTTAACATCGTTTTAAACTAACGTATGTATTCGTATTATAGTGTTAACCAGTATTACTGTTTGCTCTTTTTTTTGGAACCTATTACTTCAGTAGGCAAGATTAACGTACGAGTGGGCGGGGGGAAGATCTCGTGAACTAAACTGTTCACCCCCATTTGCAGAATGTTGTTTGAGGCTCGTTGGGACGTATGATCTCGAGTAACAAACGAAGCTATCGAACTGCAGGAAGGTATAGGGGTTATTGGCGAGTACACTAGAGGAGAGATTTTGAGCCTAGTGGATGGTCTGGTTGTAGCCAAAAGAGAAAGCGAGGCTCAAGCCTTTTTAGAAAAAGATGAAAACAAGCCTTAGATAGTAAAGACGGATGCAGTTGATGCCCGGCATCTTTATGTTTTTTTTTGCGGTAAAATTGAATACTCCGTAATAATTGCAGAAAGTGTGGACATTATGTACTGGCACCTGCTAAAAGACGAAAACGGTAAAGATGTTGGAAATGATTCATTTAAAGAACTACAATAACATAAATGCGTACGGCACTCATAAATGGGTGTCTTTTCTTTTTTAAAAGGTGCAGCCCATAATATATTAGTACCTTTGGGAATCAGTATAGAGATTCATAAATGTAATATGTATTGATAATTAGATTGAGAAATACTTAGATAAAGGGTGGGGGAAAAGAGGGTTTTTTAAACTTTTGTATAAATTTATATTTGTCTGCTATATAAAATAAATGTAGGTGGAGGGATAATGATGAAACCCGTCAACATACCGGATCTTTCAGCAAGTCTTTTTAATCTCACAGTAGAGCGGAAAATGAATGTACAGCCAAATGTCCTTTTCGATGCGTGGACAAACCAATTTGACCGTTGGTTTGCGGCGCCTGGGAGCGTAATTATGGAGGGAGAAGTCAACACAGCCTTCTTTTTTGAAACTGAATTTGAAGATAAACGTTACCCTCATTACGGCAGGTTTTTGAAGCTTGAGCAAAACAGCCTTATTGAAATCACATGGGTCACTGGAGCGGGGGGAACAAAAGGAGCCGAGACGGTTGTTGCTGTTAAGCTTGAGCCATGCGGAAACGGCACGAAATTGTATCTTACACATTCAGGATTCCCAGACGAGGAATCCAGGGATCAGCACAAACAAGCATGGCCGTTAGTGCTTGAACAGTTGGACAGAAGAATGCTGGAAGCCACATGAAAAGTGAAAAGGATAGAGGCCTTGAAGATAAAACAAAGAGTATTATAATATTTCTCTTATTAACAAAATAGATTTATTATAGAGTGAGGGTAAGTTTGATGCTGAATCGTGTTATCAAAGAATTTGGACTGAAGATTCAATTGATTAGCGAAGTTGAGGATTCCCATAGTTCAACAGTCTATAAATGTACTTTGTCTAATGGTGTAATTGTTTTTTTGAAAATCCCATATACAAAATTGAAATGCCAGCGGGAAAGAGAAGGCTATGACATTTTGAAAGGAAGGATTGCCATTCCAGATATGCTGGGGTATTGGTCTGGTGATGAAGAATGTACTGGTGCTTTTTTATTATCTGAATTAAAAGGAAAACCGCTGTCATTAAAGGCTTCGCCGCTAGCAGCGTTTCAGGTAGGGGTCCTTCAGGCTGAGATGCATACTATCGGTCCAAGTTCAGAAAAAGTGTTAAATGGCATACAAAATGAATTTGCAGACTGGTCTCATTTTATTGAAAAACAATTTTATAGCTTTGCTGAGGATGTAAGTCTCGTTTTGGATGCGCATTTATATCAAAAGTCCATTGAAAAATTCGAGAAAATGAAAAATCAGCTTCCCGCTCCGGATGGACCAAGCTTTGTACATATGGACTTTCGTCCGGCAAACATAATTGTTGATAATAATAGAGTTTCAGGACTTATAGATTTTGAGAGTGTAAGGTTTGGTTCAACAGAAATGGATTTCACCAAACTATACCGTGATTTTCTGCGTTTTGATCCCTCCTTATATAACGCCTATCGGGATGGCTATAACAGTATCAGACCATTGATTGAATTAGAAAATGTATTGCCTTTTTATCGATTTATGGATGCTTTCAATAGTATAGGATGGTGTAAACGCCGCGGAATTAAGAAAAATGCTTTGTTTTTAGAAGAAAATGTAGCGAATTTAAAAAAATTTATCCTTTAATTCTGGTGAGTACACAGCATTCTTCTTCGACCGAAATCTATACTGATAGTTTCAAGAATGAAGCAATGTTTTAAAGTGATGGTGAGCTGCCAAAACATGAGGAACTCTGCAAAAATAAAGACTGAACTCGACAACCTGTTCAGTCTTTTCCAGAAAACAATCCAACGAGCTTCTGGCCATCTCTTGTTCTGGAGAAGGCAAATGGGGCTATCATCTTTTTTGGGGGATTAAATTCTGAATTACTAGTATGGGTGTTCCATAGGGGGCAAATTTAATTAGTAATAAAAGTCTCATAGAAAATTTAATTAATTGTGATATAAAATGTTTTGCAAAACTTCATTAACAATTTCCTCGTAACTCTTTTCTTCTTCAAATTTTCATTTCACCCAATTACGCATTAATGTCCATTTCAAAAAAGGTTAATAATACTTGAAGAGCTTTTTCTGTCTGCGTAAATAAATGGACGTTACTATAGAAAATAATAAAAATGCATGACATTCATAAAAATCTTGTGAATTTCTCTTGTATTTGAATAATTATGAAGTATAGTTTATATATCTGCAGTTGCTTGTTTGAAATTGCTGCAGTGAAACAGATGCTGATGATTGTATGGCTGCGGCAGAATGAAAATAATTTTATTTGGAATAACATGTCGAGACTTGAGCACATAGCTTTGATTTTGCAGTATTTTCTTTTATAATAAAATCTTCACTTCAAAATATGTGTATACCAAAGGTGCAGGCTTATAGATGTGCTTTCATAGGTGTTAAGAGATGCGGATAGCAGAAAAAAAGTTGTGATAAATTTAAATAGAGGAGAAATATCATCAATGATTACTCAGGAACAAGAAAGAAGTAAAAATAGTGTAACCCCTATTTTTGCTGTTATGCTTGCTGGTGCGGTTATTGCGTTTTTGAATCAAACGTTAATTAATATTGCCTTGCCGCAGCTAATGACACATTTTCATGTAGTGGCAGCTACTGCAAATTGGCTGACTACTATTTTTATGCTTGTTAATGGCATCGTCATTCCAATCACTGCTTATTTAATGGAACGTTTTACAACAAGACAGCTTTACCTCGCATCAATGGGGCTTTTTGCCTTAGGCACGCTGCTGTGCGGAATTGCTCCATATTTCTCTGTACTGCTAGTCGGACGTGTAGTACAGGCTGCAGGAGCCGGCATTTTATTTCCTCTCATAACGAATGTTATTTTTACATTGTTTCCTCCTGAACGAAGGGGGTTTGCTATGGGAATTTTCGGTGTGGCAATGAACTTTGCTCCTGCTGTCGGCCCCACTCTTTCTGGATGGATCATTCAGAATTATTCTTGGCGTGTGTTATTTTTCGTTATTTTCCCTTTTGCTTTTCTTAATTTCATCGTCGCGATTTTCTTTATAAAAAATGTGTCTGTAACGAGCAGGCCGAAGCTTGACAGATTAGGTGTCGCTTTATCCACCATAGGATTTGGCGGTGTGCTTTACGCCTTTGCAACAGGCGGGACAAAAGGCTGGACGGATCCAGAAGTCCTTACCATGTTCCTCGCAGGTGCTATAAGTCTGGCCCTATTTGTGTGGAGACAGTTCAGGGTAAACCATCCTATCCTTGAATTCCGCATATTCCGTTATCCCATTTTTACTCTGACAACCATCATCAATGTAATTGTTACGATGGCTATGTTTTCAGGTATGATTTTAATGCCGATTTATATGCAGAGTGTACGGGGATTCTCGCCGCTGCAATCAGGCTTGATGCTGCTTCCGGGCGGTATTGTCATGGGAATCATGTCACCTATAACTGGAAGGCTATTTGATAAATTCGGTGCGAAATGGCTAGCCGTTTCTGGTTTAGCGATAACGATCGTTACCACTTATGCCCTCACACAGCTTGAAGTGACCACCACTTTTTCCTACGTTGTAACGATTTATACGATAAGGATGTTCGGAATGTCGATATTAATGATGCCGATATTCACAGCGGGGTTAAATGAATTGGCCCTTACTCTTAATAAATATGGCACAGCTCTTGTTAACACGTTAAGAATGGTTGCTGGCGCTGTCGGTATGGCTTTCTTTGTGTCTATTATGACGAATCAGGGAACAAAGCATGTTACTGAAATCGTGACCAGGCAGCACATACTGCCAGCAGATAAAGCCCATTTTGCACTTGCAGCCAAAGAGGGTGCTGTCATGGGTATAAATGATGCATTTATGATTGCTACATGGCTGACAGTTGCAGCTTTTGCGCTTTCGTTTTTTATCCGCCGTACAGAACCGAAGGAAGACACCATTACCAACCGCCGGAAAATCTACAGCAAAGGTTAACAAGATAGATGTAAGTTCCGTCAATTTGCTGTTGCCTTAGCTGAACTAAATACAAAAAAGCCGTACTTTTTAAATGTCTACTTATTAGGGGACAAGATCAAAGTACGGCTTTTTCATGTCCGCAAAGCTTTTGCAGCTTGTTTTGCCCGCCAGCTTTTTGAAAAGTTTGCGGCATAAATGTTCCATGGCAGCACACTTCCGTTCACTCTTATTGATGCATTTCTATTGATCCGTTTACTATCCTGGGAAGGATGAGAGCAACAATTGCAAACAGGAGTGTATTCGCTGTGAAGAAAAAACCATAAGCCCACGCCTATTTACGGCACATTAAGGGAAGTCATTTTTTTTAATTTCAATAAAGATTATGTTTTAATGGAATAAAGTGAAAAATTGAGAGGGTGACCAAATATTAGCATGAATAAGGTGCGGATCATGACAATCCTTTCGTCGTGTATAGCTGTTTTGTTCCTGGTTTGCTTTGGGTGGGCCATAAAGGACTATTATGGCAAGCATAATAATGGACCGTTAGATAAACCAATTAACTCTGCAAGCGTCCAGACAACCGATAAAAAAAGCATGGACATAGTGGCTCTGGGAGATTCCCTGACACGGGGAACCGGTGATGATTCCGGAAAGGGCTACGTTGGATTAGTCACAGATAAGCTGAAAAAGAAATTTAGGACAAACGTCATTGTCCATAATCTCGGCATCAATGGCCAAACCTCTGTCCAGCTGGCAAAACAAGTAAAACAGAAAGAAGTTAAGCGCCAGCTTGCCGGGACAGATACTATTATGATTACCATAGGAGGAAATGACCTGTTTCAAGGAGGCAAGACACTGTCTGACCTGACTCCAAAGAATATCACTGCCATCCAAAAAGGGTATCTAAAAAATCTGAAATCCATACTGACAGAGATTCGTTCTGATAATAAGGAAGTTACGGTTTTTGTGATCGGTTTGTATAATCCTTTTATCGGTCTTCAGGACAGCAAGCTGACCAGTGCCATTGTAAGAGATTGGAATTACCAGGCTTCTGAGCTTTGCGCTGAATATTCCAAGGTTGTTTTTGTTCCAGTTTTTGATTTGTTTCAGCTTTCTATTAATGAATATTTATATAGTGATAAATTTCATCCAAATCAGGCTGGGTATCAATTAATTGCAGAACGTATTGCCCCGATGATTAAGTGGGAGGGGAATAAACCATGAGCGGAATTACACTTTCAGTAAAAAACTTAAAAAAGACAATCGGCAAGCGTGAGATCATTAAAGGAGTAAGCTTTCAATTATTGGAAGGTGAGGTTTTCGGTTTTCTCGGCCCGAACGGGGCTGGAAAGACGACAACAATTAGGATGCTGGTAGGATTGATAAAGCCTACCTCAGGAAGCATAGAAATCTGCGGATATAATGTAAAAAAACAATTTACGAAAGCCATGGAGCAAATGGGATGTATCGTAGAAAATCCTGAACTTTATCCTTACTTATCAGGCTGGGATAATTTGCTTCATTTTTCCAGAATGCTTCCCGGTATAGGCGAAGAGCGTATCCGGGAGGTCACAGAGCTTGTTGAATTAACGGAAAGAATTCAAGATAGGGTCAAAACCTACTCATTAGGCATGCGGCAAAGGCTTGGGATTGCGCAGGCTTTGCTGAATTCTCCTAAGGTCTTAATCTTGGATGAACCTACTAATGGACTGGATCCAGCAGGAATCAGGGAAATGCGGCAGTTTATCAGGGACCTTGCGAAAAAGGAAGGACTGAGTGTATTAGTTTCTAGCCATCTGCTCAGTGAAATTCAGCTGCTTTGCGACAGGGTTGCCATCATATCCCAAGGAGAAATAATTAAGGAAGACACTGTAGGGAACCTGCTTCATGCACAGGAAAAAATGAACTGGCGCCTCATTCCGCCTAAAAAAGGAAAAGAAGTCTTAGAACAGCTGACAGAGGTGTCTGATTTAGAAGATGGCTATCTCTCTACTCCTTTTCATGAAAAGGAAGTCCCGTTTTGGAATGAAAAATTGCTGCAGCAGGGAGTTAGAGTGATTGAGATGAACCGCAAACTGCCTTCTCTTGAGGATCTTTTCCTTGAAATGACTGCAGGGGGAGGGCTTGGCCATGGATAAGCTTGTCCAAAACGAAATGCTGAAGCTGCTCGCCAGAAAACGATTAGTCATTATAGGAATCATCATCGGTGTGCTAGTTTTATTATTTACCTATGCCCAATACAAGCAATCAGAATCACAGCGGGAAAAACTTGGAACCAAAGATTGGCGTACAGCCCTGCAGCAGCAAATCGTAGATACCCAGAACAGATTAAGCTCAAGCAGGCTTTCTGATGACTGGAGAAAGCAGCTGCAGATTAGTCTTAAACAGGAACAATATTATCTTGATCATGATATCAATCCAACAGAGCCTGGGGCAGTATCATTCACCAGGATGTTTATTGAAAATGCCAGTGATTTGTTTATTCCCCTGCTTGTAATGATTATAGCGAGTGATATGGTTTCTTCTGAACACAGCCTTGGTTCCATTAAATTGCTGCTTACCAGGCCAGTTAAACGATGGAGGATTTTATTGAGCAAATATATTACTTTATTGCTCTCTGCTTCTGTTATAGTGGCCATGGCGGCGCTGCTTGCATACGTGCTATCAGGGATCGTGTTCAGTTATGCAGGCTGGAATGCACCGGTAATTACAGGTTTTAGTGTCAAAGCCGGAAATCTGGATACCAGCCATGTACGCCTGATAAGCCAGTGGAAATTCCTGCTGATGGATATGGGGCTTGTCTGGTTCGTGGCTGTTGTTGTTGGCACACTTTCCTTCATGCTTTCAGTTCTCATCAGAAGTACGGCAGCCGGCATGGGAGTTATGCTTGCCGCACTCATCTCAGGCGCCATCCTTTCAAATATGGTCTCATCTTGGCAGTCTGCGAAATATTTATTTATGGTCAATATGAAATTAACGAATTACTTAAATGGCGTTTCCCCGCCTATTAACGGGATGACCTTATTGTCCTCAATGGCAGTGCTTTTGATATGGTGGGCTATTGCTTTAATTGTATCCTTTACGGTTTTTACCCGAAAGGATGTATATTAATTAGTTCATGCACACTGCTTTTTGGAAAATGTGTATGGGAGATTAATGGCAGAGCCACCTTAAATCATACCTTAAGCTGTTAGAGGGATTTGCGAACGGCCCAGCAGTTCAGATTTAACAGAGCAAAAATTTAATGTTTCAACGAAACAGCTTCATATGCAAATATGAAGCTGTTTTAAATTTGCCGAGTACAAAACCCTAAAAAAGGGTAAAAAAAGGAGAAGAAACATAAAAATTACGTAAAGAACAATACTAACAAAAAATGAATTGGGGAGGGCCCTCATCTTGGATGATCATCATTTAAGCGGAAAGAAGCTGCCAGTCACTTCTGTCACAAGCGGCGATGGAAAATTTGTAACAGAAGATATTTATTGCTTTAATATTCAGATCGTCAATATTTGTTTTATTGGAAAACCGGCCAAGAATCAAGAATGGGTGCTCGTGGATGCAGGGATGCCAGGTTCTGGTCAAAAAATTATTAAAGAAGCGGAAGAGCAATATGGAAAAGGCAACCCTCCAGCTGCCATAATCCTTACCCACGGGCACTTTGACCATATCGGTTCTATTGTTGATTTAATTGAATACTGGGATGCCCCTGTTTATGCACATAAATTGGAGCTTCCATTTTTAACTGGGCAAATGGATTATCCGGAACCAGACTCCTCCGTTGAAGGAGGGATGGTTGCCAAAATGTCGAGACTGTTTCCAAATGAGGGCATTGATCTGGATGATCATGTTTTACAGCTTCCTGAGGATGGAAGTGTACCGGGATTGCCCGGATGGAAATGGATTTGGACTCCTGGGCATTCACCTGGACATATTTCTCTTTTTCGCGAAAGTGACAGGTCATTAATCGCTGGAGATGCTTTCGTCACAGTTAAACAGGAAAATCTGTATAAGGTGATCACTCAGGAAAAAGAAATCAGCGGTCCGCCCCGCTACCTTACAACAGATTGGGCAGCAGCTAAAGCTTCTGTGCTGAAATTAGAGCAGCTAAAACCTTTTGCTGCTATGACTGGACATGGAAGGCCGATGATCGGCACTGAGCTTGAGGAAAACCTGGCCAGGCTGGCAAGAGATTTCGATAACATTGCTGTTCCTGACTATGGAAAATTTGTGGATTGATAATAAGGAGGGAATCAATATGGAAAAAGATAATAAAAAGCAAAACAGCACATCTGAAATTGCGGGCAAGCATTTTAAAGTTGAAGACTATAAAAAGGATGATCAGCTATCAAGCGGGCTTGCTGAAACTCATGAACAAGTAAGCGACGATTATATGGCAGGAACCATTGACCAGGAAGCCAAAAGAGGAAAAGAGCAATAAAAATGTTTCTCAGAAGTGAAAAAAGGGCAGAAAATTTTCCTGCCCTTTTTGGTTTTTAGAGATATTTTTTGAACCAGTCACGAATTTGCTGTACATGCTGCAGCTTCATTTTTGGAGCACCGCTTCTGGATACTTCATGTGTCTGATCAGGGAACGATACGAGTACAGCTTCTTTCTTTTGCCTTTTGAGTGCAACGTAAAATTGCTCAGATTGCTCAATCGGGCATCGGAAATCCTTTTCACCGTGAAGCAAGAGCAGGGGAGTGGTTACATGTTTGGCATATTTAAGAGGCGAGTGATGCCACAATTTTTCCGGGTCATCCAGAATATCTCCGCCAACTTCCCATTCTGTAAAGTAATAGCCGATATCACTCACACCATAGAAACTCAGCCAATTGGATATACAGCGCTGGGTGACAGCTGCTTTGAAACGGTCAGTATGGCCGACAATCCAGTTTGTCATGAAGCCTCCATAGCTGCCTCCAGTCACACCAAGCCTCTTTGAGTCTATAAAGTCATATGTTGAGAGTGCATAATCCACTGCAGCCATTAAGTCCACGTAATCCATTCCGCCATAATCGCCGCGGACTGCATTCACGAATTCCTGCCCATATCCATGGCTTCCGCGCGGATTTGTGAAAAGTACAGCATAACCTTCAGAAACCAGCGACTGAAATTCATGAAAGTAGCTATTTGCATACATGGCATGCGGTCCTCCATGTATCTCAAGAATCAGCGGATATTTTTGTCCTTCCTGAAAATTAACCGGCTTCATCATCCATCCATGAATATCAAGGCCGTCAGCTGATTGAAATACGATAGGTTCTGCTTTTGAAAGGAAGCGATCCTTCAGAAATGGCTCATTAACGAAGGTGATTTGTTCTTTTTCACCAGTGGAAAGATTATAGGTAAATAAATCTCCCGGCTGGTCAGGAAGAGATATGGCCACAGCTGCATGGTGTGATTCAGGGTTGATGGACAGTCCGTAAACATGCTGAGATTCAAGGATTGAAGGATACATGGCTCCTTCAATCGTTCCATAATATACACCTGTGTTTCCATGATCGCTTATTAAGAAGTAAAAGCCTGCACTGTCTTTGGTCCACATTAATCCAGGGTCTGCGGCGCCTATCTGGAAATCGCCTATTGCCGCATCCCCAACTTCTACATCCCATCCATTGGTCAGGCAGGAGAAAGAATGATCTTCTGTATGAAAAAGCCAAATTTTGACCAGTGTCGCTCCTTTATACTCCGCTTCATGTCCCTGCATAATAAGATATCGGCCATCAGGGGACCATTTTGCGCCGTAAAAAACACCTCTGCCGTTTGTTAAATTCTCCTTCTCCTTAGTTGATGCTTCCATGATGAACACATCGGAAATATAGCGATAATCGCTGTCTTCCGCTTCATCTGTATGATAAACTACTTTTGAGCCATCAGGCGACCAGCCGCTTGGATGATAATCCCTGTTTCCTTCTGTTAGAAGCTGAAATTCTTTTGTTTGGACATTCACAATCACTAGCTGCTGAAATACCTGGTTTAGATAGCCTTTTCCATCTGCCTTGTA
This sequence comes from Bacillus sp. OV322, assembly GCF_900112495.1. Lineage (GTDB taxonomy): Bacteria > Bacillota > Bacilli > Bacillales > DSM-1321 > Peribacillus. The sequence continues at coordinate 202,865 of NZ_FOMA01000006.1, forward strand.
TTTAATAGAATGATAGATTAAACCTTCGCTTCGATTCTCCTTGTTTTCTTTATCATGTACTGATTCAAGCGATTCTCCCGTTTTTAAACCGCAGCCAGTAAGGAGAAGGGCAGAGTCAGGTGACCATATCGGGGTCGATGCACCGTATGTGAAATCTGTAAGCTGCTTTGCTTCACCGCCATAAGTACTCATAAGATAAATCTGATTTTTGCCTGTCCGGCTGGATAGAAAAGCAAGGCTTTGTCCATCGGGAGACCACCGGGGAGCGGAGTGCCTGAAATTACCGAAAGTCCATTGAACTGTTTTTCTAGACAAAAGGCTATAAACAAACAGATTGGAAAGATATTTATCTGTTTCTTCATCTATGCTTGTCTGTATATAGGCAATAAGACTTCCATCAGGAGAAAGCTGTGGATCTGTTACCGATTTTAACTGATATAAATCTTCTGCTGTAATGCCTTTTTTGTTCATCCATTTCATCTCCTAATAAATTTTTATCGTTACTATTTCGACAGCAGAAATATCAATACCTTTTTTAATACGGGTTTTTCTGAATGCAACCTGGAAATGCAACTGTATAAACATAAAAAAAACCAGCCATAAAGGCTGGTATAAGTTAATGGTTATGGCGGCTGTGTCCGTGGTGTCCGGGCATTTTATATCCATTTTCCTTCAGCATATTATAATGCTCCTCAAAACGCTGAATGATTTTATCTCCTTGTTCCTTATTCATCATGCCATATTCGACATATTTCATAATTAATTCCTTCTTCTTAGCTAGAATATCTTCGTGGATGGAAGATAATTCACTCTTTTGTTTATCTGTTAGCTGCACTTTCTCTGTTTTTGCTGCGGGCTGTTCATTTGCAAACACTTCTGAAGCAGAAGAAAGTGTAAACATTGAAATCCCAAGCAGTAGAATCAAGGCTGTTTTTTTCATAAGGTACGCTCCTTCCAATTAACCCTTTAAATAGGTTTTTCTTATTTTGTTCTTATAAAAAAATTTTATGTAGCTTAACCATTTGCCTTATAAAAAAATTTTTAAAAAAATTGTTTCTAATTTCAAAAGTAAGGGTAATTTATAGATAGGTTGCATCCAAACTGAAAGGAAGATCTCATATGCTTTGGACAATAATAGGTATTTTAATTATTTTATGGATACTGGGAATGGTTTTTCATCTAGCAGCAGGATTTATTCACATTTTGCTAGTCATTGCAGTTATCCTGATTATTGTGAATGTTATCAAAGGCCGGTCAAGCAGGACCTGAATAACCAAAAAGGAAGCTGATGAGTCAGCTTCCTTTTTGGTTATTCCTCTATTCTTTTTTCTCCCATCAGCCTTTTATGAATCCATATGGCTGCCTGTGATCCATCACCCATGGAAATGGTTACCTGTTCGGAATGTGCTATCAGATCACCGCCAGACCAAATACCGGTAACACTAGATTCTTTGGTTCGGGGATTTGTTACGATATGCTGGCTTTCGTTAAGCTGCACGCCTGCTTGAATTGCCAGTTCGTTATTCATCTTGTTGCCGCTAAATCCAGTAAAACCTCTTTCAGCAAGGATCGTCTCACCGTCCTCAAGTGTTACACCATTAAAGTTTCCTTCATCATCAATGAGTACTTTGGTGATTTTTTTCCAAATAATTGGGATGCCATTTTTTTTCAGTTTTAATACAAGACCATCATCCATTTGTTTTTGATCGTGATTGATATAAACGATGTCATCCGTAAAATATGTTAAGGTAAGAGCAGCTTCTGCTCCAGTATTTCCTCCGCCTAATACTATCGTTTTTTTATCGGCCACTTCATATCCGTCGCAATCTGGACATACATAGACTGAACGCCCAAGACAGGGGCCGAGATTTTCAATCTCGGGAAGGCGGTCAACAAGGCCGGTGGCAAGAAAAACGGTTTTGGTTTGGAACGTGCCCTGGATTTCAGCAGTGACTGTAAAATAATCCTTATGATTTTCCAACTTTACGGCTTTGTCCTTTATAAATTCAACACCGTATTTTTCTGCGTGCTTTTTCCCGAGTTCGCGAAGTTCGTTCCCGCTGACCCCATCCGGCCATCCTAATATATTATGATACCCTCTGCATATGCTGGAACGGCCATGGCCGGAATCAATGACAAGAATATTATGCTTATATCTGCCGAGCTGTATAGCAGCCTGCAGACCTGCTATGCCTCCGCCAATAATTATGCAATCGTAATTTTTCAAAATTTCACCGCCTATGGATTTAATTGTTTGGCAACATTTAAACAAAATATACCACCGGGGGTCTTGATTTAAACTTTTATGGAAGAGGTTAGCGTAAGGGTTAAAAGGGGAAAGTAAGTTATAGGGAAGTACAGGAAGATTGATTATAGCTTAACTTGTATGCGCATACAATTCAAAAAAAGAGAGACTGTCATTTGTCTCCCTAAAGGTGTTGTATAAAAAAAGATATTAGGTTCATGATTCCTCATCAAGTGAAATCCATTGCTCTGACCATTTCTCGATTTCCCGAATGATAGGTTCAATCGCAATACCTTTTTCTGTTAAAGAATATTCGATACGGACAGGAGTTTCAGGGAATACTTCCCTCTTTACAATGCCTTCATGCTCCAGGTCTTTAAGCCGTTCAGATAAAATTCTTCCGCTGATTGGAAATGAAGATTCAATATTGCAGAATCTTTGAGGCCCTTGCAAAAGCTGGCTAATAATCATTCCTGACCACCGTTTGCTGATTATTTGCATGCCTTTTTCAAATCGCGGACATATAGAAGCTATGTTCACAGTTATCACCTCTTGAATAATAGTATACCCTATTTGGTAAAAAAGTAACAATACAACTATTTGAAACAAACTTACTTGACGGAATAAGAAGAAAATAATATACTAACTTACATAAAGTAACCTATTTATTTAGAGTCAGCAGTTTGCTTTATTGTTTAATGGGTTTTTCTTCTAATGGTAAAAAAGCAAAAAAAGCGGAAAATATAATGCAGGGGGAGAAACCATGGAATTTCATGACAACCGTCACACACGGGGTGGACATGTGCATCTTGCTGTAAAAGACCTTCAAAACCTTAAACACTTTTACAAAGAAGTAATTGGCCTTGATATTTTATCGGAAAATGAGAAGGCTGTATATTTTACTGCTGATGGAAGAGTCCCTCTTGTTATTCTTGAAGAAAAGAGGGAGGCAGGCCCCGCAGATAGCAGAGCGGCCGGTTTATACCATTTTGCCCTCCTGCTGCCGGCGCGCAGTGACTTAGCCTCTGTAATGAGACATTTGTCTGAATTCGGATATCCCCTGCGAGGCGCATCTGACCATCAATTTAGTGAAGCTCTTTATTTAGATGATCCTGAAGGCAATCAAATTGAAATATATTGTGACAGGCCGAAGGAAGTATGGGATTGGCAGGACGGAGAGCTTCCATTTGTCAGTGATCCGCTTGATGCTGAAGGTATTTTAAACGAAGGCCAAAATCAAAAATGGTCAGGGCTTCCAAATCAGACGGTTTTGGGCCATATCCACCTTTTTGTTAATGATTTAAATTCGGCAAAAGATTTTTATTGCGATGGATTAGGGTTTGATATTACTATTCCATTCCGTAATAATGCACTGTTTGTTTCCAGTGGGGGATATCACCATCACATCGGGCTGAATACTTGGAAGGGCCATGAAGCGCCCGCCCCAGACCCGGGAAGCTTAGGCATGCAATGGTATTCCATTATTTTTGCCAAAAGCGAGGAAAGAGAAGCCGCAATCAGCAGGCTGCAACTTGCCGGCAATGAGGTATGGAATGAGCATGGAATGCCTTTTACTAAAGATCCTTCTGGAAATGTAATAAAGCTTCTTGTCTGATTCAGGCAAAATCCTAGGTTTATTTCTGCTTTAAGCAGTAAAATAAAAAAGTCTTTTAAGACAAATAATGAAAAGGTAGGTATTCAACATGTCAACAGTTTTATACATCACTGCACACCCTCATGATGAAACAACATCATTCAGCCTTGCTGCGGGTAAATCTTTTGTAGATTCATATCGTGAATCAAATCCTAACGATGAAGTGGTTCATTTGGATCTTTATAAAATGAATATTCCTCATATCGACGCTGATGTTTTCAGCGGATGGGGCAAGCTTCGTTCTGGCTCACAATTTGACCAGCTTTCAAGCGAAGAGCAGGCTAAAGTCAGCCGCCTTGCTGAATTGACTGATCAATTTGTTGCAGCTGATAAATACGTTTTCGTTACTCCTTTGTGGAATTTTTCTTTCCCTCCAGTTATGAAAGCGTATCTTGATTCAATTTGTACTGCAGGAAAAACATTCAAATATACCGAGCAAGGTCCTGTAGGACTTCTTGGAGACAAAAAAGCACTTCATATACAGGCTCGCGGCGGAGTTTATTCCGAAGGTCCTGCAGCTGATCTTGAAATGGGACACAGATACATTCAAGTCATCATGAACTTCTTCGGTATTCCTTCATTTGAAGGCCTATTTATCGAAGGGCATAACCAATTCCCTGACCGTGCTGAAGCAATTAAGCAAGAAGGAATTGAAAAAGCAAAACAATTAGGAAAAACATTTTAAATTGCAAAAACCGCACTAGGCCCTGCTCGGTGCGGTTTTTTCTGTGTAGAGAATTTATTCATGGTTTGCAGAAACCCAATAAAGGGTACAAAATTATATCTTGAAATTTAAGGAGGAGGGTAAGGATGGCAGAAGCAAAAAGAGTTGGACCTTATGTGTGGCTTGGAGTCGGAATTGCCGGTGCTTCTCTGTTATTGTCTAAAAGCAGAAGGGATAAAGCTGTAAGCTTTTATAGGGATATTAAAGATAAGGCCGTAAGCCTTTGGTCCCGGCAGCAGCCTCCCGTTCCCGATGTATTGCAAAAGTCAGGACATCCAGATCCATATGACACAGGCGATAATAAGATGGTCGATGAAGGCGCCATGTACAGTGTAAATTATTATAATGAAAAGGTTCATCATTAACATATTTACTCTTTACAAAAACGTCTGGCAGGACGTTTTTTTTTGATCCTTCCTGCAGATTATTGCCTCGTTAATGAATGAAAGGGCTGTATTTCCGCTGCATGCAAATGCGCTTCTGAAATAATGCATTATACAGCACTTCTAATCAAAGAATAGCATCATACTGCGGGGCAGGTGATGTTAAGATATGGTATGGAAAATTTTTAAAGATGATATAAAAAGTGTGTTTGTAAATTGGGCGGCCTTAATCGTCATAATTGGTGTTTTAGTGCTGCCATCTCTTTATGCATGGTTTAATATTGAATCTTCATGGGATCCATACAGCAATACCAAAGCAATCTCTATAGGTGTTGCGAATAATGACAGAGGCGCTTACTTAAATGGAAAGCATATCAACTTGGGTGAAAAAGTGGTTCAATCTTTAAAAAAGAACCATGCACTCGGCTGGGAATTCACCAGTGAAAAAGAGGCAAAAAGCAGAACGGAAAAAGGGGAATTCTATGCTTGTGTGATCATTCCTTCAGATTTTTCCAAACGCATAACCAGTGTACTAACGGATGTTCCGGACAAACCCGTTATTCAGTATTATGTTAATGAAAAAGTCAATGCCGTCGCCCCAAAGATAACTTCCAAAGGGGCCAGCGGGATTGTAGAGCAGGTCAGCAGGGAATTTGACAGAACCGCTAGTGCTGCATTATTCAGTGTATTTAATGATTTAGGTAATGAGCTGCAGCGTGATTTGCCAACTATTCAGCATGTGAAACAAATGATATTTTGGCTTGAAAAGGAGCTTCCGCTCATTAAGTATACGGCTGCAATAGCTGATAAAGATGCCGTTAAAGCGCAACAAATCATCCAGTCAGTTTCTGCGGGGCTGGAGGAGCTATCAGGTATTAATCAAGCTGGGGAAAACCTGCATCAAGCTGTAACAAATTATCTGGATACTGTGAATGTTTCATCGGACCTTATCAGACCGCAGTTTAAAGAAAGTTTAAATCTTTTATCAGCAAACTCTGCAGGTTTGGGTTTTAAATACAATAAAATGCTGGATCCGTCTGTTTCATCTGAAGAAAAAAAAGGAATGACTCAATCAGCTAAATCCTTAACCGATGCTCAAATGAACCAGCTATCAGGAATGAAAAATATCCTGGAACAATTGAATGGCAGGCAGGATGGACAAAATTTGACTCCATTCATCAGCAGATTGGATGCTGTAATCAGCAATTATCATAAACAGCAGCAGTTGCTGGAAGCGGATATGGAATCTGGAGAACCAAATGAGTTAAAAAAGCTCGAAGGTCTAAACGGGCAAAAACTATATAGCATGATAAGTGATTTTGATACAGCACTCTCACCTGAAATCACTAAAGCTGTCACGAATATAAAAATCCATGCCGATCAGTTAAGAAATACGTTTGATAAACAGCTCAGCTCTATTCCGGAAATACAAGATCTTCTCAGAAAAACGAATCGGATAGCTGCCCAGAGCCTGAAAGATTTACAGCGATTTCAAAAAGAAGTTCCCTATCTAGAAACAAAAGTGAAAAATATGGCAAACAGAATCAGGGAGTTTGAAAAAAATAATGATGTGAACCAAATCATCGCCCTTTTAATCAATGATGTGAAGAAGGAAAGTGACTTTTTTGCACAGCCAGTTTTGCTGGAAGAACATAAAATGTTTCCTATTCCCAATTATGGATCTGCCATGACCCCTTTTTATACTACACTGTCTTTGTGGGTTGGAGGCTTGCTGCTTGTGTCTATTTTGGCTGTAGACGCGGAGGTGCCAGGTGTAAAGCAATATCAGCTATATGCAGGGCGATTCGTGACTTTTTGGATGCTGGGGCTTGTACAATCACTGATCGTGACATCTGGAAATATTCTATTCCTTCATGTATATGCAAGTGATCCGTGGCTGTTTATATGGTCTGGAATGATTATTAGCTCGGTATTTGTGCTTATTGTATATACGCTCGTTTCTCTTTCTGGAAATATTGGAAAGGCGCTCAGTGTAATTTTGCTTGTTCTCCAAATTTCAGGCTCAGGAGGAACATTTCCTATACAAGTAACACCTGTATTCTTTCAGAAGATAAATCCCTATTTGCCGTTTACATATGCGATTGGCTTAATGAGGGAAGCGGTGGGAGGCATTGTATGGAGGACGGTTTTCATGGATTGTGCAATACTCATCCTGATTTTTTTCATGTTTGCAGCTGCAGGGGCACTGTTAAAGAGACCCCTTCAGAAAATGGGTCAGTCGTTTAAAAGAAAGCTAAAAAAATCGAGGTTGATTGAACATTGATTTGTAAAAAGCCTGTTGCTGGCGAGTTCCAGAAACAGGTTTTGCCATTGACTGGATCAGCGGCGTCTGCCTGTGAGACGAATCAGGAATGAAACAGCATAGGAGTATAAGCAAACATTTAGAACTTTTAAATTTTAAAAAATAAAAAACTCTTTATTGTACTTTGAAAAGTTAGGGATTAAGATGGATAAGTGGATTGTATTTATTAAAGTTAAAAAAATGAAAAAGGAGTTGATACATTTGAGTAGTAGTTCATATGATCCTGAACCCAGTCAGCACGAGGAAGCCAATATTATCTTGGTTATGCATGATGTGATAGCTACAGGAGTATCAGCTCTTAAAAAGGTAGAATTGCTTCCTCATTAGAAGAGGAGGTTAATGAAATGATTGAAATTTATAAAACAAATGAATCTAGAAATCTTGAAAAAGTAAACGAAATTACAAAAGGCTGCTGGGTGAACATGGTTGCACCATCAGAAGCAGAAATTCAGCAGATTTGCCTGGAGCTCCAATTGCCCCTTGACTTCTTTAAAGATCCTCTTGATGATGAAGAACGCCCAAGAATCGAAAAGGAAGACAAAGATATTCTGATCATAGTCGATTATCCTTATATTACTCATGATGAATCTGGATTTCCTATATATGAAACAATTCCAATCGGAATGATTTTCACAAAGGATTGTTTCATAACTATTTCTTTAAAAGATACCCCGGTTTTAAGCAATTTTAAAAATAACAAAATCAAGACTTTTTATACACATAAAAAAACCAGGTTTGCCCTTCAAATCCTATTTGAAATATCCCTTTATTACCTGCGTTACCTCAAACAAATCAATAAGAAAACAAATGATGCAGAACGTGAGCTTCACCAATCAATGAAGAACAAGGAACTTTATACTTTCCTTGCACTTGAGAAAAGCCTTGTTTATTTCACAACATCCTTAAAGTCCAATAAGGTCGTACTTGATAAAATTCTGCGTTTTAATTATCTGACAATGTATGAAGAAGATAAAGAATTACTTGAGGATGTTATTATTGAAAATACTCAGGCCATTGAAATGGCAGAGGTTTATACATCAATCCTTAGCGGAATGATGGACGCTTTTGCATCCATTATTTCTAATAACGTGAATATAGCCATGAAATTCCTTACTTCAATTACCATCATCCTTACGCTTCCGACGATGGTGGCAAGCTTTTATGGTATGAATGTCGGGCTTCCATTTGCGCACAGCCCCTATTCCTTCATATTTACGCTGCTCCTTTCCGTAGGTTTGGCAGGAGGAACGGCCTTTATATTCTGGAAAAAGAAATATTTCTAAGTTTAATCCGGACTAAATATGTAAAGCCTCACTTATTCCTCTTTGGAATGAGTGAGGCTTTTTATATGTCCATCAGGTTCGTGTGTGTTCTTATGCTTTATTTCCACCTCAAAATAAGGAGGGATTTTCTACTTGTGAAGGCCTTCGAAGAGGGAAAGATAAGGACAGAAAAGGAGGGGGACTATGGACAAAAATGATAAAATTCCAGCAGATAGCCTGTCAGATGACATCATAGATTTAATTAATTCGGCTTATAATGATGAAGGCAGTTCTCAGCAGGACAGCGATAAAAATGAAAAACCAGCCTCAAATTAAACGTTGAAAGCCCAGTGAAGAGAATCAATGGGCTTTCAATATCAAGATTTTTTTTGCTTTTTCTCTGAAGAAGGTTTTGAAGTGCCTGTTTCGCGGTTTGTGGTACCTTGTCCCTCAGGCTGTGATGAACCCAGACCAGCTCTTGATGGATCTTGCTTTGTTTTATGATTCATGTTTTCACCTCCAGAACTTACTTTTCCATTTTGCTTTTCATTGTATACATATACTGTGTCCAAATGGAAAGATTACAAAAGAGGAGGTGTTTTATTTGGCTAAAATTGGAGTTGAGCAATCCTTAGCTAATGTACAGCAGGCATTAGTTGAAAAAGGATATGATGTTGTGGCGCTTAAACAGGAATCCGATGCACAAGGCTGTGATTTTTGTGTTGTTACTGGCCTGGATTCGAATGTGATGGGCATGCAGGATACATCTATAAAAGGATCAGTGATAGATGCAAACGGACTGTCTGCAGATGAAGTATGCGAGCAGATTCAGCAAAAAATGCAGTACTAAATAACAGGGATTTTTAAGCACGGAAGCTTGATAGGAAATCCAAATCCGAATTGTCATTCGCATTTGGATTTCCCCTGGCTTCATTTTTTTGCTGAAGCGATTATTGGATCCACTGCTATATCGACATTTCCTCTGACTGCCCTGGAAATCATACATGATTCTTCAGCTTTCTCAATAAGTCTTACCGCTTTTTCAACATCTCTGTCAGAAGTGCCGGCCTTCAATACAAGATGAGGACGGTGAATGATCTTTTTATATGTAAACACCCCATTTGTGACATCAACAATTCCTTCAGACTCCATCGTAAGGCTTTCCTTCTCGATTTTGCTCCTCTCAAGCATTGCTGCAAGTGTAATGATGTAACAGGTTGCCGCAGCGCCCAGCAGCATTTCATCAGGATTGGTGCCCTCGCCGGGTCCATCCATTTCAGGGGGAATCGATATCTTGGTTTGGAGTTTTCCTGCCTGAATGCTTCCTGTGCCGTTTCTTAGTCCTGGCCAGCTGGCCTTTAAGTGAAAATGATGCTCTGCCATTCATATTCCTCCCAATATTAACTTCATTAATAGTGTAAAACAATTTGCCTAAAAAGTATGCCGATTTGCTTTTAGAGTGATTTAAGCTGCAAACTGTAATAAAAGGTTTGACAGGAGAGAAAAAAGGGTTATGTGTACAGAAGGGATTAACAATAAGTATGCAAAGAAATAGAGGGAAAGGGGAAAAAGAATGATACGCTTTGAGAATGTGACAAAGCATTACCGTGATGGAGATTATGCTGTCAAAAATCTGCACATGGAAATAAAGGAAGGGGAGCTTTTTGTAATCATTGGGCCAAGCGGAAGCGGAAAGACCACTACGCTAAAGATGATAAATAGGCTGATGGAGGCTTCTTCAGGGACCATTACAATTAACGAGAAAGAGATTTCAAATTACAATATTCATGAGCTGCGCTGGAATATCGGTTATGTTCTTCAGCAGATTGCCCTCTTTCCCCACTTGACGATTGCAGAAAACATAGCAGTTGTGCCAGAAATGAAGAAATGGGGGAAAGAAAAAATATCTTCACGCATTAATGAATTGCTTGATATGGTCGGACTTGACCACAATACATATAAAAACCGAAAACCATCTGAATTGTCAGGTGGAGAACAGCAGCGGGTCGGTGTGATCCGTGCATTAGCTGCTGATCCTGAAATCCTTCTCATGGACGAGCCTTTCAGTGCTCTTGATCCCATAAGCAGGGAGAAACTGCAAAGTGATATCATAAAGCTTCAGAAAAAAATCAAAAAGACCATCGTTTTTGTTACCCATGATATTGATGAGGCAATAAAAATGGCAGACCGGATTTGTTTAATGAAAGACGGAGAAGCAGTTCAAATCGATACACCGCAGAATTTAATCAGCCATCCGGCCAATTCATTTGTCCGGGAATTTACCGGGGGCAGAGAACAAAAAGAAGAATCATTAAATAGACCCATTGCTGATTTTCTGCATATTTTAACCGATGAAACTGAAATCGGCGGAAGTATTCCTTCCATAACGTCCTCTTCTTCCCTCAGTGACCTGATCGGTTTGCTGGCGCATGAAGAAAAACTGGCGGTAGTGGAGGCTGGGCGGGTCATTGGCATTGCGGCGAGGCCGCTCGTACTCCAATATATTTCAGGTCAGCTGGCATCGAAGGGAGAAAAAGGATGAATACATTTACCCAAGTGCTTCATGACCGAAAAGGCGAATTGCTTCAGGCAATCCTTGAACATATTCAAATTTCATTCATTGCACTCCTGATCAGCATCATCATATCCATACCGCTTGGCGTATATCTTACACGGAAAGAAAAGCTGGCAGAATCCATTATTGGTGTTACGGCGGTGCTGCAGACCATTCCATCCCTTGCTCTTCTGGGATTACTGATACCTTTATTTGGAATAGGAAAGGTGCCGGCTATCATAGCTCTTGTAGTATACGCATTATTGCCGATCATCCGAAATACATATACCGGAATCAAAGAAGTGGATCCTGCCCTTATTGAAGCGGCTGATGCCATGGGCATGAATACAGCAAGAAGGCTTGTGAAGGTAGAACTCCCCCTTGCCATGCCAGTCATTATGGCAGGAGTAAGGACAGCGATGGTTTTAATCATCGGTACGGCTACACTTGCAGCCCTGATTGGAGCAGGAGGGCTTGGTGATTTAATATTGCTCGGGATTGACAGGAATAACACTTCACTGATTATATTGGGCGCTGTTCCTGCGGCAATCCTGGCCATTTTATTTGACCGTGTCCTCCGTATTTTTGAGAGAATTTCCTTTAAGAAATCTGCTTCCATTATTGGTGCAGCATTTGCGGCTGCCGTTCTTTTATTGATCATACCGTCAATCACAGAAAATAAAAAAGACTCCATTAGCATAGCGGGTAAATTGGGATCAGAGCCGGAAATTTTAATTAATATGTATAAGCTATTGATTGAGAAGGACACAGATCTTGAGGTAAACCTAAAACCCGGACTTGGAAAAACTCCTTTTGTGTTTAATGCGCTTAAAACCGGGAACGCTGATATTTATCCAGAGTTCACCGGAACGGCCATTTCTACCTTTCTGAAAGAAACAGCAGTAAGTACAAACAGCAAAGAGGTGTATGATCAGGCAAGAGAGGGCATGGCGAAAAAATACAGCATGGAATTCCTTAAGCCTATGTCCTATAACAATACGTATGCATTAGCTGTGCCTGAAAGCTTTGCGAAAAAATACAATCTTACAAAAATCTCTGATCTTGGGGCCATCCAGGATAAAATAAAAGCCGGGTTTACATTGGAATTCAAGGACAGAGATGACGGATACAAAGGAATTAAAAAACTATATAAGGTGGATTTCCCGGAAGTCAGAACCATGGAGCCTAAGCTTAGGTACCAGGCTGTCAAATCAGGGGACATCAATTTAGTTGATGCTTATTCAACGGATAGTGAGCTTCGGCAATACAGTCTTAAGGTTCTTGAAGATGACAAACATCTGTTTCCTCCCTACCAGGGTGCTCCGCTCATGAAAAAAAGTCTTGCTGAACAATATCCCGGCATAAAAAAAGCATTGAACAAGCTTTCTGGAAAAATATCAGATGATGATATGCGTGTGATGAACTATCAAGTTAATGTGGAAAATAAAAGTGCGTTACAAGTAGCCAAGACATATCTGAAAAGCCATGGGATTATGAAGTAATAAAAACCCTTAAGCTAATATCCTTTCAATTTAAGCCTCTCTTCTTTCGTTTGAACAGAAGAGAGAGCTTATTTTACTATTGATAAATAAATATGTTTGACAGACTGTTCCTAATCAATTATCTTTAAATCAAGATATTTTTATTGAAAGTAATTTTAATTTATGAATACGGAAAGTATTTTAATAAGAAGGAGCTGTGTGAATATGGAATTAAAGGGAATTCACCATGTCTCAGCCATAACAGCAAATGCTGCAGGGAATTTTGAGTTTTACACAAAAACATTGGGAATGAGATTAATAAAGAAAACTGTAAATCAAGATGATGTAAGTGTTTATCATCTATTTTATGGTGATGATATTGGTACGCCTGGAACAGAATTGACATTCTTTGAGCTGCCGCGTGCAGCACGGACACATGAAGGAAATAACAGCATATCTGAAATTTCTCTGCGGACTGCAAGTGATGCAGCGCTTGAGTATTGGAAAAAGAGATTTCAGGAAGAAAATGTTGAACATGGGGAAATCGAAATCCGTTATAACCGTAAAGCTTTGCCTTTCAGGGATTTTGAGGGCCAAAGACTTGTTTTGATTTCAGAAGAAAATGAGAATGGTGAAAGTGGAACACCATGGAAAAAAAGCCCTGTTCCCGCTGAATTCAGCATTCTGGGCTTGGGTCCAGTTTATCTTACAGTTCCTGACCTGGAACCGACACATAAGGTTTTGACAGATTTGCTGGGATTTCGCAGAGAGGGCAGCTATCTTTCCAAAAATTATGGTCAGAGTGAAATCGTCGTCTATGCATCGGGAAAAGGCGGCCCTGGAACAGAAATTCATCTGGAAGAAAGAAAGGACCTGCAAAGAGAACGCTTAGGTAGAGGCGGCGTCCATCATGTTGCCTTTCGGACAGCTGACCAGGCCGAACTGCAGGAATGGATAAAAAAAATAGAGAATACAAATTTCATCAATTCAGGGCTCGTGGACCGGTATTATTTCAAATCCCTGTATTTCAGGGAGCCTAATGGAATTTTATTCGAACTGGCTACAGACGGTCCCGGGTTTACTGCAGATGAAGATCTTAGCCAGCTTGGCGAATCGCTTGCATTGCCTCCGTTCCTTGAGCAGAGGCGCAGTGAAATAGAAGGAAAACTCAAGCCATTGGAAACAAAAGTGAAGGAACAGTAATTTTTTTTAAAAAGGTTTTCTTAAGTTAAGAGGAGGATGTAAAATGAAACATATTTTTCAAAAGGGAAGTTCAGCTGATGCACCGGTTTTGCTTTTATTGCATGGAACAGGCGGAACCGAAACGGATTTGCTGCCGCTGGCACAAATGATATCGCCAGAATCATCTGTTCTTAGTGTCAGGGGAAATGTGCTGGAAAATGGCATGCCCCGCTTTTTCAGAAGACTTTCTGAAGGAATATTTGATGAAGAGGATTTGATTTTCAGGACAAATGAGCTTCAGGAATTCCTTCTTGAATCAGCAAAAAAATATGAATTTGACCCAAGTAATATTGTAGCTGCAGGATATTCGAACGGAGCCAACATTGCCGCAAGTCTTTTATTCCACTATAAAAATGCCTTAAAAGGCGCTATCCTTCATCACCCGATGGTACCCAGAAGAGGAATTGATCTGCCATCAATGAAAGATTTGCCAGTATTCATTGGAGCAGGAAGCAATGATCCGATTTGTCCCAGGGCTGAAACAGAGGATTTGTCAGCACTTCTGGAACATGCAGGTGCAAAGGTCCAAGTGCAGTGGGAAAACTATGGCCATCAGCTGACAAGAAGCGAGGCTGAGGCAGCTGCGGAATGGTTCAAAGATACTTTTCTGCTGAAGTGATAAGTATTGATGGGTTTGCCCCAAGGGAATTTAAGGGTATGTTAAAGGGTGCTTTAACGATTAGACTTATTAAAAGTACATGGCTGGTGCAGATTTAGATTTACACCTAGATTAAGCTTCAGAGGAGAGAGACCTCTGCAGCCATGTTTGCAGACACGGCCGGACACTCCCTGCAGTCTGCTGTCTGAAGCTGTAATCAGCAGGCAGGTTTAACAAAGCCGACTATAAACTAAAGAGGTGCAGCCCATGATCGCCATTGATCCAGAAAAAATCAGCACTAAGGAAAATTATAAATTCCTTATTGGAAGCATTATACCGAGGCCCATTGCTTTGGTCACTACTCAATCACATAATGGAATACTTAATATCGGTCCCTTCAGCTATTTTAATATTGTAGCTGCGGATCCTCCAATGGTGTCTGTGTCTGTGCAGCGGAAAAATGGCATATGCAAGGACACTGCCAGAAATGCCATGGAAACAAAGGAATTTGTCATTCATATTATAGATGAAGATATCGTTTCAGATGCGAATGAAACGGCAGCAGAGCTTCCTGCTGGAGAAAGTGAGCTTCCAAGGACACATTTTTCCCTTGCAGAAAGCGATGTGGTCAAAGTTCCGTCATTAAAGGAACCAAAGATCCGATTTGAATGTGTGCTTGAACAGGCAGTACCTCTTGGCGGACATGAAGAAGCGCCTGCTTGTGACCTGCTGATCGGAAAAATCGTCCGTTATCATATTGCTGACGATCTTTATCAAGACGGAAAAATACATGCAGAAAAATTAAAGCCGGTGAGCAGGCTGGCAGGGAATTTTTACTCTAAGCTTGGGGAAATATTTGAGATAGCACGGCCAAAATAAGGACTTAGATCGCATCATTTATTTGGAAATGATGCGGTTTTTTCTGTCATTAGACTTCTTGATGAATTAAGATGAAATAAAAGGAGGGTATTTCATGATTATTTTTCAAAATGAACATACAACGGTATTTCAGAGTGCCTTATACCAAACTGTCTCTGTATTCATTGAAACTGATCAAGCTGTATTTCTGACAGATCCTGCATGGCTTCCCGCTGAAGTGGAAGAGATAAGAAAGTTTGTTCATGGAAGAAGAAAAGGCAGGGCGCTGTATATCATTTTTACACATAGCGACTTTGATCATATTATTGGATATAAAGCCTTTGAAGATGCTATCATCATTGCTTCGCGGGAATTTGCAGAAAGGCAGGACAAAGAAAAACCGCTTATGCAAATTAAGGAATTCGATACAAGGAATTATATAACAAGAAATTATGAAATTGCTTATCCTAAAGTGGACATCATGATACATAAAGATTCACAAAGGCTCTGCATTGGTGAAGCATCACTAATATTTTACAAAGCACCAGGGCATACACATGACGGATTATTTACTATCGTAGAGCCATACGGAATATTCATCGCAGGCGATTATTTATCTGACGCCGAATTCCCGTTTGTAGAAGGAGATTATGAGGACTACATAAAAACAATGATAAAAGCAAAAAACCTTTTGGAAGAAAATGAAATAAACCTATTGCTGCCAGGTCACGGTTCACCTGAAACCTCAAAACAGAACATGCTGAACCGTGTCAGGGAATCGCATGAATACCTTTTAGCATTGAAAAGGGGCGGTCCTGATCCAGAAGAGCTATCAAAAACCTATAAGTTCTTTGAGGGATTAAAGGGGATGCATGAATATAATCTGAAGATGGCGAAGTAACAGTTAGGCCTAGTGCTAAATGGAAGCTGCAGATATAATACCAGATTTCCTTTTGCGGGCCTTGTTAATTCAGGGTGAGATTTTTATGCTGGATGGGGAACTTAAAAGCGCTTTTTATTTGTATTCTTGCTGTTTTAATGATTCCTGGACAGGTTACCATGATTCCGGACTATCTGATTCTTAAGGAACTAGGCTGGCTGAATTCCAACCAGGGGTTAATCATTTATTATTATGATGCGCCAATTTTTCATCAACCTACCAAAAGAGCTTGAAGAAGCAGCCGCCTTGGATGGACTGGGAAATTCGGGACATTCTTTAGGTTCGTGATGCCGATGGCAAAACCGGCTCTTGCCGCACAGGCTAACTTTGTGTTCATGGGATCATGGAATGATTTCATGAAGCCGCTTATCATATTATCTGATCCTGAGCTCTTCACACTGCCTTTGCGGCTGCATTCATTCAAAGGACAATATATCAGCTATTGGAATTATATTATGGCGGCTTCAATGGTCTTTACGCTGCCTGTCCTTTTGATATATGCTTTCTTTAATAAGTATTTCATGAATGGCATTTCCTTCACAAATGATAAATAATAAGATGGCCTTGTGACAAACAAGGCCTTTCTTATGGAAAGAAGGCGTATATAATTGGCTGTTGAAAAAAATTATGTCATTGAGGCAGAAAAGCATGTTCAAGAAAATGCGGAAAAGGGGAAAAACAGCCCATACAAGATGGCATATCATATCGTGCCGCCGGCAAGCTGGATGAACGATCCAAACGGCCTGATTTATTGGGAAGGCTACTATCATGTGTTTTTTCAATTTCACCCTTATGATGTGATAACAGGCTGGATGCATTGGGGTCATGTAAGAAGCAGGGACCTTGTGCATTGGGAAAGGCTGCCGGTTGCATTGTATCCGCTTGATGAGTATGATCGTGACGGCTGTTTCTCCGGAAGCGCTGTAGATGATAATGGTGTACTGACACTCGTGTACACAGGCAACATTTTCATTAATAAAGAATTGGACGACGTGGATGAATGCCAGTGCATAGCAACAAGTACGGATGGCATTCATTTTGAGAAAGATTTATCAAATCCTGTGATTAAAAAACATCCGGAAACCGGGTCAGGGCATTTTCGTGATCCTAAGGTCTGGAAAAAAGACGGATTCTGGTATATGGCTGTCGGCACCCGAAAAGATCATACAGGGAAAATTCTGCTATACCGTTCTGAGTGTCTGAGGAACTGGGATTATATCGGAGTCATGGCAGAAAGTGATGAAGAAAAGGGCTATATGTGGGAATGCCCGGATTTCTTCGAGCTAGAAGGAAAGCAAATTTTGCTTGCATCCCCGCAAGGAATGGAGGCCCGGGGAGACAGCTATCAAAATCTCTATCAATCTGTTTATATGATTGGTGAACTCGATTATCAGAGCGGGAAATATAGCTATCATACCTTTGAGGAGCTCGATGGGGGATTTGACTTCTATGCTCCCCAGACATTCATGGATCATAAAGGCAGAAGGCTGATATTCGCTTGGATGGATATGTGGGAATCAAGAATGCCATCACAGAAATATGGCACGGCAGGATCGCTTACCACCCCGAGAGAGCTCGTAATCCGTGAAAATAGGCTAGTGATGAAGCCAGCAGAAGACTTAAAGCTGCTTAGGGGAAAGATGGCTGAAATACCTGCTTTCATATCAAAAGGGGAACATATCATTCCGGGTATTAATGGAGATACTCTAGAAATATACATTTCGTTTAATTTAGCTTCCTCAGATGCCAGTGAATTTGGACTTAAAGTCAGGTGCTCTGAAGACGGAAGGGAAGAAACGGCAGTCAGCTATAGCCAAAAAGATGGTTACCTGACATTCAATAGAAATAAATCTGGAGAAGGAGAGGGCGGGGTAAGAAGAGTGAAGCTTCAGATGCTTGATGACGAGGCTTTGACTCTGCATCTCTTTTTGGACAGATCTTCCCTTGAGATATTTGCCAATGACGGTGAAGCTGTCATGACAGGGAGAATTTATCCTAATCAGGAAAGCATT
This sequence comes from Bacillus sp. OV322, assembly GCF_900112495.1. Classification (GTDB taxonomy): domain Bacteria; phylum Bacillota; class Bacilli; order Bacillales; family DSM-1321; genus Peribacillus. The sequence continues at coordinate 221,141 of NZ_FOMA01000006.1, forward strand.
TATATTAAGGTTTTTTCAGCCAATGGCACAGTTTCTGTAGCCTCCTTAAAGTGCTGGAATCTAAAAGATATCTGGGCATGAACGAAGCCTGTCTTTGAACTCCCCTGCAGGTGCGGGAACACCTGCAGGGGAGTGACATTATTACAAGAGTTTCCGGATTTTACAAATGGCTATTCTGCCTATCAAATAACAATATTCTCCCCCTTCTGAAGCAGGGGCGGTTCTGCTGAAAATAAATCCGGGTATTTAATTCCTTGTCCTGTATTCAGGCAGACTACTGTTTCATCTTCTTTTATCCAGTTTCTTTTTCTTAGCTCATATGCAGCTGCAAAAGTTGCAGCGCCTTCGGGACAAATGAAATTGCCTTCCAATTCAGCAGCCTGCTGCTGGCTTTTTTGTATACTTTCTTCACTTACAGAAATGGCATATCCGTTTGTTTCATAAAGTGCTTCCAATACAAGAAAATCGCCCAATGCTTTAGGGACATTAATTCCAAAAGCTTTTGTACTGGATTTATCCCAGAACTCCGACTCTTTTTTCCTTTCCTGCCATGTCTTGACTATCGGTGCACATCCTTCAGACTGGACGGCCACGAGGCGCGGCAGTTTTCCGCTAATCCAGCCTAGTTCCTTTAATTCAAGAATAGCTTTATATATCCCCATAATCCCCACCCCGCCGCCAGTCGGATATAAAATAACATCAGGCAGATCCCAGTTAAGCTGTTCCGCTATTTCATAGCCCATCGTTTTTTTGCCTTCTATCCGGTATGGTTCCTTCAATGTCGATGCATCATAAAATCCATTTTCACAAACAAGCCTTGCCACAATCTTTCCCGCATCACTGATCAATCCGTCTATAAGGTACAGATGTGCTCCTGCAATGCTTACCTCCACTCTAGTAACGTAAGGGGCATCCTTAGGCATCACCACATATGCTTCAATGCCAGCACGGGACGAATAAAGTGCCCACGCTCCGCCTGCATTTCCGTTTGTCGGCATGGCAAGGGTGCGGACACCGAGTTCCTTCGCTTTAGAAACGCCAACCGAAGCGCCGCGTGCTTTGAAGGACCCTGTAGGAATGATTCCTTCATCTTCATATATAAGTTTTTAATGGAATAGCAACGGCCGATATTTTCCGTTTTTATTAAAGGGGTAAAACCTTCTCCCAATGTTACAACATGATTTTTATCCAATACAGGAAGAAGTTCATGATATCTCCAAAGGGAGAAATCCTTCCGGGTGCTTACCTCATCCTTTGTAAGCCTACTTTTTAATTCCTGAAGATGATATTTGACGAGCAGGGGAGATCCGCAATGGCATAATTGATGGATGCTTTCGACAGAGAATTCGGAATGGCATATTGGGCAGTCAAGATGTGATGCAAAACTATAGTTCATTCTTGAAACCTCCTTTGGAGTTAGGGAATTATTTGGGTTATTACATGACACTGGTTCGTTGTTGTACTGGCTGAATGCATTCCGTTGGAGGAAAGATTCTTGCAGGCGGGAATAAGAGAGGGTAGCAGAGCCAAATAAAAAAAGGCTTCCAGCCCAAAACGAAACGGGTCAGAAGCCTTCGGCGGTCCGATCGGCAAAAATCTTTTACCTGATAATTCATATTTTAATAGTAAGGAAGAAATATATATCTGTCAATGTGTATTCATTTAACTTACCGGTTAAGTCTGCAATGAATTTGAAAAGCAGGACTTATTACTTAAAAAGTAGTTTTAATAAATCCCATTTCAGCCGCTAAATATGATTTTATGAGTGATTTGGAAAAGCGCCGCGGAGATGCGGGCAGAGAGGGAATCCGCTCTAGTTTTGGCACCAAGGAGCATTTAGTTTTCAAATCCGCTTCATCCTTATACAAAAGCCCTGCTGTCTGCCGTACCAGTTCCTGATCCTGCAATAAAACGGGAACGCATCATATTAAAAGGAGATATCCCAAGTCCTGTTGACCCCCCATCTGGCTGCAAATTCAGGACAAGATGCCCGATGGCTGAGGGAATTTGTGCCAAAGAGGTTCCTCATTATAAAGATCATGGCAATGGCCAACTTGCTTCATGCCATTTTGTCTGAGTATTTAATTGCCCCTAAGGCCGTCAGATATTGGCGAATGAATAGAATGTTGTTGTACTGCCTGCTGCCATGGATGATAGGTCCATATGCAGCAGGCCTTTTTTTATGGTAAGAATCTTTCCGTGTGTACTGGGGCAATGTCATTAATTCCCTCGAGTAAGTTTTGCAACTAAGAAAAATACTATAAAAATCGAACAAGATTACAGACTTCTCAAGTAAAAGAAAGATTAGGGTGATTGCAATGAAGGAGAAGCTGCATCATATCCATCTGGTTATTTTTATATATTCCATCCAGTTTGGTGTCACCATTTTTTCACTTCCGGGAATGCTTGCCAGAGAATTCGGATCCAATGGCTGGATTGCAATATTCCTTATTTTTTTCGTCGTTGTGCTGGGCATTTTGCTGATAGGGGCCTGTTATAATCTTTCAGATGGAGATTTTCTTAATTCGCTTGAAAATTCATTGCCTAGGTTTTTATCTTCATTTCTGTTCTTGTTATTGGCTGTAGTATGGTCCTTGTATGGCTGCGTGATCGGCAAGCAATATATCATGATTTTTCAAATGATTACCTTTCCCACGACATCTCCCATGCTGCTAAAATTGGGCTTGGTTGTTCTGACGTATCTGCTGGTAATCAAAGATTTATATAATATTTCGAAAATCTCTACCATAATATTTTTCATAACCATTTGGATGCTTATCCTTCTGATATATCCGTTTCAGGAAATGGACCTTTCCAGGTACACTCCTTTTTTCTTTAAAGACGGAGGACATTGGATAAGGGGGAGTATTTCGGTGTTTGCTGCTTTCCTTGGTTATGAGCTCTCCCTATTATTTTTCCCATTCGTCAATAAAGAAAGCAAATTTGTGCGTTCACTTATCCTTGGCAACCTATTAACGACCATTATTTACGGAATAGTATGTGTGGTTTGCTATGGGTTTTTTGGTTATTCATATTTAAAGGTTTTGCTGTTTCCTTTTATGGACTTATTGTCAAATGTCGAATTGCCATTTGTCCAGAGAATTGAAAATCTGCTGTTCGCATTATTCTTCTTTAAAGTGCTGATTACCGTTGTCATGTATTTCTGGGGAGCAAAAGAATGTGCAAAAAGGGTGTTTAAGAAAACAAGCGAAAAAAGAATCTCCTTAATTATTGTCGCCCTTACCTATATCGTATCATTTTATTTTCAGACAATGGAGGATGTGAATGGATGGCTCATAAGGCTTTCAAATATAGAAGCGGCTGTCAGCTTCCTGCTGCCTCTTTTAGGAATTGCCCTCCTTTTATACAGAAGAAAGAGGAAATACTATGGATAAACGGATCATCACAATCATTTTAGCAATTATTATGCTTACCGGCTGCAGCGACCAAAAGATATTGGAGGAGCAGGGGCTCGTTCAGGCAGTTTCGTATGATTTGGCTAAAAAACGTCCGGGGTCAGATTTACAGCCGATACATGTTGGGATAGCCATACCGATTATGAAAGGCGGCAGTTCCTCACAAAAAAGCCTGGAGGCTGTTGCCAGAAGCAGTAAAGAAGCCAGATCTCTGCTGACTTCACAGACTGAGTGGAATTTAGTCAGCGGCCAGGTGCGGACTGCACTGATAGGAAGAGATGTTGCTGAACAATCCATTTGGAGGCATTTGGATACCCTTGAGAGAGAGCCTTCTGTCAGCCAGAGGGTAAAGCTGGCCTTAGTAAAACAAAATGCGTATGAATTGATGTCTTCTGATTTTAAAACCGGAAGCGGGACATTCTCTTATCTTGATAAGCTTCTTGAAAAAGGGGTGAAAAACAATGTGATCCCTGAAGTCACACTATATAAATTTGCCAGGGACTATTATGAAGATGGAATTGATCCTGTGATGCCGATACTTGTCAAAAAAAACAGCTCCATTGATTCGGATGGAATAGCATTGTTCCGAGGTGACAGGTATATTACCAGCCTTAAAGCTTCTCAAGGCATTATCTTTACCATACTCACAGACCGGATCCATGCGGGCCAGGTTAATATAGAAATACCAGGTTCCAAAAAGTCCCAGGCTGAATTTGCAGCAATGAGAATTATTAAAAGCAAAAAAACAGTCAACGTGGTACACACAAAATCTGGAGAACAGTTCACAGTTCATATCTCAATAAAATTAAAAGGATCAGTTATTGAGTATTTGGGAAAGAAAGACTTAAGCAGTGAAAAAGACAGAAGATATCTTGAAGCAGCAATGGCAAAACAAATTGAAAAAGACATGGTGCAGATTACTGAAAAAACAAAGAAATATTCCACAGATAGCCTGGGAATAGGCAGGTATGTTAAAAACAGCATGACGTATAAAGAATGGAAAAGCATGGATTGGAGAAAGATTTATCCAAAAACGAATGTGGTGTTTCATGTTCAAACCATGATCAAAGATTATGGGAAAATAAAATAGTGGCAGAAAGGAGAGGAGGAAATGGATCTCTTTAAGCAGAAAGGCAAAATTCATACTAACGCAAAACAAACCCGAAATAAGGTTCCTTCTATGGAAGAAACATTACTTGAATTTAAAGATTGTGCAGATTTAAAAACAGTTTCACTTTTGCAAGGCAATCTCGAATACGTATATATCGATAATATTGGCAATGAAATAAAAATCAAAGAATATCTTACAGACATCTTCGACTATGGTTCGCAAGATTCGTTTGAAAAAGCCCTTATGGATTCAAGGTATCAAGAAATAACACAAACAAGTGAACTATATAAAGACATCTTAAATGGATATGCTGCTATCTTTCATGGCGGAAAAGCCTATAGTGTGAATATATTTGGCCCGGAAACACGCCCTGTAAACGAATCTGGTACAGAAACGGTAATAACGGGGCCACACGAAGCTTTTAATGAGTCTACAGGGAAAAGCTTAGGACTTATCCGCAGGCGGGTGAAAAGCTCTCATCTAAAGATTGTTAAATTGCAGGTAGGAGAAATTTCAAAAACGGATGTGTATGTTGCCTATATAGAGGATATTGTGAATATGGAATTTGTCGAGCTGCTGAAAAAGAGGCTCCTTAACATAGAAATCGACGGGATTCATGACTCTAATATGCTGTCACAAATGATTGACGAGAATCCTTATTCTGTTTTCCCTCAATACCTGACTACCGAAAGGCCCGACAGCGCGGCTTCTAAATTAATTGCCGGAAAGATCATTATCTTAATGGAAGGAAGCCCTTCTGTCATTATCGCCCCAACCAGTTTTTTTGATTTCTTTAATTCCCCTGATGATTATTATCAAAGATGGACACAGGCTTCCTTTTTAAGGATTTTGCGCTATATTGCTTTTTTAATTACAGTTTTATTTACAGCTTTTTATGTTTCCGTTACAACCTACCATTATGAAATGATTCCGCATGATTTGCTGCTTACCTTAGTAGAATCGAGAAGCCGTGTTCCTTTTCCTCCGCTCATTGAAGCGATCATCATGGAAGTGACAATTGAATTACTGAGAGAAGCAGGCGCCCGTCTTCCTACCAAAATTGGCCAGACTATAGGCATTGTTGGAGGTATTGTCATCGGGCAATCTGCTGTTGATGCAGGTTTTACAAGCAATATTTTAATTGTGGTAGTTGCCATTTCAGCCATTTCATCTTTTGTAGTTCCGAGCTACATAATGAGCGGCGCAATCCGTCTGATAAGGTTTGGAATCATCCTTCTTGCAGGGCTATGGGGAAACTTTGGGATTGTAGTGGGTGTTGGCATGGTTCTTATACATATGTCACGCATTACGAATTTAGGCACTTCCTATCTTAATCCAATTTCCCCTATGTTTTTAAGCGATATAAAAGATGTTTTGATAAGGGCTCCATTTTCCATGATGAAAACAAGGCCGGTATCATCTAGAACAAAAAACATTAAACGCAATAAAATGAAAAAATAAGCATCACCTCACTCCTCAAAAATCCTGCGGAAGAAAAATATGGAATATAATGAAGAGTCCTTTAACGAGGGCTTTTTTTCGTTACATTAACTTAAGGTTTTGTAACAAAAAAGTAAACTATATTACAGGAAATAAGGAAATTAAAAAGCTGTCAATCCTGATTTATTGGTGAAAAAGTGGAAATTGATTCAGTGTTTTTCCAATAAAAGAAAAAATAGAGAATGAATAAGATTACTAGAGAAAGCTTGCTAGCTTAACATTTCACCGAAGAAAAACAGTGAATTAGCCCCTGTTGCTCCACAGTTTGGTTTCTTTACTTGTGCAATGGTTAAATATGGCCGTTTTATTACAAAAAACACATGTTACGATAACTGTGCAAGAAACAAACAAACAAACAAACCAAAGAATTAACGGGGAGGAAAATATACATGAAAAAGAAAATGATTTTCTCAGCAGCAGCTGCAGCAGCAGTAATCCTTTCAGGGGCAGGCTTTAACCAAGCTAGTGCCGCTACTCAGCCTTGTCCGCAAGCCAAACCGGTTTCATTCCAGGTTACTGACCAGCAGGACATCCAAAAAATATTAAATCAGTATATGAAGCAATACAAAGTACAAATGCCAGCAAATGCTGCACCACAGGCACAGCAGGCGGCTCCTGCAAAACAGGCGGCTCCAGCTCCAGCAAAGCAAGCAGCTCCAGCAAAGGCAGCAGCTCCAAAGCAGGAAGCAGCAAAGCCTGCATCTTCATCTAATTCTTCTTCTTTAAGCCAATATGAAAAAGAAGTAGTAGATCTTACAAATGCAGAACGTACAAAGCAAGGATTAAAACCGCTTGCAGTAGATACAGAGCTTAGCAAGACTGCTAGATTGAAGTCTCAGGATATGAAAGATAAAAAATACTTTGATCATAACAGCCCAACTTACGGATCTCCTTTCGACATGATGAAGAAATTCGGTATCAGCTATAAATATGCCGGAGAAAACATCGCTATGGGACAGCCTACTCCTAAAGAAGTTGTAACAGCTTGGATGAACAGCGAAGGCCACCGTGCTAACATCTTAAACGCTAACTTCACTCACATCGGTGTTGGATATGTATCTTCAGGCAATTACTGGACTCAGCAGTTCATCGGTAAATAATATAATAATTTAATAGTATAGGGAAGGCCAAATCGTCCGCGGTTTGGCTTTTTTTTGATGCAATAAAGAGTGCTGTGTATTCATACCGCTCTGTTTTCTATAAAAAGCGTTCCTATATAATAAGTCCACCATCCTGTATGCCAGGATGATGGCACTCGTCATATTTCTTCTAATTCAGAAATGGCCACATCGGATTTTTCTCCGCCAGGTCCTTTTAAATGGACCGTTGCTGTATTTCCATCTTCGCTGATTCCATCAATCCATACTGAAACACCATGATAATGAACATTAATTTCTGCAGAAGAAGATAATATTTGCTTGATTCGTTTTTGATCCATACTAAACAGCTCCCTATAAAGACATATAACTATTGTTTGAAGTGAAACTGTGTTTTATTCATTTTAAAAAAATGGCTGTTTTCGTAAACTTTGTTGCTATGAAACAAGGTGGTTGATTTCCTCTCCAGGATGCTCGCTTTCCGCGGGGCAGCCGGTGAGCCTCCTCGGCTACGCCTGCTTAGGTCTCACCTATTCTGCTCATCCCGCAGGAGTCCCGCACCTTACGCTCCAATCAACCTGACTTGACAATGGGAACGCCTCACATAATAAATTAAAAAACGACAATCTATAAGAAAAGAGCCAAAAAAATAAAGCAAATGCTTTGACTTTGTAAGCTCGCCTATTCATTATGGTGATTAAAGACAGAAAATAAACTTTTTTTACATATGTTTTTTGGCTGTAAATGACAGATGATAATTCTTGGGAGGTAATTATATGAAAAAAATTGGCTGGATAGGACTTGGAAGCATGGGAATGCCCATGGCAAAAAATGTATTAAAAGCAGGCTTGCCGCTATTTGCCTATAATAGGACCGCTGAAAAAGCAGATGCACTTTCAAAAGAGGGTGCCAAAGCATTGTCATCGCCAAAAGAAACAGCTGAACAATCTGACATTATTATTACCATGCTTGCAAATGCATCAGCAGTACAAGATGTATTAGAAGGAGAAAAAGGCATGCTTGCCGGCCTTAATTCAAATAAGATTGTAATTGATATGAGTACCGTGAGCCCGGAAGATTCAAAAGTGTTTGCTGAAAAGGTCCGGAAGGCAGGCGCACGTTTTATCGATGCGCCTGTATCAGGGTCTGTCAAGCCGGCAGAAGATGGTACGTTATTGATCCTGGCAGGCGGCGACAAACAAGATGTAGAGCACGTCCAGTATATTTTTGATGTATTAGGAAAAAGAACCATTTACTTTGGGGAAAATGGAAAAGGCAGTGCCGCCAAACTATCCATAAACCTGCTTCTTGGTGTGGCCGTACAGGGGATTTCTGAAGCCATGCTGCTGGCTGAAAGTGCTGGTTTAAGCAAAAACGAGGTCATAGAGATGATTTCAGAATCTGCTGTTAATACCCCAATTTTCCAAATGAAAAAAGAATCTTTTTTGAAGGAAGATTTTCCTGCTGCATTCATGCTTGAGCTTATGTCTAAGGATTTAGGGCTAATAACAGAGGAAGCAGAGAAGAACCATGTAGGGCTCCCGCTCGCTAAGGCTGCAGATAAAGTGTATGCAGCTGCAAAGGAAAATGGCAAAGGAAAAATGGATCTTGCTGCGGTATTTCTTGAACTGAAGCAGGGAACACATGTTTAATAATTCACAGGCTATTCTTTAGCGGACTTGCCAAAGCTTCAAATGGTAAAAAGTGAATCATTGAAAAAGGATTATCAAATTGGCCTAGAGGAAAGGGGATCGTATCATGGAAAAACGCAAACTGGGTTCAGAAGGCTTGGAGGTTTCTTCGTTAGGGTTAGGATGTATGGGTATGTCCGACTTTTATGCAGGCAGAAATGACGATGAATCCATTGCCACCATTCAATATGCACTGGAGCTCGGAGTTAATTTTTTGGATACTGCAGATATGTATGGGGTAGGGAAAAATGAAGAACTTGTCGGCAGGGCCATTAAGGATCGCCGTAATGAAGTAATTCTTGCTACAAAGTTTGGGAATGTCCGGGGGGCGGATGGCAGCTTTTTAGGTGTCAACGGAAGGCCAGATTACGTTAAACAGGCTTGTGATGCCAGTCTAAAACGCCTTGGTGTGGATTATATTGATTTGTATTATCAGCATCGGGTAGATCCCGATACGCCGATTGAAGAAACAATCGGTGCGATGTCCGATTTGGTCAAGGCGGGAAAAATCCGCTATATCGGCATGTCTGAAGCTGCAGCTGAAACCATTCGCAGAGCCCATAAAATTCATCCGATTTCCGTTCTGCAGACAGAATACTCATTATGGAGCAGAGATGTTGAAGACGAAATTTTACCGGCTGTCAGTGAGCTTGGCATTGGTTTTGTTCCTTACAGCCCGCTCGGACGCGGCTTCCTGACAGGACAGATCCAAAAGTTTGAAGATTTGGCTGAGGATGATTATCGCAGATTTTCACCAAGGTTTCAGGGCGAAAATTTCAACAAAAATATTAGTTTAGTGAAAAAAATCCAGGACATTGCCAATGACAAAGGCTGTGAAGCTTCACAGCTTGCGTTGGCCTGGATCCTTGCACAAGGCGAGCATATTGTTCCGATTCCGGGAACAAAAAGAAGAAAATACTTAAAGGAAAATGTTGAAGCTGTTAATATCAAGCTTAGCCATGATGAGCTTGATGCCATCAATGAAGCTGCCCCAAAGGGAGCTGCAGCAGGACAGCGTTATCCTGAGGCAACAATGAAGGGTGTTAACATATAGTCATTGATAACCTCCCTGGACGGTGATTCAGGGAGGTGTTCTTGTGTAAGGCTAATGAATTTTTTACATGCATGGAATGTTAATGTTACCATTGAAGCATGAAGGAAAGAATCATTTGAAAAAAATTGAAAGGTGGGGGATATGTTTATGAAAACCTATATCATTACGGGAGCCTCAAAAGGCCTGGGTGCTGCTATTGCAGAGCAATGCTTCAATGAGGGCAATCATTGCATTTTAATATCTCGGACAAACAATTCGGAATTAGAACAAAAAGCCCGACAAAAAGGAACGAAGATTACGTACATAGCTGCTGATCTTAAAGAGACGGAAAAGCTGGAAGCACTCATGGATATCGTCTTTTCTGAAGTGAACAATACAAAGGAATTATATTTAATTAATAATGCAGGCATTGTAAACCCGATTAAACCTGCAGGATTCTTGGAGCAGGAAAAAATGGAGCTTAGCATGAAGGTGAATTTTCTTGCTCCTGTTATTCTGTCGAACAGCTTTATAAATAGAACGAGGAATTTGGATATCAAAAAAATCATTGTGAATATCTCATCCGGGGCTGCCAAAAATCCTTATCATGGCTGGTCAGCCTATTGCAGCACGAAGGCAGGACTTGAGATGTTCACAAGAACTGCAGCATTAGAACAAACCGGAGAACCGAATCCAACCGTCCTGATATCCTTTTCGCCAGGCATCATGGATACAGAAATGCAAGCTGACATTCGTGAAGCTGACGAGAAGGATTTCGCAGAGTCCTCCCGTTTCAAAGATTATAAGGAAAGCGGCATGCTCAGGACACCTGCCCTTGTAGCCGAAAAAGTAATGGACCTGCTTCAATGGACGCAGCTGCAAAATGGAAAGTTTTACGATATCAAAGAAATGCTTTAACAAGAAGCAACAGCCAAATGCCAGAAATCAAGCAATTATGCCTTATGTGCATAATTGCTTTTTTAAAGAGATACAGTCTTTCTTGATTCGTGTCAGGAGGCAGATTCCTTCTGAGAAATAGATACAAATACAAAAGCAATAAAGAAACATAAGAACGGAGAATTCGAAAACATTACATAAATGGGGTTTACCGCTGCAATATTATCCCCCCGTTTAATCCAAGTTCTTGTCATACCCCTGGCCACTTTATCCATAAACTTAAATAATACCTATTACTAGGAGGTGATACTTTGGGGATCCATGTTGTTGAAGCGGGTGATACTTTGTTTGAAATCGCAAAAAAATACCGGACAGACGCTGCGGAAATCAGGACATTGAATGGCTTGCCATCCGGAGATGAAATTATCCCGGGACTTGCCTTATATATCCCTGCATCAAAAGTGGAGGATCGAATATATAAAGTGAAGCGGGGAGATTACCTTGGGGAAATTGCGGCAAGGTTCGATGTGAAAATCCCTGCCATCCTTAAAGCCAATCCAGGGTTAAAGCCTGATGTTATAAAAATAGGGCAGCTGCTGAAGATTCCAACCCGGTATAAGCTTCGCCTAAAAACTCTATCATTTTCATTTCCTGCCAACGGAGGCGCGGTTTTTTCGGCACTTGAAAAATCTGCAGAGCAGCTCACCTATCTTGCTATCGTCGCTTATTCCTTTACAAAAGAGGGATATGTTTATGTCATTGGCGATGACAGCTCAATGATTGCCAAAAGCAAACAGCTTGGTGTCATGCCGCTTTTGATGATCAGAAATTTTCTTAATGATGAATTCAGCCCGGAGCTTGCAGGAGGCGTGCTGGATAATACAGAGTACCGGCAGCGTCTGGTGAGAAGCATCATGTCATATGTGGCGGAAAAAGGCTACGCCGGGGTAAGCATGGATATCGAATTCGTTCCGCCTGCGAGCCGGGCAAATTATGTTTTGCTGCTTAGGGAACTGAAAAAGGCGTTAGGCCGCCTGGTTTTGCAGGTAAATGTCCATGCTAAAACGGGAGATCTCCCGAATAACCGGATTGTTGGGGGACATGATTATAAGGAGATTGGGAAGATAGCTGATATTACTGCTGTAATGACTATTGATTATGGGTACCCGACAGGACCGCCTAATCCAATATCACCGATTTGGTGGATGAAAGATGTTCTTGACTATGCAGTTTCAAAGATTCCAGCGAGAAAAATTCTTACTGCTCTCCCGCTATACAGCTATGATTGGGAGGTTCCGAGCAACAAAACTGCAGCAAGTTCCATGCTGCGCGCCCAAAACCGGGCGATCGAAGAAAAAAGCGATATTCATTATGACTTGAAGGCAGCATCACCCTGGTATCAATATTGGCCCAAGAAAAAGCAGCATGATGTCTGGTATGAAGATATCAGAAGCATAACAGCTAAATATCAGCTCATGGATGAATATGAAATAGCAGGTACGACTTTTTGGAGATTAGGCCTGGAGTTTCCACAAAATGATGCCTACATAAAGCAAAATATTTTAGTCTTAAAGTAATGATTTTTTTCAGAAAATATTGAATGTTTGGCGAGATGCGTTTATAATCCTAGTATCTTTGGATTAACCAATAAAAGGAGAAACACCATGATTCGTCGTTTTTATTCCTATTATATTCCGCATAAAAAATTGTTTTTGCTTGACTTTAGCAGCGCTGTCATCGTCGCCTTATTGGAGCTAGCTTTTCCGCTGGCAGTACAGTGGTTTATTGATGATCTGCTTCCAGGAGGGGATTGGGAATCGATTGTTTCAGTAAGTGCCGGATTGCTTCTATTATATATATTAAGCACCCTGCTTCAGTACATTGTAAATTATCTTGGCCATAAGCTCGGAATCAATATTGAAACGGATATGAGGCAGCAGCTTTTTCAGCATGTCCAAAAGCAGTCCTTCCGTTTTTTTGACAATACAAAAACAGGGCATATCATGAGCCGGATAACGAATGATCTTTTAGATATAGGCGAATTGGCGCACCATGGTCCTGAGGACATGTTCATAGCGGTTATGACATTTATTGGGGCATTCTTCATCATGCTCGCGGTAAATGTGAAAATGGCGCTGCTCGCGATTGCCATCACCCCCTTTTTGATTGCATTAATCATCTTCAGTAATTTAAGCATGAATAAAGCGTGGAAAAACATGTACACACAAATCGCTGAAGTGAACGCGCGGGTGGAAGACAGTGTATCCGGCATTCGTGTGGTGCAATCTTTCACAAATGAAAAATTTGAAATTAACAGATTTTCATTAAATAACAAAAATTTTCGCAATGCAAAGCTTCGAGCCTACAAAACAATGAGCTATACAGCTTCGGCCATCTATATGATGACCCGTTTTATGACGATTGCGGTTTTGATTTATGGTGCATGGCTCTGCTATAAAGGCCGGCTTACCAGCGGCGAGCTTGTAAGTTTTGTGCTTTATGTGAATGTTTTATTTAAGCCTATCGATAAAATTAATGCATTAATGGAGCTTTACCCAAAAGGCATGGCAGGTTTCAAGAGATTTACAGAAATGATTGATATCCATCCTGATGTTGAAGATAAACTGGATGCAATTGAAATGGTTTCGCTTCACGGCGATATTGATTTCCATTCTGTTTCATTCGGCTATGACGCTGGCAAAAGAATTTTAAATGGCATTGATTTAACCATATCCGCTGGAGAAACGGTTGCTTTTGTTGGACCTTCAGGAGCAGGGAAAACGACTATTTGTTCCCTGATTCCCCGCTTCTACGATGTAGATGAAGGCAGTATATCCATCGATGGGATTGATATAAGGGATATGTCCAAAACATCTCTTCGTTCACAGATTGGCATTGTCCAGCAGGATGTCTTTCTTTTTACCGGAACGCTAAGAGAAAATATTGGATACGGAATGCTTGATGCTACAGCGGAACAAATAGAAGAAGCAGCACGGCGGGCCCATCTCGAGAGTTTTATAGAAGGTCTTCCGGAAGGCTATGAAACTCAAATCGGCGAACGGGGCCTAAAGCTTTCGGGAGGGCAAAAGCAAAGAATAGCGATTGCTAGAATGTTCTTGAAAAATCCGCCCATCTTGATCCTTGATGAAGCTACCTCTGCTCTTGATACGGAAACTGAAATGATCATCCAGAACGCGCTATCCGAGCTTGCCAAGAATAGGACGACCCTGGTAATAGCCCATCGATTGGCAACAATCAGGAATGCTGACCGGATTGTGGTTGTTACAGAAGAAGGAATTGCTGAGCAGGGCAATCATGAGGAACTGCTTCAGCAAGGAGGGATCTTTGCAAAGCTCCACCGTGTACAATTTCAGCAGGCATAGACTTAAACAGCATTCCATTTGGATTGCTGTTTTTTTGACAGGAATATCAAAAAGATTTAACTGATTTCTGCACATTCCTCAGGATTCATGGGGAATCCGCAATACTGGCGGACCCCGCTTGAGCTTTACGGACCTGGAATCATGCAGCTGATGTTAAATCTTGTGTGATAGGTGAAGAGCAGCGTAATAAAAAAACGTGCCGCTCACAGTGGAGGTTTATGTCGAAAAAATTGAGAGGAAATGCATGGTGTTTTAATTTAAAAATTCAGATATTTGTGTTAGATTTACACTATTGTGATTGAAATAAGAGATCCGGGCAAGTGAATAAAATAGTGTTCTTTATATGAGGGAGCGGTGTAAAAACATGCAGCAGATTGAGGACTTGTGGAAGCAAGTTGACGAAATGGTGGAAAAGACGGACTTTAACGGATTATGGCAAGGCTTTGAGCCTGTTGCATTTGCTATCTATGATAAGGAAAAAGTTTATCTTTGGAATCATCCTGATAACTTTGATGACAACATAACCTTCTTTCCCTGGAATTCACAATTCAGCGGAGACGACTTAATTTTTTACCGTGATTATCCAACTGCTATCGTATCTACAGATCATTATCCCGAAATAGACTTCCTGTACCCGCGTTTAATGCATGAGCTGTTCCGCGGCTATCAGTTTTTATTGGGGGAAGCCCGATTTCCGGATACATGGGCTGGATTTCGTTATCCTATTTATCTGGATGCCATTGATTTGAAAATAAAGGAGAGAGTATGTCTGCATGACGCCTGCATGGAAGAAGATGCAGCTGTAAAAGAAAAAAAGATCTTTGAATTTATATCTTTCAGAAATCGCAGAACCAAGCTGATCAAGGAATTTGCTGCTTACGAATTCAGCCTTGAAACCGTTAAAGGTCCAGCATCGTATGTTCAATTTAAGGCACATAGTAGATGCAGCAGAAATGCAGAAAGGACTCTTCTTAATCAATACACAAGCATCCTTTTTGAACAGGGGCAATCTCTTTTTCATTTAAAGAAAAGCTGTGCCTGCTCTGGCATGCTTATGTGTTTCCTTCTTGATGCCCTCTATAGAAATTGGCAATTTTCATTTATGAGATCTGAAAAAAGCCTATATGACTTTTTTTGTGATTCCCTGTATTCCCTTGAACATCGGGGATTTTCTGCCCTTTAAAACCCGAGTCCAGTTATGCGGCAGATAGGAGAATAAGAGTGCATTGCTTGTAATGCTGAATTTTTTTAACTCAACTAAATGTATTGCTTTACAGCTAAGGCGGTAATGTTATATATTACTTTCTAGACTGTTTACTTGCTGCATGAGGGCATGTTTGTGAGCCCCTCCTGCAAAAAAATGCATAGGGGGAGTACAATGAAATTGCGTGTTTCTGCCGTGCAGTATCATCTGCATACCATTTCATCCTTTGAAGAGTTCGCAAGACAGTGCGAACATTATATAAAAACTGCTGAAGAATTTGGTTCGGAGTTTGTTTTATTTCCGGAATTTTTCACAACTCAGCTCCTTTCCATCGGCAGCGAAGATGGCACTTCGCTTACGATAAATGAACTGCCGGGTTTTACAGAGCAATATAAAAGCCTATTTATGCGGCTTGCAGGCGATTATCAGATGCATATCATCGGCGGTACGCATGTTATTCAAAAGGAAGGGAAATTGTACAATACCGCCCATCTTTTTTACCCGGACGGACATATTGAAGAACAGGCCAAGCTGCATATGACCCCCACAGAGGTCGAAGAATGGAATATGGCTCCTGGGGAGAAGCTGCGGGTTTTTGATACCGAAAAGGGAAGAATTGCTATCATTACCTGCTATGACATCGAGTTTCCGGAAATTGTGAGGATGGCCAGGGCAGAAGGGGCAGATGTAATTTTTTGTCCTTCCTGCACAGATGACAGGCACGGTTTTCACCGTGTACGCTTTACAAGCCATGCCCGTGCCATTGAAAACCAAGTTTATGTAGTAGGAGCAGGAACCATTGGATCGCTCCCTACAGTTGACTTTATGAGAGCGAACTTCGGAAGTGCTGCAATATTGACTCCTAATGATATACCTTTTCCTCCGGGCGGGATTTTAGCTGAGGGTGAAATGAATTATGATATGATTGTAACTGCAGACCTGGATTTAGAACTGCTGTATAAAGTCCGTGAAAGAGGTTCTGTTACTACATGGCGTGACCGCAGAACTGATCTTTATCCTGACTGGGAAAATAAGAATATACACTTTTAGACAATGGGCTTGTTTGCGGCTTCAGGGCTTGCATGCAGGCTTTTTTTCATATCAAGGTTCCGGCATCTATTTCCTTGTTCCACAAAAACGGAAAATTCCGTAATTCCGGAAAGCTTTTCACCCTGATTTTTTCCGTGAATGCGGAAATTCCATTAATAGACGGTTTATTTGCCTCGATTTTCAGGCAAGCAAATGTTGGCATGAAACTTGCAAGTTATAATAGTGATATCCTTTAAAAATCGGCCTTGTTAACTAGCCAGCTGATTTTCGCTTAAGACAGTTTCAATCCGGGTGTGTTTGCCGGGCCCCAACGCCAATAAGCGAATCTCATGATTAAATCAATATTCTGCTTTAACAAAGCCTGACATGAAATGGAGGGAGGACAGGGAAATAGCCTATGCAATTTTATCATATTTTATGAAAACGCTTTCTATAAAAATTGAAGAAGGAGGAACTATATGGAGTTAGTTGTCATTCTTTTAGCATTAGCTTTGCTTATGTTTGTAGCTTACAGAGGGTTTTCGGTCATTCTTTTTGCGCCGATTTGTGCGCTATTTGCAGTTTTACTGACGAATCCTGATTATGTCCTTCCGTTTTTTTCTAATGTGTTCATGGAGAAAATGGTCGGATTCATTAAGCTTTATTTTCCTGTATTCCTGCTCGGTGCCATCTTCGGAAAAGTTGTAGAAATGTCTGGCATTGCCGAAACAATTGCTAAGACTATCATTAAATTGGTGGGAGCTAAGCGCGCTATACTGGCCATTGTCCTCCTTGGCGCCATCTTAACCTACAGCGGAGTCAGCTTGTTTGTTGTTGTGTTTGCTGTATATCCTTTTGCCGCAAATTTATTCAGGGAAGCTAATATTCCGAAGCGGCTGATTCCTGGAACCATTGCTTTAGGCGCATTCACTTTCACGATGGATGCTCTTCCTGGTACACCGCAGATTCAGAATGTCATTCCAACTGCTTTCTTTAAAACAGACATTTATGCGGCACCTATCCTCGGAACAGCAGGAGGCGTTTTTATTTTAATTGTCGGCCTGTTTTACCTGGAATACAGGAAGAAAAAGGCTCAGAAAGCTGGAGAAGGCTATTATGGATTTGATTCCTCAGCTGCTGCAGCCGAAGCACAAAAAGAAGTCTTAAATGAGCCGGATCATGTTCTATCTCCAGGTACACTGCCTGCCGGAAGGCAAATACTTGCTTTTGTTCCGCTCGTACTTGTAGGAGTGATGAATAAAGTTTTCACTATATACATTCCAAAATGGTATCCGCAAGGCTTCGATTTCACCAAAATTAATCTGCCATTATTCGGTAAAGTAGAGACATCAGCTGTTGCTGCAGTGTGGTCCGTAGAGCTGGCACTTGCTATCGGGATTGTAGGGGCCATTTTGTATGATTGGAAAAAAATCAGAGCGAATTTCCAGAGCGGTTTAAACATGAGTATCAGCGGTGCCCTGCTTGCGGTCATGAATACAGGAGCTGAATATGGGTTTGGAGGAGTGATTTCTTCTCTGCCAGGCTTCGGGGCAGTCAGCAAAGGGATATCAGAAACGTTTACCAATCCTTTAGTGAATGGTGCTGTTACGACGACAGCATTAGCGGGCGTAACCGGTTCTGCTTCTGGCGGTATGGGAATCGCACTTAGTGCAATGTCTGAAAAGTATATTGCCGCAATGGCTAAATACGGAATTCCTCCAGAAGTGATGCATAGAGTTATTGCTATGGCATCAGGGGGAATGGATACACTGCCTCATAACGGTGCTGTCATAACATTGCTTGCTGTTACAGGTCTGACTCACAGGCAATCCTATAAAGATATATTTGCGATTACCATTTTAAAAACAGTGACCGTGTTTTTGATTATTGGTCTTTACAGCTTGACTGGAATCATGTAATTCCACAAATACATTCGCCCGCTGCAGAAAATGGCAGGGGAGCAAAGGCGGAGGCATAAAGGTGAATTCTTTAAAAAACAAAGTGGCATTTATAACGGGAGCAGGAAGCGGTATAGGGCTGGCAATGGCACAGGCCTTTGCCAAAGAAGGGGCAAGTGTCATACTAGCGGATTTAAATGAGGAGGCAAGCATGCAGGCTTCTTTGGACCTTCAGGAAAAGGGACATGAAACAATGGCACTTACCTGCAATGTGGCCAATGAAAATGATATAAAGGAAGGAATTCGATCAGCGATTGACAGATTCGGAAGACTGGATATTTTGATTAACAACGCTGGCTTACAGCATGTTTCACCAATCGAGGAATTTCCCACTGAGACTTTTGAAAAACTGATAAGCGTCATGCTTACGGCTCCTTTTATGGCAATCAAGCATGCTTTCCCCATCATGAAGGAGCAGAAGTTTGGAAGGATCCTCAATATGGCTTCGATCAATGGATTGGTCGGTTTTGCCGGAAAAGCTGCATATAATAGCGCGAAACATGGTGTAATCGGATTAACAAAGGTTGCAGCCCTAGAAGGGGCAGGCCATGGAATAACTGTCAACGCAATTTGCCCGGGTTATGTGGATACCCCTCTTGTCCGCAATCAATTGAAGGATTTGGCATCAACAAGAAATGTGGATGCCGGTAAAGTGCTTGAAGAAGTGATTTTTCCATTAGTGCCTCAAAAAAGATTGATAGAAGTATCTGAAATTGCAGATTATGCCATTTTTTTAGCAAGTGATAAAGCAAGGGGAATCACTGGGCAGGCAGCGGTTTTGGATGGAGGATATACCGTTCAATAGTTATCCTGCTGTAAACTGTTTAAAATTATTTGAATTTTTTGATATTAACAAAGGCATGGCTCCATATTTTGTTATAATGAATACACTTATATCATTTTATGGATAAAGGATGAAGTTTATCATGAAGGTTGGCATTGAAATACTTCCGGCAGAATGGATCAGAGAAGTCGTCCATTTAGTGGCGGAAAGGCTAGTAGTAGTAGACCGGACTGGATACATTCGGTATATGGACAGTGCCTATTGTGAATTTCTCGGAATATGCGAGGAGGATGCAATAGGACGCCATGTCCAGGAAGTTATAGAAAACTCGAGGATGCACATCGTAGCTAAAACGGGAATTGCGGAATTATCAGCGGTACAGGCGATTAAAGGGAGTGAAATGATTGCCAACCGTTATCCCCTGGTAGTTGATGATGAACTTGTAGGCTCGGTCGGTACCGTTATGTTCAGAAATCCACAGGAGTGGCTGGATTACTCAAGGAAGATTCAGCCACTATTGGAAGAGCTGCATTATTACAAAAACAGGCTGGAAAAAGAACTGCAAAGCAAATATTCGTTCAAGGACCTGATTGGATCAAACCTTCAATTCATTGAAGCGAAAAAACTTGCTGAAAAAGGGTCCTGCAGCAGCTCGTCCATCTTGATTCTCGGTGAATCTGGCACTGGGAAGGAGCTGTTTGCACACGCCATCCACCAGAACAGTAGCAGATCAAGGTACCCATTCATTCGGATGAACTGTGCATCAATTCCAGAGCATCTTTTGGAATCAGAGCTATTCGGATATGAAGAGGGAGCTTTTACAGGTGCAAAAAAAGGCGGCAAAAAAGGGAAGTTCGAGCAGGGGCATTTAGGAACTGTTTTTCTTGATGAAATCGGCGATATGCCACTGCCAATGCAAAGCAAGCTTTTAAGGGTATTGCAGGAAAAAGAAATCGAGAGGCTGGGCGGGAATGTTCCGAAAACAGTAGATGTCCGAATTATTGCGGCTACCCACCGCGATCTTGAAAAGATGGTAGAAAACGGTGAATTCAGGAAAGATCTTTATTACAGGCTGAATGTATTGAAAGTGGAGATCCCTCCTTTAAGGGAGAGGAGGGAGGATATCTGGAAGATTGGAGATATTCTACTGAAAAAACTCCAAAAAAATTTTGGCCGGCCAGATATTTCTGTCTCAGCAGAAGTAATTACTTTGCTTGAAAACCACAGCTGGCCAGGAAATATCAGGGAATTGGAAAATGTGCTTGAAAGAGCAATCAACATTTTGGATGGGCAGGAAATTCGCCATGAGCATTTGCCATTATATCTTCAGGATCCAGAACTGTACGTAATGGACAGCGGGCAGTATTCATCAGCCATGCCATTACTCCAGGATGTGTTGCCGCTTAAAGAAACAGTTGCTGCAGCAGAAAAAAAAGCTATCATGCATGCCTTGAAGCTTGCAGGGGGCAATAAACTCAAAGCCAGCAAACTGCTGAAAATCGGCAAAACCAGTTTGTATGATAAATGCAGGAGTTACGGTATCCTGGAGGATTAAATAAAAACGGCTATTCATTTGAATAGCCGTTTTGGGTTTGACCAAGCTCTTTTTAAAATTATTTCTTGTGCTTAAGGATTTGTAGACCACATACCTGCAGTTTTTACAAATACACGGGGATTGAGTTTCAACTGTGACACAATGAATTCAGCAAGATCTTCAGGCTGCATGACTTTTTCAGGGTTTCCGTCTGTCAGGTTTGTTTCGATGGCAAGATCAGTTGCTACTGTGCTTGGAGTAAGGGCACTGACACGTATATTATGTTTCCTGACCTCAAGCATAAGCGACTCAGTCAGTCCTAATACAGCAAATTTCGATGCACTATAGGCACTTGTCACTGGTGCTCCTTTTTGGCCGGCAGATGAAGAAATATTTATAATATCTCCTGATTTTTGTTCAATTAAGCCGGGCAGTATTGCTCTGGTAACGTTGTAAACACCCATTACATTAACTTGAATGATGCGTTCCCATTCTTCAGCTGATAATTCAAGGAATCCGCCGAATTTTGCAATTCCGGCATTATTAATCAGGATATCAATGGAGCCGATATCATTTTTGATATGTTCCACAGCGGAAGTAACCGACACAAGATCAGTAACATCTGCTGCAGCGGCAGAATATTCAACCCCATACTGCTCAAGCTCTGCTGCAGTATTTTCAAGATTGCTCATTGTCGTGCCAATCATGCCGATATTAACACCTTCTTTTGCAAGGGCAATAGCAGCCGCACGCCCGATTCCCCGTCCTGCTCCAGTGATTAATGCTGTTTTTCCTTTTAATGAAGCCATATTGACACTCCTGCCTTTTTTATATTTGAAGCTGCCTCTGCAGCCATTGTACTTAGGCCTTCTTTACTAATTCCTGCATTTTTGCTGCAGCAGCTTTTTTGTCATCCTGTCCAGTGATTCCGCCGCCAACAATGACAAGATCAGGCTGTGCATTGAGAACCTCAGGAAGCGTTTCTAATTTAATTCCTCCTGCAACAGCTGTTTTAGCATTCTTGACAACACGTTTGATAGCCATTAGATCTTTGAAAGAGTTCTGTCCGACTGCCTGAAGGTCGTAGCCTGTATGAACACAAATATAATCTGCACCAAGTTCATCAAGCTCTTTCGCACGCGCTTCTATATCTTTTACGGCGATCATATCAACAAGGATTTTTTTTCCTTGTTTTTTTGCTTCTGCCACTGCGCCCTTGATTGATTCGTTTTCCGCTGCACCAAGAATTGTGATGATATCAGCTCCTGCTTCAGATGCTTTCATAACCTCATATCCGGCAGCATCCATGATCTTTAAGTCAGCCAAAACCTTCAATGAAGGAAAAGCTTCTTTAATTTCCTTTACTGCCCTTAATCCTTCGTTGATTACAACAGGCGTACCGATTTCAACGATATCTATATGTTCTTCTACCTCTTTTATTAATTGTTTTGCTTCCTCAATATTTACTAAGTCTAATGCTAATTGAAGTTCCATTTATAACACTCCTCTAATTTGTTTTGTAAAATCTTTCTGCGGAATAGATGTAAGTGTAACGCGTGATACTTCTCTTGGGAAGTACGCACTTTTATTTTACATAGTGCTAAAAAGTATACTGTCTGAAGCAGGGAAGAATTATCAGTAGTATTGTTTGCAGACTGCGGCAAAAATAGCTGTGGAAAGAAAAAATTTATAGTGATAATTTTGGATGCCAAGCCGTTTTGTTTGACTGCAGTGTTTCTTAGAGGTAAAAATGTGAACATCCCATGCAATAAAACGGGAATATGAGCAGAGGAAGGAAAGATGTAGATGACAACTTTATTAGACACATTTAATTTAAAGGATTTACAATTGAAAAACCGGATTGTAATGCCTCCTATGTGCCAGTATTCTGTAACAGAGAAAGACGGAAAACCTAATGATTGGCATTTCTCCCATTATACTAGCCGTGCAATCGGGGGAGCAGGCCTTATTATCATGGAAATGACAGATGTAGAGCCTGATGGCAGAATTACTGATTTCGATCTTGGCTTATGGTCTGACGAACAAATACCGGCTTTTAAAAAAATTATTCAATCTTGCCAAAGTTACGGAGCGAAGGTTGGTATCCAGATTGCACATGCAGGACGTAAAGCAGAAGATGCCCAGCAGCCAGTTTCTTCTTCCGCGATCCAATTTTCTGACCAGTATAAAGTGCCCCGCGAATTAAGTACAAAAGAAGTAAAAGAAATGGTGGAAAAGTTCGAAGCTTCTTTCAGCCGTGCTGTTAAAGCAGGAGTGGACGTTATTGAAATCCATGCGGCACATGGTTATTTGATTCAGCAATTCCAGTCACCACGGACAAATATAAGAGAAGATATATATGGCCAGGACAGAGGCCTTTTTGGCGAGGAAATCGTTAAAGCTGCACGGCGTGCTATGCCTGAAAACATGCCGCTCATTATGCGACTATCCGCAATTGAATATGCAGAAGATGGATATGATTTGGAATATAGCATAAAACTCGCTGAACGCTATAAAGAAGCAGGAGTGGATATCTTCCACGTTTCTTCTGGCGGAGAAAGCACTACTGGGCCAGCATCTGCGGGCCCTGCCTATCAGCTCGACCTGGCTGATGAAATCCGTAAGCAGCTGCAGGTCCCTGTTATTGCAGTCGGCAGAATGGAAGGCTTTGAAGTCAGCAATGAGGCAATAAAAGAAAACAAAGCAGATCTAGTTGCAGTGGGAAGGGGAATGCTCCGTAATCCATACTGGGCCAATGAAGCATCATTAGCACTTGGCGGAGATGCGCTGACTCCTAAGCAATATCTTGCAGCCTACAGTATCAGAGATTAATTCTGCCGAAGTCCATTAAAACAGAAAGCTGCAAAAAACAATATGCCTTACAGATTTCTGATTTAAAAAAATAAGAATGTACACCGGGCTGCCAAAAATGGCGGCCTGGTGTTTTTTTATGAATATTTTTTCCTCCCAATAGTTTTGCTTGTAGGAAACATTTTTAGATTGTAGAATATAAATAAGCAAAGGCAAAAATTTTTAACTAAAATGTTTCCTCAATGCAAAATTTGTTTATAAGAGAAACTTAATTCAGGGGATGGAGTGAATGAAGAATGAACAGTACAGGAAGGATTGAAGAAAAAGCCTGGAAAAAAGAAAACAGCCGGGCCAGCCTTGAAGAAGTTCATAAAACGATACCCATAAAAAAAACAGGCAGTTTTTTCAGGAAATTGCTTGGATTTATCGGACCTGGTTACCTGGTTGCAGTGGGATATATGGATCCCGGGAATTGGGCTACGTCCATTGCAGGAGGATCAGCATATGGATATTCCCTGCTTTCAGTCATTTTAATTTCTAATTTAATGGCTATCCTCCTGCAGGCGCTTTCTGCTAAATTGGGGATAGTATCCGGCAGGGATTTGGCACAGGCGTGCAGGGACCATTTCAGCAAGCCGGTTTCCTTTGTTTTATGGCTTTTATGCGAACTTGCCATAGCTGCCTGTGATCTGGCAGAAGTAATAGGGGCTGCCATAGCTTTAAATTTGCTGTTTGGTATTCCGCTCGTGTACGGTGTGTGCATTACGGCCTTTGATATCCTGCTGATTCTGCTTCTCCAGAATAAAGGATTCAGATATATGGAGGCCTTTGTTATATCCCTAATCGTCACTATAGCCGTTTGTTTTGGCATTGAATTATTTTTATCAAAGCCTGATATGGGCGGTGTTTTAACAGGCTTTGTGCCAAGTTCGGAAATCGTATCAAACCCGGCTATGCTATATATTGCTCTTGGAATTCTTGGAGCTACTGTTATGCCCCACAATCTGTACCTACATTCATCTATTGTCCAGACAAGGAATTTTGATAATACAAAGGAAGGAAAGAGGTCTGCCATCAGGTTTGCAACAATAGATTCCACTATTGCCCTCATGCTTGCACTATTTGTAAATGCTAGCATCCTCATACTATCAGCTGCGGCCTTTCACAGTACAGGGCATCATGATGTAGCCGAAATACAGGATGCTTATCATTTATTGGATTCATTGCTTGGAACAGGGATTGCGGCCATATTATTTGGGGTGGCGCTGCTCGCTTCCGGCCAGAATTCCACTTTGACAGGCACACTTGCCGGCCAGATTGTGATGGAGGGCTTTCTCAATATTAAATTAAAGCCATGGCTGCGCCGTTTAATCACCAGGATGATCGCGATTATCCCGGCCGTCATTGTAACTTTGATTTCAGGTGAAAAAGGAACAGGGCAGCTTTTAATTTTAAGCCAGGTTATCTTATCACTTCAGCTATCCTTTGCTGTCATTCCTCTTGTTATGTTTACCAGTGATAAAAATAAAATGGGCGAGTTCGTCAATAAACCCTGGATCAAATGGCTGGCCTGGTTTACGGCTGCTATAATCGCTATCTTGAATGTTTATCTGCTTTGGGGAACATTCTTTTTATAAGGCTGTTTTCGTAAACATTGCTGCTATGGAACAAGTGGTTGATTTCCGCTCCAGGATGCTCGCTTTCCGTGGGGCGGGCGGTGAGCCTCCTCGGCTTTGCCTGCGGGGTCTCACCTTCCCGCTAATCCCACAGGAGTCTCGCACCTTACACTCCAATCAACCCGGTTTAACAACGGGATCACTTCACAGAACTTATTAAAAACAACAATCTTTAAGAAAAGAGCCTTTTATAAAGTGGCGAAAATCCCTATTATTGTGCAGCCTATGAAAACAGCCTATAAAGTCCATCCAGTCTTTATAGGCTGTTTTCGTAAACTTTGCTGCTATGGAACATGGGAGTTGAATTCCGCTCCAGGTTGCCCGCTTTCCGTGGGGCGGCGCCAAATTTTGCATCTTACTCGCCAATTAATCTTCCTAAACAATGGAATCGCCTCACAGAGCAAAAACAGCAGAATTTAAGAAAAGTGCTTAAATAAAAAAAGCTGTACTTATTCAATATTTTGAATAAGTACAGCTTTTTTTGTTCACGGTTCTCTCTTTATTAAGTATCCTGTTGTCTCACCATAACCTGCTGTGCACAATAATGATATGAATTTAATGGCATAATCCTAAAAATATAGGTCAGTCCTCCCGAGACTATATTGATATTTTAAATAGCATCAGAAATTGGAACAAACGGCATGTAAGGCCTGTGGCTCAATTCGGCTTCAGCGTCCTGCGGCGGAAACGCGGCCTGATGCATTTTATCACTTAAGGAAGTTTAGCTGATTCAGCGGAAGGGTAATTAAAAGTGACTAAAAGTTATAGTGTAATAGAAAGGGGAGGTTAATGTGCAGGAAAGCTTTCGCATAACGGTAAATGGAGTCGAAATGGAAACAGATAGGGAGAAGAGTGTACTAGAAGTTCTCTTGAACAGTTCAGTCGAAGTGCCGCATGTTTGCTATCACCCCAGCTTAGGGCCAATTGAAACATGTGATACGTGTATAGTAAAAGTGAACGGCGAGCTTGTAAGATCTTGTTCTTCACATATAAATGATGGAGATATAATTGATACCAATGCTCCGGATGTTAAAGAAGCCCGGATCATCGCCATGGATAAGATTCTTTATAACCATGAGCTGTATTGTACGGTTTGTGATTATAACAATGGAGGATGTGAAATACATAACACCGTTAAGGAGATGAAAGTTAACCATCAAAGTATTCCTTTTGATCATAAACCATATGTTGAAGACAATTCCAATCCATTTTACCGCTATGATCCGGACCAGTGCATTCTTTGCGGCCGCTGTGTAGAAGCATGCCAGGATGTTCAGGTGACTGAGACTCTATCCATTGACTGGGAACTTGAACGGCCTCGTGTCATTTGGGATAAAAATGTTCCTATCAATGAATCTTCTTGTGTTTCTTGCGGACATTGTTCGACGGTGTGCCCATGCAATGCGATGCTTGAAAAAGGCATGGTAGGTGAAGCGGGCTATCTGACCAATATTGCTAAACAAACCCTTCGGCCCATGATTGAAGTGACTAAGGGTGTTGAAACTGGCTACGGTTCCATTCTTGCCATTTCAGATATGGAATCAGCTATGAGGGAAGAACGCATCAAAAAAACAAAGACTGTCTGCACATTCTGCGGAGTAGGCTGCAGCTTTGATATTTGGACAAAAGACAGGAAGATCCTGAAAGTTGAACCACATGCAGAAGCACCGGCCAATGGAATTTCCACCTGTGTGAAAGGAAAATTCGGCTGGGATTTCGTCAATAGTGAAGAACGCCTTACAAAGCCGCTTATCCGGGAAGGAGATTCTTTCAGGGAAGCAGAATGGGATGAAGCTCTGACATTGATTGCAGGCAAGTTCACTGAAATCAAAACACAGCATGGTCCTGATTCTCTCGCATTTATTACTTCTTCAAAGTGCACTAATGAAGAGTCTTATTTAATGCAAAAACTGGCAAGGGCTGTAATAGGCACAAACAATGTGGATAATTGCTCAAGGTACTGCCAAAGCCCTGCTACCAAGGGATTGATGAGGACTGTAGGCTACGGAGGGGATTCAGGATCCATTACGGATATTCAGAATTCTGAGCTTGTCATCATAATTGGCTCCAATACTTCAGAAGCCCATCCTGTGCTTTCCACAAGAGTGAAAAGCTCGCATAAATTACGAAACCAAAAACTGATCGTAGCAGATATCAGAAAGCACGAAATGGCAGAGCGTTCAGATTTATTCTTCCAGCCTCGGGCAGGATCTGATCTTGTCTGGCTGTCGGCTGTAACGAAGTATATCCTTGACCAAGGCTGGGCAGATCAGGAATTCCTCGATAAAAAAGTAAACGGCCTGGAGAAATATATAGAAAGCATCCAGGGCTTTACACTGGAATACGCCGCACGTGAAACTGGTTTGTCACAGGAAGTGCTGATTCAAATTGCCGAAATGATTCATGAAGCAAAGTCCTCATGTATTCTTTGGGCTATGGGGGTTACCCAGCATGTTGGAGGCAGTGATACCAGTACAGCCATTTCGAACCTGCTGCTGATCACTGGAAACTATGCACGTCCGCATACAGGTTCTTATCCGCTGCGCGGCCATAATAATGTGCAGGGTGCAAGTGACTTTGGATCAATGCCGGACGCGCTGCCAGGATATCAGCTGGTAACAGATGACGCTGTGCGTGCTAAATTTGAAAAAGGATGGGGCGTAAATCTCCCTGCGAAACCAGGGATGAACAACCACGAAATGATTGAAGCCATCCATTCAGGCAAATTAAAGGCTATGTATGTTAAAGGAGAAGAAATGGGATTGGTTGATTCCAACATCAATCATGTCCATGCAGCATACCAGGAGCTTGATTTCTTCGTAGTACAGGATATGTTCCTGTCACGTACAGCGGAATATGCGGATGTTGTTCTCCCGGCAAGTCCAAGCCTTGAAAAAGAAGGAACATTTACCAATACAGAACGCAGGATCCAACGTCTTTACGAGGTATTGGAGCCGCTTGGCGATTCGAAGCCGGACTGGAAGATTATCATGGAAGTCGCCAATCGCCTTGGTGCAGGATGGAACTATGATCATCCTGCTGATATTATGGCAGAAGCAGCCATGCTTTCTCCAATCTATTCAGGTGTGGCATATGAAAGATTAGAAGGATATAAGAGTCTTCAGTGGCCAGTTGCTGCAGATGGAACAGATACTCCTGTTCTATTTTTGGATAAATTCCCGTTTGATGATGGGAAGGCCCGCCTATTCCCTGTAGAATGGACTAAACCTGTAGAGTTCGGTGAAGAGTATGATATTCATGTCAACAACGGACGCCTTCTCGAACATTTCCATGAAGGCAATATGACTTACAAATCCAAAGGGATTTCTTCAAAAACGCCAAGTGTATTCCTCGAAATTTCTCCTGAGCTTGCGGAGGAAAGAGGAATAAAGGATGGAACACTTGTCAGATTGACCTCTCCTTATGGAAATGCGAAGGTAAAGTGCCTAATCACCGACAGGGTAAAAGGAAAAGAAGTATATCTTCCTATGAATGACTCTGGAGATGCGGCCATTAATCTGCTGACAAGCAGCCATGCCGATAAAGATACAGATACACCTGCTTATAAAGAAACCTCAGCCAAAATGGAGATTTTGAAAGTAGAAGGAGTCAATCCATTGCCTAGAGTAAATCATAGAAATGGAAATCCTCAGCCGCAAATCGGTGTCCAGGTTCAGAAAAAATGGGCAAGGAAGGATTATACATTCCCGGGTGATGCTGTGAAGCGGCACAGAAAAGAGGAGGTTGGGCATAATGGCTAAAGCAATCAGGAATATTGAAAGAATTAAAATTTCAGAAGAGGATAAGCGGAAAAGAGACCTCGAGGAAATAGAACACGCACTTCTGAAAAATAAGGATGCCATTTTAGAGTCTTTGCAGGTTATGGAATATATGCAAAGCCGCGGGGTATTAGCCATGATGAACGGCTTGCTTGGCCAAAGCGATAAGGTGCTTGATATTCTTGTAAAAACAGCTGACAGGCCTGAAACAACCAATATGCTGAAAAATCTCCTGCTTATGGTCGGAACACTGGGTGTACTTGATGTTAAGCAATTGGAGCCAGTCATTTTAAAAGTGAATTCAGGGATTGCGAGAGTGGCTGAAGCGAAGGACACAGAAGAAAAAACAAGCTATTTTGATCTGGTGCGTTCCCTGAAGGATCCGGAAATCAACCGGGCACTTACTTTCATGCTTACCTTCTTAAAAGGAATGGGGCAGGATACAAAGGAACAGGAAAGAAATACGATGGAGCCTCATCATCAGGAACATGAAAAAAGAAAGAACCGGGATTTAAGATAATGAAGTAGGAGGAGGTACTTCCTCCTTCTTTTTTGATTAGCTTAAAACTATGCAGCAATTTGAAAGAAATCATTTTTTGCATCATAAATACAACCAGATCCATTTTTGCTGCAAAATGCGTTACATTTTTGTAAGAGTAAGGTAGTAAAGTGATGAAAGGCAGGTACATGCATGAATCAGGAATTATCCTATAAAGAAATAAAGTTAATTGCTTTAGATATGGACGGAACACTGCTTAATGAAAATAATGAGGTTTCCGAAGAAAACCGGAAGGCGATTAAAGCAGCGGAAGCCAAGGGAGTTAAAGTAATTTTAAGTACAGGAAGATCATATCCCCGCTGCAGTGAATATGCAAAGGCTTTAGAACTTTCATCTTATCTGATAACGGTAAACGGCGGCGAAATTTTTGACAGCTCGGGTAAACTCATCGAGAGGACATCCGTAAATACAGACCTTGTGCAATGGATGTGGGATTTAAGTCAAAAGCATAAAACACATTATTGGGCGGTAAGCTCAGACCAAGTATATCGTGCAAATATGCCAGAAAATATCCATGATTCAGAGTGGATTAAATTTGGCTTTGATATCGATGATGACGCAGTAAGGGAAGAAATTCTGCAAGAGCTCAGAAACGATGGCACATTGGAAATCAGCAACTCCAGTCCGACAAATATTGAAGTAAATGCATTGGGTGTCAATAAAGCTGTAGCGATAGAAAAAGTGTGCAGCTTTATGGGACTAACGATGGAAAATGTCATGGCTTGCGGAGACAGCTTGAATGACATTGCGATGATTAAAGAAGCAGGCATTGGCGTTGCCATGGGAAATGCACAGAAAACAGTCAAAGATACGGCTGATTGGGTGACTGCTACCAACCGGGAAGACGGTGTGGCTAAAGCCATTCATAAATGGGTGCTTGACGTAAAATAATGAGAAGGTTTTTGAAGATTGTTATTTTTATTGTGATCTGCGGGAGATTCCATTGTTAAAAGGGCAGGGTGTAGTGTGCGAGTCTTCTGCGTGATTAGTGGGACAGTTGAGAAAGCCTGAAGGAGACTCACCGCCCGCCCTCGGTAATAACCGTCTTGATATTGCCAGCTAATAATGAGGTGGATGCTAACAGCATTCGCTTTTATAAAACAAAGCATTCTAATATCATTCAAAGGTGAAATAAGTCGGCAGGTAATGACTAAGGGGGGAACATGATGACAAAGGATGAGTATGATGTGATTTTGTTTGACGGGGTCTGCAATTTCTGCAATGGGGCCGTGAACTTCATCATAAGGCACGATTCCCGCTCACGGTTTAAATTTGCCTCTCTGCAGTCTCACTACGGGGAACAGCTTTTAGATCAGCATCCACATCTGAAAAAAGTGGACTCTATAATCCTCCTCCGGGGAGGAAAAACGTATACACATAGTTCAGCTGCATTAAGAATTGCCGGTAAAATGGATGGAATCATTAAAGCGGCTGCTCTTCTATTCATCGTACCGAGACATTTTCGCGATTACTTTTATAACATTCTGGCCAAAAACCGATATAAATGGTTCGGCAAAAGAGAGACATGCCGCATTCCAACCAAAGAGGAAAGAACCCGTTTTTTATAAACTACCATAAAGGTTCTTCCTCGCCGGAAAGGCTGAGACTGATGGCCGCCCATAGCCCCGCACTCAAAAAAGACAGCATAAGGGAAGAGATATGAATCAGCATGGAAATCAAAAATTAATAATGGAAAATCCAATATTAATGGAGCGATAAATAAAGCAGACAACTTTTTTCGTGATTTCAGGGAAATATACTGAAAATGCCCGCATGATAAACATGCTTTTTTTTATTTGCTCATTTCTTAAAGATAGTTGTTTTTTAATATGTTTTGTGCAGCGATCCTATTGTTAAACCGGGTTGATTGGAGTATAAGGTGCGAGACCCCTGCGGGATTAGCGGGAAGGTGAGACCCCGCAAGCATTGCTTGTGAGGCTCACCGCCCGCCCCGCGGAAAGCGAGCATCCTGGAGCGTAAATCAACAACCTTGTTCCATAGCAACAAAGTTTATGAAAATAGCCAAGAAAATAGAAAAGTGTAAGCCTGCCATACGGTCCAGGTTTTTTTGCAGTGAGTGCAAACTGTTATCCTATCAGCACCTGTATTATATTTCATATTTTCATTGAGAGTTTGCTAGCTAAAGAAAAACTTGAACTATTACTAGTGGAAACGTATGATGAAATAGATATATTTTATCTGAAAATTTAATAAAATGGAGGCGTTTACTTTGAGAAAAAGTATCCCGGAATCATGGTGGAATGAATTGGAATTGCCTGTCATCTCTGCACCCATGTTTTTAATATCAGGGCCAGAGCTTGTTAAAGCATGCTGCCTGAATGGTGTGATTGGCTCTTTTCCTGCTCCGAATGCAAGGCCAATCGAGGTGCTGGATCAATGGATGGGGGAAATCAGCAGTGCTTTGGATGAGGCTAAACAAAATGATCCACAAAGGAAAATAGCTCCATGGGCCATGAACATGGTAGTTCACAGTACATATAGCCGCCTGGAAGAAGAGCTTGAATTAGTGAAGAAGCATAAACCGCCTTTGGTCATTACATCATTGGGTTCGCCAAAAGCTGTAGTTGACATCGTCCATAGCTATGGCGGTACCGTATTTTCAGATGTCAGCTCAGTGCTGTTTGCAAAGAAAGCAGCAGAAGCAGGGGTTGATGGACTGATTGCTGTGGCATCTGGAGCAGGAGGGCATGCCGGGGACATTAACAGCTTTGCTTTTGTCGACAGTATCCGGACCTTTTGGGATGGAATCATTATTCTTGCCGGATCAATTACAACCGGCCGCAGCATATTGGCGGCACAGGCCGCTGGAGCTGATCTGGCGTATATGGGTACCCGTTTTATTGTTGCGAAAGAGAGCATGGCAGCAATGGAGTACCGCGAGATGCTTGTTGAAGCGTCCCAGGAGGATATTATTCTTACAAATGCATTCTCAGGAGTTAATTGCAATATGCTTAAACCTAGTATCAGCAAAGCTGGAATTGATCCGGAAACACTCGTGAAGAAGGATAAAGTGGAATTTGACAGCATGCAAAAAGAAACTAATTCAAAAGCCTGGAAAGATATCTGGTCTGCAGGCCATGGTGTAGGAGCTATTAAAAAAATAGATAGTGCAGCTGGCATCATTTCCGAGCTTAAACAGGAATATCAGGAAAGCTTAAAGAAATTGAATGAGCAGGCTGGAAGGCTGCAGTCTTTGACACTGACTGATATGTAAGCGTTTTACAAGGATGTTCAAAGCGAATGGAGGGATATCATGGAAGCGGGAAAAAGAATTGAAATCATTGAATTGACTGTGAAAAGCAGCGAAAATACATTTACATTTAATCCGGTTTTATTGATAGATGAAGAATCTGTACTGCTAATAGATGCAGGCATGCCATTTCAATCAGAAGAAATCCTTCAGGCATTTGAAAAAGAGGGAATCCCTTTTTCTAAGCTTAAAACCATTATATTCACACATCAGGATCTAGATCATATCGGCGGCGCACCATCCATTTTAAATAAAGGTGATGGAAGCATTCAAGTATTTGCCCACGCTTTGGATAAGCCTTATATTGAAGGTGATAAAACGCTTATTAAGGCAGATTTGAGCAAAATCTCTGATGAGAAAAAGCGTTCAATGCCTAAGCAGATGATATCCTTATATGAAAATCTGCCAAAAGTGAAGATTGATAAAACGGTTGAAGATAGAGAAACACTTGATTTTTTTGGAGGCATAGAAGTCATTCATACACCTGGACATACGCCGGGACACATTTCTTTGTATCTGGAGAAAACAAAAACTTTGATTGCAGGAGATGCAATGGTCATCCTTGATGGTGTGTTAAGAGGACCGATTGAACAAAACACTCCGAATATGAAAGAAGCTATTGGGTCTCTGGAAAAAATGTTGGATTATGATATTGAACAGGTCATCTGCTATCATGGAGGCTTATTCCGGGGCAGTCCGCATGAAACAATCAAGAAATTGCTTGAACAAAATAAATAAAAAAAGCAGAAGCACATCCTACTGGGGAGTGCTTCTGCTTTTTGCTGAAGCTCCTTATTCCTGAATCTCCCTATCGCGATTTATCTCAGATGTGATGCGGCCTTCTGCTCCAGGTGCCTGATCTGTTTCAGAACGGTTGTTGTAGCTTTCATCATTCATTCCCCGCTCTTGATGCTCATTTGTTCCATCCCCGCTATAGGATTTATGCTTTTGCTGGATTTTGTTGAATTTGCTGAAATCTTGATTAACCATGGTCATTCTCCTTTATATATAAAGTCAAAAATAGTCTGTTCGATTTTTGCCCTCATTATTCTGTACCGGAAAACCGCTGATCCTTTATTTATGGCTCTTATCTTAAGGCTGTTTTCGTAAACTTTGTTGCTACCTGAACAAGGGGTTGATTTCCGCTCCAGGATGCTCGCTTTCCGTGGGACAGGCGTTGAGCCTCCTTCAGCTTCGCTTGCGGGGTCTCACCTTCCCGATAATCCCAGAGGAGTCTCGCACCTTACACTCCAATCAACCCGGTTTAACAACGGTATCGCTTCACAGACATATTAAAAAACAATAATCTTTAAGAAAAGAACCTTTCATAAAGAATGTTGTTTCTAATGAGTTCTTCGGAGCGCTCTCATTTTCAAATCACTCGCCTTGTTCCATATCAACAAAGTTTTCGAAGCATTTATATAAAAATCACGTCTGGCATTTTCCTTGCTTCCATCATCATATTTATAAAGTGAAACCATTAGTTGATAAAAACAAGAGGGTGAAATTAATTGGCAGCTATTCTGAAGGAGCTTAGAAGATGCAGGGAGTTGGGAATCAGAGGTGTTCTAGGGACAATTATTTCAACAGAAGGTTCATCCTATCAAAAAGCGGGTGCAAAGTGTTTTTTTTCGGAAGATGGATTTGTTACAGGACAGCTGAGCGGCGGCTGCCTTGAAGAAGATATAAAGACGCACCTGAAAAAAATCATGGACAATGGAACACCACAGTTAATGGAGTATGACTTTCGGGATCCTGAGGATATTCTTTGGGGACTTGGTTCTGGCTGTCAGGGAAAGATGAAGATTCTTCTTGAAGCCTTCTGCCCGGAAAATAAAAAAGAAGCCAATTTGATGTTCCGGAACTTTGAAGCCGGTGAAAAAAAAGAAATGCACCTTATTACCATTCTGCATTGTGATGATAAATCCCAGATAGGGGTAAAGTGGCTTTTGGACCCCTGCAGCAATGAATTGCCTGTAACATTGCCAAAAGAAATAGCAGCAGATTATTTGATTCGGAGGAATAGCAGGAAAAACGGCATTTCGCAGATAATGGATGAATGGAACACACAAATTTTTTTTGAAATATTGGAACCTCCGCCACAGTTAGTCATTTTTGGTGCAGGACCTGATGCGATACCTTTATCAGAGTTGGCTAAAATCCTTAACTGGAAGGTGATTCTGCTGGATTTCCGCCCAGCTTACGCTGCAGGTGAAAAATTTCCCTTCGCAGATGAAATAATTGTTTATCCAACAGGGGAAGTTCCGGAAGTTGGCGGCAATAAAAATACATTTACTGTGGTGATGACTCATCATTTTCATCAGGATCAAAAAATCCTTGAGAAAATAATGAGTTTCAATCACCGCTATGTGGGAGTCCTTGGTCCTAAAAAAAGAACAAAGAAATTAATCATGACAAGTGAGCAGCTCCGCCATGATCCTAAAAGCCGGGCAATCTGCAGTCCAATCGGCCTGGATATCGGTTCAAAGTCTCCTGAAGAAATCGCTTTAAGCATTTTAGCGGAAATTTTAATGGTATACAGGGGAGGAAGCGGATCAAGGCTATATGAAGTGGGGCGGATTACATGAAGGATGAAAGGGGGTGAATGCTATCGAACAATTAAAAAGCACAGTATGGGGGATAATTTTAGCTGCCGGAAGTTCAAAAAGAATGGGGTCTCCAAAGCTCCTTCTTCCATATCAAAATAAACCAATCCTCAGGCACGTTTTAGATAACAGCAGAAAATCGGCATTAATGGGAAGAACCATTGTAGTAAATCCCTATATACCAGGATTAATGGAGGCAGCTTCACTCCCGGATATTGAAAAAGTCATCCATAATTTTAATACCTCTGAGGGGCTATCTTCCTCAATTAAAGCTGGATTAAGTACTATTCCTAAAGAGGCGGAGGGTGCGCTGTTTTTGCTTGCTGACCAGCCTTTGCTCACTTGCTGTGATATTAATCGGGTTATTGGCCGCTTCTATAGAGACAAGACCCGTCCATTAATTGTCCAGGCAAGCTATCACAATCAAAAGGGGCATCCTGTGCTTTTTCATAGGTCATTATTTTTAGAGTTTAACAGCCTTACAGGAGAAAGGGGAGGGAAGGTGATCCTCCAGAATTATAAAAACCAGGTTGTATATGCGGATATGGGCAAAAGTATTGAGCCTGATATTGATACAGTGAGTGACTATGAAAACCTTGCCATATATGATAAAGATGATGAGCGTTTGGTCCGCGTATGTCAAAGATCTCCTTTCTTTGATAACTGGAATGATTGGGAATGCACGGGTATTGAAAATTGGAAGGAATCAGTGCAGGGATGGCTAGATGGTTTAAGTGGAGGAATGTGACCCCCTCAAAGTCCATTTTAATGATGTGGGAATCAAAGGATTGATGAACAGGTTCACGTCAGGGCTGGAAAAAATTTATTGATTCGCGGCGCATTATTCATGAGTATTCCTCTCTGCCAGTTAGTGCCGAAACAATTCAGGAAATGTTTGATAGTTTAAAGCTATAGGAGAGCGGTCCACTGGATGGACGGCTTTTTTGCTGAGCACATCTATTGCTTCCTGAAAGCAAACGTAAGAAAATAGGTATAAGTTTCTTATAAATAACAAACTTAAAGGTAGATGCAGTATTGGAAGGAGAGGAAGAGTTATTCAACTTTTATCTGGCAAACATATTGTTGTAACTGGAGGATCGAGCGGTCTAGGTTATTCCATGGCAGAATCGCTGCTTGAAGAAGGAGCATCTGTGGCCATCGGATCGCGTCCTGGAGAAAAACTAGACAAGGCCGTGCAGCAGCTTTCTGAGAAGGGGTATGATGTGTACAAGCTGCCGATGGACGTGCGTTCGGAAGAATCAGTACAGGCAGCGGTCGATTGGGTCCGCGAGACATGGGGCGATCTGGATGTGCTTGTGAATAATGCAGGAATCGGAATGCGGACTGTGAATGCTAAGTTTCTGACAGAGCCTCAGCCTTTTTATGAAGTGAGCCCTGACTCATTCCGTAATTTGGTTGATACAAATCTAACCGGTTATTTTCTTGCTGCCCGGGGGTTTGTTTCTTTAATGCTGAAAAAAGGAAAAGGAAAAATCATTAATATTTCAATGAACCATGAGACGATGAAGCGGAAAGGCTTCGTGCCATATGGCCCCTCACGTGCAGCTACTGAGTCATTGTCGTACATAATGGCTGAAGACCTCAAGGAGCATGGAATTACCGTAAACATGCTTTTGCCGGGAGGAGCTACATTAACGGGCATGATACCTGATGAAGCAAGAAAAGCCTTTGAAGGAAGCGGTAGCCTGCTGGAACCCGAGGTGATGAGGGATGGAATTGTTTTTCTCGCATCTGAAAAAAGTGATGGGATCACAGGAGAACGGATTATTGCTGCTGAATTTGATCAGTGGCTGAAGGAAAAGAGATAAAAGTAATGGGAACAAATATCATTATATTATTTCTCTTATCGAGCAAAGAGATCCAGTCTGGGAAAGTTAAAAACAGACGTAATTGATGCCTGCTATCTCTGCGGGCTGTACTAAATTTCGTTTATAGAGAATGTCTTTTGTTTTACCAGATAAAGGGGAATATTAAAAAAGCGATCATCTCCATGATGGAGGATGATCGCTTTCTTTTTAGAGCTTTTCCATGTCTTCAATAATTTCGTCAATGGTCAGGGAAACATCGTTTGTGCGCCGGGCAATTGAAATACTGAACTCCAAAAGTTCTTTATATTTTTCTATTGAAATGGATTGATTGGTTTTTTCGAATTCATTCAGCTGAAGGCCAATATTTTGAAGGTGGATTAAAACTTCTTCCATTGAACCGCTATCGAAATCAATCATCATGATTCCCCCAATTCTTGTATGTCTATTACATATTTTATCGGATAAATCCTAAAATATGTAATATGGAAATGATTTCTTTGGGCTGTGTTTTTTTCCAGGGAATGTTTGCGGCAGTCTATGCATAGAGAATATCACATATTAAATTCAAAAGAAACCATTCTTAGCTTGCTATTTTTTTTGCATGTTCCCCGCTTTTTCCGTCTTTCATCCTGCTGAATATGTAGGCAAGGACTGAGCCGGAGATGTTGTGCCAAACACTGAAAATGGCACTTGGAACAGCGGCGAGCGGCGAGAAATTTGCAGAAGCGATTGCGACTCCCAAGCCGGAGTTCTGCATTCCGACCTCCATGGCGACTGCCTTTTGTTTCGCCAAATCCATGCCGCATAAACGCGAGAAAAAGAAGCCGAGAACAAATCCCAGAGTATTGTGAAGCACGACAACAGCAAAAATCAGCCAGCCAGTTTTGGCAATCTGCTCCTGGCTCCCTGCCACAACAGCAGAGACGATAAGAACGATGCTGATTACAGAAACGAGCGGCATGGCCTTTTGGCCGCCTTTTGCTCCTTTGGCAAAAAACTTTTTAATAATAAACCCGAGTACCAATGGAATAATAACAACTTGTACAATAGATAAAAATAAAGAACCAACGCTTATGTCAACCCACTTGCTTGCAAAAAGCAAAATAAGAAGAGGGGTTATAATGGGTGCAAGCAGAGTTGAAACTGAAGCAATGGATACAGCAAGAGCGACATTTCCTTTTGCAAGGAAAACCATAACATTGGAAGAAGTGCCGCTAGGACAGCATCCAACCAAAATTACACCGACAGCGACCTCTGATGGAAGATTTAAACCTGCCGAAAGACCAAAAGCCAGTAATGGCATGATGATAAAATGGCCGGCTACACCAAGCGCTACTTCCTTCGGCCTTCTGAAAACTTCCTTAAAATCTTCCGCCGAAAGCGAAAGACCCATACCGAACATAACAAGGCCGAGCAAAGGAACTACATAGGCACCAATGCCTTTGAAATTCCCTGGATATAAATAAGCTAATATCGCTGCCAATAAGACCCATAAGGTGAATGTTTTACCTGCAAAGTTCCCTATTTTTTCAATTGTCTGCATGTTGTGCCTCCCAAATATGTGAAATAAAAATAATTGTACTACATTATCAGAATTTTACAAATATATTTTTATTCCTGCTGAAATTTTGAAATATAATCGGGGAAATGGGTATATTACATTGTTAACTTTATATGAATGTGATACTATGAGGTCAGACAAAATGACCATAATCATCATTTGGTCAAAAAGGAGGCAGAACATTTGGCCGTGAATCGAAAAAGGCAGATTACGGATGCTGCCGCAAAATCGTTTTCTATGTTCGGCTATAAAGCTACAACAATGGATCAGGTAGCAAAGCTTGCGAATGTAGGGAAAGGGACGATTTATACCTTTTTTAAAAATAAAGAAGAGCTGTTTGACGATATTGTTCACAGCATGGTGAAAGAAATGATCCAGGAAGCGGAAAGCGCCATTATCCCTGATGCCCCTTTTTCTGAAAATGTACACCGGCTGCTGAGGAGGCTGCTTGATTTCCGTACCGAGCATGTTTTAATGATTAAGCTTCTGCAGGAAGAAAAAAAAATAGGTACACCAACGGTTCACGGAATGCTGAATCATATTGAAGACGAAATCATCGGCTATTTGAAAACAAAAATTGAGACGGCAATTGCGAAGGGGCATATCGTGCAGTGCGACCCTGAAATTGCTTCGTTTATCTTACTGAAAACTTATGTATCTCTTGTTTCCGACTGGGAAAGAAATCATCCGCAGCTTTCTTCAGAGCAAATTACGGAATTGATGGAGTTCTACCTAATGAAAGGATTATCAAAATAGATGATCCTTTCATTCTTGTTTAAAAATGACTGATTGAAGAATTCAGTCATATAGTGTTAATCTCGATTAATATGTACATGGAGCAACAGGTGCTTTAAGGAGGAAATTATGAATATATTTAAATCGGTTAAAGGAGAATATAGGAACATCTATAAAACCCCGAAACTGCTCATTGCTGTTATCGCTATTTTATTTATCCCATTTTTATATGGAGGAACTTTCTTATGGGCCTTTTGGAATCCTTATGGAAATGTCGATAAGCTTCCTGTGGCTATTGTTAACCTTGATAAGGGAGCGGACTATAATAACAAAAAATTAACAGTGGGTAAGGATCTGGCAGAAAAGTTAAAAGAAAAGAAAACTTTTGATTTTCATTTTATCACTGAAAAAGAAGCCAATCGCGGCTTACAGAACCAAAAGTACTATATGAAGATTGAAATTCCTGAGGATTTCTCTAAAAATGCAACAACCCTGCAGGATGATCAGCCAAAAAGCCTGAATTTAATATATACACCAAATGAAGGTGAAAACTACCTATCTACAAAAATAGGCGATTCTGCCATTGAAAAAATTAAAAATGAAGTATCCGCAGCTGTTACGAAAACATATGCAGAAAGTATGTTTGATAATCTTAAGGATGTTGCAGGCGGTTTGGATAAAGCAAGCAAGGGTGCAGGAAAACTGAATAACGGCCTTTCAGATGCCAAAAAAGGGGCCGGTAATCTGCATGAGGGTATAGGGACAGCAAAAACCGGTGCTGATCAATTAAACAGCGGCGCGGGTTCCGTTCATTCCGGTGCTGCAGAAATCCGGAAAAATCTTGAAACATTAGCTCAAAAATCAGTCACCTTTTCAAATGGAATTCAATCAGCAGCGGAAGGATCCAATCAGCTGACTAAGGGTTTGGAGCAATTCAGCACAGGTATCGGCAAAATGAAGGAAGGCCAATCCCGCCTTCTTGAAGGTGCACAAAAATCAGAGGCAGGTACAAAAGCATTATCTAATGGCCTCGATCAATCTTTGATTGGCATTGGAGCCATTCAGGAAAAGCTGCCTCAATTCACTCAAGGTGCAAGTTCACTTGCAGATGGAGCCAATACGTTAGCTTCGTCGCTGAATCAACTTCAGTACGGTGCCTCCCAGACTAAACAAGGGTCAGCTGCTGTAAACGATAACTTGGAGAAAGTTATCAGCAATGTTGACACAATGAAAAACGCAGCGGCAGATCCAGCCCAAAAAGCTTCATTGGAGAAGCTTGAGCAAACTTTAAATGCTATACTTCAAGGAAGCCAGGG
The DNA here is from genome assembly GCF_900112495.1 of Bacillus sp. OV322. Classification (GTDB taxonomy): domain Bacteria; phylum Bacillota; class Bacilli; order Bacillales; family DSM-1321; genus Peribacillus. The sequence goes on from NZ_FOMA01000006.1 coordinate 261,921, forward strand.
TGTGGAAACCGGCATCGGCAAGATTTCTGATGGAGCCGGCACAATCGCTGAGAAAGGAAAGGCCTTTAATACAGGTGCAGCCAGCCTTCAAGAAGGACAGAAAGCACTGAGCAGCGGGTTTGATCAGCTTGCAGGCGGGCAGGAAAAACTTTCCGAAGGAGCTAAAAATCTTGAGTCAGGCCAGGGTCAGCTTGTTGCAGGTTTAACGGAGTTTGGAAATAAAATTGGAACTGCCCAATCAAGTGCCGATAAGCTATTAACTGGCAGCTCCAATCTTTCAGCAGGCCTTAATCAGCTTGCAGGGGGCTCCGTTCAATTGAAAGATGGAACATCCAAGCTATCAGAAGGATCTAAGCAGCTTGAAGCCGGCACTTCAAAGCTGTCGAGCGGTTCATCCAGCCTGGTAAATGGCATAGATAAATTATCGAATGGTTCAAGCGACCTGGAGAAGGGCGTCGGGAAGCTTGAAAATGGATCTAAGGATCTTAAAAATCAGCTTAAAAATGGTGCCGATGATGCTGGAAGCGTCAAGGCAAATAATAAAGTATATGATATGTTTGCACAGCCTGTCAAAGTGGATGAACAAAAAGTGAATCCTGTCAAAAACTACGGAACAGGTTTTACTCCATACTTCTTATCATTGAGCTTGTTCGTCGGTGCACTGATGTTTTCGGTCATTTTCCCGATGAGAAAGCCGGCAGTCAGCCCAAATAGCGGAGCAAGCTGGTTCTTCGGAAAAGTCGGAGTGATTTTTACTGTCGGCATATTACAGGCTCTTCTTGTAGATGCAGCTTTAATCTTGATGCTTGGGTTAGAAGTGAAAAGTCTCGGATATTTTATCATGTTAAGCGTGTTTGCAAGCTGGACATTTTTGTCCATGGTATTCTTCCTTGTGGCAGCCTTTGATAATCCAGGGCGTTTTATTGCCATTCTTATACTCATTCTTCAGCTGACAAGCTCAGCAGGCACTTATCCGATAGAATTAGTGCCGGGCATACTGCAGCATGCTAATGCATTTTTGCCAATGACGTATAGTATTGCAGGCTTTAGAGCCATTGTGGCTTCAGGCGATTATGCCTTTATGTGGCATAACATCGGCAGTCTGTCCATTTTCCTTGTGGTTGCATTAGCGGCAGCTTTTGCTTATTTTCAGCTTTCTTTTAGAAAAAGCGGAAAAATTCATACCGGCCGTGAAGCTGCAGAATAATTGAATAAAAACAGTGTCCCAGAATGAGGGCACTGTTTTTTTATGCTTTAAAAAGACATTTTTAAATGCATAATGGTCATTATTTGGCTCAAGTAAAGAGGAAACAGAAGGCGGGATTAGAAAAAAATCTTTTACCCAAAACAGCACCATAGAAACACAAATATGCAAAAAAAAAATAGGGAGATATCGACAGCGATTTGCCAATCTGGACATCTTTGTCCTTGGAGAATGAATAGAAAATGAGGTTTCCTAAAGAATTACGCAGGGATTGTAATTCATCGTCGATATTTGTTTATATTATTGCGGTACTATCTCAGTTACTATAAAGAAAGATAAACATTGCATACCTTTTACTTTGGTTGCATCAGGAAATAAAGCTGCCAGGATATTTGTTACAATCGTTTGATATTATTTTATGCTTGCAGCCCGATTAAAAGAGGCGGAGGGATAGATGTTGAAAATATTCTGTATAGAAAAACCAGTTGAAAATAGCTTGAAGATAGAGGATGAAGTTTTAGTTGGAAGAGCTCATAGCGGTGATGGAGAGTCCACGGAAATGCTTATCCAAAGATACAGGAATTTTGTACGAGCGAAAGCCAGCCGCTACTTTCTGATTGGGGGAGATAAAGAGGATATCTTTCAGGAAGGCATGATTGGGCTTTATAAAGCCATTCGAGATTTTAAGGAAGAAAAGCTTACCTCCTTCAGGGCCTTTGCCGAACTTTGCATAACAAGACAAATCATAACCGCCATCAAAACAGCCACACGTCAAAAGCATACACCTCTTAACTCTTACATTTCCCTGGACAAGCCTATTTATGAAGATGAACTGGATCACACATTAATGGATGTAATATCCGGATCCAAAATCAGTGATCCTGCTGAGCTGATTGTTAATCGTGAAAAAGCAGATGATATTCAGCTTAAGATGGGCGAGCTTCTGAGTGATCTTGAAAGAAAGGCGCTGTCACTGTATATGGACGGCCAAACCTATCAGGAAATTTCAGTGGAGCTGAATAAACATGTTAAATCTATAGATAATGCACTTCAGCGGGTTAAGAAGAAACTAGAAAGATATTTACTGATGAGTGAGGCTATTGTTTAGGCAGTTTTCGTAAGCCTTGCTGACTAGGGAACGAGGGGTTGATCTCAGCCTAGGATGCCCGCTTTCCGTAAGGCGGGCGGTGAGCTTCCACAGCTACGCTTGCGGTGTCTCACCTTCCCTCTAATCGAAGCCACTGAAAAAGTCAGGAATTTTAAAAGTGAAAAATGATGTACAAAAAACGACGCTCTAGAATCGCTTCTAAGCGACGATAAGAGGGTCAGGAATCATTTTTGACCCCCTATAAACTCATCTTTTTTCCAAAACATATAGTTTTTAAGTGGCCTGCTCTAATCTAAGCAGGAGTCTCGCGCCGTACACTCCAATCAACCCGTTTTAACAACGGGACCGCTTAACAGAACATATTAAAAAACAGCATTCTTTATGAAAAAGGCCTTTTAATAAAAAAGATGCCCCATATTAATGAATTTCAGTGTAATATTGCTGACAGTGAATTACTGCATCTTTAAATATCCAAGAGCCGTGATATAGGTGGGCAAATACACATGTATTTGCTTTTTTTGTGTGGATATTGCAGGAAGTCCTTAAAACTGGCTAATCATGTAACCGGGAGATCATATACATTTTGAACAAAAAGGAAAATGTTAGAAATTATCTTGTAATTAGCAGGATGGGGTTTTACAATTAAATGAGGTATAGCGTCCGGTAATTTATCATATTTCCGAAAGAGGGAGGGTGCAGGAAATGAAAGAAACTCATGAAACACAGCCTGATGACAAACTTTATCATGGACGGGAAAATGAGATTTATACGCCGATAGAAGATTATCAGAAAATAACTGCTGGTGGGCCGTTTAAACGTGACAGCATGGATATCGGGTCCTTTCCAAAGGGTATCAGGATCATTGGTTATTTTTTTGTGTTTTTTATTGTGGTGACTATGATATTTTCCATTATTCTTACCATTTTCCTCTAGTATGGTTACTGTTGCATCCCCGCAGATTTAGAAGCAGAAAAACTGGATGATCTATTTGCTTTCTATTATCGTATCTGTTATTCTATAGAAGAATTATTTTTGTTCGGTACTTTAGATAGTAAAAGTTAACTTTACGTCTCGATGTTCCAACAGAGCAAGGATAGTATTATATTGTGCCTGGTGCACGAGGAGGAAACACAAATGGAACAAGGTAAAGTAAAATGGTTTAATGCAGAAAAAGGTTTTGGATTTATTGAACGCGAAAACGGAGATGATGTATTCGTTCATTTTTCAGCTATCCAAAGCGAAGGCTTTAAGTCTCTTGACGAAGGCCAATCAGTAACTTTTGAAGTAGAACAAGGCCAACGCGGACCTCAAGCTACTAACGTTCAAAAAGCATAATAAGACAGACCATATATAAAAAGACTCTGATTCTTCAGAGTCTTTTTTTTGCATTGTTAAGTTGCAATGCTTAATTAAGCTTCATGCTGGCTTTGGCAGAAAGCGGGCGGGGATAGACCAAACGCTCAGCAGCAGGGGGATACAAATGTCATACAGGCTATATGCTTTTATTTCTTAGCAAAGACTATTTGAGTCAGCAATTTCCGCCCATAAGCATGACAAGTATCATGGTTTAGACATGATACCTATGTCTGCAAAAGCCTTCTTTATTTCTTTATAATAAAAACATCAGAAAGAATAAGGAAGGAATATGCTGATGATAAAAGAAAATCAAAGAAACTTAAGAAAGCAAATTGCTCCATATGAAAAAGCAGATATAAAAAACAGTGTTTTGCAGATGATCAATACCTTTGTTCCATTTTTTGTTTTATGGATATTAGCATACAAAAGCTTGAGCTTATCTTTTTGGCTGACACTAATTATTGCTATTCCTGCAGCAGGATTTTTAACACGGATCTTCATTATTTTCCATGATTGCTGCCATCAGTCTTTCTTTAAAAATAAAAAATATAATAAAATTTTGGGAACTATAACCGGAGTATTGACACTTTTCCCTTATAACCAGTGGAAACACAGCCACTCCGTTCATCATGCCACGAGCAGTAACTTAGATAAACGCGGGACTGGAGACATTTGGGTACTGACTGTTGATGAATATGCAGCTGCTCCCTTATCAAAACGCTTTGCTTATAGAATTTACCGCAACCCATTTATCATGTTTGGCATTGGCCCTGTTTATGAGTTTCTTATAAAAAACAGATTCAACAGAAAAGGCGCAAGAATGAAAGAACGCATGAATACTTATTTAACGAATATTTTAATTGCATCAGCCGTCGCTTTTTTCTGCTGGGCACTCGGGTGGAAAGCGTTTCTTTTGGTGCAGGGACCGATTTTTATGCTTTCTGGCTCGATGGGAATATGGCTGTTTTATGTTCAGCACCAATTTGAAGATTCCTACTTTGAAGAAGATGAAAATTGGGATTATGTAAAGGCTGCAGTTGAAGGAAGTTCATTTTACAGGCTCCCTAAAATCATGCAATGGCTGACAGGCAATATAGGCTATCATCATGTCCATCATTTAAGTCCGAGGGTGCCTAATTATAAGCTGGAAGCGGTACATGAAAATACTCTGCCATTGCATAATGTTCCAACAATTACTTTGATGACAAGTTTAACTTCTTTGCGCTTCAGGCTTTGGGATGCAAAAAATAAAAAGTTTGTAGGATACAAAGCAGCATATGAAAAAAGAAGGAACATAAACGCTTCAAACCGCATAATCAGCGGGAAAGCTGATTTGAGTTAAATTTACAAAAGGCAGATTGGGACGGATATTCCTTTAAGGGTATTCGTTCTGGTGTGCCTTGTTGTGGTAATATAAGCATACCCGGAAACTTTGAGATTATAAGCATAGGTTATTTTCTTATAGATTGTTGTTTTTCAAATCTGTGAGGCGATCCTATTCTTAAGCCAGGCTGATTGGATTGTAAGGTGCGTTACTCCTGCTTAGATGACGGGACAAGCGGAGACCCCGCAGGCGCAGCCTAAGAAGGCTCATCCCGCTCAGCGGAAATCAGCAACCCTGTTACATAGCAATATAGTTTACGAAAACAGCCTAAGCAAATGAGGGTTATACGATGAAAATTAGAGAAGCAATTACACAAAAAAACTCAGGGGTTTCACCATACATATGGTGCGTATTAAGCATATTGCCCTTTTATTTCATTTTCCCCGCTTCATCCATTCACCAGATCATCCTGGGAATTTCCCTTACGTTACTATTTTTTATTTCATATCGTATTGCGTTTCTTTCAAAAGGGTGGCAGGTTTACTTTTGGCTCACAATCTTGATAGGCATTTCCCTTGCCTTGACCATCATATTTAATTATGTGTATTTTGCGTTCTTCCTGGCGCATTTTATAGGAAACATTAAAAAACGGCCAGCGTTTATCACCTGGTATTTCTTACATCTAGTCACTACATCCGTTTCTATTAACTATAATATGATCCTTCAGGATAAGTTGTTTTTAATGCAGCTGCCATTTATCATTATTACCTGGATCAGTGTCATTCTCATTCCTTTGACGATATACAACAAAAAAGAACGCGGTGAGCTTGAAGAAAAACTGGTAGATGCCCAAAAACGCATTTCGGAACTGGTTATCCTCGAAGAGAGGCAGAGAATTGCAAGGGACCTGCATGACACATTGGGGCAAAAGCTTTCTTTGATCGGTTTAAAAAGTGATCTTGCAAGAAAATTAATTTATAAAGATCCTGAACAAGTGAAAAATGAACTGAAGGATGTGCAGCAGACAGCAAGAACTGCTTTAAATGAAGTAAGAAAAATGGTATCGCATATGCGGGGCATTAAATTAAAGGAAGAAATTATCCGCGTGAATCAAATCCTGGATGCTGCCCAGATTCACTTTCAATATAAACAGGATGCTGAACTGTCAAATGTCCCTCCGCTTATTGAGAACATTGTCAGCATGTGTTTGAAGGAAGCTGTCACAAACGTTGTAAAACACAGCGGTGCAACAGAATGCAGCGTCCATGCAGTGCAAAAAGGGAATGAAGTTTGTGTGACCGTGTATGATAATGGAACTTCTGTTATCACTGAGACGGATTTTATCAAAGGCCACGGCCTGCTTGGCATGAAAGAAAGACTGGAGTTTGTCAATGGAACACTGCAGATTTTATCTGGAAATGGGACTTCTTTAATCATAAAAGTGCCTATTGTCAAAACTGCGGAAAAGGAGAGACCTTAATGATACGGATTGTACTTGCTGAAGATCAGCGAATGATGCTGGGTGCACTCGGCTTGCTGCTTGACCTTGAAGAAGATATGGAAGTCGTCGGGAAAGCATCAAATGGAAAAGAAGCCATATGTCTGGCAGCCTCCCAAAAACCTGATGTATGTATAATGGATATTGAAATGCCGGAGAAAAGCGGGCTGGAGGCTGCAGAGGAACTAAAGGACAGCGGGATTAAAGTGATTATATTAACCACCTTCGCCCGCTCTGGTTATTTTCAGCGCGCTTTAAAGGCAGGTGTCAGCGGGTATCTGCTGAAAGACAGCCCAAGCGAGGAGCTTGCCGGATCTATCCGCCGAATCATGGAGGGAAGAAGAATTTATGCTCCAGAGCTAGTGGATGATGTATACGGGGAAGAAAATCCGCTCACTGAACGGGAGAAAGAAGTTTTAGGGCTTGTTGCTGACGGAAAAAATACTAAGGAGATTGCCGATCAGCTTTCAATAAAAGCGGGCACGGTCCGCAATTACATTTCGGCAATTCTTGAAAAGCTTGAAGTTACAAACAGAATAGAAGCAATAACCCGCTTTAAGGAAAAAGGATGGTTTAAGTAATGACCTTCCTGTTATGGTAACCAAAAAATGTATAAAGACACTTTGGACAAAACAAAAAGAGTGAATAAATCACTCTTTTGTATTCCAGATATATAAATCCTCTATGCTGCAGTTTAACTCTTTAGAAATAGTCATTGCGTTATTAACGGACATAATTTGTTTGCTTTGATATTCTGTAAGCTGGGCTGTGGAAATACCAGTTTTAGCAGAAAGTTCATCAAGTGCAGTGTTGTTTTTAATCAAAAGTTCTTTAAGCTTGCTTTTTTTCGCTTTATAAATTGTCAAAAATCACACCTCACTTTCATCAATGATAGCACGAAGCCCGGGAAAAAGAAAGTTCCGCTGGAAAACACCCCTTGAATCATGAATTTTAACCCGGGAAACAGCATTCATAAAAAGATATGCAAAGCAGAATGCATTTAGAACTGAAATAACGATGATTTATATTTTTTACGGCTTCCCTTGATTGGATTGCATTGACAATTCCTTATGCATTGAATATATTGGAGTAGAGAAGGTTTTACAAATATTTTCCTGAAAAGGGGTTTATTTTATGTTAGGTGCTGTTCTTAACTAATCCGTAATTTCATACGGTCATTCCCGTTAAGCCGCGATTTTTTAGAAATCGGAAGGCTTGTTTAGGTATGCGGGGGATGAAGGTTAAGAACATTATCATGGCATAAGGTAGATGGAATTCTGCTGCTGTGTGTTTTCACGCAGTTTTTTTGTTGAGCAGAATCCAATAAAAGTGCAGGAAGAAACTATCCTGGCTGCTGCCCGACCGCAATGAACAATTGTTCATTGCGGTTTTTTGCGGTCAAAAAATTAGGAGGAACCAGAATTGAACGAACAAACATTGAAAATTTTAGGTTATGACAGTATTAAAGGCATAATTTCAGAATACGCTCTTACTGACTCAGGAAATCAAAAAATTCTCGCTGCAGAGCCAATAAGTGAAGTAAAAAGGATACGAGCACTGCTTGAAGAACTTGATGAGGCAACTGTAATCATTAAAAAAAGTGCGAGTGTTCCTTTATCAGGATTGGATGGTATGGAACAAATTTTAAAGCTGCTCAAGGGCGGAAATATTCTTCGTCCGGAACAATTTGCTAAACTGCTGTTATTTCTGGAAAGCTGCAGTAAAATGAAGGCCTTTATGAGGGATAAGGAGTATATGGCACCTCGTGTTTCTTCCTATATTTATTCTTTAGAGGACCTTAGTGATTTAGCTGGAGAAATATACCGCTGCATCCGGAATGGGATGGTCGCTGACCTGGCATCTAATGAGCTAGCCAGGGTCAGGAAACAAATCACGATTAGCAAAGAGCGGTTAAAAGACAAACTTCAGAACATGCTGAAGTCCTCGAAATATAAGAACATGCTTCAAGACTATACTGTGAGCGAACGGAATGGGCGCTATGTTCTTTCTGTAAAAAAGGAATATAAAGGGAAAATCCGGGGAGCCATACTTGATACTTCGGCTTCTGGCTCTACTTTATTTATTGAACCTGAAGAAGCTGCTGCGCTTCAGGATGCCATTACGCTCCTTAAGGTGCAGGAGGGAGTGGAGGAAGATAAAGTTCTAGCTGTGCTTACAGAAGCTGTAATGGAAAATGAAGCTAAAATCATCCTGGCCTCAGAAATCATGATTCACTATGATGTGCTATTTGCCAAGGCTAAATACAGTTTTTCGATAAATGGAAGAAGCGCGGAAATCAATCATTCACACCGCATCAAACTTGTTGAAGCAAGACATCCTCTATTAGGGGATAAAGCTGTTCCACTAAATCTGGAAATGGGAGGCGGCAAACATGCCCTTGTGATTACTGGACCCAATACAGGCGGTAAAACTGTATCCATTAAAACAGTAGGTCTTTTAACAGCCATGGCTCAATCTGGTTTTCATATACCTGTAAGAGAAGGCAGTGTCATTGCCGTGTATGATAAAATTCTGGCAGATATAGGCGACGGCCAAAGCCTTGAACAAAATTTAAGTACCTTCAGCTCACATATTGTAAATATCATTTCTATTCTTGAAGAAACGAATGACAGCACACTGGTCCTTCTGGATGAATTGGGCTCCGGGACGGATCCGGCAGAAGGAATGGGGCTGGCTGCAGTGATACTGGAACAGCTTCATAAAAAAGGAGCATCCCTTCTTGCCACTACTCATTATAATGAAATCAAACAGTTCGCAGAAGAGCATGAAGGGTTTATCAATGGATCGATGGAATTCGACCTTGAGTCTCTGAAGCCAACTTATAAGCTGCTGATCGGAAAAGGAGGAGAAAGCCAGGCTTTTGCCATCGCTTTAAAACTGGGCATGCATCCTGAGCTTATATCCAAAGCACATCGTATCACCTATCAAGAAGAGAAAGATTATAAAGGCCTATCAGATTCTCCAGTACGTTCGTTAGACAAACAGCTTGCTGGAAGGCATGCACACCGCTTAAAAAAAGAAAAAGAACCGCTGATAACAGAGTCAATACAGTTTGAAATGGGGGATAATGTAAAAATTTCACCTCAGGGGGAGATCGGGATCGTGGAGAAAGGGCCGGATATCAGAGGCAATTTTTCAGTGCTGGTTAAAGGTGAAAAACATAGCATCAATCATAAGCGCCTCAAGCTTTATATCTCTGCTCAAGAGCTATATCCGGAAAATTATGATTTCTCTATTGTTTTTGACAGCAAGGAAAATAGGAAAATGTCCAAGTTAATGGAAAAAGGCCATATGGAAGGTGCATCTATTGAATTAGAAGACTGAATAAAATCCCTGACGCAACATAAAGCCGGGATTGAAAAACAGTCTGGGAGAGGTGAAAAACGGCTGAATGTACCGATTGATAAATAATAGTATGGCGTCAGATGCTCTGTAATCTGGCGCTTTTTATAACGGACGATAAAGCCCATTAGATTTTTGCACAATGCTGATTGGATCGTGGCATGACTGCTTGCTGTATTTCTGGCGGACATCAGGGGCAGTGTCGCAGCTGGAGGAGCAAGTTTTAATTTAAAAGTGTGAGCAAATTTTTTGAAGAGAAGGAAAATATGCTATAGGGTTATAAAAAGAATGTCATGGGTAAATAACCATTACGTTATAATCATGGATTAAAAAGCAGAAGCAAAATAGTTGAAAGTCAAAAAAGGTCAGAGTATAATAAATGTACAAGGTCAAAGAAAGTCAAAGTCAAAGTCAAAGCGAAAAATGAACCTTGCTGATTGAAAAAAATAAATGATTGTATCAAACTTTAAAAGAACCTTAAGGAGGAGTACTTTATGTTTTGTGAAAAATGCCATCAAAATCAAGCTAGCATTGCAGTTAAAATGACTTATAACGGCCAGGCGCATGAATTAAACTTGTGCTCCGTTTGCTATAAAGAAGAACGAAATAAATTAGGTGCAGCCATGAATGGAATGAACATGGGACAATTTCCTTTTGGCAGTTTCTTTCCTAATAATAATGGAGAAAATCCTTTTAACCCCAATAGCACGGATAAACGCCAAGAACAAAGGCAAACAGAGCAGCAGGGAGGCGGCCTGCTGGATCAATTTGGCCGCAACCTCACTTCGGCTGCAAAAGCGGGATTGATTGATCCTGTTATCGGCCGCGATAAAGAAGTAAGCAGAGTAATTGAAATAATAAATAGAAGAAATAAAAATAACCCAGTGCTGATTGGTGAACCAGGTGTAGGTAAAACCGCAATAGCAGAAGGACTGGCGCTTAAAATTGCTGAAGGTGAGGTTCCAGTTAAACTGCGCTCAAAATTGGTTTATATGCTTGATGTAGCTTCGCTAGTCAGCAACACAGGGATCCGCGGACAATTTGAAGAGCGCATGAAACAGCTGATCGCTGAGCTCCAGGAGCGCAAGAATGTAATTTTGTTTATCGATGAAATACATCAGCTTGTCGGTGCAGGATCTGCTGAAGGCTCCATGGATGCGGGAAATATCCTCAAGCCTGCTCTTGCCCGCGGAGAATTGCAGCTTGTCGGAGCTACAACTCTTGCAGAATACAGAAAGATTGAAAAAGATGGAGCACTGGAACGCAGATTCCAGCCAGTGCATGTGGATGAGCCCTCAACTAAAGAAGCGCTAATGATTCTGCAGGGCTTAAAAGAGCATTATGAAAAATTTCATGAAGTTTCATATAGTCCAGAAGCCCTCGAAGCAGCTGTAGAGCTTTCACACCGCTATATCCAGGATCGGTTCCTTCCAGATAAAGCTATCGACTTGATTGATGAAGCAGGTTCTAAACTTAACTTGACCATCGAAAGCGGGCAGGAGGAAAATGTGAAAGAGCGGCTTTCTGAAATTTACAAAGAAAAAGAGCAGGCGCTTAAAGAGGAAGCCTACGAAAAGGCAGCTGCACTGCGCTCTGAAGAAGTGAAACTCGAACAGCTTCTTGAAAATGGAGCAAATGCAGAGCGTCCGATGGTAACGGTTGAAGATATCCAGAAAATCATCGAGCAAAAAACAGGAATTCCTGTCGGAAAACTACAGGAAGATGAACAGGAAAGAATGATTCATCTTCAAGAAGAGCTTGGCAAGAAAGTCATCGGACAGAAAGAAGCAGTTAAAAAGGTAGCTAAAGCCATTCGCAGAAGCAGGGCCGGATTGAAATCAAAAAGCCGTCCGATTGGTTCCTTCCTGTTTGTAGGCCCAACAGGTGTAGGTAAAACCGAATTATCTAAAACACTTGCCGCGGAATTATTTGGCGATAAAGAGTCAATGATCCGCTTGGATATGAGTGAATACATGGAAAAACACAGTGTATCAAAATTGATTGGCTCACCTCCTGGGTATGTCGGCCATGAGGAAGCTGGACAGTTAACAGAAAAGGTGCGCCGCAGACCTTACAGCATTCTCTTGCTGGATGAAATTGAGAAGGCTCATCCTGAGGTTATGCATATGTTCCTGCAAATCCTTGAGGATGGCCGCTTGACTGACGCCCAAGGGCGGACTGTTAATTTCAAAGATACCGTCATTATCATGACTAGCAATGCAGGTGCAGCAGAGAAGCCTAAGGTCATGGGATTTGGCGCAAGCTCTGCCGTTGAAGAAGTAAATATCCTTCAATCTTTGGGCAATTTCTTTAAACCGGAATTCCTGAACAGATTCGATAGCATCATTGAATTTTCATCATTGGAAAAAGAAGACTTGCTGCAGATTGTAGACTTAATGCTGGCGGATCTTTACGAAACAATCCGTGTTCAGGGATTGTCCCTGGAAGTTACAAAAGAAGCTAAGGATAAACTTGCTGATCTTGGCTACCATCCTGCTTTTGGGGCAAGACCGCTTCGTAGGGTCATTCAGGAGCAGCTTGAGGATGCAATAGCAGACTTTATCTTTGAAAAGCCTGATGTGAAAAACTTTAAAGCAGTCGAAGAAAATGGAGAAATAAAAATAACGGCGGCTCATTAAAAGAACCTTCTGGACGTCTCAGTCCAGAAGGTTTTTTTATGAGAGGACAAGTAAATCATGTAAAACTCAGTAGTACTCCTAATATTTTATATGTCCTATTGTTTTATGGAATTATCCCAATTTTTTAAAAAGGTGTTCCCCCAAGTTCAGCTTTCCGCCATTACTTCATAAGGGAATAAAACATCATGGTGAATCGGCGCATCTAAGGGACCTTTCAGCGGCCAAGAAGGGTTTTTTTGCTCCTCGTTTTTCCAGCTCGCCGAATAGGTTTTTATAATTTGAAAATGATAGTTCACCTAGCAGATATTTTTCCTGTATATAATCTAAAAGCTCATTGGCATGTTGAGGTTTTCGGTTTTTATAAGAGATAAAATGCTGAATCAATATTTCTAAAACCATGATCGCCCTCCGTTTGGTTTTTTCCAGTAAATAACTCCTTGAGAAATATAACATGATTAACGTCTAGAATTGTTTTTTTAGAAAATTTTAACTTCAGACAAATTCTTACAGTCTTTTTATAATATTTGTCAAATAAACTTTACAGCCGAAATGGAATGAAAGAATGAAAAAATGGCCAATCATTAAAAATGAGCTAAATGACACGTTAGTTTGTCCAGACACATTTGCCATGCTTGTCATAACCTATAAAGAATTTCACTTTGACAGAAAAACACATATAGGGAGGCAAAATGGTTGTCTAGAGATTTTTAGTAAGGAAACTATTCAAAAATTGGCAACGAGAATTACCGAACACCGCGCAGGATGAGGTAGAGGTCGCTGAAACTCATCCTAAACAGCCAGAAGCTGTACACGTGCAGGAGAAATTGGAGCCGAATGGCGGAATTTCACACGAGGAAATTATGGACAAGGCAGTACAGGAATCCGCATATTTAATTGTGGAAGAAGAAAAACAAGAAGAAAGGCAGCAAGCTGAACCGGTAAACCAAAAAAGCGGGGATAAAAATATTAAAGTGAGTGTCATTATACCCTCATATAATAAATATGAGTATGTTTGTTTATCTCTTCACTGCTTAACAAGGCAAACCTTTCACTCGGCACAATTTGAAGTCATATTAATCGACGATTGTTCAACAGATGAAACACCGCGCCTTAAGAATGAATTTGTTTCTGATTTTACGTTTAAATATATCCGCCCTCATACAAATTTGGGCCGTTCACGAGCCCGGAATCTGGGAATTGAAAACAGTGAAGGTGAAGTTGTGATTTTTATGGATGCAGAAATGCTGACAGAAAGAAACTTCATTGAAGAACATTATAAACACCATATTCATGAAAGCAATGTAGTCGTTACAGGTGCCATGCATTACCGTGGTGTCTATACGTTTTTGACTCCTCTATTTAATGAAAGCCAGTGGTCGTATATTGATGGATTCCTGCCTAGGAGTGCATACTTTGCAGGCCGCTATTACGAATACAAGGCAACACACCGGAATGAATTAACCTATTTTCCGCTGGCAGGCAAAGAGGATATCCACGAGGGAAGAATTCATGATATATCTTTTCCCAATTGGTATTTAACAAGTATTTTAAATAGCGGTCTTTCACATTTTGGTGAAAATCTTAACGGTTTTGCCCTGCCATATATAGCTTTTTTAACTGGTGATGTTAGTGTGAAAAAAGCGATGTTATACCAGACAGTTTTGATGAATCTTTTCAAGGATATGGGGCAGAAGTTTGGGAGCTGGGATACAGACTGTTTAAAAATGGAGCAAAATTCCGGGTGGACCCCGCCGCATTTTGTTATCACCAGGAGCATCCTACCTCTTCAGGAAACTTAAGGGAGGCAATGGGCAATTTATATATAAGTCACCTGAAATTGAAGTACTGGCCCTAGCCCTAGAGCAGCGCCGTGGACTGAATTGTCTCGAAATCCATTATGTTGTTTCACAATATAAGGAGATGGAAGCAAGGTTCCCTAATCAATATGCTGCCTTTAAGTCTGCTTTTATTTCAATGATGTTTAAGGTTGTAGAGCTTCTGAGGGATAGACAGACAGTGACGCGGCTTGTCAGAGATATCGATTTTCAGGAAAATGAAATACTCGATCAGCTGAGTGTAATCAGGGATCATAGATGGCACATGCTTGCAGATGCCTTTGAAAAGCTTGCAAAACTGTAAAATGTTTAAAAGGAACTCCTGGAGAAATCGGGAGTTCCAATTTAAAATCTCATTTTACAATACTGGGGCCAAGGGAAATACATATTTTAAGTTTTTTCAGAATTTATAAAAAACAATTTACATAGTACATAAGTAATAGGTATAATAGATTATATTATATGGGAAATTAAGGTAAAACATAGCGGCTTGTCATGCAGATTTCCTGATAAATGAGTTTTGAGAAAAGGGGACAAAGCTATGCTGTTATTGCCTAACTATGTAATTAATGAAGATACCATTTTAATTGCCTCGCATTTTGACTCTTTAAGCAATTGGTATTCTAAAGTTATGGAAGGGAAACATATCTTTTATGTGGCTATGCCGCCATACCGAATTGTTGAGGAAAGCATTATTTATTACGGAAGCAGTATGTCTGGAGCAATTAAAAGCTCGCACTCTATCTTGGGAAACATTAAAATGAGTCCAATTCCGATTAACTTGAAACAGGATATCTATTGGTTTCCTTCTGTGTCTATGAAAAGAGATGATTGTGTATGGCTTGCACACCACCATATTGACGAAGTGAATAAGCTTTCTCCTAAGCGGACTCTCATTTTGCTGAAATATGGACACAGTGTCATTCTGGATGTGAAGGAACAGACCATTAAAGAAAGGGTATCCCGCACAGCCCACCTTCAATATTATTTAAATAAACGAAGCAGGGAAAAGTACAGCTTTCTTTTCGAGCCGCAGCAGGGTTTTCACTTTGTTAAAGAAGCAGGGGAAGTCAATTACACGGTTAAGAAAAAATAGCAGGCTATTTAACCATGAATCTGTTTTTTCACAGTATTCATGCACATGCAATGGGGATTAAGCTGGAATCCATGGGGGGAAGGTTAGGAGCTGTGGGTACAGGGATCGTGATCCTGATTATATTGGCAATATTCATAGAGAAGGTATTTTCCCGTTCCTTTTTTCACGGCTTCCTTGTATCCACTGGTCTTCTTCTTAGCTTCGATATTGTGGTGTTTCATTGGCTTTTCGGGCTGCACCGAATCACTAATGGACCGGAAGCTAATTGGCTTGATCCGATATTTGTGGTTTGCGGCACAATAATTATGTTCCTTGGAATCAGGAATGAATGGAAAATTGAAACAGGAAAGGATAATATCCTTTCACAATAAAGAAATCCAGCTTCTTTCAGCTGGATTTTTTTTATCGGCTATTTTACTGTGACAGTGATTTGGGCAAGGCCCGATCAGCATAGAGCTTATAAAATTATTTTAACTGGTCATTCAAAACACTTTCCTCAAGTACTGAAAACTTATCTCCATAAACTCTGGTAATGTGATTTTCACCCCATAAGCAAAGAGAGTCTAAAATTTCCTTAAGGCTCCATCCGTATTCACTCAGCTCATATTCCACTTTAGGGGGGATCTGCTGGTAAATGATACGGTTGATCACTCCATCATCCTCTAATTCACGAAGCTGCTGTGTCAGCATTTTTTGCGTGATATTTGGCATCAGGCGCTTAAGTTCGCTTGTCCGTTTTTTTCCATGAGTCAGGTGGCAAAGAATGACACATTTCCATTTCCCGCCGATTACCTCAAGAGTTGCTTCAACGGATATATTATATTTCTTAGCTTGCATGTTTATTCCTCCTAAAAAGACAGGTACTAAAAAGTGCCTATATCACTTAAAAGTGCGTACTTTTAATAATGGTTGATATAGAGCA
Organism: Bacillus sp. OV322; assembly: GCF_900112495.1. Lineage (GTDB taxonomy): Bacteria > Bacillota > Bacilli > Bacillales > DSM-1321 > Peribacillus. The sequence continues at coordinate 278,266 of NZ_FOMA01000006.1, forward strand.
TAATAACATTTGCCGGTTAAAAGGTCTAGATGAGCATTTCTTTTAGCTTGCAGCAATGTTTCATACACTATAACAATTTTTTAGGGGGATACAAATGATTAACGATAAAAAAAGAAGCACCTTGGCATTATTGGCACTCGCAGTAAGCGCCTTTGCCATAGGGACTACGGAATTTATTTCTGTTGGCCTTCTGCCGCTTATATCAAATGATATGCACATATCCGTAACAACAGCGGGTCTTACGGTTTCCTTATATGCACTTGGGGTTACTTTTGGAGCCCCGATTTTGACTTCTTTGACCTCAAATATTCCAAGAAAGACATTATTGCTGCTGATCATGATTGTATTCATTATCGGCAATAGCATTGCAGCCAGTGCTTCGACAATCGGAATTTTGTTAGCTGCCAGAGTCGTTGCGGCTTTTTCACATGGTGTGTTCATGTCCATAGGTTCCACAATCGCGGCTGATTTAGTTCCGGAAAATAAAAGAGCCAGTGCCATTTCCATCATGTTTACCGGTTTGACCGTAGCTACTGTGACGGGTGTTCCGCTCGGCACTTTCATCGGACAGCAATTTGGCTGGAGGTATTCATTCATAATCATTGTGCTAATTGGAGTCATTGCCCTGATAGCAAACAGCATTTTAGTTCCATCTGACTTAAAGAAAGGGGCTAAATCCACTTTCCGTGATCAATTCAAACTGGTGACAAATGGACGACTGCTTCTATTGTTTATCATTACAGCCCTTGGATATGGAGGAACATTTGTAGTGTTCACTTATCTGTCTCCTTTGCTGCAAAATATTACAGGATTCAAACAAGGAACGGTTGCAGGAATTCTTCTTGTTTATGGAATTGCAATCGCAATTGGAAACATGGTTGGAGGTAAACTTTCAAACCATAAACCAATCAAAGCTTTATTTTATATGTTTTTAATCCAGGCAGTCGTGTTATTTATTTTAGCCTTCACTGCGCCATTTAAAATTGCTGGACTTATTACTATTATTGTTATGGGTTTATTTGCCTTCATGAATGTCCCGGGCCTTCAGGTCTATGCAGTTATGCTGGCAGAGCGCTTCGTGCCGGGTGCGGTGGATGTAGCCTCAGCAATAAACATTGCTGCCTTTAATGCAGGCATCGCCATCGGCTCATATCTTGGCGGAATCATTACTGATTCAATTGGATTGATTCACACTAGCTGGATTGGCGGCTTGATGGTGATTGCAGCTGTAATTTTAACAGGCTGGAGCTGGGCTCTTGAAAACAAGGACAGCAAAATGTCTGCTTAATCTGCAGGTTTGTTAATAGCAGGCAGTTCATTTTGGTTTTTACTTATTGATAAAAAAAGATTTTTTCCGAATCGATCAGAAAACCTATGCCGCAATTGAACGCAAAAAGTGCTGATAAAGGCCATTCGGAGTAAAAAGGAATAACTTAAATCGTGAAAGGCCGCACATATGCGGCCTTTCTTCATGTATAAATGACGTTTAAAAGGGCATGGTAAAAGAAAAAACGGTATATATTTATTTACAAACCTCATTGTTTTATATTACACTATGAAAGTCAAATCGTAATTGTTACGATTTCTTAAGGGAGGAAATACAATGATTAAAAAAATGCTGCCTGTTGTATTGGCTGCTGTCCTGTTTACTCTTTCGGGCTGCCAATCCAGCAGTGATGAAAACGGGAGAAAAGGCAATGGGAAATTAAAGATCGTTACAACTTTTTATCCCATGTACGATTTTGCCAAAAATATTGCAGGTAATAATGCTTCAGTGAAAATCCTGATTCCTGCTGGAGTGGAGCCGCATGATTGGGAGCCATCGACAAAGGATTTAATCGATATACAAAACGCTGATGTTTTTATATATAACGGAGCATCTATGGAAAATTGGGTGAATAAGGTCCTGCAATCCATTAATCAAAAAAACCTTACTGTCATCGAAGCAAGCAAGGGTCTTCCGCTTGCTGACGGAAAAGAAGAAGGAGACAGCAATGTCCAGTCGCTTGATCCTCATGTTTGGCTCGATCCTGCTCTGGCAAAAAAAGAAGCAGAACATATTTATAGAGGGCTAGTAAAAAAAGATCCGGCCCATAAAAAAGATTATGAAAAAAATTATCTGACATTCAGCAAAAAACTGGATGTGCTCGATGCAAATTTTAAAAAGACAGCAAAACATGCAAAAAGAAAAGAATTTGTTACCCAGCATACAGCGTTTTCGTATTTAGCTAAACAATATGGCCTGAAGCAAATTGCGGTGGCAGGACTGTCGCCAGATCAGGAGCCATCCTTGAAGGGCCTTGAGGAAATTGCCAATGAAGTTCAAAAACGCCATATAAAAACTGTGTTTTTTGAGACGCTCACAAGTCCGAAGGTCGCACACACACTTGCCAAGGAAGTGCATGCTAAAACAGATGTGCTGAATCCCTTGGAAGGCTTAACAGATAAAGAGCAAAAACAAGGTCTGGACTATATTGCCGTCATGGAAAAAAACAGAAAAGCATTAGAGCATGCCTTAAATGAATGAAATGTGAGCGGAAACCATTAGGCTTCCGCTCACATTTTTATATACAAACAAGAATTTGCCTTTCAAACAGCCCTTTTTTGGCAACACAGCGGTCTGAAATTATAAAGCCTGCTTCATCTGCCATATTGTCAATATTATCAATGGTGATAATTACAGCTTTAGCGGCTATTCTTCGTGCATGCTTCAAGATGGATAATTGAGATTCTGGTGTTGCATGTGTATAGAGATTGTACGGCATATCAATAATAGCAGCATCGAAATACTCATTTATTTCTGAGATAGGACCTGTTGTCACATCACCAGTTAATCCAAAATAAGCAATGTTTTCCCTTGAGCCGTTTGTGACTAATGGATTGATATCCCGTCCAATAATATCAATGCCCATGGACAGTGCCTCTACTAAAACAGTTCCGATTCCGCAGCATGGATCAATCGCCTTTTTGCCTGCCGGATGAGGCACGGCAATGTTGGCGGCTGCCCTGGCTACACGGGTGCTTAGCGCTGTAGAATATTCTCTTGGCTTTTTTAAATGGCGCAGCCAAACCGCTTCACTTTTCGTATATTTACCAAGATACCAGCGGCCTTCAAATACCCCTACACCAAAAATTTGCATGGGCTTTCTGAGATCTGCTTTTCCGTTGATCCGCCAGCCGACATCTCGTTCAATTTTCAAACGTTCCTGGTATTCTATTTTTTCTTCTTTATCAAGATCATTGATTTTGATGAAAACCACCCTGAAAGTTTCGTCATGCATATGTATGGTTTCTGCATGCAAAAGAATGTCTGACAGTGTTTCTCCTTCAAATAGTATGTCAATTCTTTCCTTGATAAAAGGGCTCCTGCTCGGATCAATTTTAACATTGCTTTTAATGACATTTTTTTGACTATCATGCCCGAAAAAAGAGCGCATTTCTAAGTGGCATAGAGACCTTTCTTCTGCATTGCAGACATAGGTATATATGTAATTATGGCTGTTTTCTAGTTTATCCAAAATATATTTCATCCTTTTTACATGTTTTCTTTAAAATTACTGCTGATTTATTTTAGCTGAATTACTAGTACTATACGTTATAACAGTATAGCAGACAATACTGGCTTACATGCAAAGTTTGCAGGAATGAGCAGGGATCGCAATGAAAAAGCAGTACTAATACATAGAGCGGCCATAATTACCTAAAATAACAGCAGAAGCTGGAGGAAGAAACAGTGCCATAGGCGAATTAAGACATAAAAATTGCCGTAATGATCCAGAAGTAGGGAACATGTACGGCTTTTTTGCATGTTATTTTTTTGAACTGCTGTTATCGTCAATCGGTATGGAAATGAGCTGATTAGAGCCCATGGCATTTGGCATTTTCCCATCCCATTTTTCAATCCAGCTATTTTGAATAACTTCCTTGCTGATTGACTTTTTAATTGTTTCATTATATTCAGCAATTGCTTTCGCCTGTATTTGTTTTTTCTGTGCTTCTGCTTTGGCAATCTTAAGCTCAATCTGCTTTCTTTCTAATTCCTGTGCAGCTTCAACCCGTTTATCAATGGCTGCCTGTGTTGATTTATCAGGTTTTGGAACACCAAGTGTTAGATTGTCTACAGAAAAACCCAGCCGCCCAATATCTTCAGAAAATATTTTCTGGACGTTTACGGCTGCTTCAGACGATTTCTCTCCGTATGTATCGATGACAGAATACTTTGCGATTGCTTTCCGTCCTGCATCCCATAGTCTTGTTCTTAAATAAGATTGTTCTATTTGCTCCACATCTATCGGTCCGAATTTGTTGAAAACCCCTACCACTTTGTCTGGCTGGATATTGTAATTATATGCAAAATCAATGGTGACATTTTTTCCGTCGGATGTAGCAACCTGAATATCCCTGTAATTTACTGTCTGCATTCTGACAGGATAAACAGTAACCTTGTCGAACAGCCCTACTAAGTGCCAGCCTTGCCCAAGCGTTTTATTTTGTACGCCGCCATTAGGGCTGTATACAACACCTACATATCCATTTGGTATTTTTTGAATAAATAGTGCGGTAACTCCAAGCGCAAGGACTAAAGCGACAGCAACAATGATTCCGCCAAGTGCTTTGCGGTTTAATCCTTTTTTATTTTTCGATTCCATTTTTGTCCTCCTCTAATTTTTTTTTCATCTTCTTTGCTGTATCCCCGACTTTTGTGAAAGCAGGAGAAATGATCAGCCAAACTCCCAAACATAACAGCAAAACAACAATTATTGAGCCAATCAGCACCTTCAATGAAATCGCCCCCTTCTATTATTCTTGCATTAATTGGAAAAAAAGTCATTAGCATAAGAAAATTGTTAATAAAAGGGCAGTAATCATTCAGGATAATTATGGCTAGATTAAGAGATATGCAGAGAACATGTATTTATGTGAGAAAATCACAGAATTACAATGGAATAGTTATTCTAATGGTTTACAGAAAAAACATTGAGTCAGTGAAAATTACAATGTTCAGTAGTAAATGGTGACCAAGAAGGAAGAACAAGAATTATCGAAAAGTTCCAAAATTACTATATTATCAAAGTTTTGATTGAAATTGTGAATTCTACCTTCTATAATAATGAAGTAAAGGTTTACATACTGTTTTGACAGATAAAGAGGGTAGAATATTAAGAAAATTCTGTGATGAATTATAAAAATTTTTATTCCAGAATAATAAATATAATTTTCCGAATTCGATATCCCTTAAAAAGTAGCAATGGACGGTATTTTGCCTTATACATACTACGTTAAAAAGGAGCTGCAAAATGAGGAAGTTTTTAATTTTGTTTTCAGCATTTATGATGTCTATTGGTTTAATGGCTTGTTCTTCGGAGGGTGAAGGAAATTCCGGCAAAAAGAAATCTTCTGCAGACAGCGCTGCAGATCAGCAAAAAGTAAAAAAATCTCTTGTTCATCTTTACTCTGAGCTAGCAAACACTATTAATAGCAAAGATACTGACTTGAATACATACGAAGCATCAGGAGATAATACTGATGCAAAGATGAAAACAAGCGCACAAGTCTCTGCAGCAGCTGTTGCTGAAGAACTGAAAAAAGTAAAAATACCGGCTGAATTAAAAAATCAAAGCAGTGATTTAGAAGCAGCTATTAAAGATTTTACAGATTCTTATCAAACTAAAGCAGACGAGCTGAAAAAATCTGCACCTGCACTTGATGGAGCAAATGCAACATTCACAAAGGGCGAAGATAAAATGGGCAAAGTATTTGAGGATGCAAAGCTGCTAAAGCCGAGCTTGAATAAAGAAGTTAACGGCTGATTATAAAGCTTGAAAAATCCTGGTGCAGCCGGGATTTTTTTTTGCCATCTTGAAAATACTTCTGAAGTATTTTCAAGCAAGCTGACATGAAGAATTACCAATCCACTGCAAGCTTATGGTTGTTCATCGCCGCCGGAATATGATCTCATTGGACATAGACCCTTTTTTTGAATAAACTGAATATACAGTGTTTATATGGATGCATGAAATACAATAAAGCAGAAAGCAGGGGAGAAGGATATGGAAAAAGCATTGGTACTTGGCGGCACACGTTTTTTTGGAAAGCACCTGGTAAACGCTCTTTTGGAAAAAGGAGTGGATGTTACGGTTGCCACAAGGGGTAAAAACGATATTCCTTTTGGAGATAAAGTTAAAACTATTTCTTTTGACAGAAATGATGAAAGCAGTTTTTTTAGTGCCTTCAAGGATGGCAAGTGGGATGTTGTTTTTGATCAGATTTGTTATACAGCCAAAGATGCCAGGGAAGCAATCAGTGTGTTTGCTGGTAAAACAGAACAGTACATATTCACATCTTCCATGTCGGTGTATGAGTTTTCAGAAGACATGCTTTCTGAAGGTGATTTTGATCCTTATCATTATAATATTCCGCAAGAACACCAGGATGTTTCTTATGGCGAAGGGAAGAGGCTGGCAGAATCTGTGTTTTGCCAGGAAGCACCATTCAAAACCGTTTGTGTCAGGTTTCCTATTGTACAGGGAATAAACGATTATACCAATCGGCTAACCTTTCATATTGACCGGATTGAGGCAGGGAAAGAGATATATTTCAGTAATCCCGAAGCCGCTATTTCTTTCATCACAGAAGAAGAGGCCGGGGAATTTCTATGCTGGGCCGCAAATGCAGGGATTGAAGGCCCAATTAATGCGGTATCAAACGGCCTTCTTACACTAAGGGATATGCTGGGGCTTATCGAAAACGAAACTGGAAAAAGCTTTATTTTGGCAAATGAAAAAAATCAGGATAATGAATCACCTTATAATTCACCTGTCACATGGGTAATGAGCAATAAAAAAGCAAAAGAACTGGGATTTGCATTTACTGATATAAATGAATGGATGCCGGGCCTGATTCATGAGGTACACCGAAAATAAATAAGTATAAGAATAAAGCTGGATTTCAAAAAAAGGAGATTTCCGGCTTTTTCATGTTCTTTTTTTATGATTACTGTTCTTTAATGAGTTTTTTATTCGATTGGATGATTAATTCGAGTTTATGGAGCGGAAAACAGCCTCCTCGCTCCAGCAGCAAAAAATATGAAAATAGTCTTTTTATGTGGCTCTTTTTTTAAAGATTGTTGATTTGTTATGTGAGGCGTTCCAAATGTCAAGTCAGGTTGATTGGAGCGTAAGGTGTGATACTCCTGCGGGATTAGCAGAACAGGTGAGACCAGGAGGCTCACCGGCTGCACTGCGGAAAGCGAGCATCCTGGAGCGGAAATCAGCCACCTTGTTTCATAGCAACAAAGTTTACGATAACTGCCTTTTATATTAAAGCTAATAAAAAATATCCCAGCAGCGGCGCGGTTAATGAAGGCTGTTATTGAGTGGGAAAATTTACAGGATAAAAAGTCGTGCCAAAAAGTATTGACAGATTCATGCCGTGCTTTTATTATAAGAAATGTAAAAACGCATACTAAGAAATTCCAAAACGCAAAGGGGTAAAATACAATGGCATTCGAGTTAGTCTTTAATATTATATATATGCTTTTTTCTTCTAACAAAGATAAAAAGAAATAATATAATACGGGATTTTCTCCTCAAACAATCAAGACAAAGAGAATGAAGATCAAAGAAAGCAAATCTTTATTCTTACATAGTGAAGATGCTTTCCCTTTGCAGCAGCTTTCAAGAAAAGCAAAACATAAGAATTTTTTTGCTCCATAATTTCATATCGGCTTATCAAGAGAGGCGGAGGGACTAGGCCCTGTGAAACCTCGGCAGCGGACTCCTTTATAGGAGTACTGTGCCAATTCCAGCAAGCGTATGCTTGAAAGATAAGAAGAGAATATCATTGTGCATCCGCCTCTTCTTACATTTTGTAAGAAGAGGCTTTTATTTTGCCCACCAAGCCCCAAAAACATGTAAAACATTGAAAGGAGCTGGAAACACTATGGCTAACCAAACAGCAGAAGCGAGGAAAAGCTGTTTGATTGATACCTTAATCAATCATGGTATATATAAGAAAAACAACGTACATTTATTTCAGCTGACACTTTTGGAACTCGAAGATGAATATGCTAATATTTTCGGAAAAAGTGCGGAATAACGGGCTCACTGGATACATGCCTGTTTTACTGTGTCATTATTAGCTGGCACAGTAATTAATGTTGTGTTTCCAGTAAGCTGGAACCCTTCACGTAGAGATATAGAAGGGTTTTGCAGGAATTCAGTTATTTAGCGCGCATTTCTGCTATGTTTTTGACTCCATAAGGCCTCGTTGAACCCATTTTCACTGCTCCCCGCCATTTGTCAATTTTCTTGGGATAGCCCAGCAGGCCAGTTGTTTCAGCCGCTCTGTTCCTTCTTTCCGCCGTTTATGGCAAGACAGATTTAAAAAGGCTAAATCAACAGTACAGGTTAATCTGTGCAGGCAAGAGCAATTATACTAAATGGAAAAGATGTATTAAATAATATCCAAGAAATGAAAGCAAGACGGACCCAATTAAACCAGCTGCAAAAGAAGGAAGCCCTAACCGCCTGAATGCTGAGAGATCAACACTAAGACCGAGGCCTGCCATTGCCATTGCAATCAGCATATAAGCTGCCAAAACAGCAAAATTTGATATATAATCAGGAAAAACCCCTAATGTATGGACGGAGCTTGCGGCTATAAAGCCGATAATAAACCATGGAACAGGAAGTTTTCTCCAGTCTCTCTTACTCTTTTCAGGAGCTTTGCTTTTCATAAAAAAACCGATCAGAAGAGCAACAGGAACGAGTAAGGCTACCCTGGTCAACTTTACAATGACAGCTAAATCTATAGCATTCTTTCCCGCCGGGGCGGCTGCAGCAATAACATGGGCAATTTCGTGCAGGGTGCTTCCGGCAAATATTCCATAAGCATGAGGCGAGAGCCCAAGTACTGGATAAAGTAAGGTATAAATCAAAGTGAAAATGGTGCCTAAAATGGCAACAGAAGCAGCTGCTATGGCAGTTACCTCATCTTTTGCTTTAATTTGGGCTGCGATTGCAACTACTGCAGCAGCACCGCATATGGCCGTCCCGCAAGCAGTCAGTATGGCAAGCTCCTTCCCTGCTTTGAACCACCGAGAAAACGAGTAAACAGCGGCTAGCGTGAAAGCAATATGTATGGCAGCAAGCAAGAACACCAATGGCCCTGCATGCAGGATATCTGCCAGGTTTAATCTCATGCCGAGCAGGATGATTCCAGTCCTGAGCAATTTTTTGCTTGAAAAATTAGTCCCTGCTCTGATAGATGGCGGAACTGCAGCGGACGCCCTCCAGAGGACGCCAATCAGGATGCTAATAACTAATTGTCCTAATATACTCAAAAATGGAAGCTGTGATAGGTATTTCGCAGCTATGGCAATAAACAGTGTAAGCCCAATACCCAGGAAAAATCCTGATGTGCTTCGGCAATGTAATTTTTTCAATATTGACCACTCCAAACAGATGTTTATAATCATACTCTAAACGTATCAGTATCATAAGTTAAATATATTTATTCTATCGTAATCATTAAAAATGTTAATGATAAAATAAAATGAAGGGAGGAGCTGCTTTGATTACAGAATCCATGAAGGTTTTTACAGCTGTAGTTGAACTAAGGAATTTTTCCCGGGCTGCAGAGCTTCTGAAATTATCTCAGCCAAGTGTCAGTGTTCATATTAAAAACCTTGAACATGAAATGGGCGCCAAATTAATTCAGCGTTCACCGAAGCGTGTCCAAATGACAGAAGCAGGTGAAATTCTGTATAAGCATGCCAAACAAATCCTTTTCCTTCATCAGCAGGCGAAACAGGAAATTGATGATCTGACAAACCAGGTGACAGGAATGATTAGAGTAGGAGCAAGCTTTACCATCGGAGAATATATACTCCCGAAGATTGTTGCAGAATACGCCGGGCAATATCCCAAAGTAGATTTTGAAATCATGATTTCAAATACAGAAGAAGTACTTAACGGAGTGAGTGAGAGCTCATTGGATTTGGGGCTGATTGAAGGTGATTCTTCTTATGATGAACTCCAAACAGAGTTTTTCCTAGATGATGAAATGATTTTGCTGCTTCCTTCCTCACACCCTTTGTCGCAAAAGAGGGTGATTGAAAAGGGACTTCTCCAAAACCAGATTTGGATAATGAGAGAACAAGGTTCAGGAACGAGGACCTTCACAGACAGATTTATAGAGGAAGGTAATATTACTGTGCAGCGGTCCTTTATTTTCAGCAGCAGCCAGGGAGTTAAAGAAGCGGTTATGGCTGGTCTGGGCATATCGCTGTTATCCCGCTGGACAGTAGGCAGAGAGCTGGAAATGGGAGAGCTGAGTATTTGCCGTATTAAAGGCTGCCCTTTGAATCGGCATTTGTCTTTTGTTCAGTATAAGAAGCATGCACCTTCCAAAGCGATGGAAATGTTCAGGGAAAAAGTATTTAACTTGTCTTTATAAGATAGAAAACCAATATCAGTGAATATGAATAACTTTCCTATATTCAAATGTTTTTCCACATGGTATCGTCAGTTTGAATCATTTTCCATAATTAAAAGATCATGTTTATTTTATATAAACTAATAAAGTAATATAGCGAATTTCCCATGCGGCTGAATCTTATCTTGGAATGTTAATCTGCAGTCTTGGCAGGTTCAAGCCGGGTTTTTGATATCAAAAAGAAGAAAGCTAAGGTAATAGCAGGTTGATGCGCGCGTCAGTTTCAGAGTAATAGTGATTTTAGTGTTGGAGAATGATTGCTGCTAAAAACATTCTGTATCTATAAAGGAGTTTTAATTATGAAAAAAATGTCTCAAAAAGTGGCTGCCTCAGCAATAGCTGCGTCTATATTTTTTGCAGGGGGGGCTGTTGTAAAGCTTGCTGATGCCTCTGCGGCAGCTGTTTCAGCTTCAAAATATCAAAATGATATAAATACGTTTGCCGCTCATTATGCAAAAATTCTCCATAAAGTTGAAAGCTATAAAATCAAGCTAGACGCTGCAAAAAGTGAAAAAGAGGCTGACAGTATTTATGGTGCCTACATGAATTATTTGGACAATGCTATAGACGACGAGTCAGACTTACTCGGATTGAAACATGATCTGCAGAAAATGGACGGCTATTTGTATGACACATTGGTTACCATCTACAACCTTGAAGTTGACACAATTAATTATCTGCAAAAAGATTTATCAAAAGAAGAATATAAAAAAGCAAGCGATAAAGGAGTTGCCTTTATAGCAAAGCAAGACAGCTTGTTTAAAAAAGAGGCAAATATATATAAAGCAAAGCATCATATAAGTTTCAGCAAAGATATGAAATATTTACTTGACGATGAAACTTCAGGTACACCTGCGGAAAAAAATACCTATACCGTTAAAAAAGGAGACTCCCTGTATCAGATTGCAAAAAAATATCATACAACTTCTGCAGAATTAAAGAAGCTCAACTCTCTTAAAAGCGATGTTCTTAAAATTGGACAGGTATTAAAGGTTCCTGTCCAGACTGCGCCAGTAAAGACATATACCGTAAAAAAAGGGGACACCCTAAGTGCAATCAGCAAAAAAGTGCAGGTATCAGTTGCAGCTTTAATCAAAATAAATTCTTTGAAAACTGATCATTTATCCATAGGACAGGTTTTAAAATTAAGATAAAAGGCTAAAAAAAACTGGACATGGGTTCTTCCATGTCCAGTTGATTTTTATTCATTAATAACCAGACCAGCACACCGCACCAATAATGATCAAAAGAATGAACAATACCACGATAAGTGCAAATCCGCTTCCATAACCGCCAGTTGCTGCTGGAGCAGTATACCCATATCCGCATCCGCCAAAGCACATAATAAATTCCTCCTAATTAGTTTTTGAAGAATGCCTTATGCGATTCCTCAATATACCCTATGTCAGAAACAGAGATCCGGATTGGACTTTGACCTATTTTTATTTTTTTCAGTGTATTCTATTTAGAAAGCTAAAAGGTGCAGGGAGCTGCTGTAACGGCTATACTGAATGTATCAGTTTTTTCGGTGCTGATATTTAATTGGCTCCTGAAAAGCAGCATCTGATATTAAGGGGCAGGCGGCTATGCAGCAGCATAGCCGCCTGCCGGAAGCGGAAATCTGCAGGCAAGATTCACAAAAAAATCCTGTATAGAAATATGCAAATTTGAAGGAGATAGTATGAATTTAAAGAAATTATTAGCAAAAGGGTATGCAGTGAGCATTTTTTCAATTATTGTATTTGGACTGATTTCCATTTTTGTTCATGGAGATAAGGTAAAAGGGTTTGATGATTCCATTATTTCCTTCGTCCAGGGATTCGAAGCACCGAGCCTGACTGTAATCATGAAATTCTTTTCCTGGATTGGTTCTACTGAAATCGTCGCGATTCTTTCCATCATTATTTTATTAGTATTATATAAGTTTCTGCACCATAGGCTTGAACTTATTCTGTTTATTGCAGTCATTGGCGGCACAGCTGTATTGAACCAGGTTTTGAAAATGTTATTTCATCGTTCCCGTCCAAGCCTGCATAGGCTGGCGGATGCCCAGGGCTTTAGTTTTCCAAGCGGACATAGCATGGAGGCTGTAGCATTGTATGGTGTTTTGGCATTTTTGCTGTGGCGGCATATTCCTTCTGCATGGGGAAGGAGAATTCTTGCTTTCCTCAGTACTTGTATGATATTAGCAATTGGCATAAGCAGGATCTACCTGGGTGTCCACTATCCAAGTGATGTAATTGGCGCCTATTTTGCCAGCATTTTTTGGCTTACTGTTTCTATTTGGATCTTTCAAAGATATAAGGACCGCCAAGCGGGAATTAAGAACAAAGAACTTGAGTGATACTAAAGAAACATACCTATCTGCATGGGCTTACAGACACCCAAATATTTTATTTAAGATTCCTCTTGGCTCTGGTTTAAGAGCAATAAGCTTGATTGTTGATAATATTTGTTTCGGCAGCAGCTGATTAGCAAAGGAGATGACATAATAAAATATGGTTAATGTTAAAAAGGGTTCTGAGTTATTTTTATTTGAAAAAGCGCTTGATAATACGAAGGTAGGCTTAATCATACGCTGCCTGACCATCCAATTATATATGTAAATAAAGGCTTTTTAGACCTTACAGGCTATGAAAAAGAAGAAGTAGCAGGGAAGAATTGCCGTTTTTTACAGGGGCCGGAAACGGATGAAGACTCTGTTCAGCAAATTCGCGACGCCATCAGCAAACATGAGCCTATAACCATTGAGCTTTATAATTACCGGAAGGGCGGTTCTGGGTTTTGGAACGAATTATTAATAGAACCATTATGGGTGGAGGAAGAAAACAAGCTTTATTTCACAGGTGTACAGAAGAATATCTCGTCTGAGAGAGAAAAAGAAATGCTGTTAATTGAATCAATGAAGGAGAACAGGCAGCTATCTGCTCCCATTGTCCCGCTGAGGAAGGAAGTATCCATTCTGCCGATTATTGGCGTCCTTGACAGTAACCGTTATGACTATAATTACAACTGTGCTTTCTTATATAGCTGACAGCCAGACTGAGTATCTGATTGTAGACTTGTCTTTTATGAAGTGGACACATTTGTAGCAAGCTCATTGTATAAGATGGATAAATCCATTTCCCTGCTCGGCACAAAGCTAATACTGACCGGAATTAAATCAACCGTTGCCATTAAATTGATAGAATTGGGAATTACCTTCAGAGACCTGAAAACTTTCAAGACAGTCCAAGATGCACTGGAAAACATTAAGCAGCTGCAGAGCAATAATTGATGATATTTTGAAGGTTTGCAGCATGAAAAGCCTCCCGCTCCCGAGAGGCTTTTTATCTTTTTAAATACTGCTAAAACTTAGCTCTAAAGGCGGAGAACTCAGGTGGCGTTCCCCCGGGCCTCCTGACAGCTTGTATTGCACTTGTCCGGATGTAAAGCTAATTCCTCAGGAGCAGTACATGTTCCAATCTGCCATAAATTTTTACAAAGCCTATTGAGCATAGGTTACATCGTTCAGCTTCAGAACTCAGCCCCTTTCGCTTAATGTTCATGCAGAAAGCTTTGTAGATGGGGCTGGAGCTGCTTTTGGTTTTATCCGTTTATAAAAGACAATGCCGCTGGCAAGCAGTGCCATTCCAAGTATGAAGGTTTTAAGGTCAGCTGTACCTGCATAGATGACCCAAAGGGAGTAAATTGTCGATAATCCTGCTATGATACCATCTTGTATTCTGCTTTTTAGTGTTTGATAGGTTTCACCAGTCAGCACCAGTTTCAGCTGAAATACGGAAGAAATAAAATAAGGAACAAGGTAAGATAGTGTCGCAATGATAATAATAAAATCAAAGGCGGAAGAGATCGTATTAGATACGGTAGAAAAAATAAACAACTGTCCCAAAATGTTATTAACAACCAATGCGAATACAGGAATTCCCTTTTTATTCACTTTCATGAAAGCAGGCAAAAACAATCCCTGGCGTGCTGCCTGATATGGCACCTCTGCACTCAGCATCACCCAGCCGATGGTTGAGCCGAATAAGCTGATTAATCCGATGCCTGCAAGCACTTTTCCGCCCCAAGGGCCGCAAATGGCCGTCATTGCATCTATTAAAGGCTTATTGGAAGAAACAAGCACATCATTTTGCAATATACCCATAACTAATGTACTGATGCCAATATAAATGGCAAGAGCAACAAGCATGCCGAGTGTAGTGGCTCTTTTAACATCCAATTGCCTTTTGGCCCGTGATGCAAAAACAACAGCAGATTCCACGCCGATGAATGCCCAAAGTGTTTTGACAGCGGCGTGGTTGATTTGGCCGAAAATCCCGACTGCCTGTCCATTTTCACCGGTGATTGGAGCTGAAAATGGAGTTAAATTAGCTTTTTGGAAAGCAAATAGTCCGATAATAATGAAAAGAAGAAATCCCGCAACCTTTGCTGCTGTTGCCAGGAAGTTAAGCTTTCCAGCCGTTTCAAGCCCTTTTAAAATAATGAAGTGAACTCCCCATAAAAGGATGGTGCAGACTGCAAAAGTAATGGCATTTCCAGTCTTTAGTGTAAAGCTTCCTACTGAAAATAAAGATTTCTGATTCACCATGACTGGAAAAAACGTGCTCAGATAGCCGGCAAATGTGGTGACTATGGCAACATTTCCTGCCCAGTTTCCTATCCAATAACCCCAGGAAGACATAAAACCTGATAGTGTTGACGCTTGAGAACCAGGCTTGAAAAGTTCCTTTGCATAAATTTGAGGACCTCCGGATAATTGGGGTTTCCGAATGGCAAGATTTCCAAATACAAGGGCAGTCATAAGCACGCCTAACCCAGTAATCAGCCAGGCAGACATAACTCCGGCTGGGCTTGCAGCTTCGCTTAATGAACGGGGCAGCATAAATATGCCTGAACCCACCATATTTCCGATGACAAGAGCTGATAAAATCCAAAATCCAAGTTTTTTATTATTCATCTGTCTTCTCCCTTTCTAAGTGTTTTTATCGTAAGCAGCAGGAGATTTATCAATTTGGTTCAAATAGTATAGTATATGGTTTGAATGAGTGTGAATTTATTCATTTACCTGTAATAATATACGGCGCTGATGCTTTTAAGTCAATGGAAATATTTTAGTCTGGCAGAGTGATGAAGGAATGAAGGGGATATTGGCAGAAAGCTGCAGGGCCAGCGGACAGGTCAATCAGTGGCTACTCTATAGTCAAATATGTTAAAATGAATGTACATATTAGAGGTGATATGATGAATTTGATAAATCTGGATAAGCAATTGCAAAGAATTACAGACACCATTTTAAGCAATAAAGAAGATCTTGCCTTGGAGCGGAAAAATGATAATTCAGGAACATACACTGTAAAAGCAAATGAAGCTTTGAAAAAATGGAGAGAAAATTTAATAGAAATATATGCAAATTCTATTTTTAAAGATAAGCAAAATACATTTGAACAGCTGAAAAAGTGGGGAGACAATGTAGTCCATCTGCTTGTAGACATGCAGCTCCCGCTGGATTTAGCCATAGAAGAGGTGCGGTATTACCGGAAAACCATAGGTGTAATAATAAAAGATGAATGTATTGCCTATCAATTTGATTTAAATTCCTTTTTTGAAATTATTTCCAGGTTTGATTCAGTCGTAGACCAGGCTATACACTGGCTGAGCCTTTCTTATGCCAGGAGCCATGCTGCAAGCTTGATTGTGGCCGAAAAAGCGGTTTATGAACTTTCCATTCCGCTGGTTCGGGTCACTGAGGAAATTGGTGTTCTTCCCCTTGTGGGAGACTTGGATACCAGAAGAGCTCAGCAGCTTATGGAGCGGGCCTTATCGCTGGGAATGGAATATAATTTAAAGGTCATCATTATCGATTTATCAGGCGTACCTATTATCGACACCATGGTTGCCGACCAGATTTTTAAAGTCATCGCTTCCCTGAAGCTTATTGGAATTTCAGCAAGATTAACTGGAATCCGTCCAGAGATTGCACAAACCATGGTGAATCTTGGTATAGATTTCAAGGATATCCATACCTTTTCCAGTCTGCATCTTGCCGTTAAAAATATTATAACAATACAGAAAGAAGAGATATAAACAAAAAAGCTGACATTTTTCCTGTCAGCTTTTTTGTTTATCAAATTTAGGCAGCATAGAGATTCCTGCTATCTAAAAAAAACCTTCATAGCAGGTTCCTTTTAAACGGATTTCTTTAAAAACTGGGACAGGGGGGCCATTTGCCCCATACATCATGAATGAAGCCAAAAGCTCAATTCAGCGACAGAATTAATAGTAAAGTATGTTTCATAATATTTTAACAAACTGCCGAATAGGATGTAGTAAGAGTTTTTTTCATTTCAGGAAAGCAGGTATCGGTAGATGAAGGGGAAAATACATCGGTGCAATTGCCAGCAGTTATGGTCGGTTCAAAACAGAAAATCTAAAATTACAGCCCAAACGGTGCTTCTTCAAGGTGAATGGCTTACTGAAGTGAAACCTTGGAGAACATCTAACCCAAAAGGCTTTGTTTCGACGCCTTACAGCGAAAATATTATAATAAATCCTGCGGATGAACTGCTGGAAAATTTCGAACAAGAGGAAAAACTGTTATATGATAGGCAAAGAGTTTGGTTTAACCTGACAGCAGGAGAGCATTTATATTTTGCCAGTGACGGATCCTGCTATGTGCTGAAAATCAAGACAACTTGAAAAATTTAATCGTAAGAGCAGGCCATATTTTTACTATAACAAAACCGGCCTGCTTTTGTTTTTATTTTTCAACATATTTTAAAAATTCTTTAACAGCCCTTAAATAATCTTCATTTTCCTCAAGATATGGCATATGTGCGCTTTTTTCAAATACATGAAATTGTGACCCTTCCACAAGTGTATGGTAATATGCCGTAGATTCAGGTGTTGCTTCATCATATCTTCCGCAGGTAAATAGTGCAGGTATGCTGATTTCATGAAGTTTTGATGTTACATCAAAGTGTTTCAGTGTGCCTGTCGGGGAAAATTCAGAAGATCCCCACATGCTTGTATACACTTCATTGTTCGATCCTTCAGAGCTTTTCTTTAAAACTGCCGGCCATGGTGATATCCGGCATACAAATTCCTGGTAATAAGCTTTCATCGCTTTTTTGTATTCTTCTGATTCTGTTGTCCCGTTTTCTTCACAGTATGCGAGGGTATTCGTAATTTCATCTGGCAGCTTTTTCAGCAGCCGTTCGGCATCGCTTTTCCAAAGCTTTGCACTTAGGCAGGGGCTGGAGAATATGACACTCTGGACTGCGGCTGGCTTTCGTTCTAATAAATAAGCAGCTGCAAGCATTGTACCCCATGAATGTCCCAGGAGGTGGACTTGGGTGAAACCGAGAGCAGTAATGACACAATCAAGTTCCTCGATAAATCGGTCCAAATTCCATAATTCAGGCTCTGAAGGCCGATCTGACTTCCCGGACCCCAGCTGATCATAATATATAACTGGTCTATCTGCAGTGATTGCATCAAGAGCAGTCAAGGGATCATGTACAGAACCAGGTCCGCCGTGGAGAACTAAAAGAGGGGTACTGCTGCTGTCTCCGCCGGCTATACGATACCAGACTTTGCCCCCTGGTACTTCTATAAATCCTGCATCAATATTCATAATATCCGCTCCTTTACCTTTTTTTTACTTTGCTTTGGCAATCCATTACCAATGAATTTTCATTCAAATTAGATTAATGTTTAAAATTTGCCTTCACAAGCTCAAGTGTTTTTTCTTGTCTATTTCTCAGGTTTTCAATTCCGTCAAATAGAAGCTGTTAGAAGTACAGGTTTGTGTAAAGGGTATTTCATAATTTAATTATGTAAACTTGTTATTCACCGGAGATATGGAAATGTTCTTTTCTATCATAACAGGGAAAACTTTAAGAAGACAAGCAGGAGAGAGTATGTAAAATCCAGCTGTTTTTTAATGGCTTTTCGTAAACGTTGCAGCTATGAAACCGATAGCTGATTTCCGCTCCAGGATGACCGTTCCCGCGGGACGGGCGGGTGAGCCTTCCCCTGCCTGCGGGGTCTCACCTTACCGCTAATCTAAGCAGGAGTCTCGCACCTAACGCTCCAATCAACCTGACTTAACTATGGGACCGCCCCACAGTACACATAAAAACACAATATTCCTTAAGAAAAGAGCCTTTTGAATTGAAAAGAAACTAAATAATAAAAAAGAAAAAGTATTTGGCGGGCAGATATTTTATTTTTATTACCCCGCAATATACTTTTTCTTATAGCCTTGATGTACAGCGGTTAAATCCGTGAGCTTTGCTGCGGAAGACGATATCTTAAATCTGATGTTAAAAAGACGCCAACAGGAGGAAGGCTTTTGCGTGATTGAGCTAAAAGTTTTTTTCCAGCCTCAGGATAAAGTTTTGTATTGACATCAGCCGAAGCCACCCATGTGCCAGATTGCCCTGCTTGAGGCGATGGCTGCTTCATGACGAGACGGCCGCTTAAGAGAAAATGGCGGGTGCTGATAGGAGCGTCATCAAACATGGTAAGATTTCCTGTGAAGAAGGCATATGGAGAATTAAACGTGATCTGAAGATTTCCTTCATTCCAATTCCCTTCGATGGGCTGGGGTTGGCCGCGGAAATTGATTGTGCCGCTTACCTTGCGGCCGCTAATCGAGTTAATAGTGAGAAAACCCCAAATGACTGGCCTTCCGGCGATGTCAGCATGTATAGACCAATTCGAGGGTGAAGGCAGGCTGACATTCGATGCTTGAGGATTCGGCAAATGTAATCTCTCCTTTTAAAAAACTTGGTTAGGCAGTAGAACGCTACATTATATGCAGCATGCAAGAAAAGATTTATAAGTCTTTGCTTTGGGCTGCTGTGAGATCATAAACAATCCTGGAAGTGATTCTGGAAATGAGCATATCATCTCGTAAAAAGAGACCCCTCAGTTCAGACTGCATTACGAAGCATTGTCCTTCACTTGAATGCTGATTCTTCCCACGGATTTGCTTCCTGATTATCCAGGGGAATAAATATAAGCCTCTTGCCAGCAGGTGCGGCAGAGGCTTTCTTACTTTTCAGAGTTATGCAGACTATTTATTAAAACAACTTTAAGTTTGAAAATTAGGGTTATTATCTTTCTTGGCAAAGGTCAGAATTCCTGCAATTAAGAACAAAAGAGCAGGAAGGAAGCCGACTCCCAATGAGATAAGCCCAATAGCCGCAGTTCCTATTAGAAAGCACGATCCAGCTGCTTTTATTCGCTGCTTTTTAAGAAACAGAAGCCCCGCCAGGCCAGCGCCTGCTCCTAATATAGAGGAAATTGTAAGCATCCAGCCCATTTTATTCACTAAAGAAAGTGTCTCATTCAGATTAGCAGTATCAATGGAAGGGTTGCTTGAGACCGCTGTGTCAATTCGATTTTGCAAAATATCCGTATTAATATCGATGACCAGCATCAAAATGCCTAAAAGGGCTAAAAGTACAGATAAGACAATCCCTATGATTCCTAAAATAGATTCAGCTTTTCGTTTCATTCGTTGATTCCTCCTTTATGACTGTTTTAAAGCGTGGAACGGTTTTGTTTTTGATGGCGATTTGAACGGAAATTGAACTCATGAAGCTAATCAGCAAATCTTATAGAATGAAATTTTCTGATTATAACCATAATTTTACACCACCAAATTTCGTAATAAGATTTGATACTGTCAAAAGATTTCAGCAAGGGAAGATTCCGTTTCAGCAGCCTATGATGAGTTTTGATTTTGGCTGTCCAAGCATGTATATGCAAAACAATGGGGAAGTATCATTACTTGTATGATTTTTATAAATATACAGACATGTTCATCAAACAGATTGTTAAGTTGTACATACACTAATGGAAAGGCTCTTTTCTAAAAAATGCTGTTTATTAATGCTTCTATGAGGCGTTCTCATTGTTAAAGCTAAAGGAGGCTCACCGCCTGAACTAAGAAAGCGAGCATTCTGGAGAGGAATCAGCCATCGTGTTCCATAGCAGCAAAGTTTACGAAATAGCCAATGAAAAAGAAGGGGAATTTTATGAAAAACAGCATACAAGTTGAGAATTTTATTGTTAATAAGATTTCCGGAAATGCGAATATCAATTTTGGCCGAACAGTCCAAAACAGCCATACAGCTAATTTTAAAATTGCTGGCTTATGCCAGACATTCGGGAGTCATTCACCAGTGTATTTCTGCACGAAAACGTTCATTTCTGAATTTCTAAAAAAAGTGGACGGATAAGCAATCCTGAAAATATTTTTGGTAAAAGCTCTGTTAATTTACACATATGAATATTTGACTTATAGTTGTACCTAACAAAAGAATATTCAGGCGGGGTGTAAAATATGGGAACATTATTTTCAATCGGTGAACTGTTAATTGACTTTATCCCAATTCAAAAAGGGAGGGAGCTTAAAGACGTAGCAGCATTTGAACGTGCTCCGGGCGGTGCTCCTGCAAATGTCGCTGCTGCAGCAGCTAAATGGGGAGGCAGGTCATCGATGATTACCAAACTCGGTGAAGATGCTTTTGGAGATTTCCTGCTTGAAACTTTGAAAGAAGCAGGTGTAGAGACAGAGTATATCAAAAGGACACATGAAGCCAATACCGGCCTTGCATTTGTATCATTGAGGGAAGACGGGGAAAGAGACTTTTCTTTTTACCGCAAACCATCTGCAGACTTGCTTCTTAATAAAGATGAAATAAGCGGTATTGTCTATAACAAGGGTGATATACTTCATTTTTGCTCTGTTGATTTGGTTGAAAGTCCTATGAAGCAGGCCCATTTTCACGCGATTCAGCAGGCGAAAACTGCAGGAAGTTTAATCAGTTTTGACCCAAATGTGCGCCTGCCTCTTTGGGATGATCCTGAAGAGTGCAGGTCAGCTATCCTAGATTTTATCCCGATGGCACATATTGTGAAATTATCTGATGAAGAATTGGAGTTTATTACGGGAATATCAGATGTTGAACAAGGAATTGCTTCTTTATTCAAAGGAGATGTACAAGCTGTAGTATTTACAAAGGGAGGCAGCGGTGCAGACCTGTATCTAAAAAACAACCAATTCACTTCAACCGGGTTTGCTGTTGATGTTATGGATACAACAGGTGCAGGCGATGCTTTCATAGCAGGACTTCTTTATAAACTTTTGGAACAAAAGGCAGAATGCGGGAACCTCGGACAAATATTTGCAGACCATCATAAAGAAATCCTGGATTTTTCCAATGCTGCAGGTGCACTTACAACGACAGGAAAAGGTGCTATTTCAGCACTTCCAGACAAAGCAAATATTGAAAAGCTTATCCGCGGAAGGGCATATTAAGCGTTTTTTTGGGAGAATGGATTGTTAAGGTGTGGTTTTTTTGAAATACATTAAAAAAGAGTTTTTCAAACAGTATTCTTCCAAAGGAAGGCTCTAGACTTTTCTTTCCTCGAAAAATAATGGTATTATAGGGACTGATTCAATTATAAAGGAGATGTTTTTAATGGCTAAAAAAGGATACATATTGATGGAAAATGGAGAAAAAATCGAGTTTGACTTGTTCCCTAATGAAGCGCCTAATACGGTAGCAAACTTTGAAAACCTTGCAAATTCAGGATTTTATAATGGAGTAATCTTCCACCGCGTCATTCCGGGCTTTGTCAGCCAGGGAGGAGATCCGACTGGAACTGGAATGGGAGGCAGCGGCACTACAATCAAGTGTGAAACAGAAGGCAATCCCCATAAGCATGAAGCAGGGAGCTTATCAATGGCACATGCAGGCAAAGACACTGGATCAAGCCAATTTTTCGTAGTACATGAGCCACAGCCGCATTTGAACGGTGTTCATACTGTATTCGGAAAAGTGACGTCCGGACTTGAAACAGCAAGAAACATGAAAAACGGAGACAAAATGGAAAAAGTTGAAGTTTTTGATGCTGAATAATCCGAGTTAATAAGAGGGAGCAGATGCTTCCTCTTTTTTTAGGCTGTTTCCGTAAACTTTTCTGTATTGGAACAAAGGGTGGATTTCCGCACAGCAATTTCATTACGAAACAGCTGTATTCAATCGATAAAAAAATTTTACTTAGAAGAATTACGAAGGTTATTTATTTAGGATTACCTATGGAAGATAAATCTAATGCCTTTTTGAGTTCATCAGAATTTTTTGAGCCTATTATCACAATGTCTCCAGAAGTTAACCTTAATTCGACACCCTCGCTCCCTGTAATATTATAAAGGCGTTCTCCATTTAGATTAATGCGAATCCCCCAGCCTCCAAAACGTATTAGCGAACTAAAAGAAACACTTTTATAATCCCGAATACTTTGAAAATGAAAAACCCGGTATCCAAAATGGAAGGGGACAAATTTTATATATAACCCATCTATACGGACTTCAGTTATTAACTTAACTTGGGACGCTAACAAGGGTATTATCAGACCAAACAAAACCCAAGCTATTACCAACTCAATATCCGAAGCCGGTTTGTCTCCGAATTGAATTCCATAAATAATCTGCTGGATAAACCCCCACCAAAAAATGCCTGAAACAAAAATTATCACTATGATATATAATAATTGTCTTGGTCGTTGAACTTCCCGATATAAAACAGAATCACAGTCTTTACTAATTTTTATCCACTCCTTTCTTGTTATAAAAAATCTGCTCTTTTAGTAAGGCTCTATTCTTAAAGATTGTTGTTTTTTTATATATTCTGTGAGGCGATCCTGTTGTTTAACCGGGTTGATTGGAGTGTAAGGTGCGAGACTCCTGTGGGATTAGCGGGAAGGTGAGACCCCGCAAGCGCAGCTGAGGAGGCTCACCGCCCGCCCCACGGAAAGCGAGCATCCTGGAGCGGAAATCAACCCCTTGTTCAATAGCAACAAAGTTTACAGCCTTTAGTTAAAAGGCTACTATAAAATAAAATACCACAAAAAGTAAAAACTGTGTTATTAAGGCAGCAATAATCATTACGAAAAGATCCTAAAGAAAAAACCTTTTATGAAGGAAAACCTTTAGGCGCGAATGGATTTTCATGCTGTCATGTGTTACTATAAATCCTTAACTAATAAGAGGACGTGAACAGATTGATAAAAATACAAATACCACAAACCGATATTTCAATTAAACAAAGGAAGCAGCAGGCAGAAGAGGGAGAACATGAAATACCAAGCATCTGCGGCTTTATTGATCTTCATGAAATACCAAGGGACAAAGCCGGTATATTCATGTTTTTCAATAAAGATGACGAGCTCCTTTTCACAGGGAAAGCAAGAAAGCTGCGCCAGCGTGTAAAAAAGCATCTTGAAGATTCAGTTTCGCCAGTAAAAAACCATCGTGCTGAAATTTACAGAATTGATGTATGCATTGTGGATGATCCGACAGACAGAGAAATATATGAAACCTACATTATTAATGAATTAAAAGCGAAATACAACATCGATAAAGTATTTTTCAGATAATAAAAAAACCAGGGAGATGCTAAGGCATCTCCCTGGTTTCTATTCATCGATTGTTTTATTGTTTGACAAAGGCGCTTTATCTGCTTTAGGCTTCCAGTTTTTCAGTTTTCCATTCAAATAATCTTTTAGAATGTAACGTTTCTTTTTACGCTTTCTCTCTCGATTCTTCATGGAAAGTCACCACCCTTTTTTGAAATCGTTAAAGGTGTTGCCTCTTCATTATACCTCTATTTCATATCCTGCTTAAAGTTTTTTGTATTTTCTTTTGTCTCTCAGCTGGACAATTGAACCTATATCCTTATCCCGGAACACGTCCCTGATTAACTTACAAAACTGGACAATTCAAGGGGCAGTTCTTATACAGCGCCATAATCGCTGTTATATGGTATCATCATAGCTGGAGGTGCAGATATGTCCCGGATGCAAGATAAAATGTTTAACTGTGAAAAAGAGCTTACTCTTTCTGTAATAGGCGGAAAGTGGAAAATGCTGATACTGTGGCATTTGGGGAAACAGGGAACAAAGAGGTTCGGTGAGCTTAAGGCCCTCATGCCCGGTATAACCCAAAGAATGCTTGTTAATCAGCTTCGCGAGCTGGAAGAAGATTTAATTGTTTCAAGGAAGGTTTATCCAGTCGTCCCTCCTAAAGTGGAATATTCGCTGACAGAGCAGGGCTGGACACTTATGCCAATCCTTGACTCCATGTACAGCTGGGGAAAAAATTATATGGAAACAGTACTGGAAAACAGTATTGACACATCAAAGTCAATTAAATAGATAACAAAGGAAAATCTCTGCATGCGGAGATTTTTTTATTTTGGCTTTGTTAAATCATTTTTGAGATTTGCAAAAGGGCATAATTGAAGGGCAGGAGAGACTGCCGCAGAAAGTGAAGAATTATAGTGATTCAATCAGCCGGCCAGTATTAATCTTTAAAGACTTTTTATCGCCCTATTGATAGGCAATATATTTTTATTAGGCTATTTTCGTAAACTTTGTTGGTATGGAACAAGGTGGCTGATTTCCGCTCCAGGATGCTCGCTTTCCGCGGGGCGGCCGGTGAGCCTCCTCGGCTGCGCCTTCGGGGTCTAACCTATTCCGCTAATCCCGAAGGAGTCTCGCACCTTACGCTCCAATCAACCTGACTTAATACCGGGATGCTTGACAGAACATAAAAAAACAACAATCTTTAAGAAAAGAGCCTTTTATTAATAGCAGGCAGTATAATCACCATAAAAAAGAAGCCCTTAAGAGCTTCAATGGCATTTTAAAGCTGGAATTTCTGTTTTTGCAGAAGGTAACAGTTTATAGCTTCTTCGGAAATTGTTATTTTCTTGGCAATGTAGCCTGCTGGATTTTCTGTTTCATCACCCTGCTCATCTTTAAGAACCGTACAAAGCATAGAAGAAATTCTAGTTAGATGATCTATGACATTTAATAATTCTACTTCTGTATCACTAGCATTTGACATGGTTTCCCAAGTAGATATTAGTGAATGAAGATTATCAAGCCTTTTGGCTGCTGTTTGGAGTTCAGAAAAAGAGATGTTCATATTTAACGGCCTCCTTTTTTGATTTGTAATTATTACTATTCAAAAAGATAGGGATACATTCTTATTTCAGGAATAATAGAATCTTTTATTCTGTTTTAACAAAAAAGTGGCATAATAAAGCAAAAGTAAAGCAAAAGTAAAGCAAAAGTAAAGCGCAGTACTTTGCTAAAAAAATGAAATGAAAACGTTGACAAAATATTAATCCAATAATAATATAAATGAGAATAGTAAATTAATTAATTTAATTAACTATCATTTTTTAAGAGATTTCGGCAAAAAATTGTTACATAGTAACTTGAATTTGGCAAAGGGGGAGAAATAATGAAGAAGAAAAAATGGATGGGTCTTGCTTTAACTGCAGCTCTTGCTCTTGGTTCTCTAGCTGGATGTTCAAGCAAGGATGACAGTAATGGACAGTCAGGAAGCGGGGAAAAAATTACATTCTGGGCTCCATTTTCTGGTGCGGACGGTCCGCGTATGAAAAACATTGTGGCCAGCTACAATAAATCGCAGTCAAAATATCAGGTGGATATGCAAATTGTTCCGCAAAATGATTATTATAAGACGGTGGATTTAGCTTTCTCAGGACAGAAGAATACACCTGATGTATTAATTATGCATACAGACCAGCTGACAAATTATGCAGACAAGCATTTATTGAAGGATATTAAGGATATAGCAACAAAAGCAGACCTGAAAGAAGAAAACTATTCTGATACGGCATGGAAAGCAGGTTCCATAAAAGGCAAGCAGTATTCAATTCCTTTGGATATACATCCTCTTATCATGTATTACAATAAGGATTTGTTTAAAGCAGCTGGACTTGATCCTAATAAGCCGCCGGTTAACCGGGAAGAATTTGTTGCCGATGCGAAGAAACTGACAGACACTACTAAAAACCAGTATGGATTTGTTGTTCCTACATTATGGCCGAATCAATTTATATATCCTACTGTCTTTTTCCAGAATGGGGGAGAATTGCTTAAAGACGGCAAGCCAAATTACAACAGTCCTGAAGGTGTAGAAGCCTTGACCTTTTTAAGTGATTTAATCAAAAAAGATAAAGTATCTCCTGCAAACGTTCAGCAGGACGGTGAAGTCACACTGTTCCTTCAGGGCAAAAATGCAATGCAGTTAAACGGACCTTGGATGATGGAGCAATGGGACAAAGCCGGTATTAATTATGGTGTAGCTCCTGTGCCGCAGCTGGGCACAAAAGAAAAAGCCGTGTATGCTAATGGCCATAACTTTGTTATCCCGGCTTCTGTGAAGGATACCAAGAAATTGGATGGAACTACAGATTTCTTAAAATATGTAGCAAATAACACAATAGAATGGGCAAAATCAGGACAAGCACCGGCGTCTAAAGCGATTTACGAGCAAAGTGAAGAATTCAAAAAAATGAAGCAGCAGCCACAGGTAGCAAAAGAATTCGATTATGCCAAATTTGCCCCGCGCATTGATAACTGGGGACAAATCTCTGATCCATTATGGGCAGAAGTAAATCTTGCACTGCTGGGCAAGAAAGATCCTAAAAAGGCTTTGGATGATGCCAATAAAAAAGCTGAGCAAATACTGAATAAATGATGAATGAGGGAGGTGAACAGATTGATGTCTGTTTATCTCCCCTCATAATTTAGTTCCAAAGCAATTGCTGTCATATTAAGGAGAGGGGGAGAGGCAGATGCAAAAAACCACCTGGAAATCACAGCTCACATCGAGCTTGTTTGTACTACCATATTTCCTGCTGTTTATCATATTTCTGTTAATTCCAATTGTTTATGGAGCATGGATGAGTTTGCATAACTGGGATTTATTAGATCCCGTTCATAAGTTCGTTGGTTTTGCAAATTACGCAAAAATATTTGATCCTTCTTCCTATGTAAATAAATTATTTTTTGAAGGCCTTAAAAACACGCTTCAATTCGTAGTTTACAGTGTACCATTATTAGTTCTCATCGGTCTTGGCCTGGCATTGCTGGTCAATACTCTTCCTGGGAAAATAAAAGGCCTCTTCAGAACCTTTTATTTTATCCCTTATTCTGTTTCTGTTTCCGTTGTCGGTATCATCTGGCTGTGGCTTCTTGACACAAACAGCGGCTTGATCAATCAATATCTGCAAAAAATGCATATACCCGGCATCCCTTGGCTGACAGATATGCCTTGGGCCTGGATTTCCATTGTTGCCGCAACACTATGGTGGACAATAGGATTCAATATGGTAATTTTTATCAATGCACTTAATGATGTTTCCGAGGAACTCTATGAAGCTGGTTCTTTGGATGGTGCTAATCGCTGGCAAAGATTTCGCCATATAACATTGCCAAGTATTAAACCCACGATGATATTTGTAATCATTACTTCCACTATTGCTTCTTTTAATGTCTACGGACAGCCTTTCCTGATGACTAGGGGCGGACCTGGTACATCCACAAAGGTCCTTTTAATGAACATTGTGGATGAAGCATTTAAACAAAGGCAATTAGGCACATCTGCTGCCATGTCATTAATGATGGCACTGATTATGATCATTATTTCGGTCATTCAGCTAAAAGTTACCAGAGGGAAGGAGTAGATTGGCATGCAAAAATGGTTTAAACCCCTTATTGTCATATTGGCAATTATAATTGCGCTGCTGTTTTTAATCCCGCTCTTTTGGATGCTGGCTACTTCTTTCAAAAGTGACCAGGAAGCATTTACAGCAGGTATAAAGTGGCTCCCGAAAGTATTTACTCTGGAAAACTATCAATATAGCATGGGGGGAGAAAATTCAGACACCCCAGTTCTCCAGTGGATGGGCAATTCCCTTTTCGTCGGTATAGCCGGGACGCTTATTGTCCTTGTTATTGATACCATGGCTGCCTATGGACTCGCGCGTTTAGACGTTCCATTTAAAAAACTATTGATTGGATTGTTTATCGGTTCTTTAACCATTCCATGGGTCATAACATTTTTGCCGCTTTACATGGAATTTAATAAAATGGGGCTTCTGGATACATATGCCGTATTAATTCTTCCGTATTCAGCAAATGCCTTTGGTGTATTTCTGTTATTTCAATATTTCAGAGGATTCCCCAAGGAATTGGAAGAGGCAGCATTTCTTGATGGCGCAAATAAATGGCAGGTATTCATGAAAGTAGTATTGCCATCCGCAAGGCCAGTCATTTGGACTTTAGCCATCTTTACATTTATGGGGATTTATAATGACTTCTTATGGCCGCTTGTTACAACGAATTCTCCTGAAATGAGGACAATCACAACAGGAATAGCAATCATGCAGCAGGGAAGCTTTGTTTCCTCGCCTGGTAAACTAATGGCCTTGACATCCATTGCAACCGTTCCGGCAGTCGTACTGTTTATTATCGGCCAGCGCTCCTTTATTAAGGGAGTTACACAATCAGGAATTAAGTAAGGAAGGATTGAAAAACATGACTATACCTCGTAATGAATATCCAAGACCGCAGCTGGTCAGGGAAAATTGGTTAAATTTAAACGGTCAATGGGACTTTGCCTTTGATGATGAAAATCAAGGACTATTAAAACAATGGTATAAGGATTTTCCAATGGGGACTGAAATCAAAGTACCCTTTGCATACCAGACCGAATTAAGCGGCATCCACGATTCCTCTTTTCATGATGTTGTTTGGTATCATAGAGTTTTTTCTGTTCCTGATGAATGGAAAGAAAAGAAAATCATCCTTCATTTTGGTGCAGTGGATTATCGTTCCTGGGTGTATATTAATGGTGAAATGGCTGTTTTTCATGAAGGCGGAAATACACCGTTCTCTGCCGATATCACGCACCTCTTAGATGGACATTCCGGTATGAATGACCTGACAGTCCGTGTTGAGGATCCTTCTGAAGATGTTACTATCCCTAGGGGAAAGCAATATTGGCATGAAAAGTCTGAATCTATTTTCTATACAAGGACTACAGGCATCTGGCAGACCGTCTGGATGGAACCTGCAGATACTTCGAGAATTGACACATTACGATGGACTCCCCAAATTGACCGGGGTGACATTGAACTTGAGTTTGAAATAACAGGTGACCTGCCGGAAAATCTGAATTTGACTGCAGAGATTTCTTTCAATAATGAAAAAATCGTATTTGACCAGACACATGTGGTTAACTCCTACAATAAACGCAGTTATAACCTTAGGAACCGGTCTACAGACCGAAGCAACATACATGGCCCGGGCTGGTACTGGACCCCGGAAAACCCTAACTTATTTGATGTAACACTGATTTTAAAAGACGGTGAAAAGATTTTAGATAAAATTTACAGCTACTTTGGAATGCGTAAGGTATCGATTGAAAATGGAGTATTTATGCTCAACAATATGCCATATTATCAAAAGCTTGTACTGGATCAGGGATACTTCCCTGGAGGCCTTTTAACAGCTCCTGATGAAGATGCCTTAAAGAAGGATATCGAGCTTGCAAAGGAAATGGGCTTTAATGGTGCCAGAAAACACCAAAAAGTTGAAGACCCCCGCTTTTTATATTGGGCTGATAAGCTGGGTTTCCTTGTTTGGGGGGAGATGGCCAATGCTTCTGAATACAGTGAAGAAGCTGCAAGGCGCCTGGCGACTGAGTGGTTTGATGTTGTAAAGCGTGATTACAATCATCCATCCATAATTGTCTGGCTTCCTTTAAATGAAAGCTGGGGAATATCAAGAGTGGCATATGATAAGCAGCAGCAGGCACATGCTACCTCGATGTACTGGCAAACTAAATCAATTGACCAAACACGCCCTGTTCTATCTAATGACGGATGGGAACATACCATTTCAGATATTTGCGGTATTCATAATTACAGAAGTGCTGAAGAAATGGAAAAGGCATACACCTCAGCTGAAAACGCCGTTAGCACAACACCGGCTGACCGTGTCATTTATGCAAACGGTTTCTCTTATGGAGGAGAGCCTATTCTGATTACAGAGTATGGAGGAATCGCCTATAAAAAAGACCAGCAGGACGGATGGGGATATTCTGCGGTGCAAACTTCCGGCGATTTAATTGAAGAATATCGAAAAGTCACTGAAGCTTTATTTAAAAGTCCGGTTATCCAGGGTTTCTGCTACACACAATTAACAGATGTAGAACAGGAAATCAACGGATTGCTTACATATGATCGTGAACCTAAATGCGATTTAAGCAAAATAAAAGAAATCAATGACCATAAGTAATGACAAAACCTTGTGTCTAAAGTGCACAAGGTTTTTTTAGAAATCCTGTTATTAGTTTTTCATAAGTAATTGCCACTTTTACAGAAGTGCAGTATCCTCAGAAAGGGACTTATTTTCTGATAACACAGGTGTTCATTGCTTCAGAATATAATTTGGCTAATAAAAGAAAAAGGTGTGATAGATATGAATTATATTCCGAAAACAGGAAGCTTTGAAGGAATGAAATTACTGAATCAATCCATCGTCTTAAATGTGATTCGCTTAAGAGAACCAATCTCTAGAGCAGAAATTGCGAAAATAACAAAGCTGACACCCCCGACAGTAGGGTCGCTCGTAAATGAATTAATCGATCAAAATCTCATCACTGAGGAACAATCAATCAGTTCGAAAGCAGGGGGAAGAAGGCCCATAATGCTTCGAATTAATTATAGTGCACATTTTATTATAGGCGTATATGCTGCTGCTGAAGTCATTAGTGTTATCCTAACTACAATGAATGGCAGTGTAATTTTTGAATACAGGAAGGAAATCAATAAGCTCCCTTCCACAGAACAATTTATGCACATGGTTAAAGAATGCATCCAGCATGTGCTGGATGAAACCTCTGCACAGCGCGATCTTATAATTGGTATTGGTTTTGCTATGCATGGCCTTGTAGATCCCGAACAAGGTCTGGCCATTTTTTCTCCTCACTTGCATCTTGAAAATATTCCCATAAAAGAAATTTTGGAAAAGGAATTCAGCTTGCCTGTAATGGTGGAAAATGATGTCCGTGCTTTGGCATATGCAGAAAGCTGGTTCGGGGAAGGAAAGGGTGTCTCTGATTTTGTATGCCTTAGTGTCGGAAGGGGAATCGGTTCAGGGATCTTCATAAATAATGATATTTATAAAAGCTCATATAATACTGCAGGGGAAATAGGGCATACCATTGTAGATATTAACGGGCCCCGCTGCCAGTGCGGCAATAATGGATGTCTTGAAGCATACGCTTCTGAACTGGCTATTATCAAAAAGGCAGAAAAAGAATCGGATCCCGAAAGTGATACGATTTTGCGTGAGTGGAAAAAGGACAGCGAAATTACTGTCAAGATGATTTTTAAGGCAGCAGGAGATGGAGATCAACTCGCACTGTCCATACTGGAGGAAAGTGGCAGATCACTGGGACTGGCTACGGCCAATTTAATTAATATACTAAAACCTTCAAAGATTATCCTGGAAGGCAGCGTTTTTGAAGAAGGTAATTTTATATTGTCGCCTCTTAAAGATATGATTGGAAAATATTCATTCAGTCGTTCAAATGAAGAAATTCCCGTCGTCTGCTCAAAATTAGGAAAAAAGGGAATGGTCCTCGGTGCAGTTACCATTATCCTGCGTAAACTGTTTGCAGCTGAATAATGATCTTTGACTAATAGCTCTCTTCAAAAGTTCATTACTGGTTTATATGAAGGGCAGTAGCTAAAAGAAAAACATCTCTTTAAAAATGCCGGGTCATGATACAGGAAGAACCTTATAAGTGCAAAGATGTAAAGAGGGTCTGTGTGCCCCCCGGCAGCTGTCCCTGGTTTAATGGAAAACAACAGAAACAATTATAATGCTGATAATGGCAGCCATTACAATGGCCAAGCTGGCAAATTTACCTTCCAGTTCTCCAATTTCATAAACCTTTGATGCTCCTGCACCGTGTGCTCACATTCCTAGCAGCAGTCCCATTGCCTGAGGAGTCTTGATAGAAGTTAACCGGATTAATACTGGCCCTAACATGGTTCCGGTCAATCCTGGAATGATGACAAATACTGCTGTCATGGCAGGTGCTCCGCCAATGGACGACGATATATTCATAGCAATTTGAGTGGTGATTGAACGTGGGACAAGGCTTTTTATAAGAAAAGGGCTGAGTTTCATCCATTGTGCCAATAAGAATGAAGAGCTAATTGCCGTAAGCACCCCGACGGCCAGGCTAAGAATGATTTCAGCTCCATGTTTTTTCAGCAGCTGAAAATGTGTATGCATAGGGACTGCAAAAGCGACAGTGGCTGGCCCCAATAATTTTGTCAGCCACTGAGCCCCTTCATTATAAGCAGAATATGAACTATGAAATGATGTAGGCAGCTGCAGACTCCGGATATAATCTCTCCGGCTGACTGAAAAAGTGAAATAAAAATGATTTGCGGCACTTTGCATAGCCATTTCATTTTATAACCCAACTTTCTTTTTTTATGTGAAGAAGTTCACAAGAGATGCGGTAGTCCTTTTAAATCTTTTCATTAATCATGTGATATAGATACACAGTTTCAAAGTGAACGGTAGCTTGATGTCTGATTTTCCTTCAATAAAACTATTGAGGAGCTTTAATAGAAATTACCATAATTCTGCTGTTACTAATGTACTCTTATTTCTGATATTCGTAAAATACATATAATATATAAAAACTATTCATTTAGGTAATGAGTGAATGAGCAGGAAGCCTCTTTGGTGTTTTCGTAAACCTTTGTTGCCCTTGAACAAGGGTTTGATCTCCGCTCAGGATGCTCGCTTTCCTCGGAGCGGCCGGTGAGCCTCTAAAGCTGCCTGCGGGGTCTTACCTTCCCGCTAATCCTACAGGAGTCGCGTACCTTACACTCCAGTCAACCCGGTTTAACAACGATATATTTCTACAGAACCTATTAATAAACAACAATCTTTAAGAAATGAGCCTTTCTTTAAGATTGTTGTTTATTAATGAATTTTTCGAGGCGATTTCATTGTTATATCTGTTTTGAATGGTGCGTTAGGCTGCAGCCCTAGTTTCATAGTAAAAAGTTTAAGAAAAGAAATAGTCAAAAGGAATGAGAAATGTTTTTCTTTCACTATAGCTTTTTAAGTGATTCAGTGAGTTCGGGCTGCAGATCTCACTAGATAAGTTTATATCTGTTTAAAAAGTAAAATACAAAGATAAATGGCAGTAGTCCACATGACAAGTGCAGAAGCTTTGTTAAGCAGGTTCAGGAAATTCCCCGATGGATCCATTTTGCCTGTTAATCTGCCGGCTATGCCTAGTCCATTGAACCAAAGCCAGGAAACCAGGATGCTTGTAAAGCCAAAAGCCAGTTTTGATGCCCCGTCATAATGCATGGAGCTGGTACCGATCACTCCGGCTGTATCCAGTAAGGCGTGAGGATTCAGCAGCGAAACAGATAAAGCAAAAGTTATCTGTTTTTTAGCACTTAATTTTACATCAGTGACGCTATCAGCTTGTTTAGATTTGCTTTTCCAGGTTACAAACCCCATAAAAATCAAGAAGAAAATGCCCCCAGAATAAAGTGCAAGCTTAATAGGGGTGTATTCGAAAACCATGACGGAGACACCCAGTATTGACATTGAGATGAGCAAGGTATCACATATTGCGGCTGTGAAAATGGCAGGCAAAGCTTTTGAAAATCTGGGCTGAATGGCACCTTGATTAAATACAAATATATTTTGGACTCCCAATGGAAGGATTAAGCCAAATGACAGGATAAAACTATGTATCATTGCTGCAAGCATAAATGAACCTCCGAATTTTATGATGCTTATAGTGTAAAGGATGGATGGGGATATGTCTTTAAGATAATAAATAAATGTAATCGAAGAATAAAAACACTTTTATTTCCTAAAATGAACATAAGGAGAAAAATCTAAAGCAGGTGAAAAAATGGAAGTTAGTCTTGAAGTTTACATGAACAGCAAGGGAGGAAGGTTTATGAGAAAAAGCTCTTTTTCAGTAAAGCCCTCTGATTATAAAAAAAATCCTGATGAAGCGGCTGCGATTGCTGCATATGAGTGGATTCAGAGGATTAAAGAAGAGCATACAGAATTCACTGTAGAGAAAGTAATGTACAATGGTGAGCATGACATCACCAGGATTGTCAAACAGCTAAAGCCTGTTTTTCCGGATAATCTGCCTTTTTAAATAGCATGCAGTATAGGGAAGGGAGCAGCCGCTGATCTAATTACCTGCCCGTGTTTGGCTGATAGGTAGTTTTTTATGAAGGCTGTTTTCGTAAACTTTGTTGCTACGGAACAAGGTGGTTGATTTCCGCTCCAGGATGCTCCCTTTCCGCGGGGCGGGCGGTGAGCCTCCTCGGCTTCGCCTGCGGGGTCTCACCTGTTCCGCTAATCCCGCAGGAGTCTCGCACCTTACGCTCCAATCAACCTGACTAAACAATGGGATGGCTTCAAAGAACACATTAAAAAACAACAACCTTTAAGAAAAGAGCCTTTAGGAAAGAAATAAATTTTTTTTCGTTCCTCTGAATCTCTGCTTTTCTATAGCTTCTGATACGTTTTAATATTCAGTACCAATATAATAAATAGAAAAGGCAGCCATGAAAAGAGGCTGCCTTTTATGAAACGCTTAGTAAAGTTCTTTCTGGATGTTCACCAATATTGGAGCAATGCAAAAGTGGGCATTGGTTAACATACTTTCAATTAATAAATTATTGTGAAGTTATTTTTCTGTAAATGAGTTTAATTGTTTCGATATGCATTGCTTCATGAAAGAAACTAAATAAGAAAGCTTCTCCGGATGTATAAAGGCTGATACCTGCTTTATTTGTAAATGGTTCAGGTAATTTTACATCCATGCTGCTTTCAAGGAAAGAGCGGATTCTGCTTTTTTGCTTTGAAAGTTCATCAGCAATCTCTGCCATTGATGGCGGGGTATCCGTCCAGTCAGCGGGCTTTGAACCGGCTTTGAAAAATTCTTCATATTCTTTGGGCAGGCTGCCATCTTTGCCTAATATCCCAAAAACAAGTTTTTCCTGAATAAAGGCAATGTGCCCGAAGTTCCATCTGATGCTGTTATTAAATCCCTCTGGGACAATATCTGCTGTTTCTTCTGGGAATTTTTTTATCAAGTTCTCAGTAATGCCCCGAACGGTTTCCATGTGGCGGAAAATCAAATCTTCCAAAAAAATCCCTCCTGATAATTAGGTTGTATTCAATCCTGTCTGCAAGATTGAATATAACATAATGACGAATTCATTCAAAAGAAAAAGGAAGGATCTTTTCTTAAAGTTTGTTGTTTTTTTAATATGTTCCATTGTTACTAGGTTAATTGGGGCGAAAGGTGCGGGACTTCTGTTTTGATTAGCGGAACAGATGTGCCTAATTAAGCGCAGCCGAAAAGACACACTGCCCGGCTAGTGTAATACTGGCATCCTGGAGCGGAAATCAGCCAAAAAAAGAGAACCGGGTTAGTGAGTTTTTATGTAATTACATTGGAATATTCTGTATAATTAAGAAGCTGGCCAATCATGCAGGTTTAATACCTGCTGGGAACCTCTATGCAGTGCTTACATAGTGTGACTTTGGCAGGGAGCATGAAAAAGTTCTGGAATACATACTTTAAACGGCGGGGTGTCTTTATGCCTGATTTAAGCTTTGATGCTTCAACTTTCTGGATAACACTTTTTACTTTTATTCTGATTATCTGCTGTTTTTATTTTACCCTTACTTTTTTCCAGCATTTGCGCAATGGAGAGGAGCGGGAAATTAAACAATCAAAACAAGCAGCAGTAATATGTTTTGCATTGATGTTATTACTTCCTATCTTTTATACTTTGATAGTTTCACGATAGTTATCACAGATACACTAATGAATGTAAAAATTAATGAAGTATCGCAAGAAGGCCGAAATACCCATATATAACTTTCTGCAACTGAAAAAAAGCCGGTGATATATCGGCTGCCATTTATTTAAAATTATTTAATAGCGGGAGCAAGGATAGCCCATTGCCCCCGCTAATAACTGCTATTCTATTATTTTTGCAATGGCAGCTGCTGTTTCTTCAGGGTCCAATGTATCAGCAGAAATTTTCTTATGGTGATAGTTGTATATTTCCTGGCGTGCTTTAAACAGCTCGAAGATTTGGTCCATCGATTTGTCTTGAAGGACAGGCCTGCTGGCGATAATTAAAGGAATTCTTTCTTGCCAGCTGTCCCAGGACATTTCAATAAAAATTACAGTGCAATGTGCCAGGCAAATATCCCGTATTTCTTTCTGCAAAAAAGCTCCGCCCCCGACAGAGATAATGTACATCTCTTTTTGGGTTAACCGTCTTATCATCTCTTTTTCTTTTTCACGAAACGTCTGCTCACCGAATTTACTGAAAATCTCTGAAGCCGGCATTTGAAATTCTTTTTCTATTTCTTCATCAATATCAACAAAATTCCTGTGAAGCATTTCAGCCAGTTTTTTGCCGGCTGTGGTTTTGCCGGCACCCATAAATCCTATTAAAACAATACTTTTTACCCCCGCAGGGATTATATTTTTTATCATTCAAAACCCTCTTTTCCATATTCCATCAGCACTTTAAAGTAATAAAAGTATAGTATATCCTCTGGATTTTGTAAAAGCCTTAAGTGATAAAAATTATTCCTGTTAAGTGAGTGATTAATAATTTTAAAAGATAACATGTTTCAGCCGAACTGGAAACAGGAAGGTAACCAGGAAGCACCGATCAGCATTTCAATGTGCTGCAGATGTCCAGGCGTTGATGTGCAAAGAAAAATACATCTCTATTGGGGTAATCAGTGTGTCCCAGTACTGGGGGAATATTAATGAAAAGTCATAACCAAACTGAAGAATTGTTAAGTGGAGGGAATATTTCAAACGTATACCGTTCGGGAGATACTGTTAGACGGGATTTAAAGCCAAATAGTCCAAAAATTCATAAGTTATTAAAGCATTTGGAGAACAAGGGTTACAGTAGTGCACCAAAATTTTTAGGTGTTGATGAAAAAGGAAGAGAGATATTAACATATATTGAAGGTGAAGCTGGTAATTATCCTTTACAAGGATACATGTGGTCAAATGATGCCTTAATAGAAATAGCGAAAATGCTTCGTCATTATCATGATGCTGTGAGTGACTTTCCTTTATCAGATGACTGGGAACGGATGGATCAGACTCCAAACAAAATAGAGGTTGTATGCCACAATGACTTTGCCATATACAATATTATTTTTAATCACAAAAGACCAGTGGGTATAATTGATTTCGATGCTGCTGGTCCTGGTCCAAGAATTTGGGACATAGCTTATACTCTTTACACTTGCGTTCCTTTAAGCAGACATTATCATACCGAAACAGGTGAGGCTGTTATTTATAATTCTTCACTAGATGCAGAAGGTAAAAAACAAAGAGTTAAGCTATTTTTTGAATCTTATGGAATTGAAAAATTGAAAGAGGATTATTTAGAGATGGTGTTGCTGCGGTTAGAAGGAATATGTAAACACATGATAAGAAAAGCCGGTGAAGGTGACATTGCTTTTCAAAAAATGATAGAACAAGGACATCTTGAGCATTATCAAAAAGATATTCAATTTATTCAAGAACATGGAAAAGAGTGGACGTAAGGGAGGATTTCATTAGCTGGCTAAAGGCTTTAAGTAAATATAATAAAAGTAACCTTTGAAAATACTTGAAAATGCAGGTGGGCAGCGGCAAGCTTTTGTCATATTAATAAACCCGGCTATACCCATAGCCGGGTTTTGCATTCAATCTTTGACAATCTTGGAAGGGTTATTAATTTTATATTTAGCTGGCACATCCAGGATGAATTCTTCTTCAGCGTCTTTTCCCTTAGGAAGTGTTTTAGCGACAATTTTTCCGTCAAAGGAAAGTGATTCGCCAGGTGAGAGCTCAAATTTTTTCAGGGTTTTGCTGTAGGAGCACCAGGCAATTCCCGCTTCTATAGGTTCATCCTGCTGAATAATAACATTTTCAAGTATGACAACTTCCTCATTTTCTTCTTTAAAATGATTATATGAAAGAGCAAATTGTTTTACACGAGCTGTAAAGTGGACCTTCTCTTCAGGTAGCTCAAGTTTGGGTGTTTTCTCTTTTTTAGATGAAGGAGAGGCAGCGTTAACCGTTTTTTCCTTTGGCGCCGTTTTAGCAGGCGCAGCCTTTGCACGGACTGGCTTAACTGTTTCTTCATCAGGAGATTCTTTGGTTTCCTTCCCGAAATTAGGAGACTGCATGTCCTTTAGAAAGTCTGGGAAAATGCATGTCAGGTTTCCATCCTGAAATTCAACAACGAGGGTATTATATTGGGCAGTTACACCGAATTCCTCATAGCCTTTAATTGTTACAAGGCGCTGGTAAGTTTTATCCTTATACCAAAATTCCCTTTTTACTTCTTTGGTGGAGCTTAGCCCCCATTCTCTCACCTTTTCCTCGTAGTGGGACTCATCTGTGAAGATTATGTATTCTTCTTTTGGAGGTATATAGCCCGTTAAGCTGGAATCTTCAATATGCGGCAGGGTGATTGCCATAATTTCCATCCCTTTCCTTCTATTTAAATTGGAATTGTTCACAACAATCTTTTATATTACGTATTGCTTGTTTAATTGACTCTTTATCTCTTACAATAGAACAGAAGAATATCCTCATACTCTTACTTTACATTGTGCATTCATTTTAACATGCTTCAATTAAGAATGGTAAATTTACATAACTGATGTTTATGGTGTAAAATTTTTCAATAATATATTCAGGATTGAAGCTAGGTACAAATGACTCTGCAAGCATACTCTGGTTTCAATGCGAATGTAAAAAAACATTTCCGTAATTTTGATGAAGCTTCATCAGCCATCCTTGGTTTAATGAGCCGATTTATCGGAATCAATACCCTTTTCATAGCAAAAAATGATAAAAGCACAAATAACATTCTGAAGGTCATAATAAACAAAAAAAATCTTTTGCTTGAAGCAGGATCATCTTTGCCATTTGAAGAAACTTTCTGCAAATTGAGTGTGGATAATGGGAGAGAGCCGCTGATCATTCCTGATTTAACGCGCAGCGAGTTAACAAGAGATCTTGGTGTCACAATGAATTTGGGCGGAGGCTCTTTTATTGGCAGCCCGATTTATTATGAAGATGGCGAAAATTATGGAACCATTTGCGGACTTGATTCCAGAAGCTATACGTTTACGGAGGAACACCGGGAGCTTTTCTATCAGATGGCTTCGCTGCTTTCATATGTGCTTGAGCTCGATAAAGCACATAAGCAGATTGAAAACCTTTCTGCCCCCATCGTTCCGCTAACTAATGGAATCGCTATATTGCCAATTATCGGTGATATAGGGGAAGCACGGGCAAATTCGATTATTGCAGCTGCACTTCAATTTACTCAGCAGGAAGATTTAGAGTTTTTATTAATTGATTTGTCCGGCATATCTAAAATTGATGAAATGATACAGAGTTACTTATTAAGCCTGGTGAAAATGCTGAGGCTTGTTGGGGTGGAACCAATATTGACAGGATTCCGGCCAGAGATGGCGATTAAGACCGTTCAATTGGATGCCGAAATGGGAGATGTTAAAATATTTTCTAACCTTAAGCAGGCGCTGGACAGGATTGGCATTACATTTAAAGCAAAGTGAGTACAGCGGAAGCAGGTTTGCTTCATTTAAAGAATAGACAACAATAAATTAAATATTGATGAACAAAAGCCTGACTCCCCGAACTCGGGCTTTTTTAAATGCCAATAGGCTGTTAAGAATTTCTTAAGGTTAAGGCCGTACACTATATTTATTAATGTGAATTATCTGGGATGTAGGAAGCTTCGATGAGAAGATTAGCCAAAGGAAAATGGAATTCCTGATGATATCTGTTTTTCTGAATTTTTATACTCCGAAGAAGGCAGGTTCCAACCGTTAATATAGCCTAGCGGTGAAAAGAATGATGCCAAATTAACGGAATGTGAATGGAAGAGCAGCAAAAAATCAGGCATGTTGCCGTTTAGCCAGAAGGGCAGCCAAACCTTATATGAATATACAGGAAAGTAAAACGGCATTAAGTTTAAATCTGAATGGTAGGCATAACAGCAAGTTTATCGTATAATAGGCGTTATTATGAATCAGGAATAAAGTGAAAGAAAAGAGGAGGAAAAACGAATGCAAGTAGCGACGTTTGCCGGGGGCTGTTTTTGGTGCATGGTAAGCCCATTTGAGGAATTGCCCGGCATTGAGAGCATTATATCCGGCTATACTGGAGGGCATGTGGAAAATCCGGCATATGAGGAAGTAAAAGAGGGGACAACCGGGCATTATGAGGCGGTAAAAATCACCTTTGATCCTGAACTTTTTCCCTATCAAAAACTCCTGGATCTATTTTGGCCGCAGATCGATCCCACTGACGATGAAGGGCAATTTCAGGACCGCGGCCCTCAGTATCGGACAGCGATATTTTACTATAATGAAGAACAAAAACAGCAGGCAGTGGCTTCAAGAGAAAAAGTGGCCGGCAGCGGAATCTTTAAGAAACCAATTGTAACGGAAATCCTTCCGGCAGCTGTCTTTTACCCTGCAGAAGAATATCATCAGGATTTCCATAAAAAAAATCCCAAGCATTATAAAGAAGACCGGAAACAGTCCGGCCGTGATGAATTTATCGCAGAAAACTGGAAAACTCCATCTAAATAACAAAGAAAACAGCCGGACTGAAATCCGGCTGTTTTCTTTGAAGCATTAAATTACACTGTTTTTAACAGAGTTGGAATCTGCTGCATCTGTGTCAACTAACCAGGATATTGGAGTGACAATCGGTGAAAAATCACCATTTTGCTCGCCAATCCCCTGATTCCTCTTGTAGGATACAAAAATGTCAAATTGCTGGTTGGGTCCCATTGAGATGAAGGACGAATTATCTATTGTATTGACTTTTAATGCAAAGAGGTTTACCACCATAGGTGAAAAAATCATCTTTATTCCTCCATTTCCATTCACTCCGCTTTCTCTCAGAAACCCCTTTAATCGGGAATATTTACTTTAAGGAGTAAACTTTTCTGCTGCAGAGTCAAGCATATCATTATCAGATAAAATGGTTTTAAAATGGGTAAGCATGCATCCGCATCCTCCCTGCTGGCCAAAGGTTTGATTTTTCTTGGCACAGACATATCTGCCGGCTTTTATTGTGGAACCGACAGATACTGAGCTGGACTGATCCATGTTGATGATGTTAACGCAGCTGATATTAAGCTGATCCGGTTTTATGCTCATCATATTTACTCCCTTCATGCGGAACATGGAAATCTCCTTCTTATTACCCTATTCCTTTTCCAAGGGAAAGATGTTTATAGGATGAATTTTCTTAAAAACGTGAAAAGCAGCACATTCCTGCCAAAATAAAGCTGTTATAAAAACGTTCACATGCTACTATGGGAATATAGACTCGAGACTAAATTACCACTAGGAGAATAAATATGATAACTACTCTAAAAAACGACCATGAAATCTTACAGTCTCTTGTTGATAGTGCTGCTTTTTTTCAAACAGCAGCTAAAGAAGATATTGCCATATCCATATGCGACAGGGAAAAGTGGCTGCTGCAGCTGGATCATCACAATATCAAACTCGGCATAAAGGCTGGTGATCCAGTTTCAAAGGAAGATGAAGTCATTCAAAGTGCTTTACGCGGTAACAAGGGCGCAGGCAGGCCCCCATTTGAAGTTTATGGCATTCACTTTTTTGGAAAAACAACACCAATTTTTAATGGAAATAGAATTATCGGCGCCATGGGCATGGCTTATAATATTGATATAATATTAAAATTGGAAGATTGCATTGAAAAACTGAATTCTATTACAAGAAGGATTAAGAATCTAATCACAAGGATTGTAGCTCAAGCGGAGAATCTTTCTGATACAAACAGCCAATTATACTCGTTTACTGAAAAAGCAAGGGAAAACTCCGAAAATATTGACAGTATCTTAAAGGTGATTCAGCAGATATCACGGCAATCAAACATCTTAGGGCTTAATGCCAATATTGAGGCTGCACGTGCAGGCGAGGCAGGCAAAGGCTTTAAAATTGTGGCAGAAGAAATCCGGAAAATTTCGAAGGAAACGGAGAATTCCTCAGGTGAAATTAATGAATTCATCCAGGTGGTCAAGGATAATATAAACGAAATTACAGAAGGTGTATCACAGATCAGGCAGCTAAACAGTATGCAGTCCGGGGTGATTGGTGATGTAGCAGCAACTCTTGAAAGCCTTTCTGACATTATAGAAGTGTTAAGTGAATACATAAAAATTCTAGGCTAAAATCATTATGAAATTTTCCCCTGCAGCAGGAAATAGGCGATTATTTAAGAATGATATGTCCTTAGTGTGTTCGGGTATATTTTTTAATCAGGGCATGAAAAATCATGCCCGCTGATTTTTTTAGATGCTTTTTTTCATTCCACAGGTACGGCACTCGCGGATAAACACGAATTCCTTAACAGAACTTTTGAAAGTTGCATTTTTGCAATTGTCGCACCGGCCGCTAATGGCATCTGGATAATCACTGTAATCGTAGATTACAGACGTATCGACACCATTAAATTCTTCTGCTTCTTCAGTCAATTGACTCACCTCTTCAGGTTCTATGTTAACATATTTTCTGCCTTACAATTTCAAATGTACCGGCAATAATCCATCTTATTGACTTTTAATTGCTGCAGCTATGTGGTATACCCTAGTATCTAGCAGCCTGTACAAGCCGGGATGCCTACTTTGAAACAGGAGGTGAAGCTTTTAAAGAACGAGTAGTAGAAAATTTATCTCTTATTAAACGGGCTGTTTCTAGATGATATCCTGCCTTCGCAATCAGCGGAAAAAGTATCCTGAATATGAGTATGTACAATGCGGGATTATCAAGTGTGATATTTGGATGGGGAAAGAGTTTTTCTTCAGGATTTATGCTGACTGGGCCAGGTCAGCTGTATTAATCATTTTCTGGATTGCTTTCTCCTTTTCCTTTTTAGCTGACAGTGCTGATACTGCAGCAGAAGAACCGGTCGCATATTGCCTGAATTACCTGGTTATCACACTTTTGCTTAGCCGCACCTTAAAGAAGATAGGGAATTTCACATTTGGTGATGCTCTATTATTTCCGCTTCATAAAAAACAAAGAAGGTATCCGCTTGTTTTTGCTTTTAATGATTTTTGGGCTGGCTGCATCATAATTGGATACGCAATATGCTTTAACATTCCGCTGATTGCCATCCAGCGGTATAACCGTAATTGCCTGCTAAGGGTCTTGGCGCTGCAAAACCGCCCGGCGCAAATTAAATAATAAAATCACAGAGGAAAAAGCTCCCGCTTATGGCTAAAAAATGGGTGAACCTATATTGTCAAAATACATACGATAAAGTGTTGGAAGATTTATCTCCTAAACAAAACAGCCGGGAGGGATTTGTAATGGGTGATGGAGCAGGAATTGGATATGGAGGCGGCTTTGCTTTTGTGGTCGTTCTATTCATATTGCTAATTATTGTCGGATGCAGCTGTGGAGGCTACGGCGGCTACGGATATTAATAAATGTTTAAAAGCAGCTTGATTTTTATTCAGCTGCTTTTTGCCTGTTTATTTATACTCCTGAATACCTATGCGGCCTTAATGGTTTATCTAAGACTTTATGTGGACAGAAGGAGGAGCTTAAAGTAAATTTACATTAGGTGACTTAATCAAAAGGAGTTTGAATGATGAATAAAATGTTTGCAAGTGATAATAATTCTGGAATTCATCCCAAAATACTTAAGAGCATTTGTGAAGCAAATGAAGGACATGCAGCTTCATATGGCGGAGACTTATACACAAAGAAATCACTTGATGCATTTAAAAAGCATTTTGGCGAAAATATTTCGGTGTATTATGTTTTTAATGGAACTGGAGCAAATGTGCTGGCTTTGAAGTCAATGACCCGGTCTTATCATTCGGTGATTTGCAGTTCCGTGTCTCACATTAACGGAGATGAAACAGGAGCGTTTGAAAATTTCACTGGCGGCAAGCTGATCACATGCCCTTCTGCAGACGGAAAGATTACTGTCAGCGGGATAAAGGAACTCTTAAAGCAGGCGGATTCCCCTCACCGCAGCAAGCCGATAGCGGTATCCATCTCGCAATGTACGGAGCTTGGAACGGTGTATACCAAAGAGGAAATCGAAACCATTGCCGATTTTGTCCACGAAAACGGCATGTACCTGCATGTTGATGGAGCACGCTTAAGCAATGCAGCAGCACATCTTCAGTGCAGTTTA
The DNA here is from genome assembly GCF_900112495.1 of Bacillus sp. OV322. Classification (GTDB taxonomy): domain Bacteria; phylum Bacillota; class Bacilli; order Bacillales; family DSM-1321; genus Peribacillus. The sequence continues at coordinate 323,015 of NZ_FOMA01000006.1, forward strand.
AAAGAAATCACTGCCGGCTGCGGTGTAGATGTGCTTTCATTTGGAGGCACTAAAAATGGTTTGATGGCAGGAGAAGCCGTTATATTCTTTAATCAGCACTTAGCACAGGATTTCTTATACATAAGAAAACACGGATTACAGCTTGCTTCTAAAATGCGCTTTATCGCAGCTCAATTTGAGTGCTATCTGAATGAAAATCTGTGGCTCGAGAACGCGAACCACGCTAATGCCATGGCTGTAAAGCTTGCTGAAGAGCTTTCAGCAATCCCGGAATTCAGGCTTTTACATCCAGTTGAATCCAATGCCGTGTTTGCTGTCATGCCGGATATGTGGATGAATAAACTGCAGGAAAAAATTGCGTTCAGCATTTGGAATCCTGATTCATCAGAAGTGCGCTGGGTTGCTTCATTTGATACCTCTGACGATGATATTGAAAAGGTGAGAAAAGCAATTAAGGAAATTTCAGAAGAAATAAGCTGACTGCTTATATACCATCAAAAGGCTTAAGGAATTTCCTTAAGCCTTTTTGATTGATAATAATTAAGTAAAAAACTTATAATGAATAAAAATATAAGTTTTTTACTTGTTAAATAGGTATTAATAATTTATTCTTTAATGGAGCAGGGAGGTGGTATAGCTGACACAAAAACAGCGTTTGGAAAAAATACTTGATTGGCTTAACGTGCAATATGAGATTACTGCTGAAGATATTATGGATGAGTTTAAGGTTTCCCGGGATACAGCAAGGCGGGATTTAGTAAAGCTAGAGGAAGACGGGGATATTGTCCGGGTAAGAGGGGGAGCCATTTTATCTTCTCATATGTCTGCGGTCGCTCCATACCGGGAAAGAGAAATGCCGAAATCCAAAGAAAGCATTGCCAAAGAAGCAAGCAAACTAATAAGAGATGATGATTATGTCCTTTTCGATACCTCTACTACAGTCGAGATGACAGCACGCTTTATGAATAGCAAAAATATTACCGCTGTTACAAATTCAATTGATATTGTTCAGATACTAAGTGAAAGAGAGGGATATACCACTTATATGGCAGGAGGTAAATTCAATGGGTTTAACAGGAATTTTACCGGGTTTTCCGCCTCTGAAGATTTGAAAAAATATAAAACAAATGTTTTATTTCTTGGCGCATGCGGAATAGGAGTAGATGGGCTGACTTCTCCCGGCGAAGAAGAGGCGCATGTGAAAAAGAGCATGATTGCATCATCTGAGAAAGTGGTTGTTCTTGCTGACTCCACTAAATTTCAAAAAAGATTTTTTCATCGTGTTTGCGGACTGTCTGATATCGATATTTTAATTACAAATACAGTTCCTCATCATGAGTTGAAACAGAAGCTTGATTTATTAGGAATTGAACTGATTATTACATAAATAGAAGGAGGATGAAGGGATGAATGCAATTAAAACGGGTTTGGCAGGTTACGGATTTTCGGGAGCTACGTTTCACGGTCCTTTTTTAAAAACAATGGAGGAGTTTGATATTGTTAAAGTAATGTCCTCCAATCCTGAGAAAGTAAGAGAAAATTTAGGAGATATAGAAGTAGTTAAAGACTTTGATAGCCTTGTGGAAGATCCTGATATTGAGCTTATAGTCATTACAACACCCAATCAGCTTCACTACAGTATGGCAAAAAAATCCCTGCAGCACCATAAGCATGTGATTATAGAGAAGCCAATGGTCATCGATCCGGCAGAGGCAGAGGAACTCATTGCTCTTGCTGAAGAAAATAAGCTGATGCTTAGTGTATACCATAATAGACGCTGGGATAATGATTTTCTGACGATCAAAAAATTGATAGCTGAAGGCACATTAGGGGAAATTTCAACCTATGAAGCTCATTTCGACCGTTTTAGGCCTGAAGTCCGTGACCGCTGGAGAGAGAAAGCCGGTAAAGGATCTGGCATGCTGTATGATCTCGGGTCGCACTTAATCGATCAAGCTTTGCATTTATTCGGGGAGCCCCAATTTGTAATGGCTGATGTTTTTGCACAAAGAGAAAACGCAGAAACAGATGACTACTTTCACATTATTTTGGGTTATGAAACCTTGAGGGTAATTTTGCACTCAGGCTCGCTTGTAGCTGACCAGGGACCACGTTATAAGGTGCACGGCAGCAAGGGGAGCTTCATAAAATTTGGCATAGACTGCCAGGAAGATGATTTAAAAGCAGGGAAAGCGCCGGCGAACGAAAATTGGGGAAAAGATAAAAAAGAATGGTATGGAGAGCTTACTGTGATCAGGGATGGACAGGAGATTAAAGAAAGCGTGGAAACCATTCCAGGGTCCTACAGCACTTATTATCAAAGTGCAGCAGAAGCCATCAGAGAAGGGAAACCAAGCCCTGTCAGGGGTGAAGACGGACTAAAGACGATTAAAATCATTCAAGCTGCCCTAGACAGCAATCGGGAGAAAAGAGCGGTATATCTGAATGGTGAATGAAAGTAAAATGGAAACCAGTGAAAAATTAGCAGAGATTTGAAAGCAGGAGCAAGAATTGCAGTTTGAACAATTTTCCCATGATACGGCCCTCGTACTAGGGCAGATCCTGATAGATTTGGCCAAAAAGGGAAGAAAATCAATTGCGGTACAAATTTCAAAAAATGGGCAAAAGCTATTTTATCATGCCATGGACGGCACTAGCCCTGACCAGGAGCATTGGATCAGAAGAAAATCAAATGTTACTGCACGGCATAACCACAGCTCGTATTATATCAGATTATATAATGAGTCGAAGAATCGTTCCTATTTTGAGGCGTTTTCTGTAAGCCCTGAGGAATATGCGGTGCATGGGGGCTCCTTTCCTCTAGCTGTGAAAAGTGCCGGTGTGATAGGGACCATTACTGTATCCGGCCTAACTCAGGAGGAAGATCATCAGCTGATTGTAGATGGCCTTAAAAGAATTCTTCACTCCTGATAGAAGTGCCATCTCTACCAAACAGAGATGGCACTATTTTTTTGTTTTCGCAGCACTCAAAGCTCTGGATATTAACCCATTATGAAGCGGCATAGTGAAATCCTCGGATTTTTATGAGAAAAAAACAGAAAATTGCTAGATTGATAAAAATTTACTAAAATTTTACTTGCATGTTTTATTATTTTAGAATAGGGTAAAAAAGAATGTTTAACTAGAAAGGGGCCTTACATATGGAACATGCAATCTTTCATCCCAAATTAATTGATTATTTGATTATTTTGGTCTACTTCGCTTTTGTAATTTTAGTAGGTTTTGCTTTGAAAAGCAAAATGAAAACAGGCAGCGATTTTTTTCTATCCGGCCGTTCAATACCTGGCTGGATTACCTCCCTGGCATTTTTATCTGCGAATCTGGGTGCGATAGAAATGCTGGGGATGGCGGCAAGCGGCTATCAATATGGAATGATGACGATTCATTATTACTGGATCGGGGCGATTCCTGCGATGCTCTTTCTCGGTGTATTTATGATGCCGTTTTATTATGGATCAAAAGCCCGGTCAGTACCGGAGTATTTAAAATTCCGCTATAATGAAGCGACAAGGGGATTCAACGCCATTTCTTTTGCAGTCATGACTGTACTGATGTCAGGTATATCCCTCTATGCTATGGCATTGATCCTTAAAGTGCTTCTTGGCTGGTCGATGAATTTCAGTATTATTCTTGCTGCAGCAATAGTTTTGGTATATGTAGGAATTGGCGGATTAACCTCATCTATCTACAATGAAGTCATTCAATTCTTCCTTATCTGGATCGGTTTGCTTCCGGTCACCATTTTATCACTGATTGACATGGGTGGATGGAAAGGCTTGATGGCAAAGCTGCCGGAAACATATACACACATCTGGCAGGGCACTTCAACAGCTGCCGGAAATGGTATGCATGTGGAGTGGATCGGAATTACGCTTGGCCTTGGATTCGTGCTTTCCTTTGGATACTGGACAACCGATTTTCTAGTGGTGCAGCGTGCGATGGCTGCAAAGGATATGACTGCGGCCCAAAACACGCCGATCATTGCATCCTTCTTTAAAATGGCGATGCCTATTTTGACTGTGGTGCCAGGACTTGCAGCACTTGCTTTACTTCCTAAGCTTGGACCGACAAGCCATGCTGGAAATTTTGATATGGCATTGCCGCTTTTGATGGCAAAATATTATCCGACCGGACTGCTAGGGCTTGGAATTACAGCACTGCTGGCATCATTCATGTCAGGCATGGCAGGAAATGTAACAGCTTTCACTACTATTTGGACATATGATATATACCAGGCTTACCTTAAAAAAGAAGCTAGTGATAAGCACTACTTGTTTATGGGCAGGCTTTCAACGATTGTCGGAGTAATCATCAGTATTGGAACAGCTTATATTGTAATGGGCTTCCCAAGCATAATGGATTATATGCAAACGCTTTTTGGCTTCTTCAATGCACCATTATTTGCTGTATTCCTTCTTGGGATGTTCTGGAAAAGAGCAAGCGCATGGGGCGGATTCTTTGGTCTTGTTACCGGAACACTGACGGCCTGCGTCTTGTACTATGGCCTTCCTGAAGACTTCTTTGCAAGTCCTGCAGCAGGAAACTTCTGGAGAGCTTGGTGGGCTTTCTTTGGAGCCATTGTGGTGGAAATCATCGTAAGCCTTCTTACTAAGCCAAAATCGCATTCCGAATTGAAAGGTCTTGTATACGGGCTCGGCGATAAGCTTTCACACAAACATCTTTCATGGTACAGAAATCCGAAAATATTGGCTGTCATTTCATTGATTATTTTTATCATTATTAACATTTGGTTCTTTTAGGGAGGAAAAATATCATGAAAAAAAATATTTTCCTGGATATCCGTATTAATATCGGACTCATTTTCTTAATTATTGGGCTTATTCTTATCATTTCAGGAATCATATCTCCGCCAACCTTGAAGTCGCTTCATGGACTAAATATCAACCTGATCTGGGGCGCTGTAACGGCAGTCATTGGCGTGATATTTTTGCTGCTGTATGTAAAAAGGCCGAATATCGACTAATATTTTAAAAAGCCTATCCTTAATTGGATGGGTTTTTTTTAGTTTGCGAATTTTATAGTGTTTTGCAGAAGCATGGCATATATTTAAAGTAAGGCTCATTTCTTAAAGATTGTCGTTTTTTAATATGTTCTGTGAAGCGATTCTGATGTTAAACCCGTTTGATTGGAGTGTAAGGTGCGAGATTCCTGCTTAGATTAGCGGGAAGCTGTGACCCTGCAAGCATTGCTTTAGAGGCTCACCGCCCGTTCACTGAAAACGGGCATCCTCTAGCGGAAATCAACCCCTTGTTAATAGCAGCTAAGTTTACGAAAACAGCCTAAAGCAATAATGCCTTTGAAGGGAGTTATTAAGATATGCAGAGGATAAAGTGGTTAATTTTGATGTTTCTCAATGAACCCTTATGGTTTAAAGCTTTAATTTGTGCTTCATTATTATCTTCGGTTATTTTCAGCAATTCCTATTTTTCTTATAATCCCTACTTTCAAAGTGTATCTAAATTGGCTGCTTGCATCTTTTTTTGCGCATATGGAATTAGAATGAGGAGCAATCAAAAAATCGCCATAATCTTCTTCGCAGCAGCTGCTTATTGTATCTATTTGTCCCTTAAAGCAGTAATAAATATTTGATACAATGACGTTCATCATTGTATCTTAGGTTCCGCAAAAATACAGTCTTTATATAAAGTCAATGAAATTTCTCAATGCTGTTTTTATGCAATATGGGGTATTAAGATGTCTGGAGCTTTTTGTAGAAGTTTGCACCATTCGCCGGTATGGCTTGCATCGAGGACTCCATTATGCAGATAAAGAAAGCCTCTAAAGGAAATCTCTAAAGGAAACCCCCGTTAAGGGTCTTGCTTGAAATAGTTCATAAAACGATGAAAAGGACATTTAGATAGCGAAGTATCATCATCCCTTAAAAAATATTGCTTCCATTCGTAATTGTCTTTCTTTCCATAAAGATTTAAATCTTTATGGATTCCTATAGTATCGTAATCTGCCAATCTTTTTCGCACATGCAGCTTGATTCTGTCTGCATGTGATTCTGATTTATTAAACTCCTTTAATACCCATCTTGGTGTAATGGCGAACATCATAAAATCAAAATGCCTGCTTTTTCTATTAATATGGGCTGGAGTAGCACAGTACATGAAATATGGTTCACCATGAAAGCAGAATTCCCAAATGGGATTATGCGGATTATCAGGTATATTTTCAGGCCACTTGCTGCTATCCAATTCGCTCAGCATGTTCAGATGCTGCCAAAACAGCTGTTCATATTGCTGGATATTAAACGTTTTAATCATGCTTTGTGGTGTTTTAAAAAAAATAATAAGAGATGTGTAATTCCCGAAATGTCTTGAGTTCTTGCTGAAATCTTCTAATAGTAGTGCCAGCTCACGGGCTGAGCATTCTTTTCTTGGATCACCTGCAAATCCATATCTCAGATGATTTAAAGAAAAGCCGATTGTTGCAGGAATACATGGAAAAGGGTTCTTTTTGTCTGTCATTTTTTCCTCAAACTTTAAAAGCGCTGTTTTCTCCCAATCAGCCAGCTGGCTCCTTAGGGAGGGCTCATCAGTAAATAGACCTTTAATCATAATCACCTCGCAATTGCTTGAATATTATATTCAAGCAAGCTGCCGGCAGGTGAATGTCCATTTGGAATTTCTATAATTCCATTTTTTTCAGAATAACGGAAGCATATTAAGCGCGAGCTCATAAGGAAAAAGAGAGTGAAAATGGTAAGAGAGCAGGAGGAGTACATCTAAGTAATTTCGTTTTAGTTAAAAGTTATTAAAATGAAGAAAATTAGGGGGAAAGAGGACATTAGGGGCAAAAGTGGAGTTGCCATATGGTATAAAAGCAGCCATCAAGGGGGATAGGAAATCCTTAGTGAGGGCTGCTTCATTGTATTACTGCTATATTCTATTTTAGAAACCAATACTATATAGAAGTTTCTTTCTTGCTGTTTTGTATGGCCGCTTCAATAGCCGAAATGGTTGATTCTATATTATTATAACTTTCTATTTTAAGTGTTTTTATATATGTTAACTCGTAACAGCTAGTTTTATAGCACACAGACAATAGCGGCTGTTGGCCGTCATCATTAAAGGTCAGGGATATTTGACATTCATGATATTGCTTCAAGGTTTCTAGCATGGTTTTAATGTGGTCTTTGGACATGTATTCTATGTCTCCCTTCTTTTACAGAGGGAAGGTGACTAAGAAAAGTCTGGTAGAACCCCATATTATTGCTAATAGAACTAATCATAACATAGATATGCTATTTAAGATAGGGATGCAGTCTTTTTATTCATTCCACGGTTTATTATATCAGCTGAAACTGCTGGAACTTTTATTCCCGGTTATACCCTTTCAGATATAGTAATTGCCGTAATCGCCTGCCTTCCCCCTGGAAATGATTTTGAGCAAAGGAAAAAGCCTTCTCAATCGGAAGGCTGAATATCTGTAAAAAGCTTATTTACAGCTGGAATATCAGCTGGAGCCCATTTTAAAGAGGGGAGATTTCGTCTGTGAAGCCAAATCAGTTTGGAATGCTCACTAGGTTTTGGTTCGCCATCAATAATTTTAGAGATTATGCAAATGAGCTGTATGGTAAAATCTTCATATTCATGGATATTTTCATGGTAAAATTCTTTTGTTTCAATGGTACAATATAGTTCCTCATTAATTTCCCTCTTTAATGCAGAATAAATGTCTTCATTTACTTCCACCTTGCCCCCTGGAAATTCCCACAAATTTGGAATGGACATTTCTGGTGACCGCAGAGCACAAAGGATTTCGTTTTGATCATTTTCTATTATGGCCGCCACAACTTTGATTTGTTTTTTCAATGTTAAAATCCTCCTTAGTGAAACTGAGTCTTTATTTTATCATTTTTAATCGGGTAACTGTCTTTTTTTCACCGCTCCGGAAAGTAATTGAAATTTCTTATTGACTTGAAACCCTTTCCATATATTATCCTTGCAATGAGACTTATTGATAAAGCATCACCGACAATGACCGGGGGTTATAATATGGAAAAGAAGATTGTCTTTTTTGATTTGGATGGCACTATTTTAAATGAAAATAAGCAAATACCGGAATCCACCAAGAAAGCTGTACAGATGCTTCAACAGAATGGAATTTCAACAGTGATTGCAACTGGCCGCGTGCCTATAATGTTTGAATGGATTTTAAAAGAACTGAATATAGATTCCTTTGTTTCTATAAACGGCCAGTATGTTGTATATGAAGGCAGCGAAATTTTTACAAACCCGATGGATGGAGAAATGCTTGCTGACCTGACAAATGCTGCTTCAGGCAAAGGCCATGCTATCGCTTATTGCGGCAGCCATGCGGTAAATGCAAGTGAAGAAAAACATGAATGGCTGGCTGAAGGCCTTAAAACAATGAAATTGGGCTATCCGGTTGTTGACCGTGAATTTTATAGACACACACCTGTATATCAGGCGCATCTGTATTGCGGCACTGAAGATGATAAATTGTACTCAGAATTATATCCCGGCTATAAATTTGTAAGATGGGGTGAAAATGCCTTTGATGTTCTTCCGGAAGGAGCATCCAAGGCAATCGGAATCGAAAAAATTCTCAAAGCAGCCGGCATAAAGAATGAAAACAGCTTCGCCTTTGGTGACGGCTATAATGATATTGAAATGCTTGAAGCAATCGGCACAGGCATTGCTATGGGAAATGGGGTGGCTGAAGCCAAGGAAGCCGCTGATATGGTCACAGATTCCTGCTCAGAAGACGGCATTTACAATGCTCTGCTCAAGCTTGGCTTAATACAAAAAAATGAAGCCGTATCCTCTGTTCAGAAAGTATAAGATGCAAAAATGCCTCAAACTGAAGAAAGCCTTTGCTAAGCCTTAGCAAAGGCTTTTTGCCGTGTAAACTTTTTTACTATGGAACGAGAGGTTGATTTCCGCTCTAGGATGCCCGCTTCCCGCTAATCTAAACAGGAGTCTCGCACCTTGCACTCCTTCAACCTCATTTAATAATGAGATCACCTCTCAGAACGCATTAAAATCTATAAGAAAAGACCCTTTTCTTTATAAACAAGTAGTTATGCAAAGTGAAATTGGACATGTAACATGTGAATTCTAACATTTTTAAGTGTAATGTGGGAATTATCTAAAATCTTTCTTAGGATGCTACTTTTCTCATCCGGAAAGATATAAGAAGTATGAAACAATTTTCTTAGTTACGGAAGCCTTAACGGAGACATTCATGATTAATAAATGTTTTTAAATACCCTCAGCAAGTTATTCTAAATAATAGGAGGAGTAAAGAGAATATGACTAAAATAGAATTATTTCAGATTTTGAACAAAATAGCCGATTTCTATGAATCGTTTTCCTTCAACAAAAGAAAAATTGAAAGCTGGCATGACGTTTTAAAGGATGCAGATGCAAAAAGGGTGGAAGAAAATCTGCATCATTATGTGAAAAATTACTCTGACCCTCCAAAAATAGCTGATTTGCTGCGCCAAGAGAAATCGAGGGATATAGCTGATGCAAGAGAAACCAAGGATAGCATAAAAACAGTGGGAATTCCTTCGACACTTGACGTGGTACAGCAGGAATTAGCAAATCTAAGAAATATTCTTGGCATTCACAGGTAAAATCTTTTTGTCTGATTTTGGGATTATTTGTCCTATTAATATCCTGACATGTAAAAATTGAAATAAATGCTAAGATAAAAAAATTGAAAGGTTCTTTTCTTAAAGATTGTTGTTTTTTTATATATTCTGTGAGGCAATCCTGTTGTTTAACCGGGTTGATTGGAGTGTAAGGAGCGAGACTCCTGTGGGATTTGAGGGGAGGTGAGACCCCGCAAGCGCAGCTGAGGAGCATACTTCCCGCCCTACTGAAAGCGAGCATCCTGAAGCGGAAATCAACCCTTTGTTCCACAGCAATAAAGTTTAAGAAAACAGCCATTTAAAAATATAACAAAGGGATTGTGTTGGTACTATAAAATTGTAATGATAATGATCTATTATAAAAGTGGGGGTTCAAAGTGATAAAAAAAATACATATACCGTCAAATTTGCTTAAAGACAAAGCCCGACATGTAAACATATATCTGCCCTGCAGCTATGAAGAAGAAAAGAGGGAATATCCTGTCCTTTATATGCATGACGGACAAAATGTTTTTCATGATAAAGAAGCGATTGGCGGGGTTTCGTTAGGTCTGGAGGAATACTTGGAAAATAATAAACTCGAAGTCATCGTAGCCGCGATATATCAGAATAGCGAGCAGCGTATGAATGAATATTGTCCATGGCCTATTGGCAGGTACAGTAAAGAGATAATGGGAAAAGACAGTGATTTAGGAGGAGAAGGGGGGAAATATGCGGAATTCATCGTGAAAGAGCTGAAGCCATATATAGATACAACTTTCAGAACGCTGCCTAATGAGGCCGCGCTTGCCGGCATATCACTGGGAGGCTTGATATCATTATACTCAGCATGCATGTATCCCGAAATTTTCAGGCATATAATCGTGCTGTCATCTGCTTTTTTCAGAAATCAGGAGGAAATAGAAAAACTGGTGGAACGCTCTGATCTGAGTTCAATAAAAAGCTTTTATGGTGACTGCGGCACAGAAGAGGCAGGAGAAGATGAAACACTCAGCAAACTATTTTCAGCTTCCAATCAAGCTGTTTTTGAACTTATAAAGAAGAAAATTCATTCTGCGAGGTTTTGTGCCATTCAAGGGGGAGGGCACACTTATAGTGATTTTAGAAAAAGAGTGCCAGAATTATTTACTTTTTTATGATGTGCGTTATATAGACAAAGAACTGGAAATCCCCTTCTAAAAGCTGATGTACTTTTTCAGCTTTTTTTATTTTAGCTGTTTTCGTAAACTTTGCCGCTATGCTACAAGTTGGCTGATTTCCGATTCAGCATGCACGCGGTAAGTCTCCTCAGCTGCACGTGGCCTGATCAACAGAACATATTAATAAACTTTAAGAATAGAGCATTTATTTTTCGTTTCATGCTTATCAGTTTATGGATAAATATGTTAAAATGAGGGTGGATCAAAATCAGAGATCTCAGGATCCCAATTAGTTTTTTGAGAAGGCAAGGTTTCTTTGAAGTGAAAGCTTGGTTGCCCATTTCAGAGCCTTCGGGTGTAACTGGTTTGTAAAAAGAAGTGCAGCGTCTGAAAACGGATCTAAAAAAATTCCTGATAGTTTCACAACGGTAAATTGAAAATTAAAACGTATGAAAGAAGGCTGGGTATGTGGCTATGAAAATTATAAAACCCGTTGTCTTGTGCAGTGCTTTAATCATTTTTGGCATATCTTTGTTTTTCTCTCTTTATGAAGGAAGCGGTTTTCACGAAGATACCAAAACAGCTGTTGACTATTTAAATGTACAGCAGACAAGCATAAATCCTGAACCAGTACCGCAGCTCACCCTGTTAATCCTGGCGATCAAATACTCGCCTATTTTTCCGGCTGTCTCTTTGCTCAGTTTCCTGCTGGTTTTGTACACAGCTATCTATAAGGAATTGAAAAAAAGGGGGATATATGCAATTATTCTTCTTGGAACCTTAGGGACTTTTTTTCTTATCATCAGTTATGGATGTTTTTCCTATTTCGTACCTGTGACAGCAGGCACAAAGTTATTTATGCTGCTATTCTTCAGCATAGGGCTTCTGAATATAGTTTTCGCAGGATATAAAGGAGCAAACTTCTTTATGAGGGCAGAGCAGTCGAGATTATAAATATGGTCATGCTCTGCCCTATTGTACTTTAGCTCTAAATCAGGCTGCCGATGTGATAGCCCAGGTATGCAAGAAAAATACCCGCTCCATAAGTGATTACAATGTATAGGATGAGTACTTTTATATATTTCTTCATCTGTAGCTGAATGATTTCAAGTTTAAGGGTTGAGAAGGTGGTAAATGCCCCCATGAAGCCTGTTCCTAATAAGAGAGTAAGAGTAAGATTTGCTTGTGAGCCTGTTATGAAACCAAGCAAAAAGGCCCCGGCCAAGTTTACCGCCATTGTTCCATAAGGAATGGATGAGCTGTGCTGTCCGTTAATAAATTTGCTTAATGAATATCGGGATATTGCCCCAAAAAAACCTCCGAGGCCCACCATGGCCAAGTGGAATAACGTCATGATTTTTGCTCCTCTCCGCTTGCCATGAAGCCAAGGCGGCTCATAAGAACGCCTCCGATTATGCTTATTGCTATATACAAACCTCCCATATAACCATGGCCATTTTTAAATAATGTGACCGTTTCTATGCTTAATGTTGAAAATGTAGTGAAAGATCCGACAAATCCTGTTCCTATAGCGGTTTTTAGCTCGGAAGGAATGCTGGTTTTCTTGAATAGGGAGGCAGTCAGCCAGGCTAACAAAAAGCTGCCAGCCAGATTTATGGATAATGTCGCAAAGGGGAATACTGTTTCTTCAAATATCCATCCGCCAATTACATATCGTAAAATTGCACCTAAGATTCCGCCGAACCCCACGTATAAATACACCATTTACTAGCCTCCAAACTTATATGTAAAAAAAAAGACCCCAGCCGGGCCAACCGGAAGAAGCCATCAATTGTTTGGCCGTTTAAGTCTTTCTATTTATAAAACCAAATTCTTTTTAATGAAATCTTTCAATTTAATTGATGGGGGATAATAGAATTCCATAGTTTAGAAAATTTGCTTTAAAGAATCAGTCTCCATTTTTTATATCCGTTCCACAGCAGTGTATTACAAAATTACCCCATTTTCATTGAAGAGTGCTTTGCCTAGCCTGTATCGTGGATGGGGTGTTGCAGTTTCTTCGGTCCGCAGAATGCGGAAGCCATGTTTTTTATAAAAATTTAGTGCACCTGTATTTGTAATGGCTGCCCTTAGCTGGTATTCCATTATATTATAGGAAGCAAAATACCTTTCTGCATAGCCAATAAGTTCACTTCCCATACCCTTGCCCCTATATTCAGGTATTAAATAAAATAAATTAACATAGCCGATATTTTCAAATTCGTATTCCTTGATCTGCATTTCTATTTGCCCTACAGCTTGATTGTTATGTTCCACAATAACAAGCCCGCCGGGAAATAACTGAAGCCGGTTTTCAATTTTTCTTAAATAATCCCGTGCATTACCGAACTGGCTGGTATCGCCAAAGCTTACCTCATAAGAATCTTTTCTAAATGAAATTATTGTACTGCTGTCATTTGGCAATTCTATATTTCGAAAAGTAAACATACTTCACCTCCTCAGGTGCACTGCATAATAAACAACAATCTTTAAGAAATAAGCCTTATAAAAAGACCTTAAAAGTTTTCAATTTGATTTCTTAGATATATAAAGTTTCTTCGTTTGTTTTAAGATAAACAGATAAATCACTCACTTCACTGGCCAAAATCTCATGAAAATATCAAATTCATCGGCTGTTATTTCACAATCACTTACAAACACAATCCCCGGATGCATTTCCATTTCCGCAAAGTCTTTGATCTTAATGGTAAACCCATTAAATTTGATATCCATTCCGATGTTCCCCACCCTCATTTTTATCACATAATAGTTTTCCTTTAAATCCTACCATAAGGCTCACATTTTAGTGAAGTGGGCGTTCAATTTTCAATATGCTGGAGATAGTGAACTAGCTTTTTCGTTTGATGCCGAAATTAACTTAATACAACCTCCTGGATAATTATATGATTTTATAAATTATTTCCGCTAAACTGTCCCTTTGCACAAAATTAAAATAGCTGCACATCGTGGCAGACATACAACATGTCTTTCTGTTAGGCTCTTTTCTTAAAGATTGTTGTTTGTTTAATTTGTTATGTGAGGCGTTCCCATTGTCAAGTCAGGTTGATTTGAGCATCCTGGAGAGGAAATCAGCCACCTTGTTTCATAGCAGCAAAGTTAACGAAAGCAAACTTCATTTTCTTGCCTTTCATAACAGCTGCAGAAGTCTTTTATACATTTTTGTTTCAAAACTTCGATAACAGTTAAGATTTCTAAAAATTATAAAAATAAGTCAATCGTTATCCTACAAAGGATAGTGTTATAGCAATGAGATCATCAGGTTTGTGACTTAAGGTGCATAGACTGCGGTTTGTATACCATATAACCTGATTATGTAAGGGTTTACATATTTTATAATTGGGAGGGCAGATATGAAATAAAACGTATGTATAATAACAGCAGTATAGCTTGCAGCCATACAGTCATCAAAAAAGTGCGGAACCGCTATGCACTGTAATCCCAAAGATATCATTATCGAAAATCAAGGTGATCCGCAAGATTGGATAACATTAAAAAAACTGCTTTAAGGCGCTTAAACTCGGAATAATAGTAACGGGAGGGGAACATATGAAAGGTATTATTAAAATCATGCTGGTTTCAATTGCTGTTTCAGTAATCATGTTTTCGCCGAATTCAACTTTTACCGTAAACGCACAAATGCCACAATCTTTTGGGCTTAAACACCTCATAATAGATGCAAATATTCCTCAGGTAAAGAGGGATCTTGTCAATAATAAACTGCAGCTAAAAGCACTATACGTGTATCGGGACGGGCATTTTACAAGTGCCGAAAAAAACGTGCGCTGGCTTTCGGCCAATAAAAGAGTTGCTGAGATTGACCAAAACGGGCAAATAACGTTTACAGGAAAAAAAGGAACAGCACTAATTACCGTTACATCTGGAAATAGCTTTGATAAAATATCCATCCAGAAAAAAGGGGACAGCATAGAAATTCATAAAAATAAAAGCAGTCGCTATCGTGTAATTGAGCAAGCCATTAAACACATGACCCTGGAGGAGAAGGTAGGCCAGATGCTGATGCCGGATTTCAGAACACAAAACGGCAAAGATGTGACAAGCATGCTGCCGGAAATACAACAGCAGGTAAAAGATTACCACTTGGGCGGAGTCATCTTATTTCGTGAAAATGTTGTAAATACCGAACAAACCACAAGGCTTGTGCATGACTATCAGGAAGCATCAAGCAAATATGGGCTGTTAATGAGCATTGATCAGGAAGGCGGAGTAATAACCAGACTTCAGTCCGGAACAGATATGCCTGGTAATATGGCCTTAGGCGCAGCAAGGTCAAATGAAATAACTCAAAAAGTGGGTCAGGCCATCGGGGAAGAATTGAAGGCTCTTGGGATAAATATGAATTTGGCTCCTGATCTTGATGTGAATAACAATCCGGATAATCCAGTCATCGGCGTCCGTTCTTTTGGAGAAGATCCTGAGCTTGTATCTTCTTTGGGGAATTCTTACATTAAGGGACTGCAAAACAGCGGGATCGCTGCTACAGCCAAGCACTTTCCAGGCCATGGAGATACAGCAGTGGACTCTCACTTGGGGCTTCCGGAAGTACCATATGATATGGACCGGCTGATAAAGGTGGAACTATATCCATTTCAGCAGGCTATGAACGCAGGAATTGATGCGATTATGACAGCACATGTCACATTTCCTAAAATCGATTCTACAAAAGCAATTTCAAAAAAAGACGGAACAGAAATCTCCATACCCGCTACCCTTTCCGAAAAAGTGCTGACTGGTCTTATGAGAAATCAAATGAAATATAAAGGAGTCATCATCACAGATGCAATGAACATGCAGGCCATCAGCGACAATTTTGGACCAGTTGATTCAGCTATCCGGGCTGTAAAGGCAGGCACGGATATTGTGTTAATGCCAGTAGGTCTTAAGGATGTTGCAGAGGGATTATATAGTGCTGTGAAAAAGGGAGAAATTCCAGTATCGCGCATTGAGAAATCAGATGAGCGGATTTTAGCCTTAAAGCTGAACCGCGGCATTCTAAAATCTGAACATAAAGCTTCTGTTCAAGCAGAGATTCAGAACGCATTGAAAGTAGTAGGATCACCGCAGCATAAAACTGTCGAAAAGGAGGCAGCAGAAAAATCGGTAACTCTTGTAAAGAATAATGGTGCCCTTCCTTTAAAAGCAGCTAAGGAAGACAAAATCGCCGTAATAGGCAGCAGCTATGTGGAAGATTTGGCGCTGCAGGTTAAAAAACATCATGAAAATGTCATGGTAATAAAAACCGCTAAACCGCTGTCTGAACAGCAATTAAGCAGTATCAAGGACGCTAAATATATTATATTGGGGACAAATACATCCACCGTTTCTGGAAGACTTCCGGCGAGCGATCAAATGATGCTGGCTAATCAGCTGACAGCAGGAAATATACCTGTCATAGGCATAGGTATCCGCAATCCATATGACATCATGTCTTACCCGGATGCTGATGCTTATCTGGCACAATATGGCTTTAGAACAGCAAGCTTTGAAGCGGCTGTGAATGCCGCATTCGGAAGCCTGAATCCGTCCGGCAAGCTTCCTGTAACAATATATAATCAAAATGGCAGTGTGTTATATGCCTTTGGCCACGGATTAAGCTACTAGAGAGGAGGGTCAAATGTGAAAAAACTTCTCACTATTATTTTTGCTGTGCTGCTCATTTCTTCGACTATCAGCATTACTATGGCCCATAAAGGCTACAACAATACTCATTCAAAGCTGCGAATAGGTGAAGATGTGTTATTAAAGGATAAGCTTAGCCTGATAAAAGGAAAAAGAGTAGGTTTGATCACAAATCCAACAGGAGTCGATCAGCAGCTAAACAGCATCGCTGATTTGATGTATAGAAATCCAGAGGTGAAACTGACTGCATTATTCGGTCCTGAACATGGTATCCGCGGAAGCGAGCAGGCGGGAAAGTATGTGGAGTATTATAAAGATGAAAAAACAGGGCTTCCTGTATACAGTCTATATGGGCCGACCAAAAAACCGACAAGTGAGATGCTGAAAAACGTGGATGTTATCGTATTCGACATCCAGGATGCCGGCAGCAGATTTTATACCTATATTTACACAATGGCATTGGCAATGGAGGCCGCAAAGGAAAACCATATACCCATAATTGTCCTTGACCGGCCGAATCCGATTGGCGGGGTAAAGGTGGAAGGACCGGTTCTTGAAGATAAATATTCGTCTTTTGTCGGTGAATATCCGATCCCGGTAAGGCACGGCATGACGATTGGGGAACTTTCCAGACTTTTTAATAAAGAATTTAATATTGGCGCAGATTTAACAGTAGTAAAAATGGATGGATGGAAGAGGAAGATGCTTTATGATGATACTAAGCTCCAGTTTGTTCCGCCTTCTCCAAATATGCCAACTTTGGATACCGCTATTGTCTATCCGGGCGCAGCATTGATAGAAGGCACAAATTTGTCAGAAGGGAGGGGTACAACAAGGCCATTTGAAACAATAGGAGCTCCATTTATTAATGGAGATGATTTGGCTGAAAAATTAAATGCCCTAAAACTTCCTGGAGTCATTTTCAGAGCCTCATCCTTTATCCCGACCACCTCCAAGTATGTAAATGAGCTGGCACACGGCGTCCAAATACATGTGACCGACAGAAAAGCCTTTAAGCCTTTTGAAGCCGGATTATATATTGTTAAAACGATACATGACATGTATCCAGATAAGTTTGCATTTAGAACACCTGACAGCAAAGGAATTTCATACTTTGATAATCTTGCAGGCACGGGCGACATACGAAGGGGAATCGAACAAGGAAAAAGTGTGGATCAAATGGAGAGAGAGTGGCAAGGGAAATTAAAAGAGTTCATGAAAGTAAGGGAAAAATATTTATTGTATAAGTAAAAATGAAAAAATCCTGGCTGTTGATGCCAGGATTTTTTCATTCTTGAAAACAGCAGTACTTAAATGCGGCATTGATTTTTTTTATCTATCACTGTACAGCAAAAGCAATCTGTCTCCGCTGCTGCCTGCCGATAATGCAAGGAAAACGGCCATCACATTTTTTATAATGGGTTCATTTATGGTGTTAAGTATGAAAACAATTAATAAAATGCATACAGTGATTTTTAAACTATGTCCCCATAACAGCCCTTTAGAATTTGTGATAAAGTTCACATCCTTAAAAAAAGCATTATTTTTTTTATTATAACAGTATTATTCCTTATTTTAACAATTATTTTTTGATAAACCTGTCTCACTTACTTGGGTTGTTCCGCCAAGAGAATTCAACTCCCAAACAGCACCCTGAAAATGTACTTTAACCAAGCCTCAGTTTAGATCGTTATTTTTCTTTTTATAATTGGAATTCTATTTATAGTTATGGAGCTTGTTTTATTGCTTCCAGGCAGTTTTGATGTTATTGCTGAACTTCTGAAATGGGATGAGTTAATCAAACTGATGCTGGTTTCTTCTTTATTGGGGCAACAATCGTATATAGTAAACATTACAGCTATTTCCTAATGGAACGACTGTTTTTTATTGGCTGTTTTTGTAAACTTTGATGCTTTAGAAAGAGGGGTTGATTATTGCTCCAGGATGCTCGCTTTCCGCGGGACAAGGGGTGAACACTCATTCTCTAGCATGTCTGCGGGGTCTCGCCTCCTGTTAAGCAAAGCAAGAGTGTCACACCTTTCGCTACATCCAACCTCATTTTATAATAGATTCGCTTCACATTACTTATTAAAAACAACAATTTTTAAAAAATAGCTATTTATTTAAAATATTGATTCTGGATAGGTGAAGATTATTTATTACTCTAAAAGTGGATTAATTAGAATATTTCCATTATTTCTTGGGAAACCGCAGAATACGACATAAAACGCTTGAAGAGGAATATTTACGCGAATTTTCTTTTTAAAAATCTTCAGTTGTAAATAGGTCTGGCTCGCTAAGCTTTAGCGTGTATGATATCGGCTATTTAGGGTAAATAAAGATTGAGTTCCTATGAGGCTTGATACATAATATTATATATGAGCATATATTCATATAAAGGAGGATGGAAGCATGGGGCACACACATAGCCATGAACATAGCCACTCACATCAGCCTGCAAACTTCGGCAAAGCATTTGCAGTTGGAATTATTCTTAACGTGATTTTTATTGCGGTTGAAACAGTGTACGGAATTACCAGTAATTCTCTGGCACTGCTAGCAGACGCGGGACATAATTTAAGTGATGTATTTGGTTTGGCCATTGCCTGGATTGCGGTTTGGCTGGGAAAAAAGGCGCCAAGCAAAACAAGAACATACGGATTGAAGAGAAGCTCCATTCTTGCAGCCATGCTCAATGCCGTATTTTTATTGATTGCAATAGGCGGCATAGCCTGGGAGGCGGTTCAGCGTTTTTCTGCACCGTCTCCGGCGGCAGGAGCCACAGTAATTATTGTAGCTGTTATCGGAATAGTTATTAATGGTTTTACTGCATTTTTATTTATGTCAGGCAGAAAAAAGGATTTGAACATTCGAGGAGCATACATGCATATGGCAGCAGATACCTTAGTGTCTCTCGGAGTCGTCATTGCCGGATTCATCATGATCTATACTGGCTGGGAATGGCTTGATCCGACAGTGAGCCTGATAATTGCAGCAGTCATTTTTATTGGCACATGGAGCTTGCTAAAGGAGTCTGTCAATTTGTCGCTTGATGCTGTTCCGTCAGGTATAGAAACAGAGGAAATCAAAAAATATCTGATGAATCTTCCGGATGTGATTGATGTTCATGATCTGCATGTATGGGCCATGAGTACCACAGAGGCAGCAATGACAGTCCATCTTGTGCGTTCAAAGATTGAAGATAATGATGAATTAATTCTAAGAATGAACAAGGAGCTGCATGATAAATTTGAAATTGAGCATCCGACAATCCAAATTGAAAAAGGGACCTTTGCCTGTTCATTTGCGCCGCACGATGTTATTTAATAATTTAATCTTAAGCATGTATAAAAAAGCAGCATTCGCTGCTTTTTTTACATATGCTGTGAATGCTCGATCATTTGCTTCAAGACATCGATGACATGCTGATCATCATGAGAGTAAAACATCGTGGTTCCTTCTCTTCTGAATTTTACTAACCGCAGATTTTTTAAAAACCTGAGCTGATGGGAAACAGTGGATTGAAGCAGCGATAATGTTTCTGCAATTTCATTTACAGAATGTTCTCCCTGAAAAAGAAGCTGAAGAATGCGCAGGCGTGTTGGATCCGATAGTGCTTTAAAAGTCTGTGTCACAATAAATACAGTTTCTTCGTCTAGCTCTTCATAGGGTATATTTTTATCTTTGTCAATCATATCAGGCTCCTTCCCTTATACTCCTTCTATTATAGTATAGAAAAAGCCGGTATTTTTCTCAATTGATTGGATTAAGGACTTCTCGGGAACAGCTATTTGAGCAATCATGTAATAAACTGCATCACCATAAAGTCTTCCTCGAATACTTAAAAATGTATTTAACCTCCAGCTAGGATATCTGCACCATCTAACATTCCAAGCCAACTTCAGCAAGGAGCTTAACAGAGCTGAACTGAAAAATTATTTGACCGCTTTACGGGCAGCTCATATACTAATAGTCAAATAGATGCTTGTTGCAGAGAGGAAGCAAACCGCATTGAAGTAAACTGTAATTACTTATACGTTTTCAGGTATTAGAAAGCAATATACCTTGGTAGTGCTGAGGTTATATTTTTTAAGGTTTTGCCGACTTAGACACCAAAAAACGACAATTGTTTTTATTCATCTATATAAATATTATTAGTTGAACGTTGTTAATGCAGCTCTTGCCGCTTCAGGGGAGGAAAGTTGATGGAAGCTGAAAAACAGATATACCGGGTATCAGGATTTACCTGTGCTGGATGTGCGAATACATTCGAAAAGAACGTCCGGCGCATTGATGGAGTAGAAGATGCAAAAGTGAATTTTGGCGCCTTGAAGATTACCGTATACGGACAGGCAACAATTTCAGAAATTGAAAAAGCGGGGTCTTTTGAACAAATAAAGGTTGTTCCGGAAGGAGAAAAGGCAGAAAATCAAAGAGTTCCTTTTTATAAACGGCATGCTGCTGTTATGCTCTCCATTTTATTTGCCTTAATAGGTTATTTTTTTCAGGGCATTTACGGCGAAAATAGCATGGCTGCTGTAACTGCATATGGTGCAGGCATACTTTTAGGGGGATACAGGCTTTTTAACGCTGGTTTAAAAAATCTCTTTAAGCTGGATTTTGACATGAAAACATTGATGACAATTGCTATTATAGGAGCTGCCGTCATAGGAGATTGGCGCGAAGGGGCTGTAGTGGTAATCCTTTTTGCTGTCAGTGAGGTGCTGGAATCTTATTCTATGATAAAAGCACGCCAATCCATTCGTTCCCTGATGGAAATTGCTCCTAAAAAAGCAGTTGTCAAAAGAAATGATATAGAAATAACAATTGACGTGGAAGATATTGAAGTGGGAGATGTGATGATCGTCAAGCCGGGGCAAAAAATCCCGATGGACGGAATCATATTAAAAGGAACATCTTCAGTGAATCAGGCTGCGATTACCGGTGAGTCTTTGCCAGTCAGCAAAACCGTATCAGATGAAGTTTTTGCCGGTTCCCTGAACAGTGAAGGTTTGCTGGAAATTAAGATTACAAAGCGGGCAGAAGATACTGCTATTGCCAAAATCATTCATCTCGTAGAAGAAGCCCAGGGCGAACGTGCACCTTCACAGTCATTTATCGAAAAATTCGCAAAATACTACACTCCAATCATCATGTTCATCAGCTTGCTGGTAATGACACTGCCGCCCCTCATAGCTGGCGGTTCATGGGGCGAATGGGTGTATCAGGGATTATCGGTTCTTGTTGTAGGATGTCCGTGCGCCCTGGTCATTTCGACCCCGGTAGCAATAGTGACTGCAATCGGAAACGCAGCCAAAAAAGGTGTTTTGATAAAAGGCGGAGTTTTCCTTGAGGAAATGGGATCATTAAAGAGCATAGCCTTTGATAAAACAGGGACCCTTACCAAGGGACATCCTGCTGTTACTGACATAATGATCTTGAACGAAGAATTTGATGCAAATGAAATTTTTTCAAATCTGGCAGCACTAGAGTACAGGTCACAGCATCCTCTTTCCTCAGCCATCCTGAAAAAAGCAAAAGAGTTGAATCTTGATTTTCAGGGCATTGAGGTAGAAGAGTTTTCTGCACAAGCAGGAAAAGGCATCTATGGAACCATAAATGGTGAAAAGTATATCGCGGGCAAGCCGGACATATTTCATAAAGGCTTATTACAACAGCTGGAAGACAGGATTCTCAAAATGCAGAAACAAGGAAAAACCGTAATGCTGATGGGAAGCCAAACCAGCATTTTAGCCATTATCGCTGCTAAAGATGAAGTACGTGACAACGTCAGAGAAGTGATACAAAAGCTAAAGGAATTGGGTATTGAAAAAACAGTAATGCTGACAGGTGATAATTCCTCCGCAGCATCTGTTATTGCCGCTGAAGCTGGAATCTCTGAATCCAAAGCGGAACTGATGCCGCAGGAGAAAATGGATTATATTAATAAACTGCAAAAAACTGGAAAAACTGCCATGGTAGGCGACGGGGTGAACGATGCTCCTGCTCTCGCAGCCGCTGCAGTAGGAATCAGTCTTGGGGGAGCAGGGACAGATACAGCGCTTGAAACAGCTGATGTTGTGCTAATGGCTGATGACTTAATCAAACTGCCCTTTGCAATTAAACTAAGCAGAAAAACGTTATGGGTGATCAAACAGAATATCGCATTTTCCATCGGTATCAAGCTTCTTGCCCTATTGCTTGTCATTCCAGGCTGGCTGACGCTCTGGATTGCCATTTTTGCCGACATGGGAGCTACATTGATTGTCACTGCAAATAGCCTGCGACTGCTTAGAGTACAGGAGAAAAAAGATTAGCTTTAACCATCAGTGCGGGAATGCCTGCACTGGTGGAATTTTTACTTTATGGATAAAATGATACATTCACAAAGTTGTTAAAAGTACATACAAATTTCTTATTCTATTAAATGGTATGATGGAATGGCAGTTTCGCAGGAAGAAAGGTGGAATACATATGAAAAAGGTATTGTTCTTTTTGGCAGGATTATTTTTAATGGTGCCGCTGGCGGCATCGGCCCATACGGGTTTGGAGTCATCTAACCCTGCAAAGGGACAAGTCATCACAAGTGAACTTAAAAAAATCAGTCTTGTTTTTGAATCTAAAGTGGAAAACCTTAGTACGATGAAAGTGATGAAAGGGGAAGTGGAAGTCCCTGTTTCAGTAAAAGTAAATGATTCAAATATGACTGGTGTATTATCAAAGCCGCTGGCAAGCGGTTCATATAAAGTAATATGGAAAATTGTCGGCGAAGACGGCCATCCGATTTCAGGTGAAATCCCATTCACTGTTAATGTCCCAAAAAAAGAAACTGAAAAGAAATTTACTGTTAAAAAAACAACGGAAAAAACAGCAGAACAAGAAAAAAAAGTAGCCAGTGACAATAGCAAGACGGAGGAAAAATCTTCTTCTTCCACTGTGTTCATGATAGTACTGGGACTCATCTTGATCGCAGGCATTTTATTGCTGTTCAAAAAGAAGAAGTAAAGCATGATTGTTTTATTGCCGCTATCACATTTGATAAACTACTTGTTGTTTGCATTTTTGGCCGGACATATTGCATTGAAGTTTGTTTCAGAAGAAAAAAAGCCAAAAACAGCTGTACCCAAACCGGCTCTGCTGCTGTCGGCACTAGGCATCATGATTTGCACCTTTATGCCGATTTTGGAGGTGATTCGCTACTTTGCGGATAACTCAGGGTTTACCTCTGTATTACTATCAGTGATTACCGATTTTCAGGTGGGCAGGGCTTTTCTGGCCACTGGCTTTTCCGGTGCACTATTATGGCTGACGATACAATTGCGTGGCTCTAAATATCTTGAGGCATTTTGGATGCTGATCATGATTGCCGCACAGGGATACGCCTCACATGTAGCTTCCTTATCTTTTTGGACTGGTTTCGCCTCACATTCAGTCCACTTTTTAATGATTTCATTGTGGGGAGGCATTCTTCTTCATATATCCTTTTTCGCTAAAGGAGAAAAAAACTGGCAGGCATTTCTCCGCTGGTTCACGCCATTTGCCATTTTAAGCCTCGTTTTAATTATTTCAAGTGGCCTGGTTTTAATGTTTAAAATCGTGGAACCCAGGGAGTATTTCATGTCCTGGGCCCTGCCGTATGGGCAGATGCTTTTGCTTAAGCACATCAGTATTATTCCAGTTTTAGCATTTGCTTTCATTAATGGCTTTTTAGCAAAAAAAGCAGAGAGAGAGAAACCTTTTAACCCCGTATCATGGGTGAAGGCCGAAACCATTCTCCTGCTTGCTGTATTTTCCTTTACAGCTGTAATGGGTACGTTATCACCGCCGCATGACCCGAATATAACTGTTACAACAGAAGGGGCATCGAAATGGGCATCTTTTTTAATCGGAAAAGAAATTGCTGTCCCGATAAGCGTCCATCTGAATATATCCTATCAGGGCGTCTTTTTGTTTCTGATTTCCTTCCTGTTTTTAGCGATGATCATTGAAAGCTTCCGCAAAAAAGCATCAGCGCTGCTTGGGCTGCTGTTCGGTCTTTGTTTTATCGCATCAATATATTTTGGGATTATGCTTGATATCACTTTATAATAAAAACCGCATTCCATTTCAAATGGGATGCGGTTTTTTGGGATTTAGATTTTTTCTATTGCAGCAGCCATTAGGAGGGGATATAGTCACAGAAAACGTTTCAACGTTGTCTTTTTTTCGTTTGAGGTTTATTAGGCCTCCCTTCCGCAGCCCGCACTCCAAGCAGGAGTCTAACAATGGCCGATCCAATTTTCAGGGCCTGTTAAATAAATATGGTCTTGTCACCTTCTGCTGCGACAAAGTCAGTTTTCTTATTCGTTGATTGTCCAGGGAATGTGCTATAACATACTATTTGTAAAAACAAAAGAGGAGATGAGGGCAAATGGCTCAATCAAATATAAAATTAGCTGTACAGAAATTCGGCAATTTTCTAAGCTCTATGGTCATGCCGAACATTGCCGCTTTCATTGCATGGGGATTGATTACAGCATTATTTATTCCTACTGGTTTCATCCCAAATGAAAGCCTTGCCAAAATGGTCGGTCCAATGGTCAGCTTCCTGCTGCCGGTGCTGATTGGTTATACAGGCGGTAAACTTGTGCATGACCAGCGCGGCGGGGTAGTCGGTGCCATTGCAACTATGGGGGTAGTAGTTGGAGCTGGAATACCGATGTTCCTTGGAGCTATGATTATGGGACCTTTTGGAGGATACGCAATCAAGAAGTTTGACCAGTGGGTCGAAGGAAAAGTGAAAACAGGATTTGAAATGCTTGTAAATAACTTCTCTGCCGGTATTATGGGCGGAGGGCTTGCTATCGTGTCCTTTCTTGCAGTAGGGCCTGCCGTTTCAGTATTTACCGGCTGGCTGGAACATGGAGTGGAATGGCTTGTAAGTATGAAGCTGCTTCCATTAACAAGTATACTTATTGAGCCAGGAAAAGTATTGTTCCTTAATAACGCAATTAATCATGGGATTTTATCACCGATTGGTACAGAACAAGCCAACTCTACTGGCAAATCTGTACTCTTCCTTCTTGAAGCAAATCCTGGGCCAGGACTTGGCGTGCTTCTTGCATATTCAATCTTTGGTAAAGGTAATGCGAAAAGAACGGCCCCGGGAGCAGCCATCATCCAGTTCCTTGGCGGTATTCATGAAATTTATTTCCCTTACATCCTGATGCGCCCGCTTTTATTCTTGGCAGTCATCTTAGGCGGGATGAGCGGAGTGTTTACACTTCTTCTATTAGGCGGCGGTTTGTTTGCTCCATCTTCACCAGGAAGCATCATTGCCATCACTGCAGTTACTCCTCATCATGCAAGTTCATACATTGCCAACTTTGCAGGCATTTTGGTTGCAGCAGCCGTATCATTCATCGTTTCGACATTTGTCTTGAAAACCGGCAAGCAATCAGATGAGGATATTGAAGAAGCAACTAGAAAAATGCAGGAAATGAAAGGCAAGAAAAGCAGTGTAAGCGGAATATTGGCTTCTGGCACAAAGGATATTCCCAAAGACGTGAACAAAATTGTTTTTGCGTGTGATGCAGGAATGGGTTCTAGTGCTATGGGTGCCTCTCTTCTGCGCAAAAAAGTGAAAGAAGCAGGGTTGAAGGTGTCTGTAACGAATACAGCGATTTCCAATTTGCCTGAAGATGCCCAGATTGTTATCACACAAGAGGAATTGACGCCTCGAGCAGAAAATAAGGTGCCGGGTGCTTATCATATTTCAGTAGAAAATTTCTTATCCAGCCCAGAATATGATAAGTTAATTAATGAACTAAAGAACGGCGGAATTGAAGGAAAGCAACATGAAGAAGAGATAACAGCAGAGGATGCAGGGGAAAAACCTGCCGATGACAGCCTGCTTCTTGAAAAATATATTTTCCTCAACAAGGATTTTGCCAATAAGGAAGAAGCCATCCGCTTTGCTGGACGAGCTCTTGTTGATGGAGGATATGTGGATGAAAGTTACATCGAAGCAATGATAGAACGTGACAAAATAACTACAACGTACATGGGTAATGATGTAGCCATTCCTCATGGAACAGAAGATGCTAAAAAGGCGGTCATTAAATCAGGATTCACTGTCATCCAGGTTCCAAATGGTGTAGATTTCGATGGTGAAAATGTTCGAATGATCTTTGGGATCGCCGGCAAAGACGGCACACACCTGGAAATCCTTTCTGGCATTGCAGTCACTTGTTCTGATATGGCTAACATCGAAAAAATGGCAGAAGCCAAAACTGCGAAGGAAATAATGGGAATTCTTAACCAAAACTAAATAAGCGAAAATTAGAATAGAAAGGCGCAAAGTGCGCTTTTCTATTCCTTGTTTTTCAGAGTGCTTAAATAAACTATTTCAGGAAATGGGCTGCGTGCATGTTTATTACGTCAAGGGAAAAAGCAATAATCGAATTGATCATTAAAACATCCGGGAAGCATACAGCACTTTCAATGGCAACATTCCTAAATGTTAGTGTAAGAACCATCCACAGAGATTTAAAAACGATAGAAAATACCCTTTCACATTTTGAACTAAAGCTGATTCGCAATAATAATGATGGCTTGATCATTGAGGGGAAAAACGAGCAAATCTTCCGCTTAATCCAAAAGCTTCTTGAGGTTCGGCCAGTTGACCAGACACCACAGGAAAGAAAGCTCAACCTTTTGATTATTCTGCTTCATGAAGGAAAGTCCTTCAAAATTCAGTCACTCGCAAGCCAGCTTGCCGTCAGCGTGTCGACACTGACAGCATATTTGGATGAGCTGACAGATTGGCTGTCCAATTATAACGTGGTTTTAACAAGAAAAAGAGGAGTAGGCATTGAGCTGCAAGCTGGAGAAACAGAAAAAAGAAAAGCTCTCGCCAATTTCTTTCTGATTTATTTTAATGAAGAGCTAATAGAAGCACTGTTTTTGCTGGAAAAAGGAAATGTAGAAAGCGATAAAGTGATTCATTATTTTAATCCTGAATATCTTTCAAACATTGACAGACTTTTGAGCGAATATATCAGTAAAGGGCAGTCCCGGCTTGCTGACAGTGATTATATAGGGCTGATTGTCCACATTTGCATTACAATGCAAAGAATAAAAATGGGATTCAGAATGGAAGAAGTTGAAACTGACTTGCCTGATGAGTTTCAATTTATGAAAATGCTTTGTCATGAAATTGAGGAGCAATTCAAGGTGCATTTTTCTGACAGCAGCATTCATTATCTGGCAGTAATCCTTAAGGGGTCAAAGCTCCAAAATGCTGATGCTGTTCATTATGACAGTGTCATTCTTGGACAATATATCCGGAATTTGATTACATACGTGTCTTCACAGCTGCATGTTGATTTATCATCAGACTTTTCCCTCTTCCAGGGACTGCTTGCACATTTAGAGCCGTCCATTTTTCGGATTAAGCAGAAAATGGCGGTGTTTAACCCGCTAACAGAGGATATCAGAAGAAAATATCCGGTCCTTTATATGGCTGTAAAAAACAGCCTGGAAAAGCAGTTTGAAGATATTGACTTTCCTGATGGCGAGATTGCCTTTATTGTTCTCCATTTCGGTTCTGCGCTGCTTTTAAGAGAAGAACATATTACCATTTCATCTCTTGTTGTGTGTCCCACTGGTATCGGCACATCCAAAATGCTGGCAAGCAGGATCAAAAAGGAGTTCATTGAAATTGACTCGGTAGACGTTAAAACCATTAAGGAAATTCAGCATGCCGATTTGTCGCAATATGATTTAATTATTTCAACAGTAAGACTTCCATTTTTGCGAACTGAATATATCCTGGTGAATCCTCTGTTAAGTCATGATGATATTCGATCAATTAGAAGCTATCTTAGTACAAATATTAAAAGCTTTACACGGAATAAAAAGAATCAGGGAAGGGCCATAAATGATGACGGAGGACCTGCCAGAAAAAAAAGAGGCATTCATGAAGTTCTTGATGAGATAAAGTCTGTCCACGCAAGCATAGAATCGATCCTGAATAATTTTCATGTTTACCGCAGCAGGGAAAGGGAAAATCAGAAGCAGGTCCTTGCAAAAATGATTGCTGAAGCTGAAAAAAATAAACAGCTCAGCAACGGGGAATCCGTCCTTATGAGCCTTGAGGAACGTGAGAGAAAAGGAGGGCTTGGAATTCCGCATACCGGAATGGCCCTCTATCATTGCAGGCATAGTGATATCTATGAGATGATTTTCCAGGTGACTCGTTTGAAGGAGCCTACTCATGTAAAAGGCATGGATGGAAATCAAATGGAAATGGAAAGTTTGCTGCTCATGATTGCGCCTGAAGAATTAAGCGCAAGAGAGCAGGAAATAGTAAGCCTCATAAGTACCAGCTTAATCGAAGATCATCAAAGTATTCTGATTTTTTCTTCGGCCAGCGAGGAAGCCATCAAGACAAAACTTGAAGACATTTTCTTGGATTATATCCAAAATAATTTGATAAGGAATGATTAATATGAAAAATGCAATACACTTCGGAGCAGGAAATATTGGCAGAGGTTTTATCGGTGCCCTGTTTTCAAAATCCGGTTACCATGTGACATTCGTTGATATCGCAGAAGGAATTATCAATCAATTAAATGAAGAAAAACGCTATACAGTAAAACTGGCTACTGAAGAAGGGCAAACAGAGGTAATTGAAAATGTTTCAGGACTAAATAATCTTAAACAGGAAGAAGAAGTTATAGAAAGCATTAAAAATGCTACATACCTTACTACAGCAATCGGTCCGAATATCCTGCCCCGCATTGCCCCGCTAATTGCAAAGGGAATAACAGAAAGAGTAAAAAGCAATCAAGATCAATTATATGTGATTGCATGCGAAAACCAGATTTCTTCTACAGAATTGTTAAAGGGGTACATTTTAGAGCATCTTGATGAGGAAACAAAAGCAAATCTTGATCAAGTATCTTTCTTTAATTCTGCGGTTGACCGCATCGTTCCTATCCAGGATAATCACGGTACACTTGATGTTATGGTTGAATCGTATTATGAATGGGTGGTAGAAACAAGTGAAAGCATTCCTCCAGTGGAGGGAATGACAATTGTACCAGACCTTGCTCCATTCATAGAAAGGAAGCTTTTCACTGTAAATACTGGACATGCGGTTATTGCCTACCTGGGTTACTTGGAAAACAAATCAACAATTGATAAGACACTTGAAGATGAAACCATTCTGCAGCAGGTAATAGAAACACTGAAGGAAACTGGCGGGTATTTGATTCATCAATATGGATTAAACCCAGAAGAACATCAAAAATATATCGAAAAAATCATTAACCGATTCCGCAATCCATTCTTAAATGATGGAGTAACTCGTGTAGGAAGGTCTCCTATCAGAAAATTAGGACCAGATGACAGATTGGTCCGTCCTGCAGCAGAAGCAAAAAAAGCTGGCTTAGCATATACAAATCTTGCAAAAGCCATCGCTTCAGCACTATTGTTTGATTATCAAGAAGATGAAGAAGCAGTTAAGCTTCAGGATATGATAAAAGAAAATGGTGCAGCAAATGCTCTTAAGGAAATCAGCGGCTTAAGCATGGAAGATGAAATCTCAAAAGAAGTTATCAAGCAATATGAATTACTGAAAAAGTAAATAAAATAGATTTAATAAAAAACACACAGGCTCGGTACCGCACCCCGAAAGTTAGAGTGAAAAAATCTAACTTTTGGGGGTAACCACCCTCCTGTGTGTTTTTCTTATGCTCATTCAATGGAACATCAGTATATAAATGAGTGAACAGCCTTTTCAGTTTTTTCTCTTGAAAAAATCATCCAGCAAAAAAGACTGGATGATGTTTGTTCTGATTAATTTAGTGTATGGTTTATGTCGACCAGCCCTTGCTGAAAAGCATAATTAGTCAGCTGTACCCGGTTTTCCAAATGAAGCTTGCTTAAGATATTTTTAAGATGGCTTTTTACAGTATGTTCCGAGATGAAGAGAGTTTCAGATATGACTCTGTTTGACAGTCCTTTTGCCACCAGCTGAAGAACTTCTAATTCTCTGGGGGACAATGGATTATTATTGTTTGTTTCTGGTTTGTTCTTTGGGAATTCATTTAGAATGCGGAAGGCGATTTCTTTTGACATCGGCACCTCATCCAATGCGAATGCTCTAAGGTATTCATACCAGTGCTCAGACTGAATGTTTTTTAATAAATAACCTTGCGCACCTTGCTTTAAAGCATGAAATAGATTCGTTACATCGTCTGAAACAGTGATCATCACGATTTTGACAGAGGGGAATTTCGTCTTTATTATTTTTGTTGCCTCAAGCCCGTCCATAACGGGCATTTGAATATCCATTAAAATAATATCCGGCATCAACGCTTCCGTAAGGCGGATTGCTTCTTGGCCATTTTTTGCTTCTCCTATTATTTTAAACTCACTGTACTCTTCTAAAATAATACGGATTGCTTCTCTTGCGTGAGTATGATCATCAACAACTAGTATTCGAAATGGCTGCATCAATTAATACTCCTTTTTAAGCAGAATAATCGTTTCATTGTTAACTCTATTTATCGAAAACGTCCAGTTCATAGCTGCCGCACGATTTTCGAGGATTTCGAGCCCGAACCCTCTAGATGATTGAATTTGAGCATTTGTAAAGCCGACACCGTTGTCACGTATCTCACAGGTCCAGCCATGCTCAGATTCCTTTGCACTTATCATCATCCAATTTGTCTGAGCATGCTTTATCACGTTCATTACAGCTTCTTTTATACAGGAAAACAGTTCTATTTTCTCTTTAGCGGATAAACTCTCCTCTGGTATTTCCCAAAGGAAATCGACGCTCATCGAGTGATTATGTTCAAGCTCTGACAGGTACGTTTGAATATTATTCGTCCAGCTGAACAATTCAGGTGCCGGCAGCTGTTTCAAATTTTCTATGGCCTGGCGGGTATCATCATATATCTGCTGCAATGTTTGTTTTGTTTTTTGAAAATCCGGATGTGCCTCAATTGACGTTTTTTTTCCGAATTTATTAAGTTTAACAGATAGCAAAAATAAGGACTGAGCAATACCATCGTGCAGTTCCCGTGCAAGGTTTTCCCTTTCTAGGAGGGCTGCTTTTCTTGCCTTTTCAACTTTCAGTTCTTCCTGTATGCCCTCTAATATGGAAAATAGTTTCAACAGGAAAAGAATCGTAACAGCAAATACTATAACTGGCGATAAGATATTCCCCATTTCCATTGATAAGTAAGGCAGTAAAAATACATGTCTAATATACTCCCACAAACCGATTGTGAATGTTGGCAGTATTAAAATAATCCATTTTATTTGTTTATACTTCAAATTTTCACCTTATTTCCGCAGCAATGTATTTATTTTAACATTTGTTCAAAAGGTTGAGGAACTCTTACAGGTAAATCACTCTTTAGAGTCATTGTTGTCATATTGAAAAAGTTTATAATTGTAAACGGGTCAGCAAAGACATCAATTTCATAAAGGAGACAATCAAATGAAGAAAGTAATTAAAAAATGTTCAATCGGAATGATATCAGCTTGTGCTGTTTTATTCATATGGGCGGGTGCAGCAAGTGCACATGTTACGGTCAGTCCAAAGATTTCAGCTCCAGGAGCATGGGAAACATACACTCTGAAGGTCCCCGTTGAAAAAAACATGGCTACGACAAAGGTGGCATTGAAGGTTCCTGAAGGTGCTGAAATAATGTCTTACCAGCCAGTACCGGATTGGAAAGTTAAACTTGATAAAGATTCTTCAGGAAAGACAAAAATCGTTACTTGGGAAGCAACTGGACCGGGAATTTCTGCCGGACAATTTCAGCAATTTTATTTTGTAGCAAAAAACCCTGACAAAGAAACTAAAGCAGCATGGGATGCATTTCAATATTATAAAGATGGATCAGTAGTAGAGTGGACAGGAGATGAGAATTCTGATTCTCCGCATTCGATTACTGAAATTACAGCATCGGCAGGGACTCCGAATGTAACTGCCCGTGACGATTCTAAAAATAAAACAGGTAAAACTATCAAAGAGGACACAAAATCAGAAAGTTCAGGTTCAAACACCGTTGTAATTACTCTGACAATTGTATCGCTGATTTTATCCGCCGCTGCTTTGATAACGGCTATGAGAAAAAAATAAATTTAAGTCAGGCATTATACCAACACTGTGTAATGCCTCTTTATTTGGGAAGTAATGATAGCCAGTTGCAGTCCTGGTTGAATGTAGTATTGATAAAAAGATGAGAACATTACATGTTAAGGGAAAGGACTGATGATATGACAAAACATATTTGCAGATTGTGCTTGCTGCTGTCTGTACTTTTATTTGCCTTATTTCCGGAAAAGACGTTTGCGCATGCTTCTATTATCCGCTCAAGCCCGGGCGTTAACGAAGTATTGCCGAATCCGCCTTCTGCTGTAAAAATACAGTTTAACGAACCCGTACAGGCAGGTTTCCATTCCCTGAAGATCCTTGATTCTTCAGGCAAGCAAGTAAATTTAACGAGTGCTCAGCTAAACAGCCATAATGATGCCATTTTAGAAGCACATCTTAAGAAGAAATTAAGCCGTGGTGCGTACTCCTTGCAGTGGAAGGCGGTTTCTGCAGATGGTCATCCTGTGGAAGGGGTAATACCCTTTGCTGTTGGAACAGGCGGTGAACAGGCACCAAAAATAAATGAAAAGAGCAATGATTATTTTCCTCGTACAGATATGATTATTTTGCGGGGAATGTTATATCTGAGTTTTTCGCTGTTCATTGGAGTTATCATTTTTAATTTGTTTTTCAATAAATTTGAAGGCAGAGAGACTCTAAAAACAATACATACAAAAAGCATGACAATTCTTTGGTTTTCTCTGAGTGGAATGGTGTTCAGCATAGTGCTGAGCTTGCCGATGCAGACAACTCTATATGCAGGTGTGAGCTGGGCGAAGGTTTTTAATGCGTCCCTCTTAAAAGACACTATCAGCCAAACTGGTTTTGGGTTATATTGGATTTTCCAAATGTTATTCCTGGTTCTGCTGATATTAGTCACATATATTGCAGCTGGCAATGGTTTTACTAAAAAATCATGGTTCGTGCCCATTGTTATTTATATAGGATTACTGCTTTCGAAAGCATCCACTGGCCATACTGCCGCTTCTGGACATCGTGTCGTTACTGTTATTATGGACTTTATTCATTTACTGGCAGCATCAATATGGATTGGCGGGCTTTTTGCGCTGATTTTGCTTTTGCCAAGTATAAGATCCCAAAAAAACGATGGTGATAGGCAATTGTATTGGAATTCTATTCGCACTTTCTCACTGTGGGCAGCCCTTTCTGTGGCCGGTATCATCATAACAGGGATTTATGGAAGCCTCCTATATGTGCCTACCTTTTACTCTTTGCTGCATACGTATTATGGATATGCTTTATTGGGGAAAATCTTATTATTTGTCCTTATGCTAATATTGGGGACAGTTCACTTTTTTAAAGGAAGAAAACAAGGGAAGAATGGAATTGTATATTCGATTTGGATTGAATTGCTGACAGGGGCGGCAATAATGGTTATTGCTGCTATACTTACCAATTTACCGGCAGCAGTATCAACACCGGGACCTTTCAGCCAAATAAAAGAGCATGGCAAATATGATGTTTCTTTGCATATTAGTCCGAATGTTGAAGGAGAAAATTCTTTTTATATTGCAATTAATACCACGGATGGAAAGCCCGCTGTCCAAATTGAGCAGGTTATTCTTACATTCACCCATACAAAAATGAATATGGGGGAAAGCTCAGTGGCTGTTCCGCGCATTTCTCCAGGTAAATATCAAACCAAAAGCATGTACATGAATATGCCAGGAGAATGGAAAGTGGACATACATGTATTAACCAAATCCTTAGATAGCTTCGACGTTGAATTTGATGCTTTTACTGGCTCCCAATAACGATTCCATTTTCACTTTTAAGAATGCTGCTCATAGTTTGGATATCTTTTTAATGGGTAAATGGAAGCGTGAAATTACACTTAGTATTCTAAATTTCAAAAAGCCTTTCCATATGGAATAGGCTTTTTTGAATGCAGTAAAATGCTTAATTTAGATAAAATCGCTGATGTGTAAGCAATAGTAGCTTCTGCTTCTTCTGCATTGCTGGAGAAAAGAAGCTGCCTGCCCATGAATACACTTGGCCGTTATCTGCAGGACATTTAATTGCGCGGGTATAGACAATGGATAATCAATGATGATGATAAGTGCCATGGCCGTAATGGTAACCATAGCCCGGATAGTATCCGCCGTGTCCATGATGATAGCCATAGCCTGGATAGTATCCGCCGTGTCCGTGATGGTAGCCATAGCCCGGATAGTATCCGCCGTGTCCATGATGGTAGCCATAGCCCGGATAATAACCTCCGTGCCCATAATGATTACGGTAATCAGAATAATAAAGGTTTTCCATTTCTTATCTCCTCCTCAAGGTGCATATCATAGTGTATGTGTCTATATATGAAGAGGGGTAGGCAGGTGCCCATGATTTAAGGTTAAGTTTTTTTGGATTTTTCATCTCAGTTATACATACCTGCGGTTAACGAATAATAATTCAAGAATCAAGGCCTTCATTTGCTTCGATAACTGCCACATTTCTAATGTCTATAGTTTCATAAATGATATTTATAAGTATTTACGGCGTATAGGAAAATGGGGGAGTGAATGGAGATTGAACTGATACTGACTAAAGTGTGCCTGTAATTAAAACATTTAACAAACATAAAAAAGGAAACCAGCTTGGATTGCTGGTTTCCTTTCTATCATATATCAGGATTGATTAATTGATTCCTACTGCAGTGAAAGCATTTGTAACAGCTGTTTTTTCTGCACTGCTAGATCCATAAAGGTCAGCTGCCGATTGAATGGCTGCTGCTTTTGCTTGTGAGAAAGTAGCAGAAGAAGTCAGATA
>NZ_FOMA01000008.1 GCF_900112495.1 Bacillus sp. OV322
AGTCAAGTAAGCCCAAACCTGAATGGGGAGAACCAAGGAGGTCGAGGAAGCGAAGGAGTGAGCACCGGAGTGTACGGTGTACACGAGGAGCGGAAGGACTGAAGCTGACGAAGAGATCCGCCAGTTATTGCCGTACAGAAGCTCGAACACGGAAGTTAAGCTCGCGCCCGGATGAAGGTGAAGGACAGTGGACAAGGAAGTTCTGCAAATCCGCAACGTCCTGTGCAAGTCCATGCAGAGCAGGGACCACCAAAGCAAACGAAAGGTCAGCAGAATCCGTCCGGGTTAGATGTTTATCCTGATTCGCTCGAATAGACTGCAATTTGGCTCGAATGGAAGATGATTTGGCTCTAAACAGAGCAGATTTCGCTCGAATGACAGCCTATTTGGATTTATTATCCAAATAACTGGGAATTCTCACGTCTCAAATCTAAGCTTTTTGCCAATAAGGCAAAATTTTAGGCCTGAAAACTATGAATCCATATGAAACTCCCCAACAATCTTCCATTTGTAAGGAATTACCTTCCTGTTTAGCATGTGTTTTGACTGCAATGGGGTATATAATACATGAAGGCACAGCATAATTAACTACATATTGCATCGGAGTGACGGATATGCTTGAGAACGGTATTATCATGATTGGCATCATACTGGCCATTAATATTGTTTATGTTTCTTTTAATACGATTCGGATGATTCTAACCTTGAAAGGCCAAAAGTATTTGGCCGCATTCATCAGCATGATTGAGGTCATTATATATGTGATAGGCCTGAGGCTTGTGCTGGATAACCTCGATCAGATACAGAATTTGATTGCATATGCTGCGGGCTATGGAATCGGAGTGCTGGCAGGGATGAAGATTGAAGAAAAGCTGGCATTGGGGTATATTACTGTAAATGTCATTTCAACGGAACAGGATAAAAATCTGCCTAAGCTGCTCCGTGAAAAAGGTTTCGGGGTTACAAACTGGGAGGCTCAGGGACTTGAGGGGAACCGTATGGCTCTTCAGATTCTAACACCAAGAAAATATGAGCTGAAGGTGTATACCGTCATTAAGCAGATTGACCCTAAAGCATTTATTATTACTTATGAACCTAAAACGATACACGGTGGCTTTTGGGTGAAATCCGTGAAGAAAGGAAAGCTGTTTGGTGAGTAAAAAAAGTAAAATGGTTTTTGAAGTGCAGGAAGGCGAGAGTATTGATGATTGCCTGTATAGGATGAAAGAGGAAGGCTATATGCCGGTTAAGCGGACAGAAAAGCCGATCTTTGAAGAAAAAAAGATCGATGGGCTGGTAAAATATGAGCCTGTAAAGAGGAAAATCGTATTTGAAGCAAAGCTGGTTGACTAAACACGAACGATTTTAATTTATATTAAGATAATATTCGATAATTGCTTGACAGTGAAACATGGTGAGCGTTACTATGGTGATAGTGAAAATGAAATCTCTCATATAATACTTGGGGATATGGCCCAAAAGTTTCTACCCAATAACCGTAAATTATTGGACTATGAGAGAAAGTAGATGAACTTCCAGGATGTAATGTCTTGTTTCTTAATGTTGGACAGACTGCGTTCCGGACAGACTGCTTTCTCTTTATGAGGAAGGTCTGTCCGGTTTTTTTATTTGAGATAATAGAAAACCGGCAAGCTGGAGGAGAGTATATGAAACCATCTGTTGGCGTTATCATGGGAAGCATTTCGGATTGGGAAACAATGAAATATGCGTGCGAGGCATTAGATCAGCTAGAGGTGCCGTATGAAAAAAGGGTTGTATCAGCCCATAGGACACCGGATGTTATGTTCGAATATGCAGAAAGCGCAAGGGATAGGGATATTAAAGTGATTATAGCGGGTGCCGGGGGAGCTGCCCACCTCCCAGGCATGGTTGCTTCAAAAACTACATTGCCCGTCATCGGGGTTCCGGTGCAGTCTAAAGCACTGAAAGGCATTGATTCTTTGCTGTCGATTGTCCAGATGCCTGGCGGGATTCCGGTCGCGTCCGTTGCCATTGGAAAAGCAGGCGCCACAAATGCCGGGCTGCTTGCCTCACAGATGCTTGCCATCGAGGATAAGGAGCTTGCCCAAAGGCTTCAGTCCATGCGTGATGAAATCAGGGATAAGGTACTTTTGAGCAATGAACAGCTTAAATGAGAAAGTGATCCTTCCGGGGCAGACGGTAGGCATTATCGGCGGAGGGCAACTGGGAAGAATGATGGCACTGTATGCAAAGTCAGCCGGCCTGAACATTGCCGTTATCGATCCAGCTGAAAATGGACCATTAGCACAAGTGGCAGATGTTGAAATTATTGGGGCATATGATGACATGCTGGCACTTGAACAGCTAGCTGAAGCGAGTGACGTGATTACCTATGAATTTGAAAATATCAGCTCAGAAGCGCTGGATTGGCTGAAGGGGCATACATATCTTCCTCAAGGCTCCGAGCTGCTAAGAATGACACAGGACCGCATCACGGAAAAGAAAGCGATACGTGAGGCAGGGGCGATGCTTGCTCCATATTTTGAAATTAATGAGCTTCAAGATGTTTATGATAAGATAGACGAGCTGGGCTATCCAAGCGTGCTTAAAACATCACGGGGCGGCTATGACGGAAAAGGGCAGCTTGTCATCCGGAAACAGGAAGAAATCGCAATGGCTGCCCCTTTGCTGAAGCATGGAGCTTGTGTACTGGAGGCATGGGTGCCATATAAAAAAGAGATTTCTGTGATTGTGGCAAGGAAAGAAAATGGCGAAATGAGTTATTTTCCTGTTGCGGAAAACCTTCATGTTGAAAACATTTTGCATCAAACCATTGTACCGGCGCGCATTAGCGCTGAAGCGGAGAAAAAGGCGCTGGAGATGGCCGGAAAACTGGCCGAATCTGCCGGACTTGTCGGTTCGCTTGCTGTAGAAATGTTTCTGACAGAAGACGATAGCATTCTCATCAATGAGCTTGCACCGCGGCCGCATAATTCCGGGCATTATACGATAGAGGCCTGCGAAACTTCACAGTTTGAGCAGCATATACGTGCGATATGCAACTGGCCTCTTGGAAGTACTGAATTAATGAAGCCGGCCGTGATGGTGAATATACTTGGACAGCATATCGATCCGATTATGAAGGCGATTCCTGGCCTGAAGGATTGGAACATACATCTTTATGGAAAAAAAGAAGCCAAGCACAACCGGAAAATGGGGCATGTTACCCTGCTGCGGGAGTCTATCGAAGCAGCTCTTTCCGAGATACGCGAAAGCGGCATTTGGCCAAGAGAAAGAGAAACGGAGGACCAATCATGATTGAACGTTATACACGCCCGGAAATGGGTGCGATCTGGACAGAGGATAACCGCTTTAAAGCATGGCTTGAAGTGGAGATTCTGGCATGTGAGGCATGGTCAGAGCTTGGAGTGATACCAAAGGAAGATGTCAAGCTTCTGCGCGAGAATGCTTCTTTTGATGCAAAAAGGATACAGGAAATTGAAGAAGAAACCCGCCATGATGTGGTTGCTTTTACAAGAGCAGTTTCAGAAACATTGGGAGATGAGCGCAAATGGGTGCATTATGGACTTACCTCTACGGATGTTGTCGACACAGCCCTTTCTTATGTCCTGAAGCAAGCAAATGAAATTCTTGAGAAAGACCTTGACCGTTTTGTGGAAATTTTGAAAAACAAAGCCCGTGAACATAAGCATACCGTGATGATGGGGCGTACTCACGGAGTTCATGCCGAGCCTACTACCTTTGGACTTAAGCTTGCTCTTTGGTACGAAGAAATGAAGCGGAATGTAAATCGTTTCAAGGAAGCAAGGAAGAATATCGAGTTCGGCAAAATTTCCGGAGCTGTCGGAACGTACGCCAATATTGATCCTTTTGTTGAGCAATATGTATGCGAAAAGCTTGGCCTTGAGGCTGCACCGATTTCGACGCAAACTCTGCAGCGGGACCGCCATGCGCATTATCTCAGCACAATTGCTTTGATTGCTACATCAATCGAGAAGTTTGCAACAGAAATACGCGGCCTTCAGAAAAGTGAGACACGAGAGGTCGAGGAATTTTTTGCAAAAGGCCAAAAAGGGTCTTCTGCTATGCCACATAAGCGAAATCCGATCGGTTCGGAAAATATGACAGGTATGGCACGCGTCATCCGAGGTTATATGATGACGGCGTATGAAAATGTTGCCCTTTGGCACGAGCGTGATATTTCACATTCTTCAGCAGAACGGATCATTTTACCTGACGCAACCATCGCCTTGAATTATATGCTGAACAGGTTTGGAAATATTGTGAAAAACCTGACCGTATTCCCTGAGAATATGAAGCGGAACATGGACCGCACACTTGGCTTAATCTATTCACAGCGTGTGCTGCTTGCGCTGATTGACAAAGGCCTTGTTCGCGAAGAAGCGTATGATACGGTCCAGCCGCATGCCATGGCTTCCTGGGAAGAGCAAGTCCCTTTCCGCTCATTGCTTGAAAAGGATGATAAAATCACCAGCCTGTTAACGAAGGAAGAGCTCGATGACTGCTTTGACTATCATTACCACCTGAAATATGCAGATGTGATCTTTGACCGTCTGGGATTATGATAATTCCCCTGCTGCCGTCTGGCGGCAGGGACTTCCTTAACAATCGTTTTGAAAATAAAATTGCCAATATTCCGTAAATGGGGGCCTTGAAATGGAAAAGCGCGAATTGCTGTACGAAGGTAAAGCCAAGAGAATTTATGGAACAGACGATGAAAATATAGTATGGGTTTCGTATAAGAATTCTGCTACAGCTTTTAATGGTGTGAAGAAGGAAGAAATAGAAGGCAAAGGCAGGCTCAATAATGAGATTTCCAGTCTGATATTTTCAAGACTTCATGAAGCAGGGATTCCGTCTCATTTTATAAAAAAAACATCCGACAGCGAACAGCTGGTAAAAAAGGTTGCCATCATCCCGCTTGAAGTTGTGGTCCGGAATACAGCAGCAGGGACTTTGTCTAAACGCCTTGGACTTTTAGAGGGCACACCGTTAAAGAAAACATTGGTGGAATTTTATTATAAAGATGACGAGCTGGGCGATCCGCTATTAACAGAAGATCATATTAGGGAGCTTGATCTTGCTTCTAAGGAAGAATTGCTGCAGTTAAAGGAACAAGCACTCAAGGTGAATACCTTTTTATCAAGCTTTTTTAAAGAACTGGGTGTGAATCTGATTGATTTCAAACTTGAATTCGGCAAGACAGGGGACAATGAAATCCTGCTGGCTGATGAAATATCTCCAGATACATGCCGTTTATGGGATTCTGAAACAAATGAAAAGCTCGATAAAGATGTATTCCGCAGAGACCTTGGAAGCCTCACAGATGCATATGAAAAAATTTTAGCAAAGCTTGGAGGGCGTCAGCATGTATAAAGTTAAAGTCTATATCACATTAAGGGAAAGTGTACTGGATCCTCAGGGAACAGCAGTAATGCATTCACTGCACAGCTTAACGTATGAAGAGGTGAAAGATGTGCGCATCGGGAAATACATGGAGCTTATGATCGAGAAAAGCGAAAATGATGTGGACCAGCTTGTAAGAGATATGTGTGAAAGGCTTCTGGCGAATACAGTCATTGAAGATTACCGCTGCGAAATCGAGGAGGTCGTATCACAGTGAAATTCGCCGTCATTGTTTTTCCTGGGTCCAATTGTGATATAGACATGCTGCATGCCATCAGGGATGAGCTTGGAGAAGAAGCAGAATATGTGTGGCATACTGCTGACAGTTTAGATGAATATGACGCCGTTCTTTTGCCAGGGGGCTTTTCATATGGAGATTATCTGCGTTCAGGTGCCATTGCACGCTTTTCAAGGATCATGATTGAAGTCATAAAAGCAGCAGAAGCAGGAAAGCCGGTTCTGGGGGTCTGCAACGGATTCCAAATTCTCCTTGAGGCTGGCCTTTTACCTGGAGCCATGCTGCGAAATAGTGATCTGAAATTTATCTGCCGCCCTGCCAGCCTTAAGGTTGCAAACGCCGGAACATTATTCACAACAGGTTATTCAGAGGGTGAAGTTATTACAATTCCCATTGCACATGGCGAAGGCAATTATTATTGTGATCAAGAAACCCTGCAATCACTGACAGAGAATAATCAAATCGTATTCACGTACAATGGAGAAAATCCAAATGGAAGCCTCGGGAACATTGCCGGGATTGTGAATGTTGGAGGAAATGTACTCGGAATGATGCCGCATCCGGAGCGTGCTGTGGACAGCTTGCTTGGAAGTGCCGATGGAATTAAAATATTTCAGTCTATCGTGAGAAACTGGAGGGAATCATATGCAGTTAATGCTTGAGCCAAGTCCGGAAATGATCAAGGATAAACGGATTTATGCAGAAATGGGACTTAGTGATGAAGAATTTGCAATGGTTGAAAACATCCTCGGCCGAACACCGAACTATACGGAAACTGGATTGTTTTCAGTAATGTGGTCTGAGCATTGCTCGTACAAGAACTCAAAACCCGTGCTGAAAAAATTCCCGGTAACAGGCGAAAAAGTGCTCCAGGGTCCAGGTGAAGGAGCCGGGATTGTGGATATTGGCGATAATCAGGCAGTAGTCTTTAAGATTGAGAGCCATAACCATCCTTCAGCAATCGAACCCTACCAGGGAGCAGCAACAGGTGTTGGCGGGATCATCCGTGATGTATTTTCCATGGGAGCACGTCCTATCGCTCTATTAAACTCGCTTCGTTTCGGAGAGCTTGATAATCCCCGTGTGAAGTATCTATTTAAAGAGGTTGTGGCCGGCATTGCAGGATACGGAAACTGCATCGGCATTCCGACGGTTGGGGGAGAAATCCAGTTTGATCCGTGC
Source organism: Bacillus sp. OV322 (assembly GCF_900112495.1). Lineage (GTDB taxonomy): Bacteria > Bacillota > Bacilli > Bacillales > DSM-1321 > Peribacillus. The sequence goes on from NZ_FOMA01000008.1 coordinate 6,851, forward strand.
TATGCAGGTAATCCCCTGGTCAATGCGATGTGCGTCGGATTGATCAATCATGATGAAATCCAGAAGGGCCAGGCCCGCGGAACGGGAAATACGGTTATGTATGTTGGAGCTAAAACAGGGCGTGATGGCATTCATGGAGCAACATTTGCTTCCGAAGAGCTTACAGATGCATCTGAGGAGAAGCGGCCTGCTGTACAGGTTGGGGATCCGTTCATGGAAAAGCTTTTGCTCGAAGCATGCCTTGAACTGATTAGATCAGATGCTCTCGTTGGGATCCAGGATATGGGCGCTGCAGGACTTGCAAGCTCATCAGCTGAAATGGCAAGTAAAGCGGGTTCCGGAATCGAGATGAATCTAGACCTTGTGCCACAGCGCGAAACAGGGATGACCGCTTATGAAATGATGCTTTCAGAGTCACAGGAGAGAATGCTGATCGTCGTAAAAAAAGGGCGCGAGCAGGAAATTATTGAGCTGTTCCAAAAGTACGATCTGGAAGCTGTTGCAGTAGGGAAAGTAACGGATGATAAAATGCTAAGGCTTTACCACAATGGTTCAATTGCGGCAAATGTGCCTGCTGATGCTTTGGCAGAGGAAGCGCCGGTATATCATAAACCCTCCCTGGAACCAGAATACTTCCGTGAGTTTCAGGAAATGGAAATGCCTGTTCCGCAGGTGGATGATTATAAAGAAACCCTTAAAGGCCTGCTTAAGCAGCCGACGATTGCCAGCAAGGAATGGGTGTATGACCAGTATGATTATATGGTCAGGACCTCTACGGTAGTTCCCCCTGGTTCTGACGCAGCGGTTGTCCGAATCAGGGATACCAATAAGGCGCTTGCTATGACAACCGATTGTAATTCCAGATATATCTACCTGGATCCTGAAGCAGGCGGAAGGATTGCAGTTTCTGAAGCAGCACGGAATATTGTCTGTTCCGGTGCAGAACCCCTGGCGATTACGGATTGTCTTAACTTCGGAAATCCTGAGAAGCCGGAGATTTTTTGGCAGATTGAAAAAGCAGCAGATGGAATGAGCGAGGCATGCCGCACACTGGGCACCCCGGTGATTGGCGGAAATGTATCTTTATATAACGAAACAAATGGGATGGCGATTTACCCGACCCCGGTTATCGGCATGGTTGGCCTGGTAAAGGATCTTACCCATATCACTACTCAACACTTTAAAAATGACGGTGACCTCATTTACGTAATCGGACAGGCAGAAAACGAATTCGGCGGCAGCGAGCTTCAAAAAATGATCCATGGGAAAATTTTTGGAACAGCACCGGCACTTGATCTGGACCTTGAGAAAAAGCGCCAAAATCAGCTGCTGAATGCCATCCGGGGTGGACTTGTTTCTTCTGCACATGACCTTGCAGAGGGCGGATTGGCAGTTGCACTTGCTGAATCACTGTTTGGAGGGACCGGTCTAGGGGCAAGCGTGGTGTTAAAAGGAAATACGGTTTGTGAATTATTCAGTGAAACACAATCCCGCTTCCTTATTTCCGTAAGACCGGAAAATAAAGAGTCATTTGAAGCAGGCATAAAAGATGCGATTCATATCGGTGAAGTGAATGGTTCAGGTTTCCTCAGGATTATGGACAGCGAAAACAATACAATTGTTGATGGAGATATAGAAGAACTGTTTTCAGCTTGGAGAGGAGCGATACCATGCTTGCTGAATTAAAAGGATTAAATGAAGAGTGCGGATTGTTCGGGGTCTGGGGACATGAAGATGCAGCGCAGATTACGTATTACGGCCTTCACAGCCTGCAGCACCGCGGCCAGGAAGGTGCAGGAATTGTCTTAACAGATGGCGGGCGCCTCAGCGGCATTAAGGGAGAAGGACTTGTTACCGAGGTGTTTACAGCTGACAAGATGCAAAGTCTTTCCGGCAAAGCGGCAATCGGCCATGTGAGATATGCAACATCTGGCGGCGGAGGATATGAAAATGTACAGCCGCTGCTGTTTAATTCCCAGAGCGGGGGAATGGCCCTGGCCCATAACGGAAACTTGGTTAATGCCGTCCAGCTTAAAGCGCAGCTTGAAGCACAGGGAAGCATCTTCCAGACTACTTCTGACACCGAGGTTCTTGCGCACTTGATAAAAAAAGGCGGCTTTTCCGACTTCAAGAGCCGGGTGAAAAATGCCCTTTCCATGTTAAAAGGCGCCTATGCATTCCTTATTATGGATGAAAACCAGATGCTTGTCGCACTTGACCCGCATGGACTGCGCCCGCTTTCATTAGGAAAGCTTGGAGATGCGTATGTGGTGGCTTCAGAAACATGTGCCCTTGATATTGTAGGAGCGGAGTTTATCAGGGATATCCAGCCTGGAGAGCTTCTTGTAATTGATGATTCCGGTATTGCTGCAGAGCGTTTTTCGCTTTCAACACAGCGCTCGATGTGTACGATGGAATATATCTATTTTTCGCGGCCGGATAGCAATATTGATGGTATCAATGTTCATACAGCGAGAAAAAATTTAGGCAAACAGCTTGCTTTAGAAGCCTTTATCGAAGCAGATGTAGTAACAGGTGTACCGGACTCCAGCATATCAGTGGCTATTGGGTATGCCGAAGCAACAGGAATTCCTTATGAGCTTGGCCTGATCAAAAACCGTTATGTCGGCAGGACCTTCATCCAGCCTTCACAGTCACTCCGTGAACAGGGTGTGAAGATGAAGCTTTCAGCCGTCCGGGGAGTGGTTGAGGGCAAGCGGGTGGTTATGGTGGATGATTCCATCGTGCGCGGGACGACCAGCAAAAGAATTGTCGCTCTTTTGAAGGAAGCCGGAGCAAAGGAAGTTCATGTTTTGATCAGCTCGCCGCCAATAAAAAATCCATGTTATTACGGAATCGATACTTCCACAACAGAGGAATTGATTGCCTCTGAAAATTCAGTTGAAGAAATCCGCAAAATTATCGGTGCGGACACACTTACTTTTTTAAGCGTGGAAAGAACGGTCGCTGGAATCGGAAGGCCTTTTGAAGGAGAGCTCCACGGACAGTGCATGGCTTGCTTCACGGGTAAATATCCGACTGAAATATTCGAAGAAACCAAGCTCCAGCTTAGCCAAAAGTGTTAATCAAACGTTTGATTAAATTTGTTTCAGGCAAGCAATGGCGAGGGTTCTGCCATCTTCACGGTTGATGGCGGAGGTTTCAATAGAGAGGACTGAAATATAAATGGCCAATGCGTACAAAGATGCAGGTGTGGATATTGAAGCGGGCTACGAGGCTGTGGAACGCATGAAAAAGCACGTTCAGCGGACACTGCGCCCTGAGGTTCTGAATGGCTTGGGCGGTTTTGGCGGAATGTTTGACCTATCGTCATTAGGCTTAAAGGAGCCAGTTCTTGTTTCAGGAACGGATGGTGTTGGTACGAAGCTTAAGCTGGCATTTATGCTTGATAAGCATGATTCAATTGGCATCGACTGTGTGGCAATGTGTGTGAATGATATTGTTGTGCAGGGTGCAGAACCCCTTTATTTCATGGATTATATTGCATGCGGAAAAGCGAAGCCGGAAGTAATTGAAAGCATTGTTAAAGGCGTGGCAGAGGGCTGCAGGGATGCCGGCTGTGCGCTGATTGGCGGAGAAACGGCTGAGATGCCTGGAATGTATCAGGATGATGAATACGATTTGGCAGGCTTTACGGTAGGAGCCTGCGAGAAGTCCGGACTTGTAAACGGGAACAGCATGAAAGCGGGAGATGTGCTGATCGGCCTTGCTTCAAGCGGCATCCACAGCAACGGCTATTCACTAGTCCGCAAGATTCTTCTTGAAGATGAAAAGCTTGATTTACACAGCTACTTCGAAGAATTCGGCACAACACTTGGAGAAGAATTGCTGACTCCAACGAAAATTTACGTTAAACCTCTATTATCCGCTATGAAAAAATATCAGATAAAAGGTATGGCCCATATCACTGGCGGCGGATTTATTGAAAACATCCCACGGATGATGCCTGAAAACCTGGGCGCGGACATTCAAAAGAATTCGTGGGCTATTCCTGCTATTTTCAGCTTTCTTGAAAAAAGGGGCAAGCTGAACCAAGCTGAAATGTTCAATATTTTTAACATGGGTATCGGAATGGTACTCGCTGTGAGTGAAAACGTTGCAGCAGATCTTATCAGCCATTTTGAAGAATGCGGAGAAAAAGCATATGTGATCGGAAAAGTGACAGATGATAAGGGAGTTTCGTTTAAGGAGTAAGTGCTGATAGATGGATAGTACCGTCACCCGGGCGTGCTTTAAATAGATGCTTTTGGATGTGGCGGTTTTCCGTTTTGGACATGTTTTTTTAAAGGGGGAGACTATGAAAAAAATTGCTGTTTTCGCTTCAGGGAGCGGAAGCAACTTTCAGGCTATTATGGACGAAATTAAAGCAGGCGGTTTAAAGGCTGAAATCTCTTTGCTGGTTTGTGACCGTCCAGGCGCACTAGTCCTTGAAAGAGCTTCAGGCGAAGGAGTTAACGTTTTTTGTTTTTCGCCAAAAGAATATGAAAGCAAGGAAATGTTTGAACTGGAAATTTTATCGGCGCTTTCGGAGCACGAAGCGGAATACATTGTTCTTGCCGGATATATGCGCCTGATCGGCCATACTCTGCTGCAAAAATTCCCGCAGAAAATCATAAATATCCATCCATCCTATTTGCCGGCTTTCCCCGGGAAGGATGCCATAGGGCAAGCATTTGATGCAGGAGTGAAGGAAACCGGTGTAACTGTTCATTATGTGGATGAAGGCATGGATACCGGGCCGGCCATTGCCCAAAGAAGGGTTCCCATTTTACCGGGAGATACAAAGGAAGCTCTGCAAAAAAGAATCCAAGCTGTGGAGCACGAACTGTATCCGCAAGTGTTAAACAAGATATTGCATACATAAGACATTATACGGAGGGATCATGATGACTAAACGCGCATTGCTAAGTGTTTCTGATAAAACAGGAATCATTGAATTTGCTAAAGGATTAAAGGAAGCGGGCTTTGAACTTATTTCTACTGGAGGTACGAAAAAGGCTCTTGTGGATCATGGAATCGAAGTAACTGGAATTAGCGAGGTGACTGGCTTTCCTGAAATTCTGGACGGAAGAGTAAAGACCCTTCACCCGAACGTTCACGGCGGTTTATTGGCAAGGCCGAATGATGCCTCCCACAAAGCACAGCTCGAGGAGAATCGGATCCAGCCAATTTCATTGGTTTGCGTAAATCTTTATCCTTTCCAGCAGACGATTGCAAAAGAGAATGTAACGGCAGAGGATGCCATTGAAAATATTGATATCGGCGGACCAACCATGCTTCGCTCGGCTGCAAAAAACCATGAGTTTGTTACAGTGGTCGTCGATCATGCTGATTATGATACAGTGCTTGCGCAGATTAAAGATGAAGGAGATGTTTCGTTCAGCTTCAAAAGAAAGCTTGCCGCAAAGGTCTTCCGACATACAGCTGCATATGATGCCGTAATATCCGAGTACATGACAGAGCTTGCTGAAGAAGAAAACCCGGAGAGCCTTACGGTTACTTATAACCTGAAGCAATCTTTAAGATATGGAGAGAATCCGCACCAAAAAGCTGCTTTTTACAGCAAGCCATCAGGAGCATCCTTTTCCGTTGCCCATGCACAGCAGCTTCACGGAAAAGAGCTTTCCTATAATAACATCAATGACGCCGATGCAGCGCTTCAGATCGTGAAGGAATTCAGTGAGCCCGCAGCTGTGGCTGTCAAGCACATGAATCCATGCGGTGTGGGAACAGGTTCCAGTATTTCAGAGGCATTTGCTAAAGCATATGAAGCAGATCCTACTTCAATTTTTGGCGGGATCATCGCTCTAAACCGGGAAGTGGATAAAGAAACGGCAGAAAAACTGCGTGAAATCTTCCTGGAAATTATTATTGCACCATCCTTCTCTGAAGAAGCATTCGAGGTGCTGACTGGTAAGAAGAACATCCGTCTTCTGACGGTTTCCTTTGAAGGCGATAATAGGCTTGAGAAAAAGCTATCTTCTGTACAAGGCGGTTTGCTGGTGCAGGATAGCGATGCCTATGGATTTGAAGATGCGGAAATTTCAGTGCCTACTAAACGGGAACCAACAGAAAAGGAATGGGAAGCCCTGAAGCTTGGCTGGAAAATCGTAAAGCATGTTAAATCGAATGCCATTGTGGTTTGTGATGACAAAATGACGCTTGGTGTCGGTGCCGGACAAATGAACAGAGTCGGATCGGCTAAAATTGCCCTGGATCAGGCGGGAGAAAAAGCCAAAGGAAGCGCAATGGCTTCTGATGCTTTCTTCCCAATGGATGATACTGTAGAAGCTGCCCATCAAGCAGGTGTTACAGCCATCATTCAGCCGGGCGGCTCTGTCCGCGATGAGGATTCTATCAAAAAAGCGGATGAATATGGAATTGCCATGGTCTTCACGGGAGTTCGCCACTTTAAACATTAAGCACCCTTTATGAGGTTTTGCAGTGATTCGCTCTAATTGACGCCAATTTGGCTCTAATGAAGCGGAATCTGGCTCTAATCACCGGGTATTTGGCTCGAATGAAGCAGGAATTGGATACTATTATCCAATTAAATGGAAACAAAAGGGATGTATATATAAATGCAGAAGGCAGTTTTCGTAAAATTTGCCGCATGGAACAAGGGGTTGATTTCCGCTCTAGGATGCTCGCTTTCCGTGGGGCGGGCGGTGAGCCTCCTCGATGCCCCGCAGAAATTATTAAAAAAGAAATCAGCCTTACAAATACCAATAAAGAGGTGAGCAGGCATGAATGTATTAGTTATTGGCCGCGGCGGCAGGGAGCATGCAATCGCGAGAAAGCTTTATGATAGTGAAAAAGTGGATACGGTGTATGCTGCTCCTGGCAATCCGGGTATGGAAGATGTTGCGGCCTTGGCTGACATTGATGAATCCGATCATGAGGAGCTAATTGCTTTTGCAAAATCCCGCCATGTTGATCTTACCTTTATTGGAGCGGAAACTCCTTTATTGAACGGACTTGCAGATGATTTTATGGCGGCTGGCCTTAAGGTATTCGGGCCTGAAAAGGCTGCTGCAGAAATAGAAGGAAGCAAGTCCTTTGCTAAGGATCTGATGGAGAAATACGGAATTCCGACGGCAGAGTATGGCACTTTTTCAGATCTATCGGGAGCACAGGCATACCTCGAGAAAAAGGGGACCCCTATTGTAATTAAAGCGGATGGCCTTGCTGCTGGTAAGGGGGTTGTGGTAGCCAATTCCATGAAGGAAGCCAATGATGCGCTTAGGGACATGCTGATTGATTCGAAATTCGGGACAGCTTCAACAAGAGTGGTTATCGAAGAGTTTTTGGATGGAGAGGAATTTTCTCTGATGGCTTTTGTGAACGGAGAAAAGGTGTATCCTATGGAGATTGCACAGGACCATAAGCGGGCCTATAACGGTGACGAAGGCCCGAATACAGGGGGCATGGGCGCGTACTCCCCAGTACCCCATATTTCTGCAGAAACTGTGGCGCAAGCCGTTGAAACAGTGCTGAAGCCCGCCGCAGCTGCGCTTGTAAAAGAGGGGCGTTCCTTTACCGGCGTGCTGTATGCCGGCTTGATTTCGACAAAAAGAGGAACAAAAGTGATTGAATTCAATGCACGTTTCGGTGATCCGGAAACACAGGTGGTCCTGCCGCGACTCAAAAATGACTTTGCGGAAACACTTGAAGCAGTGCTTGATGGCCGTGATTATGAACTGAGTTGGGATTCAGATGCAGTCATCGGAGTGGTAGCAGCTGCCAAGGGTTATCCCGGAGATTATGAAAAAGGCGCTGTGATTGAGGGAATTGACAATCTTTCTTCAGACCTTCATATATATCATGCCGGAACTGGAAAAAACAGCTCTGGGCAGGTGATCACAGCAGGAGGACGTGTTCTTTTGGTTGCTGCCAAAGGCGCAAATCTTTCGGCAGCGCAGGATAAGGTATATAAAGAAATGGACCGCGTAAAAAGTGAAGGGCTTTATTGGAGAAAGGACATTGGACATAAAGCGCTGAAGGCCGAAGCGTTAAAATAGCAAAAGCCGCCTCTTATAGGGGCGGCTTTTATAGTGGAATAAAAGACACATGACAGATCTGAAGGCCGCACGAACAGCGCCTGTAAATAAAAACAGATACATAGAGAAATAGAGGACAATTTTGTTCGGAGAGCGGCAGAAAATCTATTTTTCAATAGCAATCTGAAAAAAGGAATTATATACCAATAGAAAACCTGTATCAAATGTTTTATGATATGTAAGGTTTAAAGTAATTAATTGGAAAGGATGGATGGTTATGAAGAAATTATCCGTTATTTTACTGTCATTTGGTTTGGTGTTTGGTTTTTCATTCAGTGCAGGGGACAATGCTAAAGCGAGTACAAAAATCATCAGCTACAAAAATTGTACAGCATTAAACAAGGTATATAAAGGCGGAGTGGCAAAATCGTCAAAGGTTAAAAACAAGGGCGGAAAAACGCACTACAAGCCGTACGTATCAAGCGCCCTTTACAGTAAAAACAGCCATAGCGACAGAGACAAAGATGGAATTGCATGTGAAAGATAAGAGCTGAAAGGCTCTTTTTTTTGTTCTCTGGGGCTTAATAACAAATCCCTGCACGCAGCTTCATGAATTCCGTGCTTTTTAGCTGAGACAGGGCAAAATCGGCCGTATCTTGGACCGATATTTCTGTTCCTCCCTCAGGCAGCATATCCCTTTCCGTACGATAGCTTCCTGTCCTTATCCCATCAGGCAGATAGGTAGGGCAGACGATCGTCCACTCAAGTCCGCTATCTTTAAGGAAAGTGTAAACCTTATGGTGTTCAATTGCTGCAGCGGCAGACCTTCGTCTTGATTCACTAGACTGGTAGCGAAGCTTATCAGGCTCAAGCCTGCTTTGGAGGATCCCTGCGGTGCCGATGGTAATCAGCCTTGTAATTCCCTCTTTTTTCATTGCATCGCATATAAGCGGTATACTATCTGAAAGTGTTGTGGTTTTATCTGTGTTCAATGAGCTGATCACGGCATCACAGCCGTGTAAGGCAGCTTGTATATCCTTAATTTGCAGCACATTTCCTTCTAGAACGGCTAGTTTTTCATCTGAAATCTCAATTTTTTCAGGAGAGCGGACCAATGCTGTTACATGATGACCTTCCTGAAGGGCATATGTGACTAAATGGCTGCCGACTCGCCCTGTTGCCCCTAATATTAGCAGATTCAAAAATCATCACCTCATAAGATAATTTACGGTAAAAAGGGTATTGCGATAATAATGAAAATGTATCATATTGCCTTAATGTATTCTAGTTTGAGTGCAGGCTTTTCAGGCACTAAAATGTGCCTGAAGAACTTTTTGGTGCCTATATTACAAAAAAGTGCGTACTTTTCTTCCGGAAGCATATCCTCCATACTAGTTTTGCAGGATATTATGAATAACCAGTGCGCTCAAAGAGGCACTTATAAATATAGGGAGGTTTTATTAAATGGCTAGTTCATTACAAGATCGCGTTACACTGAATAATGGAACAAAAATGCCTTGGTTCGGCCTTGGTGTGTTTAAGGTGGAAGAAGGGCCAGAACTTGTTGAAGCGGTTAAAACAGCAATCAAGCACGGCTACCGCAGCATTGATACAGCGGCTATTTATGGAAATGAAGAGGGAGTAGGACAAGGAATCAGGGAAGGCATGAAAGAAGCCGGCATTACCCGTGAGGAACTGTTCGTGACATCTAAGGTTTGGAATTCAGATTTAGGCTCCGAAGCAGCTATAGAGGCTTATGAGCTAAGCTTAAAGAAGCTGGGTCTTGAATACCTGGATTTATATCTGATTCATTGGCCCGTTGAAGGAAAATATAAAGACGCCTGGAGAGGCCTGGAGAAGCTTTATCAGGACGGAAAAGTGAAGGCTATTGGCGTGAGCAACTTCCAGGTGCATCACTTGAAAGATTTATTGAAGGACGCGCAAGTCAAGCCTGTGGTCAATCAAGTCGAACTTCACCCGCGTTTAACTCAAGAAGAGGTACGGGCGTATTGTAAAGAACAAGGCATTCAAGTGGAGGCATGGTCTCCGTTAATGCAAGGGCAGCTGCTTGATCATCCTGTGCTTGCTGAAATTGCCAGTAAGCATAATAAAACAATTGCTCAAGTTATTCTGCGCTGGGATCTGCAGCATGAAGTCATCACAATCCCTAAGTCTGTGAAAGAGCAGAGGATTACCGGAAATGCACAGGTATTTGACTTCCAGCTGACTGAAGACGAAATGGTAAAAATAGATGAATTGAATCAAAATAAGCGTGTCGGTCCTGACCCGGACCATATTGATTTCTAAATCTTAAATAGAGGCTGTGCCATTGGTCAGATTCATGACTAGCGGCGCAGCCTCTTTTTCTAGTTTTAAGCGCGGATTATCTGGTATCTCTGCTGCCCTGATGTTTGGGTGAATTCACTTATGCATTTCCTGCTTGATGGCATCTGGCATGACAGCATCCGCAAGGTCCCGGTTTCTTTCCATGGCATCTGTTATCGGGCAATAACGTGTGGCACCGCTGGCTACTTTCATGGAGGCAAGCATGGCAGTCAGCACGTAAGATTGCTTCCAGGGTTTCCTGACGAGTTTGGCTGTTGACCATGTGAGCAGGGTTAGTCCGCATGCCATTCTTACAAAGCCATTCATTATACTAATATTTTGTTTATCGTTCATATCTTATTGTCCTCCCTTCATAAAGTTTTAACATTAAATTGCTAAACTTTAATGTGTTAATATACCGAATATGGTACTATTAAGGAAAATTGGGTTGCATTTTCCTTTTGTCCGGGTCATAAAAAACCCCTTTGCTAATACAATGAAATGTATATCCCGATTCAACGGAGGGATTAGAATTGCTGGAACAGCGCTACAGATGGAAAAATATGCAGCTGCGCGAGCATATTGACGTGCTGGATGGCATGAAGGCTCCGCATATCTTATTGAAAAATACTACTTATTTAAATCAGTATCTTCGTAAATGGATGAAAGCGAATATCTGGATCTATGAAGACCGGATCATTTACGTAGGCGAAAAGCTTCCTGACGATATCACGGGCTGTGAGGTGCTGGATTGCAAGGGCCAGGTTCTGGTTCCGGGTTACATTGAACCTCATTCCCATCCATTTCAGTTATATAATCCCCAGACGTATGCCCGCTATTCGTCATACTGCGGGACAACCACATTGATCAATGACAACCTTTTGCTCTTTTTGCAATTAGATAAAAAGAAAGCGTTTACTTTATTAGGAGAGCTCCGTAATATACCGTCTTCCATGTACTGGTGGTGCCGCTTTGATTCACAGACTGAGCTCAGGAATGATGAGAAGGTTTTTACTCATGAAGATATCAAGTCCTGGCTTGAGCATGATGCGGTCCTTCAGGGCGGAGAACTGACTGGCTGGCCATCCCTGCTTGCAGGGGATGATATGATGCTGCACTGGATTCAGGAAGCGAGGAGAATGAGGAAACAGATTGAAGGGCATTTTCCCGGCGCTTCAGAGAAAACGCTTGCAAAAATGATGCTGTTCGGTGCTGGCTGCGATCATGAAGCCATGACTGGTAAAGACGTAATGACACGGTTGATGCAGGGATATACCGTTTCGCTCAGGTATTCATCCATTCGTCCGGATCTCCCTGTGCTGCTCGATGAAATTCTGGAAATGGGCATATCCCATTTCGACAGGTTCTTTTTTACAACAGACGGGTCTCCGCCATCCTTCTGTGAAAATGGACTGATTGATGTGATGATTAAAATGGCGATCGACCGGGGAATACCGGTAATTGATGCTTATAACATGGCGACTATTAACATAGCGAGGTATTATAACATTGAATACCTGCATGGAAGCATTGCGACCGGCCGGGTGGCAAACATCAATTTTTTATCTGACGAGAAAAATCCAGTTCCTGTTTCGGTGCTCGCCAAAGGCAAGTGGGTGAAAAAAGACGGCGTAAACCTGGAAGCAGATACTGATATAGATTGGACAGAATATGATTTTGAGCCGCTAAAGCTTGACTGGAAGATGGATTTCGATGATCTCGAATTTTCCATGCCGTTTGGGATTGAAATGGTGAATGACGTGATTACGAAGCCCTATTCCATCTCCTCCGACGTATCATATGGAGAGCTGTCCTTTGATCACGATGAGTGTTTTTTCTCCATGCTGGACAGGGGCGGCAAGTGGCGCATCAATACAATTGTAAAGGGATTTGCAGACAGGCTGTGCGGGATTGTAAGCTCTTATTCCAACACGGGTGATATTGTGGCGATTGGCAAACGGAAGGAAGACATCATCCTTGCCTTTAACAGAATGAAAGAAATAGGCGGGGGCATAGTACTTGCTGAAAATGGAAAAATTATCTTCGAACTTCCCCTGAAACTAAAGGGATTGATGTCAGACAAACCGGTAGAGAAGCTTATAGAGGAAGAAAAGGAATTAAAGCAGCTATTGAAGGAGAGAGGATATCCCTTTTCCGACCCGATTTATACGATGCAGTTCTTCTCATCCACCCACCTGCCTTATATACGGGTGACTCAAAATGGAGTCTACGATGTTATGAAGAAAACTATACTCTTTCCTTCTATAATGCGTTAAAATATAAAAGAAGAAGTTTTTCAATCTCGAGGGGAATAGCCTGAAAATTTAGTCAGGGAGTGTGCGGTCACCATGCGTAAAACTTTTTCAATCCTGATGTCTTCGTTTCTTCTGGTGGCTGGCTGCAGCCATAAACATGATGACAAACCCAAACAGGAACCTCGGTCAACGGATAGCACTAAAACTAAAGATACAGATATAAAGCAAGGTTCATATAAGTACCCTTTAACGGGTATAGGCACGAAAGATCCTGCGGACAGCAGGGCAGTTGCCATCATGATTAACAATCATCCGAAGGCAAGGCCGCAAACAGGGCTTTCCAAAGCAGATGTTGTGTATGAAATGCTTGCTGAAGCAGGTATAACAAGATTTTTGGCTGTATATCAAAGTGAAATGCCAGAGCAGGCAGGTCCGGTCCGCAGTGCGCGGGATTACTTTGTAAAATTGGCCAAAGGCTTCAATAGTATTTATATAGCACATGGTTATAGCCCTGATGCCAAAAAGCTTCTCAAAAGCGGTTATATTGATAATCTGAACGGGATCCAGTATGATGGCACATTGTTCAAGCGATCTTCAGACCGGAAAGCTCCGCATAATTCCTATATTACCTTCAGCAGCATTGAAAAGGGAGCAAAGATGAAATCGTTTGATTTAACAGGTGCACCCAGGGCCTTTTCCTTTTTGAGCGCTAAGCAGCTGAAGGAATTGCGGGGAGACCCGGCAGGAACGGTTTCCGTTTCATATGGTTCCGCATCATTCGATGATACGTATACGTATGATAGTGCCAAAGGAAGATATAAACGGTATACAAACAATCAGCAATCGGTGGAATATAAAACTGGTGCATCCATTCTGCTTGACAATATTTTAGTGATTGAAGCGCATCACAAGATCATTGACAGCTACGGGCGCCGTGATATTAACTTTACTTCTGGCGGCAAAGGATATCTCTTTCAAAAAGGGAAAGTGAACAAAGTAAAGTGGAAGAATGTACACGGGGAAATCGTTCCTTTCAGGAATGGCAAAGAGGCAGGCTTCGTCCCCGGAAAAACGTGGGTGAATATCATCCCGGATCATCCCGGGCTTGCTGGCAGCCTATCCTATAAGTAATAGGGAATCAGACATTTAAAGGAGATACACTATGCAAATAGAGAAATTAAGAGGAAAAGAACTTGACCAGCTTTTTAAAGCGGTTTTGACTTTAAAAGATTTGGATGAATGCTATCGGTTTTTTGATGATTTGTGCACGGTGAATGAAATTCAGTCACTTGCACAGCGTCTTGAGGTTGCACGCATGCTTCAAGAAGGAAAAACCTATCATAAAATCGAAACGGAGACTGGCGCAAGCACAGCTACGATTTCACGGGTTAAGCGCTGCTTAAACTACGGAAACGATGCCTATACAATGGCACTTGACCGAATTGTGGAAGACTGAGTTACCGAACGCTTATAAAATCAGCACAGACAGCCGGATTATCTATTCCGGCTTTTTGTTTTTTAGGGGATACTGGGCAGGTTCTTGATGGCTCAGAGCCTGCAGGATGCAGAGAATTTGGCCTGCTAGCTATGAGTCCGGGCCTTTTATTCTTGCTCGCATATACATGCCTGGACAGGACATGGGCTTTTCGTATTTGTTTCAGAAATTTTTTGCAAATACATCTCTTTTTTATTGAAAAATCTTAATGCTATAATGGTTTAATGGGAATTAGAATGGAGGATAACGATGTACGATTTTCGCGAGTGGAAGCATGTGTTCAAACTCGATCCAGATAAGGAAATAAGTGATGAGGCGCTGGAGGCGATCTGCGAATCCGGAACAGACGCCATCATGGTGGGGGGGTCTGACGGCATCACCCTTGAAAAAGTATTGGATTTAATGGCAAGGGTGCGCAGATATACCGTTCCATGTGTCCTGGAGATTTCTGATGCAGAGACGGTAACGCCAGGATTTGATCTGTACTTTATTCCCTCTGTCTTAAACAGCACAGATCCGGATTGGATTATGAATCTGCATCATAAAGCTGTGAAGGAATACGGGGAAATCATGAACTGGGACGAAATATTTGTAGAAGGATACTGCATTCTTAATCCTGACAGCAAGGCAGCGCTTTTAACAAAGGCTGATGCAAACAAGGATGCCGAGGATGTCGGAGCCTATGCGATGATGGCCGAAAAAATGTTTCATCTTCCTATTTTTTATCTGGAGTACAGCGGAATGTACGGAGATCCTCTTGTCGCAGAAAAAGCAAAAAGCAATTTGGAGGAAGCTGTCTTTTTTTATGGGGGCGGCATTGCTTCAGCAGAGCAGGCTAAGGAAATGGCAGCTCATGCAGATGTCATTGTAGTTGGAAATATCATTTATGATAACCTGGCAGCAGCACTTGAAACAGTAAAAGCTGTTAAATAGAGTTTGAAGGTTCTGATTCATCCTGATACGCCTGGCATTGTGAGGCCAATAACAAGCATAGAGATAAGGCAAAAAGCCTTTCTGCTTTTGTGCGCCTTTTTGCCGGGAGTGGACAAGGGGTTTGGATTTTTTATATACTAGGAACAAATGTTCGAAAAAAAGGCGGTGTTTTCATGCAGTTTTTATCTGAGAAATTAGTAAATGGTTTAAATGAACAGCAGCAAAAGGCAGTGAAAGCAACGGATGGCCCCCTTTTGATCATGGCCGGCGCAGGGAGCGGAAAAACCAGGGTGCTGACACACCGGATTGCTTATTTAATGGTGGAAAAAGAAGTGGCGCCATGGAATATTCTTGCGATCACTTTTACAAATAAAGCAGCAAGGGAAATGAAGGAGAGAATCCGGGCAATATTGGGAGGAGCGGCAGATGAAATCTGGGTATCCACCTTTCACTCGATGTGTGTGCGAATTTTAAGGCGCGACATTGACCGGATCGGCTTTAACCGTAATTTTTCAATCCTCGATACAACTGATCAGCAATCGGTGATTAAACAGATTCTTAAAGATAAGAATATGGATACGAAAAAATATGACTATCGGGCAATTCTCGGCAGCATCAGTTCAGCAAAAAATGAACTTGTCAGCCCTGAGGAATTTGCAAAAACAGCAGGCGATTACTATAGCCAGGTGACTGCTGATGTTTATACAGAGTATCAAAAAAGGCTCCGTAAGAACCAGGCACTCGACTTTGATGATTTGATCATGATGACGATCCTGCTGTTTCAGCGTGTCCCTGAGGTGCTTGAATATTATCAGCGCAAATTCCAGTATATTCATGTGGATGAGTACCAGGATACAAACCGGGCACAATATATGCTTGTAAAGCAGATGGCATCCCGATTCAGGAACATCTGTGTTGTCGGTGATTCCGATCAGTCCATTTACCGGTGGCGGGGTGCTGATATAGCCAACATCCTGTCTTTTGAAAAGGACTACCCGAACGCAACGGTTATTTTCCTTGAGCAGAACTACCGGTCGACGAAAAGAATTCTTTCCGCAGCCAACGGTGTCATTGGAAATAACAGCAACCGGAAGCCGAAGAATCTTTGGACTGAAAACTCTGAAGGAAATAAGATTTTTTATCTCCGTGCAGACAGCGAGCAGGGAGAAGCACAGTTTGTAGCCGGAAAGATTAATGAAATATCCAGGGATTCTGGCAGAAAGCTCTCTGACTTCGCCATATTGTACCGCACAAATGCACAGTCACGTGTCATGGAGGAAGTGCTGCTGAAATCTAATATCCAGTACAGCATCGTGGGCGGCATCAAGTTCTATGACCGCAAAGAAATCAAGGATATTTTAGCTTATTTGCGCCTGATTGCGAATCCGGATGATGATATCAGCCTGCGCAGGGTGATTAATGTGCCGAAACGGGGAGTGGGCTCTACCTCACTGGATAAAATTGCCGACTATGCTGCAAGCCAGGACCTTTCCATGTTTGGGGCGCTGGAGGAGATTGAGCATATCGGTCTCAGCCCGAAAATCATGAATGCGGCAAGGGAGTTCCGAGATCTTGTCAAAGGCTACAGCAACATGCAGGAATACCTTTCTGTTACAGAGCTGGTGGAAGAGGTCATCGGCAAGTCAGGATACCGTGAAATGCTTGAGGCTGAAAAAACAATCGAATCTCAAAGCAGGCTGGAAAACATTGATGAATTTCTTTCTGTAACAAAGAACTTTGAGGAAAAAAATGATGATAAGTCACTAGTTGGATTCCTGACTGATCTTGCTCTAGTAGCAGATATTGATTCCCTGGATGATACAGATGAAGCGCAGGAGACAGTCACATTAATGACGCTGCACTCTGCAAAGGGACTTGAGTTTCCTGTAGTGTTCCTATTGGGGCTTGAGGAAGGCGTGTTTCCTCACAGCCGTTCACTCATGGATGAAGAAGAAATGGAAGAAGAGCGGCGGCTTGCTTACGTGGGCATTACGCGTGCAGAAACCGAGCTTTACATCACGAATGCCCAAATGAGGACACTATACGGACGGACAAACATGAATCCTGTTTCCCGGTTCATTAGTGAAATTCCGGAAGACCTGCTTGAAGACCTGATGCCGAAGCCTAAGGCCAAAAGGTTCAGCAGCCAAAGCAGCTATTCTTCAAAACCTGTTCAATCAGGCGGCACCCAGCGTACCCCATCATTTGGGCGGGCGGTATCGGCACCTTCTAAAACCGGAGGAGATGAAATCGGCTGGAAGGTCGGCGACAAGGCTTCGCATAAAAAATGGGGAACCGGAACGGTCGTCAGTGTGAAAGGTGAAGGCGAAGGGAAGGAACTTGATATTGCATTCCCGAGCCCTACCGGCATCAAACGCTTATTGGCCAAGTTTGCACCAATTGAAAAAGCATAAATGCGGGCATTCTCCCGCATTCTAAAATAAAATAGAAGCTGTGCAGA
Organism: Bacillus sp. OV322; assembly: GCF_900112495.1. Lineage (GTDB taxonomy): Bacteria > Bacillota > Bacilli > Bacillales > DSM-1321 > Peribacillus. The sequence goes on from NZ_FOMA01000008.1 coordinate 24,341, forward strand.
CTGACTGGAGGGTCTGTCAGTCTGAATAGATCTGTAAAAAGAAAGGGCTGGATTTATGGACATAAAAGCTGCGCAAAAAATTGTCACAGACCTGCAGAATCTGCTGAATCAGTACAGTTATGAATATTATGTAATGGACAAGCCCTCTGTGCCGGATTCAGAGTATGACAAGCTTTTAAGAGAGCTCATTGGATATGAAGAGCAATTTCCAGAGCTGCGCACTCCTGATTCTCCGACACAGCGTGTGGGCGGAGCGATTTTGGATATGTTTGAAAAGGTCGAGCACAGCAGTCCGATGCTCAGTCTTGCAAATGCCTTCAACGAAGATGATTTGAGGGACTTTGACAGAAAAGTACGCCAGGCAGTGGGAGAAGACTATTCCTATGTCTGTGAATTGAAGATTGATGGTTTGGCCGTGACCCTGCAGTATGAAGATGGCTACTTCACCCGCGGGGCGACCCGGGGCGACGGGACAGTCGGTGAGGATATCACGGAAAATCTGAAGACTATAAAAACCATTCCTCTTAAACTTAAGGAAGCAGTTACACTCGAGGTCCGCGGTGAAGCGTTCATGCCGAAAAAATCTTTTGAATCCCTGAACAAGGGAAAAGAAGAGCGCGGCGAGGAGCCATTCGCAAATCCGCGAAATGCGGCTGCAGGGTCCCTCAGGCAGCTTGATCCCAAACTTGCGGCGAAAAGAAAGCTTGATATTTTTCTATATGCCATTGCAGATCTTGGCGAAACGGGTGTGAAGTCTCACAGCGAAGGCTTGGATCTTCTGGACAGGCTTGGCTTTAAAACCAACCATGAACGGAAAAAATGCGCAGGCATTGAGGAAGTACTTGAGTATATCTCGGGATGGGGAGAAAAGCGCCCGAATCTGGCCTATGACATCGACGGAATCGTAGTAAAGGTGGATTCCCTTGATCAGCAAGAGGAGCTGGGAAGAACGGCAAAAAGCCCTCGCTGGTCCATAGCGTATAAATTCCCTGCCGAGGAAGTCATAACCACACTCAGGGATATTGAGCTTAATGTCGGCAGGACAGGGGTCGTTACCCCAACTGCCATACTGGATCCTGTGCGCGTTGCAGGCACGACCGTACAGCGGGCCACTCTTCATAATGAAGACTTAATCCGCGAAAAGGATATTAAAATCGGCGATAAAGTAGTTGTCAAAAAGGCCGGCGATATCATACCAGAGGTCGTGAATGTCCTTGCTGAGCAGAGAACAGGCGAAGAGAAAGATTTCTTTATGCCTACGCATTGCCCTGAGTGCGATAGCGAGCTTGTGAGGCTGGAGGGGGAAGTGGCCCTTCGCTGCATTAATCCGAAATGCCCGGCACAAATCCGTGAAGGGCTGATCCACTTTGTATCCAGGAATGCGATGAATATTGACGGACTTGGAGAAAAGGTAATCAGCCAATTGTTCGGTGAGCATCTGATAAAGGATGTTGCCGATATTTATAAATTGACAGAAGAACAGCTTCTGGGACTGGAACGGATGGGAGAAAAATCGGCTTCAAATCTGCTGCAGGCCATACAGGCATCTAAAAGCAATTCGCTTGAGCGTCTGCTGTTTGGCCTGGGGATCCGCCATGTCGGATCGAAAGCGGCGAAAACACTTGCCCAGGAGCTTGGAAGCATGGAAGCCTTAAGCAAGGCAACAGCTGAGGAATTGACTTCCATCAATGAAATAGGAGGGAAAATGGCTGATTCAGTTGTATCTTATTTCGAGATGGAAGAGGTGCAGGAACTGCTGAAGGAGCTGGAAGCAGCAGGAGTTAATTTTGAATATAAAGGGCCGAGACCGGTCTCTCCAGAAGAATCTGACTCTATATTTGCTGGCAAAACCATCGTGCTCACTGGTAAACTGAGTATACTGACAAGAGGCGAGGCCCAGGAGAAGCTTGAGGCACTGGGAGCCAAGGTATCAGGAAGCGTCAGCAAAAAAACGGATCTCCTGATTGCGGGAGAAGATGCAGGCTCCAAGCTTGCCAAAGCTGAAAGTTTAGGAATTGACGTTTGGGACGAGGAACGGCTGATTGAAGAATTAAATAAGTAAGAGGGTGTAAGCCATGAAGAAAATTCCCTTTCTCGTGCTGATTATAATGCTGTTTCTCGCGGGGTGTGCCCCGAAATTCGACAAGCAGCAGGAAGTGGTGAAGGATTCATCAAAATCAAAGGAAAAAGCGATTATTCCAAAGTACAAGATTTCTGATGAATACTACCGCACGATACTGCCATTTGAACCGGCAAAAGCGAGAGGACTTGTAGTTTCCAATTTAAATACCCGCTATGACATTAAAGAGTTCGAAACAGGGCTCATGAGAATAGCGCAGAATAATTTTGATCCGAATAAGTATCTTTTCCAGGAAGGGCAGTCCCTGGATTCACATACCGTGAATCTTTGGCTGAACCGCAAATTCACTAAGGCACAGGCTAAGGAAAATGGCATAAAGGCCAGCGATAATATTGGCTTGAATCCATTGGATCCGGGTAAAGGCAATATTGATACCCGAAATAAGAAATATCCGATATACCTGGCCCACATTCTTGAGCAGGATTATCTGCTTAAGGATTCAAAGAATAAGGTGAGCCTTGGCGGAGTTGTGATTGGCCTTGCCCTCAATTCTGTACACTATTATCAAAAAGAAGAGTACGGCGCTACCTACAATACAAAAGTTCCTCAGGCGGAGGTTGTTTCACATGGTAAACAAATCGCCCAGCAGGTATTACAGCGCCTTAGAAAGATGGACAAGCTGAAAAACATTCCAATTACGATTGCTTTATTTGAGCAAAAACAGAAATCTTCTGTGATTCCGGGGAATTTCATTTATTACACAAATGTAGATGCAGGAAGCGGTCAGGTGGATAAATGGGAAAAGGTGAATGAAAAGTATTATCTCCTTCCCTCTGATACTGCAAATACAGATCACAGAGATGACAATGTGGCATTCCTGAACTTTAAACAGGATGTAGAAAAGTATTTCCCTAACTTCAATGGAGTAATGGGAAGGGCTTTTTATGAAGAAGATCAAATGAAGTCTTTAAATATTGATATTCCGATTCAATTTTACGGGAGCTCAGAAGCAGTGGGCTTCACCCAATATGTAACAGGACTCGTTATGGAGCGATTTCCTGCGTATGTTTCCGTCCAGGTGTCCATTACATCTGTAAATGGACCGGAAGCACTTATTGTGCGCAAAGCGAATCAGGACCAGCCAACCGTCCATATTTATGATTAATAGACTTTAGGAAATCCCGGTACTCCTGTGCCGGGGTTTTTTGCGTGAATTTGCCTCAGGCTTGAGCGTAAGAAACAGGGTATAACAGTCTGTGCAAAGCAGGCGGCAGAAGCGAAAATTACCTGGCAATATGAACAGACATGGATGTAAAAAGAAGAGATTAAAAGATTTTTAGAGAATTCTTTCAGAAATACTATATGAAGATGTTTGAAGAGTTTGAACTTATCAGTTAAAATGATAGATGGTGTTAAAGAATTATACATAGGAGGGATTATCTTGGTACAGGCATACAAGCATGAACCATTTACTGACTTTTCTCAAGACTCCAATAAAAGTGGGTTCCTTGAAGGATTAAAAACCGTTAAGGAATACCTTGGCAAAGACTATGACCTATTAATCGGAGGAGAAAGAATCTCCACTGAAGATAAAATTGTTTCTTACAATCCTGCTAATAAAGACGAAGTAATTGGAAGCGTTTCAAAAGCGAGCCGCGACTTGGCTGAAAAGGCAATGGAGGCTGCTGATGAAGCATTTAAATCATGGCGCAAGGTGAAGCCGGAGGTAAGAGCTGATGTTCTTTTTAAAGCAGCTGCCATCATCCGCCGCCGTAAGCACGAGTTCTCAGCTCTTATGACGAAGGAAGCAGGAAAGCCTTGGCATGAAGCAGATGCAGATACTGCTGAAGCAATTGATTTCCTTGAATTTTATGCGCGCCAGATGCTGAAATTGAAAAATGGACTTCCTGTTCAAAGCCGTCCGGACGAGTTTAACCGTTTTGATTATATACCGCTTGGTGTCGGCATTATCATTTCTCCATGGAACTTCCCATTTGCAATCATGGCTGGAACGACTGTTGCTGCCATCGTTGCCGGAAACACGGTACTATTAAAGCCGGCTTCAACAACACCGATTGTTGCAGCGAAGTTTGTAGAAGTAATGGAAGAAGCAGGCCTTCCTAAGGGCGTCCTGAACTTCGTGCCGGGAAGCGGTGCAGAAGTTGGGGACTACCTGGTAGACCATCCGCGCACACGCTTTGTTTCCTTCACAGGATCACGTGAAGTCGGCATCCGCATTTTTGAGCGTGCTTCTAAGGTAAACGAAGGCCAAATCTGGCTTAAGCGCGTGATCGCTGAAATGGGCGGCAAAGATACAATTGTCGTTGACAAAGAAGCAGATCTTGAATTGGCAGCGCAGTCTATCGTGAAATCGGCATTCGGCTTCTCTGGACAAAAGTGTTCAGCATGTTCCCGTGCTGTTATCGTAGAAGATGTGTATGACCAAGTCTTAAACCGTGCTGTAGAATTAACGAAGGAATTGACTGTCGGAAATCCGGAAGACCAGTCACACTTCATGGGGCCGGTAATTGACCAGGCTGCTTATAATAAAATTCTTGAATACATTGAAATCGGAAAAGGAGAAGGCAGGCTATTAGCCGGCGGAGAAGGCGACGACTCTAAAGGATACTTCGTCCAGCCGACAATCATTGCAGACCTGGATCCGAAAGCTCGCTTGATGCAGGAAGAAATCTTTGGTCCTGTAGTGGCATTCGCTAAAGCAAAGGATTTCGACCATGCTATCGAAATTGCCAACAATACAGATTACGGTTTGACAGGTGCAGTTATCACAAGCAACCGAGAAAACATGGAAAAAGCGCGCGAGGATTTCCATGTTGGAAACCTATACTTTAACCGCGGCTGTACAGGAGCTATTGTCGGATACCAGCCATTCGGCGGATTCAACATGTCAGGTACAGATTCCAAAGCAGGCGGCCCGGATTACATCGCCCTTCACATGCAAGGGAAAACAACATCAGAAGCCTATTAATCTCTTCCGTTCATGGAAGGGCTCGGACTGTAGACAAACCCGAAAAAGCGGGTTTGCCTGCAGTCTTTTTTGTTTTGAACTATTTTCGTAAACTTTGCTGCTATGGAACAAGGTGGCTGATTTCCGCTCCAGGATGCTCGCTTTCCGCGGGGCGGCCGGTGAGCCTCCCTCGGCTGCGCCTGCGGGGTCTCACCTATTCCGCTAATCCCGCAGGAGTCTCGCACCTTACGCTCCAATCAACCTGACTTAACACTAGGGCGCCTCACAGAACATAAAAAAACATACCAAGAAATCCAACTTTAGTTATCCACTTTATAAAATGTTGGATTATAAGGGAGTGTACCTTTGTGTTCTCTCCAAACATTTTCAATAAGAGTGTCAATATCAAGTCTATCATTTAATTTACCTACCAATTTCAACAAAAAGAAAGAAAGTACTCAAGCTATCTGTAATTATTCCTTTGCTCCTCTTATCTGCAAAAGCGGGAAAAAAGATAGATTATGGCTGAATGTAAGAAATGGAGGTAAGGTTTTAGTGCAGAGTGAAGTGGTAAACTGCCATATTTCCCGGCTGCATTACAAAAAGAGACTATTTCCCGGACAATATTCACAATTTCCTTCTGTTATTTTGACTTTTTTCTTAAAAACTGTTGTTTTTTAATGAACTGTTGAAGGCGATTCATGCGGAATTATACATGCCCATATTATAAAACCGTTCATTACTGAAAATGAAAGCGGAAGCATGGTGAAGATCTGTTTTCCTATACTATCTATTGTTGCTTTAATGTAAGATAGTCTGATATGATTTAAAAGAATGTTCAAACAGATAAAAATCAGGCTTTTGCAGAACCATTATGAATGATCATCGGCCCTTTTCGTTAAGAGCCGATTTTTTCAATCAGGGGGTGTGAAGCCTTCCCTTTATTGGGGCATCAGCACGGTTAAGGTGCTGTTTTTATTAATTTCCGGAGGTGGAAAGATGTCACGGATTACGATGGATCAGGTCAAGCATGTGGCACATCTGGCAAGGCTCGCTATTTCTGAGGAGGAAGCTGTTCAATTTCAGAAGCAGCTTGATACTATGATTTCTTTTGCAGAGCAGCTAAATGAGCTGGATACAGAAAATGTTGAACCAACTTCACATGTGCTGAAAATGTCCAATGTCATGAGAGAGGATATTGCGAAAGAAGGCTTGCCGATTGATAAGGTGCTGAAAAATGCACCAGACAGCAAGGATGGACACATAAGGGTTCCGTCCATTATGGATTAAGGAGGGGAAAAGGATGTCATTGTTTCAGCATGGTGTTCCAGAGCTTTACAAGCTTTTACATAGGAAAGAAATTAAAGCCTCTGAACTTGTGAATGAATCTTTTGAAAGAATCGGGCAGGTGGATGGTCAGATTAAGGCCTTTTTAACACTTGATGAAGAAAATGCCCGCAGCAAGGCGAAGGAAATAGATGAAAGAATTGAGACAGGAAAAGATCATGGCAACCTTTTCGGCTTGCCGATCGGGATTAAAGACAATATTGTGACAGAAAACCTGCGCACTACGAGCGGAAGCAGAATCCTTGAAAACTTTAATCCGATATATGATTCCACAGTCGTTCAAAAACTGAAAAAAGCGGAAACGATCACGATTGGAAAGCTGAATATGGACGAGTTTGCGATGGGCTCCTCCAATGAAAACTCCGCATTCCAGGTTACCCGCAATCCATGGAATACGGATTATGTCCCGGGTGGCTCTTCAGGCGGGTCTGCAGCATCAGTAGCAGCAGGTGAAGTCCTATTTTCCTTAGGATCAGATACGGGCGGCTCGATTCGCCAGCCTGCAGCCTACTGCGGAGTTGTTGGCTTAAAGCCTACATACGGAAGAGTGTCGCGTTTCGGCCTAGTGGCTTTTGCTTCCTCACTTGACCAAATTGGTCCTGTTACAAGGACGGTTGAGGATAATGCCTATTTGCTTGAAGCCATTTCAGGCATCGACCACATGGATTCAACCTCTGCGAATGTGGATGTGCCAAGTTTCTCTTCTTCTTTGACTGGAGATATCAGGGGGCTGAAGATCGCCGTTCCTAAGGAATATTTGGGTGAGGGTGTTGGAGAAGAAGCGAGAAATTCCGTTTTAGCAGCTCTTAAGGTATTAGAGGGCCTTGGCGCCGAGTGGGAGGAAGTGTCGCTGCCGCATTCTAAATATGCGCTGTCCGCTTATTATCTGCTTTCCTCATCTGAGGCATCAGCCAACCTGTCCCGTTTTGACGGCGTCAGATACGGCTACAGGACAGATGGAGCACAGAACCTGCTTGACATGTACAAGCAGACACGTTCTGAAGGCTTTGGAGATGAGGTGAAGCGCCGGATCATGCTTGGAACCTTCTCCCTAAGCTCGGGGTACTATGATGCGTATTATAAAAAGGCCCAAAAAGTGCGCACACTGATTAAAAAAGATTTTGAAGATGTATTTGAAAAATATGATGTGATTGTCGGGCCGACCACTCCGACACCGGCCTTTAAGATCGGCGAAAAGACGGATGATCCATTAACCATGTATGCTAATGATATTTTGACCATCCCTGTGAACCTGGCGGGAGTTCCTGCCATTTCCGTACCGTGCGGCTTTGCCGGCGGACTGCCTCTTGGGCTTCAGATTATCGGAAAGCACTTTGATGAAAGTACGGTGTACCAAGTAGCGCATGCCTTTGAACAGGCAGGAGACTTTTATAAAAAATTACCGCAATTGTAAGGGGTGAACGTGATGAAATTTGAAACAGTGATTGGCCTTGAAGTACATGTAGAGCTTAAAACAGATTCAAAAATTTTCTCGGACAGCCCAAACCACTTTGGTGCTGCACCGAACACTAATACAAGCGTGATTGACTTAGGCTATCCGGGCGTGCTTCCAGTCATCAATAAAAAAGCTGTGAACTTTTCAATGAAGGCTGCAATGGCTTTAAACTGTGAAATTGCCGAAGAAACGAAATTCGACCGTAAAAACTACTTTTATCCGGACAATCCGAAAGCATATCAGATTTCCCAATTTGATAAGCCGATCGGCGAGCATGGCTGGATCGAAATTGAAGCTGGCGGAAAGAAAAAGAAAATCGGCATCACAAGGATCCATATGGAAGAAGATGCAGGTAAGCTGACACATACTGGTGACGGTTATTCGCTTTGTGATTATAACCGCCAGGGGACGCCGCTGGTTGAAATTGTATCTGAGCCTGATATTTCGACACCGGAAGAAGCGTATGCTTATCTGGAAAAACTTAAATCCATCATCCAGTATACTGGAGTGTCTGACTGCAAAATGGAGGAAGGCTCCCTGCGCTGTGATGCTAATATCTCTCTTCGCCCTGTTGGCCAGCTTGAGCTTGGCACCAAAACAGAGCTTAAAAACTTAAACTCCTTCAGCTTCGTCCGTAAAGGGCTGGAGTATGAGGAAAAGCGCCAGGAAGAGATCTTATCATCCGGAGGATCGATTGAACAGGAAACACGCCGGTTTGATGAAAGCACGGGCAAAACCCTGTTAATGCGTGTGAAGGAAGGATCAGATGATTACCGGTACTTCCCGGAGCCTGATCTATTGTCCATCTTTATTGATGAAGAGTGGAAAAATAGGATCCGCTCTGAAATTCCTGAGCTCCCAGATCAGCGGAAAAAACGCTATACAGAGGAATTTGGATTGTCTGCATATGATGCGGCAGTTTTGACCGTAACAAAGGAAACGGCAGACTTTTTTGAAGAAACTGTAGCGCTCGGAACTGATCCGAAGCTTGCTTCCAACTGGATCATGGGCGAACTATCCGCATATTTGAATGCAGAAGGAAAAGAGCTGCATGAAGCCGCACTGACTTCTGAATCGCTTGCAGGCTTAATCAAGCTGATTGAAAATGGCACAATTTCTACGAAGATTGCCAAGCAGGTCTTCAAGGAATTGGCCGAAAAAGGCGGAAACGCAGAAGAAATCGTAAAGGAAAAGGGACTTGTCCAGATTTCTGATGAAGGGGCCCTCCGCAAGATCGTCGGTGAGGCGCTCGACAGCAATCCGCAATCGATTGAAGACTTCAAGAATGGCAAAAACAAAGCAATCGGCTTCCTTGTCGGCCAAATCATGAAAGCGACTAAAGGACAGGCGAATCCGCCGTTAGTGAATAAGATTCTTGTTGAGGAAATCAATAAGCGATAAAAGCAGTAAAAAAGCTGTCATGAAAGGTTTGATTTCCTTCATGACAGCTTTTTTTGCACTTATCCTTTTGTCCCGGATGATATATTTGAGCCTTCGATGAAGTGACGCTGAAAGATAAAGAAAAGAATTAGCGTCGGAATCAGAACCATTACTGACATCGACATTAAGTAGTGCCACTGTACCTGCATGCTGCCCTTGAAGGTCTGAAGACCAAGCTGCAGGGTGTACAGCTTTTCATCGCTTAGATACAAGAGCGGCCCTAACAGGTCATTCCAGGAGCCGTTAAAGGAGAATACAGCTACCGTGATCAGTGCAGGCTTTGTCAGCGGCAGCATAATGTGCCACCAGATTTTAAAGTGGCTGGCACCGTCCATGATCGCCGCCTCGATGAACTCGTCCGGTATGGTCATCATGAATTGGCGAAGCAGGAAGATGAAAAACGCACTGCCTAGAAAAGCAGGAACAATTAAAGGCAGATAGGTATTTACCCAGCCGATTTTTGAGAACATGATATACTGAGGGACCATTGTCACAAAACCCGGAATCAGCATAGTAGAAAGAACAAGTGTAAATAGAATATTTCTGCCTTTAAAACGGATTTTTGCAAATCCGTATGCAACAAAGGAGTTCACAAGTACGCTGCCAATTGTAGACACTACAGAGATGAACAGTGTATTCAGCCCCCATCTTGTAAAAGGAGCTGAATTCCAGGCTTTGGCATAATTCGAGAAATGGAAGGCTTTCGGAATGAAAGACGGCGGGTTCTGCATAATTTCAGCTGGCGACTTCAGGGAAGTAGAAACCATCCACCAAAGAGGCGTCAGCAAAACAAGGCTCCCAAGCACAAGTAACGTAAAAACAAGTGCATTCCTTGTATTTCTCCGGAATTTATTTGTTTTGTAAAACTTCACTTCTGTATTCATTTATTTTCACCTCCATCATAATGCACCCACTTTTTACTGAACTTCATGTTGAAGAAGGTGAGAACCATGATAATAACGAATAAGAACCAGGCCATAGAGGATGCGTAGCCCATATCGAATACTTCAAAGGCATTGTTCCACATATGCAGATTAAAGAACAGCAGGGAGTTGGATGGCCCTCCGTCTCCATTCTGTGTCATCACATAGGCCTCCTGGAAAATTTGGAAAGCGCCAATTGTGCTTGTTATCAGATCAAAGAAGATAATCGGCGATAACATAGGCAGTGTGATGCGGAAGAACTTCTGAAAACTGTTTGCACCGTCCAGATCGGCTGCTTCATAGAGGGAAGGAGAGATGCTTTGCAAACGTGCAAGGTACAGAAGCATGCCTCCTCCAACACTCCAAAGCTTCATCATGATAAGGGCAGGCTTTGTCCATGCCGGGTCGAACAGCCAGGATGGTCCTTCGATGCCGAACCAGCCAAGGAATGTGTTCACAAGGCCTGAAGATGGGCTTAACAGCTGCATCCACAAAAAGTAAACGGCCACGCCTGAAAGGATCGCAGGCAGATAAAAGATGGTACGGAATATCTTCATGCCTGGTATTCTCTGGTTCATTAATACAGCGACAAAGATGGCACCTGCGGTTGTGAGCGGAACGGAAAATAGGACAAAATAGCAGGTATTCCATAAGGACGTCCAAAACAGGTCATCCATTGTGAACATTCTTTTATAGTTTGTGAGTCCGATAAAGTTCATCTTTGAGGTAATGTTGTAATCTGTGAAGCTCGCATAAAGTGAAAACAGGAGCGGGCCGGCCGTCAAAAATAGCAGGCCGATAAGCCATGGAGAGATGAATATGTATCCAATCAGGTTGTCAGATTTGCGGGTGCTGGATCTTGATTTTTTAAAAAGCAATATGTTTGGCTTTGTTTGTTTTCCTTCATTACCGGCACCAGTTTTCTTCTTCTGGGCTGATTCAATGGCGCCGGCTTCATTTTTAAGTGTTGCTTCTCGCATCATGCCAGACCTCTTTTCATTAGAAAGAAGAGAAGCCAAGATGGCCTCTCATTCTATCGTTCTTATTTTTTTTGCTGCTTTACATCTTTTTCTGCTTTTTCAAGTGCCTTCTTCGCCGATTTCTTGCCATGGATGGCTGCGTCTATCTGCGGGTCGATTCTTGACTGGTAATCCGGATAATGAATCGGTACAGGATGAAGCCTGGTATCCTTCAGATTATCCACAGCCTGCTGATAAACCATTTTTTCCTTGCCGCTAAAACCTTTAATCACGTTTTTGGCAGCCTGCATGTTGGCGATATTATCATAGTTTTTCTTTGCCCAGTATTCCTGTGCCTTTACGCCAGCCATGTATTTTATGAAGGCTGCTGCTTCTTTTGGATGCTTGGCGCCTTTAGGGATTTCCAGTACAAATCCGCCGCCTTCATTCCAGTGCCTGCTGCTGCTGTCATAGGCAGGCATAGGAGCTACACCAAAGTCCATGTTTGTTTTAGAATCGCGGATCTGCGTATAGAATGTGGCAACATCTGTCCACATGGAAACCTTGCCGGATATGAATGGGTTGGATTGGCCGCTGCCGAAGTCTGCTTCATATTTCTGCAGGTTTTTATCTCCAAGGCGTTTTCTCCAATCGGCGATCCATTTCAGTGTTTCTATCTTTCTTGGAGTCGTAATCTCAAGCTTGTCACCTTCTATAAAGCCTTTTCCGTTGTCTGCATTGGCCATCCAGCTTCCTGCACCAAAGCTTCCCCATGTCGGATAAAAGCCGATGCGCTCATAGCTGCTGCCTTTTTTTACATCGAGTTTCTTAGCATAATCTTCAAGCTCTTTCCATGTGGAAGGAGGGCGGTTAGGGTCGAGTCCCGCTTCTTTGAAATCTTTTTTATTGTAGAAAAGCAAACGTGTATCTGTTGTAAAGGGAACGCCGTAGAATTTCCCTTTGTATTCAACGGTCTTCCAGAGGTTCGGGTACAACTCATTTTTGATGCTTTCATTTATGTATGGAGACAGGTCCTCAGATTGCTTATTTTGTGCCCGGTGGGAAACACTGTTTATGTCATTGACGATAACATCTGCGGGATTTCCCGCTGCGACTGCTGCCAGGTTCTTTGTCCAAATATCTCCCCATGGCACATATGTATGTTTAACTTCAATTTTATCTTGTGATTGATTGAAATCCTTCACAATTTTCTCAATTACCGGTTTTCTTGTTTCAGAGCCCCAGAAAGTCTGGAAGCTTACAACCACTTTTCCGTCCTTTGTTTTATCAGATGCACCGCCCGATCCGCCTGAGCATGCAGAGAGCATCAAGCAGGCAGCGACTGACATCAGCAAAACCCATTTCATTCTTCTCACAATATGTACCTCCATTTAGTTGTTATTTCAAGAAAGTATTCCAACCTTGCATTTACCACAAATAACAACAAATGAAACCTGCTAAATTTATCCGGCAGGTTTTTTTGTGGAATCTGTTAGTGGCTCCGCACCCATAAATCATTGCTTGAACTGGAGTTATGGAGTGAAATGCAGTATAATTTTTAGCGGGAATGCTGATTGAAAAAAAGCGGATATGAGCGGATAAGAAAAGATAGGCGCCAGGATGGACTGGCTGCCAGCGGGACATTGCATTTTTAGATATGAATCGTTACCATAAAAAGACAAAGTCTTGATTTTGAAAATAGGATGATGGAAATGAAAAGAGCAAGATTGATTTATAATCCGACTTCAGGCAGGGAAGCAATCAAGAAGCATCTGCCGCAAGTATTGGCAAAGCTTGAAATGGCAGGCTATGAAGCCTCCTGCCACGCCACGACGTGTGAGGGTGATGCCACGAATGCTGCACGGATTGCCATTGAGCGGGGCTATGATACGGTAATTGCAGCAGGCGGTGACGGCACGATTTATGAGGTTGTTAATGGGCTAGCCGATGCTGAGGTTCGTCCTAATCTTGGAATCATTCCGGTTGGGACAACCAATGACTTTGCGCGCGCCATCCATGTGCCAAGGTCCATTGAAAATGCTGTGGATATTATTGCAGCTGGCCATACCATGCCAATAGATATCGGGAAAATGAACGAAAAATACTTTATAAATATTGCCGGCGGAGGGCGCCTGACTGAGCTCACTTATGAAGTGCCAAGCAAGCTGAAGACCATGATCGGGCAGCTTGCATACTACTTAAAGGGTATTGAGATGCTGCCATCCATCAAGCCGACAGAAGTTAGCATTGAATATGACGGAAAAATCTTCGAAGGCGAAATCATGCTGTTTTTAGTGGCGAATACGAATTCAGTCGGCGGTTTTGAAAGACTTGCCCCGGATGCATCACTGAATGACGGAATGTTTACCATGCTGATTCTTAAGAAAACGAACCTGGCTGATTTCATCAGGATCGCTTCATTGGCCATTCGAGGCGAGCATGTGAATGACCGGAATGTCATCTATGCCAAAGCCAACAGAATCAAGGTCATTACTAAGGACAAAATGCAGCTGAATCTGGATGGGGAATTCGGCGGGCTTGCACCTGCAGAATTTGTGAACCAGTACCGCCATTTCAATGTGTTTGTGCCTAAAGGCAAACTTGCTGATGATCCGGCTAATCAATAATGCTGAATGAAAACAAATACCCCCTGAGATAGCAGTCTCAGGGGGTATTTTATATTTAGGCTGCCTTTGGTGTCTCGCCTTCCCGCTAATCTAAGCAGGAGTCTCGCACATTGCACTCCAATCGGCCCCATTTAATAATGAGATCACCTCTCAGAACTCATTAAAAAACAACAATGTTTAAGAAAAGAGCCTATATTTATTAAAATTGCGCCAAAAAATGAAGGCAGGGAAGCATAAATGGGCTAGGCACGAGAAAAACACTTAGAGCCTGTCTCATGCCGTTTACTTTATAGTTAGAATAAATATAAAAAAAATATAAACCAGTACCTTGCAATAAACAATAGCGGGTGGTATATTATGAATTAAAGGTACATATCATGGAACAGTACCATACAATGTATAGTAGTAAAAAGGTGATAAGGGGTGTGAAAGGTGAACGTACAATTTAAAAAAGGCGTCTTGGAGTTATGCGTGCTCGTGCTTTTAGATAAAAAAGACCGCTACGGATATGAGCTTGTGCAAAAAATATCCGATCAGATAGAAATTTCTGAGGGCTCTGTGTATCCCTTGCTTAGAAGGCTAACAAAGGAAGAGTATTTCACGACATATTTGCAGGAATCGAGCGAGGGCCCTTCACGTAAGTACTACAAGCTTACAGATAAAGGGCGTAATTACTTGAAAGAGCTGATAGCAGAGTGGAATGAGTTTACAAATGGAGTCAATACATTAATTAAAGAAGGTGTGAGCCATGAATAAAGAACAATATCTGCATCAATTGGATATGGCCCTGAAGCGTCTTCCTGCTCATGAGAGAAAGGATATCCTTTGGGATTATGAAGAACACTTCGCAAACGGGATTGAGGAAGGCAAAAGTGAGGAGCGGATTTCAGCTTCACTAGGGTCTCCCCAGCAAAACGCCAAGGAGCTGCTTGCTTCTTATCATATAGGAAAGGCCGAAAAGAAGGTTACAACCGGAAATATCCTGCGGGCGACATGGGCTGCACTCGGGCTTGGGTTTTTCAATATTGTGTTTATCCTGGGGCCTGTGATTGGAATAGCTGGTGCAATGGCCGCAGGATGGATTTCAGGAGCAGCTTTTATCCTTAGCCCTCTTATGGTCCTTGTGGGTTCAGCGATTTACCGTGGTACCTTCGAATGGTATGATTTGTTCTTTTCTATAGGATTATGCGGAGCCGGGCTCTTCATTTTAATTGGCATGTACTACGCAACATATGCATTGGTCCGCGGGCTGATCCGTTATCTGAAATTCAATGCTTCTGTTGTGAAAGGCGGTCTGAATCGTGGGTAAAATAAAAAAACTAAGTATACTGGCAGCTCTTCTTTTGATCATTGGAATTGCAGGGGCACTTTTAACGTATCAATCAGGAAAAGAAGTACGGATTTCGCAAAACAAAACAGCAGCAGATTCAAACTACAAAAACGTGGTCATTGATACTGACAATGCAGGTGTGGAAATTCAGCCTATTTCTTCAGGACCGGCAAAAGCAGTACTGAGCGGCAAAAGCTCCGATCAAAAGCAGCTGGACTTTACCATAAAAAAAGAAGGCTCTACACTGAAAATTAAAGTAAAAGAAAAGCAGAGAAAGTTCTATAATTTTGATTTTTCCTTTACTTCTTTAAAGCTGAAGGTGTATATTCCGCAAAAGCAGTACAGATCACTGACCGTTCATAATGATAATGGACTTATTAAGGCAAAAGATATGAAAACGGACAGCCTGACATTAATTGTAAATAACGGCTATGTCGACCTGAAGAATATTCAATCAAAACACTCATCCATTTCTGCAGATAATGGCAGGATGTTTTTAGATAAGGTAACTGGCGATGTGAAGGCAGCGGCAAATAACGGGGAAATCAAGATGATTGCTAGTGACCTTGAACGCAATATCACACTTGACTGCGATAATGGCAAAGTTTCTATCAAAACAGAAAAAGAGCCCCGGAATGCAGCCTTCCACGTTAGAGCCGATAACGGTAAAATCAACATCCTTGATAAGTATCAGCATGATGCAGTACTTGGCAGCGGAAAATATAAAATCAGGCTTACAACGAATAATGGAAGTATTGAAGTGAAACGGTAATTTTCATAGAATTAAAAGACTGCGGGATATGCCTGCAGTTTCTTTGTATAATGGATCTGATGCCAAGGCAGAAAGGAAGACAAATGGATAAAGATATATTGCTGTTTTTGCAGGAAGGAACGTTGTTGTCAGGAGTGTTCAGCTTTTTGCTGATGATGGTCCTTGCCTTTATTCCCGCTATGCCAATACCAGCTGCAGCAGGTGCAATTGGAGCTGTTTTCGGATTCTGGCCTGCCTTTCTGATCAGCTGGGGCGGAGCGGTTTTTGGCGCACTTTTGATGTTTATACTGTCACGTTTCCTATTCCGCAATAAAGCATATGGGTTGATTAAAAAATATAAGAAAGCAGATGCCCTACTTCATTTTATCGAGAATAATGCCTTTCTTTCTCTTTTGATTGTAAGGCTCTTGCCCATATTTCCTTCAGCTGTGATTAATCTCGGAGCGGCACTTTCCGGAATAAAAACGAGAACCTTTCTTCTTGCTGCTTTGCTTGGCAAGCTGCCGGCCATGCTGACATTTACCCTTGCAGGAAATCAGCTCGAAAAAGGAAATTGGCCGATACTAGTTCTTGTTGGCCTTTATATACTTGTCATACTTTTGGCCGCGGCCAGAATTCGGAAAGTGATTGGCGAGCGCTAAAATATTATAATGTAATAAAGATTCGAAGAAGGGCAGCTCTGCAGAAGATGCAGGGCTGTTTCTTTATATAAAAGGATTA
Organism: Bacillus sp. OV322; assembly: GCF_900112495.1. Classification (GTDB taxonomy): domain Bacteria; phylum Bacillota; class Bacilli; order Bacillales; family DSM-1321; genus Peribacillus. The sequence continues at coordinate 40,963 of NZ_FOMA01000008.1, forward strand.
CAGCAAATTTAATCAAACGTTTGATTAAATTTTTTTCTCCTATTTTAACTATGGTAAAGTAGAGAAAACGTATAAAAGGGAGAGAAGGACATGCAAGTCAGACAAGCGAGAATAGAAGATGCAGCACAGGCTGCAGAACTGATCCACCTGGCCATCAAGGACATTGCCGAGGCACTGACAGGGGAAACGGAGGAAGAGAAAATAAGAAAAGTGCTGCGTGATTATTTCTGCCAGGAAGTAAATAGGCTGAGCTACCGCAATACGCTTGTGGCAGAAATGGAGGGAAGGGCCGCCGGCATTATTATCTCCTATTATGGAAGTGATGCAAGTGAGCTCGATGCCCCGATTATCGCTCATTTACACTCATCAGGAAGCACAAATGGTGCTGTTGAAAAGGAAGCGGAAGATGAAGATTATTATATTGATACATTGAGTGTAAACCCTGCGCATTGGGGGAAAAGGGTAGGAACATGCCTTGTGGCGGAATCGGAAAAGCTAGCTAAGGAAAAAGGCTATAAAACCATATCCTTAAACGTGGAAGAGGACAATATAAGAGCGCGGAAGCTATATAGCAGACTCGGCTACACTACTTCAAAGGTTATAACAATCAATCATCACAGTTATGAATATATGGTAAAAACTCTTTAAGGAGGCAAAAGGATGCTTGAGGGCTGGGTGAGAAACGGAGACGTACGGATTCATTATTTAGATAACACAGGTTCATCCAATGAAAACATCCCGCTAGTGATGGTTCCCGGCTTGGCTGAAACAGGAGAGGATTACAGTGATATTCTTGAGGCGCTGCTGCCGAGACGGGTCATTGTGATCACCATGAGAGGCAGGGGCCAAAGCGATACGCCTCATCATGGTTATACGCTTCGTGACCATGCAGAGGATATCAGCAGTGTGATCAATCATGTGGATATCGGCAAATTTGTGCTGTTTGGCTATGGGGCCGGAGTCATCTACAGCCTTCGCTATGCTGCAGATCATATGAGGCAGATCAGCGGCATTATTATCGGAGATTATCCTGCAGTATCTTTGGATTTTCAGGAGGGGTGGAGCGAGTTTTTCGCTAAAATCCCAGGCCGTCACGGAAATGTGCTTGACCGGATGACGATGGAAACATTAAAGGAAATTGAAAAGGATTCCGAGGAGGTCAGCTTTCTTGAGGATCTGAAAAATATGGCCTTCCCCGTATTGATTCTGCGCAGCAGCAGCGGCAAAGCAGGACTTACTGAGGAAGGGGCAAAAGAATACCTGGCAGCGGTGCCGGATGGTAGGATCCGTATTCTGGATGAAGATGGGGAAGAACCTGTTGCAGAGGAGTTTGTCAAAACATTGGATGATTTTTTCCAGGAAATAGAGCGCTGACTGCAACAAAAAAAATACGGTTTCCGGCCGTATTTTTTCATGGCATGATCGCGTTTTAGCTTAACCCGTTCGTTTCAGACCAGCTGGCATAACTGCCGGTTCCGTCACAGCCTGGACAGTCTAATACACTGTTATAGTAATACTCATTCGGTGCATAGGCGCTAAAGCCTTTTCCACGGCAATCCGGGCACCAGCCTTTGGATTCCATTTCCGAGATAAATTTCGCCTGACGGGCAGCATTCCATGAAGCAATCGCACTGAATAATCCCATTCTGTTCACCTCAACTGTCTTTTTTCTTATTTTGTTTCAAAAATAAGCAATTTATACAAGCTGGGACTAAGGAATGGCTGAAAAAATGGCTTATTATTATCCTATGAAAAAATAAGGCAGCATGTGAGGGAATTAAAGCAGATTTTGTTTTAAAACAGGTAATTATGATAAACTATTTGAAGCTAGACAAACACTTGCTGGAGCACAGAAAAGGTGCTTTGCATTTCAATAGAAAAGGACGTATAACATGAAAAAAACAGCACCAGTTGCTAAAAATGAAACAATAGATGCAGTATTTGAAGATCTGACGCATGACGGAGCAGGCGTAGCCAAGATCGATGGCTATCCGGTATTTGTTCCAAATGCACTTCCCGGAGAAAAAGCAAAAATCAAGATTATCAAGGTGAACAAGGGCTACGCGTTCGGCAGGCTTCTTGAGCTGTATGAAGAAAGTCCATTCCGCGTCCATATTTCCGCTTCGGAAAACCATAAATACGGAGGCAGCCAGCTTCAGCACATCAGCTATGAAGGCCAGCTGAAGTTCAAGGAAAACCAGGTGAAGCAGGTCCTCACCCGGATCGGCAAGCTTGAGGATGTCAGCATTCACCCCATCTTAGGCATGGAGCATCCCTGGCATTACCGAAACAAAGCCCAGGTGCCGGTCGGCGAAAAAGACGGGGAGCTGATAGCAGGCTTCTACAAACCCCGCACACATGAAATCGTGGATACGGATGAAAGCCTGATCCAGGATTCTATCATTAACGAGGCTGTCCAGACTGTAAAGGAAATCTGCAGTGAACTCGGAATTCCGGCCTATGACGAACAAACCCACAGAGGGGTTCTCAGACATATTATGGCCCGGTACGGCAAAGAAACAGGCGAGCTTATGGTCGTGATTATCACGAGAACATCAGAGCTTCTCCAAAGAAATAAAATCGTCGAAGAAATCATCAAGCGCCTGCCAAAGGTAAAATCCATCGTCCATAACATCAACTCCAAAAAAACAAACGTCATTCTAGGCGAGAAAACAAAGGTGCTGTGGGGCAGTGAGGTTATTTACGATTACATTGGGGACGTGAAATTCGCTATATCTGCACGCTCCTTTTACCAGGTGAACCCGGACCAGACAAGAGTTCTTTACAGCAAGGCCCTGGAATATGCAGGTCTTACAGGGGAAGAATCTGTCATTGACGCCTATTGCGGTATCGGCACCATCTCTCTTTTCCTTGCCCAAAAAGCGAAGAAAGTCTTCGGTGTGGAAATCGTGCCGGAAGCCATCTCTGATGCAAAAAGAAACGCAGAGCTAAATGGCATCACAAACGCTGAATTCGCAGTCGGCGAAGCAGAAGAGGTTATCCCAGCATGGTACGAAGAAGGCAACACAGCAGATGTCCTTGTCGTAGATCCGCCGCGCAAGGGCTGTGATGAGGCACTCCTGAACACAATCATACAAATGAAGCCAAAAAAAGTCGTCTACGTCTCCTGCAACCCGGCCACACTCGCACGCGACCTGCGCATCCTGGAAGACGGTGGGTACAAAACAATAGAAGTACAGCCTGTGGATATGTTTCCGCAGACAACGCATGTGGAGTGTGTAGCGCAACTCATTTTAAAAGAAGGCAATTAACACTTAAGTGAGTTGACTTCTCATGTTTCTTGCAATGGATTACAAAATTAAAATAAACAGAAACCAAAAATGGTTTCTGTTTATTTTTTTGATTTTAAGAGTTTATTTACATGTTATGCTTTTCCCTGTAAAAAACTTTTGATTTTTGAAACTTTTCTTGATTATAGATTCCACTAATTAGTAAAGGGGGTTAGAAAGGATGGGAATTGAAAGCCACCGGCTAGTTAAAAAAGCTGTAAAAGGTAATAAGATCGCTTTTGAAAAGTTGGTCCAACAGCACTATGAAAGAATCTATCGGACTGCATATCTTTATGTACATAACGAAGAAGATGCGTTGGATGTTGTTCAGGAGGCAACCTATCAGGCCTTTACATCTATTCATTCGTTAAAAAATCCGGAGTATTTTTCGACCTGGTTTACCAGGATTGTCATTCGTTGTTCAGGTCGTATTCTAAAGAGAAAGAACAATGTTGTTCCGCTGAGTGAGGAAATATTATCGAATTTGCCGGGTCAAGCAAATGTAAACATTGAGGAATCCTTACAACTGCAAAATGCAATTAAGCTGTTAAAAGAGAATTACCGTACAGCCATTATTCTTTTTTACTATTACGATTACTCGATTAAAACGATTAGCAGCATCATGGAGATTCCCGAAGGTACTGTGAAAACTTATTTACGCCGTGGGAAAGAGGAGTTAAAAAAGTACTATAAAAATGAGGAGGACAAATGCCATGGATAATAAAGAAATAAAAATTGCAATTGATCAAATAGCCGTTCCAAAAGATAAAGTATTTGATGCAATTAATAAAGGTTTAAATAAAACTGAACATGGCGGAAAGGAAAGAAAGAAGAAATTTCTTGCTGCAGCCGCAACTGCAGCTGCTCTTTTAGGAATAACGATGGCCTCAGGATTTGTTAACCCTACAATGAATAAAGTATTGGCCAATACCCCCTTATTAGGCGGGATTTTTCACGAATTTCATGATTTACAGGGTGTCGAGTTGGCTAATCAGGGTGCGGTAACTGAATTTAACAAATCATTGACGAAAAATGGTGTGACTGTAAAACTCACAAGTGCCTACTTTGATGGCAGTATAGTTTCCATTACGGGATTTGTAGATGAAGATGTTGAAAAAGGCCATAACGAAAAAGGGGAAGTAAGTTTTGATGTGAATTTTGAACACAATAAAAAAGGGGATCGTGACCCCTGGCTAAAGTCAAATGAAGTAAAGAAAGTGAAAAACGGATATAACTTTCAATGGAAAATGGATTATCCGTATAAATCATTTAAAGAAAATTTTACTCTCCCTATTACTATTCATAATATCAACGGGATAAAAGGTGAATGGAATTTTGACATCCCTATTCAACAGAAAAAAAACAGTACACTTGCTATTAACCAGGAGCAGGAGTACCCGGAAGAAAATATTAAAATTCGTATAAAAGAAATTCTTAGCGCAAAAGCATCCTCTTCGCTTATCTATGAGACGGTGCAGAAATATAAGAGTGATGATATTCATATCTATAAAGCAATTGATGAAAAAGGAAAGGTATACAGGTTTGGGAATGGAACAACAATAGAGCAAACTAAACAACAAGATGGATATCATAGAACAATTCGTACTGATATGACCAAGCTGAATTCAACTATTACTTCACTTACTTTTTATCAGACAATAAATCTTGCTGATCCCAAAATAGAACAGTTCTTGGATAAAAAATCCTTTACTATGAGGAGCAAAAGACTTGGTTTAGGCCTGCAGGTAAATGATATCACCCAAAAGGGAAGTAAACTCGTAATCGACTATCAATTCACTGGGCTGCCAAAGCGATTAAGCAAAAACCAGCTTGATTTGTTTGAAAATAACTTGCAGTATGAGTTGCTGTTGGTGGATAAGGATTATATTGGGGAAATTGATCCTAAGAATCCAGTGCCGCCTGAAAATCATAGCATCCGTCTGAATAAGGTTAAAACAATTAATAAAAAGACAGCACACTTTCAATCTACATTCGATTTAAAAGGGAAAGAGAAAATAATGAACTTTAAGCTGAATAATACAATCTTGCAGTTCGATTTTTCAAGTTTTGTCCCAGCTAAGGAATTACAACCGATCCTGTTGAACGCTCACTGGAAAAAGAATAAACAGTAAAGCTATATGGAGGAAACTGTTAGTTTTCTAAGACGATAATAAGCTTCAACAGTTCCATCTGAATAAATTTCTATTAAATATTAATTTATGAAGCATTATAGGGTTAAAAGAAGGAGCAAAAGAAGTTTTATAAAGAGTTAAGAAGATGAAATCAATCCGATTTCATCTTTTTTTATTGGTATAATACCTAATTTTCTCATTGCTCTATTTACTTCATCTGCTTATTTTTAATTTGTTCAGTCAGAGTGTACTCAAAGGAACATAAAATATCAGAAACTAAAAACATTTATAAGAAAACTTGATGCATATATTGCAGCAGATTCAGACGTTAAAATGAAATTCAGCACTTAATTCATTCCTGCTTTTTCTGGTTTACCAAATGGATTATAATTAATGAAAAAGTAAAATACTGGAGTTTTAATAGATGGATACTGAGATTTATTTTGTTAGACACGCTCATTCTGTTTTTTCATTAGATAACGAAGAGAATAGGGAGTTATCTGAAAAAGGTTGGGCAGATGCACATAAAATCACTGGCATATTGATAAAAGAGAATATTGAACATATTATTTCTAGTTCTTATGTAAGGGCTAAACAAACTGTAGAAGGTTTATCAAAACATATACATAAAGAAATTGAAGTTGATTCCCGTTTTAGAGAGAGGGATTTAGCAGCAAGAGATTATCATTTCGAAAGACCAATGGAAGCAATGAAGTATGTGTTTGAGAATCCCGGATTTAAATATCCCCATGGTGAATCAAACCATGAAGTTCAGCAACGTGGTATCTATGGTTTAAGAGATGCCGTTTCTAAATATCATGGAAAGAAAGTAGCAATAGGAATACACGGCAATATTATGACGTGTATATTGAATTACTTTGATAAAAAATTTGATTTTGATTTTTGGAACATGACAACCAAACCCGATATATACAAACTAACAATTGATAAACATTTTAATTTGGTTGGGTTTGAAAGACTGTGGAAAGATTGATAGAGTGCTAAAATTAGCCATGATAGCACTCCTTTTAAATGTGAGTTAGACACAGTTAAATATCTATAATACACCGAAAGTAAAAATCCCCATTTTACTAGGCGGGAAAAAAAGAAGTAGCAGGTTCCCGAAAAAGAAAACCTGAAATTGCTTCAATTGTTAGGATGGTACACAAGTAATGATGTGCCGTCCTAACGATAAAGAACTGCAGCCACAGTGTTTTTTTTGAAATCCATTTTACTGAATTTTTTCCGCCAGCTCTAAAATAATTCCTTCTGGGCCGCGAACGCAGCATAACTTATAAGTGTTTTCATAGTTTTGTAGCTCTCCAATAAGTTCTGCGCCTTTCTTTTTCAATTTGGCGATAACAGCTTCAATATCTTCTACCGCAAAAGCAATATGCCGGATTCCCAAGGTGTTCATAAAAGAGGGCTGGATGCCATTTTCATCTGAAGGATTATGGAATTTAACCAGCTCCAGCGTTGCCTCTCCGTCAGGTGTCCCCAGCATGACAACTGTTTCCCTAACACCAGGAAGCCCGACGATTCGTTCTACCAATTCGCCTTCCATGTCTGTTTCCCCCAGCACATCAAGTCCAAGTTCAAGAAAAAACGCTTTAGCTGCTGAGAGATCATTTACGGTTATTCCCACATGATCAATTCTATGGATCTTCATATTCATACCTCCAATGTTTTCGCAGGTGCTTAAATGTTTATTCTCGATGCTATAATGGTTTTCCTCTTTATCCAACCAAAGCGAATTGTCCTTTTGTGTTCAGGAATGTTCCGGCACAAACAGCTTAATATTCTGCGTGGGAGAGGAGAGATATCTTCCGTCACACCAGGCAAGTTGGCAGTGTGGGTTTTGGCTGGGGATGTTTGGGGCTTTCCTTTAATTCATGGAGAATGGAAATGCCAAGGCTTGGCGCAAAAAGTGCTGCTAAGGAATCTGCTTCTTCTCCTTCAAAGGTGATATTAGGTGTAAGCTCGCTTCCCGGTACAATTGCCGAGCGGTGATCTGGAGAGAAATGGGGTTGGCTTAACTCTGCTTTTCGGATTCTTTGGCAGACCGCAAATCGGCAAGAAACACAGGGATACTGTCCCTTTCATTGCCCGTATAAGTCTAATCTGTCTTTAATGCCCTTCAAAACTTCTTCCGGGACTTCCCTCACTTTGACATCTCTGCCCAGGAAAAGCAGCCAGCTGGTGATTTCAGCCACTTCTTCGGAATTTTTCACATCTACAAAAGTCTTTAGTAGAGCTGAGGTCTGGTAAGGGTTTGTATAAGAAATTGAAATTTTTAAAGGATGGTATTTTTTAAACTGGGCAATCGCTTTTGGTCCAAGTTCAAGAACAAGGTTAATTGCTTCTGCCTGCTTGCTTAGTTTCTCCAGTATTTTTTTCTTGCTTCCTCCTTTTTTCACCGGGTAAAGTTTAACATCGGTGAGGAGATCGACAGGAATGATCTTCTTTTTTTCTTCTTTTAAGTCAAAGCATTCAATCAGCCAAACGCTTTTTTCTCGGTAAAGGTGCAGGAGATAAACCTGATAGGACTTTGTTTCCTTCTCTTCTTGGATGGTAATCAATAAATGACTGTCCTTAAGAAGGGTTTGGATAAGTGTTTCAAGCATGGGATGGGGAAGGTCTGACAGATCGAGCAGGTCGGGATTATGGGGATTGGTCCCTTCAAAAAGCAGAATCTGATTCAAAAGAACAAGGTCTTCCTGCTGGTTTTCTGAAATAAGTCCCAGTAATTTTTCAGTTAAGGACTGACGGCTTTTTAAATAGGGGAGCTGCTGGTTTCTGGTTGCCATAAAGGCAATAAAAAGCGCTTTTACCTCATGATTGGTAAAGCGGACATCGGGCAGGACAGAGTTATGCATGACAAAATAACCCCCATCCCTTCCTACTTCAGCGACAAGCGGCATGCCCATGGCCTCGATTTCTCTGATATCTCTAATCGCTGTCGAACGGGAGATGTTAAATTCCCGCATGATTTCAGAAATGGTAAAGTGGGCGCGGTTGTTAATATACCGCATGATGACATTGATCCGCTCAACTTTTTTCATTGGCACTCCTAAATGGTATCATTTTTTGACATGATTTAAGGATATGATATATCTATCAAGCGAAGAATTCAACTCATTGAAAAAATGTAGAAAAGAGGATATAACAATGGCAAATTATACGCTGGAAGAAAAAGAAGGCTTTACCGTAATCGGTCTTGGAACAGAGCTGAAGAGCGACTACACGGACTATGCAGGCATTAACAAGGAAAAGGCAGACTTTTGGCAGGCCGTGAGCCAAGATGGAAGACTTGATACGTTAAAATCCATGGCTGCAAATGACTTAGTTTTTGCTGTAAACGAAGCGGTCAATAACAAAATGATGCATTATGCCGGCGTCATGACAGAAGAAACAGCACCCGACGAAGCGCGAGTGATTCAATTTCCTAGAGGAGAATATATAGTGGTGAAAGGGGAAGGGAAGACGCCAGATGATCTGAATAACAAGCTGGCTGCGGTTGCCTTTGGACAGGTCCTGCCAGAAGCAGCCAATGTGGCCTATGTTGGCGGGCCGAATACTACAGTTGAGATGGAGCGGCGCAACGGCATAATTATTGGTGAAATGTGGATTCCTGTTGTCAGGAAATCATAAAAAGGAGGAGTGAAAATGTCCTGTATCGTTGATTTTAAAAGTGTATCTCTGGCTGGCCTTGAATCTTCGCCTGCAGCAGAAGCTCTTGCCGGTTTGCGCGCAAATGAAGCCCGTTACTTCATGAACAAATACAAACACGAATTTACCGTTGTGCCAGCGAGTGAAAGCCAGGAGACACTTGATTATGTGAATATGATTTTAAAGGAAGAACGTGCCCTGGAGTTTGCGGCCAAACCGTTGCAAACATCAAGGTTTCAAGTGGAAAACATCCGATTTGCCTACGTTTTTTATGAAGATGGTCTCTCAGTCAACGTTATGTATACGGTTGATAATCCTAAGAAGCGGGCAGTGGGCTTTAAGCTTTCTGAAGGGATGGAGATCCCAAAGGAACTGGAAGGCAGGTTTAAGTTTGCCAGGCAAAAGTCCAAACTCGCTGGAACAATCAGGGGCTCGTTTTTTGTAATTAAAGGAGAGTATTAAGGGAGCGCTTGGTATACTCCTATTCTATAAACTTGTTTTATAAGATAAGAAATTCATTGCAGTCTGCACCCTACGCATTGAGCACTGTGCGCTGAAGAAGCGGAGAGAACTGCAATTTCTCAAGTACGATAATGAATATTAGCAGTTCTGTAGTGAACTATACCCCGGATAGAGGACACTGATAAAAAAGTGCCCCTAATCGGGGTTTTGTGTTTCAATAGATTAAATCAATATTGGCGGAGTGTAATCAGTAAAAATATTTTTTAGCCGCATAGTCGCTTTTTAAACTGTCCGTAAACGGGGGCATAAATCACAGAATGCTAAGCACTTCCATTTTATTAACCAATTGAAAGAGTTATAATTGAAAGGTCGTAATTGCAGTGGAAGGGGAAATATCAATGAAATTATTTGCACTTGATATGGATGGGACTACTTTATCTTCTAAAAATGAAATTAGTCCTGAAAATATAGAAGCTATAAAAAAGGCACAAGGCCTCGGACATAAAGTAATGGTCTTGTCCGGCAGGGCGCCTGAGTCAATCAGCAGCGTTTTAGAAAAATATGAGTTAGATCTTCCGATTGGCGGCAGTAATGGAACGGCTGTTTTTGCGGATGGTAAATTGTTAGAGTTAACTTCTTTAACGGATATCCATGATGAAATAATTACGGAAGAAGTTCAGAGGGAAGCTGTTCCTTTTAAAATTTATACGAATAAGGGAATTTATTTTCATAGTGAATGGACAGCCCGGTTAGATCAAGTTCTATCCTCGGGAGCTGTGCCGCCTGAGCATTTTGAAGATGAGAACTTTGGAAAAATGACTAGAATCCCAGAGGAATCTGAAGGAATGTTTAGTGACATTCAGACCTTATTACAGGATGAGGAATTAAGCATACAGAAGTTTTTTATTTTAGTATTGGATCCGGTTCAGAAAGAACGATTATTAACGGCGATGAAATCTATTGAAGGCGTCTATGTCACCACTTCTTCTCCTTTTAATATTGAAGTTATGAATATCAACGGCAACAAGGGGAATGGCTTAAAAGTTATGGCCAAGTACTTCAATATACCATTAGAAGAAACGGTTGCTATCGGAGATCAATACAATGACATTCCGATGTTACAAGCTGCCGGATTTTCGATTGCGATGGGTAATGCACAGGAAGACATCAAAAGGGTGAGCGACTATATCACGTTAACCAATGATGAAAACGGGGTTGCACATGCAATCGAACTTGTATTGAATTCAAATACAGCAATGGTCAACAGCTAAACGTTTAATAAAAGAACCAAAAAGGTATCAGGGCGGCCCCTCGATACCTTTTCTTTTTCGAAATCTGCAAAGAGGAGAAGCGCTCTTTTATATCTGTTAAACGACTTTGTTGATTTTTAATATAAGGTCCCTTTAATATTCACTTAGTCAACTAAAGCCCTCGTTAGTTTAAGTGAAAAACAGTAACGTTGCCTCGTTAGTCAAAAACATACTCGATCTCTAGAAACTAAATATTTGCCTTAACTAACTTAAATTCATTGTCAAAATCGGCATGTATTCTATACCCTCCAAATAAACCACCATCCTTATATTCACTCTCCTTTTTAATACAATAAATTTAAACTCCTAATTACACTATCCTGCCCCTTTTATAGTAAAAGAGAAGCTACCTCATTTGACAACTGATTTAATATATAAGCAGCCGTTAGTTGACCGTAAGCTTTTCCATTTAAACAATCTCAACTAATCCAGGGGTGTTTGTTGTACAAACATTCGGAATAAATGCGGCTTTAGTAAAGATCCGTTTGAGATAACATAAAGTAAAAATATTACTTTTTTAATGGAATTTGTTACCACTACAATGGTAATATAACTATTGGCCCGTTTTTATTGGATAAGGGCACATTGACTGAAAGAGATAGTTTCTTGATTAATAATGAAGTTAAAGAGACTATGGGGATAAATGGTCTCTTTTATTATTGATAATTTACTGAGATCAGATTTAACAAAATGGTTCTTACAAGATGATTTAAGTATAAATAGAGAAAATATAAAGTTATAAAGAAGGATAACACCATGATATTTTGTTACGGATTCATCATTGCAAGTCTTTTATGGACAATACTATTCTTTTTTCATAAAACCATGAAAAGAAAGAAAACAGAGCTTAGTTTCACTCATGAGAGCTTTGTGCACATTGTTGAAAATACGAACGATTTTATTTACTATGCCCAAGTTTACCCGGAAGTTAAGTTCAAGTATCTTAGTCCCTCTGCAGAAAACTTTTTTGGCAAAGGTTCAATCGCTGGAGCATTAGTTAGTGCGGATGTGGCCTTTATGGATATTCATCCTGATGATTATCATATTTTAATTAAAAAGATAAAAGGTGAATTAGATTATAGCAGTGGTATTATTCAACGATGGAAAGATAGTGAAGGAAGGTACCGCTGGTTTGAAGAATATGCTACACCCATTTTTGAAAATGGGAAACTGGCGGCTCTTCAAGGAGTATGCGAAATATTGATGATAAAATGGAATTACAGGCGGAACTTGAATATAGAATGAATCATGATGCCTTAACAGATTTATTCAATCGGGGCTTTTTCGAAACTCAAATGAGAAAATATGATGAGGAAATCAATTCTCCTGCAGGTCTTATAATATGTGATTTAAACGAATTGAAAACCGTTAATGATTTATATGGACATAAAGAAGGGGATCTTTTAATAAGGACATCAGCTGATATATTAAAAGAATTTTCCAAGAGTGAGCGGATTATTGCTGCAAGGATTGGCGGAGATGAATTTGCCTTGCTAATAGCAGACAAGTCCCTGGAAGAGGTCGAAAGCTTGGCAGAGTCGTTACATAAGAGATTTAATACCTGCTATATTGAATCGATAGCCAGAAATGTTAAGATGGCTATTGGTTATGCATACAGTACTGTTTCATTTAATAAAATGGACTCTCTTTTTATAGAGGCCGACAAGTTTATGTACCAAGATAAAAACCAGAAAAAGATTCTAGGCGGCTGAAGAGAGTTTACATACTATTGAAAATCTAAAGTTTATCTGCTTCAGGTCTGGAGTGGATAATTGAAATATTCTGCACGGCCAGCTTACCCTCTATGTTTTCAACGACTTTTTGTTGAGTCTCCCATCTTTTGTTAGAGATGGAAATTCCCCCTGAAGCATGCCAGTAGATACAAATCCAAGAAATATTAATCATAAAAAATAAAATAGAGTGGAATTCCTGATAATCCGGGATTCCGCTCTATTGCTATCCAAGAATTTGAACCTTCGCTGCCATTCCTTTTTCATTATCGTTATTTAACGTGCAGTAATCCAGGAAGAATTAATTGAGCAAGGAATATTATGCAGTTGGCATCTTTTAATAAAAAAACAAATTTGAAATTCAGTCAAAAATAGATGTTGACAGACTAATTAGAATATTATATAAATAATTTATAAATAGTATTAATTTGTGTAACCATATGGCCGGAGATGAAGAGAAGCCATAGTCAGAAAAACATGGATTTCATGTTTCTTTTGACTATGGCTTCTTTTTTCTACTCATGGTTTATGAGAAAAACATGAGAGAGGGGAGAAATTTTATGAGTTTTGAGCAATTCGATTCGCCAAAATTAAAGCGCTTCCAAAGGAAGGTTACGCTGCTGTCAGCAGCAGGAACATTCCTGGATGGTTTTGATCTCACGGTCATTGCTGTTGCCATGCCGTTAATTTTAAGTCAGTGGGGGTTTGGACCCGGCGTGCAAGCCATGATTACCTCTTCAGCTGTTATTGGCTCATTAATCGGGGCGTTATGGCTTGGAAACTTGACCGATAAGTTTGGTCGGAAAGCGATGTATGTGGTTGACTTATTAGCATTTGTTGTATTTGCAGCATTAACTGCCTTTGCGCAAGCTCCTTGGCAGCTGATTTTATTTCGGTTCTTATTAGGGATTGGGATCGGGGCGGATTATCCGATTTCGGCCACTCTTGTGTCGGAGTTCAGTCCTACTAAAGAGCGAGGAAAATACAGCACCTCTTTAGGAGCCATGTGGTTTGTCGGGGCCGTTTTTGCTTATATTGTTGGAATCCTGTTATTGCCGCTTGGAGATAATGCATGGAGATATATGCTTTTAGTCGGGGCTGTATTTGCTCTAATCGTTTTCTTCTTCAGAGTTACACTGCCGGAATCCCCTAGATGGTTAGCGTCAAGAGGCCGTGAAAAAGAAGCGGAAGAAATTATGCTGAAGATTACCGGCGAAAAGGTGGTCATTCCACCAAGTACCAAGCCAAAACAAAAATTAGCGGTTGTCTTCTCTAAGACATTTTTCCGCCGCACCTTCTTTGTTTGTGGATTTTGGTTTTGTTATGCGGTAGCCTATTATGGCATCTCCATGTATACGCCGTCAATCTTAAAACCGTTTACCAATGGTTCGCAATTATTAGTATATCTGGGTTCAGGAACGGTTAGTGTATTAGGCCTTTTAGGGTCCATTATAGGATTAAATCTTGTTGAAAGAATTGGAAGAAGGCCGCTCATTATCACTTCATTTACAGGGTTGTCAATTGCTTTAATCATTTTAGCTCTCAATCCGGCTCCAAGTCTGCAATTCTTAGTTATTCTTTTTAGCTTGGCAGTTTTATTCGCAAATATGGGCGGGGGAATCCTGAACTTTGTTTATCCTACTGAATTATTTCCGACCGAAATCCGTGCAAGTGCTTCCGGGCTGGCTACAGGCATCAGCCGGATTGGTTCCATCATGGGAATACTAGTATTTCCAAATTTAGTTGCCTCCTGGGGAAATAGCAAGGCGCTATGGTTCTTTGCCGTTATTAGTTTACTAGGGCTCATCATTTCTGCTATTCTGGCACCGGAAACAAAAGGTAAAAATCTAGAGGAACTAAACGCAGATATACCAGTTAATGCTAACAATAACGAAAACACAGTGGGAGTGTAATCATGGAAACATGGCTTAGTCTTTGGTCTATTGGACAGTTGGGTACTATTGACGAATTTAAGGAGATTAAAATTGGGGGATTTGACGGGGTTGAAATCTGGGCTGAACAACTGAGAGCAAAGGAATACTTGGAGTATGCCCATCAATCCAATTTAAAAGTAGGAGTTCATTTGCCATTTCACGATTTGAATTTGGCAACTCCTGATCATGCAGTATCAGAAAGAACCATTCAAGTGTTAACTGAATGGATTGAAACGGTGACGAAATATGGAGCTAAGCATGCGACTTTTCATGGCGGCTATGCTTGGTCATCTGAAGAACGGGATGAATCCGTAGTGAGAGTAAATGAGAGAATTTTAAGGCTAAAAAAAGCAGCGGATGAGAATGGTATTGAATTGCTGCTGGAAAATCTGATTCCGGACAGATTAAACTATTGTCATCACATTGCCTCGAATATGGATGAATGGATTCAATTGGTGAATTCTGCTAATATCAAAGCTTGCCTGGATATTGGTCATTTGGCTGTAATGGGAACCAGTTTGGAAGAAGCCATTAATAGACTGGGTGATTCATTAGGAGCCGTGCATTTATCTGATAATGACGCGAAATCTGACCTCCACCTGCTTCCAGGAGAGGGGAATAATTTATCAAGCGGACTATTCGAATATTTACGAAATCAGAACTTCAATGGACCTGTGGTTTATGAAATTAATCCTTATAAATATTCCTTAAAAGATATTATCGCCCATCTTTCAAAGGTAAAGGAAAAAGCTTAATTGAATAGCACTTTTAAAAACAAAATACAAACGGGTAGAGAATGAGAGAACACCCCAGCTAGTAAGTACCTTATTAAAGGTTCTTTAGCTGGGGGTTTTTTTATTCATAACATGTATGAAGCACATTTTGGAGGTATCTAGATGGTTAAAGGTTTTATTTTCGATTTAGACGGAACGATTTATTTGGATAATCAAATTATTGACGGAGCGGTAGAAGCGATTGATTATTTACGTAAAGAAGGCCATAAGGTTGTTTTTTTTACAAATAAATCAATATCGACCCGTGAAGAGTATGTTAAGAAGTTAAACAAACTTGGCATCAGTACAATTCTGGATGAGGTCATAAACTCCAACTATATTACAGCAAACTATTTAAAACAGAATATGATAAGTACAGATTCCGTTTATGTCATTGGAGAAGCAGCATTGTTTGAAGAACTGAAGCGGGAAAATATTAGGATGACCGAAGATCCAAAGCTGGCCACCTATGTGGTTTTTGGGTGGGACCGGCAATTTACCTATGAAAAGTTAAATAACGCTTATAAGGCTTGGGCAAGAAATAAAGCTATTATTCTTGCAACAAATCCAGACCGTACATGTCCTACTGCAGACGGTCAGGTTCCTGATTGCGCCGCTATGATTGGAGCGTTCGAAGGGTCGACTGGCCGGCCAATTGATTATATTATGGGAAAGCCATCAAAGCTGGCCGCTGATTTTGTTGTAAATGAAGTATTACAATTACAACCGGAACAATGCTTTATAGTGGGTGATCGTTTGGAGACGGATATACGAATGGGGTATGAAAATAAATTGCAAACCGTGTTGGTATTAACGGGGATTACCACCATTGACATGGTGAAGGATTCGTCCTCTAAGCCTGATTTTATACTGGAGAGCATTAAGGATATCACTGCAATAAAGGAAATTGCTGAAGCGCTTTAGTCCTCATTCTAGGCACAGAAAAGGAGAGGATGAAAATGATTGATATCATGAAAACCTTTGATATGGAAATGCTGGTGAAACTCACGGTATCTGCTGTCTTAGGCTTGGCTATCGGGTTGGAACGTGAATTAAAGAGGAAACCCTTGGGGTTAAAAACAAGCTTGGTGATATCGATTGTCAGCTGCTTGTTAACCATTGTTTCCATACAATCTTCCTATCTTTTTCCGGCTTCTGACTTTGTTAAAATCCAAATGGATCCGTTAAGATTGGCAGCGCAAATCGTGTCCGGTATTGGTTTTTTAGGAGCAGGTGTTATCCTTAGGAAAGAGGATGATACGATATCAGGCTTAACGACTGCCGCCATGGTTTGGGGCGCTGCCGGTATTGGAATAGCCACGGGAGCAGGGTTTTATATAGAAGCCATGGCAGGGGTCGTCTTATTAATCATTAGTGTAGAACTGATTCCTAGTCTTATTAAGATGATCGGCTTAAGAAAGCTCCACGCAAAGGAACTTTCTCTAAAACTTATTTTAAAGAATAGAAGGGATATTCCGGAAGTAATAAACGAATTAAAGGAGTATCAAATGAAAATTGACCATTTTCATATAAAGGAATTGGCGGATTCCACTTATCTGCTCCATTTAAAAGTAAGGGTAAACTACCGTGAAGATATTTATGACTTCTATAATAACATCGCGAAAATAGACGAGGTTTATCGGCCGGAGATTAGTGGCTAGGGTAGTGAATCTTTTGTAAAGGAAATTTGATTTGCCTGCTTCTGGATCTAACTTAGCAGAAAGGGGAATGGCTATTTGCCGTTCCCCTTTTTCTCCATTCATTTTAAATTTGTCTTTCTCTCTTCCTTTTCTACATCATGATCATCCTTCATTAATGTCTTCATATCAATTTTTAGCATCCGGTCCGTGGGGTATCTGCCGGTATAACGGTACTTGTTGGCCCCAGATTCAAAGGAGACATAGAGGTCGCTTTTTACTAATACGGCTCCTTCTTTCATTGGAATGGCCACAATACTTTGAACCGGTTTTGCTGTTTGGCCATCTAAAAACCAGAGCGGCACCTGTTTTTCGCCTATCTTTACATATTGATGCGGCTCCTCTTTTAGCGGATCATTATAACGGTATAAAACACTGTCATTTGCCCGGCCATAGGAGGTTACTAACGAAATTCCTTTCTTTTGAACAATTGCTCCCTGTACTTTTCCTGTGGTCGATAAGACATAATCAGGAGTGGCGGGCTGCTCGTAATTTTTGTTCCATTGCTCGCTTGAAAGCATATCCGTGCTGTTTTTAATTTTATATCCGACCATCCAGGCATATTGCATTTCACCGGTCCGATTAACCAAGTGATGGGATGGGTCTGTAGGATAACTGCTTGGTTCGTAGAATTCACCTACCCAAAGGATGCCATAATCATCGTCATATACATCATAGGCTGCTTCGACTGGAACAGGAATCTGGTTCGTAAACTTTATTTCATCATTATTTTGTGCTGTGACAATATCACTAATATTTAATGTAAAAAGATATTTTTCGGAAGAAACCCAAACATGGTCCTTGCTTACAGCAACACCGCCTGCGTGTCCTCTGTATGGTGTACCATCAGGATTGTACAACTCGATGGATTTAATTAATTTTTCGGTAGCTGCATTAATCACACATAAAGTTCCAGGCCTGCCGTCATCCAAATAATTGATGGTAAATAACCAATCTTTTTTCTTATAATAACCGAGCCCCTGGGGTACCAGATCCTGTGCCAGCCCTGGGATTACCGGGCCGTCGCTGCTAATATTCCAAAGTGCCTGATAGTTTGGATTTTTATTGTTTGCGGACCTTTCAACCTGTCTAATGAGTTGATGTCCTGGTCTTACCGTGTAAATCGCTGATTTTGCCGATTCATTTCCCGAGGTATCAACAGCTGTCATTTGAAGGTGATAATCCAAATTCCCCGTAAGCAGGGAAAGGGTGAACTCTTGCTTGGAAGCGGGCACGGAGTACTCTATTGCGCCATCTTTATAAATATTATATCGGTAGAGGTCGGACTCTGGATTTTGATCCCAAGTTAATGAAACTTCACCGTTACCGGCAGCCGCTTTAATATTAGCAGGAATTTGCGGTGCGACCTCATCTAGCTTTGGCCTAGGAGGTGCCTGATTCGGATGGATCCAGCCTGGTGTCGGTGTTTGATTGCCGGAAAGAATTTGCATCGAGTGGCTTCTATCTTGCGGAAATCCAAAGGTGATGGATTTATTGGCGATGACGTTATCCCCTTTATAAGTGGCTTTAACAACTTCCTGGCCATTTGGTTCGATAAGGGATACTGTCTGCTGGCTGCTATTCACCAAACCGCCGATATTTTCTAACCGTTGTATACGATTTTCATTTACATATTTGCTATTGTAGGATGAAAAATAAAAGTGGTTAAGCCCTTCCAATGTGAGAGACTGAATTTCTTGCCTCCTTGTCCAAAAAAGCATCGTATCCCATGGGGCAATTTTTGCAGGCTGCTGAATAACTTCATTCCAGCCGCCGGATTTAAGGTGATACCCTTGTAAGTCTACCTCCTTGTCGCTATTATTATAGATTTCTACATACTCATAGGCATCATAACCAGAATAGTTATCTGTATCTGGAACAACCTCAGTGATCAGCAGCTTAGGAACCACATTTTCAGTTGCCTTTGATTTGGCAGTATCGAACACCAAGATGTTTCCTAGTGACAAAACAAGTGCAACAAGATATACTCCCCATTTGTGTGGCTTACTACTCGTCATTCGTTCCCCACTCCTTCATTTTTGGTGATCTTCAAAACAATCAGACTTTCCCAACGCAATTTTCCTGCAATAGAATCCTAGGCTTATACAAGGAAATAAAATAAAAAACCCTGTGACCTTCAAATATACTACAAAACTTGTAGTATATTTGAAGGTCACAGGGTTCTCCGTATCTCTACCCAAGGACCTACAATAGAAAAGTACCTAAATATCTGATTATTCAAATAATAACATAAGGTAAATGAAATGGCAATATTAAATATCAAAGTTCCAAAGGGAAGGATCCCCTGACGAAATAGCCAAGGCACCTGCTTCTAGCCCCTGCAGGATATCATCCTTGCTACTGATTAAGCCGCCGGCAATGATAGGAAGATTGATTTGTCCGGTAAGTTGATCAATTATATTTGGCATTAAACCGGGTAAGATCTCGATTGCATCCGGACTATAAGTCTTGCACATTTCAATCCCTTTTTGGATTGCAGATCGATCAATTAGGAAAATGCGCTGAATGGTCATCATTTTTTCTTCTTTTGCAAATTTAATGAGGGTGTTCTTCGTCGTAATGATCCCTGTTGGCTTCCAACTTTGGGCAATGTATTTAATTGCGCTTCTTGTGTTGGATAGGCCTTCGATAAAATCAATATGGATAAAAATATGCTTCTTTGCTTGTTTTAACCGGTCAAGATAATCCTTCATATTTAATAGATTTCCTGTTAATAGGAAAACAATGTTACAATTACTTGCTATAGCTTTTTCAATATCCGCTTCACTTTTTATGGATGCAATAACTTGTGACTGAACAAGATCGACAATATTCAAATGCAACAGCCCCTTGATTTTTACTGGAAAATTGAATAATAGTTCACATTATAACTATTGAAAAAATAGTATATATTATTATTCTATATAAAGTATTTTTTTCCTTTAAATAAGATATTAATATCATGATGTACTCACCTTGGATTCATTATGTTATTTAACAGAGAGACCACAAAACATTATCTGGAATGATAATGTTTTTGTGGACTCTTTTTATTTCCCTTATAAAAATAGGAAGTATGCAATAGATTATTCAAAGAATAATTGTTGCCGGTCCTTTCTTATTAAACTAACCATTGCGCTTTTAGTAGATATATTCTTCCTGCTGTTATCGTTCTGATAATGGATCTTTTAACAAGTTAGGTGCCTCTTATTAAGTTGTTTATTGGCTGCCCGCCCCTGAAGCAGGAACACCTTCTTTGATTAATGCCTTAGCAATAAAGTTTTCGCTATGAATCTTTCATTATTTTTTGTTGTATATGCAACAATTTTGAGGTACATTTAATGGGTGGTATTTTTGTTGCGTTTACAATAAAAAGGTGTGCTAAGGAGGTAATGATGAAAGAGATTCTTCGTGAAATTGGCATGATTGCAAGGGCATTAGACTCTATCAGTAATATAGAATTTAAAGAATATGACCTCACTAAAGGACAGTATTTGTACCTGGTCAGGATTTGTGAAAACCCGGGGATCATTCAAGAAAAGTTAGCTGGGATGATAAAAGTAGACCGGACAACGGCAGCCCGGGCGATAAAAAAACTTGAGATGAATGGCTTTATTGAAAAGAAAGAAGATCAGCATAACAAGAAAATCAAAAAACTGTTTCCAACAGATAAAGGGAAAAATGTTTTTCCTATTATTAAAAGAGAAAATGAATATTCCAATACGGCTGCATTGAAGGGGTTAACCCAAGAAGAGACAGAAATCATTGCCAATCTTCTTCAAAAGGTAAGGAAAAACGTAGAAAAGGATTGGGAATTCGTTAAAAAAGGAAACAAGAGAAGATATTGATGATGTAAAGGAGTGAAGATTTTAAGATGTCTATACATTTAAAAAAGTGTACGCTTAAAGATTTACACGAGCTTCAAGAAATGAGCTGTGAAACATTTAAAGAGACATTTATGCACCAGAATTCAGCTGAAAATATGAATTCCTACTTAGAAAAAGCATTTGATTTAAAACAATTAGAAAAAGAATTAGACAATCTTTCTTCTCAATTCTTTTTTGTTTACTTTAATAAGGAAGCCGCAGGATATCTAAAGGTCAATATCAATGATGCCCAGTCTGAAGAAATGGGCGATGAATCACTTGAAATCGAAAGAATTTATATAAAAAATAATTTTCAAAAACAAGGGCTTGGTAAATATCTGCTGAACAAAGCTATGGATATTGCGATGGAATGCGGCAAAAAGAAAATCTGGCTGGGTGTATGGGAAAAGAATGAAAACGCGATTGCATTTTATAAGAAATTAGGATTTGCCGAGAAGGGAGCCCACTCTTTTTATATGGGGGATGAAGAACAAACAGACATAATAATGACGAAGACACTCAGCTAGATCATGGCTGTTATGTATCCTTAAAAATACTTACCTTCGAAATATATAGGGAGTCAGATGGCGGCACCGCACTTTGCGGCATCTTTGGCTAAAAAGTATTTTTTATCGTTGCTTCCTGGAATTAGGGGTATAATTAGAATACTCATATTACTAACAGGAGATTGGAACATTGAATAAACAAGATAGTAAGTATAGATGGATTGTTTTTGCTTCAGTATTATTGTCATACTTTTTAATCGTAAGCCAAAGGACTGCACCCGGGCTGATTTCTGATCAATTGATGAAGGACTTTAGTGTATCGGCATCAATGATTGGATTGTTTGCAAGCGTTCAGTTTTTTGCCTATTCTGGATTGCAGATTCCGATTGGAATTTTATCTGACCGTTTTGGTCCCAACTTTTTTCTTATAGGAGGGACACTGATGAACGGCCTTGGAACCCTGCTGTACAGTCTGGCACCAGATGCACATGTTCTCCTGATTGCCAGAATGATGGCAGGAGTGGGTGACGCCGCCATTTGGATTAATTTGGTTCTTATATTAAGCCAATGGTTCAGGGCACAGGAATTTGTCGGTTTGCTGGGGATGGCAGGCATCACAGGCAGCTTAGGGTTTCTATTTGCTACCGTCCCGTTCTCAGTGTGGATTTCATCTGCGGGATGGAGACCGCCGTTTATGACAACAGGCATCATCCTGATTGTTTGTTCGCTTGTCCTTTATGTGGTCCTCGAAAAGAAACCAAAACAAATGAATTTTTTGTCTCCGGATAAAAAAGAGCATAAGCGGGAAAAAACTGTTTCGATCCTTCGCCGTGTCTTTTTCAGCAGGCAAGCCTGGAGCACGTTTTTCTGCCATTTTGGTGTTGTGGGAACTTATGTAGGATTCATCGGCTCCTGGGCTGTGCCGTTCGGAATGCATGTTTATGGCATGACAAGGTCCCACGCAAGCCAGCTTATTATGATTGGCCTTGTGGGAGCGATTGTCGGGTCGATTTTGACCAGCTGGATCTCTAAACGGATTGATACGGTGAAACGTCCATATCTTATTATTTATATATTAGTTGTCTTAAGCTGGTCGATGTTCTTAGTGATGGATGGGAAGCCTCCGTTTGTGATGCTCGTTATTCTGTTCTTCATCATTGGTTACGGAAACGGGGCGAGTATGCTGACCTTTGTCGTCGTCCGCCAATCCTTTCCTATAACAGAGGTTGGGGTCATTTCCGGCTTGGCTAATACCGGCGGTTTCACCAGTGCCATTCTTTTGCCGGTCATTTTTGGCAAGGTATTGGACCATTTTCATGCCAGTGCCGCGGTAACAGGGTATCATTATGGATTCATCATTCCCGTTGCCTTTTCGCTTATTGGCTTATTAGGAGTCCTTCTTATAAATGAGGAGCAGATAGCAAAAAGGACTGGCAAACAGTTATCTTCATGATTTTCGGGCAGAGTGGCAGATACCATAGGTCATTCAGCTCTGCTAAACGAATTAAAAAACATCTGCATAAAGCTGCAGATGTTTTTTTATAGGAGGAATTTAAGATGTTCACAATAGGAGTTACACAAAAACTGCAAAAAGAATTAATGCTCGACCTCTCAAGCTATGAAGAGAAGGCACAGGGCACTGCTGAGATATGGCATATGAATTTATTCAAAATTGGCAGATACAAAGGCATCGCCCTCGCCCATGATAAAACTCTATATAGTTTAGTGAAAATAGGGCTTAAAAAGAAAGACTTTATGAATATTGGAGAAATCATAAGAAACGGTCTCGAAGAAAATATGAAGGCTGATGGCTTTAAAAAAGAAGCCATAAACAGCTTCATGCAAAAGGGAGGAGAAATGGAATTTACTAAAACTCATGACAGAAGCACGATTGGCTGCCTCAATGAGATTATCTACAATGTTGAGCATTTCATTCAAACCGGGCAAGATGTATTGAACTTTAACCCAGAAGAAATGAATCGTTTTAATAATAGGTTTATTTTTATGAAGCTAAAGGGATATCCGGTTGATTTAATGAAGGAGTATGTAAATCAAGGCTGATAATTAGTAATAAATATGACGAAAAAGGAGAAATAAATGAAGGAATTACAGGCATTTGCAAAACAGTTTCAGAAAGAGATGGGCTGGGAAATAAATGAGGAAAATTATGAGAAAAGCAGAGCTTCAATTTTAAATAACTATATGCTTTTGACTACAGAGGTTGCTGAGGTTGCTGAAGAACTGAGAAAGGCCTTTAATCAGACAAATGAAAGTATTCATGATGGAATGGACGAAGAAATGGCGTTTACATTAGCAAGAGAAAGCATTAAAGCAGATTTGGGCAAGGAGCTTGCCGATTGCATGGCGTATATTATGAAGTTGTCTAATTACTTTGAAATAGATTTAGAAACAAGCTTTTACTCGAAAATGGAGGAAGTAAAGGCCAGAAAAAACAAAGACATCAGGCTGAAAACGAGTAAGTGATGATAGAGATGATTCAGATACATGCTTCTGTAAGTGTGGACGGGCTATTTAGAATTGGAAAACTGCCAAGAGCTCTCATTCATTTCATTTTGCAGTAGGAAGGCGAAGGTTGCAGCGACTACTGTTTCAATTGACGAAATGGGCGCTATGCTAACCCCTGAAAAGTCTACAGTGACTATTGCTATTATTTCCGTTTTGTTTTCTGTAAAATGAATGGTAATGACCTTGCAGTTTCAAAGGGGTCCATAAACCAGAAAGAGGGGATAATTATGGCTTTATCTTTATCTAAAGGGCAAAAGATTGATTTGACGAAAACAAATCCCGGGCTTACCCGAGTAGTGGTCGGACTTGGCTGGGATACAAACAGATATGACGGCGGCAATGATTTTGACTTGGACGCAAGTGTATTCCTTTTAAATGCAAATGGAAAATGCGCTACAGAAGCAGACTTTGTTTTTTATAACCAGCTAGAGGGCGGAAATGGTTCTGTAGTACATACCGGAGATAATCGCACAGGTGAAGGTGAAGGGGACGACGAGCAGATTAAGGTGAACCTTGCTAATGTTCCAGCAAATGTGGAGAAGGTTTCTTTCGTTATCACGATTCATGACGCAGAAGCACGCAGCCAAAACTTCGGGCAAGTTTCCAATGCCTTCTGCCGCATTGTCAACGAAGATACTAATGAAGAAATCATCCGCTATGATCTTGGCGAAGACTTCTCAATTGAAACAGCTATCATTGTTGGAGAGCTGTACCGCCATAACGGGGAA
Organism: Bacillus sp. OV322; assembly: GCF_900112495.1. Lineage (GTDB taxonomy): Bacteria > Bacillota > Bacilli > Bacillales > DSM-1321 > Peribacillus. Next base: position 65,586 of record NZ_FOMA01000008.1, read on the forward strand.
TGGAAGTTTTCTGCAGTCGGTTCCGGCTACCAGGGCGGATTGGGGCGTATTGCTACAGACTTTGGCCTGCAGGTTTGACTATTTAGAGCAGTTTGGCGCATGAATTCGTTCATGCGCTTTTTTTCTGCCGTAATTAACTATTTCATATATGCTGGAGATATGTTACAATTTTTTTAATAACGACCGAGAGGATGATGGGTGGCCAATGGATAACTAACCTATTTTTTATCATTTGAAATTGCATATTTCAAATCATATAACATAGGATTAGTCTGCCCATTTTCTTTTAACTGTAAAGCTATTAACAATAGCTTATTCGAGTATGCAAAACGCGGCTAATCCTTCCAAAATATTGGGAGGATTTTTTTGTTCTCCCTTAAACGAGGGATGGATTGTATGAAAGAGCTTATGAAATTACAAAATATATGTTTTGAAATCAAGGATCATGTTGTTTTTGAAGATGTGAATGCAAGTGTACAGCAAGGAGATATCATCGGTGTCATTGGCAGTAATGGTGCTGGAAAATCCAGCCTGCTTGATATTATCAGCAATAACAGGGTTCCAGCGCAGGGGCACATACGCTGGCTCCAGCAGGACTTGAAGGTGGTGTTGGTTGAACAGGAAACCGAGTCTTATTCTGTGGAAGGAAGAAACCCTGCTGAGGCCAAATTACTGGAAAAATGGCATGTGCCAGTCCATGATTACCGGACATTAAGCGGCGGAGAAAAACTGAAAGCACGTCTTGCCGCAGGCTTTTCAATGGACGCAGATCTTTTGCTGCTGGATGAACCGACGAACCATCTTGACTCGCAAAGCTTAGAATTTCTTCATAAACAAATTAAAAATTATAAAGGCACCATCATTTTTGTTTCCCACGATCGATATTTCCTGGATGCTGCGGCAACAAAGATTTGGTCGATCGAAGGCAAAAAACTCATTGAACACAAAGGGAATTATTCCAGTTATATGGAGGCCCGAAAATTGAAAAGGCTCACCCAGCAGCGGGAATATGAAAAGCAGCAAAAGATGATGGAAAATATTCAGGCTCAAATGAATGAGCTTAATTCCTGGTCGCAAAAAGCCCATGCACAATCAACAAAACAAGAAGGTTATAAAGAGCACTATCGTGTTAAAGCAAAACGGATGGATGCACAAGTGAAGTCAAAACAAAAACGTCTTGAAAAAGAACTTGAGAAGGCAAAAGCAGAGAAGCTCGTGCCGGATCATGATGTGCGATTTTCTATGAAAGCAAATAATAAGACCGGCAAGCGGTTTTTAGAAATGAAGAATATCACAAAATCCTTTCACGGACGGACACTGTTCCAAAATGTTAATTTCACGATTCAGCATGGTGAGAAGGTATCCATATTAGGACCAAATGGCAGCGGAAAGACGACTTTACTGAAAGTGATTGCCGGACTGGAACGTGCACAGGGTGAGGTATGGGTATCGCCATCTGCAAAAATTGGCTATTTAACGCAAGAGGTATTCGATTTGCCTCTGGATCAAACTCCCGAGAAGTTGTTTTTTAAAGAAACCTTCCAGGAGAGAGGGAAAGTCCAGACACTGATGAAGAATTTAGGGTTTTTGGCATCACAATGGTCAGAACCTATCGGGAATATGAGCATGGGTGAGCGCGTGAAATGTAAGCTAATGGAATATATATTAGAAGAAAAAGATGTGCTGATGTTAGATGAGCCGACGAATCATCTTGATTTAGCTTCACGGGAACAGCTTGAAAAAACATTGTCTGAGTATAATGGCACATTAATCGTTGTGTCGCATGACCGGTATTTACTCGAAAAAACAACAACAAGCAAACTTGTTATTACCAATCATCGCATTCAAAAACAATGGAATGGAGAGGAAGAAAAAAAGGGTGATCAGGATGAATGCCGGTTAAGGCTTGAAACAGAAAGACAAGAAGTATTAGGGAAGCTAAGCTTTCTCACACCAAAAGACAAAGAGTATCAAAAGCTGGATTTGAAATTTATAGAGCTAACCAAACAAATCCAGCAGCTATTGAAGGAATAAATGATGATGTAAAAAAGTAAAAAAGAGGATATAGGGGTTTTGAGGCGAAATATGTGGATTAAAGGGGCGAATCTACGAACGAAATGAGGGGAAGGAGTTTTTCTATTGAATCAAGCGTTGCTGGTCATTGATGTTCAACAAGAGCTGGTGGATGGAAATAACGAAAATAAAAGTGTGCACAATAAAGAAACATTGCTTAATCACATTAATTTGGTGATTGATAAGGCACAAGAATCAAACGCATTAGTTGTCTTCATTAGAGACACAGATGTGGCTGGCGGTGAAGGGCCAGGTTTTCAGATACACCCTGAAATCAAGGTGCCGGCGGCTGCCAAAATATTTAATAAAGCAGCAACCAATTCGTTTTATAGTACGCCGCTTCTCGGCTATTTAAAGGAAAATGAAATCGGGCATCTTGTTATCATGGGATGTGCAACTGAATATTGCATAGACACTGCGGTCAGAACGGCAACAGTGAACCAGTTTGATGTTACCCTTGTCGGGGATGGACATTCAACCACTGATTCTTCCATTTTGTCTGCTGAACAGATAATAAGCCACCATAATAGAATTCTGCATGGCCATTATAATGTTGACAATTTTTCTGTGGTCCGTGCAGCAGAAGAGGAATTATTCCAGCCAACCCATGACAGCTATCGCAGCTGATACGGCTGGTAAAATAATTGAAAGATCATGCCCTCACGGGGCATAGTCATCCGGCAATTTGGAACTCTCGCCGATATATTGAAGCTGTTTATGGTGTTACATTTATAGAGGCATTCCGCTTAAACTTGGCATAGATGTGACTGTTGAAAATGTCTATAACAGAAAAGTTAAATCCATATAGATGAATTCATCAATACAGGAAGGAGGATAAACACTATCCTCCTTTTTGCATTGGTAACCTATTCACCTGCTGCTAACTTGTTATATCCTTCCTAAATGAAGCGTTAACATGAAGAATTAAAATTATTATAATTTTAAAGCATAGTTGTTTAATTCCTTACTCATTGTTTCTATTTTTACAATAAATGAAGAGAGTTCTTCTGTTGATTCTGCCTGTGCATTTCCAACTCGAACTACTTTGTCAATAGATGCTGTGATATCAGTCATAGACTTTTGGATGTTGTTTAAAATTGTACGGATTTTTTCTGTAGAAGATACTGTCTCATTGGAAAGTTTCCTTATTTCGTTTGCTACTACACCGAAACCCGCTCCTTTTTCTCCTGCTCTGGCAGCTTCAATTGCAGCATTTAAACCTAAAAGGTTTGTTTGGTCTGCGATTCTTTTTATAAAAGAAAGGACATCATCGGTATTATGTACTTCTTTTGCAGCTTGATTTGACTGCTCAAGAAGTGTATGAGTAATTTCTGCCAGACCTTCTGCACTGTTGGAGATGTTAGTGATCCTATGATTTGCCTGTGTGATAGAATCGACTATTTGCTCAGAGATATTTCGCAAGTCTCTTTCATTCTGTTTTTGCAATTGAATGGCTAATGCACCAATTACTTCACCATTATTTAAAATAGGTGCTGCTAATCCAGTAAAAGGAATACCAAATAACTCCTCCGGTATGTCTTGTTCAATCCGTTCGTTATTTCTAATACAATCCGCCAGTGGTTCCTTAGGATTTATTCTTTGGCCGGGTTTTAAACCAATATTGATTTTGTTTCCAGGATAATAAACCAGCCATTCCTCAGTGTTAGCCAAGCCGATCGATAGTTCTGGCAGCATAGAGTGAACAATAGAAAGCGCTTTAATATAGGGGGTTAGAATATTGGTATCTTGTTCTATTTTAGTCATTGCCGGCACCTCTTTTAGTTATAATTACCTATATACATATTAGCACTTTTTACCTAGCAGTCTAACTTATTTTTAGATTTATTAAATAATTATATTTAGTCCTGAATAACCTATATATCTTGATTACAGAAATTGATCCTGAATCAATCCCTGTGAATGTGCCTGATTGTGCCTGATTAAAATAGGAATCTAAATCTATCTTTAGGCCTTTTTCATATTACAATTTTGTAGTAAAGTAAATTTAAACTAAATAAGGGAATAAGATGAAATTAAACTGCAATATTGTAGCATGTATATTAGCAGCAGATTGTCCTGAAAAAAATGGATGTCAAATTCAATAAAGCGATCAGACGTTTAATAGCCATAATTTTAATTTATAGCTCTTTTCTTAGAGATTGTTGTTTTTTTAATTTGTTATGTGAGCCGTTCCCATTGTCAAGTCAGGTTGATTGGAGCGTAAGGTGCGAGATTCCTGCGGGATGAGCAGAACAGCCGAGGAGGTTCACCGGCTGCCCCGCGGAAAGCAGCATCCTGGAGCGGAAATCAACCACCTTTTCATACCAACAATGTTTACGGAAATAGCCTAATATATTTTAAACTTTAATCTGAATTATATTTGAATAGTTGATAGTTTTTCATCTCCTTCAAATATTGGTTGCGGAATATAAAGTAAGAGAAAAGAAGGATGATAATATATTAACTTTTGTTTGACCATTTTTTGGTCATAATTAGCAATTCCCTTATCATTTATTTAGGACTCTAAGTTATAAAGGAGAGGAAAAGATGTCTCAATCAGTCATTTTTGATATGGATGGAACACTATTTCAGACAGATAAAATATTGGAGCTATCACTTGATGATACATTTAATCATTTGCGGTCATTAAATAAGTGGAATGAAGGAACTCCTATTGATAAATACAGAAATATTATGGGTATACCGCTGCCGAAAGTATGGGAAGCACTGCTGCCTGATCACTTACAGGAAGAAAGAGAACAAACGGATGCTTACTTTCTCGATAGGCTTGTTGGCAACATAAAAAGCGGGAAAGGTGCTTTATATCCTCATACTGAAGAGATTTTCCGTTATCTGAGAGAAAACGATTATTCAATATACATAGCGAGTAATGGGCTAATAAAATATTTACAAGCAATCGTGAGCTATTATCATTTAGACAAGTGGGTTACTGAAACCTTCAGTATTCAGCAAATACCAACACTGAATAAAGGGGATTTAGTCCAATCAATCATAAAAAAATATGATATAAAAAAAGCGGCGGTGATCGGTGACCGTCTTTCGGATATCAATGCGGCGAAAGATAATGGATTAACTTCCATAGGATGCAATTTTGATTTTGCACAAGCTGATGAACTCGCACAGGCTGATTATGTAATAAATGACTTAATTGAACTAAAAGAAATTTTGCCTGATTTGAATAGGGTTGAGTGATAAAGGCTGCCGCTGAAGCAGCCTTTTTTATTTTCAAAAATGTATAAAGGAAATATTAAAAATCGGAATCTAACAGAGAAAATAGGGTAGGTGTATATAGTAAGTGCTGATGTTCAAGGGATTTCCTTTGAAGATTTGTTTCAGGTGTAACTCCAAGTTACACAACTTTAGGAATTATGGAAAATAAGGAGTGTTTAACATGATGCAGCGACATTTAAATCAGGATGAATATTCCTCTAGAGAATATATGGATAAACTCGATGCCTATTGGCGTGCAGCTAATTATTTATCAATAGGGCAGCTTTATTTAAAAGATAATCCTCTGCTAAGAGAACCGTTAAAGGCTTCTGACATAAAGGTAAAACCAATCGGGCACTGGGGCACCATTCCGGGGCAAAACTTTATTTATGCCCATTTAAACCGGATAATTAACAAGTATGATTTAAGTATGCTTTATATTGAAGGGCCTGGCCACGGAGGACAGGTTATGGTTTCCAACTCATACCTTGATGGCAGTTATAGTGAAATTTATCCGGAAGTTTCTCAGGATACAAATGGAATGAAAAAACTGTTCCGGCAATTCTCATTTCCTGGCGGTGTAGCCTCACATGCGGCCCCCGTCACACCAGGTTCTATTCATGAAGGGGGAGAATTAGGATACTCGCTTTCCCATGGTGTTGGAGCCATTTTAGATAATCCCTACTTGATTGCTGCTGTCGTCATTGGCGATGGTGAAGCGGAAACAGGCCCATTAGCAGCTTCATGGTTTTCAAATAGATTCATCAATCCGGTAAATGATGGCGCTGTTCTGCCGATTCTTCATTTGAATGGTTATAAGTTAAGTAATCCAACTATTTTATCGCGTATGAACGATGAAGATTTAACCAAATATTTTGAAGGAATGGGCTGGGAACCGTTTTTTGTCGAGGGCAGCGATCCTAATAACATGCATGGAGAAATGGCAGAAGTGCTGGACCAAGTGATTGAAGAAATCAAAGCAATACAGCTTAATGCCCGTGAATCTGGCATGTCTGATGATTATTCCTGGCCAATGATTGTTTTTCGGACACCTAAAGGCTGGACAGGACCTAAAGAAAGGGATGGAGACCCGATTGAAAATTCATTCCGTGCGCATCAGATTCCTCTCCCTGTAAGCCAGAATAATATGGAATATGCTGAAGCATTGACTGATTGGCTAAAAAGCTATCAGCCTGAGGAATTATTTGATGAAACAGGCCGGTTAATACGGGAAATTGCGGATATCACACCTAAAGGCGATAAACGCATGGCCATGAACCCTGCCGCAAATGCGGGTAAACACATCAAGGACCTGATTTTGCCGAATTTCCCTGACTATGCTATTGATAATACCATTCCAGGCAAGGAAACGGCCCAGGATATGTCTGTTTTGGGTGAGTATTTAAAAGATGTAATAAGAAAAAACCAGGATAATCGCAACTTCAGGATATTCGGTCCTGATGAAACAATGTCTAACCGCCTGGCGCCTATATTTGAAGTGACAAACCGGCAATGGGAGGCGTCCATTAACAGTCCCAACGATGAATCATTAGCTGTTGAAGGACGTGTCATTGATTCCCAATTATCCGAACACCAAGCTGAAGGGATGCTGGAGGGTTACGTTTTAACTGGCCGTCATGGTTTTTTTGCCAGCTATGGATCCTTTCTGCGTGTTGTTGATTCAATGCTGACACAGCACTTCAAGTGGCTGCGTAAATCAGCAGAACAAAAGTGGCGGGATGATATTCCTTCGTTGAATATCGTTTCAACTTCAACTGTGTTCCAGCAGGACCATAACGGCTATTCACATCAAGACCCGGGAATTTTGGGACATTTGGCTGACAAGAAACCCGAATTTATACGGGAGTACTTGCCAGCAGATGCAAACACGCTGTTAGGTGTCTTTGACAAAGTTTTAAATGACAGACAAAAAATCAACTTAATTGTTTCTTCCAAACACCCGCGTCCACAATGGTTTTCTGCTGCTGAAGCAAAGGAATTAGTGGATAAGGGCTTAAAGAGAATTGATTGGGCAAGTACAGATAACGATGCTGAACCCGATCTTGTAATTGCTGCTGCAGGAACAGAACCCACACTGGAAAGCTTAGCGGCAATCAGCTTATTGCATGAGCGGCTTCCTGACCTGAAGATTCGTTTTGTCAATGTGGTGGATATACTGAAACTCAGAAGCCAAAGGTTGGATCCCCGGGGATTATCAGATGAAGAATTCAACCATTTTTTCACAAAAGATAAACCAGTTGTTTTCGTATTCCATGGCTTTGAAGGCTTAATCAGAGACTTGTTCTTTGACCGCCAAAATCGAAACGTACACATCCATGGCTATCGTGAAAATGGCGATATCACAACTCCATTTGATATACGTGTCATGAATGAGATGGATCGCTACAGCTTGGTCAAGACGGCAGTACAGAACCTGCCTGATGATCAGGCAAAGGCACATATCACTCAAGAAATGGACGAAGTGCTCGAAAAGCATTACCATTATATTCGTTCTGAAGGTAAGGATTTACCGGAAGTGGAAGATTGGGAATGGAAGGAACTTAAATGATTAACATCCTTCACCCCAATGAAAAATAACTAATGAAAAGCTCCAATGCACAAGAAAAGTGCCTGAACCTGAAAACAGGATCAGGCACTTTTTGGTTCAAATGCACAGTCCCGCCTTGACTTCTCCATAGATTACTAACTTCCGCGCGCAAGCCTTTGGCACGATAACGTCCTGGAGCATAAATCAACGGGTCATTTTAACAGAGGCTAGAGGCTATTCTTAAAGCCTCTTTCAGCCGTCCATAATGATAGAATCAAGATTTTTTTTTCTTAGTACTGCTAAAACTCTATGAATCTCACCCATTATTGTATGAAGCCAGCATCTGAAGTGTAAGATCAGCAGACAAGTTTCTCATACTTAAGGAAATCTTAAGGATTTCCCAATTTAATGGGAAACAACTGAGATGAATATGCTGATTTGGAGGAATTTATTTGAAAAAGAATTATACAAAAATTGTACTGGACTTAATGACGGCAATCACTTTTGTACTGTTAATGAATCCGAGAGTATTTTAATTTATAGAAACAGAGGAGAAGATCCGGCTGCCTTGTTAGGCGGCTTTATTTTGTTCCATAAAAGAATGAAATCAATCGTAAATCTTTCATTTGATAGACTGTTTTTGAAAAATGCTTCTGGTATGGAACAAGGTAGCGGATTTCCGCTTCTGGCTCTCAGATCTCATCTCCTTACGTAAGCTCCAAGTTTGATTAAGTTACCTGGCTGTGAAGGATTTAGCTAACTAATAAAGAATTTAATCATGATAATTATCTTTTGCAGGAAATCATAAAGGAGGAGTATCAGGTGGATGCAAGATATCCAGTAGGGACATTTATATGTAATGATGAGATTACAAGTGATGTAATTGATCAATGGATAAAAGAGATTGAGGATTTACCCGGTTTATTGCGCGATTCTGTAAGTGGCATGGATGATGTGCAGCTTGACACGCCATACCGTGCGGGAGGGTGGACAGTCCGCCAAGTCGCCCATCACCTGGCAGATAGCCATATGAATGCCTATATCCGCTTTAAATTGGCCCTTACGGAAGTAAATCCTGTCATCAAGCCTTATGATGAAGCGGAATGGGCGGAGCTTCCGGATTATAAGCTGCCCATTGGCGTTTCATTATCCCTGCTTGAATCCTTGCATATTAGGTGGACAGAGCTTTTACGCAGCTTAAGTCCGGCAGATCTTGCAAAGACATTTATCCATCCGGAATCCGGCAAAGTTTCAGCTGCCGAAAATATAGGCATTTATGCCTGGCATGGCCGGCATCATCTTGCTCATATTACTTCTATAATATAAGTTAGAAAAATGGAAGAATCAAAAATTTACTTAATGGGAGTTGATTTAGCGTGGATACGCAAGTAACAGCGAAGTTTAAAATACTCAAGCCGGCTAATGAAGTGTTTGAAGCTATAGCAGACCCTGAAAGAATGTCTAATTATTGGTTTTCATCAGGAACTGGAAGAGTGGAGCAAGGCAAGACGATTACTTGGAGATACGATGAATACAATGCAGAAGTGGTGATAAATGTATTGGAAGTCGAGGCGAATAAGAAAGTCATGTTCTCCTGGGGGGGCCGGGGCCAAGAAACGATTGTGAAAATTACGCTAAAAAAGCTGGATGATACGAGTACAATCATTGAAGTAAACGAAGCGGGTTTGAGAGAAGATGACCCTGAAATAGTAAACAAAATGATTGGACAAAAAGAAGGGTGGGTATACATGTTAACTTGTTTGAAGGGTTATTTGGAAAATGGTATCAATAATTTAAGGGCATCTTTAATCCATTAGGTAACGCCTAATGAAGTCTTTTGGCTTTTTAGACAAAAATAAAAAACTTTTCTGAGCGGCGTATTTTAGTTGAATTAGGAATATGGATACATATTAATGACAAAAGAATAGGAGATCATCCATGAAAAAATATCAAAATCAAATACCAACTGTCATGAATATGGGAATCAGGTCTATGTTCAGCATGTTAAGGGATTCATTGTCAGGAAGAGCCGGGCGAAGGCCAGCCGCTTCCATCGATGCACGGGCCTTTAAGCAGGCTGAGTCTATCACGGCCAGTGATGCACCCCGGGTCACGTGGTTCGGCCATTCGGCTTTTTATCTTGAAATGGAGGGCAAGAGGCTGCTCTTTGATCCAATGTTCGGCTCTCGCCCTTCGCCTGTTTCGTGGGCAGGCACAAAACGGTATACTCGAAGCTTTCCTGTGCAGCCTGATGATTTTGTGGAGCTTGATGCAATCATTATATCCCATGATCATTATGATCATCTTGATTACCTGTCCATCCGCCAATTAAAGGACAAGACCCCGCGGCTGATTGTGCCGATGGGTGTGCGCCAGCACTTGATTAAGTGGGGGGTTCCTTCTGAGAAAATTACCGAGCATAACTGGTGGGATGAGCTGAAATTGGACGGGCTTACACTGGCTTGCACACCTGCAAGGCATTTTTCTGGAAGAGGTTTGTTTAACCGTGATTCAACCCTCTGGTGTTCATGGGTGATTGCCGGCCGGGAGACTAAGGTTTTCTACAGCGGAGATAGCGGATATGGACCTCATTTCAAGGAAATTGGCGAAAAATACGGTCCCTTTCATTTGACGCTGCTCGAATGCGGGCAATATGACGAGCGGTGGTCTGCAATTCATATGATGCCGGAACAGACCGTGCAGGCTCACCTTGATCTTGGCGGAAATCTGTTAATTCCCGTTCATTGGGGAGCTTTTACACTGGCCTTTCACTCATGGACAGATCCCGCTGAGAGGGTAACGAAGGCGGCACGAAAACATCAGATTGACATTTCAACACCCAGAATCGGTGAAACAGTCTTATTTGCTTCCGGGCAATATCCAAATACCTCCTGGTGGGGATAGCTATATGTTATATGTTATATATTATATATTCTTTAAAGTTACTGGAGTTTAATGTTACCTGCTGATAAAAGATGATGCAGGAGCTAAATAATGAAAAGGGGGAGTTAGTTATGCCATTTTGCAAAGTCGGTCAATTGAATATTTACTATGAAGAGATTGGGGAAGGCATTCCGGTCTTGATGATTCATGGGTTTTCTCCAGATCACAGATTAATGAAGGGCTGTATGGAGCCTGTTTTTAAGGATAGAGCAGGGTGGAGACGTATTTATATCGATCTTCCCGGGATGGGGAAAACAGAAAACTACAGTCATATAAGGAATTCAGATGAAATGGCGGAAGCAATATTACTGTTCATAGAGACTATGCTACCTGATCAGCCATTCCTGATTGCCGGGGAGTCTTATGGCGGCTATCTAGCAAGAGCAATCATTAATAATAGGAAGAAACAAATCTTAGGTGCTGCGTTTATTTGTCCCGTCATTTTTCCTGAAAAAGAAGATCGAATATTGCCCCAACATACAGTTGTCTTTAAAGATCATCAATTTATGGATACCTTGACGGAAGAGGAAGCAGAGGACTTCAGCCGTCATCAAGTTGTTCTGGATGAATACAACTGGCTTAGATATACCAATGAAGTGTTATCCGGCTGCAAAATAGCAGATCAGGATTTCTTATCGAAGATACAGGACAATTATGGATTTTCTTTTAATCCAGATGAAGGCTTGTTTGAAAAACCAAGTGTATTTCTTTTGGGAAAACAAGATTCTGTTGTCGGATTTCAAAATGCCATTGAACTGATGGATAAATTCCCAAGATCAACTTTTGCTGTATTAGACAGAGCTGGCCACAATCTTCAAATCGAGCAGTCCCGGCTGTTTACATTACATATCATTGATTGGCTGGAAAGGGTAAAAGAATACATGACTGAAGCATTCTGTTTTGCTGAACAATCGGGTGCAGAAGGCAGCTGTGATTAAAAGGATAGATTCAAGGTTTACAGAGATTTTACTGTTTTCAATCATCCCCGGCAATGTCAGTGCCTTATTGTCTGGCTGACAGGCTGTTATGTATGATTCAGCACTTGGTATTTAATGAATATTGTCGGCAAAAAGGAGAGCGTATGAAATTTGTTCTGATATTTGGACCTCAGGCAGTTGGTAAAATGACCGTAGGACAAGAGTTAGCGGATATAACGGATTTAAAGCTTTTTCATAACCATATGACAATTGATTTAGTGAATCCCTTTTTTGACTACGGTACGAAAGAAGGAAATAGGCTGGTAAGTCTATTCCGCCAGGAAATATTTGAGGAAGTATCGAAAAGTGATTTGTATGGGCTGATTTTCACTTATGTATGGGCGTTTGACCTCCAGGCAGACTGGGATTATGTTAATAAAATCAGTGCCATTTTTGAGTCCCGGGGCGGCAGTGTTTATTACGTAGAGTTAGAGGCTGATTTGAAAGAAAGGCTAAAGCGGAATAAAAGCCACAATAGACTTGAACATAAGCCAACAAAAAGGAATATTGAGAATTCTGAAGCTGATCTAAAGAGCACCATGCAAAAGTACAGATTAAACTCTTTTGAGGGTGAAATTAACAAGGGGAACTATTTAAAGATAAATAATACAAATTTGAGCCCAAAGGAAACTGCTAAAATCATTAAGGAAGAGTTTGGACTGTAATCGTGTCTGGAACGTTTTGCGGGAGTTTAGCAGATGGAAGATTACATTAATTAAGTATGGTTAATTATAAGAGTCCAACTAATTAAGAATCATCTAAGCGTCGTACAAAACGGGAACGGAAAAGGGCAAAGAGCCTTATTTATAGCAGAGGAAAATAAAAAATAAAATAATCAGCCAGTTCACGGCTGACTTATTGGAAAGAGGGATTTTTGAGGAAAAGATTTGCAATTATATCTAAGAAATTGAATGTAAAGGTAAAGCAGACAGAGGCTGTTTCAACTTACTCAACGATACCTTCAGATACAAACGGAAGATAGCGCATTCAAGGCTATCTGCCCGCACTAATATGTCTCATATCTTGACTCTATAAGTGAAGCTGGTTCTCTAATTTTCTTTTTCTGTTTTTTTGTATCCTCTTACTATTTCAGATGTGTGTTTGTTGGCAAACACAAGGTGGACTTTTTTATTTTGTGTATAAAACTAAATATAACGTACCTGGTTGACTGTGGTTTAGAGATGAATATAAAAAGTCTGCATCATTAATCTAAATAGTTACGGCAATTGTATCGTTTTAATGTGCTCCACATTCCAATACACCGCTTCCCCTTCAGCTGTTATCAAAATCATTTTGTTATTTCTTATCTTTTGGAGTAAACCAATTTTTTCAGGGTGGTCCCCGCCATCTAGTATAATTAATTGATTTTCAAATTTAGCCAACTGTTCACTAAAGGATCTGGCTAATGGAGCGGTTTTGGGCATTAGGGGCAGATCTTTACTCTTTAAGGAATACGGCGTTGTATTTGGCGGGTATGGAATTAGCCATTTTACATGGTTCATCGAAATAAACATTGATTTATACACAGGGGAATGAAAAACAAAATAGTCATTCATAATACTAGTTAAATAGCCATGGATGGATTTATTTCCTGTCACGTAAACCTGAACAAACGAGCCTTTAGCAATCGTTAATGCTTTACGAAAGGATATAGTATCCGTTTCAATCGGATTATCTGAAGGGGGATCATAAGAGGTATCTTCCTCCTCTTTGATGATTTCTTTAAATCTCTGAATATGAACCGTTGGAATGTAAATAAATGAATGTCCATCGTATAGCACTATGATGTCCAGCCCGGCATCTAGCAGGTTTCCTATATGAAAATTACCTCCAGAAATTTCCACCTCAATTTTCTTCCCTATTAAATCTGCAAAATCTATCAGCATCTTAATTCTCCTTTTCTAGAAATAATCTTATCGTTCAAGAACTCCGCCAAACAGCCAAAAAACCCAATAATATAAAACGATTAAAGTGAATAGCAGAACAGGCGGAATTACAACACTCGTAACTTTTACATACTCCCACCAAGTGATTCTTACTTTTCCTTTTCTAACAATATGCATCCACATCAATGTAGCGAGCGTTCCCATAGGAAGCAGTAAGGATCCTATGTCGCTGCCAATCACGTTTGCCAGATAGGCAACTTTCAAGGAAAGCAGATCTAGGTCCATATGTGTTAACGTGAGGGTTCCGACCATGAGGGCTGGGTGATTATTGAAAATATTGGAGAGTACAGAAAGAAGGATACCCATCATGATACTCGCATGGAGCAGGCTTCCAGATACGATAGGCCGCATGAATCCAATCAGCCAGTCCGTTAAACCAATGTTATTCAAACCATAAATAATGACATACATACAAAAGGCGAAAACGATAATATACCACGGCGTCTTTTTTAACATATCGCCAGGAGGTATTTTTAAATAAGCCCATCTCCATATTAAAAGGATAAACGAGCCGATAACAGCCATAAGGGAAACAGGAATATTCACAAATGAAGCTACAAAGAGACTGATCCGTACAGCAAAAACAAATAGAAGAACATTCCGCATGAATTTTGATCGTTCTTTTTCCGAAGTATGCGGATATCCTGTTTTGAGCGGATGGTAAGATTTAAGTGAAAACCCGGTTACTGTAGAAGGAATTGTCTTTGGTAAAACTTTGTAAAATCTCAGGAACAGGAGCCCGACTAGCAATAGAAGGCCAAGTGTTGCAGGTACAAACATCATTGCCGTATGCAAGTACAAACTCATGTGCACGATTTTCAGGGCGATTAGATTTACAATATTACTAACACCAATGGGAGCGCTAGAAGCAGTGGCTATCAAACCCCCTGAAAGTAAATAAGGGATTTTTTGATGATTTTTTAAGCGCATGTTATTTAATAACATGACTAGAATTGGGGTTGTGATTAAGATACTGCCATCGTTATTGAAAAAGAGTGTCATGAGAAAACATAAAAGATTCACATACCAGAATAAGCGAATCCCTGACCCTTTTGCTTTGGCAGCAAGTTTTTCTGCCATCCAATTAAAGAAACCAAAACTTTCTAAAACAATTGCCATGACAATGGTCGCCACAATGGTAATAGCTGCACCACTTATAGTGCCGGCTATTATAGCCAGGTCCGATATTGAAACACTCCCGCTAATCACAATGATAATCGCACCAATTGCAGCAGGTATGGCCTCATTTATCCCTCTAGGTCTCCATAGAATAAATCCGAGGGTAACCAAAAAAGTTAATATGGTTATCCAGGCGGTTAGATGAATCATATTTGTTCTCCTTTCATCCAGCTAGTTTTCCTTTATGTTTCTCCGAGACGGCCACACCTCCTCATTAAGTAAGTCCGCTCTTGTCCCCCCCATCCATCTGTCCCTCTTGTAATGTTGTCCTATATTTATATGTATCGCGAATAAGACAGGCTTTAGGTTTGTACCCGTTTTTACATAATTCCGCATGAGTCTATAAAGGAACTGGAATGTAAGTAAGACAATAGGAACTCGGAACTCACTAATGTGGTTGTAATTTTAAAATAATTTACAGCACCTAAAAATAGATAGGAATAAAGTGATTGATGTGAGGGTGAATCACTGGGAAGGGGTGTTAAGCACGGAAAAGACGAACATAATAAATAAACAAAAAGATAGTGTTTCTTCAGACATGTTAAAGATGGCCTCAAGACTTATATCAATATTTACAAGACTAATAATCATGCAAACACAGGCCAGGGTGTAAAAAATGAGGGAAGTATAAAATGAAAAATGAAACAAGCAAATATGGCTCAAGCAAAGAATGGGAAGAAGACAATCCAAAAGCATAGCTCACGAAATTTTTTTATGCTCCTAACTTGTATTAAAAGGTTAAATGTTCAAATGTAAATGTTGAGTAGACTGTGATAGTCTCTTTAGCCAGGCAGCTTATGCAGAAAATGCAGTCTAGACAAGGGTTCACCTTAATTTAATCAAACGTTTGATTAAATTAAGGAATGATAAAAACAGGATGCATGCCGTCTGTTACTGAGAGCAGACTTCCCCGGTTTGTGCAATCCTGCGATTTTATCTATAATACTCCTGCGGTACTTTGTAATAAAAACATATGGGAGGAACTTTGTGGATTTAAACTATTTTTATACCTTTAAGGAAGTTGTTAGATGGGGGAGCTATACCAGAGCTGGTGAGACGCTTGGTTATGCCCAGTCCAGTGTGACTACCCAAATTAAGAAGCTGGAGCAGCATTACCGGGTCAGGCTCTTTGAAAGGGCTGGGGGAAGGATGCGGCTGACACTGTCTGGTGAAGAGCTCTATTATTATGTTGATAAAATTCTGGCCCTTGCTGAGGAAGCCGAAGAAAAACTATCTAAGGAAAGCAATCTTAGAGGGACGCTGCGTATCGGGACGGTAGAGTCGCTTGCTGCATATTTCATTACCCCTTACATTAAGCAGGTTAAAGAAAAGCATCCGGAATTGAAGATTCTGCTGGAAGCTGGCCTTTGTCCGAATTTAACAGAAGGAACACTTGAGGGTAAGTTCGATATCAGCATCATACTGGACCGGTACAGGGAGCATCATGAGCTGACCACGATACCAATTCGCGAGGAAAGGCTTGTCATGGTGGCAGCGGCGGACCATCGGCTGCAGACACTGGATGAAATGGATTTGAAGGAGCTTTGTGAGGAAACCGTTATACTGACAGAAGAAGGATGTCCGTACCGGGTGCTGCTGGAGCAGCTTCTTCAAAAGGAAGGTGTGCAGCCGAAATCTGTTATTTCATTTAGCAGCCTGGAAGCCATCAAGCAGTGTGTCGCGGATAATCTGGGGATTGCTATATTGCCTGAGATTGCAGTGGAAAGCGAAATCAGGAGCGGCAAGGTGGTAAAGCTGCCATTTCATCATGAGCAAGCGAAATTATATACCCAAATTATTTACCAGAGGAAAAAGTGGCTGTCTCCGCCGCTGAATCAATTAATCGGACTTCTAAAGAGATAGCTGTATTATCAATAATATTGATAGTTGATATCAATAAGTATCAATAATTAGCCTTATCTTGTCTGTGCTAGAATGGTACTGCAATCTATTTATAATGAGGTGCTGAAATGAATACATTTTTACAATATAACCCGACAAAATTATATTTTGGCAAGGGAGAAGTCCGGCAATTATCAGCGGAACTTAAAAAAGGCATGAACGTTCTGCTTGTATACGGAGGCGGAAGTATTAAAAAAAATGGTGTGTATGATGAGGTCATCATTGAACTTGAAAAAATGGAAGCGAATGTGTTTGAGTTATCGGGTGTTGAACCCAATCCCCGTTTATCCACTGTACATAGAGGGGTTGAAATCTGTAAAACAGAAAAAATCGATTTCTTGCTGGCGGTCGGGGGAGGCAGTGTAATTGACTGTACCAAAGCAATATCTGCAGGTGCTAAATATGATGGAGATGCATGGGAGCTGATTACGAGAAAAGCCCCCATTGCTGAGGCTCTTCCTTTTGGGACTGTTCTGACACTTGCTGCTACCGGCTCTGAAATGAATGATGTTTCCGTTATTACCAACTGGGAAACAAAAGACAAGCTGGGCTGGGGCTCGATGCTTGTGTACCCTGCTTTTTCAATCCTGGATCCAAGCTACACATTTTCCGTTCCGAGTGACCAGACCGTTTATGGCATTGTGGACAGCATGTCGCATGCACTGGAAAGTTATTTCCACCGTACAGAAAACACACCAATGATTGACGGCTTTATCGAATCGCTTTTGAGAACAGCGATCGAAACGGCTCCCAAATTGCTTGAGGACCTCCATTCCTTTAAGCATAGAGAAACAATGATGTATATCAGCACTACAGCTTTCAATGGTTCTCTTGCAAACGGAACAGATGGGGGAGACTGGGCAACACACCGTATCGAACATGCAATTTCTGCGATTTATGATATTCCCCATGGCGGCGGATTGGCGATTCTTTTCCCAAACTGGCTGGAGCATGTTCTTGAAGAAGATCCTTCCCGTGTAAAACAGCTGGCTGTTAATGTTTTTGGAATTTCACCAGAAGGAAAAAGCGAATATGAACTGGCAAAGGAAGGCGCTAAAGCTCTGCGTGATTTCTGGAATTCAATAGGTGCTCCTAGCACATTGCGCGACTATGGGATTGATGATAAGGAATTTGATGCGATTACAGAGAAAACCTTTATCAAGCCAGGTGTGGGAATGTATAAAAAAATGGACCATGCCAGTGTCCGTGATATTTTAAAAAGATCTCTATAATCATACTAAAGGCCAAACGTTTAGCATGAACGTTTGGCCTTTTTTTGCCGGATCCGTAAAAGGTTCCTGGCACTCCTGCTGATCGCACCTGACTAATCCATCTTCAATCAGCAGTTCTTTAACCTTTTTTTATAAGGCTGTTTTCGTAAACTTTGTTGCTGCCTGAACAAGGGGTTGATTTTCGCTCCAGGATGCTCGCTTTCCGTGGGGCGGGCGGTGAGCCTCACAAGCAATGCTTGCGGGGTCTCACCTTCCCGCTAATCCCACAGGAGTCTCGCACCTTACACTCCAATCAACCCGGTTTAACAACAGGTTCGCTTCACAGAACAATTAAAAAACAACAATCTCTAAGAAAAGAGCCTTTTATAAAGATTTATTAGTGTCTTTTATAGCCATTTCATGTTCATATTTTATAACTTTCTGCTGAATCTTCTTCAGGTTTTCCTGTGTTTCGCGAATTTGCTGAAGGATGCTGCTTTCTAGCTGCTTGATCATTTCTAATCGTTGAGGAAGTGTATCCTCATCCCCATTCATTGTCCATTCAATGAACTGTTTGATTTTTTGGCATTCCCGTGTGTTTTAAAAATAAAATCATTTCAAGAAACTTTAGGGCGCCTTCGTCAAAAATCCGGTCTCCCTTTTCGTTTCTCTTAAGAAAAGGCAGCAAACCTTTATTATCATTGTAGCGCAACCCGAGAAATGATTAGCTGATTTATTTTTGC
Organism: Bacillus sp. OV322; assembly: GCF_900112495.1. Lineage (GTDB taxonomy): Bacteria > Bacillota > Bacilli > Bacillales > DSM-1321 > Peribacillus. Next base: position 84,339 of record NZ_FOMA01000008.1, read on the forward strand.
AGCTTGCCCGATTGTATAATTCATAGCAGTCTTCCTTACAGGGATTATTGTGTTACCAAGGGATAATTCCGTTCTTATCCAGTATTTTTCCGTTATAACTTTTGTCGCTTAATGCATAGGCAGTAATGATATGTGCACTTTCTGCCGTTGTATTGCCGCCTGGTGCGTTTCCATTAAGATCGGTTGTGGTAAAGCCGGGTGTAACGCCAAATATTTCAGGGCCATCTGAACCAAATTCTTTCCCAAAGGCTAATGTTAAAGCATTGAGGGCAGTTTTTGAAGAATTATAGCCTAATGCATTGATTGGGGCGACTTCTCCGTTATCAAACATTGTTTGTGAAGACATATCGGTAGTTACGTTAACAATTTTACCTCTATGAGCTTTTTTTACTAATGACATGAAAGCCTGTATCATTTGGAAGGTTCCAAAGAAGTTAACATCGAATGCTTGGCGCAGTGTTTCTAACTTTAATTCACTCGGCAAAGTATGAAGATCTAATGAGATACCGGCATTATTGATTAGTAAGTCCAAGTGGTTTGTTACTTCGAGAATTTGATTTACCGAGTTTTGAATCGACTGTGTATCGGAAATATCAACTTGGATGAACGAAACATTTGAAAGCCCTAATGACTTTACAGCTTCCTGTCCGAGTTCTTCACTGCGGGCTCCTAAAAATACATGAAAATTATTATTAGCTAATTGATGGACGATATCATACCCTATCCCTTTATTAGCGCCTGTTACAAAAGCAAATTTTGTCATGGTTATTCCTCCAATCTCTATATTGAAAAGATATAGCCTATACCCAGGTTTAGGTCAAGGGTTTTTTGTAGTTTGTTTGACGGAAAGAATATAGTATTCCTCAACATAGTTTCCAAACAGCGGGAATATAATAAGCAGCTTTTAGGCAATTTACATGCTTATCAATTGATTGACAGAGTTTGGATGGCGTGATATTATTATCTCGAATTAAAGATATATGAATTGAAAATAGATAAAATGATTTGTGCTTCTGTAAACAGGGAATTATGAAGGAATACAGGTTAAGACAAAATAATGGAGGAATGCAATGATGAATCATTTAAAAGGAATACACCACGTTACAGCTATTACCAGCAGTGCAGAAAAGAATTATGAATTTTTCACATATGTGCTGGGCATGCGCCTGGTAAAGAAAACGGTCAACCAGGATGACATTCAAACGTATCATTTATTTTTCGCGGACGATGTAGGCGGACCTGGAACAGATATGACATTTTTTGATTTCCCTGGCATCCCTAAAGGCATACATGGAACGAATGAGATTTCAAAAACAGGCTTCCGCGTACCAAGTGATGCAGCACTGGATTACTGGGTAAAACGTTTTGACCGTCTTCAGGTCGGGCACACGGGCATTAAGGAGCAATTCGGCAAAAAGGTGATTTCATTCTCAGACTTTGATGACCAGCAGTACCAGTTGATTTCAGATGAGAAAAATGAAGGGGTACAAGCAGGCATACCATGGCAAAAGGGTCCAATCCCTTTAGAATATGCCATTACTGGCCTTGGGCCGATTTTTGTCCGCATCGCCCAGTTTGATTACTTCAAGGAAATGATGGAAAAGGTTTTAATGTTCAAAGAAATCGCTAAAGAAGGCTCATTCCATCTGTTTGAAGTAGGCGAGGGAGGAAACGGGGCATCGGTCATCGTTGAACATAATAATGTTCTTCCACAGGCACAGCAGGGCTTCGGAACCGTACATCATGCAGCATTCAGGGTAGAAGACCGCGCTGTTTTAGAAGAATGGATCACTCGTATGGAAAGCTTCGGATTCCATACATCAGGCTATGTGGACCGCCACTTCTTCGAATCATTGTACGCGAGAGTCGCACCGCAGATACTTTTTGAATTTGCTACAGACGGCCCCGGATTCATGGGAGACGAACCTTACGAAACGCTTGGCGAAAAATTGTCCCTGCCGCCGTTTCTCGAAAATAAACGCGAAGAAATTGAAGCAATGGTGCGTCCAATTGATACTGTAAGAAGCACGAAGGAACTTGTGAAAGAATAAAAAGAAGCGGCGGAATCCGTAAATGGAGGTTCCGCCGCTTTTTTATTTGTCATTAAAAGTTTGTGCTGGAAGACCTTTAACTCCAGTTTTTACCTTGAATAATCCTCCTGACAAAGGATACTTTGCCAGCTGTTCATCGTTCATGCCTTCTCTAGCTGTCGTGATATATAATTCACTTAAATCTTTTCCTCCAAAGGTACATGAAGTGACATTCAGCGCTGGAATCTCAATTGAGGACAATGGTTTTCCAGTTTGCGGATCCCACCTGGATACTTTGGAACCTCCAAAGTGGGCTATCCAAAGCATGCCTTCTTCGTCAATGGTCATTCCATCGGGCATTCCTTGATCGTCCGGAAAATCAATAATCTCAATCGGATTTTCAATCCCGCCTGTTAAAATATGAAAATCAAAGCGAAGCACCTTCTTAGTAGGCGTATCAATCAGATAGAAAAATTTGTTGTCGGGAGACCAGGCCAATCCATTTGATAAGCTTAATTTATCCCACTTTTTTATTGTTCTGAGATCTGTATCCAAGCAATAAAGAGCACCTTGTTCCTTATTGTCCGACATGTCCATGGTTCCAGCCCAAAAACGGCCTTTGCTGTCGCATTTTCCGTCATTGAATCTGTTATTTGTCAAATGGATTTCAGGTTCGCTGATCCGGGAAATTTTTGCGGTTTCCAAATCTAAAAAATAAAACCCGTTTTCTAATGTGATAACTGCTCCGCCACTGGTTCTTGGAACAATAGCGCTGACACGCTCTTCCAGCTGGATTTCGCGGTTTTCATTTGCAGCTGGATCGAAAATACATACCTTTTTCTCTTCAATGTTAACCCAATACAAAAGATGTTTCTCCGAATCCCAGCAAGGCCCCTCACCAAGTACGGCTTTTGCGTCAAATACCAATTCTGCTTTTTCCGGCATACTAAAATCCCTCCGCCAATTTTAAAATTTATTACACAATCTTTTCTATAAGCTGTTTTCGTAACCTTTGTTGCTATGAAACAAAGTGGTTGATTTCCGCTCCAGGCTGCTCGCTTTCCGAAGGGTCTTACCTGTTCTGCTAATCTAAGCAGGAGTCTCGCATCTTACGCTCCAATTAGCCTGACTTAACAATGGGAACGTCTTAAATAATAAATTTAAAAAACAACAATCTTTAAGAAAAGAGCCTTTCTATAATTACCGGTACGTCAACATTCAATGCATCTCACATTCACTTTGGCTCCGTGCTGTAGAATTCGGCTTTTTTGCCTCTCCGGGAGCTGCAGCAGCGCACCCCATCGCTTGTCCAAAATTAACATACATAGCCTTGTGTCCGCTATATAGCTGCAGATGCATACGGCGATGTCCATAGCGTATCAAAAATTCGCCTATCCCACTTTTCCACAAATTCACCAGGCATAAACTGTACAGGGCTCTGGTTCTTAAATTTTCTCCTGATAATTCAATGTACATTGTGTGTTTCCTTTTGGAATGAAGATGGGAATAACTTAGAAGAAGAAAAATATACATTGGAGCTGATATTCATGCCGAATAACGGCCAATTGCCAAGGGACAGCGGTTTAGATCATACGCTGGGCTTATTAAAGGAAGGGTATTCATACATTTTGAACAAGCGCTACAGCATGAAGTCTGATATTTTTGAAACACGGCTGCTTGGGCAGAAAGCCATTTGTATGGGCGGGGCGGAAGCGGCAGAAATATTTTATGATCCTGAAAAATTTAAGAGAGAGGGGGCTGCACCTAATCGCGCCAAGGAAACTTTATTTGGAAAAAATGGTGTTCAGGGACTTGATGGGCAGGACCATAAGCACCGGAAGGCCATGTTCATGTCCCTTATGTCTCCTGATAGAATAAGTGAATTGACACGCATTGTCACAAAGCAGTGGGAGCTGGCCGCACATAGCTGGGAAGGAATGGATGAAGTACTGCTATATGAAGAAGCACAGAAAATAATGTGCCGGACTGCATGCCATTGGGCAGGGGTTACCGTTCCTGAGGAAGAAGAGAAAAGGCTGGCCGCGGATTTGGCTGCCATGTATGAATCTGCAGCGGCAGCTGGTCCTGCCCATTGGAAGGGAAGGCATTCGCGCAACCATGCTGAGAAGTGGATTGGAGAGCTTGTTGAAAAGGTTCGCGAGGGGAAGGTGAATCCTCCGGAAGGTACTGCTCTTCATACTTTTTCCTGGCATAAGGACTTGGAAGGGAACCTTCTGGATACTGAAACCGCGGCGGTGGAGGTGCTTAATATTTTGCGGCCAATTGTGGCTATTTCTGTATTCATCAACTTCCTTGTGCTGGCGGTCCATCATTATCCGGATGAAAAGGAAAAGCTTAGATCCGATAATGAAAACTATGCGCAAATGTTTGTACAGGAAGTCCGCCGCTTTTATCCTTTTTTTCCTTTTGCTGCAGCACTGGTAAAAAAAGATTTTATCTGGAGAGATTATAAATTTGAAGAAGGCACCTTAACATTGCTGGATCTTTATGGAACAAACCATGACCCGCAAATCTGGGACAGTCCCGATGTGTTTAATCCCGGGCGTTTCGCTGGCTGGGAAAGCAGCCCCTTCAGCTTCATACCTCAGGGAGGAGGCGATTATTTTATGGGACATCGCTGTGCAGGCGAATGGGTTACGGTTGAGGTACTGAAGACGAGTCTGGATTATCTTGTGAATAACCTGGAGTACACGGTTCCTGCCCAGGATTTGAGCTACAGCATGGTCAAGATGCCAAGTGTTCCTGAGAGTAAAGTTGTGCTCAGTCAGGTTAAGCGCCGCTTATAATTCATAATTCAGCAAAAAAATACATGATGGATCCAAGAAGCCGATTCCTTATTAAGGTAAACCGGCTTTTTGACATACCATCATAAAGTGCTGGCTGAGATTCTTTTGCAAATATATTGACTCTGCCCTAAGGGGAGACTTTATATTGAAAGATATCAGTGTAAGATAAAGGGGAAGCATCATGCAAAAACAGAACTCAACAATGTTTATTTTATTATTAAATTTATTCATCGCATTTTTAGGCATTGGCCTTGTTATACCTGTAACGCCAAAGATTATGAATGAACTGCATTTATCCGGCGCGGCAGTCGGTTACATGGTATCGGCTTTTGCATTAACCCAGTTAATTGTGTCTCCCATTTCAGGCCATTGGGCTGACAGGTTTGGGAGGAAAAAGATGATTCTTATTGGCCTGCTTATTTTCAGCGCTTCAGAGTTTTTATTTGGAATCGGAAAAACATCACAAGTGCTGTTCCTTTCCCGTATGCTTGGCGGAGCAGGTGCAGCCTTCATCATGCCGGCGATAACGGCATTTATTTCAGACGTTACCACACTCAAAACACGTCCAAAAGCAATGGGATATATGTCTGCAGCCATTTCAACAGGCTTTATTATCGGCCCTGGAATAGGCGGGTTTTTAGGGGATATCAGCACTCGCCTGCCATTCTTTTTTGCAGCAGGCCTTGGGGCTGTTGCCGCCGTGTTAACCATGATTGCGTTAAAAGAACCAGAAAGAAATCCTGAAAACGAGGAGAAAGCAGGACAAGAAAGAAAGCTGAAGCGAATTTTCTCTCCTTTATATTTTACCGCTTTTCTAATTATTTTTATTTCATCATTTGGTTTAGCTTCATTTGAATCGTTATTTTCCTTATTTGTTGATCACAAATTCGGTTTTACACCCAAGGACATTGCCATAATTATTACGGGCGGCGCCATTGCGGGAGCCATCGTCCAATTGTCTTTATTTGGCCGCTTAACAGCATGGCTTGGAGAAATCCGTCTTATCCGCTATAGTATGATTTTTTCAACTGCCCTTGTTGTCCTGCTGACATTCGTAAACTCATACATGGCCATATTGCTTGTTACAGTAACGGTGTTCATTGGCTTTGATATCATGCGCCCTGCACTTACAATGTATCTATCCAAAATTGCCGGCAAGGAACAAGGATTTGTCGGCGGCATGAACTCGATGTTCACTAGCATCGGCAATGTCTTTGGCCCAGCCATTGGCGGCATTTTATTCGATATTGACTTAAATTACCCATTCTATTTTGCAACGGCATTCTTAACAGCGGGAATTGGGTTAACGTATGTTTGGAAAAAGAAGGAGCATACCTACAGTACAAATTAGCCTTGAAGAGGAAATTAGGGGGGCGGCCATATTGAGAGAAACATTATATACAATCGGCGAGGTATCAAAGCTTGCGAACATATCGATTAAAGCCCTCCGTTATTACGATAAGATCAATTTGTTTAAACCTTCCTATGTGGATCCCGGCACAAACTACCGCTACTATAAGGATTCTCAGCTATATCGCCTTGACCTGATTAAATCACTCAAGTATATTGGAACACCATTAGAGGAAATGAAAAAAGCCCAGGAACTAAAGACGGAGGAACTATTTACATTTCTTACAGAACAAGAGAAGATTGTGCGGGAAAAGGTAGATTACTTATTGGAGATTGAACAAAACATTGCAAATGTGAAAAAAAGAATGCAGCGGCAGAAGGACTATCCGGTACTGGGTGAAGTATCTGTTCTCGAAGAAGAGGAAATGCGTATTATCCAGGTCGAGGCGGACGGGATCTCACAGAAGGAATTTCTGAATGCTTTTTACAGCAAACTTAAACATACAATAGAATCAATTGATGGATTTCTGAACAATGGGGAGGGTGCTATTTTCTCCTACCAGCCATATGTGCAGGCTGAAGAAATCAGATATATGAAATTGTTTATGCCGGTATTAACAGCCAAACAAGAATTATCTCTTCCTCAGAATGTGGAAATATCCTCTATTCCAGGCGGGAAATATGTATGTATTGCCTTTATTTACTCGCCGGAAAGCTATTTTAAAAGCCTGAAAAAGCTGATTTCTCATATTGAGGCTCACCATTTCACAGTAATCAGTGATATATATGAGGTATTCTCACCGAGCCATTACTCACCAAATCAAAGTGAAGAATATATCGTTGAGATGAAAATTCAGGTAATTGATTAATCGAAGCCGATTTCTATGAATCGGCTTTTTGGGTTATATCAACGCTTGTTAGTATAAATCGAGTCTTTTGAAATGACTGATCAGACCAGGCTTCCCGGTTGTGATATCTAGTCCAGCAGTACGGCTATTTCCTGCCCTGCCCGTTTGTCAAAAAAAGGATTGCGGTTTTCACTGAAAACTAATTCCAGTCCGGATAGATTGTCCGGCAATGGAGGAGAGACGACGAATTGGTAAGATATATGTCCATCTGATCCGCCGCCGCCAGTCATTCTGCAGTAATAATCTCCGCTGATCTTAAGCTCCCACAAACCGTGAAACCGATTTTCGCGTTCATCAGGGCCTGATGGAATTTCCCGATCAATGTTCAGATTTACGACACTTGCATTATCATACTGTTTTATAAAGGTAACGGAGTATACGGAATCTTCTTTTTCCACTAGTTTAAGGACTGGCAGGAGTTTCCGGTACTGATTTGGTTCAACAATAGGCCGAAAGGTTTCCTCATCTCTTAGCATGGAAAATAAGCCATGCAGTAAATCTTCATACAGTTCATATTCACTTGCCCAATTCTTGAGAAGCCCTGCACCCGGAAAACCAGGATTGCTATTTGATTGTTCCCTGCGCTGTTTCAGCAAAGCACAAATCTGTTCGTCAATATTAATAATGCTTTCGTCATAGTATTTTGCCGCCGATTCAAAATGAATTCGCTTCATTGTATGTATCACTCCCTTCTTATAGTTACATATTAACAGAAAATGGTATTTGGGGCTTTTGTTAATCACTGTCTTGGCAATGGAGGAACAATAGCGAGTTCCTTTAAAGAAAGAAAGGATAAGGTATAATGGATTACAAAGAAAGCCATCAGTCAGGAGTTTAGCTATGAACGAAAAGTATTATGATGCATTGCTGAATATTAAAACGGGCGGAGATCAGAAGGGATTTCATCAGTCGCTGCACTATCACCGCTACGAGCCAACGCCGTACAGTGCGCTTGAGCATTTATTTACTCAGCATGAACTGGAAAGCAGTGATAGGATTGTAGATTTCGGCTGCGGAAAAGGGCGCTTGAACTTTTACATACACCATCTATTCAATGCACATGTTACCGGTATTGAAATGGATGAAAAATTTTACCGGGAAGCATTGGAAAACAGGAAAAGCTATCAAAAGAAAAATAGGCATACACCGGAAAAAATCCAGTTTCAGTGCACACTTGCACAAGATTATGTAATTCATCCTTCTGATAACGTGTTTTATTTTTTCAATCCTTTTTCAGTCCAGATTTTCATGAATGTGGTCAAAAATATTCTGCAGTCTGTGGAAGAAAACAAGAGGGAAATAGAATTGATTTTATATTATGGATCAGAGGATTATACTTTTTTCCTTGAAAATCAGACAGCCTTTGAATTGAGGGAACAAGTTCTGCTGCCGGGATTATATGAAAGCAATCCTTTTGAAAAGTTTTTAATCTACCGTTTGGCTTATTGAATGGAGAACCTGGAACTTGATTCTAACTAGAATTTTAAAGGCGGGGTTATTTTTAGTAAGAGAAAATTCATGCAAAACTTGAGGGAACGATTACAATGGAGTGCAGCCGCATTTAAATCGTTCCGAAGCACAAGGGCATGATTAAACTTAAAAGACAACGTGAGCGTTCCCGATGAATGGCCGGAACTTTATTGCCGGTGTGAGAGAAGCTACTTCATGCGGATGTATTTAATCCGGGATTTGCGGGGATCGCGGTATCCTCCATTTATTTGATGTCCGAGCGAGCAGCTGATAATTACAGCCGCAAAAAAAAGAATAAGCCTCTTCAATTTAAAAACTTCTTTCTCTATTTTTTTTTCAAGGATACACCCATATAAATCATACATCAAGATATCTATGATAATGTTGAAAAAATGCCACAAAATTATTATAGGTTTATAGAAAAGATTGAAAACCAGGCCGAGAATTCTTTGCTTGGTTTTTTTATATGGAGGGAAACTGAAGTTTAATTCTCCCAATCAAATTTTTTTAGCAAAATGACGTGCGTTGCGAGCAGAATCAAAAAGATATGAGCGATTCACATGGATTTATGGGCACCTATTATTAAATATCAGGGCCATTCAACAATAAAATTGGAAATAAAATGGATAATAAGTCCAAATGAGGCTTCATTCGAGCCAAATCATGTGTGATTAGAGCGAGATTAAGCTTCATTAGAGCCAAATGGCTTGTCATTCGAGCCAGATCCAAAATTAAAGGTCAGCTCCGGTACATTCAAAGCGCCAAGAATACTTCAAAACATTTTCAGGTATAAAACTCGAAAGACCATGTATAGTTGAGGTATAATATAGGAGAATGCAAAAAGCTGGGAAGTGCCACGTGAGGGCTTCTGTGATACCAAAGAAGCATGCAGCATTGGCTAAGTTTATTTAATCATTTTGTGAACCCGAAAGAGAGTGGAACCCAATGGGACGTAAATGGAATAATATTAAAGAGAAAAAGGCTTCAAAAGATGCGAATACTAGCCGTATTTATGCCAAGTTTGGCCGCGAGATTTATGTGGCAGCCAAGCAGGGTGAGCCGGATCCGGAATCAAATACTGCGCTGAAAGTTGTGCTGGAGCGCGCAAAAACGTACAGTGTGCCGAAAACCATCATTGACCGTGCAATTGAAAAGGCAAAGGGCGGCTCAGAGGAAAGCTATGACGAGCTTCGCTATGAAGGATTTGGCCCGAATGGTTCAATGGTCATTGTTGATGCATTGACAAATAACGTAAACCGCACAGCTTCCGATGTTCGTGCGGCATTTGGAAAAAATGGCGGAAACATGGGTGTGAGCGGATCGGTTACGTACATGTTTGATGCAACGGCGGTCTTTGGCGTTGAAGGCAAAACCGCGGATGAAGTACTTGAACTTCTGATGGAAGCAGATGTGGATGTTCGGGATATCATCGAAGAAGAGGATTCAGTGATCGTGTATGCAGAGCCAGATCAATTCCATGCTGTGCAGGAAGCTTTCAAGAACGCTGGCATCACTGAGTTTACAGTGGCTGAGCTGACAATGCTGGCACAAAATGATCTTGAACTCCCTGCGGATGCACAGGCACAATTCGAGAAAATGATAGATGCGCTTGAGGATCTTGATGATGTTCAGCAGGTCTACCACAACGTAGATTTTGGAGAATAATGCATCTATAATCCTGCGCAGGCGCCCATTAAGGTGCTTGCGCTTTTTAACTAACATATAAGGAGGTGGCAGCAATGGCAATTTCCATGCCGAACTCTGCAGCGTCTCATGCAAAGCCTGATTTTGAAATGGCGATACTTTGCATGGGGCGGTCTTCTATTTTAAACAAATCGCCCAAGTAAGCGTATATTGCCTTTCATCTATTCGGCTTTGCACCTTATTTCATTGGATTAAAAATAAGGGGCTGGCAGAAATGAAATATGTGAAAGCAACCGCTATACTACCTGAAAAGCTGATACTTGAAATTCAAAAGTATGTTCAAGGAGAGACCATTTATATTCCAAAGCAAGAAGCTGCATACCAAAAGTGGGGTACGCGTTCTGGAAGCCGAAAGCTGATTGATGACAGAAATGCTTTAATAAAGACTGCCTTTAAGAGCGGCAGCAGCATTTATCATTTATCTGAGGAATATTGCCTCTCCATTGAAACGATAAAAAAAATCGTTTATTCCAAATAAGAATGCAAGGCAATCATATGGACTATCAAAATGGCCCCGGTTTTATGCCGGGGCCATTTTCTGGAATCTCATTTATGGAAATCGGAAGTTGTTAAGCAGTGATTTATTTGTCATATTCAAAAATTATTTGGACATAACTTCAGGCAGGGGGTGAAATAATGCAAACTGCAGTTCTATTAATAGTAGTGATTATCTCAATTTTAATTTATTGGGGAGTACAAAAAGGCAGTATGAGTGCTACGGCTAAAAAATTTATACTGGGATTCCTGATCACTATAGTAATCATTAATATTATCATGGTTTTCCTCATGTAAGAGAAGGACAGCTGGAATACTCTGCTTTTAATGCAGTAAAGTTTTAGGTATAGTTTGATTCGTATTCATTTTCTCCATTTACTGGCATTTGCTTTTCTTTTATAGTAAAGAGGAGAGCAGGGAGGGATTGGTATGGAACCTTTCATTAGGAGTGACCAGTTTAACTTTATTAAATATCAGACACAGATCATTATAAATGGCCATGCGACAGCAAACGACCTGAATGTCCGCCGCACGGTTAAGGATCTTGCAAAGGAGAAAGCTGCGGGTCTGTTCAGTGATTTAAACGAGGAACAAACAGAGCTGATTGAGGCCATTCATAACGTTGAGGATAAGGCACAAGCAGATGCCTATGCTGCGAGGCTTTACCCTTATGTTATTCCTTTTAAATCCATTTCAGAGGAAGGCATTAAGAAATTGTTCCGGAAGGTAAAGAAGCTCCGGGTTCCTTCTATTGAAGAATGGGATTTTCGTGATATATCTTATTTAGGGTGGAATGATGCGGGCTCTAACAGAAAATATCTCATTATACAGCAGGGCGATAAGCTTGCTGGATTGCATGGGACCTTCCGCAGCATTAATCAAAAAGGCATGTGTGCGATATGCAGCAGTTTCCAGGAACTTGGCTTATTCGTGTCTGAAACAAAAGGGTCAGGCAGGGATACCTTTATTAAAAGAGGAAACTATATTTGCACGGACAGCATGATCTGCAATCAACATCTTAAATCACTTGATAAATTACACGATTTTTTTGAGCGGCTGAATGGGTAATGCTTCATCAGTGAACAAGTACTGCGTAAAAGGCCAAGACACCTTAAAATGGATTCTTGGCCCTTTTTGTGTCTTTTTTTCAGTAAAATAGAAAATAAGGAAAACTTTTCAATGTGCTGCCTCGTCTAAGTTATAGAGAGGAGGGGCAGAGATGGAGGATTTAATGCTTGACGTATCTGAACTTGCAGATAGTGATGAACTGATTGATGAAATTATGAAAAGATATGGACAGGACATATTGCAGCTCGCTTTTTCATATGTGAACAGTAAAGAAGTTGCCGAGGATTTAACACAGGATATCTTTATCAAGTGCTATAAATCCCTTCATACATATAACGGAAAATCGAAGCTTAGAACATGGCTTTGGCGGATTGCGATTAATACCTGCAAGGATTACCTGAAAAGCTGGTATAACAAACGTGTTTTGGTTTCTGAAGAAGAGCCGCCGAACATGTCCACTAAAAGTGATGAAATAGAAGAAGCAGTTATTCAGAAGGATGAGGATAGCCGCCTGGTTTCTGCGGTAATGAGCCTGCCGATTGAATATCGTGAAGTGGTTTATTTATATTATTATGAGGAATTGCCAATAAAAGAGATTTCAGTTTTGATAGATACGAAGGAGAATACTGTGAAAACAAGGCTAAGGAAGGCTAAAAAGCTTCTTAAGGAAGGAATTGAGGATCAGTATGATGGATGAACGTTTAAAAGGGCTTCGGAAATCTATGAAAAAAACAGCATTCAGGGAGCTCCAATTCACCGGGGACCATGCTGCGGAAATCCGTAAGAAAATCAGCAGGGGCAATGATTGGGAAGAAGATATATTACTAGCAGTCATGCAGCTGACGGTACATGAAAAAACCGGGTTTGTTTTGGCCGGGCAATTACAGAGCCGCGGCATAAAAAAATTCGAAGATAATGAAGGTTTTTTATATACCGTATTGCATCAGCTTGAACAGGCCGGGATTTTGCAGTCATCCTGGGATCAATCTGAAAAGCTGTACCAGCTGACGGATAAAGGAAGAAAAGTGCTGAAAAAATCAGAAAAAGCAGGAAAACATGAGCGGTTTTCAAGAAACTGGCTGAGAGGTGAGGCATAAATGGCTGATAAAAAAACCTTTATAAGCGAGGTCACTGCCCAAATCCGGTCTAAAGAAGCGAAACAGTATGTGTCAGAGGAATTAGGCTATCATTTGGAGGAAGCGAAAAAAAGCTTTCTTCAAAAGGGCATGGCAGAGACTGAAGCTGAAGAAAAAGCAATCAAGAGGATGGGAAGCCCGCAAGAAATTGGCCAGCAGCTTAACAGGGTTCACCGTCCAAGGCCGGACTGGTACTTGTTAGGCTTGCTTTGTACGGTTTTGTGCCTTGGATTTTTGCCGTTGTTAATGCCGGGTTTCTTGGTTCCCCGGTTTATCTTATCAAAAGTGATTATAGTAGTGATCAGTGCAGCGGCTGCTTTTGTGCTGATGAAGATAGATTATAGGAAATGGAAGAGAGCCGGATGGCTGTTTTATACAGTCGGAGTATTGTTTCTGATTGGAATCGACTTTTTTTCTAACCTAACGATTAATGGAAAGGCATATTTGAAATTCGGATCCATTACTTTAGACAGCATTATGGTAATGCCGTTTTTTTACCTAGCGTATGCTTCTTTTATGAATAACCGCAAATGTAAAGTTTGGCACTTTGTACTGTTATTTCTGGTACCGCTTATTTTGTTTGGTTATGTTCCAAATCTTTCTGCAGCCTTTATCTATAGCATGATGGTTTTTATCATGCTTTGGAAAAGTGTTTTTTCAAGGAAAACCATCATTGCCATCTGGTCAGCAGCGGCAATGATGCTAGCTTTTATCACTGCCATTTTTTGGCATAGTGCCAGGTATTATCAAAAAGAAAGGATATTGGCGATTTTACATCCTTACCATGATACTGGATATACGAGTATGCAAGCTAAAAAGCTGCTAACCCATGCAGGATGGTTCGGCCAATCAAACCCCTATGACCTTTTCATTGCGGAGCCTTACACCAATTTTGTTTTCGTTAGCTTCACTTACTGCTATGGATGGCTCTTAGCTGCTTTCCTTGTGCTGATTCTGATTATGTTCCCGGTAAGAATGGCCATGACGGTTTCAAAGGTGAAGGATGGGTACGGGAAACTTCTTACTGTTGGTGCAGCTGCATTTTTTACAGTCCAGTTTGCCTGCCATATTGGAATGGCAGCGGGTGTTTTTCCTATGACGGAGATGTCTCTTCCGTTCATCAGCTATGGATTGGCGCCTGCATTGCTTAATGCTGCTGTGATTGGAATTGTACTCAGTGTATACCGAAAGAAAAACCTGGTCGCGGCGGGGATTTCTGCAGAAAAAAGGTAAGAGAGGATGAGGATATTTTGATTCTGCTTAATGGTAGCTTAGCATTAGCAGCAGGACTCCGATGTTATGGCAGAAATTCAGGAGACTGAAATCGATTCTATTACTGGGAGTGCTTATGTCGATAGGAATTGAGTTTCTGCAATTTTTTGAGTTGCTAGTTTCAAGTGAAATGGGCAGGACTGTCGACATTGACGATGTGATCTGCAATACGGCAGGCGCTATTCTCGGCTATATTTTATACCAACTAATAACCGCCGTCGCAAACAAGTATCGCATCAAATCCCTGCAGCAGATGTTTATCGGCGGATGACATAAAAAAGACTGCTGACTGAATTACTTATGCAGAAATTTAACAAGGTCAAAAACCAGTCAGAACAAAGCACAAATTGACAGGATTGCCCGAACTGAGGCTGGTAGGATATGAAGTAAGGAGTGAGTGATATGGGCTGGGTTGAGTCTTTGCAAAAAGCGATCGATTATATGGAGGATCATTTACTGGAGGATATGGATATGAAACAGATCGCGAAAGAGGCGAATTCCTCTGTTTTTCATTTTCAGCGCACCTTTGCGCTGCTGACTGATGTATCTGTCGGTGAGTATCTCCGGCGCAGGCGTTTGACACTGGCAGCCCAGGAGTTAGTTAGATCTCAATGCAAAATTATCGACCTGGCCTATAAGTACGGCTATGACACTCCGGAGGCATTTTCCAGGGCTTTCCGAAGGCAGCACGGCGTAAAACCCAGTGAAGTCAGGAAAAATCATGGAAAGCTGAATGCTTATAATCGCCTGATTATCCAGGTAACCTTGAAAGGGAGAGATCCGATGAAGTATAAAATTGTAGAACGGGAAAGTTTTCAAGTTGTTGGTGTCAAACGGGAGTTTTCGTTAGCAGGCGGTGAAAATTTAAAGGGAATCCCGCTTTTTTGGAACGATGTCCATTCTGATGGAACAAATGACGTGCTGCTTAGCTTGGACAATGGAAGAATGTACGGAATATGTGTGGATAAAAGCAGTGAAAATCAGCAGATGGATTATTGGATCGCTGCAGAATACGGCGGTGAAGTACCAGAAGGATTATCAGCCTTTACGATGCCTTCCTCAAAATGGAGTGTTTTTGAAGTTCATGGTGCAATGCCGGATGCCATTCAAAAGGCGTGGAAGCAAATCATGTCAGAGTGGTTTCCATCAGGGCATTATCAGCATGGAGGCACCCCGGAGATGGAAGTCTATTCCGACGGAGATCCGTCAAGCCCGGATTACTATTCTGAAATTTGGATTCCAGTAAAATAAGTAAATGATACTTGCATTTTTATGAAGCAGGGACCGGTCGCCACAAAAACCAGCATTCCATCTTGGATGCTGGTTTTCCACACTGTTTTATGAATTTTTATCTGGGATGATGCTGAAGAACTTTTTCAGTGTCTTTTTTGAGTTTGTTCCATTCAAACCAAAATAGTTGCCAACCAGCTTAATGTATTCAGTATAGGTGATTTTCCTGTTCAGGCTTGTCAGCCACCACGTTGCAGGATGATAATGGCTGCCGCCGCTTGAGCAATAGGTCAGAGTGATGCCTGTTTTCTTAAATGCCTTATCATAATTATATTTAACCCGTCTCATATGATAATTGGAGGAAACCACAATCGCAGATTTCAATCCGTGCTGCTTCATAAGCTTTTCTGTAAATAAGGCATTTTCCGACGTGCTTGTCGCATGATTTTCTAAAATGATGGAGCGGGCAGGGATACCGGATGCACGGGATCCCTGATAAAGGTTGTTTTCACGGCCGTTAGAGAACATCAGATGAGATGCATACCCCTTTTTATATAATTCGATTCCTTTTTCCAGGCGGTTAGTGTCGCCGCTTAATACAATTACAACATCTGATTTAACAGGTTTTTCATCCACAACAAGAAAATTCCCCGCAAGCTCTATAAGAATGATGAAAATAATCATCACCGCCATTAATTTTTTAAAAGTACGTTTCTTCCGCATTTTTATCCTTCCTCTACCAATGCTTCAAAGCCTTGATGCAGATTGCGGACTGTGAGAAGCAAGAATCATATTTATGTGAAAATAAAAATTTAAAAACTCTTTTTGTTTATTAAATATCCATTTGCAGTCATGGTAAAACTGTGCTCGCCATTGCTTGGCCATGACAAGTATAACATAGGATATTCGTAAACTTTAGAGAAAATTACTGACAGTATTCTGCTTTTAATGAGGATGTTTTTAAAAGGACACTTGAATACAATTCATGGTGATGGGGTACACGTAAGAATATATACGTTGGCTTGAAAAATAATCAATAGACAGGAGATTCATATGAAACCGAACGATCACTCCGATTTAGCGGTACAAGCAGTAGATGATATTGAACATATTTCAGGCACGTTTCCCGGGTATCGGCGTGCCCATGCCAGAGGGCGCTGCTATAAGGGGATATTCACTCCGAATGGAAAGGCAGCTCCTCTCACCACTGCTCCTCACCTGCAGACAGAACCTGTGCCTGTTATTGTCCGGTTTTCCAACAGTTCGCCCAATCCCGGCCACTCAGATGCCCTAACTCCTGTTAAAGGGATGTCGGTGCAATTTCAATTAGGGAACGGAGAGATCACTAATTTAATAGCTGTTACTATCCCTGTTTTCTTTGCGAAATCTCCCGAGGCATTCTCCGAAATGTTTAAATTGATAAAATCAGCGAAAACAGGCTTGCCAAATCTTAAAAGCCTGATGAAGGTGCTTGTGAAATACCCGGAAGGCGATGCTGCAGTTCGGATCTTGAAGGAAATGCACCCTCCAGCAAGCTATGGCTCTGCACAATACTATTCGATTCATGCTTTTTATTTTGTGGATAAAGAAGGAAGAAGGCAGGCGGTTAAATACCAATGGAAGCCAGATGCAGGGCTCGGCATGCTGAAGCTAAAAGAAGCGGCAAATCGTCCAGAGGACTATCTTGATCAAGAAATGGATGAACGCCTAAAACAGGCGCCTGTAGGGTTTGACCTTGATATCCAGCTGGGAGCGGAAGAAGACCCTACGGATGATCCAACCGTACTCTGGCCTGAAGACAGACAAAAAATGACTGTAGGCCATCTCGAAATAACAGAAAGGCTTGAAGATCAAGGAGAAGAATTGCTTTTTGATCCAACAGTGATAACAGACGGAATTCAATTGTCTGAGGATAAAATCCTGCATTTTCGCCATGCTGCTTACAAGGAATCCTATCGTCGCAGAATTCATAATGAATGAAAGCGTAGCTGTTTCAAAGGACGTTAAGCACCATGCCTTTGAGACAGCTTTTTTTGTGATTCATTTCAAAAACATCCGGAAAAACCGATATAAGGAAAAAGATAGGAAATAACTTAACTGCGCAGGTGAAATTTTGCATATTACATATAGGACGTTTATCAAAAAGCTGATTAGGAACTATGTAATCGGTTCGCTGACAGCTGTATTCGGGGTAGGAGGAATATTTATTTTCTTTGCTTTAAAGGTATCGGCTGAGGAAATAGTAAGCCTTCTGTCCATTCTATTCATATCGCTTGTTGTTATGCTGTTTGCAGAGTTTATTGTATTTTCCAGGCATATCCGCCCTATACGGAGCCTGTTTTTGGAGAGCAGTCCGGACTTCAGCATGCTGCAGTCTGTATATTTTCAGACACACCGGTTTCCAATTTTGGCAATTAAGCGGATTATTGGACCGCATTTTCTGGGTCTGTCCATTCCAGCCATGCTCATGCTTTGGGGGGGCATCCATAGCGGACTTTTGAACTTGCCCCATTATTATATTTTGCTGGCTGCTTTTGGATTGCCGCTTGTAGCTTGTATGCATGCCTTTATCGAATTCTTTTTAACATCACAGTCCATCCGTCCAGTTGCCATGCACATCAGACAGCTTTCCATGGATTTATACAATATTGATTTGTCTCTGAACGGAGAGGTGCTGGTATCTATTCAGCGGAAATTTCAATTCAGTACCTTTTTAATTGGAACATTTCCGCTGTTCCTCTTCAGTCTGGGTGAGTATATCCGCCAGAATGTGCTTCATGAATCTCATGATTACTGGAAATGGACGGGTATCATTCTTCTTGCAGGGATTATCTTTTCTTCACTTGGAGCCTGGGTATTGTCAAAAGAGGTGCAGCATCCGATTACGAGCCTTTATAAGGGGTTGGACTCTGTACGGAGCGGCGACTTTGACGTGCGTACAGCTGATATTTATTCGGACGAGTTTTCCATGCTTGTGGCCGGCTTCAATCATATGGTGAGCGGGCTGAAGGAGCGGGAAACCATGAATAACCTGCTCATCCAGAGTTACTTCTCGACCCTTGCTGCGGCTCTTGATGCCAGAGATCCTTATACGGCGGGGCATTCCGAGCGGGTGGCATATTATTCCCTGAGAATCGGCAGGCTTGCAAGACTGCCGGAAGCTGAGCTCGATATTTTGCATAAAACCGCACTGCTGCATGATATTGGAAAAATCGGCGTCCGTGATGATGTTCTTCTTAAGGACGGCAAACTTACTGACGAAGAATTTAAGCAAATTAAACAGCATCCAGTATTAGGAGAGAAAATTTTAAAAGAAATAAAGCCCGCCGAATCCATGGCACCATTGCTTCCCGGTGTAAGATCACATCATGAACGATACGACGGAAGAGGATATCCGGATGGCTTAACAGGCGTCGGCATCCCGTTAATGGGCAGAATCATTGCTATAGCAGATGCCTTCGATGCAATGACCTCTGACAGGCCGTATCGCAAAGGAATGCCCGAAGAAAAGGCTTTGAGCATCCTTGCAGGCGGCAAAGGAACACAGTGGGACCCGGAATTGACCACTCTTTTTATTGCTAATTACGGAGAAATTAAGCTTCGGGAAGCAGAAGAGGGACAGGCTGAAGAATATGCAGGGTAATGTAGGACCGGATTTGATCTGGTTCTTTTTTTTTGGCTTTATTCGTAAACTTTTCTGCTGTGGAAGAAGGTCTCCTGTTCGTGATAAGTGTGTAGTTCATTAGAACTATTTTCACGGAATATCCTTGTATGACTTGCGAGCATTTTTCTTCCTTTAAGATACATCTATCCAATAATTTACAAATAAAGAAATTTGTGATGAGTCTGCGAGAAAGGAATTCCGATAAAAATGTCTGATAAACTCTATGATGCAAAAGCACTAATAGATGCAATGGAAGGACGCACAAAGGAATATGAAAGTCTGCATAAACAATTGGCGGCAATCAGGAAGGAATTTGATCTCATAGTAAAAATGGATGACGAATTGAAGGGAAAAGGTGCCGAAGCCATTAAGGGGTTTTACCAGGCACAGATTGATACAGTGGATGCTTGGACGGGTCTTGTTGATAGGCATATTGCCTTTTTTAAGGGGATAAGCGGGGATGCGGAGGAAGCCAAGCTTGGAGAGGGTAAGATTATCGATGTTCCCTTTTTAGAAAGTGAAGTGGCCCTTGCAGATCAAAAATCCAAGGATCTAGTTTCAGACCAAAAAAGGGACCTCAAAGTGATATTAGATCGGATACATGACATTATTGATCTAAAACCCTTCTCTGATGATGACTTTCAGGACGAAATTCAAAGTGCAGAAAATAAGCGGAATAAATCCATCGCTAAATTAAATGAAATTGACGGGAAGTGGCTGACAGAATACGCTGAATCAAGAGATGACCAGGTTTCTATCACGGCTCTCATGAAGCAGCTTAGCGAATCCAGCACAAGAGGCGGAAAGGTATCTCCGCTCCGCTGTACTTTAATGCCAAGTCCTACAAAAGTAGTGAGGTATACAAAGACCTGCAGGAGCAGAGAAAAGAAGACGAAGCCTATCTAAAGGTGAAGAAGAAAGAAGCGGAAGAGCGAAAGCGCAGGGAATTGAATGCAGACCTTGCTCGGCAGGTTTCAAATCCGCAGGAATATTTGAAAGTCGCTGATAAAATTGGCTTTACAAACCTCCATCAAGATCAGCGGAGCCTGTACATGAGGTATATGGAAGAAGAGCTTAAAAAAGGAGCTACTATAGGTTTACTTGATGCGGGAAAGGACTTCGCGAAAGATATCTTTAATTTTGTGATGGACCCGGAAGCAGCGGAGATGGCAGTCTATGAATCTGTCATTCATTACAAACAAACCTATAAGATTATGGCAAAAGCGATTCACGACTCCTATGAAAAAAACATGGTGAATGGAGATTGGTATTCCAGGGCGCACTGGGTGACATACGCCATCGGTTCCGCTTTCGCCAATGCAGCCGGCACAAAAGGAATGGGAGCTGCCGCCAAAACAGGGATGACTACAGCCAGAATAGCCACAAAGACTGTTGTTTCCAAGGCAGGAAAGCTGGCACAGATTCCCTCAAAAACACCCCTCGAATACTCACTTGCGGTAGACGGGCAGGTGCCCTATAATGCGATTAACAGCAAAGGATTAATGGACCGGCTTTCTGCGTTTAGTGGTGAGGGGAAGGTTGGTGGGGGTGCTGGTAAAGTTGAAATAAAGTATCCTTTAAGCTCCACGAATAAAAAGCATATTAACAAGCATAATATTGAATCTATAAAGCAACAGTATAAATATTTATCCGACTCTCAACTGGCAGATAAATTAGAATCTAGTTTTTTTAATCCAAAGTGGAGTGATGATGAGATAAATAAATATGCTGAAATTGCATATAATGATCTGAAAAACCAAGGTAAAACTGGGAAGCAGACATATGAAATAGGCGGGGAAATAATTGATGTCTTTATTCATCCTGATGGTCAATTAGGTAGTGTGTATGGTAGACATAAATTCACAGTTGAAGATATTAGAAAAATAACTAAATAAGGTGGAAGACAATGTTTAAAATAAGTTATAAAATATTTGAAAATAATAGCTTAGATGAAATGGAGCTCAATGGGGCAGACGGATATTTCCAATTTGAAATTGATAATGAAACTTATGGTATCCTCATCCCTGAAGATATCGATGAATTTTCAGTTTCTATTTATTGGTGGTTGTACTATTTTTCAAAAGCAATACTAATTTTGAAAACTGAAAGTTATGTTTTAATAAGTGATATTGACAAACCTAAGATTTGGATTGAACTAATAAGAGAAAAAAATATAGTGAAAATAAGTAAAGTTACAGCTGATAAACCTGAAGGAAGTGGGGCAATAGAAACGAAAAAGATGCCTAATTTAATTCAGTATTGGAAAGACAAACAAGTTAATTATGAAAACCTTAAAACAGAATTGGTAAATAAAACGAAGTTATATATCAAAGAAATGAGAGCGTTAAATAATGAAGGGAATAGAAATATTTTGAATTTGGAAAGTTTGTTACTTGAAATAGAGAAATAAATTCTTATATATTCTTATTTTGATAAGGAGCAATGGATTTCATTTGAGTATGGAAGCTATTTAAGAGAGTACAAAATATTTTGTGTAATGGAAAAAATGAAAAAAAGAAGACCTTTTCTTGGTAGAATTAAGTCACCACAAAAATTTCCTAGAAAGAGGTCTTCCTTATGAAGAACTTTTATTATTAAGTGAGGTTTTCGAAGAACTTCTTTATAGTACTTTTCAATTATTGGGCCTTACATTTAATAATGAGACAAAGCCTCTTTCTCAAGGAAGGGGTTTTGTTTGCGTTACAAAAGTTTTTGCCTGCCACATAACCAGTCCTGATTACGCTTCAATTGAGAGCACTCCTTAGTCTCTCTTGTTAACTCTTCTAAACTGATAAAACGGCAGCGTTTTACGAATTCTGTCTTGATGATTTTAAATGTTGCTACTGCAATAGCGTTATCATAAGGAAAACCACGCCCTGCTATCCATGACATTATTGATCTAAAACCCTTCTCTGATGATGACTTTCTGGACGAAATTCAAAAAGCAGAAAATAAGCGGAATAAAACCTTCGCCAAATTAAATGAAATTGACGGGAAGTGGCTGACAGAATACGCAGAATCAGAAGATGACCAGGTTTCCATCACAGCTCTCATGAAGCAGCTCAGGGATTCCAGCACAAGAGGCGGAAAAGTATCTCCGCTGTACTTTAATGCCAAGTCCTATAAAAGTAGTGAGGTATACAAAGACCTGCAGGAGCAGAGAAAAGAAGACGAAGCCTATCTAAAGGTGAAGAAGAAAGAAGCGGAAGAGCGAAAGCGCGAAAGCGCAGGGAATTGAATGCAGACCTTGCTCGGCAGGTTTCAAATTGCAGGAATATTTGAAAGTCGCTGATAAAATTGGCTTTACAAACCTCCATCAAGATCAGCGGAGCCTGTACATGAGGTATATGGAAGAAGAGCTTAAAAAAGGAGCTACTATAGGTTTACTTGATGCGGGAAAGGACTTCGCGAAAGATATCTTTAATTTTGTGATGGACCCGGAAGCAGCGGAGATGGCAGTCTATGAATCTGTCATTCATTACAAACAAACCTATAAGATTATGGCAAAAGCGATTCACGACTCCTATGAAAAAAACATGGTGCATGGAGATTGGTATTCCAGGGCGCACTGGGTGACATATGCCATCGGTTCCGCTTTCGCCAATGCAATCGGCTCAAAAGGAATGGGAGCTGCCGCCAAAGCAGGGATGACTACAGCTAAAATAGCCGCAATAAAGAGCGCTTCCAAGGCCAGGAAATTTGTGCAGATTCCCCAAAGAACACCGTGGAACTATCAGTTTGCGGTAGATGGGCAGGTGCCCTATAATACGGTTAACAGCAAAGGATTGATGGACCGGCTTTCTGCGTTTAGTGCGGAGGGGAATGGTAGTAAAGGTATAGATAAAACTGTTAAACCTAATGATGTAGTACCATATAGACCTAGTAATTCACCTTTAGAAAATCATCATGGTGTTATGGATATATGGGCTAAACATAATGTTCCTAACTATGTAAGTAGAGGTGGGAATACCCCAACAGTAGCACTTACAAAAGAACAACATGCTGCTACAAAAGCTGTTTATAGAGAATGGCTATATGAAAAAACAGGTAAGAAGGTTGGGGGCAAAATTGATTGGCAATCAGTCTCTCCAAGGGAGATACAAGAACTGACAGAAAGAATGTTTAATGCTGCAAATGTTCCCAAATCAGCCAGACAAGAATATTATAATTCCTTAAATAAATATAATTATCGGGAGTGAAGCTAATGGAAAAGATAAAGCAGTTGCTCACACAAATAAACACTTTACCACATTGTCGTATCTTTGAGCCTTCTGGATTACCCATTATTGATGAAGAAAAGCATATTTTACCTAATGATTTAAAAGAGTTTTATAGTCTTTGTGGGGGACTAATTCTATTTGAAAATGAGGAATATCCAATTTATCTTGTGTCTCCTGATAAGCTTGTATTGGCAAATCCAATAATTGTAGGAGAATTATGTGAAGAAGATATCTCATCTAACTGGTATATTATTTGTAATGATGGAACGGATGAATACTTAACGATTGACCTCAATGAAGATAGACTAGGTAGATGCTACGATAGTTTTTTTGATCGCCATGGACTTGTAGGTGAGTCCCAGATAATAGCTACTTCTTTTACTGATTTACTTGAACAACTTATAAAAAATAAAGGTCAATATTGGTATTGGCTAAGAAGTGATTTTATCTCCCTAGGTGATGCATATGATGAGATTGAATAGCTAATCATTTATATAGAAAAAAAGTTGACCTTGATTGTCTATATGCCTTTCAAGGTTTCTTTTTTTGTTTGTGGGGCACCGAGTGACGAATAGTTTATTTTTTATTGAGAGATTATGAGTAACTCCTGTTAGCCATATATTATGTTTTTAAGGAATTATATAGTACTTAAAACACCTTTGAAACGTATTCCCTATTTACTCCTTATATTTGTTAAGAATAACCATAATATCATCATTATTCATTCTTTAACCTTTTTCTTACGAAGTGTTCAATACCGACTACCAAATCAAGAAGGCTGAAGGTAAGCGAACTAAAACAATAGCCAAATTAATCTGCATGATGAAGTGTTGATCCGACTGTTCACTTGAATGTCCATTGCAGATACTTCATCCCGAAGATATACCGGAGTATTTAAAAGCTTTGAAGCAATGGAAAGACAGCGTACTCAAAAACCCGTTCTAAAAAGATCTTTCTTAAAAGATGGTGCTTTGTTTATCAATTTTGCAAAGGTTTTTCATTGAATTGTTGAGTGGAGGAAGGTGCGAAACTCGAGCGCACCCCCGCGGAAAGCGAGCATCCTGATACGGAAATCAGCCTCCTAAAGCACATGGTTACGAAAACAGATTTTTTAAAAAATGGGTTTGACCTTTACGCTGCGTCAAGGTGTAAAGTGAAGATGTCAGGAGGGAATCACATGGAATATACAGTCCGAAAATTAGGCATTCTGGCTGGCATCAGCACGAGAACACTTCGGTATTATGATGAAATTGAACTCCTTAAGCCGGCAAGGATCAATTCGTCAGGCTACCGCATCTATGGCCAGCGGGAGGTCGATCGACTTCAGCAAATCTTATTTTACAGAGAGCTCGGACTCACATTAGAACAAATCAGGGAAATTGTCAGCAATCCTGCCTTTAACGGGACCGAGGCCTTAAAAGAACACCGTGAGAAACTCCTGGACAAACGAAGGCAATTGGATGAACTCCTCCTTAACGTAGAGAAAACGATTGCTTCACATGAAGGGAGAATGACAATGAAAGATCAGGAAAAATTCGATGGGTTTAAACAAAAACTGATTGAAGATAATGAGAAGCAATACGGAAAAGAAATTCGAGAGAAATACGGTGAAGATACCGTAAACAAATCAAACGAAAAGCTGAAGAATATGACACAGGAAGAACACGCAGAGATTACTCGTCTGACGGATGAATTGGAACAAACCCTTTCAGCCGCCTTTAAGGAGGGTGACCCTGCAGGGAAACTCGCTCAAAAAGCTGCGGAAATGCATAAACAATGGCTTACTTTTTATTGGAATGAGTACAGCAAAGAGGCCCATGCCGGACTTGCGCAAATGTATGCGGACGACGAACGGTTTAAGCAGCATTACGACAAGGACCAGCCAGGAACGGCAGAATTTCTAAGAGACGCCATCCACATCTACACAGGCGTAAAAAAATAACCCAAAAAGCAACCCTCCATTTTGCGGGAGAGTTGCTTTTTTTACTATATGCAGAAGTTATCCTGGCTTCCGATGCTGCTGCTCTAGGTAGCACGGACCTTAACCACTGCGGGCAGGTAATAATGGTTGTAATGGATGAGAAAGTTCAACCTCAATCGCCTCTAACGCACATGGCTCAAAAGAAATCATTATATAGATCCCAAAAACTCCTTTTCTCTAAAAATGGAAAAAGGAACTTGGGGCAATTTTATATTCAAAATTCATGAAAGCTATATAATAGGAATAAAAGCGCTTACTATACATAATTAAAAGCGGGGGATAAGTTTGGCTGAACAAGAGCTGTGCAGAACGCTTATTGTGGATGATGAAATTTTAATTAGACAGGGCATTAAGCATTATATTAACTGGAAGCAAGAGGGATTTATCATTTGCGGTGAAGCGTTTTGTAAATCTGGCCAAGCTGAAGGAAATCAGTAAATTCATCTGTCAATGTAAGCCCGGTTCCAGGCCCGCTATTTAACCAAAAAAGGGAGGATCTTAAAGATATGGAAATAAAACCTGAAATCAGCTGGTTAAGTGATGTTAATAAATACGCAGTAAATAGGCTTCCGGCACACTCTGACCATGTTTACTATGAAACGCTCAAGGAGGCAAAAGACGCAGGGCAAATGAGCATGAGGCATGAATTAAACGGAAACTGGAAATTTGACTACAGCACCAATCCTGGCAGCCGCCCCGATCATTTTTATGAAAAAGAATTTAATTGCTCGGGCTGGGGGGACATTAAGGTCCCCGGGCATATCCAAATGCAGGGTTACGGAAAACCTCAATACGTGAATACCATGTATCCGTGGGATGGCCTTGCTGATATCCGTCCCCCGGAAATTCCGATGGACCATAATCCTGTGGGAAGTTATGTGAAGGAATTTTCACTTCCGCAAAACATGCAGGGCAAGCCAGTCTATATTTCTTTTCAAGGTGTAGAATCCGCTTTTTATGTGTGGATGAACGGAGAATTTGTGGGATACAGTGAGGACTCCTTCACACCCTCAGAATTTGAGCTTACTCCTTTTCTTTCAGAAGGAAAGAATAAGCTTGCGGTTGAAGTATACCAAAGGAGTACCGGAAGCTGGCTTGAAGATCAGGATTTTTGGAGGTTTTCCGGTATATTCCGTGATGTGTACCTTTATACAATTCCGGAGATTCATATAAGAGATCTTCACATTCATGCTGATCTGGATTCAACATTTACTAAGGGTTCTCTAAAAGCAGATCTTTCATTTTTAGCTGAAAATCGTGTTCCTTCTAAAATCACTGGGGAATTGTTTGATGCAAACGGAAATAAAGTTGCCTCAGGAACAGGGGAATATGCTGGCGGAAGCTCAAATTTGTCGCTGACTCTGGATAATCCGGAGCTATGGAGCGCAGAAAGCCCTTATTTATACAAGCTGTATATTCAAGTATTTGATGAAGACGGGCATTTATTAGAGGTTGTACCGCAGAAGGTTGGGTTCAGAAGGTTTGAGATGGTTAACAAGTTGATGACATTAAACGGAAAGCGCATCGTTTTTAAAGGCGTTAACCGGCATGAATTCAATTGCCGGACTGGACGTGCCATAACGAAGGAAGATATGCTCTGGGACATCAAAACACTGAAACGAAATAACATTAATGCAGTCCGCACGTCTCACTATCCGAATCAAAGTTATTGGTATGAATTATGTGATGAATACGGCGTATATGTGATTGATGAGATGAATTTGGAAACACATGGATCCTGGCAGAAGATGGGTGTGGTTGAGCCTTCATGGAATATTCCCGGAAACAAACCGGAATGGAGGGATATTGTCATCGACCGGGCAGTATCCATGCTCGAGCGCGACAAAAATCATCCTTCCATCCTAATATGGTCTTGCGGGAATGAATCATATGCGGGTGAAGTGATCCTGAGTGTTTCCCAATACTTTAAAAAAGCAGATCCGAGCCGGCTTGTCCATTATGAGGGTGTTTTTTATGACCGCAATTATAATGATACCAGCGATATGGAAAGCAGAATGTACGCGAAGCCGGCTGAAATTGAGACATACTTAACTGAAAACCCGGAGAAGCCTTACATCAGCTGCGAATATATGCATGCAATGGGGAATTCTTTGGGAGGCATGTATAAATACACAGATTTAGAAAAGAAATATCCTATGTATCAGGGTGGCTTTATATGGGATTATATTGATCAATCACTTATAAAAAAAGATCGTTACGGACAGGAATTCCTTGCTTATGGCGGAGACTTTGAGGACCGGCCGACAGATTACGGCTTCTGCACCAATGGAATTGTGTATGCCAACCGCGAGCTGTCTCCAAAGATGCAGGAAGTGAAATTTTTGTATCAGGACTTCAAACTGCACCCGGACAGAGATGGAGTCACCATCTTTAATGACAGTCTTTTCACAGACACATCACTATATGACATGGAGTACATTTTGTTCCTTGAGGGCAGGGAAGTATTTGGGGGTGTACTGAAAACATCTGTAGCGCCGCAAAGCGAAGGGCGTGCTCACTTTAACTGGCCTGCGGAAGCTGCGGAGCGTTCAGGCGAATATTGTATCCAAACCTTTTTCAGGACCAGGGAAAACCGGGATTGGGCGGAATCCGGCTATGAAATGGCATTTGGGCAGTATGTATTTCAAGTGGAAGCTCAGCATGCGGCTCCTTCAATAGAAAGCATAGATGAGCTGAAGGTTATCCATGGCGATGTGAATATCGGGGTGCACGGCAAGGATTTCAGAGCGATCTTCTCCAAGCAGGCCGGCAGTCTTGTTTCCCTGGTTTATGATGGAAGAGAGATGATTTCCCTTCCTCCGGCACCATTGTTTTGGAGAGCCACAACAGATAATGACAGAGGCTTCTCCCAAATGTTCGAATCAGGATGCTGGCATACGGCAAGCATGGCACGCAGATGTACAGACATTGATGTTGAAGAAGAAAATGGGTATGTTAGCATCATCTTCACCTATAAATTTTCCATCAGCGGAGATATTGGTGTCATGATGAAATACACAATTGACAGCGCTGGACATGTTCGTGTCCGTTCTGTTTACAAAGGAGCAGCTAAGCTTCCGCAGCTGCCGATCTTTGCTGTCACTTTTAAGGTTCCGGCAGATTATGATCAGCTTGAATGGTATGCAATGGGCCCTGAAGAGAACTATTCTGACCGTTCTATGGGTGCAAGGCTCGGAATCTTTAAAAATAGTGTTTCAGAGAATATTTCTTCCTATCTTATGCCTCAGGAATCTGGAAACCGGACCGGTGTACGTGAATTGAAGATTGCAGACAAGCTTGGGCAGGGAATCAAAATCGCCTCTGCTGGTGAACCGCTGGAGTGCAATGTTTCCCCTTATACAGCTTTTGAACTTGAAAATGCCCAGCATCACTATGAACTTCCGAAAACGCATTATACAGTCGTTACGGTTGCGGGAATACAAATGGGTGTTGGCGGAGATGACAGCTGGGGAGCGCCGGTTCACCAGGAACATCTCCTGCTGGCAGATCAGGATTTGGAATTTGAATTTACCATGGACAGAATCTAGATTGTTATAAAAGGAAACAAATTCAGGACAGCAATAGTTTGAAACATAGAGGCCTATCCCCTGTATAGCAAGGGCTCTCATGTTTCTGCAGTGCCCAATCACCAGACACTGCGCAATGTACCGCTTTCATCTAGGGCGAATACAGCTTACTTTCGAACCATTAGTAGGAACTTGATCCTCTGAAACTATCTGAAGAGGAGAGAGGGAGATTAAAGCTCAAGTATCTTTGTATACGCTTCCTACAGAGTTTAACGGCGCTAACAGCCAGCAGGCCATTCGCGGAGGAACTATCAGTCACAAATCTTTTATTTAAAAAGTACCCATTATATAATGTAAGATATATCTAAGTCTGTCTGCACTGGCGATTCTCCTTAGGGGAATCGTCTTTTCTTTTGCATTCATGGGGACATTTAATTACGAATTAAAGAAAGAAAATCAGAGGAGTTTCATAGATTAAGAAAGAAACATTTAAGAGGATCGTCCAATTAATGGTAAATAAAAATACAAGGAATAGCTTAAATAATAAAAGGGTATAGGATAACAGAACCGAAATAGATAACAAAGGGATTAATTTTTCTCAAATTCTCATATAGTTATATGGAATTACTATTTGTTTGGAGGAATGAGATATGAAAAAGTGCCTGATCTTCTTGATTGCCATCATGATTCTGCTGCCATCTGCCCTTGCATCTGCCGCTTCATCCAGTACGAATGCCACTACATATTTTACATCCATGAATTCAACCAGCAAAGGTGTTACTGCAAAAGCCGATTATATCCAATGGTATAGGGGCGAACGTGCCAGCCAGGAAGCCCAAAAAGACCACGAGTGCTACTGGTATAAAGGGAAATGCTATGTACCGGATGATTATTACATACGAAATGTGAATAAAAAAATCCGCAGCTTAAAAATCTCGAAAAGTGCCGTTATTACAATGGTGACCTATCAAATAGAAAAAACAAACGATATAAAGAAACAAAGAATTTCTTTGTCAGCATTCACTAAGGAAATGAAAAAGAAGCGGTACCGCTATATACCCTTCCATATCACCGTTAAAAATGGTGTCATAGTGAAAATAACTGAACAATTCATTCCTTAATAACTAAAACGGCATCATTCCAAAGATTAGGGGTTCGGTTGTGAAATACAAAATCAATTCACATCAAATCACACCCAAATTCGCACCTTGATTAACACTCCAATTAGCATTTATATTAGCGTAGAAAAACGCTCTGAGTTTTTATTCTCAGGGCGTTTATTTAAATTGGCACATATTTAATGCTCAAAAAAAATTCGTTAGCAACATCCATTCAAAAGCAGCATAAACCAAAACCGCAATAATAAGGAATATTATAGTTTTCTAAATTTTTTCAATGCGTGTGTGTTTAATAAGTATAACAGAAGAGCATATGCCATTAGACCAAGAAGATAACCCCAGATTTGAAGGAAACCATCGCCATAAAGCATTACACTCTTAATTGCGGCTACACCATAATAAACTGGCATAATGTAACACAGATTTCCCAGATGGTATGGAATCACATCTAATGGAATCAGCCCCGAAAAGAAAACTTGCGGAATAATAGTAAACGGTATCAGTTGCACGACTTGCAGTTCTGAACTAGCAAATACAGAAATCATCGCACCAAATGAAACGGCTGTAACCGCTAATAAAACCATTGCGGCCAAAATCCAACCAAGGTTCCCGACTGAACTTAATTTCAGCACATATAAGGAATAGAACACAATAAGAATTGCTTGAATAATCGCAAATACTCCGTATCCAATCGTGTAACCAAGAATGACCTCACCACGTTTGATTGGTGTCATCATCAACCTTTCCAATGTTCCGCCACTTCGTTCTCTTACAAGCGCCATCCCCGAAATGATAAACACTAGCAAGAATGAGAAGAGACCAAGAAACACATATCCGAGGGAATCAAATGTTGACTCACCTTGCGACCCATAGACATAGGACATTTTTACTTTTGCCGAAGGATTTAATGAAGTCATCGCCTTTTGAATTTCATTTACTGCCTTTGCACCCTTAGATGAAGATTCAAACATTGTAATAGTCGTTCCTGAGCTTTTTGAGATAGTGAAAATCGCATCTACATTTTTATGTTCTTTCAAATAATGTTTTGCATGTTGAGCATCATTGTTTGAAACATTTACAACTTTTAAATCTTGTGCTTTTAACGCTGTTACAAGAGGTACAGGCATTGTGTTTTTATTTATTCCAACTGAAGGTACATAACTTGAATTACCAAGCAGGAAATAAATCAAGGTCAAAGCAAATAGCGGTGCAACTAAAATCATCATTACGCTTCGTTTGTCATTTAACGTTTGGAGAATGACACGTTTAGCTAAGTTCATCATTGCCCAACACCACCTTCTGAATCATTTGAAGCAATAAAGAACAGTTCTTCGACTCGTCCACTTTCAGTTTTATTAAGTAAATTTTTGACAGTATCATATTGAATCAAGGAACCGTTATAAATGAGCGCTGCTTTATCGCACTCTGTCACTTCGTCCATAACATGAGTGGAAACAATAATGGTTGTTCCTGATTTTTTAATTTCCTGAAACTGGTCCCATATCGTTCGACGTAACACAGGGTCGATTCCAACTGTCGGCTCATCTAAGAATAAAACTTCAGGAGAATGCAAAATGGCAGCCGCAAGCGATAGCCGCTTTTTCATACCTCCAGAAAAATTTTTCACCAATTTTTTTCGATACTCAGCTAAATTCACTAAATAAAGTACCTCATCAATACGCTTTTCTAATTGAACTTTATCTAAATGATAAAGTCCTGCAAAAAATCGTAAATTAGCTTCAGCGGATAAGTCGTCATACAAAGCATCGTTCTGTGGCATATACCCTATCTTTTTTAACATGTTCATATTAGGCATTTTCACGTCTTCATAATGAATGGTTCCGTTATCCGCAGCAATAGCTCCTATCATCAGGCGAATCATCGTTGTTTTTCCAGAACCCGAAGGACCGAGCAAACAACATATTTCTCCAGTTGGAATCGTAAGGGTAATATCTTTTAAAACTGTCTTTTTTTCAAAACTTTTACTGACATTTGAGACTTGAATATCCATTGGATTTTTACCTCCTCTTATTGGCGGTGATAACACTATATAATTTTTCTTATACACATTTATTTCAGTTCCTCTATATCTTTAAATAAATAAACAACACGTTGTTTGCTGTGCAATTTCATTGTAATTATAGAGAAAACCATTATCAATAATCAGAAACAAAGGATATGTCGGTTATCCAACACATTTTCTGAATGTGTTGGAAAAAATAGGAGGAATGGGAATACGGGCTGTAAATCCTGAATTTGAGATGCACTAGTGGAATTAATAGAAGAAAATGGTTTAGATGTACTTACGGTTAAAGACATTACTATGAGGGCAAAAATCAATCGAGGAACCTTTTATGCCCATTACCAGGACAAGTATGAATGCGAGGAAGTTTATTGTCATATGAGCATAACAGAAATTGTAAATATATACGATGAATTGTTAATGTCCTTGAGCGTATTTTGGATTGAATTAGAGTAAAGATAGCTTTTTCCATCACCACGGCTGTTGTGAGTGGTCGTTCCAAAATGGATAATTTTCTACGGATGTGTTGAATAAACAAGTGGCTGCATTGTCATTTGCATAAAAAAAATTAACCCCGCAATATCTTTTGGCTAAAGAGAGGATAAATCCGTGGTGCAATCAACAGAATGGAAACCTCTATCGGGAGTGGCTAAAGAATGTTCAATCGGATTATCTGCATATTCGTTATTTATCCCGTTCTTGTGAGAACCACGATGGATGGAGTTGATTAATGATTTTTCCTCGTCTGTTAAAAAAGCCAGCATCAAGGAGGCTCACCGCACGCCCGGTAAAAGAGAAGATTCCTGCGTTCCAATCGATCGACCAATTTACAAAGGTTATCTTTTGAAGACTTTATCAGTGTTTTCGCTTTGTATATGTAGTTTTTTGCCGAAAAATAATTGTTCAGGGTGTGAAGGATTTATTATCAAGAGAAAAGAATTTAGGAGAGGAGTTGATTTTAGGTATATTATACCAAAAGGGGAGATTGTGATGAACGGGAAAAAGAAAGCAGCCAGCTTGGCTCTGGCCGGTGTTTTGTGTATTGGGCTGCCTTTTAGCGCCATGGCAAAACCAGTACAGAAAGACCTTCCTCAGCACGTGCAGTATGTTGCTTTAGGGGACTCTTTGGCGGCAGGGCAGACACCCAATGGCTATATTGACTACAGCTATGCGGATTATCTTGCAGGAGACTTTTCTGCGAATAAGTACAAATATAAGCTCGATGATTTCGATAACTTTGGTGTGCCCGGCTATACATCTGCACAGGTCAAAACGGACCTTCTAAAAAGCGGGAAGATAAGAAAAGAAGTAAAAGAAGCCACACACATCACCCTGGATATAGGAGCGAATGACCTTCTCGGCAAGCTTAATGACCCAGCGCATGTATCGGAAGCCATTTCTGCCGTAAGCTCAAATCTGCAGACAATCCTTTCCACTATCCACAAGCTTAACCCGCATGTGAAAGTGTATGTAATGGGCTATTATAATCCATATCCATATATGCCAAAAGATCAGCAGGCAGCATTAATGCCGCTTTTGAAAGCGCTTAACGCGCAAATCCAGACAGTTACTATGCAATATAAGGGTACCTATGTAGCGACAGAATCGCTGATTGCTAAAAAATACAAAGAATATATTACAAATAAGCAAAATATCCATTTATCACTAAGCGGCTACAAAGCGATTGCGGGTGAGTTCTGGAAAGCGATGATGAAGAAGTAATAAAGCTAAAACATCTGATACTAAAAAATAACGGGTTCAGTTTTAAAGTACAAGTGCTTTTCACGCGATAAATCGCAGTTGAACGGCAGTTAGCAACAAAAAAAGCTCGGAGCTATTATGCTTCGAGCCTATTTTATATACTTTGTTGAGGCTCAGTACCCATAGCTTAAGAAATCGTTTCACAAACTACAGAGAATTTTGGAATTACTCAAGTCTTATTTTACACTTTTTCACATACATAAATTAATTCATAACTATCGTTTGATATAGGCGTTTCCTTCCAATCTTTAAATATGTTCACTATCTTCAAGCCGTTAAATAATAAGATTCTTTCCATCTCTTTTGGGAAGACGTAGCGTAATCTTATATTAGTTCTTTTTTCATCTATAATTTTACCTTCATTGTTTAGATATTTTCTTATGGTTGCATAGTTTTGAATTTGCCTCAACGAATCATATCTACTAATGGTAAACACATCCACCTTATTTGTAGTATCTTCATCTATATATGACTTCCAATATTCTTCAGTATCAGGCTGGAATAACTCTTCAGGACTAGGGAATCTTGTATTAAAAATAAAGACGCCACCATGTTCTAAGTGTTTATTTACAGATGAGAATAGCCCATCCTGTTCCTCATTCGTAAGAAAGTGCTGAAACGAATTTCCTACAGAAAATATAAGATTACTCTTTACATTTAAGTTAAATTTAGTACAATCCTGTTCAACCCATTCAATTTGCAATTCAGGTTCTGGTGACTTCTTTTTGGCCTCACGCAACATTCCTTTATGGATATCAACTCCTATGAGCTTATAACCTAATCTCGCTAAAGGAATGGTTGCTCGGCCTGTTCCACAGGCTAAATCAATTATTGGTAAGCCCTCGCTTTTTGAGGCCCATTTAATTAAAAAAGAAAGATCCTCAACATACTTATCATTTTCCCTATCATATAAAATAGGATCATCGTACTCTTCCGAATTTGTTTTTACCTTTTCCATCATTTACTCCTTTAAAAAGTCTTTTCCTCAACTTTATACCGTAAACAGTAAATCCTTCTTATACATTACTGCTCTGTTATTTGAATAAGCCTTCCTATCATTTTAACATAAATATCCAGAAATTTTCTTGATCATTTATAAACACCAAATCACATAGCAAATAGCATGCTGACAATCACTTTTGTCACCTTACTGAAAGGAGTCAAAATTCGTGTGCTAAAACCCCCTAAATGAACTACCAAAAAAAAGCAATCAAATTCAGTTACGAATTGAACTGCTAATTTGTATGCGAATTTTATTTTTATGTTCGAAAACCGAACCCGTTACTAAAAAAATCAGGTGTTTTTATTTTGTATTTCAGCTAGAATAGCAGAATCAGACGAAAGCAGGTTGAACATGAGAATTAATAAGTATATAAGTGAGACAGGGTATTGCTCCAGGAGGGAAACGGACCGGCTGATTATGGCTGGGAGAATCACGGTAAATGGGCTGGTTTGCATGAAGGATACACTAGTTGAATATAATGATGATATTTTAATTGACGGAAAGCCTATCCCTTGTAAAAAGGAGCATGTGTATCTGATGCTGAATAAGCCTGCAGGCATTACCTGTACGGCAGCGAAGCATGTGGAAGGAAATATTATAGACTTTATTCATTTCCCTGAAAGGATTTTTCCGGTCGGCAGGCTGGATAAGGATTCCGTTGGATTAATTTTATTGACGAATGACGGAGATATTGTCAATAAAATCATGCATTCAGAGAATATGCATGAAAAAGAATATATTGTCACAGTGGATCGTCCCATCACAAATGCTTTCATTGAAAAGATGTCTGATGGGGTAGAGATATTGGACACGGTGACAAAGCGTTGTGACGTACAAAAGGTCAATGAATTTATGTTCAGAATCATTCTGACACAAGGGCTTAACCGGCAAATAAGGAGGATGTGCAAAGAACTCGGATATAAAGTGGAGAAGCTGGAAAGAGTAAGAATCATGAATATCCTTTTAAATGAACTGGAACGGGGACAGTGGAGAAATCTCACAGAAGAAGAACTGACGCTTCTATTCCTGCAGTTATCATAATAATCCAAGGTTTCGCTTAGGACAGTATAGCGGGATCTTTTTTTATGTTCAATTTTGAACCGGTTATTTTAGGGTGCTTATCACAGGCCATATTAAGTATTTGTCCATTGCCAAAGCTGCGGTTGTTTTGTTGACTTGAGGGGCAATTATTCATATAATCAGAAAAAGTAACATTTTCATGTGAGGAGATATAACATGGATGTATATGATGATTATTACCAGAATATTGCTTTTACAGTTCCTTATGAAGAAATGATTAAAATATTTAAAAATCTTAGAGATAAACGAAATCACGAGATTGACAGGATTAAAGAAAAGATTAAAAAATATGAACAGAAAAAAAGAGCGGAGGAAGCTTGGTATCAGTCATTGTCTTCAGTGAGAAAGTTTTTTGCGGGCCGCCCTCCCGCACATCATCAGGCCGTCGAATATCTTGTTCATGTAAAAGAACGATTTGCAGCGATTGAGCAATTAAAAAAGCAGATAAATAACTTGGATGAAATGACTGCGATGCTTAAAGAAGAACCTGAAAAAGAAAGGATTGTTCTGCCGCATTCCTTAATAGAAGAAATCAGGGAATGGAGGGACAATGAAAAATGACGATACATGAAATAAATGCAGGCCTTGATACCATCTGGGTTGTTCTTACCGCAGCTATGATTTTGCTGATGGAAGGCGGATTTGCCTTGCTGGAGGCGGGATTTGTGCGTTCGAAAAATAGCGTTAATATCATAATGAAGGTATTCGCGGATATTACAATAGGCACGCTTTGTTATTATCTGGCTGGATTTGGCTTAATGTGGGGTGCTGATTATCTGGGGATATCAGGGAAAAATGGCTTTCTGTTAAACGGTGATCTTTCCCATCTGAAACTCTCAATATCGAATGACACCTTTTGGCTGTTTCAAGCAGCCTTTGTCATTGCGGTTGTCTCCATTGTTTCAGGCGCAGTAGCTGAACGAATAAATTTCCGTGCATATTTGTTATATGTTGTGCTGATGACAGCTTTTATCTATCCTATTGCCGGACACTGGGTATGGGGAGGCGGGTGGCTTGGCAAATTGGGGATGCAGGATTTTGCGGGGTCTGCTGTGATTCATGCTCTGGGAGGGTTCTCTGCGTTGGCTGCCGCTAAGCTTATCGGGCCGAGAGCCGGAAAGTTTACCTTAGGCGCTGCAAGCTCCGTTGCCTTGCCGAGCAATCTTCCCTTGGCTTCTGTGGGGGCATTTTTACTTTGGTTTGGCTGGTTTGGTTTCAATGCCGGCAGCACGCTGCAGGCAACTGATGGCCGGATTGGGCATATTGCTATTGTGACCATGCTGTCCGCTGCATCAGGCGGGGCTGCTTGCCTGATTTATACATTATTTATTTACGGGCGTTCAGATGCACCGGCTGTAATTAATGGCTCCCTGGCAGGACTTGTCGCTATTACGGCAGGCTGCGCCTATGTCAGTGACGGTGCCGCGATTTTTATCGGTGCCTCAGCAGGTATGGTTATGCTTGCCGCAACAAGCTGGCTGGAAGCGAAACAAATTGATGATCCGGTTGGTGCCTTTCCTGTCCATGCCGCATCAGGAATATGGGGCACGATAGCGGTAGGGCTTTTCTCTGGAGATGGCGGCCTTTTTACAGGAGGCGGATGGAAACTGCTTGCGGTACAGCTTCTCGGATTGGCTGTTTTATGTGCATGGGGCTTTTTATTAACCTGGTTTGGTTTAAAGCTGATAAAAATCTGGGTTCCGATCCGTTCAACAGAGGAAGAAGAGGAAATTGGCCTTGACATCAGCTACCATGGAATCATGGCGACTCATGATTCAGCCGATTTTATTATAGCGGAAAATAGGTTTCCTGATAATAAAGACTAAAAAGGAGATGCAGCGCTGCATCTCCTTTTTCCTGGTTTTGCCGGATTTTTTGTCTTCGTGAAATCCTCTCTAGTGGTTAAAAAACCTCCGCCTGTCCGTCTTGCAGTAAAATAAGTCCCGTTTAAAATCTACATATCCTTCAAAACTTCAGGAACTACTTTATATCCTTTTGATTTAACTGCACCGACAATAATCCCTATCAATAGCCAGCTGAAACCGGCGAGGAAGGTCATCTTATCGAATCCCGACCATACGTAAGCGATAATCGCAAATCCAACAAGAGGAAGCACCAGGTATTTAATGGACTCTTTAAAGCTGCGAAATTTCTTTTTGATATAAAAATATACAAACACCGTAATATTGAGCAGCATAAAGGATGTTAATGCTCCGAAGTTTACAAACTTGATAATGGTTTCAATCGATAAAAAATTGGCAGCAATGACAGACAAACCTCCGACAAAAAGAGTGGCGTTGAACGGCGTTTTATATTTCGGGTGGATTTTCCCGAGAAAGCTTGAACCAGGCAGAAGCTTATCACGGCTCATGGAATACAAAATCCTTGAAATGGCTGACTGTGCGGCTAGTGCATTTGCGATGCCGGATGCCAGAACATTTACAATGATCAGCATGTAATAAAGAAAGCTTCCGCCAGCTTCCCTGGCAATATCGAAGAACCCCATATCCGGATCAAGATTTTTGTATGCTGGATGAATAAGGGCCGCCATGTAGGTTTCTGCCATGAAAATCAGTCCTAGTATGATCAGTGCAGCCACTGTTGCCTTTCCGACCGTCCGGGTTGGATTTTTTGTTTCCTCAGACAGCGTGCTGATGCCGTCAAAGCCGAGAAAACTTAATACAGCAATAGATGTTGCTGTTGCAATAAAACCGAGATTTAGGTGCTCGGATTGAAATAAAGGGGCTATAGCGAATCCGCCCGCACCCATTCCGTCAGCGAAAACAAACTTTAACGCATAGCCAATGAAAATTAACAAAGCAATCAATTCAATCCCTAAAAGAATAAAATTGGCCCGGGCAGCCATTTGGATGCCTACTGCATTCACGATGGTATTAATGGCGATAAAGGCAAGCACCAAGACAAATGCAGGGATTGACGGGGCTAGAGTATGAAGCCATAGACCGGAGAATGCATATAACAGGGCAGGAGCCAAAATATAATCCACCAGTATCATCCAGCCTGATAAAAACCCGATATGAGGATTCAGTCCCCTCTGGACATATGAATAAACAGAACCCGCAACAGGGAATTCGCGGCTCATTCTGCTATAGCTGAGTGCCGTAAATACCATTGCGATGATGCCGACCAGGTAGACAAGCGGGACCATCCCAAAGCTTTCTTTAGAAACGATGCCATATACACTCATTGGGGCAATAGGGACCATAAAGATCATTCCATAAATGAGCAAATCCTTAAAGGTTAACACCCGGTTTAATTCCTGTTTATAGCCTTTTGAAGGAGGCTGCCCTGCGGCAGTTCCGGTTGTTTTCTGTGCTTGTGCCATCTTATTTCCTCCAATTCTATCGATATTTGAATTTTCTGTCATGTTTTGTGAGACTGTTGCTTTCAAGTATTATTGCAGTACTCTTTTACGATGTTAATAGTTTAGTTCGCTGAAGGTTTGGTGTCAATATATTAGTTAGTTTAATTTAGATAATTCTAATTAGTTTAATTATTTAGTGTGAATACGTATAATAATAGAAAAATCGTAAAAGGGGTTATTCTGAAGTGGAATTAGTAGAATGCAAGCAACAATCCATTTATGCTTTCAGCAAAAAAAATGAACCCATACAGAGTGTGGCTGCCGGTTCAACGATAACAATTGAAACCTTTGATTGTTTCGAGAATCAAATTACTTCAAACGATACAGGAATTAACTCTATTGACTGGGACAGGATCAATCCGGCGACTGGGCCGATTTTTGTAGAAACAGCACATCCTGGAGATATTTTGGCAGTCAAAATAGAAAAGATAGAGTTGGGCGATTTAGGAGTGATGACAGTAGGCCCTGATTTAGGAGTGATGGGACATAGGCTTCAGGAGTTTGAAGCAAAGATGATCCCGATTAAAGAGGGAAAAGCAATTTTTGATGAGCGCCTTCACATTCCGCTGAATCCGATGATTGGCGTAATTGGCGTTGCGCCAGATGGGGAACCGGTATCTTGCGGAACGCCTGGGGCCCATGGCGGGAATATGGATACGAAATTAATCACGGAAGGAGCAACCCTGCTGTTCCCTGTTTTTGCAGAAGGTGCCCTATTTGCACTGGGCGATCTTCATGCCGCAATGGGTGACGGTGAAGTTGGCGTATCGGGCATTGAAATTCCAGGCAAGGTAACTGTTACGCTATCGGTGATCAAAGGACAGTCGATTGAACATCCGGTCCTGCTTTCAGATGAAGGTGCTGCAACCATCGTGTCTGCGCCGACTTTAGATGAGGCGTCAAAAAAGTCAGTGGAAGAAATGATAGATTTACTTCTTCCGCATACAGATTTAACGATCAATCATATGACCATGCTGATGAGTACAGTTGGGCAGGCCCAGATCTCCCAAATCGTCGATCCGCTTTTAACAGCGAGATTCTTCGTGCCGCAGTGGGTGCTTGATGCATACGGCATCAAACTGTTTTCTCTATGACATGCTAGACTTTTCCTGGACTTAAGCTTTGGCTTGGGTCCTTTTTATATGGAACGAAAAGCTGATAAAGTGGTTTTTACACCTGTCCGTGATACACTTTTTATATAGATTTTGAGCCAGACGTTAGACCTTTGCTGATGGTTGTCCAGCTTTTTGAGAGGAATTGGGCTGGCAAGTTTAAAAGAGTCTTTATACAAGAAAAATCATCTAAGCAATTAAATATAGATAGCTATAATCTCGTAATAGAAAGGTGATAAAGTGAAATTACAGCTGAAAGATATTGTTTCCAAAAGCATTCTGACCCCTGGGAAAGGAGCATTGGATGATTATACACATTCATTGAATCCTTACGCTGGATGCTCATTTGCATGTGAATATTGCTATGTCAGGCAGCTTCCGCTTTCGCTGTACCGCGAGGAAGAGTGGGGAAGCTGGGTGGATGTGAAGACCAATGCCGCTGAGCTGCTGAAAAAGGAATTGTCGAAGGCTAGGAAGAAGGGGGCTGTCACCATTTTTATGTCGTCCTCTACAGATCCGTATCAGCCTATAGAGGTTAAAACAAATCTAACCCGCAGTCTGCTGGAGGTCATGCTTGATGATAGTCCGGATTTTCTTCACGTTCAAACACGCTCTCCTCTTGTAAAGCGCGATATAGACTTGTTTAAGGAATTTGGAGACAAGATTAGAGTATCCATGACAATTGAAACGGATAAAGAAGATATCAGAAAAGCCTTTTCTCCGTCAGCTCCTCCTATTCAAGCCAGGATGGAGGCCTTAAAAGCAATCAGGGAAGCTGGTATTACTGCTCAGGCAGCCGTTTCGCCGCTCCTTCCGTGTTCAAGGGAGTTTCCAAAAAAACTGAAGAACATTGCCGACCGGGTTGTCATTGATGATTATTGGATGGGAGACGGAAGCAGGGGAAAGCGGACAGAAAACCTTGGGATATATGAGATTTATAAAAAAACAGGCATGGAAAAATGGTACAATCCAACCGCATATAAAGTAGTCCTCAGAATGCTGCAGCAGGAGTTTGGCGATGATGGGATTTATGTTTCTAAACCTGGCTTCGGTCCCCGGAATTAGAGAGCGCATTCGGATGTGCGGGCAGCATGCTGAAAACGGAAAATCAGTGATGAGTCTGATATGCTGGGAAGACATACCGCATTACAGAAAATGGAGGGTTTCTATGAGCAGAGTGATTGATATTGACCGGTCGAGAGTGAGAAATTTCTTTCACTTTCAGCGTGATCCGCTTGGTTTTTTGGTGGAAACAGCTGATAAAGGAGATGTTGTTTCTTTAAGAACAGGCACCTTTCAATCCACATATGTGGTAAATTCCCCAGAGTTTATCAGGGCTTTGCTTGTCACTCATGAAAGCAGGCTCGTAAAAGGGCGATCTTCAAACGTGCTGAGGCGAACCATAGGAGACGGCCTCCTGACGTCGGAACATAATCAGCATAGGCAGCAGAGGAAGTATATGCAGCCTGCTTTTTATAAAGAGCGAATTAACAGTTATGCCAGGACTGTAGTTGAAGAAGCAGGAAAATTTGCAGATGGCCTTCAAAATGGGAGTGTCATTGATGTTCATGAAGAAATGATGCAGCTTACACTGTCAATTATCACTAAAACCATGTTTCACGCTTCAGTGGATGAAGATAAACAAAGGCTATCGGACGCCGTGGATACAACCATTGCCCAGACAGCTGGCACACTGTTTTCTCCGCTGATTCTTCCGCTTGGATTTCCAACAAGGGGGAACCGCAATCACAAGCATGCGATTTCAGAGCTGGAGACGATGATATATAACACTCTGAATAGAGCAAAACAGCAGGAACTCCCTGATGATTCTTTATTGGGCATGCTGATAGAAACAAAAGATGATGATGGCAATCCTATTTCTGATGAGGAAATCAGGGACCAAATGATGACCATGCTTTTAGCTGGCCACGAAACGACCGCAAGTCTCCTGACATGGGTGTTCTATCTATTGAGCGATCATCCCGAAGCGAGAGAAAAGGTGCTGGCTGAAGTGAAGCAATGCCATAAACCCTATAGCTTTGAAACCTTCATGCAGCTTAGCTATACCAAGCAAGTAATAGAGGAAACTCTAAGGCTATATCCTCCTGCGTGGATTATTTTAAGAGAGTCGAGGCAGTCGATTGATATTCTGGGGGAAACCTTCACTGATAAAAGCTCTTTTCTCATTTCCCCTTATGCTATTCATAGGAATCCAGCTGTCTTCCAGGATCCGTATTCCTTCAAGCCAGAACGCTTTAGTCCTGGCAGGTCTTATGAGCCATATACTTATTTTCCGTTCGGCGGCGGTCCCAGAGGCTGCATCGGTTCGCGTTTTGCCATGATGGAAGCTGTATTGATTCTGGCTGTCTTAATAGAGAAAGCAGAGTTCCGCCATAAAGAAAAAGAAATTATACCTGAGCCGCTTGTCTCTCTCAGAGTAAAAGGCGGACTTAAAGTGTCAGTAGAGTTAAATGGATGAAGACAGGATATTCACTATAATGCAGGGCACAATACGACTTAGGGCTTAGTGCTGATAAAACCCGCGGTCTATAGAAAAAATCCTCGGTTTTATGTAGAATGTACGGAGAATATGATTTACTTTTTCTTACTTTTTCGGCCGGGAAATGATACGATATTGATAGAGAATAAGTCAGGAGTCGATATAGAATGAAACCATTTTTTACTGTTGTCCTTCAGTTGTTTTTTGCGATCCCTGCTGCAGTTTTTGTTTGGCTTGGCAGTTACTTTGCCATCAATCAGACCTTTTTGCTTTCGAGTGTTTATGCATTGGGCGCTGGGGCATTGGTGTACCTGTTTGTTTCTCTGTATATGAAAATCAGGTTTTTGAGAAAGCATGGGCTTTCAAGGAAAGAATATCAATATATTAAGGGCAATCTTGACGAAGCAAAAGCAAAAATTCATCGTTTGCATAAATCCCTAATATCAATCCGCCAAATTACATTTTTGAAAGAAAGGCTGGAATTAGTGCGAATCACCAGAAAAATTTATCACCTTACAAGAAAAGAACCTAAACGCTTTTATCTTGCAGAGCGCTTTTATTTTTCTCATTTGGATTCGGCCGTGGAGCTTACTGAAAAGTATATCCTGCTATCCTCGCAGCCAAGGAAAAGCAAGGAAATTACACAAACGCTTCAGGATACCCGCAGCATGCTTGTTGAGCTTAATGCAACAGTCGAAGAAGACTTATTCCAGACTTTATCGAATGATATTGACCAGCTCCACTATGAACTGGATGTGGCCAGGCATTCGATGAAAGCCATGAGGGAATCTTGATTAGAGACCTGGAAGCGGGGGCAATCATGGAAGGATATGGCCAGGGGCTGAAAGAGGCGCAGGATGCATCCGGGCGGTTAACAGCGGAAAACCGGGAAGAAGCTAAAAGGCTCGCCAATGAGCTGGACCTGAAGGATCATCATGCAATCCAGTCATTTGGAGGACAGGCTCAGCAGAACCTTTCTTATCTCTCCGATAAGCTGTTGAAGCATATTCAAAAAAGAGATATTGCCTTTGCGGGTGATGTGATTAGTATGCTTGCTGCAAAGCTTACAGAGCTTGATCCTAACGAGCTTTTTGAGAA
This sequence comes from Bacillus sp. OV322, assembly GCF_900112495.1. GTDB lineage: Bacteria > Bacillota > Bacilli > Bacillales > DSM-1321 > Peribacillus. Next base: position 128,281 of record NZ_FOMA01000008.1, read on the forward strand.
TGAATCTTCCTTTTTGGGGAAAATTTTCGGCAAAAAAGGAGCTGTACCGCAAGAACTGATTTCCAAATTCCAAAAGGCGAGTGCGGAAATAGACCGGCTGACAGTAAAAGCAGAACGCTGCAGAACAGCACTGTTATCTGATATGTTTTTACTGGAGAAGCTGTCTCGCATCAATGAAGAATCTTTGCACCTGCTTAATAGCCATATTGCTGCGGGGGAAATCAGGCTTAAAGCCATGGAACTGGATGTGAATCAGGGAAACTGGGACACAAGCCAGGTTATGTTGGGGGAAAAGCTGGAAGAGCATGCTGCTCAGAAATTGGAGCAGCGTTTATACGATTTGAAATTAAGCCGTGAAGTCGCTGTGCAAAGCGCTCCGCAAATCAACTTGATTCTTCAGGCTAATTCCGCGCTTGCTGACAAAATCGAAACATCTATCATGACAGCCGTTTCACTATGGAAAAACCAGGTGGCCATGGCCATATCGCAGCTGCGGAAACAGAGTACCCGTCAAATGAGGGACAAGGTTCCAGAAGCTGAAAATGAATTGTTTGTAAAGAATGCTGAAATTCTCAAGACGGTAACCGCCAACACGGTTAAAGAGCAGCAGAGCGGGCTGATTGATGTGCAGACCCTATCTTCAGCGTGTAAGAAACTGCTTGCTATTATAAAAGCAGAATAAAGAAAACCAGTGAAGGAGCTTCACTGGTTTTTTATATTGTTCGGCTATTATTTATGCTTCATATTCTGTAACGCCTTGAAAAGAAATATGTTTTCACAAGGAGTATGGATTGAGTATATGGTAAAATTTAGTTATCTTTCAGCGGTCCAGCATAGGGAAACAATTTTATTTGAGAAGGGAATGAGGGAGCATGGCACAAAGATTGAACTATTACTCATTCATAGCGTCATTTGTTTGTTGGGGATTGTTCTTGTTTGTGTGTTTTACAGGTGTTTTCAATTCAATTAAAACTTCATTAAACATTATCTTAACTCTTACTATCATTTCTTTTTTTATATGCTTCATTGGACTTAGCTGGATGAAAGATTGGAAATCATGCATAAGGAGTATGACAGCATTATTTTTAACTTTAGGGCTATTGGCCGTACTTATCTTTATCATCGGTACAGGCAAACTGCTTGGCTAAAAACTTGGCTAAATCAAATAATAGTTCAAATTTATGGACACTTTCTGGTTTTTTTGGCTCTTTTCTTAAAGGTTATTGTTTTTTTAATTTGTTATGTGAGGCGTTCCCATTGTCAAGTCAGGTTGATTGGAGCGTAAGGTGCGAGACTCCTGCGGGATTAGCAGAACAGGTGAGACCCCGCAGGCGCAGCCGAGGAGGCTCACCGCCTGCCCCGCGGAAAGTGAGCATCCTGAAGCGGAAATCAACCACCTTGTTTTATAGCAACAAAGTTTACGAAAACAGCTTTTTTTTGTTGAGCTGAAGAAGAGGATAAGTACAAATAATTATTGTAAAGATACCCAAAAAAGTGCCTTTCGCTCATAAAAAACAAAAACTCGCTCTTATCAAGCCGGATTTGGCTCGAATGACGGAAGATTTGGGTCGATTATCCATTTAACTAGGAATTATTGCGGTCTGTATTCCTGGTTAAAGAGGTCAAAACGTCGCTTTCTGGAAAAGGTCACTTAAGTACCGCAGAAGATAAACTATTGAAAGCAATTTTTAAAAGAAATCTTCAATAAAAAAACCTCCAGCGAATATCCGCTGAAGGTTTTAGCCGCAGGCTTATTTCCTTTTGGCATGTTTTCTCATATCAAAGGCTACAGCCAAGATGATGATGGCTCCTTTTACGATGAATTGGATGTACGGGCTGACTCCAAGGAAGGCTAGTCCGTAGTTGATGATCTGGAAAATGAGAACCCCTGTAATAACTCCAGGGACTGTTCCGATACCTCCTGATAAGGATACGCCTCCTACTACGCAGGCTGCGATGGCATCAAGTTCGTACATGTTTCCTGTGTTGTTTGTGGCACTTCCGACACGTCCTGCTTCAAGGGCGCCGGAGAATCCATATAATAAACCTGCAATTGTATAAATAATGATCAGGTTTTTTGTAACGTTTACACCTGAAACCTTTGCAGCATCAGGATTTCCTCCAATTGCATACATGTTTTTTCCAAGCTGTGTCTTATTCCAGATCACCCAGATGATAATGGAAACAATGGCAGCATAGATGACAAGGTACGGCAATTCATAGGATCCGATTGGAATGCCCCGCTGTGCAAATGTAGTAAAAGCCTGGCTCAAACCGCCGATCGGCTGTGCTCCATATGGAGGACGGTCAAAATAGATGGAGGTAAGTCCGTATACAGTAATCATCATGCCGAGAGTGGCGATGAAAGGCGGCACGTGAAGTTTTGAGACAATAACGCCATTAAGCGCACCAATAAGACCAGTAACGATCATGGCGATTAAAATTGGTACAAATAGCGGCAGTTCAGCTAAATGCGGGTACATCCGGTACGCATAGTCTGAAGCCTGCAAAAGGGAGGCCGAAATTACAGCAGCAAGGCCGACCATCCGCCCTGCTGACAAGTCGGTCCCGAATGTAATCAATATTCCGGCCACGCCAAGGGCGATGATGATGCGGGAAGATGATTGGCTTAGGATATTTAAAAAGTTAGTAACCGATAAAAAGTCCGGAGAAGCAATGACAATTACGACTACCAATAGCAGTAACACTACATAAATTACATTATCAACGAGCCATTTTAGATTAAGTCCAGATTTCTTTGACGCTTCATTATTCATTGTACTCTCCTCCTAATACAGGGCTGCAAGCCGCATGATTTCTTCCTGTGAAGCGGCTGCCGTATCGATGATTCCAGCTGCTTTTCCGCTGCTCATGACAAGAATGCGGTCTGTAACACCTATAAGCTCTGGCATTTCAGAGGAAATCATGATAATTCCTTTTCCGTCTGCTGCAAGCTTATTGATGAGCTGGTAAATTTCAAATTTAGCTCCTACATCGATTCCCCTTGTAGGTTCATCAAGCAAAAGTATTTCAGGGTTCGTCAGCAGCCAGCGTCCGATGATGACCTTCTGCTGATTTCCGCCCGACAAGCTGCCGATTGGCGTTTTTTGTGAAGGGGTTTTTACCTTCATGGAGTTAATGACCCAGCTCGTATCTTCATGCACCTTACCGTCTGAAAGGAAGACTCCTTTTGTTTTGTAGCGCGGCAGATTGGCGATGATTGAGTTGAAGCTGATGCTGAGTTCCGGGAAAATTCCAGTTGTCCGCCGTTCCTCCGTTACAAGGGCAAATCCGTTTTTGATTGCATCCTGCGGTGAGTTGTTGACAATCTTTTTCCCGTGCAGCTCAATGGTCCCGGAAGTTAAAGCTCTCATTCCGAATAGTGCTTCGACCACTTCAGTCCGCTTGGATCCGACTAGTCCTGCAATTCCCAATATTTCTCCTTTGCGCAGCTCAAAGCTGACATTATTGAAGGAAGGCTGGGTAACGGCTGTTAAATCAGATACCTTCAGGATGACTTCTCCTGGATGGTTTAATTTGTCCGGGAAGCGGTGTGAAAGGTCGCGCCCTACCATCAGTTTGATGATTTCATCTGTCGTAAGCTCATCGGCAGGCTTTGTGGCGATGCTCCTGCCATCACGCATGATGGTAACTTCATCAGAAATCTGCAGGATTTCCTCCATTTTATGGGATATGTAAATCACTGCGATATTGTCGCTTTGCAGCTTTTTAATGATCCTGAACAAGTGCTCTACTTCTCTTTCAGTTAGGGAGGAAGTAGGTTCGTCCATTACGATAATTTTAGAATGATAGGAAACCGCCTTTGCAATTTCAACCATCTGCATTTCTGACACAGATAATGTGCTGACTTTGCTTCGCGGATCTACTTTAATATCCAGGTTTTTGAAAATGGCGACCGTATCTTCGTACATTTTCTTTTCATCTATGAAGATCCCTTTTTTGGGATACCGTCCAAGCCAGATATTATCCATTACATTCCGCTGGCGGACCTGGTTCAGCTCCTGATGCACCATGGATACTCCGCTTTCAAGCGCCTGTTTTGATGTGGAGAATTGAACCTCCTGGCCATCCAACAGAACCCGGCCTTCATCCACGGAGTAAATGCCAAACAAGCATTTCATCAATGTGGATTTTCCTGCTCCATTTTCACCCATTAAGGCATGTACCGTCCCGGCCTTTACTCTTAGTGTTACATCCTGAAGAGCGATGACACCGGGGAATTTCTTAGTTAGATTCTGCATTTCAAGTAGATAAGCAGTACCCGCTTCTGACATGAGCGAACCTCCTCGCATGACCATTTAAAAAATATGAGAAGCACTGAAAGGAAATGTGCCTCTCATATTTTGATAGTTTTATTACTTGTAAGCGGCTTTACCAACGTCGATATTATCTTTAGTCACTTCTACGTAAGGTACACGCACCGCTTTTGAATCATCCAGTTTCCAGTCTGTTCCAGAAAGAACATCTTTTCCTTTTGCTGCATTTGTTGCAAGGTCGATTGTAGCTTTACCCTGATTTTTTGCATCGTTAAGTACTGTTCCGGCCATTTTGCCTTTTTCAATCATTTCAAGTGCTTCAGGAATTGCATCCACACCTACAACAGGCATGTATTTGTCTTTAGTGAAGTACCCCGCTTTTTCTAGAGAAGCGATGGCTCCAAGTGCCATTCCATCGTTGTTGCAGATTACATATTCAATTTTATCGCCGTATTTAGCGATCCAGGCATCCATTTTTTCTGTAGCTTTTGTTGCATCCCACATAGCTGTATCCAATGCGAGCTGATCGACCTCGATGCCTTTTCCTTTTATCGCATCGATTGCATACTTTGTGCGCGCTTCAGCATCTGGATGCCCCGGCTCGCCTTTCAGCAATACGTACTGGATTTTTCCATCTTTATTTTTATCCCATTTCGCTTTGTTGGCTTCCCATGATTTTGCTACCATTTCACCCTGGATCACACCGGATTCAGAAGAGGTTGTACCAACATACCATGCCTTGTCATAGCTTTTCATTACCGCAGCATCCGGTTCTTTGTTGAAGAAGATGACAGGAAGGTTTTTCGCTTTTGCTTTATCTACGATTGTAGAGGCAGCCTTAGGGTCAACAAGGTTGATGGCCAGTGCTTTAGAGCCTTTTGCAATCAGAGTGTCCACTTGCTCGGTCTGTTTTGACTGGTCATTCTGGGAATCGTTCAGCATAAGCTTTACTTTGCCTTTTGCTTCTGTGTCCATGGAACGGCGGACATAAGACATGAAGTTATCATCAAATTTGTAGATAGTTGCGCCAACAGCTGGAAGACCGCCTTTATCTGATCCGCCTGATCCGCCTGTTGTATCGCTGCATCCGGCAGCGAGCAAAATACTTGAAGCCATTGTTAAAGACAGGATGACACCTTTTTTCTTGTTTAGCATTTCATCATTCCCCTTTTTTTTTATGTGTAACAGCTGGTAAGCGTTTGCTGAAAGCGCAAACATTTACAATTAGTTTACGGTTTTACTAAAAATATTACAATAAAAATTTTTAATAATTTAATATAAATTTCTTATTTTAGTATTTTTAAGTGAATATATGCGGTATTTTTATACTTAGGACCTATTTATTTTTCTTATAAATTCTGAATCTCCTATCTTTTTCTTAAAAATATTGTAAGCGCAACCATTTTAATGTAGATACTTAAAAAGAAAGATAGTAAACTTTTTAGTGAATCAGTTTCAGCAAAATATTCAAATAGCACAAATCAGTTATAAGCAGAGGAAATATGCTGTAAAAAACTTGCAGCAGCGGGGATATTGACTAATCCCGCTGGTGTTAGTGGCGGAACCGGGATGCGGGAAGTTATCTATCTCTTAACTTGAAGGCTGCTGTCTTGAAGCGGAAATCTTGCAGGCCGTTTATTCCGGAGTAAATGAAAGCTTAATAAAAGGGCGGGTGCAGCAATAGTGGCAACATTAAAGGATATTGCAAAAAAGGCAGGAGTGTCGATTGCAACTGTTTCACGTGTATTAAATGATGATGATAGCCTTTCTGTTGCGGCGGAAACGAGGGACCGCATTTTATCCATTACGGATGAAATGGACTATCGAAGGTCGAAACAGCAGAAGCAGCAGGCTAAAGCCGTCATGAATGTAGGACTTTTTTATTGGTATTCTAAGGATCAGGAGGCAGCGGATCCTTATTATTTATCCATTCGCTTAGGGATTGAGAATGCCTGTGCCGAGCGGGGCATTAACCTTGTAAAACTCTATAAAACCAGTGAAAGCTACCGGACTAATTTTAAAGGATCGCTTCATGGCATAATAGCTGCCGGGAAATACAGCAAAAAAGATGTTGAGTGCTTCAGGAATCTTTCCCCCCATTTTGTTCTTGTGGACTATGCATTGTCTGACAGTATTGATTGCGTGGTGCCAGACATCAGAAAAGCCATGATTGGGGTGCTGGATTACCTTTTTAGCGGGGGACACAGGAAAATAGGCTATATCGGCGGCCACGAGTACGTACAGACCAATCAGCCGATCGGTGATGAGCGGGAATCTGCCTTTTGTGAGTATATGACAATAAAAGGGCTTTACCGTCCTGACTATGTTTGGACGGGGCGTTTTACCGCAGAGGATGGTTTTGAATTAATGAGGGAGGCATTGGCCTGTGCAGACAGGCCGACCGCTTTTTTCGTTGCAAGTGACTCGATGGCCATAGGTGCCTTAAGGGCATTGCATGAAAAGAAGGTGAGGGTGCCGCAGGATATCTCGATTGTCAGCTTCAATGATATCGAAATGGCCCAGTATATACATCCCCCGCTTTCTACTGTAAGGGTCGAGACTGAATTCATGGGGGAGACGGCTGTAGATCTCTTAATGGAGCAGATGCAGTCAAATCGGACACTTGCAAAAAAAATCGTTACCCCGTGCACCTTGATGATCCGGGAAAGCTCCTCCAGCAGGCAGTATATATCCGCAGATTAATTTAAAAAGGCACTGGAAAAAGCCCCATTCATTTATTGAATCGGGGCTTTGCTTGTCTTCTTTTTACTTACAGTCTCCATGCGAAGTGAGAAAGATGGCAAGATGGCTGGTATCGTATATTTATCTTAACTTTTCATTAATAACAAAAAAGTTAAATATGCATATCCTTCTTTCTGGAAAAGCAAAGGCATCCCTCTAAGGAAAATTATAGTGATACGCAACGCATGACATGGAATGCAAGAACCATGGCCATATGCACCCCTGCTCATTCAATTGGGGGATAGGGGTTAAAGGTGAACTTTGAACATGAAAGAAGCCATACATATCCCAGAAAAAATGGAATACGTATGGCTTCTATGGCGGGTCTGCAGGTTCCCTGCTGATATATGTTTTTTAGATAGGTATTTTAATAATGATTAAAATCCATCGTCGGAGGCTGCGAAAGGAATTTTTAAATTTCGCTCTACAGCCCTCAGCCTTACATTCAATCTGTTCAATCTCCGGGTGTGAGTTTCATCGTTCCGATTTAGCCGGTTAATGTCCTGATTGATGCGAAGAATCTCTTTATTCAGTCTGAGTATCTCCTGGTTTAAACGGTTAAGCTCTCTAACCTGGTTTTCATTCTGGGTTTCAAGGGCGCTTATTCTTCTTTCAAGCCCTTGGTTCTGCGGGGGCCTGCGGTTAAAATACGCCTGCTCCTCAAGCTGTGGGAATGGCTGGGAGTATACATACTGTGCAGGCTGCGGAATGTATTCCGGATAGTAGCCATAATGATTCATCAAACACCGCTCCTTTATCCTTCTCAATCTCTATAAGATATGTACAATTGTCATGGTTGATTGGGCTGATGCCCGGTGATGGCTGTGCAGTTTTTTTCCCTGAACGTCCATACAAAAGTCACAAAAATCCCGCCGGTTTATAAACCTGGCGGGAAAGCTATCACTTATAAATGTGTTCAGAGTGCAGGAAAAGTCCAAATTATTCAGCTGATTTTCAGTGAACAACGGCGATTTAGTGTCTTTTACTTTGAAAAGAAATTTTCTGTGTAATAAGGCTGGTACTTTGAATTAAAGGCTACTCCGACCCCAAGGTATTCAAAGGATTCTTGAAGGATATTTTCCCTGTGCCCGAGTGAATTCATCAGTCCTTCATGAGCAAATATGCTTGAAAACTGGCCATAAGCCAGGTTTTCCCCTGCAGAGGTGAAAGAAATATTATCTTGGTGCATCCGGTCAAATGGGGATTGGCCCTTAAGGTCTGTATGGTCAAAATAGTTATGCACCGCCATGTCTTCGCTATGTTTTAGTGCTGTTTTCCTGATCTTCCCATCCCAGGACAGCACGTTAAGATGATGGTTTACCCTTGCTGCATTAGTCAAATCGAATAGCTGGTATTCGAAGCCTTTTTCCAGGTTTGCGTCATTGTGCGCATAAAACCCTTTTTTGTGATTTTCAAGCTTTTCGTTTACGATTTGTATTGAAGTGACTTTATTGTCATTATGCTTATCATAGAAAATAGTTACATAGCTTCCATCTACACGGAAAACATCATAATCCCGGTCCTTTTGGAATTCATAAAAAACCATGCCTTTTCGGATGTTTTCAAGGGGAGAACCCAGCTGCTTTAAAACAGTCTGCTTGGGAGTTCCTTGTTTTATGTTTTTCGTAGAGGAAATCAGGTCCTGGTTTGTATATAACCCTGTCACTTTATTATTTGCATCATAGGAGACCATCATAAAATTTTGATAGTTTTTGTAATAGGCATACCACTTTGTTCCATACTCATTATAAGTAGAACGCTTCGCGGGACCGGCTTCTTTTTCCACCTTATCTTTAGAATCCCCAAGCCCTATATTATAAACGGTGAACACATGCTGTGATGGAATGCTTAGCTTAGGTTTTGCGGCTTGTCCCGATTCAGCCTTCTGCTGGGGAAGCTTATCCGCAGTTTTTTCCAGCTTGCCCAATGCTCCCTGAATGTCTGCCGAAATTTTATCCATTGCTGTTGCAATATCAGGATTATTTTTTGCTTGCTTTATCTGTGCTGCCGCTTTTTCAAAAGCATGACCAAAATCATTTCTGTCCCAGTGTTTAACAAAGACAGTATACATGAGCAGCAAGCAACCTATCAGAAGAATGAAACGCCTCAACTGCATCCCCTCCGCTTCTATTTTCATTCTGCCCGTTTTTTGGAAATATATGTGCGGCTCTGATGGAGCACGGAATATAAGTATAGCAGGAATAATAGCCATTTTCTAAATTAAGGAGCAGGTTAATTATGTAAGGAAAGAGGGGAAGACGTTCATATTGCAGGAATGGGATGGTTTTTGTACAAAAAGAAAGACAAAAAATGAAAACGGGGGTTAGAAGATGAGCGGAGCGGTTTGGGAAGGGTTCAATTTTGCTTATTCTGAAACTGGTAAGCGGCAATATATTCATCAAGCTCTTGGCTCAGCTTGATTGTTTCAGGGGATGCAAGTCCGAGGGTATTGGCAGATGAAATCATTTTTTTGCGGATGGAATCTATCATTGAAGTGATTTCATTTTTCTGCAGCATGAATTTTCCTCCTTCTTTAGAACTAATTTTTTTTATTTTACACTAAAAAGTACAAAATGTAACCAGGTATTTGGGAATTATAGTAAATTTTTTCTTTGTTATTGAAGATTAAAGCAATAATATTATATTAAAATAATTACAGGGGCCTCAATTCATTAGTAAGAGTAAAAGGTATACTTCTGCAGAAGGCAATAAGCAGGCAAGAATCTGCCTGCTTATTGAGTGCCCTGATATATAAATTCCATTTTTTCTGCGAGATTCATGCTGCACTCCAGAACATATCTGCAGGAAAAAAAAACTGTGCAACCAAAGAACCGCGCTAACTGGTATGCGTTATTCCAGATTGGCATGTCTTCCGTACATGTTTGTTGTATCCAAACCCTTTTTTTCCATAAAGCGCAAAATCACAGCGTCAAAAAACAACAGCAATGTTTGTTCGAATAATGAGCCCATAGGCTGGATGGTGGTCCTATCATCATTAGTTTTATCTTTGGGTGACCCTGGCAGCTGGATCACAATGTCAGCCAGCCTTGCAATAGAGGAATCAGGCGAGATAGTCACTGCTGCAATGGTTCCGCCGATGCTTTTTGCCTTTTCTGCCAGGGAGAGCAGGCTTTTTGTTTCTCCTGAACCTGTTCCGATAATGATTAAATCATCCTTATCAAAGCTGGGAGTTACAGTTTCGCCAACCACATAACCATCCAGGCCCATATGCATCATCCGCATAACAAAGGATTTGGCCATGAAACCTGAACGTCCTGCTCCTGCTGCAAAGATTTTTTTTGATTCCAGAATTTTATTGACAAGCTGTTCTGCTTCTTCGTCCGGCAGCTGTGCTGCGGAGCGGGTTAACTCATCTACAATGGTCTGAAAATACTCTGTGGTTTTCATGCTGGTTATCCTTTGATCAGCTTTTGCATTTCTGCCGCTGCCGCTTTTTTATCATTTTGGCCAGTGATGCCGCCGCCCACGATTACAAGGTCTGGCTGTGCTTTTAGGACCTCTGGAAGAGTTTCAAGTTTAATGCCGCCAGCTACAGCGGTTTTAGCATTTTTCACTACTCGTTTGATTGCCATCAAGTCTTCGAAAGAATTCTGTCCGACAGCCTGAAGATCGTATCCTGTATGAACACAGATGTAATCAGCTCCAAGCTCATCCAATTCTTTGGCGCGTCCTTCGATGTCTTTCACAGCAATCATATCCACAAGAATTTTTTTGCCTTGTTTTTTTGCTTCCTCAACTGCCCCTTTTATCGATTCATTTTCTGCAGCACCCAGAATCGTTACGATGTCAGCTCCTGCTTCTGAGGCTTTCATTACCTCATATCCGGCAGCATCCATGATTTTTAAGTCAGCCAAAACCTTTAATGAAGGAAAAGCTTCTTTTATTTCCTTCACAGCTCTAAGTCCTTCATTAATGACAACTGGTGTGCCGATTTCAACGATATCAATATGATCCTCAACTTCTTTGATCAATTTCTTTGCTTCCTCAATGTTTACTAAATCTAATGCCAGCTGCAATTCCAAGCTGCTCACTCCTCTTTTTTATTGGCTCTTTTCTTAAAGATTGTTGTTTTAAATGAGTTCTGTAAGATAATCCCATTGTTAAATCTGGCTGATTGGAGCGTAAGGTGCGAGACTCCTGCGGGATTAGCGGGACAGCTGAGGAGGCTCACCGCCCGCCCCGCGGAAAGCGAGCTCCTGGAGCGGAAATCAGCCACCTCGTTTTATAGCAACAAACTTTACGAAGAAAGCCTTTTTATTTTACAAAAATAATATACCCTTTTTGCATTGCACCTAAGCTTCCTGATGCTTTTATTTGAAGCAAGTGTACAATGTATAAAGCGTTATGAGAAGTACGCACTTTTTATTTACATAGTGTATGAAAGTATACTGTAAGGAAGGATGCGCAACTTTCGCTCCAATCAACCCTATTTAACAATGAGATCATCTCAGAACTATTAAAAATAGCAAGTCTCTTGAAGAACAAAGCGCATGAAAATAATAAATGTACAAATCAAAAAACCCGCCTTAAGGAGGGCGGGTTGGTGTTTTATGGCTTCAGTACAACCTTGATGCAATCATCTTGGTGATTGTAGAAGGTACTGTATGCATCGCTTGCATGATCAAGCGGTACTTTATGAGTAATAATCTCGGTAGGGTCGAATTCCTTGTCGATAATTTTCTTGAATAGTTCAGGCATATAATGAATAACAGGGGCCTGTCCCATTTTAAGAGTAATATTCCGTTCAAAGAGATTGCCAAGAGGGAACATATTGTACATAGAGCCATATACGCCTGTCAGCTGAATGGTGCCGAATTTTTTGACGGCATCTTTGGCAATTTGAATCGGGCTCAGTGTACCTCCTTGAAGTTTAAGCTTTTGCTCAATTGCTTCAAGAGCGGATTTTTTTCCATCCATTCCGACACAGTCAATCACTACATCTGCGCCGCCTTTTGTAATTTCTTTAATATATGAACCAGTATTATCATAATCCTCAAAGTTAATGATTTCAGAGTTATTCATTTTCTTAGCATGGTTCAGGCGGTATGGAACATGGTCAATCGCAATTACGCGCTTGGCACCTTTCATCCATGCGAATTTCTGTGCCATTAGGCCAACAGGCCCGCAGCCAAGCACAGCGACGGTATCACCTGGTTTCATTCCTGAATTTTCAACACTCCAGTAGGCTGTGGGCAATACATCGGATAAAAATAGAAAAGCCTCGTCTTCTTGTTCGGCAGATTCCGGGATAACAAATGGCATGAAATTGCCATATGGCACACGCAGATATTCTGCTTGTCCGCCTGGATAGTTTCCGTAGCGTTCAGTAAAGCCAAAATAGCCTCCTGTATCAATGTGCGGATTGGAATTGGAGTTGTCACACTGGCTTTCCATATGGTTTTCACAGTAATGGCAGTGTCCGCAAGAGACATTAAACGGAAGAACAACTCTGTCTCCTTTTTTAACTTTCGTTACATCAGGGCCGATTTCTTCAACAATGCCCATTGGTTCATGTCCGATAACATAGCCTGGCACTGCAGGCAATGCTCCCTGATAGATGTGAAGATCAGAGCCGCAGATGGCTGTGGATGTTATGCGTACTATAATATCATCATTTTTTTGCAGCTTTGGATCTTCCACTTGTTTAACTTGGATATCTTTTGCTCCCTGAAACGTTACAGCCTTCATAATCATCCTCCTAAATTTGGAATACCCCTTTTTTATACCCCACATGGATATCATGTATTCCTTTTGGCTAAATCTTGCTTGACTCCTTAGTGGAAATTATTCCGCTTATATTCAATGCGTATATATATGTGAAGGATTTTTTAAAAATTTTATTAGGTCACTTGCCGTAAAGCCTACATAGGATACAAAGTAATCAAGGGGAACTTTAAGATGGATGGATCCCGAAAAATCCTGAAGAAATGGAGTGATTGGATGTCTGACGGTGTTGCCGGCGGTTACGGATTTGGCGGAGGTTTCGCCTTAATAGTCGTTTTGTTCATATTAATCATAATTATTGGCTGCAGCTGCGGTTTTGGCTGCTAAGAAGTTTATTAAATGATACATGAAACATTCTTTTAGCAAAATTCATATACCTGTATAACAAGCATGAAGATTTACATGCAGCTAAACAGCTGCCAATTACGAGGAGGAGCTTTACATGGAAGAAGTTAGACCGATGTATGGAAGCGGAGGCATGGGAGGATACCCTGGCCACGGCGGCGGAGGCATGGGAGGATACCCTGGCCACGGCGGCGGAGGCATGGGAGGATATCCGGGCCACTGGGGCGGTGGAAGCATGGGAGGATACCCTGGCCACTGGGGCAGCGGGGGCATGGGAGGATACCCTGGCCACTGGGGTGGCGGAAGCATGGGAGGATATCCGGGCCACTGGGGCGGCGGAGGCATGGGAGGATACCCTGGCCACTGGGGCAGCGGGGGCATGGGAGGATACCCTGGCCACTGGGGCAGCGGAAGCATGGGAGGATACCCTGGCCACTGGGGCAGCGGAAGCATGGGGGGATACCCGGGCCACTGGGGTGGCGGAAGCATGGGAGGATACCCTGGCTCTGGCTATGGCGGCGGAAGCATGGGAGGATATCCTGGCACTGCAAGCCCTGGCACAGGACAGCACGGGTAAGTAAGTTTCTTTACCCTGTACGCGTGAGACAAGGAAAAAGTGCAAAGCCGCCATCCTTCCGGGATAGCGGCTTTGCGCTTTTATTTTTTAAACAGTGAGATGATAGATCGCATTTGATTGAGCATTTGAAGCCCGTTCTTCACCTTGCCAGCGTGTGACATGATATTGCCAAGCCCAGAGAAATTGCTGTGCTCAGATGCTGCAGTGTTTCGCTCTTTGCTTCTTGGGCTGCGGGGGAGATGATTACGGCGCCCATCGGATGGCCGTCTGTTCACCCTTCCTTTATAAGGTGCCCTCCCGCCATTATGAAATTGAAATGGCATGCATTTGCCTCCTTTTTACAATGCCTTTCTAAAAGCCTTCTATCTAAATTATGCGGCAGCACAAAATATGCTTGGACGAAAGCGGGACAGCCAAAAGAAGTGTGATCAGCGGGCAGTCTGACTCCGGTTAACCCCCGCGTTTTATGCATGAAAAAGATAAACGATCCCAATACTAAATAAATAGTAAAAGGAAGAGGTGTTGATAAAGACTATGGAAAATGAAAGTAAGGTCATCAGCACCTTAAAGAGAAAATTTAATGAAAGCAAAGACTTTATTATTCATGAATTTCAATACTACGAAAATGGCATTGTGCTGGTATATCTTCAAAGCATGTGCGATGAAGAAAAAATAAAGAAAGAAATTATTCAGCCGCTGATGATGTGCGATAAGGAAAGTAGATTTGTTCTGCATTTGTTATCTTTGCCAGGTTCGGTAAAGATAACAGACCAGGAAAGTATAGAGAGCAAACTGCTGGGAGGAAATACGATAGTATTCATTTCTGGATCTGTGTATGCACTCAGTGAAGTTAAAAAAGTCAACATAGAACCTCTGGAAACCATGGTGGAAACATCTGTCCAGGGACCCCAAAAAGGTTTAAGTGAAGAGTTATATACAAATATTACTATGATCAGGAACCGGTATCCTTCCACTGATTTAATGGTTGAACACCATACAGCTGGCACCCTTTCTAAAACCCCTGTTGCTCTTATGTATGATGTTTCTTATGTGCAGGAAGATGTGCTGAATCAATTAAAAAGCAGCCTGGCAGAAATTGATATGGATATGATCCAATCAGCGGGCCAGCTGCAGAATGCATTAACAAAGAAAAAATACCGCTTATTTCCAACCATAATGATTACAGAACGTCCTGATAGGCTAGCTTTGTGTCTTGCACAGGGAAAGGTTATTGTACTAGTGAACGGGACACCATTTGGGCTAATACTGCCATCGGTGTTTTTTGATTTTATTTCAGCAATGGATGATTTATCCCATACATATTGGATTGCACAGCTAATGATCATTTTACGTTATATCGGATTGATTATAACGCTTGTTTTACCTGCCTTATATGTGGCGATTACCTCTTACAATCCGGAAATATTAAGATCTCAGCTTACATTGACTATTGCGGGAAGCAGGGAGGCAGTTCCGTATCCCTCTTTTTTTGAAGTGATTTTTATGATGCTGGCCGTTGAAATGCTGGTGGAATCGAGCATCCGGCTGCCAAAAGCAATAGGTCCGACAGCAACTACAGTCGGAGGGCTGATTCTCGGACAGGCCGCACAGCAGGCACAGCTTGTCAGCTCCATTATGATTATCATTACAGCTTTTGTGGCGATATCGAATTTCACGATCCCGATTAATGCAATGAGTTTTGCTATCCGTGTTGCCAGATACCCGCTGATTTTATTTGCCAGCTTCTTCGGAATTGTAGGACTGATTGCGGGATTTGTCATAATGCTTTCTTATTTGACTGATCTGCGGAGCTTTGGCAAACCGTATCTTGCTATTGCCGGCGGATCTAGTAAGCGCATTATGAAAATAACAGGGAGCAAAAAGGAGGATTCACGCTAGTTGTCGCGCTATTTTTATTACCTTGTGATTATGTGCATGTCCTTAAATATTGTGATTAATGTTCCAATGGTCCTTGTGCAGGAACGTTTTAACGGTGCAATAATGTCGATTTTGATCAGCATACCTGTTGGAACCTTTCTTGCTTACTTTTTCACCAAAGCAATGAGCCGCTATAAAAGCAAGGGCCTTCCTGAAGTTTTTGCTGAGGAACTGCCGAAATATGTAAGTATACCGTATCTGTTTTTTTTAGGAATGATGTGGATCCTTAGCGGAACGTTTGCAGTTGTTTCATTCAGCTATATTATAAAGCTTTACTTAATGCCAGAAATGGATGTCAGGGTCATCACGGGGCTTCTCATAGCTACAGTCATATTCGGGGCAGCAAGGCAGACGAAATCAGTTATGTTCTTGACCGAGATTATCATCATCATTACTTTTCCATTGGTGGCTTTCATTCTGTTTAAGGCAGTGACCAGTGATTTTTTTTACCCCATCCATGTACTAAGAGAGCTTCATTTCACATGGCAGTGGCCTAGTTACAGCAGTATTTGTGCTTCAACATATTTATTTACAGGGTATATAAATTTAGGTATAGCAAATCGCTATATTGACTCATCGAAGGTTTTGCGGTTCTTTTGGCTTGTCCCGGTCCTCGGAACTTTAATTATAATCAGCACATTTTTTATTCCTTTGGGGTTTTTCGGAATTGAAGCGATTGGTGATTTTGTTTATCCATGGTTAATTACAGCGGATACTTTAAAAATGGAATATGGCTTCATTGAACGGGTAAGTTTTTTCTTTCTTTTAGTTTTCCTTCTTTTGAGTCTCCTCTTTGGAATTGTGACATGGCATATTGGTCTTAAATTAATTATAGGTATGGTTGCGGGAGCTAAGAGAGGGAAGCGGCGCCTTCTGTCCCAGCGTGCTTATTCTTTCATCTTTTTAGCGGCAGTGGGTGCGGGGACCCTGGTGCTTGGAGAGTCTGTAAATCAGAGGGAATTTTTCACAATTGTGCGCTATTGGCTGAATTTCCGGCTGCCTGCAGAAGTTCTTTTAGTTCTCACCATTCTTCTTATGTCGTTAAGGAGGAAAAACACATGAGCAAATGGCATATCATCCTTATTTCGCTTATTCTGTCTGTTTCAGGAGTGCTCTGCGGATGCGGATTCAGGGATATTGATAAACGATTTTTCGTTGTCTCGATGGGAGTTGATAAGTCTTCGGATCCTAAAAAGCCTTATCATGTGACATTGAAGCTTGCCATCCCGGCAGCACAGGTTGCTGCAGGCAAATCAAACAGCCAGATCATCTCTCAAAATGCTGATTCTATACCAGAGGCCATCCGGGTAATGAAGGCAAAAGTAGACAAAGAATTCGACTTCGGCCATTGCAAAGTGCTGCTATTTGATAAAAAAATCATCGATGAAAATCCGAAAACTGTCCTGAATTGGTTTGTGCGCAGAAGGGATATACAGGGAATTTCCTTTATAGCCATTGCAGAGCCTTCCTCAAAAAAAGTCCTTCAAATCAACCCTAAATCCGAAAGGCTTCCCGGCAACGCATTGGTTTTTGCTTTTGATGAAACGACAAATACCTCCACATATGTCCTGACTGAAATCCTGAATGATTTTTATTCAAAGCTTAGGGAGGAGGGAATTGATCCGGTATTGCCGATCATCAGGCCAGCTGAAAAAAGCTATACCATCGATACAGCAGCGGTGTATGGGGGAACAAGGCTTAAGGGTGAGCTTGACCGGAATGAAACCAGAATGCTGAACGAAATGCTAAACACATCTAAAAGAGGGCAAATCAATACGGGAAAAGGGAAAGAACATTTTTTTATCAATGTGAACAGATTCAGTAACAATATTGATATCATCACTCCTGCCAATCAAAGGCCATACGCCAATATTTATATAAAGGTAGAAGGGTATGTAGAAGAATCCAACGGGAAATTAAGCACGAATAAAGAATTATTAGAGCACCAAAGAAAAGCCTCGCTTGACATAAATCTCCGGATAGAAGAGCTATTAAAACATTTGCAGAGAATGGGTGCGGATCCATTGGGTTTGGGCCTGAAATATGGTGCCAGGCATGGTTCAGGACAAAAACAGGAGAACGAATGGAAGGAAGTTTACAAGAATTTGGATTTTCATGTACATTCAAAGGTTAAGATTGATGGAAGCGGAACAGTATATTAGCCTCAAATGGCTGAAACGAAGCAAAACCCGGGAACATGGAATGCATGCCCGGGTTTTGCTGGATTATAGAAATCTAATCAATGTTCGATTCAGTTTTTAAAATATTTTCATGAAAGGCTTCAACGGCCAGAAGATACTTTCCATCATTAAGGTCTGCTGAATATTTATTAAGCTCAATTTCAGAAACATCTGTGTCTGCAGAAAATACACCGTCGGCTTCATAAGGGCTTGATGTGAAGAATTCCATGAGTTGTTCCATAACGGATTTATCTTCTGGTGTATACTTTGTCCGATCCACCTCTGCGCCTGTCCGGTTTTCCAGATAGCTGCTGTCAGAACGATTTGTAATGACCGTAATGCTTTCTTTTTCATATCCTTTATTTTTTAGATTTTCAATCGCTGAAATCGTTTCGGCGGGTGTTTCGTAAACGCCTACTATGCTTTTTGCCATTTCTGTTTCCTCCTTATTCTCTCTTTAGTATTACATTTTTCCCCGCCGCAGAGCCTCTTAAACAATTAGCCGTACTAATTGGGACCTGTTACTGCAGGAATTAAGGGCTGCCCGCTAGAATGAATAGGTGTGGCGAATGTCTATGCCGAAGTCATAACAGGGGAGTACTTATGGAAAATAAAAAAAACATGGCGGAGATTGGCGAAGATTTGAGACAAACAGAAAGCAACTATAAAAAAACGATTGAGCCTTATCGTTCTGTTTTGTGGAGCTATTGCTACAGGCTGACTGGCTCACCGTGGGACGCAGAAGATCTTGTGCAGGAAACACTTTTGAAGTCACTTTCGCTTCTCTCCAAGGTCTTTCAGGAGATGAACATTAAAGCATATTTATTCAGGATTGCAACAAACATCTGGATTGATCAGCACAGGAGAAGGAAAGCAGAGATAGTAGACGTTTATCCAATGGAAATGGTTCAGGACCCTTCTGGTTCCATTCAATTTCAAACACTTGAAAATATGGAGTTTTTATTAAAACATCTTACGCCTAAACAATTTGCAGCACTGCTATTGACGGATGTGTTTCTTTTTAAAGCAGAAGAAGCAGCCGAAATAATCGGGACAACAAGGGGAGCAGTATATGCTTCATTGGAACGGGGCCGATCAGCGTTAAAGAGCATCCCAAAGGGTCAGGCCCAGCATACAAGAGAACATGCAGTGAATCTTGAACCTTCAAATATCGTGATTGAAAGACTTTTGGAAGGCTTTCGCAATAAGGACGCGAAAGCGATTGCTTCACTGCTCCATGAACATACAAGAACAGAAATTATCCATGCAGGCATTGAATATGGAAAAGAGGAAACCAAGAAAAACTCGCTCAGAGATTGGGAAGAGTCGGCACAAAGGCAGGGTGAAACGGTTGCCCTATACAAAACTCTTTGGGGAAGGCCGGTCATTGCAGAAATGGAAAGAAGGGAGGAAGACTTATTTTTAACAAATATCCACTCCTTTGAGGTTGAAGAGGGGTACGTAATGAACTGGAGGTTTTATTGTTTTTCCTGGGAATTAATGAACCTTGCTGCCGAGGGGCTTAAAGCAGGACTGAATGCAAAGTGTTTTCAAAACCAGTATTAAAAAAGGAGGCCGGCTTCCGCCGTTCCTCCTTGCCTGTTCATTCCATTTCTCTAGTGATGCTTGTCAGTCCATCTGCGGATGAAGCGACCTGGTCAAACGCTTTGCCTAAAGAAGTGATTACACCAGTGAATGAGATCAGTTCTTGCTCAATCCGGTTATTCTGCAATTTTGTTTCACCCATCGTCTTGAGAATCTGTTCAAAATGCTCCCCGGTTTCTTTCATGCTGCTGTTGCCTTCTTTTACGGCTTCCCTTATTTTCTCAAGTGATAAAGTCAGCTTTTCTGCCTGGGAATTAGTATTTAAAATAAGGCCAGCAACATTGGTGACGGATTTTTTTGTTTCATCTGAAAGCTTTCGTACCTCTTCTGCCACAATAGAGAAGCCTTTACCATGTTCCCCGGCCCGGGCTGCTTCAATCGCAGCGTTCAGGGACAGCAGGTTTGTCTGGTCAGCTATGCCTGTTACAATGCTCACGATTTCCTGCATCTGCTTGGAGATTTTCAGTAAAACCTGAAGATCATTTGATATGTCATTTACAGAGTCTTGGATATCAGACATATTATGGTTCTGCTGCTGCAGCTGCTCTTTTCCTTTTTGGGCTCTTTCTTCCGCCAAAATAGAAAGTTCCGTACCAGTATTGGCGAGTGAAACAATTTCGTCTGATTGGGCATTAAGATGATGAAAGGAAGCGTTCGTTTCCTGTGAGATTGCCGCCAGATTCTGCGTGGCATTTGCCACATTTCCGCGTATTAAATTCTTTTGTTCCTCTACCTCATTTTTTAATCGTTCTGTCTCCGCGTCATATGCCTCCAGCACAAGCTGCTGCTCTAAATTCAGTATTTTTGATACAGCCTTCAAAGCAGCAAAGCCTTCTTGTCTATCTTCAATATTTTCTTCAATAATGGAAGAAAGTGAAAGAAACAAGTCCTGAAATGCGCACATATACCATTTTGTCTGCAATCCTATTTTTACATGTATTTGTGCAATCTTAATTCTTTTAAGAAAATAGTCATCGTTAATCACACCGTCAAACATCTCTGAGATATGCCGCTTCAAGGTATTCTTTAAGCGTTCAATTGAACTGTGATGGTTAATGGTGTTCAGTAGAGAAGGTTCATGTTCGAGGTTTTCATAAAACCTATCCACAATTACGTCCATTTTTTCCGCAGCAAATGGCTGAAGATAATTAATCACCCGCAAATCATCCTCTGTTAAACCGATCATCTTAATCTGCTTTTCTACTGAGCTGCCTTTCGTGATTTCAAGCTGTGCTGTGCCTTGTCTCGCTGCAGTTTGCTTTTGTTTTGTCTTTTTAAAGATCATTCTCATATGCCCCCTTGTGTATCTTCCGGCATTTCCCTTATATATACAGCATAATGTCTTTTTCAAAAAGCGGACTATGGTGACTGCGCCGAATATTGATTTTCGCTAAGCTCTGAACTCCGCAAAAATCAAGCGGCAGCTAAATGACGCTTTTTAAAATATTTTAAAAGGCCGTATAATCCCAGCGAAAACATCCGTTTAATAAAGTGAAACCTTTTTGGAAATGGAGTGTGTCAGATGAATAGTCCAATAAAAAATAAGATAAATACCGTATTTATCCCTGTCACAAACCTGGAAAGGTCAGCTGCCTGGTACAGCCGGCTGCTTGGCCAGGAATACAAAGAAAATCAAGCGAAGCGCCCTGTGTTTAATGTGAAAATGAGCGAGTACACAGGTCTGACTCTGGATGCAGGAGCAGAAGACAATCCAAATAGCCCTGCACCTTCTGAATATCCGATTTTTAATTTCCATACTGACTCTATCGGCAATGCAAGGCAGTATATTAAGGAAATGGGATATGAAGGAGATATGGAAATCGTGAAATTTGACGATTTTTCTTTCTTTACTGTTAAGGATCCTGATGGGAATATTATTATGATTTGCAGCGGCTGAGGAAAGGAACGCGTGATGAATGAATATCCGCTTACTGGGTAAGATTTCAAGGATGTCTATAAAGGGGCTTTTAAGAATGGTCTCACGGGGAGCTTTTTATAGACCTTTTTTAATTAGGCTCTTTTTTTAAAATTGTTGTTTTTTTAATTTGTTATATGAGTCGTTCCCATTGTCAAGTCAGGCTGATTGGAGCGTAAGGTGTGAGACTCCTGCGGGATTGGCAAAAAAAATTAAAATTAAATTGACAACTACTTAATGCGGATATATATTTAGTAATGTTAAATATTAATCAAAGTTAATTATTGTGCGGCTTGGATAATTCAAACAGGAGGGTTCATGTGGAAGGCACACAGAAATATTATGACCGGATACAAACCGGGCTTCAAGTCACTATCCAAAAGATACAGCCAGAAATGCTTGAAGCATTGAATAACCAGGGAGTCACACCGACACAATGGTTTGTTCTTTTTTTTATAAAAAATAATGGACTATGCAGAATTTCTCAGCTGGTTGACCTGATGGAAGTCAAGCCGAGTGCAGCTACCTTTATGATCGACCGGCTCGAGCAGGGCGGATTTGTGTTCCGGGAGCACGACACAAAAGATAGAAGAGTTGTCAATATCGGGCTGACCGATAAAGGGAGAGAAAAGTTTGAAATTATTTTATCTGAGAGAAGGGCTATTGTGGAACGCTGGCTTTCCATACTGTCAAAACAAGAGCTGTCCATGATGGCAGACATTATGGAAAAGCTTGCTGGCAGCACTGCAATTTGATTGATATTAAAGAGAGAATAGATTGATTTAACAGGGAGAGAGATACGTGGAAAATACAAACCAAGACTATAACCGCAAATTATTGCTGATCGGGCTGATCATCGCAATGTTTTTCTCGGCGCTGGACGGTACGATTGTAGGTACAGCCATGCCGAGAATTGTTGGCGATTTGGGCGGATTAAGCATGATGACCTGGCTGACAACCGCTTATATGCTGACTTCAACGACCATTGTACCCATTGCCGGTAAGCTGGCAGATTTATTGGGACGCAAAACTGTTTATGTGACAGGCCTTATTATTTTTATGGCAGGATCCGTTTTTTGCGGATTGGCTAATGATATGACTGAATTAATCATTTTCCGCGGTGTGCAGGGAATTGGCGGCGGAATTATGATGCCTATGGCCATGATTGTTATTGGAGACCTATTCACAGGAAAAGATAGAGCCAAGTTCCAGGGAGTTTTTGGAGGGATTTACGGCCTTGCATCTGTTATTGGCCCGCAAATAGGAGGATGGATTGTAGATTCTCTTAACTGGAAATGGGTATTTTATATCAATCTGCCAGTGGGGATTATCGCAACCGTCTTTATTGCGATGGGATTAAAAGCGAAAAAGAATGAAGGACCGATTAATTTTGACCTTGCCGGCATGTTCACCATGATTGTTGGGGTTGTAACACTGCTTCTTGCCTTAAGCTTCGGAGGCAAAGACTACGCATGGGGATCCTGGCAGATTATTACTTTGCTGATTGTTGCGGCGGTCGGTCTGATAAGCTTTGTTTTCATCGAAACAAAAGCGAAGGAACCCATTTTGCCTATGTACTTATTTAAAAACAGGACCTTTACTTTATTAAATTTAATCGGCTTTTTTATGAGCGTCGGTATGTTTGGCGCCATCACATTCGTTCCATTCTTCATGCAGGGAATCGTTGGGGTAAGCGCTACTGCTTCCGGCACGATTATGACTCCGATGATGATTACCATGATTGTTGCAAGTATCATTGGCGGCCAGTTAGTGTACAAAATCGGCATTAAAACACAAATCATAATCGGGATGCTGATTATGGCGGGAGGTTTTGGCCTGCTGACTACACTTAATATGGATACAACAAAGTTAACTGCGACCACTTATATGGGGGTAATTGGCTTGGGAATGGGTCTGGTTATGCCGATCCTGACACTCGCACTTCAAGAGAGTTTTTCTAAAAAAGAACTGGGAGTTGTAACCTCATCAAGCCAGTTTTTCCGTTCTATCGGAGGAACCTTTGGGATTACCATCCTGGGTGCTGTCATGAACAGCAGGGCAGGAACCCTTTTAACAGATAAATTCGTTCCATTCCTTAACAGCCTGCCAAGCCAGGCAGAAGCCATGAGTGCAAAGTTTAAATTTATGGTTGATGATAATCCAAGCGGCTTATTTCAGATGCTTTTCTCACCAGAAGCTTTGAAGAAAATACCATCAAGCTTATTGGATAAGATGCTGCCGATTATTAAAACTTCACTGATGGATTCCCTGCATACTGTATTTTTTGCAGGCTTGATTTTCATTGTTATTGGAGCAGTATTTACATTGTTCCTACACAAAATCCAATTATCTAATAAGAAGACCCAGGAACAGGTTTCTGAGGAAACGAACGCCTCACCGGAATTGGGCTAACATAGAGATAAAGGAAACAAACAGCCAGGATAAATTCCTGGCTGTTTGTTTTTTTAAGGAAATTAAGAAGATTAAAATTGTACAAATTAATCATTTTTCATCCGCAAGTTCATCATAAATGCCGGTTGGATGATTAAACAAGAGAGAGTTTTTTAGGAGAAAAGCAATAGCATCAATTATGAGAGCAGTCAGTTAAATCCGGGGATTTTTTTTATGGTTTTTAAAGTCTGCGGTTATTCCAAATCGTTATTAATCTGCTCTTCATATTGCTCGTGTTTTGACCCATTGTAAAGCTGGTTGATTTCCCGTGCTACTTCATCCAAGAACTCATCAGAAAGCAGCGGATTTTTTTCCTTGCGCATAACGGCCCACCTCTTTCGTTTATTATTTGCCTATTGGAGAATTCCATACATATAAGGTAAGCATATAACATATTCCTTAAATTTTCTAATTATTTGCTCAATATATATAAATATTGTGATAAAAGACTCTTGAATTAAGCGTACTTTTGTAATTCATTGAAGAGTGTCTCATGCCCCAGGTATTTTGTACAAGAGGAGGCTGCAAAAACTAACGTAACCAGCAGGTGCAGAAGCTCCGAAATGTCTGGAACGATGGGTTTTAGCAGGAGTATAAGATAAAAAACCTTCATATACCTTTCACGAGCTAATGAAATTTTCATTCAGCTTTTATCTATGCTGAGGCTTTCTGACTATTTATAATGAAAGCGATTTCAATATGTTTTTTAACGTGATAAAGTAGAGAAGGATTATTCCACATAATGTCAGGAAAAGGGAGGGGTTTGGGTGAGCTTCAAATTGTTTAAAAAAGGGATTGCGGCAACGGCAGCATGTATCCTATTGCTGGGGATGATTTTTTCATTCAGTTTTGCGCAAACGTTTGCAGTGGGAAAAACTAAGATTATTATTCACTATCAGGAAGCGGAAGGAAATACGAAGGATTGGAATTTATGGGTCTTCCCTGAGGGGGGCGAGGGAAAAGCCTATCCGTTTACAGGCAGCGATGCCTTTGGCAAGGTTGCCGAGATAGAATTGGATGGGAACTTAAAAAAAGCAGGATTTATCGTACGAACTGACAGCTGGGAAAAAGACGGCGGCGACCGAATGATTGATATTTCTGGGGGAGAAGGCGAGGTCTGGGTAAAATCCGGGGACGATCGTACATATACAGAGCCTCCTGACGGGGAATATCGCAATCTTCCTTCCTATGAAAATATTAATGTAACAGTCCATTATTTCCGTTATGACAATCAGTATGATGGCTGGAATTTATGGGCATGGCCTGAAGGCGGCAATGGCGAAGCAGTGACATTTAAGGAAAGTGACGATTATGGAAGAGTGGCGCACATCGTTTTGCATAATCTAAAGGATGTTCATAAGGTAGGGATGATTGTAAGGAAGAGCACGGCGGAAAACGAGTGGGCGGAAAAAGATGTTGATAACCGCTTCGTGACAAAATTTAATCCGGACGGCTCAGCCGAGATATGGATCGCACAAGGGCAGGATCGGATTTATTATGATAAAGATTCTGTGGATAAGACGCCGAAAATCGTTAAAGCTTCAATTGATGCTTTTAATGAGATTACCTTTGAAACGAATTTTCCTTTTGATGCATCCAAAGCTGGATTATCACTCGCAGGAGACGCAAAAATCAAGGAAGTCATACCTTACGATAGTAAAACGGGAAGCTTCACAAATAAAGTGAAAATTATAACGAAAAATAATCTGGACCTGTCAAAAACCTATGAAGTAACAAAGGAGAATTTCGGAACGGCGCCTGTTGAAACGGGAAAGGTGGTACGTTCTCCGGAGTTTGATTCCCTTTTCTATTATCCTGGGCATGATTTAGGAAATACCTATACGAAGAGAGGAACGTCATTCCGTGTCTGGGCCCCAACGGCTAGCGAAGCAAAACTTGTAACCTACCGTTCCTGGGATGACAAAACAGGGAAGGAGACTTCTCTCAAGAAAGCAGAACGGGGAACCTGGACTTCCTTCATTAAAGGAGACCAGGAGGGTTTAATCTATACGTATAAGGTGAAAATCGGAAACAAATGGAATGAAGCAGTTGATCCGTACGTCCGCGCAGTAACTGTTAATGGAGATAAAGGTGCAGTGATTGATCTTAATAAAACGAATCCTGCTAAGTGGAGCGGCAGAATGAAGCCGTTCACACCTGAAGATGCAATTATTTACGAACTGCATGTTAGAGATCTTTCGGAGGATCCTAAATCCGGGATTAAAAATAAAGGTAAGTATCTGGGCGCAGCAGAGGAAGGGACTAAAGGGCCCGGCGGTGTTAAAACAGGATTGAATCATATCAAGGATTTGGGTGTAACTCATGTACAGCTTCTGCCAATCTATGATTACCGGACAGTAGATGAAACAAAGCTCGATCAGCCGCAATTCAATTGGGGATATGACCCTAAGAACTATAATGCTCCTGAGGGGTCGTATTCAACAGATCCATATAATCCTGTCAAGCGGATCACAGAGGTTAAACAGATGGTCCAATCTCTTCACAAAAATAATTTAAGAGTGATTATGGATGTGGTTTATAACCATATGTTTTCTACTAGTGAATCAAACTTCCAGCAGCTTGTTCCCGGCTATTATTTCAGATATAACGAAGACGGAACATTGGCCAATGGGTCAGGGGTAGGAAATGATACAGCATCCGAGCGGAAAATGATGAGGAAATTCATTGTCGACTCTGTAAGCTACTGGGCGAAGGAGTATAACCTGGACGGCTTCCGATTTGATTTAATGGGGATTCTTGATGTGACAACCATGAATGAAGTAAGGAAGTCTTTGAATAAAATCGATCCTTCCATCATCGTTCTTGGAGAAGGATGGGATCTGAATACCCCGCTTGATCCTTCTCTGAAGGCCAATCAAAAGAATGCTTCAAAAATGACAGGAATTGCTCATTTTAATGACGGCATTCGGGATGCCATAAAAGGCAGTGTCTTTGAAGATGGTGATCCGGGCTTTGTGAACGGAAAAGAAAATACCGAAAATAGCATTAAAGAAGGAATAAAAGCAGGTATTGATTACCCTGCCTCCATTGCCGCATATAAGGACCCGGAGCAGGTTGTCGAGTATGCGGAAGCACATGACAATCTTACTCTTTGGGATAAATTGCAGAAGACCAACCCGGAAGATTCACTTGCGGTCAGGAAAAAAATGCATGAGCTTGCTTCTTCCATTGTCCTGACGTCCCAGGGAATTTCATTTATTCATGCGGGGCAGGAGTTCATGAGAACAAAGGGCGGAAATGGAAACAGCTACAATGCACCAGACTCCACAAATCAGCTTGACTGGCAAAGGCGTGCTGATTTTGATAAAGAAGTAAAGTATATGAAAGGGCTTATTGAGCTTCGAAAAGGCCACCCTGCCTTAAGGATGAGAACAGCTTCTGATATCCGCAAGCATTTATCATTCCTTGAAGCACCGAAAAATACGGTGGCGTACCATATTAATGGACATGCCAATCGAGATCATGCAAAAGACCTTACTGTTATTTACAATGCCAACAGAAAAGCTGTTTCTGTTGCTCTTCCATCCCGAGGGACGTGGAAGGTGCTTGTAAACGGAGAAAAATCAGGGAATAAAACCTTGCAGATTATAAAAGGATCAAAAGTCACTGTGCCTGCACTGAGCACTTTTGTACTTGAAGTAAAATAAGTAAATGATGAAGTGGAGGTCAGGTAAGAAAAATCCTGATCTTCCTTTTACAACTATTTCAGGAGGAAAAAGATATGAAAAGAAAGCCTCTCTTTCTTGTAATCCTGTTTTTTATGTTCTGCTCGTTTTTAACACCGGCCCACTCGAGTGCTGCAGATTACAGCAAGGTTGTAGTCAGGGGAAGTGAAGCGCCGCTTGACTGGGGCTCGGATAATAACCAGCTTGCCAAGCAAAGCGATGGAACCTGGATATCTAAGCCCATTCCTCTGGCAGGAGGAAAAACGCTTGAATTTAAATATGTAAGAGACGGAAATTGGATGGATGGAGACAACTTAACATACACCCCTCCTCAATCAGGGAACTACGTCTTTGTTTTTCACCCTGATAACGAAAGGACAGTGGATCTTAAGCTTACAGAAGCTGAAGGAAAAGTGACCTTAAACCTGACCATGCCCGCTTCTGCTCCCAGCTGGGCAGTTCCATCTGTAGCTTCCAGTCTCAATAATTTCAATTATGGAGTCACTTACATGAAAAGAACAGGTGAAAGAACCTGGACCCTTACTTTAACGGGCAATCCGGGCGAATCGTTCACATACCTGTATGGGCTGGGGGATATGAGATATGCAGAAGACCGCCAGCTGCCCCGTGAAGCAGTTTTCAGCAAAGAAGGAACAATCTTCAATGATACAATTTCATCTTTTAAAGCTGTCCCTGTAGCAATCAATGTGAGCCATAATTATGACTTTATGCCAAAGGTGCCTGACAGCAAGGATAATGTGCGGATAAAGGTCAAGGCTGAACACTATGGCCCTATTGATAAAGGGGGAATTTATTATACAACCGACGGATCTTCTCCTTCCGGAAAAAGAGGGAAGGTGCTAAGAGGGCATTTTGTTCCACTGACAGTACAATCATCGTCGAAAAATGAGGAAGGAATGATTACAACTGTCTTCAGCGGAATGATACCGAAGCAGAAAAATCAGACTAGAGTAAAATACAAAACAGATATTTGGTACTCAAAGGGGCAAGGATCTCAATTTGCAGATACCAATAGCCTCACAGCTGAAGATGCCACGGAATTTGCTTATTATGTGGATCAGTTCAAATCTCCCGATTGGGCCAAAACTGGATCCATTTATCAGATTTTCGTGGACAGATTCATGAATGGGAATTTAAAAAATGACGATCCCAAAAGCCTTGCCCTGCCATATGATGAGCGACTTAAGGGCTGGATGGGCGGTGATCTTGCCGGTGTAAAAGAAAAACTTGGATACATTCAGAGCCTGGGTATTAAAACAATTTGGATATCCCCTGTATTTGAGGGTCCTTATTCACATGGCTACCATCCGGCAAGTTTCACGAAAATCGACCGCCGTTTCGGTGATGAGCAATTAATGAAATCAATTATTAAAGAAGCGCACCGCAGAGGGATGAAAGCTGTATATGACCTTGTCCCGAATCATACTTCAAACCAGCATCCGTTTTTCAAGGATGCACAAAAAAATGGAGAAAAGAGCCCTTACTATAAGTGGTATACCTTTACGCACTGGCCGGACAAATATGAAACCTTCAGCGGTGTTTCAGAACTCCCGCAGTTAAACAATGACAATCCAGACACTAGAAACTATATGCTGAAAACGGTTGTGCCATTTTGGCTTAAAAATTTGGGGTTTGATGGATTCAGGCTGGATTATGCAAAAGGCCCGAGCTACAGCTTTTGGGTGGATTTCAGATATGCTGTAAAAAGAATTAATCCAAATGCCTATATTTTTGGAGAGGTTTGGGACAGCCGCGAAAAAATCAGCACCTATGCTGGAAAACTCGATGGTGCTCTCGACTTCCCTATGCAAGGCGCACTTAGCGATGTTTTCGCAAAAAATAAATCTATGAAGGAACTCGGGGAAGCAATCACAAGCAACGAGAAAACATATCCGAAGGAATTCCGGATGAATACGTTCCTCGATAACCATGATATGCCGCGTTTCTTATTCGAAGCAGGCGGGGATACAAATAAATTAAAGCTGGCTGCTGCTGCACAATTTACCCTGCCAGGCACACCTGTTGTCTATTACGGAACAGAAGTCGGCCTATCGCAAAGCAAAGACCATAATCAGGCTGCGGATTATAAAGACCGCTATTTCCGCGAAATGATGCCGTGGGATCCGAAGGTTCAAAACCTGGAACTAAAAAAGTATTATCAGCAATGGATTTCCCTGAGAAACCATGAAATAGCCCTTCAAAAAGGCACCTATAAACAAAAGCTTATAAATGATAATGTGCTTGTTTTTGAAAGAAGCTATAAGAAAGACCGCCTGCTTGTTGTCATAAACAAATCGCAAACCCAGCCTGTAAAGCTAAGCAGTGCTGACTTTAAATATGCTGAAAATGCCTTTACGCATAAGTACCTGAAAACACAAAAAACAGGCAGTATCAGTCTTCCTGCAGTAAAAGGAACAGTTTCAGTTTATAAACTTTCCAGCACTCAGCATAAGGGGAAGTAATAATTGATTTTTGCCCGCAATCCATATGGATTGCGGGTTTATTCATTCCGGGTAATTCTCCCGGCGGTGAACCGTAATTAATCCTTCTAAATATATATAATGAACAGTAAAAAAGGATACAGTCCAATTACTCGTTTATGATAGCTAAACTATCGTGGTTATGTGTTTAATAAAATGGTTAATAGAAGGCAGGCATTTCTTGCTGGGACATAAAAATAAATTTTTGCCTGAAAAGGTGATCCAAATTCAGACTTTTGACGTTATCCTGATAAACGACCTTATAAATGAAAAGAGGAGTATAGAGATGAAACGATTTTCTTCCATTATGGCTGCCGCTTGTTTATCAGGATTGCTCCTCGCAGGGTGCCAGGGAACTCCTGTTATGGACTCTACCCATTCAACCCACTCCCATCCAACCAGTCCGGAAAAAAAGAAGCAGGATGGAAAGAAAATGTCCAAGGACCCCATTTTTAAAGAATTTGTACTCTCTGAGGAGGATGCGGCATCTTTTGTAAACAAACGTATAGAACTGGAAAGAAGGCAAATTGAAGAAAGCGAGGGATTGATTCCGTCTAGGATAAAAATCCCTTCACTAAAAATAGATACCAAGGTAGAAAAAGCGGGAATCTTAAAGAACGGGGAAATGGATGTTCCGAAAGATGATAAGCATGCGGCATGGTTTGAGCCTGGAACAATCCCGGGCGAACTGGGAAGTGCTGTGATTGATGGGCATGTGGATAATAAAACTGGACCTGCGGTTTTCTTTAAATTAAAAGATCTGAAAGCAGGAGATGAAATCATTCTCTATGACCAGAAATCAAAAAAAATGACTTTTACTGTACAGAAAAAGAAGAGTTATCCATACAAAAGTGCACCGATTAAAGAAATTTTCGGCAAGAGGGATATGGCAAGGCTGAATGTCATTACCTGCACCGGACTTTTCGACAGGTCAAAGGGCACTCACCAGGAGCGGTTAGTTGTGTATTCAACACTAAAGGAAAATGTAAAGGACCAAAAAACCCTGCTTAAAAAGCCTGAATCTCCGCCGGATTTAACTATAAGTGGAACCTTCATTTCCTGGCATGCTGTGAGGCAGGATACGATAGTCGGGTACAGAATTTACCGTAAAGATCAAAACGGAGAATATAAATATGCCAAAAGTGTATCGGCCCTCCAGCGAAAAAGTTATACAGATTCCAGTGCACCTAAGCATCAATACTATGTGACCGCGGTTGATTTGTTCGGCCAGGAATCCAAGCCATCAAAAACAATTCCTGAAGATATGGCCAAATAATGGATTGAAAGGCTTTCCGTCTTTTCGGAAGGTCTTTGTCATGTATGCAGATTCATTTAGGCTGTAAGCTTAGCAGATCTGCTTTCCGATGGGCGGGCGGTGAGCATCCCCGGCTGGCGCCTGCCAGTTCTTACCTGTTCCGATATTTTAAGCAGGAGGCGCGGCCTTACACCAATCAACCTGGCTTTACAATGGAATCTCCTCACAGAACATAAAAACAACAAACTTTAAGAAAAGAGCCATCTCAAAAAAAGACTGTTGACAGGAGCAGAGAAGGCAGTTATTATAAGTAAGTACTTTTGATTTAGGCGGTAAGCCGCATGGCTTCTAATAAATTAATAGTAAGCTGAATAAGTCGCTGATGAATAGCGATTTTTAAAAAGAAGTTCACTTCGCAGAAGTTGACAACTGATCAACCTCATGTTATGATAACTAAGTCGAGTGAACAAGATTGCTCTTTGAAAACTGAACAAAACTAAGCGCCAACGTTTTAAAATAGTGAGCACACACTTTAAAAGCAAATGAGCAAGTCAAACATTTCTTCGGAGAGTTTGATCCTGGCTCAGGACGAACGCTGGCGGCGTGCCTAATACATGCAAGTCGAGCG